>NZ_CP192045.1:6465000-9924655 GCF_050948475.1 Pseudonocardia sp. CA-142604
CTGCACCGGCGCGCCTCCCGATCGCAGCACTACCCACCATCGCGCGCCGTCCTGTGAGTGGCATCACAGCGAGCAGGGCAAGTCTCTGGGTGCTGACCGGAACCATCCGGTACCCGCCGGCCGGTACAACGGAGCGCGCCGGAGACGTCCTGTGGCCTCGTGTCCGTCAACGCTGATCAACATCGGCTCGCCCTGGACGGGTGAGCCGTCGCACCGATCTCGACCCACACAGATGAGTTCCGGACATGCCGATGGTCGTCATGCTGCACGCCAACCGATCGCCCAGGAGGGCCCATGACCGCCGCCATCACCACCCGCACCCTCGACGCACCCGGCGCCACGATCACGTATGACGTCCGCGGCCACCTCGGCGACGGCAGGGCCCTGCTGCTCATCGGCTCCCCGATGGACGCGACGGGATTCGCCACGCTGGCCGGCCACTTCACCGACCGCCCGGTCGTCACCTATGACCCCCGCGGAACGGGACGCAGCACTCGCACCGACGGCCACGGCGAGATCACGCCGGGCGATCACGCCGGCGACCTGCGGCGGGTCGTCGAGGCGATCGGCGGCGAGCCGGTCGACGTGCTCGCCAGCAGTGGCGGCGCGGTCAACTCGCTGGCCTGGGTGGCCGAGCACGGCGAGCAGGTGCACACGTTGGTCGCGCACGAGCCCCCGCTGGCCACGCTGCTGCGTGACCGCCAGGCGTTCGCGGCGGCGGTCGAGGACATGCACAAGACCTATCAGCGCGACGGGCTGGGGCCTGCGATGGCCAAGTTCATCTTCATCGTCGGTTTCGACGGGGAGCTGCCCGACGGCTTCCAGTTCCCACCGCTCGACCCCGCGCAGTTCGGCCTGCCGGTCGAGGACGACGGCAGCCGCGACGACGCCCTCCTCGGGCAGAATCTGCGCAACTGCACGGGTTACCGGCCCGACATGGACGCACTGCGGGCCGCCGGTACGCGCATCGTGCTGGCCCGCGGCGAGGCCTCCGGCCAGACGATGGCGGCGCGCGGCGCGGACGCGCTCGCCGAGGCGATCGGGGCCGAACTCGTCCGCTTCCCGGGTGACCACGGCGGATTCCTGGGCGGCGAGTACGGCATGCGGGGCGAGCCGGACGGCTTCGCCCAGCGGCTGCGTGAGGTGCTCGCCGGCTCGTAACGCGACCGCGCCCAGAACCCCATGGGTTGCGGCGTCGATCACCGTTGCCATCGGCGACGGACCGGCGGATCAGCTGGGATCCGTCGAACTGTCGGCACCACCACCGCGACACAGGTCGGCGAGCGCCACAAGGCTCGTACCTGCGAGGACGCCAGGCCGACCACCCTCTCCGGTCACCACGAGCGGGTCGTGTTGTGGACCGGGCGCCGGCCTGGCGCCTCCCACTCCAGCACCGCGGCGCGCAGCGCGGCCAGCTGGACCGAGGCCCGCATGATCCCCGCTGATCGGGCGCCCGCCGGCGATCGTCGGCGACGCCCGGCGGATCCACGTGGATCCGCTGCGCGGCTGCTGGAGCAGCCCGGCAGGCGGCCCGGTACAGGCCATCGTTGATCTGGCCCAGGTGTTCGAGTGGGCAGACTCCCGAGCGATGTCCGGTGGCGGCGGCAACAGCATCGCGCCGCGGGCGTCGAGTTGACGCAGATGTGGGTCATGAAGCCGACAACGAATCAGGTTCGCGCTGCCGCGCGCCTACAGGTGATCGTCCGACGCGGCGTCCACGAACGAGTCGGTAATCGATCTCGGCGCGGATGCCGAAAGGCGTGCCGTCCCGACGCCACGTCTCCGGTCAAACACCCTCCTGATCGTGCTGGGTATCCGTCTCATGATCCGCATCGGCCTCGGCGGTTGTGACGGGGGATGGTGCGTGGTGAAGCCGGGGAATCGACCAGGAACGGGCGCGGGTGGCGCTGCGATAGTCGCGGGGGCTGACTCCCACGCGAACCGCGAACGCACGCCGCATCGTCTCCGCGGAACCGAAACCGGTGTTGTGGGCGACCTGCGACACAGTGAGATCGGTTTCCTCGAGCAAGGCCCGTGCGGCCTCGACCCGGCGCCGGATGATCCACTCCTTGGGGGTCGAACCTGTATGGGCGCGAAAGTGCCGCAGCAGCGTTCGCGTACTGAGATGCGCACGTTCCGCGATGCGTTGTAGGTCGAGGTGCTCGTGCAGGTGCTCGGCCAGCCAGTCGAGCAGGGAGGCGAGCGCGTCGCCCGATCCGAGAACGGGCGCCGGGCCGGCCGTTCGTGCCGGGGACACGTCCTCCGGTGTGCGGATCAGCAGGCGGGCCACGCCGTAGGAGTAGGCGGCACCGAGATCGGAGCGGAGCACGTGAAGGCACAGGTCGGCGGCCGCCAATATGCCCCCAGAGCTCAGGAACTGTCCGTCGTCGACATAGATGGCGTCTTCCACCAGCTCGGTGCGGGGAAACGCTGCGCGGAACGCGTCGGCCAACAGCCAATGCGTGGTCACCCGCCGGCCGTCGAGCAGCCCGGCCTGCCCGAGGACGAACGCTCCGGCACACAACGAGATCATCCGGGAACCCGACCTCGCGGCGTCGCCGACTGCCTGCAGCACTGCCGGGTCCTGGGCCGTCAGCGGATCCTGCAAGCCAGGTATCACGACGGTGTCCGCCGTCGCGATCTCCTCCACCGGCGCCAGCTCACCGAATGACGGACCGAGTTCGGCGCCGCGCGTGGTCGGCACCTCGCCGCAGAGCACGACGTCGTAAGGCGGATTCGCTCGTCCCCCCAGCTCGGTGAAGACGGCCTTGCCGAACGCCTGCATCGGGATCGCCAGATCGAGGACGAGCGTGCTGTCCAGGACAACCAGTGCCACCCTGTGCTGTCTTCCAGGGCCTCCACGTCCGGCAGGAACCCCACGCACGTTCATCAATTCGCTCACCTAAATGCGTCGGTCTCCCTGTCCGTCCGCGAGCGCCTGGTGGGTGACGGCCATCGCGAGGCCCACCAATCCTGTTCCGTGAGCACTCCAGCATCCGCAAAAATCTTCCGAAACCCCGGCGACCTCCACTTCCGCGGTCAAATCCAGTGGGTGCCGAAGCTGCCGTATCGGCGGACCTGGAAATCGATCCGGCCGCCTCATCGTCCCGGTCGTGCACATCCACCTGAGCAACTATGCCTCGCCACCTCCTCGCGCTTCGCACAGATCACGCCACGAGAACACCGGATGCGGCCAATCTCGCCGCATGCCACCCAACAATCCTGACCGGTTTGGCGGTTTCGCACACAACAACGCAGCATTTCCATGGCGACTACTCAATCCGCCCACGAGTGATGGATCGGGGCCGGGTGCGTGGGGTCACCCGGAGAATGCGATGCCCCGAGCTCGGGCAGGTCACCGTGCGCGGTCGCGGAGCTTCGTGCCGATGCGCCTGGGTTCTACGCCGTCGTCCGGGTCCGGATCGCCGACGGCCTGGTCTGCCCGAGGTCGGCGAGCGGGTGGGCGCGGGGGTCACCGGGACGGTTCTCTGACCGCTCGAATCCACCTTCCGGGCCAACTGCCTGGGACGACCGCCAGGTTGGCGTAGAACTTGGCGTGCGAGTGTGGCAGCCGCCACCCCGCATGTCCCGAAGGGTGCACCGATGAAGAAGATTTCTTTGACTGCCCTCGCCCGTGAGCAGCTCGAGATCGCCAGGCAGGCGTCCAGCGGTCGCAGCGCCACGACGGTGTACGGCGGGCACGAGCACGTCCTACGTCAGACCCTGATCGCGCTGACCGCTGGAAGCAGCCTGGACGAGCACGAGAACCCCGGCGAAGCCACCGTGCACGTTCTGCGCGGGCGTGTGAAGCTCGGCTCCGGGGACGTTGCTTGGGACGGTGCCGTGGGGGATCTCCTGATCGTGCCCGACGCCCGCCACTCGCTCGATGCGATCGAGGACTCCGCAGTGCTGCTCACCGTGGCCAAGAGCCGCTGATCCGGCCCTGCCATCCATGATCACGCTGCAGATCGCGCATTAGCCTGCAGGTGTGATTTCCGGCAGGAATGGGACACGTTCGGCGGTCGTCATCGGCGCAGGCATCGGCGGTTTGACGGCCGCGGTCGCGCTGCACCGGATCGGCTGGGACGTCACCGTGCTGGAGCGGTCGCCGGTCATCACCGAGGTCGGGGCGGGCCTGACGCTGTGGCCCAACGCCATTCGAACCCTCGGCGTACTCGGCCTAGAGGCGACCGTGTCCGCACACGCGATACCGACAGTTTCGCGCGGCAACATCCGTCAACCCGACGGTCGCTGGCTGCGCCACGGCCGACCCGATGACGTCGGCGTCCTCGCGATCCACCGCGCGCAGCTGCATGAGGTGCTCCGCGGTGCACTTCCCCAACGCTCGGTGCGCACCGGCGCCGACGTCGTCGAGGTCACCGACCACGAGCACGGGGCAACGACGGCGTACATCGCGTCGGGCGAGCCTCACGAGCTGACGGCCGACCTGGTGGTTGCGGCGGACGGGCTCAACAGCGCATCGCGGCAGCGGCTCTTTCCGGACCATCCCGCGCCGGTTTTCCAGCACCGCACCGTGTGGAGGGGCGTGACCGAGCCCGACGCGGCGTGGCCCGTCCAGGAGTGCATCACCCTGGGACGCGGCGAGCAGGTCGGGCTTCTCCCGCTCACCGACCACCGCGTGTACTGGTTCCTGACCGTCAATGCGGAGCGGCCGGGCCTGCGCTCCGACGACGAACACGCCGAGGCGCGCCGCCGGATCGCGCACTGGCACGAGCCCATCCCTTCGGTGGTCGATGCGACGCGTCCGGAGCGCGTGCTGCACAACGACATCGTCGACCTCGACCCGCTCCCTGCTTTTGTGCGCCGGCATACGGCGTTGCTGGGCGACGCGGCGCATGCCATGACACCGGATCTCGGCCAAGGCGCCTGCCAAGCCATCGAGGACGCAGTCGTGCTGGCTGACCACCTGGCGGGCGAGGCGGCCGTACCGGCAGCGCTCGCGGCGTACGACCGGCACCGGCGTGCCCGTACTCAACTCATCGCTCGCACCGCCCGGCAGTCCAACGCACGCAACGCCGACGACAGCGCCGTGGCTCACGCCCTGACAGCGCTGGCTGTGCGCCTCGTCCCGCCCGGCCTGTGGCGCCGCTCGACCGCGCGGTGGGCGGACTGGACTCCCCCGACAGCGATCTCAGCCATCGGATCCCGATAGTTCTGGTCGCGGGACGACGTCAGCTCCTGTGCTTGGTGACCTCGTCGGTCAGTTGGGGGGCCACCTTGAACAGATCGCCCACCACCCCGAAGTCGGCGATCTCGAAGATCGGCGCCTCCGCGTCCTTGTTCACCGCGATGATCGTCTTCGAGGTCTGCATCCCCGCCCGGTGCTGGATCGCACCCGAGATCCCCAACGCGATATACAACTGCGGCGAGACCGTCTTCCCGGTCTGACCCACCTGGAACTGATGCGGGTAATACCCCGAGTCCACCGCCGCCCGCGAGGCCCCGACCGCCGCACCCAGCGAGTCGGCCAGCGCCTCGACCACGGCGAAGTCATCCGCCGACCCGACACCGCGGCCACCGGAGACCACCACCGACGCCTCGGTCAACTCCGGACGGTCCCCACCCGTGATCGGCTCCCGGCTGGTCACCGTGGCCACCCGCCCCGCCGTGGCAGGAACGGCGACCTGCTCCTCCACCCCCGCACCCGCCACCGGCTCGACCTCCACCGAACCCGGCCGCACCGTGATCACCGGATGCCCCGTGTTCGACTTCGCCTCGGCGATGAACGCCCCACCGAACACCGAATGCGTGACCCCGTCCGGGGCGACCGCCACCACGTCGCCCAGCAGACCGCTCCCGGTGCGCACCGCGACCCGCCCGGCGATCTCCTTCCCGTCCGCCGACACCGCGATCAGCACCGCCGCCGGATCCCTCGACTCCACCAGCGACGCCAACACCCCCACCTCCGCGGTGAGGAACTCGCCCGTGTCGGTCTCCGCGACGTAGATCTTCTCCGCGCCGTGCTCCTTCAACACCCCGGCCAGCTTCGCCGCCGTGCCCGCCACACCCACCACCACCGCGCTGGGCTCACCCAGCGCGCGGGCCGCGGTCAACAACTCCAACGTCGCCTTCTTGATCTCACCCTCGAGGTGGTCGACGAGGACCAGCACCTCAGCCATGAGCCTTCTCCCCTTCTCGCCGAACCGGTTTCTCAGATGAGCTTCTGCGCGACCAAAAACGCCGCCACCTTCGCGCCGCCGTCGCCCTCGTCCTCGATCTTCTCCCCCGCGCTCTTGGGCGGCTTGGGCTGCGACGAGACCACCGCGGACAGCGCGGTGGCCAACCCGACCTCCGCCGGGTCGATGCCCGCATCCGCCAGCGACAGGGTGGCGACCGGCTTCTTCTTCGCCGCCATGATCCCCTTGAACGACGGATACCGCGGCTCGTTGATCTTCTCGTTCACGCTCACCACCGCCGGCAACTCCGCGCTCAGGTGCGTGACCCCGTCGTCGGTCTCCCGGCGCACCGTCACCGTGGAACCGTCCACCGTGATCTCGCGGGCGTGGGTCAACGCCGGCAACCCCAACACGTCGGCCACCATCGCCGGCACCGCGGCGCTGCGCCCGTCCGAGGCCTCGTTGCCCGCCACGACCAGATCGAACCCGCCCTCGACCGTGCCCAACACCTTCGCCAACGCCCGCGCGGTCTGCACCGCACACGACCCGTGCACCGCCTCATCCGACAGATGCACCGCCTTGTCCGCACCCATCGACAACGCCTTCCGAATCGCATCCGTCGCACGATCCGGACCCATCGTCACCACGGTCACCTCACCACCGTGACTCTCCTTCAACTGCAAAGCCGCCTCGACCGCACGCTCATTGATCTCATCCAGCACCGCATCGGTGGCATCCCGGTCCAACGTGCCGTCCGACGGGCTGAGCCTGCGCTCCGAATAGGTGTCCGGCACCTGCTTGACCAGCACGACGATGTTCATCAGAGGCTCACCGATCCCAACCCGCGCCACTGCGCGGTCTCGCCACCCAACTCGCGTGTGACGGCCGCGGCCACACCCCGGACGTAGCCGCTGTTGGCCTCGTCATACCAATTCGACGCGCTCTTCACGAGGCTGATCGCGACGGCGCCCACGGCCTGATGCCGCCCGGCCGCGAAGATCGGCGCCCCGATGCACGCCATACCGCGTGCGGTCTCCTCGTCGTCGATCGAGAACCCTCGGCGGCGGGTTTCGTCCAGCTCGGTCAGCAGTTCGCGGATGCCCTTGCGTGCGCCGGACGCATTGGGGTTGAGCGCGCGCCGCCCGACGAGCTCGCGTACCGCGGCAGTCGGCAGCGTCGCCAACATCGACTTCCCCGACGCTGTGAACGCCGCGGGCAGTCGCATCCCGATCTCGTAGCGCACTGCCAACGGCCGGCGGCCGTTGATGAACGAGACGTACACGACGTCGGATCCGCTGAGGACCGCCAGCACGATCGTCTCGACGGGCTCGCCCTGGGCACGGGTGATTCGTTGGAACGCCTGCACCAGCTCCATGGACGCCAACCGGTGCCGGCTCAGCTCGACCAGCTTCAAGCCGACGGTGTAGCGGCCCTCGGGGCTCTTCTCGGCGAGGCCGGTGCGCACGAGGGTCGAGCAGACGTCGTGCAGCGAGCTGCGCGCCATGGGAACGCGCCCCGCGAGCTGGCTGAAACTCAGCGGCTCCTCCGTCGTCGCGAGCACGTCGAGGACGATCGCGGCCTTTTCGATGGCGGGGACCGCGCGTCGCGCCGGCACGTCCCCCGAACTGCTGTCTCCCTGCGGCACAGTCATCTCCCTGCCGACCCGAGACGACGTGCTGCCCGCTCCGCCGACCCTCAGCGCAACCGAACCTCGCGGCGGGCGCACGGGCAGCGAGCGCCCGGTGGAAAGGACCCGGGTGGAATGAACCCCGGTGGAATGAGCACTGTCCATCTCGGACCTCCGGTTCGAGTTCTAGGCGAGCGCGATCACGGCCGTGGCCGGGGCGAGCCGGTTGCCGCTCGAGTCCTCGGCTCGCATGTCGATCTCCAGAACCGTCTCCACGCCGGAGACCCGCACGGCGCTGACCGTGCCGCGCACCACGACCTGTGTTCCGCGGGTGACGGCCGAGCGGAACTGCGTCGACAGCGACACCACCCGGCTCTCGTCGCCCAGCCAGCGGTGGAGTGCCACATGGAAGTAGGCCCAGGTCAGGTTCCCCATCCCGAAGGCCGTGGGGTATCCGGCGGCTTGGCCTGCCTCGTCGTCCATGTGGATGTCGATGAACTCGTCGTTCACGGCGGCGTACCGGTTCCAGTACGGGAACCCCGAGTCGCGGACGAACGGCTCGAACTCGTGGCCGACGTCGAACGGTGCCCCGACACGATGCATCTGCGTCATCTGCAGCTCCTCGGGATTCAGTAGCGGATCGACGTCTGGTCGGTGCGCTTGACGCGTGCACCGTTCTGGTTCGTCCACACGGTGCGGATCACGGTGATCAACATCCGCCCCATGCGGCCGTGTTTCTCCGTGTAGCTGACGACCTCCGAGTGCCCCGAGACGACGTCGCCGGGGCGCATCCGCTCGCCGTATTCGGTGGAGAGACCCGCGTTGAGGTTCGTCGTCAGGCCGGGTCCCGCGATGCCGAAACCCCGCTCCAGGTAGTCGGCGTCGAACGCCGCACGGCGGGCGCGCATCCCCGGCTCTGCCGAGATCCAGGCGAACGGGTTGAAGTCCTCGGGCGCGACGATGCCCGCGAAGGCGGTGGCACGCGCGTACTCCTCGTCCCAGTACAACCGCGGTGGTGCCTCGGGATAGTGGACAGCGATCGCCCACTTGCGGATGTCGGAGATCGACACCGGGTAAGAGCGGATCTTGTTGAACGGGCGGCCGACGATCGCACGCATGTCGTCGGTGATCCAGCTGTCGCCGCTTGATCGTTCGCTCACGCCGACGCTCCCTTCGCTCCCCGCAGCACCTCATCGGTGTGTTCGCCGAGCAGCGGGGCCCGGCGCAACTCGAACTCCAACTCCTCGGCGCGCACCGGCGGACCGGGCACGCGGAACCGCCCCGCGACGGGGTGGTCGACCTCGCGCCACACCCCGGTTCTCGCGACGACCTCGGAGCCGAGCAGGTCGGCGGGCGTGGCCACGTAGGAGAACGGCGCTCCGGTCGCGATCGCCGTCTCGAAGATCTCCTGGCGCGTGCGTTCCCGGCACCACGCGGTGACGAACTGCCGCAGCTCGCCGTTCATGAACTCCTCGTCGGCCGCTCGCGACAGCCACTCCGGGTGCCCGATGCCGGCGAAGAAGCCCGGCAGGTTGGGCGGGTTGACGAAGATGCCGGCGTAACCGTCCTTGCAGACGTACTGGGACCAGACCGTCCGTGGCCCGTTGCCCGAGCGCGCCGTCCACACATCCGGCAGGGGGTCGTGGTTGTACGCGACGGGGCCCTGCGCCTCCATGGCGCTGGCCTCCACCTCCTGCACCGAGATCTCGACGTACTGCCCGCTCCCGGCGCGATTCCGCAGGAGCACCCCCGCGAGTGCAGCGCTGTAGACGTGCAGCGCGGCCTGGCACTCGGCCTGGTTCCCGTAGCTCGCGAGCGGTTCCCGATCGCGTTCACCCATCAACGACATCTGCCCGCCCGAGGCGTACTCGGTGAGCGCCGACCCCGTCCAGCCCGCCTGCGGACCCGACTCGCCGAACGGCGTCACCGAGATCGCCACGAGCCGCGGGTAGGTCGCCCGCAATGCCGTGCGTTCCAGGCCGAGGCCCGGCCGCGCCGCGAGCGGAAGGTCGAGCAGCAGGACGTCGGCGCCCGCCAGCAGCGTGACGAGGTCGGCGCGGCTCCCGACGTCGTCGAGATCGAGCAGGACCGAGGACTTGCCGCCGTGCAGATGCAGAAATGCAGCGCTCGTCTCCGGGCCTTCCGCGCCAGGCGGGAACGGCCCGAGGCGACGGGAGGGGTCACCCTCGGGAGGCTCGATCTTCACGACATCGGCGCCGTAGCCGGCCATGATCCGGCCCGCCAGCGCGGTGGCCGTGCCGACGCCGAGCTCCACCACGGACAGCCCATGTAATGGTCGGGAACTCATGTGGACCTCCTCTCCCGGCGCGTTCACCGGTTCGCCGGCCGCGTCGCGACGACGCCCGCGGCCTCCAGCTCGGCCACCGTCTCGTCGTCGTAGCCGAGCACCTCGCGCAGCACGTACCGGTTGTGCTGACCCAGCGACGGCGCATGGGCGAGACCGACCTCGACCTCGTCGAACCGCCACGTCGGCGTGGTCAGGCGCATGGTGCCGAGGTCGGGATGCCGCACCTCGCGGAAGAACTCGCGGGCCGTCAGGTGCGGGTCGTCGGCCAGCTCGCGCGGGCCGAGCACCGCGGAGGCCGCGATCCCCCCGGCCTGCATCGCCTGCGCCACCTCACGGTTGGTGCGCTGCCGCGTCCAGGTGCCGATCTCGGTGTCGAGCCGGTCGTGGGCCGCCCGCCGACCGGCCAGGGTGGCCAGCTCCGGATCCGCCGCGAGGTCGCTGCGCCCCAGCACATCGCAGAGAACCGGCCACTGCTCGTCGCCCGCCACGGTGAGGGCGACCCACGTGTCGGGATCCGCGCACGGGTACACCCCCTGCGGCGCGAAGGACGGGCTGCGGTTCCCGTTGCGGGTGAGGCTCGCACCGAGCTGGTGGGCCACGATCGCGTCGCCGACGAAGCCCATGAGCAGGTTGCGCTGCCCGGCCTCGACGAAGGTCCCGACGCCGGTGCGCTCGCGCTGGAACAGGGCCGTCAGCACGGCCGCCGCCCCGCCCAGCCCGCCCACCGGGTCGCCGTAGGAGATGCCCGACTTCTGCGGTGGCCCGCCCGGGTATCCCTGCAGGTGGGCGAGCCCGCTCATCTGCTCGATGTTGGGCCCGTATCCCGGGAGCGCCCGTTCCGGTTCGAAGCCGGAGTAGCCCGGGAGCGAGACGGCGATCAGCCGCGGGTTGAGCTCGTGCAGCCGCGCAAAGCCCAGCCCGAGCCGGTCGAGTACGCCGGGTCGGAAGTTGTCGATCAGCACGTCCGACCGCACGGCGAGGTCGAGCAGGATCTTCCGGCCCGCCTCCTGCCGCACGTCGACGGCGATGCCGAGCTTGTTGCGGTTGTACTCGTGGAAGTAGCGGCTCGTGTCCCACGGCCGGTCGACGGTGTCGTCCGGGATCGTCAGGCTGCGGACGAGGTCGGTGCGGCCGGGACCCTCCACCTTGATCACCTGGGCGCCCGCGTCGACCAGCTGCTTGGTGCCGAACGGGCCCGCCCACACCATGGTGAGGTCGAGCACCCGCACACCGGAGAGCGGCAGGTCGGTACGCCCGAGCGTCGCCGGGAGCTCGACCTCGTCCGCGGCGCTCGTCACGGGGTCGGTCGTCCCGGTCACGACTCGTCCGCCGCGGCATAGAAGTCGCGGCCCCCGAACGGCACCGCGGGCAGCGCCTCCGCCTCGGTGCGGACGTCGAGAACGGCGGCGCGGCCTGCCTGCTGGGCTTCCTTGAGCGCGCCCGCGAGATCGGCGGGGTCGTCGACCCGCACGCTCCACGCGCCCAGTTGGCGTGCGACGGACGCCAGGTCGACGTCGGTGAACCGCCACATCCGGTCGCCGGCCTCGGTGATCTTTCCTGCGCCGCCCCAGGAGCTCTGGAAGATCTTCATGTCCTGGCTGAGGGACACGTTGTTGTTGACCACGACGATCGGCGCGAGACCGTGCCGGATGGCCGTCTCCACCTCGGCGAGGTGGTAGTAGAAGCCGCCGTCTCCGGTGAAGCACACGACGGTGCGGTCGCCCGCCGCCGCCTTCGCCCCGATCGACGCCGGAAGCGCCCAGCCGAGGCTTCCCCCTGCCCTGATGAACGTCTGGCCCGGCCGCAGGTCGATCATGCTTGCCGACCAGATGCCCGAGTGGCCCGTGTCGACGACGAGCACGCCGTCGCCCGGGAGGAACTCGGTGATCTCCCGGCACAGCCGCTCGGGCCGCACCGGCGACGCGGTCGAGCCCAGCAGGCCGGCATCCTGCTCACGCCACGCCGTGACGTACCCGGCGGTCTCGGTCAACCAGGCCGATCGGCCGTCCGGCACACCGGAGACGGCTTCCGTGAGCGCCTCGAGGGCCTCCGCGGCGTCCGCCTGGATCGACACGGCGTTGGGGTAGTTGCGGCCGAGCTGGGTGGGGTCGATGTCGATCTGGATGACCTGCGTGCCGTGCGCCGGGAGCCGCCAGCCGTCGGTGACCTGGCTGCCGGTGCGGGTCCCGATGAAGATCACGAGGTCGGCCTGGCCGACGGTCTGGTTCGCCGACTTGCGCGAGGACGCACCGACCACGCCCACGGCGTACGGCCCGCGCTCGTCGACGGTGCCCTTGCCGTTCAGCGAGGTCGCGACGGGCACGCCCGCCTTCTCGGCGAACGCCGCGAGCTGCTCCTGCGCGCCCGACATCCGCACGCCGCCGCCTGCCACCACGACCGGACGCTGCGACCGTGTGATCAGCGCGGCCGCCTCGGCGATCGCCGCCCGCTCCGGCCGCACCCGGAACGGCGGCGCGACCCGGTAGCGCTCCTCCGACATGATCGCCCGGCCGGCTTCGTCGAGCTCCAGCGTGCCGGCGAGCACCGTGCCGACGACGCCCTGCAGCTCCAGGTGCACCGGACCCGGCGCCCCCGTCATGGCCTCGCGCACGGTCTGCCGGAGCAGGTCGGGCAGCCGCGCGACGTCGTCGAGCTGCATGTTGTACTTCGTCAGGGCTTCGTAGATCGGGAAGTCCTCGATCTCCTGGTACACGCCCTTGCGGCGGGTCTGCGGCGAGGTGCCGCCGGTGATCGCGACGACCGGCGAACCCGCCATGTATGCGTCACGCAGCCCCGCGGCGAGGTTCGCCGACCCGATCGTCTGAGCGAAGCAGAACCCGGGACTGCGCTTCACGCGGGCGTAGCCGTCGGCCATGTAGGCGGCCGCCTTCTCGCCGTGCGTCATCACGCCGACGATGCCGAGCGCGTCCATCTCGGCGAGCGCCGTCACGGCGACGGTCGGGACCATGAAGACGTGCGTCGTGGCCCCCGCCTGCAGGGCCTCGGCAAGGTAGCGGCTTCCGGTGATCGATGTGGTCGGGGTGCTTGTCACGACGAACGACTCCTTCGGGTGCGGCAGGCTGTGGGAAAAGTGCAGCCGAGATCAGGGGCGTGGATGTCCGGTCAGATGTCCGGGAACATCGCCTGCAGTGGCGAGCGCGGCGCCTCGCCGATCACAAGCGCCTGGCCGTTGATGTGGCGGCCGTCCTCGGAGATGAGGAACGAGACGTAGCGGCCGATCCACTCCGGGTCGAGCATCTCCATCGGCGGGTCGGGGTAGATCCGCGGCGGCGGCGTGTCCCCGTGTTCCCTGGCGCGCTGCGCCGCCATCTCGCGGAGGAGCCGGACGCGCTCGCCCTCGATTCCGCCGGGCACGAGGACGTTGGCCCGGATCCCGTACTGCCGGTTCTCCATGGCGGTGGTCTGGGTGAAGTTGATGACCGCGGCCTTCGTCGCGCCATAGCTCGGACGGTCCGGGAAGCCCCGGGTGCCGTTGAGCGAGGAGATGTTGACGATGACGCCCTTCGTGCGCGGGATCATCATCGCGAGCGCGGCGCGGGTGCAGTACATGACGCTGTCGAGGTTGGTGCGGATCGCCTTGTGCCAGCGGTCCGTCGGGAGCTCCGCGATCGGGCCTGGCGGGTCGATCCACGCCACGGTGTTCACCAGCACGTCGAGCGGCCCGACCTCCTCGCCGATGCGCGCGAACATCGCCGCGACCTGCGACTCGTCGGAGACGTCGCAGGCGATCGAGATCGACTTGGCGCCGCGGGCGCGAACCAGCTCGGCTGCCTTGTCGGAGGTCTCGGGGTCGAGGTCGCAGACGACGACAGTGCCGCCGTCGTTGGCCAGCGCCAACGCGATGCCGTGACCGGCGCCGCGCCCGGCGCCGGTGACCAGAACGGTGCGATCCGTCATGGGGGGTTCCTCTCTACGCTGAGTGGGGCTCGGGTCAGGCGACGTCGGCCTTGGGGGCGGACAGCACCTCGCGCACGAGCTCGTCGGGGTCGCCACCGAGGTGGCGGTAGACCATGACCCGCTTGACGAGCACGCCCGCGGGGTGCTCGGCGGTGAAGCCGATACCGCCGTGGTTCTGGATGTTGTCCTCGACGTTGCGGCGTGCGGCGTCGAGCGCGAGCAGGTGCCCTGAGGCGATCTCGAGCCGGCCGTTCCCGCTGATCTCGCTGTCGAGCAGGACGGCACCGACCGAGAGCTGGATCCGCGCGGGGTAGGCCCTGATGACCATCTCGGAGCAGCGGTGCTTGACGGCCTGGAACGTCCCGATCGCCTTGCCGAACTGCTCCCGCGTCTTCGCGTACCCGACGGCCATGTCGGTGGCCGCCTCGGCCAGTCCGACCAGGTATCCACCGACGAGCAGCCGCAGCCGGGAGAGGGCCAGCGGATCGGACACCTGCACCACCGTGCGGGTCCGCGCCGGCCGGACGACGGTGGCCAGCGGATCGTTCGACTCGACCGCGGTGGCGCCCGAGAGCTCCACGATCTCCGCGCCCTCGGCGGTGATGCGCACGGCCAGATCCCCGTCCTCGGCATCCACGGCGAAGGCGCCCGAGATCAGCCCGGCCTTGCGCTCGCCCGCCATCAGTGCACCGGCGAGCTCCACCTGGTTCGCGGCGGCGGCGAGCCGGGCGGCGAGCGCGGTGCCAACCACCGGGCCGCCCACTGCCGCGCGCCCCAGCTCCGTCATGACGAGCAGTTCCTCGGGGCTGCCGAGACCGATGCCGCCGCCGTCCTCGGTGACGCCCACGGAGAACCAGCCGAGCTCGGCGATCCGGCTCCAGCGCGCTGCGTCGAACGGGGCAGGCCCGCTGACGGCCGCGTTCACGCCCTCGGTGAGCGGGAACTCCTTGGCTGCGGCGTCCCGCACGGAAGTGACCAGGTCGGACTGGATGGGAGAGAGGGAGAGGTCGATCATCGCGGCAGCCCCAGGACTCGTTCGCCGAGGATGTTCTTCTGGATGTCCTTCGTGCCCCCGGCGATGGTTGCTGGGAAGGACGAGAGGTAACCGGTGGTCCACCCACCGCGTTCGAGCCCGTCGGTTCCGAGGATGTCGGTGGCCAGCCGGTCGATCCGCTTTCCGAGCTCTCCGTTGAAGACCTGGTTGACCGTGGCCACCAGCTCCGGGCGGGATGTGCCGGTGACGCCGTCGTAGCCGAGCGCGTGCACGGCGGTGGCCTCGGCCCGCACGAACGCGAGCTGCTCGGCGATCCGCGCGTCCTGGAGCAGGCCGCGGCCGCGGGCCTCGTCGACGAGCCGGTCGACCTCGTTGATCACGGTGAGGCGCGAGGCGAGATAGCCCATGCCCCGCTCGAACGACAGCGTCGACATCGCGACGCGCCAGCCGTCGTTCAGCTCACCGACGACGTTCGCGAGCGGCACGCGCACGTCGTCGTAGAAGCATTCACAGAAGTGGGCGTTGCCGTCGATCGTCCTGATCCGCCGCACCGTGAGGCCGGGGGTGTCCATCGGCAGGATCACCCACGAGATGCCCTTGTGCTTCGGGGCGTCGGGATCGGTGCGGACGAGCAGCTCCTGGTAGTCGGCCTGGTGGGCGAAGCTCGTCCAGATCTTCGAGCCGTTGACCACCAGCTCGTCCCCGTCGATCACACCGCGGGTGCGCAGCGAGGCGAGGTCGGAGCCCGAGCCGGGTTCGGAGAAGCCCTGGCACCACGGGGTCTCGCCCTTGAGGATCTTCGGCAGGTACTCGGCCTGCTGCTCGGGGGTGCCGCGGGCGATGATCGTCGGGCCGGCATGGCCGAGCGCCACGGTGAAACTGCCCGTGCTGGGCGCGCCCGCCCGCACCATCTCCTCGTACCAGATCATCTGCTGCAGCGGCGAGAGCCCGCGGCCTCCGTATTCCTCGGGCCACGCGACGCCTGCCCAGCCGCCCTCGTACTGGCGGGCCTGCCAGGCACAGTCGAAATGACGGGCCTCGATGTCGTCGCTCGGGCGTGGCTCGGTGGGCGCATTCTCCGCGATCCACGTTCGAGCCTCCTCGCGGAACTCGGCGAGGGCCTTGTCGTCCACTAGTTCCATTGCGCCTCCAGCACTCAGTGGTTCCGCTCAATCGCTCCGGGGAAAGCCGAGGCTCAGGCCGCCGTGGCTGGGATCGACCCAGCGCGTCGTCACGACTTTGCCGCGGGTGAAGAAATGGACGCCCTCGGCGCCGTAGGCATGGGTGTCGCCGAAAAGGCTCGCCTTCCAGCCGCCGAAGGAGTAATACGCCATCGGCACGGGAATCGGCACGTTGATGCCGACCATCCCCGCCTCGACCTCGGCCTCGAAGCGCCGCGCCGCACCGCCGTCGTTGGTGAAGATCGCGGCGCCGTTGCCGTAGGGATTGCTGTTGACCAGCGTCATCGCATTGTCGAACGAGTCGGCGCGCAGCACCGAGAGGACCGGGCCGAAGATCTCGTCGGTGTAGATGCTCATCGTCGGGCTCACGTCGTCGAACAGCGTGGGGCCGAGCCAGAAACCGTCCGGTGCGCCGTCGGGCTCGACCTTGCGGCCGTCGACGACGAGGGTGGCGCCCTCGGTCACACCCGCGTCGAGGTAGGAGGCGACCCGATCACGGTGCGCGGCCGTGACGAGCGGGCCCATGTCGCAGGAGCGCCGCCCGTCGCCGGTGCGGATGCGGGCCATCCGCTCGACGATCTTGCGGATGAGCTCGTCGGCCACGGGCTCGACGGCCACCACCGCGGAGACCGCCATGCAGCGCTCCCCCGCCGAGCCGAAGCCCGCGTTGACGGCGGCGTCGGCGGCGAGGTCGAGGTCGGCGTCGGGAAGGACCACCATGTGGTTCTTCGCTCCGCCCAGGGCCTGCACGCGCTTGCCGTGCCGCGTGGCCGTCTCGTAGACGTGGCGCGCGATGGGCGTCGACCCGACGAACGACACCCCCCGGACGTCGGGATGTTCGAGCAGCCGGTCGACGGCTTCCTTGTCGCCGTGGACGACGTTGAACACCCCCGGCGGCAAGCCCGCCTCGGCCCACAGCCGAGCGAGCCACACCGCCGCCGACGGGTCTTTCTCCGACGGCTTGATCACCACCGTGTTCCCGCATGCGATGGCGATCGGGAAGAACCACATCGGGACCATCGCCGGAAAGTTGAACGGCGAGATGACGGCCACCACACCGAGCGGTTGACGCACCGAGTGGACGTCGACCCGGGTGGAGGCGTTCTCGCTGTACCCGCCCTTCAGCAGATGCGGGAGGCCACAGGCGAACTCGACGACCTCCTGCCCGCGAGCGACCTCGCCGAGCGCGTCGTCCAGTATCTTGCCGTGCTCGGCCGTGATGATCCCGGCCAGCTCGGACCTGCGCTGGTTGAGCAGTTCCCGGAATGCGAAGAGCACGGTCTGCCGACGGGCGAGCGACGCGTCGCGCCAGGCCGGAAACGCCTCTCGCGCTGCGCGAACGGCCTCGTCGACGTCGCTCGCCGAACCGAGAACGACCTGCGCCGAGACGATTCCCGTGGCCGGGTCGTACACCGGGGAGCTGCGCGCGGCGGAGCCGCCGGTCTCCGTTCCGGCGATCCAGTGATTCACCTGAGAAGTCATGCACGTCCTATTCGATATTCGCGAGGAAACCGGGCAGGTCACCTGCTGTTCCCGGTATGCAGATGACAGGCGACAGCACTCGATTCCCGCATCGGCCGGAGTTCGGGATCCACCTCGTGGCACATCGACATCGCCACAGGGCACCGCGACACGAAGTTGCAGCCGGCGGGTGGGTGTGCCGGATCGGGAACGTCGCCGGTGAGCACGATCTTGGATCGCGAACGCTGTGCGAGCGGGTCGGGCACCGGGATCGCGGAGAGCAGCGCGCGCGTGTAGGGATGGAGCGGCTCGAGGTAGACCTGTTCGGCCGGGCCGATCTCCACGATCCGGCCGAGGTACATCACCGCGATGCGGTCGCTCATGTGCCGCACGACGCTCAGGTTGTGCGAGATGAACAGGTAGGTGAGGCGAAGGTCGCGCTGCAGGTGGCGCATCAGGTTCAGCACGTCGGACTGTGTGGAGACGTCCAGCGCGGAGACCGCCTCGTCCGCCACCACGAGCCTGGGGTTGATCGAGAGCGCCCGCGCGATGGCGACGCGCTGGCGCTGCCCGCCGGACATCTCGGCCGGGTAGCGCGTGAGGTAGTCCGGCCGCAGTCCGACGCGGCCGAGCATCTCGCGCACCCGGTCGTCACGTTCGGCGCGCGAGAGGTTCTCGAAGATCTTCAGCGGCTCGCCGACCGAGGCTCCGATGGTCTTCGTCGGATCCAGCGACGCGTACGGGTCCTGGAAGATCATCTGCATGTCCCGGCGCCGCCGTCGGAACTCGCTTCGCGACACCGACAGCACGTCCTGCCCGGCGAACCGCACGCGTCCGGAGTCGGGTTCGAGCAGCCGGAGCAGCAGCCTGCCGGTGGTCGACTTGCCTGACCCCGACTCGCCGACGATGCCCAGCGTCTCGCCCTCGCGGATGGAGAAGCCCACTCCGTCGACGGCGCGCACGGCGGTGCCGCCCCGGCGCAGGAAGCCTGCGCCGCGCCGGAAGGTCTTGTGCAGATCCTGGACCTCCACCAGCGGCGCCTCGTCCACGGTCGCCGCGGTGGCATCGACCGGTGCCGTCGTCGCCCGTCTCATGCCGCTCCCCCGTCCAGTCCGGCACCGGCGGCCGCGATGCGGTCGTCGACGATGCGTGGCAGCCGGTCGATCTCGCCGCGCTGGATCCGCAGGCAGCGGCTCGCGCGGGTGCCGTCGAGGAGGGCGAGGTCGGGCTCCTCCGTGTCGCAGAGGTCGTTCCTGGCGTGGCTGCAGCGAGGGTGGAAGCGGCAGCCGGCCGGCATCTGGTCGGGGCGCGGCACCACGCCGGGGATCGAGCTGAGGTCGAGCCCGGCGTGAGCCGCCTGCGGCATCGCCCGCAGGAGCCCGGACGTGTAGGGGTGGCGCGGGTCGGCGAAGAGCTCGACGGTGCCGGCCTCCTCCACCGGCTGACCCGCGTACATGACCGTCACCTCGTCGCAGAAGTCCGCGACGACGCCCAGGTCGTGGGTGACAAGCAGGACCGCCATCGACGTGCTCTCGCGCAGCTCCCGCAACAGCTGCAGGATCGCCGCCTGGACCGTGACGTCGAGGGCGGTCGTCGGCTCGTCCGCGATCAGGAGTTTCGGGCGGCACGAGATCGCCATCGCGATCATCACCCGCTGGCGCATCCCGCCGCTGAACGTGTGCGGATACTCCGCCGCGCGACGCCTCGCGGCAGGGATCCCGACGAGGTCGAGCGACTCCACCGTGCGTGCCCAGGCCTCCCGCCGGGAGGCTCCGGTGTGCACACGGACGGTCTCGGCGATCTGCTCACCGACCGTGTAGGCCGGGTTGAGGCTGGTCATGGGCTCCTGGAAGATCATCGCGATCTCGGTTCCGCGAACCCCGCGCATCTGCCGCTCGGTCTGGCCGAGCAGGTCGCGCCCCTGCAGGCGGATCCGGCCGCCGGGGATCCGGCTGTGCCGCTTCGGGAGCAGTCCCATGACGGCGAGCGCGGTCACGGTCTTCCCCGAGCCCGACTCCCCGACCAACGCCCGGGCGCCGCCTTCAGCGACGTCGAGCCGGACACCGTCGACGACCCGCATCCAGCCGTCGTCGGAGTCGAACTCGATCGTCAGATCGCGGATCTCGAGCAGCGGCTCGCGGCTCGTGCCTGCGTTCATCACGACCTCCGCTCACGGCCGATGGCATCCCGGATGCCGTCGCCGAGAAGGTTGAACGACAGGACCATGAGCATGATCAGCAAGCCGGGCACGACGACCAGCCACGGGCCGAGGAACTGCTGCTCGAACGCCGTGCGCAACATCGCTCCCCAGCTCGGTGCCGGCGGCTGGATGCCGAGCCCGAGAAAGCTCAGCGCAGCCTCGGCGAGCAGCGACAACGACATCAACAGGCTGGTCTGGACGAGCAGGGGCGAGCGGACGTTCGGCAGGACGTGCACGAGCACGGTGCGCAGCCTCGAACAGCCGACGACGATGCTCGCCTCGATGTAGGTCTCCTCCCGCACCGCGAGGCTCGCCCCGCGCACCACGCGGAACAGCCGCGGCGCCGACGCGAGGCCGATGGCCAGCATCGCGTTGACCAGGCCCGGCCCGAGCACGGCGATCACCGCGAGGGCGAGCACGAGCGCCGGGATCGAGTTGAACGCGTCGGCGAGCCGGCTGAGCAGCCAGTCGACCCGGCCGCCCGCGAATCCGGCGACCAGCCCGAACGAGACGCCTGCGGCCAGCGCGACGCCAACAGAGATCAGGGGCGCGGTGACCGACACGCGGCTGGCATAGAGGGCGCGGCTGAGCACGTCGCGACCGAGATCGTCCGTGCCCAGGATGAACTGGGTGCTGCGCAGCGGCGGCAGGTAGCGGCTGGAGAGGTGTTGCAGGTTGGGGTCGTACGGAGCCAGCACCGGCGCGAGGATCGCGCAGACCACGATGAGCAGCACGAACGCCAGGCACGCCAGGTTGACCTTGCTCCGCAGCAGCCGCCTGCCGAACACCCGCATCGGCGAACGCACGGCCGGGGGCTGCACGGTCACCGCCGCCCGTGAGGTGACGTCGGGAATGGTCACGACTGCCTCACCTTCGGGTTGAAGTACAGGTACGAGGTGTCGACGAGGAAGCTGACCAGCAGCACGAAGAGGGTGATCATCAGGACGAAGCCCTGGACCACCGGGAAGTCCTGGTTGATCACCGAGTCGATCGCGAGCGTGCCGAGGCCGGGGATCGCGAAGATCCGCTCGATGACGATCGCCCCGCCGATCAGGGCCGAGGCCTGCAGCCCGAGCACCGTCACCACCGGGATCGCCGCGTTCTTCAACGTGTGCTTGACGACCACCAGGTGCCGGGGCAACCCCTTGGCCACGGCGGTGCGGATGTAGTCCTGCTCGCTGACGTCGACGACGCCGGCGCGGGTCTGGCGCGTCACCTCGGCTGCCGTCACCGTGCCGAGCGCGACGGCGGGCAGCAGCAGGTGCTGGAACCAGCCGACGATGCCGCCCTCGGCGATCGGGACGTAGCCCGCCACCGGTGCCAGCCCGAGCTGCACCGCGAACACGCTGACCAGGATCAGGCCGAGCCAGAAGCTCGGCATCGAGATGCCGAGCGTGGCCACGGCTGTGGAGAGGCGATCGACGGCGGTGCCCGGACGCAGCCCGGCGATGATGCCCAGCGTCAGACCGGCGACGACGGCGAGCAGCAGCGCGAGGACCGTGAGCGAGAGCGTCACCGGCAGCGCGTCGGTCAGCGAGGCGAGTACCGGCCTGCTGCTGAGCAGCGAGGTGCCGAGATCACCCTGTACCACCTGCACGAGCCAGCTCGCGTACTGGACGAAGAACGGGCGGTCCAGTCCGAGTTGCTGACGGACGAGCTCGATCTGCTCCGGCGTCGCGCTCTCACCCGCGGCGACGGACGCGGCGTCGCCGGGCACGAGGTAGGTCAGCGAGAACGTCAGGAAGCTGACGATCAGCATCACCGGGATGATGCTTGCCACGCGCCGGGCGATGAGACCGGTCATGACGTCTTGACCTTGGCCGCGCTGCGAAGGCCGTCGTTGCCGGCCGCACCGGTGAACTCACCCAGCCCGACCACGTCGTCCAGGTAGCCGCTCGGGAGGGTGTGGTTGCAGACGTAGACGTGCACCGGACCCAGCTCGAAGGCGCGGGCGAAGACCTTGTCGTACAGCGCTGACCGCTCGGTGACGTCGATGGGCTCGGCAGCCTTGGTCACCAGGTCGGTGAGCAGCGGGTCGGTGAGATCCCCCGGGTTCTGCGCGCCGTCCTTCAGGTAGTGCTGCGCCGTGAAGATCGACGGATCGGTGTAGGAGCCACCGTCACCGGCGTACGAGTCGCCCTCGCCCTGGCCGAACATGATCCTCGCCTGCACCACGTCGACGACCCGCAGGTTGACCCGGATACCGACCTCGGCCAGGTTCTGCTGGTACAGCGAGGCCCGCGTCTCGTTCGACGGCGTTGCCGGCACGAGCATGTCCATGTCGAATCCGTTGGGCAGGCCGGCCTGGGCGAGCAGCTCCTTCGCCTTGGCGACGTTGCGGGTCCAGCCCCAGTCCTCGCGCTCGGCGTCGACCGTGGCCGAGTGGGCGAAGTGGCCCTCCGGGAACGGCTGGACGGTCTTGCGGCAGTCGCCGTTGAACGCCACCTCGGACAAGGCGTCGCGGTCGATCGCGAGACTGAACGCCTGCCGTACCTCCTTGGAGCCCAGCTCACTGCGAGCGGGGTTGAGCAGGATTCGGGCGCCGGAGATGGCGTCGCTGCGGAACAGCTTGATCCCGGCGGCTTCGGCCTCCTTCGCGGGCGGGCCGAGCAGACCGCCGAGGTCCAGCTCGTTCGTCCGCAGGAGGTTCACCACGCCCGAGCCGTTGTTGACGACGACGTCGAGGGTCTTGACTCGGTAGGCGTCGTCGTCCCAGTAGTCGTCGCGACGGGTGTAGGTGTACTGCGTGTCGGGCCGCGACGAGCTCAGCACCATGGCGCCTGCCCCCACGGGCTTCTGGTCGAGGTCGGGGTTGTCGAACGCCGCAGGCGAGACCATCATGCCGACGCGCGAGGCCAGCACGTTCGGCAGTGCGCCGCCCGGTCCCTTCAGGTTGATCTTCACCGTCGCCGGGTCGACCACGTCGACGCTCGCGATCATGAGGATGTCGTTCTTCAGGCGCGAGCGCTCGTTGGTCATGTAGCGGTCGAGGTTGGCCTTGACGGCCTCGGCGTCGACGGGGTTGCCGTCAGAGAAGGTGATCCCCGCGCGCAGCTTCATGATCAGCGCAGACCCGTCCGGCGCCAGTTCCCACGACGTGGCGAGCATCGGCTCCGGTGCACCCGACTCGTCGACCATCGTGAGCCGGTCGTAGACGGGAACCAGCCAGGCCATGTCGAGCTCGGACTGGCTCGTCATCGGGTCGAAGGACGTCGGTGTGGTCTGCTGCGTCCAGCGCAGGGTGGCGTTCCGGTCGATATCGCCGGTGGCGAACTGCGGCTCGCCGACGTCATTGCCGCTCTGCGAGCGCGTGCCCCCGCCGCACGCGGCGAGCAGCATGGCGACAACCGCGATCAGGACGACACCCAGAACGCCACGCCGCCGCCTTGCCGCTGCCGGACCACCCACAGCCCGATTCCGGCCCGCCTGAGCCACGGTTTCTCCCATCGCCATTGAAGGATGAACCAACGATCTGCGCCATTCGATGCCGGCCGAATTCGGGCGGCCCGAATGAACACGTACGGCAAAGCTCTTTCAGAGCACACCCGCGTTCATGTGCGTATCCGAAGATGGATCATGATTTCCCGCGGTCGAGTCCGACCGATTCACCGATCAGATCGGCAGAACGTGGACATTCGCCATAATTGCTCCTCCTCGAGCAGCGTCGGCCCACGACACGCACGAAGCATTGGCGCCGAACTCGACTCGCCGGCTCCCACGGTGCAGGGCCTACTCGAATATCCTTTACCTGCGGGACGATGTCAAGGGATCACGTCGAGACCTCGACACCTGTTCGATATCTCGAATGGAGTGGGCGAATTCGAGCCCCCGTGACCGGCGGCAACCGCCGTCAAGTGTGGAGGAGCCCATTCACGCGGGTGCCGCGCAATGACATCTGCACGCTGCGGATCGGACCGTCCACAGCCGGGGCGCGGGCCGACCGGCGGATGTGGTGAATGGGCTCCTCGGGTCGTGGCGGTCAGTAGCTTTCGCGCGGCGCCTCGAAGATGCGGCGCGGGTTGTTGATCAACATCTCGTCGAGCTGCTCATCGGTGACCCCACGCGCCTTGAGCGCCGGGATGACGTCCTTGCTGATGTGGTTGTAGTGCCAGTTCGGCATCCGCAGGGCGTCCGGCACCCGCTCGGCAGGGCTCCAGTCCATGTAGCAGCTGGCGTCGTGGGAGAGCACCATCCGGTCGGCGAATCCGCGCTCGCAGAGCGTCGCGACGACCTGCACCCGGTCCTCGAACGGCAGCAGGAGGTCCATCCCGAACCGGTCCATACCGAGGTAGGAGCCACGGCGGATGATCTCGGTGAGGTAGTCGAGGTCCGTCGTGTCGCCCGAGTGACCGATCACCACGCGCGAGAGATCCACTCCTTCCCGCTCGAAGAAATCCTGCTGGTCGAGACCGCGACGGGTATGGCTGTCGGTGTGCGTGGAGATCGGCACACCGGTCTCCCGGTGGGCCGCGGCCACGGCACGCAGCACCCGCTCGACACCCGGGGTGATCCCTGGCTGGTCGGTGCAGCACTTCAGGATGGCCGCCTTCACGCCGGTGTCCGCGATTCCGCCGACGATGTCCTTGACGAACATCTCGATCATCGGCTCCTCCCCACCCAGCCGGGTACCGGGGCCGACCGCGGAGAGAAACGTCGGAAGCGCGTCGAACGTGTAGAGCCCGGTCGCGGCGATGATGTTGATGTCGACCTTTTCGTTGATCTTCTGCAGGCGCGGTATGAAGCGGCCCATGTTGAGCACGGTGAGGTCGACGATCGTGCCGATTCCGGCGTCGCGCAACGAGGCGAGCCGCTCGACCGCCTCGTCGACGCGCTTGTCCTCCTCCCAGCCCGAGATCTCCGGAAAGTTGTAGTTGATGTCGGAGGTAAGGATGAAGACGTGCTCGTGCATGAGCACGCGGCCAAGCGTGTCGGTGCCGGCGGCGCCGCGCACCGTATCGACGTGTGTCATCTCAATTCCCTTCACCAGAACGGACAATCAATCAACCCGCTCGGAAACGCCGGCCCGATCCGGTCGGGAATCCGCCCGGCTCTCCTCCCGCTACACGCGCCGCGTGGCCCGAGCACGAACCAACGTTTCGGGCATCAGCAGGGCACCGATGAGCCCGACGCCGAGCACGACAGCTCCCGAGACGAAGGCGACGGAGTACGAGAACACGTCGACGAGCAGGCCCGACACCAACGGCCCGACCACCGCTCCCCCATCGGAGAACATCTGGAATATCGCCACCCGCTTGCCGGGCCGCCCCCCACTGATGTCGGCGAGCACTGCCGCCGGAGCGCAGCCGAGAAACGCGCCCGAGACACCGAGCACCGCCATCGCGCCGAGGAACACGCCCAGGTTCGGCGGCAGCAGCGCGAGTGCCAGCACGGCCGCCGTCATCACACCGCTGCCGAGCAGCATCGCCGGCCGCCGACCCCACGTGTCGACGATCCGGCCCGCCCGCAACAGCACGATGACCTGCGCAACGGACCCGACGAGGAACGCGGATCCGGCCCACGCCGCGCTGCGGTCCAGCTCCTCCACCACGTAGATCGGCATGAGGGAGCTGCGGACGCCGTAGAGCATCCATCCGACACCGAGGTTCGCGACCAGACATGCCGCGAACGCCCGGGTCCGTGCTCTGCGATCCGCTGCTCCCCGTGACGTGGTCGCGCGCGGGGCGGCCGTGCCGCCCTCGTCCGCGTGCTCGGCCAGCAGCGCCTCGGCACGAAGGGCGTCATCGGACGCCCCGTCGAGGTCGTTCGCGTCGCCGCGCGACGGGGCGGGCCGGCGGCTCAGCAAGAGCATGCCGACCACCGCCGCGACCGTGAGAATCGCGCCGTACACGAGAAACGGCACCCGAGGTTCGATCGCGGTGAGGAACCCACCCACCGCAGGCCCGACGATCGCGCCCACCATGAATCCGCCCTGGAACAGGCTGGAGGCCCGGCCGCGCTGGGTGGGCAGCGCAGTCCGGAGCAGCAGCGACATCGCCGCCACGGTGAATGCAGCGCTGCCGATCCCGCCCACCGAGCGCAGGATCACCACCCAGGCGAAGCTGGGCGCCAGCCCGGCGACGAAAGTGGTGACCGCCTGGAGCACCAGCCCGCAGGCGAGGACTCGCCGCGCGCCGAGCCTCTCCACCAGCACACCGTTGGCCAGTGCCGACGCCAGCCGGCACAGGGCGAACGCGCTCACGGCCGTGGCGGCCGCCGTCTTGCCGACCCCGAAGTCCGCGGCGAGCAACGGGATCGCGGGCCCGACGATGCCGAAACCGAGAGCGACGATGACCGCCACCAGCGAGAGGACGTAGATGTCCCTGGGCATCGCCGGGGCCGGCCGCGAGGACCGGAACCGGCGGGCGGAGTCGTCCGTGGACGGTCTGTGTGCCGGACCGGCCTCCGTCATCGGTGTGTCATCAGCCCTTCTCCTGGCGCGCGCGGTAGTCGTTGTACGGGCCGTCACGCCATTCGAGGACGGGACCGATGCCCGTGCCGCCCCGGTGGGCTTCGTCCATCCGGTCATGGAACTCGTACGCCTGAGCGGTGGCCTGGCTCATCGCGTCGTAGTCGGCGGAGCTGCGCACGGACGAGTAGATGCCCATGTTCTCGTAGAACCGGTTCATGTTCTGCTTGAGGATCGCCAGGTGATCCGACGTGAGGTTGGCGATGTTGTCGGCGTAGTCGATCGCGCGGTCCTCCAGTTCGTCGGCGGGCCAGGCGTGATTGATCATCCCGACCTCCTCCGCCCGCTTGCCGGTGATCGAGGACCCGGTGTAGTAGAGCTCCTTCGCCGCGCGCATGCCCATCACCAAGGGCCAGATGACGCCCGTGCGGGAGGTGCCGAACCGGTTGCCGGGGTGCCCGAGCTGGGCATCATCCGCGGCGACGACCAGGTCGGCCATCATCGCGATCTCGCACCCACCCGCCAGCGCGTAGCCGTGGACCTGCGCGACGGTCACCTTGGCCATGTTCCAGAAGTACATCTGGATGTCGACGATCTGCTGCATGCCGGTGCGCACGCCCATCACGAGCCGTCGCCCCTGCTCGTCGACGGTGCGGAAGGACCGGACGACCGCGTCGGCGCCCTGATCGCGCGGCGGCGTGAGGTCATAGCCCGCGCTGAAGGTGCGGCCTGCGCCACGCAGGATGATCACGCGGGTGTCGTAGTCGCTCTCCAGCCGGTGCAGCGCGTCGTTGAGTTCGTAGAGCAACTCCTGGCTGAGCGCGTTCATCTTCTTCGGGCGGTTGAGCGTGATCCGCCCGACCCGCCCGTCCTTGCCCACCCGGTCGAGCAGCAGGTTCTCGTAGGTCGTCTCGTAGGGGTCCGCTGTCATGTCGGCCTTCCTGCTCGGTTGCTGCGGAATCGCGTTCAGCGGCCGGCCGCCCGGCCGGTGCCGGACGAGCCGACGAGCCCGTCCCTCAGTGCCCGTTTCATGATCTTCCCCGTCGCCGTGCGGGGTACGTCCTCGGTGATGAACTCGATGCGCGAGGGCACCTTGAACCGGGCGAGACGCTCGGCCGTGTGCGCCCGCAGTTCCTCGGCCGTGGTCGACCCGTATCCGTCGGCGAGGCGGACGACAGCGGCGACCTCTTCGCCGAGCCGCTCGTGGGGAAGGCCGAACACCGCGGCCGTGTGCACCGCCGGGTGGTCGTAGAGCACGGCCTCCACCTCCCCGCAGTAGACGTTCTCCCCGGCGCGGATCACGACGTCCTTGATCCTGTCCACGAGGTAGACACGGCCCTCGTCGTCGAGGCGCGCGACGTCGCCGCTGTGGTGCCAGCCGTCGCTGAAGGCGAGGGCAGTGGCTTCCGGGCTGCGCCAGTAGCCGCGCACGATGTTGGGGCCCTTCACCCACAACTCGCCGACCTCACCGGTCGGGACCTCGTCGCCCTGCTCGTCGACGATCTTGATGTCGTTGACCGGGGTGGGCCTTCCCACGCTGTCGGGGTGCTCCCAGTACTCCTGACCACCGATCAATGTGACGGCCGACGTCGCCTCGGTCATGCCGTATCCCGTGCCCGCAGCCACCCGCCCGCCGAACAGCTTCTGCACCCGCAGGACCTTCTCCGGGGCGATCGCGGTGGCGGCGAACCCGAACGACTCGAGGCTCGACAGGTCACGCGTGGTCAACGACGGCGAGTCGAACAAGCCCTGGACCTGCAGTGGCACACCGCCGAACGACGTCAGGCGCTCTCGTTCGATCAGTTCGAGAGCCCGCTCGGCGTCCCACCGGTACATGAGAACCGACTTCGAGCCGGCGGCCATGCCGATGTAGAGCGACGACAGCTGGCTGATGTGGAACAGCGGCATGTGCGCGAGCCCGCCGCGCTGTGGGGTCGGGCCCAGGTCCGGTCCGATGCCGGCCATCTCTGCTGCGACGGCCCCGTTGAGCTGTGCGTTGAGCAGGTTCGTGCAGTGGTTGCGGTGTGAGTGCATCGCACCGCGGGCGCGGCCCGTGGTGCCCGAGGTGTAGAGGATCGTGGCGAGGTCGTCGGTGCCGATCTCCACCGGCCGCAGCGTCAGCCCCGTCTGGAGCTGCCCTCGCATCTCCGCGAACGGCACCACCCCGCCGAGCGCCTGCTCGGTGCGCACGGAGACGACTCCGCGGAGCGCGCGTGCAGCGGGGATGATCCGCTGCATCCGCTCGAGCCGCTCCCGATCGACGACCAGGAACACGCCCTCGCTGTCGTCGAGCCCGAACTGCAGCTCGTGCTCCGTCCACCACGCGTTGAGCAGCACCGCGACCGCGCCGAGTGCCTGCGCCGCCCAGAAGAAGAGCGGGAACTCGGGGTAGTTGCGCATGGCGATGACGATGCGATCGCCCGGCCCGATCCCGTAGTTCTCGGCGAGGTGGTGCGCCAGCCCTGCGACGACGTCGTAGTGCTGCTCATAGGTGTAGCGCTCGTCGTCGTAGACGAGGTAGTCGCGGTTTCCCCAGACGCGGCTCGCCTCGAGCACCTCGGTGAGGGTGTGCGGGCCGACCTGGTACGCGCGAACCCGCACGCCGAGCACGTCCTGCTCGCTGATCTCGAAGGGTCCGCCGGGCCCGATGAGCCGGGCGAGTGCGTCGTCGCGGGTCGATGCCACCGTGGCCTCCCGAGTGAGCGAGATGATCCTGCCTAGGGCTGGTGAGCGAGCTGGGCGCTTCAGAAGACCTCCCACCAGTCGTCACGGGCGCGGGCCTCGTCGCCGGTGCACTCCGCCACGAACTGGCCGCTGCGCATCACGTAGACGTGATCGCAGTACTCCAGCGCGGTGCCGATCGCCTGCTCCACAAGCACGACCGAGAGCCCGTCCTGCTCGACGAGTTGCCTTGCCGCGTCCAGCAGGTTCTGGTTGACCTTCGGCGCGAGGCCGAGCGAGGGCTCGTCGAGGAGCAGAACGCGGGCACCGGCCATGAGCGCGATGCCGAGACTGAGCATGCGCTGCTCGCCACCGCTCATCGAGCCGGCCAGCTGGGTGCGGCGCTCGCCGAGCCGCGGGAAGAGCGCGACCACCCGCTCGCGGCGCTCGTCGATGAGCGTGCGGTCATCGACGATGGCCGCGCCCAGTTCGAGGTTCTCCCACACCGACACCGACGAGAAGACGGCCTTCTCCTGCGGCAGCGCGACCAGGCCCCGCGCAACGCGATGGCTCGCGGGCTTCGCCGTGACGTCCTCACCGAAGAGCTCGACGGTGCCTGCGAAGCACGGCAACAGCCCGGCGATCGCCTTCATCGTGGTGCTCTTGCCCGCGCCGTTGTGGCCGAAGACCGCGGTGATCTTCCCGCCGGGCACCTCCATCGACACGCCGTGGACGACGGGCTTGCTCGCGTAGCCGGCCTCGAGGCCGGACACCCGCAGCACGGTGGTTCCGCTGATCGCCTCAGACGCCGAAGTAGGCATGACGCAGCTCCTCATCGGCCATGAGAGCGGAGAGCCTGCCCTGCGAGCGGACCTTCCCCATCTCGAGGAAGTAGCAGTGGGCATCGAGCTTCTCCAGGAAGGAGAGGTTGTGCTCGACGATGCAGACGGTGCGGCCCAGCTCGGGCAGCCTGCGGACGACGGTGGCCACCTCGTCCACCCACGCCGGGTCGACGCCGCTGGTGGGCTCGTCGAGCAGCAGCACGGGAGCATCCGTGGCCAGCACCCTCGCGATCGCCACCAGCTTCTGGTGACCATGCCCGAGGCTGCCGGCCACAACCCCGGCGCGCTCAGCCATGCCGACCGTCTCGAGGTAGCTCATGGCCTGGTCGACGGCGCGGCGCTCGTCGCGGCGCCCGCGGATCGGGTCGAACAGGAGCCTGCCGAATGCCTCGCCGGACTGGCCGGGCACCGCCATCACGACGTTCTCGAGCACGGTCATCGCGTGGAACAGCCGCGTGTCCTGGAAGGACCGGACCATGCCGCGGGACACCACGGCGTCCGGGGTGAGACCGACGATCGACTCGCCTTCCAGCTCGACGCGCCCCTCGTCGGGAGAGATGAAGCCGGTCCAGAGGCCGAACAAGGTGCTCTTGCCCGCGCCGTTCGGGCCGATGAGGGCGGTGAGGCGATGGCGTTCGAGCTCGAGGTCCACCCCGTCGACGGCGACGATGCCGCCGAAGCGCTTGCGCAGGCCGGTGACGCGCAGCACGACGCGCCGACCGTCGGAGGGCTCCGGTCGTGACGGCAGCGGCGTGGTGTCGGGCGGCGGTGGCAGTGCAGGAAGGCCCGCTCCACCGGCGCCGCTCCCGGCCAGCGCCACGGTTCGGTGCCCAGCGCTCCCCACGGCAGCGGCGTTGTGTTCGGTCGCAGGCTCGGCCGGCACACCCACGGCGGCCGGGTCGGTGGTGATCCCCCGGCGCCGCAGGAGCCCGCGCAGCGACGCGCCCGCCCGTTCCTTCACGATGCCCGACGGCCGCAGGATGCTCACCAGCACGAGCGCCAGGCCGTAGATCACCTGCTGGACGAACGTGGCCTGCTCCGGCGCGATCGCCACGACGTTCTGGAGGAACGGCGTCGAGCCCTGGATCAGGATCGCGCCGACGATCGCTCCGATCATGTTGCCGGAGCCTCCGATGATGACCATCGACATCATCGCGATCGACTGGTTCAGCGAGAAGAAGAGCGGGTTGGCCGTCGAGTAGTAGTAGACGAGACACGCACCGGCGAGGCCCGCGATGCCCGACGTCAGTGCGAACACCGACACCTTGAACCGGGTGGTGTTCTTGCCGAGCGACCGGGTGGCCGCCTCGTCCTCGCGCAGGCCCTTGAGCACGCGCCCGAACGGCGACTCCCCCAGGCGCCGGCAGACCCCCACGACGAGCAGGGAGATCACCAGGAACACCCAGAAGATCGCGCCCGGATCAGTGATCTCCTGCCCGAACAGGGAGATCGGCAGGACGCCGGTGAGGTTGTAGCCGCCGCCGAGCGCGGGCAGCGTCATCGTCAGCTGGTTGACGATGTAGGCGAACGCGAGCGTCAGCAGGATGACCCAGTCGGAGCCGAGCGCGAGCGCCGGGAGGCTGACCAGGGCACCGAACAGGTATCCGACGCCGATCGCGAGCACCAGCCCGAGCAGGAATGGCACACCGAGGTGCACGGAGAACAGCGCCGCGGTGTAGCCGCCGACCGCGCCGAAGGCGGCGTGGGCGATCGTCGGCTGGCCGGTGTATCCCAGGATCAGGTTGAGGGACGCAGCGAACATGATCATGATCAGGATCTGGTTGACCAGGTCGATGTTCATGAGGACGCACCTCCGGGCGCGGCAGGCGACGGGGCGAACCGAGCACGGACGGACGGCGCGACCACCTGCACCGCCCGGACGGCGACGTAGATCAGCAAGATCGAGAAGACCACGAGGACGCTCCATGCGGGAGCGATGAACAACGCGGAGAGGCTCGCCACCTCACCGATGGCCACGCCGTACACGGCCAGCTTCACCGGCGAGGCGGACGCGCCTGCCAGCGCGGCGACGACGAACCCGTAGAACACCCTGTCGAAGCCCATGCCGGGGCTCGCGGCCGTGTTCGTCGCGTCGATCATCCCGAGGATGCCGCTGACCAGCGAGCCGATCGCGAACACCAGCAGGAACATCCGGCCTGTGTTGATGCCCACCGACGCCGCCATCGTCGGGTTCACCCGCACCCCGCCGATCCAGCGGCCCCAGCGGGTGCGCGTGAGGAAGTACTGCAGAGCACCGATGATCAGGACGCCCACGATCACGGTCAGGATGTCGAGGTTGGTGAAGTTGACCTCCCCGATCAGCACACCTGCAGGCGGGATGACCTCCAGCGGCAGTGGCTGGGTGTTGAAGCCGATCGAGAGCGCGTTCTGCACGACGACCGTGACACCGAGCGAGGCGATGAAGACGGGGATGAGCGGGTCGTTGCCCGTGCGCTCGGCGCGCCGGCTGATCGGCCGGTACACGATCAGCTCCAGCAGGACGCCCAACGCCGTGCCCACGGCGAGACCGATGATCACGGCGATCGGCACGATGAGGTAGAAGGTGCGGACGAAGAAGATCGCCGTGTACACGGCGAGCACGTACGTCGAGATGTAGGCGACGTGGAACCGCCGGGTTATGGAGATGATCAGCCCGAAGCTGGCGGCGAGCAACGCGATCTTGGTGCCGTCGACGAGCCCGTTGATCAGCAGCTGGATGAGATGTTGTATCTCCACGGCACTCCTCTCTATGGGTTCGCCGGGCTCAGGGCTTGGAGAGTGAGAAGTCGCGCCCTCCGATGTCGCCGGAGGCGAGCAGCTTGGGCACCGTGTCGCGCACCTCGAAGATCCCCATGGGGCGCGTGGCGAGCGTGTGGGTCACCGGGTCGAACTCCAGCCGCCCTGCCGGCGAGCCCGTCCCGTAGACACTGCTGAACGTGGGGTCGTCGAGCAGCGCGTTCTGCAGCTGCTCCCCGTCCTGCGGGTCACCACCCTTCTTGATGACCCGTTTGACCAGCTCCCAGAGCAGGAAGGTGGACTCGTAGTAGTTGGCCGGGAAGTAGTCCGGGATCTCCTTGTGCTTGGCGTAGTAGGTCGAGACGAAGTACGTGCCCCAGTCGTTGCGCGGATTGCTGTCGAAGTAGTCAGCGGCGAACACGTACCCGTTCATCGCGGAGCCGGCGATCTCAGCCGTCGAGGACGCGTAGTCCGACCCGATGACCGTGGCTTTGAGCCCGCTCGTGGCGAACTTCTTCATGAACGCGGGTGGGTCGCTGCCGTAGAGCGGGGTGAAGAACACGTCAGGCTTGATCCGGCGCGCCTCCGTGAGGGCCGCCGTGAAGTCGCCACCGGCGTTCGTCGCGATGTAGACGACGGTGGAGACCTCGGCACCTTTCGGACCGAACTTCGACACCGCGTTACGGAAGTCGGCCTCGAGCGCAGCGCTGAAGTCGCCGGAGTTCGTGTTGAGCAGCGTGATCTTGCGGGCCTCGGGCAGCGCGGCCGTCATGTACTGCAGGCCGATGGGGAATGTGTCGTTGGGCGCGAGGGCGCGTGCGCCCCACACGAAGGGCAGCTTCTGGAAGAGCGTGGACGTGCCACCGCCCGGATCGATACCGAGAATCTTGAACTGGGCCAGTGGGCCGACCATGCTCCCCACGTTGAAGACGTTGGCGGCCAGCACCATTCCGATCCCCCGCGAGGCGAAGTCGCGGACGGCATCGGCACCCGCGGTGGTGGACGCCGCGACGTCCTTCGGAACGAACGTGAACTGCGGCCCACCCGCGGCCGCGATCTGCTCGGCCGCCAACTCCATACCCCTGAGGCTGAGCTGCCCGTAGTACGCCTGGAACGTGCTCAGCAACAACGTCGCTCCGACGGTGATCGGCAGGCCTGCGCCCACCGTCGCGCCGCCGGGACCGGCGAAGTTCTTCTTGATGAAGTCCGGGTCGACCGGCGCCACGGCTGCGGTCTCCGCGATGTTCGGCCCGGGCGGAACCGAACACGCGGCGAGACCGAGAGCTGCGAGGCCCGCACCCGAGAGAGTCAGAAAGGAGCGGCGACTGAGGGGAGGGCGCGTCATCGAGTTCCTCCGGTTGCGACACGACGGACCCTCCGACGCTGTGACCCGCCGAGAGAACCATTGTCCGAATATTCGGACGGCCGTCGAATCGATGTATTTCGAAAATAACGCCTTGCGGCAAACGGCGTCAATATGACACTCGCCGCCGTTCATGGCCGCGCTGTGTGCAGATACACACGCCGGCCGGATCGACAGGTCAGCCGAATGCCGCTTCCATGCCCTGACCGGGCCGGGCCGGGTAGGCCGCGCGCTTCTGGGCCCACTCCGCCTCGTGCTTGTCGAACATGGCCCGGGCAGCGATCTTTCGTTTATCGGTCAGTTCCTGCTGGTGTGCGGTGACCCAGTCGTAGGAGTTCTGCCGCGGCGTGTTGTACCCCTCGAAATGCGGCATCACGTAGCGGGCATAGAGCTCGTAGGACTTCTTCGTGTGTTCCCAGGTGGCCCAGTCGTGCGCGTTCAGCAGGATGGCACCGATCTCCGGGGTCTTCTGGTACAGCCGCTCGATGCGGGCGATCGCGTCGTCGGGGGTGCCGATCACTGCGGCACCCTGTTCGACGTACCAGTCCACCAGGTCGACGCCGTCGGGCACGAAGATGCGTGGCATGTTGTTGTTGAGGTAGTCGACCTGTTCCCGCAGGCCGAAGCGAACCTGTTCGAGCGCCTCTTCCCGCGTCTCGGCCAGGTGCATCCCGACCACGAGCCGCAGCCGGCTCGGATCCATCGTCCTGCCGTGCTCGGCGGCCACCTCGCCCGCGATCGCCCAGTTCACGTCGAGGGCGTTGAAGCCGGCGTTCTCACCGGCGGCGACGCACAGCATGCCCAGGTCGTACTTGCCGGCCAGCCGCCCACCGGACGGGGTGACGGCGCTGGCCACGCACACCTCGGGGTAGGGCTTCGAGTAGGGCGGAAGATGGAGCGACGCCTCGACGAGCGTGTACCAGTCCGTCTTCTCCGTGACCACCTCGCCGTTGAACAGACGCAGGATGACGTCGAGGCCCTCCGCCATCCGGTCCCGCTGGACCGAGGGGTCGATACCCAGCATCAGCGCGTCGGAGGCGAGCAGACCGGGGCCGACGCCGAACATCACGCGGCCGCGTGTCATGTGGTCGAGCTGGACGATGCGATCGGCCACCATCAGCGGGTTGTGGTAGGGCAAGGACACCACTCCGGTCCCCAGCCGGATGTTCCGTGTGCGTTCGGCAACAGCGGCGATGAACAGCTCCGGCGACGAGATCGTCTCCATCCCGGCCGAATGGTGCTCACCGATCCACGCCTCGTGGAAGCCGAGCTCGTCGAGGAGCTGAATCAGCTGCATGTCCTGCTGGAAGAGGAGCGTGGGATTCTCGTCCATTTTGTGGAACGGAGCCATGAAAACGCCGTGGCGTAGCTTTACTGCCATTACTCCTCATCGTGATCGAGGTACGCGTGTCAGCTGACGACGAAGTCCGTCAGGTCCGGGTAGCGGAGCCAGTCCCATATCTCGTTGCCTTGGAACGGACAGTTGGACGACGAACGCCCGTACGCGTTGCGGTAATAGTTGTCGGCCCGGGGGTCGCTCCAGGTGCGGAGCTTCTCGCGCTCGTCCAGGTCGTGGTTGTAGCGCCAGTAGGCCTCTGCCGTGACATCGACGGACGCCCGGCCGTCGAGGACGAGTTGCTCGATGCGTTCGAGCGCGAACCTCGTCATCATCTCCGAGAAGTTGACGACCCCGAGGCTGAACGGGTTGGTGTTGGGGCCGTACAGCATGAAGAAGTTCGGGAATCCCGGCAGCATGGTGCCGACGTACGCCCGCGGACCGTCGGTCGCCCAGAGCTCCTCCACCCGTCTGCCGCCGCGGCCCCGCACCTCCATGGGCCACAGGAAGTCGTTCGCGCGGAAGCCCGTGGCGTAGACGAGCACGTCGACGGCGTGCTCCTGGCCGTCGACGGTGGTGATGCCGTGCGGGCTCAGCGCGCGTATCCCCTCCGAGACCAGCGTGACGTCGTCGCGCACGATGGCGTCATAGACGCCCTTGTTCTCGTCGACGATGACGGGCCGGGCGGACATCGGCGGGTGGGGCGGGATCATCTTCTCCATCAGCTCAGGGCGATGCCCGAGCTTCCGATGGAGGAACTCGATCCGGTCATCCCGGATCTGCTTGTTCAGGGCGCTGAGGGTGAGTGGGTCCGTCCACTCCGGATCGAGGTCGAACGAGCGGCTCAGCACGTACGGGCCGGTGAGCCACATGCTGCGGAAGCGCATGAAGTTGGAGAAGTACGGGACGTTGCGGTCGAGCCACGTGACCTGCTCGGGATAGGGATGCAGGTAGCCGGGTCGTTCGAACACCCACTGGGGCGTCCGCTGGAAGACCGTGACGTGCCCGGCCAGGTCGGCCAGTTCCGGGAGCATCTGATAGCTCGTGCACCCCGAGCCGATCACTCCTACGCGGCTGCCGCTGAGGTCCAGGTCCGCCGGCCAACGGGCGGTGTGGAACGACAGGCCGGCGAACGTGTCGGCGCCCGGGATCTCCGGGATGTTCGGGCGCGCGAGGAAGCCGACGGCGCTGATGACGGCATTGGGTCGCCAGACGCGAGTCCCGTCCGGCCCGTGCGCCGTGACCTCCCAGCGACCCGCCGCCTCGTCCCACACGGCCGACCGGACCTCGGTGTCGAAGACGACGTTCTTGCGGACGTCGAACCTGTCGGCGACCCAGTTGAAGTACTTCTCGTTCTCCGCCTGCTCGCAGAACGGGTTCGGGTACTCGAAGTCGACGCCGTAGATGTGGGTGTAGCTGCGGCTCGCCGTGTCGACGCGGGCGCCGGGATAGCGGTTCTCGAACCACGTCCCGCCGACTCCGCTGTTCTTCTCGACCACCGTGTAGGGGATGCCGGCGTGCTCGAGTTGGACGGCTGCGTTGAGCCCGCCCAAGCCCGCCCCGATGACGAGCACGGAGAACTCGTCCAGCCGTTCGGGCGCAGGCGGCCGGCGCCAGCTCAACCCGCGCGCCCAGGGATCGAGCGCCAGCTCCTCGAGCCACATCGGGAGCTCCGCCTCCGCCAGGTCGACTCCCGCAGTCAGGCCGAGGCTGCGCGGAAGCCGGTCGGCCGGGCCGATCGAGAGCTCGCCGGCGCCCTGGTCGCGGTAGGCCTTCACGAACCTCGCCGCCTTGGCCTGGAGGTTCGCCACCTCGTGGGGCGCCAGCGCCATGACCTCGACATTGCCCGCCCGCACGAGCTCCACCTCTGTGGCGGCGATGCTCTCGTCGCCGGTGAGCTGGTACAGGAGCCCACGCAGCGCCATCGGGTCGGCGTGGGTCACGGCATCGTCGATGGTTGCGTCGCTCGCCGAACGCAGTTCCGGTCGAATCGTCATCGCGGCAGGTCGAATCCCGTGCCGGGGATCAGGTCGAGGCCGTAGAGAGCGCTGGCGTTCTCGCCCAGGATCCGCGCCATACGCTCGGGCTGGCGCTGCACCGAGAGCGGGAACGAGTCGGGCGCGTCGAAGTCCCAGTGCGGGTAGTCCGACGAGTACATGATCTTGTCGGCCATTCCGGAGGACTCGAAGAGACCGAGGACGTCATCGAACCAGGCCGGCTCGTCGGGTTCCTCCATCGGCTGCGTGGTGAACCAGAAGTGATCCCGGATGTACTCCGAGGGAAGCCGCTCCAGCTTCACCTCCTTGTTCATGATTCGGTAGGCGTGGTCCATCCGCCATGCCAGCGGCACCACCCAGGACCAGGCCAGCTCCACCATCGCGATCTTCAGGTTCGGGAACCGGTCGAAGACGCCCTCGAAGACCAGGCTCGAGACGGTGGGGAAGTTCAGCGCCGCGAAGTCGCAGTGCTCCTCGAAGTAGAAGTTCGCAGGACCCGATGGCGTGATGCGCCGGCCGGTGAGCACATGGAACCCGATGGGGATGTCGTAGTGCTGGCACACCTCGAAGATCGGCCAGTACTTGCGGTAGCCCGCAGGCCGCTCGTTGTCCGGGGCGAACATGACCTGCACCCAGCGGTCGTTCCAGGCGCCCATCTCCTCCTTGCAGCGCACGATCTCGCGAACGGCGAGATCGGGGACCTCGTACGGCAGGCTGATCGAGCCGTACCAGCGCGGGTCGTCGGTGAACCAGGACTCGGCCCGGTGGTTGTTGAGCGCTGTGCAGAACGCCGCGGAGAACTCCGCGGGAATCCGCAACCCACCGCTGACCTGGAAGCCACCGATGTCGTTGAGCACCGCGGCGCTCACGTCGTACCGGTCGAGCAGTTGCTTGCGGGCGAAGGCCGGGTCGTTGCCGGGGGCGCCACCGGCCGGCGGCACGGCATCCCAGCGGCTGGCGAACTCCCGGTGCCGCGGCCGTTCCCCACCGGGCATGCCCGCACGGAGCCCGACATCCGCCATGTACTCGCGCCAGCGCTGCGGCAGGTGCGCGATCACGCCGGGGCTCGCCGGGTTCATCGATGGGTGGACATCGGAGTCGATGATCCCGACCTTCGTGCGGACCGGGAGGTCGGGGCGGGTGAGCTCCTGGATGGACATGGCTCGTCTCCGGTGGTGAGAGTGGTTCAGTGGACGCTGACCAGCGCGGGGTCTGTTCCGGGATCGACCCGGGAGGGGGCCGGGCCGGTAGTGATCAACGAGGCGTCGATCTCGGCGACCGAGGTCGCGCCCACGAACGACATGGCGCGGATGATCTCGTTGCGCAGCAGCTCGATCATGCGGTCGACACCGCGCTCCCCACCGGCCGCCAGTGCGTACATGTACGGCCGACCGACGAGCACGGCCTGGGCCCCGAGCGCGAGGGCCTTGACCACGTCGGTGCCCCGGCGCACCCCGCTGTCGAGGAACACCTCGGCTCGGCCCGCTGCGGCCTCGACGACCTCGGCGAGCACGTCGATCGTGGCGGGCGCGCCGTCGAGGTTGCGGCCGCCGTGGTTGGACACGACGATTCCGTCGACGCCGAGGTCGATCATGCGGGGCACCTCCTCCCCACGGAGGACGCCCTTGATCACCAGCGGACCCTTCCAGCGGTCACGGAGCCAGCTGATCTCCTCCGCGGTAACCGACTTGATGTGCATGATGGCGTCGGCGAAGTTGTTGTAGGCGCGCCTGGCCGCCATGAGATCGAAGCCCGCGCTGTTGCCGAGCAGGAAGTCCTTCGACCACCGAGGACGCGAAAGGCCGGCGAGCAGGAGCCGCGGTGAGGGCGTGACCGGCAGCGAGATCTTGTTGTGCAGGTCGCGCTCGCGATAGGGCTTGATGGCCGTGTCGATCGTGACGCACAGCGTGCGGTAGCCCGCCCGCTCGATGGTGTCGAGCAACTCCACATTCGCCTGGTGATCGGGCTTCATGTAGAGCTGGTACCAGAGCGGCCCGGTGGCCGACTGCGCAACGATCTCCGGCCGCTCGCCCGAGCCGCCGGGCACTGCGTACAGCGTGCCGGCGCGTCCGGCGGCGCGCGCTACGGCCGGCTCGGCCGCACTGCTGCACATGCGGGCGAAGGAGCACGGCGCGAGCATCATGGGCATCGACACCGGATCGCCCAGGATCGTCGTGGTCGTGTCGACCTTCTTGACGTCGACGAGCGCGCGAGGTCGCAGCGAGATCCGGTCGAACGACTCGCGGTTCCAGCGGAGCGTCAGCTCGTCACCCGCGCCGGCGTCGATCACGTCGAACACCGCGCGCGGGAGCCTGCGTCGAGCGAAGCGGCGCATGTCTCCGGCGCTGTGGGCGTCACTCAACCTCATCCGCGTCCTCCTTCTGCTCGGCTGCGGTGCCGGGCCGTTGACCGTCCGGGGCAGCCTCCTTCGACGTTCCCTCTGGACCGCCATGGGCGACAAGGGCGCTTGTGCCGAACCGGAAGCCCCAGACGTTGTAGGGATGTACAAGACGCCGCGGGCCCTGCCGCGTTCTCACAGGTCCAGCACCAGGCGCGCCGACCGGGAACGGGAGCAGCAGATCATCATCGTGGCGCCCGATGCACGTTCCTCGGGCTGCAGGAACGAGTCGCGGTGATCAGGCTCGCCGTCCAGCACGAACGTCTCGCACGTGCCGCAGGTGCCCTCGCGGCAGGACGTGTCGACGTCGACGCCCGCCGCCTCCACGGCCTCCACGATCGACTGCCCGGCTTCGACGGTCAGCGAGATGCCACTGTGGTCGAGGACGACCTCGAAGGCGGTGTCCTCCCCCTCCAGGTTTCCTGGCCGTGGTCGAAACCGCTCGACGTGCAACGCGCCGGTGGGCCACATCGCGCATCTGCTCTCGACGGCCTCGATGAGCGCCTCGGGCCCGCAGCAGTAGACGGCGACACCCGCGCGCGGGACGCCCAGCACAGAATCCAGATCGATGAGTCCCAGCAGGTCCTGCGGCCAGAGCGTGACACGGTCACCATGGCGGGCCAGCTCGTCGACGAACGCCATCGACGCAGCGCGGCGTCCGCCGTACACCAGTTTCCACGGCCTGCCCTGTGCCGCCACCGACTCGATCATCGGCAACAACGGGGTGATCCCGATTCCGCCCGCGACGAACACGTACTCGTCGGCGGCGACGAGCGGGAAGTTGTTGCGGGGTCCGCGGACGGCGATCAGGTCGCCCTTCCGCAGCCGCGTGTGGATCCACTCCGACCCGCCCCTGCTCGCCGGCTCGCGCAGCACGGCGACCCGCCAGCGTGCGGAGTCGGCAGCGTCACCGCACAGCGAGTACTGGCGTTCGAGGCCCCGGCCCACAGCGAGGTCGACGTGGGCTCCGGGCTGCCACGCGGGCAGCTCGGCACCGGCGGGGTCGGCGAGAGTCAGTGCCAGCACCTCGTCGGCCGCGCACGTGAGGTCCTCGACAACGAGCGTGAGCTGCACGGGCTCCCCCATCAGGCCGTCCTCCGCGACGTTTCGCGGTACCGACCCAAGATTGGGTTTCACCTCCCGGTTCCGACTACGGCAGCACCGCCAAGATCCGCGTGCCCGAATCTGTTCGGTCTGTCAGGAACGGTGGGCGCCGGGCCGTCACATCGCCGGTCGAGCCCTCGTGGGCCGGTCGACCTGTCCGCTGCCACCGCGCGGCGCGTGCAGCCGCCGCCATGCCAGCGCCCACCAGACCTCCACGAGCGCGTTGCTGTCACGCAGCGAACAGCCCGTGATCGACTCGAATCGGGAGAGCCGGTAGCGCACCGTGTTCGTGTGCAGGAACAGCTGCTGGCGGGTGGTCTCGAGCCGGTTGCCGTTCTCGACGTAGCGCTCGACGGTCTGCAGGATCACCGCGCCGGAGGCGCCGAGCCGTTCGAGCGGCTTCACGTAGCGGTCGCACATCAGCTCGCCGAGATCATGGTCGGCGACGATCGCCGGATGCAGACCGAGGTCGGCGACGCTCACGATCTCGTGGCGCCCGATGGCGAGCGCGGTCTCCAGTGCACGGGTGGCGAGCCGGAAGACTGCCGGCAGCTCGTGCAGCGGCACCGGCGGCGAGACCCCGATCGCCGTCTGCGGCGGTTCGTCGGGAAGTGTTGCGAGGAAGCCGCACAGGTCGCCGTCGATCACCGTCATCATCCCGTTGCGCCGGGCCCCGGACGAGGTGATGTGCAGGTAGCGCTCGATCGCCCGGACGTCGGTACTCGGAGCGCGTCTCAGCCGGAAGGCCCGGTAGCTGCGGGTGCGGTCGAGCCCGTAGGCCTCAGCGCCCGAGCCGATCTCCGACGGCGCGATCGACCCCGAGAGCATGCCCTGCACGAAGCTGTCCTGGTGCTCCTGGGCACGCCTCTGCATCTCCAGCTCGGCCTCGCGGTGTCCCGCGGCGAGCGCGACCATGCCCCACGCCGACCACCTCTGGTAGTTGCTGAACAGCTCCAGCAGGAGGCTGTCGCGGTACGGCGACGACGGCGCGAGCTGGCGCACCAGCTCGAGGAAGACCGTCTGCTGGGTGACGGAGGTCTGCAGCACCTCCGACACCGTCACGCCCTGCCTCGCGCGCATCTCGCCGACTTCGCGCAACGGCGTGTCGTCGTCGTCCGGGCCCGGCGCCCGACGGCTGCGGATGCCGTCGAGGGACACCCTCATGTTGCGTCGCCAGCTCGCGTGAAGCGCGTCCGGGCTCACGTTCTTGTACGACGGGAGCACGAACACGCGCTGAGCCATGCGCTCCGCGAGTGGCCCGCGGCCGTCCAGCACGCCGGCCGCGAACAAGCAATCCATGAGGGCATCCCACGCTTCGCTGCGTGAGGATGCCTCCGTCTCACCCACGGGGGCTCCTCCCGAGCGGGGGCGGCGCAGGGCCGACCCACCCGACATCATCGGCGGAACGCGCCGTATCACAGAATATGGCGCATTCCGATGATGCAACCGGGAGGTGTGCGGGTCAAGATTATCCGAAATGTCGAATCAGCTCACAGGCGGTACCAGTCTCGCGCGTTCTCGGCCATGAGTTTCGGACGCATCGCAGGCGACGCCGCGCTGATCAACGCGGTGACGTCGTCGTCGTACGAGTGCGGGTAGTCGGTCGCGAACATCAAGATCTCGTCCGAGGCGAGCCATTTCAGGACGGTGGCGATGTGTTCCGGCGGACCTGAGTCGGTCGGGGCGACCGAGAACCGCATGTGCTCCCGGATGATGTCAAGTGGGAGTTTGTCCACCCAGGGCACCTCACGACGGAGACCTTTCCATTCTTTGTTCATGCGCCAGCCCCATACCGGAAGCCACATGAAACCGCCTTCGAGCACCGAGACGCGCAGATCCGGGCAGACCTGGAACACGCCTTCGGAGACCAGGCTGGTGACCTGGGAGGTGAACGACTGCCAGTCTGCGGCGTACTCCTCCACGTAGTACGACGGGTAGCCCGACGACGACGGTGCCTCCTCGCTGACCCCGCCGTAGTGCAGCCCCGCAACCAGGTCGTGCTCGGTCATCGCCCGGAACACCGGGTGGTAGACGCGCTGGCCCCACAGACCGGTGTTACGCACCGGCAGCAGCACCTGCACGAAGCCGGGATGGTCGCCGACCCGGTGGATCTCCTCGATCATCGCGGCGGGGTCGCGCGCAGGCACGACGAGCGAGGCGGCCAGTCGCGGATCCTTGTCCAGCCACTCCGCGATGAGCCAGTCGTTCACCGCCCGTGCCATCGCAGCGGCCCAGTCCGGATGCCGCAGGGCGTCGACCGCGTAGTAGCAGTTGACGATCGCGCGATCGACCCGCCACGGGTCGAGAATGTGGCTGCGCAGAAGCGAGACGTCCGAGGCAGGCGGACGATCGGACGGCCGCCATTCCGGGCGGCACGCGCGAGCGGTGTTCGGCGGATACGCCAAGGCCTGGCCGCCGACGGTCCCGCGCCAACCGCGCTCGGTGCACCAGTCGATCCAGTGCTGGGACATGTAGGGGAAGAGCGCTTGCAGCGACGGCACGTTGGCATGGACGTCGCAGTCGATCACCGCGCCGGGCCACACCTCGTCGCGGGTCGCGTTCTCGAGCAGTGCGGTGGTCACCCGCTCACCTCCGTTCCGGTCGTCGGGCGGGTCGGCCGCGGGCCCCTGGCCGGGCGGCTGGGCCGCAGGCTGACCACGACGTAGTCGTCCTCGACGGCGACCTCGATCGTCTCTGCCGTGTACGGGCCCTTCGCACGGCCGGTCTCGTCGATCTCCAGCGGACCGGACGCGGCGAACTCGCCGGGCCCCGGCCGGTCCTGGTCCTTGGCCAACCCCAGTTCGCCGGTCTCGACCAGCGGCGCGACGTCTTCGCCGGAAGCCACCTCGACGTCGTAGGTCCGGATCCGGGTTCGTCGCGGGTCGACGTACGACTGGCCGGTCCGGACATCGAATTCCCAGCCGTGCCACGGGCACATGATCAGTTTGGTTTCGGGGTCGTAGGTGAACTGGCCGGGCCCGCTCGACGACAACGATGCGACGACGTTCCCCCGGCACATCTCGGCGCCTTTGTGGGGACACCGGTTGATCAATCCGTAGTAACGGCCGTCGATGTTGAACACCCCGATCGGGCGCCCGCCGACCTCCACCAGCAACCGGCCACCGGGCGGCAGATCGGCGACCCGGCCGACGACGTACCTGTCCGCCACCGCGCGTCCTCCCGTCACACCGGCTGCGAGCTGCCGACGACCTTGCGTGCGTGGCCGAGGGCCACCGACGCTCCGACCGCCACGAGCCGCTGTTCCATCGCGATGGACAGGAAATCCATGCCCCAGCCGTGGGCGATCTCGACGTCACCGGGGCCGAGCGCGAGCATGCCCGCCTTCTTCCCGGCCTTGTGCGCGGCCTCGACGATCCTTCTGTGGTTGTCCGCGACGACGGGGTCGGTGTAGGCCATCGCCGGCTTGCCCCCGGCGGAGACCGAGAGGTCGGCGGGCCCCACGAACAGGACGTCGAGTCCGGGGGTCGCTGCGATGTCGTCGAGGTTGGACATCGCCTCCACCGTCTCGATCTGCCCGAACGTCACGATGTCGGTGTTCGCGTTCTCGAAGTAGGCGCCGGAGCCCCCGTCGTACGCGCGGTACGGACCGAACGAGCGCGTGCCCTCCGGGCTGTACCGGCACGCCCCGACGAAGCGCTCGGCCTCCGCACGGTTGTTGATCATCGGGGACATCACCCCACGCGCGCCGGCGTCGAGGACACGCCCGATGAGCAAGGGATCGTTGCCGGGCACCCGGACGAGCGGAACGGTCGGCGTGGCCGTCAGCGCAATGATGGAGGTCACCACGTCGCGGTACTCCGCCATGGTGTGCTGCATATCGATCACGATGGAGTCGAAGCCCAGGCGTCCGATCACTTCGGTGCTCAGCACGGACGATCCCGACACCCAGCAGTCGAGCACGGTCTCGCCCGCTGACCACCGGTTACGGATCGGATTTGCTGTCATTCGCGCTCTCCTCACTCGTGCGGAGCTCCCGGCAATGGAGATCCACCGCTGAACGCTCGTCCACGAGCAGGAGTGCCGCACCGGCAGAACATCCAAGTTTCCCCGGGGAGCCTTGGCAGATCCGACAACGACACGCTTCCGGAATCGCACCTAACTTCTGACCACTGCGGTGGTGTCCCCGATCACAGCTCAGGGTGGACACCCGACTTCCGTCGCCGTTTCGTTTCATTGCGATCCGAGGAGATCAGACCGTGACCATCGACCAAACGGCCCCACTCGGGCCATTAGAGACGAGACATTCGAGGTCGAAGGCCTATCAGAATGTCAAGGACGGTGACGCCGGCGAGAAACTCACTTCCACACACTGGCACATCGGCATCGCACTCGGCCTCGGCTGGATGCTCGATGGAATCGTCATCGCGCTCTACGCATTGATCGTTCCCTATCTGCTCGAGGATTTCTCGATCAGCCTCGACTCGCTCACGGCGGCCGTGACGCTCACCGGCTTCCTCTCGGCGTTCGCCGCCTACTTCTGGCCCTGGCTGGCCGACCGGATCGGGCGCCGCATGGCGTTCATCGTCAACGTCGCGCTCAGCGCGGTCTTCCTCGCCCTGATCGTCGTCTCGGAATCGTGGATCTTCTTCATCATCGTCTACACGATCATGCGGATCACGATCGCCGGAGAGTGGGCCGTGGGGTCGCTGCTGACCGTGGAGACCTGGCCCGCCAAACACCGAGCCAAGATCCTCAGCGCGGCGCGCTCCCTCTACGGCTACGGCGTGGTGATCGCCGGCCTCGCGGGTACCTTCATCATCGCGCCCTACGGCTGGCGCTGGGCGTTCCTCGTGCCGGCCATCATCGGGCTCCTCGCGATCTACGTTCGGCTGCTCTGTCCGGAGTCGCCCGCGTGGGTGCGTCAGCGCGACCAGCAGACGGCCGCGGCGGCGCAGGGCCGGATCGTGGCGGCCGCCAAGCCGGGGATCGTCGAACGCATACGCGGGGCGTCGATCGGGCAGCTCTTCGAGTCGGGCCAGGGCAAGCGGACGTTCGTGGCCCTGTTCGTCGCCGCCACCGCGACCATGTCGTGGTACACGCTCGGTTACTGGGCACCGTTCTTCCTCAAGGAGACCCACGGCTGGTCCACTTCGGAGTACAGCACCTGGTACATCTGGTGGGGAGTCGCCGGGGCGCTCGGCTACTACCTGATGGGCTGGATCGCTGATCGGTGGAGCCGTTTCCGCGCGATGCTCACCGGCAACCTGATCTTCATCGTCACGATCATCCCCTGGGCCCTGGCCACCGACACCGTTTCGCTCTGGGTATTCGGCCTGTTGTCCAACTTCGGCCTGATCGGTGTCTGGGGCACCGTCATGACCTATACGGCCGAGCTCTTCCCGACCCGGATGCGCGGCACCGGGATGGGCGTCACCTGGACGATCTCGGGCCTGCTCGGCATCGGTGTGCCGTACGCAGCGCTGTGGGTCCGGGACGCGACCGGATCCTTCACGGCGGCGTTCCTGCTGATACCGGTGCTCCTGGTGATCCAGATGATCGGGCTGTTCATCGCAAGGGTCGACTACGCCGGCCGCACCCTTGATGCCATCGCGACCTGATTGCCGACGGCAGTACGAGCACGAGGAGGAGGACCGTATTCCATGGAGGACTTCCGCAAGCTGGGTGCGCGCCTGTCGAACTGGGGCCGCTGGGACGTCGACGGGCAGCGCGACGAGCGCGGCACGACCAACCTGATCACGCCGGAGCGGGTGGCAGCGGCCGCCCGGCTCGTGCGGCACGGAAAGGTGTTCGACCTCGGCATCCCGTTCGGACAGGGTGGGCCACAGCCTGGGGTCGGCCGGATCAACCCGATACTGCTGGTGAGCGAGACGGGCGCCGACCAGGATCGGCCGGGTGCGTTCCATTTCGCCGACGACTGGGTGATCATGCCGCTGCAGAGCGCGTCGCAGTGGGACGGGCTCGCCCACGTCTTCTACGACGATCTGCTCTACAACGGCTTCCCGGCCACCGACGTCACCCCGCACGGCGTGCGCCACCTGTCGATCGAGCAGCAGGCCAAGGGGATCATGGGCCGGGGCGTGCTGATCGACGTCGCGGGGCACCGTGGGGTCGACTGGCTGCAGGCGGGGGAGGTCATCACACCTGACGAGCTCGACACGGTGCTCGCGGCGCAGGGCACGTCGTTGCGCGGTGGCGATATCGTCGCCGTCCGCACCGGCTGGCGGCGCAAGTTCCTCCGCGAGGGCGATGCCGCCGCGTTCATGTCCGGCGAACCAGGCCTGGGCCTCGAATGCTGTGAATGGCTGCACCAGCACGACGTCGCCGCCGTGTGCTCGGACAACTGGGCGATCGAGGCCCTGCCGGGCGAGGTCGACGGCGAGGTGCTGCCGGTACACATGGTGCTGATCCGCGACATGGGGATGACGCTGGGCGAGATTCTCGACTTCGAGGAGCTCGCGGCCGACTGCGCAGCCGACGGCGTCTACGAATTCCTGCTGTCGACACCACCGATCAAGTTCCGCCGGGCGCTCGGTTCACCGATCAACCCGCTCGCCGTCAAGTAGAAGCGCCGTTCGCCAGTGGTCACGTCGTCAACCCCCGGTTGCGCCTATGGAAGCAACCGGGGGTTGACGTCGGGCTGCCGCCTTCGCGGGGAGCCCGAAGGCGGCAGCAGGTCCAGGAGTTGTGGGAGTCGAAGAAGCGCCTACCCGCGGTAGTCGCTCACGACCGACCGGGTAAACCGTCCTCTCAGTTTACGACATCTACATGTAACGTAACCGCTGTCGCGGAGTTCGTCCACGACTTCACCGGCCGCTTACGCACGCGAACTGAGCGACAGCTCAGGGCTGTGTGATCAGCAGGCACGCCTCAGTCGGGAGCGAGCCAACCGCACCGCGTGGACGGCAGGCATGGCCGAGCCGAGTGCCGCCGCGGCCCGGGACCGTGGCCCATCTGGTCCATCGAGCAATCGGCCCGATTGGTGGTTCCTCAGCGGCGACACCTTGCCTGCCGCGGTGAGACAGTGATGCAGCGTCAGGGCTTCCTGCTCCGCGCCGAGCCGTACGAGCAGGCGGATGATGTATCGCAGGTTGAGCCACTGCTGCGTCCAGTCTCCGGTGCGATCCCAGTGATCAAGGACGTCGACGAAGGACCCGGTAGCGGCCGCGACGTCGTCGTGGATCGCGCGAGTCGCCGCCGCCTCCATCAACGCGATGCCCTGCCACCAGTAGTTGTGTACGGAGGCCGCACGGGTCGCCGCTTCGTCGAACAGCGCGAGGGCACGGGGCGGGTCGGACTTCTTGAGCACGAGACCGAGCGCGTAGTGAGCCATCGACGTGGCGGTGGGGTTGGCAGTGGCCTCCGCCACACGGAGACATTCCTCCGCGGCGCGGAGCCCGCGTTCCGGAGTACGGCGTGCCGCCTCACAGATCGCGACGTAGTAGAGCGTCCACGAGAGCCGAATCGGGTCGGCGTCCCTGCGGGCGAAGGCGACCTGCGACTCGTAGTAGCGCAGCGCGGTGTCGACGTCGCCTTCGTACAACGCCACGTCCGCTGCGACGTCGGCCGGATATCCCGACCGGGCGGTACCGGCCGCCGGGACGCGTGTGCCGGCGCGCGCCGCCAGACCGCGGGCCCGGGCGAAGTCACCGAGGAACCACGCCCCACGGGCAGCGGCACCGACGCCGGCGACGAACAACGGGTGCTCGTCGGGCGCGAGCTCGAGTGCGCGCTCAGCCCAGGCGGCCGCCTCGTACCCGATCCGGACCTGCAAGACCTCGGGCAGCGAAGCGACCAGCCGCAGGGCGAGGTCGATGTCGCGGTCGGAGAACGCCCACTCGAAGGCGGCCCGGAAGTTGTCGACGTCCGGCAGTGCCCGCTCGACCCACAGCCGCTCGTCGGGGCCCTGCACACCGCGTGCGGCCCGCTCGGCCAGGTCGACGAAATGCTCGGCGTGCCGCCGGGCGAGAGGTCCGCTGTCGGGCAGTCGTCGGCGACCGTAGGCGCGCAGCGTCTCCAGAACGCGGTAGCGGGTTCCGCCGGGGCTGCTCGTCGCCACGACCATCGACTTGTCGACGAGTGCGGTAAGGAGGTCGAGAGTCTCGGTCTCGGTCGCCCGCGGCTCCGCGCAGACCGCGTGTACGGCGGCCAGATCTGCACCGCCGGGAAGAACGGACTGCCGCGCGAACATCTGCTGCTCGGGCCCGGACAGCAACCGGTAGGACCAGTCGATCGCCGAAACGAGGCTCTGGTGACGGGGCCGCGCGGTGCGCCGCCCACCGGTCAGCAGACGGGCGTCGTCGAGCCGTTGTGCCAGCTCGGGTGCACTCATCACCCGCATCCTCGCGGCGGCCAGCTCGATCGCCAGCGGCAGGCCGTCGAGCCTGCGGCAGATGTCGGCCACCGTCTCGTCCGTCCCGGGACCGGAGGGGAAGTCCGGCTGTGTCGCGCGCGCCCGCAGCGCGAACAGGGTGGTCGCGTCCGCCACCGACAGTGGCGGCACCCGCCAGACCTGCTCGCCGTGCACGCCGAGGAGCTCGCGGCTGGTTGCCAGGACGACGACGCCGGGGCAGTTGGCCATCACGTCGGTGGCCAACTGCGCCGATGCGTCGAGGACGTGCTCGCAGTTGTCCAGCACGAGCAGCAGCTTCCGCGACCTCATGTACTCGATGACCGATTGCTCGATCGTCGAGCCGTGGCGTTGCCTCACCCGCAGTGCGGTGGCCACGACGTGGCTCACCGGGCTGCCGTCGGCGAGCGGGTCGAGCTCGCAGAGCCACACCCCGTCGGGGAAACGGGATCTGTCGAGGGCCGCGGCCACCTCCAGTGCCAACCGGCTCTTGCCGACGCCACCCACGCCCGTGAGCGTCACCAGCTGCGCATCGCGCATCAGTCTGGCGATGCGGCGCATCTCCTGGTCCCGGCCGACGAAAGCCGTGGCGCGGCGCGGCAGGTTGGTGGCCGGTTCCCTGGCGGGGACGAGCGTGGGGTCGTGCTCCAGCAGCCGACGGTGCACCGTCCGGACGGGTTCCGACGGCTCCACCCCCAGCTCGTCGACGAGGCGGCGGCGCAGATCCTGGTACACGGCAAGGGCCTCGGCTTGGCGTCCGCTTCCGTACAACGCGCGCATCAGCTGGGCGGCCAGGCGCTCACGCTCGGGGAAGCGGCGCACGAGGGCATCCAGGTCGGTGACGACCTCATGGCCACGGCCGAGGTGGAGCATCGCCTCGATGCGATCCTCGCTCGCGTCGAGCCGCAGGTCTGCGAGGCGCGTGATGTCGGCGTCCAACTGCGCAGAGTCGAACTCGGCGAGGGGATCCCCCCGCCACAGCGCCAGCGCGGCGTCGAGCAGTTCGACAGCGCGTCCGTGGTCGCCTACCGACGCGCGAACTCGAGCCTCGGCGACCAGTCGCGCGAACTCGGTGGCGTCGAGCTCGTGGTCGGCGACGGCGAGCACGTACCCCGGCGCCTGGTATCGCAGGCGCTCGCCGTGCTGGAGTGGAGCCAGCACGCCCCGCAATCGTGAGACGTAGGCGCGCAGAGCACCGAGCGGGTGGTGCGGCGGGTCGTCTCCCCACACGGCTGCGACCAGGCGATCGGTCGAGACCACCGCACCGGGACGCAGCAGAAGGCCGGCGAGCACTACGCGTGGTTTCGGCCCACCGATGGGCACGGGTGCACCGTCGATCGCGACTTCGAGTGAGCCCAGGATGCGAAACTCCACACCGGCCCCCCGATCTCCGATCATGCGGGCCGTTCCCCTGTCGTGCACGATGCAATCCGATTGCAACCCGCACCAGCGAGAGTAGTGCGACGTGGAGCACGGACAGTTCCCGGAACATCCGCTCTGTCCCAGAACTACTGTTTACCCCACGTCACGACGGTGACCCGATCCGAAAGCCGAACCTGATGATCCCCCACCGACCACTCGCGATAGGGCTCACTCCGCTGGAAACCCGGCGCCACGTCGTGCTGCACGTTGCAGACCGGGCCGAAGAGCTCGGCTACTCCGCGCTCTACGTCGCCGAGGGATGGGGCCACGACGTTTCCGTGCTCCTGGCCGAGATCGCCCTGAGGACCTCCCGCATCCGAATCGGCACCGGTGTGCTCAACGTGTGGGGCCGCAGTGCCGCGAGCATCGCGATGCTCGCCACCAGCCTCTCCGAGCTTTCCGGCGGCCGGTTCGTGCTCGGACTCGGAGCGGGCAGCCCGCAGCTCGCCGAGGGCCTGCACGGAGTCGCATTCCGTTCACCGGTGCACCGGCTCGAGAACGTCACCCGCGAGGTGCGCAACCTCCTCGACGGCGGGCGGCTCACGTCGACGATTCCCGGAGGTAGCTCGCCATTGAAGCTCGCCGTGCGCCCGACGTCCGACGTCCCGATCCAGCTCGCAGCACTGGGATCGAACGCTGTGCGGCTCTGCGGCGAACTGGCCGACGCCTGGTACCCCTTCCTGTTACCGCTGTCGGGTCTCCCGGACAAGATCCCTCTGCTGAAGGAGGGCACGGCCCGTTCCCGATCCAACCGATCGATGCCGAAGATCTGGCCGGGCATTCCTGCGGCGATCTCGCCCGACCCGAAAGTTGCTCACGAACTCGCGTGGTGGTGGATCACCTTCTATCTGACGAGCATGGGTCCTCTTTATGCGAACCTGCTGCGTGATCTCGGATTCGAGGACGCCGTCGCTGCGGTACTCGCAGCGAACAAGCCGCTCGACGCCGCCGGCATGCCCGAGTTCGCCGAGGTCCTGATCGATGAGTTGACGGTGTCGGGAAACGCAGAAACCGCCCGGGCCGGCCTGGATCGCTGGTACGCGGCAGGCGCCGAGATGCCGGTCGTCGTGCTCCCACCGAACCGCAGTGTCGAGGAACTGGACCATGCACTCGAGGCGCTGCGTCCGACCTGAGCCACGGGAGCGGCCGAAGGTCGGCGATGCTCATTCGCGCCCGAGTAACCTCGTCGCCGATGGAAAGCCCGTCGGCCCAGCCCAACGCCCAGCGGCCCGGCACGTCCGGCGGGCAGTCAGCCCACGCCGAAGGGCTGCGTGAGCGTAAGAAGCGCCTCACGCGAGCCGCGCTGGCCCGGAACGCGCAGCGGATGTTCCGCGAACGTGGGTTCGACCAGGTCACCGTCGCCGAGATCGCCTCGTCGGCCGACGTGTCGGTGAAGACGCTGTTCGTCTACTTCGCCTCCAAGGAGGATCTCGTCTTCGCCGACGAGAACGTCCTGCTCGACCGGATCCGGGAGCGGCTCACCAGCCGCCCGGCCGGCACCAGCTTCACGGCAGCCGTGCGCAGGCTCGCGCACGACCTCGTCGCCGCCGGCACCTGCGACGACACCGAGGGCATGAGCGCCTTCGCCGAACTCATCGGCGACAACCCCGCCCTGCACAGCCGCCTGCAACTGATGTGGGAACGCTACGAGCAGGCGCTGTCCGACGTCATCGCCACCGAGACGGGCACGGGGCCCCTCGATCCGCGCACCCGCGCGGCGGCCGCCCTGTTGATCCTCCCCTTCCGGGTGCTGACCAGCTCCGACGTGCGCGCCCACGCCCGTGACGACCAGGTGGGCGAGTGGATCGACACCTGCTTCGACCTCGTCGACACCGGCCTCGCAGGAGCGCCCGGCCCGCGGCCTGTGAGGCCGCACACAGTGCAAGACAAAAGGTAACTGACTTACCTTTTCAAGAGACTCACCTCTCTTGGAAGGGTTCGCCATGTCCGTCGCCCCCAGCCCCGCTCCCCCACTCCGTGACGCGCGGATCGTGGTCCTCGGTGGTGGTCCGTCCGGCCTGGCCGTCGCCCGGCTGCTGCAGATGCGGGGGGTGGGGGCGCTGGTGCTCGAACGCGACGCCGGCCCCCACGCCCGTACCCAAGGCGGCAGCCTCGACCTCACCGAGGACGGCGGTCAGCACGCGGTGCGCGAGATGGGCCTGCAGGACGAGTTCACCGCCCTCAGCCGGCCACACGGGCAGACCCTGCGGGTCCTCGACACCGCAGCCCGGACGCTGCTCGACATCGACCAGACCGACTTCGAACCGTCCCGCCCGGAGATCGACCGGGTCACGCTGCGCCAGATGCTGCTCGACGCATTGCCGGCCGGCACCGTCCGATGGTCGACAACGGTCAGCGGGATCACGCCGCTTCCCGGCCGCGGTTACCGCGTCGAACTCCCTGACGGAACCGGGTTCGACGCGGACCTCGTCATCGGCTGCGACGGCATCGGCTCATGCGCACGCCCCCTCCGCACGCCCGTCCGGCCCACGTATTGCGGCGTCACCTTCATCCGCGGCGATATCGCGCGACCGGACCCCGCGTCGTTCGTCTCCCGGCGCGTCGGCGAAGGCTCGATGTTCGCGATCGGCGTGAACAAGGCCGTCCTGGCGCAGCGCAACGGCGACGGCTCGATCCACATCTACGTGGCGCTGCGCACCGGCGCGGATCCTTCCTACAGCCGAGGGAGCGCGGTCCAGGACGAGGACATGCTGCTCGCTGAGCTGCACGCCTTTCTCGATGGCTGGAGCCCGGAGATTCACGGCATCCTCGACCAGGTCGACGGCGGCTTCTCCTACTGGCCCCTGCACACTGTGCCCACCCATCAGGAGTGGTCGCCCCACCGCGGTCTCACCCTCGTCGGGGACGCCGCCCACGTGATGCCCCCGTTCACCGGTCAGGGCGTCAACATGGCGCTCCTCGACGCCCTCGAGCTCGTCGATGCCCTCACCGCGCGGCCCTCCGACATCGACGGAGCGATCGCGAGCTACGAGGCGGCCATGCTCCGACGGATGGCCGGCGTCGTCGCCGAGGCGAACGCCGCGGGTGACCATCTGCTCTCCGCCGACGGGCCGGCCGCTCTCCTGGGCGACTTCGGCGCCACCGCCTGAGCGTCGGCCTCAGGAGCTTGCGTTGATCGTTCCGGGATCCGGGTTTTCGCCCCCCGGAGGGCGCATTGGCCGACCTCGCGGCGATCTTGGGAGCGTTACGCGCTGCAGGCGAGCGCGCGGGCGATGAGCCGGGCTCCGTCCTCCACCGCCGTGGTGGCGAGGTTGCCGTAGCCCAGGACGAGGCCGTGCCTACCTGCGTCCGGGGTGTGGCGATAGCGGGCGAGGCCGTCCAGGTGCAGGTTGTCTCGGGCGGCAGCCTGGATCACGGCTGCCTCGTGCCGCCCCGGAGGCAGCTCGGCGAGCAGGTGCAGACCGGCGGACGCTCCGGTGAGGCGAAGCTCGGGTGCGTACCGGCGCAGTGCCTGCGTGAGGGCGTCGCGGCGGTTGCGGTACCGGCTGCGCATGGCACGGACGTGCCGGTCGTATTCAGCGGTGGTGAGGAAGTCGGTGAGGGCGAGTTGGTCCAGGACGGCGCACCCATGGTCGGCGAGCTGTTTGCCGTCGGTGACCGGCGTGACCAGTGAGCTGGGCAGGGCGAGCCACCCCAGTCGCATTGCCGCGCAGAGCGTCTTGCTGGTGGTGCCGGCCAGGATGACGTGTTCGGGGGCCAGGCCCTGTAAGGCGCCGACGGGGAAGCGGTCGTAGCGGAACTCCGCGTCGTAGTCGTCCTCGATGACCAGGTGCCCTTCCCGCGCCCAACGCAGTAGGGCCTCGCGGCGGTGTGGGGCCAGGACCACTCCGGTGGGGAACTGATGTGCGGGAGTGACGACCACGGCGTCGGCCGAGGCCGAGGTCAGGGCGTTGACGTCGATGCCGTCCTGGTCGACCGGGATCGGCACAGGATGGAGCCCCTGTTCCCGCGCGATGACAGGAACCGAGGGCAGGCCGGGGTCTTCCATGGCGATGCGCGTGGCCCCCGCCCGGCGCAGTGCTTGGCACAGCAGCGTGACGGCTTGGGTGAAGCCGGAGCAGACCAGCAGGTGCGCGGCGTCCGTGCGGGCCTGGCGGACCCGCCCGAGGTAGTCGGCGAGGGCTTCACGCAGGTGTATGTGGCCCTGGGGGTGCGGGTAGTGCAGATCAGCGGTTGGGACGGTTCGAAGTTGCCGGCGTAGCGCCCTGCTCCAGGCGGCGCGAGGGAAGGCCGCGAGCTCCGGCACCCCGGGCCGGAAGTCGTAGCGCGCGGATGTCGTCAGCGGCTCGCATGCCGGGGGACGAGGCGGCGTGGCCAACGGTCGGTCGGTTCGAGCCACGCGTGTGCCGGAGCCCTGGCGGGCGGTGAGATATCCCTCCGCGACGAGCTGTTCGTAGGCGTCGACGACCAGGCGCCGCGAGACGCCCAGGTCGTCGGCGAGCCGGCGGGACGAGGGCATGCGCGCACCTTCGATGAGCTGTCCCCCCCGGATGTGCGTTCGGATCGCGCTCTGAAGCTGGCGATGCAACGGCTCGGGCCCGTGCGGGTCCAGCGCGATGGAGAGCTCGAGGGAGGACGCTGCTGCCATGCCCCGACGCTAACCGGAACCCGAAAACAGGCGCCGAGTTGTCACAGATTCGGGCGCCACCAATGGCAGGCTTCACACGGAACCTGGTCGGTGCCGTCCATAATGCGAGTCTTGCGCCGTATGTGAACGTTCATCCCGATGGCCCCCGCCGGGCCGGTGGCCGAGTCGAACGGCGCACCGCGTCCAGGACATCTGTCCCGAACCTGCCGCCGAGCAGCTGAGGTTCTCGGTCAGGACCGAGAAGATCCGTACTGTGACCGATCAGGACGTCGCGGTCCGGGCGTCCGGCACCGGAGCCGAGGAGGGCAGCCGTGATCGAGCCGTGAGCGCCCCGGCAACCGCCCACCGGATGTCACCCCGAAACCGGTTTCGGATTCGAAACAGCGGGAATCGAACAAGCATTCGCAAAGTAGCTTACATCCCCGCGAGCAATTCATTCGAGCACGTATTGTGTCGAACCTACGATTTACAGTGATGTGATCCTGCAGGAAAACACGGGGGACGAGTGAAGATCGCCGAGAATCGGACGGAGCCGACGGCAAGCGTGATCGAGCCGTGAGCGCCCCGGCCAACCGCACACCGGACGTCGCAACGGTCGCGGCGGAGGTGCTCCGCCGCGAGGGCGTCGAGCATCTCCTCGCCTATCCGCTGAATCCGCTCATCGAATCCGCCGCCGCCGCGGGAATCCGGCCGGTGATCGTCCGGCAGGAGCGCGTCGGCATCCACATGGCGGACGCGATCAGCCGGCTCGGGGACACCGTCGGCGTCTTTTGCATGCAAGCCGGCCCGGGCGTGGAGAACTCGTTCGGTGCTGTGGCGCAGGCGTACTCCGAGGGCGTTCCGCTCGTCGTGATCCCCGGCGGGGCGCCCCGCGCGCAGACGTGGGTGCCGCCCACGTTCAACGCCGCGCTGAACTTCCGCCACGTCACCAAGTCGACCGAGCAGGTCACCACTGGTGCCGGGCTCGTCCCCGCCCTGCGCCGGGCGTTCACGCAGGCATGCAACGGACGCCCGGGACCGGTGCTCGTGGAGATCCCGGCTGACGTGTGGACGGAGGAGGCGCCGGGGCTCGACGCCTACGTGCCGTCGCGGCGGGTGCGCTCCGCGCCGGACACCGAATCCGTCGAGGCGGCTGCGGTGGCACTGGTCGCGGCGGAGCGCCCCCTGCTCTACGCCGGACAGGGCGTGCACCGGGCGAGGGCGTGGGGGCAGCTGCGCGCTCTCGCCGAACTGCTGGAGGCCCCGGTCACCACCAGCCTGGAGGGCAAGAGCGCGTTCCCGGAGACACATCCGCTCTCCCTCGGCTCGGGCGGCGTTGCGATGCCGCGCGCGGTTTTCGAGCACGTCCGCGACGCCGACGTCGTGTTCGGGATCGGGGCGAGCTTCACCGCCACCCCGTTCGGGATCCGCTTCCCGACGGCGGGGAAGACCTTCGTGCACAACACCCTCGACCCGGGCGACCTCAACAAGAACGTCCCCACCGAGCACGCTCTGCTCGGCGACACCGCGCTCGCGCTGGATCTGCTGATCGAGGCGGTACGGGATCGGCTCGGCGGCGGGCCGCGAGGTCGGGCGGACGCGGTCGCGGGCCGGATCCAGGAGCTGCACAAGCCCTGGCTGGATTCCTGGATGCCCTATCTGACCAGCGACGAGACGCCGCTCTCGCCGTACCGCGTGATCTGGGACCTGCTGCACCTCGTGGACGTCGAGCGCACGATCATCACCCACGACGCGGGCAGCCCGCGCGACGAGCTCTCGCCGTTCTGGCGGCCGGTCGCGCCGCACAGCTACCTCGGGTGGGGCAAATCCACGCAGCTCGGCTACGGCCTCGGGCTGGCGATGGGCGCGAAGCTCGCCCGGCCGGACCGGCTGTGCGTCAACGTGTGGGGTGACGCCGCGATCGGGATGACCGGCATGGATCTGGAGACCTGCGCCAGGGCCGGGATCCCGATCCTGTCGGTGCTGTTCAACAACTTCGCGATGGCCATGGAGGACAAGATCATGGCCACGTCGCGTGAGCGCTTCGGGAGCACCGACATCTCCGGCGACTACGCGACCACGGCGCGCGCCTTCGGGCTGCACAGCGAGCGGGTGACCGAGCCGGGCCGTATCGCGCCGGCGTTGCGCGAGGCGATCGCGGCGACGGAGGCGGGCACACCTGCGTTCGTCGAGTTCGTCACCACCCGGGAGAAGAAGTACTCGACCTTCGACTACGCGAGCTATCAGGGTTAGGAGAGGCCATGCGGGCAGTGCAACTCGTGGCACCGGGTCGGCTGGAGACGGTCGAGGTCCCGGTCCCGGAAATCCGTGACGACGAGGTGCTGGTCCGTGCGCACCGCGGTTCGATCTGCGGCAGCGACCTGCACATCATCTTCGACGGGTTCTACCGCGGGGAGTTCCCGGCGCCGCCCGGGTTCCCCGGGCACGAGGGCGTCGGGATCGTCGAGGAGTCCCGCTCGCCCGACTTCACCCCCGGGGACGCCGTGCTCATCGCGCCGGTGCCGCAGGACGCGCGGTGCTTCGCCGAGTGGCAGGCCGTCCTGCACCGGTCGCTGGTGACGCTGCCGGAGGGCGGGGACCTGGACCGGCTGCTGATGGCCCAGCAGCTCGGCACCACCGTGTACGCGATGCGCCGGTTCTGGCCGCAGGTGATCGCCGGGCCCGCCGACGGGCTGACCGCCGCGATCTGCGGCGCCGGGTCCGCGGGCCTGTTCTTCGCCCAGCTGGCGCGTCGCGCCGGCTTCTCCACGGTGGTGATCGCCGACAAGGCGCCGTCGCGGCTGCGGATCGCGAAGGAGTTCGGTGCCGACGTCGTCGTCGACGTCACGGAGGGATCGTTCGTCGAGGCGGTGCTGGACGCGACCGGCGGTGTGGGCGCGGACCTGGTGATCGAGGCGGTCGGGTACGACGAGACGCGCATCCAGTGCCTGCACGCGGTGCGACCGCGTGGCCGCATCGGCTACTTCGGCTTCCCCGAGAAGCCGAAGGGGCCCACCACCTGGGACTACAACGAGGCATGGGTCAAGCAGCCCTCGATCGAGCACAACCACAGCACCCAGATCGAGCCCGGGCTGACGGCCTTCCGCGAGGCGGTCGACCTGATCCACACCGGCGGGATAGACGTGAGCCCGTTCCTGGACCCGATCTTCCCCCTGGAAAAAGCACAAGAAGCAATGGAGGCGGCCCGCGCCCAAAGGGGCGGAAAAATCGCACTAGCACTGGACTGAGTGGGAGTTTCGGAGCCGTAGTGCTGTCATACGCCCCGATTCGACAGCGCTACGGCTCCATAGTGAGGGCTGATGAGCTCGTCGGCGACCCATCGTGCGACACCCGCGGGGTAGGGCGTCGGCAGGCCCAGCACGATGTGCCGGAAGCCCGCGTCGATCGCTTCGCCGATCGCGTCGCGAGTGATGCTGGGCTGGTCGCAGGAGACGGACAGGTGGATCGAACGGAGAATTGAGGCGGGGTCGCGACCGATCTCGTCGCAGTACCGATCCAGCAGTGCGCTGCGGCTGACGACGTCGTCGCTGTCGCCGCCCGGGATGTTCCACACGTCGGCGTGCTCGGCGACCACGCGCAGCGTCGAGGATGAGCGGCCGCCGATGAGGATCGGCGGGTTGGGGCGCTGCACGGGTTTGGGGTTGCAGAACGCCCCGGTGACCTGGACGTACGTGCCGTGGAAATCGAACGGCTCGTCCTCGGTCCACAGCCGCCGGATCACCGTGCAGGCTTCGGCGAGGCTGCCCACGGCATGCGTTGCGTCGTGGAACGGCAGGCCGTGGGCGTCGTACTCGCGCCGAGCCAGCGGGTGGCTGGGCCGTGAGCCTGCACCGATGCCGAAGTCGAGCCGTCCGCCGGAGACGATGTCGACGGTCGCGGCGATCTTGGCCAGCATTGTCGGCGGTCGGAATCGGTTGCTGGTGACGAGCAGGCCGAGGCGCAGTCGTTCGGTCTGTGCGGCGAGCGCAGAGAGGAGCGTCCAGCCTTCGTGGATCGGTCCGTCCGGGTCGCCGCCGATCGGCATGAGGTGATCGAACAGCCACGCGTGCTCGATCTCCGGAATCGCGTCCGCCTCGCGCCAGACCCGTAGGACGTCGTGGTAGTCGACCTGCATGGGCGCGGTCATGATCCCGAAACTGGGTTGTGGTGTGAGCGTCATCGAGCCGGTGGTCCTTTCGACGCGGGGTTGAACCGGAACACGATTCCGGAAGGATGTCGCTCGTGGGGCGCCATGGTTGCGGGGCGAGCAACGCGAGCGGTTCAGGCCCGCTTTCCTCGACCACGGGCGGAGCGTGGCGACGATGCAGGTTCCGTCCTCCGCTCTGCCATCATGAGCAAACGGAACCTTGTTCCGGTAACCATACGGAACGCCGTTCCGCTTAGCAAGCCCGGTAGTGGAGGGAGCGGTGTGAACGACAGCGACGAGGGCGCAGGGCACGCAGCCCGGTCCAAGCGGGCGGACGCCCGGCGAAATGAGCAGACCCTGCTCGACGCGGCCGCCGCGGTCTTCGTGACGTCAGGAGTGGAAGCGCCGGTCCGTGACATCGCGGCGAGGGCCGGCGTCGGGACCGGCACGATCTACCGCCACTTCCCGACTCGGGCGGATCTCATCATCGCCGTCTACCGGCATCAGGTCGAGGCCTGCGCCGAGGCCGGTCCAGTCCTGCTGGCGACAAGCGCCAGTCCTCACGCCGCTCTAGGACGTTGGATCAACCTCTTCGTTGATTTCCTGGTTACCAAGCACGGGCTGGCCGCTGTGCTGCAGTCCGACAACGCCGGCTTCGAGACGCTGCACGCCTACTTCCTCGACCGCCTCGTGCCCGTGTGCACCCAACTGCTCGATGCTGCAGCCGGTTCCGGCGAGATCCGATCCGACCTGGACGCCTACGAGCTCATGCGCGGCGTCGGGAACCTCTGCATAGGCGCAGAGAGCGATCCGAGCTACGACGCACGCCGCATGGTCGAACTCCTGATCGCAGGGCTAGGAGCCCGCGTTTCGGAACCGTAGTGCTGTCATGCGCCCCGCCTCGACAGCACTACGGCTCCACAACGCGGGCTGGGTGGCTGCTCGCCGCTTTCTCCACCTCTTCCCAGATCGTTGGCGCGGTTGGGCTTCCGATCTCCTCCAGCACGTGGCCCACCAGGCCGACGGCACGGGCCATCACACCGATTCCCCTGGCCGCCCGCCAGTCGATGCCGAGCCGGGAGGCGATCGCTCCGATCGCTCCGGTGACGTTGACCGGCAGTTCCTTGCCCAGCGCTTCCCCGGCCTGCCTGGCCACCTCGCGGATGAGCGGCACCTGGGGGCCGCTCAGGCCGTTCTCGTCCAGGATCGTGAAGAGTCGTTCGGCCCGCGGGTCGAGCGGCTTGTGGATCGGATGCCCGATTCCCGGGATGAGCTTGCGGGCCGCGACGAACGGCTCGACGATCTTCGCGGCCTCCGCCTCGAGGTCTCCCCCGAGATCCGCTTCCTGCACGTACCGCGCGGCGCCCTCGATGGATCCGACGAACGTGCTGCCGAGGCCGAGGAGGCCTGCCGCCACCGCACTCTGCAGGGAGTCCGGAGCTCCGTAGTGGGTCAGCCGGGTCGCGATCGCGCTGGGTGTCATGCCGTGCTCGACCAGGCTGACGGTCAGCGCGTTGAACATGGTCGACTCGCCGGGCCCGGGAAGGCGACCGGTCAGCTCGAGGAATCCCATGTCACCGAGACCGACCTTGCCGACCAGGTCGTCGACGAGATCGTGGCCGAAGACCGTGATCTGCGATGACGTGCTCCAGCTGATCTCGGAGCGGATGCCGCTGATTCCGTCGCTCATTCGCGCGCTGCCTTTCGGGTCGGTACCGCCGGTCGATGCCGGCGGGATCACGGTTGGACGAGGAGCTTCTCCAGCTCGTGCCGGAGGACCTTGCCGGACGAGCTCCTCGGAACGGACTCGGAGGGGATGAAGTGGATCTGCTTGGGCAGCTTGTGCCTGGGCAGGTTCCGGCGACAGGTGTCGAGGAGGTGTTCGACCGTGACCGTGTCGTCGGAACGCACGACGAACGCGACCGGGACCTCTCCCCACACAGGATCGCTGCGGCGGACCACGCCGGCCTCCAGCACGCCCGGGTCCTGCAGGAGAACGCGTTCGATCTCGGCGGGGTACACGTTCTCGCCGCCACTCTTGATCATGTATTTGACCCGGTCGACGAAGTCGAGCAGCCCGTCCGCGCGACGGACGAGGACGTCCCCCATGTGGAACCATCCGTCGCGGAAGTCCGCGGCGTTGGTTTCTGGGTTGTTCCAGTAGCCGCTGAAGAGCGTCGGCCCCCGCATGCAGAGCTCACCCGGCACGCCGTCCGGGACGTCGTTTCCTGCCGGATCCACGAGCCGAACCTCGCAGTAGGCGCTCTGCTCCTTCGGGAATTCCGACGGCACGACGCCGACCGGGATGACGTTCGCCGAGCACGGCGGGCATCCGGTCTCCGTCGAACCGAAGGTGTTGGCGAACGGCGCGTCGAGAAGCGTGGTGATGTCGGCGATCTCGGCGGGGCGCACGAGGTCGGGCATCACCCCACACAACGTGATCCCCGCCGGCACGGTCCCGCTCTGCCGCACCGCGTCGGCGAGACGTCCGACCGTTCCGGGCATGACGAGCAGCCAACCGAGCCGTTCCGTCGCGACGACCGTGACGAGCCGCGCGGTGTCGAACCCGTCGACGACGATCACCTTGCCGCCGGAGATCAGTGTGCTCAGCGAGTTGTCCAGCGCGCCCATGTGGCTGAGTGGTGACCAGGCGACGAAGTTGTCGTCGCCTGCCAGGCCCAGCTCGGCCCGGGTCGCCATGCTGCGCGCGATCTCCGCGCGATGGCTGATGCACGCCCCCTTCGGCATGCCGGTGGTCCCGCTCGTGTAGATGATGACGACGATGTCCTCGGGTTCCGCCGCCGAGGAGCGCTCCCACGGCTCGCACGTCGACAAGGACTCCTCGTAGCCCGGTCCGAGGACAAGGACGTCCTCGGACCGCGTGGCCAGCGACGTCCGGTGCTGCTCGTGCTGCCGGGGCGAGGCGATCGTGACCGCGGGCCCGACCAGGTCGAGGCACGCCGTGAGCTCCCGCGGGGTCGATCGCGTGCTCTGGCAGGCCACGATCGCGCCGAGCCTGGATGCCGCGAGGATGATCTCGAAGTACTCCGCCCGATTCTCCGAGAGCAGTCCCACGCGCTGCCCCCGGCCGACGCCGAGACCGGCGAGCCGGGTGGCCAGCCTCCGGCTCCGCTCCTCCAGTTCGCGGTAGGTGATCCGGCTCGGCCCGTCCTCCACCGCGATCCGCGCCGGGTGTGCACGGACCCGCGCGTCGAAGAGGGTGACCAGCGTGCTTCCGACGGCTTGCCTGACGAGGTCCGTCGCCGGCGTCATCGTCATCGCCGCACTTGCGTGATCGCCCACGCTGTCAGGCCCCCGCAGAGTCGGTGGTGGCAGCACGGCCGGGCACGTCGATCGGGCGTGAGCGACCTGCGGCATGGGGGCGGGCGAGGAGGACCCCACCGATCCCGAGCAGACTCGTCACGAGCATCCAGCCGGCGACGGCCCACGGTTCTCCGCCCTGCCAGGCAAGCAGCCCGGCGGCGATCAGCGGCGCGAGCCCACCGCCGACGACGGTGCCGCCCTCGCGGCCGATGGAGACGGCGCTGAAGCGGATCTTCGTACCGAACATGCTGGTGAAGTAGGCCGGCTGGATGGCATCCGACGCAGCGGCACCCCCGGCGATCCCGATCGTGACCGCGACCACGACCAAGGTGACGTCGCGGGAATCGACGAGCAGGAAGAAGGGAAACACGAACGCCGCCTGCACCAGCAGCGCGACGATCATGACCCGGTGGAACCCGAACCGGTCGCCGAGGTGGCCGTAGAGCGGGCACAGCACACAGGCCACCAGCGCGCCGACCACCGTCGCCATCAGGATCGACGAACGCGTCATGCCCAGCGTCGCGGTCGCGTAGCTCAGCACGAAGACCGAGACGATGTAGAAGGTGGTGTTCTGCCCGACGCGCATCAGGAAGATCGCGATGACGTTGCGCGGGCGGCGCAGCGCCTCGACCACCGGGGCCTTCTCCTGCCCCTCGACCCTTGTGACCTGCTCGAACTCGGCGGTCTCCGGCAGCTCCCGGCGGATCCAGAGCCCCACGCCCACGAGCAGGATGCTCACCAGGAACGGGATGCGCCATCCCCAGCCGAACAGCTGGTCGTCGGTGAGCACGCTCGACAGCGCGGTGTAGGCCAGCGAGCCGAGGATCAGCCCCGCGAACACCGCGCTCGACAGGAAGGCGCCCCAGAACCCCGGGCGTGAGCTTCCGTTCTCCTTGGTCATGAGAGCAGCACCACCCCACTCGCCGCCCGTTCCGAGACCCTGGACGATCCGCAGCACGACGAGCAGGACCGGGGCCGCGATGCCGATCTGGCCGTAGGTCGGCAGCACGCCGACCCCGACGGTCGCGATCCCCATCATGATCAGCGTGACGACCAGTACCTTCTTCCGGCCGACGCGGTCACCCAGGTGTCCGAAGAGGACGCCGCCGAGCGGGCGCGCGGCGAACCCGGTGGCGAACGTGGCAAAGGACAGCAGCGAACCGACGACGGAGTCGGCCGCGGGGAAGAACAGCTGCGGGAAGACGAGCGCGGCCGCCGTGCCGTAGAGGAAGAAGTCGTACCACTCGATCACGGTCCCGATGGAGACAGCCGTCGTGACCCGTCCCGTGAGGGTCGCCATCTCAGCCGACTCCGATCCACGACAGCCGGTAAAGCCGGTGACCCGTCCTACGCACGTGCGCCTCCTCGTTGGGGCTTGACATGATTTCGCTCAGCGAATAACTTTTCGCCTGGCGGATCATGTCGGACGCTAGGAGTGAGGTGGTCGGCATGTCAACCGTCGACAAGGAGCAGTTCGTGACGTCGCTCGCGCGCGGGTTGACGGTCCTCAAGGCCTTCAGACCCGAGTCGCCCGAGATGACGCTGAGCCAGGTCGCCGCCGCCTCCGAACTCAGCCCCGCGGTCGCGCGCCGGTTCCTGCTGACTTTGGTTCAGCTCGGGTACCTGACGCAGGTCGACAGGAAGTTCGTGCTCACCCCGCGCGTCATGGAGCTCGCAGCCACCTACCTCGACTCCATGAACCTCGCCGAGATCGCACAGCCCCACCTGCAGCACATCCGCGACAGCACGGGCGACAGCGTCTCCCTGACGGCGCTGGACGGCGTCGACATCATCCATCTCTGCCACGTGCAGACCGAGCGCCTGCTCCGGTTCGCGGTCACCCCGGGCAGCCGGGTGCCGGCCTACGTCTCGGGCACCGGGCGCGCGATCCTCGCCTTCGAACCCGAGTCACGACTCGAGGAGTTCTTCGCCGCAGCAGAGCTCACGCCCCGCACGCCGCACACCGTGACCTCGGAGGACGAGCTGCGGGCCTGCTTGCGCACGGCCCGCGACGACGGGTACGCGCTCGTCGTCGACGAGCTGGACATCGGCATCACCGTGATCGGTTATCCGGTCATGAAGGACGGCGCCGCGGTGGCCGGGATCAGTTGTGCCATCGCATCGGGATACATGACCAGCGCCGACTTCGTGGCATCGCGACTACCGCTGCTCGAAGCGGCCGCCGCCCGCCTGGAGAAGGAGCTGGACCGCTTCCCTGCACTCATGCATTCACTCGACATGAGCCGACCTTCCGGCTACTGATCACTTCCTGATCACGAGATCGATGCCCGCTGGGTCCGCAGCGACCGGCAGTCCCTCCGGGGGTTGAACCCGGAGTTTCTATCGAATGACTGCTACTGCGAGGCAGCTCGTATGCACAGGGTCCGTCGTTAGCGTGCTCGCCGTCCAGCTGATCGCAGGGCACGCGCCCTGGAGAATGAAAGACGGTCCTGCATGCGCGCTCGTCGATTCGTGGCCGGAACGGTTGTAGTGAGCGGCGTGCTGCTGGGCCTGCCCGCCACCGCGTTCGCACAGACTTTTGTGCCGTGCAATGGCGCCGCGCTCCAAAGCGCGGTTGCGAATGCCGACACGGCCGGTGGCGGCACCCTGAGCCTCACTCCTGGCTGCACCTACACGCTCACCACACCGGACAACCCCGACAACGGCCTGGCGATCATCACCACCCCGATTCGGATCAACGGTAACCGCGCGACGATCACCCGCTCGTCGGCGACGGACTTCCGGTTCTTTCAGGTCGACCCGTCAGGCAACCTCACCCTGGATGCCATGACACTGAGCAATGGCCGCTCCTCCACCCACGGTGGCGCGATCCTTGTCGACAGCGCCGCCGGCCTGACGCTCTCCGCCAGCACTGCCACAGGCAACACAGCGACCTTCACCGGGGGCGGGATCGCCAATCTGGGTGGCACGGTGGTGATCAACACCAGCACGCTCAGCCATAACACGGCCCTGGAGGGTGGTGGCCTCGAGAACGCGTTGGGTGGCACGACCACCTTCAACGGCAGCACCGTGATCGGCAATCATGTGACCGCGACGGGCGGTGGAATCGCCATCACCGGCGGGTCGGCCACCCTGACCAACACCCGCATCGACGGCAACGACGCGACTGGGCCGAATGCGCAAGGCGGCGGCATGTACAACCAGGTCACCGTGACGCTGACCGGCAGCCCGATCATCAACAACATCGCCAACGGCGCGACCGCGCGAGGCGGTGGCCTGATCAATAATGCGGGCACGCTGAACGTCACCAACAGCCCGATCGTCGGCAATACCGCGATGGGCACGAACGCCCGCGGCGGTGGCATCGACAACGACCTCGGCGGCACCACCACCCTGCAGGGCGTCTCGGTAGTCAATAACCGAGCGGTGGGAAGCGGTGCCGACGGCGGCGGCATCTTCCGGGAGGACGGCACGGTCACGCTCAGCGCCACGTCCGTGGCCGGCAACCAGCCCAACAACTGTGGCAGCTTCAGCACTGTGTTCGGCTGTTCCTAGGTGTCGTGACTCAGGACGTTGTTCGTGACGCATCCACCCCGTACACCCGAAGTCCTCGTCGGTCACGCTGACGGTCGGCGCCGCGCTCACGCTCCCCTGTTCCCGTTGCGGTAGTCGGTGGGGCTGCATCCGTGGACCGTCCGGAACTGGCGCGAGAAGTAGAACGCATCGGTGTAGCCGACGGCCGTCGCGATGTCGCCGATGTCCCGAGACGAGGTGATGAGGAGTTCGCGCGCCCGCGCCATCCGCAGGCGCTTGGTGTACTCGACGACGCCACCGCCGGTCGCGGCGCGGAAGAGCGCCGAGAAATGCGAGGGCGACAGCCCGGCCGTGCGGGCGAGCTCCGGCACGCTCACCGGCTTCGCGAAATTGCGACGCAGGTGCTCCTGGGCTTGGCGGATCGGCTCGGTGCGCTGGTACCCGCCGCCCACGGCATCGGCTGCCAGCTGCGCCAGCAGCCCCCACCCCGCGCCCGAGGCGGAGATGAGGCTGGGGAAGGTCTCGTCCCGCTCCAGGAACCCGATCGCATCATCGATGGTGGACACTGCGCGGTAGGTGTCGTGCAGCTCGACGAGGCCCTCGCGCCCTTCCTCGGTGACCACCGAGAGCAGCTCCGGCACCTGTGAGCCGGCAGCGTGCAACCACCAGATCGTCCATGGGTTGCGGGGATCAGCCCAGTAGGTGTGGGCCAGCCGCGGCGGCAGGACGAGGGCGTAGCCCGGCGCGACGACGGTGGTCCGCTCCCCCACCTGGCACCTCCCGATCCCGTCGGTGCAGACGATGACGACGGCCTCGCCGGCGCCTTGCGGGCGGCGTCGGCCGTGGTTCGCCGCGCGGGGGAAGTAGCCGGCGTCGGTGACGAGGAGGCCCGCCGTCGGCGGCTGCCGCAATGCGGACGAAACGAGCGGGCGTGGGAGCACGCGCAGCCGTTGGCCGGGGAAGCCATCGGGCAGCAGCACGTCGGCACCGTACCCCCGACCGTCGAATCGTCCAGGTAACTCGGTCGATTCGCCTATGCAGGCGAGGCGCGTCCGCTCGTAGCGTCTCCGCATGCTCGACGGCGAGTCACGACTGCAGCTCCCATCCCGCCCTGCCGAACAGGCGGACGCCGGAGTGGCGGTCTGGCGGGATCTGCTGACGATCGACAGCTACCTCCCGGAACCGCCCGACCGCTACCCGGCCTACCTGGATCACCGCGTCTACCAGGGCTCCTCCGGCCGCGTCTACCCGCTGCCGTTCCACGACCGGATCAGCCCCGTGAAGGCGCCCGTCGAGTGGGCGGCGGTGCACCTGGAGAACAGGTGGTTGCGGGTGCTCGTGCTGCCCGAGCTGGGCGGCCGGATCCACGTGGGGCACGACCGCAGCTCGGGCTACGACTTCTTCTACCGCAACCCGGTGATCAAGCCGGCGCTCGTGGGACTCGCGGGCCCGTGGATCGCGGGCGGCGTGGAGTTCAACTGGCCGCAGCACCATCGCCCGGCGACGTTCCTGCCCACCGACGTCGAGGTCGAGCACGAGCCCGACGGCGCGGTCACCGTGTGGTGCTCCGACCACGACCCGTTCACGCGGATGAAGGGCATGCACGGCATCCGGCTGCGACCCGACCGCGCGACGCTCGAACTGCGGGTGCGGCTCTACAACCGCAGCGAGCAGACCCAGACATTCCTGTGGTGGGCGAACGTCGCCGCCCGTGTCGGGCCGCACTACCAGTCGTTCTTCCCGCGCGACGTCCGCGTCGTCGCCGACCACGCGCGGCGCGCCGTCACCGCGTTCCCGGCCGCCGACCGGCCCTACTACGGCGTCGACTACCCGGGCCGCCACGATCACGTGGGCGTTGCCGCAGACGGCGTCGAGGTCCGCGGCGATCGTCTGGACTGGTACCGCAACATCCCCGTGCCCACCTCGTACATGTGTGTCGGCAGCCGGGAGGGCTTCTTCGGCGGGTACGACCATGCGGCCCGGGCGGGCTTCGTGCACGTCGCAGACCGCTTTCTCTCCGTGGGCAAGAAGCAGTGGACGTGGGGCGACGCCGGTTTCGGCCACGCGTGGGATCGCAACCTGAGCGACGACGGGGGCGCCTACGTCGAGCTGATGGCGGGTGTCTTCACCGACAACCAACCCGACTTCGCGTTCATCGCACCCGGCGAGACGAAGGTGTTCTCGCAGGTCTGGTACCCGATCCAGGAGATCGGCCCGGCGCACGCCGCCACCGTCGACGCCGCCGTGCGGGTGGACGTCGGGCCGGAGGGCGCGCACGTCGGCCTCGCGACCACAGCCGAACGCGACGGCTGTGTCCTGCGGTTCGAGGACGGCGACGGCCGGGTCGTCGCCGAGGAGGTCGCCGACGTCGCGCCGGGCCGGCCGTGGCTGCGCCGGGTCGCGCTCTCGCCCGCGCACGCGGCGGGTCGGCTGCGGCTGCGCGTGCTGCACGCCGGCGCCGAGCTCGTGACCTGGGATTCCCTCGTCCCGGACCCGGACGGTGACGTCGTTCCGGCGCACGAACCTGCGGCGCCTGCGGACGTCGCGACCGTCGAGGAACTCGCGGTGATCGGCGCGCATCTCGAGCAGTACCGGCACGCCACCCGCTCACCGGAGGCGTACTGGCGCGAGGCGCTGCACCGCGATCCCGGCCACGTCGCAAGCAGCGTCGGACTCGCCGCCAGGGCGTACCGGCGTGGCGACCTCGCCGAGGCGGAGTCCCTGTTGCGGGCCGCGGTCGCGCGGTTGACCAGGCACAACGCGAACCCGCAGGACACCACCGCGCACTACGCGCTCGGCCTGGTGCTGGAGCGGCAAGGCCGGCCGGACGAGGCGTACGCGGCGTTCGCCACCAGTTCCTGGACCCGTCCGTGGCGGGCCGCTGCCGGCTACCGGATGGCGCGCCTCGACGCCGCCGCCGGGCGCGACGAGGCGGCGTTCTCCCGGCTGGAGGACGTGCTGCGCGTCGAGCCCGAGCACCTGCAGGCCCGCGCGCTGAGCGTGATCGTGCTGCGCCGGACGGGTCGCCACGAGCATGCCGATGCGATCGCCCGTGCCACGCTCGCCATCGACCCCCTGGACTGGTGGACCCGCGACGTGCTCGGGCTCCCCGTCACCGCTGACGCCCAGACCTGTCTGGACGTCGCGATCGAGCACGCGGGCGTCGGCGAGCTCGACGCGGCTCTGCGGATGCTCGACCTCGCGGCCGAGCGCGACCCGGACCGCGCGACAGGGCAGACAGCCGCGGCGCCGATGCTGGACTATCACCGCGCCGCCGTGCTCGAGCGGCTCGGACGGGCCGAGGACGCTCGGCAGGCTCGTGAGCGGGCGCGCAAGGCCGACGCCACCTGGTGCTTCCCCGCCCGGCTCGACGACGCACTCACAGTGGAGCGCGTAGTGGCCGTCGACCTGGAGGACGCCAGGGCGCGGGCTCTGCTCGGGCACTGGCTCTACGCGCACGACCGCCCGGCCGACGCGATCGCGGCGTGGCGCGCGAGCAGCGAGCTCGACCCGACCGACCCCGTCGTCTGGCGCAACCTCGGGCTCGCCGCCCACAACCACCTCGGGGACGCCGAGCTCGCGCGCGAGGCCTACGACCGCGCCCTCGCCGTCGCGGGCTCCGACGCGCGACTGCTGTTCGAGAGCGACCAGCTCGACGCGCGCCGCGGCGTTGCCCCGGACCGGCGGCTGGCGCGGTTGCTCGACGCGCGCGAGCTCGTCGAGTCCCGTGACGACGCGACGGTCGCACTGGCCCACCTGCTGCTCACCGCGGGACGCCTGGACGAGACCCGGTCGCTGCTGCTCGCCCGCACCTTCCAGCCGTGGGAGGGCGGCGAGGGCGAGGTGCTGCGGGTGTGGGACCGGCTCGCCCGGCTGCAGGCGCAGCACGAGCTCGCCGCGGGCGGCGTCGATGCCGGGCGGGCGGCCGTCGCGCTGCTCGACGCGGCGCTCGACCCGCCGCTCTCACTCGGCGAGGCCCGCCACCCGCTCGCGAGCACGGCTGCGCTTCAGCTGCTACGCGGGGACGCCCTGTCGGCCGCGGGTGACCGCGAGGCTGCCGCGGCGGCGTGGGAGCTAGCGGCCGCGCAGCAGGGCGACTTCCTGGTGATGAGCACCCAGCCCTACTCCGAGGCGACCGTGGCGTCCGTGCTCGCGCTGCGCAGGCTCGGGCGGGAGGACGAGGCCAGGGACCTCGCCGACGCGCTGCGCGGGTTCTGCGCAATGCTCGCCGCGACTCCCGCCACCGTCGACTACTTCGCCACCTCGCTGCCGTCGATGTTGCTCTTCACCGAGGACGCCGACGTCGTGCAGCGACGGCGCGTCGCGTTCCTGCGCGCCCAGCTCGCCGTCCTCGACGACGACGAGGGCGCCGCCCGGGAATGGCTCGGCGAGCTGCTGACCGATGATCCGCACCATGTCGATGCCCTCGAACTGCTGGCGTCGATCGCCGCTCCCAGCCCGTCGAGCGTCCTGGAGGCCTGAGATGCACACTCTCCCCGACCGCCTGACCATCACGTTGTGGGACTTCTCCTGGTACGTGCGGACCGGAGAAGGCGAGCCGTTCGCCGATCTCGACGCCGCCTTCGCACAGGCCGTCGAGCGGGGCTACAACACGGTGCGGATCTGCGCGATGCCGTTCCTGCTGTTCGGCTCCGGGCTCGACACGTCGGCGCTGACGCTCGGGCCGCTGGGTGGCGACTTCGCCCAGCGGATGCGCTGGTACGACGTGAAGGCGCCCACGACGATCGACGCCCGCGAGCACCTGCTCGCCCTGTTCCGCGCGGCCCGTCGGCACGACTGCTTCGTGATCGTCTCGTCGTGGGAGTACCAGCAGAGTTCTGCGTTCGCGGCCGATCCGGCCTGGTGGGACGCCCTGCGCGCGGTGCCGCCCGCCGAGCGTCCACGCCGGCTCGCGGCCGCGCACGCCGACCTTCTCGACCTGCTCGTCGCCGAGGGCCTCGACGACCGCGTGGCGTTCACCGAGATCCACAACGAGGTGCAGGTCGGGCACCTCACCGAAGGCCTTCCCACCGACGCCGACGCCGTGGTGGCGCTGCGGCCGCTCCTCGCGGAGGCGATCGACGAGTTCCACCGCCGCCACCCCTGCCGCCGCTGCACCGTCAACTACGCGCGCGTGCCGCACGACAGCATGCGCGGCATCCCGGAGAACGTCGACGTTCTCGCGGTCCACCCCTACATCTACGGCGTGCTCGGCGCGCTGATCGACGAGTTCGGCCTGCGCAGGCCCGTCGCGGAGTTCCGGCAGGAGACGGCCGCCGCCCACCTGCTACGGCCCGGGGCGCCGCCCGCCGCCGAGTGGACGGTGCCCGCTCCGCACCGCTGGCGCCTCGACGCCACGATCGTCTCGGCCGTGGAGGCGTACGTCCACGACTGGGCCGACCCGGTGGCTTTCGACCGCTGGCTCTACGACCACTACGGCGAGCACCGCATCGCCATGGCCGAGAAGCTGGCGTTCTGGTTCGACGTGGCCGCCGACTGGGCGGCCGCCCACGACGTCCCGGTCGTCCTCGGCGAGGGCTGGGTCGGCTACACCCCGCTGCACGGGACGTTCGAGGAGGGCCCGGTCGGGGCGGAGATCTGCCGCCAGGCCGTGGCGCACGCCCGCCGCATCGGCGCCTGGGGCACGGTCGTGTGCTCCAACGCCGCGCCGCAGCACCCCATGTGGTCCGACGTCGCGCTCCAGCAGGAGTGCAACGCCCTGTTCGCCACGGCGCCCGCGCCGCCTACGTCCGCTCTCCCGTCCCCCGAGTTCCCGGCACGGGAGCCCGCCCCGCGATCCGCCTGATCCCCGACCCGCGCCAACGACGGCGCGCTGGAGGTTGCACATGACCACGCCATCGTTCTCCCGTCGCTCGTTCCTGCTCGGCGCTGCGAGCCTGACCACCGTGCCGCTGCTCGCGAGCTGCGTCGGCTCCGGCGCCGGTGGCGGAGCAGGCGGCGGTGGCGGGTCCACGACGCTGACCCTGCAGTCGTGGATCCAGGACGCCGGGCCGAAGGCGGCGCTGGAGAGCGTGGTCGCCGCCTTCGACGGGCAGCCGGTCACGTTGAACTCGGTGGCCACCGAGCAGTTCCGGGCCCAGCTCTCGACGTACCTGTCCAGCGCCACGCCCCCCGACGTGCTCGGCTGGTACGCGGGATCTGTCGCGAACTCCTATGCGGAGGAGGGGCTGCTGCTCGACGTGTCGGAGCTATGGGCTCCCGGCGGATCGTGCGCCGGCTTCTCCGACGCCCTGCGCGCCCTGTCGACGTCCGCGGACGGCAAGGCGATCTTCGTACCGACCAACTACTACTGGTGGTCGATCTTCTACAAGAAGTCGGCATTCCAGCAGTGGGGCGTGCAGCCACCGACCACGTGGGACGACTTCATCGCGCTGTGCGACAACCTCAAGGCCCGCGGCATCCACCCGCTCACCAACGGCATCGGGTCGACGGCCTGGATGTCGTCGGGCTGGTTCGACTACCTCGACCTGCGGATCAACGGCGCCACCTACCATCGTGAACTCCTCGCGGGGAAGCACTCGTTCGAGGACCCACAGGTCACCGCCGTGCTGGAGCAGTACGCCCGGCTCGTGCCCTACTTCCACCCCAACCAGACCTCCTGGGACGCGCAGCAGGCCGTCACTCCCATGGTCAACAACGAGGCTGCGATGTATCTGGTCGGGGCGTTCTGCACGGAGTACTTCCCCGAGGACCAGCGCGACGATCTCGACTTCTTCTCGGTGCCGACGATCGACCCGTCCGTCCCCAGCGCCGAGGAGGCCCCCACCGACGGGTTCTTCGCCGCTGCCAACAGCCAGAACCCCGAGGGCGCCAAGGCGCTGCTGTCCTACCTCGCGTCGGCGCCTGCGCAGCAGTCCTACATCGAGAAGTCGGGATCGTCGAACCTGCCCACCTCGCCGGACGTGGACACGGCGCGGTTCAGTCCACTGGTGAAGAAGGGCATCCAGCTGCTCAACGAGACCGACGAGATCACGCAGTTCTTCAACCGCGATTCCAGTGACGCCCTGCAGACCACCGCGGATGCCGCGCTGACGCAGTTCATCGCGAACCCCTCCGACATCCGCGGCATCCAACGCCAGTGGCAGCAGGCCGCCCAGCAGGTCTTCTCGTCATGACGGCGCTGCAACAGGCGCCACCGCGTGCCGCACGGGGCACGCGTGGCACCGCCGGACGGGATCGCGGTGGGCCGTTGCGCCGGGTTCCGCTGCTCGTGTGGGTGTTTCTGCTGGTGCCGCTCGCCGTCGAGCTGTTCTGGGTGTTCTGGCCTGCGATGAACAGCTTCTCGCTGTCCTTCACGAGCTGGAAGGGCGTCGGCGCGGCGCAGCCGGTCGGCCTCGAGAACTACCAGCGGCTCGTCTCCGACCCGATCTTTCTCACCGCGCTGCGCAACAACGTGATCTGGGTGATCGGGTTCGGCGGTCTGTCCGTCGTCGGGGGGCTGGCGCTCGCGGTCGCTCTCAACCGGCCCGGGCGCGGTGTGGGGTTCTACCGCAGCGCGATCTACCTGCCGATGGTCATCTCGCTCGCGGTGACGGGCCTGTTCTGGCGCGTGATGTACCAGCCGGACGGGCCGATCGACGCCGGCCTCGGCGCGCTCGGTCTCGACTGGCTGCAGCGGCAGTGGCTCGCCGACCCCGACACCGCGCTCTACGCGGTGCTGATCGCCGCCGTCTGGCGGCAGGTCGGCTACATCATGGTGCTGTACCTGGCCGGGCTGAAGGGCACGGACCCGACGCTCGAGGAGGCCGCGGCCGTCGACGGCGCGAACGCGTGGCAGCGGTTCTGGCGGATCGTGATGCCGCAGCTGCGAGGCGTCAACACGGTGGTCTTCGCGGTCACGGTGATCGACTCGCTGCGCACCTTCGACATCGTGTGGGCGATGACCCGCGGTGGGCCCTACAACACCACCCAGCTGCTGTCGACGTACATGTTCCAGCAGGGATTCACGCTGGTGAACCTCGGCTACGGGTCCGCGATCGCCGTGGTGATCTTCCTTCTCGCGATCGCGTTCATCATCACCTATCTCGCCCGCCAGGCACGTGCGGAGGACAACTGAGATGGCCGTCGTGACCTCCACGCAGGCACCGCGCCCGGCCCGCAGGACGCCCGACTCGCGGTCGCCGTGGTTCCACGTCGTCATGATCCCGTTCACGATCCTGTGGCTCGCACCGATCATCTTCGTGCTCCTCATCGCGCTGCGGAACTTCGACGACATCGCCGCCCGCGGGCTCGGTGCGCTGCCGGGAAGCCTGTCCCTCGACGGCTTCGCCGGCGCCCTCGCGGACGGCAGGGTGGCCCGCGCGCTCGCCAACAGCGCGATCGTCACCGTGTTCGCCGTGGCGGCGTCGCTGGCGCTCGCGTCCGCCGCGGCCTACGCGCTCAGCCGGTTCCGCATTCCGTTCCGGCGCACGCTCCTGCTGATCATGCTGGCGGGGAACCTGCTCCCACCGCAGATCCTGCTCATCCCGGTCTCGCGCATCGCGCAGGACCTGGGCATCTACGACACGCTGTTCGCGCTGGTGATCGTGCAGGTCGGCTTCGGGCTGGGCTTCTACACGTTCGTCCTGCACGGGTTCATGCGGGCGCTGCCGACCGAGGTCTTCGAGGCCGCGCTCCTCGACGGGGCGGGGTCGGGCCGCACGTTCTGGAGCATCGTGCTGCCGTTGTGCCGTCCCGCGCTCGCCGCACTCGCGGCGCTCGCCACCACGTGGATCTTCAACGATCTGATCTGGGCGATGACCGTGCTGCGGACCGAGGCGCAGTTCCCCATCACCGCGGCTCTGCTCAACCTGCAGGGCGGCTTCTCCAACTCGTGGAACGTCATCGCGGCGGGCTCGCTCGTCGCCGCCGTGCCCACGGCGATCGTGTTCTTCGTCTTCCAGAAGCAGTTCGTCTCGGGTCTTCTGGTGGGGTCGAACAAGTGACGGAGTGGGAACTCCCGACGGCCCGGTCCGTGTACGTCGTGGCCGAGACGGACGCGGGTCTCGTCCCGAGGCACTGGGGCGCTCCAGGGCAGCGGCGCGAGTTCGCTCCCCCGGCCCGCACCCCGTTCGAGGCGCCGGCCGACAAGGTCCCGCTCGAGTTCGCCGCGGCGGGCACCCGGCACGCCCAGTTCGCCGAACTGCTCGTGCAGGGACCCGACGGCGTGGACGGCGCGTTGCTGCGGCTGGTTCCCGGTTCGGTGGACGTGACCGACGACGGGCGAGACGCCGCACTGACGGCGCTGCTGCGCGATGCGGACGCGGGCATCGAGGTGGCGCTGCATGTGCGCACGTCGCGGGCACACGACGTCGTCGAGCGGTGGGCGCGGGTGCGCTCCCTCCGCACGGCCGGAGACCTCCACCTGACCAGGGCGTTCGGCGCCGCCTGGAACGTGCCCGTCGGGCCGGGTGCGCGGGTGGCGGAGCTGGTCGGCACGTGGTCGCGGGAGTTCACCCCGGCCGAGGTGGACCTGCCCGCCGGTCAGCTGAGCCTGGGGAGCCGGCAGGGCATCACCTCGCACCTGTACTCACCAGTCGTCGCCTTACGGGCCCGCGACTGCGACGACGGCTGCGAGGCGTACGGCGTCTCGCTGGCGTGGAGCGGGTCGTGGCGCATGGTCGTCGACGCCGTCCCGTTCCGTGACGTCGTGCGAGTCAGCGGCGGCGCCGACGACGAGACCGCCGTGATCACGCTCGCGCCCGGCGAGGAGTTCGAGACGCCACACCTGCTCGGAGCGTGGAGCCCGGGCGGCCTGGACGGGCTCGCCGATGCGTGGCACGAGTACCAGCGCGGCCGGCTCGCCCGCAGCACCGGGCCGGAGCACCGGCCGATCGTCTACAACTCCTGGTACGCCACCGGTTTCGACGTCCGCGTCGAGCACCAGTTGGCACTGGCCGACGTGGCCGCGGACGTCGGAGTCGAGGTGTTCGTCGTCGACGACGGCTGGTTCACCGGCCGCACCAGTGACCGCGCAGGACTCGGCGACTGGTACGCCGACCCGGCGAAGTTCCCCGAAGGGCTCGGGCCGCTGGTGAAGGGTGTGCTCGACCGCGGGATGCGGTTCGGGCTCTGGGTCGAGCCGGAGGCCGTGAACCCCGACAGCGACCTGTTCCGCGCCCACCCCGACTGGGTCTACCGCGCGGGCGACCGGCCGCTGACGACCATGCGCAACCAGTACGTGCTCGACCTGGGCAGGCCGGAGGTCGAGGAGTGGGCCGCAGCGATGCTGCGCCGGCTGCTCACCGAGCACCCCGTCAGCTACCTCAAGTGGGACATGAACCGTGCGGTGAGCGACGGCGGCAGGCCCGGCGACCCTCGGGGGCGCGAGTGGTCACTGCAGCACGCCCGCGCCTACCACCGACTGATGACGCTGCTGCGCGAGGAGTTCCCGCACGTCACGGTGGAGGCCTGCGCCGGGGGCGGCGGGAGGGTCGACAACGCAGTGCTCGCTCTGTCCGATGTGGTCTGGCCGAGCGACGAGACCGGCCCGCGCGACCGCCTCGCCGTCCAGCACGGGTTCCTGACGGCGTACCCGCCGCACGTGATGAGCTCGTGGGTCACCGACGAGCCCGACCGCCTCGACACGGCGCCCGCGAGCCTCGAGTTCCGGTTCGTCGTCGCGATGGCCGGGGTGCTCGGCATCGGCGCCGACCTGCTGGCCTGGGGCGAGCCGACGCGTGCCAGGGCGCGTGAGCTGGTGGCCCTCTACCGCGATATCCGCGAGGTCGTGCACACCGGTGTGGTTCGCCGCCACGGCAGTCCGTCCGACCCGGTGTACGCCGTGCAGTACACCGCGGAGGACGCCTCGCGCGTCGTCGTGCTCGTCACGGCCCGGCCGGGTGCGTGCCGTGACGACGTGCCCGTGCGGTTGCCGCTCGCCGGGCTTCGCGACGAGGCCCGCTACCGGGTGCACGCCGGCGCAGTCGCGGTCGAGTGCGGGGTGCTGGCCGGCCGCGAACTCACCGGCGCCGGGGTGCCCGTGCCGTTCGCGCTGGCCCCGGACTGCGACGTCGTCGTCCTGGACCGGCTGCCGTGACGCGGGCCGATGTCTGGCCCCCGGACGATCCGGCGTGGCGGCCCCGGCCCCTCACGGTCCGGACCGACCTCGGCATGGGCGGGCGCTGGACCGCCCTGCGCTCCGCAGCGAGCGGCGGAGTTCCCGAACGGGAGTGGTTGTGGCGCAACCCCGACCCGGAGGTGGCTGCGGCGAGGGGCACGGTCTCGGCGGGCGCGGCGTTCGTCGACGCGGGCGGGGTCGAGGAGTGCTTCCCCACCGTGCGCGGCGAACCCGACCACGGTGCCGCCTGGTCGCAACCGTGGACGGCGGACGAGGGCAGGCAACAGGTCCGAGCCGGCGATCTGTGCCTTGCCCGGCGGATGCGCGCCGACGGGTCGCTCACCGTCGACTACACCGTGACGGGACCGCCCGGCTCCCCCTTCGTTCACGCGGTGCACGCCCTGCTCGACCTCTCGCCCGCGGCGCGCCTACACGTTCCCGAGGCCCGCACCGCGCACGTGCTCGACCACCCCGTCGACGGGGCCGTGGCCGTGTTGCCCTGGCCGGCCGGGACGGGCGGGTCGCCCCTGGACCGGCTCGGCCCCGACGACGGCACGGCCATCGCGGCAGTACTGCCCGGCTGCAGCAGGGCCGCGGTCGTCGACGGTCCGGACGCTCTCGTCCTGCGCTGGCGCGTCACAGCAGGCGACCCGGCCGCGACATGCTCGCTGCTGCTGTGGCGCAACCTCGGCGGATGGCCTGCAGCACGGCCCTACCGGTCGATCGGCATCGAGCCGATGGTCGGGACCACCGCCACCCTCCGCGGCTCCGGCCCCGGACGGCCCGCGTCCACCGGCGTGGACGGGCGGTTGTGCTGGGAGCTCACGATCACCGCGTGGAGGCAGGAGGTCACGCCCCGCCGGACGCCCGCTGACTGACCAGGTCCGACGTCAAGTTGGCGAAGGCTCAGTGCTAGCAGTCCCTCCGTAGGCGATCGGCAGAACCACCCAGCCCTGCGGGGTGCTCTGATTCACGCCGGGTGAGCACCACAGGGGCGTCCTCGGTGATGGCCACCGTGTGCTCAGAATGGGCGGTACGCGAGCCGTCAGCCGACCGGATTGTCCAGCCGTCGGCGTCGTAAACGATCCGGTCGGTAGTACGGGCGAACCAGGGTTCAAGCGCGAGGGTCAGGCCCGGCCGGAGCGTGAGCCCGCGCCCTGCCCGGCCCTTGTTCGAAACATGGGGGTCCTCGTGCATGGTGCGACCGAGACCATGACCACCGAACTCGGTGTTGACCGGATAGCCATAGTCGCGGGCCACCGCCCAGATCGCCGCCGAGATATCACCCAGGCGGTTGCCCGGACGCGCCACCTCGATCGCCGCCTCCAACGCTTCCTCGGTGGCGCGGATGATCCGCAGGTCCTCCTCGGCGGCCGTCCCGACGACGACCGTGCGCGCCGAGTCGGTGACCCAGCCGTCGACGCTGACCGCAAGGTCCGCGCTGAGCACGTCCCCGTCGCGCAGCGTGTAGTCGTGGGGTAGGCCGTGCAGGACCGCGTCGTTCACCGACAGGCAGAGGACGTTGCGGAACGGGCCCTTGCCGAAGGAGGGCGCATAGTCCCAGTAGCACGACTCAGCCCCGCGTCGTTTGATCATGCCGCGCGCGTGATGCTCCAGGTCCAGAAGGTTGACTCCCACGTCGGCGAGCCGGCCGACCTCGGAGAGCACCTCGGCGACGAAACACCCGGCCGCGTGCATGCGTTCGATCTCCGCAGGCGTCTTCAGTTCGATCACGAATACCTCACGTCACCAGTATCGGTATAGTTATACCGAAACCTAGCACGTGTCGGTATAGAAATACCAGTCTGGTCACGCCGGCCGTGCGTCGCCAGGCGGCGTGGGTCACGCTCATCGGCAGTTCAGTGGCCGGCAACCAGCCCAACAACTGCGGCAACCCCATCACCGTGCCCGACCGTTCCTGGCCGACGGACTATGCGGTCCGCACGAAGCCTGCGTATCCGGCGTCGACCTGCTCGGTGCATCGTCGGATGTACTGGTCGAAGCCGCCGACGTACATCATGAACACGCGCGGTTTCCCGGGGATGTTGGCGCCCATGTACCACGAGTTGGCCCGCTTGAAGAGCGTCATGTCGGCCGCCTTCTCCATCTCCACCGCCCAGCGGTCCTCCCAGTCGGGGGTGGTGTCCACGCGCGTCCGGCCGTCCTTCTCCATGTTCTCGATGAACCGCACCACCCAGTCGACCTGCCACTCCCCACCGGTGATCATCTGCGCCAGCACCGACGGGCTGCCCGGACCGTGGATCATGAACAGGTTCGGGAACCCCGCAACCAGGAACCCCAGATAGTTCGTCGGCCCGTCCCGCCACTTGTCACGAAGATCCCTGCCCCCGACACCGGTCACGTTCATGCGGGTCAACGAGCCCGTCATGGCGTCGAAGCCGGTGGCGTAGATGAGGATGTCCAGGTCGTACGACGCCGCCGTCGTCACCAAGCCGCTGGGGGTGACGGCCGTGATCGGGTTCGTCCGGACGTCGACGAGGGTGACGTTGTCGCGGTTGAACGCCTCGAAGTACCCCGAGTCGATGCAGATCCGCTTCGTCCCGATGGGGTGCGTGTTCGGGCACAGCAACTCGGCGACATCAGGATCGTGCACCGTCTGCCGGATCTTGTTGCGGACGAACTCCGCCAGGATGTCGTTGGCCGCGATGTCGCGAGCGGTGTCGGTGAAGCAGCGCATGAGCCGGAACCCGCTACGCGAGTTCCAGGCCTCCTCCATGATCCGCTCCCGCTCCTCGGGGGTGAAGTCGAAGATCGACCGGTCCGGCATGTCGAAAAGACCCGCTGAGACACTATTGAGCATCTTCGCGCGCCGCTCGGGATAGTTGGCCTTCCACTCCCGCTCGTAGTCCGGGTCGAGCGGACGGTTGCGCGAAGGCATGCTGAAGTTGGCCGTGCGCTGGAAGACGTAGAGGTGGTCCGCGGTCTCCGCGACCACCGGGGTGACCTGGATCCCCGTCGACCCGGTCCCGATCAGCCCCACCCGCTTCCCGCGGAAATCCACGCCCTCCTTCGGCCAGTTCGACGTGTGATAAGACTGCCCACCGAACGACTCCACACCCGGCCACCGCGGAATGTTCGTCGCGTCCAGGCTGCCCGTCGCCGCCACCACGTACCGGCACACGACGTGATGACCCCGGTCGGTGTGCACATGCCAGCGGTTCGCGTCCTCGTCGTAGCGCAGCCGGTTCACCACCGAGGAGAACCGGATCTGCTCACGAAGACCGAACCGGTCCACGACGTGATTGGCGTACGTCTCGAGATCCTCCTGCGGCGAGAAGTACTCCGGCCACCGCCACTCCTGCTGCAGATCCTCGTCGAACGAATAGGAATACTGCATGCTCTCGATGTCGACACGAGCACCGGGATAGCGGTTCCAATACCATGTCCCACCCACACCATCACCGGCCTCGAAACACACCACCCTCGCATCGAGACCACGCAGACGATGCAACGCATAAATCCCACTGAACCCGGCACCGATCACCACGATGTCGGCCATTTCGGCCGGGGCTTCTGCTGCCGTCGACATAAGTACCTCCACAACGTTGCTCGGCGTTCGTGCCCGCACGGGCACGGCAGGAGACGGCCGCCGGTGCCGCAGCGGAGGGCGACACCGGCGAAGCCCCGAACGTCAGATCGAGGCGGCGGCGCCGTAGACGATCGGCTCCTCGAGCGGGACGGCCTGGACGGCGGGCAGGACCTCACGGGCGAACAGATCCGTGCTCGCGGCAGCGACGTCCCGCGGCATGTCCCCGTAGCGCATCACGAGCATGAACTCCTCCGGGTGGAAGGCCGCGGCGATGCCGCGCATCTTCTCGATGCACTGTTCGGGGGTTCCCCAGACGTGGTTGGCCAGGTACGCGTCGCCCATGGCCTTGGCCGCGTCGCCGGTGCCCCTCAGGTTCGTGGACTGGGCGGCGTAGTGCTCGTAGCCCTTGGTCGACCTGAAATGATCGCTGTCGAGCTCGTAGTTGCGCCGGGCGCTGTCCGCGTACTGCGGGATGTAGCGGCGAGCCCCCTCTTCGGCCTTCTGCTCGGTCTCCCCGCAGAAGACGTTCATGTGGATGCGCGGACGCGCAGGCGCGTGCCCCGCCTCGGCGCGAGCTCGGGCGAACTCCTCGAGGTCGGCGTGGTACTCCGCCCAGGCCCGCTGCGGAATGATCAGGGGCTTGAGGCCGTACCGGGCGCCCACGGGTGCCGAGGACGGGCTGCCCCACGAGAAGTGGAAGTTGTCGATCAGGGCCTGGGGGTCCTTCGGCCGCGGGCGCATGGTGACGTTGTCGAAGTCGTAGTGCTTCCCGTGGAAGCTGAACGACTCCTGGGTGAGCGCCAGCTGCACCACCTGGATCGCCTCGTCGAACCGCTCGCGGGACTCCCCCATCTCGAACCCGAGCTGGCGGAACTCGCGGCGGGCGGCGCCGCGCCCGAAGCCGATGTACGGGGTCCGGCCGCGCAGTTGGTACTGCAGGGTGGTGATGTCCTCGGCCACCCGCAGCGGGTGGTGCCACGGCAGGACGACGACCATCGTCCCGACGTCGATGCGTGAGGTCGCCCCGGCGATGAACGACAGGAGCTGCACCGGGTTCGGGATCATCGTGTACGGGCTGATGTGGTGCTCCACCGTCCAGAGCGAGTCCCAGCCCTGGTCCTCCGCGGCAAGCGCCGTGTCGAGCTCCTCCTCGTAGCGTGTGACGTCGCTCTGCGGGTCGATATCCGGGGCGTTCCCGCCTCGCTCCCTGGCCTCGTAGCGATCCCAGTCCGCGTAGTTCTGGAAGAACATCGTCATGCCGACACGCACGGATCTACCTCCTGTTGGTGGTGAGCGACCTCAGGCCAGTGCTCGGCGCAGGGCGTCGATCACCGCTGCCGTCCGGGGCTCTCCGGTCAGCGACGCTCCCAGCTGGTTCTGCACATAGCCGAACCCGACCTCGGAGCTGACGTCGCCGAAGCCCAGTGCGCCTCCCGCTCCGGCGTGCCCGAACGACCCCTCACCCAGCAGGGGTGCGGTCTGCGTGCTGAGTTGGAAGCCGATCCCGAACCGGCTCTCCCCGACGATCACCCCGTCGGGGCCGCGCACCTGCTCCACGCGCGCCCGGTCGAGTGCGACCTCGGACAGCACGCGCCGACCGTCCACCTCCCCGACGCAAGCGGCGTACAGACGCGCGAGCGATCGGGCGTTGGTGATCCCGTTGGCGGCCGGCAGTTCGGCGGCGTACACCGACGGCGCGTTCCACGTCTCCGCGTGCGGTGTCGGAAGCGCGCCGTTCGTGGAGAGCGCGCGGGAGAACATGCTCGACGGGTCGCTCATCGCCGCGACGACCTTCAGCACGCGCTCCTTCACCTCCGGGTCGGTGATGGCGTCCAGGGCGTCCGGGTCGGGGACGCCGTCGATGAGCGGCGCGACGGAGCCCACGCGATCAGCGGGCAACCCGATCCAGAAGTCCAGGCCGAGGGGCCGGGCGATCTCGTCGGCGAACACCGTGCCCAGCGAACGACCGGTCGCCCTGCTGACCAGCTCACCGATGAGCCACCCGAAGGTCAGAGCGTGGTAGCCGTGCGCCGAACCGGGCTCCCACATCGGCTTCTGCCGTGCCAGCACCTCGACGACGGGCGTGCCGGCGAGCAGTTCGTCGCGGGTCAACGGCTCGGACGGCACGGGGAGCCCGGCCTGGTGGCTGAGCAGCTGCGCCACGGTGATCCGGTCCTTGCCCTCCGCCGCGAACTCCGGCCAGTAACGGCTCACCGGCGCGTCCAGATCGAGAACGCCCTGCTCCGCGAGGCGGTTGACCAGAACGGCGGTGGCGCCCTTCGTCGCCGAGTAGACGATGCCGACGGTGCCGCGCTCCCACGGCCGTCCCGTTGCGGGGTCGGCGATTCCTCCCCAGAGGTCGACGACGAGCTCGCCCCGGACGTAGACGGCGAGCGACGCTCCTACGTCACCGCGCTCCCGGAAGTTCGTTTCGAACTCCTCGCGGACCTCCTCGAAACCAGGCCGGACGGTTCCGTCGATCTGTAGATCCTCGATCACGCTCGCCCTTTCCCCCACACTTTCGACGACGGAATCGCGCCATTCCGCGTAATGCAGAACACGGGTTGTCGCCCACGTCGATCAAGACTAGAAAGATCTGATCGGGGCTGGGTACCCCCGAAAGTGACGAAGGTGGGCGACGGCACACCGTCCGTAGACTCACCGCATGCACGCCGACGGCCCAGAGGAGACCGAGCCGCGCACGTCGATGCGGGTCAAGCAGAAGGCGATGACCCGCAGACTGCTGCGTGACGCCGCGGTCGAGCTCTTCGCGGCCAAGGGCTACGGACCCACCACGATCGACGACATCACTTCGGCCGTCGGAGTCAGCCGGGCCACCTTCTACCTGCATTTCGAGGGCAAGGCTCGCATCGTCGTTGAGGTGTACGAGCAGGTCGTGATGGCGGAGACGCTGGAGTTCTACCGCCGGCTCGACGCTCTCGAAGGGGCAGGCGGCGAACCCCTGCGGCAGTGGCTCGACACGGCCATCGGCTTCTTCGAGCGGCACCGCGACGTGCTGCGGTTCGCCGCCGAAGCCATCTCGATCGACCCGGGCCTGGAGGACCTCTCGGCCTCGAAGATCCTCGATCGCTGCGCCGAGGCGATGCCCCACTATCTCGGCCGCTGGACGGGCACCGACCGCGAACAGGCGCAGCTCCGCCTGGAGCTGCTGATCCTCCAGCTGAGCACCTTCTGCCGGCTCTGGGTCGACGGCCACTGGCCCGTCAAGCGGGACGTGATGCTCGACGTGCTGCTCGATCTCTGGACGCACGGGCTCCGTGCGGACGACGCGGGCCGAGACTCACTGGCCACACCGTCACTCAGTTGACGCTCTGTCAGTGAGTTCATACTGTGCAGCTACGAGCACGTGCAGCCACGACGAAGTGGAGCTGCAATGCCACAGTTCACAGGCGCCCACCAGTCCGCACTGAGGCGCACCGTCATCGGCTGCCGGAGGCTGACAGGCCTGCCCGTGGTCTTCGCCGGGCCGGTCGACTCCGCGGGCGTCGTCCTCAACGAGGCGTCCGGCATGAGAACCGGGGCCCTCGACGGCCTGCTCGTGGCTCGCGACTCCGGGCTGGGCGGGCGAGCCGTGCAACTCGGCAAGCCGGTGTCGGTTCACGACTACAGCGCCGCCGAGACCATCAGCCACGACTACGACCGGCAGGTGAGCGCCGAGGGACTCGTGTCACTCGTAGCCATCCCGGTCTCGACCGGGCGAGGGGTACGCGCCGTCCTCTACGGAGCTCTGCGCCGGCGCGGCCCGCTGGGTGATCGCACCATCGGACAGCTCAGCGACGCGGCGTCGGCGCTGGCGCGGGAGCTGACACGCCACGACGAGGAGCTCGCAACGCCTAGCACCGGGGCGCCGACCGCGGAGCCGACGGGCTCCCGGGGCGACCTCCGCTCGCTGGTCGCCGAAGTGTCCGAGCTCGCCACCCGGATCGAGGATCCCCACCTGAGCGCAGAGATCGCGACCGCATGCCGCCGCCTCCAGGAGGCCTCCCGTCTCCATGGTCGTCGCACGCCGGGACCGTCCCTGTCCGCGCGTGAGCTCGACGTCCTCGGCCTCGCCTCGGCCGGCTGCCGGAACGAGGAGATCGCCGGCATGCTGACGATGTCGATCACGTCGGTGAAAGCCCAGTTGCGCTCGGCGATGCGCAAGTTCGGTGTGCATTCCCGACATGCCGCGGTCAGCGCCGCACGCGCGAACGGCCTCATGCAGTGACCTCGACCGTGACCGCCGGGGCCGAACTGGAGGAAGCGCGACACCTGTTCGCGCTGCTCCGCACGGCCGGCGGCGCGGTTCCCGACCCGGCGCTACGGGCACGCATCGCGGATCTGGCGGAGCAGCTGGTCGCCGCCCTGCGCGATCCCGCGGATGCGGGGGATACGACGCTGTCGGCGCGCGAGATCGACGTGCTCGCACACGCAGCCGTCGGGCGCCGCAACAGCGAGATCGCCGAATGTCTCGCCCTCACCGGCGAGACCGTGAAGAGCTACCTCCGCAGCGCGATGACGAAGCTCGGCGTCCACTCTCGACACGCCGCCGTCGACAGCGCACGACGCGCAGGCGTCATCCCCTGAACCGCCGCGTGATTGATCGTTCTCACGAGAGGGCCTCGGCGATGGCGGCCCGGCTCTCGCGACATCTTGAGCCGCTTTGTATCGCCCCATTGCCACAAACAAGGCACTCGGCTAGCTTTTGTGTCACTCGATTGATACAGGAGCTGCTGTGGAGACCCTCGCCGGAGCCTGGACACTGATCCTCTGGGCGGTGCTGGTGATGATCGTTTCCGTTGCCCGGCGCCGACGGTGCTCCCGCGACGCCGCGCGCCCGATCGGGCGTGGCCGACAGGCGGCGCTCGTGGCGGGCGCCCTCGTGATCGCCGCGGTTGCGCCGGCCGTCGGGGCGTGGCACGGCCGCTTCGCGCTCGGCCTACTGCTCGCCGGTCCGATCTTCTGCCTGGTGATGGCCGCCGGGTCGCTGGCCACCGAGCTCCTCGTCCGCCCGGTCGCCGCCTCGCGCAGGCGGGCGACCCTCGCGGCCCGACACTTCCCTCAGTACGTCGACCGGCCGCAGCTGATCGCCGTGTGCGCACTGTTCGCCGTCGCCGTCGGGTTCCTCACGACCACCGCGTTCTTCGGCCACGCCGACGACAAGGGCCGTCCCGGCCGGTGGTTGTCCCTGGACAACGTCAACCCCGATCCCCGGTACGGCGGCTGGACCATCCTGTGGCCGGGCGCCTACTACGCCCTGCCGCTGCTGGCGGCGCTCGGTCTCACCCTCATCATGACCTCCATCACCCTGCGCCGGATCGCCGCCCGACCGCGGACGGTCACCGCGGACGGGGCTGCCGACCCGGTGGTCGCGGACGAGCGGGCGCGGCGGCGCTCGGCGACCGTCGTCCTGGCCGCCGCCGGGGTCGCGGCCGCGGCCGCGCTGTGCGGGGCCGGGATGGTCGCGGCTTCCGGCCTCGCAGGAGCCGGGGCGCCCTGGAACATCCTCGGGTTACTCCTCTGGGTCGTGGTCGCCGCGGAAGCCGCGGTCGGCGCCTGGTCGGCGGCCGTCCTGGTCACCCCTGACCGGACGCGCCGGCCGAACCCGGCACCGGCAACGGCGTGACCACCGACCCGGTCGTCGAGATCGACCTCGACGACCCGACGCCGCCCTACGCCCAGCTGCGCCGCGGCCTCGCGGCCCTGATCGAGCAAGGGACCCTGACCGGTGGGCAGCGCCTCCCGACCGTCCGCCAGCTCGCCGGCGACCTCGGCATCGCCGCCGGAACGGTCATGCGCGCCTACAAGGAGCTGGAGAGCGCCGGGTACGTCCGCGGCGACCGCAGACGCGGCACGGTCGTCATCCCCCGGGAGCGCGATCCGGTGGACGTCGACGCCGCCCTGCGCGCTCTCGCCGTCGCCTACTGCCGGCGTGCGGAAGCTGTCGGCGCCACCCCTGAGCAGACGCTGGCCGCGGTGTCCCGTGTGCTGGCCGACCACGCGGCTGTGGTCACCCAGGCCGGGAACGCTTCCGTGTAGACCACGGAGGTCGTCACCCCCACCCCGAGGCCGATCGCCGTTGATCGTCACGACCGACCTCCTAGGGTGTGCAGATGCCGGTGGACGTCGACGCTCGAGCCCGATTGGACGCGATCGCGGAGGCGACGGTCGAGCAGGCCAAGCAGGGCGGCCCGCGAGCCGTGACGATCCGTACGGTCGCCGCCCGGTTGGGCGGCTCCACCACCAAGGTGACCCACTACGTCCGGACGCGCGGTGAGCTGTTCGCCAACGCCGTCCGGCGGGTCGAGCAGGAATGGCGCGCGGAACTGGCGACCGTCCTCGCCGGCGTGACCGGCCGGGAGCGGCTTGTCACGTTCATCGACTGGTGGACCACCGGAACCGGCCGGTACAACATCTTCCGCAGCATGTGGGTCGAGATGCTGGCGATGCGCGAATCGGACGAAGCCGTGGGCCGGGCGGTCCGCCACGAGGCCCGCGCGGAGCGCGACGAGATGGTCGCGGCGCTGACGGAGGCGCGGGTCGCTGATCCGAACCTGAACGCCGACCTGCTCTACCTGCTGCTACGAGGCTTCAACATCTCCACGGTGGAAGACCCCGACAACTGGTCCGGCGAACGCGGCCGGCGGGCGGCACTGGCGTTGCTCGACCTCATGGCGGACGAGCGGGCGCCCTCCCCCGAGCCTGCAACGTCGCCCGCCGGATGCCCCTGACCGGGCGCCCTGACCCCCGCCCGGCGCGTGATCGCCGGGCGTCGCCCGCGTGGTACAACTGCGTTGTACAACACGGTCACACAATGCTGTGTGCTCCCCCTCCGGCACACCGGCCCGCCTACGGAGACCGTCAGTGACCACCAGCGAAGCTCACTTCGACCGCCGCGAGATGCTCATGCCCCACGACATGTTCCGGCGCGAGTTCACGCTGATGCCGCGCCTGGTTCGGGACGTGGCAGCGGGCGACGCCGCCCGCGCGCAGATCGTCGCCGATCACATCACGGGCGTGAGTACCGTCCTGCACCACCATCACCGCGGCGAGGACGAGCAAGGCTGGCCGCTGCTACTCGAACGCGGGCAGGCCGAGGCGGCTCCGCTTCTCGAGCTCATGGAGCGTCAGCACAAGGAGATCGAGGACGCCGCGTCCGAGGTCGACACGGCCACGCGGGTCTGGCGTGCCTCGGCGGCTTCTCCCGACCGCGATGCGCTGGCCGGCGCCATCGACCGGCTGTTGCCACTGCTCACCGGCCACATGCGCACCGAGGAGGAGCACGTGGTGCCGCTCATGGAGCGGTACATCACGGCAGCGGAATGGAACCGGATGGTGCAGGCCGGATCCGCGGATGTCGACCCGGAGTCGCTGCCCCTCGCGTTCGGGATGGCGATGTACGAGGGTGACCCGGAAATCGTCGACGCCGCGATCGCGAACATGCCGCCGGACGCCCGCACGATCATCAGGAAGCTGGCCGTGGACGCCTTCGCGGCCCATTCGGAGCGGATCCACGGGACCGCCACCCCGCCGCGCAGCACGGAGCTCTGACCGTCCGTCCGGCGACCACCCGCGCACACCACTGGGAGAACCATGACCGATTACGGGCACGACCTGCTCTTCGGCACCATGCTGACTCCGCCGCCCGATCGCGCCACCGACGTCGTGGAACTGGCCGAGCTGACCGAACAGGAAGGACTGGACCTGGTCAGCCTCCCAGACCACCCGTACTGGACGAACCGGCTGGACGCGGTCGCGCTGCTCTCGATCATCGTCGCCCGCACGACCACGGTCCGGGTGCTGCCGAACCTCGCGAATCTGCCCCTGCGGCCGCCCACGACACTCGCCCGGACGGCGGCCACCCTCGACATCCTGAGCGGCGGACGGTTCGAACTGGGCGTGGCCGGCGGCGCGCTGTGGGACGACATCGCCGCCGATGGTGGGCCACGGCGAACCGCGGCCGAGTCGATCGCGGCGCTCCAGGAGGCTGTCCGGATCATCCGCGACCTCTGGACCCCGGGCGAGCCCCTGCGGTTCGACGGCACCTACTACCGCCTCGACGGCGCCCCGCGCGGCCCTTTCCCGGTGCACGACGTGCCCATCTGGCTCGGGGCCTACCAGCCGCGGATGTTGCGCCTGACCGGACGTGTCGCGGACTCCTGGGTGCCGAGCTCCCCGTTCTTCCCGCCGGATCAGCTCGTGGCAGCGAACCAGATCATCGACGACGCCGCCCTCGACGCCGGTCGTGCCCCCGGAGCGATCCGGCGCGCCTACAACATCGGCGGCACGTTCACGAGCGACGGCACCGGCTTCCTCCAAGGGCCACCGAAGGTATGGGTGGAACAGCTCGCCCAACTCGCGCTCGGCCAAGGCATCAGCACCTTCATCCTCTACCAGGTCGAGTCGGCGGACATCATCCGACGCTTCGCGGCAGAGGTCGTCCCGGCCGTGCGCGAGATCGTCGCCACGGAACGTACAAAGCCACGCAACGCCCGCTGACAGCCTCGTGATCAGGTGGCTCTTCTCGTTATCCGGGGACACCCCGGCCTTGGGAGGACCCGACAGCAAGGGCACTGCGGATTCGGATGGCGTCTGAATTCCCGGCTTGCCCAGGCGTCGGCGCATACTGGACTCGTGGTCCTACCCGGCGACGACTCCAGCCACCGGACTGGATGGTCGTGGCGCGACCTTGCCGCACAGGTACTCGGAGTGGACGAAAGTCGCCGAGCAGAGGACCGGCCATGACTCCCGCACGCAATCGCGTCACTCCACTCGGAGATATCGTGGCGATCCCCCTTCGGGGCGCGTGGACCGGAAACCGCGGCATCCTGCACTCCGGCACGGAGATCGTGCGATTCCACGCGACCGATCTGTGGATCACCTGCGCCCTGCGGTTCCGTGGACGCTGGCGCGAGCAATGGCAACCTCATCGTTACACGCATCTGTATTTCCATGACGAGGCAGTTTCGTTCGCGGCAGGTCATCGGCCGTGCGCAGAATGCCGCCGGGACAGCTACAACTGCTATCGCAGCGCGTGGGCCATCGGCCTCGGGGTCGATATGCCGTCGGCGACGGAGATCAACCGACAGCTGCACGGTGAGCGGATCGTGCGCGGCACCCATCGTCGACGTACCCACGAGATGCCGTGGGGGGATCTTCCCGACGGGACGTTCGCTCTGCTCGGCGGTTCGCCCGCAGTGGTCATCGGCGAGGAACTGATCGAGTGGTCGTCCGACGGCTACGGCGCGCATCGTCCGCGGCCGGCACACGGATTCGCCGACGTTGTCACGCCACCGTCGACCGTTGCGGTACTGCGTGCCGGATACCCGGTTCAGATCGACGACTCCGCGCGGTGCTGACTCTCGGCCGGCTCCTGCCGCCGAGGGAGGCGAGGCACGACCTCGGTGGACGACCTGGTGACCTACCACCAGGTCGTCCACCGCCGGATCGCTGATCCTTACTGGTACAGAACGGCCTTGATGTCCGTGCTGTCGATGTTGCTCTTGTCGTACCAGAAGAAGCCGGTGTCGATCACCTTCGGCAGGGACTCGCCACGCATCGCCTTCACCGACGCGTCCACGAGCTGCTCACCCATACCGACCGGGTTCTGGGTGATCGCGCCGAGCATGGTGCCGCCGCGGATCGCGTCGATCTGGGCCTGGCCCGAGTCGAAGCCGATCACGGTGAGCCCGGTGCGGCCACTCTCCTGCACCCCGCGCACGACGCCGATCGCCGACCCCTCGTTCGAGCCGTAGATGCCCTTGACGTCCGGGTTCGCCGCGAGGATGGCCTTGGTGATGTCAGCCGACTTGGCCTGGTCACCACCGCCGTACTGCGGCGGGAGCACCTCGATACCGGGCGCGTTGGCCTGCATCCACTCCACGAAGCCGTCGCGCCGGTCGATCCCGGAGCGGCTCGTCTGGTCGTGAACGACCATGGCGACCTTGCCGGTGCCCCCGAGAGCCTCGGCCATGTGCTTGGCCGCCTCGGCGGCCGCAGCCTTGTTGTCCGTGGCCGCGGTCGTGACGGGGATGTCGCTGTCGACGCCCGAGTCGAACGCCACAACGGGGATGTTCTGGCTCTTGGCCTGCTGCAGCAACGGCGCCGCGGCCCTGGAGTCCAGCGCCGCGAACCCGAGGACGTCGGGCTGGCGGCCCAGCGCGTTGGTCAACATCGTGACCTGCGCCTCGATGTCGGCCTCGGTGGCAGGCCCTTCGAAGGTGATCCGCACGTTCTGCTTGGCGGCCTCCTGCTCGGCGCCCTGCTTCACGGCCTGCCAGAACTGGTGCTGGAAGCCCTTGGACACGATGGCGATGTAGGGCTGCTCGCCACCGCCACCGCCACCGCCGGCTGCGTCGGTGGATGAGCCACCGCCGCACGCAGCGGCCGTGAGGGTCACGGCAGCGGCCGCGAGGACCGCCGCGATCCGCTTCATGGGCATGTCGATCGAACTCCCTTGGTCGAACTACGGTGGTTCCGGTGGGTCAGGGTGACGCCCGCTTGCGCGCCATGTCGGCGTACACGGCGAGGAGGATCACGCAGCCGAGGATCACGTTCTGCCATTCCTGCGGGATGGACATGATCTGCAGCCCGTTGTTGAGCACGGAGATGATCAGCGCGCCGATGACCGTGCCGACGATGGAGCCCTTGCCTCCGGCGAGCGACGTACCGCCGATGACCACGGCCGCGATCGCCTGCAACTCGTAGCCCATCCCGGTGGCGGGCTGCGCCGAGCCGAGGCGCGCCGAGATCATCACGCCCGCGAGGCCCGTGAAGAGCCCGGCGAGGGTGTAGATGATGATCTTCCAGCGGCGCACGTCGATGCCGGACAGCGCCGTGGCCTCCTCGTTGCTGCCGATCGAGTAGGTGTAGCGGCCGAGCACAGTCTTGTTGAGCAGCACGCCGGCCAGCACGGCGACCACGGCGAGGATGAGCACGGCGTTCGGGAAGTTCGCGCCGGGGATGAGGCTGCCGGTCGAGAGGTCGATGTAGCCGGGCGTCTGGTCGAAGTAGATCGGCGTGCTGTCCGACAGCACGAGGGCGAGACCCTGCGCCACGAGCATCATCGCGAGCGTCGCGATGAACGGCGGCAGCCCGAGCACCGACACGTTGAGCCCGTTGATCAGCCCGATCAGGCCCCCGAACAGGATGGCGCCGAGCACCCCGAGCGGGAGCGGCAGTCCGGCGTCGACGATCAGCACACCCGAGATCACCGCGCACAGGGCCATCCCGGTGCCGATCGAGAGGTCGATGCCGCCGGTGATGATGACGAACGTGGTGCCGAGCGCCAGCAGACCGATCACGACCGTCGAGAACAGGATGTTCGTGACGTTGCCGTAGTTGAAGAAGTTCGGGCTGACGATCGAGAAGAACGCGAAGATGACGATGAGGCTCGCGAAGGCCAGGAACTGCTGCAGACGCTCGCGCAGGGTTCGCCGCACGGCGGCGGGCGCGGCCTCGGGCCGTTCCTGCTCGGTGACGGTCGGGGATGTCATCTCGCTCCTGCCTTCGTCGCGGAGTCCTCTGCTGCGCCGTCCGACGAGTCGGGTCGCAGCGTCGCGAAGTGCATGACGCTCTCCTGTGTGGCTTCCTCGGCACTGAGCCGTCCGGTGATCCGTCCCTCGCTCATCACGACGATGCGGTGCGACATGCGCAGCACCTCCGGGAGCTCCGACGAGATCATGATGATCGACTTGCCCTGGGCCGCAAGCTCGTTGAGGAGGCGGTAGATCTCCTCCTTGGCGCCCACGTCGATGCCGCGCGTCGGCTCGTCGAAGATCAGGACGTCGCAGTCCTTGACGAGCCACTTGGCGATGACGACCTTCTGCTGGTTGCCACCGGAGAGGTTCTTCACGGTCTGGTCGATCGACGGCGTCTTGATCCGCAGGCTTGCCACGAGCTCGTTCGTCTTCGCTCGCATCGCCTTGGAGCGCACGAACCCGAAGGACTGGAACAGGTCGCGGATCGAGCTCAGCACGACATTGGCGTTGACGTCCTGGTCCAGCAGGAGCCCGAGGTGCTTGCGGTCCTCGGACAGGTAGCCGATGCGGTGCTTGGCTGCCTCCGCCGGATTCGTGATGCGGACGGGTGCTCCGCGGAGCGTGATCGTGCCGGACTCGATGGCATCGGCCCCGACGAGTGCGCGGGCCACTTCGGTGCGTCCGGCGCCCATGAGGCCGGCGAAACCGAGGATCTCGCCTTCCTGCAGCTCGAACGACACGTCCTTCAGCAGCGCTTTCGTCGAAAGCCCTCGCACCGAAAGGACCGTCTCGCGATCCGTACGCACGCCCTCCGGCTCGGCATCACTCGTGATCTCGCGCCCGACCATTCGCGCGATCACCTCGGGCATCGAGGTGGTCGGGGTGTCGAGTGTGTCGACGTAGCGGCCGTCGCGGATCACGGTGATGCGATCGGAGATGGCCTTGAGCTCGTCCATCCGGTGCGAGATGTAGATGACGCCGGTGTCGGGCTTGCGGAACCGGCGGATCAGGTCGTGCAGAACCTGCACCTCGGCGTCGTTGAGCGCAGCCGTGGGCTCGTCCATGATCAGGACCTTGGCCTCGTACGACAGCGCCTTGGCGATCTCCACCATCTGCTGCCTGGCCACGGTGAGGCTTCCGACGACCTGGCGCGGGTCGAGCGGAAGGTGCAGCCGGTCGATGAGCTCCTTGGCCCGCGCGTTCAGCGTGCGCTCGCCGAGGAAGAACCCCGCGCTGCGCGGCTCGCGGCCGATGAAGATGTTCTGCGCGACCGTGAGGTCAGGCATCAGGTTGAATTCCTGGTGGATGATGCTGATGCCCTGCTCCAGAGCGTGCTTCGGGCCCGAGACCTGGAGCGGCCGGCCGTCGAGGAAGAACTCGCCCTCGTCCGGCGTGTAGATGCCCGAGAGCAACTTCATCAGCGTCGACTTGCCGGCGCCGTTCTCCCCGACGAGCGCGAGCACCTCGCCGCGACGCAGCTCGATGTGCATGTCCTGCAGCGCCCGAACGCCCGGGAAGCTCTTGCCGACTCCCCGCGCCTCCAGCAGCAACGGCTCGCTCACGACAGCACCACCCCCTTGCGCAGGATCACGTTCCCGTAGACACGCGTCTCCCCGGTGCGCACCACCAGGAACGCCGTCGCGGCGACGTCATAGAACTCCTGCCGGTCGAGGAAGCGGATCTCGCCCGTGCCCGCGGCCGCGGTCAGCTCGTCCTGTACGGGTAGCCGCGAGCCGTCGGGCGTCGCCATCAGATCGACGGCGGGAGCGTCGTCGAGCGGGACGACCGTGCGCACGGCCGCGAGCAGATCCGGCGTCGCGATCCCCGGGAACAGCAGCAACCTGCTGGCGAGCCGCTCCGCCGGGAAGTGAGCATCGGCCAGTACGACGGCGTCGGAATGCCCCATGGCGTCGAGGTGGGCGAGCAGCGGCCCCGTCAGGAGCGGGTGGATTCCGGTCAGCACGGTGCCTCCGGTGTGGTCGGCTGCTTGGTCAACACGGACCCGAGACGGTAGACGCGGCACGCCGTCCCCGCGAGGACCGCCTGCTGCTCGTCCGGGGTCAGCTCACCGACCAGCGCGGACAGGACCTCCCAGGTGCCCGCGTACCCGGCGGTGAGGAGTGTCATCGGCCAGTCGCTCCCCCAGATCAACCGGTCCGGCCCGAACAGCTCGAGCGCCGCGTCCCAGGCCGGGCGCAGCACGTCGGCCGTGAACGGCATGCCGCGGACCTGCAGCCCGGAGACCTTCGCGACGGTGTTCGGACGGGCGGCGACGTCCGCGAGCACCGAACGCCACTCGGCGAACTCGGGTCGCCCGTGCGGCGGTTTGCCCAGGTGGTCGAGCACGACCGTCAGCTCGGGCAGCGCCGCGGCAAGCTCGGCGGTGGCGGCGAGGTGCCGCGGCCAGGCGTCGGGCACATCGAACGGCAGGCCGCGGGCTGCGAGGAGACTCAGCGAGGCGCGCACGGTGGGGAGTGCGAGGAAGTCGTCGCGCGGGTCGTCGTGCACGAGATGGCGGACGCCGACGAACGCGGGGTCGGCCGACCAGCGGTCGAGCTGTCTCTCGGCTGCGGCGGGATCATCGAGCTTCAGCCAGCCGACCACACCCGCCACCCAGCTGTGCGCGGCGGCGACCTCCAGCATGAACTCGGTGTCTACCTCCGAGTCCTCCGCCTGCACGAGGACGGCCCGGTCGACACCGGCTCCGCGCAGTTCGGCGTGCGCCCGCTCGGCGGTGACGGTCGTGTGCAACGGGCCCAGCTCGGGCGTGATCCACTCGTAAGCGCTGCGCTGCAGGTCCCACAGGTGCAGGTGCGCGTCGATCACCGTCATCGGTCGGTCGAACTCATCGGATGTTTCAGCCGTCGTCGACTCGACGCCGGCGCCCACGTCAGCCACGGGTCTCGACGGAGTGCGCTGCGAGTGAGCCACTGCGCATCTCGGTGCCCGCCCCCGGGGCCGTCGGCGCGTGGTACCGGCCGTCCCGCACGTCGACCGGGGTGACGAAGTGCTCGTGCAGGTGATCCACGAACTCGATCATCCGGTCGTCGAGGCTTCCGGACACCGCGACGAAGTCGAACATCGCGAGGTGCTGCACCGCCTCGCAGAGGCCCACCCCGCCGGCGTGCGGGCACACCGGTACCCCGAACTTGGCCGCGAGCAGCAGGATCGCCACGTTCTCGTTGACACCTGCCACGCGGGTGGCGTCCAGCTGCAGCACCTGTAGCGCGTCGATCTGGAGGAACTGCTTGAACATCACGCGGTTCGCCATGTGCTCACCGGTGGCCACCGGAATCGGTGCGATGCCGCTGGCGATCGCCGCGTGTCCCAGCACGTCGTCCGGGCTCGTCGGCTCCTCGACCCAGGCGAGGTCGAAGCTGGCCAGCTCCTTGATCCACGCGACAGCGGCGTCGACGTCCCAGCGCTGGTTGGCGTCCACCGCGATCCGGATGTCCGGCCCCACGGCAGCGCGGGCGATGCCGAGGCGCCGCACGTCGTCGGCGAGGTCGCCGCCCACCTTCAACTTGATCTGCGAGAACCCCTCCTCGACGGCCTCGTGGCACAGCCGGGCGAGCTTCTCGTCGTCGTAGCCGAGCCAGCCCGGCGTCGTGGTGTAGGCGGGATAGCCGTCGCGGAGCAGCTGCGCCTCGCGCTCGGCGCGGCCCGGCTCGGCGGCGCGCAGGATCTGCAGCGCCTCATCCGGGGTGAGCGCATCGGTGAGGTAGCGGAAGTCGACCAGATCGACCAGCTGCTCCGGGGTCATCGCCGCGAGCACCTGCCACAACGGCTTGCCCTCACGCTTCGCGAGCAGGTCCCACAGGGCGTTGACGACCGCGCCGATCGCCATGTGCATGACGCCCTTCTCCGGGCCCAGCCAGCGCAGCTGCGAGTCGTGCACCAGCTCCCGCCAGGTACCGCCCATGTCGGCGAGCAGCGCGTCGACGTCACGGCCGACGATGTGGTTCGCCAGCGCCTCGATCGCGGCGACCTGCACGTCGTTGCCCCGGCCGATGGTGAAGACGAACCCGTGCCCGACGAGGCCGTCGGCGGCGTCGGTGTGGATCTCCACGTAGGCCGCGGAGTAGTCCGGGTCGGGGTTCATCGCGTCCGACCCGTCCAACATGAGCGAGGTCGGGAACCGCACGTCCGCGGTCTCCAGAGCAGTGATACGGCTCACGCGAAGCCCTTTCTTCCGAGTGCGCGCCCACGGTAGAGATCCGATGTCTGCAGCGTCAACAGACGCAAGGTCTCAATCTGGCAGCATGCGCGGACCCGCCCCGCACACCCGCCCTCCGACGGCGCCGCAGGGGTCCGACCCAGGCAGAAGGCCCGTAGCAGCCTGCGACATAAGCCGCGTGCCCAGCGCTGCACGGGTCCGCGCTGTCAGCGATAACGCACGAAAGGCAGGCTTCGCGTGTGAGCCCGTGTCGTGCACAGATCGTGAGAACCTGGCCACACTGACCGTCGTGGCTGAGCGAACGGTCGGAGGAATACTCGAGGGGTTCCGGGAATGACCCGCACGCGCCGTGTCGTCGTGATCGTGTCCACAGGTCTGTGCGCGTTGCTGGTCCTCGTGGCCGGCGGGTTCGTCGGGCTGGGCTGGTGGATCAGCGACTCGGTGACGAAGCCCGATCACCAGCACTACACGAACCCCGAGCATTCCGACGTCGTACTCAGGGTCGAGCGGGCCGGGTCGGAGACGAACGTGGTGATCGGTGATCCCGACGCCCACGCCCGCCGACCAGGGACATACCGGATGGTGTGGGACGGCGTCGAGGCGGTGGTCGGCGACGTCATCGCGGCCTCACCCGACTCCGTTGCGCGCCCGATTCTCCGTGGCGCGGTGCCGTCGGCCGGGACGACGGTGGCGGTCACCGACGTGATGATCAGCGACCCGAAGTCCTCACTCGGCCTCGACTACGACGAGGTCTCGGTACCGACCGAGCTCGGCCCGGCTCCCGCCTGGTACGTGCCGGCGTCCGGGCCGGCCGGCTCGACCTGGGTGATCGCGGTGCACGGTCAGAACGGCCGACGCAACGCCATGCTCGCCATCCCGGCGTTTCACCGGTTGGGCCTGCCGGTGCTCGCGATCACCTACCGCAACGACGAGGGGGCACCGGGCGCGCCGGACGGGCTCATCCACTACGGCGAGTCCGAGTACCGCGACGTGGAGTCGGCGGTCCGGTACGCGCAGGGCATGGGCGCGACGCGGGTTGTGTTGTACGGCAGCTCGATGGGCGGTCAGATCGTCGGCCAGTTCCTCGTTCGCTCGTCGCTCGCCACCGCCGTCAGCGCGGTTCTGCTGGACTCGCCGCTGGTCAGCATGCCGACGGTCGCTGCATTCAGCGGGCGGCAGAACGGAGCACCCGGCCTGGCGATCCGGCTCACCAGCGACATCATCTACTGGCGAACCGGGGTTGACATGGATCAGCTGGACCTGATCGCCCATCCGCCCGCCGTCAAGCCGCCGACCTTGCTCATCGGCGGGTCTGCGGACAGCCAGGCCCCGGTGCAGATGGAGCGTGACTTCGCCGCAGCCGCACCGGGTATGGGCTGGACGGTGGAGTATCAGGAGTTCCCCGGCGCGGAGCACGTGGAGTCGTGGAACTCGGACCCCACCCGCTACGAGAATGGGTTACCGACTTCTTCGCTCGTGAGATACCGGCCACCCGACAGTGAATCCGGCAAAAGGGCACACAATCGCACGTACGCCGCAACCTCTCGAATCTGCATTCCCGAGCTGAGGCGTCAACCGCCCAGCACGAGGATCGACATCGACAGAACGTCTCGTTCGCGTCTGCACCGACGTGGCAGCATGGGGAGGTGACAGACGGGAATCGGAATTGAACGCTTCTCCTCGCATTCCGCTCACATCCGACCAGCGGAGTTCCTTCCTCGCTGCGCTGCTCGGATGGATGATGGACGCGTTCGACTACTTCATCGTCGTGTTCGTTTATGCCGACATCGCCAAGGATTTCGGCGTCTCGCTCACACAGATGGCGTTCGTCACGACCGCCACCCTGGTCATGCGCCCGGTCGGAGCGATCCTCTTCGGGCTGTGGGCCGACCGCAGCGGACGGCGGATCCCGCTGCTGACGGACGTCTGCTTCTACTCGGTGGTCGGGTTCCTCTGCGCGTTCGCACCGAACTTCACCGTGCTACTGGTCCTGCGGCTGCTCTACGGCATCGGCATGGGAGGTGAATGGGGCCTCGGCGCCGCGCTGGCCATGGAGAAGATCCCGGCACGCCGCCGCGGCTTCTTCTCCGGACTCCTCCAGCAGGGCTACTCGCTGGGATACCTGCTGGCGTCGCTGGCCTCGCTCGTGGTGATCACCACGCTGGGGTTGTCCTGGCGCTGGCTGTTCGCGCTGAGCATCATCCCGGCGCTGATCAGCCTCCTGATCCGGGCCCGGGTGCGGGAATCCGAGGTCTGGAGCGACACCCGCCGGCGGATGCGGATGACCAACTCCTCGATCCGCGACGTGCTGCTCAACCCGGCCGTCGTGCGCCGGTTCGGCTACCTGATCCTGCTGATGACCGCCTTCAACTGGATGAGCCACGGCACCCAGGACATCTATCCGACGTTCCTGCAGGCCACCCACGACGGCGGAGCGGGCCTGCCGGCCGCCACGGCCACCTGGATCGCCGTGCTCTACAACATCGGCGCGACGATCGGTGGGCTCGTGTTCGGCAGCCTCTCCGAGCGGTTCGGGCGCCGCTACACGATCGCCTTCTGCGCCGTGATCGGACTGCCGATCGTGCCGCTGTTCGCCCTCTCCCACACCGCAGGACTACTGGCCCTGGGCTCGTTCCTCATGCAGGTGATCGTCCAGGGCGCGTGGGGCGTGATCCCGGCCCACCTGACCGAGATGTCCCCCGACGCCATCCGCGGGTTCTATCCCGGCGTCACCTACCAACTCGGCAACTGCCTGGCCGCGTTCAACCTGCCCATCCAGCAGAGCCTCGCCGCCACCCACGGCTACCCCTACGCACTGGTCATCACGGTCGTCCCGGTCCTCGTCGCGATGGCCGTGTTCACGCTGATCGGCAAGGAGGCCAAGGGCATCGAGTTCGGCGGCCGCCTCGGGACCGATCCGGTCAGTGCACGTGTACGGCGATGAGTGCGGGAGTCGATGACGCGCGTGCATCGCGCAGCGCGGTGGAGAGTTCGTCCGGGCGCCGCACGACGGTGCCGACGCAGCCCATGCTCCGGGCGAGTCCGGCGAAGTCGACATCGGTCAGTGTGGTTCCGACCGGCTTGCTGACACCGAAATGTCGGGCGTAATCCGGCACGGACACGAACACCGAGCCCGGGGCGGAGCCGTGGCCAGGTGGTAGGCGCGGGCGAGCGCGGCCGGCACGTCCTGGGCCCGCGCAGGCTCGCAGCTCCATTTCACGTGTGGAGTCCTATTCCTGTATGTCACTCGGCTGATCCGGCGCCCGGTCGTCACCGTACAGGAACGGAATTCTGGAGGATTTCGACGATCAGGTCTTCGACAGGCCAAAAAGTCCTCGAATGTCTGTCGATGAGGGCCTCAGTGGTGAATTCAGCTGCGTCACTACGTCACGACCTCAGTCATCTTTCAGATCACAGCGGTGGCGGGCAACGCTTCACTGGAAGGCCGTCAGCCCGGGTCCGACGAACCAGGAGGCGATGGTGGGTGCCTGGCGTGGAGCGTTCGAAACTGCCGTGAGCGAGAGGCGTGCTCACCATGGGCAGGGCGCCTGCAGGACACACGGGATCTGGTCAGGAGGACCACACAGACTGGCGATCGTCGTCCTGGAGAGCACCCGCGCGCTCGACCTTGCCATCCCGGTTCAGGTGTTCGGCCTGGCCGTCTTCACCACGCTGCGAGGCCGGGCAACTCCGCACTACGACGTGTTGCTCTGCGGTGACGTGTCCACCATTCCTGGCCACGCACTCGGCTCACGCTCGGGGGCCTGGCGCCGGTCGAGGCGATCACCACTGCCGAGACCATTGTGGTGCCGACGCTCGGGGATCCGTTGACCGCGCAATGTCCGAAGGTACTCGAGGCTGTCGCGGAGGCGGGAGAGACCGGCGCCCGGATGATCTCGTTGTGCACCGGCGCATTTGTCCTCGGTCAGGCCGGTCTGCTCGATGGCCGTCGCGTGGCCACGCACTGGTCGTGGACCACGGCTTGTCGTGCAGCTTTTCCCAGGGCCGAACTCGAGGAGAACACCGGCTTCGTCGACGACGGGCAGATTCTGAGCTCCGCATGCATGCCGGCCACCACCGAACTCTGCCTGCACGTCCTCAGCGTCGATCTCGGCCGCGCCTACGCCGAGGCCGTGGCCCGCCTACTGATCCACAAGTCGGGCGACGCATCCTTGGAGCAGCAGGCTCGGGCCGTGCCAGTTCCACGGCAAACGCCAGTTCCACGAACAACGAACGGTTCGCTGGGGCCCCTGCTCCGCTGGCTGACCGAGCACCTCCACGAGCCTCTCGACGTGGAGCGCATCGCGGACCGCGCCCACCTCAGTGCCCGCACTCTGACGCGCCACTTCCGAACCCAGACGGGCACGACGCCCACCGAGTGGATCCTGCGACAGCGGATCGAGGCTGCACGATCGCTGCTCGAAGATACGGACCTCACCGTGTTGCAGGTGGCCCGCAGAGCCGGGTTCGGCACCGCGGAGACGATGCGGCGCGCATTCACCCGACGCCTGGGGATCAGCCCTCGCGACTATCGCATCGCCATCCGCGGTCACTCCGGGTTCGACCACACTCCGCATCCCGGAGCGTCGGCGCTCCACCGTGCGGATTTCACGTCCACAGGCCGCGCGGGCCTCGTCCCGAGCCGGCCGGATTCGTTGCGCCTCCGCTCCGGCCGGACCTACAGTTCACTAGATAGTCAGTGTACTGATCATCAAACCCACCAGATGGGCAAGGAAATTGACGACGGAATGTCCGAAAGCCGCGTATCGGATGCCGGGAGGACCCGCGGCGACGCCGCAGTGCGGGCACTTCTCGCTCGAACGACTACACATGCCGACATTCGGAATGTGGCGCGCCGTGAACACCGGATCGGAGGTCTGAGATGAAAGGCATCGACGAGGCGATTGTCGTCGGTGGGGGGATCGGCGGACTGGCAGCCGCGCTCGCCTTGCAGAAGTCTGGATGTGTCGGCCGGATCCAGGTACTCGAACGGGCTTCCGAGTTCGGCGAGCTCGGCGCCGGGGTGCAGCTGGCGCCGAACGCGTTACGGGCCCTGCAGACCCTCGGCGCGTACGAGGACATCGACAGGTACGCGGTCTACCCGCGCCGCCTGGTGATGATGAACGCGCTGACCGGCTCGTTCATCACGGCCCTGGATCTCGGTGGCCCGTTCGTCGAGCGGTTCGGGGTTCCGTACCTCCTCCTGCACCGCGGTGACCTGCTCACGATGCTGCTCGACAGGGCGAAGCAGTTCGACGCGATCGAGCTGCGAAGCGGAGTGAACGTCACCGGCGTCGAAGCCGACGGGTCGGGTGCGCGTGTCATCGCAGGAGCAGAAGATCTGCGGGGCGATCTCGTCGTGGGTGCGGACGGCCTGCGTTCGGTGGTGCGAGCCTGCCTGTTGGGTGGCGCCCGACCCGTGGGCGAGGGGTACGCCGCCTACCGCGGAGCCGTCCCCTTCGATCGCGTGGCCTCGATCGCCGACGGTGAGGATGTTCTGCTCTGGGTGGGCCCGGGGATGCACCTCATCCAGTACCCGATCCGCCGCGGTGAGCTCTACAACCAGGTGGTCACCTTCCACAGCGATCGCTACTCCCCCGACCACGACGACTGGGGCACCGAGGCCGAGCTCGACGAGCGGTTCGCCGTCGCCTGCGGTTCGGTGCGTACGGGACTCGACCTGATCGACCGCCGGCGTCGGTGGGAGATCGTCGACCGGGATCCGGTGGACACCTGGGTGCGGGGCCGGATCGCCCTCCTCGGGGACGCGGCACACCCGATGGTTCAGTACGTCGGGCAGGGCGCCGCGCAGGCGCTCGAGGATGCCGCGAGCCTCATGGCCGCGCTGAGCGCGGAGCCCGATGTCGACGCGGCGCTCGCCCGGTACGAGCGGGTTCGGGTTCCACGCGCGTCACGGGTGCAGGCGCTGGCGCGCCGGTTCGGGGAGGTGCTTCACGCCGACGGAATGAGCGCGGTGATGCGTGACCGCCTGCTGGCTGCGAGGTCCCACGCGGACTACTCGGAGATCGAGTGGCTCTACGGGTGACGCGGTTGCGGATCTGTTCGAGCGCCGTGAAGTCGTCGGTGAAACGAGGCAAGGACTCATCCCAACCCCTCCAGAACAGTCCTACCGAAATCTCGAGGCACTGGCGGCACGGCTGTTGCACCTAGGGGTGCAGGCGTGCCGTCGCCGTGCCTCCACTGCGGGGGAACTGCAGGCGATGCGAAACCCGAGAGGGACAAGTATGTCCTTGGTGATCTTCCGGTCGACACGAAGACCTTGGAGGGCCTCGAGGTCGGATTGTTTGTCTCGTCGGCCGCTCGGGCTCCGTTCAGATCTCTCGGATTCTTGATGCTCAGGGGTGCACAAGGAATCCGCCCCGTGCTCAGGCGCGGTGTGCGATCAGCAGAAGGGCAGTGGCCACGGGTTTCCGTCCTCGTCGACCTGCGGATCGGGTGAGGACGTGGAGTCGGGTCTCCGCTGGCAGCCTGCGCATCTCGTCGGTCGCGACGCCGACATCGAGGCGATGCGGACGTTTCTCGAGCGCGCATCCATCAGCGGCGGAGCGCTGCTGCTCCTCGGGGGCCCGGGTATCGGGAAGAGCGCAGTGCTCGACCTCTCCGCAGGCGCAGCAGCTGTCCGGGGCGCCCACGTGCTGCAAGCGGCCGGCGTGGAGTTCGAGGCCGATGTCGCTTACTCGGGCCTCAACCAGTTGCTGTTCGCGCTGCGCGAGTCGTTGGGCGAGCTCGGTGAGGTCCATCGGGAGGCCTTGGAGGTGGCCCTGGGATTCGGCAGCGGACCGCCGCCGGACCGCCTGCTCGTGTCCACCGCCGCGTTGCTGCTGGTGCGTAATGCCGCCGTCGAGAGCCCCGTTCTGCTGGTTGTGGACGATCTGCCGTGGCTCGACCGTGCCAGTGCCGGGGTGCTCGGTTTCATCGCCCGCCGCCTCAAGGGAAGCCGGGTCGGCTTTCTGGGCGCGGCACGGTCGCACGCAGGAAGCTTCTTCGAGGGTGGGGACCTCCCCGAACACGAGCTTCAGCCGCTGGACAGCGGGGCGGCGAGTGAGCTTGTCGCGCAGCGGTTCCCCACGCTCGCGCCGAGTGTCCGACAGCAGGTGCTGGCCGAGGCGCAGGGCAACCCGCTGGCGTTACTGGAGCTGCCGACCGCGCTGACCGGACCGCAGCGCCGCGCGATGGCGCTCGTGCCGCCGGTGTTGCCGCTGACACGACGTCTGCGGTCCTTGTACGCCTCGCTGATCCCGACGCTGCCGGAGTCGTGCCGGCGGATCATGCTGTTGGGTGCGCTCGATCGCAGTGGTGGCCGGGACGCGCTGCGTGCGGCCGCGGCGTTGTACGACCTGGACAGCCTCGCTCCCGCTGAGCGCGAACGACTCGTCCACGTCGACGAGAACAATCGGCGCTTCGAGTTCCGCCACCCACTGGTGCGGGCAGCCGTCGTCGAGGTGTCCACCGTCGGCGAGCGGCGCTGGGCCCATCGGTGCCTCGCCGACGTGCTGACCGAACACGCCGAGCGTCAGGCGTGGCACCTCGGGGAGAGCGCAGTGGAGCCCGACGAGGAGATCGCTGCTCGCCTCGAGGAGGCAGCCTGCCTGACGCAGCTCCGCGGCGACACCGCCGGCTCCATCGCTCTGCTCACCCGTGCTGCTGCGCTCAGCCCGAGTACGGCAGCGCGGGCCGCTCGGTTGGCCGAGGCCGCCTATCACTCTGCCAACTCGGTCGGCGAGCTGTCCGGTGCATCGCATTTGCTCGACGAGGCCACGCATGCGAGCGGTGCAGGGAGTGCCTCGCTGCACGCGGTCGCCGCGAAGGCGCTGTTGATGATCAACGGCGAGGGTGACGTCCTGACCGCGTACACGATGCTGGTGAACGCGATCGAGACGGGCGAGCACGGATACGACGCGAACGACAAGGCCTTGATCGAGGCGCTCTACACGCTGATGCTGATCTGCTGGTTCGCCGGCAGGCACGAGCTGTGGGCACCGGCCTTTGCCGCGATCGACCGCCTGACGCCACAGACCCCGGACATGCTCCGGATTCTGTGGAGCACATTCGCGGATCCGGCGCGCACCGGACGGGCCGCGGCGCCGGCCCTGGACGCGCGACTGGAAACCGTGGCCGACGAGAACGACCCGATGCTCCTCCTCCGGCTCGGCGGTGCATCCGTCTACCTTGATCGGCTCGCGGCGACGCGGGAGGTCCACTGGGAGATCGTGCAGCAGGGCCGCGAGGGACTTGCTGCCGTTCGTCGCCACAGCGCAGCCCTGATTCATCTGTGCCACGACATGTTCCACACCGGCCGGTGGGACACGATGGCCGAACTCGCGGACGAAGGGGCGAACCTGAATCTCGCGCACGGCTACGGAGCCTCCGTCTGGTACTTCCGCCGCATGCGCAGCCTGCACGCCGCCGTGTGTGGCGATCACGAGGCCAGCCAGGCGATGACCGACGAGCTGATCCGGTGGTCCCGCGCTCGCAGCGCATGCGGGATGGAGTGGTTCGCCGTGCACCCTCGGACGCTCAACTACATCGGACAGCGAGACTTCGAAGCCGCCTACCGCGAGGCGAGCGTCTACAACGAGCCGGGCGTGATCGCGTCGCACATTCCGCAGGCCATATGGACCAGCTTCGATCTCGTCGAAGCGGCGCTCAAGACGGACCGACCGGCCGAGGCCTGGGCACACGCCAACGCGATGCGCGACACCGACCTCCCCGGGCTGTCGTCGCGGATGGCGTTGCTGACCGGCGGCGCCACGGCGATGGTCGCAGGCGATGACGAGTTCCGGAGCAGCTTCGACGACGCGCTCGCCCTACCGCACAATCCCCGGTGGCCTTTCGATTTCGCCCGGGTCCGGCTCGCGTACGGCGAGCGGCTCCGTCGCATGCGGGCAACGGCGGATGCGCGCGTTCAGCTTGCGGCTGCCGCGGACATCTTCGACCAGCTCGGCGCGCAGCCCTGGTACGACCGGGCCTACAGCGAACTGCGGGCCACCGGGATCAGCAAGCCGCGACGAGCCCTGTCGGAGCCTCCCGCCCTCACTCCGAAAGAGCGTGAGATCGCCGAACTGGCCGGTTCGGGCCTGACGAACAAACAGATCGGAGAGCGTCTCTTCCTTTCCCACCGCACCGTCGGCGCACACCTTTATCAGATCTACCCCAAATTGGGAATCGCTTCCCGGGCGGCCCTCCGAGATGCACTGGCAGCGCCTCCCGAACACCCGCGCACCGCGGATGGCTCACCGTCGGGCCGCCCGTCAGCGCGCAGGCCACCGGCAGATGGGAAGGCATGCTGAGCCGAACAGCTCCGGGGCAGATCTTCACATCACCCATGCTGTCACCAGCTCACCGGGAGTTCTTGCACCCCGTAGACGACCATCTTGTCACGAAAGCGGATCTCCTCCAGCGGCACCGCGAGATGCAGACCGGGGAACCGGCGCAGCAACGCCGGATAGGCGATCTGCAGCTCCAGCCGCGCCAGCGGCTGCCCGAGGCACTGGTGCACACCGAACCCGAAAGCCACATGGTGGTTCGAGCCGCGGTGAATATCGAGCTCATCCGGAGACTGGAACACCGCGGAATCCCGATTGGCCGACTCACTCGCCGCGATGATCCCCTCGCCCGCGCGGATGGTCACTCCACCGATCTCGATGTCCTCCAGGGCAACCCGGCGCCGCCCGGCGTGGAGCACCGTCCACAGCCGCAACAACTCCTCCACGGCGCTCTTCACCACGGCGGCATCACCGTCGCGCACCTCGGCGGCCTGCTCGGGGTGCTCCAACAACGTGAGCGTGCCCAAGGCGATCATGTTCGCCGTGGTCTCGTGGCCGGCGACGAGCAGCAGCGTCGCAATGCACACGGCGTCGTCACGGCTGAGCCGGCCGGTCCGGATGTACCGCTGCGCGAGCCGGCCGAGGATGTCGTCGGTCGGCTCGGCCTCTTTCATGACGAGCAGGCCGGTCAGGTAATCCCATAACTCGTCGTTGGCGCGCGTGGCCGCTTCCGGGCCGGCCGTGGTGTCGAGAAGTGCGCGGGAGCAGGACTGGAAGAAGCCGTGGTCGGAATAGGGCACGCCGAGCATGTGGCAGATGACCATCGACGGCAGCGGGAGCGCGAACGCCTCCACGAGGTCGACCGGCCGCGGGCCGCGCTCCATCGCGTCGAGCAGGTCGTTCACGAGCTTCTCGACGACCGGGCGCAGTGCCTCGGTGCTCCGCGCCGAGAAGTCGCCGATGATCATCTTGCGATAATCCGCGTGCTCCGGGTCGTCCATGCCGATGAAGCTGCGGGTGAACACCCGCCCGATGCGCATCGCCTCCGACTGGATGGGGTATCCCGGCCGGTCCGTTTCAGAGCTCACCCGGGGGTCGGAGAGGATGCTGCGGACGTCTTCGTAGCGGGTGATCAGCCAGGGTGAGCTGCCGTCCCACAGCCGGACCCGGCCGACCGGTCTCTCGGCACGCAGTTGCGCCAACTCTGAAGGCGGGTCAGACGGACAGGTACGGGCCATCGGGTAGGCGGGCTCCGCGGCATTCTGCCCGTCGTGGCCAGGGGTGATCGAGATGGGTGTCATGAGGTCTCCACTATGATTAGCAATACTAAATAAGTGCGAGGGCGTCGCCGCCGCACGATCGTCGCGATGACGTCAGGAAGGTGACGGGCAGCGGCCCGCGCAGGCTGTCAGAACGGCATCTCCGGCTGAAGGCCGAGCCGCATGCGCCCGACGTTCTCCCACGTGCGCTCGAACTGGAGCGTGACGTGCGTGCGCACCATGTTCAGGTCACGGAAGTAGCGCTCGATCCGACGGCCCTTGTTCGCGGCACTCGACCCGCTCGTGCGGAAGATCGTCTCGACCGCCCTCGACGCGAGCTGGACGATCTGCTGCTCGATGAGGATGAGGCGACGGTCCTCCTCGTCGCTCACGGGCTCGCCGGTCTCCATCGCGCGCCGCGCCTGCTCCGTCCAGATCTGCGCGACCTGGTGAAGCGCCGCTTCCGCGGTGTCGACGTACGCCGTGGCCTCGCCGAGCAACCCGTGGAAGACCGGCAGGTCGGAGCGCCGCGGCGACATCGGGCCCCACTGGTGCTTCGTCGTGAGGTTCTCGATGTACTCGTCGATCGCCGCCTGCGCGATGCCGACGCACACCGCGGTCGGCTCGGAGATGAGCAGGGACCCGATCGACCCGTAGAACGTCGGGTTCGGGTACAGGCCCCGCCCCGGGAACTCCACGACGGTGCGCGCGGGGTTCGGCGACGGCACAGTGTGGTGCTCGGGGATGAACAGGTCCTCCACCACGACCCGCCGCGAGCCCGTGCCACGCATGCCGAGCGTGTCCCAGTTGTCGACGATCCGGAACTGGTCGCGGCGCATCGCGACGAAGCGCGTGTCGACTGGCTCTCCGCCGCGCTCGGTGGTCACAGCGGTGGCACCCATGAAATGCGTCGACACGTCGCAGCCGGACGCGTAGTCCCACCAGCCGGTGATCCGGTACCCACCGTCGACCCTCAGGGCGGGCGCGGGGATCGCGGAAAGCGGGCAGCGGAAGTCACCGTCCCCGAACAGCTCGACCTGGGCCTGCTCCTCGAAGAGCCCGGCGATGACGTTGTGCGTAGCCATGAGCCCGAAGACCCAGCCGCTCGAGGGGCAGCCGCGCGACAGCTCGACCGTGACACGCAAGAAGGTGTCGAGATCGAACTCGTAGCCGCCGAACCGCCGCGGCTGCATGATCCGGTAGAGGCCGGCGTCGATGTAGTCCTGCAACGTCGCGTCGGGCAGACGGCCGAGCGTCTCGCACTCGTCCTGGCGCTCCCGGAGCCTTCCGCGCAGCGCCGCCGCCCGGGAGATCATCTCGTCCGGACCGAGGTCCGGCTCCGGCGGATCGATGCTGCGCGTGCTCGCGTCCTGTGCCGTCATCAGGTGCTCCTTCGAAGGTCGGCCTCTCGGTCGGTCGCCATGCGCAGGCCGCGGAAATTCGTCATCACCGGTCGCCTCGCCGGGCAAGCATCTCCTTCAGCGGGGTGAAGTCGTATCCGTCATCGGTTGGATCGATCCCAGCAGTGAACAACGTGGCGCCTTCGGCCAGGAAGTCGTCGGCGCGGACCGCCCGGGGCCACGCGATCGCCCGTTCGATCACGGTCTCGTCGCGACGGCGCCTGCTGCGTACTGCCGGCTGCAGGCCCTTCGGCGAACAGTCTCATCCGCGTGGCGAGGATCGCGCCAGGTCGGATCGTCACGAGTGCCACCGGACCGAATCTGAACACCGACACGAACCGGACGATTCATCGGGCGGAGCAATGCATCAGTGCACGCCCCCGCAGTGGGGGCAACGACGGGGACGAAAGAGGACAAGTGTTCCCGGTTGCCGATCAGCGAGCGCCACCTCTCGATGCCGTCGCAAGGATCGGTTCCCCATGCACCGCTCCTCTCCGGAAAGTTCTGATCGTCACTCGCGGCGCGGAGCGGGGGTGAGCTCCGTGATCCGTCGCCGTATCACCACACTGGCACGTTCGGTGTAGACGCGGGCGAGACGATTTGTTGACAGTACAGGCAGCCCACTCCCAGCAGGTAGGTAGATCGCATGACCACACTCGGGCCACGCTTGCAATTTCGAGTTGACGGCGCCGAGGATCTTTCCCTGTCGTCAGGGCACGGCATCGGGAGCAAACGTGATGTCGGTCGCCATCGTGACAGGTGCAGAAGGAGACATACCAGTCCTCAACAACGCACCACATCGGCATTGCTGTTGCTGCAGAACGGCAGGAACCTCCCAGCACGGCCGAGCGCGACGATTCACACCTATTTCCGCCGCGTATGTCGGCTACTCGCTACGAGGACCGTAGTCTGACGTCGCGCACGAGCGTTCCCGCTCGTTCAGGGGTCCATTCTGACGTACATACGCACGGTGCCGGACCGGGACTGGAAATACTGCTGAAGCTGGGGACTACTCGCCGTGCATCCGGCGCTGACCACGCTATTCTCGGGAGTAATCTGCAAGACAGTGGAACATCGGGCCAGGGATTCGAATCTGTCCGGTAGCAGAATAAAGAACGTCGCGGACCCGTTCCCCGTGCCGCCATTATTGTAAAAAATGGCACTCATCGTGCATGAGGAGTAAGTGCATGGTCCGTCCCATTGTTGGGAGCGCACGGAGAAGTCGGGGCGGGGCGGCCGAGTGGATTCGACTGCCTCGATCGTCTCCTCATCTGTAGTCGTCGGAGTCGACGTCTCGGTCGATTCTTCTACCGAAAACGGCGCCGGCTCGCTTGTCAATGTCGACGTGGACGCCGAAGAGGATGGAGCCGGAGACGGGGACAGGGACGAAAGGAGGTTGAACCCCGTCAAACTCTCGATCCCCACCAGCACGCCGATAATGCCACCGACGATGCTGATGAAGGCGGCGAATTTCTTGTTGTCAGACTCCTTACCGGAGCTCCCCGAATCCTCCGCCACAAAGTTCAGCTTACTCGACGCCTTGTACGCGCCCGACCACTACCCGTGGCCGGCCGAGCTGATGGACGCTGCCCTGGATCGCACACAAGGCGTTCCACCGGTCGGCTAGCCACCATCTCCGTGACCGCGGCGCACGGCTCGTCTCCGCCCACAGGACGAGCCCCGCCCCTCGACCAGGAAAGTCCTGGCCTACGCGGAACAGGCCATCCGCTGGTTCGACACCGAACGCCCCGTGACACTGACGCTGCTGGAGCGCATGGCCGCACAGGGCCTGCACTCCCACGTCCGGCGCCGCGCATGGGCTATGCGCAACTGTCACGGCCGGCAGGGCCACACGAACTGGCCGCCGCCCACCAACTCGCAGCACGCTCGGCAGCCGAAATCTCCGACACGACCGGCCTGGCCCACGTACTCCGTAGCCTGGCCAGAGCCGACGCCCGACTCGGCCACCACACCGCAGTGCAAGCCAGGCTGGACCGGGCACTCTCGCTGTTCGAGAACCTCGGCGACGCATGCCACCGCCTACACGCCGCGCCATTACGCCTGGCTGTCCGACGGCCAGGACGACCCCGAAACCGCACTCGCACTCGCCACCCGCGCACCCTGTCCGTTCGATCACCTGCACCCCGGGCGAGGCCCCCGCGACGAACGCCATGGGGTGGTATCTCCATCCTCCACGGCAAAGTCCGACACCGCCGTCGGACTTTGCCGGGACGCACTCGAACTCCTTCGATCATCGGGCGAACGGGTTCGGCCAGGCCGACGCCCGGGAGAGCCTCGGGATGGCCTACCACCAACTACAACGGTTCGACGAAGCGCTGGACGGCTACCGCCGCCCGGCAGGCCCACGACAACGAGGTCGAGACACTGATCCGGCTCCGAGGCAGCCACCTGGCGCTGAGCCGGCGGATCGAGGCCGACGATGCCCTCCGGCAAGTGGTCTCGATCCGGCAGGATCTCGGCCTGCCGTCGATCGGGCTACCCAGACCGGCCCCTGGGCGGACGCGGCACAGGCCCATTCGCTATCGGGTGATTCCACCGTGCCCGCTGCGCCACCCATGGTACGAATGAATTCATACCAAGAATGCGACCGCGCTCGATCAAGCCTCGACCAGACAATGATCGGGCCGGAGCGAATCACGGTACATGACTTGAACCGGCTCGACGTGACATGAGTAGATCGCTATTCCGGCTGCCCCGGACCTGTGGCGAGCCACCATGGAGGCGCGCATAATGCGGTCTCCGCACACGACAAAGACCGGAGGGAACCCGTCATGGCTGTTGTGAACGACCTGGCCGACATCAAGGGCATCGGGCCGAAACACGCTGCGATGCTCAAGGAGATCGGCGTCGACTCGATCAAAGAGCTGCAGCACCGAAAGGCCTCCCACCTGAAGGAAATGATCGAGACCCGACACGGCAAGGTGATCGGCATTTCCGAGCAGACCTGTCAGGGCTGGATCGACGCGGCCAAGGCACACAGCTAGTCGACGGTCGGCTCACTCCGAGAGGCAACCGTCGCCTCTCCGTCCGTCAGACCCGCGCGGGGCTGGCCCTCGATTCTCATCGCGACTCTGCATCAGCCGAGGATCCACCGCGGTTATCCCGCGCCTCGTGGCTGATGTCCTCGAGGGCCACGCCCTGGGTCTCCGGCCCGAACCGCACGGCCGTCGCCATGATCACGTACATCACGCCGACCATGACGAAGATGCCGACCGCACCTGCGGCGTCGAATATCACGCCGGCCAGCAGCGGGACGAGTGAGGCGGAGACGAGCGCAACCGTCACCGATGCACCGGTGCCGAACGCCCGCACCTTGGTCGGGTACAGCTCCGGTGCCCACACCCAGGCGGTGGTGTTGAGCAGAATGAACATGAGCTGCAGCAGCCCGCCGAGCACCAGGATCATCGCGAGACTCGCGGACGTACCGAAGGCGATCGCGACGACGACCGCCACCACCGCCCCGTACCCGAGCACCATCCGTCGCTTGAGCCGGTAGCCGAACACGCTCGCAAGCACGGCTCCGATCAATCCGCCGATGTTGATGATCGTGGTGTAGGCCAGCGAGGTCGACACATCGATTCCGCGTGCCACGAGGACGGTCGGCATGAATACGGTGATCGTCACCTGCGCGCCGAACGTCATCGCCGAGACCACCCAGATCACGAGGGTGTTCCTGGCGAGCGCGCCGGAGAAGATCTCTGCGAGCCGGACCCGCTGCCGCGGCAGCCGTTCGCCCTCGGCGGCGTCGACATACGCGGTGGGCTGCGTGTCCCGCAGTGGGCGGAGGCGGTTGGCGGCGAGCCGGGAGAGCACCTCGTTGGCCGCCGCCACTTGCCCCTCCACCAGCAGGTATCGCGGCGACTCCGGCAGGAACCAGCGATAGACGAACACGAGTACCGCGGGCAGTGCGAGCAACCCGAGCAGCCAGCGCCACGCCACCTCGGGACCACCGAGAGTGGTCTCGAGCGGGCCGAGCACGACCGCGGCCAGCGCCGAGGAGACGAAGATCCCCAGTCCGCCGGCTGCGATGTTCACGGTGGCCACGGCGGCCCCCCGGTACTTCGTGGGCATCAGCTCGGCCACCAGCGTGAGCCCGGTGTTCAGCTCGCCGCCCAGCCCGATTCCGACGATGAAGCGGGCGACGAGCAGCCAGCCGATGTCCGGAGCGAACGCGGCAAGCAGCGCGCCCACCGTGTAGAGGACCAGGTTGTACATGTAGGTGACACGCCGGCCGTACCGGTCGCCGGTGATGCCCGCGATCAGCGAGCCGATCGCCATGCCCGCGAACGTCAGCGTCGTCAGGAGCCCGACCTGGGTGTTCGACAGCTCCCATTGCGCGGCGATGAGCGGGGCGGCGAGCCCGACGTTGTACTGCTCGATCGCGTCGAACAGCGCGCCGAACGCCACGAGCACCAGGATCAGCACGTGCGCCCGGCGGAATGGGATGCGGTCCAGCGCCGCGCCGAGCTGGCGCTGCGCCCGGTCCCTGAGCTGCTCCGTCGCGGCGCTCGTGGGACCTGTGCCCGGCGAGGAAGCCGATGTGGACATGGCTGTGCTCCGTTCGGTGGGTCCTTCGGTCGGGGTGGGGCTCAGGTGAGCAGGTGGCCCGGGATCGGGGCGGCGTGCAGCGCCGCGCCGATGGGCCCAGGGTCGTGGAAGCCGTCGGCGTCGAGCACGACGCGTCCACCGCTGATCACCATCTCGGCCCAGCCGGTCAGCTGATGGCCCTCGTAGGGGGTGTAGTCGCTCTGCATGTGCAGGTCGGCAGCGGCCGCGGTGCGCCGCGCGACCGGGTCGAGCACGACGATGTCGGCGTCGGCTCCCACCCCGATCATGCCCTTGCTCGTCAGGCCGTTGAGGCGCGCGGGATTGGTGGCGAACATCGCCACGAAGCGCTCGACGGGCATCCCGTCCTCGGCCACGAGCCGGGTGAAAGCCACCGGCAGCCGCGTCTCCACCCCGGGCAGGCCGTTGGGCATGACACGGACGTCGTCGCGGTGCTCCGACTTCTGCGACGTGGAGTAGCAGCAGTGGTCGGAGCCCAGCGTGTCGACATCCCCGACGACGGCGCGGGCGCGCAACGCGGCCACCGTCTCCGCGGCGCGCAGGGGCGGGCAGCACACGAAGCGCTCCGCGTGCTCGCCTCCGTAAGTGCTCTCGTCGAGGGCGAGGTAGTGCGGGCAGGTCTCGGTGTAGGCGCGCACGCCACGGCGACGGGCGGCACGGACCAGGTCGACCGCCTCAGCGGTGGTCTGGTGCACGAAGTACACCGGTGCGCCGACGTGCTCGGCGGTGGCGAGCACCTGGGCCACAGCTGCAGCCTCGGCCAGCTCGGGGCGGGTGAGCGCGTGATGCTCGGCGTCAGCACGGTGGGCCGCGGCGGCGAGCCCCTGCGCGTCCTCGATCACGTGGTCGGCCTCGGCGTGCACGTAGGCGATGCCGCCCTGAGCGTGCAGCGTGCGCAGCACTTCGAGCACGGTGTCCGGCCCCGCCATGACGACGTCCCTGTACGTCGTGAACATCTTGATCGTCCGGACGCCACCGTCGGCCATGGCCGCGATCTGCTTGGCCGTGGTGTCGTCCCAGGAGATCACGCACCCGTGCAGCGCGGTGTCGCACCGGGAGACGGTGGCGAGGTCCCGGCGCTCTTGCACGGCGTCGAGCGGGCTCTGGCCAGGCTCCGGGATCGCGAAGTCGACGACCGTGGTGGTGCCGCCCCAGAGCGCCGCGATACTCGCTCCTGCGTAGTCGTCGAGCTGCGTGTACGCGCCGAGTCGCTGCCCGATGTGACAGTGCGGGTCGACCCCGCCGGGGATGACGAGCTTGCCCGTGGCGTCGACCGCCCGCTCGTGCGGCGGGAGCGGCAGCATCGGGTCCTGCACCGCGACGATCCGGCCGCCCGTCACGACGACGGTGGCGGGGCCGCTGCCGCCGGCGTTGACGACGGTGCCGCCGTGGACGACGAGGTCCGCGGGCTGTGGGAGGGACATCGGCGAAGGCTCCTGGGGGTCAGGCGTCGCCGCGGAGGGCGGCATCGCTGGCGGCGGGGTTGAAGATCACGGCGTCGACCGAGGCGAGGTGGGCCGTCATCGCCTGTGCGGCGCGGGCGGCGTCGCCGCTCGCGATGGCGCCGAGCACATCGCGGTGCTGCCGCAGCTGACCCTCGCGGGCCTGCAACGAGCTCACCGCGTGCTGGTTGACCAGCAACCACAGCGGATGCGTCTCGGCGTCGACGAGCTGGCCGACGATGCCCGCGAGCAGTGAGTTGCCGCAGCCGAGCGCGAGGTCGGAGTGGAACCGCAAGCCCAGCTCCATGAAGCGGGGGATGCGGCTGGGCTCCGCGACGATCTCGGTGGCCTCGTCCAGATCGCGGGTGAGGCCACGGAGCCGGTCGGTGTCGATTCGCGTGGCGGCGAAGGAAGCGACGACGGGTTCCAGCGCCCGGCGGGACTCGATCAGCTCGCGGGGCGCGACGTCCAGCGCGGATCCCTCGATCGCGGCAACCCCGGCATGTGGCCCGCGCACGTAGGTGCCGTCGCCGTGGCGTACCTCCACGGCACCGATGAGCTCGAGGGCGAGGATCGCCTCGCGCACCGTGGTGCGTGAGACGCCGAGCCGCGCAGCAAGCTCGCGGTCGCCGGGCATCCGGACGCCGAGGACGTACTCACCCGCGGCCATTGCCGTCAGCAGCTCCTGCGCCACGGAGAGATAGAGGCGGGGCGCCCGCTGCTGGTCGGATTGGTCGGACATCTGCACCGCGAGAGGTTAAACCTGTTTCCCGCTCGTGCGCCAGCCGCCTGGCGGTAGCGGCTGCCGGACGCCCACATCGCGCGGGCGCGCCCTCGGCCTCGTCGGGCAAGGTGCACCTCCGGCTCCGACACTTGTCGAATTGGAGGTCACACATGGACGCCATCAGCTTGTCCCGGGTCTATGACCACGAGCCTCACGGCGAGAGCCGGTGTTACCTCGTGGAGCGGCTGTGGCCGCGCGGGATGCGCCGCGAGGAGGTGGAGCTGGACAGCTGGGCGAAGGACGCCGCCCCCAGCCACGAACTCCGCATGTGGTTCGGCCACGATCCGCAGCGCTGGGAGGAGTTCCGCCGCCGCTACTTCGCCGAGCTCGACACTCGTCCTCAGGCCTGGCAGCCACTGGTCGACGCCGCGGCGACCGGCGCGATCACCCTGCTCTACAGCTCCCGGGACCGGGAGCACAACAACGCCATCGCTCTGCGGGACTACCTGCTCGATCGGCTGGCACGCCAACGGGGCTGAGCATGCAGATGCGTCGCGTCACGGTGCCTCGGCACCGCCGCCGTAATCGACCGGGGAGCGCATCGGCGGCCCAGGGCGCACCGTGGGTTTCCAGTCGACATCGGAGCGGACCGGTGCCTGCGATTCCGCCGCCGTCCTCTCGCCTCCGTGTGACGTGTGCTTCGCGACGGTGCTCGGAGCGGTGGTCCCGCCGATCGCCGCGGTTGTCAGTGCCACCAGGGCGAACACAGACAGCGCCAGGTAGCAGAGCACATTCCAGACCGAGCGACGGCGCACGGGAGCAGCGAGCTTGCGGGCCAGCTCGGGGTCGCTTCTCCGGAGAGAGTCCGCGATCTTGCTCAAGCGGATGAATTCATTGTGATCGAGCGCCATGAGTGTGCCTAGTCCGATCGGTCGGAAGACCTGTTGGTCATTCGTCGGTCAGCGCGGAGTCCGTCCACTCGAGCGAAGGCCGGGCCGTCACGGTGACAGCGCCCCCGCAGTTCCAGCAGCTGGGCTCCTTGGCGGCATCGCGGCCTTCGACCTCACAGTGCCCGCAGAACCAGTGGGCCACGACCGCCATAGCTGCCACCCTTTCGTTCCGGCGAAGTCGATCGTTGTAGCGCAGATGGACGTTCTGATCCTTGTCAAGCCAGTGTCGGCGCGAGGTGTGCCAGGTACATCACCGCCAGCAGCCGTCACGATCTGCTGCTGACCGGAGTGCTCGGACTCCTGCTGGTAGGTAGCGCCTGCACGTGGCTCGTCCCCGACATCGGCATGGCCCCGCGGTAGTCCGCCGAACGGCGGAACGCCGGCTCACCGCTGCCGGAATCGGCTCTGTCCGACACGCGCCATCCATGCCCTGATCTGCGACAATGTCGGCTTGGTGCGGATGCCGTGTACGTGCTTCTCGACTGCGCCCTCCGTGGCTCACACCTGGCGGGCGATGCCTGTCGTGGAGCGCTCCACAGCCATCACAGGCGGCACCTCCCGCTCCCCCGGGCCGACAACGGGCGGCAGATCGTCGCGTTCACCGCCGGGAGGTGAGCCACCGTGCGCGGCAGCCTGACCAGCCGGATGGTCACCGCCAGCGTGTTGCTCACGCTGCTGACGAGCGCCGCATTCGCCGTGCTGCTGCTGGCGATCCGTGATCAGCGGAACTCGGCCCAGCTGGATCGACACTCGCAGGAGGTGCTGGTCGCTGCGGCTCGGGTCGAGCGAAACCTGGTCGATATCGAAACAGGGACCCGCGGCTACTTGTTGACGGGCGACGACCGGTTCTTGCAACCGGCGCACGCAGGCGAAGCCGATTTCGCGCAGGCCAGCCGCGACCTCGTCGACCTCACCAACATCGCGGACCAGAACGAGGCGCCCGGAAGGCTGACCTCGATCCACGTGTCGGGAACAGCACAGGCGATCAAGATCAAGGGTGAATCGTACATAAGAGACTATTTTCGCCCGCTCATAGCGGCGGCGGAACGCGGCGATCCAGCCGCGCGCAGCGTCGAGAACGCGCAGTTGGGCAAGTCGAAGTTCGACGACATCCGGTGGGACTTCAACACACTGGAGCTGGCCGAGCAGCGAGTCGCCGCCGAGCGTGACGACCGTGCGCGTGAGATCGCCAACCGGGCCACGATCGCCGCGATCGCCGGGCTGGGCGTCACCGTGGTGCTGGTCGGCCTCTTCGCCACCTACCTGAGCAGGGCGATCGCACGACCGGTCCGCCAGGCGTCCGTGACGGCGGAGCAACTCGCGAGCGGGGATCTGTCGACCCGCATGCCGACGACCGGAGTGGCCGAGATCGGAGTACTCGAGAAGTCTTTCAACACCATGGCCGGCTCGTTGGAGCGCAGCCAATCGGAGCTCGCCGATCTGCTCGCGGAGCAAGCCGCCCTGCGCCGGGTCGCCACAGTCGTCGCCGAGGGCACCCCGCCGGAGAAGGTCTTTCCCGCGGTCACCGAGGAGGTGGCTCGGCTGCTCGACGTCGACGGCACGCGCTTGATGCGCTACGAAGCCGACGGTACGGCGACCATCGTCGCCAGTTGGGGCGAGCCGACGATCGTCCCGGTGGGCACGAGGATCACGCTGGAGGGACGCAACATCGGATCTCTCGTGCGCAGCAGCGGCAAGCCGACGCGCATCGAGGACTACGCGGACGCCCCCGGCTCTGCCGCCGCGATCGCCCGCGAGCGCGGCATCCGTTCGACCATCGGCGCGCCCATCATGGTCGAGGGGCGGCTCTGGGGCGCGGTGAGCGGATTCATCACCAAGACGGACGCGCCGTTCGCTTCGGGCATCGAACTGAGGCTGGCCAACTTCACCGACCTCGTCGGCACCGCCATCGCCAACGCCCAGGCGCGGGCCGACCTCACGGCGTCACGAGCGCGCGTGGTGGCCACCACCGACGACATCCGCCGCCGCATCGAGCGCGACCTGCACGACGGCACCCAGCAGCGGCTCGTCTCACTCGTACTCGAGTTGCGCAACGCGCAGGCCGACATCCCGGACACCCAGCCCGAGCTGAGAGCCGAGTTGGCCGACATCGCCGACGGCCTGGTCGCCGCGCTGGACGACCTGCGGGAGATCTCCCGCGGCATTCACCCGGCGCTGCTCGCCACGAGCGGCCTGGGGCCGGCGCTCAAGGTGCTGGCCCGCCGCTCACCAATCCTGGTCGAGCTCGACCTCGATCTCGACGGCCGCCTCCCGGAGCATGTCGAGGTCGCGGCCTACTACGTGGTCGCGGAGGCACTCACCAACGCCGCCAAACACGCGCATCCCACAGCCATATGGGTTGCGGCCGACGTGGTGGACCGCCGCCTCCAACTGTCCGTCTGCGACGACGGCATCGGTGGCGCGGACCCGGCCAAAGGCTCCGGGCTGACCGGCCTCACCGACAGGGTCGAGGCGCTCGGCGGATCGATCACCGTGCACAGCCCGCCGGGTGAGGGCACGGCGATGCACGTCCGGCTCCCCCTCTCGGCTCCCGCCGAACCCACCTGACGGCCGGGAGAGACCTGCTACTTCGCAGCCGTGACGACGCTGATGTTGGCCCGGGTCCCGACGACGGCCGCCGTCGGGATGAAGTAGTCGGGCGACGGCTTCTGCTTGTCGACCAGCGCGTTGTACAGCCAGACGATGGTGTCGTAGGACTGGCCGTACGGGTCCTGGCCGATGGCTGCATACATGTTGCCGGCCTTGATCTGGGCCACGTTCTCGGCGGTGAAGTCGAAGCCGATCACCTTGACCGTCGAGGTCCGGCCCGCAGACGCCACGGTCTGGGCCGCGATCTGCGGGTTGCCGCCGGTCACATAGATCCCGACGAGGTCTTTCGTGGAGCCCAGGTAGTCGCGTGTCGCTGACGCCACCCGGTCGGTCGACGTCTGATATTCGACCCCACCGCCGGCCTGGGTGACCCACGGGCAGTTCTCCTTGAGTCCGTCGAGGAACCCGAGCCGCCGCTCTTCGAGCGCCTGGAACGTGAACGACTCGGTCTCGACGCCGACGACGCCGGGCTTGCTCGCGTCGGCCAGGTTCTTGGTGGCGGCGCACATCAGCTTTCCCGCCTCCATGCCGGCGGCACGAAGATCCTGGCCGTGGAAGAAGAGAGCACCTGACCTCTCGGCGCAGGACGCATTGCCGTTGTAGGCCGCGACGAGCACACCCCTGGAATCTGCCTGCTGAATGTACGTACAGATACCGTCGCCGGGCATCAGCGCGGCAACGGCGTCGTAGCCGTCGACGACGGCGGCGCTCATCGCGTCACCGATGTTGTCGACCGTTACGTCGGTACCGGCGTTGATCCAGTCGACTGTGCCGCCTGCGGCCTCGACCTTCGGCTTGACCGCGTCATATCCGGCCTTCACCTGCGCGAAGAACGGGTTGTTCTCGATAGCGATGATCGCAATCTTGACCGGCTCGGTGGGCTTCGTCGTGCTCAACGCCGGTCGTTCGCCCTCCGGAGGTGCTGCCCGCGGCGCAGACAGCGTGTTCGACGACTGTTTCACCGGGGATTCCTGGGCCGTTGCGCACCCGGCAAGCAACGCGATCGCGGCAACCGCGAAGGTCATTGCTCGTTTCACAGGGACTCCCTGTCGATCGGTATGTCAGCCCCGGATTCGCGACAAGCAGCTTAACCGCGCGCTCGCCGATATCGAAGATCGCCGCACACATCGTTTGGCCACCGCACACATGTCCGAACATGTGTGCGGTGGCCACGAGGTGTGTGCGGCGCCGGGTCAGGCCTGACCGGCGTCGGCGCGCTCCTTGGCGTGCCGATCCGTCGCGGCCTGGATGGCGTCGCCATGGCGCTTGTCGAGCTCCTCCCATCGCGACACTGCGTAGTCCGACGCCTTCTGCAGACGCCCGGCACTGCCCTGGAACCGCGGCTTCACGTGGTTGGCGAACAGCTCGTAGCTCTTCAGCGTCGCCTCGTGCCGCGCCCACTCGTGGTGGATCAGCAGGTACGAGCCGAAGCCACCGGACTGCTTCTCCAGCCGCTCGACCTGCGCGATCGCCTCGTCCGGCGTACCGATCACGCCCAGCCCGGTCTCGTTGACCCAGGCCACCCGCTCCTCGAAGGTCGTGCCCGCAGCGCGGAAATGCGGCGCGGCGAGAACCTTCTGGGTGTAGTCGCACCAGGCGTCGAGGCCGTGGCGCACGTCCTCGATCGCCTGCTCCTTCGTCTCCGCGAGGTGCATCGGCCCGCACAGCCGCCAGCCCGACCGGTCAGGCGTGTGCCCGAACTGCGGCGCCCGCTCCTGCATGACGTCCCAATGCAGCGCCAGCGCGTCGAAGCCACCCTCGGGGGCCGTTGCACCTACCGAGAGCAGGCTGAGCCCGTTCTTCGCTGCCACCCGCGGACCCGTCGGGCTCGCGATCGCAGCCACGGCGACGTCGAAGTCGCTGTAGGGCGCGAACTGGGTCTGTGCGTCGACCAGGTTGTAGCGCGGCGTCCTGTGCGTGACCTTCTCCCCACGCAGGATCGCCATGAGAACCTCGACGTCCTCCTCGAACGCACCGCGCAGATCCTCGAGCGGGATACCGATCATCGTCGCGTCCGTCGCGAGCGCACCCGGCCCCAGACCGAGCATGAACCGACCACGCAGCAAGCGGTCGGTGAACAGCGCACGATCAGCGACCCACAACGGGTTGTGGTACGGGAGCGACACGACACCGGTGCCGAGCTTGATGTGCCGGGTCTCCTGCGCGGCATAGGCGATGAAGATGAACGGGTCGGGAATCAGCTCGTGCCCGCACGAGTGGTGCTCGCCGATCCACGCCTCGTCGAAGCCGAGCATGTCCATGTGCCGGATGACGGCCAGATCGCGCTCGATCGCGTAGGTGGGATCCTGGCCCACCGGGCAGTGGAACGGGGCCATGAACGTCCCGAACTTCAGTGCCATCTTCAGCTCCCTTGCTGAGGTCGAACTCGCGAATTTCCGGGCGGCTCCGTGAGCGCGTCGAACAGGAGGATGAGGGGGTATGCGCAGATTGGTTACTGTCAGTCACGCCCTGCAGGTGATCGTTGCAGATGTGCAGCGTCGCGGGAAGCCTGAAGACACGTCCCGCTAGAGGTGGTGCGCACCGGGCGCACGAGTCACCGCGGCGCTGTGGAGGACGCGGCCAGGTCGTACGAGGTCTCGTAGAGGTTGCGGCGGAACCGTTCCTTGATCGAGGCCACCGCGACGAAGGTGATCACAGCCGTGGCGATGATGTACAACGCCACGGACCAGGACGCGCCCGTGGCGGCGAGCAGCGCGGTCATGATGAACGGGGCCAGGCCGCCCGCGAACACCGACGCGAACTGATAGCCGAGCGACGCCCCGGAGTAGCGGACGTCGGCAGGGAACATCTCGGCGTACAGCGCTGCCTGCGGCCCGTACATCATCGCGTGAATCGTGAAGCCGATGATCAGCCCGATCAGGACGACCGGAATCGAGCCGGTGTCCACCAGCCAGAACAGCGGGAACGCGAACACGGCCATGAGCACGGTGCCCGTCAGGTAGACACCCTTGCGGTTGCCCCGCCGGTCGGTGAGCGCGCCGAAGAACGGGATCGTGACGACCTGGGTGGCGCCGGCGACCATGACACAGACCAGAATCGCGGTGCGGGACATGCCGACCTGCTTGGTCGCGTAGTCGAGCAGACCGCTGATCAGGATGTAGAACGTCGCGTTGACGACGAAGAACGCGCCCGCGGCCTGGAGGATCTGCCGCCAGTAGCTGCGCACCGCCTCCTGGAGAGGCGTTTTGCGCAGGCCTGCCTCGCGCCTCGACTCCGCGGAGTGCTGCTGCATCGCCCGGAACACCGGGGTGTCGGAGATCTTCAGCTGGACGTAGATGCCGATCAGCACCAACAGCAGGCCGCTCAGGAACGGCAGCCGCCACCCCCAGGTGTCGAACTGCTCCTCGGACAGCGTCGCGGTGAGGATCAGGAAGAACGCGTTGCCCGCGACTGCACCGAAGATCGAGCCGGTCTGGATCAGGCTGCCGTAGAAACCGCGGCGCTCGACGGGCGCGTGCTCGGTGAGCAGCAGCGCCGCGCCACCCCACTGCGCACCGACACCGAGGCCCTGCACGAGCCGGGCGACGACCAGCAGGATCGGCGCCCACACCCCGATGCTCGCGTACGGCGGCAGCACGCCGATTCCGAACGTCGCGAGACCCATCACGAGCATCGCCGCGACCAGCGGGGGCTTGCGACCGAACCGGTCACCGATGTGCCCGGCGACGATGCCACCCAGCGGGCGGGCGAGGAATCCGACGGCGAACGTCGCGAAGGCGGCGAGGGTGCCGGCGACCGGGTTGACGGACGGGAAGAACTGGTCGCTCAGGACGAGCGCTGCCGCCGTCGCGTAGATGAGGAAGTCGAACCACTCGAGGGTCGTGGCGAACACGGCGGCCGAAGCGAGCCGGCCCATCTGTCCGGTGGAGGGGAGGTCGGCATTGTCTGGGCTCATCGCTGTCCACCTCCGGGCCGCACCGCTGCAGCGCCACGACGTCAACGTCAGTACGAACGATCGTTCAGACGATAATCACATATGACTCCGGCGAGCAACCCGGCCCGAGCGCGGTGTTTCGGGCCGATCAGTCGTGTCGCGGAAGCGGCGCCTCGACGAGCGCCAGCGCATAGCGCGCGTGCTGCTCGGCGAGCTGGCCGCGGGACAGGCGCCCGTCCGGTCGGTACCAGGTGGCGATGGCCGCGCACAGCGAGAGGATGCTGCGGGCCGCATCGGCGGGGTAGGGCGTGCGGAACTCCCCGCTCTCGACGCCCTGGGCGACGATCTGCTCGATGAGTGACTGGGTGTCGTCGCGCTCGGCGACCAGCCGCTCCCGGTCCGGACCCTGCAGGTAGCGGACCTCGCTCGCCGAGACCAGCATGGCGACCTGGTGGTCCACCACGAACCCGACGTAGGCGCGGACGGCGTCGCGCATCCGTGGGCTCGCGGCGTCGCCCGCGTCCTCCACCGCCCGCACCACCCGCGCGTACAGCTCGGCGTTGGCGTGCCGCAGCACCTCCGCGAGAAGGCGGGACTTGGAGGGGAAGTAGTTGTAGAGGTTCGACAGGCTCGTGCCCGCGCCGCGGGCGACGTCGCGCATGGACGCACCGTTGAAGCCGCTGTTGCCGAATGCCTCGAGCGCCGCGTTGAGAATCGCCGCCTCGTTGCCGCGGCCGGTGTCGGCGATGAGGGCGGTGCCACGCGAACGGTCGATCACGTCAATCAGGCTATACCACACCTGCATGGCGAACTGCCTGGCTTGACCTGGGATCTTCCCGATGGTTCTGTAACTGACAAGAACGCTCGTTCATGTGGCGATGACGACGTGGTCAGGAGGGTCGATGACGCGCGGCCGAGCCGCTCCGCCCCGTGCCCGAACAGGCGGGTACTTCGAGGACTTCGCAGTCGGGCAGCGGTTCACCAGCCGGCCCCGCACCGTCACGGCTGCTGATCTCGCCGACTTCACCCGGCTCAGCGGCGACGACCACCCCGTGCACACCGATCCCGCCTATCCCGGTGGCCCGATACTGCAAGGCCCCTTCGGACTGGCCGTCGCGATGGGGCTGCTGCAGTCCCTCGAGCTGCACGGCGACCGCGCTGCCACCACCGTGCTGGGCCTGCTGGACACGCACTGGTCCTACCGGCGCCCGATACGGGTGGGCGACGAGCTCCACCTCGACCTGACGATCGTGCGGTGCCGGCGTACGTCGGCGGGAGACCGGGGGGTCGTCAGCAGGCACATGACTCTCGCGGGAGCCGACGGCGAGACCCGGCAGGAGGGGACGACGTCCGTGCTGCTGGCCGCCCGGGAGGCGGGACCGGATCCGGTCGGCCGTGCGTTCGGCACGACGGGATGGGGCGAGGCGCTCGCCGAGCGGCTGCGCGCGGGCACGGCCTTCGCCGAGGCGCTCGAGTCGTGGGACGGGACGATCGGACTGCGGGCCGGCGAGCACGAGGTGCACCTGCGGGTCTACCGGGGCACAGTGATCGAGGTGTCACGGCGGGCGGCGCTCGGAGCGACGTTCACCATGGAGGCCGACGAGCTCACCTGGACCCAGCTGGTCACCGCAGCGTCCAATGAGTTCATGCGCCGCAGCATGTCCGGGCAGTTCGCGGTGCGCGGCAACGGCTACGAGTACCTGCGCCTGACCCCGGTGCTGAACCTGATCGCCGACGCGGCGCGGGCACTCGCACAAGAGGAGCAGCATGAACGGCAGTAACGGCATCGAGGCCGCATACCTGCAGGTCGGAGGATCGCTCGCGTTCGTCGAACAGAGCGGAGCGGGCATCCCGGTGCTGTGCCTGCACACCGCGGGGCAGAGCGGCGTGCAGTGGCGGCACGTCACCGGTGAGCTGGCTGCGCTGGGCTACCGCGCCGTGGTGCCGGACCTGCCCGGTCACGGTCGATCCGAGCCCGCAGTCGGTGGGCCGGTCACCGATCTCGGGATCTACGCGGCATGGTGCGTCGAGCTGATCGAGCTGCTGGGGCTGGAACGGCCCTTCGTGGTCGGCTGCTCCATCGGCGGCAAGACCGCTCTCGACATCGCAAGGCGGATCCCCGATCGGCTCTCCGGCGTCGTCGCGATGGCCGCGGATGCCTGGACCGGTGGCAGGCCGAGCGTGCGCGGGTTGCGCCGCGAACTGTCCGACGTCGCCGCGCCGAGCCGTAGCGACCGCACCTACCTCGGCACGCTCGCCGTCGTCGGAGAGTCGGTGTCGCCGCAGCGGGCCGAACTGATCGCCACCATGCACCGGCGGGAGGACCCTGCGGTCTCCCTGTCGGATCTGATCGCCTGGGCAGGCCACGACGTGCGCGCCGAGCTGGCGTCGATCACCTGCCCCGCGCACCTGGTCGTCGGTGCAGACGACCTGTGGGTCGACGCCGCCGACGTCCGGCGGGCCGCCGAGCAGATCCCCGGCGCCCGGATGACCGTGCTCCCCGGCGTCGGGCACTACCCGATGGAGGAGATCGACGGCTTCGCCGCGCTGCTCGACCGCTGGTTGCGTGCGCTCACCGGAGCTGCGGCTGCGACGCCGGCGGGTGCGCGATGAGCGCCCCGGACGTCGACGGTCCCGCCGTCGCGCCGCACGTCGTCCCCGCACACGCCCGGGGCGCCGACACGGCCGACCAAGTCCCCGCGGACCTGCCCGACCTGCTCGGCCGCCTCGCCCGTCGCGACCCGGACCGGATCGTGGCCCTCGACAAGGGTCGTGACGGGACGACGATCCCGGTGAGCCGGGGCGAGCTGTGGCAACGCACGCTGTCGCTCGCCGAGGAGCTGCGCACGGGCGGGATCGGCGCGGGCGACTGCGTAGCGGTGTGGCTGCCGAACTGGAGCGACGCGCTGGCCTGGCAGTTCGCCGTCGCTGCCCGCGGGGCCCACGTCATCGGGATCAACACCCGATACAACGTCGACGAGGTCACGCACGTGCTCGACCGGGCGCGGCCCCGGCTGGTCGCGTTGGCGCACGACTTCCACGATCTGGATCTGCTGGGCCGCCTGCGTGACGCGGTCGCGCGGTCGACGAACCCGCCACCGGCGGTCGCCGTGGTCGCGGGGCCCGGTGCCCCGGCCGTCGCCGACCCGTCGGCGTCGGACGTCGGCGGTGGCGCCTGGGCTCCCGCGCCTGTCTCCGCGCCTCCCGGCATCGGCGGCTCCTGCCTCGACGATCTCGTGGTCGCCTTTACGACCTCGGGCTCGACCGGGATGCCCAAGCTTGCCGCGCACCGCGCTCGCGGGGTGCTGACGCACGCCGTCGCCGATGCCGCGACCATCGGTATCGACGAGGCCGACCGCATGCTGTGCGCGCTTCCGCTGTCGGGCGTCTTCGGCTACAACACCGCGATGGCGGCGCTGGCCGCGGGCGCGACGTGCGTGCTGCAGCCGGTCTTCGACGCCGACACGGTGCTCGACGACATGGCCCACCACGGTGTGACGCACGTCGTCGGCGGTGACGATCTGGTCCTGCGGCTGGCCGAAGCGTGGAAAGCCCGTCCGCGCGACCTCTCCGCCTGGCGCTGGTTGGGTGTCGCCGACTTCCAGGGCCGCTCCCGCGAGCTCGCCGAATGGGCCCGTGACGCGTTCGGCACCGCGACGGCCGGCGTGTACGGCTCGTCGGAGGTGTTCGCACTGGCCGCGTTCTGGCCCCACGACGAACCGGCACCCGGCCGCTGGACCGGCGGCGGACGGGTGGTGCACGACGGGATCGCCGTACGGGTCGTCGATCCGGTGACCGGCGAGGAGCTCCCGCCCGGGCAGGAGGGCGAGCTGCAGTTCCGGGGCCCGAACGTGGTCGACGCCTACCTCGGCGACGACTCCGCGGCGACCAGGGCGTTCACCGCCGACGGCTGGTTCCACAGCGGCGACCTGGGCACCCTCGTCGACGAGGGCGTGTTCGCGTTCGTCTGCCGGATGGGCGACGCGCTGCGGCTGCGGGGTTTCCTCGTCGACCCCGCGGAGATCGAGCGGCGGCTGGCCGAACACCCGGACGTGTTCACCGCCAGGGTCGTCGGCATCCCCGGTCCCGACGGCTCCACCAGAGCGATCGGGTTCGTCGTTCCCGAGGAGGGCAGAGCGCCGGAGCCTGCGTCGCTGCGGGAATGGTGCGCGGAGACCCTCGCACGGTTCAAGGTGCCCGACGCGGTGCACCTCATCGACGCCATGCCGACCACGTCGGGAACGAACGGCACGAAGATCCGGGCGGCCACGCTGCGTGAATGGGCCCGTCAGAGGTTCGAGGACTCCAGGTCGACCTGACCGTTCGCGACGAGCCACTCCAGTGCCTCGCGGAGTGCCTCCAACGCGGTGTAGCGAGGGGCGAAGCCCAGCAGCGTGCGGGCGCGCTCGATGCTGGCACTGATCGAGCGGGAGACGTGCTCGCGAGTCGTGCCGGCATGCTCCGCTCCGACCCGCGACACGAACGTGGGCCAGTCGACCAGTTCGAGCACGGGCTCCCGGCCGAACCATCCAGCCACGCCCTGCGCGAGACCACGCAAGGTCATCGCCTGCTCCGCGACGACATGGATGCTCGAACCGATCGCCGCAGGGCGCGTCAACGCTCGCTCGAACGCCTGCGCGACGTCGTCGGCGTGGACATGATGCAGAACGCCGAGACCGAGATCGGGCAGCGGAAGCGGCTCACCCAGCGCGAGAGCGCGCCACACGCCTGGGTCGAGGTTGCCGGCCGGAGTGATGACCGGCCACCCGGGCCCGCTGATGTGGCCGGGGTGCAGCACCACACTCGGCACACCACCGCTGCGGGTTTCGCGGTGCAGCACATCCTCGATCGCCGCTTTGCCGATCCCGTAGTCGCCCACCGGATTCCGCGGCTCGTCCTCGGTGACCGGCACGCGCGCCACGGGACCGTGCACCCAGATCGTGCCGCAGTGCAGCAGCAGTGGCCGGGTGGGCCGCAACGCCTCGACGAGCTGGACCGCCGACCCGGCGGTGAAACACACCAGGTCCACCACGACGTCGGGATCCAGGGCCGCGACCCGTGACCCGAACGTCCCGGCGGCATCCTCCGCCTCCCGGTCGACGGTCACCCGTTCGACCCGCGACCACTCCGGCGCGTGGTGGTAGGGCTCGCGAGTCCCGCGGCTGAGCGCAGCGACCTCGTGCCCCGCACGCACGAGCCGGGGGACCAGGTACGAGCCGATGTGCCCGGTCGCTCCGACGACCACGACACGGCTCATGCGGAATGTCCCGACAGGCGGGCCTTGCCGGTGTCACGAGGAGGTGTCACCGCACGATCATGCACCCTGTCCGACGAGTCGTTCGCTACCAGCCCGAGTCGTCAGAGACCCGGCGTGCGGTCGTCGTTTCGAGGGTCGTCGCCTTCTATCGCCTCGACCGCCCCGAGAAGGCTGCGGAGGCCGATTTCCTCTCGCTGGATGTCGATGGACTCGTACAGCCACTCGGCGCTCGCCTGCTCGGCGGCCCCCTCCGGGCCACTCGACTCGGCCAAGTCCAGTTCGGTCTTGACCTCGATCTCGAGCTCGCTGAGAAATGTGCCGTCGCCCGTCGGGTCGCTCATTTCATCCTCCGTGATGTGGTAGATATCCGCCCCGGGTCGATCCCTCAGCGGGCCACCCCGACGGCGTCGAGGATCGCTGCGGTCACCTGATCCGGCGCTCCGATGCTGATCGCGTGCGACGCGCCTGCGACCTCCCTGGTGCCTTTCGACTGCGCGCGCTCGGCCATGAACCGCAGCGCCTCCACCGGGATGTTGCGGTCCTGGTCGCCGAAGACGAACCACGACGGCAGTTGCTTCCACGCCGGGGCATTCGTGGGCAGACCCTGGGCGAGCGCGACCTCGGTGACCGGACGCTGGGTCAGCGCCATCAGCTGGGCGTCGGCCTCCGATCCATCGGCGACGAACTGCTGGTGGAAGCTCTCCGGCCGAATGCGGAACTCGTCGCCGGTCGGGACCGGGGAGGTCACGAGGACGTCGCCGAGGGTGCTGCCGGGAAATCGGCTCGACAGCTCGAACGCGGATTCTCCCGACTCGGGGGCGAATGCGGCGGCATAGACGAGACCCACGACCGAATCGTTGTCCGCGGCCGCCTCCGTGATGACCATGCCGCCGTAGGAGTGGCCGACGAGCACGACCGGCGTTCCGATGCCGGCGATGACGTCGCGGAGGTAGGCCGCGTCGCCGGAGACGCTGCGCAGCGGGTTGGCCACGGCGACGGCGTCGACCGATTCAGCGCGCAGCCTGGCGAGTACCGGATTCCAGCTGGCGGATTCGGCGAAAGCACCGTGGACCAGGAGCACGGTGACGGTCTGAGCGGGCATGTCCTTCTTCCTCGATGATGGTCGTTCGGAAACCGGCGGCGGCCCGGGCGGTCTCGCCGCGGGCCGCCGGTGCAGGCTCGATGGCAACCGGAATGGCGAGCCGTCGGTCAGCGACTCCGGCGATCGCCTTCGAGCCCGGGACTCCCGAGCCGAAGGCCTTGTCGTGGAATCACGGACGAGGAGCGCGGCGGGGCTTGCGTTCTTCGAGCTCCTCGGCGCTCACCGGGATCAGCATCGGCTGGCCGGGGACGCCGAACATGGTGACCACGAACCGGGTCTCGGCGTCGGCGAGATTGTTGCCGTCCTGGTAGTGGATGACGTCACCGCCCGGCTCCCAGAACGTCTCGCCCGCACGCACGACACGCTCGGGCTCACCCTCCAGCTCGAAGATCATCTCGCCTTGGACCACGTAGCCGAAGGCGGGACCGGTGTGGCGGTGGGGCGGGCTGCCGGCGCTCCCCGGCGGCAGGGTGACGAGGATCGTCATCGCCTCGGAGGGGGCAGGCACAGGCGGGGTCGGCACCGATCCGATGAGCTCGATCTGCGGCGGGGGTGTCGTTCGGTTCGGGTCCTCGATGTGGTGCGAGTGGTCGATGGTCATGAGTACTCCCATTTCTCGTGTGGTGCCTCGGAATCGACACCAGCTAGGACAGGACAGCGACTTCGTCCGTGACGACGGGCCGTGGCCCGGCATCCGGCAATGGCGGTGGACCGCGTCACACCGGGACGGGCCGGGTTCATCCCGCCCGGTGACCGCGCTCCCGTCCGCTCTCGGCCGCGGCACCGACGAGCAGCCGACGCGCGACCTCCGCGACATCTCGCCCGGTCCGGCGGGCGAGCGCGTCCGCGTCACCACCCGTCGGCAGGTCCCTCGCGCGGGGTGCGGAGACGAGGACGCCGCCGAGGTGGGACAGCGTCTGGAAAAGGGCGCTCAGCGTGGCCTCGCGCCCACGGTGCAGCACGCCGTCGCCGGAGGCGAAGCCGGACCAGACGATCCTGCGCAGGCTGTCACCCCCCAGGGCCTCCAGAGTGTCCACATAGGCCTTCAGCTGGGACGCCACGTTGCCGTACCGGCTCGGCGAGCCGAAGATCACCGCGTCCGCCCAGCGTGCGTCGTCGAGCGTGGCGAGGCCCTCGGTCCCACCGTCCCCCGGCACCTCGTGGTCGGCGACGCGCCGGACGCGGACGGCAGCGCCCTCCTCCTCCGCGCCGGCGGCCACCTCCTTCGCCAGGCTCTGCAGGGCGCCCGACGCCCCGTGGAAGATGACCGACACCTTCGGCTGGTCCATGTCCGTGTCTCCTTGGCTGCGCGGTGGATGCGGGCACCGCCGCCGGCGGCCGTGTGTTGTCGGCGGCGGTGCGGGCGCCGGGCAAGCGCTGGTCATGAACGGCAGCCCGGTGCAGATGGGTGCGCGCGACTACTGCTGCGCGAGCCACTTGTCGAACGTGGTCTCCCCGAGCTGGGCGTCCGGACCGGGGAGCAGCGTCCGCTCGCCCAGCCGCACCCCGTAGTAGAGGGCCTGCTCGTCGGTGACGACCTCGCGCGGGTCACCCTTCGCCGCAAGACCCTTGCGCACCAGCTCGTCGAGCCGGAACTCCTCCGGGCCGCCGATTTCGCGGATCCCGTTCAGCGGCTCCCCCACCGCGACGCGAGCGACCGCGGCGGCGACGTCGTCGGACACCATCGGCTGGATGAGGGCAGACGGGAGGCGGACCGTGCCGTCGACGGTGCTGAAGTCCGCGATGGCCTTGACGAACTCGAAGAACTGGGTGGCGTGCACGATCGAGTACGCCCGGCCCGAGTCGCGGATCAGCTTCTCCTGGACGATCTTCGCCCGGAAGTAGCCCGAATCCGCCAGTCGATCCGTGCCTACCACCGACAGCGCCACGTAGTGCCCGACTCCCGCCTTCGCGGAGTACTCGAGCAGGTTCGTGGTGGAGGTGCGGAAGAACTCCATCACCGGCTCGTCGGCGAACGACGGGGAGTTCGACACGTCCACCACGACCGCTGCGCCTTCGAGCACCTTCGCGAGGCCCTCGCCGGTCAGCGTGTTCACGCCGGTGTTCGGGGAAGCGGGCACCGCCTCATGCCCGTGCTCGTTCAGCGTGGCCACCAGCTTCGACCCGATGAGCCCGGTCCCACCGATTACGACGATCTTCACGACGAATCCCTCCATCCGAGTGCCTGTGCCGCCCGTCGGCTGCTGCGTGGGGCGGTGTCGGAAGCGAGGACAGGACAGCCTCCGGATCTGTGACAGCTGATCCGCCGAACCCGCTGTGATGCCCGTCATGTCACGAATCGGCGCCTCGTCCTGTCCACGCTCCCGACAACGGCACCTCGCGAGGAGCACACATGGACACGACATCGCTGGCGGAGACCGCGCGGAGCCATATCGAACGGGCCAAGGCGTCGGCGCACGGCCGTAGCGCTCACACGGTGCACGGAGGCCACGACCACGTGCTGCGGCAGACCGTCATCGCGCTGCGAGCCGGCGAGACGCTGGAGGAGCACGACAGCACACGGGAGGCGACGCTGCAGGTGCTTGCCGGCTGGGTGCGGCTGACCGGCGCGACACAGGCGGTGGAAGCCGTCGCGGGCGACCTCCTCACGGTGCCCGCCGAGGCCCACACGCTCCACGCGATCGCGGACTCCGCCGTGCTGCTGACCGTCGGGCTCGTGCTCGGCACGCCCGGGCGCGTTGCGGTCGCGGGCAATGCGGGCCCTGACTATTCCTGGCAAGAGGACTGGAACTAGGCGTGCAGCCGCGAATCCTGCCCGAGCCCGGACCGGTGCGCGGCCGGCCGTCGCTCCGGATCCGGATGACGGCGCGCGCCGCCGACGAGCCGCACCGGGTCTCCACGCAGCTCGAACTGCTCTTCGATCTGACGTTCGTGGTGGCCGTCGCGGGGCTCGTCACACAGCTCGCCCATGGGTTGGCCGAGGGACACGCGGCCGAGGCCGTGGCGCCGTTCCTGCAGGTGTTCTTCGCCATCTGGTGGGCCTGGATGAACTTCACCTGGTTCGCCTCGTCCTACGACACCGACGACGTGCCGTACCGGCTGCTCACCCTGCTGCAGATGGGCGGCGTGCTCATCCTGGCCGCCGGTGTGCCGCCCGCGTTCGCCGCCGGGGACTACCGCGCGGTGACCCTCGGCTACCTGGTGATGCGCGTCGGCCTCGTGGTGCAGTGGCTGCGGGCGGCACGGGAGGACCCCGATCGCCGCGGCACCACCATCCGGTACGCCGTAGGCATCTCCGCCGTCGAGGTGCTCTGGCTCGTCCGCCAGCTACTGGCGGAGCTCGGTGTGCTCAGCGGCGCGGCGGGGCCGGTGGTGGTGTTCGTCGCCCTGGCCGGGGCCGAGCTGGCTGTCCCTGCGTGGGCCGAACGCAACAACTGGCGAACGAGCTGGCATCCGCACCACATCGCCGAGCGGTACGCACTGTTCACCATCATCCTGCTGGGCGAGAGCGTCCTCGCGGTGTCCACCGGGTTCGCCGACGTCGTCGGTGCCGGTCTCCATGGGTCGCTGGTGGTGGTCGCGGGCTCCGGACTGGTGCTGCTGTTCGCGCTCTGGTGGCTCTACGACACGGAGCCGAGCGGCGACGGGCTGTCGGATCGGCGAGAGCGCTCGTACCTGTGGGGCTACGGGCACTACGGGATCTTCGCGGCCCTCGCGGCGCTCGGGGCGGGCCTCGAGGTCGCCGTCCGGCAGACCGGGGGCCACGACGCCGTGGGCACGCTCGGGACGGGTTACGCGGTGGCGGCCCCGACCGCGGCGTTCCTGGCGCTGCTGTGGCTGAGCCACGCGCCGATCGTGCCGCGATCGCGGGCCCGCCCGTCCGTCCTGCTGGGCGCCGCCGCCCTCGTGCTGCTGGCTCCGATCGCGCTCGCCCGGGCAGGCGTAGGCGCGATCCTCGCCGTGATCGCGCTGATCGCCGCAGCGGCGGTCGCCGTGACGGTGGTGCGCAGCGGGTGAGCAGCCCCCCGACATGGACACGTGACGCGGAACGCATTGGCTGACAATCAGCGACAAGTGTCCATGTCGAGAGCGCACCCGCATGCGGAGATTTTTCGACCCTCCTTCCCGTGGGTTTGTTGACCTTCGTTGTGCGATGTGTTGGGGGGCAGGGCATTGTGTGCGGCGTCAAGCTGAACAGGGGGTGTTGATGTGGGTGCCGTGCTCGCAGTTCCGGTCGAGGCGGAGCCGTGGTCGGTGGAGGTGCGTTCGGAGTCGAGCCACCTGTTCGCGGGGTATCAGTCCGTGGGTTTCCCGGCGGTGCGTCGTGGTGCCGGTGTGGTCGCGTTGACCCTGGACCGCGGGCTGGTACCGGGGCTGGTGGTCGCGTGCGATGTGCTGCTGGGTCACGCGTACCTCGCGGAGCATCAACAGCCGCTCGGTTGGTCGGCGATGGGGTGCGGGCGCGGACAGGTGGCGGTGCTTGGCCCAGGGCTCGTGTCCTTCACCCAGCCTGAGGTTTCGGTGGGTGGTCTGGCCCAGGCGATCGAGGTCGAGCACACGTGGCTGGCCGGGTTGCGGCGTGCGTTGGAGCCTTGGGCTGCGTCCCCGGCCCCGGTGGTCCGCCCCCTCGGGTAGGCCGTCCCCCGCCTCTGCGTGGCGCGTTGCCGGGCGGGGGGTGTGCGTGTGTTCGGGGCCGGCCTCAGGCCTTCGACCACCGGAACCGCTCGCCCTCGGAGTCGAGCTTGCAGGACATCGGCGTGCCCGCCCTAGAGCCCACGGGCTGGGCCCAGCGGGAGCTCGGCTTGCACCGTGGTGCCCGCGCCGCAAACGCTCCGCACCCAGAGCCGGCCGCCCAGAGCCTCCACCCGGTCCTTGAGCCCGACCAAGCCGGATCCGCCGGAGAGATCGGCGCCGCCGCGGCCGTCGTCGCGCGCACACACCCGCAGCGCGTCGGCGTCGCCGCCCGCAGCAGCGGTGTCGACCTGGACATCGATGGTGGAGGCGTGCGCGTGTTTGACCGCATTGGTCAGCGCCTCGGCCACCACGTAGTAGGCGGCGACCTCGATCGGCTCGGGGAGCTGTCGATCGGCCCGGACGTCCAGGCGGACCGGGATGGTGCAGCGGCGGGCGAGCACCTCCAGCGCCGAGGACAGGCCGCCTTCGGCGAGGGCTGCCGGGTGGATGCCGCGGGCGAGCTCGCGCAGCTCATCCAGGGTGCTGGTGGCCTCGGCGGCCAGGTCGTCCAGCTGTGCCGCCAGCTCGACGGCCTCGGGCGGCGCCGCCGCCTGCGCCAGTTGTAGTGCCATGGCGAGGGAGACCAGCCGTTGTTGGGCGCCGTCGTGCAGATCGCGCTCGATGCGCCGCCGCGCCTGGTCAGCGGCGGCCACGATCCGGGCACGCGAGGCGGTCAGCTGCGCCTGGCTCTCCGCGTTGGCGACGGCGGTGGCGGCCAGCTCGGTGAACCCGGCCAGCCGGGCCTCGGTGTCCGCGGGCAACGGCCGCACGCGCGTGGACGCTATGCCCATCAGGCCCCACAGCCGGCCGGCGACGTTGATCGGCACGGCGGCCGCCGCGCCGAAGCTGAACGCCCGGGCGATGTATGCGGCGTCGCCCGAGACGGTGGTGTAGTCGTCGATCCGCGCCGGCCGCCCGGTCTCGAACACCAGCGTGGTCACGTTCCGCCCGCCGAGCTTGTACCGGGTACCGACCTTGATGGGGGAGGCGGTGGTGCTGCTCCACGCGCCCAGGATCGTGGCCCCGCCGTCCGGGTCGTACCGGGTCATCGTGATGAATTCAGCGTGCAGCACCCGCCCGACCTCCGCGGTGACCGCGGCGAACACCTCCTCCGGCGCCGCCGCCCGGGCAACGAGCGTGGCCACCCTGCGCAGCGCGGCCTGCTCCTCGGCGAACCCGCGCAGCTCTACCCGCGCCTGGGCGTTGGCGAGGGCGGTGGCGACCAGCTCGGTGAACCCGGCCAGTCGCGCCTCGGTGTCTGCCGGCAACGGCCGCGCGCGCGTGGACGCTACGAGCACCAGGCCCCACAGCCGGCCCTCTACGTTGATCGGCACGCCGACCGCCGCGCGGACGCCCCACCTGTGGTGGGTCTCGGCGACCGGGCCCGAGGCGGTGGAGTAGTCGTCGATCCGCACCGGCCGCCCCGTTTCGGACACCAGCGTCAACACGTTCCGTCCCCCGAGCGCGACCCGAGTACCGACGGGGACAGGGAAAGCGACCTCGGTGCTGGTCCACGCACCGACCCACGTCGCCGCGCCGTCCGGCTCGTACCGGAGCGAGCTCGCATACTCGGTACCCAGCAGCCGCCCGACCTCCGCGGTGACAGCGGCGAACACCTCCTCCGGCGCCGCCGCCCGGGCAACGAGCGTGGCCACCCTGCGCAGCGCGGCCTGCTCCATGCCGAATCGCTCGACATCCTGGGCCAGCGAGTCCGCCCCACGCGTGACCCGTCGCGCAGGCGCGGCCAGCTCGCCCACCACGTACCCGGTTACCGCGGAGGCGACCAGCATCGCCAGCGCCCGCGCTCGGGTCACCGCTGAGCGGCCTCGACTGGCGCCGTTCGGCGCCGTAGCGCCTCTCACGAACATGAGGCTAGCCACCAGCTGTCCTGGTGAACACCACCTTCAACCGGCACATTCTGCGGGAGTACGCCGCCTCTGGCGACGAGCAGGACTCCGGATGGAACACGTCACGGTCGCCGTCTCAGACGTCCGTACGGGCCGTACCCTCGCCCTGCTCGACGATCTCGCCGAGTGCATCGAGCGCCGACGCGAGGTCCTGCACGACGTCCACCCGGCCACCGCCCACGAACACGCTGCTCAGGACCTGCGTCGCCTCGGCGTTCCGCGTGGGATCGAGCGAGGACAGCGCGCAGAAGTACGGCGGCAGGGTAGAGTGCTCCAGCTCGATCGCCCACTGCAGGTGCGTGCGCAGGTCGTCGAGCGTGGCGATTCCTGTGGTGGAGAGCGTCACGGTGGTCCTTCCTCAGGGGCACGCGGGATGTGCGCACCCGCCTTTCCGGAGGACAGGACGGGGTCCGGATCTGTGACACGAGGCGCATCGCGCCCACGTGACGTCACATTCCGGCGGGCTCTCCTGTCCTATCCGGTGAAGCGTGTCCGGCCGAGTCGCGAGATAAGAGCGGGAGCACCGGGTTTCAGACGGCTCTTCGGAGTAGGCGTCAAGCAGAGCGTGACTGGTCCCACCCGCCGCCGGACACCATCACCCCACCCGAAGGAGAACGATGAAACCGGCCGAGCAGCGGATCGCGACCTCCGTACTGGTGATCGGCACCGGCGGCTCCGGCCTGCGTGCCGCCATCCAACTGGCCGAGCGCGGCACCGACGTCCTCGTGGTGGGCAAGCGACCCTCCGCCGACGCCCACACCACCCTCGCGGCGGGCGGCATCAACGCCGCTCTCGGCACGATGGACCCCGAGGACTCCTGGCAGCAGCACGCCGCGGACACGCTGAAGGAGAGCTACTTCCTGGCGGATCCGCACACCGTCCGGATCGTGGCCGAGGGTGCGGCTCGCGGAATCGCCGACCTCGAACGCTGGGGCATGCCCTTCGCCCGCGAGGCGGACGGGCGCATCTCGCAGCGATACTTCGGCGCGCACACCTTCCGGCGCACCGCCTTCGCCGGCGACTACACCGGCCTGGAGATCCAACGAACCCTGGTGAACCGGGCCCGGCAGCTCGACGTGCGGATCATCGACACGATGTATGTGACCCGGATCCTGACCCGGGACGGCGTTGTGTTCGGCGCGTACGGCTTCGACACCGAGGACGGCACCCGCTACGTGATCCACGCCGATGCCGTGATCCTGGCGGCGGGCGGACACACCCGGATCTGGCGCCGGACCTCCTCGCGCCGCGATGAGAACACCGGCGACTCGTTCCGGCTCGCTCTCACAGCGGGCGCGCGCATCCGCGATCCCGAGCTGGTGCAGTTCCATCCCTCTGGCCTGATCGAGCCCGAGAACGCGGCCGGCACGCTGGTGTCGGAGGCCGCCCGCGGCGAGGGTGGGATCCTGCGCAACCAGCTCGGCGAGCGGTTCATGGAACGCTACGACCCGTTGCGGATGGAGCTCTCCACCCGTGACCGGGTTGCCCTCGCCGCCTACACCGAGATCAAGGAGGGCCGGGGCACGCCACACGGCGGGGTGTGGCTCGACGTCTCCCACCTGCCTCGGGAGACGATCATGCAGCGGCTCCCCCGCGTCTACCAGACCCTGCTCGAGCTGCAGATGCTCGACATCACCACGACGCCGATCGAGATCGCACCGACCGCCCACTACTCGATGGGCGGGGTCTGGGTGCGTTCGGAGGATCACGGCACCGGAATCGAGGGCCTGTACGCCATCGGCGAGGCCTCCAGCGGACTGCACGGGGCCAACCGGCTCGGCGGCAACTCGCTGATCGAACTCCTGGTGTACGGCCGGATCGTGGGCGACACAGCGGCGGACTACTCGGCCGCCCTCGGCGCCCAGCAACGCAGCGCCGCCGCGGTCGCCGACGCCCGCGACGAGGTGGACCAGCTGCTCGCCGCGGACGGGCCCGAGAACGTCCGCTCACTGCAGCGTGCGGTCCGCGACACCATGACCGAGCACGCCGGCGTCGTCCGCGACGAGCACGGTCTGCAGGCGGGGCTCGCCAGGCTCGACGACATCGAGACGACCGCGAAGAACGTCGGCGTGCATCCCGACCTGGCCGGCTTCCAGGACCTGGCCCACGCGTTCGACCTGCGGTCGTCGCTGGTCGCGGCCCGTGCGACCGTGGATGCCGCGATCGAGCGCCGGGAGACCCGCGGCTGCCACAACCGCTCGGACTTCCCGAACCTCGACGAGTCACTGCGGGTCAACATGGTCTGGTCCGGGCCGGGGAACGTGGTCCGCGAGCCGGTGGCGGAGACGCCCGTGGAGATCGCGGCCCTCGTCCGGGAGGTCTCGTCCGCCGGCAAGCTCGTGGAGTGAGCCGGTGGAGGGCCGCTACTCGGCGCTCCGCGCCCGTACCGCGGCGGCGATGCGCTCCAGCTTCACGGGGTTCATGACCCAGTAGACGCGGTCGATTCCCTCCGCGGACACGCTCACGGTGAACCACACCACCGGCACCCCGTCCCGGCTGGCCAGCACGGACGGGCGGCCGTTGGCATCGACCCAGTCCACCCGCATCCCCGTCCAGAACCGGGAGGCGAACGCCGCGATGAACTTCGCCACGCGCACGCGACCGAACACCGGGAAGCGCGACGCGTCCCGGACGGTGCCGCCGCCGTCCGTGTAGCTGGCAACCTCCGCGGCGAACAACGACTCCAGCTCGTCGAAGTCGCCTGCCTGCGCCGCGGAGAGGAACGCCGCGAGGAGTTTGTGCTGCTGAGTAGCGTCGACGGACTTCTGCCGCTCCGCCGCGACGGCCTGCCGCGCCCGGCTGAGCAGCTTGCGCGCGTTGCTCACCTTGGTCTGCAGCACCTCGGCGATGCGGGCGTACGGGTAGTCGAACGCCTCGCGCAGCACGAACGCCGCCCGCTCGGTCGGCGAGAGCTTCTCCAACAGCACGAGCACCGCGGTCTCCAGCGCCTCGCCCCGCTCGGCGCCCAGCTGAGGATCGGCGGTGGTGTCGACCGGTTCGGGAAGCCAGGGACCCACGTAGGTCTCCCGCCGCGCGCGGGCCGTCTGCGTCGCGTTGATCGCCAGCCGGGTGGTCAACGTGACGAGGAAAGCGGTGGCGTCCCGCACCGCGGCACGGTCATACGCCTGCCACTTCACCCAGACGTCCTGCACGATGTCCTCGGCATCGGCGACACTGCCGAGCATCCGGTACGCGATCCCGAACAGGCGCGGCCGCAGCTGGGCGAAGTCGTCCGCCACCGCGTCCAGCCCGGCGTCCGGAACCACCGGCCCATTTCCGGCGCTAGCCACGGCACAGCCGCCATCCGGTCAACGTTGACATGACACACCTCCTGGGACCGGCCGGGACGGACCGCAACGCCATGATCTCCCCCGTCGGTCCGGCCAGGGCACGGTGTCCGGAGACTCACACCTCAGGGCCTGCCGCAAGGAGCTACGCCGTACGACGGCCTGCCGGCTGCGGAGCGAGCGTGACGAGCAGGGCCGGGTGATCGGTGGTGCCGCGCAGGTCGATCGTCCGTGAGCTGTCGACGACGAACTCGGGTGTCGCCACGACATGCTGCTGCCCGCCGTCGTCGGCGACCGCGGAGCCGGCCGGGAGACAGGACGTGAGGTCTGCGCTGTCACCGGACCCGAGATTCAGGTCACCGCCCAGCACCAGCGGCGCCGCCTCGCCCCGCGCGCGCAGCGCTGCTATGACCGTGCCGAAGAGGTACCTGCACTGGGCAACCGTGACCTCCCGCTTGGTGTAGGCCAGGTGCGTGGTGCAGACGGTGACGGCCGGAGTAGCCGCAACGTCCAGACACAGCCACGCCCGCTCCTCCGGGTCCGCCCTGTCCTGGGCCGGATAGATCCCACTGCCTGCCGAGGACCCAGGCACAACCGGCCACCGCGAGACCAGGCCGATGCCGTACCGCTGGCCGTTGCGACAGCGGTACGGATCTCCGGTGCGCCCGTCCCGTGCCGGTTGGAACGCCGACGCGACCATCCCGCCGGGCACCACATCGGCGAGCGCCCGCTCGAGGGTCGACACGTCGTCCTGGCAGACCTCGTTCACGGTGACGAGGTCGGGTGCCTCTGCGCGGATCACCGCGGCGGCCTCGGCCGTCGACCGGCCGGTGTAGCAGCCGGCGATGCCACTGCTGCACAGGTTCATCTGGAGCACCCGTACCGGCCCGGCCTGCACGCCACCTGCCGGGTCCGGCGGACCAGGCGGGGGCCCCACCGAGTTCGACCCGGTCGTCATCCCGGTACATCCCGCCAGGCACGCGACCAGGCAGCCGACAACAGCCGCCCGCAGCCCTCGGTACGACCTGTCGCGCATGCCCGTCTCCCCATCCCCGGCTCCCCGTCGCGCGGGGGCGTTCGACCCTACGGTCCCGGATCGGGCCAGGGCCACCGCGAGAGCACACGCTCGTCGCCGTCGGGACCGGAGCACCGGTCATCCTGCCGTTGCCTCGCGCTTCTGCACGCTCAAATGGCCCCTCTGATCTGCTCGGAAATGACCCACGATGGTGTGCCGTACCGGCGCTAGCGTTGGCAGCAGATTGGATGAACAGAAAGAAGCTAAGAAGCACCCACCCGCCCGGATTCAGGGCGATGACGAGACAACCAGGAGCAAATGATGGCGATCTCGACCGAGCGCGGTCAGACCGATCAGGGTTCGAGAATCTTTCTCGCCGGCGCGTCCGGCGTGATCGGGCAGCGGCTGATTCCCCTGCTGGTTCAGGCCGGGCACGTAGTCGGCGGCATGACGCGCTCATCCAGCAAAGTGGGCCTGCTGCGCGATCTCGGTGCCGAACCGACCCTCTGCGACGTCTTCGATCGCGAGGCACTCATCCAGGCGGTTCGCGACTTCACCCCGGACGTCGTGCTGAACGAGCTGACCGATCTGCCGGATGACGTGGCCCAGATCGGTGCGCTCGCAGAGCTGAACGCTCGCATCCGGACCGAGGGAACCCAGAACCTGATCGAGGCCGCGCGGCGCAGCGCGTCGCCGAAGATTCTGACGCAAAGCGTCGCCTGGCAACTGCCCGATGGACCCGATGCCCAGGCTGTCGCAGAACTGGAGCGTGCCGTTCTGGCCGAGGGCGGTGTCGTGCTGCGCTATGGACAGTTCTACGGACCCGGCACCTACAACGAGCAGCAGATTCCCGCGGAGCCTCGGGTCAGCATCGACCGAGCTGCGGAGCTCACGGTGAAGGCGCTGGACGAGCCGACCGGTGTCGTCGTCATCACCGACTGAACGCCGGGCGGCCACGTCGAGCACGACAGCGCCCACCAGCGTCACTGAATGCCATCAGCACCTGCCCGCCGGCCGCGCTTCCCCAGACTCCGTCGCTGCGATCCGGAGCCTGCGGCGGAGGCGGTTCGGCGGGCTTCCCCATGCGTAGATACGGGCCGCATGGGCGTCACCGGGTTCTCGGCACCCCACAGCGTGCTGATGGCGCGCCGGTCCAGGAAAGGGGATTCCTGTCCAGGTCGGCGTTGTAGAGCGACTCACGCAAGACGCCGGCGCCGTCGTGCTGTCCTGTGTCGATCGCGTCTTTGACACCGCCGCCAAGGTATGCAAGCCTGTCAATATTGACAGCGCCGCCAAGCATGGGCATTGTGCCGCTCACCCGGCCGACGGCGTGGCACACATGAGCCGGATACTGCCCGATCCCCTCCGTCTCCGAAGGAGCCTTTGATGAGGCCTGTCTTTGGCCTACAAGGACGCCATAGCTTCTTCACCGAAGCCGGTGGAATCGCCGCGCGCTGACTCGGAATATCTCATTCCGTAGATCTGCTGGCACAACGGCGTGATTCCAGAAGGGAATGTGGTCGGATGGTGCCTGAGGTTTGAGGGGTATCCCAGTTCATCATCCGACCACGTCGAGATGATCGGCACGCGCCGTCGATCTTGCACAGATGCCGGACCTGCACTCGCGTGAGCGTCGACAGAGACGGGGTCAGCTCAGCGACCGCACGCTCAGGGCGCGGGCGAGAGCAACGCGCCGATCAGCGCGGCGGCCGTACCCCTGAGGCGCTCGTGATCCTGGTAGACGCTTTCCACGATCACATTGCCCCGGCTCACGGTGACCAGCACCCGCGCCGCCTCCACCGGAGAGATGGTTAGTCGGGCTCGGGCGTCATCAGCGCAGAGCCGCTCGCACATGAGCCGCTCCAGGTTGTCGAGCAGATCGCGAAGCACCGCGTTGATGCGCTCCCCGTCCGCCCGGGTGTCGATGGCCGTCTTGGTCGTCAGGCATCCGCGCGGCGGGACGCCTGTGGCCATGGACGTGAAGCTGAAGTCGAAGAAGTCGAGCAGGGCGCGGTCGATGCTCGGGTTGGCGAGCAGTTGGGCCACCTCGGCGAGGAACTGCTTGGCGTAGTCCTCGAAGACGTGCAGGAACAGGGTTTCCTTGTCCTGATAGGCGTTGTAGAGCGATCCACGCAGCACGCCGGAGGCCGTCGCGATGTCCTGCATGGAGGTCGCGCCGTAGCCCTTGGCCCAGAAGACCTCCAGAGCACGCTCCAAGGTCGCCTTCTCGTCGAACTGCCGCCGCCCAGCCACGTGGAGAGCGTACCCGTCTTTGACACCTCCGCCAAAGTATGCGAGCTTGTCAAAGATGACAGGGCTGTAACGCATGGGGCCGGGCACTTTCCGATCCCTCCATCTCCAAGGAGCCTTCGATGAGCTCTCCCCCTCTTGACCTGCAAGGACGCCGCACCCTCATCACCGGAGCCGGCAGCGGCATCGGCCGCGCCCTGGCCCTCGAATTAGCGTCCCGCCACGGCACCCTGGCGCTGGCCGGCCGGCGCCCCGAACCGTTGGCGGAGACCGCGGCCCTGGTCGCAGAGCGCGGCGGCACCGCGCACACGATCACCACCGACCTCACCACCGACGGAGAACCCGAACGCGTCGTCACCGAGACCGTCGCTGCGCTCGGCGGTCTCGACATCCTGGTCAACAACGCCGGGAACGTGCGGGCGGCGGCACTCGAGGACATCGACGTGGCCGACATCCGCGCCATGATCGGGCTCAACCTGCTCGTCCCCATCCTCATGACACGGGCCGCGCTGCCCCAGCTGCGCGCCGCCGGTGCCCAGCACCGACACGCCGCGCTGGTCGGCATCGCCGCGAGTGCCGGCCTGCTCGGCACGCCCTTCTACGCCACCTACGCGGCCACCAAGGCCGGCCTCATCCGGTTCGACGAAGCAGTGCGCCGCGAGCTGTACGACAGCGGCGTCCACGTCGCCACGGTCTATCCCGGCCCGGCCGACACGCCCATGATGGCGACGACCCGAGCCGGCGCTGACCTCGGCTACAAGCTCCGCCCCGTCGACCAGCTGGTCGCGGAGATCGTGGCCGGCCTCGAGGAACGTCGAATCGACATCAACACCCAACTCCCCGAGCGCCGCGCGATGGAGGAGCTCAACGCGCGGGAACCGCTCGCCGTCGATGCCGCCCTCGCACCGAAGCTCGCCCAACTCCGAGCCGCCGTCAGCACACACCGCAGCATCTGACCCGTCATGGATTTCTCCGAGATAACAGGCTTCCGGGTACGCCCGGTGGTCGTGCCCCTCCAACGGCCATTGCGCACAGCTTCCGGTGAAATCCCAGCGAGTCCGCTGCTGTTGATCGACATAGCCACCGAAGGTCGCGTGACAGGACATTCCTATGTGTTCGCGTACACAGCGACCGTCCTGCCGGCGATGGTCGCTGTTGCGGCGGCCCTCGAACAAGACCTGGTCGGACAGTCCGCTTCGCCGGAAACTTGCCTCACGAGACTCCGCAGCCGGTTCCGCCTGCTCGGCCTGCAGGGCCTGTTGGGAATGGTGATCTCCGGAGTGGAGATGGCATTGTGGGATGCGCTGGGTAAAAGACTCGGCGCCGGAGTCGTCAGCCTTCTCGGCGGAGTGCCGGTCGCCGTCCCGGCATACGACAGTTTCGGCATGGTCAATCCAGCAAAGGACGCAGAGCAATTACGCCACTCCGTCGAAGCCGGCTTCCGCGGAGTGAAGATCAAACTCGGCTATCCCGACGTTGAAGACGATCTGGACGTTGTTCGCTGGGCCAGGAAGGTCGTCGGTGCGAACACGGAACTGATGGTGGACTACAACCAGTCACTAGGCGTGCAGGAGGCAGAGAGACGCATCGAGCGGCTTCGCGACCTCGACGTCGCATGGATAGAAGAGCCCGTCGCCGCCGAGGACCTTGCCAGCCACTCCCGAGTTCGCCGGCTTGCCGGCGGGAAGTTGCAATCCGGAGAGAACTGGTGGTTTCCGAGCGGCTTCCAGACCGCCCTGCACGTGGGTGCGAGCGACTTGGTGATGCCCGACCTGGTGAAGGTCGGCGGCTTCACCGGCTGGGTGGAGGCTGCGCGGCTAGCAGAGACCGCCTCGATTCTCGTGAGCAGCCATATGCTCGTCGAGGCCAGTGCCCACGCGCTGGCCGTGACGCCCACGCGACACTGGCTCGAATATCTCGATATCGCAGGACCGGTTCTGCGGAGCCCGCTCCGTCCTGCTGACGGGAACATTACGGCCCAAGGGCCCGGGATCGGAATCACCTGGAACCAGGATGCCGCGGAAAAATTTGCGGCCTGATCACAGCGAAGGAGTCGCACCGTCATGGCGGGTCTATATCCCGAAGTCACGCACCATTCCGTTCGACTGAACGGGCTGAGGCACCACTACGTCACCGCAGGCGATGGCCCACCGGTTTATCTCCTCCACGGCTTCCCGGAAACCTGGTTCGGGTGGCGGAAGCAGATACCGGTGCTCGCCCAGCGCTATACGGTTGTTGCGCCGGACCTGCGAGGGTACGGATTGTCGGACAAGCCGGCGGTCGGTTACGACAAGCGGACCATGGCGAACGACGTGGTCGCGCTCATGGACCACCTCGGCCACCAGACCATCGCACTGGTGGGGCATGACCGGGGTGCTCGTGTCTCCACTCGGTTCGCAAAGGATCACCGAGGCCGGGTGGACAGGCTGGTCATCCTCGACAATGTGCCGACTCGGGTGCTCTCGAGCACGTTCGATCTCGAGCGCGCCCGGGCGGGTTACTGGATCTTCCCTTTCATGGGAGTACCGGACCTTCCCGAGAAGCTGATCGGCGGTGGCAACGAGGAAGCATTCTTGACCCACCTCTTCCGCACCTGGTCCTACAACCCGCAGATGTTGAGCGCCGACGAGGTGGACGTGTACGTCAAGAACTATCAGCAGCCCGGAACGCTGCGCGGGTCGTTCGCAGATTATCGGGCGATGGCAGAGGACACGGCACAGGACATCGAGGACGAGAACGTCCTGATCGACTGTCCGGTCCTCACCATGTGGGGCGCCGAGTCCGACGTCGTCGGTAAGGCATACGACGTTGCGGAGGTGTGGCACGGCATGGCGAAGGACGTGACGGCCATCCCGATTCCGGAATGTGGTCACCTCTGCCAGGAGGAGCGCCCTGACTTCGTCAACGCCGAGTTGCTCAAGTTCTTGGCGAGCTGGAACGGTTCATGACGCAGAGGAGAGAAGGTAAGTGGTATCCATCAATGGATCGAACATCCTCGTCACCGGTGGGCAACGTGGCCTGGGAAAAGCGTTCGTCGAGGCCGCGCTCGATCTGGGCGCGGCCAAGGTGTACGCAACCGCCCGCAGGCCGAGGCCCAGCGCAGACCCACGAATCGTGCCGCTCCCTCTCGAAGTCACCGACCCGGACTCGGTGGCCGCACTCGCCGACCGGGCCCGCGATGTGTCCATCGTCATCAACAACGCCGGCGTGACACTGCGCAAGCCACTCATCAGCACGGCAATCGACGAGATCAAAGATCATTTCGACACCAACTTCTTCGGCGTACTCCGCGTCACCCAGGCGCTCGCACCCACCCTCGCAGCCAACGGTGGCGGAGCGTTGATCAACGTCCACTCCGTGTTGTCCTGGGCCGCCGGAGCGGGTGGGTACGGTGCGGGCAAGGCCGCGCTCTGGTCGGCGACGAACTCCTTTCGTGTCGACCTGGCTGCCCAAGGAACCCAGGTCGTCGGGGTCCACCTGGGGTACACCGCGACGGACCTGACCGCCGACCTCGACGTCGTGAAGAGCGATCCTCACGAGGTGGCCCGTGAGGCACTGCTGGCGGTCGAGAACGGACAGACCGAGGTGCTGTCCGACGACGTGAGCCGACAGTTCAAAGCGGCACTCTCCGGCCCGGTCGAGGGACTCGAGTTCGCCCTCGTCGACGGCCACCTGATGGCCAGGCACCCACCGGTCAACACAGCCGTCTGAACAGCCGGTCGACATCGACGACAAGATCGAAGATTCGGCGGCCCGTGCTGGTCACCCTGGCCGAGAACATCAACAACCCAGCCGGCGGGACGTGCGCGTTCACCGTTCGCTACGCCAGTTCATCGCTCGACGTGGCCGGGTCGCCACGCCGTTCCCGGGTCCTCCACGTCTCGCCTGACACGTTAGGAGATCACGTGCCCCGTTTGTACGTCAGCGGTATCGTGCCCGCCCCGGTCGAGAAGGTCTGGGCAAAGATCCGCGACTTCAACGAAATGCCCAGCTGGCACCCCAACGTCGAGAAGAGCTCCCTCGACACCGGGGCGTCCGGCGCCGAAGTGGGCGCCGTCCGCCGTCTCGTCCTGGCCGACGGGAGAGAGGCGCGCGAGCGGCTCGTCGCGCTCGACGACGGCGACCACACCTTTACCTACGAGTTGACAGGAAGCCCGTTCCCGGGGCTGCGGCGCTACATCGCGAGCTTGCGCCTCGCCCCGGTCACGCGTTCGAACCACACTTTCCTCGAGTGGTGGTCAGAATACGACGCGAACGCGGAGGACGAGGCGGGACTCACGCAGACCTTCACTGGCGCCGTGTATGAGAGCGGGATCGAGGCGTTGCAAGAGTGCTTCAAGGGCCGCGTGGACGCAGTCAGCGAAAGAGATCGCTCACACTGATTCACGAGACTCAAGTAGTCGGCCTCAACAATTCTGAACGAAAGGACGCCAGATTAATGCCTGGAATAAGGTTCTCCCTGCTTGATCTCGGCCGGATGGCCGTCGATGACGGGTACTTCATTCGGGGGTGCAATGCTGTTGCGACGTCGAATCCGCATCCACGCCATGATCGCCGCACCGTTGCAATATTAGCGGCAGTGGTCGAACATCCCGAGGTCGGGCCGATCCTCTTTGACACCGGGTGCCGCCAGCGTGCCGAAGAAGAATGGCCTGAGCATGCTTGGGACCTCTTTCCGATGACCCGATACGAGGAGGAGCATCACCTCGACCGCGCGCTCGAAGCAGCCGGCTACGGCGTCGACGAGATCAAGGCCGTCGTCATCAGCCATCTGCATCTGGACCACGCCGGCGGGCTGGAACATTTTCGAGGTACCAACGTTCCGATTTACGCCCACGAATCAGAGATCAAGGAGCACTACTATGCCGTTGCAACCAAAGAGGCAGGAGCATATTTGCCGATCGACCTCAACTGGGAGCTGAACTGGCAGCCCATCCATCGGGAGGAGACCGAGCTGTTCGACGGCGTTACGCTTCGGAATATGCCCGGGCACAGTCCTGGTTTGCTCACGATGCAGATCGAGACTCGGCACTCCGGACACTTCGTACTGACTTCTGATCATTACCACGTGCGAGACTTGTTCGAGCGGGACGGCCTGGTGCAGGGGTGGTTCGGCAATGACTTGTACGGGTGGTCTCGTTCTCATCGATGGATGAAGCACCTGCAGAAACGTTACGACGCGACGATGGTCTACGGCCACGACGTCTCCGTGTTCGAGCATCTGAAGGCTCAGGGCGGGCAGTTCGACTGATCCCGGCCCCGTCGTGACGTGCGCGGCCACCGGGCCGCCGGGCTGCCGCAGCGGGCCGAACAGCCGGAGGCGTCGAGCCGGCGCTGTAGCGTCCCGTCGGACAACCTGCGGCGAGGGGAAACGCATGGCCGGCCATCGCGACCACGCCACGCTCCAGACGATCGCTACCGAGATCGGCGTGACGCCATCGACGGTATCCCGTGTGCTGAACTCCGCTTCGGACTCGTCGGCCCGACGTTGGGCGTCGGCCGACACGATCCGCCGGGTGCGTGAGGCGGCGGCGGCACACGGGTACAGCCCGAACCCTCAGGCCGTCGGGCTTCGAACGCGCCGTTCCAACCTCATCGGCGTCGTCGTCCCCAGGCTGCAGGACTACGTCCTGGCGACGATCTACGAGGGCATCGACGAAGCGGCACGAGGGGAAGGCTTCGCCACCCTCGTGACCAACTCGCTCGACGACCCGAAGAAGCACGAACTCGTCGTCGAGACGCTGCTCTCGCGCCGGGTGGAGGGGTTGATCCTCGGGGATGCGCACATCGACGGGACGTACCTGGACACCGTCGCCGAGCGCGGCGTGAAGTTCGTCCTGGTGTCGAGGCGTGCCCGGGACTTCATTTCCGTGACCTGCGACGACCTCATGGGCGGCCGGCTCGTGGCTGAGCACTTGCTGGCCACCGGCCGCAGCAACATAGCGATCCTGGCCGGAGAGGCGTACGCGTCCACCGGAATCGACCGGACGCAGGGGGCCGTCGACGCGCTTCGGGCCGCGGGCGTCGACGTGCCGGCAGACCTGGTGGTGCACGGCCCGTTCGACGTTCAAGGTGGCCGCGAGGCCACCGAGCGGATCCTCGCCAGGCACCCTCTGCCTGATGCGATCTTCGCTACGAACGACTTCGCCGCCATCGGCGCCATGGGGGCGCTGCGCGATCGTGGGATCACGATTCCCGACGATGTCGCGCTCGTCGGCTACAACGACACGGCCCTGGCCGCGGCCCTCCCCGTCCCGTTGACGACCGTGCGGTCACCCATGCACGAGATCGGGCGGCGGGGCCTGGCCCTGCTGCTGGCGATGCTGCGGGACGAACCGGTGGAGTCGCAACGCCTCACCCCCACGCTCGTGATCCGCGAGTCAACGGGAACCGGGCGACGAGCCCCGGCCCCTGCGCCGGTGACGGTCCGCGATGACTCGGTTCCACAGCGAGGCAACGCACGAGGGGTGTGTCACACGCTCGCAGCATGCCTGGACCCGCCGGGTTAATTTGCGGGTGACCCCCGCAGAACCACCTGTTCGGGATACCGAGCATTGCACAAACGTTTGAGTAGCTTCACAAACGTTTGTGGGCTCCCTCCGCCAGTGGATTGCAAAGGAGCGACATGGCAAGCACCTCAGGGGACTTCGGCATGCCGCCGCCGGGCGCGTCGGCGCAGCCGTGGAGGCGCCCGGTCACCACGAAGACGATCACCTACGTCAGCGTCATCACGTTCCTCGCCTGGGTGATGTCGGTCTACGACTACACGCTCTTCGGAACCCTCCTGCCCGTGCTGGCCAAGGAATTCGGCTGGTCCACGAGCGGGGCGACCGCCGTGAACACATTCGCGACGATCGGCGTTTTTGTCGTTTCTCTGGTCGTCGGCCCGATTCTCGACAAGGTCGGCCGGAAGAAGGCACTCGTCGTCCTGATGACCGGCGGGGCACTCGCCTCCGGACTCACCGGGCTCGTCGCCGGGGCGGTCAGCGTCGTCATCATCCGGTCCTTCACCGGGCTGTCGCTGTCCGAGGAGGTGGTCAACTCCGTCTACCTCAACGAGATGCTGAGGAAGGTCAGGAACCGGGGCTTCCTCTACAGCCTCGTTCAGTCCGGTTGGCCCGTGGGCGCGCTGCTGTCCGCGGGCATCACGGCGCTGCTCCTGCCGCTCGTCGGGTGGCGCTGGTCGTTCGTCGTGGCCGCAGTCTTGGCGGTCCCGATGATCCTGCTCGCGCTCCGGCTTCCCGAGTCGCCCACCTTCCAGGCGATGAAGGAGGTGAAGCGGTTACGGCAGACCGGTGACGAGGCAGGCGCCCGTGCCCTCGCCGAGGAGTACGACGTGCCACAGCTCCTGCAGGACGCGACGCAAGGCGGTCTGCGCCAGGTCTTCGCTCCCGACCTGCGACGTCACACGATCAGCCTGGCGCTCGCCTGGCTGACCAACTGGATGGGCATCCAGGTCTTCTCCGTGCTGGGCACCACGGTGCTGGTGGGCGCGAAGCAGGTCTCCTTCGAGAACGCGCTCATCGTGCTCGTCCTGTCCAACATCGCAGGGTTCGCCGGCTACCTCTTCCACGGGTGGATCGGCGACCGGATCGGGCGAAAGCTCACCATCGCGCTCGGGTGGACCGTGGGCGGTGTGATCAGCATCCTGATGCTGGTGCTCCCGACCGGCACCGGGCTGACGATCACTCTGTACGCCCTCACGCTCTTCTTCCTCAACGGTCCGTACGCCGCGATGCTCTTCTACATGGGAGAGTCGTTCCCGGCGCACGTCCGTGGAACAGGGGCGAACGTGGCGCACGTGATGGCCCCGCTCGGCGGTATCGCGGGATCTGCCCTGCTCAGCATTCTGCTGGCGGACAGAATGTCCATGACCGTCGCCGCCCTCTCGGCCGGCTCGGTGTTCATGCTGATCTCCGGCGTGCTGATGATCGGCACGAAGACCACGAACCGCCGTGGCGATCGTGTCAGGGAACAGGTGGAGGCTGCTGCATGAACAGGGATGACGGGCTCGAGGGCAAGGTCGCCGTGATCTCGGGAGGCGCCAGCGGCATCGGCCGAGCACTCGCGGTCGCCTACGCACGGGCAGGTGCGCACACGGTCGTCGGATTCTTCCCCGGGGACCCCCACAACGTCGGTGAGACGGTGGCCGCCGTCGAGTCGGAGAACGGACGCTGCGAGGCGGTCGAGCTCGACGTCCGGTCCTTCGAACAGACCGAGCGGATCGCCCAGGCCGCAGTGGACACGTTCGGCAGGCTCGACATCGCCGTGGCCGCCGCGGGCATCCTGCGCCGTCAGTCCATCGCGGACATGACCGACTCGGCATGGGACGACATGCTGGCCGTGGACCTGAGCGGCGTGATGCGGGTGTTCCGGTCCTGCGCGGCGAGGATGAACCGGGCCGGCGCCATGGTGGCGACCTCGTCCATCGCCGGCGGCGTGTACGGCTGGGAGGACCACAGCCACTATGCGGCGGCCAAGGCCGGCGTCCTCGGGCTCTGCCGCTCCCTCGCCGTCGAGCTCGCGCCACGGGGCATCCGGGTCAACGCGGTGATCCCCGGACTCATCGAGAGCCCCCAGTCGCTCGACAGCGTGAACTCCCTCGGACCGGAAGGGTTGCGAGAGGCGGGAAAGATCATTCCCGCCGGCCGCGTGGGCACCGTGGACGAGGCAGCGCGCGCGATCCGGTTCCTCACATCCGACGATGCCGCGTACGTCACCGGGCAGAGCCTCGTCGTCGACGGTGGCCTCATGGTCCGTTGGCCGAGCTGAGGAGGTTCTCGAGTTGAGCAAGCTGGACGGTCAGGTCGCCGTCGTCACCGGGGCGTCGAGCGGGATCGGCGCGGCCATCGCGAGATCGTTCGCGAAGGAAGGGGCGACGCTGGCGCTGCTGGACGTCGCCCCGATCCCCACTGACCTCGCATCCCTGGACGCGGTGAGCACCCACACCGTGGACGTCACCGACTCCGACTCGGTCAAGGACGCGATGGCAGCCGTCGTCGATCGGCACGGCCGGTTGGACATCCTGGTCTGCGCGGCCGGCATTCTCGACGAGGTGCCGTTCCTGGAGCTGACGCCCGAACGGTTCGACAAGACCCTCGCGGTCGACCTCAGAGGCGTGTTCCTGGCCGCGCGCTGGGCCGCTCCCTACATGGCGGAGGCAGGCAAGGGCCGCATCATCAACATCGCGTCCCAGCTGGGGATCAAGGGGGGCATCAACCTGGCGCACTACGTCGCCGCCAAGGCCGGCGTCATCGGTCTCACGAAGGCGCTCGCGCTGGAGCTCGCGCCGCGCGGCGTCCTGGTCAACGCGATCGCCCCCGGCCCGATCGAGACCCCGCTCATCGACGGCCTGTCTCCCGAGTGGAAGGCGAACAAGGCCGCTGAGCTGCCGCTGGGCCGGTTCGGCAGGCCCGAGGAGGTGGCCCCGACGGCGCTGCTGCTGGCGTGCTCCCCCGACGGCGATCTCTACGTCGGCCAGACGCTCGGACCCAACAGCGGCGACGTGATGCCGTGAAGACCGGGATGTTCCCAGCGTGCACGGACGGCTGAATGGCGGGAACGGTGGACGGGTCGTCCACTCGCGTTCCCGAAGGCCCGGTGGTACCCACATATGAGAACGGGGGCGATTCCGATCTCGTCGGTGCCCCTACATCTGATCCGAGACCGTCAGTCAATCCGTGAGGAAGATGCGCTGTGGCCAAGGAAATTTTCGTTGCGTTCGGAATCGATGTCGACGCCGTCGGTGGATGGCTGGGGTCCTACGGGGGCGAGGACTCCCCGGATGATATTTCGCGGGGGATGTTCGCAGGGGAGGTCGCCGTGCCCCGGCTGAACGACCTGCTCGCGGAGTACGACCTGCCGGCCACCTGGTTCTGGCCCGGCCACTCGATCGAGACGTTCCCTGAGCAGTTCGACCAGGTGGTCGCGTCCGGCCACGAGATCGGTGCGCACGGATACAGCCACGAGAACCCGATCGCCATGACCCGCGCTCAGGAGTCGGACATCCTCGACTACTGCATCGAGCTGATCGAGAAGCGCACCGGAAAGCGGCCGACCGGCTATGTGGCCCCGTGGTGGGAGTTCTCCCCCGTCACCAACGAGCTGCTTCTCGAGCGCGGCATCAAGTACGACCACTCGTTGATGCACCGCGATTTCGAGCCCTACTACGTGCGCGTCGGCGACTCGTGGACGAAGATCGACTACTCGAAGAACGCCCGGGAATGGATGAAGCCGCTCGTCAGGGGAACGGAGACCGACCTCGTCGAGATCCCCGCGAGCTGGTACCTGGACGACCTGCCGCCGATGATGTTCGTCAAGGCGAGCCCCAACAGCCACGGATTCGTGAGCCCTCGCCACGTCGAAGATCTGTGGCGAGACCAGTTCGACTGGGTCTACCGCAAGCTGGACTACGCGGTGTTCACGATGACGGTCCACCCGGACGTCTCGGGTCGGCCGCAGGTGTTGCTGATGCTCGAGCGCCTCATCAAGCACATCAACACGCACGAAGGCGTCCGCTGGTCGACCTTCGACGCCATCGCGGAGGACTTCAAGCAGCGCAGGCCGCGGAAGTGATCCTCTGCCCGTCGGTGCGCGAGGCTCAGATCCGCTGCCCGCGCCGGCCGTCGAGTTGGGCGACGAGCGAGAGCACGACAGCGGGGCCATCGTCGGCACGGACCAGGCGAGCGAGTTCGGTGGCGCGGTCGCGGTAGGTCGATCCGTCGAGGCAGGACCGCAGGGCGTCGGTCAGGGCGTCGGCGGTCAGCTCGTCCAGTGGCAGCGGGTGCGGCGCAACGCCGAGGTGGTGCAGCCTGGCCGCCCAGAAGGGCTGGTCGAGCAGCACGGGCACCGGGACGGCTGGGACCCCAGCGCGCAGCCCGGCCCCGGTGGTGCCGGCCCCGGCGTGGTGGACCACGGCAGCCATCCGGGGGAACAACCAGTCGTGTGGCATGTCCCCGACAACGAGGATGTCGTCACCGACGGGCCCGAGGTCGGCCCAGCCGGACTGGACGACGGCACGCACGCCGGCACGCTTTACGGCGGTTGCGACGACGTCGTGCAGTCGTTCGTGGTTCGGAGTCATGCTGCCGAACCCGACGAACACCGGAGCGGGACCGGCCCCGAGGAAGTCGACCAGCTGCTCCGGGGGCTGCCATCGCGGCGATGTGGCAGGCCACCAGTATCCGGTCACGTGCGCTGCGGCGGGCCAGTCGGCGGGCCGCGGGACCACTGCCGGGCTGAAGCCGTGGCAGATCGGCCAGTCATCCGGTGGGCCGGGCGCCTCCGCGGCGGCAGGGAGATCGAGCCGGGCGCGCAACCGCCGCAGAACGTCGGCGTAGAGGGAGGCGGTCCGGGCGAGCAACTCACGGCCCGCGGCGATGTTGTCAGCGGGTGAGACCTGCCCGGTGACGGGCCAACCGGGTGGCGGGAACTCCCGGGTGGGGACCCCTGGCACGAGATAGACGCCGAGGCTCGGGATGCCGAAGCCGTCGGCGACGACCCGGCTCAGCGGGGCCGGGCCGAAAGCGGTCAGCAGGACATCGGTGCCGGCGGCCACGGCGGCTGTCACGCCCTCGCCCAGCTCATCGAGGAACGCGGCGAAGACCGCTTGCGCGGCGTCCGGCGAGGGAACGGCCGTGCGGGCGCGCACGAGATCGAGCGGATCGCCGGGAAGAACCCGATGCTCCAGCCCGCACTCGCGCACGAGATCGGCGAACCGGTCGTGCGCGGCCACCGCCACCTGGTGGCCTGCCTGCTGCAGCCGCTGACCCAGGCCCGTGAACGGCGCGACATCGCCTCGCGAACCCGCTGTCACGATCAGAACCCGCATCACGTCTCTCCTGTCGTACCGCTGCGCTTCTCGGCGCGTTCCGCGCACACGACCGATGAGTTTCACCTCTCCGCGTCGTCTGCATGGTGGGGCGTCCCGTTCCGCGCCAGCGGGAGGCCCGAGCTGAGATGACGAGGAGCGTGCACAGCGTGGCCGAGGAGAACGTGAGCGCCACCCTGATCGTGGCGGAGCCCGCCGCGAGGGTGTTCGCGATGCTGGCGGACCCGACGATCCATTCCGCGATCGACGGCACCGGCTCGGTTCAAGAGGCTGTCGACCGGGCCCCGCTGACCGAGGTGGGGCAGATCTTCCGGATGGACATGTATCACGCCAACCATCCGGACGGTGGCTACCAGGTGGCCAACAAGGTCGCGGTGCTCGACCCGCCGCTCGCCATCGGCTGGCTGACGGGGCAGGAGAAGGACGACGGTCACCTGGAGTTCGGCGGCTGGGTCTGGCGTTACGACCTTGCCCCACTCGGTCCGTCCGAGACCGAGGTCACGCTCACCTACGACTGGTCAGCCGTGCCGCGGTCCATCCGGGAGTATCTCCAGTTCCCGCCGTTCGGCCCCGAGCATCTCATCAACTCGCTGCATCACCTGGCCGAGCTCGTCGCACCGACATCCCGGGCCGGGACGCCCGGCGGCTGACTACGGTCCGGTGGGGTGGTGGTTGACCGGCCCCCACAGCAGTTGACCTGCGTCCACCGTGATCACCGAACCGGTGAGTGCCGAGCCGTCGCTGTCGGAGGCCAACATCGCGTAGATCCCGCTGACGTCGGCAGGCTCGGGCGCGACCCCGGTCGGTATCCGGCGGGCGACCTGGTCGGGCTGCAGGAGCGCGGGCCCGCCGCCCAGAGCTGATGACGCGACCAGGTTGGTGTGCACATAGCCCAGTGCCACGGTGTTGACGCGTACACGACCCGCGAGATCCACGGCGAGTTGCCGGGCGAGACCCAACACCGCGTGCTTGGACGGCACGTAGAGGACGCCACCGAACCCGGGCGCCAAACTGGAGATCGATCCGGTGACGACGATCGAGCCGCGAGCGCGGATCAGCGCGTCGACCGCGGCGTGGACCATCAGAAGCACGCCCTTGACGTTGACCGCGAACACCTCCTCGTAGGCCCGGACGAGCTGCTCGGTCGTCAGATCGGTCAACGTGACGCCCTGGTCGTGCACACCAGCGTTCGGCACCAGCACGTCGAGCCGGCCGAAGCGGTCCACGGCGACCTCCACCGCCCGCCGGCAGTCACCGGGATCAGTCACATCGCCCCGGACAGCGACCGCACGATCGCCGAGCGGCTCGACGACCTGATCGAGCCGCTCTCCGTCGCGCTCCACCGCGACCACCCGGGCGCCTTCGTCGACGAACCTGCGGACCACACCGGCGCCGATCCCCGATCCGGCTCCGGTGACCAGGGCCACGCGGTCGCCCAGACGGGCCGGCGTGGCCGGCTCGGTGTGCGAACCGGACCGTGGGGAATCGGAGCCGGACGTCATCAGCCGCCCTGGGGCACCAGACGCCGGCGTTGTCCCGAGTTGAGAGTCTCTCCCGCTCGGTGAACGGCGAACGGATCGTCGACGTAGTAGGCCTCGTTGATCGGCCAGCCCATCGCGGCGATGATGTGCAGAGGCTCGTCGCCGATGCTCTCGAACCCGTGCACCGCCATGCTGGGCACGATCACCGTGTTGGCCGGTCCGAGCTCGACCGTCTCCCCGTCGACAGTGAACCGACCGCGCCCACCGATGACCGTGATGTTCTCCTCGAAATAATGCCAATGCATGGGAGCCTCGTTGCCGGGTTCGAGGATCTGCTCGGCAACCCTGATCTGCCTCGCCCCGTTGGCCGCCGTCGCCCAGGCCCGCGAACGAACGCCGGGACGCCATTCGTCCCATTCCAGTTTCTCGTGATCGGTCACAATCATCGTCGACCCCTTCTCCGGACGAACGTCCGGACCCTGCTTGCTCTCACGATCCGCGCGTGAACGATTCCGGGCGCGGCGCCCCCCAGGCGCTGAACGCGTTGAACTCCCCCGCCTTGTGGACGACAGGATCGCAGCGTTCACCGAGGATCCGCGGCATCTCAGCGGACAACTCGTAACGATTTCCTCCGGGAGTCCAGAAATATGAATAGAGATTGCCTCCGACGCCGTGCCGACCCGGACCGGTCTCCACGGCATGACCCGAGCTCGCCAGGATGTCCGCGGCGCGCTTCTGATGCTCCATGTTGTCCACCGTCCACGCCAGATGATGTAACGATGCGCCCGGCTGACAGCGGATCAATGCGATGTCGTGGTGCACATTCCCGACGCGTGTCCACGCCGCTTGCCACTCCTCGTCGGCGTTCACGAGGAGGTCTGAGATGGCGAAGCCCAAGCCGTCCGACAGTACGCGCGCGATGGCGCGCGCATCGGCCCCGTCGCTGAAGGCGATGGTGATGTGGTCGATGTCGGCCGGGCCGATGCCTCGACGCCGAGAGTCGGCGACGGACCCGGGATGGCGGTAGAGCGGTCGGTCCGGGCGAGGGGCCAGCACCACCTCGTGTCCAGCCGGCAGCCCGAACGCCAGGCTCGCGGGCTGGTCCGGCGCAGCGTCACTGCGCCGGTGGGTGGCCACGTCGATCGCCGTGAGCCGCGACTCGATCTGCGCCAGTTCGTCCTCGGAGTCGACGCCGAGAGCGAAGGACCGCACGCCCGTGCCGCCTTCGGTCAGGATGAGCTGCGCATGCGGATCCTCGATGTCGCAGCTGAGATAGACCTTGCCGTTGTCGCGAGCGACCTCGGTCAACCCCACGACCTCGACGTCGAACCCGAGGGCCTCATCGAGATCCGTCACGGCCAGCTCAGCCCAGATCAGTTTCTGCAGGCTCATGCTCGCTCTCTTCTCGCGACGACTACGGAAAGTCGGCGCTGAACGCGAGATCCGGCTCGGGACCGAACGGGGTCTCCAGCGCGTCCAGATAGGGGCCGATCGACAGGCGGCTGAGGCTCTCGACACTCGTCGGCGACAAGGTCCGGGTGAGTCCCGTGCGGATCGAGGAGATCCGCAGGTGGTCACCGTGGGGCCCGGGCACGACCTCGAGCCGTACCTGCGCGAACTCATTGCCGATCAGCACCACCGATGACGAGAGTTCTACGTCCTCGTGATCCGTCGATCCCACGATACCTCCACGAATACTAGACTAGTATACCAAGAGGCTTTCAGTCCTCCACCCGGATCGCGTGGGCCGGGCAGCTCGATGCGGACCGGCGCACATCGTCGGCGAGCTCGGCGGGGATGTCCGCCAGGCGCACGTACGCCTGCCCCGTGCCGTCGTCTATGTCGAAGACATCGGCTTCCAGCACGCAGTTGGCGTAGCCCTGACACCTGTCCAGGTTGATGTGTGCTCTCATCGCTTACTCCTCCTCACGTCGAATGGTGCCGTGTCCGTTTTTCGCGAACCGCTCATTGCCCGGGCTCTCTGCCGTGTCCGTCGGCGGCTCGCCCAGTAGCTCGCCGGGCAGCCAGGTCAGGACTTCGAGCATGAGCGCATCGACGTACCGGGTCTCGCCCGTCGACGCCGAGGTGATCTCGAGCCGTTGACCGTTGGCCGAGATGTCGATGCCGAGATGCACGATCACGGTGCCGGCCTCGTCTCGCAGTTCCATCAGCTCTCTCCGTGGCACGAGAACGTCACAGGAAAACGGTCAAGTTCTCAGCGGCAAGGCGAACCCTGTCGAGCACCACCGTGCGCTCGGCGATCTTCAACTGTCCGTCGACATCGACGAATCGGTCGATGCGTTCCCCGTAGAACACGTTCTCCTGACTCTCGTGGCAGGTGCGGAAGACGAGAATGTTGCTGATGGCCACGACCGCGGAGTCGGCGCTGCTGATGTCGAGCAGCTGCACGAAGTAGCGGAGTCGAGGCGGCGGGACCTCGGTCCAGGCCCGAGAGCTCGCAAGCTTCTTCGCCCGCAGCTCCATGGTCGTCCGGTCCTCGTCGTAGTAAGCGAGCTCCCCGTCGAGTGCGACCATGTCCGCACGCGCATCGGTACTTCTCACCACCGGGGCTCGATACCGGAACTCCGGCGCGAAGAACGACAGCCACTCGAGGTAGTCCGCCCGCTGCAGCAGCCGGACCTCACGGCGGTAGATGCGCTCGACCGCCGGCCAGAGCTCGTGGGCGTCGGGTGATGTCGTCATGTCACCGCTCCATCAGCTGACGCCAGCGGCGATAGAAGGACCGCTGGTTCGCCTCGGTGATGAAGGCCTCGCCCATCACGCCCGGCAGGGCGACCCCGGTCCGGTCCTTCACCGGCACCTCATGGCCCAGCCCCATCGTGTAGTCGAACGCATGACGCTGAGCGATCACCCCGCGCGTGGCCTCGCTGATCGACGTCCAGATCTCACCGTCGTCCTGCTCGAACATCCCGCTGGGGCCGAAGGACAGGACGTACTGGCGCATGGCCGCGTTCTTCAGCTCAGCAGGAAGCGAACTGTCCACCAGGCACCAGGAGTTGACGTCTACCCGGCGCGGGCCGGCTGGTTGCCACACGCGGAGCGTCATGAACCGCATGCTGTCCATGAAGGAGACGTTGGGGAAGATCGTCCCGACACCGACCGGAACGAACTCCGCCAGTCCGGGGTCCTTCTGCACGATCCGCGCCTGCATCTTGCGGACGTACTCGGTGTACTCCGTGACCGCGGCCGTGCCCTGCTGAGCGCCCCCCTTCTCCCGCGTGAAGCCGTGGCCCTCATCGACGTGGATGGTGTGCCCGTACTCGGTCACCCGATTGCGCAGTCCCACCTCGACACTCGAGGCATGGGCCGTCGACAAGTGGTATTCATCGCCCGAGAAGTTCTCCGCCGGGATCTTCCAGTTCGTCTCGATGGTCCACTTGTGGACCCCTCCGATCACTTCGAAGCCGGCTTCGGATCGACCCAGCAGGAGATCCAGGTAGGGCATGAAATCGCCCAGATACTCTGCGAGCGTCGGCGCCTGCGGATCCCAGGTGGCGAAGATCAGTCCGTGCACCGTGTCGAGCTTGGCGACCTCGACGAGTTTGATCGAGGCACGATCGATCTCGCCCAGATAGGCCGTCTTGAAGCGGGGCAGACCGATCAGATTGCCGTCGAGATCATAGGTCCAGCCGTGGTAGGGGCACCGCAAGGCCTGGGAGTTGCCGTGATCGGCGCGGCAGATCTTCGCGCCGCGATGACGGCAGCTGTTGAGGAAGGCACGGATCTGTCCTGCGGAGTTTCGCGCCACGACGACGTCGTCCTCGCCCATCCGAGCCGAGACGTAGTCCCCGGGATTGCGCAGCTGGCTTTCATGGCCGAGGAAGAGCCAACACCTCGCGAAGATCTTCTCCAGCTCCGCCCGGTACACAGCTTCGTCATGGAAAGCGCTGATCCCGACCTCGGCGCCACCATCGCGGACGAGAGATCCGGGTGAGACCAGTTGCCGCACCTCCGGCGTGCTTGTCATGCCCTGCCTCCTTCGTGACCGTCGAACTCGTGCCAATGTCGTTGGAGCGCCACATTGACCGCTGCCGGTTTGTCCTGGTTCAGCAGGTGGCCCCCGCCCGGCACGAGCACGAGGTCGGCCCCGGATATGCCCTCCGCCAACACGCGACTCTCGACCGGTCCGGTGATGGGATCGCGATCGCCGCACAGCACGATCGTCGGCGCGCGGACCGCCCCGAGTCGGGCGCGGTGATCGGTGTCGGCCATGGTGTGCATCGCCGCCGCGAAGCCGGCGATCCGGACCGATGCGACGGCGGTGTCGACGATCCGTAGCCGCAACTCCGGCGGCGCCTCCGGCGAGACCTGACGGTCGACCCGAGCCTGCGCCCACATCCGGACCCCATCGCGCCGAAGCGAGGCGATCCGCTCGACGAACTGCTCATGTGATGCCTCGTCGTTCCCACGGCCGTACGTGGAGGCAACCAGCGCGAGCGTGCGAACGCGCTCGGGATGACGCAGGGCCAGCCGCGTCGCGACGACACCTCCCCACGAGACCCCGACCACATGCGCGTCGTATCGCCCATGCGCGTCGAGCAAGTCCGCCGCCGCGTCCGCGTAGTCGTCGAGCCGGACCGGGATCGGAGGATCGCTCGATCTTCCGTAACCGAAGGCATCCCATGCGATCAGCTGGAACGTGGCGCTGAGAGCGTCGAACTGGGCCCAGAACGATGCGCTCGCCGTTCCCACGCCGTGGAGCAGCAGGACTGCAGGCCCGTGGCCACCGGTGCGGGCGGCGATCCGAGTGGCGCCTCGAATGCCGTGCACCGTGAGCCCAGGTATGCCAGTCGAACCAACCACCATCACGACCTCCTTTGAGTGGAGGGAATCGGCCTTGTCTAGTATACCACCAGAGTGTTTCACATATCGTACAACGGTTCGACCACCAGGTACGAACTGCGTGGAATGTGTCGCATCACCGGAATTTCAGGCCCCGGGACGGCGACATGAGCGCCCTCTTGAGAAAACATCGAATAACCCCAGTTGACCGCACGGCGCACCGGCGAAACCGGCGTTTCCTGCTCGGCGAGGAGACATTTCCTGCTCCGTCCGGAGATCGAGAAGGCCGACGGCAACCGATGCCCGACACGCGAACCGGCAGCGCCTCCGGTCGGACGACAACATCACCTGCGCCGCGAGCAGGCGATGCCCGCGAACAAGGTGCGGTTAGTTAGTATGCTGATCTAGTGTCTCATCTAGCTCCACATCGGTACGTGGGTATATCGCATGCATGACGACAGCCAGGACGGCGAGAGCTCTCTCGGGCGCCAGGCCTACCAGGCGCTACGGCGAGCGCTGCGCGACCGCGCGATCATCCCGAGGCGCTTCTACTCGGAAACGGAGTTCGCGGAGCTTCTCGGCGTGTCCCGGACGCCCGTCCGGGAGGCACTCAAGGCCTTGGAACGCGATGGAGTCGTGATCGCGGCCCGCAGGCGCGGGTACCGGATCCGCGAGTTCACCGACGCGGAGATCGACGAGATCGTCGCCCTGCGCGAACAGCTCGAAGTCCTGGTGGTGCGCACGCTCGCGACCAATCACACTCCAGATGATCTCGCCCCACTCGCCGACACCCTTCGGCGCCAGGACGAGGACACCGCAGGTAAGCACATATTCGCGCTCGATGAAGAGTTCCATCTGTCGGCCGCGGAGCTTGCCGGGCTCCATCGCACCCGGACGATGTTGGAGGGCCTGCGCAGCGTCACGGCCGCGGCCACGGCCGGCGTCGTGATTCCGTACGAGGCGACGGCACAGCGGGTCGCCGAACACCACCAGATCTTCGCCGCGATCGCCGAGGGTGATCCCGATAAGGCCGCAGAGCTGATGCGTGCTCACATCCGCGCCTCGGATCAACGGTTCCGCCAGGCAATCCGGGAAGCCGCCTCCGCCGGCCCGGTGATCAAACCGCTCAACCGGGACAGGCCCTCCTCGGCCCTGGGGTGACCGGACCGCGCTCGCACCACCTCGTCGCGTTTCCGTGACGACAGCCACGACCCGGTCGCCTAGGACATCTGAAAAGTATACTAGCTAGGTGGACTTAGGGATTGCAGATCGTGTCGCTGTAGTCACCGCCGCCTCGAGAGGGCTCGGCAGAGCCACGGCCGTTGCGCTGGCCGCAGAGGCAGTGCGCCTTGTCGTGAACGCGCGTTCGGCCGAGCAACTGGAGCGGCTGCGCGACGACGTCGACGTCGAGGTGGAGATCGTGGCAGGGGACGTGAACGACGACCGTCTTCCGGGCCTGCTCGTGGACCGTGCACTCGACCGATTCGGCCGCCTCGACATCGTCGTGGCGAACAACGCCGGACCCAAGCGAGGCGGCGCGTTCGACCTCACCGACCAGCAGATTCTCGACGCGATAACGGCCAACACACTCTCCGCCGTCCGGCTGGTGCGGGCCGCTCGACCGATCCTCGTCCGGCAGCAGTGGGGACGTGTGTGCCTGATCGCCTCAGGCTCGGCTCGCCAGCCGATGGAGAACCTCGCGTTGTCCAACACCGCCCGTCCGGCGCTGTGGGGATGGGCCAAGACCGCGGCGAACGAACTCATCGCATCGGGAGTGACGCTCAATCTCGTCTGCCCGGGCGCGCATGCGACCGACCGCGCGGTGGAGCTCGGCGCCCAGGATCGGGCATATATCGGCGATCCGGCCGATTTCGGAAGAATCGTGGCTTTTCTGTGCTCCCACCACACTTCCTTCATGACCGGCACGGCCAGCGTGATCGACGGTGGACGTATTCAAGGCCTGTGAAGGCGTCCGATGCACGTCACTGACGGCGACGAAAGGGAGGAACGAGCTCGGATGGCAGCGGCGGCACCGAGAGACGACATGATGCTCTTCTGCGTGCACCTGGCCGGGCGGGGCTACGTCCACCAACAGGACCGTTTCGTCGAGCTGACGGCCGGTGCGGGGATGCTCTCGGAGGCTTGTTGCGCGCGGGAGCAGGTCTCGCCGACGGAGACCCGCACTCTGACCTTGCGTTTCTCCCGTGAGCTTCTCCCGCTCCGAACCGCCGAGATCAGCGAAGTCCGTGCACGCGGCACGGACCCCGCAGACCCGGCCATGCAGATGCTCGCGGGATACCTCGGTCGGCTGTTCGAGGTAGCCGACGACCTCACCGCGCCGCAGCGACTCGACGCAGGGCGAGCCGCGATCGATCTGCTCGCGATGGTGCTACGGGACGTCACACCCTCGGAGCCGAGCAGGGACGACCCCGATGACGTGCTGCTCGAGATGATGCGGATGCACGCCCGCGAACATCTGGCCGATCCGCGCCTGCGGGTCGAGGAGCTGGCGCGGCGCCACCATGTGTCGGTCCGCTACGCCTACAGCCTGTTCGCACGGATCGGCACCACACCCGGCGCGTACCTCCGCGAACAGCGGCTACTCGCGGCACGGACGATGTTGGCCGACCCGGGATACGCCCGGCTCGGGATGCCGGACATCGCGGCTGCGACCGGGTTCCGTAATCTCAGGACGTTCGAACGGGCCTTCCGGCGGCAGTACGGAATGTCACCTGGCAGCTGGCGTTGTGAGCACTGCCACCCCGGATCAGCCGCCGCAACCCTGAAGCAGGAAATGCCTTCACGCTGAGCAGAAAATGCCGTCCGGGCTACGGGCCCGATGCAGTCAACTGGGTTGACTCGACGGTTGCTCGGAAGGACGTTCATGCCCGCCATCAGGGATCCTCGAACTCGAAACGATTCGGTACATCCCGCCCATCCCGGACCGAACGACGGGCTCGCGGTGTGCATTCCGTCGCGACGGTTCACCGCCGGCGATCGTGAGACGGACTGTTGCTACCTGCTCCACCGGATGTGCCCGGTTCACCCGCGGTCCACGGATGACCTGCGGAAGCGGAAGCAGATTCGATGACCTTTCAGCTGGGGGCCTACAGCTTCGGCAACACACCGTTGTCGGACGGCGAAGGCCTCGGCCCGACCTCGCAGGCAATTCGCGATCTGTTGGAGACCATCAGGTTGGCCGAACAGGTCGGGCTGGACTTCTTCGGCGTGGGCGAGCATCACCGCCATGTCATGCCGATCTCCTCGCCCGCGTCCGTGATCAACGCAGCGGCCGCCGTGACCACGCGCATCGGACTGGGCAGCACAGTGATCGTGCTGTCCACCGACGACCCGGTGCGGGTCTACCAACAACACGCCACGGCGGCGGCACTGGCCCCGGGGCGTGTCGAGATCACCGCCGGCCGGGGATCGGGGATCGATTCGTATCCGTTGTACGGCTACCCGCTCAAGGACCGTGACTCGCTGTTTGCGGCCAAGCTCGACCTGCTCCTGTCGGTCAACGAGGCCGAGCGGGTCACCTGGGACGGCCTGCACCGCGCACAACCGCTGCGCGACGCCCTGGTGGTGCCCCGCGCAGATCCTCCGATGAAGATCTGGCTCGGTTCCGGCGGCAGCCCGGAATCCTCCGTACGCGCCGGTAACCTCGGCCTGCCGATCGCCTACGGGATCCTCAACGGCACCGCCGAGCGCTGGGCCGGCGTCGCCGCTGCGTACCGGGAGGCGGGCCGCCAGGCCGGGCACGACGCGGCGCGCCTCGAGGTCTCCGTCGCAGCGCACGGCTTCGTGTCCGATGACGGCCGCGCTGCCAAGGAAAACTTCTACCGGCATGAGAGCTCGGTTCTGAGGACCGTCGGCCGGACCGTTCCCGACCGGGCCTACTTCGACGCCAACTACGCCCCCGGTGGCATGACCATGGTCGGTGAGCCGAGTGAGATCGCCGACCGGTTGATCGCCTTCCAGCAAAAGCTCGGCCACAGCCGACAGATCCTGCAAATGGATCTCGGCGGGATGCCCCACCGGGAAGTGCTTCGCTCCATCGAACTGCTGGGCACCTCGGTCGCCCCGAAAGTACGGGCAGAGCTGGGATGAGCGCCGGCTCGCCGGCGTTCGCACCGGTCGGGGACGCTCGGTGCCTGCCGGATCCGGATCCAGGAATGACCAGGTTCGTCATCCGATACGTCGACCGCCATGCGACAGGCCCGCCGCAACCAGCAACCTCCAGCCGAAAGGATATTTTGTCTACGATGGGCCGGAACCATGCACATTGAGGATTCCGATCAATTCATTCGAGTCGTGTACGAGCAGGCAGCCGTACCTCTGTTCATATTTGCTTTTCGATTCACCCGTGATCGCGCCGTGTCCGAGGATGTCGTACAGGAGGTACTTGTGCGCGCCTGGCGGAGAGCCGGTCATCTCGAGCCCGGATCCGATGCGCTGCGGGCGTGGTTGTACGCCACAGCCCGCAATCACTTGATCGATATCTGGCGGGCACGCTCCAGGGAGCCCGCGACCGTGTCTCACGAGCAGATGCCGAATGCGGCATATGTCGCGGACGACGTCGACCGATTCTTGCAGCGCCGAGCCCTCACCGACGCGCTCGACAAGCTCACACCGAAGCATCGCGACGTGTTGGTCGAAAGATATTTCAAATGCCGCTCGGTTGACGAAACAGCTCGAGAACTCGGCGTCTCGCCCGGCACCGTTAAATCACGGACGCACCACGCCTTTCGCACGCTCCAGACACTGATCAGCGAGGTAGAAATTGCGACGGGGTGACATCGATCCTCGCGAGGGCCGGCAGCGCCGACCCCAGGACAGCAACACCGGACCTCTCCCCTGCTTCGCGCCGATATATGCCCCGACGCTCGGCCGGGCACCGATGCACGCGCTCGTCCGGCTTCCCGACCCGGCCACCGAGGCGACCGGGCCGATCACGGGTTTCGGCCCGATCAGCGACTCCGAGCACGTCCTCACCCATCAATACGCCGGCAGCCCGATCGGCGAACGCATCGTGGTCAGCGGCCGGGTTCTGGACGCCGGCGGCCGCCCGATCACCCGCAACCTGGTGGAGATCTGGCAGGCCAACTCGGCCGGGCGCTACGCCTCCCCCGCCGACCACTACGACGCCCCACTCGATCCCAACTTCACCGGTACCGGACGCTGCCTCACCGACACCGACGGCTGGTACCGCTTCACCACGATCATGCCCGGCAGCCACCGCTCGGATCTCCGATGCGACGCCTGGCGCCCACCCCATATCCACTTCTCGATCATGGGGACCACCTTCAACCAGCGCCTGATCACTCAGATGTACTTCCCCGGCGACCCCCTCCTGCGCGAAGACTCCGTCGTGCAAGCCGCCCCCGAACCACAGCGATCCCACCTCATCAGCCGACTCGACCACGCCATCGGCGAGAACGGCTGGGCCCGCGGCTATCGCTTCGACATCGTCCTGCCCGACACCCCGCACCCGCCCGCCGAACACGGCCCGCATACAGGGGCAGCGCCCGACGCCTGGCAGACACCACCACAGACCATCGGCCCGTTCTTCGCCCCCGCGCTCCTGCGGCCGCACTGGTACAACTCCACTCCCGAGAACGACCCCACCGCCATCGAACTCACCGGCACGATCTACGACGGCGCCCGCAAACCCGTCCCCCACGCCATGATCGAGACCTGGCAACCCGACCCCGCTGCCACCAGCAACGGCCACTTCACCCGCACCGGCACCGGGTTCAGCGGCCACTACCGGCTGCGCACCGCACGACCCCGCCGCACCCCCACGAGCGCCGACGCGGCGCCGCACATCGCACTGTCGCTGTTCACTTCCGGACTCAACGACCGCGTCATCACCCGCGTCTACCTCGCCGACGACCCGTCCGGCAACGCCACCGATCCCGTCCTCGCGGCTCTTCCCGACGACCGCCGGCACACACTGCTCGCCCACCCCGAACCCAGCGGCCCGACCACCCGCTACCGGTTCGACATCACCCTGCAGGGCAACGACGAGACCGTCTTCTTCCTCGTCTGACCCGACGACGACGCTCGCGGGCCGGGCGCGGGCGCTCTGCAGGAGGCCGACGCCGTTCCCAACGAGAAGGACACGACATGGAACGCGAGGATCTGCGCAGAATCGAGAAACTGCTCATCGGAAAGGAGCACCCGGACGACGTACTCGACGCCTTGCTTCCCTACGTCCGGCAGAACTCACGAACGGTCGCAGCGCTGCGGGCTCTGCCGCTCGGAGAGGTGTCCAACGCGTTGGTGCTGGCAGCGGGCGGCCGGAAATGACGGCGGGGCGAGGCGATGTCGTGGCGGACTTGTCTCTGGTCGAGGTTCGGCGCGCGTTGGCCGCCGGCGAGCTGAGTGCGGTGGAGGTCACGGAGGCGGCCCTGGAACGCGGTGAACGCTTCGCCGGGTACAACCTGTTCATCACCGCGTTGCCAGAGCAAGCGCGCGAGGCTGCGGCCGCAGCTGATCGCGCCTGGGAAACAGACGGTCCGTGTGGACCGCTTCACGGCGTCCCGATCACCGTGAAGGACAACATCGATGTGGCCGGGTTGCCGACAACCGCTGGTTCCCCGGTGTTCGCCGACCGCGTCGCCACCACCGACGCTCCCGTCGTCACGCAGCTGAGACAGGCGGGCGCGATCGTGCTGGGCAAGACGAACCTGCACGAGCTGGCGCTGGGTGGCACGACGATGAACCCGTTCCACGGCACCGTGCCCAACGCGTGGCAACCTGAGCACATCGCGGGCGGCTCCAGCGGCGGGTCGGCCGCCGGCGTTGCGCTCGGCGTCGGATATGCCTCTGTCGGCACCGACGCGGCCGGCTCCATTCGAATTCCGGCGAGCTGCTGCGGGCTGGTCGGGTTCAAGCCGACACACGGGCTCGTTCCGCTCCGAGGCCTGATCCCAACCGGCTGCGAGCACACCGATCACGTCGGACCCCTCGCCCGCTCGGTCGCGGATGCCCGGGCGATGCTGCAGGTCATGGCCGCCCCGGATCCGGACGACCCGCACTCCTGCGGCCGTCCCGCATCGTCGGCGCCACCGCGCGACGATCTCGCCGGTCTACGCGTGGGCGTGCCGGAGGCCTGGTTCTGGGACGACCTGGACCCACAGGTCGAAGCGGCGGCGCTGGCTGTGCTCGACCTGATGATCAGCAACGGCGCCACGCCATCGCCCGTGCCGATGGACATCCTTCACCTCGCGCCGCTGCTGCTGCTCCCGCTGTTCGTCGAGGCCTACGTCTTCCATCAGCCGACGCTGGACGCGTGCCCCGAGCTGTATTCGCCGGATCTGCGACACCAACTGATGGCCGGGCAATACGTGCTCGCCCAGGACTACATCCGTGCGCTGCGGGCCCGCAGGCTGGTGATCGAGGCCTTACGCCGGGCCATCGACGCCGTCGACGTACTCGCCATGCCCACACTGCCGATAGTGCCGCCGCGGATCGCGGACGTTCAGACGCCCGACGTGTTGGAGTTGATCCGCAACACGTCGGTGATCAACCAGTCCGGTCATCCGGCCGTCAGCCTGCCCATGGGGCTCGCGGCCGAGGGGGTGCCGATGGGATTCCAACTCGTCGGGCAGGTCCACGACGACCACGGGCTGCTCGCCGTGGCCGAGGCCGTGGAACGCCTGATCGGCTTCGACATGTCACTGCTCGCAACGCGCACCGGCACGGCCACCCGGAACTGACCGCATCAGTCAGGAGTGCCGCCGGCCAGCCGCCAGGCGGTGGACATCAAGGCCCGGCAAGGTGCTGGCACATCCCGCTGGGCGACCGTAGCGAGCGAGATCGTGAGCACCGGGGCACCGCTTCGTATCGGCATCGCGCACACACCCGACGTCGAATCGAGCACCCACGAGGGCACGATCGCCACGGCCAGTCCGTAGCGGACGAAGTCGAGCACGGTCGCGACATCGGCGACCTCGAAAGCGACCCTGCGTTCGAGACCGGCCGCGCGGAAGGCGCGGTCGTTGGACATGCGCAGGCCCCACGTCGGCGGGGTCTCGGCGAATGGCTCGTCGGCGGTAGCAGCGAGGTCGACGCAGGTGCGGCCCGCGAGGCGATGGTCCGGCGAGGTGACCACCGGCATCGTGTCCCGTATCAGGCGAAGGAGCGACAGGCCGGGGGCGACGTCGGGGTCCACGGCGAGGAACGCCAGGTCCAGCTGCCCCTTGTGCAGGGCTGCGACGTGGCTGGTGCTGTCCCCGCGGTGCAACTCGATCTCGACGTGCGGGTGCTCCGCGCGGAACTCCGCGATGAGCCTCGGCACGCTGAAGCCCCGGTGCCACTGCAGGATCCCCAGCCGCACCGTGCCCCGCAGCCCGCCGTGTGCCTGGGCGATCACGTCGCGAGCAGCGGCGGCCGCGGCCAATGTGCGCCGCGCCTCGGGCAGCAACAGCCGGCCGGCCGAGGTGAGCTGGACGCGGTGCGTGGTCCGGTCGAACAGACGCACGTCCAGCTCGCGCTCGAGCGTGCGCACCGTCGCCGAGATCGCGGATTGCACCATGTGCATACGCCTCGCAGCGGCGGTGAAGCTTCCCTCCTCGGCGACGGCGGTGAACGCCGCGAGATGCCGGAGCTCCATCATCCCTTGTTAGCACGATCCTCGATGGCTGGTAGCTGGGATCCGCATTTCTCATCGATCACGGAACGACTGATAATAGAGCCGAGGCTCGCCTCGAACCCGTTCCTGGTGAATTCGACCGATTCATCCCGAGAATTCCCGCAACAACGACTCCTGCAAAGGATGACCATGCCCACCACTTCCACGTTCATCGAACGGCACGGCCTCTACTCGCCCGACCAGGTGGAGGCGGCCGCTCGGTCGAGGAAGCTGGTCGAGCAGCACGGCATCGACGTCGTCCGGCTCGTCTGGCCCGACCAGTACGGCCTGCTGCGGGGGAAGGCGCTGACGCGTCCGGCGTACTTCGGGGCACTCGAGGCCGGCAGCCAGATCACGATGGCGCCGTTCATCCTGGACTCGGCCAACGCCATCGTGCTGGACCCGTTCACCCCGGACGGAGGTATCGAGATCGACGGTTTCGGCGGCAGTCCGAATGTCACAGCCGTGCCCGATCCGGGGACCTTCACCGTTCTGCCGTGGGCGCCGCACACCGCGGTCGTCTTCGCGGACCTGTATCAGACCAACGGCGCGGCATTCCCCCTCGCACCGCGGACGATCCTCAAACAGACTCTGGGCCGCCTGGCGGAACGCAACCTCGCGATCGTCGCCGGGATCGAGATCGAGTGGTACCTGACCCGTGTTGTCGACGACCTGCTCGGCACGGGCTCGATGGGTGGCCCCGGCACTCCCGCGGACCCACCCGTGGTGGCACCGGTGGCGCGGGGCTACAACTACCTCCTCCTCGACCATCTCGACGAGATCGACGATGCGCTCGCCCCGATCCGGGACGCGGTCACGGCCATGGGACTCCCCCTGCGCACCTTCGATGACGAGTGGGCGCCAGGCCAGGTGGAGACCACCTTCGACGTCCTCGAGGGTCTCGCCGTGGCCGATACGGCGAGTCTGTTCAAGATGGCGACCAAGCAGGTCGCCAAGCGCAACGGCTACCTGGCCTCGTTCATGTGCACGCCGGCCATCGCCGGCTTCTACGCCAGCGGCTGGCATCTCCACACGTCCATCGCCGACGCGACTACCGGTCAGAACCTGATGGTTCCCGAGCCGGGGCAGGCGCTGTCGACGCTCGGGCAGCACTACGTCGGGGGCACGCTGGCACACGGTCGTGCGGCGTCGGTGTTCACCACGCCGACCGTCAACGGGTACCGCCGCCGGCGCCCCTACTCACTGGCGCCGGACCGGCTGACCTGGGCGAAGGACAACCGCGCCGCCATGGTGCGCGTGATCAGCGAGCCCGGTGACCAGGCGTCGCACGTGGAGAACCGGGTCGGCGAGGCAGCGGCCAACCCGTATCTGTACCTCGCCGCCCAGGCCGCGGCCGGGCTCGACGGAATCGTCGGCGAGATCTCGCCGGGGCAGATCAGCGAGGATCCCTACGCGGAGGACGTTGCCCGCCTGCCGACCACGCTGAGCGAGGCGGTCGACGTGCTGGCCGCCGACGACTTCTACCGCAAGGAGTTCGGCAGCGTCTTCATCGACTACCTGGTCACCATGAAACGCAGCGAGGTCAGCCGCTACGAGGCGTGGCTGGTCGAGAACCCGGACCCGAAGACCTACGTCAACGACGTCACCGACTGGGAGCACCGCGAGTACTTCGAGCTGTTCTGATCCGCGGCTCGCGTCAGGCGTTCGCCGGCAGATCGGTGCCGGCGCCCCGCCGCCGCAGCACGACGAGGTCGTGGCGGGCGTCGGGCAGGCTCTGTTCCTCCAGCCCTTCGACGGTGAACCCGGCGTCGGCGATCATCTGCCGGTCGTCCGAGCCGGGCTGGCCCTCGCTCGTGAGGTAGTCGCCGAGGAAGATCGAGTTGGCCAGGTGCAGAGCCAGCGACTGCATGCCCCGCAGGTGGATCTCACGGCCGCCTGCGAGCCGGACCTCGACGTCGGGGAACACGAAACGGAAGAGCGCGAGGATGCGCAGGCAGCGCTCCGGCGTGAGTTCCCAGCGCCCGGCCAGTGGGGTGCCGGCGAACGGGATCAGGAAGTTGACCGGAACCGAGTCGGGGTCGAGGTCCCGGAGTGCGTAGGCGAGGTCGAGCACGTCGTCATCCGACTCCCCCATCCCGAAGATCGCCCCGGAGCACGGAGAGAGGCCTGCGGCGGTGGCCCGCCGCACCGTGTCGACCCGGTCGGCGAACGTGTGCGTGGAGCAGATCTCGCCGTAGCGCTCCTCGCTGGTGTTGAGGTTGTGGCTGTAGGCGTGGGCACCCGCCGCCCGCAGCCGGTCGGCCTGCCCGTCCGAGAGCAGCCCGAGGCACACGCACACCTCGACGTCGGGCTGGTCGGCCTTGATGGCGCCGATCGTCCGCTCGATGCGGGCGACGTCGCGCTCACCCGGCCCGCGGCCGCTCGTGACCAGGCACACCCGCTTGGCGCCCGCGCGCACCGCGCGGTCGGCGATGCCCGCCGCGTCGTGCGGGTCGATCCAGGAGTACTTGAGGATCTCCGCTTCCGAGCCCAGCCGCTGCGAGCAGTAGCTGCAGTCCTCGGGGCACAGCCCGCTCTTCATGTTGATGATCGTGTTGAGCTTCACCCTGCGACCGAAGAACGCGCGACGCACGCGCGAGCCCGCGCCGACGACGTCGAGCAGTTCGTCGTCGCCTGCGAGCACCCGAAGCGCCGCCTCGCGGGGGATCGGCTCGCGGGCGAGCGCCGTGCGAGCGAGGCCATCGAGGAAGCCGTCCATGTCCGAACACCTTGGTCAACTCCACGGGCGGCAGCAAGGGGCCCGCCCCGCACGACTTCTGGTAGCACCGTCGGCACTGCGCTCGTGCACGGTCGTCCGTACAGCGATTCAGCGGACGGAACGACTGATCCGCTCCCACGCCGTCAGCTCGGCCAGGCGCTGCGTCTCGGCGGCGAGAATGTACTCGAACGCCGACTCGCCCAGCGGAAGGTGCAGCGGCGGCTCGTCGACGTCGGTGACATCGAGAACGAAACGGGCAGCGCGCGCCGGGTCGGTTCCCGCGGAGGCACCTCCGGCGTAGGCGGACGCGAGCGGCGCGACCAGCGGCGCGTACGGCTCGCTCGCTTCCGGAATCGCCATCGACGAGGCGATCGACGTGGCCATCCGGCCGGGCTCGACGATGGTCACGCGGATGCCGAACCCGGAGACCTCCTTGGCCACTGCTTCGAGGAAGCCCTCGGCCGCGAACTTGGCGGTCACGTAGGCACCCAGTCCCGGGGCGGGAGCCAGTCGACCGCTGACGGAAGAGATCTGAATCAGGTGGCCGCGGCCGGACTCCCGCAGGATGGGCAGCGCCGCCTTGACCACGTGCACGACACCCCACAGATTCGTCTCGAACGCAGAGCGCAGGGCGGCGAGCGAAGCGTCCTCGATGCTGACGATGTCCGAGTAGCCGGCATTGGTGATCACGACGTCCGGCACCCCGAAATGTTCCACGGCAGCCGCCATCGCGTGCACGGCCGCCGCAGCATCCGTCACATCGAGAGGGAGCGCCACCGCGGTTGCGGGGTGGTCCCGCGCGAGATCGGCCACCGCCTTCGGGTCACGGGCAGTCAGCACCACACGGTGTCCCGCTGCGAGCGCAACCTCGCCGATCGCACGGCCCAGACCACGCGAGGCTCCGGTCAAGAAGATCGTCTTCACGTCTCCACCCCCACGTCCTTGAACACCTGTTCAGTGGCGGACTGTACCTGAACACGTGTTCAATTCCGTCGTGGGAAGCAGAGATCTTCGCGCCGATCTGATCGCCGCCGCACGCGCGATGCTCGCCGAGCCGCAGGCCGTGACGGTGCCCTCGCTGCGGTCGATCGCCCGCGAGTGCGAGGTCGCGCCGTCCGCCGTGTACTGGCACTTCCCCTCGGAACCCGATCTCCGCTCGGCCGTGCTGGACGCGGAGTACACCGACCTGATCGACAGCATCGAACGGGCCATCGCGGACGCACCCGACGACACTCTCGTCATCGCGAGCCAGGCCTACGTTCGCTGGGGCCTCGCGCACCCCGGCGCCTACCAACTGCTGTTCGAAAGCGGGGACGATCTGCCGCCGACTCGAGCCCCGCACGGTCCTCGCCTACAGAAGCGAATCGTCGAACTGGTGGCTGAGACGGATCCGGACACGCCGTTGTCCACAGCGCTCCTGCTGTGGTCGGCGTACCACGGCCTCGTATCGCTCCGGCTGCACAAGTCCGACTGGGCCTGGGGGGCTGTCCGCAGACGACGCAACGGCTCGGATCGTGGCCGCCCTGGTCCCCCGCCCCCAGTCCTCGGCCTGACGGCACCGAACCCTCAGCGCGGAAACATTTCCTGTTCCAGTCCTGTGGGAGCGGATCCCCGGCAGCGGTGCTCACATCGCCAGCCGGCCGGTGTCATTCCGTATTGCCGCTGGAAGGCCCGTTCGAACGTCCTGAGGCTGACGAACCCGACCGCAGCCGCGATGTCCGACGTCCCGAGCCAGGCGCACCTCGGGTCGGACAACATCACCTGTGCCGCGAGCAGCCGCTGCTCGCGAAGGTACGCACCGGGCGTCGTCCCGATCCGTGCGAACAGGCTGTAGGCGTAGCGGACCGACACATGGTGGCGCCGCGCCAGCTCCTCGACCCGCAGGCGCGGATCGGCCAGGTGCTCGCGCGCATACATCTGCATCATCTCGAGCAGCACCTCATCAGGACCGTCCCCGCCCGGCACGGCAGGGGTGACGTCCCGCAACACCATTGTCAGCAGCTCGATCGCGGCTCGCCCGGCGTCCAGCCGCTGCCCCGCGGTGAGCCCGTCGGCCACCTCGAACAGCCGATCGAGATAGCCGGACAGCATCTGCATGGCCGGCCCTGCCGGGGCCACGCTGCGCGCACACGCCTCGGTGATCTCAGCTGGGCGCATCGGGAGCAGCTCCCGGGAGAACTGCAGGTTCATGCACTGGCTCTCCTCCGACGAGAACAGCTCCCATGGGCGAGCCCCCTCGTACAGCACTCCGGTACCGGACACCAGCTCCGCGAAGCGGTCGTGCTGGTGGACGTGGCCCCGACCGGCCCCGTACACGCAGAAGCGCAGCAGGTGGCCGCCCGATGTTCTCGTGGCCAACCGTGGGGTCCGGGTGGTCCGCAACGACCCTCCGGAGTTCGTCCGCGAGAGTGTGACGGCCTCACCCAGCCCGTGTAGCGCCAACCGCCCGCGGTAATCGGGACGCGTTTGCATGATCACCGGCATCTCGCGGGCGACGCCTTCCAGATCCTCACCGGAGAACTCCTGGACATGCACAGCTCCGAGGCTAACTCCGGCCATCCGCCCAGGTGGGGATCGCGTCCCGCCGCCGGCTCCCCGTCAGCGCGCCGAGTCCTTGATCGCCACGTCACCCGCGGGCGGGGTGCTCGGCGCCAACCAGATCCCGGCGATCGCATCGATCAGCCCGGTGGCGGCGGCGCGCCAGGTGGCTCGGGGGGTCGAGGTGCCGTCGGCGAGTGCGCGTTCGCGCTCGGCGGGAATGTGCACCATGAGCTGACGCACCATGTCTCCGCGTTCGGTCCGCACCTCGGGCTGCAGCGCGGGCAGGCAGCCGTTGAGCCCGTCGAGGGCCTCGACGAGCGACGGAGACGTCAGCGTCTCCTCGGACATGATCTCCCGCAGTGCGGGGTCGGTCATCACTTGCGCGCTGAACCGGGCGAACCACGTGGGGCTGCCGAGCGCGTCCAGATGTTCGGTCATCGGCCGCACGATGCATGCGACCCAGTCGCGGACCTCGGTGGAACCGGCCGTCACGGCCACCATCGCCGCTCGGATCCGATCTATGTCTGCGGTGTGTCCACGCACGATCGTCCGCACAAGATCGAACTTGCTGCCGAAGTGGTAGCCGACAGCCGCGGTGTTGCCCTGGCCCGCGGCCTCGCCGATCTGCCGGTTGGACACCGCGTAGACGCCGTGCTCGGCGAAGAGCCGCTCCGCGGTGACCAGGATGATCTCTCGGGTCGCGCTCGCGCGGTCCGCCCCCGCCGATCTCCAGGTCACGGTCAGCACCTCACCGGCAGCTCGCGGAGTCGGCCGGGCAACGGCGAGCACAGAGCCTGCTCACCTGCCTGGTGCTGCACTACGCGCCTCCTCGAGATTGATCGTCCACGGACGCAGCCCAGTCAACCGCGCCTGTTAGTGTAAATCAACCGGGTGATTTAAGCCGCTCCGTCACGTCTGCGCAGTCCCACGAGGGAGACGCATGTCCGCTGTCCATCAGGCCTCCGCCGATCCATCGCACGCAGATCGGCACAAGGCCGAGACCGTCGCCCGGCCTCGCCCCAACGCCGTGGTCGCCGTGCTGGCCTTCGGCGGGATCGTGGTCGCACTGATGCAGACCGTGATCATCCCGCTGGTCCCGCAGCTGCCCACGCTCCTCCACGCTTCGGCGTCCGAGGCCGTCTGGGCCGTCACCGCGACCCTGCTCGCCGGCGCAGTGGCCACGCCGACCATCGGGCGGCTGGGCGACATGTACGGCAAGAGGCGGCTGCTCCTCGTCAGTCTGGTCATGTTGGTCATCGGATCGGTCGTCTGTGCGCTCAGTGACAGCCTCGTCCCGATGGTCGTCGGACGGACCTTGCAAGGCCTCGCGGCCGGTGTGATCCCGCTCGGGATCAGCATCATGCGCGACGAGCTCCCCGCGGAACGGCTCGGCTCCGCGACGGCCATGATGAGCGCGTCTCTCGGGGTGGGCGGCGCACTCGGGCTTCCCGCGGCCGCGTTCCTGGCCGAACGCACCGACTGGCACGTCCTGTTCTGGACCGCCGCCGGCCTCGGCGCGCTCGTCGCCGTGCTCGTGGTGACCGTTGTGCCCGAGTCCCCCGTCCGTGCCGGTGGGCGATTCGACTTCCTCGGAGCCGTCGGACTCTCGGCGGCACTGGTGGCTCTGCTGCTGGTGATCTCCAGCGGCGCGGACTGGGGATGGGGCAGCGGGCTGACCCTCGGCCTGGTTGCGGCGGCGGTCGTCGTACTGGCCTTCTGGGGCCGATGGGAGCTCCGGACACCGCGACCGCTGGTGGACCTGCGCACCACCGCACGTCCCCAGGTCCTGCTCACCAACATCGCCTCGGCGGTGTTCGGGTTCGCGATGTTCGCGATGTCGCTGGTGCTGCCACAGCTGATCCAGCTGCCCGCGAGCTCGGGCTTCGGGCTGGGGCAGAGCATGCTCGCCGTCGGCCTGATCATGGCACCGAACGGGCTGGTCATGATGGCGATGGCTCCCGTCTCCGCTCGCATCTCCCGCACCCGGGGGCCGAAGGTCACGCTGATGTGGGGTGCCTTCGTCGTGGCCGCCGGCTACGCGCTGGCCATCGTGCTCATGTCCGAGATCTGGCAACTCGTCGTCGTCTCCAGCATCATCGGCGCCGGTGTCGGCCTTGCCTACGGGGCGATGCCCGCCCTCGTCATGGGCGCCGTCCCCGTGTCGGAAACCGCCGCCGCCAACAGCCTCAACACGCTCATGCGCTCCATCGGCACCTCGGTCTCCAGCGCGGTCGCCGGGGTCGTTCTCGCACAGATCACCATCACGATCGAGGGCGCCACCTTCCCCTCGCAGGATGCGTTCCGCGTCGTCCTGGCGGTCGGGTCCGGCGCGGCGCTCCTCGCGCTCGTCATCACCTCCTTCATCCCGGGACGGCAGCGCAGCCTGCCCCTGCAGAAGGTGTCTGCACCCATCGAACCGGACCCGACCGTGTCTCTCGCCGGACGAGCGGCAGACGCACTGGAGTCCGTCGGGCAGGCCCATGGCGAGCCGGCGCGACCCGCGACCCGAGCCGTCACGGGCACGGTCGACGGGACCACCGGACCCACGCCCGCCCTGGTCACCGTCACCGCGCACGCCACCGACGGCAGCGTCGTGAGCAGCACCGTCGCCGACGCGCACGGCCGATACCGGCTCGACGCCCTACCCGTGCAACCACTGACCCTCGTCACCGTCGAACACCCGGCGATCCACGAGGTCGTGACCGTCGCGGCGGGCACAACCCAGCAGCACGACATCGCCCTGCCGGTTCTGCAGCGGCACTAGGAAGGACATCCCGTGACGGACCAGCACGATGTCTTCGCCGGGCCCATAGCCACCGACGAAGCACCCTCGGCATCGCTCACCGGCCGAGTCCACAGTGCAACGAGACCGCTGTCCGGCGTGACTCTCACACTGACCGACGGCGTCGGCAGCCAGATCTCGCGGGTGATCAGCGGTGAGGACGGCCGGTTCCGGTTCGACAGCCTCCGACCCGGCCACTACATCCTGATCGCCCGCCGACCTGGTTACGAACCGCACGCCGTCTCGGTGACGGCGACGATCTTCGACCGAACAGGCTCCACGCTGATCGATGTCGAACTCAAGACGATCAGGAGCATCACCGGGATCGTTCACGACACGCAGACCGGCCGCCCCGTTCCGGCCGCCGCAGTGCTCGCGCTCGATCCTGCAGGCGAGGTCATCGCCAGCACCATGTCCGACCCCGACGGCCGCTACCGCCTCGACGGTATCGCCACGACGACCGTCACGATCGCGGTCGCGACTCCCGGCGCCGAACCGGTCGCCCGCGTGATCGAGCTCGGTGCCGCGACCGGCTCCGACCACGTCGTCGACCTGCCCGTCCAGACCCTCGGCATTCTCACCGGCACCGTCACAGCGGCCGGGCAGGCCGTCCCCGGGATCACCCTCCACCTGCACGATCAGCACGGACGCACGGTCGACACGACCGTGACCGATGACCATGGCGCGTACCGCTTCGACAACGTCCCGGCCGGCCGGTACAGCGTCCGCAGCGCCACCAGCCTTCCGCACGCGGCTGCGATAGGAGCGCACGACGCGGTCAGCGACGTGACACTCACCGGCCTCGGAGACGATTCACCGCAGTAAACGTGTTCCCGGCCGGCCAGGCTGGTCGGTCCGCGGCTCATCATCCGACGACGCAGTGTCGCGGTGGGGGCGCGGCGTTCACGGTGCGGTCCGGGATGTGATCGACGCACACGCCGTTGTGATCGGATGCGGGGCGGCAGACTCCCCGCCGCCCGCGATGAGCGGCGCCGCCGTCCCTGGCCGAGCCTCCTCCCGCCCGAGGTAAGCCCGCGGCCTGACCTCCACCGGCAACGACCGGTCTCGCATCTCCGGGGTCAACCGCGGATTCCCGACAACGATCTTTCTGCACCACAAATAGCCTGACGTTTACTTTTCGGTGGGCTCCCCAGCCGTGAGGATCAATCTTATCGACCACTCACGAAGCCGTCGACGAGATCATGGCCACACTTTGCTCCCCCTGCAAGAGGGTCGAACTTCGCACTCCGGCCACATGTGCTCCGGCCATATGGGTGCATTTCCGCCGGTCTGCCCGAAGCTGATGCGCCGGCGGATCGCCGAAAGCACGGAGTACCGCAAACGACACCAGTTTCGTAACATGCCGCCTATTTACGCGCCAACTGGACTCATGTCACCCGCTGGGTGGTCAGCCGTGCAGCGGTTCAGACTGGAGCGTCCTTTATCGTGGCCACGGCCGGTGGGTCTCACAGCGGCCAGAGCACTGCGTTTAGGAGTTCATTACGATGCGCGAAACACAGACGATCGGCTAGTTCGGTCGCATTGGGGGAGATTGGCGGCCGAGAGGCGTTCAACAACCGGTAGGAGACGGATCTTCGAGGCGCGTCGGCCAACGGCGATCGTGGCGCATCGATCAACCGCAGATGTTGTGGTCGAGCGGCCGACCTCGTCGCAATGCGCGACGTGGCGAGCTCATGGTGTCGGAGGTGCTGAGATTGTTGTCCAATTGTTCCGGTCGACTGTTGCCGCTGGATGAACGGTGCGCAATGGCCGAGCGAGTGGAGTGTTCCTCGAACAAGGTGGACGCATCCGCGAGAGACCTCGGACAGACCGGGGCGCCCGCGGCACTTTCCGCTCCAGCGGCGGCCGCACCATGATCGATGAGTTCAATCCCGACGAGCACCGCAGCCTGGTGGACACGTGGCTGCGCGAATACGTTTCGGTGGGCGACCGACGGATCGGCCGATCCGGGCCCGTGTGCCCCTTCGTTCCTCGTGCGCTCAACGAGCACGCCTTGGAGACTCACATACGATATGACATCGACGGCTCCGACGAACCGGAGCTGATCAGTACACTGCAGACCGAGATCCGCGAATTCGGCACTGCGGGCCACCCACCGCGCAGTTCGGGAGTCCTGCTCGACAGCAGGCTGATAGTCATGCCACGCATGGGCCCTGAAGGCTGGGAGCGCTTGGATGCGGTGTATGAACGCCTGAAGGACTTCGCCGTGCAATCCGGGGTGATGGTCGGACAATTCCATCCGAACTGCGACGAGAGAGCGTTCCGGAATTCAGGTTTCAGAGTCTCGATCGCCCCGGTCGCGCTGCTCGCGATACGACACATGGCACCACACGACATCCTTTTCTTGCACGACTCCGAACGATGGTTCAGAGAATACCATCGACGCTTCCATTCATATTTCGAGCGTGGCCGCGTACGCGACCCACTCCTGATCTCGCTGTATAGCCGCGCACGTGATCGCCATGACCTTTCGACGTAGCCGGGGCCGAAATCCGTACGCCGTCGCCGTCCTCACCGGAGAGAGATTCGCGACATGAACGATCACGAACCTTCTGTCCTTTTGGTCGATGATGTCTGGGTTGCGCTACCCGAGGAGCTCCGCGAAGAGTTGCTCACCCGCCGCAGGTCTTCGACGGGATGGAAGGGCTACAGACGCCAGGAATGGGACGGCAGGCACTGGGAACCGCTCCGGCCGGTGATCATCAGAGAACGGGCCTACCGCGGCCTCGGGTGGCTCACGGCCCGGCTGTTGCACCTGGCCGTCGAGGCGTGCCGTCGCCGTGCCGCCACGCTGGGCGAACTACACCGGGCACTCCGCTTTCCCCATGAGCTCCAGCTGATGGATCCCGATCGCCCGCTGGTGGCCGCAGAGCTCACCCGGTACGCCCGTCCCGACCTCCTGGTCGAGCAGGGTCAGCCACGCTTGCTCGAGTTCAACAACAGCACACGGCTCGGGGGCGACACGGTGACGCCCCGGCTCGCGGAGGCCTACGCCCGATTGTGGCCGGAGAGCGGTCTGCACCCGCCGCCCTCCTGTGTGACCGCCCGCTCCGCGGCGTTGGTCCGGACGCTCGGCTCCCAGCTCGGGAACGGCCGTCCACGTCGGATGCTCGTCCCCGCGTGTTGGGGGATCGACGCCAACGGAACGCGCCGTCGCCACGAGAGGATCAAGAAGCTCGTCCTGGCCGATGCTGAGCGGGTGGGCCTGGAGGTCGTCCAGGCCGACCTCGTCGATCTCGGCATCAACGCCGCTGGTCGACTGCTCGCCGCCGGTCTGCCGATCGATCTTGTCATGTTCCAGTGGGGCAGCGACCGCATAGTGGACGACGGCGGTGGACTCGCCGCGCTGCGTAGCGCCGACCGCGCCCGAACTGTGGAGCTGTTCCCGCGTACGGAGTCGGCCCTCATCTCCTCGAAGGCGGTCCTGGCCTGGCTCCATGAGGACTGTGACGCGGGCCTGCTCGACCCGGCGGACAGCGCTTTGGTCCGCACCCACGTTCCGTGGACCACCTGCCTGGGCCTGGACGGAGATCCGGCCGTGCCCGAGAAGCTGCTACGCATGGCGGCCGACGAGCGCGACCGGCTGGTCTCGAAGCCCGCCGTCGGCAAGTCCGGAAACGGTGTGCTCTTCGGAAGTCAGACGTCGGAGCAGGACTGGCTCGCGGCCGCTGTCCATGCCGCCCGCGAGTCGCCGATGGTCCTCCAACAGCGCGTCGAATCCGACCGCATGACGATGCCGTTCCTCGATCGGGACTCCGGGCAGGAGATCGTGGCGCAGGTGCCGTATGTGCTCAGTCCGTTCATGATCGACGGCGGGGCGGCGAGTGTCGGGGTGCGCCACATGGGCCCGGGCGTTCGTGCCGGAGACGTGGTGATCGGTGCCAGTCGAGGCGGTTTCCAGAGCACGGCACTCATCGCGCCGGATCCGGTGTGAGTTACTCGTCCGTCCACGATTCGGCCGTCAGCGGGTCGTAGAGTTCCTCGATCTCGTCGCGGTACCACTCGGCGATCACCGTGCGTTTCAGCTTGAACGTCGGCGTGAGCTGACCCGCCTCGCTGCTCCATTCCTCCGGGAGGAGGGCCCAGTTCTTGACCTGCTCGACCCGTGAGAGGGCAGCGTTGCCCGCGCCGATGCACCGGGCCACCTCCAGCCGCACCCGTCCATCGGCCACCGCGTCGGCGATCGAACGAACCTTGATGTCCCGCGCTGCACACCACTGCGCCCAGCCGGGATCGAGGGTGACCAGGGCCACGAGACAGGGCTTGTCATCACCGTGCACGTAGACCGACCCGACCAGGTCGGAGCCTGATGACAACGCACCCTCCACGCCGGCGGGTGAGATCGTCTTCCCGGACGCGGTGTTGATGAGTTCCTTCTTGCGACCGGTGATGCGCAGGTATCCGTCGTCGTCCAGGGCGCCGATATCGCCGGTGTGCAGCCAGCCCGCCGCGTCGATCGCCTCCGCCGTCGCCCGCGGCTGGTTCAGATAGCCGGGGGTGATGTTGGGCCCTCTCGCCAGTACTTCGCCATCCGGGGCGATCCTCAGGTCGATGCCGGCCAGCGCGCGCCCGACGCTGCCCAGCCGCGGTGCGTCCAGGGGACTGTGCGCGAGCATCGCGCAGGTCTCGGTCATCCCGTACACCTCGATGATGGTGATTCCCATCCCGGCGAAGAACGCCACCACCTCGGCCGGCAGCGACGCCGCACCACTGACCGCGAGCTCCACCCGATCCAGACCGAGCCCCGCGCGCAGCCGCCTATAGACGACTCGCTCCATGAGCGGACACCGGAGGCGGGTCCACCAGCGTGCGTTCTTCCCGGTCAATCGTGCGGCGCCGACCTCGCGAGCAACCGAGATCGCCGAGTTGACGAGGAGACGCCGGAAACGGCTCTTCTGATTCGCCGCTCGTTCCCGGATGGCGCCGTACATTCTTTCCCAGACCCTCGGCACCCCGAGGAACAGGTTGGGCCGGGTCGCCGGGAGTATCTGAGGCAACTTCGCGGTATCCCGAACATAAGTGACCGTGATCGCCCGCGCCAAACCTTGGTAGTGCGAGAACAGCCGTTCCGCCACGTGAGCCAACGGCAGATAGGAAACCGTCGACCACCCGATCGGAACCGGACCGCCGAGATGTTCGACGAGCTGCCTGTTCACCTGCTCCATCACCCACAACGCGGCGGTATGGGTGATGATCGTGCCCTTGGGAAACCCCGTCGTACCCGAGGTGTAGACGATGGTCAGCGGGTCGCTCGGGTGCATCTGGTAGCTGGCGTAGTCGATCTCGGGCCCGCGCTGACCAAGCTGCTCCGAGGCGACGGCCACCAACTGCTCGAACCGTTCCACGCCCAGCGGCGGCACGACATCCGGTTCCAGGTCGAGCACGAGCACGTACCTCAGCCTGGGCAGTTGCCTCTGGATAGCCAGCCACGTGGGCAGCCGGACGGCATCGACGACCACCACCGACGCCGCCGAGTCCGCCGCAACCCAGGCAAGCTGCTCGGCGGCCAAGCTGTTGTAGTAGCTGCAGGGAATGGCACCCGCCATCACCGCGCCGACATCAGCAAGCACGTGCTCTGCGCGGTTGACCATGTGCAGACCCACGACGTCGCCGCGGCCCACCCCCAGGTCCAGCAGCACCAGCGCGATCGCCCGAGCCTGAGCCCGATACTCGGACCAGCTCAACCGGATCTCGCCGTCCACCAGGGCGAGGGCATCGGGATGCTCGATCGCGTTGCAGTCGACCAGGTCCAACAGGGTGAGGCGTTGGTGCCGGTTAGCCACTACCGCCAGACCTCCTTGTCCGAACGGGTGATCCTGACGCACGGGCAGTATTGGCCAGTCACCCGAACGAAGCAACTGGCCCGCCCGGGCTGTCCGAAATGCCGGAAGCCGTCGTCACGGGCTGCCGATGTCCTCACGGTGGTCCCCTGGCGTCGCCCTGACCGGCGGCGCCAGGAGTCCGTTCCTCGCTGCCGGGACTTACCGCGGATCAGCAGCCGGTATCAACACTGCTTCTCTGAGGAGATCTTGTCGTCGAAGGGCTGGCTGAGCTGCGCCACGGTGACACCCGCAGGAACTTTGACCTCCGACCCCTGGAAGTTGGCATTGGTCCAGAAACACATGTCCTTGCCCGTGTTATTGGCAATGGATGTGATCTTGTCATTGAGGTCCACGGTGGCAAAGTTGCTGAAAGATCCTTCCAGCGAGGTGAACTCTCCCCGGAAATTCGCCCCTTCGTAGACCGTGAGCTCGTTGGGCCTTCCGTCGACGGAACCGGAGCCCGACGACTGCCCGCCCGAGCCCTGCCCACCTGATGACCGCCCACCTGACGACTGCCCACCCGACGACTGCCCGGATGCGGCATTGCCGCCCGTCGGGCTCACGGTCGACCAGTTGTTGGCGACACCCTGACCGTTGATCTGGCCGGGCTGTTGGTCCTGCCAGTAGTAGTACATCGGCGATCCGTTGATGGTCACCTGGTAGGTGCCGTCGGACCGCTGGACGTAACCGACGCTTGAGGCGTTGACTCCGGCCGTGTAGATCTTCGCGGAAGGCCCGACCACCAGCGGCGGAAAAGTCGCCGCACAGTTGCTGTCGCAGGTGGACTGCGGGGGGTTCGTGCTGTCCGCGGCGGAGCGGTACAGGGTCATGCCGGCGCTGTCCGTGACGTAGACGCCGATCTGGGGGTTGTTGACCGCCTGAAGTTGAATGCTGGAAGCCGCGCCGTGATTGGTGGGCAGCGTCAGGGTGCCGGTCGTCGGGCCCCCGAAAACCTGCACCTGCCCTACCGAGTTCGCGATCGGAGGCGGGCTGCTGCCGACCACCTGCCCGAGCGCTCCCGCCTGCGGGAGCGGCACGGCCGGAGCGGCGGCCTGGAAGCTGCAGGCGGTGAGCGCGGCGATGCTCACTACGGCGACAGCCCCGTACCGAACTGCGCGGATGAGCTTCTTCATGTGGATCTGGATCCCCCGGGTCTGCGGGCCGGACACCCCAACCCGATCTTCGGGGCACACGGATCAAGATCGGACACGGTTCAACCAATTCAGTTATTCGCATATGTCGACGCCGGACCTGGCCGCGCGCCACACCGTAGGTATGTCTGGCGACCACCTCCCATCCATTTATCGTTCATCAGGCGTGCTTTCACGCTGCTGCTGATCCGGACGCACGATGAACGACTGACCGCACTGTTCACCGGTAGATCCCACAACGAGGCCCCGGTGATCCCACGACAGACGCAGCGCTTGGCCATGGAACTCAGAGGACTGCTCGTCGGTCTCAGCCAGGGCGTCATCCTCGGCCTGACCGGGTCGGTCTCCGAGCGCTACTTCGCCGCCACCGCCCGCGCCCTGATCACACCGGAAGTACTCGGTCCGCCCGACCCCGCACCGGCGCCCCATGCCCGCCGTGAGCCGACACCAGCGTGTGCGCTGGAGGGGAGGCCGGACGCATGTCCGATTCCTTCGAAATTCGGCTGGATCCACCCGGCTACGTCGAGCCGATCGTCCTCGACGAGCTAAATGCGGCCTGCATGGGAAGTGGCAGTGATCCCGGCCTCTCAAGGAGAGAAATAAAAGAGATATGTCTGATCTACGTAATATGGAATGAGATACAATTTACTGCCGCGTCGAGACGCCGTTCTCAAGGCCCCAGCCTCGACGCTTGTGATCGCCACTGCGACTCTTCCATACCGCTATCGCAAGCTCCGTCCCACTGACGGTGATCACCTACGGAAGGCGGCACCATATGACCGATACCCCTCGCCTCGACGTCCCGATCCGCGATGTCTGGGATGCGCTGCCGGAGCAGCTGCGCGCAGAGTTCCTCGCCCGTCGGACGGAGTCGACCGGGTGGAATTTCCACCAGCTTCAGGAATCGGACGGCAAATACTGGGAGCCACTCCGGCCGGTCGTCATCGGAGAACGGGCCTACGGGCGCCTCGATTCGATCACAGCTCGGCTGTTGCACCTGGCGGTGGATGCGTGCCGGCGGCGTGCGTCGACCGTGGGTGAGCTGAAGCGGCTACTCCGCTTTCCCGATGCGCTGCTGCTGATGGATCCTGATCGTCCGATCGTGGCCACAGAGCTCATCCGGTACGCACGTCCCGACTTCCTGATCGAGCAGGGGCGACCCCGGCTGCTCGAGCTCAACACCCTCCCTAACCTCGGCCGCAGCGTCACCTTGTGCCCCCAACTGGCGGACGCCTACGCCCAGCTGTGCCCGCACAGCGGCCTGTACCGGCCACCCTCTACCGTGGCCGCACGTTCCGAGGCGCTGGTCCGTACGCTCCCTGGCGAGATCGGAAACGGCATCCCGATCCGGCTGCTCATGCCCACTTACAAGAAGATGAAATCCGGCACCGGCAAAACCAAGTCACACAAAACGGCCAGACGTGCCGCCGTGGCCGACGCCGAGCGAGTGGGCTTCGAGGTGGTGCAGGCCGATCTCGCCGAACTGCGCCTCGACACCACCGGTCGGCTGCTCGCCGCCGACGTGCCGATCGACGTCGTGCTACTCCAGTGGGGCGGCGGCATCGTGGAGGACGGCGGCGGGGTTGCCGCATTGTGTGGCGCTGACCGGGCCCAGACGGTCGGACTGTTCCCGCGCACGGAGTCGGGGCTCATCTCGTCGAAGGCGATCCTGGCCTGGCTGCACGAGGACTGTGCTGCGGGCTTGCTCGCCGCCGCCGATCAGGAATTGGTACGCGAGCACGTTCCATGGACCGCATGCCTAGGCCTGGACTGTGACCCGGACGAACAGAAGGAACTGCTGAGCGTCGCAAGCGGCCGACGTGATCAATTGGTGGCCAAGCCCGCCTCCGGCAGTTCCGGAAAAGGCGTGTTGTTCGGCAGCCAGGCCGCGGAACAGGACTGGCCCTCAGCCCTCGTGGAGGAGGCGCGGACGAACCCGGTGGTCCTGCAGGAACGCGTCGTATCCGACCGCACGCCGATACAATTTCACGAACTTGACTCCGGTCAGCAGATCACCGCTGAGGTGCCGTTCGTGCTCAGCCCGTTCATGATCGACGGTGTGGCGGGGAACCTCTATCTGCGCCACATGGGCCCGTACGTCGCTGCGGGGGACCTGGTGATCGGTGCGTTTCGAGGCGCATACGAGAGCACAGTCCTGCTCGCCCCGGAGCCGTCCGTACCGGGAGCCGCGCGCGACTGACTGATGCTCGACGCTGGTTCCTGACGAACGCGCTCGCCTGGCGGACCGTGATCTCTGAGATCGTCGTGTCGGGCGATCAGTGGGCCCCACCGACGATCGGGGCGGAGATGGATGCGTTGATCTGCTCGAACGCCGTGCGCACCCGGTCGAGGTCCGCTCCGGCCGTCAGGAGCAGGCTCAGCAGGACGCGGGCTTTCGGGCCGTCGAGGAAGCCCGCGGGGATGAGTGGGCGGGAGAGCAGGTCTCGCTCCGAGCCGGGAAAGCTGTAGGTCCCCTGGAGTAGCTCACCACCGCCGGTGCGCGAGGCCAGCACGACCGGCAGCCGTGAGGCCAGGTCCGCCAGCACCGGGACGACGTGCGAAGGAACGTGACCGCCGCCGAATGCCTCGATCACGAGGCCGGCGTATCCGAGGGTCTCCACCTGCCCGATGAGCCTGGAGTCGTGGCCGAGAACGGACGTCAGAAGGGCGACGGGCGGCACCTCCTGCTCGTTCACCCCCGACGGGATGCCCTCGAGTGCGGGTGCGCGGAAGGCGATTCGCGGCCGACCCTCGCTCATCCATCCGAGTCGGCCGGCGGTCGGCGAGTGGAACGTGGCCGGGCTCGAGGTGTGGGTCTTGCGCACGAACCGTGCCGCGTGGATCTCGTCGTTCAGAACGACGAGGGTGCCCAGGCCGGCTGCGTCCGGGGCCGCCGCCACCTGCACGGCCGCGAGCAGGTTGGCGGGTCCGTCGGGCCCGGCGAGGGTGGGGTTGCGCATAGCACCCGTGACGACGACGGGACGGTGATCACGCACGAGCAGGTCGAGCGCGAACGAGGTCTCCTCGATCGTGTCCGTGCCCTGGGTGACGACGGCACCACTCGCTCCGGCCTCGAAGCAGTCGGTGATCTGCGCGGCCAGCGCGATGATGTCCGGCAAGGTCAGGTCGGAGGAGGCGACCTGGCGGAACGAGACGGTCTCCAGCTCGGCGACCTCCCGTAGCTGTGGAACCGCCTCCACGAGATCGCCGGCGCCGAGCCGGGGCGCCACCCCGCCCGCAGCCCCTCCATTCGCGTTGGTCGATGCGATGGTGCCGCCGAGGGAGAAGACCACCACTCGGGGCAGTCCGGCATCTCGGTTCACATGTCACCTCACCCTTCACCTGATGGCGAGAAAAGCGTGGAAGGAACGCTCCAGCAGCTCGGCGTCGAGATCGTGGGCGATGAGCACGAGCCTGCTGCCTGGCGGAACGGCGCCGGTGAGGTGCTCCGGCCGGTGCACGACGTGCTGCACCCCGTTGAGCGCGACCGGCCCGGCGCCGTGGACGTCGAGGACGCCTTTGACCCTCAGCACGGCCGGACCGTGCCGATGCAGCAGGAGGCTCAGCCAGATGGCGAAAGCCTGCCAGTCCAGGGGCTCGTCGGTCGCCAGCTCCAGGGTGGAGACGGCGCTGGTGTGCGCCGGGTCCGCGGAGCCCCCGGTAAGCGGGACCGGCGGCGTGGAGGCGGGCGCACCGGTCGGCACCTCGGTGCGCAGCAGCTCACCGGCTGCCGTGACGCTGACCGTTGTGGTGGGGACGATCCGGCGCAGGCTGCGGACCAGGTCCTCGACGTGCTCGGGTTCGACCAGGTCCGCCTTGGTGACCACCACGTCGTCGGCCGCGAGCAACTGCCGCATCGCGACCTCGTGGTTCTCGATGCTGTCCAGACCGGTGAGGGCATCGACCGTGACGCAGATCCGCGCCAGGGCGTAGTGATGCTTCAGGACGGGGTCGTTCGCGATGGTGAACGCGATGGGCCCGGGATCGGAGAGCCCGCTGGTCTCGATCACCACGTGGTCGCGGCGCGGCGCTCGGCCGCTCTGCTCGGCGTCGAGCAGGCCGGCGAGGGCCTGGGCAAGGTCGTCACGGCGGGTGCAGCAGGCGCATCCGCCGGACACCACGACCGGCCGGTCCCCGTCGACGCTCAGGAGGACGTCGTCGACGAGCGTCTCCCCGAAGTCGTTGAGTATCACCGCGGGCGCGTGATCACCGGCTCGGTCCAGCTCGCGGCGCAACAGCGTGGTCTTGCCCGATCCGAGGAAGCCGCTGAGCAGGGTGACCGAGCGCCGAGCGCGTCCGGCCGGGGAAGGCTCGGCGGCGGGCAGGCCGAGCAGCGTCATGCCGGATCGTCCGGGGCGATGGCAGCCAGGAGGTCGGGATCGAGCACGTCGATCTTGCGCGATGACAGGCGTTCGGCCGCCTGCCAGACGGCGGGCAACGCGGCGGCCACCTCCGCCGACCCCTTGCGGTCGGCGATCACCCGGTGTGCTCCCTTGCCCGGGTCCGACACGGTGAGGCCGTACGGAGCCAGCACCGCGGAGAGGATGCGCGTGCGCCTGTACCGCGGGCGGCCGGGCATGTCCGGCGTCTCACCGACGGACACTCCGTCCGTCCAGTGGTCCTCGGGAGCCAGCTCGTAGCACAGCACGCACATCGCAGATCAGTGTTCCTTCGGGTTTGCGGTTGTCGCCTGCGGGGTCCGGCGGGGGCGGTACGGCTCGGGCCGGCCGGCCCGCCCCCGCCTGCCGATCAGGAACCCGGCATGAACGGGCTGCCGTCGGGGCCTGGGTAGGCGTAGCGCTTGCGGAAGTCGTTCGCCGCATCCTCCATGGTGACCCAGCTGACGCCTTCGTGGCCGTTGATGTACTCGATCAACCGCTCGAGCATCAGCAGCACCTGGGGGCGGCCGGAGACGTCGGGGTGGATGGTGAAGGCGAAGACGCCGTAGTCCTGCTCGCGGTACACCCAGTCGAACTGGTCCTTCCACCAGGCCTCGACGTCCCGCGGGTTCACCCAGCCGGCGCTGTTCGGGGCACCCTTGATGAACATCATCGGAGGCAGGTCGTCCATGTACCAGTTCGCGCCGATCTCGACGAGGTCGATCACCTCACCGCGCTGGAGCGGCTTCATCCATGTGCGGGCCTCCTGCGAGTAGTCGATCTTGGTCCAGGAGTCGCCGATCCGGGCGTAGAACGGGACGAAGTCGTGCAGGCCCTGTCCGTGGTCGTAGGTGAAGCCGTACTTCTGCAACAGCGCCGTGGTGATGTTCGACATCTCCCACCACGGCGGCACGTAGCCGCGAGGGGCCTTGCCGCTGACCTTCTCGATCAGCTCGACGGTGTAGGCGAGGACGTCCTCTTCCTGCTTGGGCGTCATGGCGATCGGGTTCTCGTGGGAATAGCCGTGCGCGCCGATCTCGTGGCCGGCATCGACGATCATCTTCACCGAGTCAGGGAACGTCTCGATCGAGTGCCCGGGGATGAACCACGTGGCCGGCAGGTCGTACTTCTTGAAGAGCTTCAGAACCCGCGGGGTGGCGATCTCACCGGAGAACATTCCTCGCTGGATGTCCGAAGGCGAGTCCTCACCACCGTAGGAACCCAGCCATCCTCCGACGGCGTCGATGTCGACGCCGAACACGCACTTGATGTCCTTGGGCATGTTCATCTCCTTGTAGTGGACGAACCGCTGAGGTGAACCACGACCTCCTCGGCGGTGAGGGGATCGGCGTATTTCGCCGTCATGTCGAACAGGTTCGCCTCGTGCGGGCCTGCCGACCGGTCCGCGCAGCAGTCCGTGACGACGAACGTGGGGAAGCCGTGCTGCACGGAGTCCACGACGGAGGCGCGGACACACCCCGATGTGGTCGCACCCAGCACGAGCACGCTGTCGACCCGGTTCGCGACGAGCAGTGCGTGCAGCGGCGTGCCGAAGAAGGCGGACGCGCCACCCTTGGCGATCACCGGCTCGCGGGCGAGCCTGCCCAGGCGCGGATCGATCTCGACCCAGGGTGAGCCGACGGTCAGCTCGCCGAGCGACGGCACCTTGCGCAGCCAGGTTGTCGTGGCACGTGCACCCTCGTCGTAGGCGATGGTCGTGAAGGCCACGAACAGCCCGTGCTCCCGGGCGGCGTCGAGCACTTCCCGCGTGCGTTCGACCTCGGCTGTGGTGTCCGAGCCGAGCGGGCACTCGGGGTCGGTGAACCCGCGGCAGAAGTCGACGACCACGATCGCCGGCCGCTCTCCCAGTTCGAAGCGGCCCGTGAACCCCGCGCTCCGGTACGTCTCGCGGGTGGCATCGTCGGCTGCGTCGAAGGTGCTCATCGCATCACGTCCCCGGAGTTCGGTCCGAGCGTCTGACCCACACAGAGGATCACGACGTCGTTCCCGCCGTCATCTCCCGCCGATCCATGTCGAGAACGGTGGCGCCGAGGACCTGGACGCCGGTGACGATGTGCTCGAGCTCGGACCACTCGTCCGGGCAGTGGCTCCGACCGCCACGGGAGGGCACGAAGATCATCCCCATCGGGCACAGCCGGGCCATGTGCACGGCATCGTGCGTCGCGCCGCTGGGCACCGGCTCCCACGCGATTCCGAGCCCATCCGCTGCTGCGGACACGACCTCGTGCACGTCAGCGCTCGCGGGGACAGGGGCGTTGTCGGTGGACCACTCGACGTCGACGTCGACCCCGTAGCCCGCCGCCGTGGCCCGGATCTCCTCGGCCAACCGGCGGGTGGCAGCAGACAGCCACGTGGTGTCCACGCTGCGGATCTCGGCGTGCATCCGTACCGCTCCGGGGACCACGTTGGGCGATCCGGGCTCGGAGACGAGCCGGGAGGTGGTGGCGACACCGTGCACGGGTGCACCGCAACCCTCCCGCCGGACGGCCAGCACCGCTTCCGCCGCCGCGACCAGCGCGTCCCGCCGGTCGCCCATCGGCATGGTCCCTGCGTGGTCCGGCCTGCCGTCGAACCTGGCCAGCAACCGCTCGATCCCCGCTATCGCGGTGACCACTCCGATCGGCGCGCCGCGTTCCTCCAGCAGCGGACCCTGCTCCACGTGCAACTCGACGTACCCGTGCAACGGCCGGGAGCTGGTCCAGCCCGCGCCGGGGACACCAGCGGGGTCGAGACCGAACGCCGCGTAGCGGTCGCCGAGTCGCCTGCCCTCGTGGTCATGGCGATCGAGGTCGGCCGCAGTCAGCTCACCGGCGAGCGCTCGGCTGCCCAGGCAGCTCAGCCCGAAGTCGTTGGACTCCTCCCCGAGAAAGTCCACGACCAGCAGGTCCCGCTCCAGCTCGACGTCATGCTCCGTCAGCTGCCGCACCAGTTCCAGGGCGCCGAGCACACCGACGGCCCCGTCGAACCGGCCGCCCGACTCCACCGTGTCGGTGTGCGATCCGGTGATCAGGCTCGGCGCCCCGGGACGTCGTCCGGGCCGCACCCCGACGATGTTGCCCGCCCCGTCGGTGTGGACCTCCAGCCCGGCGTCCGCCATCCGAGACCTGATCCACTCCCGCGATGCCCGATAGGGCTCGGAGAACACCGTCCTGGTCCAACCCCCGCTCTCCGGGTTCCGGATCCTCGCCAGCTCGGCGAGATCGTGCTCGAGCCGTGACGGCTGCGGCGTCAGCGACTCCGGCTTGGACGGCATTCTCAGCTCCTCCTTCCGCACGAGAGACCGGCCGCGGGACCCTCCGTCACAGCGTCGAGCGCGCCAGGAACCGGCCGCGACCGCCCGCCCCGACGTACTTCCCGCCGCGGGCGACCTCCTCGCCACGCGAGTAGACCGCCTCCAGGGAGCCGGGCAGCGTCCATCCCTCGTAGGGCGTGTAGTCCATGCGCTGGTTCTGGGTCTGCGCCGAGATCGTCGTGGTGCCGTTCGGGTCGAGCACCACGATGTCGGCGTCCGCCCCGCTGACGATCGCGCCCTTGGTCGGGAAGAGGCCGAACTGGCGGGCCGGCGCCGTGGCCGTCAGGTCGACGAACTTCTCCAGCGAGATCTGGTTCTTACGGACGCCTTCGGCGTACATGACGATCATCCGGTGCTCGACGCCCGGGCCGCCGTTGGGAATCGCGCGGAAGTCGGCCGCTCCCAGTCTGCGCTTCTCCTCCAGGCAGAACGGGCAGTGGTCGGAACTGACGACGCCGAGGGTGCCGGCGCGCAGCCCGCGCCAGAGTGCGGCCCGGTGCTCCTCGGTGCGCAGCGGTGGCGTCAGCACCACCTTGGCTGCCTCGAAACCGGGCGCGTCGTAGAGTGAGCGGTCCAGCGTCAGGTAGTGCGTGCACGTCTCTCCGGCGACCGCGTGGTCCTGGGATCGCGCCTCGGCGACGGCCTCGACCGCGCCCTCGGTCGACAGGTGCACGAAGTAGATCGGCGAGTCGGCCATGCGCGCGATCTGGATCGCCCGGCGCACGGCCTCGATCTCCGTGGACGGCGGCCGGGAGATCTCGTGCGATCCCGGGCCGGTCTTCCCCGCGGCCACCAGGTCGGCGGCGAGGCGGTCGATGACATCGCCGTTCTCCGCGTGGACACACACCTGCCCGCCGATCCGGCCCGACTCGCGCAGCACGTTGAACAGCGCGCCGTCGTGCAGCATGAGCGTGCCGCGATAGGCCATGAAGACCTTGAAGCTGGTGACACCGGTCTGCATGATCTCCGTGAACTCGTCCACGGCGCCGTCGTAGAGATCGGTGACGCACATGTGGAACCCGTAGTCGACAGCAGCGCGCCCCTGCGCCTTCGCCCGGTGCTTGTCCAGGGATTCCAGGAGCTTCTCCCCCGGCCCCTGCATCGCGAAGTCCACCAGCGTGGTGGTGCCGCCGCACGCCGCTGCCCTGGTGCCGGTCTCGAAGTCGTCGGACGTGGTGGTGCCCATCATCGGCGAGTCGAGATGGGTGTGCACGTCCACGCCACCCGGGAGCAGGAGCCGTCCGGAACAGTCGACCCGCTCCACGTCGTCGATCGGGAGGCCGGAAAGGTTGCCGATCGCCTCGATCTTTCCGTTGTGCACCAGAACATCCGCGTCGACCGAACCACCGCTGTTGACGACGCGCCCGCCGGTCAGCATCAGGTATGTCATTGCCAGGCCTCCTCAGAGGGGGTCAGGTGGGCCCAGGGCAGAGCCGCCTCCAGCGCTCCGGCCACCGCGAACAGGTCGACCTCCCGGAGCGTCTTCGCGACGATCTGCAGGCTTACCGGCATCCCGGAGCGCGTGAATCCACACGGCACCGAGCCCGCGGGGTTTCCGGTGAGGTTGAAGGGATAGGTGTAATAGACCCACGACACGATGTTGCGATCCGCGAGATCCGGCGGAACGTTCACGCCTGCCGCGAGTTCGGCAACGGGAAGAGTAGGGGTGATGAGCACGTCGTACGGTTCGAGGAAGGTTCTGAACCGCTCCCTGAGATCGAATCGCTTGAAGTGCTTGAGGAAATACTCTTCCACGGTCTGACTGTAGAGCACGTCTCCCAGAACCGCTGCCACCGCCGGATCCAGAAGTTCGGGTGTGTTGTCCAATGCGGACTTCAGCTTCGCGCCCACTCCTCCGTAGAACTCCGCGTTCCAGAGCTCGATCGGATCCTCACCGAATACGCATTCGACCGTTTCGATGTGACAACCGGCATCCTCCAGCCGCCCGACCGCCGACGTCGTGACCTGGCGGACTTCGTCGTTCAGGCGCGCGTACCCCAGAGTCGGGCTCCAGGCGACCCGCAGGTCCGCAACCCCTCGCCCGCAAGCACCGACGAAGTCAGGTACCGGCTGCGCGACGCTTGCTGGGTCCCGAGCATCGAACCCCGACAGCACCTGCAACAGGTGGGCGGCGTCCCGAACGGTCCTCGCGATCGCTCCCACGTGACCGAGCGAGGGCGTGGCGCTGGCCGGGAAGACCGGCACCCGGCCGTACTGGGCCTTGATGCCCACCAGGCCGCAGAGCGCCGCCGGGATCCGGCAGGACCCGCCGCCGTCGGTCCCCAGCGCCACCGGGGTGACACCGCCCGCCACGCTGGCGGCGGCTCCCGCGCTGGATCCGCCTGTCGATCTGCCGGTGTGCCAGGGATTGCGGGTGATGCCGGTCAACGGGCTGTCCCCGCCACCCGCCTTGCAACCGAACTCCGTTGTGGTCGTCTTGCCCAGAATGCACGCGCCCGCAGCCCTCACCCGGCTGACCGAGGGCGCGTCCGCTCCAGCCACGTTGCCTGCCATGACCCTCGAACCGAAGGTCGTACGAACGTCAGCGACGTCGATCAGGTCCTTCACCGAGATCGGCACCCCGAGAAGCGGCCCGGCGACAGCACCTTTGCTCACTTCCGCGTCCGCCTCGCGGGCGGCCTCCAGCGCCAGCTCGGGAGTCCTCGTGACGAACGCGTTGAGGGTCGGCTCCACGGAGTCCAGTCGGTCGAGAGCGGCGCTGACCACCTCCACCGCGGATGCCTGCCTGCTCGACACGAGGTGGCTGATCTCCAGCGCCGTCATGTACGCAAAGTCAGTGGCCATCAGCGGATCGCTACTCCTCGAGGATCGCGAATGCGCGGGTCGGGCCCCCGGTGCCGTTCGCCAGAGCGAGCGGCACCCCGTAGAACATGAACTCCCCCTTCCCCACCAGCTCTTCCAGGTTCACCAGCCACTCGTAGTGCGTGATGCCCCGGTCCCGGCAGACGCGGTGGTTGTAGAAGTAGTTGTGGTTCGGCGCGTCGGTGGACGGTCCTTCGACACCGTGCACCTTCGAGCCCCGGTCCGCCAGCCAGTGTGTTGCCGCCGTGCTGATGCCGGGATTGCTCGTCACCACCTCCGGCCTGGGGTAGTGCCGCTTGTGCAGGCCGGTGTTGAGAAGAACGATGTGGCCGTCGACCCTGACGCCGGACGCTGCCTCCGCCCGCTCCAAGTCCTCGACCTCGATCATTCCCAGATCGGGAATGTACGTGAGGTCGAAACACACGGCCTTACCGAAGAACATCTCCAGCGGCATCTCACCGATCTTCATGCCGTCCGGTTTGACGTGGAAGAACGAGTCGACGTGTGTGCCGATGTGGTCGAGCGTCCCGATGTAGGACGTCGCCATCGACATCGGGTCATCGGGCACCCCGAGGCCGAGCTCGGCGCTGTCCTCGTGGCGGATATGCGGGACGTGGACCGGCCGCTGGAAGAACTTGTGGCTCGGCATGTTGTCGTCTATGGGCAGGGACAAGTCGATCACACGTTGGGTCATCGATGAGAGCTCCTGGAAGTTTGACGGAAGGGCATCTCAGTCACGCCGCACCTGGTGGGGCGAGACATTGCGCGCGCCGAGGATGATGATTCCCGAGGCGAAGATCGGCAGGCATCCCCAGATGAACGCGGCCTGGTCCCAGCTGTGGCCGCTGGCGAGCGCAAAGGTGATCAGCAGGCCGCCGATCACGGCGCCGATCTGACCAGCGGCGTTGATGATCGACCCGCCCGTCGCGCGAGTGTGCACGGGGAAGCTCTCGCCGTTGAAGAACAGCAGCGCCGAGTAGGGGCCGATCAGGAAGAACAGACCGGCGCTGTACAGGGCGATGATCAGGCCGTAGCTGCCGTCCGGGGCCAGCAGCATCCCGCTGAAGGAGAGGCCGGAGAAGATCCAGCCGATCGCGATCGTGTTGCGGCGCCCGATCCGGTCACCCAGCCAGCCGTGGAAGAGGTAGCCGGCGAACGCGGTGGCGTTGGAGATGATGAGGATCGCCAAGGCGTTGTCGAAGCTGATGTTCTTGCCGCTCTCTGCGGTGAGCAGCGACGTGCCGAGGATGGAGAACGTCAGGACACCGAGCCAGCTGAGCAGGAAGGCGGAGCCGATCACGAGCGTCGACCGCAGCGCCTCGCCCGTGAACGCCGAGGTCAGCGGCGCCGAGCGGTTGGCCAGGTCGATGCCCGCCGCCTCCGCGAGTGCGGTGGCCTCCTCGCCCCGGCCCTGGTCCATGAGCTTCTCGGCCTCGTGGCGGACGGCGAACTGCGGGCTCTCCTTGAGGTAGCGGGCGGCCCACACCATGAAGATGGCGGGGAACACCGCGACGATGAAGCAGAGTGCCCAGCCGCCCACGGGGAACAGCAGGTAGATCGACAAGGCCGCCAGCACGGAACCGACGGGCCAGCCGGACTGGACCAGCGAGTAGATCAGGCCGCGGCGACGGGCCCTGGCCGGGTCGGAGTACACGTGGGCGAACATCTCGTTCAGGTACGTGGCGTTGATGGCCTGCTCGGCGTAGCCCAGACCGGCGACGGACCGCACGAGGATGAGCAGCACGATGCCGAGGCCTGCCACGGCGCCGACCACCCAGCCGGCGACAGCGGTCATCGCCGACGCCAGCGCGGCGCCGATGACCGCGATGATGATGCCCTTGCGGCGGCCGAGTTTGTCGACGAGCGGGCCGACGCCGAAGGCGACCAGTGCGGTGCCGATGGTCACCCAGGTGTTGATCCCCGTCGACTGGGAGGAACTCCAGCCATGATCTTCGGCAAGCTTGGGGAGGAGGTTGCCGAACAAGACGAAGTCATAAACGGCAAATGTCCATGCGAAGAAACAAACCCATGTTGCAATCTTCACGTCCCGTTCGGTGACGCGAGGCACCTGCGATATCCGTTGCGCTGAAGCATCCATTGCTTCCACTCCGTTTCGAACAGTCCGCACCCGGGTCCGTAGACGTCATGGAGGTGCGCGACGACCCAGCGGCGCTGCCGGCGGACAGACCGAAGTGCACATGCGGTTCGTGAGCCGACGGCGCTGTGGCCCGCGGCTCGATGACCTCTTACATGTCTCGGGGTTACATGTCTCGGGTGACTCAGGCGAAGTCCACCGGAAGCGGATCGCCCCGGCCCACTCGATCGACGATGAGCGAGTAGTGCTCCGGCCGCCGGTGCGCGTCGAAGTCGAACACGCTCCGGCGGTACGGCTCGGAGTAGTCCAGGTCCACAGTGGCCATCACCACTTCGTCGCCCTCGGTACGTGCCTTTGCGAGGATCTCACCGGAAGGCGCGGCGATCGCGGATCCACCGATCATGTGGCAGCCGTCCTCACTGCCCGATTTGCCGGCGGCGGCCACCCACACGGCGTTCTGGTAGGCACCGGCACGCAGCGACAGCAGATGCGTGGCCATCTTGGCGTGCGGCTCCTCCTGCCACCCCGGCACCTCGATCGGAGTGTTGTAGCCCAGCACCACCACGTCGGCTCCCTGCAGGGCGAGCACGCGGTAGACCTCCGGCCATCGACGGTCGTTGCACAGACACATCCCGAAGCGGACACCGTCCACCTCGAAGACACCGAACCCGAGGTCGCCCACCTCGAAGTATCGCTTCTCGAGGTGCTGGACGGGGACAACGTCGAGCTTGTCCGCGTGGCCGGGCAGATGGATCTTGCGGTACTTACCGACGATGTTTCCCGTGGAATCCACGAGGATTGCGGTATTGAAGTGTTGCCCGCCGGGGGTGAGCTCGGCGTAGCCCAGGTAGAACCCGATCCGCAACTCCGCTGCGCGGTCGAAGAGCGGCTTGATCTCGGCTCCGGGCATTTCGGTCTCGAAGTACTGGTCCATGACCGCGACGTCGTCGGCCCAGTATCGGGGGAAGAATGTCGTCAACGTCAACTCGGGGAAAACTACGAACGAGGCGCCCTTATCGCGCGACTGCTCCAGCAGCTGGATGAGCCGCTGTACCGCCGTCGCCCGGCCCTCGGAAGGCTGTATGCCTCCGACCTGGGCCACCGCAAGATCGAACTTCCTGTCCATGGTTTCTTCCTCCAGGACGGCCACGCAAACGTTCGCTCTAACGTTTGCGTAACGTATGTCGCGACGTTGCCGTCGTCAAGGGACGTGCGCGCGGCGAGGACTCCCAGCGACGACCTCGGAGCGCCGCGGATGATCAGCGCCGGTTCGATTCGGTGACACGCCCACCGTGGAGGCGCGGGGGTACAGGGTCGGCTGCAGCAACCGGGACCGCACCCGGCGGCCGCGCAGCAACGAGAGCAGCACCCGCATGCTGAGTGCGCCCATCTCGAACAGTGGCGAGTGCACGGACGTCAGCGGCGTCGGCAACTCGGAAGCCACATCGAGGTCGTTGAAGCCCACGACGGCGACATCTCGCGGGGCTTCCAAGCCCCGGTCACGCATCGCGCCCATCACACCGACCGCCGCAAAGTCGCTCGCGGCGAAGATCGCGGTGGGTGGACGAGGTAACGACAACAAGTGATCCCCCGCCTCGCGGCCCGAGCGCACGTCGAAGCCCGACGGGATCACGTAGTCGTCCGGCAGCGGATACCCCGCCGCGGCATAGGCCCGCCGGAACCCGAGCGTCCGCTCCGCTCCGGTGCTGGCGTGCGGGTCTCCTGCCACGATCCCGATACGCCGGTGGCCGAGCGAGAGCAGGTGCTCGGCAGCCAGGCGACCGCCCTCCAGGTCGTCGGTGCTCACCGAGATCTCGCGGGGCATTCGGCGTGCCACCAGCACATAGGGCACGCCGCACCCGTGCAACTCCGAAATGAGATTGGAGTCCGTCCGCGAGTCCCCCACGATTATCCCGTCGACCTGGCGCGACAGCATGAGGTCCAAACGTGAGCGCTGCAGGTCCGGGCGGTCTCGCGTATTGACCACCACAGTGTTGTAGCCGGCGTCGATCGCCGTTTGGTCGATGCCGTCGTAGATGGTGGCCAGGACCACGTCGGTCAAGCGCGGCACCATTACGCCGATCATCTTGGTGCGCCCCGTACGCAAGGACAGGGCCGCGGCGTTGCGCCTGTACCCCTGCTCACCTGCCAACTGACGCACGCGCGTGACCGTCTCAGCGCTCACCCCGACGGGGTTCTCGCTCAGCGCGCGGGACACCGTCGAGACGTGCACGCCCAGCTGTTCGGCCAGCAGAGCCAGTGTCACGGTCCCGCGAGGAGCGGGAGACTTACGGCTCGACATACGATGAATTCTGCCGCAGCCGACGCCTCCCGCGCCCGGGAGGTACACGGTCGGTACAACTAGGTCGTCAGCCGACACGCGTTGCACGACCTCCACCGATCCGCAGACCCATTTCCCGACGGAATCGCCGACTTGCCTCCCGGCGTCCGCCGCACAACAGCCGTGCACACCGGTCCCGACCTCTGTCTCGTTGGAGACGATCGCGAAGCGGGCGCACAACCGGTTTCGAGACTTTCGTCTTCTTCGGAAAGCATCCGATCAACGCGATGGCAAGAATGCCGAGCTTTGGTACCGTCGCAGCGTATATGTTTTGTCAAGGCGAGCAGGACAGGATGGAACCATGACATCCACGGCTTACGTCCCGCGTGTCCATCTGGTGGGCAGCATACCGCTGGAGAATTCGGAAGCGGCACTCCGGACGGCAGCGACGCTCGGCAGCAGCCTTGCCCGTATCCCCGATGGAGAGACAGGAGAACGCTCCAACTGGATCGCCTGGCAGCACGGCGTCTTCACCCGAAACGCACAGTTCCGGACAACCCGCTCACATCGCCCTCAGTACAGCGCACGCAACTTTCTGGCCATCGCCCCGGGGGTCGACCCGGACGACGTCACGATCGGGCCGCTGGGCTATGCCAAAGCGGCCGTGGACAGCTACCAGGTTTTCATGCGGCTGCGCTCGGAGGGAGTCATTCCCGATGGCACCCGCTTCCAAGTCAGCCTGCCCACCCCGGTCGGTGTTGTCATCAACTTCTTCGAACCGGCCGCTCGACCGCTTGTCGAAGGCCCCTACCAGACCGCCCTGGGCGCCGAGCTCGACACCATTCTGGCTGCCATTCCCGGCCGCGATCTCGCCATACAGTGGGATGTCGTATGGGAGTTCGCCATGATCGAGGGCTGGAGTTCGGAAGCCGAGTGGTGGGGCGGCGACGCCTTCGCTGACATCGTCGAGACACTGGCAGAATTGGGCAATGCGGTGCCGTCCGACGTCGAACTCGGATTCCACCTCTGCTACGGCGACGCCAACCACAAGCACTTCATCGAGCCCACCGACACCCGGTCGATGCGAGATGTCGCCAACGGCGTGCGGCAGACACTGCGTCGGCAACTGGACTGGGTACATATGCCGGTTCCGCGGGGCCGCGACGACATCGACTACTTCGCCCCGTTGTCGGAACTGGACCTCGACGACGACACCGAACTCTATCTCGGCGTCATACACCTCACGGACGGGATTCCCGGAGCCAACCGGCGCATCGCGTCTGCAGGGTCAGCAGTCACCGGATTCGGCGTGGCGACGGAATGCGGATTCGGCCGCCGGCCGCCCCGGTCCATCCGGCAACTCATCGCCATTCACCGCGATCTACTCACCGCAGCGCACGACTAAATCGCCACAGCGGGCGCTCACCCCGATCGGCGGTCGGACTCCCGCGCCGATCAGTGGTTCCGCAGAGCGGAGATCAGATCGTTCTTCGACATGCTCGACCGCCCCGGGATACCGACCTTCTTCGCCCGGTCGTACAGCTCCGACTTGCTCATGTCGTCGTAGCTCGGCGATCGCCCGCCACGCTTGGACACGGTCTTGCGTCCCTCACCGGCCGACGCGTTCGCGATCCGAGCCGCCTTCTCCTTGGACGCCCCCTTGTCGCGCAGCTTCTGATACCGCTTCTCGTCCTTGATACTCGGATTCGGCACCACAACCTCCTCGATCCACACGTGATCCCGGCCCAGCCGGCTCGCCAAGGGGCATGCCCCGCACACCCCCCGCGAAACACGATCCGCCTCCCGAACCGTGACCGATATCAGCCCGTCATCCGCATCCGATCTCAGGTCCGCGTTCCGACCTGCTGTTCGGGGTACGCCACCCGGGAGCAGTCGGCCGACGGTGCGTCGCGGGCAGGGAGGACGTCGAGATGGTGGCGCGGACGGTGACGAGGAAGCTGATCGACGAGCACCTGGTCTCGGGCGAGCCGATCGCAGGCGAGGAGATCGCGCTGCACATCGACCAGACCCTCACCCAGGACGCCACGGGCACCGTGGTCATGCAGGAGCTCGAGGCGATCGGCCTGGATCGCGCCCGGACCGACGTGAGCGTTCAATACGTGGATCACAACCTCCTGCAGGCCGACGAACGCAACGCCGAAGATCACGAGTTCCTGCGATCGGCCGCCCGCCGGTACGGACTGTGGTTCTCCAAGCCGGGCAACGGCGTCTCGCACCCCACGCACATGCAGCGGTTCGGCGTGCCCGGAGCGACGATGGCCGGGTCGGACTCGCACACCTGCGCGGCCGGCTCACTGGGAATGCTCGCCATCGGTGTCGGCGGCCTCGAGGTGGCGCTGGCGATCGCGGGCGAACCCCTCTACGTACGGATGCCCGAGGTCTGGGGCGTGCGGCTGGTCGGCCGGCTTCCGGACTGGGTGTCGGCGAAGGACGTCGTGCTCGAGATGCTGCGACGCCACGGCGTCGACGGCGGTTTCGGCCGGGTGATCGAGTACCACGGCCCGGGGTTGGCCGGCCTCTCGGCGATGGACCGCCACGTCATCGCGAACATGGGGGCCGAACTGGGTGCGACGACCACCGTGTTCCCCTCCGACGCCGCTGTAGCCGACTTCCTGCGTTCCGAGGACAGGCAGGGCGCCTTCCGCGAGATCACCGCGGACCCAGGAGCGCTCTACGACGTCACCGAGGAGATCGATCTCTCCGAGCTGGAACCGTTGATCGCTCGTCCGTCGTCGCCGGGCAATGTCGTGCCGGTGCGGGAATGTGCAGGGGAGCCGGTCGGTCAGGTCGTCGTCGGCTCGTCCGCCAACCCGGGCCTGCGCGACTTCGCCGTGGTCGCCGCGATGGTCGACGGCCGCCAGACGTGCGACTCCGTCAGCTTCGACGTCAACCCGTCGTCGCGGCAGATCTTCGAGGACATGACCCGGATGGGAGCAACGTTCCAGCTCATCGCCGCGGGGGCGCGGATCCACCAGGCCGGCTGCCTGGGCTGCATCGGAATGGGGCAGGCACCGGCGGCCGGGCAGAACTCGCTGCGCACCTTCCCCCGCAACTTCCCGGGCCGCTCGGGCACGGCCGAGGACGCGGTGTGGCTCTGCTCCCCCGAGACCGCGGCCGCCGCCGCGCTCACCGGCGTCATCACCGATCCACGTGAGTTCGCTCGCGACAACCATCTGACGTGCCCGGACCTGCAACTGCCCGCCGAAGCGTCGGTCAACACCGCGATGCTCGTGGCGCCGCTGTCGGCCGCGGAGGCGACGGAGATCGAGCTGGTCAAGGGGAGCAACATCTCCTCGCTACCCGATCTGTCCCCGCTCCCGGACGCGCTCGACCTCCCGGTCCTGCTCGTGATGGGCGACAACGTCTCGACCGACGAGATCTCGCCGGCCGGGGCGCGGGCTCTGCCCTACCGCTCCAACATCCCGAAACTTGCCGAGTTCACGTTCACCCGGGTCGACGAGAACTACCCGGCTCGAGCCGCGGAAGCCGGCGCCCATGCCGTGGTGGCCGGGAACAACTACGGGCAAGGATCCTCGCGTGAACACGCCGCGATCACGCCGCGGTACCTCGGCCTCGCGATGGTGATCGCCAGGTCCTACGCGCGCATCCACTGGCAGAACCTGGTGAACTTCGGGGTACTTCCACTGACCTTCGCCGATCCTGCCGATCACGACCGGATCCAGCCCGGTGATGTCCTGCATCTCAAGGATCTGCACTCGACCCTGGCCGCCTCGGCAGAGCTCACCGTCACGTGCGGCGATAACGACAGAGCGTTCACGGTCACGCACCAGCTGTCTCCGCGACAAATCGACACGATCCTGGCCGGTGGACGGATCCCGCAGCTCGCTGAACAACAACGCTCCGGATGACGTGCTCGTACTGCAAATGACGCATAGCGGCCGTCCACGCGGAGCACACTACGGTCGGATATCGGCCGTATCCAGGACAGTCCGCCACTCGGCGGGTCGCGCACCGACCCGTCTCGGTGGTAGTCAAGCAGGACAGCCTTGCTCCGTGACGATGACAGGGCACGTCATCTCACAAGTTTTCACGACGATGGCCTTCACGAACCGACACCACTCATCGGCTTCCGGTTGATCGGACGGGCGGAAGCCGACCTTGCGGGGAAGGATCCACGTTCGATGAGCATCCCGGTGCGCCAGGCGATCAAGATCGGCGGCTATCTGATCAAGCAGAAACTGGCCGGCCGAAAGAAATTCGCCCTGACCTTGGAACTGGAACCGCTATTCGCGTGCAATCTCGCCTGCGGCGGCTGCGGCAAGATCCAGCATCCGGCAAGCGTGCTCAAACAACGCATGCCCGTCGAGCAGGCACTCGCGGCAGTGGACGAGTGCGGCGCCCCCGTCGTGTGCCTGGCAGGCGGGGAGCCCCTGATGCACCCTCAGGTCGAAGATATCGTCGCCGGCCTGGTCAAGCGGAAGAAGTACATCTACCTGTGCACCAACGCCCTGCTCCTCCCTCGCAAGATCGACAAGCTGCGCCCGTCCCGCTACCTCGCGTTCGCCGTCCACATCGACGGGCTCCAGGAGCGCCACGACGCATCCGTCGCCAAGCCCGGCGTGTTCACCCAGGCCGTGGACAACATCCGGGAAGCGCAGCGTCGCGGGTTCCGCGTCACCACCAACACCACCTTTTTCAACACCGACAGCCCTCAATCCGTCATCGAGGTCCTCGACTTCCTCAACGATGATCTGCAGGTCGACGGCATGATGCTCTCCCCTGCCTACGCCTACGGCAAGGCGCCCGACCAGGAGCACTTTCTCGGCGTGGCAGAAACCCGCGAGCTGTTCCGGAAGGCGTTCGCCGACGGTCGACGACAGCGCTGGCGGCTCAACCACTCGCCACTTTTCTTGGACTTCCTCGAAGGGAGACTCGACTTCCCCTGCACCGCCTGGGGAATTCCCTCCTACTCGCTCTACGGCTGGCAGAAGCCCTGCTACCTGATGGGCGATGGTTACGCAGAGACCTATCAGGAGCTCCTCGATACGACCGACTGGGACGCCTACGGCCGGGGCCGCGACCCTCGCTGCGCAAACTGCATGGCCCATTGCGGCTACGAACCCACCGCGATCACTGCGACCCTGGGATCGCTCAGACAATCGATCCGCGCCATCCGATGACACAACCACGGAATCCGCTACATCACCGGTAGGGTCGCTTGTCCGTCGGTTGATCCGCCGGTCGACCCGACAATCGCCGGCGGGGACTCCCACTCACGGCTGCGGGGCGGCCACGATCTGGGCACCCCGATGACCCGCACCACCCGACGGGACGAGGAATGCGCCTTCCCCCGGATTAGATCGCGCTGCCGTGGGGAAGGTTGACGCATGAGCGTTAGGTCCTGGATCGGTAGATGGCCGGTGTATCGGCAGGCCACAGGGACGGACCGCCTGGGGCGGGGCAGTGCCGCCCGGTCGCCGCGGACGGATCAGAAGCCCGCCCGCACGAGCCAGGCCGACCAGGTGACGAAGTCGATCTGCCCGTTCTGCGCGGTGGGCTGCGGGCAGCGGGTCTTCGTCAAGGAGGGCGAGATCATCCAGGTGGAGGGCGATCCGGACTCGCCGATCAGCCGCGGCCGCCTCTGCCCGCGCGGTTCCTCGACGCTCTCACTGGTGACCTCACCCAGCCGGGTCACGAAGGTCCGTTATCGCCGTCCCCACGCCAGCTCGTGGGAGGACCTCGACCTCGACACCGCCGTCGACATGATCGCCGACCGGGTGCTCGAGACCAGGGCGCGTACCTGGGAGGACGTCGACGAGAACGGGCAGCACCTGCGCCGGACCATGGGGATAGCGAGCCTCGGAGGGGCGACCCTCGACAACGAGGAGAACTACCTCATGAAGAAGCTGTACACGGCCATGGGCGCGATACAGATCGAGAACCAGGCCCGTATTTGACACAGCTCCACCGTCCCCGGTCTGGGGACCAGCTTCGGTCGGGGCGGCGCGACGATGTTCCAGCAGGACCTGGCCAACTCCGACTGCATCATCATCCAGGGCTCGAACATGGCGGAGGCGCACCCCGTCGGGTTCCAGTGGGTGATGGAGGCCAAACGGCGCGGGGCCACGGTGATCCACGTCGACCCCCGGTTCACCCGGACCTCGGCGGTGGCGGACCTGCACGTGCCGATCCGGGCGGGCACCGACATCGCGTTCCTCGGCGGCCTGATCAACTACGTGCTGCAGAACGAGGCGTACTTCGCCGAGTACGTCACGGCGTACACGAACGCACCGACGATCCTGCGTGAGGACTTCGCCGACACCGAGGACCTCGACGGCCTCTTCTCCGGTTACGACCCGCAGGCGAGCAGCTACGACACCGAGACCTGGCAGTACGAGGGCACGCAAGTCACGGCGGCGGCCGGCGAGCACGACCCGTACGCGACCGACGAGCCCGCTGGTGACGACGAGACGCATGCGAGCTCGGACGAGCGCATGCAGGAGTCGAGCGGGGCAGAGGAGGCGGGCTCCGGCGGCGCCTCCCATCGCCCGCAACCGACGCAGGACCCGACGTTGCAGCACCCGCGCTGCGTCTTCCAGGTGCTCAAACGCCACTTCGCGCGCTACACCCCGGAGATGGTGGAGCAGGTCTGCGGCATCCCGCCGGAGACGTTCGAGCAGATGGCCACCGCGCTCGTTCGCAACTCCGGGCGCGAACGCACCAGCGCGTTCGCCTACGCCGTCGGCTGGACCCACCACACCGTGGGCGTGCAGTACATCCGCACCGCGTCGATCCTGCAACTGCTGCTGGGCAACATCGGCCGGCCCGGTGCGGGGATCCTCGCCCTGCGCGGTCACGCGTCGATCCAGGGCTCCACCGACATCCCGACCCTCTACAACATCCTGCCCGGCTACATCCCGATGCCACACGCCCACGAGGAAGAGGACCTCGCGAGCTTCCTGCGGGCCGACGTGGGGCAGAAGGGGTTCTGGGGCAACATCGACGCCTACACGGTGAGCCTGCTCAAGGCCTGGTGGGGCGACGCCGCCACCGAGGAGAACGAGTACTGCTTCGGGTATCTGCCTCGCCTCACCGGTGACCACAGCAACTTCCAGACCGTCGTGGACCAGATCGACGGGAAGGTGCCCGGCTACTTCGTGATCGGTGAGAACCCAGCGGTCGGCACCGCCAACTCCCGCCAGCAGCGGATGGGCCTCGCGAACCTCGACTGGCTCGTCGTGCGGGACATCAACATGGTGGAGACGGCCACCTTCTGGCAGGACGGCCCGGAGATCGAGACCGGCGAGATGCGCACGTCCGACATCGCCACCGAGGTGTTCTTCCTGCCCGCGGCCACCCACACGGAGAAGGACGGCAGCTTCACCAACACCCAGCGGCTGCTGCAGTGGCACCACAAGGCGATCGACCCACCTGACGACGCCCGCAGCGACCTGTGGTTCTACTACCACCTCGGCCGGAGGATCAGGGAGAAGCTCGCCGGCTCCACCGACCCCCGGGACCGCCCCCTGCTCGACCTGACGTGGGACTACCCCACCGAAGGTCCCTATGACGATCCGAGCGCCGAGTCGATCCTGCGCGAGATCAGCGGCACCGGTCCGGACGACAAGGCCGTCTCGGGCTACACCGCCCTCAAGGCCGACGGCTCCACGCGCTGCGGATGCTGGATCTACAGCGGCGTCTACGCCGACGAGGTCAACCAGTCCGCGCGCCGCACCCCGGGCCAGGAGCAGACCTGGGTCGCCCCGGAGTGGGGATGGGCGTGGCCGATGAACCGGCGCACGCTCTACAACCGGGCCTCCGCCGACCCCGACGGCAATCCGTGGAGCGAGCGCAAGGCCTACATCCGCTGGGATCCAGACGAGGGCATGTGGGTCGGCCCCGACGTGCCCGACTTCGAGGCGACCAAGCCGCCGGACTACCGGCCGCCCGACGGTGCGCGGGCGCAGGACGCCCTCGCGGGCAACGAGCCGTTCATCATGCAGTCCGACGGACGGGCCTGGCTGCACGTTCCGGCCGGGCTCGTCGACGGCCCGCTGCCCGCGCACTACGAGCCGCAAGAGTCGCCGGTGCGCAACGCGCTCTACGGACAGCAGAACAACCCCGCCCGGCAGCGCTACGACCGTCCGGAGAACCGCTACCACCCGGATCCGGGAGAGCCCGGCGCCGACGTGTTCCCGTTCGTGTTCACGACGTTCCGGATCACCGAGCACCACACGGCAGGCGGGATGAGCCGCTGGACGCCGTACCTGAACGAACTGCAGCCCGCCATGTTCCTCGAGGTCTCCCCCGAGCTCGCCGCCGAGCGCGGTCTGGAGCACGGCGGATGGGCCACGGTCGTCACCGCGCGGTCGGCGATCGAGGGCAGGGTCCTCGTCACCGAACGGGCCAAACCGCTACGCCTGGGCGGCGGGCGCACCGTGCACCAGATCGGCATCCCGTGGCACTGGGGGCCGAACGGGCTCTCGACCGGTGACGCGGCCAACGAGCTGCTGTCCGTCTCGCTCGACCCCAACGTCCACATCATGGAGACCAAGGCCGCCACCTGCGACATCCGTCCTGGCCGGCGGCCGCGCGGACCGCAGCTCGTCGAGTTCCTGACCGAGTACCAGCGCCGTGCCGGGCTGGAGGAGACCGCATGACCAACCGCCTCTCCGGACCGCTGCCCGATCCCTCCGCAGACGCCGGCTACCCGCCCGACCACCCGGAACGGGTCGGGTTCTTCACCGACACCAGCGTCTGCATCGGCTGCAAGGCATGCGAGGTGGCCTGCAAGGAGTGGAACGCGCTGCCGTCCGAGGAAGCCGGCATTCCCGGCGACCTCACCGGGATGAGCTACGACAACACCGGCGGGCTCGGCGCGAGCACCTGGCGGCACGTCGCTTTCGTCGAGCAGACGGTGCCGGCGCAGCGTTCGGCCACGGTCGATCTCGGCATGCCGTCCACCGGGCTGCCCGACGCGGCGAACGACGGGCGCGGGGACGCCACCGAGGTGCGCTGGCTGATGTCGTCGGACGTCTGCAAGCACTGCACGCACGCCGCGTGCCTCGACGTCTGCCCCACCGGAGCGCTGATCCGCACCGAGTACGGAACCGTCGTCGTCCAGAACGACGTCTGCAACGGCTGTGGCTACTGCATCCCGGCCTGCCCGTACGGGGTGATCGACCAACGGCCCGGTGATGGCGGAGCGTTCAAGTGCACGATGTGCCACGACCGGCTCGGTGCCGGCCTGATGCCCGCCTGCGCCACGGCCTGCCCCACGGAGTCCATCCAGTTCGGGCCCCTCGACGAGCTGCGGACCCGTGCCGCCGAGCGGGTGGACGCGCTGCACGCCGCGGGCGTCACCGATGCCCGCCTGTACGGGCACGACCCGAACGACGGCGTCGGCGGCGACGGGGCGTTCTTCCTGCTCCTGGACGAACCCGAGGTGTACGGGCTCCCGCCGGACCCCGTGGTCACCACCCGCGACCTGCCCTCGATGTGGCGCCACGCGGGTGCCGCGGCGGCCGCGGTCGCGGGCGTCGTGGTGGCGGCCTTCCTGGGAGCGCGGCGATGAGCCGCCGTCGCCCGGTCGACGGGACGACGAGCTGGACCGGGGACCGGGTCGGCGGCTGGGCCCCGTACGGCACTCGCGACGACCGGCCGGGCGCCACCGCACCAGGCGGGGCCGGACCAGGGGGTGCAGGTCCCGACCGGCCCACAGCCGAGGCACCTCGGAGCCGCCCTGGCCGGCCCCGCGGCGAGCAGCTGATGGTGCCCGAGGCCGAGTTCCGCACCTACTACGACCGGGCGATCATCAAGCCCCCGGTCTGGAAGGTGCCCGACGTCCCGATCTACCTCTACCTCGGCGGTGTGGCGGGCGTGTCGGCCGCGATGGCCGCCCTCGCCGACGCCAGTGGACGCCCGCTCCTGCGCCGCGTCGGGCGGCTGGCTGCGGGGTTCGGGGCGATGGCCAGCGTCGGCGCGCTGGTGCACGACCTCGGCAGGCCCACCCGCTTCCTGAACATGCTGCGGGTGTTCAAACCGACCTCGCCGCTCTCGGTCGGTTCGTGGATCCTGGCGCCGTTCGGGACGCTGGCAGGCGCCACCGCCGCATCCGAGCTCACCGGCGTCGCCCCCGGGCTCGCCCGCCTCGCCGGCGCCGGTGCCGGCGCCCTCGGCCCTGCCCTCACCACCTACACGGCCGTTCTGCTCGCCGACACCGCCGTACCCGCGTGGCACGAGGGCCACCGGGAGCTGCCGTTCGTCTTCGCCGGAAGCGCCCTGGCCAGCGGGGGCGCCGTCGGGATGCTGGCCGGGGGCGAGGCCGGTCCGGCCCGCGGGATCGCCGTGGCCGGCGCAGTCATCGAACTGGGCGCGACGGCCGCACTGGAACGACGACTCGGGCCGACGGCCCGCGCCTACCGCACAGGCCGTGCAGGCACGGTGCTGAGGTCTGCCCGCGCCGCCACACTCGCCGGCGCCGCCGGCACCCTGCTCGCTGGTCGCGTGCGCCGTCCCCGACTCGTATCGCTGGTGTCCGCAGCGCTGCTCAACGCCGGGTCGGCCGCCACCCGCTACGGGATCTTCGAAGCCGGTATGGCATCCGCACGGGACCCCGAGTACACGGTTGCCCCACAGCGACAGCGGCTGGCCGACGCTCAGGACGCCGACCCGGCGCCCGGCTGAGCGAGCTGCCGGGCTCGGCATCGGTCAACGGGGGCCGGCCCGCGGGCCATGATCAGCGGCTCGAGACCGCCAACCTGTGCCAGACGCGGCTGTGGGGACCGAAACGGCGATCTTCGCCGGACGGGTGGGAGCAACTGCCCCGCCGGATTCCACGCCCATGATCGTCGATTTGGGACCGGGAACCGCACTGCACCCGGGTATGCGGCCCCAAATGGTGATCACAGCCGGGGCGAGCGGGCCGACCCCTGCGTTGCCGGGCAGCCCTGCCCGATGCTCGACCATGATCACCAGTTCGGGACCGACAACCGGACAACACACGGCTCCGCGGCCCCAAACGACGATCACCACTCGCGGCTGGCCAGCACCCCGCCGGCGACGGCCCCCGTGCCGCCCATGATCAGCAACTTGGGACCGGGAACCGCGCCAGACACGGGCGTGCGGCCCCAAACGACGATCTTGCTCGGGGTCAACGGGCCGGCCGGCTCCCTGCTGGCAGCCGGCCCGGTACCCGACACGCGATCAAGATCAACAGTTCGGCCCCGGCAACCGGACGAGACACGGCTCCGCAGCCCCAGACGACGATCACCGGTGACGGCGAGCCGATGCTCGCCGAGAGGCGATCCCCAAGCTGCCCATGATCACCAGTTCGGGACCGACAACCGGACAACACACTGCTGCGCGGCCCCAAAAGACGATCATCGCCCCGCGCGCGCCGGCGCTCGCCGAGAAGCGGCCGCCTTGCCGACCATGATCAGCAAACCGGGGTCGATAACCGTGCTGGACACGGCTGCGCGGACCCAAACAATGATCATCCTCGGCGCGGACGAGTCGGCCCAGCCGCGACAGCGGCCGGCCCGGGTAGCCATCCATGATCAGCCGCTAGGGACCAACAACACGCGCATACGCCTACCCGGCCCAACACCGATCAGCACCCGGGCGAGCGGGTCGCCCCCCGCCTTGATGGGCGGCCCGCCCGCTACTCGACCATGATCACCAGTTCGGGACCGACAACCGGGCAACACACTGCTGCGCGGCCCCAAAAGACGATCATCGCCCCGCGGCGCGCCGGCGCTCGCCGAGAAGCGGCCGCCTTGGCGACCATGATCAGCAAACCGGGGTCGATAACCGTGCTGGACACGGCCGCGCGGACCCAAACAATGATCATCCTCGGCGCGGACGAGTCGGCCCAGCCGCGACAGCGGCCGGCCCGGGTAGCCATCCATGATCAGCCGCTAGGGACCAACAACACGCGCATACGCCTACCCGACCCAACGCCGATCGGCGCGCGGGCGAGCGGGTCGACCCCCGCCTTGATGGGCGGCCCGCCCGCTGCCCGACCATGATCACCAGTTCGGGACCGACAACCGGGCAACACACTGCTGCGCGGCCCCAAAAGACGATCATCGCCCCGCGCCGTGCCGACGGTCGCCGAGAAACGACCTCCTTGCCGACCATGATCAGCAAACCGGGGTCGATAACCGTGCTGGACACGGCTGCGCGGACCCAAACGATGATCACCGCGGCGAGCGGGTCCGCCCCGTCTACTGGGCGGCCGGACCGATAGCTGTCCATGATCAAGTCGGAGCCGGCAGTCGGGCGGCACACGGCCGCGCAGCACTAGGTGACGATCACGGGTGGCGACGAGCCGGTGCCCGCCGGGCCACGGCCCCGCGCCCTCCATGATCGGCAGATCGGGACCGGCAACCGCGCTGGACGCGGCCATGCGGCCCAAAACGATGATCTTCCTTGGCGGGCTGGGCGGGTTGGCCCTGCGTCGCTGGGAGGCAGGCCCATGCGCGTCGATGATCGGCAGTTCGGGACCAGGAACCGCGCTGGGCACGAGTGTGCGGCCCCAAACAATGATCATCACCGGTACGGGCCGGGCCGAGGGGATCCTCGTCGAGATCAGCCAGGACATGACCGGTTCCCACCATCCGGCACCTGGCCCGTTGGTGCCCGAGCAGCGGAGTCGTCCGGGCGGTGGAGATCGGACCAGCGGCCCACGAAACCACCATGGCTGGCCGATGTGCACCAAGCACGCCCGGGCGGCGGAGAAGGCCGAGGGCACCGACGTGTCGGCCTATTGTCAGGAAGTCATACAGCGCCAGAGCGACCGGACAGGGATCATGGGCGGCGCCCCACCGACGCGGTGACACGTCCGAAGCGTCGTGGTCCGTTCAGTCAGCAGGCTTGGAGGAGTGAACTCGCGTGGAGATGTACATCATCCCCTTGGGCACCTGTAACTGCCCTTACGAGGTGGTCGCGCCTGGGGTGAGCGATGGCAACCTCGTCAAGCTGCCGGTTCCCTCGTACCTGATCAAGCTCGACGACGGCAAGAACCTGCTGATCGACACGGGCATGAGCCGCCTCCACATCACCGACCCGCTGGCGACCTGGCGGGGCACCGAGATGGTCGACGTCCTGGTGCCGGAGATGCAGCTGGAGGACAACCTCGAGGTCCGGCTCGCCGAGCTCGACGTCCGGCCCACCGACATCGACTACGTCATCAACACGCACCTGCATTTCGACCACGCCGGCAACAACGACCTGTTCCAGCGGGCCACCTTCTTCGTCCAGCGCGAGCACTACGACTTCGCCAAGGACAACGGCAGGTTCCCCAACCAGTACTGGAACCTGCCGAAGTTGAAGTACGAGCTGCTCGACGGCGAGATGGAGCTGTTCCCCGGCATCGAGGTCCTGCTGACTCCCGGCCACGCCCCGGCGCACGAGTCGGTCATGGTCCGGCTGCCGGAGACCGGCAACATGGTCGTCTGCGGCGACGCCGTCTACACCCAGGACAACCTCGATCACGCGTCGTGGGGCGGACAGGCGGATCCCGAGGCTGCCGCCGAGTCGGCCGCCAAGCTCCAGCGCATCGCCCAGGAGCAGAGCGCCACGCTGCTGTTCGGCCACGATCCCGTGCAGGCAAAGCAGTTCCACCGTTCCCCGCAGAGCTACCGGTAGAACCGCCAGGGCGACAACGACGCATTCCTCCTGACCCGCGGCTCGGTCTTCGACGGGAGCAGCCCGGCTCCTGTCCCCACCAGCTGGACCGCAGCGGTCAAGCGGTGCCGAACGTCTGCGTCATGATGATGAGGTCCGGGTACGAACCGTCCGGCTCACGGAAAACATTCTTCTCCACGTGGTCTTCCACGAAGCCTTCGGAGAGGAACAGCTTTCGCCCGCGGACGTTCTGCGGCTTCACGCGCAACCAGACTCGGCCGGCCTTGTGCACCCTGTCGGCCCGGGTGACCGCCGCCTGCAAGACGGCTCGCCCGCGCCCGCCGCCGCGCCACTCGGGACGCAGCACCATCCGTCGGATCTCGATGGCGCGATCCGGCTCTTCCGGGCCCGCAAGCCCCGCGAGCAGGGCATAGCCGACGGGAACGCCATCGACTTCGGCGACAGTGTGCTCCTGATCGGGATCGTCGAACGCCTTCTCGTGCCACGCGATGCCGGTGACCGTCAGATAGCGGGCGGTGTCCTCGGCCGCCTCCATCTCCGCGAGGGCCGACAGGTCGTGTGGCTCGCCAAGTCGGAACTCGAGATCCATGTCCTCACATCCTGCCGCACGCTGGGTGATCGCGAACCACATCCACGACCTCACGAATGCACTGATCATTCACCAGAAGCGCGCTATATCGGAATCTTGCTCATGAGAAAGTCCGACCCGAGTCAATCAGTTACTCGTGGCGATCTCGGCCACGCTGTCCACATTGTGTATTGCGGCGATCCCGGCGACGCAATCAGCCCGCCGCAGCGTACATCGCCGAGCGTCTCGCGGATCACGACGACGCCGTCCTCGGTGCGGCCGTCCGTACCCTCAGGCACTCGGACATCGCGGACCACAGGCCGTTCCTGACCAACCCCGCCACGATCGCTTTCGCGGCGTACTCACAAGTCCAGCTGTACGAGATCGGTGTCTGCCGACGCACGTCGTGGGCAGAGCGTCGGCTCGACATCGTGATCCGCAAGGCCACCGCAAGACATGGCCCGAGGATGTACACGGAAGCAACACGCTCGTGTGGCAATCGGGTCGCACGTTCGCCCCGGCGGGTTCTGGGGTACGTCGGGGAATGGCCCGGAATCCGGATCCGCTGGACGTCCTCGGCGACGACGAGCGCGCCGGCCTGCCTCGCCGCGAGCCGGACTTCGTGGAGCCCATGCTCGCCCTCCTCACCCACGACCACTTCTCCGACCCCGAGTGGCTCTACGAGCGCAAGCTCGACGGCGAGCGGATGCTCGTCGTGCGTGACGGCCGGGGCACCAAGCTGTACTCCCGCACCCGTCACCCGTTGGAAGGCACGTATCCGGAGGTGGCGGAGGCACTGGACGCGTCGGCGCCGGAGAAGTTCGTGGCCGACGGCGAGGTGGTGGCGTTCGACGGCGACGAGACCAGCTTCTCGCGGCTGCAGGCACGGCTCGGCATCACCGACCCCGACCGGGCGCGGGCCACCGGGGTGGCCGTGATCCTCTACCTCTTCGACGTGCTGGGGGTCGGCGGGTACGACGTGACGGCGCTTCCGCTGCGCTCGCGCAAGCAGGTGCTCCAGGCGTCGCTTGATTTCACCGACCCGCTCCGGTTCAGCACCCATCGCAACACGGACGGCGAGGAGTACCTGCGGCAGGCGTGCGAGCGGGGTTGGGAGGGACTGATCGCCAAGCGCGCGGACTCCCCCTACCGGCCCGGGGCGCGTTCCGGTGACTGGCTCAAGTTCAAGTGCGTGCGCGGGCAGGAGTTCGTGGTGGGCGGGTACACGGACCCGGCCGGCTCCCGTATCGGGTTCGGGGCCCTGCTGGTCGGCTACCACGACGGTGACGGCGCGCTTCGCTACGCGGGCAAGGTCGGCACGGGTTTCGACCATCATGTGCTGGTGAGCTTGCGGGCGCAGTTCGACGAGATGGGGACGTCGGCATCGCCCTTCGCGGACCAGGTACGCGAGCGCGGGACGCACTGGCTGAGACCCGAGCTGGTGGCGCAGATCGGGTTCACCGAGTGGACGCGCGACGGGAGGCTGCGCCATCCCCGCTACCTCGGGCTCCGTGACGACAAGGCGGCCGCGGACGTGGTGCGTGAGGAGCCTCCCCGATGACGACCCAGCAGGGGATCTCCCGGCCGGACAAGGTGCTCTACCCCGACTCGGGCTACACCAAGGCCGATCTCGCCGAGTACTACGAATATGTCGCGGAGTGGATGCTGCCCCACCTCGCGGGGCGGCCGCTCGTGCTGCACCGCTTCCCGGACGGGATCGGGAAGTCGGGCTTCTACCAGAAGCAGGCGCCGGACCACCTCCCCGACTTCGTGGAGACCACGACGGTCGCGTCCGGCAACGAGCGCGGAAGCGTCCGTCACCTGATGGTCGATGACGTCGACACCTTGCGGTACCTCGCCGACCAGGCCTGCCTCGAGCTGCACCGCTGGCTCTCGCGCGCCGACCGGATCGACGAACCCGACCTCTTGGTGATGGACATCGACCCGCCGGACGACGTGGATCTCGCGGTGCTCCGCCGCACGGTGCGTGCCACCTCCGAACTGCTGGAGGACCTCGGCCTCTCGACCTATCTCATGGCGACCGGCGGCAGCGGATACCACGTCGTCTCGCCGCTCGACCGCTCGGCGAGCTTCGACGACGTGCGTGAGCTGGTCAGGGGCGTGGCTGCGCGGCTCGCCGCCGACGCGCCCGACGAGCTCACCACGGAGCAGCGCATCGCGGCCCGGCGGGGCCGGATCTTCCTCGACACCAACCGCAACGCTTACGGCCAGACCGCCGTCAGCCCGTACTCGCCACGAGCCCGGCCCGGCGCCCCGGTCGCGACCCCCATCGAGATGAAGGAGCTCGGGAAGGTCGCCCCCGGCGGATACGACCTGCGCAGCGTCCGGCGCCGGCTCGCACAGAAGGGCGACCCGTGGGCACGGATCCACGGCGACGCCCGGTCCGCGGTGGACGCCAGGAGACGGCTCGACGAGCGAGCCTGAGACCGGCAGGTCAGCGATCCGCGCCGGCCGAGCGGGTGTGAGCCGTTCCCGCCGGCTCATCCGGCGCCTGTGTCACCCCGCTCGCGATCCACGGCGCCGACGGCCTGGGAGCGGCGGTGCAACGCGTGACGGTCGAGGAACCCGAGCACGACCCGCTCGGCCTCGTCGGAGAACTCCTCCCAGTAGCCGTGCCGCGCGCCGTCGATGATGTGCACCGTCGAGCCCGGGATCCGTTCGGCGAGCAGCAACGCGTTCTCCGGAACGTTGGTCGGGTCGTCGCTCCCGTGGATGATCAGTGTCGGCGCGGTGATCGAAGGCAACCGGTCCCAGGCGTCATGTGCCTGGCTGGCCTCGTAGTGCCGGGCCTGCGTGAGCGGCGGGGTGCCCACCCGCCAGTCCTGGCACACGCCGGGCCGCTCGGCACGGCCGTCGAGCCATGCCGGGGTGAACATCATCGCGTCCATGCCCGCCTTGTCGTCCGGCGTGGCCAGCAGCGCGTTCGCCCAGTCCGGGCGTGGCACGCCATGCCTGTCGCCAGGGGTCGTGGCGCCCAGCACGAGCGCGCCCACCCGATCGGGGTGATCGATCGCGACCCACTGTGCGACCCGGCCACCCATGGAGAAGCCGTACACGTGCGCCCTGGGCACGTCGAAGGCATCGAGAACGGCCACGGCGTCCGCGGCGAACCCCGGTGTCGAGTAGCCCTCTTCCGGCGACTCGCTGCGCCCCGTTCCCCGGTAGTCGAACACGAGCACCCGGTGCCGCTCGGCGAGCCGGTCGATCACCGCCCCCCACATGAGGTGGCTCGACGACTGCCCGGCCAGCAGGAGCAGCGGATCGCCCGACCCGCGCTCCTCGGCGTAGAGGCCCGCCCCGTCGCGTGTTCGTACCAGCACCTTCGGCTCCCTCGCCCGGTCCGTGATCCTCGTCCGGAGGAACAGTACGTCGACGGGTCCGCGTGCTGTCCGCGCCGCGGAGCGCATGGGCGTCCGGATTAGGGTCATGAACGTGCCGCCACCCTCGGTCCCGCTGCAGAAACTCGGATTCCTCACCATCGGCTCGTTCGATGGCGTGTCCCCCCGTGCAGGCCACGAGAGCACCCTCGAGGTCATCGAACTCGGGGAGCGGCTCGGGTTCGACGGGGCCTGGCTGCGCCACCGGCACCTGCAGTACGGCATCTCCTCCCCCGTCGCCGTCATGGCCGCGGCCACCCAGCGCACCAGCCGCATCGAGCTCGGCACGGCCGTCATCCCGTTGGGCTGGGAGAACCCGCTGCGGCTGGCCGAGGACCTCGCCACCGTCGACATCCTGTCCGGCGGCCGGATCAACCCCGGCGTGTCCGTGGGGCCGCCCATGCGTTTCGCCGAGGTCCGCGAAGCGCTCTACCCCGACACCGCCGACGTCGAGGACTTCACCTACGAGCGTGTGAAGCGCCTGGTCGGCCTGATCCGCGGCGAGCCTGCCAGCAACTTCCAGGGCACCGTCGGCATCGAGGAGTTCTCCGACCACGTGCAGCCCCACGCCCCGGGTCTCGCCGACCGCATCTGGTACGGCGCCGCCAGCCCCGGCTCCGCCAGGTGGGCAGGCGAACAGGGCCTGTCGCTGCTCACCAGCAGCGTGCTCAAGGCCGCGGGACCCGATGACACCACCGACTTCGCCACCCTGCAGCACGCCCAGATCCAGACCTTCCGCGCCGAGCACCCCGACGGCGAGAACGCCCGCGTCTCCCAGGGGCTCGTCGTCATCCCCACCGACACCGCCACGCCCGAGCAGCGCGCGAAGTACGCGGCCTACGTCGAGGCCCGCACCCCACGCACCGCCCGGCCGCAGGGTCCGGCCAACATGCTCTTCTCCCCGGACATCCTGGGCACTTCCGAGCAGGTCGCCGAGACGCTCTACGCCCACGCCGGCTTCCGCGACGTCAACGAGGTGGTCTTCGCCCTGCCGTTCGGTTTCGATCACGCGGACTACGTCCAGATCCTCACGGACATGGCCACCATGTTGGGCCCGGCCCTGGGCTGGTCACCCCGGAAGTAGTTGAAATCAATGCGCACTGGAACTATTTCGTGGATTTCAATCAATGATTATCAGCTGGCGACACCGTCCGCGGCGACCGTAAATTCCGGAGCATGACCGGAGAGTTGTGGAGATCCGTTGACGACTACCTCGACAGACTACTGATCGACCCCGACCCGGTGCTCGATGCCGCACTCGAGGCAAACAGGGCCGGCGCACTTCCATCTATTGATGTCTCCCCACAACAGGGCAAACTACTGCATTTACTAGCCTGTTCGATCGGTGCCCGCCGGATCCTGGAAGTCGGCACTCTGGGCGGCTACTCGACCATCTGGCTCGCCCGCGCCCTCCCATCGGACGGTCGGCTCATCACGTGTGAGATCGACCCGCACCGCGCCGAGGTCGCCACATCCAACATCGCGATGGCCGGACTCGCCGACGTCGTCGACCTACGCGTCGGCCCGGCCGACCATACGCTCAGCATTCTCGACGGAACTGTGGACGGCCCGTTCGACCTCACATTCATCGATGCCGACAAAAGTTCCGGCACGGAGTACTTCGAGCACGCACTGCGACTCTCGCGGCCTGGAAGCCTGATCATCGTGGACAACGTGGTCCGCGGCGGCCGCGTGGTCGACAACGAGACCACGGAGCCCACCGCGGTAGGAAGCCGCCGGCTTGCCGAGGCCGTGGCCCGGGAGAAGCGGGTGAGCGCAACCGTGATCCAGACAGTGGGGACGAAGGGCTACGACGGTTTTCTGCTCGCGCGGGTCGAGTAGAGATGGCCGATCCGGTTGAGTCCGTAGGTACTTTCGGCATCGCGGTCGCCGTCCCGACCGCACCCTCGACGAGCTGCGCAGGCACCTCGACGTTGTCCCGTTAACCGGGCTGCTCCGGCGCCGGCTCACAGCGAGGCCGGGCTACGCGGCGGTTCCGCCGCCCGCGCCGACCAAGCGACCATGCCCTCGGGGCCGGCAGAGTCCGCCGTCTCCACATCCGCCGTCTCCGAGGAAGATCACCGAACCGGTACCGGGAACCGTGTCATTTACCGCTGCAGGTCCCGAACCGATGATCATGATCGAACCGGACGACCGACGGGCCGGTGACAACACCGGCTACCGGGGCAAGATCGTCATTCTGGACCCGGGAACGGCATCATCCGCCGCTGCCCGTACCCAAACGTCGATCATGGACCGCGCCCGGACCCCGAGCGCCACAGGAGCCCGACCCCATCCGGTATAGCCACCGACCGGAGGCGCAGAACCGCGCCATCTCACCACAGACGGGCCCCAACGAACGATCACCGGACGGCACAGGGCGCTGGCCTTGAGCGGGCCCGCCGCCTTCGGGGCAAGATCGTCACTCCGGACCCGAGAACGGCCGCATTTGCCGCTGCCCGCACCCAACCGTCGATCACCGAACCGCACCGACCGCCGGATGCGATTGACAACGCCGACAACCGGGCAAGATCGCCATTCTGGACCCGAAAACGGCTGGATCTGCCGCTGCCGGCACCCAATCGTCGATCATGGCCGACGCCCTGGACCCGGCAGCGCCACATCACCCGTCCCGATCCGGGATATGCGCCGACCGGACGCCGGAAGCCCGCCCCACCGCTGCCGGGCTCGAACGAACGATCATCGGACGGGACAGGGCGCTGGCCTTGAGCGGGCCCGCCACCTTCGGGGCAAGATCGTCATTCCGGACCCGGGAACGGCACTATCTGCCGCTGCACGCCACCCAACTGTCGATCATGAGACGCGGGACAGGCAGGGCCAGGCCCCACCGCCTCCCCGGAAGATCGCCGAACCGACACCCGGCACCGCGTCACTCACCACTGCCGGGCCGGTCCAACCGAACGACACCGGGTTCCCAGTGAGCGACTACGCCGGCGCCCGACAGGAAGATCGCCGGTCGGGGAACCGCATCTGCCGCTGCCCGCTCCCAACCCTCGATCATGAGCCGGACTGAAGAGAATGATCGTCGATCGGACACCGGGAACGGCGTCATCTCCGCTGCTGGCCCCACCTACGGTCATCGCTCAGCCGAGTCTCGAACGCCTCGTACGGGCAGCTGTCGTAGACATCAAGCGTAGACATCGGTCGTAGCCTTAGGGCATGGACGCGTACCGGCAGTCCCACGGGCAGGGAGGGCTCCAGGCGTCTGCTTGGTCGCGAGCCTGGTGTCCGTCGGGATGGTGGTCGCCGCAATCACAGGTCTCGGTTCTTGCGGTCGGCGACTCTCCGAGCTCAGATCACTGCTCCTACTGGCTGAGGAACGCCCGATGACCAGCAAGCCGCTCCCCCGTCGCCGCGACGCAGCGGCCAGCCGCGAACGACTGTTGCGCGCTGCGGCCGAGCTTTTCGCGGATCGTGGGTTCGAGCAGAGCACTGCCCGTGACATCGGTGAACGCGCCGGGGTCGACCCGACGATGATTGCGCGGTACTTCGGTGGGAAGGCACAGCTTTACATCGCCGTCCTCCAGGCGGAAGACAGCTCCGAAGCACCGGCCGATATTCGTGACCGCAGCCGACTGGCAGGCCTTCTCGACCGCTTCGGACGTCACGGCCCCGGTCCGATCCTTCAAGCTGCCGTACGCCCCTACGACGACCCGGCGGCCCAGGCCGCTGCCGCTGCCGCACTCGAGAACCGCCTTATCGATCCACTCCGCCAACGGCTTGCTCGTGAGGGTGAAGAGCGTCCTGATCTCTTGGCCGAGCTGCTGGTCGCGGCGTTCATCGGTGTTGTCATCAGTCGGCATGCCGGAACCTTCGAGCACCTAGCCCAGGCGACGACCGCCGACATCCTCTCGCTCCTCGACGGTCTGCTCGGGGCTAGCTGATTCGACGCCGGATCTTCGCCGGACTCCGCTCTCCAACGACCTCGCCGGCCCGGCCGCGAGCGCCCCGCAGGCCGAGTAGGCCAGCCGCCAGGCTCGCGGATAGCGGGAGGTGATCAACGCGACGACCGGCGGCCGTCGCGCGCCTCGGTCGGGCCGGCACCGATCCCCACCAGCCGAGCAGGAAATCCACCTCACCCGCGGAACCGCCGCCGTCTGCGATCTGCGGTCCACACTGCACCGCGCCGCGCGAAAGTCGCCGGCCGGAGTCCTCGGTCGCCGCGTCACGCCCGCTGCTCGACCTCCGCCCGCAACGCCGGGAAGTCCGGCGCGAACGACTGAGCAGTCTGCAGTACACGGACGAGCGCACCGGTGCTTCCTGCGTCGGACCAGACGCAGACCGAGACCGGCACGCCGTTGAGGGTGCCGTCGCCGCAACGGGCGAGCCCGCCCAGCGGCCCGGGGTCGGCCTCGATGTAGCTGTCGACGCCGAGTTCCTCGCTCACGCCGGAGATGAACTGGCTCAGCCGGCTCTGTGGCGTGCCGCTGGTCGAGGCCACCGCGGTGACGATGACGATGTCCTGGGTCGCGGCGTTGCCGTAGATCCCCTGTGCGGTGGCCGTCACCCCCGGCACCCCCGAATCGTCGGCGCTTTCGTCACTGTCGTCGGTGCCGATCCGCGGCCTGTTCCCCAGCGTGTCCGGGGCCACCACGGTGATCGGCGCGGCGGAGTCCGGAACTGCCGGGCTGGAGACGCCGACCGCTCCCACCCCTGCATCCGGCTGCCCGGACTGCGACCCGGCCGGCTGCGCCGTCGAGCCACCGAACACGCCGGCGACCTTGTCGGGCGCCACGGCGTACGCCCCGCCGATCGCTGCTGCGCCCAACGCCACCACCACGGCGGCGATCAAGCCGACCCGGAGCCAAGGCTTGCGAGACGAGTGGACCCGCCCACCGTCTGCGCCGGTCGCAACCGGAAACTGCGCCGGGCTCGCGGGCGTCGAGTACGGGATTGGGTAGGGCTTCGTGTGCGGATCGACCTGTTGCGACATCGCTGACTCCATCTCGGCGCTGGCTACATGATCGTCACGCGTCCTACGAGAATCCGGTTCAGTGCCGCGTCGATGCCGTGGTTGGCCTCAGTTGTCGTCGAAGCGGGCGGAGCAGGTGGCCGCGGTTCAACGGCGCATCCCGTAGTGTCGTGCGAGCAAGAGAGCAGCTAGTGCGGCCGCGATCATCGGAACTCCCATCGCGCAGATCACCGTGCTCGCCGGCCACTTCGCCGTCAGCGCCGCGCCGACCACGAGTGGTCCGAGGATGCCGCCGACCCTCCCTACGCCCAGTGCCCAGCCCACCCCTGTTGAGCGCATCGACGCTGGATAGAACACGGTCGTCAGCGCGATCAAGCTGTTCATCCCGCCGACGATGCAGGCCCCGGTGAGCAGTGCGGCGGCGAACAGGACCCACAACGGCGCCCCGAGGGCGAGCCCGGTGAGCGCCACGAACAGGAAGCCACCGATCTGCTGCGCAGCGACCGTCGCGTACGGGCCGACACGGCCCATGGCCGGTCCGGTGACGACGGTCGCCACCAGGCCGCCGATGACGATGAGTGTGGTGACCGTAACGACCGTCGCGTTATCGAAGTGCAATCCGGTCATGATCGTCGGAAGCCAGCTCTGCAACGAGTAGAACTCAGCAATATTGACGCCGAAGAGTATCCAGAGCAGGAGCGTACCCAGCATTCGGTTTTCCGCGAAAACGTTGGCCAGAGCGGTTCGTTTGCCGCCGCCCTCTGCGTCCACGGCGAATGTCGGGGTGTCACCGACCGGCAACGAGCGATCCATCCTGCGCAGGACAAGCAAAATGCGCCTCGAGTCGACGCCCCGCTTGATCATGAACACCGGCGACTCCGGCAGGAACCGCAACAGCAGCACCACCAGCACGAGTGGGGTGAGCCCACCCGCCCAGAACATCGATCTCCAGCCATAGACAGGCAGCAGCCAGCCGGAAGCCACACCGGCGACAGCGATGCCGACCACGAAGCCGGAGTAGATCACCAGCACGAGCGTGGCGCGAAGCCGTTTCGGGCTGAACTCCCCGGTCAGCGCCACGCAGCTCGGGCACGCCGCACCCAGGGCCAGACCTGTGCAGAACCGCAGCACGATCAGCCCGGTCAGGTCACCCGCCCACGCCGCTCCGAGCGTGCACCCGGCGAACCCCACGGTTGCGCCGACGATCACACGCTTGTGCCCGAGACGATCGGACAACGGAGAAAGCAGGAGATACCCGACCATCAGCCCGACGAGCGCCGAGGAGAAGATCGGGCCGAGGAGCTGAACGGACAGGTTCCACTCGTGCGCGATCAGCGGCGCCGCGTAGCTGATTGCCTGGGTGTCGAACCCATCGAGCAGCATGACGAGGCCACACAGAGTGATCACGACGTACTGGAAGGGGCTCATACGCCGTTCGTCGACGAAACCGGGCAGGCACAGTGGTGATGGACTCAGTGACATCCTCGTTCCGCTCCGGGGGGCGCCGGCGACCCCCTCGGTAGATGATCGAGATCGGGTGACCATATGACGGAAGCCGTTTTTACTCATCTGTACCCGACGGAAACAAGCGAAGATTCCGAGGGCGAACTTGTGATGCTCTCCCCAGGGCGTCGGTGATGCCTCGCGAGGACACCCGGAGCGCTCTTACATGCGTCATCGGCTGCGCACCGTCGCGGGGGACAACGACAGAAAGGGCCGCGATCACGTCGCCGCCCGGCGAGTACACCGGAGTCCCGACTCCCAGCGCGTCTGGCGTGATGTATCCGTCGCAGACGACGTAGCCGCGGGTGCGGATATTGGCGAGTATTCGACGCAGCTCGGCCGGATCGGTCGGGGTGTTGGGCGTGTAAGCGCGCATCGGAGCCGACAAAAAGGAATCCTGCATGTTGACACTGGAGTGCGCCAGCAGGACCAGTCCGCCCGTCGTCGCGTGCAGCGGTTGCCTGTCGCCGATCTGGGTAACATTGGTCACCGCACCTCGGGTGGACAACCGCTCGATCACGAGCGCGCCGCAGCCCTCGAGAACGTAGAGCTGCGCATGCTGGCGGGTGGCTGCGTGCAGGTCCTCCATGAATGGCATCGCAGCCTCACGCAGGCCGAGCGCACGGGGCGCCCTGGACGCGATCTCCCAAAGTCGGACGCCGACATGGAGCCGGCGGTCGCTGCCGCGCTCCAGCAACCCCATCTCGAGCAACTCGGCGACAATACGATAAACGGTCGGAACCGGAAGCCCTGAACGCTGCGAGATGCGGCTGACAGTGAGCGCAGCGTTGTCCTGGTCGAAGGTCTCGAGCACAGACAAAACCCGCGCGAGCGCGGATCGCCCGGCTGATTTATGGGCCATCGCCATCCTTTCCGCTCCGCGCGAGATCGCGTGAGCGAACCCGTGAGACCGATGATGCAGTCGTGGATCCCTCCCGCAGCGCCCGCGCCTCTGTGGGTAGCAGTCTACGGGCCAGAACGCGCCGGAAAATGGAGCGATCCGGCGGATCGACCTCCCGAATCAGGCTTCGCACCCCCAGCCGATCCTTACGAGATCGCGAGATCAACTGGACCGTGCGCGTGGCCGGTCCTGGCGTTGCCGAGAATGACAGTCGCGACGCACTCAGGCCAACAGCGATTTCGATGAACGAGAAGCTGTTCGGCCGTCGCAGTTCGGGTCGAATGCCGCCGCGCACGACCGGTTCGATGGATGATGAGTTGTGCGGTAACGCCGACAAACCGGCTTTGGCGGTTACCGCCGGGCCTTCAGCCGGACCGGTGCACAGACGCAGCAATGGTTCATGCACCGAATTTGCGAAGATTGCGCCATACGGGCGCGCGAGAGACGGCTCGCCAGAGATGTCCCGGTCGGCCGAGCACGCGCACCGGTTCGTGGGAGTCGGGCGCGGCCGCCTGCGAAGTCCGGTGGGCGCACAGCGGCACGCCATGACCTGCACCACCTCTGCCTCATTGTTAGCCACCAACCGTAGACATCGAGTGTAGACTTCCTGCGGCGTGTACGGGTCGCCATCGCCGGGACAGTGGCTGACCGGGTCGGGCTCAGGCTCGGCGCTGATGGCAGATGGTCGCGGTGTAGATGACGCGCCGGCCGCCATGGACGGTCGTGCGCTTCTCCTCCTCGAGCCCGAGGTTGACGGCGACGTGCTGCGAGGGGATGTTGGCCGGGTCGATGATCGCAATGAGGCGGCGCAGGCCGAGGACGTCGCGGGCGAAGTCGCGGCAGGCTGTGGCCGCCTCTGTGGCGTAGCCGTTGCCCTGCAGGCCGGCGCGGATGTGGTAGCCGACCTCGATTTCCTCTGCGCCGTCCACCCGCTGAGGTGTGAGCCCGCAATCGCCGGCGAACTCGCTCGTGGCACGGACGATAACCGCCCACAGCCCGAATCCGCGCTGACAGTAGAGCCGCTGATTCCAATCGATCCAGGCCTGCGCTTCGTCTCGGCTCTTCGGCGCGGGGTAGTAGCGCATCACCTCGGGATCGCCGAGCAGCGCGGCCATGTCGTCGAGATCGGCGTTGGTCATCTCCCGCAGGATGAGCCGAGGAGTGGTCAGCACGGTGCGCGGGTTGCCCCCGCCCTGGTGCGGTGCAGAGCCCATTCAGAAGATCATCGACCTGCACCCACCCGACGTCGATCGGCCACGTCCGTGAGTGCATCAGCGAGCGCGGCAATGGGTGGCGTAAGCCTGCTCGCCGAGGCGGCGGCGCCACCTCGGCGAGCGTCTTGGGCAGTGCTCAAATCCCCGCCCGGATCAGGTCGGCACCCCGTTCCGCGATCATGATCGTCGCGACGTTGGTGTTGACGCACGGAACGCGAGGCATCACCGAGGCGTCGACCACCCGCAGGTGCTCGACGCCTCGTACGCGCAGGTCCGGGGCGACCACCGCGTCGTCCCCCGTCCCCATCACACAAGTGCCCACCGGATGGAAGTAGGTGCCCGTACCACGCCGGACGAATCCCTCGAGATCATCGGCACCGTCCACAGCCGCACCGGGATACACCTCGGCCCCACGCCAGTCATCGAAGGCGCCATCGGCGACGATCGCACGCGCCGTCTCGACCCCTCGAACGAGACGGCGGCGGTCGCGGGCCTCGACCAGGTACCGCGGGTCGATCAGCGGCAGAGAGTCAGGGTCACCGTCCTGGAGCCGGATCGTGCCGCGGCTGTCGGGCACCGTCGCGACAGCCAGCGTGAAGCTGTTCGGCGGTGCCTGCATCCCGGCCTGCAGCAGGGGCACGTGAACGAACTGCATCTGCATGTCCGGGCCGGAAAGCGACTCGTCGCTGCGCCACAGCAGCGCAGCCTCGGAGAGGTTGGCCGAGCCCGGCGGGATCACCCGCTTCGCCTCGTAGACCACGCTGGTCAGCGGGTGGTCGTGCAGGTTGCGCCCGACGCCGGGCGCATCGTGCACGACCTCGACCCCCACGGCGCGCAGTTCGTCAGCAGGCCCGATCCCCGACAGCAGCAGCAGGCGCGGGGAGTCCACCGCACCGCAGGAGACGATGACCTCCCGGGCGGCGAGGACGTCGGTTACCGCGTTTGCCTGCTGGACCCGCACGCCCTCGCAGCGGGAACCGCGAAGAATCAGCTTCACGGCGCGCGACTCGGTGAGCACGGTCAGGTTCTGTCGTTCCAGGACAGCGGGTGTCAGGTAGGCGCCTGCGACGCTCTGCCGCCGACCGCCGGTGATCGAGAGATCCTGCCACCCCGCACCCTCCTGGATCTCGGCGTTGAAGTCGGCAGTTGTCGGGTGGCCGACGGCGCCCGCTGCGTCGAGAAACACCGCCGAGAGTGGGTTCGGATCCTGAGCCTGGCTCGGCCGCATGGGCCCGTCCGTGCCACGGAAGCGCGGGTCGCCCGTGGGTACCGACTCCATCCGCCGGAAATAAGGAAGCACGTCGTCGAACGCCCAACCGGTCGCGCCCTGCCTGTCCCACTGGTCGTAGTCGTTGCGATGCCCACGCAGATAGACCATTCCGTTGATCGCGCTGCTGCCACCGATCGCCCGTCCGCGCGGCCAGTCGACCTGGACCCCGCCCAACTCGCGTTGCGGCGTCGTGCGGTAGCCGTAGTCGATCTCGCTACCCATCAGGGTCGGCCAAACGGTCGGATCATGGACCTCGGGCCGGACATCACGTGACCCGTTCTCGAGGAGGAGAACGCTCACGTCGGGTTGCTCGGACAGACGGGAGGCGAGAACGCATCCCGCCGAACCCGCGCCGACGATGACGTAGTCGAAGGTCGTGCTCATCAGAAACTCCTGATCGATGGATTCGCCCGCACGACGGTGACCAGCGAGCCGGATGCGGGCGTGGTGGATCACGGGCCGGTCGGATCGACGGGCCCGTGGGTCGCGAAATGCGAGGCGCCAGGCAGGCGTGGCCGATGGCCGTGATTGCCGTAAGGGGCCGGCGCTTATCGGATTGCGGCTGCCTGCCGCTGCCGTCTGGCTACCAGAGTGCTCGTTCCCGGCCGGGTGACGTGGAAGTCGAACGACGGGTTGAGCGTGGCTGTCATCGTTTCCGTTCTCCTGGTGTCGCGCGGGTTGACATCATCGGTTGGGGTCACTTTCTTCGTTTCCTGCATGGGCGCGGTGCCCTCTCCGTAACGGTGGGATCGAGGGGACTTCGGGCGCGTTCTTGATGTCCTCGGCGGTCATCCTGAACTGCTCGGGGTAGGTCTCACGTCGGGTGCGACGAGCGGGCTCGGTGGTTCGCCACATGTACAGGCATTGCCGGCACTGCAACACGTCCCACACGCCGGGTACGGGTGAGGTGTACTGCTGCTCGACGGCGCTGCAGGCGCAGCGCGGACAGATCGGCTCGATGGTCATTTCCGTGCCCTTTCCAGAAGTCGATATCTCGGCCGAATCGGTGGCGGAATCAGTGCTGCGCCGAGAGACGCTGTAGGCGGCTCAACCACTCGGCGGTCTCCGGCAGGTCACGAACCTGGGTGCTGTAGTGGCCGCGACGGTCAGGCTCGACCGGGGTGGTGGCGTCGATGATGAGTTTGTCGACGATGCCCGGGGTCTGCGCCTGCGGGGCCAACTCCAGGACCGACAGGTTGGGGACGGTGACCAGGTCGCCGCGCGGGTTCATCTTGGTGGACAGGGCCCACATCACCTGCGGGAGGTTGAAGGGATCGACGTCCTCGTCGACGACGATCACGGTGGCCGCGTAACCGAGGCCGTGCGGAAGGGTGAGCACGCGCATACCGACCGCCTTGGCGAAGCCGCCGTAGCGCTTCTTGGTGGACACGATGACCACCAGGCCGTGGGTGTACATCGCGTTGACGGCCTGGACCTCCGGGAACTCGGCCTTGAGCTGTTCGTAGAGCGGGACGCAGGTGTTGGCGGCCATGAGATAGTCGATCTCCGTCCACGGCATGCCCAGGTAGAGGTGCTCGAAGATGGGCCTGGTGCGGTAGGAGATCCGGTCGATCCGGATCAGCGTCATGTTCCGCCCGCCCGAGTAATGCCCGGTGAACTCCCCGAACGGGCCCTCGATCTCGCGCTTGCGTCCCTCGATCACACCTTCGATGACGACCTCGCTGCCCCACGGCACGGGCAGCCCGGTCAACGGAGCCTTCGCAATCGGAACAGGCGCACCACGCAGGGCGCCGGCCAACTCGTACTCGTTCTCGTCGTACCGCATAGGAGTGGAGGCGACGATCGAGATGACCGGGTCGTTTCCGAGCGTAATGGCGATCGGCAGGTCCTCCCCGACCTCCTCGGCCTTGCGCAGGTGCTGGGCGATGTCGTGCATGGGTACCGGCTGCAGCGCCAGCTTCCGCGGGCCCTTCACTTCGATGCGGTATATCCCGACGTTCTGGCTGGCGGAGTTGGCCGGATCCTCGGGATCCTTCGAGACCACCGCGGCCTTGTCGATGTAGAAGCCGCCGTCACCGTCGTTGAGCCGGATCAGCGGCAGTACCCGGAAGATGTCGACGTCGTCGCCCTCGACGGAGTTCTCCGCCCACGGCGGGTTTTCGCGCCACTCGGGGGCGACGGGGAACTCCGCCCAACGACGGATGAACTCCTCGACCTGTTCTCTGATGCCCGTTCCTTTCGCCAGTCCGAGGGCGAGGGCGTGGTTGGCCCAGGAGCCGTGGACGTTCATGGCTATCCGGGCGTCGGTGAAACCCTTGATGTTGTCGAAGTACAGGGCGGGAGCGGCGTCGCCCAGGCGTGGAGCGGCGTTCGCGGCGGCGGCGATATCCGGCTCGGGGAGCACTTCGTCGGTGATCCGTAACAACTGGCCCTCTGCGTCGAGGGTCTCCAGGAAACTGCGGAGGTCGTCGTATGCCATGGGTTTGTCCCCTTCAGGCGGCAACGTGCATGGGGAGGTCGGTGGTGCCGGGCGCGGCGATGCGGGCGGCGCGCATGCCCTGCCAGCGCTTGGCGGCGGGCACCGACAGATCGAACTGATCGAGAATGCGTGCAGTGACGTGGTCGACGATGTCGTCCACGGTGGCGGGATGGTTGTAGAAAGCGGGCATCGGCGGAACCATCTGCACGCCCTTGCGGGCGAGGGCGAGCATGTTCTCCAGGTGGATCTCGCTCAACGGGGTCTCGCGCGGGACGAGGACGAGCCTGCGGCGTTCCTTGAGCACGACGTCAGCGGCGCGAGCCACGAGCCCGTTGGCGTAGCCGACGCGAATGCCGGCCAGGGTCTTCATCGAGCACGGCACGATCACCATGCCGTCGGTCTTGAAGGACCCGGAGGAGATGGTGGCCCCCTGGTCCTCGGGGTTGTGGCTGACATCGGCCAGGGCGCTGACCTCGGCGACGGAAAGTCCGGTCTCCAGCTCGATGGTGGTCCGGGCCCAGCGCGAGAGCACCAGGTGCGTCTCCACGTCCGGCAGTTCGCGCAGATTCTCCAGGAGACGAATACCGAAGACGGCCCCTGTCGCCCCGGTCATTCCAACGATCAAACGCACAGCGCACAGCTCCTTCGTTCCAATCAATGGACGACCGCATATCGACTTTTTCGGTCACCGACCAGCTCCGTAGTCACTAAGCTAGACGTGGATGCTGGACCGAAAGCTGTACCCTGGCGACAGAATATGAGCAAAAACAGACACACCGAGATCACCGAAGTCCCGTTCCGGGCCTCCATCGGAGCCCCGCACGGGGTCGAAGTGATGGACTTCGCCGGGCTACTCGCCCGCGCCCGCAGTCATGGCATCGACCCCTGTAACCCGCTGCGCCCGGCATTTCACCATCTGGTCACGGTGCGCTGCGGCGCGCTGCGCTACTCCTTGGACTTCACCGAGCACACGCTGCCCGCAGGCGCCTGGTTGTGGGCGCGCCCAGGCCAGATCCTCCAGTACGGCCCTGAGCTCACCGAGGCTCACGGCACCGTGGTGCTCTTCCAACCCGGTTTCCTCAGCACCCCGACCGCTGAGGCCACGCGTACCGACCAACTGGCAGCCGGTCAGCCACTCATCCCTCGGTCCGAGTACAAGCGGCAAGCCCTGCGACTCATGGTGGATCTCCTGGAGAGCGAACATCAGCGGCGTGACGACCTCCCGCCCGACGTGCACATCGAGGTGGTCCGCCACTTGCTCGCGGTCCTCGTGCTGCGCCTGGCCCACCTCAACGACCCGCTGCCCGGCGACGCCCGGGGTAACGAGGCGTACCAACGCCTCCAGCAGGCGGTGGAACGGGACTTCGCACGCACCCACCGGGTGGAGGACTACGCCAAACAGTTGGGCTACAGCGTGCGCACCCTCACCCGCGCGACCCGCGCTGCGACAGGCTCCGGAGCGAAGCAGATGATCGACGACCGCGTGCTCCTGGAGGCCAAGCGACTGCTCGTACACACCGAACTGTCCAGCACCGCGGTCGCTGAACGGCTCGGCTTCCCTGGTCCGACCGTCTTCACCCGCTTCTTCCGCCAGCGCACCGGGGACACCCCCACCGCGTTCCGCTCCCGCGCGCGCGGCAACCTCCGCTGACGGCGGTCGGACGGCCGTCGACGACTCTCCTCGGCGGGTCAGCCCGGTGGCAAACCCTACGTGAGCTGGGGTGTCGTGGCTCCGGACGGTGGGGCGCGCTCCATCGCTCCCGGAGATTTGATCGCGCATGGTTCAGCTATCCCCCGCTGCAGGGGGATGCCGATACGCATTCAGCTGAAACGCAGAGGAAGACAGTGACCAGCGCATCCGACGTCCTCATCCGCGAATCGTCGCCTTCCGACGAGCCTGCGACGGTGAGCTCACGCGGCTGCGCGGTGATCGCAGTGCTGCTCGTCTCGACGTTCGTCGTCATCCTGAACGAGACGATCATGAGCGTGGCCCTGCCGGTGCTCCTGACGGACCTGCACGTGGACGCGAGCGTCGGCCAGTGGCTCACCGCAGGCTTCCTGCTCACGATGTCGGTGGTCATCCCGATCACCGGTTTCCTCATCCGCCGGGTGCCGACGCGGTTGCTGTACGGCATCGCGATGACGCTGTTCAGCGCAGGCACCCTCATCGCCGCGCTGGCGCCGGACTTCCCTGTCCTGCTCATCGCACGCGTGGTGCAGGCCAGCGGCACCGCGATCTTGTTCCCGCTGCTGACGACCATCGTCATGAAGCTCGTGCCGCCGGCGCGCCGAGGCACCGTGATGGGCTACGTCTCGATCGTCGTCTCGGTCGCGACGGCCGCCGGACCGACCGTTTCCGGCGTTGTGCTGAGTCTGTTGGACTGGCGGTTCATGTTCTGGCTCGTGCTCCCGATCGCGATCATCGCCCTGGTGCTGGGCCTGCGCCGGGTCTTCGACATCCGCGAGCCCGGCCGCACACCGATCGACGTGCCGTCGGTCGTGCTCTCGGCGCTCGGCTTCGGCGGACTCGTGTACGGGCTGAGCATCATCGGTGGATCGTCGGGACGCACATCCCCTGTCATCGTGTGGGTGTCGTTCGCCGTCGGCGTCGCCTGCCTGGTGATCTTCGTCGCCCGGCAGCTGGTGCTCCAGCGCACCGACAGCGCGCTCCTCGACCTGCGCACGTTCCGATCGCGGACGTTCACCGTCGCCACGGCGATGATGATGCTGATGATGGCGATCTTTCTGGGCACCGTCGTCCTGCTGCCGATCTACATGCAGAAGGTGCTGATGCTCGCGCCGCTGTCCACCGGCTTGCTCTTGCTCCCGGGAGGCCTGCTCATGGGCGTGCTCGGGCCGGTGGTGGGTCGCCTGTACAGCCGCTTCGGCGCGCGAGCCCTCGTCGTGCCGGGCGCCCTTGCGACCAGTGGCGCCCTCTGGACCACCACCCTGTTCAGCCCCGCGAGCCCGACCGTGCTGGTGGTGGGCTTCCACCTGCTGCTCAGCGTCGGGTTGGCGTTCGTCACCACGCCGCTCTTCACCGCCGGGCTCGGCGCGGTGCCTCCACGCCTGTACTCATACGGCAGCGCCATCTTCGGCACCACCCAGCAGCTCGCGGGCGCGGCGGGGGTGGCCCTCCTGGTCAGCGTTCTCGGCCTGCGATCAGGGGACCTCGCCGCCGGGGGAGCATCTGTCGTCGAGCAGACGGCAGGCGGGGTGCATGCCGCATTCGTCGTCGCCGCATTTCTGTCACTGATCGTGGTCGCCTGCGCCTTCTTCGTGCCGAGGCCCGCCGCGAGCGCCCGGGCAGGGCAGGAACGATCCGTCCCGGAGCGCGCGCCCGTCAGCTCCGGCGATGCCACACTGCGGCGGCCCCGCCGGACCGGGGCAGCGCCGGCCTGCCCGCTCGCGGCTGCTGCGGTCCGTGCGGTGACCGATCTCCGGACGATCCTTCAACCGGGCCGGGACATACAGCACGCGTGCCAGTGATTCGGCCCATCGGGACCGGACGCACATGCCGTCACCGGTGGAGGCCCGGGGCGGCCGGTCCCACCGGACGTGGGGCGTCGGCGATTCAGGCTGACGGGCGGCGTGGGGCGCCACGGACGGTGCACCAGAACGCACTCAGCTCCCGCGGATCCGAGGCTTGCCGCATCCGCGTGGATGTCCGCTCGCCGAACCGTCCACGCAGCGCGCGGGCAGCCGCGCGCTCCGCTGCGCGAATGAGCTCGCTGGTTCGGACGGGGGCTCGCGAGCACAACACGGCGATGAAACCGAAGCGCCGCTGCCCGCTCCGGACCTTCTTTCGCCACGCCGGCAACCAGAGGATCTCGGCACTCATCGGCGGTTCGCTGTCAGCGCATACCGCGCGGACCAGCGCGGCCTCGAGGACATGCGGATCGGTCTCAGCCGGAGCCTTCACTCGAACGACGGCCATTACCGGATTTGCCGTCCCCGAATACAGGGTCTTGGAGCGCTGCAACTGTTTCTTGCCCATCAGTCCCCCGGAGATCGAGTGAGCGCCGATAGTGACCGCTGGCTGCTCAGCGGCTCCTACCATGTCATACGACGAGAGGCCGGGCCTACAGCCCGTTGAATCGTCAGGCGACGGTTCGGCGCACGACGTCGGCCACCACATCTTCGAGTCGACCCGTCCGCGCGTACGCCGCTCGTTGTATCCCCGAGCCGGTACCCCGCCGCACCAGCTCGGCGCGCAGGTCACCCACCACCGCCTGCTCGCCTGCGTCCTCGAGCGCGGGGCGTACGTGAGCAAGTAAGGCGTCCAGCACGGCGCCGGCAGGTGCAGGCCGAAATCCCCGCGGATCGATCAACTCCGTCTCCAGGCCTGACCGCCCGGCCCGCCACATCGCGAGCCGGAGCAGTTCGGTGCGGATCTGCCAGACAGGTCGGCCGGCCCGCCACTCCCGCACCGCCGTCTCCACCAATGCTCTGCACACAGCCGCCACCAACACCGCGTCGTCGGCGTGCAGGCACACGTCGGGCACGCGAACCTCCACGGTCGGATACCGATCCGACAATCGCGCGTCGAAATAGATCATTCCCGGGTCCAACAAAACGTCGGAATCGATCATGGCGCGTACCGTCTCCTGGTAAGCCCGAGCCGAGCCGAATGGTTCGGTGGGCCCGGCCGAGGGCTGACGCGCCCACACCTGCGAGCGGAAGCTCGCATATTTCGAGTCGCGGCCCTGCCAGAACGGTGAGTTGGCCGACATCGCGAGGAGCGGAGCGAGCCAGGGCCGAATCCTGTCCAGCACGGCTACGCCCTCCTCGTCGGAGTCCACCGCGACGTGCACGTGGCAGCCGCAGGTCAGCTGCTCATGGATGGTCAGGCCGAACCGCTCGGCCATCCGCTCGTAGCGATGCGACGGCGTGAGCGAAGCGTCCACGTGCAGCGGTGACGTCCCCAGTGCTGCGATCTCGACACCCATGGCGTGGGCCGATGCCGCCATCCGGCGGCGCGCCGCCCTGATCTGCGCCGACAGTTCGTCCAGCGTCTTACACGGATCCGTCTCGACCTCGACCTGCTCGAGTTGCAGCTCTGCCGCGACCCGGCCGTCCGATCGCTCCCCGGCAACTCCCAGCACCGCCGACGCCGAGGCGCGGGGCCGTCCGTCCCTGCCATCGACGAGCAGGAACTCCTCCTCGACACCGAAAGTGCGCAATGCCCTGTCCCCGACTACCCGGCCGGCCGGTGGTGCGAGAAGAAACGGTAACGGACCCTGGCCCCGGCGTGGAGGTCCTGCGGGTGACACCGGCGAGATACTCAGCCGGTATCGCCCGTGTCGCTGTGGGGTGCCCCTACCGGCTTGGACTCCGGTGAGCCGCGCTGGCGCAGATATACGGCCAGCACGGCCATCGAACCCACAGCCAGCATCTCCGACTGCCAGTTCTGCGTGGTCCGGTTCCAGAAATCCGGCTCGCCGAGGTAGCCGAGCCAGCTCACGGGGTCCTGGCGGCCGCGGAGCTCCTCGGCGTTGTACGCCGCCCAGCCGGCCACGGACTGGGCACCCCACGACAGCAGGAAGATCCCGCCCATCACAAAGCCGAGTGAACGGGAGAACACCGGAACGCGCCAGTCGCCCGCACGTGCCCAGCGTGGCGAGTCGGTCGTGGCGTGACGGCCGATGCGCTGCTCCTTATCCGACTCCAGGCCGACCTGGTCCACCGGCTTCGACTCGGACGAGCCCCGCTGCACCAGCCACACAGTGGCGAAGATGTAGAGGAAGAACTGCAGGTACTCCGACTGCCAGTTCTCGACGACATCCACGGCGAACGACGAGGAGGTGAGGTACTGACCGAGCGAGACGGGTTCGCTCCCGTCACTGACCTGCTGGTCGTTGAAGTTGGCATGCCCCGAGAACGCCTGCCCGGCCAGCATGGCGAGGAACAGCACACCGAAGACGAGGCCGAGCCCGTTGTCGTGCAGCACCCGCCACACGCCACCGCGCTTCTCGGACGTCCCGACCGAGGTGCTCATCGGCCCAGCAGTCCGATCGCGATGAAGTACGCGAGGCCGACTCCGATCACGGCCAGGTAGATCACGAACAACGCGCGTGTCGATGTCATGGGCCCTCCACGCGGCAGGCATACGGCGCATCGCCGCGGGAACGGCAGCCCGCGGCAGTGACCTTCCACCCGCTGCCGGTCTTCGTCAGGAACACGGTGTCACCGACGAGGTGCACCTGGGCCTGGTCGCCCCATACCGTCGAGGACTGCACAGCCCCGCGCGGAAGCTCCAGCTGAGCCGTCGCCTGGGCGCACGGACGGCCCGACTGCGCCTCCTCCGTCGCGACGGTGGCCGGTGCGAGCATCTGGCATCGGGCCGATGGGTCGGCTGCCGCGAACGCCGAGGCCACCTGCTCCACCTGCTGCTGCTCCAGATCGGCGCACCCGCACAGCACCAGAGCCGCAGCGACCACCACCGCAGCCTGCACCTGCACCGATGACCGGCGATGCATGGAAGCGCCTTCCCCTCACCCCTTGGTCGGCAAACCGTCCAGAACCGATGGGCCGCAGCGCGGTGTCGTCGTCGACGACCAACTCCATGGTGCCGTCGGCCCTGGAGACTCTGTGGGTCTCACGCTCCGCGGGGGGACTACCACCGAAGGCCGCCGATCACACGCGCGTGATCGATGATCGCGATCGGGCACTCGTGATGATCCTCTACGGAACCCGAGCGGCGGTGATCGACTGGACCGTCCCCGGGCCCCTGGCCGGACGAAAGGCGAGGTTCGGGCCGCTTCCGTGGACCGTCCACAGTGCACCTCCACGTGCCGGCGGACCACACCCGTATCGGCGAAAAAACACCTGACCCCCAAGATGGCGTTTCATCCGGGGCGCCGAACGGGAAGCTCTGAGACCAGATCACTCACCCGAGTCATTCGTTCCTCGAGGAGGCCCACGGTGGACGCCACCGTACTTGCTCTAATCATCCTCGCGGTGGTGCTACTCGTCGCCGTCGTCGCGATGGGTGCCATGCTCGCGAAGCGCAGGCGGTCCGAACAACTGCAGAAACAGTTCGGACCGGAATACGAGCGACAGGTCATGGAGACCGGCGACCGCAAGGCGGCCGAGTCGGATCTACAGGCCCGTCGGCAGCGCCGCGAAAAGCTCGATATCCGCGATCTGGACAACGAGGAGCGATCCCGGTTCCAGCATGAGTGGAACACCGTTCAGCGTGGCTTCGTCGACGACCCGGAACGCGCGCTGGATGGAGCCGACGCGCTCGTCGTGAGCGTGATGAAGGCGCGCGGATATCCGGTCGGGGACGTCGACCGGCGCGCCGAGGACCTCTCGGTGGATCACGCCGACGTCGTGCGTCACTACCGCGATGCTCGCGCCGTCCGCGACGCCTCGGCACGCAACGGGGCGAGCGACAACGGCGCCGGGGTCGACACGGAGCAGCAGCGCCACGCACTCACGTCCTACCGCTCGCTGGTGGAAGCGCTGCTGGGCACGCGTTCGGCGGATCACGCCGGCCCCAGCATCGACAGCAACGCCGACCGCACCGACGCCGGCACCCCCGTGCACACCCCCAAGACCGATGCCCACCGACAGACCCAGGAGCCCACACGATGACGCAGCACGTCTCGCGCACCGACCACGACGGCTACACCGGCGCCGACCTCCCGGAGAACGTCGCCGATCCGCGCTCAGGCCACGAGACAGCAGTCGACGGCACCCACCGCCGTACAACCCACGACGGCGACATGGGCGCCGAGCGCACCACAACCGGAGCCGACCCCCGCGGTGGGTACGACGCCGACCGCGGCACGGCCCGTGACGGCGCGATGGGCACGGGCCAGGCGGCATCCGTCCCCGGCACCCCCGCAGCCCAGGACATGGCGGCTCACGACCTCGGCCGCGACACGGACCACGGCACCGGCCAGGTCACGTCGAACCGACAGGCCGATCACCCGCAGGCGAACCAGTCCGCCCGCAGCGATGGTTCCGGTGAATCCGACCGCGAGCCTCTCGTCCCGCACCAGCGCGCCGCCGAGTACGGCCGCCGCTGGGATGCGGTGAAGGGCGGTTTCGTCGACGAACCGCGACAGGCCGTCGCCGAAGCCGACCAGATCGTGGCCGAACTGCTCGAGGAACTGCAGAAGTTGTTCCACGACCAGCGCCGCGACATCGAGCACGGTATCGACGCGGAATCCACGTCGACCGAGGACCTGCGAATGGCCCTGCGCCGCTACAGCAGCTTCTTCGCACGGCTGCTCTCGGTCTGATATACAGGAATCACCGACTCGCCCGATCCGGCGGTGGCGGCCAGGGAACTGTCCTGGCCGCCACCGCCGGATTCGCGTGCATTATGCGATCCGGCCGCCATTTCATGATCCACTTCCGTCGGGCCGGCGACAATTCCGGCAGCGGCTCGTAGACGGCTCTCGCGCACCCCGATCCGAATCCAGCGACCGCAACAAGTCGGCGAGGCCACCGTCAGCCCGGCCATGCAGCCTGGCGCTCGTGCGCACAGGCTCGGTGGTGGGACATGTGAGCCGGTATCCGGCCTCGTCGAGTCGCCGCCACAAGCCGTGGTCCTCGCCGGGCCCATCCGTCGGAAATCCCCCGACGGCGACATAGGCGTCGGCCCGCATCCCCAGGTTGGCGCCGTAGACGTGCATGTGCCGATCGCTGTCCAGACGGTCGCCGACGAGCGCGTGGTACTGCTGCTGCGCCGCGATCGAGAGACGGTCTCCCCCGCTGAGATCCGCCAGCCCGGCGACACCACACGCCCCGGCCTCGGCGTGCCGCAGGTGCGCGAGGGCCCAGTCCGGCGGCACCGTGGTGTCGGCATCGGTATGCAGGAGCCACGTGGCGTCGAGCCGGTGCGGACGAAGCCGCTCGAGAGTCAGCCGAACGCCCAGGTCGCGGACGGCGCCCACGCCCGAACCCGCCACGACGTGCGGCTGCTGTACCGGCGGGGCACCACCTGCATCACGCCGACGCCCCGGGTACGGATCCGCCGGCCCCGGCCCGGTGCCCGGCACCACGATGCCGCCGGCTGAGGCGGTCGTACGCCGGCCCGGCTCCGGCCCGGGCGCGTCGACCGCCCGCCGAACGCCGACCGCCACGATGTTCACCGCCGCTGCTGCGGGCCAGTGCCGCACCAACTCGTCGACGAGTGCGGGCGTCTCGTCCGTGCAACGGTCGAGCACCACGGTGACCGCCGTCGTGATGCCGTTCGGCAGTTCGTCGATCGCCTTGCGGACGCTGCGCAGGCACGCGCCGATCCGTTCCTGCTCGTCACGCGCAGGAACGACCACCCCGACCGCGGCGATCCGGCACCGGCCGTTCACCTGCGCCGCAGGACGTGCAGCAGGAACTCCTCGTCGGTGTGCTCCACCAGGACGTCGAGCTCGGGACGGGCGGACAGCAGCCGATGGGTGGCACCGGCATCCCGCGGAGCTTCGGGCGGCCAGCCGCGCCAGTGGACCACGACGATGTCCGCACCGGGTTCCAGTGCCACCAGCGTGCGATCCACGGTGGCTGCGAGTGTGGAGTCGTCGAGGTAGTAGAGGACCTCGCTGAACACGGCGAGATCCAGGGCCTGTGCGGGCACCGCCTCGGGCAACGCGGCGGACGTGACCTGAACCCCCTTTGCGGGGCGGCACAGCTGCCGAGCGCGCTCGGCGGCCGCCGGAACGGGATCGGACGCGAGCACCTGATCACACCGGCCGGCGATCTCGACGGTGAGCTCACCCGTGCCGCAGCCCGGCTCGAAGGCGAGTCGGTAACGATCCCGAGGCAGGCTCGCGAGCACGACAGAACGCTTGCGCCGCTCGTACCAGGAATCCGCATGCCATGGATCGTTGCCCTCGGCGTAGAGAGCGGCGAACCGTTCGATCGGAGCCGACTCGATGCGCGGCTCCCGGAACAGCAGATCGGTGTCGCGATCGACATGATCGAGCATTCCGGCGGCGAGAACCGGTGGCGAGCCGTCCGGCCCCGGCTCCACCTGCGACGCGAAGCACCGGACGGCCCGTCGGCGCGCCGTGCGTGCCGCCTCGTCGAGCGGCACGACTCGCGCCCGCTCCCATGGCACGGACGGGTCGGCCGGATCGGTCCACGCCCAGGTCCAGATCGGATAGGACCACCCGTGCGCCGAGACCGGCGCCGCAGCAGCAGCGGCGAGGCCGACGGCTCGGTGGTCGGGGTGCGGGTCGTCGGGCCACGGCGCGAGGTAGGCGTCGGCGTCCGCCAGCACGGGTCCGAGCAACTCCCGCAATTCGTCGCCGTGTGCATCCAGAGCGGAGTCCGGCAGCCCGAGCCATTGCACCGTGATCTCGCCCAACGCCTGCACCTGCAGCGCTGCGGCCAGCTCTGCCCGACGGACCACCCCGAGCTCGCGCCGTGCCACCTCACCGAGCTCCGGGTAGGCGGCCTCGCCGTCGGTGGCCACGACAAGTGTGATCACCGCGCCTGCCCTGTGCAGGGCACGCAGCGCGCCGCCGGCGCCGAGGGTCTCGTCGTCCGGATGTGCGGCCACGACCACGACATGCCCGTGCGCGGAGGCGTCGAAGGGGGCCGGACCGTGCTTCTCGATCATCCGACTCCACGCGGACAGCGCCGTAATCGGTCGCATCTGCGCCGCCGCGGCCGTCGGTCGGTCGCTGACGGCCGGAGACGGCTGGCGCGCGGCGCTCATCGGGCAGCCCGCATCGCCAGCACGCTCGCGCCGAGCGCCGCATGGTCGCGCTCGCCGTGATGCTGCCGGATGTACAGCGACAGATCCGCCAGCGCCTGGGCAAGATCCCCGTCGCGGCTCAGCGCCGCCGCGCCGACCATCCGTGGGACACGCTCGACGACCTCGCGCGCGGCCCGCTCCACTGCGCAGCGCACCGCGGCGAGGCTGCAATTGTGATCAGCGCCCGGCGCCGCGTCGAGTGCGTCGGCCGTGCGCAGCAGCAATGCGGATGCGGCCTCCATCAGGGCGTGCAGCTCGCCGAGATGGGCGAGCTGGTGGGGGTCGGCGGACGAGCGCAGATGGGCGATGGCACGGTCGAGCAGGCCGGCCGCACCACCCCACCACACCGCTGCCACGCCTCCACCGCCCGCGGCGAACCCCGGCCGGGTGGTGTACCAGCCTGCCGGGCCGATCAGCGCGTCGAGCGACACCGGGACGCTGTCGAACCGGACGTCGACGGTGTCGGCCGTGGCCATCGCCGCAGTGGCCCACGTATCCGGCTCGGGCACGAGCCCAGGCTGATCGACGGCGATCTCGACGAGCACACGGCCGTCGGCCGGCTCGGGTGCGTCGGCCACGACGAGCGCGCGGTCGATCGTGTGCGCCCCCGAGCAGAACCGGACGGTGCCGTGCAACGCCAAGCCGTCGCCGGACGGGACGAGGCGGGCGCCGGTGCCACCGGATCGCGAGGCCCACACGCCGTAGAGCTCCTCGGAGTGAGCCTGCCGCGCCGCTTCGGCCAGGATCGCCACGGCGTCGGTGTGGCCTTCCACGAGCCGCGCCAGCCCGACGTCGCGCCTGCCCCATCCGGCAAGACCTGACCACCGCTCAGCCGTACGCCCTCCGCCCGGAAACGGGAGCTCGAGTTCTCCGGCCGACAGCAGCCCACGCAGCTCACCCTCCACGGGCGCGACATCACCGAGATGGTCGTCCCGTCGTCGCGCATTCACCATCGCTCGCACGACGATCTCTTACCCCAGCTCAGGCGGCCCAATCCTCACAGGACCGGCCCCCGGCTCCCGGTTTCAGCCGGACGAGCGGCGCGTTCGTGCAGGTCTAGCGGGCGGGCGGGCCGTTCGTTCCGGAGGGCGGCCCGGGCTCGACGGCGTAGAGTCCCCCTGCATGGACGCGGCGACGCGCGTGCTCGTCCTGGCCAATCGGACGGCGGATTCCCCCCGGCTGGTCACGCAGCTCCTCGCCCGCCACAGCCGGGGCCCGATCGCCGTGACGATGCTCGCTCCCGCAGCGTGGGAGATCCAGGACCCACACGGAGGCACGGAGTCTGCGTGGCGGCGGCTGCGGGCCGCCCAGAAAGTCCTGCAAGCCGACGGGATAGAGGTCTGCTGCAAGATCGGCGACCCGGACCCGATGACCGCGTTCGAGCGCGAATGGCAGGTCGGCCGCTACGACGAGATCGTCGTCTCCACCCTCCCGAGATATCTGTCGAGATGGCTTCGCATCGACCTACCCCACCGGATCAGGAAAGCCGCCGACGTCCCTGTCACGCATGTGATCGCCGCTCCCGAGCGGGCAGACGCGAGCTGAGCCGTCTCCCTGTCCGGCCTCAGTCCAGGCAGAACTCGTTCCCCTCGGGGTCGGTCATCACGATGAAGCCGGCGCTCATCGGGGGCGCAGGCTCGTCGCGACGCACCCTCGTCGCTCCCAGCGCGACGAGACGGTCGCACTCGACCTCCAGCGCCGCCATCCGCTCGTCTCCCTGGAGTCCGGGAGCCGCTCGGACGTCGAGGTGGAGGCGGTTCTTGGCGGTCTTGTCCTCCGGCACCTGCTGGAAGAACAGCCGTGGGCCGTGCCCGTTCGGGTCCTCGATGGCCGATCTCGTGTTGCGCTGTTCCACCGGTACGCCGACCCGCGCGAGGAAGTCGTCCCAGGCGGCCAGCGGGTCGGCACCCTCGGGCAGGTCGACTCCGGGCGGGCCGGGGTGGACGTAGCCCAGTACGTCGCGCCAGAAGGACGACAGCGCCCGCGGGTCGCGGGCATCGAAGGTGACCTGGATGTGGCGGCTCATCGCATCTCCTCGCTTCGCATGACGCCACCCTGACACCCCTAGCGGACAGGATCGGTCCGCTATCTCTGGCAGGGTTGCGACATGGCCGTGGCAGGCGGTGACGAGCGGGGCACGACGGAGCGGGTGCTCACCCTGCTCGGGCTGCTGCAGCAGCGCCCGGTCTGGACCGGCCCCGAGCTCGCCGACCGGCTCGGGGTCACGCCGCGCACGGTCCGGCGTGACGTCGAGCGGCTGCGCACGCTCGGCTATCCGGTGCATGCCAGCCAGGGTGTCGGAGGCGGTTACCAGCTCGGCCCAGGTCAGGACCTGCCGCCGCTGCTTCTCGACGACGAGGAGGCGATCGCCACCGCGGTCTCGCTGCTCGCCGGCGCGGGTGGCGCGGTCGCCGGCGCCGACGACGCCGCACTCCGGGCGCTGACCAAGCTCGACCGGGTGCTGCCCGTCCGGCTGCGGCACGAGGTGCGCACGCTCTCCCGCTCGGTGGAATCCTTCGGCGGAGGCCGCACGCCGGTCGACCCCGAAGTGCTCATGACGCTGGCCAGAGCCTGCCACGACGAGGTCGAGGCCGGCTTCGACTACCCGTCCGGGAGCAAGGTGCGACGGCGGCAGGTCGAGCCCTACCGCCTGGTCGCCTCCGACCGTCGCTGGTACCTCTTCGCTTACGACCTCGATCGCGACGACTGGCGCAGCTTCCGCGTCGACCGGATGACTGATGTGTCGCCGCGGTCATGGTCCTTCCGCCCGCGCGCGGCGCCCGACGCGGCGACGTACGTGCAGGAGGGAGTGGCGAGTCGGGTCTACCCGCACCAGGCGCGCTTCCTCGTGCACGCGTCGGCCGACACGGTGCGCGCGCAGATTCCGGCGTCGGCGGCCGTCGTCCGACGGCGGGACAGCGAGCGCTGCGAGGTGCTCAGCGGCGCCGGGAGCCTCGACTTCGTGCTCATGCACGTGGTCTTGCTGGGGCACCACTTCGAGGTGCTCGACCCTCCGGAGCTCCGAGGGCGCTGTCGCGCGCTGGCGGAGAGACTGCTGGCGGCCGGTGCAGCGTTCTCGCCGGGGCCGGACGTGGAGGAGTCATGAGCCGCCACCACTCCGGCGCCGAGGAGCGCTTCCGCTGCCCCGCTCTTCCCTGCCGGTCAGCCGGAACCCGGGTGGGCAGGAGGCAGCGGGAGTTCGGCGCTCAGGGTGGTTCCTGCGCCGGGTGTGGTGTGAATCGAGAGGTGGCCGCCGAGTGCCTCGGCGCGGTCGGTGAGTCCGACCAAGCCGGTTCCGCGGGTGGGGTCGGCGCCGCCTCGGCCGTCGTCGCGCACACAGACCCGTAACACGGTGCCCGTGTCGTGTTCGGTTGTGTCGATGGTGACGTGGACGCTGGTGGCGTGGGCGTGTTTGGCGACATTGGTCAGGGCTTCGGCGACCAGGTAGTAGGCGGCGGTCTCGATCTGTTCCGGCAGCCGACCGTCGGTGTGGATGTCCAGCTCGACCGGGACGGGGCAGCGGCCGGCGAGTGTGTGGAGTGCGGGAGGTAGGCCGCCTTCGGCGAGGAGTGCGGGGTGGATGCCGCGGGCGAGTTCGCGCAACTCGTCGAGTGCGCTGCCGGCGCGGGTGGCCAGGTCGTCGAGCTGGGCGGCCAACTCGTCAGCGTCGGGGGGCACCAGCGCCTGCGCGGCGCGGGCTTGCAGGGCGAGGGCGACCAGTTCCTGCTGGGCGCCGTCGTGCAGGTCGCGTTCGATGCGGCGCCGGGTCTTGTCGGCTGTGGTGACGATCCGGGCGCGCGAGGTGGTCAGCTCGGCGTAGAGCTGGGTGTTGTCCAGGGAGACGGCCAGCTGGCCTGCGATGAGTATGACCGCGTCGAGTCGTTCGGCGGTGAACGCGGCGCGGATGAGCCGGTTCTCCAGCAGCAGCACCGCGCGCAACCTGCCCCGGCTGAGGATCGGCACGGCCAGCAGCGAGCAGCAGTCCCGGTCGGCGAAGTAGGGGTCACGGGCGAATCGATCGTCGCCGGTGGCGTCGGGGACCACCAGCGGTTCGCCGGTGCGCTGCACGTAGCGCAGCACCGACAGCGGCACCACGTGGTCCTCGGCGGTGCCCGTTATCCGGGAGGCCTTGGTGTCGGGTGTCGGGAGCAGCCAGTCGTTGCGCTCGGTGTTCCACAGCAGCAGCTGCACGCCGGTGGCACCGGTCATCTCGCTCAGCACCTCGACGACGCGGGCGTGCAGACGGTCGATGGTGGTCTCGGAGCTCAAGGCTTGTGAGGCGGACAGGATGCCCAGCAGGTCGAGTGTGCCCGTGGTGACTGCGCCGTGGTGATGCAGCAGATCAGCGGGCTGGTCACCGTCCTGTCCTGCGGTCGCGTCGGCGTGTGGCCGCAGGGTCGGGTAGGCCCAGTCGAGTTGGTCGACCTTGGCGCTCGCACCCCAGGTGGCGTAGAGCTGGCGGGCCTGGGCGAGCAGGTCGCGGCCGGCGTGTTCGAGGCCGCGGGCGAGGTAGAAACGGGCAGCGCGTTCGGAGATCAGAGCCCGGTGCCAGGGCCGCGCGCGGCCTGCCACCTCGCGGCGGGCCGCGTCGAAGGCCAGCCCGGCCACCCGGTAGTCACCCGCCGCCCAGGCCCGTTCGGCTTCGAGGAGCCGCAGCAGATGCACGAAGTTGTCCGGGGCATCGGCAGCGCGAACCGCCAGCCAGCGCATCGTCTCGTCCAGTTCGGACAGTAGAGCCGCGGACTCGTCACCGTGGCAGACGCGGGCCTGCTCGGCGAGGGCGAGCCCACGCAGCAGGTGGGCCACGGCACTCGGGTAGGTGCCCAGGGTGGCCGGTAGCGGCATGGCCGCCGCTGCGGTGTGCTCCACCAGGGCAGCCGAATCACCGAAGATGGCGGCGACGATCGCGCGGGTGAGATGCGCTCGGAAGAGCGCGAGCGGATTGTCGGTGTACCGGTCGGTGGGAACCGCGTCCGCGGCTCCGACGAGGAGCTCACCGCGCAGCACGTCGGCCAGCCACCGGTGCCCGTCGAGTGCCTGGCCGGTCTGTTCGTTGCCTGTGCGGCGGACGAAGGCCAGCGCCGCCTCCACCTGGTCGATGAGGTGGTCGAGGGTTGGTGTGCAGTCCTGCAGGAAGTAGACGGTCGCGTAGTAGGCGTAGCCGGCGTACGCGTGGTCACCCCCGGCGATCAACCCGTCACGGGCGCGCTGAGCTGCCTGAACGCTGTTCTCGATGGGCTCGAACCAGCAACTGAGGACGGCGAACATCCATCGCGCGTGCGAGGTCTCGGGCTCGTACCCGCGAGCTTCGCCGACCTCCAGGAGCCGCCGCAACGCCTGGTATCCGGCAGCGCTGTCGCCGCGCTGTGCCACGGCGTGGAGGGAGGCGAAGCAGCCTGCGCCGAACAGGGTGCGGCCCGGTCCATGCTCGATCCAGATCCGCAGACCTTCCAGGCTCAGCCAGGCGAGCATGGCGTGGTCGGCGAAGTAGGCGGTCGGCAGGATCGCGTCGAGGAGGCGGATCGCTGCGAGCAGCGTCGGGTCGGTGATCTCGGGCCGAGCCAGATCCTCTGCGGCGTCGGTGTCCAGCCATCGGTGCAGATACTCGAACCGCTGGGCGAGCTCCTGGTCGAGCTGGTCGGCCGCCGGCGGGGTGATGCCGCACGCGCTCAGCGATTCCAGGCCCAGATCGAACGCTTCCCTGAATCGTTCTCGGTGGGTCAGGCTGCGCACCTGTACCGCCGTCGCGTCGGCACGACGGATCGCGTCGGGGCACATCCCCTCGATCGTGCGGTACTCCTCGTCCGCCTCCTCCAGCCGTCCGAGGCTGTAGAGGGCTGCGTGGCGGCCGGTGTGCACCTCCACCAGCGCGTCGGTCTCCTCCGGCTCGATCAGCCGTTGCGCTGCGACCAGCAGCCCGTTCACCAGGGCGCATTCCCCGACCAACGCCGCTTGGTCGGCGGCGCGGCGCAGCAGCCGCACCGCACGCTGTCGCTCCGCCGCGTCGGTGACGTCGTCGATCACCGCCAGGTACTGCTCGGCCGCGACCGCGAACAGCTGGGGCACCTCGGCCAGGCGCCGGGCCATGGTCAGCTGCAGCGTGCGTCGCCGTTGGGAGTCCAGCCCTTCGAGGATGACCTCGCGGGTGCGGTCGTGGCGGAAGCGGACGGCGTCACGAAGCCCGGTCTCCACCACCAGGACGCCCTCGGCGAGGAGCGGTGCCAGCTGCAGCTCCACGACGCCCGCCGGAGCGGCGGTGGCTATCGGCAACAGGCTCGCCTCGACCCGTCCGCCCAAGCACGCCATCGCCTCGACCAGCTCGCGGGAGGTCGGTGGCATCGCCGCGACCCGCGCCGCGAGGAGCTCGGCCACCTGGGGTGTGCCCAGGTGAGCCCGCGCGGCTGCGTCGTCCCACTGCCACCCGGCGCCTGTCACCGTCAGCACGCCCTCGTGTCGCAGCGCGTTGAGCAACTCCACCGTCTCGTACGGATTGCCGGCCGTGCGCTCGTTGATGACCTCGGCCAGGCCTACCGCCGCGGAACGGTCCACGTGCAGCATCTCGGCGACCATGGTGACCAGGCTCGGCACCGGCAAGTTGCCCAGCTCCAGCAGCCGCACGCCTGCCTGCTCGCGCCACCGGGCCAGCAGCGCGGCCCGCGGATGTGCCGGGTCCACTTCGTCTTCTCGGTAGGCCCCCACCAGCAACAGGCCCTCGACCGGCTCCTCGCTCAGCACGAGATCGACGAATCCGAGCGGGGTGCGTCCGCCCCACTGCATATCGTCGACGAACACGACCACCGGCCGTTCCCGTGATGCAACCGCCCGCAACACCTGCACAGCCGCCCGCTGCATGCGCACCTGCGCGGTCAGTGGATCCCCCGCGTCGGGCGCCACCCCCAACAGCGCGGCGAACTCCGGAAGCACCGCGCTCAACAGACCCGCGTTGGCCCCGACCGCAGCGAGGATCCGTCCGCGCACCACGCTGAGCTTGTCCTCCGGCTCGGCCAGGAGCAGCCTCCCCAACGCCCGGAACGACTGGAAACCTGCGCTGCACTCCAGATCCCGCCGGTACTGGTCGAACTTGCCGGCCACGAACCAGCCGTCCCTGCCCGTCACCGTCGGTCGCAGCTGATCCACCAGTGCGCTCTTGCCCACCCCGGTTGAGCCGCTGACCAGCACTCCCTGGCAGCGGCCCGTCAGCGCCTCCTCGAAAGCCTCCTCCAGCACGGCCACCTCGGCGTCGCGTCCCACGAGCCGGGAGGGCGGTAGCAGCCGCGACGAAACGTCGTGCTCGCCGATCCGCACCGGAGCGGCCGCCGGATGTGCCTGGGCCTCGCCGACCTGCTCCAGGTCGTGGGCCAGACCTTCCGCGGTCTGGTAGCGGTGGTCGGGTTCCTTATCCAGCAGCCGCATGACGATCTCGGACAACGGCCTCGGCAGAGCCGGATTCACCTGGGCCGGCGGCACCGGTACGCGTGCCAGGTGATCGTGTGTGAGGCGTAACGGGTCGCCGGAGCCGAACGGCGGATCACCCGTTGCCAGCTCGTACAGCGTCGCGCCCAACGCGTACAGATCGGCCCGTTGGTCCACCGACCGGCCGGTGCGCCCGGTCTGCTCGGGGGCGAGGTAGGCGAGCGACCCGACGATCTCGGTGTGGTGCGTGAACGCCGGACGCAGCTCGGCGATCGAGGTCGCCAACGCGAAGCCCACCAGGCACGGGGCACCGTCACGGGAGACGACGATGTTGGCCGGAGTGATGTCGCGGTGCATCACCCCCCGGCGATGCATTCCTGCCACCGCCCGAGCCAGCGCCGTCGCCAGCCGGATCAGCTCGTCGACTGCCAGTGGTGTGGCCAGGTCGGCCACGGTGGTCTCACCGGCGTCGGCCAGCACGATCGACCCCGGGTACCGCGGCGCATCCACCAGCTGCGCGACCCCGTCGACGCCACGGAGCCGCTCCAGGATCGCCACCTCGTGCCGCAGCCGCCGCTGCGCGTCCGGCCCCAGCGGCTCCTTACGGACAACGGCGCCCCCGGGCAGGGACAGCCTGGTCACCCGCGTACGTGCACTCACACGCAGCGGCGCCGCAGCCCGAGCGGGCGGATCCCGGCCCGACAGCACGCTGTCCGTCCCCATCCGACACCTCCGCGGACGCTTCTACGCTCGACCGCCTCCAGGCCGACAACGCTCGCTGTTGCGGTACCGCCAGGTCCAACGACGTGCTGGTCCCGATGAACCTGACGCAGGCGAGCATCCCCCGGGTAGCTCGGAGACCGACGCTCATAGCGGTGGGCCGTGAACGGAGTCTCTGCAGCGGCACCGGGGAAATACCCGCTGAGCTGCGCGAGCCTGTTGTGCGACTCTACCGGGAGACCGGGCTCGCGCCGATGACGCGAGGGGTGGCCTTCATGATCAGCGATTCGGGACCGGGAACCGTGCTGGGCACGGGTGGGCGGCCCCAAACGTTGATCATCGTCGTACGGGGGTGATCGTCGACGTCGAGCACGCCCGCGGACGTGGGACCCCTAGGCGCACGCCGCGGAGGAGACGAGCAGGTCGCCGATGGCTCGACGCGCCACATCGAGTGCGACCCGCTGCCCGACGCTCGCCGCAGGTCCACGCACCCAGACGTCGGCCTCCCACCCGACGATCGTGCCCTCGGACGCCTCGACGAAGGAGATCGTCAACTCCACGTCGATCACGTGCGGACCGCGGCGTCCGTGGACGCGCAGCGCAGCACCGCGCTCGTCCGCTCGTTCGGTCGCGACACGGGTGGCGATCGGCTGGCGGCCGAACGGCGTGGCCGGGGTGAAGAGAGCGGTGAACCCACCATCCGGCGTGGACACGACATCGCTGAGCGACGCCACCCCCGCAAGCTTTTCCGGCTGCGTTTCCAGGACGCGCAGGGCTCCCACGCTCGAAGCCACCGTGAACTGCCCGCCGACCTTCACCGCGCCACCCGCGCCTTCGCCTCGTTGAGACCGTTGAGCACGTCCAGGACCCGCTCGGGTGGGTTGAACGAGTCGAGCACCATGCCGGCATCACCGACGGCGTCCTGGATGGCCGCGCATACGGCGTGCAGCGGGGCACCACCGCCCTCGCCCATGCCCTTGGCCCCGATCGGCGTGAACGGTGACGGGCTGATCACGTTGTCGTAGCGGAGCGACGGCATGTCCATCGCGGTGGCGGCGTGGTAGTCGTAGAAGTTCGCCGCTGTCGGCTGCCCGTCGGCGGTGAAGCCGAAGTGCTCGTACAGCACGCCGGAGATTCCGTGCGCGGCCGCACCGTGCACCTGGCCCTCGATCACCATCGGGTTGATGGGCATGCCGCAGTCGTCGACCATGCCGTAGCGCAGGATCGTCGTCTGTCCCGTCTCCTCGTCGATCTCCACCACGCACGCGTGGATCTGGGTGGCGTAGGTGAGGCTGAGGTTGCCGTACCGGCGGTCGAGGTCGAGGTTCTCGAAGGGGGCGCGGTAGATGGCACGGCCGACGAGGCCCACCTCGTCGGCGATGTCGTCAGGCAGATCCGACGGGGAGAAGTGCACGATCCCCGCCACCGCCGCGAACGGCAGCGCCCGCTCCGGCTCACCGCGCACCACCGCCTGGCAACCGACGAGCTCGATGTCGTCCGGCGACGTACCCAGGATCGCCCCGGCGACCAGCCGGATCTCCCGGGCGAGCTTCCTCGTGGCGTTGAGGATGGCTCCGATCCCGGTGACGGCGAACTGCGAGGCGTACGAGCCGGAGAAGCCGGTCTGCGCCGAGAGCGAGGAGTCGCCGCCGCGGTGCACGATCACGTCGTCGTAGGCGACGCCGAGCATGTCGGACACCACCTGGGCCACGGTGGTCTCGTGTCCCTGGCCGAACGCGACGCCCCCGGTGATCGCGTAGATCGAGCCGTCGGCGCCCATCCGAACCAGTCCGCCTTCGCTGTTCCCGCCGAAGGGGAGGTGCTCGTAGATGATGCGGGCCTGGCCGAAGTTGTTGGTGCCGGAGTCCAGGGTGGAACCGATCCCGATGCCGACCCGCCTCCCGGATCCGCGCACCTGCTCCTGCAGCTTCCGGGCGTCGTCGTAGTCGATGAGGTCGAGCGCCTTGCGCAGCGAGAGCGGGAGGTCGCCGGAGTCGTACACGCATCCGTTGACGGTGGTGTAGGGGTACTGATCGGGCTGCACATAGTTCTGCAGCCGGAACTCCACGGGATCGAACCCCAGTTTGTGGGCCGCGATGTCCATCATGCGTTCCACCAGCCACATGTGCTGCAGGCGCGAGTACCCGCGGACCGGGAGCACCGGCCCCTTGTTCGTGTACACCGACCGGAACCGCACCTTGAGGTGCTTGAGCTGGTAACAGGCGTTGGCCACGTGGGTCCAGATGACTGCGCCGAGCGGCTCGTAACGGGTATAGGCGCCCAGGTCGTCCAATGCGTCATAACTCAGCCCGAGAACGGTGCCGTCGTCCTGGACGGCCAGCTTGACGTTGTGGAACCACCGTTCGTTGCCGTGCCCGCCGGTGAGGTGGTGCTCGGTGCGCGTCTCGGTCCAGCGCATCGGGCGGCCGAGCTTGCGCGCGAGCAGCGCCACCGCGGTGGCGGCGACGTACATGCCGATCTTCACGCCGAACGACCCGCCGAAGTCCTTGCTGACGATACGGATCTTCTCCGCGGAGTGACGCAACGCCGCCGCCATCATCAACGTGGTGACCTGCGGCTGTGCGCAGCCACCGGTGATGGTGAAGGTGTCCGTGCCGCGGTCGTGCTGCACGGTGACGGCATTGCACTCCAGCGGCGTGGCCGAGAAACGGTGGAAGTGCAGCTCGTCGACCTCGATCACGTGGTCGGCGTGCTCGAGCACGAACTCGGTGTCACCCCAGTCATAGGTGCCGTCCCAGGCGACGTTCGAGCCGATCTGGTCGTGGACCAGCGATGCTCCGTCCTGCACAGCGGCCCTGGCGTCGACGACGACCGGCAGCTGCTCGTAGTCGACCACCACGGCCGCGGCGGCATCGCGGGCCGCCTCGCGGGTCTCACCCGCCACGGCGACCACGGCCTCCCCGACGAATCGCACCTTGCCGCCGGAGGTCAGGCATCGGTCGACCTCGGCGTCGGCGGGCGGGCCCTGCAGTTCCATGAAGCGGTCGGTGAGCTCCTCGGACTCCTCCGGAAGCAGGCAGCCGAGGTAACCCTCGACCTGCTCGGTGGCCGACACATCGATCCCGACGATGCGGGCGTGCGCATAGGGTGAGCGGACGAAAACCACGTACCCGAGGTGGGCGATGGGGGTGTCGTCACCGAACTCGCCCTGCGCCTTGAGGAGCCGGTCGTCCTCCTTGCGGGGCATCGCCCGGCCCGTCGCCGGCCGGGTGCCGGCCTTCGTCGCGGGCTGCGCGGCGGTCACTGGCCCGCCTCCTCGTGATCGGCGCCGTGCGGGAGCGGGACGGCCTGGCCGGCGGCCGCCCGGACGGCTCGCACGATGTTCTCGTAGCCGGTGCAGCGGCAGATGTTGCCCTTGAGCGCACGGCGCGTGGACGTTTCGGTGACGTCCTCGCCGGACTCGATGAAGTCGGTCGAGGTCATCAGCATGCCCGAGGTGCAGTAGCCGCACTGCAGGGCGTGGTGGCGCTTGAACGCAGCCTGCAGCTCGTTGAGCGTGCCGTCCTCCGCGGCGAGTCCGGCTGCCGTCTCCACCCTTGTGCCGTCGGCCTGCACGGCCAGGACCATGCAGGACTTGACCAGCTGACCGTCCCACCGGATGGTGCACGCCCCGCAGTTGCCCGTGTCGCATCCGATCTTGGGTCCGCGCTCGTCGAGCGCGTCCCGCAGCCAGTGCACGAGCAGGCGGCGCGACGGAACGGTGTCCTGCACGGTGCGGCCGTCCACGGTGACCGTGACAGCGTGGACGTCGGGCCCTGGTGATCCGACCGCAGCGCCCTGCCGTAGATCCGCCTGTTCGATCGTCACGACGCACCTGCTTCCACCGCAGCGGCGACAGCCCGTCGCACCTGGACCTTGGACATGCGGCGCCGGTAGTCGGCCGAGCAATGAACGTCGTCGACGGCCTGCACGTCGGCGCGGTCGAACGCCGCGCAGGCGACCGCGGCCAGCTCGGAGCCGGCCGGGCTGCCGGCCAGCGCTGCTTCGACGCCGCCGAGACGTTGCGGCGAGCCCAGGACAGCACCGAGCACCACGCGCGCGGTCTGGACCGTCTCCTCGCGGACGTCGAGCCGCACGACGGCGCGGGCCATGGCCCACGAATCCGCCCCCACCTGAAGATGGCGGTGCACGACCCTGGACCCGTCAGCCCCCGCCGGGATCTCGACGGCCGCCAGGATCTCGCCGCGACACAGCGCGGTCGTGAGCGTGCCCGTGAAGAACTCGGCAGCGCTCAGTCTCCGTTCGCCGCCGACCGTAGCCACGACGAACACCGCGTCCAACGCCGTCAGCAGGGGCGGGAAGTTGCTGGTCGGATCGTTCAGACAGCAGTTGCCGCCGATCGTTCCCCGGTTGCGGACCTGCCGGTCGACCAGGCCGGCCGCCATCGACGCGACAGCGGGTACGTGTTCGCGCACGACGGGGTCGGTGGCCAGCCGTGCGTAGGTCACCGCCGCACCGATGGTGATGCCCCCGTCTGCGCGGGCTGTGATCGTCGCGAGCTCATCGAGCCGGTGCACGTCCACCAGAGCAGTGGGCACCACCAGGTCGAGCTTCATGGCGTTCAACAGCGTCTGGCCACCCGCAAGCACGGCAGCGCCCTCGACGGCAGCGAGCATCGACACGGCATCGCCGATCGATTGCGGGCGGAGATAACGGAAGGGCGGAAGGATCATTGACACAACCTCTTATTTCCGGGCTTCTTCCCGAATGCCTCAGCCGACGCGAATCCCGTCGCCGTCCGGAGCGGAGCACTCAGCTCGTGCTGGTCGACGAACGCTACTCGACCCCCGAGTGACGCAGGAAACGATCGTCGTCGATGCAACCCATCATTGTTGTCGATACCGTTGACGTCGACACGGCGGCGGCACATTCCGAACCGGCTCAGGTGAGAACCCGGCTGCTATTCACGTGGACGTCATCGTGGCAGCTCATGGGCGAGCGACGTGATCCGGTCGCGCAGCCATTTGTGGGCGAGATCCCCCGTGTGGCGGGGGTTCCAGTACAAGGCCTCATGGATCGTCCGCAGTGGCAGCGGGCACTCGACGATGCGCAGCCGGGCCGCCGCAGCGAGCGGCTCGGCGAGCCTTGCGTACGTGAGGCCGGCGAGGCGGGTGCCGGCGACGAGGAACGGCGCAACGACGAACCCCTGTGTGGTGACCTCGACCGAGAGGTGCACGCCCATCCTCTCGAGTTCGGTGTCGGCGATCGGCAACACGCTCCCCCCGCTGAAGGCGACGTAGCGCAGCTCAGCGAGCTCGTCCGCCGTCACCGTGTCACCGACCTCAGGGTTGTCACGGTCGACGACCAGGACGTGCCGATCGGTGAACAGCGGTGTGTGCGGGAAGGCCAACCGGTTCTCCGTGAGCTCGGTGGGGACGATGACCATGTCGACCTCGCCTCGACGGAGCTGGTCGGCGAAGCCTGCCTCCACCGGCTTGACGCTGATGCGGACGTACGGAGCCTCGTCGGTGATCGCGCCGAACAGCGGCCGGAGCAGCACCATCGTGACGTAGTCGGCAGCCACGATCGTGAACGCTGCCCGGTCCGTTCTCGGGTCGAAGGCACGCGAGCGAACCAGCACCGCCTCCGCAGCAGTCAGCGCCTCCCGCACCGGCCCGACCAGCGACTCGGCGAGCGGTGTGGGCATCAGTTGCCGTCCTTGCCGGACCAGGAGTTGGTCGTCGAAGTGCTTGCGCAACCGCGCCAAGGACGCACTCATCGCAGGCTGGCCGACCGATGTCCGTTCGGCTGCGCGCGTGACGTTGCGTTCGGAAAGCAGCGCGTCGAGCGCAATGAGGAGATTGAGATCAACGCTCGACAGACCCATTCCGGCAAACCTCCAAACATCGCCGCCATCGATGACTGTCAATACTACAAATCAGTCACGACGATATCACCCGTCGCCGGCACGTTCCGGCGAGATCGATTTCGCCGGATGAATGGGATCGACTCCGAATATCGATACGACCGCGAGGCGGCTCCCTGGCTGATCGACATCACGTCCGGCCAGCGTGGCCTTTCCGCTGATGCGGTGCGCGCTGTGGCCGGCCGCCCTGGTGAAGGCCGACCAGCGCGGCGTCGGCCCGCACAGGCTGATGCCGGCTACCGCCGTCGAAGCATCCATGCCCGCCCCGGCCGATCACCCGCAGCTCCGCGCGGCCCATATCCCCAGGTCAACGGCGAGATCGCTGCAGTCGGTTCGCTTCGGTCTCCGACCATGACGTTCGGCCTGTCACATTCGGGCCGCCTGCGGAGTCCTATGTGTGGGCATCGATCGCGATCGGCAGCGCCGAAGCCGGCGCTGGCCCAGGACTGCACGGGTGGGCTGCGCAGCGATGGTGCGCCGGCCCGGGAGGGGGCATGGGGAATGAGTACGACGTCAACGTCGGCGTCCCGCGGCAGTAGCCGGGCGGCGGGCACTCTCGACGGGCTCGACCAGCGCTACCACCCGGCCGCGGGGCTGCGGAGGCAGTTCAACAAGGTCTTCCCGACGCACTGGTCGTTCATGCTCGGCGAGATCGCCTTGTACAGCTTCATCGTGCTGCTGCTGTCCGGCACCTACCTTGCGCTGTTCTTCGACCCGTCGATGACCGAGGTCGTCTACGACGGCCCGTTGGACAACCTGCGCGGCGTCCACATGTCGCGGGCCTACGAGAGCGCCTTGCACATCTCGTTCGAGGTCCGCGGTGGGCTGTTCATCCGGCAGGTCCACCACTGGGCGGCCCTGCTGTTCATGGCGGCGATGGTCGCCCACATGTGCCGCACGTTCTTCACCGGCGCCTTCCGCAAGCCGCGCGAGGCGACCTGGGTGATCGGCGTGTCGTTGATGCTGCTGGGCTTCTTCGAGGGGCTGACCGGCTACACGTTGCCCGACGACCTGTTGTCCGGCACCGGCCTGCGAATCGTCTCGGGAATCACGATGACGGTTCCGGTGATCGGAACGTGGGCCCACTGGTTGCTGTTCGGTGGCGAGTTCCCCGGCCATGAAGTGATCCCGCGGTTCTACATCCTGCACGTGCTCCTCATCCCGGGCATCCTGCTGGCCCTGATCGCGCTGCACGTCGGGCTGGTGTGGTTCCAGAAGCACACCCAGTTCCCGGGCCCCGGCCGCACCGAGCGCAACGTGGTAGGCGTGCGGATCCTGCCGGGGTTCGCCGCGAAGGGGGGCGCGTTCTTCGCGGTCACGGTCGGCGTGATCGCCATCATGGGCGGCTTCTTCCAGATCAATCCGATCTGGAACTTCGGCCCCTACAACCCGGCGCACGTATCGGCCGGCTCGCAGCCCGACTGGTACGTCCTCTTCACCGAAGGGATGGCCCGCATCTTCCCGCCGTGGGAGCTCTCGCTCGGGAACTACACGATCCCGTCGGCGTTCTGGGGTACGGCGGCCTTCCTGCCGCTGCTGTTCATCATCGCCGCCATCTATCCCTGGGTGGAGCGGCGGTTCACGAAGGACAACGCGCTGCACAACCTGCTGCAGCGCCCCAGGGACGTCCCCGTGCGCACATCGCTGGGCGTCATGGGCATCTCGTTCTACGCAGTCCTCGTGCTCAGCGGCAGCAACGACCTGATCGCCTACTTCTTCAATATCTCGCTCAACGCCACCACCTGGGCAGGCCGGATCGGGGTGCTCGTCGTCCCACCGATCGCCTACTACCTGACCTACCGGATCTGCATCGGGCTGCAACGCTCCGACCGCGCGGTGCTCGAACACGGCATCGAGACCGGCATCATCCGCCGCCTCCCACACGGCGAGTTCATCGAGGTCCACCAGCCGCTCAACGGGGTGGACGCGCACGGCCACCCGATCCCGCTGGCCTACCAGGGCGCCCGGGTGCCCAAGCGGATGAATCAACTCGGTGTGGGAGGCGCGCCCGTGCCCGGGTCACTGCTCACACCCGACCCGCCCGAGCAGACCGCGGCCCTGGAGCGGGCCCGAGCGAAGGAGATCGCTGCCGCGAACGGCAAGGTGGTGACGGCTGGGCGCGCGAGCGATGGGCCAGGTGATCGTCCTCATGCCTGACGTCATCACCGCGCCCTGACGCCGAGAGCCTGGACGTCAACGACAGAGAACTCACGTTCGACGGGCTTGGCTCCTGGGTCGAGCGAGCAAGATCGCCTCACGGCCGTGCCGGGTGAGTCCCATGCCGTGAACGATCGCCTCGGGCGCAGGCTTCTGGCTCGCACCGGCGCCACCACCGAGCCGGCGGACGGGCGTATCCGAGTATCTGCTGCCGCGGGTGAGCAGTTCCAGCGAGCCGTGTGGCGTTCCTCCGCCGCCATCGACTACCTGACGTGTGCCTACGACCAGCAGGGACAGGCTGGAATCGGGCCCCGTCCCTATATTCGAAGACATAGCCCACGCCACGCTCACTGACTTGCCGGCAATGGCGGATCCACATCCGGCGCTCGGCGCTGAGCGAGGGATGGGCGTCGGACTGCACCAGGACGGCCGGCCCGTGCGTCCGCTCGCGGCTCAACGACCCGCGCCGCCCTTCGGGCCGCCGCCCTCTGTGTTCAAAAGGTCGGGAAAAGGACTGGACCGTGAGTTTTGCTACGATCAACCCCGCGACCGGAAAATTCGTGAAGGAATTCCCGCTGCAATCGGACAAGGAAATCTTTGCGGCGTTGGGCGCCGCGGACGAGCGTTATCGCGAAGACTGGAAATTCAAGCCAGTGGCGGAACGGGCCCGGATCGTCGGCCGCGCCGCCCAGATCCTACGCGAGAAGCGGGACGAATATGCAGGGTATCTCACCCTGGAAATGGGTAAAGTCACCCGCTTCGCCTATCTCGAGGTCGATCTTGTCGCAGACATCCTCGATTATTACGCCGAACACGGGGAACGGTTCCTTGCGGCGGAGTCGCTGCCGGAAGAGCCTGGCGCGACGGTGGTGTCCGAACCCATCGGCGTCATTCTGGCCATCGAGCCCTGGAACTTCCCCTATTACCAGCTGGCCCGTGTCGTCGCACCCCAGCTCGTAGCGGGCAACGTGGTCATGCTGAAGCACGCCCAGAGCGTGCCACAGTGCGCACTCGCCTTCGCTCGGCTGTTCGTGGAAGCGGAGGCTCCGGAGGGGGTCTACACCAATCTCTTCTGCAGCATCAAGCAAATCGCCAACCTGATCGACGATTTCCGCGTGCGCGGCGTCACGCTGACCGGCAGCGAGAGGGCGGGGGCTTCTGTCGGCGAACGTGCCGGGCGTAATCTCAAGAAAGTGGTCCTCGAATTGGGAGGAAGTGATCCCGCCCTCATCCTGGAAGGCGCGTCTCTCGAGCACGCGGTCGAGCAAACCGTGATGGGTCGCACTTTCAACTCGGGACAGGGCTGCGTCAACATCAAGCGTGTCATCGTGGTGGGCAAGGAACGGGGCAAGGAGATGCTAGCCGCCTTGACGGAGCGATTCGCGGCGATCCAGGTGGGCGACCCCACGGACGAGACCACTCTGCTCGGCCCCATGGCCAGCGAACGCGGCCTGGATGGACTGCTCAGGCAGGTCGAGGACGCCAAGGCCGCAGGCGCGAAGATCGCGTATGGCGGCAAGCGCGTCGACCGCCCCGGGTTCTACCTCGAGCCAACGATTATCACGGAGATCGCCGAGGACAACCCGCTTTACCAGCAAGAGGCCTTCGGCCCGGTGCTGTCCTTCTACGTCGTGGACAGCGAGCGAGAGGCGATCGAATTGGCCAATGCTACGCGGTACGGCCTGGGCGCGTACGTCTTCGACGAAGATGTCGAACGCGCCAAGCAGGCCGCCTCTCGCATCGAGTCCGGCATGGTTTACATCAATTCGTGCTTCGTCGACTCGCCACGCCTTCCTTTTGGCGGGGTCAAGAATTCCGGATTCGGGCGCGAACTGTCGAAATTGGGCATCGGCGAATTCGTGAACCGCAAGCTGGTGCGGGTCTCCGACCCGGCCTGAGAAGCCATCCGTCAGTGAAAGTGGTCGCCGACAGCGAAGGTCGACACGTAGCTACTGACCCCTGACTGGGCTCGGGTCGCCAGGGCGACGCTTTGCTCCGGCGGCCCGAGCCCGTAAGGGGTGTTCACGATCAAACCGCGGCGAACGACTTGAGCCGGGATGCTACGACCAGCAGGGACAGGCTGTGAACCGTGACCGGGTGCAATACTCGTGAGGGCCCTCGTACCGCCCCGCCGGGCGTTCTGAGGTGTCGATACGACACGCGGCCGCGCGGCGAGGCCGGGTGTGGGGCCGCGCCAGGGAGGTGGGCCGCGAGCGTCTCCCGGTCATCCGATGGAACCACCTCTCTGTGCGAAAGAGGCCGGGCCGTGAGGCTCGGCAGACAACGTATGGAGGTGTAGGGCATGCGCTTCGCCATCGCCATTCCGCAGTTCGCCACCGACCCGCGAGAGGTGCGTCGCTTTCTGGGTCTTGTCGAGAACCTGGGTTTCGACGGCGCGTGGACCCAGGAGCAGATCATCGGCAGCAAGTCGGCGATCGGTAGCAAACCTGTGATCAGCCCGCTCGAGCTGCTCGCCTATGCCGCGGCCTGCACAGAGCGGATCCGGCTGGGGTGCGCGGTGTTCGTGACACCGCTACGCAACCCGGTGCACCTGGCCAAGAGCATCACCTCGCTGGACCAGCTCAGCGGCGGCCGGATCGACGTCGGCGTAGGTATCGGCGGTCAGAACCAGCCGTTCGCGGCATTCGACTCGAGTCCGGAGCATCTGGTTACCCGCTTCACCGAGGGCCTGGATCTGATGAAGCGGTTGTGGACCGAGCCGGCGGTCACCTTCGACGGCCGGTTCTGGCAGCTCGTCGACGCGCCGATGGAGCCGAAGCCGGTACAGCGGCCGCACCCGCCGATCTGGTTCGGCGCCAACCACCCGAAAGCGGTCCGCCGCGCGGTCAAGCTGGGCGACGGTTTCATCGGTGCGGGATCCTCGACCACAGCCCGGTTCGTGGATCTGGTCAAGATCGCTCGCGAGGCCAAAGACGAACTCGACCGCCCCGACTTCAAGATCGCCAAGCGGGTCTACGTGGCCCTCGACGACAACGTCGATCGCGCCCGCACCCGCATCGGCGAGGTACTGGACTCCTTCTACAACCGCGGCGACATCACGTCGGTCGCGGTCTACGGCCCCGCGCACGATGTGGTCCGCGGACTACGCGAGGTCGCCGACGCGGGCGCGGAAACCATCGTGCTCAACCCGATGTTCGACGAGTACGAGCAGGTAGAGCAGCTGAAGGCTGAGGTGATCCCGCAACTGGGCTAACGGCTCTCGGTGAGCAGGTTGTGCACGGCCGCCTCGATGTGTTCGGCGTCGATACCTGCCGCGTTCAGCAACTCCTCGGGTGTGCCCGATCCAGGCAGCTCGCGGACGCTGAGGTGGACGATGGTCAACGACCTGGGCCCATGTGCGAGCAGTGCGTCCGTTACTGCCGACCCGACGCCGCCCTCGGGATGGTGGTCTTCGGCCACCACGAACCGGCCGCCGGTCGCGTCTGCCGCCGCGATGAGGGTCGCGGTGTCGACGGGTTTGACCGAGTACAAGTCGATCACCCGCGCTCGGACCCCGCGCTCTGCGAGCCGGTGGGCCGCGGCGAGGCATCCGTGGACCGTCACGCCCGCGCCGACGAGAGTCACCGCGTCGGACGGGTCGGACCGCAGGATCTTCGACCCGCCGACCGGAAAACGTTCACCCGTCTCGTAGAGCACGGGGTAGGCGCCGCGCGTCGTCCGCATGAAGCTGATCCCGGGTGTGCCGACCATGGCGTCCACCAGGGCCGCGGTGCTGGTGGCATCGCTGGGATACAGGACGGTGGAGCCCTGCACGGCGCGCATCATCGCGAGGTCCTCCAGGGCCATCTGCGATGGGCCGTCGGCACCGATCTCGACACCGCAATGCGAGCCGACCAGACGCAAGTCGGCCTGGGAGATCGCCGCCATCCGGATGAAGTCGTAGGCGCGGGTGAAGAACGCGGCGAACGTGGAGGCGAACGGGATGTAGTGCCGCACGCTGAGACCGACCGCCGCGGCGACCAGTTGCTGCTCGGCGATGAACATCTCGAAGTAGCGGTCCGGGTAGGCCTTCGCGAACTGGTCGGCGTGGGTCGAGTTGCTCACCTCACCGTCGAGGGCGACGAGATTCGGGTACTGACCGCCCAGTGCGGCAAGAGCGTCGCCATACGCCTGCCGGGTGGCGACCCTGTCACCCACCGAGTAGCTCGGGAGAGTCGCCGACGTGGCCGGTCCGTCGACCGCGGTGGCCGTGTCAGCGTCGATGCCGGGCACCGGCCCGCGCACCAGGAGGTTGCGCTCGCCGCCGAGTTCGGCGATCGCACGCTCGGCCATGTCCTTCGGGAACGGCCTGCCGTGCCAGCCCTCCCGGTCCTCGACCTCGGAGAATCCACGGCCTTTGATGGTGCGCGCGAAGATCACGGTGGGTCGGCGTGCCGCACCGTCCGCCGCTTGTGTGAGCACGGAGTCGATCGCGTCGACGTCGTGGCCATCGACGGTCAGCACGCGGGCGCCGAAGGCCTCTGCCCGCCGAACGTAGGTGTCGATGTCCCATTCGAGCTCGGTGGGCCCACGCTGGCCGAGCCGGTTGACGTCGACGATGGCGGTCAGGTTCCTCAACTCGTAGTAGGCAGCCTTGTCCAGGGCCTCCCAGATGGACCCTTCCGCCATCTCGCTGTCGCCGCACAGCACCCACACCCGGTACGGCAGGCGATCCAGGTACTTGCCGGCCAGAGCGACACCGACGCCGTCCGGCAACCCCTGGCCGAGCGACCCCGTGGCGACATCCACCCACGGCAGCACAGGGGTCGGGTGCCCTTGCAGACGGCTGCCGAAGCGCCTGTACTCGCCCACCAGTTCCTCGTCGGACACCACACCGACCGCCTTGAATATCGAGTAGAGCAGCGGCGAGGCGTGTCCCTTGGAGAAGATCAGGTGGTCGTTGCCGCGAGCGCCCGGCTCGTCCCAGTCGTAACGCAGATGCCGAGCCACGAGCACGGCGAGGATGTCCGCGGCAGACATGCTCGAGGTGGGATGCCCGGAACCGGCGCTGGTGCTCGACCGGATGGAGTCCACCCGAAGTTGCTGGGCGAGTTCGCGCACCGTGGAGAGGTCGATCGTGGTCAACGGCTGACGTGGTCCGGTCACCGTCAGGCCCCCTGGATGAAGGCGAGCAGGTCGGCATTGATCCGATCCTGATGTGTGGCCGTCAGGCCGTGCGGGGCGCCGGGGTAGTAGATCTCCCGCGCTCCTGCGATCAGCCGTGCCGATTTCGGTGCCGAATCCTTGACCGGAACGATCTGGTCGTCCTCGCCGTGCATGACCAGCGTCGGAACATCGAACTTCTTGAGATCGTCCGTGAAGTCCGTCTCGGAGAAGGCCTTGATGCTCTCGTAGGAGTTCTTGAGACCAGCCTGCATGCTCCACAGCCAGAACTGATCGAGCATGCCTTGCGAGACCGTGGAGCCCGGCCTGTTGGCTCCGTAGAACTGTGGTGCCAGGTCCTGATAGAACTGTGATGGATCTTTTACGAGACCTGCCCGGAGGCCGTCGAAGAACTCCAGTGGCAGACCTTCTGGATTTTGTGCTGTCCGCAGCATCAACGGCGGCACGGCGGCGATGAGCACCGCCTTGGCCACTCGGCCCGTCCCGTGACGGCCGATGTAGCGCGCGACTTCCCCACCTCCGGTCGAGTGGCCGACCAGCGTGGCATCGTTCAGGTCGAGCGTGTTGAGCACGGCCGCGAGATCGTCGGCATAGCCATCCATATCGTTGCGTGCCGAGGCCTGGCTGGAGTGTCCATGGCCGCGCCGGTCGTGCGCGACGACGCGGAAGCCGTTCTGGACGAGGAAGAGCATCTGCACATCCCAGGCGGCGGAACTGAGCGGCCACCCGTGTGAAAAGGTCACGACCGGCCCTTCGCCCCAGTCTTTGTAGTAGATCTCGGTGCCGTCGTCAGCAGTGATCGTACTCATTCCTTGATCCTTTCCTGAGGCCCCGAATGAAGTCGCCGACCATAGCCGTCGTGCCCTTGATTGTCATCGGCCTCTCCGGCTGCTCCCGCGACTTCGGGAATCTCTATGCCTGCTTCGCTGCGAGAGACCACTCTTGAGGCGGTTGCCGCCCGGCGCCCCAGGGTGTCTCCCTGGGTTCGCGCAGCCAACCCCCGGAGAGGACAGCGACGTCCACCTCTCCTGAGGTGCCCGCTTGCCAGCGGGTAGGCGGCATCGGTGGTACGCATTCGGCGCGGCCGTGGAGGTTCATTCGCAGGAACCGTTGGAGGATTCGTGACGACGGAACCCACGAGCCCGGTGCTCGTCCTCGGGGCGACCGGGGGCCAGGGCGGCGCGGTGCTGCGCGCTCTACGCGACTCCGGCCGTGCGGTACGCGCCCTGGTCCGCGACCCTGCCGCGCCTGCGGCGGCGCGGCTGGCCGCGTCCGGTGTGCAGCTCGCCGCAGGCGGTTTCACCGACCGTGCCGCCCTCACCGGCGCCATGACGGGGGCGGCGGCGGCCTTCGCTCTGACCACGCCATTCGAGTCCGGGGTGGACGCCGAGGTCGTGCAGGGCCGGGCCATCCTGGGTGCCGCTGCTGATGCGCGGTTGCCACATCTGGTGTTCGCCTCGGTGGCGGGCGCGACCTCAGGCTCCGGCGTTCCGCACTTCGAGAGCAAGGCCGTGGTGGAGCGTGAGCTCGCCGGTGGGGACGTGCCTTACACGATCGTCGCCCCTACCTACTTCTTCGACAACGCGCTGGGTGGCGAGGCGGACATCCGCGCCGGGGTGCTGGCTGTACCGCTGCCAGCAGACCGCCGCCTGCAGCAGCTCCACCGCGACGACCTGGGCCGGTTCGTCACCGCGGTGCTCGCGACGCCGGAGCGGTACGTGGGCGCACGGATCGAACTTGCCGGCGATGAGCCGACTCCGGCGCAGATGGCCGCCGCCCTCGCCGCGGCGCTGCAGCGACCGGTGCGTCACGAGGAGGTGCCGATCGCCACGATCGGGAATCCGGACATGTTCGCGATGTGGAGCTTCCTGCGTGGCGAGGGCTACCAGGTCGACATCAGCGCCCTGCACCGCGACCATCCCGGCGTCGGCTGGACATCCTTCGCAGCCTGGGCCGAGTGCACGTTCGGCTGAGGTACTCCCCGCTCGACGATCTCGGTTCGCATGGTGGCGCGTGATCGCTCGTGGGCCGTGGCGTACTGTCAATCGACAATGATTGTCAATGCAGATATGCGCGTGAGCTGATGTGAGGGAGTGCGAGTCATGCCATTGCTCGGGCTGCGGTGCGGTGCCGCGATCGCCGGTGTCGCCGTAGTTGGTCTTGCCGTAGCCGGTTGCGGGTCTTCCGCGGACACGTCGTCGGCCCCGCCCACGACGAGCGGTGCGGCGTCCGGCGCAGCGATCCCGGTGGTGGCCTCGACCAACGTCTACGGCAGCGTCGCCAAGGCGGTCGGGGGCGATCGGGTCGAGGTGACGTCCATCATCAACAGCCCGGATGCGGATCCGCACGAGTACGAGACGACGCCTGCGGACGCCGTCAAGGTGGGTCAGGCCAAGGTCGTGATCATGAACGGCGGGGGGTACGACGACTTTGCCGGGAAGCTCGTCGACACGACGAGCACCAAGCCCGCCGTGATCAACGCGGTCGATGTCTCAGGGCTCGAGACGCAGGTACCGGCGGGCGGGGAGTTCAACGAGCATGTCTGGTACCACCTCCCGACGATCAAGAAGGTGGCCGACCAGCTGGCGACGGACCTCGGAGCAGTCGACTCGGCCGACGCGTCGACCTTCACTGCCAACGCAGCGGCGTTCAACGCCAAGATCGACACGCTGATCGCGAAGCTGGACGCGGTCAAGGCCCAGCACACCGGCGACAAGATCGCCGTCACCGAACCGGTGCCGTTGTACATGACCGAGGCGGCGGGCCTGCAGAACGCCACGCCCGAGGAGTTCTCCGAGGCCATCGAGGAAGGCACCGACCCGTCTGCCGCCGTCCTGAACGAGACGCTCGGGCTCTTCACCGACAAGACCGTGAAGGTGTTGCTGGCCAACTCGCAGACCGAGAGCCCGGCCACCCGGCAGGTGGAACAGGCTGCCACCACCGCGGGGATTCCGGTCGAGGGTGTCACCGAGACACTGCCGGTGGGTGTCGACGACTACGTGGCCTGGCAGTCGCAGCAGATCGACACGCTCGCCAAGGACCTCGGTAACTCTTAGGCCGGATTTCGAGGAACGGCGGCCCGCGAGCACCGAGCCGTCGGCCGTCGGGGGAAAGATCGGTGTGACCGGCTACCCGCCGTGCTCGTCAGGGCAGCCGGACCGCAACGACCTCTGCGGCGATCTCACCGTCCGGACCGCGATAGGTGATCCGCTCGCCTGCGCGAGCACCGACGAGTGCCCGACCGAGCGGGCTGTCGCGGGTCACGGTCTGCGTCGGGTCGAGAGCTTCCTCGGGGATGGCCACGACCAGCATCGTGGTGGTGGTGCCGTCGCTGAACCGCACGGTCACCTCGGTGCCGTCGGGTAGCGCGTTGGCTGCAGACCGCACGGTCCTGCCGGCGAGCACCTCGGTGATCTCCCGGATGCGGTCGGTCACCCGGCCGAGGTCGTCGACGCGTTCGAGGCGCTGCGCCTGGTCGCCGTAGTCCTCCACGGCATCGTTCTCGCCGATGGCCTCGACGAGCTCGTGGCGTCGCGAGCTCAGCTCGGCGAGCTCCTGCTCGAGGCGTCGCCGGATCTCGGCAGTCAGCCGCGGCCCTCTGCCGGATGGCTGGTCGTTCATGATGCTCGCCTCCTCGGCACTGGTTGCGCCCGGGTTTCCGCTCGCCCTCACGAACGTAGCCCTCGGGACCGGATCCATCCTCTGCCCGACCAGGCGATCGTGGCTCCCGGATCGGCTGAACGGCTCTGACGGCGTTGCGTCGAATGGAGCTGGGCGAGCATGGCGGGTTTTGGCCTGCCGCCGGGGCGAATGGTGTGTTCCACGCCACTTTTCCGGAGCGGAGATTTCCCGGCCACGACCTGGACAACGCGATGTTTGGGAAATACCGGATCGAACAGGACGACCGGATACCTGCCAGCATTACTCCGAGGGCTCCCGTCAGCACCTGAAGATGACGACCGCTGGCAGTGATGCGCAGAGTGTGGTGCCGCCGCGATCCTGTTCTTGTGAAAAGACCGGCCACTCGCCGTTCGCGGCGGAGTCGGTCGGTGAGGGAAGGACAGTGGCATGAAACAGCAGGTACCCCGAGGGCAGGTGCGCACCTTGGCGAGCCATGCCCTGGCGCACTGGCTGGCCGCGGAGGACCAGGCGGAGGATACCGGCAGGCTCGACGCCGACGACCGGCTCACATGCCACGTGCACGGCCGGTGGATCCACCAGTGCGTCTCGTCACGAGTCCACGTCAACCCGGTCACCAGACACCGATGGTGCCGTGACTGTGAGACCGAACTGACCGTTGCCGTGGACGAACTGGCGCGAACGGTGACCATGCGATGCCCGCGCTGCAAGCAGGGCAGCAGCACCGCCACCACCAGGCTGGTGACGGCCTGCCGAGCAAGCCTCAGCCGCGCAGGCGGCGGCACGACCCGGGCCCGCATCGCAGCGTGACCCACCGGTTCCACACGTCCACCACCGCGCCACAACCGAAGCACTTCATGCCGCAACGGTAGGCAGGCTAGCTCCCGGCCTGTCCCCCCTGGAGTGCATTTGTCGATCGGCCGGCCCGTGTCGGACGGGCCCGGCCCCGCGCCGGAACGTGCGGGCGACGAGCAACAGCGCCACTGATGAGCAAGCGCAATATCTGAGGGAGAATATCGTGTCTGTCCAATGCGAAGAGGTGCGACATCGGCGCCCGAATATGGGGGGATGGCGAAAGAACACGCAGACCCCCACGGTCCCTGCGCTGCCGGATCGCTCGCCCATCAAGGCCGCGGCTGAGAAACCAGCGGGCGGTGGGGCGCCGGGAGATATCGGGACGCTGCGCCAGCTGTGGCGCTTCCGCAGCTACGGCCAGACCGAGATGCGGTGGCTGGTGCTCGGTGTGGGGATGCGCGCGTGTGAACTTGCCGCCGATCTGGCTACCCCGTGGCCGTTGGCCCTGGTCATCGACGACATGCTTCGGGGTCAGCACAAGAGCGGTCCGCTCAACCACGTGGCCACGTGGTTCGGCGGATCGGCAGTGGCCATGCTCGCAGTCGCCTCGGTCGCGGTCCTGCTGATCACTGTCGCGTCCGGGGTGTTCGATTACCTCGGCGACAGGTTCATGAACGGTGCGGGTGAACGCATCAGCTCGCGCATCCGGTCGGACGTGTTCGGCCATGTGGAGCGGTTACCGCAGGAGTACCACGACCGGCAGGCCATCGGGGAGTTGACCAGCCGGGTGGTCACCGACACCGAGCGCATCGAAGGCAGCCTCACCGACCTGTTCTCCGTCCTGCTTCCGGGCGTACTCGCCCTGCTCGGCACCGCCGCCGTACTGATCGCGGTGGATTGGCAACTCGGGCTGATCACGCTGTGCGCGGCGCCGCTGGTGTTCCTCACCGCCGTCCGCTATGCGCGGTTGACCCGGGTGAACTCCCGCCAGCGACGTGCCGCGGTGGGCGAGCTGACCGGGTTCGTCACCGAGTCGCTGCAGGGCATCCGCACCGTGCACGCATTCGGCAGCCAGGACCTGGAGGACAGGCGCTTCGGCTCCACCAACAGCCGAGTGCTGAACATCGGGCTGCGCGGAGTGGACCTGAGCGCCCGGTTCACCCCGGCGCTGGAGTCGGTCGCCGCGATCGGCACCGCCGTGTTGCTGTTCGTCGGGGGCTTCGGCGTGCTGCACAGCTGGTGGACCGTCGGGCTCCTGGTCGTGGTCACCAACTACCTGCAGAACATCCTCAAGCCGATGAAGCAACTGGCCAAGCTGCTGCCCAGCTTCACGCAGGGCGCCGCGTCGGCCGAACGGGTCGCGGCCATCCTGGACGAGCCCCGCGCACACGTCGCCTCCCCCGCGGGCCTGCCCGCCCGGGTCGGCGGAGAGATCGAGCTGCGCAACGTCTGCCTGGACTACGGGCGTGGCCCGGTGCTCAACCGGCTGGACCTGACCGTCGAGGCCGGCGAGCGGATCGCGCTGCTGGGCGGCAACGGCGCCGGCAAGTCCACCACACTCGCACTGATCGGCGGGCTGTACCGACCCACCTCCGGGCATGTACTGCTCGACGGGCTGTCGGTGCCTGACGTGGCCGAGCACTGGCTGCACCAGCAGGTGGCCATGGTCCTGCAGGACACGTTCCTGTTCTCCGGCACCCTGGCCGACAACCTGCGCTACGGCCGACCCGACGCCACCGACGAGCAGGTTGCCCAGGTGGCCGAGGACGCGCTCGTCACCGAGTTCGCCGACCGGCTGCCCGACGGGCTGAACACCACCATCGCCGCCGGCGGAGTCGGACTGTCCGGCGGACAACGCCAGCGCGTCGGCATCGCACGAGCCCTGCTCGTCGACGCCCCCGTCGTGCTGCTGGACGAGCCCACCGCCGGGCTCGACAACACCGCCGAGGAACTCGTCGTGCTCGCACTGACCCGGCTGGTCGAAGGCCGCACCGTCATCATGACCACCCACCAACCGGCACTGACCCGACTCGCCACCCGCACCGTGCACCTGCAGCGGGGCCGTGTCGTCGACGCGGCGCCGGCAACCGTAGGGGCGGCCGCGTGATGGCGGGAATCAGCGAGTGGCCGCGCATGATCGGGCCGGCCCCGGACAACCAGGTGATCATGGTCATCCGGCACGCCGAGAAGCCGAAGCGTTCCCGCGCGGCGCAGGCGATCACGCCTGAGGGGGAGCACTCCAAGCACTCCCTCACCGTCGACGGGTGGATGCGCGCGGGGGCGTTGGCCGCGCTGTTCGCCCCGCACGGCGCAGAACCGCCTGCCGGGTTGTACCGGCCGGGCGCCGTCTACGGCCCGGCCTACGAGCCAGGCCGCAGCGTTCGATCTGTCCAGACCGTGATGCCTGTGGCCGCCCGGCTCGGACTCGACGTCGTCACGCGCTATGCCGCAGGCGAAGAGGCATACCTGGCCGACGAGCTCAGCACACGCCCTGGCGCCACCCTGGTGGCCTGGAAACACAGCGCCATCACCAAGATCGCCGACTACCTCGGCGATGTCACGCCCACCCCACCCGCCCGCTGGCCGGGCGCCCGCTTCGACATGGTGTGGACCTTCACGCGCACCGGGAGCGGCTGGCGGTTCGCGCAGATCCCGCAGATGCTGCTACCCGGCGACCTGCCCTACCCGATCACCGATCCAGCCCTAGTGGCGGCGGCCGCCTGACACGTCGTTCGGCCCCGGGTCACCCCTCAGCTCGGGGTCGGCACGAACGTGGCAGACGGGACCGGCACCGGCTCTGAGCGCTCACGCGCATCGGGGCCGGTGCCGGTACTTTCGGCTCTCGGGTTCCGGACTACACCAGCAGCACCACGGGACCGCCGTTGGCGCCCGTCATGGCCCGCTCCAGCGCGGTCGCCGCGTCGGCCAGCGGCAACGCGGCGCCGACCGACAGGCGCAGCCGGCCGTCCCCCAGCAGCATGCACAGCTCTTCGAGCTGCGCGGCGTCCGGGCGCACGTAGACGTCGGAGACGCTGATGCCGCGGACGCTCTCCGGCGGATCGCCGGTGATGGTCGCCAGCCTGCCGCAGTCGCGTACGGCCAGGACGGCGTGCGAGCTACCACCGCGGGCGGCGTTGACCGCGCCGTCGACGCCCACGCCGCCGGTCAGCTCCCGGACGAGCTCGGGCCACCGGCTGTCGTGGTAGTCGAGCACCTCGGCTGCTCCGGCCTCCGCCACCCGGGCGGCGCTGGAGGGTCCGGCGGTTGCGATGACCCGCGCCCCACGGAGGGTGGCGAGCTGCACGATCAGCCCACCGGTCGTCCCACCGGCGCCGTGGACGAGGACGGTGTCCCCCTCGGCGAGCTCGAGCGACTCGGACAGCACCTGCTCCGCAGTCAGCGCAGGCACCGGGAACGCGCCGGCGACCTCCCACGACACGCTCGGAGGCTTCCGCACGAGCAGACCGGCGTCCACGAGGACGCGATCGGCCCAGCAGCCCTGCTCACGCAGCTGCAAGGGGTGACCGAGGACCTCGTCGCCGGGTTTCAGACCCCGGACGTCGGAGCCCACGGTGATCACCCTGCCGGCCGCCTCGACGCCGAGCGCCATCGGCGCCTCCCGGCCGACTTTCCAGTCACCGGTGCGGACCAGGTCGTCCCAGTTGCCGACCCCGGCCGCGGCGACCTCGACCACGGCCTCGTCCGGACCGGGATCACGGGGTTCGGGAAGGTCGAACACCTCGACCCGACCACCGAACTCGCGCACTCCAGCGGCCCGCATCACACATCCTCACTTTCATCGCGAGCGAAGAGCACTCTGTCGTCCTTTCCTTTTCGGCTGAGACCGTAGGCACGGGCCGATGATTCCGTCACTTCCTGTTCGGCCTTTCCCGCGAAGGCATATGCCCGTGACAGCACCGGCTCCGGATCGATGGTCGCCACGAACGACAGCTGTGCCTGTGCCATGACGTTCCGAACGTCATCGTCGATATATGCCATCGCTTCTCCCGATCATCCAATTGCCGCTGAGGTCGAGCGAGCTCAGACGGCGGGAGCCGACTCAGCAGTCGCAACTGCGACGGTACGAGGCGGAACCGGGTCGGCCGGGGTCCACTTGCTCAGCAGCTTCACGGACCAATCAGCCGGCGGCGGCAAATGGCGGGATCGGCTTTCGGCAGCGGGCCGCAGGAACTCACGAAGAAGGTTCGACCCTGTCCAGGAACGTCACGTCGATCTCCCCCGTCGGGAGCGGGACGTGCAGGAGTACGGCGCCGTCCGCCCTGACCTCGGCGGCGGTCTCGTGGCCACGCACCAGCACCCGATAGCGGCCAGGGGCGGGCAGCATGGCCGACGTCCGCAGCAGCCCGTCGACGCAGCGGCCCCGCACCCGGTGCGGGCGGCCGAGCACCTCCGCGGCCCGAGCCGGGTCACCGGCCCTGAGCAGCTCGCGGACCCGGGTGGACGAGCAACCCGGGACGAGGTCGACGCCGTGGGCGGTGAAGTCGTGACGCAGCCCGAGGTGCGTCAGGAGCCGCACGTCGCCCGCCCCCCGGTGTCCGAAGCGGAAGTTCGCACCGACGACGACGTCGGTGGCGCGCAGCGACCCGACCAGCACGTCGTGCACGAAGTCCACGGCGGGGGTACGGGCCATCGCCGTGCCGAAGGGCAGGACGAGCACGGCATCGGCGCCGTGCTCGTGGGCGAGCTCGACCCGGCGGTCCAGACTCACGAGTGGGGTGGTGTCGCGCGGTGGTCCGGCGACCGTTGCCGGATGCGGGTCGAACGTGGTGAGGACGACGGGCCGGCGGCGGCGCCGACCCACCTCGGCCGCGTGGTCGAGGAGGCGGGCGTGGCCACGATGGAGCCCGTCGAACACCCCGAGCACCACCACGGAGCGGCCCCACTGCGACGGGATCTGATCGGTTCCGTACCAACACGTGGTGGCGGCCGGGGCGGGACGGAACATCGTGGCCGTCATCGGTCGTCTCTCGGCCATCGGATCGGGTGTCACCGGACGCCCAGAGCAGAGGGGTGCCTGCAGAGCGGGGTGACCCGGATCGTCATGTACTCGAACAACGGCAGGTTCCACAGGATGCCGTGCATCTCGTCGGAGGACTCCACGTCGAAAATGCTGACGTTGGAGTACCGCCCGACGACCCGCCAGAGATGTATCCACTTACCCTGCGCCTGGAGGTCCCGGGAGTAGGCCTTCTCCCTGGCCAGGACGTCGACCCGCTCCCCGGCGTCGAGATCGTGCGGGATGGCGACGTCCATCGTGACGTGGAAGAGCACGGACTCAGGCCCTCCGGAAGGCGCGGACCTTGTCGGGATCGAGGTCGACGCCGAGGCCCGGGCCGTCGGGCAGATGGAGCCGGCCGTCCGCGTAGCGGAGCGGCTCGACGACGATCTCCTCGGCCATCAGGAGGGGTCCGAATAGCTCGCTGCCCCAGCTCACACCCGGCGCGGCGCAGGCGAAATGCAGTGCGGCGGCGGTGCCGATGGGCGACTCGATCGACGTCGCCCCATGCGACGGAATCCCCGCCGCGGCTCCGATCGCGGCGATCTCCACGCTCGCACGCAGGCCGCCGCATTTGGTGGTCTTGACCGCGAGGATGTCCGCGGCACGCAGTCGGGCGATGCGCAGCGCGTCGGACGGCGTCCGCAACGACTCGTCGGCCATGACCGGAACGGGCAGCACCGCGTTGATCTCCGCGAGCGTCTCGACGTCATGTCCCGGAACAGGCTGCTCGACCATCTCGACGCCCGCCTCCGCCAGCCGCGGCAGGTGGGTGAGCGAGGTGAGCCGGTCCCAGCGCGCGTTGAGATCCACCCGGACGCCCGCGACGCCCACCAGCTTCTCGGCGACGGCCTCGACCCGGGCGACATCGGCGTCCGGTTCCTGGGCGCCCATCTTGAGCTTGAACGAGTGGTGCAGGCCGGCGTCGAGCTTGCCGAGCGCCTCCTCGACGACGATCGGGGCGGCCTCGGCGCCGAGCGCCCAGGTGACGGGAACGGAGGTGCGGGCCGGGCCGCCGAGCAGGGTGTGGACGGGAACACCGAGGCAGCGCGCCCAGGCGTCGTGCAGCGCGACCTCCACCGCTGCCTTGGCGAACAGGTTTGCCGCGACGACGTCTGCGACGTCGCGCAACAGCCGGGCGATGTCGTCGACCCGCCGTCCCAGCAGTACCGGGGCGACGTACCGCTCGATGATCACCTGCATGGTCTCGACGGACTCGCCGCCCCACCAGGGACCGGCCGGAACGACGCCTTCTCCCGTTCCCGTGACGCCGCCCGCGGTGCGGACGAACATGTACAGCACCGGCTGGGCGTCCATGCTCACCCGTGCGAACCGGTGGGGCCTGCGCAGCGGGATGTCCACCAGGACGGTCTCGACGCGGTCGATCCGCAGATCGTCGCTCACGTTGTCGAATGCCTCTCAGGGGGCGGGCCGGCCCCGGGCTGGGTGCGGGGCCGGCCCTGGGAAAGAAGGTCAGGCGTGCTCGAGCACGAAGTCGTAATCGACGCGGAGGCGGCCGTCGGGGCCCGGCTTCGGGTCGAGAACCAGGTCGTCCTTCACGGCCGAGGCGACATCGCCGTCGAGGTACTCGCCGCCGGCGAAGTAGAGCTGTGTGGTGATCTGACGGAAGCCCTCGGCCCGGACCATGAGGTGCAGGTGCGCCGGGCGCCACGCGTGCCATCCGGCGTTCTTGATCAGCTTGCCGGTCGGTCCGTCCGTCGGGATCTGGTACGGGGCGGGCAGGATCGTGGTGATCTCGAAACGCCCGTCCTCGTCCACGGTGACGACGCCCCTGAGCAATCCCTCCGGGAGATGAGGGGCGAAGCCGGAGTAGAACCCGTCCGCCGCGTTCTGCCAGATGTCGACCTCGGCGTTCCGCAGCGGTGCCCCCGCGAGGTCGCGGACCTGCCCGGCGAGCACCAGCAGGGTGCCCGGCTCGTCGTCGCGCATCGGAAGGGTGGTGACAGGCGGGAAGTGCTGCTGGTCGGGAAGGTAGTACGGCCCCTCGATCGAGCCCACGGTTCCCTGCTGCGACTCGGCGGCGACCTCCTCGACCACGTGCTCGACGAAGACGTCGAGGAACAGTGGCCACTCGCCGTTCTCGCCGACCTCCATGAGCCAGCGCTTGGCGGCCTGGAACTCCGGGTAGGTGATCTTGTGTTCGCGGATGACGGCGTTCACCGCGTCGATCACGTCGTGGGCGACCGTGCTCAGCCGCTCCTGCGACGACGCGGCCTGGCCGTGGCGGGCGGCACTGGCACGCGCCGCCTCCGTGGCGTTGGCGCCGGAGCCGGCAGCCGTTGGGCTGACGTCTGGCTTGGTCGTGGTCATGTGTCCTCCTAGTGGATACGCGTCAGCGGCAGAGCTGGGACACAACGTCGTTGTTGCCGATCAGGTCGGGTTCGGTGGTCTCGTCCGGTCAGGCCTGTGAGCCGCCGGTCGGGTCAGGTCGCTCTCTTTCACTTCCTCCCGAGCAGGCCGACGACCTGACTGTCACCCGGGTTGATGAGGTCGGGGACGGTCCAGCCGTCGAGGTCGTACTCGGACATGCACCGTTCGGCGAAGCCCTTCATCGCGTTCGCGGTGCCGGACTGCTCGGCGGCGAACAGCAGTTCCGCGCGCACGCCCTCGTGATTGCCCGAGTAGTTACGCTCGTAGAGCTCGTGGCGTCCGCCGAATTCGGAGCCGATCGAGTCCCAGATCAGCTTCATCAGCTTGACCCGGTCCACGGCGTCATAACCGTTCGAGCCGCGCACGTATTTGTCCAGATAGGGGCGCACCTCCGGCGACAGGAAATCGGCACTGTGCGACGGCAGGTAGATCAGCGAGGCGCCGAGATCCTGCATGATGATCTCGCGAACGCGCGGGTAGCCGAGCGTCATGAACCAGCGGTAGGCCAGCCCGTAGTCGGCGTTGGGCAGCTTCGAGCCGTTGACCCACTCGGTCGGGTTGGCACACATCGCGTCCGACAGTCCCCAGAACATGTTCCGCCAGGCGATGACCTCACCGACGCGGGTCTGCACGCCGCGGAAGTCCTTGCTACCGGTGACCTCCAAGCCCTTCATCAACAGCCCGCCGATGAAGTCGAGCTTGACCGCCAGACGGGTGACGCCGTGGAAAGTAAAGCGCTGCAGGAACCCCGAACCGGGGAAGAACGACGAGACCTTCTCCGGGTCTCCGTAACTGAACACGTTCTCCCACGGGATCAGCACTTTGTCGAGCACGAAGATCGTGTCGTTCTCATCCATCCGCGAGGACAGCGGGTAGTCGAACGGGCTGCCCATGGTGTTGGCCTGCTGGGCGTACGAGGGCCGGCAGATCAGTTTCATGCCGGGCGTGCCCATCGGCACGGTGCAGACCAGAGAGTACTCCCGCTTCTTGATCGGCAGACCGTAGTGGCCGAGGAAGTTGTAGTGGGTGATCGCCGACCCGGTCGCGACGACCTTCGCGCCCGAGACGACAACACCCTTGTCGTTCTCCTCCTCCACGTGCATGAACACGTCGGAGACCTCGTCCGGGTTGCGGTGCCGGTCCACCGGCGGGTTGATGATCGCGTGGTTCCAGTACAGCAGCCTCTCCTGGGACTCCTCGTACCAGCGCCGCGCATTGCCGGAGTACGGGTCGTAGTACTCGGAGTTCGCGCCCAGCGTGCCCAGGAACGCAGCCTTGTAGTCAGGGGAACGGCCCATGTACCCGTAGGTCATCCGTGCCCACTCGGCAATCGCGTCCCGGTCGGCCTTGAGGTCCTCCACCGAGTGCGGGGTCCGGAAGAACGGGTGCGTGATCCCGGTGCTGCCGGTGTCGGTCGCGGTGGTGAGCACGTCGGCCTTGGCCGGGTCGTGCATCGAGTCGTAGAGCCGGGCTGTCATCCGCACCGCATTGCGAAACGCCGGGTGCGTGGTGACGTCGGCGACCTTCTCTCCGTAGAGATACACCTCGCGCCCGTCACGCAGGCTCTCGACGTACTCGTCGCCGGTCATCGGTCGGGTTGCCCGGCCCTCGCCACCGGCGGGGGTTGGGACCGAATCCTGCTGCAAGGTCATGCGTTCCTCATTCCATGGTGATTCAGACATCAGTCGACAGCAGCCGGCGACCGAAATGTGGTGCCGTATCGATGCTGACGAATCGGGCGTCAGAAGCCGGCCGAGGAGAACCAGGAAATGCCGCCGGGTCCGTCGGCGGAGTCGTCCCAGAGCAGCGGGTCGTGGTTGCCGCCGAGATGGTGGAATTTTCCGGTGTGGAACAGCAAGGGCCGTCCGTCGTAGATCCGGAACTCCTGCACCTCGCCCAGATACAGCACGTGGTCGCCGCCGTCGTAGTGCTGCCACGGTACGCACGAGATATGCGCCAGCGTCCCGTCCAGTCGCGGAGAGCCGCAGTCGTCGTCCGCCGCCCACGCCACGTCCTGGTTGGGCCGGCCTGCGAAGTGCAGTGCGAGGTCCTTCTGCGCCGCCTCGAGCACGTTGACCGTGAACGGTCGCGAATCGACCAGGCCACAGACCTTCGACCGCCGGTCCAGCGACACCAGTACCAGCGGGGGTTCGAGGGACACCGCGGTGAACGCGTTCACCGTCGCCCCGTGGGGTGCCTCGTCGTCGCCACGGCAGGTGATCACCGTGACGCCTGTGGTGAAATGCCCCAGACATTTCCGGAGCTCTCGCGGATGAATCGCCATCGCTTGCCCCTCCTGAAAGGAACGCCGCCGTCACGGGATCCCGGTTCTTACCGGCTCTCCTGACGTGCGCGGGCAGGTCACGGTCGAGGGGCGCGGCGGGAGCGGCGTTCGTCGAGCTCGTCAGCGCTCACCGGGATCAGCATCGGCCGGCCGGGAACGCAGAACATGGTGACCAGGAAATGGGTCTCGACGTCGGCGAGATTGTTGCCGTCCTGGTAGTGGATCACGTCGCCGCCCGGTTCCCAGAAGCTCTCGCCGGCACGCACGACACGCTCGGGCTCGCCCTCCAGCTCGAAGATCATCTCGCCCTGAACCACGTAGCCGAAGGCAGGCCCGGTGTGCCGATGGGGCGGGTTGCCTGCGCTGCCCGGAGGCAGTTTGACGATGAGGGTCATCACCTCGGCGGCATCGGGCACCGGCGGAGCCGGCACGGAGCTGATGACCTCGAACTGCGGCGCGGGCGTCGTTCGGTTCGGGTCGTCGATGTGGTGCGAGTGGTCAACGGGCATGACTACTCCTCACTGTTTTTGGAGGCGACCTGGCGTCACCGGGCTTCCAGTTATGACGAGACGGCGCCCCTCGTCTGTGACATCCGGGCCCGCTCACCGGTCGCAGACGGCGGTGGCTTCCGCCACACGACAGCCGGCGTGCACGTGTTCGGCACCCGGGTGGGTCGGAGGATCGACCGGCGCTCCTCCGACCCACTGGTTCATGCCCGGACGCGCCGGGGATTACAGGTCATCGGCCGCTAGGGCTTCTCCTGTGGGTCGACCACCGGTCCGGGGTGGCGGAGGTGCTTGCGCGCCTCCAGTTCCTCCGGCTCGACGTAGGTCAGCATCGGCTCATCGGGCTTGCAGGCCATGACGACCACGAATCGAGCCCAGACGTCACCGGGGTTCGCTGCCTGGTAGTGGATCCGGTCGCCGCCGGGCTCCCAGATCGTGTCGCCCTGCCGGATGAGGACCGGTGCATCCCCCTCCAGTTCGAAGATCATCTCGCCTTCCAGCATGTAGCCGTAGACCGGGCCGGAGTGCCGGTGCGGCCGCGATCCCGGGTTGTTCGGCGGAATCTCGACGACCGCGGTCATCATGTGTCCGGCCGACGGGAGCTCCGACATGTCGTGCTCATCGAGCACTTTGATCTGGGTCTCGAGCTCAGGAGAACTCATGTCAGGTACCTACTTCCTACGCATTCTCGTGTCGTTGATCTGCAACTGCTGACCGCGCCGGTGGCGCGGTGTTCGGAGACGGCCGCAATCGGCCGAGTGATGCGGTGATCGACGAGCCGGAAGCTCGTCCCGGCGTCGGCGACCGGGAACGGGCCCGTCACCCGCGCGGCTGGGAGAAACCCGCGCGCCAGCTCGGGTAGGCAGGCATCCAGCCCGCTGCCCGGGCCTTCGCGTTGGAGACGCCGCGGCCGACGGGGACACCCTCGGGAAGCGGCGCCGTCGGCGGGGCGGGCGCGCCGATGCCGGCCGCGTAGACCGGCAGCCATTCGGTCGCCGGCGCGGGCTCGTCGTCGACGATGTGGTAGGTCCCGTCGGGCCAGTCGAGGGACTGCACGGTCGCCGCGACAACATCGTCGACGTGCACGAACGACGTGATCGCGGGGTTCGCCTGCACCTGCCCGGCGGACACCGCGGCCGCGATCCGCCCGCCGGGCGCGTACCAGGTCCCGGGGCCGTAGAGCATGCCGTAGCGCAGCACGGTGGTGCGCGGGAGACAGCGGGCCAGACCCTCCATGACGTCGACAGCCGTGCCTGGCACGATCGGGTCGTCCTCGGTGGCCGGCGTGTCGCCGTCCGGGAAGACCCAGGTGATGCTCTGCACGATCATCCGGTCGACGCCCGCGGCTGTGGCACCTGCGACGAGGTTCGCCGTGCCCTCGCGGCGGACCCGGGCGTTGGCTTCCCGGTCGTTGCCGCTCAGATCCGTGAGCTGGTGCAGGACGAGATCAGGCGCCGCCTCGGTGAGCGTGGCGGCCACCCGTTCCGCGTCATGGACGTCGAGGAGTACCCCGCGGGCACCGAGGCTTTCCAGGAGCGCGAGCCGGTCCTCACGCCGGGTCGTCGCGACCACTTCGTGCCCCGCGGCGACGAGCTCGGGGAGGAGCCGGGATCCGATGACGCCGGTTCCACCAGCAAGCAAGATTCGCATGCCCACAGGACGGAGCAGCCGACCCGGACGTGAGGCCCCCGACGTCCGGGCCCTGCTCCGTCACAGTGACGGAGGGGAGATCACCATGACCGCGCAGGAGATCGACGCCGAGGTGATCGGTGAACGGCGGCATCTGCTGTCGCTGGCGTTCCGCATGCTCGGCACCGTGGTCGACGCGGAGGACGCCGTCCAGGAGACCTACATCCGGTGGTACCGGCTGAGCCAGGCCCAGCGCGATGCCGTCGAGGTCCCCCGCGCCTGGCTGACACGCGTCGCGAGCCGGGTGTGCCTCGACGTGCTGGGCTCGGCCCGAGTGCGGCGGGAGCGCTACGTCGGCCCGTGGCTGCCCGAGCCGGTGCCCTCCCTCGCCTTCACCGACCCGGCACATGACGACCCAGCCGACCGGGCCACCCTGGACGAGTCGATCAGCACGGCCCTGCTCGTGGTGCTGGAGTCGATGACTCCGGCCGAGCGGGTCGCGTTCGTGCTGCACGACGTCTTCGCGATGCCGTTCGGTGAGATCGCCGAGGTCGTGGGGCGCACACCCGCTGCCTGCCGCCAGCTCGCCACCTCGGCGCGGCGGCGCGTGAACGGCGCCCGGAGCGGCCGGGTCTCCCGGGCGGCGCACGACGCGGCCGTTCGCGCGTTCGCCGCGGCGGCGCGGGCAGGCGACCTCATCGGGCTCGTCACGACGCTGGACCCGGACGTCGTTCTCCGCTCCGACGGCGGCGGCCTCGTGAGGGCGGCCCTGCACCCGGTCCGAGGCTCGGACAAGGTGGCCCGATTCCTGCTCGGCGCGCTGCGGAAGAACCCTGCGACAGACGTGCTCGAACTGGAGACCCCTGACGGTCTTGGCTTCGCGCTGTGGGTCGAGGGCCGGGTGGTCGGCGTCGTGACGCTCGAGGTCACCACCGACCGGGTCACGGGAGTCCGGATGGTCCTCAACCCCGAGAAGCTGACTCTCTGGAACTGACTCCTCACGATCCCGGCAGCTGTGTCGTCCTCTCCGGCAACAGAACCCGAAGGAGGAGACGGACACCATGACCCAGCAGGCAGGCATCGCCCGCACCGACGCCGACTACCGACGCATCGGCATCCGCCCGGATGTCGTCGCGGAGTGGGAGGACGGCGCCCGCACCGACGGGCGCCGGGGCACCTACGAGTGGTGGTACTTCGACGCCCACCTCGACGACGGAGCCACGCTCGTCGTCATCTTCATGACGAAGGACCTGTCCACGCCGGGCAAGCCGCTGAGCCCGATGATCCGGCTGAACCTCGACGTGCCCGGCGGACCCCAGTACAACGTCATCCAGGACTTCCCCGCGACGTCGTTCTCGGCCGGGACCGACCGCGCCGACGTCCGGATCGCCGGCAACGTCTTCTCCGGAGATCTCGCGCACTACGAGATCCGGGCCGACGTCGGCGGCGTGCGGGTCGACGTCACCCTCGACGCCGAGATTCGCCCGTGGCGCCCGCACACCGGCTACGTGGTCTTCGGGGAGGAGCAGGATCTCGAGTTCTCCTGGCTCCCGGCCGTCCCGCAGGGGAAGGTCCGCGGCTCCTACGAGATCGGGGGCGTGCGCACCGAGATCAGTGGTGTCGGTTACCACGACCACAACTGGGGCAACGTCGGGATGATGTCGATCATCAACGACTGGTACTGGGCCCGCGGCCAGGCCGGTCCCTACTCGGTGATCGCCTCGTACGTCACCGCCCACGAGAAGTACGGCTACGAGCCGATCCCGATCTTCATGCTCGCCCGCGACGGTCGCGTCGTCGCCGACGACGCGTCGCGGATCCGCTTCGAGGCGCTCGACACCTACCTCGACGAGAAGACCGGCAAGCCCGTGGCCCGCACCACCCGGTACCGCTACGACGACGGCGACGACAGCTACGTCGTCACCTTCACGAAGCAGCGCGACCTGGTCGCCAACACCTTCGTCGAGCAGATCAAGGGCTGGCGCAAGATCGCCGCGCGGCTCAGCGGCGTCGACGGCGCCTACCTGCGCTTCACCGGCTACCTGACGATCGAGCACCACAAGAACGGCGAGACCGTCGAGACGTTCACCGAGGAGGCGATCTGGGAGCTGATGTACTTCGGCCACGCCCGTACCGGGACGCTCAGGAAATCGAGTCCCGCGCGCTGACGGACTACGTCCCTCCCGAGCTTCGTGTTCGTCGTGTGACACAAGTGACTGCCATCCAGGGCGTCGGCGCACGGCCCGCTGTCACAGATCAGGAGCGCCGTCCCGTCTTCACGAGGGGTCGGTGGCTCCGGGTCGCCGAAGCACGGCGAGGAATGCGTTCTCGCTGACCCGTTTTCCGGCCGGACAGGAGATTCGCACGATGGCCGCACGACGCACTCGCAGCGCTCAGACCGCATCGCACTGGGGCGTGTACCGGGTGGAGACCGACCGCGAGACCGGCGAGGTGGTGTCCACCAGTGGCGTGCCGTTCGATCCCGACCCGTCGCCCATCCAGGCCGCATTGCCCGAGGTGGTGAAGGGCCGGTTGCGGATCGACCGGCCTTACGTGCGCGAGGGCTACCTGCGCTCGGGTGGCGCCGGCCGGAAGCAGCGGGGGGCTGAGCCGTTCGTTCCGGTGAGCTGGGACGCCGCGCTCGACCTGGTGATCGACGCGCTGTTGGCAGCGCGGGCGGCGGGTGGAAACGAGTCGCTGTACGGCGGCTCGTACGGCTGGGCCAGCGCAGGGCGGCTGCACCATTCCCCCAGCGTGCTGAAGCGGTTCCTCGGGCTGTTCGGCGGCTACACCGACAAGATCGGAAATCACAGCTTCGGTGCGGCACTGGGCGTCATGCCCTACATTCTCGGGCGTTCCGACGTCAGCCGGCTGGTCGTGCCATGGCCGGAAGTGGTGGCCAACACGCGGCTGTTCGTGATGTTCGGTGGCGCGTCGTTGAAGAATGCGCAGATCGATTCGGGTGGCGCGGTCAACCACGACAACGCCGAGTGGTTCCGAAGGGCGCACGCGGCCGGCGTCGGCATGGTGTGCGTCAGCCCGTATCGGCACGACGTCCCGGACGAGGTCGCGCCGGAATGGCTGCCGATCCGGCCCAACACCGACGTGGCGCTCATGCTCGGCCTGGCCCATACGCTGGTCGTCGAAGGCGTGGTGGACCGGGAGTTCACGCACACGCACTGCACGGGCTACGCCGAGTTCGAGCGTTATCTCACCGGCGGTGAGGACGGCGTCGCCAAGGACGCCGGGTGGGCTGCCGGCGTGACGGGCTTGCCGGCGGCGACGATCGAGACGCTTGCCCGGCGGATGGCGAGCACCAGGACCCTGGTGAACACGGCGTGGGCGGTGCAGCGCGCCCACCACGGCGAGCAGGCGGTGTGGGCGACGGTCGCCCTGGCCGCGATGCTCGGCCAGATCGGCCTGCCCGGCGGCGGGTTCAGCCTCGGGCACGGCGCCATGAGCGGCATCGCGCTGCCCTGTCCGGCAGGGATTCCCAGGCCGACGTTGCCGCTCGGGCCCAACCCGGTGGCGGCGAAGATCCCGGTCGGGCGCGTTCACGAACTGCTGTTGCGACCCGGCGAGACCATGGAACACAACGGCAGGCTGATTCGGCTGCCACCGACTGAGCTGATCTATTCGGCAGGTGGGAATCCCTTCCACCACAACCTGAACCTCAACCGGTTCGTCACCGCCTGGCAGCAGCCCCGGACGGTGATCGTGCACGAGCCGTGGTGGAGCCCGCCGGCGAAGTTCGCCGATATCGTGCTGCCGTCCACCACCACGATGGAGCGAAACGACATAGCGGCGGCCGAACACAGCCGCTATTGGATCGCCATGCAGCAGGTGTTGGCACCGTATGCGCAGGCGCGAAACGACATCGACATCTTCGGTGAGCTCGCCGAACGGCTCGGATTCGGGGCGGAATACCACTGCGGCCGGACCGAGATGCAGTGGTTGCACCACATGTACGACGAGGCGCGCGCCTGCGCCCACGATCGCGGGTTCGACCCACCGGAGTTCGACGAGTTCTGGGCGAGCGGCTCCTATGAGTTCCCGATGCCTGCCGAGCAGGTCACGCTGCTCGCCGACTTCCGCGCCGGCCAGGCGCTGAACACGCCGTCCGGCAAGATCGAGCTGGTCAGTGAGGTGATCCGGGCGTTCGGCTACGACGACTGCCCACCGCATCCGACATGGCTGGAACCGGCGGAGTGGCTGGGCGGTCCGCGGGCCGCCCGCTACCCGCTGCACCTGCTGACCAACCAGCCCACGCACCGGCTGCACAGCCAGTTGGACAACTCGACGCTGTCCCGCGCGGCCAAGGTATCGGGCCGCGAGGCGATCCTGATCAACGCCGAGGACGCCGCCCGCCGCGATCTGCGGGACGGCGACGTCGTGCGGGTGTTCAACGACCGCGGCGCGTTCCTCGCCGGCGTGCGGATCGTCGGGTCGGACACGCTGCTGCCCGGCGTGGCACAGATACCCACCGGCGCCTGGTACGACCCGTGGGAGCCCGGCGTGGCCGGCACGCTGGAGAAGCACGGCAACCCGAACGTCGTCACGTCCGACCGGGGCACCTCGAGGCTGACCCAGTGCCCGGCCGCGCAGACCTGCCTGATCGAGATCGAACGATGCGACACCCCGCCACCGGTCACGGCGTTCGACCTCCCCGAGATGGTGGACGAACGACCGTGACCGACGAAGCCGAGTTGGCCGTCGTACATGTCGAATCGACGTCCCAGGCGGCTATGGAGCGAGCAGGACCGTGTTGGGGTGGGCGCCGAGGCGGGTGTCGATCACCACGTCGCGATTGGGGGTGTCGGGGGCCAGGTGGCGTACCCAGACGCTGGCCGCTGCGCCGTCGATGAGGAAGGGGCTGAGCACGAACGGCACCTGTGCGACGACCTGCCGGCCGGAGTCCTGATCGCGGTAGGGCATCGCGACGAAGTCGGGTTCGACGCGGCGCTGCAGGACCAACGGGGATCTGCGGGCGGCCCGGATGAGTGTGGGTAGCCAGTCCGCGTCGGAGATCCGGCTGCCGAAGAGCACGCCGGTGCCGGCTCTGCCGAAGGCGGGTTTGACGATCAATCGGGCGCGTCGGATGGCGGCGGTGCGCAGTAGGTCGGGTTGGGTTGTGGGGTCCTTGTCGAGACCCAGGCATGCGGTCCAGGGAATGTGGGTGTGGACGAGGTGCTCGTCGGGTGGAGTGAGCAGGCCCGCGTCGGCGTCGTCGTGGAGCCAGGCGAGCAGTGCTTTGGAGGAGATCAGGTACGGCTCGGTGCGTGGGAACAGTCCGAGGGTTGCGGCGCGGTCGGCGGCTCGGAGCGCGGCGAGGGCGCCGCGGTCGTATCTGATGCGGTGCCCGCCCCATTCCAGCAGTACCACCTCGATCGGGACGTCACCGGCGAGTAGTCGGGTGGTGGGGTCGAGGCGTAGGTCGGCGAGTTCGGCCACCACCGGTTCCAGGCCTGCCCGCGCTACGGCGGCCAGGGTGGAGCGGCCCGGTGTGTGGTGTCGGATCGTGTGGTGGTGGTCGGTTGCCCAGTAGGAGGGAATCAGCGCTCGCCGCGTCCTGCCCCGGTCGTGGTCGGTGGGTGGTGTTCGGGCCAGGGCCGCGAACCGTGCCGTCACCGCGGAGGGCGGCGGGGACAGGCCGCTGCTGGGGCACAGCCGGGCATAGCGCTCCGCGAGCTGCGAGGACTGTCGGGTGCCGGCGAGGCGATTGCTGGTGTTGAGCTCCAGGAGCTGCGGTCGGCCCTGTTCGATCAGAAAGTCGGGGCGGGCGTAGCGGGTGAGTTCTGTGGCCACCAGCGGCCGATCCGGATCCATCAGCGGAAGATCACGGGGAAACCGCAGCACCGCGTACAGTTCCCCCACGGTCGAGGCACGGCGACGACACGCCTGCACCGCCAGGTGCAACAACCGCGCCGCCACTGCCTCGAGATACCGGTAGGACTGCTCGCCGACGATCAGCGGGCGCAGAGGCTCCCAGCCCAAGCCGTCGGCTCCCTGACCTCGGTAGAGATCCCACCCTGTCGACGCCGTACGGCGAGCGAGGAACTCGTGGCGGAGTTCTGCGGGCAGCGCCTCCCACGTATCGCGCACCAGAGGAGGGAGCGGTTCGTGGCCGGCAACGGGCCGGCATGTTGTCAAAATATGTTCCTCGGCTCGATGAGGCGCACATGACGTTACGATCCGGGCTGTCCGGCCCGACTGAAGGAAGGCACGTCACAGGAACGGCAGGGGCGGGTCTTGGCCGAAATACATCCCGCCGGCCCATTCCCACATTTTCCTCTTCGCCACCACGTGCTGAGCGATGGTATCCAGATCCCGCATCTGTCGCCCCAAAGGGCAACCATCCTGGATAGCAACGGTGCCGACCGTGTCGACAAGCAGCCGAACAGCAGTGCGACACTCCGAAACCGTATGGGCGAAGAGGCCGACGAGCTGAGCACGCTGCTCCAGGGACGGCTCGTCGCCTGCCACGACCGTGCTCCAGATGGTGCCGACGGTGTCGTACACGTAGCTGCGAGCCGCGCCGACCATCGCTCGGGCCCGGGCGATATCGGCCCGGACATACGGTTCGTCGCGGGCAGGGGTCATCTCCGGCATCAACAGCTTGCCGTCGAGAATCGACGCCGCCACATCGCAGGCATCGAGCGCGACGCCCACGGGCACGCCGAAGAAATTGACCACGAACATTCCGCGCCAGCGGTAGAGCGGTCCGGACCGATAGCTCTGGCCGTAGACCCAGGTGTGCTCTGCCGCTACGAATGCGTCGTCGATCGCGTAGTCGTGGCTCCCGCTCCCGGCCATGCCCAGGGGGCTCCACGTGTCGAGTACCTGCCACTGTGCTGCCGGCAACATAGCTATCCGCGCTTCTGGCGTGCCGTCGGCGAGGAGCCGGGGCGACCCGTTCTCAGTCACACGGGCACCGCCCACGATGACGTCCGCATGGGTCACCCCACTGCCGAACGACCATCGACCGGACAGTCGATAGCCGCCGTCAGACACCTCGAGGGTGCCGACCGGAGCGACCCACCCGGCAGTCACCGCGTCCAGGCGGGGGTAGAGCGACCGGGCGGCGGCATCGTCGAGATAACCGCTGTAGAAGCCGCTGTCGGAGCCGATCATCGCGCACCAGCCGGCTGAGGCATCAGCACGGGACAGCGTTTCGATGATCTCGATCTGCCGGCAGATGTCGACCTCGGGCCCTCCCCACGTCACGGGCATGGCCATGCGAAACACGCCGGTGGACCGGAGTGCGTCGACAACCGGCTCGGTCAGGCGGCGAGCGGCCTCCACCTCGGCAGCGTGCTCCCGCAGCAACGGCCTGATCTCCTCGACATTGGCGAGGATGGCGGCACCATCCAGCGCCGGCCCGCTGTCAGTCGTCATCAGTGCACTGACTCCCGATTCCGTCGAACCAGATCACATGAACGGCAGAGTCGGGGCTTCGAGCGCCCACGCCAGAATCGCCTCGGCGTCGTCAATCGGCGGATAGATCAACTCGGCGTTGATCATCTGCTTGACGTTCTTGGCATCCTCGCGGGTCGCAACGACCTTTCGGTTCCACCCGGTGGTCAGGACTGCACCGGCCGGACCGAGATCGAGGCACGTCACATACGCGGGAGGCGCGAAGACCGTCTGCTTCGTGCCGAGAAGGTCCGCGGCCGCGTTGACACCGGCGAAGTGGCCCTGCGGTATGGCGTACTGGCAGCTCTGCATCACCGTCTGCCCCTCCTCCACTCGCGGGGCTGCGGTATCTCCTGCCGCATAGACGCCGGGCACCCCCACGACTCGGAGGAAGTCGTCGACTGCCAGCCGCCCCAGGCTGTCCCGAGGCGCCGGAACCTGCGCGGTCAACGGGCTGGCGACCATTCCGGCCGTCCAGATGACGGTCGCGGCCGCGATCTCGGATCCATCGGAGAGCCGGGCTCCCTCGGGTGTCACAGACTGCAGGCTCACTCCGAGTCGTCGTTCGACCCCCAGCTCGTTCAGCGCTTCGAGAATCTGCGGTCGCGGACCCTCGCCGAGCTCGTGCCCGACGTTCTCGTTGCGGTCGACGAGCACGACCCGAACAGGATCCGTCTCCCCTGCGATGGCCCGAAGCCGCCAGCCCAGCTCGGTCGCGATCTCGATGCCGGTGAAACCCGCGCCCACCACAACGACCGTGAAGCGACCCTCGGTAGCCGGCCTACTCGGAAGCCGCTGAAGATGGGCCTCCATGGCCGCCGCTCCGGCGAGAGTGTCGATGTCGAACAGGTGCTCGGCACCTGGCAACGAGGGACGGACGACGTGACTGCCGGTAGCCAGAACAAGCCGGTGGTAGGGCAGGGCCATCGAGGTTCCGTCCCGCGCGACCCCGCTGACCTCCCGGTTCTGAGTGTCGATTCCCGTGATCGTCGCCGCGACTCGCGCGACGCCGATCGGACCGAGAACCCGGTCGAGCGAAAGACGCATGCGCTCCGGATCAGCTTCGTAGAGGCGCGGTCGGATCACGAGGTCGTCCCCCGCACTGACGAGCGTGACTCGCATGTCCGACTCGGGCACTCCCGCCGCCCGGCGCTGCCCCACCGCAGCTACCGCGGACCACACACCCGCGAACCCGCCACCAATGATCAGAACTTCGGACACCAGGTTTCTCCTCGATCCTCGGCGATGTCAGTGATGAGCAGGTCGTCAGCGCGGTGTACGAGGGCGTCCAGTCGAAGCCGGACCGTGTGCGCTCGTCGCGAAGGCCTGCTTACGGCGTGAAGACGAGATCGAACGTCGGCGGTGTGACAAGGTTTCGCGCTCGGTAGATGTGCGTCACAGGGCGAACCGCCCGTCCGAGGCGGCCACGCCGTGACCCTTCGCCCCCGATCGTGAACAACGATCTGTGCTGTGAGGATGACAACGCGAGCATCTCCCGCTTGTCACAGACAGCCGGCCCCTCTCGTCCTATGCCCATGAACAAGAGCAGGCTGATCTCCCGGCAGGTCACAGTTCGCGGCCCCACCGGCCTTCTCGCCACGGCGCTCGCCGATGCGGACAGCCGCAATGAACTGGCGGCGTCGCGGGCCCGGATCGTGATGGCCGCTGACGAGGCGCGCAGGCGATTCGAGCGTGACCTCCACGACGGCGCGCAGCAGAGGATCGTCCTGCTGGCGCTCGAGTTGCAGAATGCGGAGGCAATGACCCCGGAGGGTCACGAGGACCTGCGGGAACAGCTTTCCCGGATCGGCAAAGGGCTTGCCGGCGCGCTCGAGGACCTGCGGGAGCTCTCCCGCGGCCTCCATCCCGCGATCCTCTCCGAGTGCGGCCTCGAACCGGCCCTGCAGGTGCTCGCCCGCCGCTCGGCGGTGCCCGTCGAGCTCGAGGTGGATATCGACGGCCGATTCGAGGAGGGCGTCGAGGTCGCGGCCTACTACGTCGTCTCCGAGGCGCTCGCCAACGCCGCCAAGCACGCTTACGCCTCGATCGTCGAGCTCGATGTCCGAGCTCGGAACGGCGTTCTGGACCTCGTGATCCGCGACAACGGTATCGGCGGGGCCGACCCGGCCAGGGGCTCGGGACTGATGGGCCTCGCGGATCGCGTCGAGGCGCTCGGCGGGACGATGACAGTTGTGAGCCCCGTGGCCGTCGGCACCTCGATCCACGTCGAACTGCCTGCCGGTCTCCCGGCTTCTCCGTTGCCGTCGAGACGATGACCAACGATTTCTCACACGGGAACGTCGCCCCACGCTTTGTCACCAGGCGGTTGTCGAAAGATTCTTCGATCTACTCCGAGCGGCCGACTCCGCTGTGGTCCGAACGCGGTTCTCGCAGGTCGGGAGGTCTTGCGAGGACCGTGTCCGGCAGCGGAGCGATGCCATCGGTCCACCGACACGGATCTGACGTTTGACCGGGAGGGCAGTCGGACCCCCGCCGCGGTGCGCGAAGTCCACGGAAGTTTTGTCGCAGTAAGACGGAGGTTGTGCCGCGGTGAAGGAAGCCGGTACATGTATGCAAACCTTCGATGCTGACGTTCGCTTGACTCCGCGCATCCAGGAGAAAGTCACGGAATCATGATGATTCCGGGTTCGCCGCGGCCGATGATCCGGAGACAGACGCCACAGCAGCAGAACTGATCTAGCTGCCACAAACCGCACGTACCGCGTTGCGCGAATCAATCTTGCAACGCAACGTTGCCCCGAAGCAATTACGGGGAGGTCGAAACATGTGCGGAATCTGCGGGTGGGTGGATTACGAGCGCGACCTGACGGCGCCCGACGCGCGGCAGGCGTTAGCGGACATGACGGCGACGATGGCCCCTCGCGGGCCGGACGACGTGGGAACGTGGGTGGACGGCCCGGTGGGCCTCGGGCACCGCAGACTCGCCGTCATCGACATCGAGGGCGGCCGGCAGCCGATGACGCTTCAGGACGGCGGCCGCACCACCTCCGTGCTCGTCTACAGCGGCGAGACCTACAACTACCGCGAGTTGCGCGAGCGGTTGGCCGGGGCGGGCCGACGGTTCGAGACGAGCAGCGACACCGAGGTGGTGCTGCAGGCCCACCGTGAGTGGGGCCGGCGCGACCCGCGCGATGCCGTGCGTGAGCTCAACGGGATGTTCGCCTACGCGCTCTGGGATCCCGCTTCCCGGGAGCTGTTGCTCGTGCGTGACCGGCTCGGCATCAAGCCGCTCTACTACTACCCCACCGAGCAAGGGGTGCTGTTCGGGTCCGAGCCCAAGGCGATTCTCGCCAACCCCCGCGCGGAGCGGGTCATCGACGCCGACGGGCTGCGCCGCCTGCTCGGGTCCGTCGCCGACCCGCACAACGCCGTGTTCCGCGGGATGCGCGAGGTACCGCCCGGCCACATCGTCCGGGTCACTCGGGAGGGCATCGAGCAGCTGCGCTACTGGCAGCTGACCGACACCGCGCACAGCGACGATGTGCCCACGACGGTCCGGCATGTCCGTGAGCTGCTCGAGGACACGGTCCAGCGGCAGCTCATCTCCGACGTGCCGCTCTGCACGCTGCTGTCGGGCGGTCTCGACTCCTCGGCCCTGACCGCGCTGGCAGCCCGCTTCAGCGAGGAGCGGATCCGGTCCTTCGCCGTCGACTTCGTCGGTTACACCGACAACTTCAAGCCCACCACGCTCCGCGGCACACCCGACGGCCCGTACGTGCAGGAGGTCGCGAAGTTCGTCGGCACAGACCACACCGACATCACCCTGTCCTCCGCCGAGCTCATGGACCCGGACGTGCGGGCGACAGTATGGCGTGGCCGCGACGTGCCGACCACGATGGGCGACGGCGACACCTCTCTCTTCCTGCTGTTCCGGGCAGTTCGGCAGGGCTCGACGGTGGCGCTGTCCGGGGAGTCGGCCGACGAGGTGTTCGGCGGCTACGTGGGGTTCCACGATCCCAAGATGGTCGCAACGGACACGTTCCCGTGGTTGATCGGTCCTTCGTTTCGCGCTGCCGACGCCGGCCAGTTCATGGACCGCGGACTGCTCAGGAAACTCGATCTCCCCGGCTACATCGACGACCAATACCGCAGGGCGCTCGCGGAGGTACCCGAGCTGACCGGCCCGATAGCGGCGAACCCGCACGAGCGACGCATGCGCGAGCTCTGTTATCTCTACCTCACCCGGTTCCTCCCGAACTTGCTCGACCGCAAGGACCGGCTGAGCATGGCCGTGGGTCTCGAGGTCCGCGTGCCCTTCTGCGACCACCGCCTCGTCGAGTATGTGTTCGGCACCCCGTGGGCGCAGAAGGCCTTCGACGGGCGGGAGAAGAGTCTGCTGCGGGCCGCCACCGCGGACCTGCTGCCGCAGTCGGTGGTACAGCGGGTCAAAAGCCCTTATCCGGCTACCCAGGACGCGGCCTACGACGAGATGCTGCGCACCAAGGTCACCACGCTGATCAAGCGACGCGACTCCGCGGTGGCCCCCCTCCTCGACGCCGACAACGTCATCGGGGATTCCAGCACGTGGGAGGTCAGCAGGGCGGGGCTGGAGCAGATGCTGTCGCTCGAGGCTGTGCTGACCGGCTACGGCGCCACGCTCGATCTCTGAGCCGGACCGGTTGCCGGCCCGGTCCGCTAGAGGTAGACAGCGGTCTCCGGGCGAACCCACATCACCACGCGGACCGACACGCCCGACGGCGGCGACACGCCTTCCATGGAGTAGCGCTTGGCGAGCTCGGCGAAGAACGCCGCGTCCGGATCGGGCTCCACCCGTTCCACCCGTCCCCTGAGCTCGATGAACCGTGCCTGCTGGCCCGGATCATCGATGCACACGGAGACGCGTGGGTCGGCCTGCACGTTGCGGTATTTCTGGGCCGTCGAGGCGTGCGTGAACCGCACGTACGCCCCGTCCCAGAGGAACCACATCGGGTTCACCTGCGGCGACCCGTCCGGACGGACAGTGCCCAGGTGTGCCAGCAGCGGCCGGGTGAGCAGGTCGAGGTGGGATTCGGGGACAACGCATCGAGCATGTCGCCGGAACGGGTTGGCCCCGACCGGCATTGCGTCGATTCCGCGCAGATTCTCGCGTTCCACTTCCACTCCTCCTGATCGAACCAGGGAACGTTTTGCGTTATCCGTCCGGCACGCATGCAGCCAGGCCGGTAGTGGCCGGATCGGAAGTCTTTGGATCAGAACGCGGACCGGATGAAACCGCCGTCGACGCGGATGGTCGCGCCGCTGATGTATTCCGCATAGTCGCTGCACAGGTAGGCCACGGCGGCGGCGATCTCGTCCGGGCGGCCGTAGCGGCTGTGATCGTTGGGAATGAAGGCCTGCACGGAATGGGGTTGGATCTCCTCCCACGTGGTGCCCCAGCCACGGGCCGGGCCGATCCCCATGACGAAGTCCTTCACCGCATCGACCAGGATCGCCCCTGGCGAGACGACGTTCGATGTGACGCCGGTGTCCTTGAGTTCGCGCGCGAGCGATACCGCGAGGTTGTGCCTGGCCGCGAGCGTGGCGTTGTACTGCGGGTGGGCGTTCATCGGCTGCAGCGCGAGGCCACCACCGATCGTGATCACCCTTCCCCATCCGCGCTCGCGCATCGTCGGCACCAGCTGCTGGATCATCCGCACTCCGGAGACGACGTTGACGTTGTAGGTGTCGTTCCACTCCTCGGGTCGAGCGTCGGCCCATGACAGGTGCCGGTAGAAGCCGGCGTTGTTGACGAGGATGTCGATCGGGCCGTCAGCGGTCGCCGCGCGGGCGATGTCCGCGGCGCCCTGGTCGGTGGCCAGGTCACCCGAGGTCGCGGTAGCAGTCCCGCCGGCCTGCAAGATCTCCTCCGCGACGGCCTCGGCGCGCTCCTTCTCCAGCCCGTGCACGACGACCGCGGCGCCTTCCGCAGCCAGAAGCTTCGCGGTGGCCTCCCCGAGTCCGGTGCTCGAACCGGTGACGAGCGCGCGCTTGCCGTTGAGATCGAGGTCCATGGAGTGCGCCTCCGATGAGCGAGCATTGGGTGTTGGTGCTGGTTACCAGGCCGCGGCGGGCCGCTCACACAGCATGTATACGGTCGCAGACTTAGCCGGGACATCAACCCGGATGTGGTGCGGTAGACAGGCAAACTGATCAGTTTGCCTGGTCTCGTACGGCTTCTGGACCGCCTCACCGACTCCGACACCCCGCCCGTGACGCCTGCCCGGAACCCACTGTGTGTGGCGCGCTGATCGCCGGGCCGCTGACCGTCTTATCTGTGCTTTATCGACGGGGAAACTCACGACTTGTCTTCTTTGCCGAGCAGTATTTGTAGCAGCCTGTCGGTGAACTGAGGTCGGCCGCCGAACCGTGTGGCAGGAGTGACGGTCGATCGGCCGGTCATTCGAGAGGGTAGCCGACGACGGCGGCCCCGAACCTCATTGGAGCAGCAATGCCTTCGCAGTCTGCCGTCAACGCGGCCCTGGCGTTTCTGATCATCGCACCGATCGTCCTCTCGATTTTGATCGGTCTCCTCGTCAGCGTCCTCGCCCGATTGGCCGTGAAGAGCACCCGACGAATCCCGCCGTGGCAGATGATCCTGAGTTCCATCGTCGGCGCGTACGTCTTCTGGACCATAGGAGTCGGCTTCGCACACATTCCGTACGGTCTTGCATTGATCGTGGTCGGAGCCGTGGTCGGCGCCGCGGCCATGCCCGCGATTCGCCGCGGCAAGATGATCGGTCATTGATCACAGCTCTCCTATTCGGCCCGCGGGGCAGCCGTTCCATCCCGTGCCGACGACGAGGGAGGGCGATGAGTCACCTTTCCATCGCCCTCCCTCGTCGGAATGGCGTCAGGGCTTCGAGACGCGGTAGCGCAGGTGGGTCACGGAGCCCCCGACAGGTCCCCCCACCGGGATCAACTCGGCACGCTCGCCGGCGAACAGCCGGGTGCCCTCCCCCATCAGCATCGGGACGAGATGGATGAACACCTCGTCGAGCAGGCCCGCCCTGAGCAACTCGCGAGCGACCTCTGCACCCAGCACCCGGACGTCCTTGTCCCCCGCGGCCTCCTTGGCGTGCCGGGCCGCGGCCTGCAGCCCCTCGAAGGTGAACGTTCCGCCGTTGTCACCGAGGAGGTCCTCCCTGGTCCGGTGGGTGACCACGAAGGTGGAGACGCCAGGCCATGGGGTACCGCCCCACGGGCGTAACCCGAGGTCGAAGGTGTGCCGTCCGATGACGGCGGCGCCTACCGTTGCGTTCAGCTCCCTCGAGACGGCCAGGTCGACCTCGCCGTCCGGCCCCTTGCCGGCGTGCCACTCGTGCAGCCGCTCGCCACCGTCGCCCATGGGCTCCTCGTCGCGGACGTTCGGTCCGGTCGTGAACCCGTCCAAGGACATCGACACATCCAGCACGATCTTGCTCATTGCGAGCCTCCTCGATCCGGCGGCGCCGCCGTTCGACGCCGCTGCCGACCTTGGCCGGTTCGTCGGGATCGCCCGATACTTTTAGCCAGAACTAAAGGCTTGCACTGCGGGCGGAACCAGCGTGGAGACTCGATGATCGTGTGGCGGCTGCTGCCGGAGGACGTCGCGCGGATCAGGTTCGCGTTCTCGCCGCTGTTCGAGCTCGTGTTCAGCCTGGTGGTGTTGCGCGCGCCGGGCGAGCACTCGTTGCACCTGCCCTGGGTGCGTGCGACCCGTGCCTCGGTGGCCGACCTCGATCTCGCCGAGGTGTTCGCGATCGCTCCGGTGCACGGGTGGATCGCCGACTTCATCACCCCGGCGCCGTCCCAACCGCAGCCCGACATCGCCACCGAGCTCGACGCGGTCCTTCGTACCGAACCGCAGCGAGTGATCAGCGACATCGCCGACGTTCCGAACGTGCCCGAGGAGGTGGCACACCGGATCCGTGCGGACCCCGAGGCCGCCCTCGTCCGCATCGTCGACACGCTCGCGAGGTACTGGGACGTGGCGATGGCCGAGCACTGGCCCCGCATCCTGAGCCTGCTCGACGCCGACGTGCTGTGGCGGTCACAACGACTCGCCGGCGGCGGCCTGCACGCCCTGTTCGACGACCTGCACGAGACAGTCACTCTCGACGGCGACCGGCTGACCGCCGCCGATCCTTTCGAGTACACCGGACAGCTCTCGGGAACCGGACTGACCCTCGTGCCACACGCGATGGGGTGGCCGTGGGTGCGCAAGTTGACCGGTCGCCGGAAGCCGGGGTTCGCCGGTGAGCCGTACCAGCCGATGATCGCCTATCCGGTCCGGGGCGTCGCGACCTTGTGGGAGGCCGCTCCACCTCCGCCCGATGCACTTGCCGCCCTGATCGGCCGGACCCGTGCCGGCATCCTCATCACCCTCGCGGAGCCGGCCACCACCACCGAGCTCGCCCGCCGGATGGGGCTCACTCCCGGAGCCATCAGCCAGCACTTGTCCGTTTTGCACGCCAGCGGACTCGTATCCCGCACCCGGACCACCAGAACAGTGCTCTACCGCAGAACCGCACGGGGCGACGTCATCACCGAATAGCCGGCTCGCGATCAGTGATCATGTGCGGAGGCGGTCGGGCCGACCCACGTACACTGTGTCCGGACATGCTGTCCGATAATCGGGGGAAGCGTTATGACGGTTCAGCGGCCCACATTCGTCCTGGTTCCCGGCGCCTGGCACCTTCCGTCCACTTGGGATCTGTTGCGCGGGGAGCTCGACGCCCTCGGCTACGCGAGCCGCGCGGTGAAGCTGTCCACTTCCGGCCCTGACGCACGAGGCGGCCTGCGGGAGGACGCCGAGGTGATTCGCGCGGCGGTCGAGGCGATCAGCGGTCCGGTCGTCGTCGTGGCCCACTCGTACGGCGGCATCCCGGCCACCGAGGGCGCGGCCGGCTTGCCCAGCGTGCAGCGGCTCATCTACCTGGCCGCCTACTTTCCGGACGTCGACGAGTCGATGTACACCCTGCACGGCATGCCCGACCCCGATTCAGCGGAGGGCCTGTTCCCGATCGGCTCGGACCCGCGGGCCAAGTTCTACGCCGACGTCCCCGAAGCGACAGCCGACCTGGCCGTCAGCCGGCTCGTCGACCAACTGCACCAGCCGTTCGCCGACCGCGTGACCCGCGCCGCGTGGCACACCGTCCCGTCGGCCTACATCGTCGCCGAGCAGGACGCCGCGCTCCCGGTGGAGCTGCAGGAGAAGATGTCCTCCCGCGCCACGACCGTGCACCGGATCCCGACCAGCCACTCGCCGTTCCTGTCCCGCCCGGCCGAGCTGGCCGCGCTCCTCGACGAGATCGTCAAGGGCTGACCACGAGGCCACGTCGCCGCGCGCGGGGCGCTCAGCCCGGCGCGTGCCCTCAGCTCGCTCCGGCCGTCACGGACCGGATTGCCCGACCGATCTCGCGATGGCTGAGCCTTCTTCCCGCAGGGCTCTGACGAGAGCCTCCACGCTCGGCGATCGGTCGGGCCGGGTCACGACGACGGCCGAGCGTCGGACCGGTCGCGGGTCGTCCACCGCGATCAGGCGAACCCCGGACGGCACCGTGTCCGCGGCCATGGCGGGGATGACGGCCAGCCCGAGCCCGACGGCGACGAGACCGAGCCGGGCGGTCCAGTCCCGCACCGTGTATGCGATCTGCGAGGTGTCGGACAGGCCTGGCCAGACACCGAACTGGGGGCCGTCACCCCCGTCGCCGACGATCCACGCCTCGCCTTCCAGCTCGGCGACGTCGACGGTGCCGCGCCGGGCCAGACGGTGCGTCTCGGGCACCGCCACCAAGAGCCCGCCCTCGATCAGCAGGTCGATGCGGAGATCGTCGAGCCGGTAGGGCGGCAGGTCCGCACCGACCGCGATCACGGCAGCCTCCAGATGTCCCGCCCGCAAGCGGCGCAGGTGCGTCGGCGTCGATCCCTCGCGGAGAATCGTGACGACGGCGGGATGCCGACGCCGCAAGTTCGCCAGTGCGCGCGGCACGAGCACCCCGAGTGCTGACGGGAACGCTCCGATCGCGACCCGCCCCTCCAACCGGTACCGAAGCCCGCCCAGCTCCAGCAACGCGGCGTCGGCACGGTCGAGCAGCGAGCCGGCATGCCGCAGCAGCACGACACCGGCCCTGGTCGGCCGAACCCCACGAGCCAGTCGCTCGAACAGCGGCGCGCCCGCCACATCCTCCATCGCCGCCACCTGCCGCGACACCGCGGACTGCGTGTAGCCCAGCGCGTCTGCCGCGGCGGTGAACGAGCCGCGGGCGGCCACCTCCTTCACCACCCGCAGGCCGAGCAGCGTCAACTCAGCCATCCCACCCACCGGCGTCCACGACGCCAGTCTGACCCATGCGTGCTGCGCATGCATCAGATGCGAGACCTTCGCTGGTTGGATCGCTCGCTGCGACCTACCGTCGACTCCATGACCACGACCTGGTTCATCACCGGCACCTCCAGCGGCTTCGGCCGCACCCTCACCGAGCTGCTGCTCGAGCGCGGCGACCGCGTCGCCGCCACCCTGCGCACACCCGCGCGTCTCGACGATCTCGTGGCCCGTCACGGCGACCGGCTGTGGGTCCGCGCGCTCGACGTCACCGACACCGCGCAGATCCGTGAGGTCGTCGACGCCGCGTTCGCCGAGCTCGGCCGGATCGACGTCGTCGTCTCCAACGCCGGCAGCGGCGTCATCGGGGCTGCCGAGGAGCTGACCGACACCCACATCGACACCCTGATCGCCACGAACCTCACCGGTTCGATCCAGCTCGCTCGCGCCGTCGTGCCGCACCTTCGCGCCCAGGGCGGCGGCCGCATCCTGCAGCTTTCGAGCATGGGTGGACACATGTCCTTCCCCGGCTTCTCGCTGTACCACGCCACCAAGTGGGGCATCGAAGGTTTCTACGACGCGCTCGCCCCCGAGGTGGAGCCCTTCGGCATCCACACCACGCTGGTCGAGCCCGGCATGATCCGAACGCCTTTCTACGACGCCGTGGTGCACGCGACCCCGCACCCGGCCTACGCCGACAACCCGGCCGTCATTCGCGGCGACATTCCCCTCGAGCAGATGGCCGGTGACCAGACCAAGGTCGCCCGCGCGATGATCGACCTCGCCCGACTCCGCTGTCCCCCGCGCCGTCGTCTACTCGGCTCCGATGCCTACGCCCGCGTCCACGACGCACTGACCGAGCGCCTCGAACAGGTCGAGAGCCAGCGGGACATCGCCATGAGCACCGACGCCGACGACTACGTCGCGACCGCGGCGATGGCGTAACGGCGAGGCCTGGAACGCACCGCCACTTCCTCGGGCGACCGGCCCGCGAGCGATCAGGCCCGCGAACGCCCCCAGGCCGACACCAGCGGCGACGTCGCGAGGTCGGGCAGCAGACCCGCGTCGAGGTTGGCGAGGTGCTGGTCGATGTCCGCCTCGGTGGCGATGCCCGCGGCGACGAGCCGTAGGCGGATCTGCTCGACGGTGGCGCGTTCGAGCACCGTGCACGCGGGGTCGGTGATCGGGAAGTACGCGTCGGCCCCGACATCGACGAGGCCGAGCCCACGCAGGAGTCGCGGCAGCGTGCGACCGTAGGCGAGGTCGGCGGCGCGGCCTGCCAGCAGGCTGCGGAAGCCGTGGCGGAGGCGGTTGGCGAGCTGCTGCGGGGGCCCGTACTCGTCGGGGCACAGCAACGGCTGCAGCCCGGGGTCCGCCTCCTCGATCAGCAGAACGCCGCCGGGCCGCAGCGCCCCGGCCATCGACGCCAGCGCCTTCTCCCGGTTGGCGACATGCGTGAGCACCAGGCGCGCGTGGACGAGGTCGAGGCCCGTCGCGGGGGCGGGGTCGGCGCCGACGTCATGGCACCGCACGTCCACGACCGCCCCGCCCGCGTCGTCGAACGCCTCGTCCAGCCACGACGTGTCGATGTCGGTGACGACCACCTGGCCGCCCGGGCCCACGCGCTCGGCGAGCCAGCGCGGCACCGACGGACCGCCCGCCCCGACCTCCCAGCATCGCCACCCCGGCTGCACGCCCAGCCCCTGCAGATGCCGGAACGTCGTCGCGTCGAACAGGTTGGCGAGCGCGTCGAACCGCACGCCCGCCTCACGCTGTCGGTTGGCCAGCAGGTAGCCATCGTCATCGCGCACGCCGCCATGGTGGCAGTCAGAGGACTCGTCGGGCGGTCAGCGTGCAGCGAGACGTAACGAGCGCACGGTCGAGCGGACCACCTGTTCCTTCAGAAGGGCGGCTTTCCGGCCGGTCACGATCAGGTCCTTGGGTTTGTCATCCGCGCCGACGAACTGAACCAGCCCGTTGCGCCGTCCCAGGCTCATGACTTGCGCGTAGTACCGGAAGGACAACGGCTTCGGTCGCTGCCCACGTAGCTCAGCAACGATGTTCCTCCCGGCGCGCGACCCGAGCGGCAGAGCGGTCGCGCACGCCATCCGCAGTTCGCCGGCTGCATCGGTGCGCGCTGCGGCCGCGTCTCCGACCACGTAGATCTCGGGGTGGGAGACCGATCGCAACATCGCGTCGACCTGGATCCGGCCGTCCACGGTCAGCGCCAGGCCGGCGGACCCGGCGATCTCGGCGTTGGCCCTCAGGGACGCCGTCCATACGATCACGTCGGTATCGAGATCCTCCGGTGCCGCCGGGCGGCCCTCCTCGAGGCTGATGCCCAGATCGCGGAATGTCGAGCGCACGTGGGTCCGGCCCTTCTCCGACAGGGCGGGGCCGACCTCGCCCGCGGTGACCATGCTGATCTTCCAGGCCCGCTCTGACTCGGCCAGCTCGCTCGCCATCTCCACGCCTGTCGCCCCACCACCGACGACCGTCAACGTGCCCGGGCCGTCGTCGAGACGCTTGCGCAGATAACGCGCAGTTTCGGAGGTGAACAGACGCCCGTCTTCAGTGGAACCATCTCCGAAAGTCTGCGTCCGGCTGCCGAGCGCGTAGACGAGGAGGTCGTAGGGGTGACGCCTGTGGTCGTCGGTGACCACCTCCTTGCGAACAGGGTCGATGTCCGTCACGCGGGCTGCCACATGCGTGATGCGCTTCTTCCGCAGGAATGACGACAGCGGGTGCGAGATGTCCTGACGTCCGGCAGCCACCTCGTGCTCCCGGACCCGTTCGCTGAAGTGGGCCGCAGGATCGATCACCGTGACGTCCGCCTGATCGGCGGCGCGCAGCGCGGCCATCAGCCCGCCGTACCCGGCGCCGAGCACGAGAACACGATCGCCGGCCGTTTTTCTCTTGTTCGTCATGGCAGCACGACGAATCAGGGTCGGCCCGTGTGACATGGGGTCGCACCACCTTGGGGGCCGCTCGTCGGGATGAGACGACGGTCCCGGTGTCACACGCCCGCGTGCTGCGTCGTCCAGATCACGGGTGCGGGCGAAACCGCACAGCCGAGGCAGCGAAAGGGTGGCCGGAGATATGCAGGGAGCGGTGTATGCCGCAGCCAGGGGCCGGTCATGAACGACGAACGCTCCCTGGCGACCGCCTATACACGCGCACGCCCCCGGCTCGAGCGGATCGCCTACGCCATGACGGGTAGCCACGCCGAAGCCGAGGACGTCGTGTCCGACGGTTGGCTACGGCTGATCGCAGCACACGCGAGCGAGCCCGTGCAGAACGTCGAGGCCTGGGCCACTGTCGTCGTCGCCCGCCGCGCCCTCGACACCCTGCGCTCCGCCCGCGTACGCCGGGAGACGTACGTCGGGCCGTGGCTTCCCGAGCCGTGGCTCGAGTCACCTCCCGCATCAGATCCCGCCGAGCGGGTCACGCTCGACGACTCCGTCAGCTTCGCGCTCATGGTGGTGCTCGAGACACTCAGTCCCGCCGAGCGCACCGCGTGGGTCCTCCACGACCTGTTCGGCATGGAGTTCTCCGAGGTCGCTCAGGTTGTCGGACGGACACCCGCCGCGGTGCGACAACTCGCCGCGCGGGCTCGTAAGCACGTGGCTGCCGGCACGCCGCGTGTCACGGTCGACCACGCCACTCACGAGGCAGTCGTGGCCGCGTTCAGGCGAGCCACGATCGACGGTGACCTACCCGGTCTGATGACGGTGCTCGATCCGGACGTGACTCTCACCAGCGATGGCGGCGGAAAGGTCCGCGCGGCCCTACGACCCGTACACGGAGCCGACCGGGTTGCGCGGCTGCTGGTAGGGCTCGCGAGCCAGTTGGGCAGCGACCACCGTCCGATGCCGGTGATGGTCAACGGCGCGCCTGGGTTCGCGATCCTGAAAGGCGGCGAGTACGACTTCGTGATCTCTCTGACGGTCGAAGACGCTCGCATCGCCCGGGTCGACATGGTTCGGGCACCCGACAAACTCGCCACAATGCCCGAGAATAAATTCCAGCACTGAACCGGAGAAACACGTACATGAACGAGAGAAGTTTTCCATCGGCTGCCGTCACTGCCGTCACCGTGGTCAGCGCCGGCATCTTCATCGGGCTCGGGGTATGGATGTGGGGATGGCCGGCAAGCTTCTCCACCTACGTCAACTTCCCCATACATGTGCACTTTCTGCACGACATGGGCGTCTTCCACATCGGACTGGCCATCGGAATGCTCGTTGCGCTGTTCCGGCGAGACGCGATATACGCCGTGCTGGTCGGCCTCACCGTGATCTGCGTATTGCACGCGATCAACCACGTGATCGACCTCGACATCGGGGGTAACCCCAGCGACCCGTACCTGATAGCCGGGCAGGCCGTCCTCAGCGGCGTCGGCGCCTGGCTGCGTGGCCGTCAGCTCGCAGCCCAACCGCAACGGGCGGACACACCCGATCAGAGCGCCTCGTCTTCAGGAAGCCGGACGTGAGACCTGGGTCGGCCCCCGCGGGCCGGTTCGATCACGACTCGGCGGTCATGGAGTCAGCACCCACCGGCCGCGGTGTCCGCCGGCTCGGAGAGCGCGGTACGCGCGCGTGGCCTCGTCAAGGGGCAGGGTGCCGACTCGACGTGCTTCCAGAATCCCCTTCGCGGTCAGGGTGAGCATTTCCCGTAGAAGGGCGCCGTCGGGAACCACCACCGCCGAGGTCACGGTGACGCCGCGTTCGGACGCAGGTTCGAGGCGGGGAAACACCCCGAGATAATTCCCATGGTCGCGGACCGATTGCAGCGCCACCTCGTTCAGTAGGGCGGCATCCAGTACCGCGTCGAAAGCCGTCGACTGCGCGAGGGTCGTGATCGACTCGGCAGCTCCGGCCCTGGCCAGGAAGTCGGCATCGGCAGCGCGGGCAAGACCGGTCACCGTCCAGCCCGCGCGCGCGGCGAGCGCCACCACGTAGCCGCCGACACCTCCCGCGGCGCCGGTAACCAGCAGACGACGGCTTCGGGCGGGTCCGAGCAGGGCAAGAAGCTGCGCGGCGGTCAGCGAGTTCAGCGGAACGGTGGCCGCGTCCAGCAGGTCGACCTCGTCCGGCACCGGTGCCGCATCCGCAGCCGGCACGATCACGTATTCGGCCGCAGTTCCCGCGACGGCGTGCGGAGCGTGGGGGAACTGGAGGGCTGCGGCCCGAGTGCCGACGGCGAAGTCGTGGACGTCGGGGCCGACCATGTCGACGATTCCGGCCACGTCCAGCCCGATGCCGAGCCGGCCGGTGGGATCCCCCTCGACGAAATCTCTACCGCGGCCGTCGATGATGTGGAGGTCGGCGGGGTTGATTGCCGCGCCGACCATTCTGATGCGTATCTGTCCGGTTGCCGGCCGTGGATCGGGAAGATCCACGATTTCCACCTCGTCGGCCTCCCCGGGGGGAGTGGTGAGGATCGCGCGCATGACAATGCCCTTTCTCGTGGGGTGCTTCGTGCGTGGTGCGGCGTCGAGCGGCTCGTCAGCGGGCGCCGGTCTCGTGGAAGTGCTGCTCCAGCAGCGCTTTCCCGTTCCGCATCAGCCAGGTGTCGAAGTCCAGCAGTCCCGGGTGGATCCTCCGCAGCGCGGGAATGTCGGCCTGCCAGCCGCAGAACGACGGCATCATCTTGCTCGGCACGCGGCGGGCGGGAGCAGCCGTGGCCACGTCATGTCCTGTTGCGCGACCGGTCGCGGCGAGGATCTGGTCCACCCGTAGTTCGTCACCGGCAAGCTCGATTGTCCTGCCGAGGAACCGGTCGGGATCGGCAAAGGCCAGCGCGGCGAACGCACCGATGTCGGCGAGGGCGATGAGCTGGACCGACACGTCCCTGGGAATCGTCGGGACGAGTGGGTCGGTGCCGTTGACGCCGTGGGTCGGGTCGGCGATGTTCTCCATGAACATGACCGGCCGCAGCACGGTGGTGGGAATGCCGAGTGCCCGGATGTGCTGCTCGATCTCCCACTTGATCTCCCAGTGGGGGATGCCGGTAGCCCGGTCGGCACTGGCAACAGAGGCGTAGACGAGGTGACGGACGCCGCCGGCCTCCGCGGCGTCGGCGACGCTCAGCCCGCGCTGCAACTCGTTCTCCGCGAAGTCCGGTGCGATGAATGCGGGCTGCACACTGAACACCCGGTGCACACCGCGGACGGCGGCGTCGACGCTGTCGCGGTCGTCCATGTCGCCGATCACCAGTTCGGCACCGGCCATGGCAAGCCGCGTGGCCGCGCGGCTCGACGGATCGCGGACCAGCGCCCGCACGTGCCAGCCGTCGGCGAGCAGGCACCGAGCGGAGGCGCCGCCCTGCTGTCCGGTCGCTTCCGTGACGAGGATCGTCCGGTCTGCCGGTGACATCTGCTCTCCATGGGTAGACTCGTCGTAGCGGAGCGCCGCTCCGATTCCTGACGATACGGAGCAGTGCTCCGGCTGTCAAAGTGAGAGGAGCTCGGGGTGCCGGACGCAGCCCGCGCTGATGCGCAACGCAACCGCAAGCTGCTCCTGGCTGCGGCCAGAGACGCGTTCGCCGCGAACGGAACCGATGCATCGCTGCGGGACGTGGCCCGACAGGCGGGAGTCGGGATCGGGACGCTCTACCGGCACTTCCCCACCCGGGAGGCCCTCCTGGAGGCGATCCTCGACAGCAACTTCGAGACCATGCGCGAGCGCGCGGAGCAGCTGCGCGATTCGTCGTCGCAGCCGCCGGAGGACGCGTTGCTGGAGTGGCTCGGCGAGCTGGCCGCGGGCGCACGCACCTACCAGGGACTGCCGCAGTCGATCATGGGGGCCCTGGCCGACGAGAACTCGGAGCTGTACGGCTCCTGCGCGGCGATGCGGGCGGCCGGCGCGAAGTTGCTGCAGCGTGCGCAGGAGGCCGGGCGGGTGCGTGCCGACGTGACGGTCTACGAGGTGATCGCGCTCGCGCTGGGCCTGGCCTGGGCGGCGCAGCAACCAGGTGGACCCTCCGACCTCATGACCCGCCTGCTCTCCACGGCGATGTACGGGCTGGCCGTGCCCGGTTGACCGCCACCTTCTCGCCGCGTGACCGTCCCGATTTCGGATGAGCGGATCCACCCCGACACGATCACCGACGTGCCACCGGGGTCCCTGGCCGCCGGCCGGCAAGCAGTGAGTCGCCCAGGGTCCAGACCGAAGCGCCCAGCAGGACCAGATCCTTGATCAGGAATTGACCGACCGGTGATAGCGCGGGGAAACCTCCGGCGGTGGCATCGCCTACTCCGGGGGTCGTGAACAGAAAGCTCAAAGTGCTGAGGAACAGGAGGATCGCAAGGACGGAACCAACGACCGAGATACGAGGGAGCAGCAGCCTCAGGCAGATCAGTACGGCTGCGGCGATCTCGACGGTTCCCAGCACACCGGAGAGCGTTCGAACGGCAAGAATGCTGTCCATCCAGCTCATGAGTGGGCTGGGCGCTACGTACTGCTGGATGCGAACCGCCTCTGAGCCCGTGAACTTCAGCGCGCCAATCCAGGCTATTACCACGGCGAGCCCATACCTCAGGAGGATCGCACTTGCGGTCGAGACCCGTTCTTCCACCATGTGGACGAATTCCGTTGCGGCGGGCACCAGGCTTCGCTCCTCTTCTCTGCGCGACAGGCAACCCGACCGTACGTCACACGACAACGTCGTCGATATCTATCGGCAGCGATCGCGCCTTACCGACCCATGACAATTCTCGCCTACCGTTACGAACTCATGACGATTCTCAGGGCCTCAGATCTGTCACATGCAGCGTAATGCTCAGCCAACGCGAAGGCTTCGGATCCGACATCCGCGAGATGTCCCGCGGTAGCGTCAGCCGAGCAAATCCTCTGGTATCTCCACGAGCCGGCTGCGCAGGTACTCCCCCAGGCCCTTCGCCTGCGGGTCCGGTCGGGTCGACGAGGCGACACCCGCGCCGAGGATCCCGTGCACCACGACGTTGAGCGCCCGCAGGTTGGGTAGCGGCCACACGTCGATCGGCAGATCCGCGGCCTCGCGCCCGAGCAGCTCGCGGACCTTGTCGGCCGTGACGAAGCCGCGCAGCCAGGCGTACGCGGCATCCGTGCGTGTCCACAGCCCGACGTTGGCGTTGCCGCCCTTGTCCCCGGACCGCGCCCCACACACCGCACCGAGCGGAACCCGCACCCGCGGCCCGTCGGAAATGGCCGCGGGAGCGGAGATGTGCGGCACCTGGGGCACCTCGCCGACCTCCGGGTCGTCGATCACCCGTCGCTCGCCGTCGGGCAGGACGACCGTGTGCTGCACGGCCGAGCGCGCGACGGTCGCGGGCCGGTAGATCCCGTACGCGGACTCCGCGGTGGGCGGGGTGGTGGTGTGGAAGCCCGCGTACCCGCCCAGCGCGAGCTCCATGGTGGCGCCCGAGAACGCGCGCCCGACCTTGCGCGGGTCGGGGTCCTTGACCGTGATCCGCAGGTGGGCGGTGGCGCGGTCGTTCGACGGCGCGTCCGGGATGTCGAAGCGAAGCAGCCGGACGTCGACCTCGGCGAACCGGTCCTTGCCGCCCAGCACGTCGAACAGGAGGGCCTCGGCGTGCGCGGCCTTCGCCTCGATGTCCAGCCCGGTCAGCACGAGCGTCATGGAGTTGCGGAAGCCACCGGCGTCGTTGAGCGCGACCTTCAGCGTCGGCGGCGGCGCGCTTCCGCGCACCCCGGAGATCCGCACCCGGTGCTCGCCCTCCGGGGCGAGGCGGATGGTGTCGAAGTGCGTGGTGCAGTCCGGGCCGAGGTAGGCGGGCTCGGCGATCTCGTAGAGCAGCTGGGCCGTGACGGTGCCCACCGAGACCAGCCCCCCGGTGCCCGGGTGCTTGGTGATCACCGACGATCCGTCCGCGGCGACCTCGGCGATCGGGAACCCCGGGTAGCGACGGTCGGTGATCTCGTCGAGGAAGGCGTAGTTGCCGCCCGTCGCCTGCGGCCCGCACTCGACCACGTGCCCGGCGACGACCGCGCCGGCAAGGGCGTCCCAGTCACCGTGCCCCCAGCCGTGCCACCAGGCCGCCGGCCCGACGACGAGGGAGGCGTCGGTGACCCGCCCCGTCACGACGACGTCGGCTCCGGCCGCAAGGGCCTCGGCGATCCCCCAGCCGCCGAGGTAGGCGTTGGCGGACACCGGCTTGCCCTCGACGGGCGGGGTGATCGCCCCCAGCGAGCCGCGCAGATCGTCGCCCTCGACGTGCGCGACCTTGACATCCAGCCCGAGCTCGGCGGCGACCTTCCGGATGGCCGCGGCCAACCCGGCAGGGTTGAGCCCGCCGGCGTTCGCGACGATGCGGATCCCCTTGTCCAGGCACGTTGCGAGTACGGCCTCGACCTGCGTGAGGAACGTCCGCGCGTATCCGGCGGAGGGATCCTTGGCCTGCGCCTTCGCCAGGATGAGCATGGTCAGCTCGGCGAGATAGTCGCCGCACAGCACGTCGATCGGTCCGCCATCGACCATCTCGCGGGCCGCCTCGATCCGGTCGCCGTAGAAGCCCGAGCAGTTACCGATCCGGACCGCGCGCCTGCTCATGCCGACTCCTCGCCTGCGCTCGTCGGCCGCGCCGCTTCCCTGAACTGTCCTGGCTCGCGGCCCTTGCCCGCCGTCCCCGCGAAGGCCTGCCCGATCTCGGCCCACTCCAGCGCGGCCGGCCCGGTGGCCGTCAGCGCGAGGTCGTCCCGGTGGCGCCGTTGGGTGATGAGGAGGGCGAAGTCCTGCGCCGGGCCGGTGATCCGGTCGGCCGCGTCCTCCGGGCCCCACGTCCACAGCGACCCGTCGGGCGCGTCGAGCTCGACCCGGACCGGGATGTCCGGCATCACACGGCCGTGGACCGCGTAGCTGAACGCACGCGCCCCGACCCCGATGTGGGCGACGTGCCGCAGCCGCACGCTCGGCTCGCGCGCCACCCCGAGCGTGTCGGCGACGTCCTGACCGTGTGCCCAGGTCTCCATGATCCGCGCCGTGAGCGACGACGCTGCGCTCATCGCCGGCCCGAACCACGGAACCCGCAACCCCGGCTCGAGCCCGCGGAACGTCTCGACCAGTCGCTCCCGCGACCGGTCGAACCAGCGGAGCAGCTCGGCCCCGGACAGATCGCGGTACCGCGCGGCGACGGCGTCCGGGTCCACCCCGCCTGCGGCTCGCATCCGCTCCAGCTCGGCGCGGAAGGCGCCGGGGTCGACGGCGGACTGCACGGCGACATCGTCGAAGTACGCCAGGTGCGAGACCTGGTCGGCGATCGTCCAGCCCTCGGCGGGCGTGTCGCGCCGCCAACCGCTCTCGTCGAGGCCGGCGAGCAGCCCGCGCAGCTCGGCGGACTCGGCCGTGAGGTCGTCGGCGAGCGCTGTCATCGAGACGGGCACGGCTACCTCCCCTGCCAGACGGGGGCCCGCTTGTCGCGGAACGCCGCAGGCCCCTCCTGTGCGTCGGCCGATCGGTACACCGGCGCCCAGATCTCCTCCGCACGGTCGTAGGCCTCCGCGCGAGTGTGCTCGGCCGACAGGTACGCCGTGCGCTTCGCCGCCCGCACCGACAGCGGGGCGTTCGCCGCGATCCGCTCGGCCAACGCTTGGGCACGTTCGCGGAGCTCCCCAGCAGGCACCACCTGGTTGACGAGCCCGACCTCGCGGGCCCGATGGGCATCGAGCGGGTCGCCGGTCAGCAGGATCTCCAGCGCCACCCGGGGCGGTACGAGCCACGACAGCGGCGCCGCCCACGGCGAACCGCGCCCCACCTTGACCTCGCTGACCGCGAACCGTGCATGCTCCGCGGCGATCACCAGATCGCACTGCTGGGCCAGCAGGAACCCGCCCGCGTACGCGACACCGTTGACCGCCGCGATCGTCGGCTTGGCCACCTCCACGTTGCGCCCGAACTGCGGCAGGAAGTCCGGTGGCGGGATCTCCAAGCCGGCCTCGGCCATCTCCTTGAGATCACCGCCCGCGCAGAACGCCTTCTCCCCGGCTCCGGTCAGGACGAGCACGGCGGCGGAGTCGTCTGCGACGAACCGGTGCGTGCCCTCCCACAGCCCGTCCCGCACGTCCTTGCTCAGCGCGTTGCGGGCCTCGGGACGGTCGATGGTCAGCCAGGCAACCCTGTTCACCACCTCGTACGTCGTGGTCATCGATCGCTCACCTGAACATCCTCCGCAGCTCCGGGCGGTTGAGCTTGCCGCTTCCGGTGCGCGGCAGAGCGTCGACGATCTCGATGCGGCGCGGCTTGTGCATCCCGCGCAGGTTCGGGTTGGTGGCGCACCACTGCGCGATCTCCTCGGTGGTCAGGCCCGCCCGCTTCGGCACGACCACCGCCGTCACCTGTTCCACCCACCGCTCGTGTGCGGTGCCGATCACCGCGACCTCGGCCAGGTCGGGGTGATCGGCGAGGTGCTCCTCGACCATCTGCGGGAACACGTTCTCGCCGCCGGAGACGATCATGTCGTCGACCCGGTCGACGTAGTACAGGTAGCCGTCGGCGTCGCGGGACATGAGATCGCCGGTGCGGAACCAGCCGTCCGACCACTTCTCCGGCGCGTCCACCCCCCAATATCCGGGTGTCACCGCGTCGCCCTGCACCCAGAGCTCACCCACGCCCTCCTCGCCCGGCTCGAGGTCCGCACTGCCGTCGACGGGAACCAATCGGGTGGATACGACCTGTTCCAGGGGCTTGCCCATCGAGTCGGAACGGCGGACGTCACCGGGTGCGTAGGAGACGGCCAGCCCGCTCTGCTCGGTCTGCCCGTAGATCTCCACGCCCTGGATCCCGGTGCCCGCCTCGAGCCGCTCGATCGCCGCGGTGGGAGTGCGGGAGCCACCGAACATGCAGATGCGGAACGAGTCGAGCACGACGGGCTGCTGCACGGTCCGGTTGCCGACGTCGATCATCATCGTGGAGATCAGGCCGCCGAACGTGGGCCGCAGCCGCTGGACGAGGTCGAGCCAGACGGTGACGTCCCAGCGCGGCATGAAGGTGATCTGCCCGCCACGCAGCAGGATCGGCAGGCTCCCGAGTTGCAGTCCGCCGACGTGGAACAGCGGCATGCAGTTCAGCACGTGGTCGGCTGCGGTGAGCTGATAGAGGTCGATGACGCCGTCGACCTGGGCGGCGATGTTGCGGTGCGTCTGGCGAACGCCCTTCGGCACCCCGGTCGAGCCGGAGGTGTACATGATCAGGGCCTCGTCGCGGTCGAGCCGCGGGACGACGGAATGGACCGGTTCGTGGGCGGCGAGGGCTGCGGCGAACCCACCGCCAGGTCCGGTCGTGAGGATCTCCGGGGTCGCTCCGTCGAGGAGGGTCGTGAGCCGCTCGACATCGCCGGGCAGGGCGACGAGCCTGGTCAGCCCGGCATCGATGATCGCATGCCGCAGTGGCCCGTCCGGGAACAGGGAGTTCAGCGGGACGCCGACGGCCCCCGCCTGCCAGGTTCCGAGCAGCCCGACCAGGTACTCGGGGCAGTTGGGCAGCAAGAACCCCACCCGCTCGCCGGGCGCGACACCGGTCTCGTGCAGGTAGGCGGCGAACCGGGCGCCCTGTTCGGCGAACTGCGCGTAGCCGATCTCGGTGTCGTCCAGCCGCAGCGCGACCTGACCGGCATGGTCAGCCGTGGCGCGGCGCAGCAGGGTGGCGATGTTCATCGTCGAGCTCCCCTCCGGAAGGCCTCGGACCACACGGTCGGCACGGTCACCCAGCCGTCTCCGGCCCGGGCTCCTCCACCACGGCCAGCACCTGCCCGGTGTTCACCTGGTCGCCGGGCGCGACCGCGATCTCGGCGACGACGCCGTCGACCGGCGCTGCGACGGTGTGCTCCATCTTCATCGCCTCCAGCACCACCAGCGGCTGCCCCGCAGTGACCGCGGCGCCACGGGTGGCGAGCACCCGCACGACGCCGCCGGGCATGGGTGCGAGCAGCGACCCGGCGTGGGCGACGGCGTTCGGGTCGGCGAAACGCGGCACCTCGGCCAGCGCGGCGGATCCGTCGGGACCGTCCACATAGGACCAGCCCCGGACGCGGTGCACGGCGTAGGCGCGTCGCACGCCGCCGACCACCAGCTCGACGGCGTCCGGCGTCGCCCGCACGAGCCGGACGGGCAGTGGCTCGCCGTTCACGGCCAGCTCCAGCCTGGTCCGGCGGAAGGCGTAGGTGACTTCGAGGGTCTGCTCTCCCAGGGTGTAGGCGACGCGCTGGGGCATTCCACCGACATTGCGCCAGCCCGACGGGAGCCCGCCCACCACCCGCGCCGTCGCCCGGTTCGTGGCCTGGGCGGCGAGGGCGGCGGCCGCGGCATGCACCGCGCCACCTGCGGCGCCCGAGCTGAGCACAGCGGGATCGTTCCTGGTCAGGTAGCCGGTGTCGGTCCGGCCGGCGAGGAACTCCGGTTGACGGAGAATCCCGACGAGCAGATCCCGGTTGGTCGTCACGCCGTGGATCTCGGCCCGCTGCAGCGCCCGTGCCAGCGTCCGTGCGGCATCGGTGCGGGTGCGGCCGTGGGCGATCACCTTGGCCAGCATCGGGTCGTAGTGGGTGCCGACGACCGAACCGTCGACGACACCGGAGTCGACGCGCACGCCGGACAGCGCGGGCACGCGGAAGCGGTGCAGTGTGCCGGTGGCGGGCAGGAAGCCTGCGGGGACGTCCTCGGCGTAGAGCCTGACCTCGATCGCGTGCCCGGTGATCGCGGCGCCGGTGACCTCCGGGGGCAGCGGCTCGCCCTCGGCCACCCGCAGCTGCAGTTCCACCAGGTCCAGCCCGGTGACCAGCTCGGTGACCGGGTGCTCCACCTGCAGCCGGGTGTTGACCTCCAGGAAGAAGAACCGCCCGTCGCGGTCCATCACGAACTCCACGGTGCCGGCGCCGGTGTAGCCGATCGCCTTCCCTGCAGCCACGGCCGCAGCGCCGAGCTCGGCGCGCAGCGCGTCGTCGACGACCGGCGACGGGCTCTCCTCGACGATCTTCTGATACCGGCGCTGGATGGAGCACTCACGCTCGAACAGGTGCACGACCTCGCCGTGGGCGTCGCCGAGGATCTGCACCTCGATGTGGCGCGGGTCGACCACGAACCGCTCCAGGAACACCGTCCCGTCCCCGAACGCCGACTCGGCCTCCCGCCGCGCGCCCTCGACGGCCTCGGCGAGCTCAGCCGGGTCACCGACGACGCGCATGCCGCGCCCGCCGCCCCCGAACGCGGCTTTGACCAGCACCGGGAACCCGATGTCCGCCGCGACCGCGGCGAGGTCGGTGTGCTCGGTGACGGTGGCGCCGGGCAGGACCGGCACCCCGGCCTTCTCCATGAGGGACTTGGCCTCGATCTTCGACCCCATCGACGCGATCGCGTCCGGCGAGGGCCCCACGAAGATCAGCCCCGCCTCGGCGCACGCCCTGGCGAAGTCCGCGTTCTCCGACAGGAACCCGTACCCGGGGTGCACGGCGTCGGCGCCGGTGGCCGTCGCCGCGGCGACGACGAGGTCACCGCGCAGGTAGGTCTCCGCCGGAGTGGCCCCGGGCAGGCGCACCGCCTCGTCGGCGAGGCGGACGAAGGGGGCGTCGGCATCCGGGTCGGAGTAGACGGCGACGGTGGCGATGCCCACGGCGTGGGCGGTGCGCATGACCCGCGCGGCGATCTCCCCGCGGTTGGCGACCAGGAGCTTCGAGATCATGCCTTCACATCCGGAAGACGCCGAAGCCACGACGGCCGGCGACGGTGTTCGAGTGGACGGTGGACAGCGACATGCCGAGCACGGTCCGGGTGTCGCGGGGGTCGACGATGCCGTCGTCGTAGAGCCGGGCGGTGACGAAGAAGGCGTGTGACTCGGCCTCGATCTGGGCCTCGATCGCCGCGGTCCGGCTCCGGTCGGCCTCCTCGTCGAACGGCCTGCCCTGCGACGCCGCCGACGCCCGGCCGACGATCGACATGACGCCGGCGAGCTGCGCCGCACCCATCACGGCCAGCTTGGCGCCCGGCCAGGCGAACATCAGCCGGGGGTCGTACGCGCGTCCGGACATGCCGTAGTTGCCCGCCCCGAACGACGACGCCATGTTGATAGTCAGGTGCGGCACGGTGCTGTTGGTGACGGCGTTGATCATCTTGGCGCCGTCCTTGATGATCCCGCCCTGCTCGTACTGGGCGCCGACCATGTACCCGGTGGTGTTCTGCAGGAACACGAGCGGGGTGTCGGTCTGGTTGGCGAGCAGGATGAACTCGCTGGCCTTCTTGGCCTCCTCGCTGAAGAGCACGCCACGGTGGTTGGCGAGCACGCCCACCGGATAGCCGTGGATGCTCGCCCACCCCGTGACGAGCGAGGTGCCGTAGAGCGGCTTGTACTCGTCGAAGTCCGAGCCGTCGACGGTGCGCGCCAGCACCTCACGGGGATCGAAGGGCACCTTCGGGTCCGGGGAGATGATCCCGAGGATCTCCTCGGGGTCGTAGCGCGGCGGCTCGGGGTTCACCGCCGCGGGCGGACCGAGCTTGCGCCAGTTGATGCGCGACATGATCTGACGGCCGAGCCGGATCGCGTCGTGCTCGTCGGCGGCGAAGTAGTCCGACAGCCCGGAGACGCGGGAGTGCATCTCCGCGCCGCCGAGCGACTCGTCGTCGGACTCCTCACCGGTGGCCATCTTCACCAGCGGCGGACCGCCGAGGAACACCTTGGCCTGACGGTCGACCAGCACGGCGTAGTCGCACATGCCCGGCACGTACGCGCCACCCGCCGTCGAGTTGCCGAAGACGATCGCGACCGTCGGGATGCCCATCGACGACAGCTCGGTCAGCTCGTGGAAGATCCGCCCGGCGGGGACGAAGAGATCGGCCTGGGTGGGCAGGTCCGCGCCGCCGGACTCCACGAGGTTGACCACCGGGAGCCGGTTGACCCGCGCGATCTCCAGCGCGCGCAGCGTCTTGCGCAGCGAGTAGGGGTTCATCGCGCCGCCGCGCACGGTGGCGTCGTGGCCGATCACCATGCACTCCACGCCGCGCACCACGCCGATGCCGGTGAGCACGGACGCGCCGACCGTGAACTCGGTGCCCCACGCCGCCAGCGCCGAGAGCTCCAGGAACGGGCTGTCCGGATCGAGGAGCAGCTCCAGGCGCTCGCGGACGGGGAGCTTCCCGCGGTCGCGGTGCCGCTGCATGTACCGCTCTCCGCCGCCCGCGACGACCAGCTCCAGCTGCTCGTCCAGCTGGGCCAGCACCTCGAGCTGGGCCTTGCGGTTGCTCGCGTAGGTCTCGGAGGACAGGTCGAGCTGCGACCTCAGGACGGTCATCACAATTCCCCGTAATGCCCGGCGTGCAGGTCCCGGACCACGTTCTTCTGGATCTTGCCGGTGGACGTCCGTGGCAGTGCGTCGACGACGATCACCGACTTCGGGACCTTGTAACCGTCGAGCCGCTCCTTCAGCCGCACCCGCAGCGCGTCCGGGTCGATCTTCTCTCCCGGTTTCGGCACCACGACCGCCGTGATCGCCTCGCTCCATCGCTCGTGCGGCAGCCCGACGACCACGACCTCGGCGACCGCGGGCTCCGTGTCGTACACCGCCCGCTCGACCTCGATCGAGGCGACGTTCTCGCCGCCGGTCTTGATCACGTCCTTGGAACGGTCGGCGAACCAGAGCACGCCGTCGTCGCCGAACCGCCCGACGTCGCCGGAGTGGAACCAGCCGTACGCGAAGGCGGCGGCGGTGGCGTCGGGATCGTGCAGGTAGCCCTGCATGGTCGACGGCCCGCGGTAGACGATCTCGCCCTGTTCGCCACGGGACAGCAGCCGCCCCTCGGGGTCCATGATCCCGACCTGCACACCCGTCAGCGGCGTGCCGACCGCACCGACGTGGGAGAGCTGGTGCTCGGGCCGGAACAGCGTGGTGATCGGGCTCATCTCGGTCTGCCCGAACAGCAGCGCGAAGTCGCAGCCGAAGCCCGCGAGGCAGGCCTCGATCTGCGCCGTGGGCATCGGGGCCATGGCGTAGACGGCACGCCGCAACGACGACAGGTCCCGCCCGCCGAACGACGGATGGTCGAGTGCTGCCCGGTACATCATCGGCAGCCCGAACACCTGCGTGATCCGCTCGCGCTCGATCGTGTCGAGGAAGCGCTCGGGGTCGAAGCCACGATGGATGACGATCGTGGCGCCGACGACGACCGCGGGCGTGCAGAAGGCGTTGAGCTGCGCGGTGTGGAACATCGGCATCATGGCGATGAAGCGGTCGTCGGACCGCCAGCCCGAGTCGAGTGCCGCGGACATCGACTCCAGGTGGATCCCCAGGTGCGTAGCGACCACGCCCTTCGGGAACGACGTCGTCCCCGAGGTGTAGAGATACGACAGCGGGGCCCGGTCCTGCACCACCACCTCGGGTGAGGACGTGTCCTCGGCGAGCAGCGCGTCCAGCGTGGTCCAGTCCCGGTCGGCAGGCTCGGCCACGTACTCCTGCGCGGTGCCGGGTGCGACGACCACATCAGCCACCCCGGGCACCTGCGCGACCGCGGAGCCGACGGCCCCCACGAGCTGGCTCTCCACCACGATCCCGCGGGCGCGGGAGTGCCCGAGCACGTACGCGATCTCGTCGGCGCGCCAGCCGAGGTTGATCGGCACGCAGACCAGACCGAGCTTCGCGCAGGCGTAGTAGACGGCGAGGAACTCCGCGCTGTTGGCCGAGGCCAGCGCGAGGACGTCGCCGGTCGCGTAGCCACGTGCGGTGAGCCCGTGCGCGAGCCGGTTGACCCAGGCGTCGAGCTCCCCGTAGGTGAAGCGGCGGTCGCCGTCGACGAGCGCGGGCGCGTCGGGCCGGGCGAACGCCACGCGGGTCAGCGCATCACCGACGTTGACCCGCTGGATGAGGTTGTGGTGCAGGCCCATCGCATGTCCCCCCTAGTAGGAGCGCGGGAGGCCCAGGCTGTGCTGGGCCACGAAGTTGAGGATCATCTCCCGGTTCACCGGCGCGATGCGCAGCAGCCGGGCCAGGCCCCAGTAGGGCAGCAGCCCGAACTCCGCCGACACGCCGTTGCCGCCATGGGTCTGCATCGCGGCGTCGACGGCAGCGATCGCCGCCTCCGCGGCGGCGTACTTCGCCATGTTGGAGGCCTCCCCCGCCGGCATGCCGCGGTCGTGCAGCGCCGCCGCCCGGTGCGTCATCAGCGCAGCCAGCTCGGTCTCGATCTTCGCTTTCGCGAGAGCGTGCGCGACGCCCTGGTGCGCGCCGATCGGCCTGCCCCACACCTGCCGGTCCCGGGCGTACTGCGCCGCGCGGTCCAGCGCATAGCGGGCGATGCCGACACACAGCGCCGCCCCGGTGATCCGCTCGGGGTTGAGGCCGTGGAAGACCTGCCGGAAGCCCTGGCCCTCCTCCCCGACGAGCGCCGAGGCGGGCAGGCGCACGCCGTCGAAGTGCAGGGTGAACTGGCGCTCGGGGAGCATCACGTCGACCGGCAGCGGCATGGCGGTCAGGCCGGGCGCGTTCGTGGGAGCGAGGAACAACGACAGCTGCGCCGTGCCGCTCTCGTCGCGGCCGGTGCGCGCCACCACCAGCAGCGCCTCCGCGGTGTCGACGCCGGAGATGTAGTACTTCTCGCCGTCGAGCACCCACTCGTCTCCGACGCGGCGGGCCGTCGTGGCCAGCTGGTGGGTGTTGGAGCCTGCGTTCGGTTCGGTGATGGCGAAGACGACCTTCGTGCGGCCGCTCGCGAGCCCGGGCAGCCACTCCTTGCGCTGCTCCTCACTGCCGAACTCGGCGATCACCTCGGCCGAGATCGCCGCGGTGACCAGCAGGAGCAGGATCGGCGCGCCCTTCGCCGCGATCTCCTCGCAGACGATCGTCAGCTCGGCGAGTCCGCCACCGCCTCCGCCGTACTCCTCGGGGACGTTCACCCCGATGAACCCGGCGTCGCCGAGCGCCTGCCACAGCTCGGTGCACTCCTGCCCCGCGCGGGCGTGCTCCGCGTAGTAGGCCCCGCCGAAGGGCGCAGCGATCGCTCCGACGGCTGCCCGCAGGTCCCGGTGCTCGTCGGTCTCGACGACGTCCACGCTGGCTCCCAAGTGATTCGTCGTTCACTCGTGGTGGACCGTACCGCGCGGCTGTCATGATGGATAGATGACGGCTGCGCCCTCCTCCGCCGCGCGTGCTCCGCGCGACCCCGGCCGCCGTGAGCGCATTCTCGCCGTGGCCGCCGAGCTTGCCGCCCGGCGGGGCTTCCACACGATCGGCATGGCCGACATCGGAGCCGAGGCGGGCATCGTCGGGTCGGGCGTGTACCGGCACTTCGGCAGCAAGGACGCCATCCTCGTCGCACTGCTCGACCGTGTGATGGACCGGCTGCAGGAGGGCGCGGCGCGCATCCTCACCGAGGCGCCGGACGACGCCACCGCTATGTCCGCGCTGGTGGCGGAGCATGTCCGCGTCGCCATCGAGGACCGCAGCGTGCTGGCGGTGTATCACCGCGAGGCGCACAACCTGCCCGAGGAGGACCGGCGGCGGCTGCGACGGCTGCAGCGGCACTACATCGAGGACTGGGTGGGCGTGCTCGCCCCGCTGCGGCCCGATCTCGCCGACGGTGAGCTGCGACTGGCCGTGCACGCAGCGATCGGCGCGATCCAGTCCACCCTGTTCTTCCGCAGCGGCCTCGACCCCCAGCGGCTGGCGACGCAGCTATACGGGATGGCGCACGCCTGCCTCGGAGTGGAGCCCACCGCATCCCCGCAGTAGTGAACCGATCATCACTACATCACTTGTCGTGTGGTCCCGCTCACGCCATGCTGTGAGCCGGGACGCGACGGCGGAGGGGTGGACGATGACCGCGACGAGCGACAGAACAGGTGCCGAACCGACGGCGGACCACGGGCCGCACTGGCTCCCCCATCACCCGCACGGCTCCGACCTGCCGGCCGCCGCGCTCATCGATGTGGAGACGCTGCGCGGGCGGCGCGCCGTCCACCGCTGGGAACGCACGTCGGTCGGCGACGTCCTCGAACGCGTCACCTGGAGCCACCCGGACAAGCTCGCGCTGACCGGAGTGGACGGTGCCTACGGCGACGAGCGGTTCGCGGCGGTCACCTACCGGCAGGCCGATGCGATCGCCAACCAGTTCGCGCACGCTCTCGCCGCCGCAGGCCTCGCGCCCGGCGACCGGGTGCTGCTGTTCTGCGAGAACTCGGTGGAGGCCTACCTCGCCAAGATCGGGATCGCGAAGGCCGGCATGGTCGCCGTCCCGCTCAACCCCGCCCTCGCCCCGGACGTCGTGGAGTACCTGATCAGGCTCACCGAGCCAGGGTTCGTCGTGGTCGACGCCGAGCTCTCGCCACGGCTCGAACCGGTGCTCGCCGCCACCGGCCCGGCGGTGGGTGCCACCATCACCGTCGGCGGTGGCGCGGTGGGCGGCAGCGTCACGTTCGCCGACCTGATCGACGGGCGGCCGGTCACCGAACCCGAAGTGCAGATCCACGGCGACGACATCTGGCAGCTGTTGTTCACCTCCGGCACCACCGCGATGCCGAAGGGCGTGATGCTCTCGCACCACTGCGCTCACCTGGCGGGGCTGAACTTCGCACTGTCGCTGTCGCGCGGCCTGCGCCACGACAGCGACCTGCGACTCTGCACCTACCTACCGATGATCTACCACGTAGGCGACGAGATCTTCCCCATCGGCGCCTTTCTCGCCGGTGGCGAGCTCGTCATCGGCCGTCGTCCAGCTCCCGGGCCCGTCGCCGCGGCCGTCGCATCGTCACGGGCGACGGCGCTGTGGGCCGGGTCCCCACAGTTCGTCGCCGCCATGGCCGACGAGATCGACCGCCACCCCGAGCTCGATCTGACGTCCCTCACCACACTCGTCTACGGCTGGGGCGCGCTCTCCCCGTCGTTGATCGAGCGGTTGGAGGCGCGGACGGCACCGGGCTTCGTCACCCTCGGGATCTTCGGCCAGACCGAGGCCATCGCCTGCCACCGGTTCTGGCCGACCCGCTGGCCCGAGGTACACGCCCGCACCGCCCCGGCCGCGAACTACGTGGGGCTTCCGAGCGGAATGCTCGCCTCGGACGTCGTCGACGAGGCGGGCGACCCGGTGCGCGGCGGACGAGCCGGTGAAGCGGTCTACCGCTCGCCGATCATGATGGCCGGCTACTACCGCGACCTCGACGCCACCCGCGAAGCGTTTCGCGGCGGCTGGTTCCACTCCGGCGACAGCGTGGCCGTCGACGACAACGGGCTGCGGATCATGCTCGACCGCTACAAGGACATCGTGAAGACCGGCGGGGAGAACGTCTCGAGCCTGCGCGTCGAGGCCGTGCTCCACGAACACCCGGACGTGCTCCGCGCCGCCGTGATCGGACTCCCCCACGAGCGCTGGGGAGAGGCCGTCACCGCCGTGGTCGTTCCGCGTGACGGCCGCCGTCCCGCCGCCGACGATCTCATCTCGCATTGCCGCGCCCGACTGGCCGGGTACGAGACGCCCAAGGCTGTTGTGTTCGTCGCGGAACTGCCGGAGACGGTCGGGGGAAAGATCCTGAAATACAAGCTGCGCGCCGAGCATGCGCGGTTGTACGTATAGCCGCGATCCCCGTCACGACGGCTCACAAGAACCATTCACACCGTGGCCGGTGCCCGAGAGCTGTCCATCCACGCGACGTAGCCTGATCAAGGCCGCGCCTGCACGCCATCCACCGAAAGGCCCGCGATGGACAGCGACACGATGCTCAGCACCACCCGCTCGGTCCGCCTGAAGCTCGACCTCGACCGGCCCGTCGAGCACGAGGTCATCGACGACTGCCTGCGCCTCGCGTTGCAGGCCCCCACCCCGGCGAACATGCAGAACTGGCGCTGGCTCGTGATCCGCGACCAAGGCGTCAAGAACGAGCTCGGTGCGCTCTTCCGCGAAGAAGGCACCGCCTACATAGCGGAGGAGGCCGCGGGGGCGCCCGAGCATGCGCTCCGCTCCGGCCGGCACCTCATCGACGTCATCGAGCGGGTCCCCGTGCTGGTCGTGCCGTGCCTGCTCGGCCGCCCACCAGCGGACAACAACCCCTTCGACCTGTCGGTGCTCTACGGCGGGATCTTCCAGGCGACCTGGAGTTTCCAGCTCGCCCTACGCTCGCGCGGCCTCGGATCGACCTTCACCACGTACCACCTGCGGCGAGCGGCAGAAGCGGCGAAGATCCTCCGCCTTCCGGACGGCATCACCCAAACCAGTCTCATACCCGTCGCCTACACCACGGTGACGGACTTCAAGCCCGCGCCACGCTTACCTGTCAGCGAGGTCGCCTACGCGGACCACTGGGGCACGCCACTGCGCTGAAGGGCGTCCGTCCACGTCGAGGTCAGTGTGCGCTGCGTTCGGCAGACTCCAGGTGCGTCCGGCCGTTCGACGTGGACAGGCCGCCGTCGACAGCGATGCTCTGGCCGGTTATCCACCGACCTCCATCGGAGGCGAGGAAGCCGACGGCGTCGGCGATGTCGGATGGATGGCCCAGCCGACCCAGCGGAGTGCGGGCGACCAAGGCTTCTACCGGCACCGAGGCCGCGGGAAATCCCTCGGTGGAGGTCGGTCCTGGCAGGACGCTGTTGACGGTGATGCCCCGTGGGCCGACCTCGTGGGCGAAAACGCGGACGAGTTGCTCACCGGCGGCCTTACTGGCCGCGTACAAGGCTTTCTCGGGCGGGCCCGTGCGGGTGGCCGTCGAAGAAATGAACACGATCCGGCCTCCGTCACGCATCCTGCGTGCGGCCTCGCGAAATGCGAGAAAGGTGGCATGGGCGTTGAGCGCGAAGGTGTGCACGTAATCGTGATCGGTGGCCGTGGCCAAGGGGCCCGTCACGAAGCCGGCCGCGTTGAGTACCAGCACATCAAGACCGCCGTAATGGCGCTCGGCCGAGTCGAAGAGGGAGAGAAGCTCCGCGGGGTCAGCCGCATCCGCACGCTCCGAAGTGGCACGTCCACCCCGGCTCGCGATGGTGGCGACCACGTGCTCGGCCTCGGCGGCATGGGTGCGGTAGTTGACGACGACAGCCGCGCCGTCAGCGGCCAAGCGCAACGCGGTGGCTCGGCCGATCCCTCGTGAGCTGCCAGTGACCAGCGCGACCCGGTCGGCAGCCGTCCCGACCTCGCGCGACCTACCGCGCACGGACAAGGCCCAGCACGCGACCGGCCAGATCCACGGCGTGCTCGACGCTCGTGGCTCGGTCGCGGAAGGTGAGGTCGACGAAGGCATGCTCCACTGCGGCTTCGTCGCGAGCCCGCAGGATGGTCTCGGCGATGCTGTCCACCGAGTCACCGGCTTTCGTGTTGACGCGGAGGATGACGTCCAGCTCGCCCGGATCCCGGCCGGATCGGGCAGCTGCATCCTGGATGCGTGCCATGGGGGCCGTGATGGTGGTCGGCTCGAAGGAGCCAGGAGTCACCGCTGGGAGGAAGCCGTTGGCGCGCCGTGCCACTCGGTTGATGCCGGTCGACGTGAACGCGGGCATGTAGATGGGTGGGCCGGGGCGCTGCACGGGCTTGATGTCGACGTAGCTTGCGGCGGTGGTCCAGAACGAGCCCTTGTGGTCAACGGGGTTCGTGCCCCAGAACGCCGCGAGCGCGTCGAGGCACTCGTCGAGGCGAGGTCCCCGCTCCGCGATCGGTACGCCGACGGATCGGAATTCCTCGGGAGCCCATCCGGCACCGAGGCCGGCGATCACCCGGCCACCGCTGAGCTGGTCGATGGTGGCGAGGGAACGGGCGAGCAGCGCCGGGGCGTACCACGGTGTGATGAGCACGCTGCTGCCGAGGAGCGGCCGAGTGGTCACAACGGCGGCGACGGTGAGCGTCGCGAACGGGTCGAGCCCTGCCCGGAACTCCGTCGGAAACGCCGTGGTGCCCGGATAGTTGATCTCCGGCTCGACTGGGGCCAGCAGCCGGTCCCCCACCCAGAGGCTGTCCGCCCCCATCTCTTCGGCCCGGCGGGCGAACATCGCGACGCCTTCCGGGCGGTGCGCATGGCTGCCGAACTGCGGCAGGTTGAAGCCGATCTTCATACGCGGACTCCTCGTCCGTCTCAGTGGGCCACGACGACGCTCGGGATTCGCGGCACCTGGCGTATCAGCCGGCCGCCGTCAGCCGGCCGAGAGTTTCCTGCGCCTGTTCGCGCAGTTCCGCCCGCACCGGCGCGGGCATGTCTCGCAGAATGATCTCCACGTCCTCCGGGGTGCCCACCTGATCGAGGAAGCCGACCAGAAGGTGTGCTCCCACGCCGGGCGTCGTCGCCCGGACCTGCCGGGCGAAGTCGTCCCATGCTTCGTCGGAGATGTGCTCGCTCAGCGCCGGGAGCAGGACGGGCTCCTCGTGTTCCAGATGGACATGGACCAGGTCGCGGACGGCGACCGCCGCGGCGACGAGCGCGGTGCGACCGGGTTCATCGATCGGGGCCGCGGCGAGCGCCTCGAGTGCCGCCTCCAGTTGGTCGTGCTCACCGCTGAGGCGGGCCAGCGGCTCAGCGGCTCCAGGGGCCCGCTCTTCGATCATCGGCCAGAGGACGTCGTCCTCCGACTTGTGGTGGCTGTCCAGATGCACGACGAGGAAGTCACGTAGCTCGGCCAGGGCAGTCGCGGAGGCCGCCGGATCCGCTGCGGCTTCCGCCAGGACGGTGCTGGCCCTGCGATGGGTGTCGTGCACGAGGCGGGTATGGACGACCGCGGTCACCGTGGAGGCCTTCACCCCCGCCACCGTATGAGTATAGGGCCCTATGGTCAATATTCGACACTGTTGCCGCCAGTACCATCCAGCGATGCGCTCGTACAACTCACCGCGGCGACGGGACGCCGCGCTCGCCACGCGCGAGGCGATCCTCGAGAGCGGCCGGAGGCTGTTCCTCGCCAACGGCTTCGCGCAGGTGACGGTCGCGGACATCGCCAAGGACGCGCGAGTGGCCGTCCCGACGGTGTACGGCAGCACCGGCGGCAAGGCAGCGATTCTCGAAGCCCTGCTGGCACCGGCGGCCGCAGACCCCGCGGTCGAGCAAACCCTCACCGGGATCGCGACGACGGACGACCCGCGTGCGGTCATCGCGATCACTGCGGCGGGCACCCGACAGACACACGAGCGGCACTGGGAACTCGTCTGGGGCCTGCTCTACCGCAACCTCACCGAGCCGTCCGCGGCGCCCGTCCTGGACGCGAACAAGGCGGCCTACCTCGGCGCCCTCACGGCCGTGGCCGACCGGCTCGCCGCCCTGAACGCGCTGAAGCCGGAACTCGACGGCACCGCCGCGGTCGACCTGCTCTGGTTCTACCTCGGCCGGCCTGCCTGGTACACCCTCGTCGGCGAGCGAGGCTGGGACTTCGACCGGGCCGAGACATGGCTGGCGACCGCAGCCCAACAGGCCCTACTAGACAAGCCCCCCGCATAAGTCGACCGCACAGATCTGGTGGCTACCGCACACACTTCGTGCCATGTGTACATAGATGACTACTTACATATATGCCGTACGTGGGCCCGGTGCCGGCGCTATGCCCTTCGGATAATTGAGCTGACCGCCCCTCCGGACGTCAGCCCCTTATTTGCAGGACTCCAGGAAAACCAGAATCTCATCCGAGGGATCGGATTTTCGAGTGGCACAGCCCTCGACGCAATCGGTATCGGCGGTTGCACCGGAGCCAGCGTGCTGGCTGCGAGCCAGACCATGTCGCCCGCTGACAGGCGCTGCCGACGCCAGGCGATCACCAATCCGATCGCGCGTACACGCGGGCTGGGGAGTCAGCCGCGCCTGTCGTTACGCGCCGAACCCGGAGCCCCGCCCTCGCGGGATCTGGAACCCGAGGGGTCGAAGCGCCCGCGCGTCGACCCCCTCTCTACAGCCGCGGGAGGCTACCCAGTGAGCAACGTCCACGATGTCGCCGTCTGGCGCTGCTACGAGGACCCTCGCCGCCGCCGCGCCTGATCGATAGGGTCGCCTGATGCCACCGTTCGAGATCGTCCAGATCATCCCGGCCGCGCCCGGCTGGTGGGTCGAGCACATCGAGGAAAGCCGGTCTTTTTTCTCGGCCGTCGCGCTCTGGGCTCTTGTCGAAGACGCCGAGGGGAAGAGGTCTGTCATAGGGGTCGATCCCGCCTGGGTTCATACCGGCTCGCACGGTATCGCTACTGGCAACGGTGGAATGTTGATCGAGATCCCGGATGAGCCGCGCGGCCACGGCTACGCATTCAGCACAGACACCGATGAAATGCTCAAGAAGCCGCTCTAGCCTCGGCAACTCCCGGGCAAGACTCCTGAGCCAATGCACGGCCTGCGTGCTGTCGGCTGACTGCACGCAGGCAGTGCAATTGCCTAGCGGGATCTCCGCTACTGCCCGTGGATTACGACCCGTGCCGTGCGGCAGACCAGGGTGGCCGGATCGGTCACGGGTTGCCGTCGACGGTGACCAGTCCTGAGGCGAGTTGCCGTTCTGCTCGTTCGCGGGACATGCGGGATTCGACCATGAGGTCGAGGACGGGCGGCGTTTCGTCGTCTGTCTCGGTCACAGGGGCATCATTTCGCCGGTGGTTCGGGCAGCCGAATGACCACGTGAAGCCGCATCGGTCGTCTGTTCGCGCTGTCTCGGGTCATCGTACGGCCGCGGCCAGCGGTGGCGCCGACGTCCCGAACGGAGGCTGAGTCGTCGGCGGCTGTGCCGGCGGCTGGGTCGTCCGCGGCGGCTCCTGGGTCGTCGTCCGCGGCGGCTGAGTCGTCGTCCGCGGCGGCTGAGTCGGCGTCCGCGGCGGTCGAGGCTGCGTCGTCGGGACAGGAGTCGTCGTCCGTGTCACCGGAGGCGGCGGCCAATCGACTGTCCCATCGGTCTTGCAGATCATCTGGATCACCGAGCCCTGGTTGGGCGGGCTGATCCGGATCTCAACAACGCCTTCCTCGTCGGTGTCGGTGTTGCACGGCATGCCGGCCAGGTCGTCGAGGCTCCCGAGCGGGTCTCCCTCGCCGTTCCCGCCCGAACCCCCAGGCCCGCGAGGTCCGCGGGGACCGGCGGGCCCGGCAGGCCCGGGAGGGCCGCCATTCCGGCTCCACGAGATCGGAGTCTCCTGCCACGGCCCGCGCCGTGTGTAGCAGCCGTCGCGTGAGTCTTCGAGCAGCATCCGAATGGCGCCGGTCCGGTTGTTAACGCACGCGTCGTAGGTGTCTGAGCGGCGGCCGGACATCGCGTAGGCGGTGCCTCCGACAAGAAGCCCGACCACCGTCAGAGACGCGGTGACGAGGATAAGACGGGACGGTCGTTTCACACGGACTCCGATTCGGGGTGCGCCGGCCGTCGCCGCTGGGGGGGGAGCGGAGCGACGGGACGGCGGAGCGCTGGGGGGCACCGGCTTTTCGCCGCGGGGCACCAGTCCGTTACGCCCTATTACTGAGATTCCGTCACCTGGCTGAACGCGCCGACGCTCTGTAACGAATGAGGACGCTCCCCCGGCGAGGGCGAGCCGACCTGCTGGTGGTGTTGAGCTCGGTCACCGGTCGCCCTCCCTTCTGCGAGCGCAGGTCTCCTTACAAGCCTTCTCGGGCGCGGCATGGGGCACCGGCTCCCATCGGCGATCAGCCGATAGAAATTGCAGTAATGGCCAGCGACATGCGCAGGCACAGCGCGGCGCGCACGACAGCCCCGGAAACGGTGGTGGAGGACATCCTGAGGGGTGAAGAGGGTACGTGTGGAAAGTCCGGTCACTTCTGCGGTGGCCTGCAGGTGTGCGGTCGACGTCTAGCGCAGCGCCGCCGTGCGGCGAATCGCCACGCGGTTGACCGCCCACAACGCGACGCCGACGAGCAGCACCACGACGACTCGCAGCAGGACCTCGACCTCCTGCTGGGTCAGCAGCGCGACGCAGACCAGCGCTCCCAGAACCGGCAGAGCGGTCGGGGCGCGGAAATGCTTGTGGTCCACCTGCTCCCGGCGCAGCACCAGCACCGAGACGTTCACCATCGCGAACACGATCAGCAGTAGCGCAACGGTCGTCGTCGCGAGCACGGCCAGCCTGCCGGTGAACACGAAGATCATGGCGACCGCGGTGACCGCGACCGCGGCGATCCACGGCGTGTGGCGGGTGGAGTGCACCGCAGCCAGGCTTCCATGCAGCACCTTCTGGTCCGCCATGCCGTAGAGCATCCGAGAGGCGGAGAGAAGGTTGATCAATACGCCGTTGCCGACGGCGAGCGCGGCGATCACGGTGAACAGCGCCGCCGGCACGGCCAGCGGGCTCTGCCGCAGGACCTCGAGCAGCGGGGCGGATGACGTGGCGAGCTGGTCGCCGCCGACGACGACCGACGCCAGCACCGCGATGGTCAGGTACAGCGCCGCCGCCGTCAGCAAGGCGATCACCAGCGCACGGGCGCACGCCCTGGCGGGGTTTCTGGTCTCCTCCGCCATGTTGGCGGCGTCCTCGAACCCGACGAACGCGAAGAAGGCCAGGCTCGTGGCCGCCACGACGGCCGCGATCACCGAGGCGTCAGCCGCACCGGCCTCGGCTCCGCCGCCGGTGGCGGCGAAGTCGACGAGGTTGCCCGCCGCGCCGGTGCCGACCATGATCGCCGCGATCGCGGCCAGGATGACCAGAGCCAGCCCGCCGAGCTCGATCACGGTGAGCACGCTGTTGAAGCGCGCCGAGAGCGACACGCCCAGCACGATGATCGTCCCGAGCACGATGATCACGACGACCGCGGTGACCAGGGTCGGGACGGAGAGCACCTCCTCGATGTACCCACCGGCGGCCAACGACAGCGTCGATGCGGAGTTCACCGCAGAGGCGACCATCGCGAACATCACCATGAACGTCACGAACGGCGCGCGGAACGCCTGGTGCACGTACGTGGCGGCGCCGCCTGCCCTGGGGTACTTGCTGGACAGTTCCGCGTAGCTGAACACGGTGAGGATCGCAAGCGCCAATGCCACCAGGAAGGGGATCCAGATCGCGCCGCCGACGTGCGCCGACATCTGGCCGACCAGCCCGTAGATGCCTGCGCCCACCACGTTGCCGAGACAGATGAGGACGAGCTGGCGCTGGCTCAGTGATCGGCGCAGCCGGCCGTCAGGCTGCTCCTCGACCGTGGGACCTGCGACATCAGCGTGTTCCATGCGGATTCCCCCCACCGCCACAACCGGACCAATCCTCCAATCCGGTCAATCGAGGCAGCATAACCGTGATCGAGACCGATGAGGAGAGCACGAGCGCCGCCGGCTCGGTCGCTATTACCGCTACGAGACAGCTGTCATGATCGTGCCGGTGATGATCGCTCTGGTGCAGCTCGCGGGCACACTCACCATCCGACGGCCGGACGCGCGGCTGTGAGCGCGGCAACGGGTCGGCCACGGCTGCTGCTCAGCGCGTTCGTCATGGCCACCACGTCACACATCCTCGAAGGCCAGTGGCGCCATCCCGACGCCCAGCAGCACCGCTTCGACGAGCTGTCGCTGTGGACCGACCTCGCACAGCAACTGGAGGAGGCCCGGTTCGACGCGATGTTCTTCGCCGACGTCGTGGGGCTGTACGGCAACTACCGCGGGAGCTGGGACACCTTCGTCACCGAGGGCCTGCAGATTCCGTCCCACGATCCGTCGGTGATGATCGCGGCTCTCGGGGCCGTGACCGAACACCTCGGCCTGGCGTGGACGAGCTCCGTGATCCAGGAGCACCCGTTCACGTTCGCTCGCAGAGCCAGCACCCTCGACCACCTGACGAAGGGCCGCATCGGCTGGAACATCGTCACGTCGGCGCTGGAGAACTCCCACCGCAACTTCGGGATGCCAGGGCTCACCCCACACGACGACCGGTACAAGTGGGCGGACGAGTACGTGGACGTCGTCTACCGGCTGTGGGAAGGCAGTTGGGACGACGGCGCGCTGCTGCGCGACAAGGCAGGAAGCCGCCACGCCGACCCCAGCCGGATCCACAAGATCCACTATCAGGGCGAGCGGTACTCCGTCGAGGGGCCGCACCTGGTGGCGCCATCACCTCAGCGAACGCCGGTGCTGTTCCAGGCCGGCACGTCGCCGGCCGGGATGGCCTTCGCCGCCCGCAATGCCGAGGCCGTCTTCATGTTCGCCGGCTCGCTCGGCAACGCGGAGAAGGTGACCACGACGGTGCGCAGGCTCGCGGTGCAGCACGGCCGCGCGGCGTCCGACCTGCGGTTCTTCGCCGGGCTGTCGTTCGTGGTGGGCAGCACGGAGGACGAGGCCCGCAGGCGGAAGGCCGACTACGACTCCTACATGTCGCCCGACGGCCTCGCCGCCCACATGCTCGGCGGCATGGGCGTCGATCTCGGGGACGCCCCGCTCGACACGCCGTTGAAGGATCTGGAGGTCGAGGGCGTCCGGGGAGTGCTGCAGGCCATCATCGACTCGGTGCCGGGCGGCAACCCGACAATCGAGGACATGGTGCGTTACCGCGCCGAGCGGATGCGGCTGGTCGGCACGCCGGAGCAGATCGCCGACGAGCTCGAACGCTGGCAGGACGCGGGAATCGACGGCATCAACGTCATCAACCACGTCATCCCGGGCAGCTACACCGAGGTGATCGAAGGGCTGCTGCCCGAGCTGCAGAAGCGTGGGCTGGCACAGACCGAGTACCGCGCCGGAACCTTCCGCGAGAAGCTGTTCGCCGACGTACCCGGCAGACCGCCCGGCGACGGCAGGCTCGACGCGCGCCACCCGGCCGCCGTCCACCGCGGAGCGTTCCGCGACACCGCTCGATGACGGTGGTCGGAACGATTCCGTACGCAGGCGCCGGCGAAATAGCCCCACGCGTCCGGACCTGATCGAGCAATGTCGGTGGGATCACTTCGAGAGCGCGACTCCTGCGCCTCGCGACCGGGTATTCATGATCGGCGATGACGCCAGCCACCACCGACCGGTCGCCCTGGCGGCGAGCACCGAGAACGGGCTGGACTCGCAAACCGGACCCGTAGTCACCACGCCGGCCGGTTGCGGAAACCCGCCGCAGCAGATTCGAGGGCTCCCTTGCGAGGGCGACCCCGGCAGCCGCTGCCGAACCCGAACGGGAGCCACCATGTCGACGATCTCGGCACCCTGCCCGCTGTACCCACGTCGACAACGGGGCGCCCCTGGCCGGCGGGCGTTCACCGTGCCCGTGACGCAGCGGGAGATCGTGCTGCACGGCCAGCGGGTGACCTTCCTGGAGGCGGGCGCCGACGGCGACGGGCCGGTTGTCGTGTTGCTGCACGGACTGGCCAGCAGCTCGCGGACCTGGTCATCCGTTCTGCCGCTCCTGGGCCGCCACGCCCACGTCATCGCCCCGGACCTGCTGGGTCACGGCCAGTCCGCGAAACCCCGCACGGGGGACTACTCGCTGGGCGCCTACGCGACCGAACTGCGTGACCTGCTGCTCACATTGGGCCTGGACCAGGCCACCATCGTCGGGCACTCCTTCGGCGGCGGCGTCGCGATGCAGTTCGCCCACCAGTTTCCGGAGATGACCGAACGCCTGGTCCTCGAGGCGAGCGGCGGCCTCGGCCAAGGCGTCACGATCGCCCTGCGCGCCGCAACGCTCCCCGGCACCCCCCTGCTCCTCCGCGCGCTCTCCGCCATCACCCCACCCTGGCTCGCCAAAGCCGTCCACTGGGCCATGCACGCCCTGCCGACGCTCAACGGACCGGACCTCGACGGCCTGGCCAGCGCATTCGCCTCCTTCACCGACGACGGAGCACGCGGCGCCTTCGCCCAAACCGTGCGCGGCGCACTGGATTGGTCGGGCCAGCGCCTGGGCGGTCTCGAGCGGCTCTACCTCCTCGCCGACGTTCCGGTGCTACTCATCGGCGGCAACAAAGACTCGGTCATTCCGTTCCAGCACACGGTGAGTGCTCATGATCTGCTGCCCGGCAGCCGTCTGGAGATCTTCGACGGAGCGGGGCATTTTCCGCATACCGAGCAGCCGCGCCGATTCGCCGACCTGCTGGCTCATTTCCTCGTCAGCACAAATGCATCGCAATCGGACCTGCAGTCGCTGCGCCGCCGCTTGCAATCGTCGAGCCCGACCGGTAGTGAGCCTCCGACAGAGGCAGGACGTGCCGCACGGTCGTCCTGACGGAGGAGGACGGCCCGGGCCGTCACACCTCAGCGGGCGGCCGCTGCTTGCCGGCCACCGTGACGGTCTCGCCTGCATCGAGCATGAGCAGCCGCTCGCTCAGACCCCGCCGCGCGAAAGCCGGAGGGATCGCACTCGACTCCTGCGTGAGGTGCTTCCAACCCTCGAGATGGATCGGGATCACCGTCGGGGCGTCGAGGATCTCGGCTGCCTGGGCGACCTGGTCAGCGCTGAAGGTGAGGTAGGCGTCCATCACAGGGCTGCGTGCGTGGCCGCCGAAGATGATCGCGATGTCGACCGGGCCCGCGTGATCGGCGACATCGCGGACCACCGCGAGCGAGGCGTTGTCGCCGCTCACGTAGACGGTGGGCAACCCGACGCCCGACAGAACGAACCCACGGACCTCTCCGGTCAGGTGCTCGGTGCCCGCAGGCCCGTGCTGAGCAGGTACTCCGGTGATCCGCAGCTCTCCTCCGTCCGGCCGGCGCAGGACGTGGCTGCGCCACAGCGGCAGTTCACACGTGACACCGCCGAGTCGCTCGGCCGCGCCTGCGGTGCTGAGCACCAGCGGCACGTCGCCGAGGAACCGCCGTCCGGCGTCGTCGAGGTTGTCCGGATGCTCGTCATGCGACAGCAGCACCACGTCCACCGGGCCGATGTCGTCGACCGGCACCGCAGGCGCGGTCGTCTTGACCAGGTTCCGCTCTCCGACCGGGTGGTCGCCGGGAGGGTCGAAGGTGGGATCCGTGATCAGTCGAATTCCGCCGATTTCGATCACTGCCGTGGGGCCACCGACCAGTTGGACCGTGACCGATGCGTTGGCGTCCGCGATGACGGGCGGATTCGATGAGGAAGACACAGTCATAGCTTGATGCTGCCTCGACCGCGACGCCGGATGTGAGCGGCCGGGCAGCTGATTATCGATCGATTCCGGCCACGTCGAACCGTTGCCGCCAGGGTGCCCAACCGACGGCCTGGTCAATCACGTCGGGTGGGGCAGAACCGGTCGCGGCTGGCCGGAATCAATCGAAAGTCAGCCTGGATTTCGCTCACGGTGAACCGGATACGCGGCGCACTGTCGAGGCATGAGCGCGTCGCCGGCACGGGCGGGAACACCACCGTGCACCTGACGCCAGCAGATCGGGAGTAACGCCGGCCTGTCGGGGCGAGTAGGAAGCTCGCCATTTGTTTTTTCACATGCGGTCATGGTCGCCCGCTGCAGCAACCACAAATCGATGTTGCGAGCCCGACGTGCAATGTCAGGCCCGCGGAAGATGGAGTGCAGCGTGAGTGGCACCGCGAATATCGCTTCTGAGGATCCGGACCACCTGCAGGCGACTGTGGCAATCGTCGGCGGAGGTGCGAGCGGCACGCTCACCGCACTTCACCTGCTGCGCACCAGCAGCGACCCTGATCTCCGCATCACACTGTTCGAGCCCGACCCCCGCCGCCGGCACCTCGGCGTCGCCTACGGCACGACCGATCCCCGGCATCTGCTCAACCTCCGCGCACAGATCATGAGCGCATTCCCCGACGAACCCGACCACTTCGCGAACTGGGCCCGACGCGCCGGACGCGGGTGGACACCCACCGACTTCCTGCCACGCATGGTCTACGGCAACTACCTGCAAGACCTGATCACCCAGTTCGGCGGCCACCGACTGACCACCGTCGCCGCCACGGTTCAGGACATCGCGCCCCACGGAGGTGGCTTCGAGATCACGACCGACATCGGGACCTCTCGGGCCAGAAACGTCGTGCTCGCCTACGGCGTCTCCGCTCCCCGCCGGCTGGCCACCGCAACAGGCTCGCTCCCCGACGCCTCGTGGCACCTGCAAGGCCCCTGGGATCTCAACGCACTGGCAAACGTGTCCGACGACGCCACCGTCGTCCTCGCCGGCAGCGGCCTCACCGCCATCGACGCAGCCATCACCCTGCTGGAGGACACGCCCCAGCGCCGGGTGGCAATGGTCAGCCGCCACGGCCAACTCCCCCGCACCCACCTCGAGCACGTACTGCCCGACTGGCCCACCCCGATCCCGCCTGGGCCCCTGACCGCCGACGGAGTCGCCGACCTGGTCTACGACCAGATCGCCGCAGCCCAGGACAGCGGTGTCGACTGGCGCGCTGTCGTCGACGGCCTGCGCTCGAAGTCCCAGTCGATCTGGCGCCGCTTCGACCAGGCCCAGCGCCGGCGTTTCCTCAGCACCTATGTCCACACCTGGCACGTGCACCGCAACCGGATGGCCCCGCAGATCGCCGCCCGGATCACCGCCTACCGCGACACCGGACGGCTCACCCTCCACGCCGGCGGGCTCCGCCACGTCGACGACCTGGGCACCCGCTGCCGCGTGCATCTGAGCAACACCGCGATCGAAGCCGAGGCACTCGTCAACTGCACCGGTCCCCTCGGCGACGTCACGATGACCACCAACCCGCTTCTTCGGGCCTTGCTCGACCGCGGCACCATCGCGCCGGACCCACTCGGCCTCGGCGTGGCCTGCACCGAAAGTGGTGAGCTCCTCGACGGCCGCGGCGAGGTCGTCGTGGGCATGTACACCCTCGGCCCACCCAGCAGGGCCACCGCCTGGGACGCCATGTCCGTCCCCGAGATCCGGAACCAGGCCGCCCGACTCGCCACACACCTCACCGACACCAGTGCGCTGAGCCGCACCGCGATGCCCGCCGCAGGACAGTGAAAACGCAGAAGACGAACGCCACCGAGTTCGGGCGGAGTCGCAAGTCGGCGATTCTGGCCGTCTCCTGCATGGGGCTGTTCGTCGTCGGCCTGGACAACACCATCATCAACCTCGCCCTGCCCTCGATCGGCCGAGAACTGGGCGCCTCGGTGTCGAACCTGCAGTGGGTGATCGACGCCTACTCCGTCGTGCTCGCGAGCCTGCTCTTGCTCGCCGGTTCCGTCGGGGACCGGATCGGCAGGAAGCGCGTCTTCCAGACCGGTCTGGTCCTGTTCGGCCTGGGGTCGCTGCTGTGCAGCATCGCCCCGAGCGTCCAACTACTGATCGTGTTCCGGATGCTGCAGGCCGTGGGCGGGTCGATGCTGAACCCCTCGTCGGTGTCGATCATCACGAACACGTTCCGCGAACGCGGTGAGCGGGCCAGGGCCATCGGCATCTGGGGTTCCGTGGCGGGACTGAGCTGGGCGCTCGGGCCGGTTCTGGGCGGCGTGCTGGTGGACGCTGCCGGCTGGCGGTCGGTGTTCTGGATCAACGCGCCGATCGCGTTGACAGCCGTGGTGCTCGTGGCGCGGTTCGTGCCGGAGTCCCGGGCAGACCGGGCGCGGTCACTCGACCCGATCGGGCAGCTGCTGGTGATCGCGCTGCTCGCCACGGTGACCTACGCGATCATCGAGGCGCCGCAGCTCGGCATCCGCTCGCCGTGGATCATCGGCTGTGCGGTTGTGGCGGTCGCGTCGGCGATCGCGTTCGTCCGCTACGAGCGGCGGACGGACGAGCCCCTGCTGAACATAGGTTTCTTCGCGAGTGCGCCCTTCAGCGGTGCCGCACTCATTGCAGTGGGCTCATACGGCACCGTGGCGGGGTTTCTCTTCCTCAATGCGCTCTACCTGCAGGAGACGCGAGGGTTCTCCCCACTGTCCGCCGGCCTGCTCACCCTGCCGGCGGCGATCATGATCGCGCTGCTGGCCCCCGTGTCGGGGCGAGTCGGAGGCAACCATCCACGCATTCCCGTCACGGTCGGATCCCTGGCGATGGCCGTGAGCTCGTTCCTGCTCGCGCAGCTGACCGAGCACTCGCCACTCTGGCAGGTAGCCGGCGCCTATGCCGTGTTCGGGCTCGGCTTCGGATTCATCAACCCTGCGATCACCAACGGGGCCGTCTCGGGGATGCCTCCGTCGCAGGCCGGAGTCGCGGCGGCCGTGGCGTCCGCGGGACGGCAGGTGGGCGCGACCCTGGGCGTGGCGGTGCTCGGCTCGGTGGTGACCGCGCGGATCGTCGGGCCGGTGTCGACGGGCTTCGTCGCAGCGGCGCATCTCGGCTGGTTGATCATGGCCGCGACCGGACTGGGGCTGTTCGTGGTCGGGTTGTCGACCACGGGCCGCTGGGCACTGCGCACCGTCCAGGTGTTCGACGAGCCGCGCAACGGCCGTTCTGGCCACCTGGATCCGCTGACCGTACGAGCGGAGTAGTAATTGCGGACGTGCAACGAGTACAACGACCTCGGTCGCGCGCATCACCAGCCCGGCAGGCTCGTTGCGGCGTGATCTTCTGTTTCGATCCTGGCAACTCCCGCCGTTGCGGTCGAGAAGTCCTGAAAAGGGCATAGTTGGCTGGTGCGGACCGAGCCTCGCTCGGGCGAAATGATGTTCGGAGGACTCGATGACTCGCGACCGAGCCACTATCGCAGTGGTGATGTTCGACGGGGCACCCATGTTCGAGATGTCTGTGCCGATCAGTGTCTTCGGGGTCGATCGCACGACCAACGGAGCACCTCGGTTCAACCTCCTTTCGGTACACGGGGAGCCCGGTCTGCTCACCACCACTGGCGGCATCCGCCTCCAGGTCCCCAACGGTCTGGAAGCACTGCAGCACGCCGGCATCGTGATCGTCCCCTCGTGGCGCAACTCCAGAGAACGCCCGCCAGAACCCACGCTGCGGGCGCTGCAAGAGGCGCACGACGACGGTGCGCTGATCGTGGGCCTGTGCATGGGCGCGTTCGTCCTGGCAGCCGCCGGGCTGCTCGACGGCCGACGCGCAGCGACCCACTGGTATCACGCCCCGGTCCTCGCAGCCACGTGTCCGCAGGTCACCGTCGACCCGACAGTCCTCTACGAGGACGACGGTGACGTCGTCACCAGCGCCGGCACCGCCGCCGGGCTCGACGCCTGCCTGCACGTCGTGCGCCGGTTCTGGGGAGCGGATGCCGCCACGGCCATCGCCCGCCGAATGGTCGTGCCGCCCCACCGAAGCGGAGGGCAGGCCCAATACATCCGCCAGCCCGTCCCCGACATCGCCACGGATGACGACCTCGGCAAAGTGATGACCTACGCCCTCGAGCACCTCGACGAGACCCTCGACGTCGAAGCCCTTGCCGCGCGGGCACACCTCAGCCGGCGCACATTCGACCGACAGTTTCGGGCAGCGACCGGCATCTCCCCCCTCCAATGGCTGCTCCACCAACGCATCCTGCGCGCGCAACAATTACTCGAACACACCGGCCTGTCAGTCGACGCCATCGCTCGACAGGTCGGCTTCTCCGCCGCAGTTTCCCTACGTCCGGCATTTCGCCGGATCGTCGGCGTCAGCCCGCAGGACTACCGCACCACCTTCCGAGCGAAAGAAACCAACCACAGGTGGCCGAGGCAAACTCACAATCACCCGCAGGACAGTTGCTGCGCCGCGGATCGCGTAGAGGATCGCGCTCCGTCACCAGGGCCCTGATGCCAGCGGCCTCCTGAAGAAACACGGCGCTGAACCTGGTTGTCGGGATGGTGGCCTTGCCTTGTTGAGCATCGCCTCGCGGGCGCCGGCGCGGATCGGAGCAGTCGAGGGGTCGGTCCGTCAGGCACCCACCCGCTGGCGACAACGTCAGCAAGGCCATCTTCCGGGCAACCGGGCACGCTGAGCGCCGACTCCACAGCGCCGCGCGCTCATGCTCCGTGTCGGGCGCTGATCAGGTGCGCAGGATCTGTGCGGCGCGTTCGGCGATGCCGTAGACGGTGGCGTTGGTATTGGCGTTGACCGGGGACGGCATGACCGAGGCGTCGATGACACGCAGTCCGTCGACCCCGCGCACCCGGAGATCCGTGTCGACGACGGCGTCGTCGTCCGTGCCCATGCGGCAGGTGCCTGCGTAGTGGAAGTAGGTGTGGGCGCTTCGACGCACGTAGGCGCGCAAGGCACTGTCGTCCTGCACGTCGGCACCGGGCTGAGCCTCCTGGCCTCGCCACGGCGCGAAGGCGGGTGCATTGCCCAGCTCGCGCGCGGCGCGCAGCCCGGCGACGGCGGCATCGAGGTCGCGGCCGTCGGTGTAGTAGCCCGGGTCGATCAGAGGAGCGGTGTCCGGGGCGGCGCTCGACAGGCGCACGGATCCGCGGCTGAACGGGGCCACGACGGAGACCACGAGCGTGTATCCCGCGCCGCGCCCGGGGCCGGGGACCGTGTCTCCGAGCATCGGCGCGATCGCGCAGAACAGCTGCACGTCCGGCCACGGAACGCCGGGGCTGGTGCGGATCGTGCCCTTGGCCTCGCCCCCGCCGTTGCCCAGCGTCGTGACGACGGGCTGCCGAGCATGGTGGACGACGCCGGTGATGGGATGGTCGTGCAGGTTCACGCCCACCCCCGGAAGGTCGGCGAGCACCCCGATCCCGAGCTCACGCAGATGGGCCCGCGGGCCGACGCCCGAGCGCAGCAGCAGCTGGGGCGAGCCGATCGCACCGGCGGCCACGAGAACCTCCTGGCTGCACTCCACAGCGACGAGCTCGGAGCCGATTGCGTACTCGACACCAGTGCAGCGCCCGCCCCTGACGACCAGCCGGTGTACCAGAGCGTCGGTGACGACATCGAGGTTGGGACGCTCCAGTACCGGCAGCAGGTAGGCATCAGCTGCACTCAGGCGCTAGCCGTCGACGATCGTGAACTCCGCCCAGCCGAACCCTTCCTCGACGCCGCTGTCGATGTCGTCCACCACACGGTGGCCGACCTGCCGTGCCGCCTCCAGCGCGACCTGCGACAGCGGGTGCGGCGCAGAGTTCGTCCACAGCCGCACCGGGCCTCCACGGCCCCGCAGGGTGGGATCCCGGCCCTCCACATGCTCGCTGCGTTTGAAGAACGGCAACAGATCCTCGAAACCCCAGCCTTCCGCCCCGGCGGTGACCCACGCGTCGTAGCTCGCCCTGTGGCCGCGGATGAAGGACAGCGCATTGATCGCCGAGGACCGCCGAGAGCGCGCCCGCGCGGTAACCGCACCCGCGGAGCGCCGGGCACCTCCAGCGAGACATCGCCCCAGTCCATCGAGGATCCCGCCAGCGTTCGCCACGCTCGCGGATCGGCAGCAGCGGGCAGCGGATCCCGGCTCCCCGCCTCCACCACCAACACCCGCTTCCCCGGGTCCTCACTCAGCCGCGAGGCCAGCACGCAACCCGCTGTACCGGCACCCACGATCACGAAGTCGTACGGTTGTGAAGGACTCTTCATCAACGATCTCCATGCAGATCTCTTTTCCGGAACTACTGAGTCCAGCGCTGCACCACACCGGCGTCGATGTCGAATAGGTCGAGTGCGCGTCCGACGCTGTGGTCGACGATGTCGGCCACGCCTGCGGGCCGGGTGTAGAAGGCGGGCACCGGCGGCATGACGATCGCCCCTGCGGCTGTGACCTCGGCGATCAACCGGATGTGTCCCGCGTGCAGGGGCGTCTCGCGGAGTAGCAGCACGAGCCGGCGTCGTTCCTTCAGGGCAACGTCGGCCGCGCGGATCACGAGGGAGGCGTCAAAGCTGTTGGCGATGCCCGAGAGCGCCTTCACGCTGCAGGGGGCCACGAGCATGCCGTCGAACCGGAACGAGCCGGACGAAACAGAGGCGCCGATTTCGCCGTCGGAGTGCACGACGTCCGCGAGTGAGCGCAGGTCCGCGGGGCTGCGATCCGTCTCGAGTTCCAGCATCCTTCGTGCGGTTTTCGTGAGCACCAGATGTGTCTCGATGCCGGGAATCCCGTGCAGCAATTCCACTGCCCGAACCCCATAGATCGCTCCCGAGGCACCGGTGATGGCCACCACGATCCGGCGTACGCAGGACATCAGAGTCCCAACGCGGCGAGGTGGGCCCGCACACGCGCGGGGTCACCCGGCTCGACGCGCATTCGCCGGTACCTCTCGCCGTCCACCGTGGGGTCCACGGGCACGGTGGCGTCGATACCGAGCTTGGCCGTCACCGCGCCCTGCGCGGACGGATCGAGGCTGCTACCTTTGGCGTTCGGGACGACGAGCAGATCGCGGTCGGCCTGCACCCGCGTGGCGACCGCCCACGCGACCTGCTCGTCGTCGAGCACATCGATGTCGTCGTCGACGACCGTGACCTGCTTGATCGTCTCCGATGTGAGGAAGAGCGTCAGGATCGCGGTGGTGACCGCACCCGGCGCCCGGTTGCGAAGCGCAACCACCGCCGTCAACCGGCACGAGCCCGATTCCGGCAACCGCAGCCCCACGACATCCAGACCGGCCCCGCGCAGCGCACGGGTGCACAGCGCCTCGCGCGGAACACCGCCTGCGTACAGATGCTCGCGCCCGCCGGAAAGGATCGTCTGGCACAGCGCGTTCTCGCGGTGCCACCCGTCCATCAGCTCGATGACCGGTGCAGGCGCTGCAGGCCCGTAGGTGTGCGGGTACTCGCCGAACGGGCCTTCGTCCGCGCGTCGCCCGGCCCGGAATCGGCCCTCCAGCACGACCTCGGCGCGGGCCGGGACCAGTGCGTCCACGGTCGGAGCGGGCACCAGCTCGATCGGTGTGGGGGCGAGCGCGCCTGCCACCGCATAGTCGTCGAGGCCGCGTTCTGCGGGAGCCTGGCTGGCCAGCACGAGCACTGGATGCACTCCGATGACAAGTGCGACGTCGAGGTCCTGGCCGGCCGCCTCGGCTTCGGCGAGGATGCGTCGTAGCCGACCAGGCAGCACCAATACCCGCAGCTCACGCTCACCGGCGGCCAGCATCCTGTTGATCGACAGGTTCATCCGGCCCTCCGCCGGGTCGCGTGCCGCCAGCAGCGCCGACGTCAGGTAACGGCCCGCGTCGTGCTCGTGCTGTCGCACCAGCGGCAGCACCGAGAGCAACGCCTCGCCGTCGAACCGGTTCGTCAGCACCGGTGCATCAGCGGCGTCGACCTGCGGGCAGGCGCTGGGCCGATCCAGTGCGGCGGCGAAGCGGCCGGCCACCTCTCCGGGTTCGCAGTTGAGCGCGAGCCCGAGGTGTTCGTACGTCGGGATCGTGTTGCCGACCAGGGGGAACCGGGCACCGACCACGTCCTCGAACAGAACTGCCACGGCGCCGTCGGCGCGTTCGAGCACCGCGGCGACCTCCTGATCAGGCTCGATGGACGCCGCGAGGCGTGTGAGATCGCCGCGCAACTCGAGCAGATCAAGCCACGACCGCAGATCGCTCATCACCAGACCGTCCTCGTTTTGACAGGGTGCTCACCACCTGACAACCACGCGAATTCGAATGATCAGATTTTCAGCGTCGGGTTGTACAGGTCGAGCCAGATGGCAAGGTCAATGGTCCGTTCCAGGCTGCGGCGGACGCTCGGACGCGCCGGTCCGTCATCCACTACCGCATTGGTCAACCATTCACGGTCGACCAGTTCGACAACCGGATGCCTCGAGCCGACGACGTAGTCGCGACAGATTCCGCGAAGCTTGGTCACGTAGGTCGGATCTTGGGTGGCCGGGTAGTTCGCCTTCGTGCGCCCCAGCACCGAGCTGGGCAGAAGGTCAGCCGCTGCCCCTCGCAGCAGAGACTTCTCCCTGCCGTCATAGGTCTTGAGCGGCCACGGGACGTTGTAGACGTACTCGACCAGCCGGTGATCACAGAACGGAACCCGCACCTCCAAACCGGCCGCCATGGACAGCCGGTCCTTCCGATCCAGCAGCAGGCGAAGGAATCGGGTCAGGTAGAGATGGCTCATCTGGCGCATTCGATAGTCGTGATCATCATCGCCGTCCAGACGCGGAACGGCTGCGACCGCAGTGTCGTAGGTGTCCTGAACGTAGTCGGGTAACTCCAGTGCGGTCCGCAGACCGGGGTCGAGGGTTTCGGCATCGAGGCCCCTCATGGGTGTCACGTCGGTCAACCAGGGAAAGGTGCGGGCCTGCTGCGCCTCTCGACTGAAGAACTCGCGATAGCCACCGAAGATCTCGTCGGCCGACTCGCCGGACAGCGCAACCGTCGAACGGGCCCGGACCTCCCTGAACAGCAGGTACATCGAGGTGTCCATGTCGCCGAGCCCCTGCGGGATGTCTCGGGACCGCACGACTGCGGCTCGGACCTCGAGGTCGGTCAGCGCGTCGGGATCCAGCAGGATGTCCTGATGCTCGGTGCCGGCGTGGGCGGAAACCGCGTGCGCGAACGGGGTGTCCGGAGCATCGCGAGCGGCGTCGGCGACGAAGCGCTCCGTCTGGCCGGCGTAGTCGACGGAGAAACTGCGGACGGTCTCGCCTTCACGCGCCAGCTGGGCAGCGGCGATCTCGGTGATGACGGACGAGTCGAGCCCGCCCGACAGCAGGGTGCAGCGCGGCACGTCCGACACCAATTGCCGGGCGACGATGTCCTCGAGCAGCTCCCGGACGTGGATGACGGTGGCGTCTCGCGAATCGGTGTGCTCCCGAGTGGGCACGCTCCAGTAGCGCACGGCCCGGGTGCCATTTCGCTGCACGGTGACCACGCATCCGGGCTCGACCTCACGCATGCCGTCCCACACGGCCATATCGGGCGACTTCGCCTGGCTGAACATGTCCCGTAATCCGTCCAGACCCACAACATGCTCGGCAAGCGGGTTGGCGAGGATCGCCTTCGGCTCCGACCCGAACAGCACACCGTCAGCGGTCTCGTAGTAGTAGAGCGGCTTGACTCCCAGCCGATCGCGGACCATGACGAGCTGTCCGACTCGGGCATCCCACACGGCGAACGCATACATTCCGTTCAGGCGTTCGGCCACCGCACTACCCCATTCCAGGTAGGCGCGCAACACGACCTCGGTGTCCGAATGAGTCTCGAAACAGTGGCCCCGAGCGACGAGCGCATCACGCAGCTCTCGAAAATTGTAAGCCTCGCCTGAGTAGACGAGCACCAACGTGCCGTCGGCAGTTTCTTCGACCATCGGTTGCCGACCGCCCGCCAGGTCGATGACGGACAGGCGCCTGTGCCCGAGAGCAGCGTGGTCGCTCAGCCAGGTGCCCCGATCATCAGGGCCTCGACATGCCATCGTGTCGGCCATCGCATCGACGATGTCCAACTCGTTGCGCAGATCGGCACCGAACGCCACCCAACCCACGATTCCACACACGGAAACCCCCAAGTCTATGAACGAGGACATGAGAGACGCGGCAGAGAATGTCGCGCGGGTACGTCTACCGCGACTTTGCCGCAAACCGCTGCATCCTATTGCCTACGGCGGAAACACGAGCAACAAACGCCAACGTACGCCACATCTCGCGTGCCGCCATCGTCGATGGATCGATGGTGAGCCATCTCTCGCACATGAGGACCGAGGAGGTCAGCCGATGTGATTGCGCGCAGCTCGAATCAGCCGGAGTGCGCTGAATTCCAGCCAGCACGGCTCAGTGCCCGATACCTCGAGAAGGGATTCCACTCTGCAAGCAGTCCACGCAGGGACCGCTTCTGCCTCGTCGTGATCTATGCCGCCGGCCCCGGAAGGCCGTGGACGTTCGCCGGGCCCCGGTCGAGTACCGGCGTGCCGTCGCGAGCCTCCAGCGCCCAGTCGGCGATCTCGTCCTTGCGTGCGAACCACACCGCAGGCTTGCTCGTGGCGTAGGCCAGGAAGCGGTCCAAGACACGCACGCGGTTGGCGTGGCCCGAGATACGGTCGTGCAGGCTGATCACCATCATCCGACGGCGGGTAGCGCCCTCCTCGTACAGCTGGTCGAACTCGTCTCGCAGGGCCTGCTCGTAGGCAGCTGGATTCCAACCATCGAAGGGAAACGAGACAATATCGTTCATATGAAAGGTGTAGGGGACGGTCACGAAGTCGCCGTGTTTCAGCGGCACGATGAACGGTTCGTCCCGGCTGGGCTCGTCGAGATGATAGGTGAAACCGAGGCCCTGGAGGATGTCCAGGGTGTTGACACTGTTGCGCACCCAGTACGCACTCCAGCCCTTGGGCGTCTGCCCGGTCGCCCGCTCGACGCTTGCGACGTTATCCGCGATGAAGCGACGCTCAGCCTCAGGATCCAAGTTGTAGCTCGGCTCCCACGTCCGGCCGTGGGCCGCCGCTTCGTGTCCACGACGGACGACCTCCTGTGCCAGGTCCGGAGCCTTGTCGACCGCCTGGCCGATCATGAAGGCGCTCAACTTGACGTTGTACCTGTCCATCAGGTCGAGAAGACGCGGGGTTCCCTCGTAGATTCCGTACTGGAAGACGCCGTTGGTCGGCATGTCGGGAAGGTCGTGCTCGACGGGATCAGGAATGACACCGCCGGCCCCGGAGATGGGTTGCCCTCCGCCTTCGAACATCAACGAGAAGCTGACTGCCAAGCGAGCGTTGTTCGGCCAGAACGGCTCGTCGTTCGTCATGGATCTCTCCGGTGTAGAAGAAGTAGAGCGAGCAAAGGTTCGGCCAGAATAGTGGAGTAAGCCAACAATCTCGGAGTAAGCCCAGGAGGGCTCGTAGCGGCCGGTGAACGCCGCTGAATCCGTCTGTGCCACAGCTGATGAGCGGACTATACGGGGCCCGCACCTGCCGTCGTGACATATGCGGAGGCCACGTATCGATCAATCTCGGCCCGTTCTACCCCAACCGGCGGACGCCGCTCGCCCGAGCGGAAGACAGGACCGCCGGCGAACAGCGTGGTCGACAACGATCGCCTATCAGCCCGCACGACAGTCACTCACGGCAGATCGAATTCGCGTCGAGCACCGCTTCCCTTGCTGTTCGAGCGCGATAACACAAGGTTCGGGCATAGTGGTGTGCCGGGTGTGGATCGAGCCACTCCAGCTCGCGATGTTCGGAGGATCCGGTGACTCGTGACAAAGCCACCATCGCGGTGGTGATGTTCGACCGAGCATCCATGTTCGAAATGTCGGTGCCCGTCAGCGTCTTCGGCGTCGATCGCACATCGTTCGGCGCGCCGCGGTTCACCCTCCTGCCGGTTGCCGCAGATCAAGGCGTGCTCGCCACCACTGGTGGCATCCGGCTCCATGCACCGAACGGTCTCGAGGCACTGGAGAAGGCCGGGATCGTCATCATCCCGTCGTGGCGGGACGCCAAGGAACGCCCGCCGGATCCGTTGCTGCGAGCGCTGAGGGAGGCGCACCAGGACAGTGCCCTGATCGTGGGGCTCTGCATGGGAGCGTTCGTCCTGGCTGCAGCCGGGTTGCTCGACGGACGGCGAGCCGCGATGCACTGGTACTACGCGCCATCGCTGGCGGCGATGTATCCGAATGTCACCGTCGACTCGACGGTGCTGTACGAGGACGACGGCGACATCGTCACCAGTGCCGGCACGGCCGCAGGACTCGACGCCTGTCTGCACGTCGTACGCCGGCTCTGGGGGGCGGAAGCAGCGACGGCGATCGCCCGTCTGATGATCGTGCCGCCGCAGCGAACCGGGGAGCAGGCACAGTACCTGGAGCAGCCGATCCCGGGCGTGCCGGCGAATGACGCGCTCGGCAAGGTGATGGCATATGCCCTGGAACATCTCGACGAGGCATTCGACGTCGAGACGTTGGCCGATCGGGCGCACCTGAGCCGACGGACGTTCGACCGGAAGTTCCGTGCGTTGACCGGAATCTCGCCCCTGCAGTGGTTGCTGCACCAGCGGATCCTGCGGGCTCAACGGCTGCTGGAGAGCACCGAGCTGCCGGTCGACGTCATCGCACGACAGGTCGGCTTCGCCGCTGCTGTCTCACTGCGTCCGGCATTCCGTCGGATCGTCGGGATGAGTGCACAAGACTACCGCACCACGTTTCGTGCGAGAAGGTCTCCCCACAGCTGCCCTCGATCAGTCGACGAGCCGCCGGCGTGCCGCTCCGAGTAAGGCATCAGGTGCGTATCAGATCTGCGCCTGCGCGGTGATGTGGACCGGGTCGAGGTCAGCGGCGCGCATGCTGCGAGCAGCGGCAATGGCAGCGTCGCGCAGCAGATCGGCCTCGTCGAGCTGCTGAACACGCCGGTCTCGCAAGAGCAGCCTGCCGTCCACGACGACGTCACGCACGTCGCTTCCGCGTGCGCTGTACACCAGCGCCGCCTCGAGATCTGCCGCCGGCGTGAGATGCGGCTGCGACAGGTCGATGGTGATCAGATCTGCGCGTTTGCCGACTTCGAGCGACCCGATCTCATGGTCGAGCCCTATTGCCCGCGCCCCCTCGATGGTCGCCATCGCCAGCACGCGTCTGCGCCCGAGAGCGGTCGGGTCGTCGGTCGCCGTCTTCGCCGTGGCGCAGGCGTACTTCATGGACTCGAACAGGTCTTGTCCACAGTTCGCGGCCGGCCCGTTGGTGCCTAGACCGCAGGTCAGGCCGGCATCGAGGAACGGCTTGATCGACGGGAATCCGGTGCCCCAGAAAAGGCGCGTCTGTGGATCGAACACGACGGGCGTGCGGCTCTCGGCGAGCAGCTCGATCTCGGCGTCGGAGATGTCGGACACCGCCGCGGCCTGCGTGGCTGGACCGAGGCAGCCGGCCAGGTGCAGCAGCTCGACATTTCGCCATGGCTGCGGATGATGCCGGGCGATCATCCGGTTGAACGCCGGAGACTCGGCGACATGCATGTGCATCCCTAGCCCGAACCGATCGGCGAGCGCGCGCGAACGTCGCAGCTCCTCCACGTCGACGACCCAGGGCAGCAGCGGTCCGAGCGACAGGCGCAGCCGGCCGTTCTCCGCACCATGCCAGCGTGCTGCGAGGTCAGCGACGGCCCGATCCTGCTCGTCGATCGACTCGACGAAATCTGCGGCCTGGTTGCGCGCCTGATAGCCACGGGCCAAGGTCGCGCGCACGCCGCTGTCGCACATGGCTCGGAATGCCGTTTCCTCGGGCACCTCTTTCGACCGGCGCGGAAAGAAGAAGTTCTCGACGAGCGTGGTGTTGCCATTACGGAGGTTCTCGAGACAGCCGAGCAGCACGGCGAAATAGAGCGCATCCTGGTCGGTCGCGCGCATCAGCGCCATCCCGATCTCGAGCCAGTCGAGCAGCCGCTGCTCCACGCCGATGGTGCGCCCCAAGGTCATACACAAGTGTGTGTGGCAATTGACGAGCCCGGGCATCACCACCTTCCCGGTGGCGTCGATCACCTCTGCATCGTGGTCGACGGGGGCATCGACCGCGGGACCGACGTAGGCGATGCGCCCCTCATCGACCAGCACAGCACCGTCGGCAATGACGTCCCGAGCCGGGTTCATGGTCAACAAGGTGGCGGACCGGATCAGCAGCGCACTCACTGCTCCACCTCGATCGCAGCACAAATGGTCATCGTGTTGCAATCGCCGGGCGGATCGTCGCGGTATTCCTGCGCCACGACTTCAGCCTGCAGTAAAGGTAGAGCATTGATCGGCACGCGAGCGCTGACGACGTACTCATGCCTTGAGAATGCCCCACACCTCCGGCATGCCGTGAGCAACATTCGAGATCATTTTCGATCGGTTCCGGCCAGGCGTGGCACATATCCCTCGCCCCGCCGCGCCATCCGACGTCGGCCGACGCGCGTCGACCTACATCCCGAGGGAAGATGAGGCGTTCCTCGAAATCGTTGACCCATTAACAGGACACCCACGCATGCATCGCTCACAACCTGTCGACTCGTTCACCATCGCCTACCACGACACCGGGCCCCCCGACGCAGCATCTGTCGTGCTGCTGCACGGTTGGCCGGGCGACTCGCACGACTACCGGGCGGTGGTGCCGCTGCTGGCCAACCGATACCGCGTGGTCGTTCCCGACCTGCGCGGTTTCGGCGCCTCCGATCGGCACTTCGTCGATCCGGACACCTACTACGGCCCGTCCGCTCAAGCACGCAGCGTCGCCGGGCTGATCGACCAACTCGGTCTCGGCGCGCCCATCATCGGCGGATACGACGTCGGCAGCCGCGTCGCGCAGACACTGGCAACGGAGCATCCCGACAAGGTCGGGGGTCTGGTGCTCTCCCCACCGCTGCCCGGAATCGGCGAGCGGTGGCTCGCTCCCGACATCGTTCCCGAGTTGTGGTACCTCTACTTGCACCGGTCACCGCTCAGCGTCCGGTTCATCGACGGCCAGCGCGACAAGGTGCACGACTACCTGCACTACTGCTGGGGACACTGGTCGGCACCCGGCTTCGTCGTCGACGAGCCCGAGTTCGAGCGGCTCGTCGACGACTACGCGCGCCCCGGCGCCTTCGAGGCCTCCACGAACTGGTACCGCGTCGGGCCGGGCTACGTGGCGCGCAGTCTGGCCGAGACACCGCCCGACCGCGCCCATCGAATCAGCCGGCCCACCCATGTGCTGTGGCCGGAGCTCGACCCACTGTTCCCTCGCGCCTGGTCCGACCGGCTCGACGAGTTCTTCGCCGACGTCCACCTGCACCCCGTTGACGGCATCGGCCACTTCACGCCTCTCGAGGCACCAGCGGAGTTCGCCCGACTCATCGACCTGCACGGCCAGGGCTGAACCATCGGCGGTTCGGGCTTCACGGATCACGAGCAGAAGTCCGCGCAGCGCGTGACGCCGGAAACGGCATCGGGGTCTGATTTCCGGTGTCGCTCAGGCGACGAAGGCTTCGATCGCCGCCAGGCCATAGACGCCCGCGCCGATCAGGGCGTCGGCGGTTTTCGCGTTGACGCCACCCAGTGCGTATACGGGCAGGACGCTTTCCTTCGCGATTTCGCCCGCAGCGGCAACGCCCAGCGGGCTTGCGGCCGAGGGGCTGTTGCTGGGAAACACCGGCGAGACCACGACCGCCTCGGCACCGCAGCGCTCGGCCGCGTGGACGGCCATCGCGTCGTGCGCGGCGGCGGTGAGACGCCAGGTCGGATGTGACGCGCGGAGGGTCGGGCCGGTCGCGACCAGGCGTTGGGGCAGGTGCAGTCCATCGGCCTCGATCGTTTCGGCGAGGGCAGGATCGGCGCCTGCCAGCAGGACGAGCCCTCGGCGGCGGGCGATCTCAGCGAGGCGGAGACCGCGCGCAACGGCGTCGGACGTGCCGAAGGGCCGGTAGACGATCCCCGCCCCCGTCGGCAGGCGCTCGGCGACGGCCTCCGGCTGAGGGGTACGCACCGGATCGGTGAAGAACAGCAGGCGAGGTAGCGGGTCGCTCGTCCCGACCCATGGGCGAAGTCGCGCGGCCGTTCTGGAGAGGGCGTCGAGGCCGTCCGATCGCTGATCCACCACTTCCGGCACCTCCGCCTTCCACGCTGCGCCACGACCGCCGCGGTGGCCAGCCCCACCACATGCCGAGGTGAGTAGACGCACGCACGGACGCACTCATATCGGCCCACCTGCGGTGATGTCGGACATCGGCTCCGGCTCGCCGACGACACGGCGGCCGCACCGACGGACACGCCGAGACCGCGCTGCCTGCGGTCTTCAGCAGGCTGCCTACGCACGACGGGATAGACCGAAGCCTCGCTGTCTGTCTCCCCGGTTCGGCCGCGGGCGGCGAGGGCGCCGATCTATGAACCATTGCACATGTCTTTGGCCCGTGGGATCGCCGAGCGTAACGTGAGCGCCAACCCTTACACGTATAAGGCAGCACAAACTCAGCGCCGCGTCGCAGCGCCGCGAACGAAGCACAATCAGGCAATCCTTCTCGTCGACGCCGCTCCGCTGCTCACCGACAAAGTGTCGGGAATTGACGGCGGAACGATCGCCCTTGAGATCACCTGGAGCTACCTCGACCGCACGAGATCGAGGATGCCGCATTCGTACGTTTCTGCACCGAACTCCCGAGTCGACTTGGAGCTGCGCGTGAGATGGTGGAAGCTCGCCCTGTTCGTGGGCGCGTTCGCAGTGGGGAGCACCGAGTTCATCGTTGTAGGCCTGCTGCCCCAGATCGCGGCCGACACCGGGGTCACGGAGGCCGCAGCCGGGCAGCTTGTGAGCGTCAACGCGGTGGCGTTCGCCGTCGGCGTTCCGGTCCTGGCCGCCGCCTTCGCGCGCGTTGATCGGCGGCGCGTCCTGATCGGTTCGCTCGCCGTCTTCGTGGCCGCTCACCTCATGGCCGCGACCGCGCCCGACTTCACGGTCCTCCTGGCGTCACGGGTCCTCACGGGCGCATCGTTCGGGCTCTACATCGCCACCGCGCTGGCAGTCGCCGCACGCCTGGCCGGACCCGCCAACCGGGCCGCGGCGATGGCCACCGTCGTCTCGGGAGTGACCACAGCGACCGCCCTCGGCGTGCCCGCGAGCACCCTGCTCGGTCAACACGCCGGATGGCGGGTGCCGTTGGCCGCGATCGCGGCTCTGGCCGTTGTCGGACTGGCGCTCGTCCTGTTCACGGTGCCCACCCTGGGAGCAGACAACGGCCCGCCGCTCCGCGAGCGCTCGACCGCCCTGCTCGCCCGCCCCGTCCTGGTGGGGCTCGCGGCGGTCGCGCTGTTCTGGGCGGCCTCGTTCACCGCCTACACGTACCTCGTCCCGATGCTGGAGAACCGCGCTGGTGTCCACGGAGGCCTGGTCACCGTGGTGCTGTTCATCGCCGGACTCGGCGCCGTTTGCGGCAATGTGCTCGGCGGACGGGGCGCGGACCGGTGGCCGCGGGCGACAGTGCTCGTCACCGCCGCGATCACGACGGCATCCCTGTTCGCCCTGCTGCCCGCCTTCCGAACGCCCGCAGGTGCCATCGTGCTGGTCGCGGTCTGGCAGATCGCGGCGTGGTCGTTCGTTCCCGCGGCGCAGGCCGCTCTCTACAGCGCCGGCGGACAGGCCGGTGACCTCGTGGTCTCGTTCGTGGTGTCCGGCTTCAACATCGGGATCGTCGTGGGGGCCGGGCTCGGCGGCGTCGCGCTCGACGGCGCCGGGCTGCCAGGGGTCGGGTTCCTCGCGGCCGGGCTCGCGGTGATCAGCCTCGTCCTCGTCGCCGCGATGGCCAGGATGTGGCCCGCCACCGAGGTCGGCGCGCGAGCCGAGACCGCACCGGCGGCCGTGACTCCGGCACAGTCGGAAAACTGCACCTCCTGAAGCGATCGCGCCGGCGGCAGCGCACCCACGTCCCGGTGTACGCAGCACCGGCACGCGTCACCGATCCGGCCTGCCCGCCGCCGGCGTACGTCACGGTGATGCCCGTCGACCCGCTGCGCGACGAGTGCGTGGGCCATGCGCCCAGCGAAGGCCTGCACCTTCCGCGCTGCGGAGATGGTGGAGCAGGCGGCGATCGTCCAACGCGAACACGCCGAGAAGGTCGCGGTGCTGCGGCCCCTGGACCCGCTGTGATCCCACCGCAGCGGAGCCGCAGGCCCCCCGGACCCTTCCGCGCGCCTTCGGCCTTGCCTCCACCCGTCGATTCGCGTGGTATCCCGCAGGATGGCGCAGGTGACAGCCTCGCGCCGGTGAACGCCGCGCGGTCGGCGGTGACGTCGAGACTCACATATACGTCCGTAGACTTCGCCGGACACTGCGGTCTACGCTCGTAAACATGGAGCTGCAACTCAACGGAAGACGCGCTCCCGGCACGGGGTCGGCCCGCCTGACTCCCCGCGCCGACCCGAAAAGCAATGATTCACAGCGAGGCACAAGGAAGACCATGCGATTCGCTTTCAAGACCTCACCACAGAACACGACGTGGCCCGACATGCTGTCGATGTGGCGGGCAGCCGACGACATCGACGTCTACGAGTCGGGATGGACCTTCGACCACTTCTATCCCATCGAAGGCGATTCGTCAGGGCCGTGCATGGAAGGCTGGACCACGCTGACCGCGCTGGCCCAGGCCACGAATCGCCTGCGGCTGGGCACCTTGGTCACCGGGATCCACTACCGCCACCCCGCGGTTCTCGCCAACATGGTGTCAGCCCTCGACATCATCTCGAACGGTCGCCTCGAGTTGGGTATCGGCGCAGGCTGGAACGAACGAGAATCCAGCGCGTACGGAATCGAGCTCGGCACGGTGAAAGACCGCATGGATCGCTTCGAGGAGGCGTGCCAGGTTCTGATCGGGCTCCTCAGCCAGGAGGTCACCGATTTCGACGGTCGGTTCTATCGACTGCAGTCGGCGCGTAACGAGCCCAAGGGGCCGCAGCGACCGCACCCGCCGATATGCATGGGCGGCAGCGGCGAGAAGCGCACGCTGCGGATCACCGCGAAGTACGCCGACCACTGGAACTTCGTCATCGGCACCCCGGAAGAGTTCGCACGAAAACGCGACGTACTCGCCGGCCACTGCGCGGACATCGGCCGTGACCCCAGAGAGATCAGGCTGTCGGCGCACATCTGGCTCGACGCCGAGCGCGACTGCCGGAGGGTGATGGACAAGGCGGCCGCCTTCGGCGAAGAAGGTCTGGAACTGGCGATCATCTACTTGCGACCACCCCTGGACGCGAGCGTGCTGGAACCACTAGCAAAAGCAATCCAAGACTCCGGCTTGAACCGAACTGTGGAGCCGTAGTGGTGTCAGGACCGCGGCCCCGCAGCTCTACGGCTCCATAACGCCCTCGCGCGGTTGCCGCACGAGTTGCTCCTTGAACGAAAGCGGTCCTTGGTTCGCTGCGCGGCGTGGTCCAAGCTGCCTGAGCCGCCCGATACCCGCAGGCTCCCGCCGCCGGTTGTAGAAGGCGACCGATCGCGAACCCGGACCGTGGAGGATCTGACGTGGCGTTTTCCGACGATCGCATGATCGGGGTGTCGATCAACAATCTGACCGGGATCACCGGTCATCGTTATGGACTCGGCCAGATGCTGGACGCGGCGTCGGAGGCGGAAGCTCTCGGTTTCGACGGCGTCTGGGTGCACGACGCCCCGCTGGGCCGCCGGACCATGGCGTCCTACGACAGTCCGTCGATCCTCGCGGCGGTCGCAACCAGGACACGGACCTTGAAGCTCTGCACAGGGATCCTGCAGCCGCATCTGCGCAACCCGGTGGCGCTGGCGCTCACCTGGGCCACCATCCACGGGATCTCCGAGGGTCGACTGGTGATGGGGGTCGGCACGGGTGCAGGCAAGGGCACGCTCGTCAAGCGTGAGTACTCGGCGCTCGCGGCTCTCCGCCACAAGACCGATCTCGATCCCGACGTGCTCTACGCCGAACGCGGCCGGCTCTTCACCGAGTGTATGGACGTGATGAACCGGCTGTGGCGCGAGGACAAGTTCTCCTATCACGGCGAGTTCTACCATTTCGACGAGGTGACCCTCGGCGAGGCACGGCCGCAGACCCCGCCACCGACATTGATGGGTTCGGGCATCTACGTACCGAAGGAATGGGGTGGCCCCGCCTCGCACATGTGGAAGAAGGAGAATGCCGGGAAGTTCATGCTCGGCAGGTACAAGCGTGTCGTGAACCACAGCGACGGGTGGATCGCGAACCACACCATGCCGGAGGAGTTCGACGAGGGCTGGGCGAAGATCAAAGCCTACGCCGCGGAGAAGCACCCCGGCAAGGCCATGGCGGCGGCCTACAACTGTTTCGTCCACGTGGACGACAACCGGGAAAGGGCGCGCGACGCGGCCATCAGCTACTTGAACCAGTGGCACACGATGATCACCGACGAGGTCGCCGACCGGTGGATCGTGACCGGCCCCGCAGAGGAGGTCGCCGAGAAGCTGGCGGACTACCAGCACCGCGGCGTCACCATCTTCCAGCTCATGTGCGCCTCGCCGGACCAGCGCGAACAGATGCGGCGCATCGGCGAACACGTGGTCCCGTTGCTGCGGTGAGCATCTCCCGCCCATTCCACAACTTCGCGAGAAAGGGATCTGCCGCGTGATGAATTCGCTGGCGGACTATCTGGACAAAGGCGCGTCGCTCGGTCGTGACGAGCCCTGCCTGACGCTCGACGGCACGAGCCTCACCTACGGCGAGGCACAGGATCTGAGCTCTGCGGTTGCCCGAGCCCTGCACCGCTCGGGTGTGCAGCCGGGCGACAAGGTCGGGATCCTCGCGGCCAACGACGCGATCGCCTACGTCTGTGTGTTCGGGATCGCTCGCCGCGGCGCGGTGTGGTGCCCGATCAACCCGCGCAACGAGGCGGACGAGAACCGGGATCTGCTCGACCTGATGGACTGCTCGTGCTTGATCTTCCAGAGCAGGTTCGCGCCCTTGGTGGAGCGCATCGTGGCCGCACTGCCCACCCTGACGTTGCTGGTGTGCCTGGACGCCGAACTCGATGTAGCGGTGTCGTTCGAGAACTGGCTGGCCGCCGCCGCGGCGGACCCGATCGGTCCGGCGCTCGCCGCGCCACCCGACGACATCGCGGTGATCATGGGTACCAGCGGCACAACCGGCAGGCCCAAGGGCGTCATGCTGACCGCGCGCAACTTCGAGGTGCGCTCAGCGATGACGCTGTGGGGCTATCCGTTCGAGGGGCGCCCGGTGTTCCTGGCGATTTCCCCGCTCACACACGCGACGGGCATGTTCTGCCTGCCGATGCTGTCGCTCGGGGCGGAGATCGTCGTGATGCCGAAAGCGGACCTGACCGTGTTCCTGAGGCTGATCGAGCGTCACCGCGTGACGCATTCGTTCCTGCCTCCGACGTTGATCTACATGCTGCTGCAGCACGAGGGCCTCGCGGCCGCGGATCTGTCCTCGTTGCAGTGCATCATCTACGGCTCCGCCCCGATCTCCGCCACGCGGCTCGAGGAGGCACTGACCGCCATCGGCCCGGTGTTGGGGCAGGTCTACGGGCAATCCGAGTCACCGAACATGACGATGCTGCCGCCGCGCGATCACTTCGACACCGACGGCACCGTGGCCCGGTCGCGCCTGACGTCGGCTGGCAAGCCCGGTCCGCTGACCACGCTGGCGATCATGGACGACCAGGGTCGGCTTCTGGGCCGAGGCGAACGGGGCGAGATCGTCGTGCGCGGCCCGGGCGTGTCGCCCGGCTACTACAAGAACCCGGAGGCCACGGCCGAGGCGTCGCGGTTCGGCTGGCACCACACCGGTGACATCGGCTACCTCGACGAGGACGGATACCTGTTCATCGTGGACCGCGCCAAGGACATGATCATCACGGGCGGGTTCAACGTGTACTCGGTCGAGGTCGAGCAGGCCTTGATGACGCACCCGGCCGTCCGCGACTGCGCGGTCGTGGGGATGCCCGACGACAAGTGGGGCGAGCGCGTCACCGCGGTGGTGGTACTGCAGCCCGGCACGGAGGTGACCACCGCGGAAATGATCGAGTACATGAAGCGGCTAATCGGAAGTGTGAAAGCACCCAAGGAGATCGTGGTGTGGTCGGACCTGCCCCGTTCCCTGATGAACAAGGTGCTCAAGACCGACGTGCGGGCCCGAATGACGGCGGCAGGCTGATGGCCACCGCCGAGCAGGTGAAGCGCACGGACCAGGATCACGATGAGCTGCCGAGCGTGGTCGTGCAGCGCAGGGTGGAGTGGCACGACACGGATGCGGCGGGCCACCACCATCACGGGGCGGTGCTGCGGTGGGTCGAGTCGGCGGAGTCGGTGCTGTTGCACCGCCGCCACGCGACGGCGTTGTACGGCCGCATCCCCCGGGTGCACTACGAGGTCGACTACCTCCACCGGCTGTACTACGGCCACGTCGTGGAGATCGAGTTGGCTGTGCAGCGGGTCGGCACGAAGTCCGTGCGGTACGCCTTCGTGGTGCGCAGCGGGGACACGGTGGCTGCCACCGGCAACCTGGTGATGGCCATGGCGGCCCCTGACAATCCCGGCGCCATCCCGCTGCCGCCGGAGATACGGCGTGCCTTGACCACCGGTGGCCGCCAGCGACCCGAGACCATCGACTGACCGGAGCCGGGTCAGCTTCCCCGTTCAGTCGGGTCAGGCCGGAACGACCGGTTCCGCCGTGGACGATCTCTGCCGAACGATCCAGACGAGGACAGCGGCCAGGAGCGTGGAGGCGGCCCCCGCCCACAACGTGACCTCCAGCCCCGAGTGGTCGACGATCAGGCCTCCGACCAATGCCCCTGCGCCGACCGACAGCTGAAAGACGGAGACGAAGATCGCCGAGGCACTTTCAAGACGGCCGGGTGCGGCACTGAACATGAACGTCTGCGGCGCGACCGGCAGGACACCGAACGCGAATCCCCAGACCACCATTGCGATGACGGCCACCGCAGGCATCGTGCCGCCGAGCACGAGAACGTCGATGGGCAGCCCGAGCAACGCGCCGACCGCGACCGCGAAAAAAGCAGCCCACCGGGCCGGCTTCGTGAAACCTTCTCCCGTAACGCCCGATTCGGGCATCACTTTCTCCCTCGATAGCGGATCTGTCGGGGTCCTCATCGACGGAACAGCACTGTTCGCGGAATTCGGATGTCGTGCCGGAAGCACGCCCTAACGGCGCTCGATGAAGTCACGCGACGGCAGGGGACCGCCGGGGAACTGGTGGAGCCGCCCACCCGTCGCCAGGTCACCGAGTGGTACGCCAGCGAAACCCAGACGCTGGATCATGAAGCCCACGGTCGTGAGTGCGCCGGCCTCGTCGCCGGAGTAGAAGATGACCCGCCGACCGCCGTCGACCTCCGGATTCGACCCGAGTTTCTCGGGACTGTGCGTGTTGAACGCCTTGACCACCCTGGCGCCGTGCGCGTGACCGGCGACGACTTCGCTCGAGGTGAGTCCGCCGAGGTCGAAGGGCTGGAACGTCGGGGCCTCGAGCGGATTGGTGGTATCGATCAGGACCCGACCGTCGAGGTCGAGCCCGTTCAGAGCAGCCGGAATTCGGCTCCACTGCACCGCCAGCACAACGACCTCGGCCGCCGCGGCGTCCGCTCTCGTCCCCGCCCGCACCCCGAAACGCCGAGCCAATGGGGCAAGGGTCGCCGGCTCGCGGCTGTTACTGAGAACGATGTCCGACTCGCCGACAGCGGTCAGTCGTCGTACGAGTGCCAGCGCGATCGCACCCGCTCCGATGAAGCCGTAGTTCATGCGTGAGTTCTCTCCGTTGTAGTAGGGGTCGGACGCCGGGCAGTCGCCGGCCGTCAACGCAGAAGACGGGCGAAGGCTCGGACTTCTTCGGTGAAGAGTTCGGGTTGTTCGAAGGCGGCGAAGTGGCCACCCCGTGCGGGTTTGTTGAAATACGCAAGGCTGGCGCCGTAGGCACGTTCGGCCCAGCACCGGGGAATCTGAACGAGTTCACCAGGGAACGCACTGAATCCGACGGGGACTCCGATGTCGGCGCCGACTGGAGCGCGTGTGTTCTCCCAGTAGATGCGAGCCGAGGACGCTCCGGTCGCCGGTAACCAGTAGAGCATGATGTCGTCGAGCATCTTGTCGAAGCCGATGACCTCTTCCGCAGGGCCATCGCACCAGTCGGTGAACTTCTCGTAGATCCACGCGGCCTGGCCGACGGGCGAGTCGGTGAGGCCGTAGCCGATGGTCTGTGGTCGGGTGGACTGGATCGCGAAGTAGCCGCGGCCATCCGTGAAGAACTTGCTCACACGGGCCAACGCAGCCTGTTCCTCAGGGGTGGGCTCGTCGCTCACGGGCAGGTTGAACGACAGCGAGTAGAAATTCAGGTGGATGCCCACGAGCTGGGGAACTCTGAGGTGCCCGAGCGCTGTTGCGACGGCTGCGCCCCAGTCACCGCCCTGGGCCATGTACTGCTCGTAGCCCAGCCGGGACATCAGTTGCGCCCACGCCCGTGCGATCCGATCCGGCGCCCAACCGGTCGAGGACGGCCGATCGGAGAAGCCGAAACCCGGAAGCGATGGAACGACCACGTCGAATGCGTCCTCGGGGCGCCCACCGAAAGCGGTCGGATCCGTCAGCGGGCCGATCACGTCGAGGAACTCGACGCACGATCCTGGCCAGCCGTGCGTGAGCAGCAACGGCATGGCGTTGGCGTGGCGGGACCGTACGTGCAGGAAGTGGATGCCCAACCCGTCCAGCCGGGTGCAGTACTGACCGAAGCCGTTCAGTCTGGCTTCCACTCGTCGCCAGTCGTAGCGGTGCAACCAGTGATCCACCAGAGCCCGCACGTGGGCCAACCGCGCGCCCTGGGCCGCGTCCCGCACGGTCTCGCGCTCAGGCCACCGCGCTTCGGCAAGCCGGTGTCGCAGGTCGCTCAGAGCACTGTCCGGTACGTGCAGCTGAAAAGGTGCGATCGCGTCGCCGGCCTCTGGTATCCCGGACTCTCTTGCGAATCTCGACTGTGTGCCGCGCCCATTGCCTTCACCTGCGCGGTCACGAAAATTCCCGGCCCTCACGCCATGAAGCCTCCGTCGACGAGGAGCGTCGCGCCGGTCACGAAAGTCGCGTCCGGGCCGACGAGGAAGGAGATCGCACCTGCGACCTCCTCGGGCCGGCCGTAACGGCTCAATGGGCTCATCGACCGTTGGGTGTCCGCGAACGGCCCCGTGTCGGGGTTCATGTCGGTATTGATGGAGCTGACCTGCACGGAGTTGACGAGGATGCCGCGAGGTCCGAGATCCCGGGCCCAGCCGCGGGTGTAGGCGTCCACCGCGGCCTTCGTCGCCGCGTAGTCGCCGAGTCCGAGGAACGGCGCCCGGTCGGCGGCCGTCGAACTCATCGAGACGATCCGACCGCCTTCGCCCATCACCCGCACCGCGGCACGGGTGGTGGCGGCGACACCCTGGATGTTGGTGGCAAGTTGACGGTCGAACGAGGCGATATCGGCGTCCTCCGCGTCGATCGTTCCGGTCACGAACACGGCGGCGTTGTTGATGAGGATGTCGAGCCGGCCGAACGCATCCATCACCGAGCCGACCAGGCGCGCCGCCTGTTCCGAATCGGACTGGTCCACGACGAAAGCTGCCCCGCGTACCCCGAACCTCTCGATCGCCTTCACCACGTCCTCGGCCTGCTCAGCCGACGACCGATAGCTGATGGCGACGTCAGCGCCCTCGCTTGCGAGCCGAACAGCCGTCGCCGCGCCTATGCCACGGGATCCACCCGTGACGAGGGCGGCCTTGCCGGCCAGCGCCTTCTCGGCCATGAGTCCTCCAGTTCCGGCCGCACATCGGGCCGGTCATCGGAATGAATGTTCGTGATCCTCTTCGCGGCAACCGCACGCCTGACCGGATGGAGAGAAAGGCCTGTCCCGACGAGACGGAGGCCCGCGCGTGAAGCACTGCGGTCTCCGGCCGATGACAGCCCGCCCGATGGCGCGGATCCACACCGCCGTCGGGGCGAGCACCTCCACCCGTCGTCCTCGACGGTCGGCACAGCGTGGGAGAAGTCGCAGGTTGCGCACCGCTCGCGGGGACTTCCCCTACTTTGTTGATCGTGCGATCAATATATAGGGCCGACGACCGGTCCTGTCAAACAGGCAGTTGGAGCCGCGGGGGTTGTCGCCCTGACGTTCACGCCTCCCAGGGCAGGCGGCGCATGGTCAGATCGACGAGGCTGAGCAGCGTTTCGCGGCCGGCTCCGGACGCCGCCTCGACGGCGATGCCTTCCGCGAGGGCAACCACGTACCGTGCGGCATCGCGCGGTTCGACGTCCGAAGCGAGGTCGCCGCTCTCCTGGGCCTGCGCGAAGCGCTCGGTGAGCATCACCTGGGCGGCCTTGCGCCGATCACACAGGTCCTGTCCGACCTCACGGGCCGCGTCTCCGGTGACGAGCGCGCCCTGCACCAGGAGGCAGCCGGCAGGAGTGGCCTCTCCGGTCGAGCTCTTCGTGGCTCCGGTCAGCCAGCGGCGAACCACCTCCCGGACGCTGTCGGCCTCGAGGCTGTGCGCGCCGTAGGAGAAAGAGGTGGCGACGTATCGGTCGACGACCTGTGCGAACAGTCCGGCCTTCGAGCCGAAGGCGGCGTAGATACTGCCCGGTTGGAGGCCGGTCGCTTCGCGGAGGTCGGCCATGGTGGCGCCTTCGTAGCCCTTGCCCCAGAAGACGTTCAGCGCCGCCTGCAGGACCTCGTCTACGTCGAACTCGCGCGGACGCCCCCTCGCCATGAACCGCCTCCGAATTGTGAAGTGTGCGTTCAATATAAGCCGCTGGCGCATCGAGACACCGCCGTACTCGCGTCACCGTCGATCGCAGGACTCGCGCTACGCGTGATCGTCGATGCTTCACATGAAATTGCGCGTGTGGAGGGCGGAGAGCTCGGCGGCCTCGTCGGGTGGGAAGCCGAGCCGGGCCAGCCGCTGTCGGCGACCGTCATCCATGGCGTGGTGGAGTTCTTGTACCGCGTCATGGCCGCCGGCGATGGCGGCGGGGGTCCAGGAGCCTGCGGCCAGTACGACGAGCGCGTCGAACACGTCGGCGTTGAGACCGGCGGTGTCGACCAGGGCGTCGTGTCGGCGTTCGATCGCCGTGCGCAGCTTGCCGCGCAGTGACGGGTCGCGTCTGCCCTGGTGTTCGAGGTGGGCGACGCCGAACGCGACGTGACGTGCCTCGTCGACCCGAGCGAGGCGAGTGATCTGCGCGGTGACCGGGTCCGGTGCGTGCCGCTCGAGGAAGGCCAGCAACGCAAGGAAGCTGCCCTCTCCGAGAACCGACAGCAGGAAGGACGCCAGCGAGAAGTCCGGTTCGGCGAGCAACGTGGCCAGTGACGAGCGGCCGCCCGCCGAGGAGGTACCCATCTCTCCGCCGTGCAGCAGGGCCCGGCGGGTGAAGACGTCCATGTGTCGAGCCTCGTCCGCTGCCTGCACGGCGAGCAGTTGCTGGACCTCCCGGAAATGTGGATGCACGCGAGCGAGCAGCCCTGCGGGGACGACGAGTGCGGCCTGCTCGTTCTCCACGAGGTAGGTCATGACCTGCACGACGGCGGACTCCACGTCAGCGGGCACGTCGGCGCTCGCGTCCCAGTCGACCGCGGTGGCCGGGTCCCACTGCGCGGCAGCGGCGTGCGCGTAGAGCCGTGGTGCGAGGTCGGCCCAGACGACGTCGCGGTCGTCGAGGTCGAATCGTCCCTCGGGCCCGCCGGCCTCGACGAGCGCGCCGCGGGCGGCGAGACCCCAGTGGGCCGGTGGGCGGGCGACGATCCCTTCCGGTCCGGGCCCACCTGCGCGTTCCGCGCCCGCCCACCGGTCGGCCTCCGCGGAGCCGCGCACGAGCTCCCAGGTGGCCGTGCGGTCGGGGACGGTGGCGAAACCGTGGCCCTCCCGGCGGGCCCAGGCCCGCAGGTGGACCCCGAGGGCCGGATCACCTCCGGTGACGGTGACCCGGCCGCCGATCGGCACCTCGCGCAGCGACCTGCGCACGAGGAGATGGGCGCCCCGCTCGAAACCCAGGAAGCCGAGGTCGAGCGGGGCACCCGAGCGATGCCCGTGGATCACGGGTCGTACTCCCGGGCGGTGACCGTGCCCGTCACGTCGTAGAACCCGGTCTCGTCGACGGCCCGGGTGAGCTGGCCGAAGCCGCTCGTGCGGCCCGGCACCCACTGCCTGAGCCCTTCGAGGTCGAGCAGCGGGCGAACCTGCGGGTCGGCGTAGGACATCGACTCCAGCAGGCGCACGAACTCGTCGGCCTCGGCAGCGGGCGCGGTGTCGACGATCGCCATCGTGCAGTGGTCGTAGACGTCGGTCTGACCGAGAATTCGGGTCGACCCGGCCGGGAGTGTGCCCTCCTGGCCGAACAGCAGGTGGTTGCCATCGATCATGCACGCGGCGTCGACCTCGCCGGCAACCAGCGCGCGGGCAGCGTCGCGTTCACCGCCGATGTGGTCGCCGTGCAGGCCCACCCCGACGTCGAAACGGCGGACGCGCAGGTCGTCGACACCGGCGTGGCGCAGGAACGACAGCGGGATCAGTGTCGACTGTGGCGAGTCGACCGCTCCCACGCCGACGGTGCGGCCCGCGAGATCGGCGAGTGAGGACGCGGGAGAGTCGGCGCGGACGACGACCACCGAGGTGAGGTCCTGGTCGGTGTCACGCATGACCGCCGAGCGGACCGCGCGTCCCTTCGCGGCGGCCAGCCGCTCGGAGCGCAGCCACGCGAGCGGCGAGTTCCAGGCGGCGTGAATCCGGCCCTCGGCGAGGTCCTCGACCTGCCGCTCGTAGTGCGAGTAGAGGACGTAGTCGAAGTCCAGGCCCTGACCGCGCAACCACCGCCGGAACCCGTCCCAGATGGTGGCGACCTTGGGGTCGTAGGCGACCCCGCCCATGATCAGGGTCATCAGGCACCCCCGAACAGCGGCAGCCCGAGCGTGGCGCGACCGACGAAGTCGTGCAGCGCCTCGGTGGTCGGGGCCATCACCCGCGCGGCGAGGGCGTCCCGATAGCGGCGCTCGATGCCCAGTTCCTTGCGGAACGCAGCGCCGCCGCACAGCCGCATCACCCCGTCGCCGACCTCGGCCGCGGCCTCGGCGGCGACGGCCTTGACCTGAAGTACCCGCAGGGTCGCGTCCTCTCGGCCGCTGCCCAGGGCGGCGAGGGTGTCGGTCAGGAACGCGCGGGTCAGGTCGACCCGGGTACGCAGTGCCGCATAGGCGAGGCGGCTCGCGGGCTGCTCGGCCAGGCTCTGGTCGAGGTGTTCGAGCCGGGTGCTCGTCAGGTGAGCGGCGGCTTCCTCGACGAGGGCCTCCATCAGCCCCAGCGACACCGCGGCGTTGCCCACCAGGAAGGTGGGCAGCGCGGCCCCCAGCGCGACGTCCAGCCCGGCGCCGTCCTCACCGAGCCGCGCCGAGGTGTCGACGAGGGCACCGTCGGCGGCCATGGGGCGTGAGGCGTTGCCGCGGAGCCCGAACCCGTCGAACTCGCCCACGACGCCGACGCCCGGCGTGCTCGCGGGCACCAGCCACAGCGTCATCGGGCCCTCCGCAGTCACGGGGCGGCTCGACCAGACGTAACTGTCGGCCTCACCGGCCGAGGTCACCCAACTCTTCGCGGCGTCCAGCCGCACCTGGCCGTCCGCGGCGGTCGCGGTGCTCACCGGCGCCCAGAAATGGCTGCGTGAGCCACGCTCAGAGAACGCCAGCGTGCTCAGGTGCTCACCGGCGGCGATCGCCCGCCGGACGTCGTCCGGGCCGTGGCTCTCGATCACCGACACGGCGGCGTAGTGCATCAGCACCACCATCGCGACCGAGGCGTCCGCACGGGCGATCCGCTCCAGGGTCACGGCGACGTCGGCGAGCGAGCCACCGGCGCCGCCGACCTCGGAGGCGCTCAGCAGGCCCAGAACACCGGCGCCGGCCAACGCGTCGATGTCTGCTCGGGGGAACGCGCCGGTGCGATCGACCTCGGCGGCCGACGGCGCGACGGTCCGTTCGACCACGTCGACCAGCGCGGGTGCGGGTGAAGTGACAGCGGTAGGCAACACAAGCTCCTCGATGGACCGCAGGGCGGTCACGACGGAGCGGAGAGCTCAGCTCGATCCAGGTACGCCGCCGCGACCGTAGGGGCACCGCCCGACCGGACGGCTGACAGGGACGGCTCAAAGACGACGGAACACAGCCCCACCTCCCCCGCGCCGGGAGTGAGACCCGCGCGAGCGCAGCGGATCGGCACTCATGATCGAGCGTCCCAGAGAGAAAGGGCAAGAACCCCGAACCGGACCGAGCTCGCTCGGGCTACGTCACTCGACGACGACCTAGTCGGCTGCGGCCATGGCCGGTCGACGCCGCCTCGATACCAGGTGGTCGACGCTCAACCGCCCGGAACCCGCCGCAGCGAGCGCGAGTGCGGTGGCGCCGACCAGCCCGGCCAACTCCCAGCCGCCGTTGGAGACGAACACCCCCGACCCGACGTGCACGAACAACACGGCCCCGAGCATCACCAGTGCGACGAGGACACCGACCACCGCTGTCGCTGCGCCGGCCAGGATCAGGAGACCGCCGAGAAGTTCGACCGACATGACGAACACCGCCGAGACAGGAGCGGCGGGAATCCCGTTTTCGATGAAACCCTCGGTGGTTGCGTCGATGCCCTTGGTCATGAGCTTCTGCCACCCATGAGCGATGAGGACGATGCCGAGGGCCAGCCGAGCCAGCAGGAGCGCAAGATCTCGGGCCGGGCCGGGTAGAGCGCGGATCATCAGCAGAACCTCCCAGCTGTATGACCTTGACCATTCCGGACAAGGTCACAAAACGCGCGAACGTCAGGCCTGGGATACCCGCAGATGAACCGGAGGCCACACCGATGAGCACGCCGGAACGGCGCCAACCGCGTTTCGCATCAGCCGGTCGACGCAATTGCCACACTCCACTCACCCGTGCGGAGTCTCGAGATCCGACCGACCGGAAATTCTCCCTACCGCGCCGTTGCCCGGCCGCGCACGGTCAGCGGACGGGCGGACCGGCAAGAACCTCGTTGAGCGCCTCGGTGGACGACGGGTGCGTGTAGATGGTGTCGCGCAGCTCGCTCGCGGTCACGCCGTGGCGCATCGCGAGCGCGACGACGTTGATCATCTCCTGCGAGTCCACGCTGAGCAGCGCGGCGCCGAGCACGAGGTTCGTCTCGCTGTCGATTACGAACTTCATCAGCCCGCGCGTCTCTCCGACGATCTTCGCTCGCGGCATCGTGGCGATGTCCGCAACCGCCTTCTCGACCACCTTCACCGACAGCCCGCGCTCGCGCGCTTCGCGCTCAGTGAGGCCGACGCGGGCGAAAGCCGGGGTCATGAACACCGTGTAGAGCGCGAACTTCCGGTCCGCGGTGGACCGTTCGCCGCGACCGATGAGCTGGTCGGCGACAATGCGGTTGTCGTCGAGGGAGATGTAGGTGAACTGCGGGCCTCCGTTGACGTCGCCGATCGCGTAGATGTGCGGCTGGCTCGTGCGCAACACCTCGTCCACCTCGATGGCGCCCGACGGGGTGGTGCGCACGCCGGCGCGGTCCAGGCCGAGGCCCTCGATCGCCGGCTTGCGACCGGTCGCCGCGAGAACCTCGTCGGCTGCCAGCGTGTGCGTCGCTCCATCTGCTTCGTAGGTGATCTCGACGCCGTTGTCGATATCGCGCACTCGCGTGACGTGAGCTCCGGGGATGAACTCGACACCGGCTCCGCGCAGAATGCCGGTGGCCGCATCGGTGATGTCCTCGTCCTCGCGCGCCATGATTCGCGCCGCCGGGTCGAGCATCGTGACGGCGCTGCCGAACTGGGCGTATATCGACGCGAACTCCACACCCACGTAGCCGGCACCCAGGATCGCCAGGCGCTTCGGCAGGTGGTCGATATCGATCAGGTCGGTGCTGGTGAGCAGGCGCGCACTCTCCCGCAGGCCCGGGATGGGCGGGAGCACCGGCACGGCCCCGGTGTTGATCACGATGATGTCGGCGGTGAGGTCGAGCATGTCCACCTGACCGGCGGTGACGCGCACGGTCTTGGGGTCGAGGAACGACGCCCGCCCGGTGATCACGGTGACCGAGTCGAGCATGTCGAGCATGGCGTAGTTCTTGCCACGCATGGCCGTTGTGAGCGCACGCGTCTGTTCGACAGCCGTCCGGTGCCGTTCGCCAGGGCTGCCTGCGCCGGGGCGCTCGGCGTGGTGGACGAGCGACTTCGTCGGGACGCAACCGATGTTGATGCAGGTGCCGCCGTACATCTTGGACGACTGCTCCACCATCGCGACGCGCTTGCCGAGCCGCCCCATCGTCGCCGCGAGCGTCTTGCCGCCCTTGCCGAACCCGATGACCAAGACATCGAAGTGCGTAGTCTCCATGTGTGCACGGTCCACCTCCGAAAGCGAGACGACCACGCGCTGACGCCTCACTTTTCGTCGGGATCGGCTCATGGACGGCGTGAGCCGCATCGTCCGGATGGCGCGGCTCGAGGGCAGGGTCGACGTGCGCTGTCTGCTGGCCGGGCGCATCACGCTGGACAACGCGCCGGCCGGGCCGGGAGAGGTGCCGTTCCACCTGGTGCTCGACGGCCGCTGCTGCGTGATCTCGGGCGCGTCGGCCGTCGACATGGGCCCCGGGGACCTGGTGCTCCTTCCGCACGGCGATGCGCACCGCGTGGCGGCGACCACGGGCCTGCGGCGCCAGTTCGTGGAGGAGCCGGGCGCGGCGTTCCCGACCCGGCGGACGGTCGGCGCCGAACCCGAGCTGGACCTGTTCTGCGGCCACTATCGCGCCGGGTCCGGCGCGGGCGAACTGCTGTTCCGCCTGCTGCCGCAACTGGTGCACGTCACGCTCGACGCCCCCGCGTTCACCTTGGCGGAGGTCCTGCGTGGCGAGGCCCGCGCTGACGGCCCCGGCACCGGGGCCGTCGTCGCCGCGTTGTGCGACGCACTGCTCGCCATGGCCCTGCGCAGCCGCCCGGATCAGCGCCTCGGCACGCCCAGCCTCTGGACCGCCATGGGCGACGACGCGCTGGGCCGGGTGATCGCGGAGGTCGTCGCCCGCCCCGGCGAAATGTGGACGATCGAGCGCCTGGCCGCCGGAGCGGCCATGTCGCGGGCTACGTTCCTGCGCCGCTTCACCGCCCGCACCGGTACGACGGTCGCGACGCTGGTGACGGCTATCCGGATGATGGTGGCCGCTGACCTGCTGGCGCATTCGGACCACTCGGTGGGCCGGGTGGCGGGTGAGGTGGGGTACCGCTCGGAGTCCGCCTTCACGCAGGCGTTCCGTGCCGCGCTGGGAACGTCACCATCGCGCTACCGGAAGGACGCCGTGCTGGGCCGATGACCGAGCCGCTCCCGGCGATGACACCGCCGCCCCTGCTCGGCGTCGAGCCCGAGCGGATCGCTGTGATGGGGCAATCTCGACAAGGCAGTACGTGATCTCGGGGTGCCCCGCAGTGAGGGCCGCCTATCGTAACGAGCCGCGACGGTTGTTAAATGAGTGACGGGTGATGTCCGACAAGCGATAGGAGCACGGCCGGTGGTGACCCGCGCGGAGCGGAACTCAACCGATCCAGATCTAGGGGTGCTCGCGGGCCGACTGTTGTTCGGGGTGCAGCGCGAGCTGTTCACGGCGCTGGCGGAGCTGGGTTTTGATGATTTGAAGCACAGACACGGAGCCGTTCTGGCGTACCTCGATGCCGACGGAGTGCGCCCATCCGAGCTGTCTCGTCTATCCCATCAGTACAAACAGAACATCGGGACACTTATCGACGAGCTGGAAGCTCTGGGATACGTGGAGCGGCGGCCGGACCCGAGCGACGGCCGGGCCAAGCTCGTTTTTCCGACCGAGCGTGGGCTGGCCCAGATGCGCGCGGCCGACCTCATCCTGGCCGCCATGCAGCGGCGACACGCGCAGATCGTGGGACGCGAGGAGTACCAGCGGTTCAAGCACGTCTTTTTTCAGGTCACCGAGAACCAGCGCGGCTACATTCGCCATCTCCCCGACGAGTGATCAGTTCTCGGGCCGCCGCAATACCGCTCCCGAGCATGTCATGAATTCTCCTGTTCGACGCTGGCAGAGTACATCCGTCCCGCCACGTCCGTTTTCACGATCGCCGATCATGAAACAGTCGCGACGGCTTGCAGGCGGCCGACATGAACATCTTTCTCGAGCCCAACTCGGTCACCTCAGTCGACCATAGAGGCCATCTCGGGGACGGGCGTTTCATCGTCAGCCGGGAGGCATTTCCTCGTCGAGAATTACGGGAGCAGATCCGGCGTGTCCACCAGCGAGCCGACGGATCCGAAGCCCGACGACATTGCTGATCATGCCTCGTCCTCGGGGCCGGGTGCGATCCTCACGCGCCCGGCCCCGTCCGCATCGGGGTCAGCGGGTCTTCGGCAGCGTGATCCCGAGCCGCTCGGTGATCCACGCGCGGACCGCGGGCCAGATCTCGGGGTTGGCCGGATCCACGGTGTCGAAGTGGCGCGCCCCGGCGTACTCCACGAACTCGACCCGACCGCCCTGCGCCGTGAGCGCCTCGGCGAAGGCACGGCTGTAGCCGGCGGGGACCGCCTCGTCCGCGTCGCCGTGCAGGGCCAGTACCGGCACCCCGCTCGCGCGCATCTGTGCGGGCGAGGTGACGGCGAAGCGCTCGGAGTCCTCATCGGCGTGCGCTCCCACCAGCAACGGGACGATGCCGCCCGTCACCGCCGCGGCGACCGCAGGCCACACCTCCGGCCGGGCGGGCGGCGGGGCACCCCAGATGGGCTCGGCGTCCATGTCCTCGAGGGCGGTGCCGAACTTCTCGCCGTCCGCCGCGACCAGATCGAGCACCCCGGACAGCGACACCACCCCGACCGGGCGCGCGACCGGGTCCGCGCCCACCGCCCCCGCCGGCAGCGCCTCGCGCAACCCGGCCCACGTCGCGAGATGCCCGCCGGCCGAGTGCCCGACGAGCACGATCCGCTCCGCGTCGACAGCCGGATCGATGCCGGCCATCGTGTCAACCGCGGCGGCGACGTCGGCGAACGTGCCCGGCCACCCCCCGCCCTCCTCGCCCACCCTGCGGTAGTCGACGTTGTAGACCGCGATCCCGAGGGACAACAGATCCACGACCACCGGCAGGATCTGCCTCCGGTCCCACATGGCGGTCCAGAACCCGCCGTGGACCAGCACGATGCCCGGAAACGGTCCGGAGCCCTCGGGCAGGTACAGCTCGCCGACCTGGGACGGATGCGGCCCGTAGGCGACGGTCCGCACCGCGCGCGGCCCGTCCTCGGCGTCGTCGTAGCGCGTCCCGCGGCGGGCCTCGACAAGCGACTCGATCGTCGCGAAGAACGCCGCGATCTCGGGCAGGTTGCCCCCCTTGGCGGACGATTCGTCGTAAGCCGCGTCGTCGGTCCACTCAACGGCGTCGAGCCACGTCCGCTCGTCCAGACGGATCAGCTTGGCGGCCACGAAACCGCGCCTGTCGGCGCGGAACGCCTCGATCATGGCATGGCGCGCCTTCACCATATCGGCAACGTTGTCGTTCGCCACGATGAACGTCGTGAGTTCGATGACTGACACTACTCAGCTCCAATTTTCTGAGTTCGACCTGCAGAACCGCGGTCAGTGGACCTTGTGGGCGCCGACGACTCCTGAGACCGTCCGGCGGGCGGCGGCGCTGCGGGGCTTGACGGGAACAACGTGCCTGCCACGAGGGCCACGATCGATCGCACGGCGATCCCGCCGATCAGGACCGTGATGGCAGCCAGAACGATCCACGCCCAGGCGACGTAACCGAATGGCCTCGTGACGACGAGCCAGTGCAGCACGACGGAGGCCACGGCCGCCCACGAGAAGGTGAAGGCCCAGAAACCGATCGAGAATCGCAGCCGCAGGAACATGGGCAGCAGCCGGAGTTGGGCGAGGACCAACAGCGCCCCGTAGCCGGCCAGGAACTGCGCGACCCCGTCGACGGCCCCGTCATGAAGGCCGAACCAGGCCAGGCTGGCGACGGCGGCGGGCGCGACCTCGATGGCGAGCGTGGGCGTCAGCGCGGGCGGGAGCGTCGGGCGGAAGACGAGCCGGGCGAGGAGGATCGAGCCGAGGACGAACCAGCACACCACGCCGTAGCCGAACATCACGTGGCCGAGCCCTGGCTGCCCTACCGCCGCAGCGCTCATCGAAGCGACCAGCCCGCCGGCGACCGTGGGCAGGAAGTAGCCAGGGTGAAGCTGATCGAACGCGTAGTCGCCATAGATCAGCTGCCCGGTGAACCACGCCCCGTGGATCACGGTGAGGGCTATGAACAGGTCCGTCAACGCGGTGCCGACCGCCGGAGCGTGTGGGGCGATGCCTGCGGAGGCCAGAACCATCGGCGAGATCAGGGCGAGGGACATGAACGGCGAGAGGATCGGGTGGGTGAAGTCGCCACGAAGCGACCCACCACGCCCGAGGGCAGACGCGAGGTACGCGACGAGCGCGACCAGCCAGGTGACTGCGGCGACGGCCAGGAGCGCCTGCCCGATCCACTGTGGGGCGAGCCCGGCGCCGGCCGCCGCCGACCAGGTGCCCGCCAGCCCGGACAACCCGAACGCGGTGCCGAATATGTTGGGGGGAATGCGGGGCATCGCTCCTCCTCGGGCGCTCACCCGGCACCGGCCCGCGGGCGCGGACGGCGTTCGGCGGAGGTACAACGTGCTGAAGGCGTGGCGAACGCCGCCATTCGTCCTGGACTCACCGTCAGCTCGGCGGTGGTGCGGATCCGCTCGTGCTCCGGCAGCGTGCGGCCCGTCGTGGAGCGGGCTGTCAGGTCGTCGACGGTGAAGATTCCGAACTGCATGGTGTCCTCCTCGAACTCCCGGGACGCTCGGCGGCGTCAGACGACGGACCTCTCACCCATGCGCTCCCGGACCCCGGGCGCGACCTCCTCGGCGAAGAGCCGGATCTGCTGCTCGTCCGCCTGTTCCGGCCACAGCACGAACGTCGTGAACGGTTGCTCGGTGGCCAGGCGGGTCAACAGCTCGACCCAGCCGGCGACATCAGCGCGGACCGGATCGGCGCCGGACTGCGCGAGCGGCCTCGACGCCGGTGTCGCCGTCTCGATGGTCCCGACGAGCTGCGCGACGCGCCGGATGCCGGCGGGATCACGGCCGGCGTCGCGCGCTGCCCGGTTCAGGACCTCGTTGCTCTCGGCCCAGCGATCGTAGGGCAGGTACGCGGGGATCGGCGCCGCCCAGCCGTCGGCGACGCGTCCCGTCAGCACGAGACTGCGTGGGCCCTGCGCGCCGACCCAGATCTCCACGCCGCCCGGTCCCGGCTGCTGCCCGCCGATCCCGCGGACTCGATAGAACTCGCCGTCGTGGTCGACGGAGGAATCGGCACGCCACAGCCCGCGCATGATCGTGATTGCCTCGTCGAGCGCCCGCAGCGCCTCGGGCGAGGTGCGCCGGGGCGCCCCCATGGACTCGATCGCATCCCGGTAGCCGCCTGCCCCGAGCCCCAGCTGGAAGCGGCCCCCGGACACCTGGCTCAGCGCGCTCGCCGTGCGGGCCAGGACGGAAGGTGGGCGCAGCGGCAGATTCGCGACGTCGGGAAACAGCTGGATCCGCTCGGTGCGGGCGAGGAGATCGCCGATGACGACGAATGCGTCGAGGTATTGCGGGGCGTAGGGGTGGTCCTGCACGCCGATGTACTCCAGTCCCGCCTGCTCGGCCACCACGGCCAGCCGCCGCGTGGTCTCGAGATCGAGCGTCGGGATCAAGGCGACGCCGAACCTCAGCTCTGTCATGGGGTTCTCCTTCTCGGCTTGCCCGGTTTGTCGCCCGGTATCGACGACGTTCGCACTGCCCGCGAGATCGAGGTATTGGATCTCGTCGTGGGCGCGCCGGCGAACATGGAGATCGCCGGCGAGTCGAGTATTATGATCAATCCGGTCAAACAGCGTATGAGACATATATTTACCGGAAGTTCGGCGCTCGGTCCCGATTCGGGACAGGGCAGACCGGAGGAGCTGCAGCGAGTGCTTCGGCACGTCGAGCTGCACGTCCCGGTGGATGCCGGCCGCGAGCAGCGGCCCAAAACGAACATTCAGGACGATTTCCCCGCCATCACCGGTGAGGCCCACGGTCCTGCGGGACGTCGAGCCTCACGGCCGTCCAGATCCTCGAGTACTCCGGCGAGAAGTTCGACGACACCGTCGACGAGTTCTTCATACCGGCAATCTCTCAGAGGGCGGATACTCGCCGCCTACCTCGGCCTGTTGTCCGAGACCGCCGACAGTCTCACCGCGCCGCAACGGATGGACGCCGGGCGAGCCATGATCGACCTGCTCGTGATGGCGCTGCGGGACGTCATCCCCTCGGCACCGAGCTGAGACGGCTTCGCCGATCCGCACCTGCAGGTGGACGAGCCGGCGCGGCGGCACCATGTCTCGATCGGTCACGTGTACACCCTGTTCGAACGGATCGGGACCACGCCGGTGCCTATCTCCGCGAGCAACGGCTGCTCGCGGCTCAGGTGATGCTGCCCGGCCCGAGGTACGCCCGCCTCACGACGTCGGACATCGCCGCTGCGGCAGGGTTCCTCGACCGCAGGACGTTCGAGCGGGCGTTCCGGCGGCAGTACGGATGACGCCCGGCAACTGGCGCAGTGAGCATTGCCACTCCGGGCCTGTTGCCGCAATCCCCAACGAGGAAATGCCTCCCCGCTGACGAGAAAACGCCCGCCCACGAGAAGGCCCGGTGCGGTCAACTGGGGTGGCTCTGGTGGGCTCCAAAGACGTTCATGCCGACCGCCTGTAAGCCGCCGCCGGTTCATGACCAGCGATCGTGAGATCGAACGTGCTCCCCGGACACGTCCGATTCGCGCGCAGCCCTGTCCGCCGGCGGAGCGAGCACCCGCAAGGACACGGACGCGATTGTTCGGCGCCCTGACAACGGACGAGGAGGAGATCAGCATGGCAGGCCGTCTCGAAGGCAAGGTCGCTCTCATCTCCGGCGCGGCGCGGGGGCAGGGACGGTCGCACGCGGTGCGGCTGGCGCAGGAGGGCGCGGACATCATCGCGTTCGACATCTGCCGTCAGCTCGACACGGTGCCCTATCCGATGGCGGCGCCCGAGGATCTCGAGCGGACGGTCAAGCTCGTGGAGGACCTCGACTGCCGGATCATGGCGCGTGAGGCGGACGTGCGTGACTCGGCGGCGGTGCAGACCCTGGTCGACGAGGGGGTGCGCGAGTTCGGCCGCCTGGACGTGGTGTGTGCCAACGCGGGCATCGGTGGGGTTGCGGAGAACGCCTGGTCGCTGACCGATGAGGAGTGGGAGGAGATGATCGCGGTCGACCTCACGGGAGCGTGGAAGACCGTGAAGGCGGCGGTGCCGGCGATGATCCAGGCCGGCAACGGCGGCTCGATCGTGATCACCAGTTCGGCCGCGGGGCTGAAGGGGATGACGGGTGCGGCGCACTACGTGGCGGCCAAGCACGGTCTGGTCGGTCTGATGCGCACTCTGGCCAACGAGTTGGCCCCGCACTTCATCCGGGTCAACACCGTGCACCCGACGGGCGTCAACACGCCGATGATCGTCAACGACTTCATGGCGCAGGCGATATCCAGCGCGGACGGCGCGATCAACCTGCAGAACGCGTTGCCGGTGGAGATGGTCGAGCCGGTGGACGTCTCGAATGCCATCGTGTGGCTCGCCTCCGAGGAGGCCCGCTACGTCACGGGTGTGTCGCTGCCGGTGGACGCCGGGCTCCTCCAGCGGTGACCAGCCCGGCGACCCCGGCCAGGCGGTCGGACGAGTTGTCGAAGGTCGGCGTCGTGCGGTCGGACACGTCCGACGTCGGTGAGGTCGTGGACATCCTGTCGACCGCCTTCTTCGACGATCCTGTATGCCGCTGGTTTTTTCCCGACGAAGCACAGCGGGAGACCCAGCATCCTCCCTTCTTCTGGCCACTTGTCGAGGTGGCCTACGCCCATGGGGAGGTCTATCTGACCGGCGATCGAACGGGAGCGGCGCTGTGGCTCCCTGTCGATGTATCGGCGCGCCGCACCCGGACTCCGGACATTGCCAGGATGTTCGAGAACTCCGTGGGGCCGAGCAGTGCTGCTCGAATCGGAGCGCTCGGGGAACGCTCCGCGGCAATCCATCCCACTTCGATCGACCACGACTATCTGCCATTGATTGCGGTTCGCCCTGAATGGCAGGGTACCGGACGCGGGGCAGCATTACTCGATCATCGGCACGCCTCGCTGGACGAGCGCGGCAGGGCCGCTTACCTGACCGCCAGCAACCAGCGGAGCGCGAAGTTGTACGAGCGCTTCGGCTACCGTCGCCTTGCCGTCACCATAGACATTCCCGGTGGCCCCAGCCTGTATCCCATGTGGAGAAATCCCATCTCGTCGTGAATCCTCGGGTGGCCGGCGCCCGTACTCGCCCTTCCCGGGTGTTGGCACACGCCTGATCGCGGCCGGCGCATCGGAGATGGACCTCCAGTCGGATCCCCATCGGTATCTCGACGGCCGCCTGCTTCGCCCTGAACCGTCCGGATTGATCGGGCCGGCAGTGAGTCGACCCGCCCTGGAGGACGTCACTTCTTCGCACCGGCCCAATCTCATGCGCACCGTTCCGTAACCGGCACTCTCGACCATTCGACGGGATGCGCAGAAATATTCCCCGCCGCACACCGAACCCGCGGATATGACCCGCAAGAGGTATGTCGCGGGGACGCGTGCATTACTTACGGTCGGCATGACCGTCCGGCGACAAATGGAAAGCTCATGTGACCCATTGCACTTCGACACATCCCGGGGCCCGCTCCACATCCCGGCGACGGCGGTCGCACGTCGGGCACCGGCCGGCGACGGGGAACACGACTGAAAGCCGTCCCATGGGGATCTGTTCATAGAGAGGACATGCGCATGACCCGCTTCCGCGGCCGCACCGTGGACATCCACGCCCACGTCTTCACCCCCGCCTGCCAGGAACTCGTCGCCGGCCTCATGGAACCTGAGTATGAGCCGTTCTCCTATTACACGAGTGCCGAGACCAAGGAGCACCAGGCGCGGCACGTCGCCGAGATCGCACCGATGATGACCAACCCCGCCGTCCGGATCGCCGACATGGACAAGATGGGTATCGACATCCAGGCCCTCTCGGTGGCACCCCCGCAGTTCTACTACTGGACCGACGTTGAGCTGGGCCGGCGGCTGGCGCGGATGCAGAACGAGAACCTGGCCTCGATGGTCCACGACCACCCGGACCGATTCGTCGGGCTGGCCACCGTGCCGATGCAGGACGTGTCCTCCGCCGTCACGGAGCTGGAGTACTGCGTGCGCGATCTCGGCTTCCGCGGCGCGGAGATCAACACGAACGTCTTCGGGCTCGACCTCGACGACCCCCGGTACCGGCCGTTCTTCGCAAAGGCCGAGGAGCTCGACGTCGTGGTGCTCGTGCACCCCAACGGATTCACCCACGGCCAGCGGTTTCAGAAGTACTACATGTCCAACGTGATCGGCAATCCGCTGGACACGACCATCGCCCTCAACCGGATCATCCACGGTGGGGTGCTGGAGGAGTACCCGGGACTGAAGCTCTGCTTCGTGCACGGCGGCGGGTACCTGCCGTTCTACTCCGCTCGGATCGACCACTCCTACGAGCTGCGCCCGGAGGGCCGCCACCACATCACGCGGTTCCCGAGCGAGTATCTCAAGCAGGTCTACGTGGACTCGATGGTCTTCGACTCCGTGCACCTGGAGTTCCTGATCCAGCAGATGGGGGCCGCTCACGTCGTGCTGGGCACGGACTACCCCTTCGACATGGGGTACTACGACCCGCTCGGACAACTCGAGGGCGTGCGTGGGCTGAGCGACGAGGACAAGGAGCTCATCCGCAGCCAGACCGCGTCACGGCTGCTCAACATCAAGGACTGACGCCCGGTCGACGTCCTGGAGGATCGTCGGGGCGCAGGCGGGAGGGTCAAGGGGACCGCTCATGCGCCACCTCGCATGTTAGTCCAGATCTATGACTAAATCTGGAGCGTGAGAAGGCGGGAGATCCGCGGTGGCCCCGCCCACCCGAAGCCCCCTCATGGAGGAGCGTTCGGCCGTGTCGGCCGAGATGTGGGATCGCCCGAAATATTCCGAGTTGATCGTTTCGACCTGCCTATATGATCGCTCGATAATCGAATCAAGACCCCGGCGTCCGGTGACGCGTTGATGAACACGCGGCTACTCAGCGGCAGTCCGCACTCCGCAACCTTGCGGCGAGTCCAGCCCTGTGATAGTCGTGGAGTATGACTACTTCGGCCCGGCCTTAGGACTCCTGATATCGGTCGAATGGTCGGCGTTGGCCGCTCGGATCGCCCGATTCATGCCTATTCGTTCCCGATATGAGGAGACGTCATGTCTGCAAACAGATTCACCGAGCGGCTGACCCGAGACAACGCCGCGGTAGTGCTCGTCGACCACCAGGTCGGCCTCTACAGCGGCGTCCGGGATATCCCGGTCGGCGATCTGAAGCACAACGTCGTGGCGCTGGCCAAGGCCGCCCAGGTGTTGGGGCTGCCGTTGGTGGTCACCACGACCGCAGCCGACAGTATGTGGGGCCCGCTCATCCCGGAACTGGCCGCGGCACTGCCTGCGGACCTGGGGGTGATCGACCGGTCCACCGTCAACGCCTGGGACGACGAACGTGTCGTCGGCGCCATCCGGGCGACCGGTCGAAAGAAGCTCATCATCACCGGAGTGTCGACCGAAGTATGTCTCGCGCTTCCGGCGTTGGCCGCGACGGCCGAAGGGTTCGACACCTACGCCGCTATCGACGCGTCGGGAACGTTCTGGCAGGCAAAGAGGGAAGCTGGTTTGGCGCGGATGGCGCAGGCAGGGGTAATCCCGGTCGACTACTCGAACGTGATGGTCGAAATCCTCGCCGACAATGCCGACCCGCTCGCAGCGGACGTCTACGCCGCTCTCGACATGCCCTTCGCCGTGCTCGTGGGCCAGATCGCCGACTCTTACACCAAGCGCTGAACCGGACAGGGCGCCGACACCCGGGGGCAGCCGCTACGCGGTCGACCCCACCCGCCGGCGTGCACATGTCGGGCCCGGGAAGATGGGAGTGCAGTGTGAGTGACGGCGTGGATATCGCTTCGGCGGATCGGAACCGCGTGCAGGCGACGACTGTGGCGATCGTCGGCGCGGGCGCGAGCGGCACGCTCACCGCACTTCACCTGCTGCGCACCAGCAGCGACCCCGATCTCCGCATCAAACTGTTCGAGCCCGACCCCCGCCGCCGGCACCTCGGCGTCGCCTACGGCACCACCGATCCCCGGCATCTGCTCAACCTCCGCGCACAGATCATGAGCGCATTCCCCGACGAACCCGACCACTTCGCGAACTGGGCCCGACACGCCGGACACGGATGGACACCCACCGACTTCCTGCCACGCATGATCTACGGCAACTACCTGCAAGACCTCATCACCCAGTTCCGCGGCCACCGACTGACCACCGTCACCGCCACCGTCCAGGACATCGCGCCCCACAGCGGTGGCTTCAAGATCAGCACCGACTGCGGGACCTCCCAGGCCAGAAAAATCGTGCTCGCCCACGGCGTCTCCGCTCCCCGCCGGCTGGCCACCGCAACAGGCCCGCTCCCCGACGCCTCATGGCACCTGCAAAGCCCCTGGGACCTCAACACACTGACCCGCGTACCCAACGACGCCACCGTCGTCCTCGCCGGCAGCGGCCTCACCGCCATCGACGCAGCCATCACCCTCCTGGACGACACACCCCAGCGCCGGGTGGCAATGGTCAGCCGCCACGGCCAACTCCCCCGCACCCACCTCGAACACCTACTGCCCGACTGGCCCACCCCCATCCCACCCGGCCCCCTGACCGCCGACGGAGTCGCCGACCTCGTCTACGACCAGATCGCCGCAGCCCAAAACCACGGCGTCGACTGGCGCGCCGTCCTCGACGGCCTACGCCCACAATCCCAGTCGATCTGGCGCCGCTTCGACCACACCCAGCGCCGGCGTTTCCTCACCACCTACGAACACACCTGGCACGTGCACCGCAACCGCATGGCCCCCCAGATCGCCGCCCGCATCACCGCCCACCGCGACACCGGGAGACTCACCCTCCACGCCGGCGGGCTCCGCCACGTCGACGACCTGGGCACCCACTGCCGCGTGCACCTCGCCGACACCACGCTCGACGTCGACGCACTCGTCAACTGCACCGGTCCCCTCAGCGACGTCACGATGACCACCAACCCGCTCCTGCGAGCCCTGCTCGACCGCGGCACCATCACCCCGGACCCACTCGGCCTCGGCGTCGCCTGCACCGAAAATGGTGAACTCCTCGACAACCGCGGCGAGGTCGTGCCGGGCATCTACACCCTCGGCCCACCCACCAGAGGCACCGCTTGGGAAGCCATATCCGTCCCCGAGATCCGCAACCAAGCCGCCCGACTCGCCACGCACCTCACCAACACCAGTGCGCTGAGTCGCACCGCGATGCCCGCCGCAGGACAATGAAAACGCAGAAGACGAACGCCTCCGAGCTCGGGCGACGTCGAAATCCGGCGATTCTGGCCGTCTCCTGCATCGGGCCGCTCCCCGTCGGCCCGGACACCACCATCATCAACCTCGCCCTGCCCTCGATCGGTTGAGAAATGCGGGGCGTGGGTGTCGATCATCGCCAACATGTTCAGCCGAACAATCGTGAGCCGTGACGTCGACGGCCTCATAAGGCCTGCGCGAAGGAGTAACAATGAGCATCGACATCCCTGCCGGTCGGTACGCCCTCGATCCGGTCCACTCGTTCCTCCAGTTCGCCACCCACTTCGTGGGCGCGCGCGTGCGGGGGACATTCAGGGGGCTGTCCGGCAGCCTGGAGATCGCCGAGGATCTCACCAAGTCCTCCGTCCAGGCGCAGATCGACGTGACCACCCTCTCGACCGGCGTCGGCGCGCGTGATGACCACCTGCGCTCGGCCGACTACTTCGACGCGGCGAACCACCCGGTGGCAACGTTCGCATCGAGCGGCCTCGTCCCGGACGGCGACCGGTTCCTGGTGGCCGGCGACCTGACCATCAGGGGCACGACCCGGTCCGTCGAACTCGAGGTCCGATTCTCCGGCGATGGCGAGGATCAGACCGGCGCCTTCCGGATGGGCTTCACCGCGTCCGGGCGCGTCTCACGGTCCGCATTCGGCGTGAACGGCAACGTCTCGAAGGTGGGCGGTCCGCTACTCATCGGTGACGCGACCGACATCAGCCTCGAGCTCCAGACCACCCGGGAGAGCTGACCCCGCATCGGCCCGAGCGGGCCTGCCCCGGGCCGACGAGATTTGGAGCAGTGCGACGATGAGCCGCCGAACCACCGCCATGGTGGTCAGCAGTGCAGGTACGGAGTTCAACCGCCGGGATCTGACGATCGACGAGCCCGCCGCCGACGAGGTGCTCGTCCGCGTCGAGGCCGTCGGAATGTGCCACGCCGATCTCGCCGTTCGGGCAGGGGAATTCCCGTTCCCACTACCCGGTGTCGCGGGCCACGAGGGCGCCGGACGCGTCGAGGCCGTCGGGGCCGGGGTGACCTCGGTGCGTCCCGGCGACCGGGTCATGCTGACCTTCGACTCGTGCGGACACTGCGTGTGGTGCGTGTCCGGCGAACCGTCGCGCTGCGTGGAGTTCGTGGCCTACAACTTCACGAACGGTGCGCGCCCGGACGGCACACCCACGTTGTGGGACGGCGACGCGCCGGTGCACGGCAATTTCTTCGGTCAGTCATCCTTCGCCGACTACGCGCTGGCCCGCGAGCGCAACACCATCCGGGTCCCCGATGTGGCAGCCGACGTAGCGTCCTCGGTCCTCGGGCCGCTGGGCTGTGGCATCCAGACCGGCGCGGGGGCAGTGCTCAACACGCTGGCCCCCGAGGCGGGCGGCACGGTGGCCGTCTTCGGGGCAGGCGTGGTCGGGTTGTCGGCGGTGATGGCGGCGGCGATGCTGCCGGTCAGCAAGATCGTCGTCGTCGACGTGCAGGACGTGCGCCTCGATGTCGCCCGCACGCTGGGCGCGACCGATGTCGTCAACTCCCGCACCGAGGACGCCCGCGAGCGGGTCACGGAGATCACCGGTGGCGGCCCGCAGTACCTGGTCGAGAGCAGCGGGGTGCCCGCCGTGCTGGCTCAGGCGATCCAGAGCCTCGCGATCGGCGGCACCGCCGCCGTCGTCGGCGTGCCCCCGTTCGGCGTGACCGCTCCGCTCGACGTGGCCGACCTGGTCAACGGCAGCAAACGGGTCGTCGGTGTCGTCGAGGGACGGAGCAATCCACCGGTTTTCCTGCCTCGGCTGGCCGTTCTGGTGGCGACGGGCAGGCTGCCGGTCGAGAAGCTCGTCGGCACCTTTCCCCTCGATGACATCGAGAAGGCCGCAGAGGCCATGAAGGCGGGCACCACGATCAAGCCGGTGCTCGTGCCGTCATGACCGTCGCATTCGATCCGGGGCCTGCCCTGGCACACGCACTGCTCGCCTCGGTGGACGAGTGGATGCCGCCGCCCGACAGTCGCCCCCACAGGCCCCGACTCGTTAGTCCGAGCCCTGCCGCTCCCCCGCCGGCCGGCTGGTCACCCCCACTGGAGCGGCGTGACCGGCCGGCGCGGAACGGAAGCGCTTCTGTCTGTGAGTACCGAAATTTCCGGGGTAATGCTTCCGCGCCGATGAGCGCCGAATCGGCGCGCGGAGTCGGTTTGCCCGGGAGTATCCCGCGGGGTGGCGGGCGTCTGGACGGGATACAGGAGGGGAAATGACATCGAATATCGCGCTCGAACAACACCTAGAGACCTGCACCGAATGCAGGGAAGGTAGTCGATGCGCTCCGCGAACTCCAGAGTTGCCGGCCGGGGTACCCCCCGAAGTCTTGCTGGACGGTCCACCCGACGATGCAGACCTCCTCCTGCAGAGAACATTGCGGCACGTTCGAACGGGGTCGTCGGTGGTCGAGCGCAGACGTAGATCCCTGCCCACCGCGACTTCGTCGCCGACCTGCGCGACAGGACGTTCGTGGATCTCGCGTGACCCCCGCGTGATCCACGGTGGGGACCTGATCTCGACAATGAGAGTCCAGGCTCTGGCATCAGCGGCATCAGCACGGCGTGTCTGCGTGGTCGCTACGACGCCTGCGTGGGAGTCCATTAATTGATTACTCATTCAGGTCCGTACGACGTGGTGATCGTTGGTGCCGGAACGGCGGGTTGTGTGCTCGCGTCCCGGTTGACCGAGGACGCCGGCACGCGGGTGCTGCTGGTGGAGGCAGGGAATCGGGATCCGCTGCCTGCCGCTGCCGATCCCCAGGCCTGGCCGTCTCTGGCGGGCTCCTCGATGGACTGGGGAGACGTGGCGGTGAGTGCGCCCGGCAGCCCGCGGGTGCGGTTGCCGCGCGGTCGCGGTGTGGGTGGGTCCTCGGCGATCAATGCGATGTCGTTCATCCGGGGCCACCGGGAGAGTTATGACGCGTGGGTCGCGGCCGGGGCGAAGGGCTGGGGGTTCGACGACCTGTTGCCGTATTTCAAACGCAGTGAGCATGTCGAGGGCCGGGACCCTGCAGTGCGGGGCAACGGCGGTCCGTTGCGGTTGTGGCGGGTGGCCCCGCCGCATCCACTGTCGGAGACCATGCTGGAGGCCGCCCGACAGGTCGGTCATCCGCTCGTCGACGACATCGACAGCGGCGTGCAGGAAGGGTTCGGCTGGGCGGAGTTCACGATCCTCGACGGCAGGCGACAGAGCGCGGCGGACGCCTACCTGAGGCCGGCGCTGCAACGGCCCAACCTCGATGTCGTCACCGACGCACTGGTGCACCGGCTCCTCTTCAGCGGCGAGCGATGCACGGGTCTCGAGTACGAGGTCGGCTCGGAGGTCGTGAGCGTGACGTGCGACCGTGACGTCGTTCTGGCCGCCGGTGCGATCGGCTCGCCCCAGCTGCTGATGCGCTCCGGGATCGGCCCGCAGGCGCACCTGCGCTACGCCGCAGCGTGCACACCTACTTCCACTACGCAGGCACCTGCCGCATGGGCACCGACGAATACGCCGTGGTCGACACGGAGTTGCGGGTGCGCGGGATCGAGGGACTGCGGGTGAGCGACGCCTCGATCATGCCGACCCCTGTCAACGCCAACACCAACGCCACCGTTTACGGAATCGCCGAGCGTGCCGCCCACCTTCTCCGTGCCCACGCAGCCGCGCGGGTCTGAGCACATGCCCAACGACCGTGAACCGTCCAGTGCGGCGACGTACGAACACGACGCGACCCATGAAACCTCCTCTCTCGGGGCGGCCACACCGTGGCGAGCGGAATCGCGTCTCGATGCACCCGGGAGGAATCACCATCCGCATGAGCGGCATTGACTGGCAGGACGTTGCCCTATTTGGCGAGCGGGCGTGCGGCTCGCTCGATCCTGTCACCGTCCAGCGGCGGACATTGCCGGACCTCATTCGCATGTTGCAAGCCGACTCGGGCGCGATCCATCTGATCGATCACCGCCATCGGGGCTTGGTCGCCACGATCAAAGGCGCACCGGTGAGCATGCTCGTCGACTTCGAGTCGATCTCCCGTCACACGGACGTCTATCGGCAACGGTCGTTCGCCACGCGGTTTCCCGTGCACGACGCAATGATCCACAACGAAGCAGGCGAGCACCAGCAATCTCCGGTAGGCATCGTTCTGTCGCGGTACGGTTTCGAGCACTGCCTGTTCGCGCTGCTTCTCCGCAGCGGCAGGCCGGTGGGGACGGCCTCCGTTGCACGACGGACCGGGCGTCCGCCCTTCACTCCGCAAGACTTGACCGTGGCCCACCGGCTGGGCGGCTTCCTCTCGATCGCGCTGGCCAACGCGGTCACTCACTCACGCGGCAGACCGGTGGTGGAGCCCTTGACCCCGCCCAGTTGGTCGGACGGAGACACCCATACCCTTCGACTGGACGGCCTGCAGACCGGCGACCACGACCCCGCCGTCGGCGCCGGTTGCGATGTCACCGAGGTACTGACCAAGCGCGAACGCGAAGTGCTCGTCCTCGCCATGAGCGGCCTGCAGAACGCCGAGATCGCCATCGACCTGGGGATCGCGACGAACACCGTCAAGCAGCACATGAAGCATATCTTCAACAAGATCGGTGTGCGATCCCGTCTCGATGCTCTCCGCTACCTTCAGAGCAAGCGAGACGGACTTTGATCCCTCGCTCGAAAGCTATCCGCTGGGCCGCAACCGCCCACTTCCTCGAAAATATGCCTCGCCGGGGTTATCGCCATGCTGCATGCAAAGAGATGACGATGAGTCCATGCACAGTCCAACCGAACCGCCACGCCACCGCCGAGGCACAATAGGTATTCGATGATGCATGCGCCTGCCATCGACCGTGTCCGTTCTCGGCTGATCGAGACCGTTCATCCTGAATACGGTCGGATTCCCATGTTCATCTACTCCGACCCGGATGTTTATCGGCTCGAGATGTCGACCGTATTCCGCGAGGCGTGGCTGTTCGTCGCGCACGCGTCGGAGCTGCCCGAGGCGGGTTCGTTCGTGATTCGCGACATGGGCGAGGAGTCGGTTATCGTCGCTCGCGGCGACGATCGGACGGTCAGGGTTTTCCTCAACTCCTGCCGGCACCGCGGCATGCGTCTGGCATGTGAGGACTTCGGCTCCACGAACGTGTGGCGGTGCTCATACCACGGCTTCACCTACGGCAGTAAGGGCGAGTTCCTCGGCACGCTGGTCGGAGCGCCGTATGAGCGAGTCGCCTACCCGGGCGGCCTGGATCGCGACGCACTGCACCTCATCGAGGCGAAGGTCGACATCTACCAGGGCCTGGTCTTCGCCACGTGGAGCAAACACCCTCCTCAGCTCGTCAGCTATCTCGGCAATGTCGCCTGGTACCTGGACCTCGTGGTGGGGCGTGCCGACATGGAGGTCGTGGGGGTCCCCCAGAAATGGGTGGTTCCGACCGGCTGGAAACTGCCGTCCGAGAACTTCACCGCTGACGCCTATCACACAGCCACCGCACACTCGTTCCTGGCGCGGTTGGGACTGGTGGAGAAAGTGGACTTCGGCCGCGACGGCTACCACGTCGACCCTGGTGGTGGGCACGGTCTGGGGGTCGGGGTGCACGGCGACGAGGAGGGCTCGTACTTCCCCGCCGAACTCGCGGACGAGTACGCCAGCAGGCTGAGTCCTCATCAGCTGAGCCTGTTGACGCGGGTGAAAAACGTCCACGGCAATGTCTTCCCGAACCTCTCTTTCCTGATCCCGAGCTTCATCGACATCGACGGGCGCCTGGTCAGCGGGATGATGTTGCGGTCTTGGCAACCGATCGGCCCGGGTCAGGCGCAGGTGTGGTCGTGGCACCTGGTGGAGAAGAACGCGCCGGCCTGGTGGAAGACCCTCGGGCGCAAGATGTACACCCAGACCTTCGGCGCGTCCGGCATGTTCGACCAGGACGACACGGAGAACTGGGAAGCCCAGACCCACAACGCCACGGCGTCGCTCAGCCGCGCGGACGAGGTGTTCCTGCATTACGAGATGGGCCTCGGCATGCAGCCGTTGCAGGACTTCCCCGGCCCGGGAGACGTCTATGACGGCAAGTTCAACGAGGCGGCCGGGCGCACGTTCTACCGCACATGGTTGGACTACCTGGTCGGACGGGAGTTCGAATGACCGCCACGCCGTCCCGCGTCGACATCGAGACCCGGATGGCGGTCCATGATCTGCTTGTCGACGAGGCAGCATTGCTGGACGCGGGCCGCTACGAAGAGTGGCTGACGCTCTTTACCGACGATGTCGAGTACATGGCCCCGATCCGTGTCACTCGTAAGGCCGGCAACCCGGACGTGGTCGAGGAAATCTGCTGGTTCGACGACAATCTCCAGTCGTTGGGACTGCGGGTGCGGCGGCTGGGCACCAATGTCGCATGGGCCGAGGATCCTCGATCGATGACCCGCCGGTTCGTCACCAATCTCAGGATCACGGCGAACGACGACGGCTATCGGGTGGTGGGCAACCTCATGCTCTTCCGTAGCCGAGGCGACCGTGGGCGCTACGACCTCATCGTCGGTGAACGCACCGATCATCTGCGGTGGGTGGCAGGCGAGCTGAAAATCAGCAGGCGGCGAGTCCTGCTCGACCAGGCATCGCTGGGAACGAAAAACCTCGGGATCTTCTTGTGACCAAGACCGGAGATTCGCTGACCGCACTGACAGCCGATCAGCGCAATTCATTCATTGCGGCCCTGTTGGGTTGGATGATGGACGCGTTCGACTACTTCGTCGTCGTGTTCGTCTACGCCGACATCGCCGAGGACTTCGGCATCTCGCTGACGCAGGTGGCCTTCATCACCACCGCGACGCTGGTGATGCGCCCGGTCGGAGCGATCATCTTCGGGCTGTGGGCCGACCGCATGGGACGTCGCATCCCGCTGCTCGTCGACGTCTGCTTCTACTCCCTGGTCGGGTTCCTCTGCGCGTTCGCACCCAACTTCACCGTGCTGCTGATCCTGCGACTGCTCTACGGAATCGGAATGGGCGGCGAGTGGGGCCTGGGCGCCGCACTGGCCATGGAAAAGATTCCCGTCCGCCGCCGCGGCTTCTTCTCCGGCCTGCTGCAGCAGGGCTACTCCCTGGGCTACCTGCTCGCCTCCCTGGCTTCCCTGCTCGTGCTCACCGTCTTCGGTCTGTCGTGGCGCTGGCTGTTCGCCCTCAGCATCATCCCTGCCCTGATCAGCCTGCTGATCAGGGCTCGCGTCCGTGAATCGGAAGTCTGGACCGACACCCGCCGGCAGATGCGGATGGCCAACTCCTCGATCCGCGACGTGCTGCTCAACCCCGCGGTCGTCCGCCGCTTCGGCTACCTCATCCTGCTCATGACAGCCTTCAACTGGCTCAGTCACGGCACGCAGGACATCTACCCCACCTTCCTGCAGGCCAAGCACGACGGTGGCGCCGGCCTCCAGGCGGCCACCGCCACTGGCATCGCCGTGCTCTACAACGTCGGCGCAACCCTCGGCGGACTCGTCTTCGGCACTCTGTCGGAGCGCTACGGCCGCCGCCACACCATCGCCTTCTGTGCCGTGCTCGGGCTGCCCATCGTCCCGCTGTTCGCCCTCTCCCACACCGCGGGCCTGCTCGCCCTGGGCTCATTCCTCATGCAGATCATCGTCCAAGGCGCCTGGGGCGTCATCCCCGCCCACCTGGCCGAGATGTCCCCCGACACCATCCGCGGGTTCTATCCCGGCGTCACCTACCAACTCGGCAACTGCCTCGCCGCCTTCAACCTGCCCATCCAACAAAGCCTCGCCGCCACCCACGGCTACCCCTACGCCCTGACCGTCACGATCGTCCCCGTTCTCTTCGCCGTCGCCGCCCTCACCCTGCTCGGCACCGAGGCAAAAGGCATCCACTTCGGCAAGAACCTCGGCACCGTCACGCCCGTTGCCGGCCACGGAACGCAATGAAGAAAGCCGGCGTCCACGGCCGTCGATGAGCGGAGGCGCTGAAAGAACCGGCGCACCGCCGAGAACGAGGCCACCGCACACGGCCAGGTCATGGACCGCTCCCCGCTGCGACTCGTCGCACCATTCCACACGCTCGGCCAAGACGCTTCGACATGTCACCTACGCTGAGAGGAATGGAACGCGTGCTCACGGCGAAGGACGGGCGTCCAGGCTCTCAAGGACTCGGGAACGATCGACCCCGCCATCAAGGCCGACCTCGCCGCCACCACGATCCTCACCACGATCAACGGCGGCGCGCATCTGCTACGGGCGACCGGCGACATCCGCCACCTCGAGGTCAGCCTGACCGAAGTTCTCAACGGCCTGCGCAGCCCTCGCCCGCATACGAATGCCCGCCGACGCACGGCAAGCACTCTGCCCGCCTGACCGCTGCCCGGGTGCTCGCCTGCCCGACCGTCGGTGGGCCCGCAGCGTCGCTTCGACATCATCGAAGACACCGACAGCGGTGCGCTCAAATCGTTATCGACACCTTCCCGAAGTGCCCTTGCGCGAGAAGATGGTCAACCGCATCTTGCGCCTCGTCAAAGGGAAATACTCGGTCGATCGACGGCCGGAACTTGTGAGCATCAATCGCTCGGCACATGTCGGCAGTGTCCTCGATACTGCCGACGGTCGACCCTACCATGGTGATATTCTTGGCCATGACCAAAACGTTGGGGAACGCCGCGCTTTCACGACCACCCACGAAACCGGCACAGGCGATGTGGCCGCCGATCCGGGCGGACTGAACCGACTGGGCAAGCGTTTGACCACCGCCGACATCGATGATTGCGTCCGCTCCGCGCCCATCGGTTATGTCCACGACCGCCGTGCTCCATTCCGGCGTCCGCCTGTAGTTGATCGTGTGGTCCGCGCCCAGCGCGCGTCCGCGCTCCAACTTGGAGTCCGAGGATGATGTGAGAATGACCGTAGCACCGGCCATCTTGGCAAACCCGAGAGCGAAGAGCGACACACCCCCGGTACCTTGAATCACGACAGTATGTCCAGGCTTCACGCTCGCCTTGGAAAAGGCGCGCCATGCCGTCACGCCTGCGCAGCCGAGGGTTGACGCTTCGACGTCCGACAGGTGGGCAGGTGCAGGCACCAGGCAGACCGACGAGACGCACACATGGGTCTGGAGCATCCCATCCACCTGGTCACCATGGATGAGCGAGAGACTGTCGGCCGTTGGATCGCCGGCCTGCCACTTCGGAAAGAAGGAAGGGATCACGCGGTCGCCCACCGCAACATTCATGACATCGTCACCGAGCTCGACAACCTCAGCACTGGCGTCGGCGAACGGGACCCGCGGCCAGGTCAGGTCAGGCAGTTCGCCGGTCACCACCCCCAGATAATCTTTGTAATTTACACTCGTTGCACGAATGCGCAACAAGACCTCCCCCGCGCGAGGACGAGGCGCTGGACGGGTGCTCGGCTTCGTCAACCTCCCCGGGTTGTCAATCACATAGGCAAGCGATTGCAAAATCGTATTCCTTTCATCGCCCAGCAAGGTTGCCCAGTCCGCTTTCGATCAACACTACCCGCCCGCCCGGCCGCAGCACTCGCGCGATCTCGCGGACGGCGCGCCGAGGACCTGCTTGCACAACCCTCGGGGAGGAAATACCGTTCCGCTTGACGAGAAAATGCCCGTCCCCTAACCGACCGGTGCGGTCCACTGGGGTGAATCGGCGGGTGGTCATGCCGGCTTCTGCAAGCCGTCATGACCGTTTCATGACTATTGATCGTGAGATGGGCATGCTCCTCCGGAGATGGCTGATTCGCACGTACTCGACAGAAGGTTCGAGTCAGCCCTCCTACGGCCGTGCCTGCCTCGTCGTCGACGGCATCGACCGATCCCGTCCATCCGCTGCACGAACGGCAGTCACCTCATGACACAGCACGATCTGGTGCCCGCCACGGCATCGGCCCGGTTCAGGTCGCCGGGTCGCCTCACCCGCCGCGGCTTCCTCGCTGCGGGTGCCCTGTCGGCCACCGCGTTTCTCGCAGCCTGCGGCGGGTCCGCGAGCGCCCCGCCGTCGGGCCGCAGTTCGGAGATCGACATCTACAGCTGGGCCGACTATTTCGCCCAGGAGAACCTCAGCGCGTTCACCGCGGCCACCGGGATCACGCCGAAGATCAGCACATACGCCGACAACGACACCTTGGCGGCGAAGCTGGGCAGCGCGCCCGCCACCGGGTTCGACCTCGTCATTCCGACATCCGGCTGGATCCCCTTCTACGCCTCCCGCGGCCAGATCGAGAAGATTGATACCAGCAGGGTCGACCTGTCCACGCTGGACCCCTCGCTGCTGAGCCACAACTACGACCCACACAACCAGTACTCGATCCCGAAGGACTGGGGCGTCCTCGGCGTGACCTACGACCCGCGCGCCGTCGGCGGGAACATCAGCACCTGGCAGGACTTCCTCGACGCCGGCGAGCGCCCGAGTGTGCAGGGCAAGGTCCGGCTGTCCAGTTCGGGATGGGAGAACGTCGGGGTCGTCATGTGGACGCAGGGACAGGACTGGAACACCACCGACCAGTCGGTGATCCGCGCCGCAGGCGACCGGCTCAAGGACTGGGCGACCCGTGCGAAACCGCAGCTCGGAGGCACGGAGGTCGACCCGCTTGTGAACGGCTCAATCGTGATGAGTTTGTACGACCAGTCGCAGGCACGGCGCGCGATCATGCAGAACCCCGCCCTGCGCTGGGTGGTGCCGGCGCCGACGAGCGAGCTGTGGGTGGACTGCTACGCGATCCCGAGGGGCGCCCCGCATACCAACGCCGCCTACGCGTTCCTGAAACACCAGCTCACCGAGCAGGCGCAGGTCATCGACACCCAGTCGCTCGGATATCCCGCCGCCCTCGCCGGTCTGCAGCAGAAGCTGCCCCCCGGCACCGACCACGCCGACCTCATCTTCGGCGGTCCCGGCCTCGACCTCTCCAGACTCACCAGCTTCGTGGTCAACCCCGACACCGTCACCGTCTACCAGGAGATCGAGACCGAGCTCCGCGCGGCATCCTGACTCCCGGCGCGAGGCCCACCGACGCGATGCTCTCTCGCGCCACCTGGGGCTTCGGCCAGACAACTGCCCGTAACACTCCTGCCCTGGACCGCAGCAACCAGAGGATCAGGCTCTGAGCGAGGCACGGCCTGGGCGGCGTGCAGACCTCCGGAATGAACGTCTTTCTGAAACCCAACCGGTCGCCCAGTGGACCGCAGCGAACCATCTCAACGAAGGGCGCCCTCTCGTCAGCGGGAAGGCAATTCTTCCTCCAGCGTTACGGAAGCAGATCCGGAGTGGCAATGCTCGCGGCGCCAGTTGCCGGGCGTCATCCCGTAGTGTCGCCGGAACGCCCGCTCGAACGTCCTGCGGTCGATGAACCCCGCCGCAGCCGCGATGTCCGACGTCGCGAGCCGGACGTGCCTCGGGTCGGACAGCATCACCTGCGCCGCGAGCAGCCGTTGCTCGCGCAGGTACGAAGCAGGCGTGGATCCGACCCGTTCGAAGAGGGTGTACACGTGGCTGACCGACACGTTGTGCCGCCGCGCCAGCTCCTCGACCTGCAGGTTCGGGTCGGCCAGGTGTTCGCGGACGTGTATCAGCATCATGTCGAGCAGCACCTCCGCCGGGCCGTCGCCGCCGGCGACCGAGGGGATGACGTCTCGCATCGCCATCACGAGCAGGTCGATCGCGGCGTGCCCGGCGTCCAGTCGCTGCGGCACGGTGAGGCCGTCGGCGATCTCGAACAGCCGACCGAGGTAGGCGGCCACCGTGTGCATGGCCGGGGATGCAGGGTCCATGCTGCGGCCACAGGCTTCGGTGATCTCGGTGGCACGCAGCGGCAGCAACTCACGGGAGAAGGACAAGACGAGATGCCGCGTCTCGATCTGCGAGACCCATGTGAAGGGAGCGCGCGCCTCGTGCAAAAACCCCATGCCGGCCCCCAGCTCGGCGCGACGGTCGTGCTGCGAGAAGCGGCCGCGGCCGGCCACCTGTACGGCGAAGAGCATCCGGTCGTCTTCCGACTCCCTAGCCGCCATCCGGTCGGTCCGGTCCGCCGACCTCGGGCCCGAACGCAACTGGGAGAGCGCCAAGCCCTCGCCCAGCTCCTGCACCGCCATCCGCCCGCGGACGCCGGGAGCCGTTCGGACGATCACCGGTATGAAGAACTCGTCGGCGACGTCTTCGAACTCCCTACTGGAGAACTCGTGAATCTGCACGGACCGAGGCTAACCCGCGGGACGACATATCAACAATTGTCCACATTCCGGTTTGCGTGGATGGTGCCATCCGGAGACGCAATTTACACACTGGGCCGGCGCACAGTCCACAGACAGGACGCACGAGCGGGGGACGGAGAGAAAAGAATCGATGTCATCGGCGATCTCGCGCCCGCCCGCCGACGTGAATGTCACCGCCGATTGCAGCCGAAGCTGCCGGGGAGCAGGGCCGGGAGTCCTCGAATTCCTCGTTTACGTGCACCCGATTACGGCATCGACGCGGGAGGGTCCCTTCGGCAGGGTCACGAGCCGGACTCGCCCCGGATGAGCTGCGCCGCGCGTTCGGCGATGGCATAAACGGTTGCGTTGAGGTTGGCGGACACCGGGGACGGCATCACGGACGCATCCGTTACCCGCAGCCCGCGCAGGCCGTGCACCCGCAGTTCGCTGTCGACCACGGCGTCGGGGTCGGTCCCGATCCGGCACGTACCCGCATAGTGGAAATAGCTGCTGGCGCTGTCCTGGACGTACGTGCGGAGGTCTTCCTCGCGCCGCAGGTCGGCTCCGGGCTCCGACTCCTCGCCCCGCCACGGCGCGAAGGCTGGCATCCGCCCGAGCTGACGGGCACGGCGCAGGCCGGCGACCATGGCGTCGACGTCGCGGGTGTCGGTGTAGTAGCGCGGGTCGATCAGCGGCGGGGCGCCGGGTACGGCGGAGGCCAGCCGCACCGATCCACGACTGAACGGCGTCATGAGTGCGACGATGATCTCGTAGCCCTCCCCCGGTCCGGGGCCCGGCCTCATCTGCTGACGCAGGGGCCGCGACACGATCATGATCTGCAGATCCGGGCCGGCAAGACCGTCCCTGCTGCGGATCAGGCCCTTGATCTCTCCGATGTTGCCGTTCGACGGCGGGACGGCTCGGGCCGAGTAGTAGGTGACACCGGACGCCGGGTGGTCGTGCAGGTCGGCGCCCACGCCAGGAAGATCGGCGAGCACCGTGATCCCGACGTCGTCGAGATGGCGTTGCGGTCCGATCCCCGATGCCAGCAACACCTGCGGCGAACCGATGGCCCCCGCTGCGAGCAGGACCTCCCCGTCGCACTGCGCGATGGACGTCTGCTGCCCGATGCTGTATTCGACCCCGCTGCACCGGTCGCCGTTCAGGACGACGCGGTGCACCAGCGCGTCGGTGACCAGGTCGAGGTTGGGCCGGTCGAGGGCCGGGCGCAGGTAGGCATCGGCGGCGCTCTGTCGCCTGCCCTCGATGATGCTCATGTCCGTGACCCCGAAGCCTTCTTCGAGGCCGCTGTTGATGTCGCCGGCGATCCGATGGCCGGCCTGCCGGGCCGCCTCGAGCGCGGCTTCCGCGATCGGGTGCGGCGGAGCGGTCGGCCCGGGCCGCAGCGGCCCGCTCTGGCCGCGCACAGCGGGGTCTCGCCCGTCGATGTGCTCGGTGCGCTTGAAGTAGGGCAACAGGTCGGCGAACCCCCAGCCCTCCGCTCCGGCTGTGACCCACGCGTCGTAGCTCGACCGATGCCCGCGCAGAAACGCCATGGCATTGATTGCCGACGAGCCGCCGAGCCCGCGGCCGCGCGGCAACTCCATCGCTCGTCCGGTGCTCTCGAGGACAACGGTCTTGTCCTGCCAGTCCATCGACGAGCCGATGAGCGCCGGCCAGTCATCGGCCGAGGCAACGGCCTCCAGCGGCGTACCGGAGCCGGCCTCCAGCAGGAGGACGCTGACGTCGGGGTTCTCCGTGAGGCGCGCTGCGAGCACGCAGCCCGCGGTCCCCGCACCGACGACGATGAAGTCATGACAACGAGCCACAGAACTCACGTATCAGGCTTTCTGTGCGGGTACCGGCGGACGCACGCCTTACCGAGTATCTGAGGACACACACGTTCCTGCAATCAGCGATGCGGCCCACATTTGTGACGTGATCTCCTCTGTGGATTCACCTCACAAGTCGCACTTCACGTACTAGGCAGACATATGACCGTTGATCCAGGAGTTGATCCGCGCCTGCGCGTGTTTCCCGAGCGGCGGTACGGAGCTCATGAATCCGTGGATGGCTCCGGGGTACACGTCGATCTCGGCCTCATTGCCGGCCGCACGCCAGCGCTCTGCCATGAACAGGGCGTCGTCGAGCAACGGGTCGAGCTCCCCGATGGTGAACAGCGCAGGCGGCAAGCCGGTGAGATCGGCGTACAGCGGGGAGATCGTGGGGTTGCGCAGCACCGCGGCCGTGTCCGGGAAGATCAGCTCGCGGGTGGCGCGCAGGAACGATGTGTTGACGACCGGCGTGGCGGGAGTCGTCAGGCGCTCGGCAAGGGTCAGGGTGGGGTCGAAGACGCCGTAGACGAGGCTGACCCCGGCCACGCGGTCGATCGCGCCGAGCCTGTCGCGAACGTGCAGCACCGACAGCGCCGCAAGATGCGCGCCGGAGGAGTTCCCGCCGATGAGCAGCTTCTCGGTGCCGAACTCGGAAACCGCGTTGTCGAGTAACCACTCGACGGCGGCCAGCACGTCCTCGAGGCCGGCCGGGTAGGGGTGTTCGGGCGCGAGTCGGTAGTCGACGCTCACCGTCGCCACGTCGGCTTCCTGGGCGGTCAGTTCGTTGGCGTAGTCATTCTCTTCGGGTTTGCCACCGAACCAGCCGCCGCCATGCACGTCGAGCAGGACGGCACGGGCTGTTCCTTCCGGCCGGATGATGCGAATACGCACATCACCGGCAGCACCCGGGATCAGCTTGTCCACAGCGCCTTCGGCTCGCGGTGCGTGGTCCGCCGCTGACCGCAGCATCGCCAGCCCGTCAGGCGTTGCAGGGTCGGGCAGCGACCTGGACGCCCGCTCCGCGACGATCGCCCGCGCAGCCTCGGAGTCGACGTCCGGAATCGGAACTTTGTTATAGAACATGGATGTTCGTCTCGTGCCTCTCTGTGCTGCAGTCACGTCGTGCATATCTCCCGCTCTCGCGCGCTCGCCTGCGGACTGCGCGATCAGACATGTTCGGCAATGCGTCCCGTCCCACGATTGCCGATCGTGCAACGGCTTGCGAGCGACCGGCATCAACCTCTCTTGCTGAGAGCCCGAGCCCCAGTTGACCGTACCGGGCCATATCGGGGCGGGCATTTCTTCCCCAGCGAGGAGACATTTCCTCCTCGGAGGTTGCGGGAGCACACCCGGAGGGGAAATCGCCCGAGAGTCGATCGTTTCCGCCACCGGAGATTGATCCTGATCACACGAATCGACGGACATGGGCTTTCCGATCAGTCCTGCAGCAGCGCTGCCTTGCGGGCGCCGAACATGACGAACCCGGAGGCGACCGTGCCGACCGCTCCGACCAGAAGCGTGGCGTGTGCCCAGGTCGAACCGCTCGCGAGCATCGCTGTGACGATCGCGCCGGCCACGATCGAGCCGGGCTGGGACAGAGCGTTGAGGAACCCGGTGCCCGTGGCGCGACACGCCGTGTCGTAGCACTCGCCCATGTAGAACAACATCGCCGAATACGCACCGGTCAGGAAGAACAAGCCGAGTGAGTAGAGGCTCACCACGGCGATCGTGCCGTTCGCCACCGTCAGCATGAACGCGAACAGGATCCCGGCGATGATCCAGCCGAACGCGATGACGTTGCGGCGGCCCAGCCGGTCGCCGAGGAATCCGTGCGCCACGTCGCCGACGTAACCAACGGCGTTCGCCACGATGAGCAGCACCAGCGAATTCGCGAAGCTCACATGCTTGCCCTCGGTGAGCACCGTGGTGCCCAGCACGGAGAACAACTGCATACCGGCAGCGTTGATGAACCACGCGAACCCGAGCACCAGCGTGTTGCGCCGCGCCCGTCCCGTGAAGATCGCCGCCAGCGGAGCGGCAGGCCGCTCGTCGACGCCGTAGGAGCGGGCCAGCTCGGTGGCCTCGGCGGTGCGGCCCTGCTTGCGCAGACTGCGCAACTGCAGCTCCAGCTCGAACTGCGGGCTCTCGCGCAGCCCACGTCGCATCAGGGCGATGACCGCCGCGGGGAACACGGCGAGCAGGAAACAGCCCCGCCAGCCGAGCACCGGCAGGAAGACCGCGACCCAGGCGGAGGCCAGGAGTACACCGAGCGGAAAGGCGCCCTGCACGAAACTGTAGATCAGGCCGCGCCGCTTTTTGATCTTCTCGTCATCGGTGACCGCGTAGATCTCGGAGAGATACGTGGCGTTGACCGCCTGCTCGGCCAGACCGAGACCTCCGAGGGACCGGACACCGATGAGATACGCGGCGCTCGGGGTCACGGACGAGAGGGCCGATGCCACCGCGGCGCCCGAGACGGTGAGGATCATGCCCTTGCGGCGCCCGATGCGGTCGGTGATCGGTCCGACTGCCAGCGCGATTATCGCGGTGGCCACCGAGACCAGCGTCGACACGAGAGACGCCGTGGTGTTGTCCCAGCCGAAACCGGCCGAGATCTGCGGCAGCAGCGTGCCGAACATGATGAAGTCGAACACCGCGAAAAGCCAGGCGAAGAAGGCGATGATCGTCGCCTTCCGGGTGGCGCGGCTTCCTATTCGTCGAAACGACTTGGCCGCGGGAGTGACGCCGCTCTCGGGTACAGCGGACATGGCAGTGCCCCCTTCAGAATTGCTCGAAACGAAGGACGAGACGCTCAGGAGCGCAGAAACAGCTCAGAAAGCCGTCGGCGAAGGTGGATGGTCATGGATGCCCCAGGTGAGACCACCCATCGGCCCCGGAGAACGTGATCGCCTGCGCGTCCGGCGTCGCGTCCCCCCATCGGCACGAGTCGGATATCGGCCCCGAATGGCACCGAACCCCTGCGGCGCGCAGCCTCCGTGCCGCAACGTCCGGCGAGCGAATCGAGCGGACAGGCACTCTGGAACTCTCCTCACACCGTAGGGCCGCCCTCAGAAGTTTACAGTACTTGTCTGTAACGAAACGTGGCCGGAAAGGCCCGCTGCGACCGATTCCTGCTCTTCCACGGCATGCCGGATGACGCGGTCCGGCCAGCGCGTGCCGACGTGGCGGCGTCCGCCGACACACCGCGGGGGCGACCTCGGCAATGCCGGCCGGGATCGGCCGTCGGGCGCGCGACATCACCGAAGGGCGCGGCGATCATCCGCCGCGTTCGGACCGTCGCGGCCAAGTCAACGTGCGAGGGTCGGAGACCTCCCCGCCTCAGCAGCGTCCATTCCAGGCTCGATCGCGTGAGACCGAGAGGTCATTTCAGAATGACGCGGCGCGTGATCTCCGCCGGGCCGCGGCGACCTGGAGCGTGTCGCGGGTCGAGTGGAGGGACTCGAGGTCGTCATCGAGGTGCCCTCCGCCCGAGCGCCCCCCGAGCCGCGTCGTGACCGCAGTCATGCTTCTAACCCGCATCAGCACGTTGACGGGTTACAGAGTCTGTGCTCTCATCGTAACTGTCATAGATACGTATGGAGGTTAGAACGGTGGGTGTGGTGGTAGCGAGGCGGCGCTGCGCAGGGCGTTCACGCTTCCTCCTGGAGAGCGCAGGCGACGAGGTCGCAGCGCTGGTCCGCGAGTTCGTCGCCAGGTACCTGCCGACGGCGTGAGCCCAAGGCGATCGGGGAGAACGAGAGCGATGATGGAGCGCGCCGGATCGGTGGTGGCACTGCGCCGCTACCCGGTGAAGTCGATGCTCGGCGAGGACGTCGACGCAGTGGCGGTGACCGAGGAAGGTGTCGAAGGCGACCGGGCCACGGCAGTCATGGACGTGGCGACCGGGATGGTGGCCAGCGCCAAGCATCCGAGGCTGTGGCGAGGACTGCTCGAGTTCGGCGCCCGCTGGAACAACGGGGCAACGCAGATCCAGATGCCGGACGGCAGGATGCTGCACGTCGACGACGACGACGCCGATGAGGCCCTCTCGCAGGTGTTGGGCCGCAGCGTGCGACTCCTCACCACCCGGCCGGAGCATGCAACGGTCGGGCGGCCGGCTCCCGAGTCGGTCATCGAAGCAGGCGTCGATGCAGACGTACCGTACGCACACCTCGAGATCGGCCGAGGAACGCCCGGCACGACGTTCGTCGACTTCGCGCCGATCCATGTGTTCACCACGGCGACTATCGCCCAGGTCGGGGCCGAGCTCGTGCGATACCGGCCGAACCTCGTGCTCGACCTCCCCGGCACGACGCCCTACCCCGAGAACGACTGGACCGCTCGGGAACTGGCCGTAGGCCCGGTCGTACTGCGGATCCTCGGGCCCACCCAACGATGCGCGGTCCCGACGCTCGTCCACGGCGACCTTCCGCGCCGCACCGATGCAGTCCGCACCCTCATGCAGCACAACCGCGTCCCAGCCACAGGCATGCAGCCATGCCTGGGCGCCTACGCCGAAGTCGTCAGGGCGGGCGAAGTCGCAATCGGCGATCCGGCGGCGTTCTGAGCCGTCCGTCCCGCATCCTCCTCCGCGGCAAAACGGCCGCCCCCAAGCACCAGGCGCACGGCCGTCGCGACTGCGGCGGGCCGGGTCCAGGTGGGAGCCGGCGCCAATGCTGAGCTCCCGAAATCACGAAACACAACACCGGAACAGGAGAAGCACGCCCATGAGCGAGCAGAAGGTTGCAATTATCACCGGCGCGTCCCAGGGAATCGGCGAAGGCCTGGTGACCGCCTACCGACAGATCGGGTACGCCGTCGTGGCGAACTCCCGATCCATCAAGCCGAGCGACGACGCAGGTGTCGTCACAGTGGCCGGCGACATCGCCGACCCTGCCACCGCGCAGGACATCGTCTCCACAGCCCTGGACCGGTTCGGCCGCATCGACGCGCTGGTCAACAACGCCGGCGTCTTCACCGCCAAGCCGTTCACCGAGTTCACGCCTGAGGACTTCACGAACAACATCGACGTGAACCTCGGTGGCTTCTTCCACCTCACCCAGCGCGTGATCGAGCCGATGCTCAAGCAGGGCGGCGGCCACATCGTCAACGTGACCACCACTCTCGTCGAGTCCGCCCGCTCGGACGTTCCCTCGGTGCTCGCCTCGGTCACCAAAGGCGGCCTCGCTGCGGCGACCAAGTCCCTGGCCATCGAGTACGCCTCCCGCGGCATCCGCGTCAACGCCGTCGCGCCGGGCTTCATCGACACCCCGATTCAGGGCGGAGCCACGCCCGAACAGCTCGCCCAGTTCCACCCCAACAAGCGCACCGGGACCGTCGAGGACATCGCCAGGGGCGTCATCTACCTCGAGCAGTCCCCGCTGGTCACCGGCGAGTTCCTGCACATCGACGGCGGCCAGAGCGCCGGCCACTGAGCCATGGACGCACGGCATCGACGAGCACGACACCGCCGAGATCGGGCGATGTTCCACCCGGCCGGGTCGAGTGGACCCTGGCGATCCACATCGCGTGTCGTTCTCATCTGACACCGCCCGATGCCCCCGGTCCCCCGGGGGCATCGGCGGCTTCACCACGAAAGGCGTTCATCTGCGTGCCCAGGCGGGCAGTTCCCGGCCGCAGGTGCCGAGCGTGTGAGCTCGCGCCGGTCCCGTGACGCCTGCCGCCGACTTGCCGGAACAGGCATAGCCGCGCCCGGAATCCGCATTGGACCCGCATCGCGTGTCGACACGACGATGAACGTCGTCGGTCCCTCCACACCTCTTCCGCCGCGTGGGAAGGGCCTCCGACGAGTCCCCCGGCAGCCGGCGAGAGGCGATGATGCTCCAGATCAAGAACTACGTCGGCGGACGGTTCGTCGACGGGGTGAGCACCTTCCCCGACGTCGACCCGGCCACCGGCGCCACCGTCGCCGAGGTGCATGAGGCAGACGCCCCACTCGTCGACCGGGCCGTTCTGTCAGCCCGAGCGGCTCACGAGGGGCCCTGGGGACGCACCACAGTGGCCGATCGCTGCCGCCTCCTGCGCAAGTTGGCCGACCTCGTCGATGCCAGGGCCGAGTACCTGGTCCATGCGGAGGTCACGGACACGGGGAAGCCGGCGGCCGTCGCGCGCAGCCTCGACGTCGCCCGCGCCGCGGCCAACCTCCGCTCGTTCGCCGACATGGCCGCGGCCGAGGGCATGGAGTCCTACCTGCTCGACCACCCCGGGGGCCAGGCGCTGAACTACGCGATGCGCAAGCCGCTCGGGGTGGTCGCCGTGATCGTCCCGTGGAACCTCCCGCTGCTCCTGCTCACCTGGAAGCTCGCACCCGCCCTGGCGTGCGGCAACACAGTGGTGGTGAAGCCGTCCGACGAGACCCCGGCATCGGCGACGCTCCTCGCGGAGCTCGTCGAGGAGGCGGGCTTCCCCGCCGGGGTCTACAACGTCGTCCACGGCCGCGGCGCCGGCTCGGCCGGTGAGTTCCTCACCGGTCACCCCTCCGTCGACGGGGTGACCTTCACCGGGTCCTCGGCCACCGGCGCCGCGATCATGCGAGCAGTGGCGCCGCGGGTGCGGCCCGTGTCGTTCGAGCTCGGCGGCAAGAACGCCGCCGTGGTGTTCGCCGACGCCGACCTCGACGCCACGCTCGACGGCCTCGCGCGGTCGGTGTTCGCCAACACCGGCCAGGTCTGTCTCTGCACGGAGCGCGTGTACGTCGAACGCAGCGTCTTCGAGGATGTGTGCGCCGGGCTCGTGGAACGCGCGGAAGCGCTGCACCTGGGCTCTCCCGATGACGAGCGCACGACGACCGGGCCACTGATCTCCGCCGCCCACCGCGCGAAAGTCCTGCGCTACCTGCGGCTGGCGGAGGAGTCGGGGGCGCAGGTGCGCACCGGCGGAGACGTCCCGGACATGCCGGACGCACTGAGCGGCGGCTGGTGGCTGCGGCCCACGCTCTGGACCGGACTCACCAACGCCGACCGCATCGTGCGCGACGAGGTGTTCGGTCCGGTCGCCGCGCTGATCCCGTTCGACGACGAGGACGAGGCCGTCCGCCTGGCCAACGACACCGACTACGGCCTGGCCGCGGCTGTGTGGACCAGTGACCTGCGCCGCGGCCACCGCGTGGCACAGCGGATGGACGTGGGGATCGCGTGGGTCAACACCTGGTTCCTGCGCGAACTGCGGTCCCCGTTCGGAGGGACCGGTCTGTCCGGGATCGGCCGCGAGGGCGGCCGCCATTCCCTCGACTTCTACACGGAGACGACGAACGTGTGTGTTGCCCTGTGACTGCCTACGACACAACCACCAGTCGCGACGTCGTCCTGGTCGCCGCCGAACGACTGTTGGACGCGCGGGCGAGTGTGACCCCGTGCGCCCCCGTCCGCGATGTGCTCGGCGCCGCCGACGTCGATGCGGCGTACGCGGTGCAAGAACTCGTGCTGGAGCGCCGGACGGCAGCGGGCCGACGCCTCGTCGGCCGCAAGATCGGACTGACCACGCCTGCCGTGCAGGCCCAGCTCGGGGTGGATCAGCCGGACTTCGGACCGATCCTCGACACGATGGTGCGGGCCGACGGCGAGCACGTGCATCGCGCGGAGTTCCTGCAGCCCCGGGTCGAGGGCGAGGTGGCGTTCGTACTGGGAGCCGACCTCGACGACCCCCACTCGACCGTGGTCGACGTCCTGCGGGCGACCGACTTCCTGTTGCCTGCCATCGAGATCGTCGACTCCCGCATCGCCGGCTGGGACATCGCCATCACCGACACGATCGCCGACGATGCGTCCTCCGGCGCCGTGGTCCTCGGCACGACACCGGTGTCGCCACGTGGGCTGGACCTCACCGAGGTGGCTCTCGCGCTCGAACACGACGGCGAACTCGTCTCCAGCGGCGTCGGGGCGGCGTGCCTCGGTTCTCCCGCCCGGGCCGTGACCTGGCTCGCGCGCGAGTCAGCGCGCCGGGGACGTCCGCTGCGCGCGGGCGAGGTCGTGCTCTCCGGTGCCCTCGGCCCGATGGCCGATCTCACCCGTCCCGGGCGCTATCGCGCGGAGCTGTCCGGGCTGGGGCACGTCGAGCTCCTGCTGGTCGACGACGGCCCGAGCCACAGGGAGGCGACGCAATGACGGTCCCGGACGTGCAGCACGTGGCACGACTCCTGGAGGACGCGGCACGCACGCGGACGCCGCTGTCCCCCCGGGCCGAGCTGCCCGACCTCGACCTGACCGAGGCCTACGCCGTGCAGCGAGTCCTCGTCGGGAACCGCGAGTCGCTCGGAGACCCGCGCGTCGGCGTCAAGCTCGGGTTCACCAGCACCGCCAAGATGCGGCAGATGGGCGTGGACGACGTCATCGTCGGCGTGCTCACTGCCCGCATGCGGGTGCGCGAGGGCGGCCGGATCGACCGGTCGCGGCTGATCCACCCGCGCGTCGAGCCGGAGATCGCCTTCCGGCTCTCCCGCGACCTCGACCCGGCCGACCCGCGCGCCGATCTGGTGAGCGCTCTCGACGCGGTCGCCCCCGCCGTCGAGCTGATCGACTCCCGCTTCTCCGGGTTCGCGTTCGACCTGCCGCGCGTCGTGGCCGACAACACCTCGGCCGCCGCGTTCGCCGTCGGGCACTGGGTGCCGCTCGACGCCCGGCTGTGGGCGCACCTGGCGAACGCAGCGGTCACGCTGTCGATCGCAGGGCGGCCGGTGGCCTTCGGGTCCACCGCTGCCATCCTCGGCGACCCGCGCCGGATCGGCGCAGCCCTGCTGGGGATCGCCGCCGAGCAGTCCATCCCGCTGCGTGCCGGGGACGTCGTGCTCGCCGGAGCGGCCACCGAGGCATTTCCGGTCGGCACGGGGCACGTCGAGGCGCGGGTCGCCGGGCTCGGGCGGGTCGCGCTCACGATCACCGGCACGCGGGACGACGGGGAGCGCACATGAGCGAGTCACACCTGCTCGTGGCGGGCAAGGCGCGGCCACGGGGACGGTTCCCACACGCCCGGAGAGCAGGCCCGTTCCTGTTCGTGTCCGGAACGAGCAGCCGGCTGCCCGGCAACGAGATCGTCGGAGCTCGGGTCGACGCGATGGGCACCGTCGACCTGGACATCCGCGCACAGACCGCGGCGGTGATCGAGAACATCCGCGACGTCCTGCGCGCCGGCGGCGCCGATCTGAGCGATCTCGTCCAGATCACCACCTACCTCGTCACCATGAACGACTTCGGTGGCTACAACGAGGTCTACGGCCGCTACTTCGACGAGACCGGTCCGGCGCGCACCACCGTCGCGGTCCACCAGCTGCCGCATCCGCACCTGCTCATCGAGATCCAGGCCGTGGCGTACACCGGCCGGCTCGACCCGACGCCCGTCCCCCCGACAGGAGGAACACCATGACCGACATCGGTGCGGCCGTGGACTTCACACAGTGGATCGCCGAGCACGAGCCCTCGCTCAAGCCGCCGGTCAACAACAAGGCGCTCTTCACCGGCAAGGACTTCATCGTGCAGGTGGTCGGCGGTCCCAACCAGCGGACCGACTTCCACGTGGACCCCTACGAGGAATGGTTCCATCAGATCAAGGGCGACATGCACATCGACGTGATCACCGACGAGGGGCCGCGGACCATGCACGTCCGGGAGGGTGAGACCTGGCTCCTGCCGGGCTTCGTCCCGCACTCGCCGCAGCGCCCGCAGGCAGGGTCGATCGGCCTGGTGATCGAGCGGGTCCGCGAGGAGGGCGCGCTGGAGAAGTTCCAGTGGTACTGCGCGGAGTGCGGAGGGCTCGTCCACGAGGTCGAGCTCCAGGTCCGCGACATCGTGGCCGACCTCCCGCCCGTCTTCAGCGCCTTCTACGCCGACGAGAAGGCCCGCACCTGCGACGGGTGCGGCGCGCTGCACGCTGGGAAGGGCTGAGGTGGATTCGGCGGGAATCGTCGACGTCCACTCCCACTACGTCCCGCGCGGCTGGCCACAGCTGCCCGGAGGACCGGACGGGCTGCGCTTGGAGATCCGCAGCGAGCGCGACGCGATGATCATGCTGGGCACCCGCGAGTTCCGCCGCATCAGCGACGATGCCTGGGATCCCCAGGTCCGGCTCGCCGACATGGACGACGACGGCGTCGCCGTGCAGGTGCTCTCGCCGACCCCCGTGTTCTTCTCCTACGACGCGGGCCCGAGCGAAGCAACGAAGATCGCCCGGATCTTCAACGAGCTCGCGCTCGAGATCACGAGCGCGACCCCGCGGCTCGTGCCCTTCTGCCAGGTCCCTCTGCAGGACATCGACGCGGCGTGCGCCGAGCTCGAACGCAGCCTCGCCGACGGGCACGTCGGTGTGGAGATCGGCAACCACGTCGGCGACCAGGATCTGGACGCCGGCGGAATCCGGACGTTCCTCCAGCACTGCGCGCGGCTCGGCGTCCCCGTGTTCGTGCACCCGTGGGACATGCCGCAGTCGCCACGGCTGGACCGGTGGATGGCCCAGTGGCTGGTCGGCATGCCCGCCGAGACCCACCTGTCGATGCTGGCGCTGGTGCTCGGCGGTGTGTTCGATGACGTCAGCGCGGACCTGCGGATCTGCTTCGCCCACGGCGGCGGCTCGTTCGCCTACTGGCTCGGGCGCATGGACAACGCCTGGCACCAGCGACCCGACGTCATCGCGACGTCGGAGGCACCGCCGTCGTCCTATGTGGGCAGGTTCAGCGTCGACAGCGTCGTCTTCCGCCCGGAGTCCCTGCGGTTGCTGGTCGACACGCTGGGGGTGGGCTCGGTGATGGTCGGCAGCGACTACCCGTACCCGCTGGGAGAACGTCCGGTGGGCGCCGTGGTGGACCGATCACCTTTCCTCGACGACGAGCAGCGTGCGCTGATCCGGCGGGGAAACGCCGAGCGGTTCCTCGGGGTCAGGCTCCCGACGCTCGCGCCCTCGTCGGGGCGGGCGGCCGCGCCGGCAGGATGACCGGCGACCCGGACAGGCGAGGTCAGGGAGAAATCCGCTCCCCGGCCTCGGCTGTCCGGGGTTCCTGCGTCCCCCGGGCGGCCTCGAGCGGGCCGGCGGCCCCGACCAGGCAGGAGATGAACGCCAGTGATGCCGGGTTGAGGCGCCGTCCCGTGCTCATCGTCGCGCCGACGGTCTGCCTGATCCCCGCGAGACCGACGTCGAGGACGGTGAGCCGCTCGTCCTCCTGGGCGATCAGCGTCGGAAGGAAGGCGACGAAGTCCCCGTCGAGGAGGAGCTGGCGGACCGTCAGGAACGCCGTCGACTCGACGACGTTCTGCGGCACGTTGATCCGGCGGCGGAAGAAGTACTCCTCCAGCTCGTGGCGCAGCACCGTCTCGGGCCCGGGCAGGATCCACGGGTGCTCGCTCAGGTCCTCCGAGCGCACCGCAGCCCGGCCCGCCAGCGTGTGCTGCGCGCCGACCACGGCCGTGATCGGCTCGTGGTATAGGTGGCGCTGCGTCATCCCGGCCGGAGGCGGCGACGTGAGCCGTCCGACGATGAGGTCGACCTGACCGGATTCGAGCTCCAGCAGCAGCGACTCCGGTGTCCCTTCGCGGGTGACGACCGTGACGAGCGGGCTCTGCACCTTGAACGCGGCGATGGCCCGCGGTACGAGGAGGTTGGCGCCCACCAGGTGCGAACCCACGATCACCCGGCCGCGACGCGCGTCGGCGATCTCGTCGAGGTGCCGCGCCGCCTGGCTGATCTGGGCGAGGACAGCACGGGCGTGCTCGGCGAACGCCGCGCCGAACTCGGTCGGAGTGACCCCGCGCGAGGTGCGTTCGAACAGCGTGACGCCGAGGATCTCCTCGAGCTCGCGCAGCCGCCGGGTGAGCACGGGCTGGGTGACGTGCAAGGCGTTGGCCGCAGCGACGATGCTCTGCTGTTGGGTCAGGGTCTGGACGAGCACCAGGTGGCGGATCTTGAGCCGGCCGTCGAGGAGATGGCTCTCCCGGCCGCTCATCGACGGGCCGGCTGGTCGGGGTCCGCAGGGCACACGGCTCAGGCCGAGGCGGTGGAGTACTCGTGGACCGTCCGCCCGCCCACGATGGTCTCGAGCACGCGCAGGTCCAGGAACTCGCTGTCCGGCACGTCGAGGACGTCCCCGGAGAGGATCACCAGGTCGGCGAGCTTGCCCGGCTCGATGGACCCCTTGAGGTGCTCCTCGAAGGTCGCATAGGCGTTGTTGAGGGTCCAGATGCGCAGCGCCTCCATGCGGCTGACCTTCTCCTCGGGCATGAGCTCCCCGGCAAGGGTGTCCTGCGAGAAGGTCGTCCACAGTCCGAGCAACGGTCGCTGCAGGTCGTACGGGATGGCCGGGGTGTCCGTCCCACCCGTCACGAGCAGACCGGCGTCGAGCCAGGAGCGGACAGGCTGACCCCACTCGCGCACGGTGTGCTCCAGCGGCGTCAGATCCTCGTCGTGCGCCACCAGCTTCAGGGCCTCCATGGTCTTGTGCATCTCCATGGCCCGGCCCGCGCCGAAGTAGGCGAGCATCGGGTTCGCCGCGATGATGACGCCGAGCTTGCGCAGCCGTTCGTGGTGGGCGGGATCGATGAGGCCGAAGGCGTGCTCGTAGCTCCAGCGCTTCCCGGCCAGCGGGATCTCGGCGTCGGCGGCCTCCAGCGCGTCGAGGATCACCGTGATGTCGTCGCCGAGATCGCCGGGTGTCCCGTGGATCGCGAACCGCCATCCGAGCCGGTTGCCCTCCCGGACGAGGCTTTCGAGCTTGCGCGGGGTCGTCGTCCAGTAGCCGTAGTTCTGCGCGACGAGCTTGAGCCCGCCGATGCGCACCCACTCGTCGCCGAATCCCTGCCGGGGGCCGAAGTAGGAACGCAGGGTCTCGGTGATCCGCTCCACGCTCCAGTGCTGCACCGGTAGCCCGAGCAGCAGGTCCATCCGGACCGTCGCGTCGCCGCTGCGCGCCACGTCGACGTACGCATCGAGGTCCGCCACCGACGTGCCCATGTCCCGCGTCCCGGTGATCCCGGCCGCGCTGAGCTTGCGCATCTGCGCGAGGATCGCCCGCTTGCTGGTCTCCCGGTCGTACTGCAGCAGGTCCCACATCTGCGGTTCCTGGCCGAGCCGCACCCACCACGCCCGCCGCGCAAGGTCCCCGGCCCCGACGATCAGGTGCCCGGTCGGGACCCCGTTGTCGTCCCGCACGATGTGGCCTTCGGACAGCTCGTCGGTGCCGTCCGGGTCCGGCGTGTCGGGCCCGATGCCGGCCATCTCCAGCGCCAGCGTGTTGACGATGACGTTGCGGCCGCCGTCGGCGATGTAGACCGGGTTGTCCGGCGCCACCGTGTCGAGGTCGTGCCGGTTCGGGAAGCGTCCGTCCTCGATGCCCCCGCGGTAGAGGCACGACGTCGTCACCCACTCCCCCGGCTTCGCGTCGCGCACCGCGGTGCGGATCAGCGCGAGGATCTCCCCGATCGACCGCGCCGACGCGACGTCGACCTTGGCCCCGACCTCCGCCGCCTCGAACCCCGCCATCATCGGGTGGGTGTGGTTGTCGATGAGGCCGGGGATCACCGAAGCGCCCTGCAGATCGACCTCCCGCGTCCCGCGCCCGGCCAGTGCCCGCATCTCGCGGTCGCTGCCCACCGCGACGATCCGGTCGTCGGCGATGGCCACCGCCTCGGCCACGGAGGACCCGGCGTCCACGGTCACGATCTTCCCGCCGTGCAGGACCGTGTCCGGGACCAGCCGCCCTGAATCGATCTTCACGTCACCACGTCCTTCCCGCTCGCCCGCGTCGTGCAGGCGATGAGTGCCTTCGAGGCGCCGACCGCTCCCGTGCCGAACAGCACGAGAACCGCGTCGTTGTCCTGCACCACGCGCCCGGCCGCCTGCGGGGCGAGCCGGAACGTCGTGCGTGCCCCGACCCGGTCGACCACGAGCGGAGGACCGCCGTCGAAGGTCACCAAGCCCTTGACCCGCACGACGCTCGAATCCAGCCCGTCGATCCAGCTCGTGAACCGAATCCGGTCGAGCGGCTCCGACACCGTCACCGTCACGACCGGCAGCGTCGTGTGCTCCCCGGCCTCGGGTTCGGGCACGACGCGACGGCGGTCCGGGGCGGCCTGGGGAGCGAGCAGCGACGCGACGGCGTCCACCGCCTCACCGTCCCGGACCGCGGGCGCGGCCGAATTGATCAGCGCGAGCCGCGACGGGATCAACTCGACGTCCGCGGCGGGCGCCACCGCGGTCTTGGAGAGCACGAACAGGTCGGCGGCCACGATCTGCCGGTAGGCGACGGTCGCGTGCCGCAGGTTCGCGTCGAACTCCTGGCAGTCGATCACCGTGACGACCCCGACCAGCGCCAGCGGGGTGTCCGTCCGGTTGTTCGCGACGGCCTCCACGACCGCGGTCGGATCGGCGAGGCCACTGGTCTCCACGACGATGCCGTCCAACCGGTGCGCCTGCGCTGTCAACGCAGCCAGCGCCGCCTCGAGATCGCCGGTGTTGCGGCAGCACAGGCAGCCGTCGGCGAGCTCGATCACGTCGTCGGTGCTCTCCGCGATCAGGGCACCGTCGATGCCGATCTCGCCGAAGTCGTTGACCACCACGCCGAGCCGGGCACCGTCGGCCCCGCCCAGCACCCGGTTCACCAGAGTCGTCTTCCCGCTGCCCAGGAACCCCGTGATCACCAGTACGGGCAGCACCGCGCGATAGGCCATGCTCAGGCGACGGGATCGCGCGGCTCGAGCGCGGCCACGAGCTCGGTGTCCACGCCCACGGGACCGAAGTCCGCCGCCCCGCCCGGGCTGCCGATCGGCTCGTCGCGGCCCGGGAGGGGCTCGGCGAAGAAACGGATGTTGTCGGCGACGTGCGCTGCGTGCTGCTCCGGCGTCTGCTTGTCGAGCGTGATGGCGTCGACCGGGCACACCGTCTCGCACTGACCGCAGTCGATGCACTCGTCGGGGTTGATGTACATCTTCCGCTCGCCCTGGTAGATGCAGTCGACCGGACACTCCTCGACACACGAGCGGTCCATCTTGTCGACACAGGGCTCAGAGATCACGTAAGGCATCGCCTGCCTCCTCTCCTGCTCATCCGGCCGCGATATCGACCTCGACCGCGGCCGGCGTCATGCCTTCAGCACGTCGGCGACGTCGTTCCAGGCCACTCCGGACAGGTCGACGGGATCGGCGACCGTGCCGCACCTCGTGCAGGTCCGTTGCTCGACCGAGCCGTTGAACGCGACGACCGCGTCCCAGTACTTCTGCTGCGGCACGTCCGCGACGAACTCGATGGAATGCACCAGCGCGTCGCACGAGGTGCAGAAGAATGCTGCGGCCTCCTGGTTGGGAGTGGGCGCCTTGAGCCGCACCTGCAGCGCCTCGGTGGCCGGCAGCACCCGTGACGGCATCCGGGCGGGCAGGTAGGTGACGGTGCCGGCCTCGAAGTCGAGGGTCTTCACGCCGCTCGGCGTGCGGAACTCGACCGTGCCCGTGCCGGCCATCGTCACCAGCAGCTCGTCCATGGCCGTGACCAGGTGGAAGGGCTGGGCGACGCTGTTGCGGCTCAGATGCGGCGCCGGGTCGACGCCCACCGCGGCGAGGGGGAAGTCGTCGTAGGAGCCCCAGGTCTTCTTCCCCTCCTTGAAGATGTTGATCGTCTTCTTGCGCATGGGATACTCACGTGCGGCGGTCATCGCGCGATCTCCCCGCCGAAGCCCGCCTCGGCGCCGGCCTTCTCGATATCGCCGCGTGCCCGGTTGGCCAGCTCGATGTACTGGGTGTATCGCCTCCAGCCGGCGATGTAGTTCGGGAACTCCTCGTTGTGGTGTCCGCACGCGGAGCAGATCCGGTCGGTCTCGTTGAACGCATCGACCGCATCGGCGTACAGCCGGATGTTCGGCAACTCCTGGTAGTACGGGTGCGGCGGGCCGACGTGCATGTCGACGTCGAGACGGAAGATCACCTCGTTGCACTCCGAGCAGCGGAAGATCTTGGCCTCGTTCTGCGGCGCGGCGTCGCGCATCCGGATGGCGATGATGCACATCTGGTACGCCTGCATGACCGGAGCCTTGGGCTTGTTGAGGAACATCGTCACACCGTGCGTGGTGTCCTGGATGTGGACGTGCCCCGTCTTCAGCGGCGCACCCTCGGAGGCCATGCTGATGACGACCTCCTGCTGGTCGTTGTAATGGTAGAAGTGAAATCGCGGCATGTCGGGAATCGAGTACGAGAACGCGGTGACCGGCACCATGTCGCCCGGCCCGAAGAAGTTGAACATCTCCTTCTGCTGCTGCATCCCCTGGTGAGTCAGCATGTGCTCGAAACTGTTCGCCGCGCGCGGCTCCTTCGTGGGGCCACCCTCGCCGAACCACTCCAGGGTCTCCTCGACGGGCGCTTCGGTCTGCACGGTCATGCGGTCATCTCCTCCCGAGCGGGAACGGGTCAGACGTTCGCGGTCAGATCCGCGAGCGACGTCTCGTACTGGATCTTCGCGATCTCGTCGAACGGCCAGCCGAGCCGCTCCATCTCCAACTCCACCTGGTCCGCGGTCTCGGCCTCGTAGATGTTCACGATCGTCCCGTCGACGAGGTTGGCGTAGGCGTGCACGAATGTCGCGTGCTCGTTCTTGACGATCTCCCGGGCGGACTCACCGAACTGCTCGAGGGTGATGCCGGGCGCGTGCAGGATCACGAGGTACTTGGCCATGGATATCTCCTGGAGAGAAGCGGTGCGCGGATACCGGGTCGCGGACCGCGACGCCGGTATCGGCGTCGGCCGATCGCCGATCTTCCCGACGGTGACGCCGGATACCTGTGCTTCGAACCATATCGACAGGGCGTCGGCAGAACACGGGTAATCCGACGCCCCCGGGCCGGATCAGGTACCCCCGCGGCTACGAAACAGGTATGTCTACCCCTTGACGAAAAGGGCCTTCCCGGGCGCGTTGTCGAGCCGCGGGGCCGCCGCTACAGTCCGGTCCACCGCCTGCGCCCTTCGTCCCGGCAGGGATGTCGTGCCCGCCTGCGGTCCCGACCCGTCGCGCCCATGCGGACCCGTGTCCCCGCAGCCGGCCGCGTGACCGGTGTCCGTGTTCCGACCACACTCCGGGGGCTCCCGATGACCGACACCGAACCGACCGCCCGCACGACTGCGGGGGTGGTGCGCGGCCGGACCGAGGACGGGTTGCAGGTCTTCCGCGGCGTCCCCTACGCGCGCCCGCCCATCGGTGAGCGGCGCTGGCTGCCCGCCGAACCCGCCGTCCCCTGGTCCGGAGTGCGCGATGCGTCGGCCGACGGCCCCGTCTGCCCCCAGCCGGGACGCGGGCCCGTCCCGTCCCTGCTCGGCTACACGATCGACCCGGCCGCCATGTCCGAGGACTGCCTCACCCTCACCGTCTGGACCCCGGGGGCCGACGACCGCCGCCGGCCCGTCGTCGTCTGGATCCACGGCGGCGGGTTCCTCACCGGCGCCGGCAGCCTGCCCCTCTACTCCGGGTCCTCGCCGGCCGAGCACGGCGATGTGGTCGTCGTGGCGATCAACTACCGGGTCGGTCCCTTCGGCTACCTCGACTGCCACCCGGACGACCGGTCAGCAGGCAACCGAGGCCTGACCGACCAGGCGCTGGCCCTGCAGTGGATCACCGACAACGTCGCTTCGTTCGGCGGCGACCCGGGGAACGTCACCGCCGTCGGCCAGTCCGGCGGGGCGTGGTCGATCCTGACCCTGCTCGGGATGCCGGACGCACCTCCGGTGCGGCGCGCGATCCTGCAGAGCCCCCCGCTGGGCTCGCCGATGCGGACCGCCGACGACGAGGCCCGGATCCGGGAGCTCTATCGGTCCGTCCTCGGCGTCGGTGACGATGCCGCGCTGCGGGCGCTGCCGGCGGGCGCACTGGTCGCAGCCGTGCCGGAGATGATCGGCCGCACCGCGGAGTGGGGCCGCTACCTGCCGGTCTTCCAACCGCACGTCGACGGCCGGTACCTGCACGCCTCGGTCTGGGACGACGTGCCGACGCACTCCCCCCACACCGAGATCATGATCGGGTGGACGAGCAGGGAGTTCGCGTTCTTCTTCGGGCGGGAGCCGAGGCCGGAGGACGCGCCGCCCGCCCGGCTCGTCGAGCGGATGCGATGGAGCTTCGGCGACGCCGCGGACAAGGCCCTGGACCGCTACCGGGACCTCTACCGGACGGACTCGGTGCAGGAGCTTCTCACCCGCTACGCGGGCGATGAGATGTTCCGGATCCCGTGCCTCGACCGGGCGGCGGCGCTCTCCGCGGGGGGCCTCCCCGTTCACGCCTACGAGTTCGGCCTGTCGTTGTCCGGCAGCACGGAGGAGTTCGGCGGGGCGCACTGCCTCGAGATCCCGTTCGTATTCGGCACGTTCGACGCGATGCGCCGCGGCGACGCGGTGCTGACCCGCGACGTCGACGCGGCCACCTCACGAACGGCGACGGACGCCATGCGGTCCGCATGGCTCGCCTATGCCCGCGACGGCGATCCCGCTGTCGGGGCGACCGCGGGTTGGGCCCCGTTCACAGCGGACGCCCCGAACGGCATGGTGTTCTGCGAGCAGGGCGTGGTGGCAGCTCCCACCGGCGATCTCAACGCACCGCTGCGCGCCGTGTGGGACGACCTGCGCGTCTGACCGCCTCAGGAGACGGACTGGTGACGCACCACCCAGGCCGCTACCTGCACCCGTGACGACAGGTTGAGCTTGGCCAGGATGCGCTCGACGTGTCCGCTGACGGTGCGCTGCGAGATGACCAGCTCTCGGGCGATCGCCCGGTTGGTGAGACCCCGGCCGATGAGGGCGGCGACCTCCAGCTCACGGCGGGTCAGAGGGCTCGCCCGGGGGCCGGCGGGCGTGGTGAGCGCAGGCGTAGGCGATGCCGCGACGAGGGGTGGCGGCGCCGGCTCCAGCAACGACCGCATGTCACCGGAGGCGGCGAGCTCGGCACCCGTGCGGTAGGCCCGGGCGAAGGTGCGCTTCCCCACCGCCTCGCGGATGCCCTGTTCGGCCTCGCGATGGTGGACCAGCAGCGCGGGCAGGAAGGTCGGCACGCTGTCGGTCCGGTGGCTGAGCGCGTCCGCCGCCCCGAGCAGCGCGGCAGCGCGGCTGGAGTCCCCGTCACCTGCCGCTATCCAGGCGAGCGCCTCCAGGCAGACCGCGGCGACGAGCGGATGGCCGACGTCGTCGGCCACGCGCAGGCCCTCCCGCAGCCGGACCGCGGCGTCCTCCCCCCGGCCACTGCGCCAGAGCGAGACACCCGTCCCCCACAAAAGGTAGGACCGGAACACCGACTCGCCGCGTGCCGCCGTGATGTCGAGTGCCTGCTCGAAGCATCGCCCTGCTCGCTCGCTGTCGGACCCCAGCTCGTAGGCGAAGGCCAGCATGGTCAGCGCGGAGAGATGGAGGATCTCCTCGGCGCCGGGACCACCCAGCGCTGCGACGGCGACCTCGAGCTGCGCCCTGGCCCGGTCGATCTCGGCGGAGAAGAGCGCCGCGACCCCGTCGGTCAGCGCCACGATGCCGTGCACGAGAGGATCCGCGCTCGCCGTCCCGGTCGCCCTGGCTCTGGCCACCAGTGCGAGAACCGCCTCGAGATCGCCCTGCGAAGCGGTGAGCACACAGTCGGCGAAGATGCCGGTGGCGAGTTCGACGGAGACCTTCCCGTCGTCCTGCGCGAGCATTCGATCCAGCCAGTACCGCCCCTCGCTGAAGAGGCCCCGCGCGTTCCAGAACGGGAACAGCGCGACCGCCGTTCGCAGCCCACGCTGCGGATCCTGGAGCGCACCGCGGTCGAGGACGTCGCGGAAGTTCGGCAGCTCCCGCTCGAGACGAGCGATCCACTCCAGCTGGCGGGGCCCGATCCACTCGTCGTGGGCAGTTCCGGCCAGGTCGCTGTACCAGAGGGTCAGCCGCTCGACCACCTCGTCGGCGTCCCCCTGCTCGCGCGCCTTCCCCTGCCCGTACTCCCGCAGCGTCTCCAACATCCGGAAGCGGGCCGGCGCGGCGTCGGAGTCCTCCCGCATGAGGATCGACTTCTCGATCAACGACGTCACGATGTCGAGCAGGCCGTCCGTCCCGCAGATCGCCGCGGCGGCCTCCATGTCCATGCTGCCGGCGAAGAACGCCACGCGGGACCAGACCCGTTGCTCGGCTGGGCTGCAGAGGTCGTGGCTCCAGTCCATGCAGAGCCGCAGTGTCTGCTGACGCGTGGGTACTCCGCGGCCGCTGTGGGTCAGCAGCGCGAACCGATCGACGAGCCGTTCGAGGATCTGCGACGGCGACAACGTCCGCAGCCGCGCCGCGGCGAGCTCGATGGCCAGTGGCAGCCCGTCGAGTCGCCGGCAGATGTCCGCGACGTCGCCGGCCACGCCGTCGGTGAGGACGAACCCGCCGGCAGCGGCCGATCCTCGTTCGACGAACAGCGCGACCGCGTCGGACTCCACCAGGCCGGCGGGCGTGATGTCGTGGGTGGCGCCGGGCACCGCCAGCGGCGGGACGCGCAGGAGCACCTCACCCGCGGCCCGCAGCGCCTCACGGCTGGTGCACAGGATGTGCACGCGCCGGCACCGGCGGAGCACCCGATCGCACAATGCTGCGACGGCGTCGACGATCTGCTCGCAGTTGTCGAGCACCAGGAGGCAGTCGGCGTCGGCGAGCTTGTCGACGAGCGCGTCCTCGAGTGGCTTGTCGGCGGGCGCCAAGACCCCGAGCGTGCCGGCGACCACGTTGACCAGCAACGACGCGTCCGAGAGCTCCCCGAGCTCGACCAGCCAGACCCCGTCCGGGAAGCTCCCACGGACCTTCTCGGCCGCCCGCAGCGCCAGCCTGGTCTTGCCCACCCCACCGATCCCGGTCAGCGTCACCAGGCGGGCTGTGCGCAGCAACCTCCGGGTCTCGGCCAGCTCGCTGTGCCGGCCGACGAACGTCGTCAGCTCGATGGGCAGGTTGTCGACGGCCCGCGACCGGCCCGGTGCCGCCGTGCCCGCGGGTGCGCTGCCACCAGCCGCGGTAGCGCTAGCGTCATCGCCGGGCATGCCGGCCATTGAACCAGTTCCGCCGCGCCCGACGAGTCCCTCGTGAACGGGATGCCACGGCTCCGCACCGCCCTATGCATGAACGGGCATCGCGCTGTGCTGAGAAGACATGGCACGGCCCGTCATACCCGCGTGTCCCGGGTCTCGGACATCAGGTAGCAGGCGATGCCACTGATCAGGGCAGCCACGACCACGATCAGGAAGATGATGATTTTCGATCCCTGCGATGCCAGGTAGGTGACGAGAATCGGGAAGGTCCCGCCGATCAGGCTCACCGATACCGCGTAGGCGAGCGACACTCCCGATCCTCGGGTGGCGGTCGGGAACTGCTCGGCCATCGTGGCGGAGATACAGCCACCCATCATGGCGACGATGACGTTGCCGACGATCGTCACGAGCAGCACGAAGCCGGCCGAGCTAGAGGGCAGGACGTAGGTCGGGTACGCCCAGATCGCACTCGCCACCGCGAACGCGATCATCATGGGCCGTCGGCCGAACCGGTCGGCGAGCATCGCCATCACCGGAATCAGCGGCAGGTAGACCACAGCGCCCAGCAGACTTATCTGCTGAGCCGTGGCCAGCGGGATATCGGTGACCGTCGAGATGTAGGTCGGAAGGTAGATCTGCCAGGTCAGAAACGCGACATTGGGCAGTACACCGATGATCATCACCCGCACCAAGGAGCGGCGGTCGCGCCGGAGCAGATCGTGCACCGGCCGGGGAGCGTCGTCCTGGGAGTCGCGATGGGCGGCAAAGGCAGGCGTCTCGGTCACGCTGCGGCGAAGCACCAGCCCGACGAGGGCGAGTACCGCACCCAGCAGGAACGGGATGCGCCAGCCCCACGAGGACAACGCGTCGGCGGGCAGCAACGACGTGACCACCGTCGACACTCCGAGGGCCGCGAACAGGCTTACACCGCTGCTGAAGTCCCGCCAGCTACCGGCGAGGGCACGTCGGCCGGGTGGGGCGAACTCCAGGAGGAAGGTGGCAGACACGCCGCCCTCACCGCCTGCGGAGAAGCCCTGCAGCAGTCGCATGAGGCCGAGCAGAATCGGCGCAGCGAGACCGATGGTGGCGTAGGTGGGGAGCAGACCGATCACGAGGCTGCCGACACCCATCAGCAGGATCGCCAGGGACAGTGCGTTCCGTCGACCGCCTGCGTCCGCCAGCCGACCGAGGACGAGACCGCCGATCGGCCGCATCAGGTAGCCGAGGGCGAAGGTCGAGAACGCGAGCAGCAGGGACGCGGCCTGGTTACCCGTCGGGAAGAACTGGCCGGCGAAGACCGGCGCCATGTAGCCGTAGATCGTCCAGTCGAAGAACTCGGTGAAGTTGCCGATCGCACCGGCCCATACGGCGCGCCGGCGGGGAGTCATCGGCGCGTCGGTGACCGATACGGCCCGGCCGAGGTTCTCGTTCATCAGAGATGGCTCCTGCATGCGACACGAAACGGGGGACATCGGACGCGCGGCGGGGAATGCAGGGCGGCAGGGCGTGCTACTTCGGAGTGAGGCTCCGGAGAGCGTCGTCCAGGGGCTGTTGTCGGGCGATGGCGCCGCGCCAGGGCAGCAACTCCTTCGCAGCATCGACTCCGACGGCGCCCACCACCCGACCATCCGCCTCGTACACGACGAGGCGAGACACACCCGCGCCCGGATCGAGCACTCGGACGGTGTCGGGGTTGCGGGTCGTCCCGTATATCTGCAGTCGGTGCCCGTACTGGTCGGACCAGACGTAGGGCACCGCCACGAAGGGCTGGTCGTCCCCGAGGAAGTTCCCGGCCGCCACGCGACCCTGCGCGTGAGCGTTCGTCCAGTGCTCGATGCGGCGCAACTCGCCGGTGTCCCGGTCGCGCCATCGGGCCACGTCACCCACTGCGTAGATCCCCGGCGCGGCGCAGAGCGTCTCGCTGCAGATGAGGCCGTCGTCGATCTTCAGCGCGTCGTCGCCGGAAAGCCAGTCGGTGCTGGGCGCGGCACCCACGCCCACCAGGACCAGATCCCCCGGGACGACCCGGCCGTCGTCCAGCACGGCTCCGTCGACGCGCCCATCGCGCTGACTCAGCGACACGACCGTCCTGCCGCAGTGGACCGTGACGCCTCGCCGTCGGTGCAGCTCGGTCCACTCGGCACCGACCTGCTCGCCCAGGCCCCGTTCCAGAAGTGTCGGGCCGGCCTCGACGATCGTCACGGGGAGCTCGCGCTCGCGGGCGGCCACGGCGATCTCGGCGCCCACGAACCCGCCGCCCACGATCAACACCGTCGAGGCACGAGCGAGTGCCGTGCGCAGGCGTTGCGCGTCGGCGAAGGTCCTCAGCACGTAGACGCCAGCGCAGCCGCTCAGAGCATGCGGCCGGCGAGGAGCGGCACCGGTGGCCACGAACAGGCCGTCGTAGGACAGCTCCCCGCCGTCGTCGAGATGGACGGTTCGGCTCGTGCTGTCCACACCCACCGCTCGGGTGCCGAGGCGGAGGTCGGTACCCACGAGATCGTCGGGGCCGCACAGCGGGGCCGCGACGCTCGAAGCCCCGTTGCGGATGCCCTCCTTCGACAGATGCGTGCGGTCGTACGGCACGACGTCTTCGTCACTGACCAGCGTGATCGACCCGGTGAACCCTCGTGCGCGCAGCGTGCCGACCACCGTCGTCCCGGCCCGAGAGGCCCCGACCACGACGACGCGGCCCGCACCGATCACGTCTCGACCATGGCGAGCACACCGGCCGGGCAGTCACGGATCGCCTGCTCGACGGCCACGCGCGCGGACTCCGGCGGCTGCGCCAGCAACAGGATCACCTTGGCGTCGTCGTCGTCGAGGTCGAACACCTCAGGTGCTGCCAGCGCACAGTCGCCGCAGCTCGTGCATCCATCCCGGTCGACGCTGAGGGTCATGCCCACTGCGCAGCCTCCTCCGGGCTCCACTCGACGATCAGGCTCTCGGGGCCGCGGAAGGAGATGTTCCTGGGATACGTCACGGTCTGCCCCTCCGCCAACCGGAGGTCGGGGAAACGGCGGGCCAACATGCCGATCACGGTGCGCACCTCGACCCTGCCCAGATGCTGGCCCAGGCAGAAATGGGTTCCCTTGCCGAACGAGAGCTGCACGCGCGCGTTGTCGCGGTTGATGTCGAACACCTCGGGCTCGGGGAACACACTCGGATCGTGGTTGGCGGCGCCGAAAGCGAGCATCAACCGTGTGTTCCCGGGGATGTCGACACCGCCGATGGTGACGGCCCTGGTCGTGACCCGCCGCCACGCGATCACCGAGGAGTCGAACCGCAGCGTCTCCTCGACAGCGGAGTCGACCAACGCCGGGTCCGCGTGCAATCGCTGCCACAGACCATGGCGGGAGAGAAGATTGCGGAGGGCGTTGCCGATGAGGTTCGTCGTCGTCTCGTGACCCGCGAAGCTCAGCGCGAAGATGACGCTCGCGATCTCCCGATCGTTCAGCGCGCTGTCGTCGGACTCCCGCTGCCGGAGCAACTGGCTGGTCAGGTTGTCGCCCGGCACCTGCGTCTGCTGCTCGACGAAGCGCTCACAGTAGTCCCAGAACTTGACCATGTTCGTGGCCGCGCGCAGCTGGTAGTCGGCGTCAGGGCGGCCCCAGTTGATCTCCAGCTTGTCTCCGCACCACTGCTTGAGCTGCTCGACGTCCGCATCGGGGAATCCGAGCAGACGGAAGACCGTGAGTGCCGGCAGCGGGAATGTCAGGGCGGGCACGATGTCCACCCTGCCCAGTTGCGCGAAGTCATCGATCAGGCGCTTCGAGAACTCCTCGATCCGCTGCTGCAGCTTCGCCACCTTGCGCGGCAGGAACAGCGGCGCGAGGTGGAGGCGGATCCGACTGTGGGCCGGTGGGTCGAGGTTGGACAGAACCGGCACATTGCGCAGGCCCCGCCTCAGAATGTCCTGAGCCTCGTCCGTCAGTGATGACAGCGGAGCTTGCGCAACCGTCGCGGAGTACGCGGCGGGGTCGGACAGGATGGCCGCGATATCCTCGTATCGAGTGACCACCCAATAGTTGATCGACGGCACATAATGCACCGGCCCGCTCTCCCGTAGATCGTTGAGGATCGAATACGGCTCGGCCAGATATTCATCGGAAAGAGGATCGAACCCGTGGGCTACCGGACATCCCGCCACCGCCGACATCGAATGGTTACTCCTCACATGTGCACGCACGCTCCCAGCGCACTTTGTGACCGGGTCCGCCGAGTGTGAGCCGGGCAGGAAGCCAGGGTCGGCCCGCAGGACCGTGCACACAAGAACCTTTTCCGGCTTGAACCATGCCTGTTCGGCTATGACGACCGGACCAGCGCTACCTGGCCGGGCCTGCGCCCTGTCGTGGGCCTGAACTGGGAAAGGCCAGCAGTTCGGCCCCCGCACGAGGCTCGTCGGGGTAGCCGGAGACGTGCCCGCCTCGGGCGGCGAGCACGCCGGCGAGGGTCTGCGGTATGAGAACCGTGATGACCAGAAGAAGCGGAATCGTCCAGCCGCCGGTCACCTCATGGACCACACCCAGTGCGAGTGGACCGACCGCTGCCAGCACATAGCCGAAGCATTGCGACATGCTGGACAACTGCGCCGCATGCCGAATGTCCGGTGCCCGCTGCACGATGAAGAGTAGGGCCAGGCTTATCGCCGCGCCCTGACCGAGTCCGAGCAACGACATCCACAGATACGCCCCGGCGATCGGCGCGACCAACAATCCACCGAGGGCAATCACGTATAGCACCGACCCGGCCACCACGATCGCGGCAGTCCGCGCCGCTCCCCCGGTGAGCATGGGGGCCAGGAATGCCCCGACGATGCCCACGACGCTGCTCAGCGAGAGCATCACGCCCGCAGTCACGCCACTCATTCCGGCGTCGGCCAGCAGAGTCGGCAGCCAGGCCGCAACCATGTAGAAGGTCATCGCCTGCAGACCCATGAAGCAGGTGACCGCCCAGGCAAGCGGGTTGCGCCAGAGTCCACGCACCGGATGCGCGGCCGCTTTCGTGTCGGCAGCCGAAACTCGGGTGCGCCGACGAGTCCGTGGCAGCCACACGATGATCGCCGCGACCGCCAGCACGCCCCACAACGCGAGCACGCGGCGCCAACCCAGCCCGGTAGCCCTCTCCAGCGGGACGCTCAACCCAGCGGCGAGGGCGGGGCTTGCGAACATCGTCATGGTGTACAGCCCGGTCATCAGGCCGACCCTGCTCTCGAAGTCGCGCTTGATCACTCCCGGCAGCAGCACGTTGGCGACCGCAATGCCGGCGCCGATCAGCACTGTGCCACCGAGGAGCGCCGCCAGTGGCTGCAGCAGGCGAACCGCCGCGCCGGCCGTGATCAGCACCATGGTGAGCAGCAACGTCAGTTCGATGCCGAGTCGTCGACCCAGTCGAGGAGCGAGCGGCGCCAGCACGCCGAAGCACAGCACCGGCAGAGTGGTCAGCAGCCCGGCGGTGGACACCGACAACCCCGTGTCGGCGCGAATCGCGCCCAGCAGCGGGGACACGGCGACCACCAACGGCCGCAGGTTCGCTCCCAGCAAGATGACGCCGACGGCTGGTAAGAGTGTGGAACGAGCCCGCGTCGTCATCGTGCCGAGTCTTGGCCGGCGGCTTGCGGTCTGTCGAATACGTCACCATGCCCACCGGCGTAATCGCGCTCGAATTTCATCTGATCCATTCCCCCGTTCTCACAGAATTTCCGCTCTGGTTCCGCCGTAATGGGCGATGGAAAGCCGTGTCCGCCCTCACGTCGAGCTGGTTCATCAGTATCGCTCGATTGCCGCAGGAGATGTGATCCCGCGGTCCTTCTATCTGTCAGCGACGGGCGGAGATGCGATTGGCGGTAGGTGTCGTAGGGAAACTCCGACGGCGATGATCGCGGCGAAGATGACCGCAAGGTAGATCGAGAGACCATCCCAGCCTGCTCGGCCGTACCAGACGCCGCCGGCGGTGCCTCCGATCGAGGAACCGAGGTAATAGCAGAACAGGTACACCGCGGGGCCCGAGCCGTGCAGTCGTCCTGATCGGGCGCCGACCCAGCCGCTGGCCACGGAGTGGGTGGCGAAGAACCCGATCGTGACCAGCACCAGTCCGAGCACGATCACCACGACGTGGGAGCTGAGCATCAGAGCCACCCCGGCGAGTGCTACGAGCGCGCTGGGCCACAGCGCTGCTCGGTAGCTGAACGAACCGACGAGCCGGCCGGCCACCGCGGACGCCCCCGCCCCCGTGAGGTAGATGACGAACAGGGCGCCGACCAACGCCTGCGAGAGCCCGAACTCCGGGGAGAGCAGCCGGTACCCGAGATAGTTGTAGACGGTCACGAACCCGGCCATGTCCAGGAACCCGATCACGTAGAGCGCTGTCAGTCCCCGGTCGCCGAAGGTTCGCGACCCGCCACCTGGCGCTGCGGCGAAACGCAGCGGGACGGGGCGGAAGTTCCGCGACGGCAGGACCGTCGGAATGAAGACCACGGCCGCGAACACCGACAGGACGCTCACCGCGGCGAGCGCTACGCGCCAGCCGGCGAAATCGGCGACCGCTCCGGCCAGCGTGCGTCCGAGCATGCCGCCGAACGCGGTACCCGCGACGTAGATGCCCATCCCCGAGCCCAGGGAACTGCGGTGGAGTTCCTCGGACAGATACGACATCGCGGTGGCCTGGAGCCCGGCCAGGGCACAGCCCTCCAGCCCGCGTAGCACCAGCAGAATCGCAAAGCTCGGTGCGAACGGAACAGCCAGGCCGATCACGGCCGTCGCGACGATGGAGATCGACATGACCTTCGTGCGCCCGTGGGTGTTGGAAATTGCGGCGAGCGGGATCGTCGAGAGCGCGAGCACAGCTGTCGGTACGGACAGCGTCAAGCTCGCGATCGCCGGGCTCACTCCGAACTGCCGACCGACCGCCGGGAACAGCGCCTGCATGCTGTAGAGCACGGCGAACGTGGCGCAGGCCCCGGCCACGAGCGCCAGGTTGACGCGACGGAACTCGCGGGTTCCCCGGCGGTGGCCGATCTCGCCGGCGGCCACGGGCTCGCGCGTGATCGGATTGTCGGATGCGCTGACCACAATATTGACGCTAGGCACGCGCGAGCCATCCGTCCTATGGGCTTTCGGATGCCAATCGATCCAGAAATGAGTACGATGTGGTCATGGCGGGTACGGCGGAAATCATTGCCGCAGACCTCACACCACGCCTCACTCTGTTGAGGGCAATGCGATCCCACGGTCATCTCAGCGCGGCCGCCGAAGCCGCCGGTGTACCCCAGCCGACTGCCACCCGCTGGATCGGCGACCTGAGCAGCACCGTCGGAGTTGCGTTGACCCGGCGGGTCGGGCGGCGATCGGAGCTGACTGCGGCCGGAATCGCTCTCGCGGATGCGGTCGTCACCTCGCACCAGAGCTTGGCCATGGGGGTGGCCCGGGCGCTGGAGGCCGCGGATCCGGCACGAGGCCATGTGGTCTTCGGGTTCCTCCGCAGCTTGGGCACGACCAGCGTGCCCGCCCTGCTGCGCGGATTCCGGTCCGAATACCCTCATGTGCGATTCAGCCTTCTGCAGGCCGGCCACAACGAGCTGCTCGAGCGGGTTGCCGCGGGAACGGTCGATGTCGCCTTGAGCTCCACTCTGGCGGTGCCGGCGGATCTGCATTCGGTGGCGTTGTATCGGGAGCCTCTCGTCCTGGTCGTGCAAGCCGATCATCGGCTGGCGAAGCGCCGGCAGGTCCGTCTGGAGGAGTGTCGCCACGAGCCGTTCGTGAGCCTGCGGCCGGGCGTCGGGCTCCGCAGCCTGGTCGACAGCCTGTTCACCTCGGCGGGATTCAGTCCTGCTCACGGGTTCGAAGGCGACGACGTGGAGACCGTCCGGGGCCTGGTGGCGGTCGGTCTCGGAGTGGCGGTCCTGCCGGCCCGTGAGGGCGGACCCCTTGCCGGCGCAGCGGAACTGTGCCTCCGCCCGCAGCGCCACCGCGAGATCGGGCTGATCACGTCGAACAAGCGGCGCCTCGAGCCTGCAGCGGCCTCGTTCTATCGGTATTCGCTCGAGAGTTCGTTCTGACGGCGACCTTTCAGCCCGGCGCCCCAGCTTCCGCCGGGCTCGTCACGGCAACCTCGTCCTGGGCCATCGCATGGTCAGGCGACGATGTCGACGGTCGGGTCCAGGCGGATGTCGAGCACGAGCGGGCGGGTGCGGTCCACGAGCAATTCCGCTACGGCGTCGAAGTCGGATGTCTTGGCAACCGATATCGCCTCCGCGCCGAGGCCCTCCGCCACCCGCTGGATGTCCGGCCAGCTCATGTACGAGTGCGCGGGATCGACGCCGTGGACCAGGAACTTGTGGTACTCAGCGCCATAGGCCCCGTCGTTGAAGACCACCACGATCACGGGAAGCTGCTCGCGGACCGCGGTGGCCAGCTCGGCGGGATTCATCATGAATCCGCCGTCGCCGACGAGGCAGACGGTCGGGGCGTCCGGGCGCGCCACGGCCATGCCGATCGCTCCCGCCAACCCGAGTCCGATCGCGCCGAATCCACCCATTGCCGTGAACCGGGAGGCGTCCTCGGTGTGGATGTAGGGCCAGGCGGCGTGGACGAACCGGCCGAGGTCGCTGACGACGTTGCGCCTGGCGGGCAGACGCTCGTCGAGCTCGACCGCCGCGACACGCACATCGATGGTGCTGCCGTTCGAACGGTCTTGGAACTCGGACCGGGGATCGAAGTCAGCGATGAGGCCCTGCGCCCGATCAAGCCATCCTCGCTGCGACGTGTGTCCTGCCTCGCGCAGTCGGGCGATGAACACACTCGCCACGTCGTCGGCGTCCCCCACCACAGCCTCGTCGGGCCGCAGATACCAGCCGAACCTGCCCGGGTCGGAGTCGATCTGAACGATCTTCTTCCCCGCGGTGAGCTCGCCGCGCATCGTCGTGTGGAGGTTCAAGCTCGACCCGAAGGCGACGATGCAGTCGGCCTCGGCAAGCACGGTCGATGCGGCAGTGTGCGTGAGGTTGCCGCAGATGCCGAGGTTGCTCGGATGACCGGCGAACATGTCCTTGGCCGGCACCGATGTCGCGAGCGGAGCGCCGATCAGCTCCGCCAGCTCGACCAGCGACCTCTCCGCCCCGGCGGTCACCGCGCCCCGCCCGGCCAGGATCACCGGGCGTGTCGCCGAGGCGATCAGGCCCAGCGCGGAGTCGAGCTGCATCTCCCCCGCGACGAGTCGCGCTCGGTGGGACGGCGCCCGCACCGCCGCAGGATCGACGGAGACGGACGCGAGCAGGAGATCGTATGGCACGTCGAGCAGTACCGGCCGGTCCTCGGCGAGGATTCTCTGCAACGCACGACTCACGTCCCGGTACAGCGACTCCGGCCGATGAACACGCTCGTACCCGGCCCCCGCCGCGGCTGCGAAGGTCGACAGGTCGAGCCGCTGAAAGTGTGTCGGCTCGCCCGGGGTCGCGCCGGTCAACAGCAGCACGTGGCTGCGACTGCGCACCGCCTCCACGAGGCCGGTGAGGGCGTTGGTGACACCCGGCCCGTGGGTGACGGTCGAGAGGCCGATCCGGCCGGTGGCCCGCGACCAGCTGTCCGCCATCGCTACCGCGCCGGTCTCGTGGGCTGCAGCGACGAACCTGCCACCCCGCTCACGGAACGCCGAGACGTAGAGCATGTTCGCGTCGCCCATCAGCCCGAATACCGGCGCCCCGTCCTGCTCGATCAAAGCGTCGGCCAACGCTTGGTAGAGTTTCATTCAATCTCCCTCAATCCGGCAAACGCGCCTACTGCCGTGAGCCGGCGCGCGCTGCGGTTTCCCGTGGATCTCACGCTAGGCACCAGGAAACATCTACGTCCAAGACAGATTGCAGCCCTCGTCATATCGTGGAGATATGTCGGGCTCCGAACTACGGTTACTTCGCTACTTCGTCACCGTGGCGGAAGAACGCCATTTCGGTCGGGCCGCTGAGCGTCTGCGGATGGCCCAGCCACCGCTGAGCCAGCAGATCCGCAAACTCGAGCAGGAGCTGGGGGCCGAACTCGTCGACCGCTCTTGCCGGCCGATCGCCTTGACCGAAGCAGGGCAAGCGTTCTTGACCGAGGCGCGGCTGTGTCTCGTGCACGCCGAACGTGCCTTTGCCGCAGCGCGACGGGCGGCCGCCGGCCAGCTGGGTCAGGTCCGCATCGGTGCGATGCAGGCCGCTGTCTCCGGCGTCCTGTCGCACGTCATCCGCGCGCACAGGCGCAGCCATCCCGACGTCGCGCTGGAGGTGGTGGACCTCGGGACAGTCGAGCAGGTGCGTCAACTCGTCGAGCACCGGCTCGACATCGGCTTCCTGCGCGGCCCCATCGACGACGGGTCACTGACCGTCGAACCGCTGCTCGACGATCCCTTGATGGCAGTTCTCTGGGACGATCACCCTCTGGCCGGCGAGGAACGGCTCCCCCCGTCGGCGTTGTCGGGGCAACCGACCCTGCTGTGGACACAGGCCACGGCACCCACCGTGTACGCCGACGTCGTCGAACTGTTCCGGCGTCACCAGATCGATCCCTGCATCGTCGACGAATCCCCCCGGGTCGAATCCGTCCTGGCCCTGGTCGCAGCCGGTCTCGGCGTCGCGTTCCTGCCCACGTCGTTCGTGAACCTCGGCCGACGCGGGGTGCGATTCGTCCCGCTCACCGGCTCGATCCCGGATCGGCCGCTGGTCCTTGCCTGGCGGACCGACAACGCGTCCGCAACCCTGTCGGCTTTCGTCGACGCCGCGCGCAGGTCGGTGCCGTGCTATCTGGCGGATCTGACGGCCCGGCACCCGTCTCTGCGGCTCTGAGCCCCAGCCGCAGAGACGCGAAACAGGATCCTGCGACCGCCGTCGGCGCATCAAGCCCGTGGGCCTCCGGCGACGTAGAGCACTTGGCCGGAGACGAAGCTCGATTGCTCGTCGACGAAGAAGGACACGGCATTGGCGACGTCCTCGACCCGGCCGGCCCGCTGGACGGGGATGGCCTTTGCGCGATCCTCGACGTACTGCTCCCACGGAACGCCGATCCGATCCGCCGTTGCGCGTGTCATGTCGCTGGCGATGAACCCGGGCGCGATGCAGTTCGCGGTGATCCCGAACTTGCCCAGTTCGACGGCGAGGGTCTTGGTGAACCCCTGGAGCCCGGCCTTGGCCGTCGAGTAGTTCGCCTGACCGCGGTTGCCGAGCGCCGAGGTCGACGAGAGGTTCACGATCCGGCCCCAGCCGGCGCTGACCATGTGTTTCTGCACCGCCCGGGTCATGAGGAACGACCCGCGCAGGTGCACACCCATCACGGCGTCCCAGTCCGACTCGTCCATCCTGAAGAGCAGGTTGTCGCGTGTGATCCCGGCGTTGTTCACCAGCACCGTCGGGGGCCCGAGCTCGTCCGCCACGAGTAATACCGCGGCGTCGACGCCGCCGGCGTTCGTCACGTCGCACCTGACAGCGATCGCGGTGCCGCCGGCCGCCCCGATACCGTCGGCGGTCTTCTCCGCGGCGGACTCCGCCAGGTCCAGCACGGCGACGGTGAGCCCGTCAGCCGCCAGGCGCTGCACGGTGGCGGCGCCGATGCCGCGGGCAGCGCCGGTGACGATCGCGACGCGTCCTTCGGTCGATCGGGTTTCAGGCATCAGAGGGCTCCTTCGCAACAGGCTTCGGGATGGCGTAGTCGATCTCGATCTCCGCGGGTGACCACCTTCGTGCGGATGCATGTTCGGACCCGCCGGCGGATGAAATCGAAGTACTCGCCCGACACCTGTGTCTCGGTCATAGCCCGATGGTGTGCGCGGCGCTGATGCAATTCCAAGACCAGTTCGCTGGTTATTGTTGGCGGATCCGCATCAATGGAGGTTCGGGTGGACCCGCTCCAGCTGCGCGCGTTCGTGGCCGTCGCCGAGGACCTGCACTTCGGCCGAGCAGCCGAGCGTCTGCACATCGCCCAGCCGTATCTGAGCCGCACCATCCGCGCGCTCGAGGAGGACCTCGGCGCCCCGCTGTTCCGTCGGACCACCCGCAGGGTCGAGCTGACGCCGGCGGGGGCGGCCCTCGTGGATCGTGCGCGGGCCATCCTTGCGATGGGGGACGAAGCGCGCGCTTCGGTCGCAGCGGCCCACGAGGGGAGGAGCGGGCGGGTGCGGATCGGTTTCGCCGGGCCGTCCGCGCACGACGCGGTGGGGCAGCTCGCCCGGGCCGTCCGGCAACAGCACCCGCTGATCGACCTCGTGTTCCTGCCGGGGCGCTACGGTGCGTCGGTCTTGTCGGACCTGCTCCGCCACGAGAGCGACCTCGCGCTCGCGCGGTTCGCCGAACCACCTGCGGGGGTGTCCAGCCGCGCTATCGCCCGCGACCGCTGCGTCGTCGCGGTGCCGACGAGCCACCGGCTCGCGCAGGCCGCGGAGCTGCGGTTCGACGATTTCCGCGACGAACCGTTCGTCGCATTCCCCGAGTCCTTCGGTTCGTCGGTTCGCGCCATCCTCGTGTCGGGGTGCCAGGCTGCCGGGTTCGACCCGCGGTTCGTGCAGATCGCCCCGGACTCGTGGACCAGCATCGCGCTGGTCTCGGCCGGAGTGGGTCTGCACTTCACGACGGCGACCGCGGTCGCCCACCTTCCGCTCGACGGCGTCCACATCTGCGAGATCGCCGGTCCTCCCGCGATCTCCGTCTACCTGCTCTGGCGGCAGGGCGACGACGATCCCGTCCTGCGCCGTGTCCTGCGCACGTCGGTGGAGGTGCTGCCCGGCGCCGAGTGACTGCGGCGAATCCGGACGCGTCGTACTGCGGAGGTTCGCCGTCGAGCGATCGCGATCAGCAGCGGAGCTCTACCCACGCTCCGGCGTGGGATCCTGGCGATCCACGCCGGTCAGGTCGACCAGGTCTCGGTCACGTCGGACAGTGCGGCGACGACCGCGTCCGGGATCCTCCCTCCCGGCTCGGCGCGGCGTTCGGCCACCGAGAGCGCGCCGGTGACCACACCGTCATGCCGAAGCGGGACGGCGGCCGCCACCGCACCGGGGAGCACCGCGCCGCTCTCCCCGCGCTCGGCCCCCGTGTCCCGGATCCGGGCGCATGCGTCGAGCAGCGCAGCAGCCGCAGCCGGGTCCGCGTCGTACACGGCCAGCGCGATCCGCTTGCGCTCGGCGGCCGGCAGGAACGCCAACAGCACCCGCCCGGCCGCGGTGTCCGGCAGCGGCGCGCGCACCCGCGCGGATATTGCGACGTCGAACGACTCGTCGGCACCTGCCCAGTCCACGTAGACGACGTCATCCCCCACCCGGACAGCGAGCAGCACCGGCAGGCCGATGACCCCGGACAGGTGGGTCAGCGCCTCGTGCGGCACGGCAGGCACCGGCGGCGCCCCGGCCCGCGCCGCCAGCATCCACGGCGCCGGGCCGAGCGTGTAGTGGCGCTCGCGCTCGTCCAGATAGCCGGTGGCGACCAGCCCGTCGACGAGCTTCTGCACCGACGACACCGGCGCACCCACCGCCCGGGCCAGGCCGGACAACGTGCTGCCGCCGGGCCGGCGGGCGGCCGCCTCCAGCAGTCCCGCCACCCGATCCACGGTTCGGTGATGGTTACGCATATGGGTAACTCTAGCCCCGATCATGGAAAGTAGTTAGCAATACTCATTCCCTGAAGCGCTACGGAAGGACGTGAGGACGTGACTCGGGACGCGAGCGCCGCAGGGGCCCTGTCCGGGCTGCGGGTGGTCGACCTGGCGTCGGTCGTGATGGGCCCCTACGCCTGCCAGATCCTCGGCGACCTCGGTGCCGAGGTGATCAAGGTGGAACCACCGGCGGGCGACATGACCCGGCGGACCCGGCCGCAGCGCAACGCCGGGATGGGCGCGCTTGCGCTGAACGTCAACCGCAACAAGCGGTCGCTGGCGCTGGACCTCAAGACCGACGACGGCCGCGCGGTACTCGACGACCTGCTCGACACCGCCGACGTGCTCGTCACCAACATGCGCCCCCGCGCGCTGGCCCGGCTGGGGCTGGACCCGGACAGTGTGTCCGCGCGGTTCCCGCGCCTGGTTCAGGTCCGCGCCCAGGGCTTCCGCAGCGACTCCGTGCTCGCTGACCGGGCGGCCTACGACGAGATCGTGCAGGCCTCATCCGGGATGGTGGACCTGATGCGCCGGGCCACCGGCACCCCGGCGTACGCGCCGACGATCCTCGCCGACAAGGTCTGTGCCCTGACCATCGTCTACTCGGTGCTCGCCGCGGTGATCCAGCAGCGGGCCACCGGCGAGGGCCAGCTGGTCGAGGTCCCGATGACCGACACCCTGCTGGCCTTCAACCTGGTGGAGCACCTGTCCGGGCACACCTTCGTCCCGGAGGAGGGGCCGACCGGGTTCAACCGGTCGATGGCGGAGATGCACGAGGCCGTCGCGACGAAGGACGGCTGGGCGTGCATCCTCCCCTACACCCCGGCGGACATCGCCGACTTCTTCCGTGCCGTGGGTCGCGAGGACCTTGCGACGGACGAGCGGTTCGCCGACTCGGCCTCGCTGTCCCGGCACCAGCCCGACCTGTACGCGTTGATCAGTGAACTGGCCTCGTCCCGGACCACCGATGATTGGGCGCGGCTCTGTGCCGAGCACTCGATCCCGTTCGCACCGGTGCTGTCGTTGGACGACGCCGAGACCGATCCGTACGTGGTCTCCGGCGGACTGCTCACCGAGGCCGACCACCCGAGTGAGGGCCGCTACCGCTCGATCGGATTCCCGGTCCGGTTCTCAGGCGCACCTACCGGCCTGCGCACCCCGGCACCGAGGTTGGGCGCCGACAGCGCCGACGTGCTGCGCGAGCTGGGTCGCTCCGAGACACAGATCCGCGCCCTGACCGACGCCGGCGTGGTGAGGACCGCCGGGGCCATCAGCACCGCCACCGAGGACGCCCGCGGCCCCGGCCGTCCTGCCCTCGCCACCACGCGCGACCGCGTCCAGAAGGCCGTCCCGGCCGCGCATTCCGCTGCACAGGAGGACGCATCATGAACACCCTGGAACCGCTGCCGGCCGACTTCTACGGCTACGCCGATCTGCTCGACGACACCGACCGGAAGATCCTCGCCCGCGTCCGCGAGTTCGCCGAGCAGCAGATCGCGCCGGTCGCCGACGACCACTGGGCCCGCGCCGAGTTCCCGTACGAACTGATCCCCGGGTTCGCCGAGCTCGACATCGTCGGCCTGGACCGCGACTGGCCGGATCGCCCTGCCCACTCCCGGCTGCTGACGTCGTTCATCAGGATGGAGCTGTCCCGGGTCGACCCATCGATGGCGACGTTCTTCGCCGTACACGCCGGGCTGGTGCTCTCCTCGATCGACCTGTGCGGGTCCGACGAGCAGAAGGAGCGCTGGCTTCCGACGATGCGCCGGATGGAGAAGATCGGCGCGTTCGCGCTGTCCGAGCCACACGGCGGCTCCGACGTCGCGGGCGGGCTGGAGACCACCGCCCGTCGCGAGGGCGACGAGTGGGTGATCGACGGAGCCAAACGCTGGATCGGCAACGGCACGTTCGCCGATCTGGTGGTCGTCTGGGCGCGGGACGCGGCCGACGACCAGGTGAAGGGCTTCGTGGTCGAGAAGGGCATGCCCGGCTTCACCGCCAGGAAGATGGAGGGCAAGCTCGCGCTGCGCACCGTGCAGAACGCGGACCTCACGTTCGACGGCGTCCGGGTGCCGGAGGCCAACCGGCTGCCCGGCGCGCGGACGTTCGCCGACACCAACCGAGTGCTGCGGGTGTCGCGCGGCGGGGTGGCCTGGGGCGCCGTCGGCGCGATGGCCGCGGTCTACGAACTGGCCCGCGACTACGCGGCCACGCGGATCCAGTTCGGCTCGCCGATTGCGTCATACCAGCTCGTCCAGGACCACCTGGTCTCGATCCTGGGCAACGCCACCGCCTCGCTCGGCATGGCCGTACGGGTCGCGCAGCTGCAGGACGCCGGCACGTTCCGCAACGAGCAAGCGGCCCTCGCCAAGCGGCAGGCCACGCTGATGCTCCGCGACTCGGTTGCCCGGGCGCGGGAGGTGTTCGGCGGCAACGGGATTCTGCTGGAGAACAAAGTCGGCCGGTTCTTCAACGACGCCGAGGCTCTCTACTCGTACGAGGGCACGAAGGAGATGAACACGCTGGTCGTCGGGCGCGCGGCGACCGGAATCGGCGCTTTCGTCGGGCACGCCCCGCAGAGGCGCTGACGCGTGCACTTCGCGGGTTGTCGTCAATTACGCAGAACCGACCACTAGTTGGGTGATCATGACCTCCGATATCAGGGAACCGGCTCGCCGGACCGACGGTCAGCACGTTCCGGACGTGAACCCGCTCCAGGGAGTGCGCGTGCTCGAGTTCGCCAGCTCCCTCTCCGGCCCGTACATGGGCATGGTCTTCGGTGACCTGGGGGCGAGCGTCGTCAAGGTCGAGAACCCCGGCGGTGGCGACATGACACGCGGCTGGGGCCCGAGGGCAGGCGGTGGCGAAAGCGCCTACTTCCTGTCGACGAACCGCAACAAGCGGTCGATGGTCGTGGATCTGCACACCGAGGAAGGGGTCCGGCTGGCCCGTCGCCTCATCGCCGACGCCGACGTAGTCGTCGACAACTTCCGGCCGGGCAGCAAACTACGGGACGTCTTCGCCTACGACCGGGTACGGGAGGTCAACTCCCGGGCTGTCCACGTGCAGTTGTCGGCCTTCGGCACGAATGGGCCATGGAGTGGCCGGCCCGGCTACGACCTGATCGCCCAAGCCACCGGTGGCCTCATGTCGGTGACCGGAGATCCGGACGGGAAGCCCGTTCGAGCGGGATTCTCCATCGCCGACCTCACGACCGGGCTCTTCGGTCTGATCGGTGCGCTCGCGGCGCTGGCGGAACGGGAGCGAACGGGGCAGGGGCGGCTGGTCACCACGTCCCTTTTCGAGGCGCAGCTCGCTCTGCACGTCAACCTGGCGATGGACCTGTTCGTCGCCGGCGTCAAGCCCGTCGCACTCGGGTCGGCGCACCCGAATCTGGCGCCGTATCAGGCGTTCACAGGGCGGGACGGCGACTTCGTGGTGGCCGTCGCCACCGAACGACTCTGGGAGCGACTCTGCCGTGCCATCGGCCGGATCGATCTGCTCGACGATCCGCGATTCGCCGACAACTCCCGGCGGGTGCAGCACCGCGCCGACCTGGCCGAGCTGCTCAACGGCATGTTCGTGACCGAGTCGGTGTCCCATTGGGTAGGGCGGCTCGATCGTGCGCAGATTCCCGCTGCGCCGATCCTGTCGATCGAGCAGGTGTACTCGAGCGAGCACACCGCGGCGCTGGGAATCGTGACGAATACGACCCACCCGACGGCGGGACTCATCGATCAGGTCGCGAGCCCGCTGTCATTCGACGACATGCGGGCCAGGCCGAGATCTGCGCCGCCCACCCTTGGACAGCACACCGACGAGATCTTGGCCGAGCTGGGATTCGACGCATCTGCCGGCGCCGCCCTGCGGCGCAACGGAATCGTCGCCTGATCGGTTCGGTCGCCGAACACAGGCCACAAGGAGAACCGGAACATGAGTGCACCGACTGTCAGCGACAACAGAAAGATCCGCTGGATCACACTCAATCGGCCGGATGCGGCCAACGCGCTCCGCGTCCAGGACCTCGACGTCATCGCGGATGCCGTCACCACAGAGCTGGCAGGGATTCGGGCGGTCGTGATCACCGGGCAGGGCGAGCGAGCCTTCTCCTCGGGAATGCACCTCGATACCTTCCGCGATGCGGGTCGGGAGGAAAGCAAGCGCATCATCGCCACTGTCGGGCGCTGCATCGCAGCCGTTCGAACCTGCTCCGTGCCGACGCTCGCCGTTGTCAACGGTGCGTGCGTCGGCGCGGCCTTCGAACTCGTCCTCGCCTGTGACCTGCGGATCGCCGCACCCGGAGTCCGGTTCGGCCTGCCCGAGGTCAAACTCGGTGTGCCCTCGGTCGTCGACGCAGCACTGCTCCCGCATTTCATCGGACTGTCGAAAGCGCGCGAGCTGATCCTCACCGGAGACATGTACGCGCTGGAAGAGCTCGGGGTCGACCGTCTGGTCAGCCGTGTCGTGCCCCACGAGGCGCTGGAATCCGCGGCCCGGGAGCTCATCGAGCGGATCATCGCACACTCACCGGAGGTCCTGACCGCTCAGAAGGGCCTGTTCGAGACGTGGTTGAACTGCTCACTGCGGGAGAGCGTCGACATCAGCGTGAACGTATTCGCCGACATGTTCGATCTCCCATCGACCACCGAGAACATCGCCGCTTACGCGGCAGGGCGGAGTCGATCGGCTCCGGCCAGATGAGGGGCGCGCTTTCGCGCACATCCGAGATTGCACCGAGAGAACGGAGAGATGCACATGGCACCGCGACGGGCGGCGATCGCCGGCATCCATGAATACCCTCTGCGCCGGGCGCCCGGCCGCAGCAAGATGCAGATCAAGGCCGAGTCCGCGGCTCGGGCGCTGGAGGACGCCGGGCTGACCTTCGCCGACGTCGACGCGCTCTACGACGCCGGCGAAACCGGCGCGTGGTCCGGCATCACTGTCGCCGAGCACCTGGGTATCGCGCCGCGGGTGATCGACACGACCTCGCTGGGTGGTAGCTCCTACGAGTTCCACGCCGCCCACGCCGCCCGTGACATCGCAGCCGGGCGGGCGAACGTCGCGCTGCTGACCTACGGCTCCACCGCCAAAAGCGAGGCCAGGGCCATCGGCACCGGAGCCCGCAGCACGCCCGACCCGGCACCCGGCCTGAACATGGAGACCCCCTACGGGCTGCCGCTGATCGGGAACTACGCCCTGGTCGCCCAGCGGCACATGCACGAGTACGGCACCACACCCGCGCAACTGGCCCAGATCGCCGTCACCACCCGCGCCCACGCCGTGCGCAACCCCGACGCCATCGCCGGGCTGCGCGACCTCGGCATCAAGAACACCGGCGAACTCACCACCCACGACGTGCTCGGCTCCCGGATGGTCGCCGACCCCCTGCACCTGCTCGAATGCTGCCTCGTCTCCGACGGCGGCGGCGCCGTCGTGATCGTCGGCGACGATGTCGCGGCGGGGATCCGCAAGGATCCGGTCTGGATCCTCGGCAGCGGTGAGGCGGTGGGCTACCCGGGCAACACCCGCGACCTCACCACCAGCGCCGGGGCCCAGTCCGCGCCGCTCGCCTTCGGTGAAGCAGGGGTGCGGCCCGAGGACATCGACATCGCGATGATCTACGACTCGTTCACCATCACCGTGCTGACACTGCTGGAGGACCTCGGCTTCGCCAAGAAGGGCGAGGGCGGCTCCTACGTCGAAGGCGGCCGGCTGCGCTGGGACCACCCCGGAGCACCCGCGCTGAACACCGACGGCGGCGGCCTGTCGTCCAACCACCCGGGCATGCGCGGGATCTTCCTGCTCATCGAGGCCGCCCGACAGCTGCGCGGCGAATCGACCTCCCAGGTGCAGGGCGCCCGCCTCGCCGTCGCACACGGCAACGGCGGACAGCTGGGCACCCGCCACTCCGCCGCCACCGTCATCCTCGGAAAGGACTGAGCACCGTGAACGCCACCACCGACTCCGCACCCACGCGGCCCCTGCCGGTGCTCGACGAGGCCGACACCGGCCCGTTCTGGCAAGCCTGCGCCCAGCACCGGCTCACCTACCAGCGCCACCGCAGCACCGGCGAGGTGGTGTTCTACCCCCGCGGCCACGACGACCCCGACCTGGAGACACTCGACTCCACCGGCCGCGGCACCGTCTACACCTTCACCGTGGTGCGCCAGCACGGCCACCCGTTCTTCCGCGCCCACGCGCCCTACACGGTCGCCTATGTCGACCTCGACGAGGGCTTCCGCATCCTCACCGAAGTGATCGCCGAACCCGGCACCCTCCACGTCGGGCAGCGCGTGCAGCTCGACTGGGAGGACCACGACGGCACCGCCGTCCCCGTCTTCCGGCCGGCCGGGTAGGACGCGAAGCGGGCGTCAGCAGGGAAGGCGAGCGCCAGGAGGTCCCGCGCCTGGGCGGGTGGCTGTCCGTTGACGACCGGCCGGTAGTGGTCGGGCCCCGATAGCTCAACCGAGCTTGACGAAGACTTCCTCGCGGAGCCGTTCGAGCGCGTCGATCCGCCGCTGGCCGTTGCCGAGCGTGACGTCCGGGACCAGCACCTCGTCGATGCCCGCCTCGGCGTACCGGCCGAACGTGTCGAGCAACTCCTCGGCGCTGCCCATCACCACCGGCCGGCCGGACGCCACCAACCGTTCGCGGCGCTCCGCAGCCTCGGTGTCGCCCGGGTCGATGACCTCGAACAGCGCCTGGGTGGACCGGCGGACGGTGCCCGGGTCGCGGCCGATCTTCTCGCAGTGTTCGCGGAACACCTCGCCCTTGCGGACAGCGACCTCCGGCAGGCTCCAGTGGTTCCACTCGTCGGCGTACTTGGCGACGATGCCGAGGGTGACCTTCTCCCCTGCGCCGCCGATCAGCAGCGGCATCGCGGCCGGCTTGGGCTCCAGCGGCGCACCGGTCAACTGGTAGTACTTCCCATCGAAGTCCGTGCGGTCCTGGGTGAGCAGGCCCTTGAACACCTGGCAGGCCTCGTCGAGACGGGCGAGCAGAACACGGGGGCGCGGCAGCTCGATGCCGTACGCCTCGTGCTCGTTGACCTGCCAGCCCGCGCCGATTCCCAGCACGAAACGGCCGCCGCTGATCTGGTCGACGGTCGCCGCCTGGTTGGCCACGACGGCCGGGTGCCGATACGTGTTGCCCAGCACCATCGACCCCAGCCGGACCCGTTCGGTCCGGCTCGCGAGCGCGGCCAGCACCGCCATGCACTCGTTCATCGGGACCCCGACGCCCTCAGCGCCGTTCGCCATGAAGTGATCGGCGATCCAGACGCCGTGCCAGCCGGTGCGCTCCGCGTACTCGGTGACCTCGAGGGTGTCCTGCCACGGCTGCGCGCCCAGGGGCCACAAGGAGAAGTCCATGGTTCCGACCGTAATACCCAGGCCGGGGCGACCCGGTCACATGCTGCGATGATCGCGATCGACGTCCTGAGGCGCTTCGTCGTACACCCGTCGAAGATCACTGTGATCGCGTTGAGCCACGAGCACCACGCCCGGGCCGATCTGTCCTTCCGCAGGAAGCCGCAGCTCAGCTACCTGTCGTAGTCCTGTCTGTTCGATCAGCGCGGCGAGCTGTTCCGGTCGCCATTGGTAGGTCGTCCAGTTGACCGCGACACCGCCGTAGGCCTCGGTACGAGCCACATCGTTGTCCCCCACGTGCGTCGCGACGATCAGTTGCCCGCCTGGCACCAGGGCCCGGGCGAACGACGACAAGACCTGCGGCAGAACGTCCCGAGGCAGGTTGAACAACGACCACCACCCCATCACTCCACCCAACGACGAGTCGGCCAGATCGAGATCGGTCGACGACGCCACGCTGAAGCTGCACTGGGGGTACAGACGGCGTGCGTGCTCGATCATGCGAGGCGACAAGTCCACGCCTGACGCGTTCACGCCGCGATCAACCAGGTACGCCGTCACGGTGCCTGGGCCACACCCGACGTCGAGTACCGGACCCAGCCCGCCGACCGCGTCGGCGAACACGTCCATTGCGGCCCGTAGCCACGGATGAGTGCGGACGTCTCCGAGGCCGGTCGTCGCCACCATCTCCACATAGTTGTCCGCGACGCGGTCGTAGGACTCGCGAACGATGTCGAGATCGGCCGGACGACGCACTGATGATGAACAGCCCATTGGGCAGACCCTAGGAGAGACAACAGCGCAGCTACTCCAGCGACCCGCGGACAGCTCAGAACCTGCGGAAAGAGGCTCGCGCCCACGGCCTGGTCGCCGACTCGATATACATTACAGTCAAGATCTGTAACCTTCGGTTCCGAGACCCTGTCCGGCCACTCCAGGGAAAAGAATCATGACTGCTCAGCGGCCCACACTCGTTCTTGTCCCCGGCGCCTGGCACCTCCCGTCCACTTGGGATCTGCTGCGCGGCGAGCTCGACGCCCTCGGCTACGCCAGCCGCGCGGTGAAGCTGCCCACCACCGGCCCCGACCCACGAGGCGGCCTACGGGAGGACGCCGCGGCGGTCCGCGCGGCGACCGAGGCGATCGGCGGCCCGGTCGTCGTCGTGGCCCACTCGTACGGCGGGATCCCCGCCACCGAGGGCCTCACCGGCCTGCCCGACGTTCGGCAGCTCGTGTACCTGGCCGCCTACGTCCCCGACATCGACGAGTCGCTGTTCAGCCTGCACGGCGCTCCCGACCCCGACTCGACGGAGGAACTGTTCCCGATCAGCTCGGACCCACGGGCCCAGCTCTACGCCGACGTCCCCGAGGCGGTGGGCGACCTCGCCGTCAGCCGGCTCGTCGACCAGCGCCGCCAGCCGTTCGCCGACCGCGTGACCCGGGCCGCGTGGCACACCGTCCCGTCCACCTACATCATCACCGAAAACGATGCCGCGATCCCGGTCCGGATTCAGGAGCAGATGGCCCGTCACGCGACGACCATCCGCCGGGTCCCGACCAGCCACTCCCCGTTCCTGTCCCGTCCCGCCGAGCTGGCCGCGCTCCTCGACGAGATCGCGGGACTGTGGATCTGACGGTGTTGCGCGACTGAGGGCTCGGCGCAGACGCTCACATCGACCTCGTCTCACGATGAGTAAAGTGTGATCTATCAACGATCCTGATGCCCGGGGCAAACAGATTCCTGCGCATGCAGGCGCCACCAGCCAACGGACGACGAGAGGAGGCAGGCGTGGTCGGCCCGGAACACGACTACTCGACGAAGAGCGAGTTCGCCTACGCCTGGCTCCGCGACAAGATCGTGAGCCATGAATTCGCGCCTGGCGAGATACTCAACCAGGCGTTGATCGCTCGTCGGCTGGGCATCAGCACCACTCCCCTCCGGGAGGCCCTGCGCAGGCTCAAGTCCGAAGGCCTCGTCGAACTGGACGCCTACCGCGATGCGCGAGCTACCGCGTTGTCGCCGGAGGAAGCACGCGACCTGGTCGAGATCCGGCTCGCCGTCGATCCCCTCGCTGCCGCGTTGGCGGCGGAACGACGCTCGAAGGACGACATCGCCGAGATGCGGGCTTCGTTTCAGATCGACGCATTACCCGATCGCCCGTCGATCGCCGATCTCGTTGCGCACCGGCGATTCCACCGCGCCATCTACCGCGCATCGCACAACGAGATCCTCATATCGACCTTGGACGACTTGTGGGACAAGGCCGATCGCTATCGCCTCGTCGGTCTGCGCGATCGCACCGACGAACGGGACCGCGCCGTCACCGCGGACGAGCACCGTCAGTTGCTCGACGCCGTGATCGCCGGCGACGCGGACGCCGCGTCGACGATCATGCACCGCCACATCCGGGGCAGCCTCGGGGCGAAGGCGGCCTCCCGGCTCACCAGGTTGCAGTCCGCCGGATCGGACGCGCACGAGTCGGATTGACGTCGGCGCGGGCCCGCCTCATCGGGACGGCAGTTCGACCTCGCCGCCCGAGCCGTCGCACCGGGGATCGCTCACCGCGTCGAAACGGCCGTCGTCACCGACCTTGATCAGGTTGGCATGACCCAGCCATTCGTCGTGCTGGGGAAGCACCTTCGGGACGAATCCACGAGCGACCAACGAGTCCGTGGCAGCGGCCGGCAGGTCACTCTCCACGTAGACCGTCATGTTCGTGTCCCCGGCATCCTGCACCCCGACGATCCAGCGAGGCGCATCGACCGCGTCGGCCGGCGACTCCCCCGCCATGCAGCGCAGCAGCAACTGGGCCTGAATCTGCGGGTGCCCGTGCCCACCCATGGTCGAGCTGACCCACCTGACGTCCCCACCCTCGGTGACCATGACGGGCATCAGGGTGTGCCGGGGCCGCTTGCCGGGAGCCACCACGTTGGGCGACCGCGGATCCAGGGAGAACGACCGTCCCCGGTTCTGCATGAGGATGCCGGTCACCGGCTCCAGCACCCCGGACCCGAACGCGTTGTACACGCTCTGCAGCAGCGAGACCGCATACCCGTCCGTGTCGATCGCGGAGATACCGACGGTGTCGCCCCCGACCCGTGCCCCCTCCGATGGCCGATGAGTCGCGGCCGGATCGTGATCGATCAGCGCACCGGCATCCACCGTGGCGAATCTCGGGTCGGCCAGCAGGAGATCACGAATCGCGTTGCCGTGCTCGAAGATCTCCGCGAGCGCGCCGGCCTGCTCACCCAGGACGTCCTGCGGGTCACCGATCCGCTCCAGCCGTTTCAACGCCCGCAACAGCATGAACCCCTGCGTGTTGGGCGGACTGGTGATCACCTCGTACCGACGGAAGGTCGCCGTCAGCGGTGCCACCAGGTCCGATCTGAAACCTTCGAGATCATCAATCGTCATGACGCAGCCCCGTTGCGCGAGACCATCGACCAGGCGCCGCCCCACACCCCCGCCATACAGCGCGTCCGGGCCCTCGGCCTGCAGTTCCACCAGCGACCGCGCAAGCGCAGGCTGGCGGAAGACGTCACCCTCCCCCAACGGCGTTCCCCCAGCAAGGAACACCTCCCGACAGCCCGCATCCTGCGACAGGACATCGCGCTTCTCGGCGATCGCCGCGGCGAGCGACCGGCCGACCGGAGCACCGTCCGACGCGAGCCCGACGGCGGCATCGAAGTATGCCGACCACGGCAGCCGGGCACCGAACGACCTCAGCGCCTCCCAGCCGCGAACCGCGCCCGGCACCGTGACCGTGTCGATGCCACGGAACGGGATCTCCTCACCGTGAACCGCCCGCAACCGCTCCACCGACTGGGCCGCCGGCGCCCCACCCGTCGCGTTCACACAGTGGATCGCCCCACCAGGAGTCCGCACCAGCGCCACCGCGTCGCCACCCAACGCCGTCTGGTTCGGATACACCACGTCCAGCACCACCGCCGCGGCAATCGCCGCGTCGATGGCGTTGCCCCCAGCACGGAAGGCGCCCTCGCCCGCCTCCGTGGCGAGATAGTGCGGGCTGGCGATCGATCCGCGTCCGCGTGAGAGAGCCGAGTGACGTGTCATGGTCCAGCTTTCTGGTCTCACTGTGGTTGGCCGAACCCGCGCCCGATCACGCGCGCGAGCGTCGGTATCAGGAGGGTGTAGCTGTCCTCCGTGAGGTGCAGCCCGTCCGGTTCGAGGCCGCGGGCACCGGCGTCCGGCGCGAGGATCCGGTCCGTGTCGAGGCACGCATCGGCGCCGACGACGGACCGCAGGATCTCGCGGTACTCGTCGAGCTCGCGGTTGCTCCTCGAACCCAGCCCGGGCTTCTCGATCTCCTCGATCACCGGCGGGAGGAACGCCACGAGGCGCGTGCCGGCGAAGGCGTCAGCGATCGTGGCCATGTTGGCGGCGAAACGGTCGGTCGCCACGCGCTTCCACGGGGCGCAGTCGTTGCCACCGAACGACAGCACCACGGTGTCCCAGCCGATCCGGCCGAGGAGCGCCGCCCGTGCCGCGCCGTCGGAGCTGTCCCAGCCGCCCGTGGCGCAGTTGTAGACGGTCGCGGCCCCGCCGAGCTCATGTTCGAGATGCTGGATGCGCGGCTTCGTGAAGCGGGCGAGCATGCTGTCGCCGAAGAGCATCACGCACGTCGTCTGCGGACCATCCGGCGTGCCGGTGCCGCCCGCAACCGGCCCCGTGCTGGTCAGGACTGCCTCGCGAGGACGGACGCGAAGAACTCGCACACCACGTCGATCATCTTGAGTCCTTGGTGCGCCGCACCGGGGACGAGGTCGAACCGGGTGGCGATGCCGTGGTCGTCCAGGTTCTTCTGCAGCGTCTGCAGCCGCTCGATCCTGGTCTTTCCCTGCTTCTCGAGTCCCGGGACCCAGTTGGAGTCGTACTGGTTGTTGATCTCCCAGCCCTCGACGTCGAGGTCCCCGACAACGAGCTGGATCGGCACCTTCCTGATCTCTGCGATGTCGGGTGCCGCGCCGAAGATCTTCACGAAGTCCTTGGTCCCCAGCCACCACGGCGTCGTGTCGTCGAGCAACGTCACGCGGCCAGGTGCGCCGATCGACGCGGCGAGGAGCCGCTGCGGATGTGCGTACAGGAAGCGATGTGCGAACTGGCCGCCTCCGGAGAACCCGTGCAGCAGGAACCGCTCGGTCTGAAGCGGTACCCGGCGGCTCACCTCGTCGATCATCGCGAGGAGCACGAGGTCGAACCGGATGCCGCGGTACTCCAGGAACTTGAAGTTGTGCAGGTCGTCCGGGTCGATGATCCCCGCAGGGAACAACGGCGCGAGAACGACGACACGCTGCTCCTCGGCGAAACCGATCATCGCGTCCCGGTACCGCGTGGCAATGCGCGCGGTGCCGTGCTGCATCACCACGAGCCGGTACCGCTCGGCGTCACCGGCCTGGCGCTTCGGGATGTAGAGGCTGTAGCTGAATCGCTGGTCCGCCTGTGCCGCGATCGTGGTGGTGGCGCCGGTGAAGAAGTGCTCGGCCGAACTCCGGGGATCGCTGCCTGTCATCGCCTGCTCCTGTCGTGGCAGATGGATCATGCGGACACGGTCGAGAGCTGCTGCGCCTCGGCCGACGGGATGGAGATGTCCGGGTACAGCAGGGCGTCGTCCGGGCCGAACACCAGTCGCACGTCGCCCGCCAACGTGCCGTCCTGCGTGACGACCTTGACCACGTTCCGGCCGAGCCGTAGGTCGTATTCGAACCGGGAACCGACGTATGACCGGGTGAGCACATCGGTGTCGAGCACGTTGGCATCCGTGGACCCGCGCTGGCCCGGGATGATCGACAGCCGCTCCGGCCGGATCGCCAGCGTGACGTCCTGGCCCGGCTCGAACACGTTCGACGCCGCGACGTGGACGACCGAACCCGAGCTCTCGAGTCGCACGTGCACGACTCCGGCTCGCGATTCGACGACCTTCCCGATCAAGAAGTTGCAGCTCCCGACGAAAGCAGCCACGTGAGGGGTGGCCGGCGTGTCGTAGATCTCGGTGGGGGTGCCGATCTGCGTCATCCGCCCGTCGAACATGACCGCGATCCGGTCGCTCAGCGAGAGTGCCTCGTCCTGGTCGTGCGTCACGTAGACCGTGGTGATGCCGAGATCCTCCTGAAGGCGCTTGAGCCAGGCTCGGGCCTGTTCCCGCAGCTTCGCGTCGAGGTTCGACAGCGGCTCGTCCAGCAGGAGCACCGACGGCGAGTACACGAGGGCTCGCGCGAGCGCGACCCGCTGCTGCTGCCCGCCGGAGAGCTCGTGCGGGTACCTGTCCTCGAGGTGCGCGAGGCCCACCTTGTCGAGCGCCTCGCGGATGAGCTCGGCCTTGTCGTGGCGTGTAACCCTGCGGATGGAGAGGGGAACGGCGAGGTTCTGCCGGACGGTCATATGGGGCCAGAGCGCGTACGACTGGAAGACCATGCCGAGGTTGCGCTCCTCCGGCGGGACGTAGAGGCCGCCCTGCACGTCGACGAACGGCGTCCCGCCGACCGTGATGCTGCCCGTACTGGGCTGCTCGAGCCCGGCGATGCAGTTCAGCGTGGTGGACTTGCCGCAGCCACTCGGGCCGAGCAGCGTGAAGAACTCGCCTTCGCGGATCGTGAAGTCGACCGCGTCCAGCGCGGCCACGTCGCCGAAGGACTTCGATACGCCGGACAGACGTACCTCAGGCATGTGCGTGTCCCTTCATGAACCGGCCCGCCACCGCGACGACCGCCGCCGTGATGGCGATCTGCAGGGTGGCGAGCGCGGCAACCGATCCGGTCTGCCCCTCGGTCCAGAGGACGAGCATCGTCGTACCGATGACCTCGGAGTCAGGAGAGGCGATGAACAGCGCAGACGCGTACGCCTTGAGAAGCGCGACGAACGTCAGGATCATCGCGCCGACGAAGGCGGGTATCAGGAGCCTCCACAGGATCCGGGCGAACGCCCCCACCCAGTCCGCCCCGGACGTGCGCGCCGCATTGTCCAGCTCCGACCCGATCTGGGTGATCGACGAGGCGATCGAGCTGAACGCGGTGGGCACCGCGCCGAAACCGAACACGATGACCACGCCCACGAGACTGCCCTGGACGATGGCCCCCAGCGGTCCGCTGTGGGGCAGCAGGGCGAACGCCCAGAAGAAGCCGATCCCGACGATGATTCCCGGGATCGCCTGTGGCGCGAACGCCAGGTACTCCACGGCCCGCCGGAACCGGAACGTCGATCGGCGGGCGACGATCACCGCGATCAGCGCGAGCGCGCTCACCGCCACGGCACCGACCACCGCGACCGTCAGGCTGTTCGTGATGGACCGGACGTAGTCGTCGAAGCTGAAGATGTCGGCGTAGTTGTCCAGCGTCAGTGTCCGGAACGGGTTCTGCATCGGCGTGAAGACCAGGGTGAACGACCGGAACACCAGCCCGAGGATCGGTATCGCTGCGCCGAAGAGGACATAGATCGTGACGAGCACGGCCCCCGCCCACTTCACCCACCCGAGCTCGAGGCGGCGCGGACGCGTTGCCTTGCCGCGGACCGAGATGAACCGCTGGGCCTTCGTCAAGACCCTGGCCTGCAGGAAGACCAGCCCGAACGTCACGACCAGGATGATCATCGACGCCGCGCCGAGCACCCCGTAGTCGGGCGAGATCGACTCGAGCCCGTTGGTGTAGAGGAACGTCGAGAAGACCCTGATGTTGGTCGAGGTGCCGTACAGCAGCGGCACGCTGAGGGACTCGATGGACGTGCTGAACGTCAGGATCGTTGCGTAGACGACCGGCGGCCGGAGCATGGGCACGACGACCGTGAAGATGATCCTCAGTGGCTTCGCGCCGCACACCTGAGCCGCGCTCTCGAGCGCGGCGTCGGCCTGCCGCAGCGCGTTCGCACAGAAGACGTACGTGACGGGCGCCAGGGCGACAGCCTCGGTCAACGCCATGCCGGGCAGGCTGTAGAGGTTCCACGGCACGAACCCGATCAGTTCCCGGACCTCGGTGCTGACGAACCCGGCCGGCCCGTACATCGTGATCCAGCCGAACCCGAGGATCAGCGACGAGATGTAGAACGGCCACTGCATCGACAGGCCCAGCACCTGGCCGAACGGCAGCGCGGTCCGCACCACGAGCACGGCCATCGGCACCGCGATGACCAGTGTCAGCACCGTGGTCAGCACGGCCAGCACGGCCGTGTTGAGGATCACCTCACCGAATCCGGCCTCGGAGAAGAGGGCGGCGAAGTTGCCGAGCGTGAAGATCTGCCCGGTCTCGTGGAGGGGCCGGTCGATCACCGACTGGTAGAGGATCGGCGCGATCGGGGCGACGACGAGGACCGCCAGGACGACGAGCGTCGCGTACTGGAGCAGCCGGCTCCGGTCGACGCCGAGAACGCGCCGGTACCGCGGCGGCGGGAGCGACGAGGAGGGGCGCGTCCCGGCCGCGGGCCGGACACCCTCCTCCGTCTGGTTCGGGCTCATCCCGGGAGCAGCTCGTCGAACCGGGCGATGTACTGCTCGACCTCGGCCTGCGGGACCATGTCGAACGGCACCACGACGATCGAGTCCTCGCCGGCCTCCTTGACGAGGTCCTGGTAGGACCGCAGGCCCTGCGTGCCTGCGATGCCGTCGCGGTAGGCGGTGAGGCCGCCTTCGGCCACGGCGCGCTGCCCCTCGTCGGAGAGCACGAAGTCCAGGAAGAGGCGTGCCGTGTTCGGGTGGGGCGCCTTCCCGATGATCCCGGCGCCGCGGCCGAGCAGGAGCGTGCCGTCCTTCGGCAGGACGAACTTGACGAGGCCGCCGCTGCGCTCTTCCTGCTCGTATCCGAGCGCGCTGCTGATCAGGAAGCCCGCCGCGTACTCGCCCGCGAGGATCTTCTCGATCTGGATGCCGGACGAGGTCTCCGCGCGCGAGAGCGGCAGGAGTTTCTCGAACGTGGCCTTGGCATCGGGGTTCTTCGGGTTCAATTCCGTCCACGCGTAGGCCACGGTGAACCCGAACGGGGTCGATCCGTCCCGGACCACGACCTTCCCGTCGAGCTCGCCCGGGTGGGCGGCCGCATAGTCGGCCAGATCGCCGAGGCTTGTCAGGTCGTTGCTGATCAGCGCGGTGTTGTAGACCATGCCCATCGGATCGAGCGACATGGCGTAGACGTTCGGGAGGAGCTCGGCGAACTCCGGCAGGTGGCCCAGCTCGGGGGACCGGTACTCGGCCAGGGCGCCCTCGTGCGCGGCGAACTCGTTCCATCCCTGCGACGAGCTCACGACCATGAGGTCGGTCTGCACCGAGTCGGTGGCGATCTCGTTGAGCAGCTGCTGGTACCCCTCCGCGCCGCTCTCCTTGGCCAGGATCGACTCGACCCACGGGTACTTCTTCTGGAAGTCGCGGAAGATCGGCGCCCAGTTCTCCTTCGCGGTGCCCGAGTTGATCACGAGCTCGCCGCCCTCGGCCTTGGACCCCTCGATGATCTGCTGGTAGTCCGCGGGGTAGTAGTCGGGCACCTGCTCAACGGCGATCGGGTTGGGCGGCGCAGCGGGCGCGCTCGCGCAGGAGGCCACCGCGAGCAACGCCGCAGCCACCGCGACGACGCCCACCCGCCGGGACCATCGTGCTCGCTCGAACATCTCACACCTCTGGGAGTCGTGACCGCTCTGTCGGTCAGGAAGGTTATAACCTAAGACAGCACAGACTCCGGCACGGAAGATCGAAACGGGGTCGTTACAAGATTCGTCCCTCGGCGCCGGACCGCGCCGAACCGTTCGCCTCGGCTCGAACACCGGAGTCGCGAGCGACGACACGCCCTCCTTAGGCGGTACTCGCAGTTCAACGTCTCTTCCACGACCGAGTTGATCGCCATCGCGCCGCCGGTGCAGGGGCAGCCATGTGCCGGCGAAGCCACAGCGCATGACGCACAGCTCACGCCGAACCCGGCAACGAGGTTATAACCTTGGCGACATGACCACGTTCGCCGACGGCCAGCCGACGACCAGCACTGATCTCATCGCGCTCGACGAGCGGTGGAGCGCGCACAACTACCACCCCCTGCCGGTGGTGATCGCCCACGCCGAGGGCGCCTGGGTCACCGACGTCGCGGGCAGGCGCCACCTCGACTTCCTGTCCGGGTACTCGGCGCTGAACTTCGGCCACCGCCACCCCGCGCTCGTGGCGGCGGCCGTCGAGCAGCTCGGTCGCGTCACGCTCACTTCGCGGGCGTTCCACCACGACCAGTTCGGCCTGTTCTGTCAGGAGCTCGCCGCGCTGACCGGCACGGAGAAGGTGCTGCCGATGAACTCCGGCGCGGAGGCCGTGGAGTCCGCGATCAAGGTCGCGCGCAAGTGGGCCTACCGCGTGAAGGGGGTCCCGGACGGCACGGCCGAGATCGTCGTCGCGGCGTCGAACTTCCACGGCCGGACCACCACGGTCGTGTCGTTCTCGACCGACCGCACCGCCCGCGCGGACTTCGGCCCGTTCACACCAGGGTTCGTCGTCGTGCCGTTCGGAGACTCCGCCGCACTGGCCAAGGCCATCTCGGAGCGGACGGCGGCCGTCCTGCTGGAACCGATCCAGGGCGAGGCGGGCGTGATCATCCCGCCTGCCGGCTACCTCGCAGAAGCTCGAAGGCTCTGCGACGAGGCGGGCGCGCTGCTGATCGCCGACGAGATCCAGTCCGGGCTGGCGCGAACGGGGCGGGTGCTCGCGCTCGACCACGAAGGCGTCCGCGCCGACCTCTACACGCTGGGCAAGGCACTCGGCGGTGGCATCCTGCCGGTGTCGGCGCTGGTGGGCCGGGCCGACGTGCTGGATGTCCTGCGCCCCGGCGAGCACGGCTCGACGTTCGGCGGCAACCCACTGGCCTGCGCGGTCGGCCGCTCGGTCGTCCGGCTGCTGGCCACTGGCGAGTTCCAGGAACGGGCCAGGGTGCTCGGCGCGCACCTGCACGACCGGCTCACCGCGCTGGTGGGCAACGGGGTCGAGGCTGTGCGTTGTCGCGGCCTCTGGGCCGGCGTGGACCTGCCGGCGGCCGGGCCGAGCGGCAGGGACGCATCGGAGGCGCTCATGAGCCGCGGGGTGCTGTGCAAGGAGACCCACGAGCGCACGCTCCGCCTCGCTCCCCCGCTGGTGATCACCGAGCCGGAGCTCGATCGCGGGCTGGACGCGCTCGAGCAGGTCGTGAACCGGTGACCCCCGGTCCCCTCCTACCGAGACGCCCTGCCGACTCCGGCATGTGGGCGTCACCCGCGTCCCGACGGATCACCCGTGGCTGAACCATCGTGTGGGAATCTCGCCGGCCGCCTCGACAGCTTCGACACGTTCGGCGAGCTCCGGGTGGGCTCGAATCACTATCGGATCGCCCGCATCGGCGACCTCGCGCCCCCTCGGATGCCGTACACCATCCGCGTCCTGCTCGAGAACCTGCTGCGCAACGAGGACGGCCGCCGCGTGACGCGCGACCAGGTGGAGGCCGTGCTCGCGTGGGGATCCGAGCACGCGTTCTCCGCCGCCGTCGACATCCACCCGGCCCGCGTCTTCATGCACGACACCAACGGTGTGCCGAGCATCGCCGACATCGCGGCCATGCGCGACGCGATGCACGAGATCGGGGGTGATGCCACGTCGGTGAACCCGCAGATTCCCGTCGAGCTCGTGGTCGATCACTCGGTGATCGCGGACGTGTTCGGCTCGCCGGACGCCTTCGAGCGCAACGTCGAGATCGAGTACGAACGCAATGCCGAGCGCTACCGATTCCTGCGCTGGGGGCAGACCTCACTGCGCAACTTCGACGTGGTGCCTCCGGGCAAGGGGATCATGCACCAGGTCAACCTGGAGCACCTCGCCCGCGTCGTCGTGGCCGACCGGGGGTGGGCGTATCCCGACATCTGCGTGGGCACCGACTCCCACACCACGATGGTGAACGGGATCGGTGTCCTGGGCTGGGGCATCGGCGGGATCGACGCCGAGGCGGCCATGCTCGGCGAGTCCGTCAACATGCTGCTGCCACGGGTCGTCGGGGTCCGGCTCACCGGCGCCCTCCCGGACGGAGCCACCGCAACCGATCTCGTGCTGACGATCACCGAGATGTTGCGTGCGCACGGGGTGGTGGGCAAGTTCGTCGAGTTCTACGGGGAGGGAGTACGGCGGCTGTCCGTTCCCGACCGGGCGACGATCGCGAACATGAGTCCGGAGTTCGGCTCGACGTGCGCGTACTTCCCGATCGACGAGGAGACGATCCGGTACCTGCGCTTCACCGGACGCACGGCGGAGCGGGTGGCGCTCACCGAGGCGTACGCGCAGGCTCAAGGGCTCTGGCACCGGCCGGACGTCGTGGCCGACTACTCGGAGACCGTCGAGCTCGACCTGACGGACGTGCGGCCGTCGCTTGCCGGACCGTCCCGCCCGCAGGACAGGGTTCCGCTGTCCGATGCCCCGTCGCGATTCCGCGGGGCGCTCGCCGAGGCGTCGCCCGGGGCGGACCCGGCGATGGCTGTCCCGGTGATCCTGCACGGCTCCGAACGCGAGCTGCGCCACGGCATCGTGGGGATCGCGGCGATCACGTCGTGCACCAACACGTCGAACCCCTCGGTGATGGTGACTGCCGCCCTGCTCGCGCGCAACGCGGCGCAGCGCGGGCTCCTGAGCAAGCCGTGGGTCAAGACGACGCTGTCACCCGGATCGCGGGTGGTGACCGACTACCTGGCTGCCGCCGGACTCACGCCGTTCCTGGAACAGCTGGGGTTCCACCTCGCCGGATACGGCTGCATGACATGCATCGGTGCGTCCGGCCCGCTCGTCCGGCAGGTGCAGGACGCGGCGAGGACCGACGGGCTCACGGTGGTCTCGGTGCTGTCCGGCAACCGGAACTTCGCCGGACGGATCAACCCGGACGTGCGGATGAACTACCTCGCGTCGCCGCCACTCGTCGTCGCCTACGCGCTCGCGGGCACGATGGAGACCGATCTGGCGGCCGATCCACTCGGCCACGCACCGGACGGAACCCCGGTGTTCCTGAGTGACGTGTGGCCCTCTTCGAGCGAGGTCGCCGAGGTCATGGACACCGTGATCACGCCCGGGATGTTCACCGCCGCGTATGCGGGGATCTTCACCGGTGACGCTCGCTGGGAGAACGTGGGCCAGGTCACGGGCGATCGGTTCGGCTGGGATCCGGACAGCGACTACCTCCGGCGCCCGCCCTACTTCGAGGGGATGTCGGCCGAGCCCGAACCGGTTCCGGACGTCGTGGGCGCACGGGTCCTGGTGATGCTCGGCGATTCGGTCACGACCGACCACATCTCACCGGCCGGGGCGATTCCGCTCGACTCCCCCGCGGGCCGCTACCTCGCCGAGCACGGGGTGGACCGGTTCGCCTTCAACACCTACGCCTCGCGGCGGGGAAACCACGACGTGATGATGCGCGGCACGTTCGCCAACGTCCGGCTGCGCAACGAGCTCGTACCGGGCGTGGAGGGCGGGTTCACGCGAAGCTTCGCGGAGGACGGCCGGATGCGTCCGGTCTATGACGCCGCCATGGCCTACCGCGAGGCCGGCACCCCCCTCGTGATCGTGGGCGGTGCGCAGTACGGGAGCGGCTCGTCGCGGGACTGGGCGGCGAAGGGACCGGCACTGCTGGGCGTTCGCGCTGTGCTGGCCGAGTCCTTCGAGCGGATCCATCGCTCGAACCTGATCGGGATGGGTGTGCTGCCCCTTCAGTTCCGTCCGGGCGAGAGCGCGCGACGGCTGGGGCTCACCGGACACGAGGTGATCGAGATCCGGGGAGTTGCAGGCCTGGGCTCTGCGACGACGGTGAGGGTGCGAGCGGACGACCTCGAGTTCGACGCGATCGTTCGTCTCGACACCGAGCGCGAACGCGAGATCTACCACAACGGCGGAGTGATGAAGCTCGTTCTGCGACGGCTCCAGCAAGCGAACAACGGCTCGTGACGAATACGGCAAGCGGTCGGGATCGATCCGATCCCGACCGCCCCGCCAGGCACGTCAGTGTGGCGACCTCGTGGTTATAACCTCAGTTTCGTGCGCGCTCCATCGCGGCGAGAAACATATCGAGCCCGATGTTGCGGCCACATAGCACGACCGCCACCTTCTTGCCGCGGTATTGCGAGGATTTCTGGAGCAGCCCGGCGACCGCGACGCCGGCCGAACCTTCGATCATCCACCGCTCGCCTTCGGCCACCATGCGCATGGCCTGGGCGATTTCCGCTTCGCTGACGGTCACCGTGTCGTCGATCACTTCCTGGCAGACGGGGAAGGTGACAGAACCCGGTTCCACCGCGCCGGCCGAGCCGTCGGAGAGGGTTTCATACTCCGGCGTCTCGATGATGTGGCCGGCATTCAGCGAGTCGAGCATGCAGGTCGACGCCTTCGGCCACACGCCGACCACGCGGGTTGCGGGGCTGAGCGCCTTGAGCGCGGTGCCCGTGCCGCCGATGAGCCCGCCCCCGCCGACACACATGAACACGGCGTCGAGATGGGGAGCCTGCTCGGCCAGCTCGACACCCACGGTGCCCTGCCCGGCCATCGTGTCGAGATCGTTGTAGGGGGCGACGTAGGGCTTTCCTTGCAGCTCAGACTGCCGGCGCGCCTCGATCTCCGAGTCGAGCGGAGATCCTTCCATCACGATGAGCTTCGCACCCAGCGCCTCGATCGCGACCATCTTCGACCTCGCCGCCGTGTTGCTGACGTAGACCGTGACATCGACGCCTGACAGCGCACCGGCCCGAGCAACCCCGAGCCCGTGGTTGCCTGTGGACGCGGTGATCACGCCCGACCCCTTCGCGTCCGCACCGAGCGCACGGATCTTGTTCGCGGAGCCGCGGACCTTGAACGAGCCGGTGGGCATCAGATGCTCCGCCTTCAGCCAGACGTCGCACCCCGCCTCGCGGGAGAGAAGCTTGCTGTGTTCGAGCGGTGTCACGGGAATGTCGGGCCGAATGCCTTGGTGCGCATCCATTATTCTCTCGAACAGAGTGACCACGCTCGAACTCCTCGGAATGAAGGAACGTAATTTCGTGCGGCCCGGCCAGCTCGTGAATCGATCTGCCGCCGACCGGACCTCGTCGTCGCTCTCGCGGTACGGCGCGCCGCGAGGCGGTTGGTCTCGCATCACCGATGTTATATCGTATGGCCATCTTCCGGAAGACGCGGCCCGAGAACGGCGTAAACAGCGGCGCTGAACAGCTACGGAACACGCGGGCACACGGACTCGAAACCAAGAAGGAAGCAGCATCATGACCACCGAGACGGCTGTCCCGGACGAACCGGCGACCGATGTCTTCACCGAGCCCCCACCGATTCTCTCCCCCGACAGTCTCCGGAACGTGCTGCACGACCACTGGAACCTGACCGACCCGGACCTGCGTCCGCTCGACAGCGAACGCGACCTCAACGTCCTCGTCGACGGCCGGTTCGTCCTCAAGGTCTCCAACCCCGCCGAGCAGTCCGACGTCATCGACATGGAGGTCCGCGCGCTCGCGCACGTCCATTCCTCGGATCCCGGGCTGCCGGTTCCGACCACGGTCGTCGCGCGGTCCGGTACGCCCGTTGTGCATCTGGCCGACGACACCGGCCGCGACTGTCTGGCCCGGCTGATCACGCTGCTGCCCGGGAGCCCACTCGAAGGCCGGCCCATCGACACCGCACTCGCCGAGCAGGTCGGCGCCGTCGCGGGCCGTGTCTCCGTCGCGCTGCAGGGCTTCTTCCACCCGGCGGCGGGACGGGACCTGATGTGGGACATCAGGCGGATGCCGACGGTGCTGGCCGGTTCGGGTATCGGAGCGGGCCCGTTGCAGGACCTCGCCGCCCGGGTCGCACCGGCCTTGGACGCGACCAGCGTCCTTCCGTCCGGCGTCCAGCACGGCGACGTCACCCTCACCAACGTGCTCGCCGACTCGGGCACGGTCACCGCCGTGATCGACTTCGGCGACATGCACCACACCGCCGCCGCCTGCGACCTCGCCGCCACCCTGGCGTCGGTGCTGCGGACGACGGGCGACGCCGGCACGGAGACGATCTGGCGCCTCACCGACGCCGTGCTCCGTGGCTACCAACGTCATCATGCCCTGCTGCCGGCCGAGGTGACCCTGCTCGGGGAACTCGTCATCGCCCGCTTGGTGACGACACTGGCGGTGTCGGCGACCCGGCGCGGACCCCACCAGGAGAACCATCGGTACATCACCCAGTACGACCGGGGCAGCGAGCGCGTCCTGGAGGTGCTCGGTGAGCTCGGTCCGGAGCAGCTCGCGCACCGGATGGAGCGCTTGGCCGGCACCCGCGACCTCGCGTACGCCATACCGGGCCACAGCCTTCCTGGCCGCCGAGCCGAGGCGATGGGCGGCGGACTGTCGCCCCTCTTCTACCGGCAACCGCTCGAGCTCGTCCGTGGTGAGGGGCCCTGGCTCTTCTCCCCCGGCGGCACGCGCTACCTGGATGCGTACAACAACGTCGCCGTCGTCGGGCACGCGCATCCCGCGGTCACCAACGCGATCGGCCGGCAGCTGGCCGTGCTGAACACCCACTCGCGATACCTCCATGCCGGCGTGGTCGACCTCGCCGAGCGGGTCCTGGCCACGATGCCCGCCGAGCTGGACACCTGCCTGTTCACCACGTCCGGCACCGAAGCCAACGAGCTCGCCTGGCGGCTGGCCACCGAGTACACGGGCGCCACCGCGGCCGTCATCGCGGAGCACGCGTACCACGGATCGTCGAAGTGGATGGCCGACCTGAGCTCGAACGAGTGGCCGCCCGGATATCGGCCGCACCACGTCGCCACGTTCCCGGCGCCCCACGGTCCCGCGGGCGAGCTGACCAGAGCCGCCGCGGCACAGCGCATCGAGCGGGCCGCGGAGGCGCTGCGCTCCGCGGGTGACAGCCCGGCACTCGTGCTGGCCGACTCGCAGTTCACCTCCGAAGGCATCCTCGACGTGCCCGCGGAATTCGCCGCGGGCCTCGTCGACGGCGCTCACGCCGTCGGCGCCCTGTACCTCGCGGACGAAGTCCAGTCGGGGTACGGGCGCAGCGGCCCGCTGCTGTGGCGCTTCGCGTTCGCCGGCATCACGCCGGACATCGTGACGCTGGGCAAGCCGATGGGCGCCGGTTATCCCATCGGCGCGGTCGTCACGCGGCGCGAGATCGCCGACGCCCTTGCCCGGAAGTACGAGTACTTCTCCACCTTCGCCGCCACGGCGGCCGCGGCCGCCGCCGGCCACGCCGTCCTCGACGTGCTGCACCTCACCGGCCTGCCCGAGCAGGCGGTGGAGGTCGGCAACCAGCTGCGCAGGCGGCTCCGGGAGCTCGCCGCCGACGAGCCGTTGCTCGGCGACGTTCGCGGAGTCGGTCTGCTCGCCGGCATCGATATCCGCTCCGACGGCGAGACGACCTCCAGAGCCCTGACCCGTTCCCTGCTCGACCTGCTCGTCGCACATGGCGTGCTTGCGGGCTCGACCGGCCCGCGCGGCGATGTTCTGAAGGTCCGCCCGCCGTTGGTCTGGGAGCCTGCCCACGTCGATGTGTTCATCGACGGGCTCCGCCGAGCGCTGTCGGACCTGCGAGCCGGGAGAACGTGAGAGCCGCGCGGTAGGGGCGCGCCCCGGCGTCCCTACCGCCGGATCCCCCGGACAGGCGGGAGTTCGGTCGGGCCCGAGTTGACGTTGACCTCGTGCCCGACCGTGACGCCATCCGCGTCGAAGCGGAGCGTGAGCTGGTCGATGAACGGCGATTCGAGGAAATGCCACGTCAGGCACAGGGTGTCGGCCCTGGCACCGGCCTCACCCGGAACCGACCACCGTGCACCTGCCAGGATGGCGGCGACAGCGTCCTGGTAGGAGTGGTGGAGCCGCCAGACGCTCACGCCGGTGCATTGCTGAGTCCACTGCCCGATCCCGTGCTCGATCGTGTGCCGGCCACGGTCGTCCTCGAGAACGAGCACCACGGCGTCGGCTCTCACCTCGACCGACAGGCAACGCAGGCCGTGCACGTTGGTTGCGAAGTCGTAGGTCTCCCGAAAGCCGACCAGGTGCGCCGAGGATCGCAGCAGCTCCGGTTCGCGAGCACGCCGAACCCAGTGGCTGACCGCCTCGGCCTCGGCGGCGTCGACGATCGGGTCCCGCATCGTCTCGTCGAAGGCGTCCCGGAAGGTCTCGCGGAGCATCTCCGGGAGGTCGTGGTAGGTGCCGTCACCCATCGCACCCGTCACGACCACGACCCCGCCCTGGTCGGGGAAGACCATGCACTCCTGGCCGAAGATGCCGGAGGCGTTGTAGATGCGGTCCTCCGTCGTCCAGAACTGGTAGCCGTAGCCGGAGTCGGCAACAGCGTCCGCAGGCGGCCGGACGAGCTCCGTGCCGTTCCAGTCGCCGCTGACAGCGCGCCGCACGTGCAGCGCGGAGGCTTTCTGCGGCCAGCCGCTCGGCAGGATCCGCTTTCCCTCCCACACACCGTCCTGGAGGTAGAGCACGCCGAAGGACAGCAGGTCCCGCGGTCGCAGCGACAGGCCGTTGCCACCGCTGGCGACCCCCTCCGGGTCGCGCTCCCAGTCGAAGTCGACGATGCCCAGCGGTTCGAACAACCGCGGACGCAGATACTCGTCGACGGGTTGACCGGATACCTCCTGCACGATCGCGGACAGGACGTGGCTCGTCGAGCTGCTGTACATGAAGGTGCGTCCCGGCAGTTCGACCACCGGCTCCTCGAGGAACTCCCCGACCCACCCGGTCCGCCGAAGCCGGGTCGTCGCACCGGACAGCCCGCGGCCGTGGCCGGTCTGCATCGTCAACAGGTCGCGAACCCGCATCCGGCGCAGGTTCTCGCTGGGCACCGCGGGCAGCCGGCCATCGAAGAAGGCCACGACCGGATCGTCGAGCCCGAGCAGGCCCTCGGCCTCGGCGAATCCGACAGCAGAGGCGGTGAAGCTCTTGGTCGCCGAATGCAGCTTGTGCTTGAGGTCCGGGTCGTGCGGCCATTGCCACAGATCCAGCAGTGTCCGTCCCTGCCAATGGACGAGCAGCGAGTGCAGGCGCATGCCCCGTTTCGCCAGATCCTGAAGGAGCGTGTGGACGGGCCGCATGCCCATGGTCGCCAGGTCTTCCGCCATGGTCACCGTTCTGTTGTGGGTGGGCCGGAGCCGGCCGGTGTGGTCTGCGTCCTGGATCACCGCCGGCTCAACTGATCCGCCATGAACTCCTGGACCACGGGAATGACCTCGCTGCCCTTGTGAGCGACACCGGGAACGACATCGAAGCGCACGTCGATCCCGTTGGCCTCGAAGTTGGCCCGCAATGTCTCGAGACGCTCGATCCGGGTGCCGCCGGTCTTCTCGACGCCGTCCATCCAGTTGGGTCCACCGGGGTTGTTGATCTCCCAGGTCTCGACGTCGTCGCCGCCGACGATCATCTGCACCGGCACGCGTCGAAGTGCGTCCAGGTCGATCGCGATCCCGAAGCGCTCCTCGAAGCCTCCGGTACCGAGCCACCAGGGCAGCGAGTCGTCGAGCTGCGTGATCCGGCCCGGGGCACCGATCGAGACGGCGGCCAGCCGGTCGGGACGGGCGTAGAAGAAGCGGTGCGCGAACTGCCCGCCACCGGAGAATCCGTGCAGGTAGAAGGTCTCGGTTTCGGTGTTGAACCCCTCGCCGACCTCGTCGACGATGTGCAGCAGCTCCTCGTCGAACCGGATGCCCTTGTACTCGAGGAACTTGAAGCTGTGCAGCTCCCGTGGCTCCACCAGCCCGGCGGGGAACAGCGGTGTGAGGATGACGCAGCGGTGCTCGATCGCGAAGCTCTTCCACCGGTCGCGGTAGAGCTCGGCGGACCGTCCGGTGCCGTGCTGGATGACGATGAGCGGCAACGGAGCCGCGTCCGGCGTGTGGTCCTTCGGCACGTACAGGGCGTACTGAAGGCGCTGGTCGTGCCGCGACGCGAAGAACGGCGTCCCGCCGATGAAGTTGGCGCCCTCTGAATCGGGTTCCGTGGTGGACATTGCGTGTGCTCCTCTTGTGCTCCGGCCGGTTGTGGTCAACTCGGCGAAGGCGATACGGATCGCCGTCAGAAGGCGGTCAGGACGTGGTGGAAGTGTGCGACCTCCGGCAACCCGGCGATCGAGTCGCTGACGAGCCCACGCCACCGCTCGACGTCCGCCGATCCGCGGAATCCCACGGTGTGGTCGCTGATCGATTCCCAGCCGACGACGAGCCGGTACTCCCGTGGGTTCTCGTGCGAACGCTCCAGCACGAACGTGCGCGCACCCTTCGCCCGCTGGAACAGCGGGGCGGCCTCGGCGATCGCCGCCTCGAACGCATCTTCCCTGCCCGGGAGCACCGTGATCCGCGCGGTCTCACGCACGATGCGCACGGATCCGTCCGGCCCTCCCGGGTGCTCCTCGTCGATCCGGGAATGCTCCCCCGACTCGACGAGCGTCCTGGTCGCGTCCACGGAGGCATACGTCCAGAAGATCTTCATGGGCTCGGAGGCGGAGGCGTTCTCGAAGTGGTGGGGGATGTTGGCCGGCACGAAGGTCGTGTCGAAGACGTGCAGCGGCGTCCGCACCCCGTCGATGTCGACGACGGCGTCGCCCTGCAGGACGATCACCGATTCGGCGACGTTGTGGATGTGATGGCCGATCACAGCGCCGGGCGCAAAACTCGTGATGCCGTTGAGGAAGCTCGTCGCACCCCGGGCACTCGTCACCAGCGGCACCGTGCGCGCACCCGCTCCGCGGTCCTTGGCGGGAAGTTGATCGGGACGCAGGATCGACGGCTGCTGGTTGACACCGGGGACAGGCAGGGACGACACACCCGCTCCTTTCATGGGTGGTGATCGGCGGAGAACGACGTCAGTTGCCGCTCGCGGCCGCTCGGCTGTCACTGGTCAGCCTCGCCACGACATGACCCGCGAACTCGGCCGTGCCGAGGTGTCCGCCCAGGTCACGGGTGCGGGATCCAGGCTCGCCGAGCACGGTCTCCACGGCCGACTCGATGCCGGCCGCCGCCGCGACCAGAGCCTCGTTGCTGTCACGCCGGCCCCGCCAGTCGAGCAACATCGCCGCGGAGAGGATGAGCGACGTCGGGTTGGCGATTCCCCGGCCCGCGATGTCCGGCGCGGAACCGTGCTGTGCCTGGGCGACTCCCACGTCGTGGCCCGCGTTGAGCGAGCCGCCGAGGCCGAGGCTGCCCGAGAGCTCGGCCGCTTCGTCCGAGAGGATGTCGCCGAACATGTTGGTGGTGACGATCACGTCGAACGCGTCCGGCCGCCGGATCAGCGCGGCCGCGGCTGCATCGACGATCAGCTCTTCGAGTTGCACGTCGGGGAACGCCTCCGCGACCTTGCGCACCTCACGGAGGAAGAGGCCGTCGGAGAGCTTGAGCACGTTGGCCTTGTGCACCGCCGTCACCTTCCGGCGGCGCAGGCGGGCGAGCTCGAACGCGGCACGGGCCACTCGTTCGCAGCCCCGGGCACTGATCTTCCTGATGCTGAACGCATTGTCGGGGTCTGGCATGAACTCGCCGCTTCCCGCGTACATGTTCCGGTCGGAGTAGAAGCCCTCGGTGTTCTCCCGCACCAGGACCAGGTCCATCGGGGCGCGCAGGACGGTCAGATCCGCCCGCGACCGGCACGGGCGGATGTTCGCGAACAGATCGAACCGGACGCGCAGCTCGGCGGACGGGTTGATGCCGCCCTCGTGCCGTGGCGGGTAGTCGTAATGCGACACCGGACCGAGAATCACTCCCCCGACCTCGGGTATCCGGTCCAGCACGGCTTGCGGAAGCGTCGTGCCCTCCCGGGCCAGGCCGGCGAAGCCGATGTCGGCGGTCTCGAGCTCGAGGCCGAGACCGTAGGCGGCGTCGGCCGCTTCGAGCACGTCCACAGTCGGCCCGACGATCTCCGGCCCGATACCGTCCCCGGGTAGTACGAGTACTTTCATCGTGGCGATCAGATCTCTTTCCGAATATTCGTCACCGCGAGCCGGCGAAAGCGGCGCGCAGTTCGGCGACACGCTCGGGTTTCCAGTTCGGCCCAGGCGCGGAGGAGAGCAGCATCTCCGTATAGGGGTGCTGCGGCCGACGCAACACGTCTGCCGTGGCGCCGCGTTCCACGGCCTCTCCTTTGTACATCACCAGAATCTCGCTCGTCACTTCACCCACCACGGCGAGATCGTGCGTGACGAAAACAACGCTCACGCCGGTTTCAGCTCGAATCTCGTTCAGCAGTCTCAGGATCTGCGCCTGAACGGAGACGTCCAATGCGGACACCGCCTCGTCGAGCACGAGCACGGACGGGTTCACTGCGAGTGCCTTCGCGATGGCGACCCGCTGGCGCTGCCCACCGCTGAGCTGGTGGGGGCGCGATGCAAGGTGCTGCTCGGAGAGGCCGACGAAGTCGATCAGCTCGGCGATCTGGGCGCGCACGATCTCCTTGGTGGGCTCGGGCAGGTGTCGGCGCAGGACGTCGCGCAACGCCCCCTCGACACTCAGCCGGCGATCCAGCGAACCGTAGGGATCCTGGAAGACCATCTGGACGTCCTTGGCCCGGCGCAGCCTCGCCGACCTGCCGCGCCCCTTCCGTTCCCTGGCCCGTCCGTCGATCACGATCGTGCCCTCGTCGGGACGGGCGAGACCCACCAGCATGCGGGCGACCGTGGTCTTGCCGGAGCCGGACTCGCCGACCAGGCCGAGCGCCTCGCCCTTGCGGAGCCCGAAGCTCACGTCCTTCACCGCGACCACGCGAGCCGCCCCGCGCCGTCCCGGAAAGGTCTTGGTCAGTCCGCTGACCTGCACAGCATCGTTCAGGGCGGCGTTCATGCCGGCGCCTCCGCAGGTGCGGCGGACTCTCGCTCCGGCAGCCGGGGAACGGCGTCGGCCAGAGCCTTCGTGTACGGGTTGGCCGGGTTCACGAAGATCGTGTCGGCCGGCTGGTGGTCCACCACGGAACCGTCCTTCATGACGTAGACGCGGTCGCAGTAGGCGGCGGCGAGCTGCAGGTCGTGGGTGATGAACAGGACTCCCATGTGCCGCTCCCGCTGGAGCCGCCGCAGCAGCGCGAGCACCTCCGCCTGCGTCGTCACGTCGAGTGCGCTCGTCGCCTCGTCCGCGAGCAGGAGGCGGGGCTCGATGCTCAGTGCCGCGGCGATCACCACCCGCTGCAGCATCCCGCCGGAGAGCTGGTGCGGGTACGCCCGCAGCACACGGTCCGTGTCGTCGAGCCCGACCTCGGCGAACAGCGACGCGATGCGCTCGCGTGCCTTCGCCGTGGCCATACCGTGCACCTGGACAAGTCGTTCGGTGGCCGAGTCGCCGATGCGGCGCACCGGGTTGAGAGTCGCCCGCGGCTCCTGGAAGATCATCGCGGCCAGCTCCGACCGGACCTTCCGCACCGCCGCACGGTCGTCCGCCACCATCTCGTGTCCGCAGACCGTCACGGTGCCCGACAGGGACGCGCGGTCCGGCGTCAGGCGCAGCGCCGCTCTCGCCGTCGTCGACTTGCCGGAGCCGGACTCACCGACGAGCCCCACCGTCTCGCCATCGGCGACGTCGAGGGATACGCCGCGCAGGATCTCCCGGAAGCCCACGGGAGTGGGTACCGACAGGTGGAGATCTTCGATCGCCAACACCATGCGCGTCACGTCCTCACGGTGAGCTTGTCGGAGAGACGCACCCCGACGACATTGGTCGCGACGACCACGATCGCGATCGTGAGGCCCGGGATGATGGCGGGTCCGAAGAAGCCCTGAATCACACCGGCCCGGCCCTCCTGCACCATCAGGCCCCATTCGGAGCTGGGCGGCTGGGCGCCGAACCCGAGGAAGTTGAGCGCGGCCAGGCTCATCAGCCCCTCCCCGAACAACACCACGAGGTAGCCGACCAGCGTGGGCAGCAGGTTCGGCAGCACGTACCTGCCGAGCAGCTGGACGCCGCCGACCCCTTGCAGCCGGTAGGCGTCGACGTAGGGCCTGGCGAGCTCCTCGAGAGCAATCGCCCTGGTGAACTTGGCGATCACGGGCGCGAAGGCCAGACCCATTCCGATGATCGCCGTGGCCGGCCCGCGATCGAACACCGCGATGATGAGCACCACGAACAGCAATCCCGGAAACGCGAACATGACGTCGGTGACCCGGGCGAGCACCGTGTCGACCCAGCCACGCCGCCACGCGGCGACCACCCCGATGAGCACGCCCAGCACCGTGGCGAACGCAAGCAGGGCGATCGCTCCGAGCAGGCTCGGCCGTGCACCGTAGATCACCCTGGACAGGATGTCCCTGCCGAGCTGGTCGGCGCCGAGCCAGTGCGCCGGGCCGGGAGGCGCCCAGATGGCGGCGAAGTCGGTGGCATCGGGCTCGTACGGTGCCACGAGCGGGGCGAACACCGCCGCGACGACGGCGACGCCCAGGATGGCGACGCAGATCCGAAAGGGCCATCGAGAGCCACGCAGCCGAATCCCGGCCGGGGACTTCGAGTGCGGGCGGAGGCCATCGATCGTCACGATCGCTCACTCCTTGTCACTGTGCGCGGGTCGAGGAGTGGATAGAGCAGATCGACCAGGATCGTGACCACCATGTACGCGAGCACCATGTAGAGCAGAACCGCCTGTACCACAGCGAAATCGTGGGTATTGATGGATTCGACGAGCAGGCTGCCGATCCCGTTGAGGCCGAACACGCTCTCGATCACGGTGGTTCCCGCGAGCATTCCGGCGACGGTCAGCCCGCACATGGTGATCACGGGACCGAGCGAGTTGCGCAGGATGTGGCGGGACACGATCAGCCGCGTGCCGAGCCCGTAGCTGCGAGCCGCTTCGACATGGTCCAGCGCCTGCTGTTCCACCATGGTCTGCCTGGTCACGCGGCTGATGAGCGCGAGCGACCCGAGGGCGAGCGCGATCGCGGGCAGCGTCAGGTGGTACAGCGTGTCGGCGAAGCCGGCACCGTCACCCGCCACCGGGAACCAGCGCAGCTGCACCGCGAACACCGACACGAGCACGAGCGCCACCACGAAGTTGGGGACGGAGTTCACGAACGTGGTGGCGCTCGTGATGAGCGAGTCCAGCGGACCGCCCCGGCCGAGCGCCGAGGCGACGCCGAGCGCGACGCCGATGACGACGAACAGCACCGTGGCCATGGCCACGAGCGTCAGCGTCACCGGTAGCCGCGACGCCAGCAGGTCCGAGACGGGCTGCTGATAGAAGAAGGACGTTCCCAGGTCACCGTGGAGTACGCCCTGCGCCCACGAGGCGTACTGCCCCACCAGCGGCTGATCCAGGTGGTACTCCGCGCGTACCGCCGCGATCCGCTCCGGTGTGATGTTCTCGGGGTTGCCGATCAGGAAGGTCACCGGATCGCCCGGCGCGGCATAGATACCTGCGTAGATGATGAACGAGCTGAGGGCCAGGGTGAGGACCATGGCCCCGAGCCGCCGCACGAGCGCCGCCGCCACGCCTAGTTGCCCTTCGCTCCGAGGTCGGCCGCCCACGGGTAGTTCCGGAACGCGCCGGACGCAGGAACGCCGGTCACCTCGCTCGCGAGCACGACCGTGGTCGGGCTCTGCACCACGGAGAGCCACGGCATCGACTCGGCCCACCGCTGCGCGAGATCGACGGCCAGGTCAGCCCGCTTCGCGTCGTCCAGCTCGGCCCTTGCCTGCTTCACGAGGGCGTCGTAGTCCTGGTCCTTGAGCACCCATTGGACGGTCGAGTCGGAGGCACCGTTCTTGTAGAAGCCGACCGGGTCGTTCTTCGAGATGAAGTAGTCATCGGTGAACAGGTCGGCCTGCTGACGGAACTGCGGGTCGCTGTAGTAGTCGCCGTATTGCTGGGGCGGGATCTGGATGATCCTGGCGTCGAGCCCGATCTTCTTCGCTGCGTCCACGATCGCGTTCGCGATCACGTCACGCACCGTTGTGCCGTCGCTCGCGACAACGATCTGCTGTTTGTCGGTGACCTCGGCGACGAGCTTCTTCGCCGCCTCGATGTTCTGTTCGGTCGGCTTGGCCGGCGCGCCCGCGGTCAGCGTCTCCGACGCCGCGCGGAACTTCTCGGCCTCGTAACCCCAAGCGCCGGGACCGACCGGCTCAGCGGCCGGTACCCCGAGGCCTGCCAGCGCGGACCGTGAGACGCCGTCCCGGTCGAGCGCGAGCGCGAGTGCCTTGCGCAGCCGCGCGTCGGCGAGCCCGCCCCGTTCGGTGACCATCGAGTTCCACACACGGGTGTCCGGGCCCTGGCTGACCGTCGTGCTCGGCCCAGCGGCCAGCGGCGCCGCGGACGAGATGTTCTCCAGGTACGCGCCGTCCGCCTCGCCGGTGAGCAGTGAGTTGACGACGGCGTCGTCATCGGCCCACCGGATCGTGAGCTCGCCGGTCTTCGACACGCGGTCCTTGTTCCAGTAGTCCGCGAACTTGGTCAGGACGATCTGCCGTCCCGACTCCCACGCCTTCACCTCCAGTGGTCCGGTGCATGCGTCGTCACCGCTGGGGGTACCGAAGGCGTCGCCCTGCGCCTCCACGGCCTTGCGCTCGAAGACGACCCCGCCCGTGCCGGCCAGGGCCTTCAGGAACACCGCGTCGGGCTGCGTCATCGTGACCGTGACCTCGTTGGGCCCGGTCTCCTGGATGGCGCTCACGTTCACGAACTCATCGGACTCGTTGGCGCCGTCGGCGGCGTGCCGCTGCATGCTCCACGCCACGTCGGCCGCCGTCATGACGTTGCCGCTGTGGAAGTGAACGCCCTGGCGAATGGTGAAGACCAGCGTGTTCGGGGTCGTCCACTCGTACTTCTCGGCGAGCCCTGGCTCGATCGTCAGGTCCGGCTGCGACTGGACCAGGCGTTCGCACACGTTGCCCATGACGGTGTCGGTGGTGGCGCCGGCGGCGTCGTTGTCCTGGTCGAGGGTGGCCGGTTCCTTGGGCATGAACCACGTGGCCTTGTCGAGCGGGCCGGAGGCAGCGGGCGTGCTGTCGACGAGCTTCACGTTCTCCTTCACCTGGGACGGCGAGACGCCCGCGCCGCCGCAACCGGCGAGAAGCGCGAGCGTCGCGCACCCGAGCGCACCGGCGGCGAACCGGCGGGAATGGCGGTGTCTTGTCATGGCAGGTCGTACCTCGTCGTCTTCCTCGTTGCCATTCGTGCAGGGGTTGTTGCGATCGCCGACCGGCCCTTTGTGCGAGCACAAAGGGCAGAAGTTCGTCGTCGTTCCCGCTGGGATCGCTTCCCCTGGGCCGACTGACGTCGGCGCGGAAACAGAACGTCGTCCAGGAGTCCCGCGTGGTCGTTCACCGTCTCGGCGATGACCTTGCGGGGGGCTGGGTCATCGTCGGAGTCGGTGGTGAGACCACACGTGAGGTCGGCACCGGCACCGATCTCTGTGCCATGTCGGGCGATATCCTCTCGCCGCCGGTCGCCCGCCAGGTGACGGTAGTGTGTCCTACAAGTTGCGATGTCCGTAGTGGAAACTACGGAGATCGTAGCCACAACGAGAAGAAAATCAACCTCCACTTTGAGAACCACTCCGCCTGACGACGATCCCCTGCGGGAGCGAGTCACGAGCAAGATGGGCGACCTGCCTCCCGCCGAGCAGCGGGTCGCCGAGTACCTGCGGGATCACGGACAGGAGATCATCTTCGCGACGGCGGAGGAGATCGGTGCGGCGACCGGCACCAGTGACGCCACCGTCATCCGCACGGCGAAGGCTCTGGGCTACTCCGGGCTGCCCGAGCTCAAGCGGGAAGCCGGTCGCCAAGCGATCGGCAAGACCCGACCGTCGGCACGGCTGAGGAGCCGGATCGACAAGGCGGGCCAGGAGACCACGTCCCTACTGGACCACGTGTTCAGCGAAGCCACCGAACGACTGCTCGAGACCCGCAGGCTGATCGAGGAAGACGACTTCGTCGCGGCCGTCGACCTGCTCACGGGAGCCCGGGAGGTCGTCAGCTTCGGCCTCGGCCCGTCGGAGATGAGCGCGCAGTACCTGACCCTCCGGATGCGCAGGCTCGGCAGGCAGGCCCGGCAGATCACCGCCACGGGGTTCCTGTTGGCCGACGACCTGCTGGGCATCCAGGAGTCCGATGTCGTGGTCCTCTACGTGCCCGGCCGGTTGATCAACGACGTCTTCGTGCTGCTCGATCACGCACAAGCGGTGGGCGCCTCCGTGATGCTGTTCTCCGACTCCCTGCTGCCGGTCCTGGCCGATCGGGTCTCACTGACCCTGACCGCCGTGCATTCCGGATCCGGCCTCACCGGTGAGGCGCTGAGCGCGCTCCTGCTCACCGACTGCCTGGCGCTCGCCGTCGCCGCGCGGGATCGCGATCGATCCACGAACACGTCCGAGCTGCTCAACTCACTGCGTTCCACCCTGACGCAATCCGAACCGCGCAAGCGGCCGGCACGCCGTCCGCGGCGCGCAGCGAAGGACACGACACCGTGACGACCCTGACGTAGGGCACCGATGAAGCCGGGGATTTCGTAGTAGCCACTACTCCTGTTGCATCTTCGTAGCATCGGCTACCTTGCCTCCACCCGAACTCCCGAGGAGGCAAGCGGTGCTGTCCCAGGTGTTGACGCAACTCGCAGCGGCCGATCCGAACCCGACGCCGGCGCCGTGGCGGGTCGTCACGATGGTCGTCTACTTCATCGGCCTGTTCGGGACGTTCGGCGGAAGCCTGGTGTACGTGCTGGTGGTTGGCCCCGTACTGGCCCGCCCTTCCGTGGCCGCTGCCGACCGCGACGTCCTGCGACGCCGGGCCGCGCTGACGCTGGCCACGATCGGCACGTGGTTCCTGATCGGGCTCTACCTGCAGCTCGCCGGGAAAGCAGCCAGGGTCAAGGGCGCGGAGATCCCGTTCTCCGAAGCGGTGCTCCCGCCGAAGCTCCTCGCCTACCTGATGAAGCCCGCCCAGCCCGGCGAGTGGATGTCGGTCGGCGCTCAGGCCGCGACCCAGTACGCAACATGGGCCGTGGCGGCCGCGCTCCTCATCCTCCTCTGGCGCAGTCGCCTGCATCCGCGCACCGGCCGGGTGGCCGGCGCGGCGTACGTCGTCGCCTTCCTCGCGTATGCCGTCACGTGGCTACCCACCGATCCCGCCGCGGAGACGTTCGACAGCGTCCTCGACGGCGTGATGAACCACGTGCACGTGCTCGCGGTATCCACGTGGGTCGGCGGGATCGCGACGCTCGCGCTCCTGGCCGCGGCCCACCGCCGCCTCACCCCGGACGCGGGAGCCGTGTGGGGGCAGATCTGGTCGCGGTTCAGCGTCGTCGCCCTCACGGCGGTGGGCTGCATGGTGGTCAGCGGGTCGTGGCTGGCGTGGAAGTACGTCAGCAGCATCGGCGACCTTTTCACCACCGAGTTCGGACGACTCCTGCTGCTGAAGGTCTCGCTGGTATCCACCATGGTCGCAATCGGAGGAATCAACGAGTTTCTCCTGATGCCGCGGATCGCCAGAGCCCGCGCCGCCGGCGCGAGCGACTCGGTGTTCCGACTCGCCGTGCGCGTGTTCCCGCGGCTCGTGGCCGTGGAATCGATCCTCGGCGTCGGCGTGCTGTTCGTGCTCGCATTCCTCACCGGGTCGGCCAGGGCCGAGACCGGCTCCGCGACACCTGTCGTCGACAGCGGCGTGATCACCGTCGGGCTCGTCCTGATCGCCGCGGTCGCGATCTCCCTCGTCACCACGGCCAAGATCTCCGATCGGCTCGTCGGCGCGCCCAGGGCTGCGACTGCGGCCGACCTCGCGGGGAGCTGAGCGGGCCGGATCAACGGACGTTCCTCGCCTGACGCTCCACCCTCCGGCACAGGCCGAGTCGGAATCAATCGTCATTCTGTAGCGCATTCATGCAATATGCTCGATCGGGATCTTTCCCTGCGTGCGGCATCAGGATTGAGCGCGACATCACGGACGCTGCGGCTGCTGATCATTTAGGTGAGGCTAGCCTGAAATCGTGATGTGGGCCGACGCTATTCCGAATCTGCTGATCGGGCTGCGAGAGGGTCTGGAAGCGGGTTTGGTCGTCAGCATTCTGCTGGCAGCGCTGCGTCAGGCCAACGACGCCGCCGGTACGTCCGGGCGCCGCCGGATCTCATCGTCGGCAATATGGCTCGGCGTGCTCGGTGCAGTCATGGTCGCGGCCGGCTTCGCCACGGTGTTGACCTACGCGACGAACGTGCTCTCGTCCTCGGTCCAGGAGGCCGTCGGTGGCCTGCTGAGCGTGCTGGCGGTCGGCCTGGTGACCTGGATGGTGCTGTGGATGCGCCGCACCGCGCGGACGCTCACGGCGCAGCTGCGGGGAGAGGTCGCACGCGCGGTGGCGGTCGGCGCAGGCGCGTTGACCGTCACCGCGTTCCTCGCGGTGGGGCGCGAGGGATTGGAGACCACTCTCTTCATCTGGACGGCGGTGAAGGCGTCGGGGTCCACCGTGGCACCTGTGATCGGTGCCGCGGTCGGATTGGCCGCAGCGGTGCTGCTGTGCCGGCTGCTGTACGAGCGGGCGATCCGTCTCGATCTCGGGAAGTTCTTCAACCGGACGGCGATCGCGCTGATCGTGATCGCCGCCGGGGTGCTGTCCTACGGGCTCGGCGATCTGCAGGACGCGGGCTGGCTTTCGGGGCAGCGCTGGGTCGCCTTCGACCTGACCGGGCGCGTGGACCCGAACTCGTGGTGGGTCTCGATCCTCAGTGGGGTCACCGACCTGGCGCCGAGAATGACGGTCCTGCAGGTGGTCGCATGGATCGCTTACCTGGCCGTCGTGATCCCTGTGTTCCTCCGCACCGACCTGGACCCCGGCACTGCCCCGACCGGGGCCTCGGAGGGCGGCGAGGCACGAGGTCCGGGCCGGTGGGAGCGACTCGCCGCGGGGCGGCCGTGGCCGGTGGCGGGCGTGCTGGTGGTGGTGCCCATCGTGGTCGCGGCGCTGGTGATCATCGCGCTGCCGACGGGCAGCGCGTCCGCGTCGACGACGGCGGTCACCGTGACGAAGGACGGCTGCGGACGTGAGTGGGCGTCCGGGCACACGGGCACCCAGACGTTCGAGGTGGACAACAAGTCCGCCGAGGCCGGCGAGATCAACCTCGACAACTCCTCCGGTGGCGTGGTCGCCGAGATCGAAACCATCGGACCGGCCACGAGCGCCGACATGTCGGCCACGCTGGGGCCGGGGCAGTACAGCTTCGTCTGCCTGATGTCCGGCGGAACGATCCACGGCAACCCGGTCCAGGTGTCCGGGACGCAGAGTTCGACCACGACGACGGCCGTCAAGCCCGTCACCCTCGACGACCTGACCGGACCGAACACGCAGTACCAGGCCTACGCCGCCCGGGAACTGGTCACCCTGACCGGCGACATCGACGAGCTTCGCACCGACCTCGCCGCCGGAAACGTGCCTGCCGCCGACGCGGCCTGGCTCGCGGCGCAGCTGGACTGGGAACGCGTCGGCGCCTCATACGACAGCTTCGGCGACGAGGGGACCGCCGTCGACGGGCTTCCGGACGGCCTGCCCGCAGGGGTGAACGACCCCGGCTTCACCGGGCTGCACAGGATCGAGTACGGCCTCTACCACGGCCGGAGCCCCGCGTCGCTGCTGCCCGTGGCGGACCAGCTGGCAACCGACGCCCGCACCGTGCAGCAGAAGCTCACCACCGACGACGAGGCCGGCGACCCGACCAACCTCACGCTGCGAGTGCACGAGATCCTCGAGGACGCCCTGCGTGATCACCTGTCGGGGATCGACGACGAGGGATCGGGCATGGCCTACGCGGAGACCGAGGCCGACACGGAAGCGACCCGCACCGTCCTGGGCGAGGTCTCCGGACTGATCGACGCCCGCATGCCGACGTTGGTCCCGACGATCACCACGCAGCTCGACAGCTTGCAGGCGGCGTTGCTCGCCACCCGGGCGGACGGCCGGTGGCAGCCCGTCAGCGCGGTGCCACCGGCGGCTCGGCAGCGCGTGGACGCCGCGATCGGCGCGGTGCTGGAGTCGTTGTCGATCGAACCCGACCTGCTCGAGGTCCCACCCAGCCATTGACGCACCCCGTGGCCGGACCACGGCCACCGACGAGAACCCGATCGGAGGGCCCATGAAACCAGTCACGATGGACGATCGGGGTCCGGCATGAATGTGAGCCGGCGCAGCTTCCTCAAGGGCGCCGCCGCGGGTGCTGCCGGCACCGCACTGGTCGGCGGCGTGCTGATCGAGGGAGCGCAGGCCGACGCCGCCCCGGCCACCGGCGCTCCGCAGGTCGAAGCCTCCTACCCGTTCCACGGTCAGCACCAAGCAGGCATTCTCACGCCGGGCCCCCAGAACAAGCAGGACTACTCGGTGTTCGTCTCCTACGACGTCGTGCCGGGCACCGCGAAACCGGACCTGGTGGGCCTGATGAAGACGCTCACCGGTCGGGCGCGGCTGCTCACCGCCGGCGGTACCCCACCGGACCTGGGCGTCTCGCAACCGCCCTCGGACAGCGACGTGCTCGGCCCGGCAATGCCCGCCGATGGCCTGACCGTCACCGTCGGCCTCGGCTCGAGCCTGTTCGACGGCCGATTCGGCCTGGTCGGTCAGCAACCGCGCAGGCTGACGCCGATGAAGGTCTTCCCGAACGACTCGCCCGATCCGGCCTGGTTGCACGGCGACCTGTCACTGCAGCTTTGTGCCAATCACCCCGACGTCGTCCACCACGCGATCCGTGACATCGCCAAGCACACCCGCGGTGGCATGCAACTGCGGTGGAAGATCGAGGGCTACAACTCGCCGCCACGGCCGTCCGGCACGTCACGCAACCTGCTGGGTTTCAAGGACGGGACCGCCAACCCCGTCGCCCCCGAAGCCGGCGAGCTGGTCTGGGTGGACGACCCCGCCGAGCCGGGCTGGGCCTGCGGAGGCTCCTACCAGGTGGTCCGGCTGATCCGGATGATGGTCGAGTTCTGGGACCGGGTCTCCATCAACGAACAGGAGAACATGTTCGGTCGTCGTCGCGACAGTGGCGCCCCGCTCGACGGCAACAACGAGTTCGACACCCCGAACTACACGGCCGACCCCCAGGGCGACGTCATCCCCCTCGATGCACATATCCGCCTGGCCAACCCGCGCACCGACGCGTCGGAGAACCAGCGAATCATCCGGCGCTCCTACAACTACGACCTCGGCGTCGATCCGAATGGCAACATCCAGGCCGGACACATCTTCGTCGCCTACCAGCAGGACGTGCATCGCCAGTTCGAGACGATCCAGACCCGGCTCATCGACGAACCTCTGATCGACTACGTTCAGCCGTTCGGCGGGGGCTACTTCTACGCGCTGCCCGGGGTAGCAGATTCCGGTGATTGGTACGCGCGCGAACTGCTCTCGTAAAGGGCGCGATCGGCCGTGGGCCGTTTACTGCCGAAGGCGGGACTGTCGGGGATCGAGATGGTCGAGCAGATCGTCGACCAGGCCGGCAGCATCCGACCGGCCCTTGCCCCCGGGCGAGAGATGGCCCGCGGCTTCGAGGTCGGCGGCGCCGTGAGCGACCGCCCGCAGCAATGCGGTAACGCGCTCGGGGGGCCCCGCCGGTAGAGCTCCTCGTTCCTGGGCTGCGCGGACGGTGTCGACCAGCTGTTCGGATGCGTCGTGCGCGGCGTGCGTGAGATCGTCCGACTCGATGGTCCAGCGCCCGTAGATGAGCTTGAAGCGTTGCGGGTATTCCACCGCCCATTGCGCGTAACGCTTGAGAGCGCCGCGCAGAGCGACCTCCGGCGCCTCCTCCCGTGCGAGCGTGGCCGCGAGCTTGTCGCGCCGACGGAGAAGTTCCCGAGCAGCCACCGCGGCGAGCAAAGCTTCCTTGCTCGCGAAGTGCTTGTAGGGCGCGTTGTGGGAGACCCCGGCCCGGCGGCCGACCTCTCGCAGCGTGACGGCGTCGACCCCGCCGCTGTCGAGGAGCTCCTCGGCCGCGTCCAGCAGCGCATCGCGCGTTCCCGGAGGCATCCGGCAACCTTACGGCAGGTTGACGGCGTCAACCTGCCCGGTTAGGTTGACGGCGTCAACCAACAATGAGGGAGGCTGCATGAGGGCCATCGTGACGGGCTCGACGAACGGCATCGGAGAGGCGATCGCGCGACGACTCACCAGCGAGGGGCTGACGGTCGTGCTCGTCGGCCGGGACGATGCGCGCCTGCGATCAGCCCGCGATCGGATCGTCAGAGCGATCCCGGACGCGGATCTCGAGCTCGAACGGGCCGATCTCGCCCGGCTGGACGAGGTACGGCAGCTCGCCGACCGCCTCGCCGAGGCACCCCCGGCGGATATCGTGATCAGCAACGCCGCGCTCGTCGCGCCACTGGATCGCCGCACGCCCGACGGCGTGCCGCGGGTGCTCATGGTCAACCATCTCGCGCCCTACGTCCTGATGCGCCGGCTGGCCGAGATGCTGGACGGGCGGCGGGCCCGGTTCATCGTCGTCGGCGCGGAGCCCGTCTCGCTCGCTCGCTCACCGGTCGACCTCGACGACCTCATGTTCACCCGGCCCGAGCGGCTCGGCGAACCGGTGGACTTGCGGCCGTTCTACGCCTACGGACGAACGAAGAACATGAACGCGATGTTCGTCTACGCGCTTGCCCGCCGGCTCGCCGACACAGGCATCACCGTGAACGGAGCGCATCCGGGCATCATCGGTGGCACCGGGCTCAGCCGCGAGGTGCCGGGCCTCACCACGTTGGTCGCCGAGCGATTCCGGTTCGACCCCGCGGACCTCCCCGGTCCGGAAACCGGAGCCGACACCCCGGCGTGGCTCGCGACCTCACCGGATGTCGACGGCGTCACCGGCCGCTTCTTCGTCGACCGTCGAGCCGTCGAGACGGCGCCCCACACGACCGACCCCGACCGCACGGATCGGCTGTGGAGCGAAAGCGCCGCGCTGGTCGGCCTCCCGATCAACCTCGGCTGCGCTCATGGCCGCTGATCGTTGCCCGCGGACGTAGCCCGCGTCGTCCGATCAACGATCGCGTTCACGCCTTCCGGCCGATCCCACCGCTCAGGAACGTGGTCCACTCGTTCTCGCCGTCCGCCAGCTCGTCGGGACGCCACTCGTTGGCGTAGACCAGCCCTGGCTCGACCATCTCCAAGCCCTCGAAGTACGCCGTGTGCTCGACCCACGTGCGGAACCGTCCGGTGCCGAAGACGGACTCCATCTTCGCGTCCATCTCGCGGGCGCGCGGGTCGTCGTCGTCGAGGAAGTTGCTGACCAGCAGGTAGCTTCCGGGCGACATCCGCTCCTTGACATACCGGGCGACGCCGGCTGGGTCCTTGCTGTCGGGCAGGTGGTGCAGGATTCCCGCCATCAGCACAGCGAACGGCTCGTCGGGGTGGATGAACTGCCTCGTCTCGGGATGGTCGAGGATCGACCTCGGGTCGGCCGCGTCGGCCTGGATCACCGTGGTGGTGTTGTTGTCGGCCAGCAGGGCGCGGCCGTGCGCGAGCACGATCGGGTCGATGTCGACGTAGACCACCCGCACCTGCGGGTCGATCTCGTGGGCGATCTCGTGCACATTGCCCGCGCTGGGCAGGCCCGAGCCGATGTCGACGATCTGACGGATGCCCGCCTCGGCCACCAGGTACCGGACGCCGCGGCGCAGGAACGCGCGGTTGTCGAGGGCGAGCGGCACCGTTCCGGGGAAGACCTTGGTGAGCCCGTCGGCCGCGATCCGGTCGACCTCGAAGTTGTTCTTGCCACCGAGCGCGTAGTCGTATCCCCGTGCCACCGACGGGACGGTGATGTCGATCTCCGCCGGCAGCGCGACCGGCTTTCCGTGCGCCCCGCGCCACGCCTCCGGGACGCTCACCGGTTCACCTCGTGGTGCTCGGGATGTGTCATCTGAGCAAGCTCCGTTCCCGTCGTCCGCAGCCACATACTCATGATCACGGCACGGGTGATCTTACGCATACCTAACGGCTTAGAACTCGCATCCCGGCTGCCTGAGGTTCGACGTCGCGTAGGGGCACTACAACTAGGGCCGGTCGATGTAGTCCTGCACCGGCTTCACGTCGGCGGGCCCTGCCACCATTCCGATGTATCCGTCGGGTCGTACGAGCACCAGCACGTCCTGATCCCCCGGCATCGGCCGGGTGGCCACACCACGGACCCTGCCCAGGGAGTCCGCGGCGGTGCCGAATCCCAGCACCGTGAATCCGCCTCCGCCGATCTCCTGAAGCCACGGCGCTCGGTCACCGGCCTCCGGCCCGTTCCATGCGGCGAGGTTCTTCGACAGCGGCTCGCCGCGATAGCCGAGCCCGAGCTGGCGGTGTTCGGGCTTGATGGCGGTGTCGATCGTGCCGGTGCCGCTCTTCACGGCTGTCCACAGCTGCTCGAGGCCGGTGCTGCTGGTGCTGAGAGTCCACTCGGCGATCGGAAGGCGCTCCTGCTGGTAGGTGTCGAGCAGCCCGGGCGACGCCGTGCCGGCCAGCGCGTGGGCGAGCTTCCAGCCGAGGTTGTAGGCGTCCTGGATGCCGGTGTTCATGCCCAGACCGCCCGCCGGCGGGTGCACGTGCGCGGCGTCGCCGGCGAGGAACACCCGGCCGACCCGGAACTCCCGCGCCATCCGCGCGCTCACACGGTAGGTCGAGAGCCACGTGGGGTTGCTGATCGTGACCTCGCGCAGTCCGGTGAACAGATCGAACTGGCGACGGAACTCGTCCAGTGACGGCTCCCCGGCGTCGCCGGTGGCGGCTTGGAACTGCCACTGCGGCACCGTGCGGAACGGGGTGAGGGCCAACATTCCGCGCCGTGGGTCGACCCAGACGTGGCCGTACTCGCGGGACAGCCCCGTGACCTCGACATCGCCCAGCACCATGGACTGGTTGGCACTGCTGTGGCCGGTGAAGGCGACACCGAGCGCCTTGCGCACGGTGCTGTGCCCGCCGTCGCAGCCCACGAGACAACGGGCGGCGATGGTGCCACGCGAGGTGGTGGCGACGACGCGATCCGGGGATTGCTCGAAGCCGGTCAGGGTGGTGTCGAGTTCCACGGTCACGCCGAACTCGGCCATCCTGGCGCGCAAGGTCCGCTCGACGATCGACTGCGGCAGGATCAGCGACGCCCCCGACGGCGACTCACGCACTGGGCGACCACGGGTGGACACCCGTACCGGTAGCGCCCAGCCGACGGCTTTCAGCTGGTTGGCGACGCCGAGATCGTCCAACACTTCGAGGCTACGGTCCTGCAGCCCCTTACCGCGGGACCCGATGAAATGCGAGGGCGCCCTGTCGATGATCCGTACGCGGACATCGCGGCGGGCGAGGTCGACGGCGAGGGTCAGGCCGGTGGGTCCTGCGCCGACGATGAGCACGTCCGTGATCGTTGAGCCAGAAATGGTGATGCCCCCGTTCTCGTGGTCATCAGGCTGTCGCGAGACGATGTTGACCATCCGAGGATGACATGTCAAGAGTGACATGTCGACGTGAGCGTCACTGGCCGTGCCAGTTGCATCAGGCGGTCAGGCCTGCGCTGATCAGCCAGATGTGTTCGCAGGTCGACGACGCCTCTTGCAACTTCTCGCGGGCCTCTTGCGAGGCGTGGTAAAAGGTCCGCTCGATCATCCAGCACAGGGCGCGTGCCATCGCCGACGCTTGTTCCGGTTCGGTGCCGGCCGCAACGCCGGCCCGTTCCAGGACAGCGGTGATGGCCGCGATGAACAAGTCAGCCGTATGGCTCCACAGCTCGCCGATCTCCGGCACGGCCAATGACAGGTCGATCGCCGTCCGCATGACCAGGCCGTGCTGGTTCCACAGTTCGACCGTGCGCTGCATGGCTGCCGCGATGGCCCGGCGCGGATCGTCGGTCTCCGCAGTGACCCGGGACCGCTCCCACAGGTGCTCAACGGTCCGGGCCACGAGCGCCGTGACAACTTCTTGCTTGGAGCCGAAGTAGAAATACAGGGCGCCACGTGTGATGCCGGCGCCCTGGGCGATGTCGCCGACGGCCATCGCGTCGTAGCCCTTTTGCGCGAGCAGGGCTTCACAGGTGTCCAGAATGGCCCGCTCCCGGACATCGCCCTTGCGTTCGGTGGTGCGCCGGCGCCGAGCGGGGTGGTTGTCGGGCATCAGAGCTGAGCGCCCTCGGCGAAGTCGGTCGTCCGGGAGAGCGTCTCCCATGCGCGGATGTCCTCGTCCACGGCCGTGCGCGCGGCGGTGACCAGGCGCAATGCGTCCGAACCCAGGACGAGGTGGGCAGGCGGCTGGTCGACCGACGCGATGTGCACGACGGCGTCCCCGGCCCTCGCCGGATTGCCCAACTGGTTCCCGTTTGCCTTCTGCCGCGCTTCACGAATGGGGGTGAACAACTCGTCATAGTCGTCGATGAACTGCGCGGCGCGCGTCATGGACCGTCCGGCCCAGTCGGTGCGGAACGAGCCGGGCTCGATCGCCGTCACATGAATCCCGAACTGAGCGACCTCCTTGCCCAGTGCTTCGAGGATGCCTTCCAGGGCGAACTTGCTGCCGCAGTAGGCGGACATGCCGGGCACTGCCATGAGCCCGCCCATGGAAGTGACGGCCATCAGATGCCCGCGGCGGCGCCGACGCATGTGGGGCAGTGCCGCCTGCAGGGTGGCCACTGTCCCGAACACGTTGACCTCGAACTGCCGCCGCACCTCGGCCAGCGGGGTTTCCTCGAAGGTGCCCTCCAGGCCGTAGCCGGCGTTGGCGACCACGACATCCAGAGGGCCGACGCTCTGCTCCACCTCCGCGACCACGCTCGAGACGACGTCGCCGTCAGTCACATCCAGGATGCGGCCGTGAGCGGACCCGGGTTCGAGCCCTTCGAAGGTCTGCAGGTCCCCCTCGGATCGGACCGTTCCCACGACGGTGTGCCCGGCGGCCAAGGCGGCTTCGGCGAAGGCGCGCCCAAGGCCCGCGCTGACGCCGGTGACCAGCCACGTCTGCTTCTGCACTGCTCCTCCAGAGAGAACTCGAGAGGAGCCGGACTGCTCCCCCACCGCAGAATCTACACCACGTCGATTTTTGTCGTCGCCGTGCAGACTATGGCGCCACATCGGTGTCGACGTGTCACGCGACGACGACGGCACCGCGGTGGAGGGGGTGTTGGGTGCCGCCGCGGCCACCGCAGCAGCGCAGTCTCGTACCAGCCGTCAACCGGCAGGTGCGCTTCGACGACCACACGAGCCCGGCGTGGCCGACCGACTGACCATTCACGGCACGAGCCCGCTGTAGTCGACGTCGACGACGGCGACTACAGCGGCGATGGCCTCATGCGACTGGACCACCGGGGCAGGCGTGAGCGCTGACGAGGGAGGTCAGGGCGGCGACGTCCCGGCCGCTACTGACACGGCACGGAATCGGCGCCGACGACCCTCGCCAGACCCGAGGCTGAGATCAGCCGGCTGCCTAGGCCCCGAACGGGTCCGCAACCTTCTTGCGGGGCCGACGCTTCGGCTTCGGCTTGGCGTCAGCCTCGACCGCGTCAACAGTCACAGGCGCTGCCGCCGCGCTTTCCCGGCTCTCATACGCCTTGATCACCGCGGCCGAGATACGACCACGAGCCGACACTTGATGACCATGAGCAGCAGCCCACTCACGAATTGCCGAGGTATCCCCGCGGCGCGGCGACGAGGCGACGGTGCCGCGCTGGCGGCGAACCGTGGTGCCACCGGCACGTCGGGCTGCCCCGACATAAGGAGCAAGAATGCTCCGCAGCTCCGCGGCGCGCTTCGCGCTCAGATCGATCTCGAAGTTCTTGCCGTCGAGACCGAAGGCGACCGAGCTGTCAGCGACGCCACCGTCCAGGTCGTCGACGAGCCGTACTTGCGTGACCCTTGCCATCTCGCACTTCCTACCATGAAATCCATCAAGGGCCACTCAATTCTCCACGCTGATCATGAAAAGTCAAATCGCGTCCTCGATACGCGCGCCCGTACGGCCCTCGCTGCGACGCGATGGATTACCTTCGGGGCTCACCACCCTTGCCCAGAGCATCCCTGGTGAGTGCGTTCGGCCTCGGAAGAGGCCGTAGCTGACGTCGGGGCCGCGGAGATCCTCGAGTACTCCGGCTGAGCAGGTGCAACGAGAAGACCGTACAGAGACTTTCCATGGGGCGACATATACGCAGCTTCACCCGAGGAGCGATCACCATTACCGTCGCGCCCGAGATGGCCGAGCGTTCAAGCCCAACCCCGTAGCCAGATAGGTGGCCCTCGGGAGAAGCACCCGCGCCGGGTGATCGATCCTCTGTGGTGCGGACCGGGTCACCCGCCCTGGCGCGGGTGAAGGCCCGCCGGCGGGTGCGGAAGTTCGAGTACGGGAAGGAGTACGCATTCCCTGAGGTCATGTCGGCCACCGGCGCCATGCTCGCCGGCCGGGGCACCTACGAGGTCGCCAAGCGGATGTCCGACGAGGACACCGACTACGACGGAGGACCGGTGTTCGTCCTGACGCACCAGCCGCCGGACGAGCGAGATCACGGGGTCACATTTCTGACCTGCGATCTCGCGGAGGCCGTCGCCACGGCGCACCGACGACGTTCCTGCTGGGCGGTCTCCGCACCGGCCTGGCGGTCTGCGCGGGCTGGCTGCTCGTCGGGCCGCGCATCGGTGCCCTACCCCGCGGTCGGCTCACGAGCCCGGCGCGCAGCGCCGACTACGACAACACCGAACGCGACAACACCGAACGCGACAACACCGAACCACCGAGCGCTGGGCCGGCCAGCAGCATGCCGAAGCCCGAGGAACCGGATGACCATGCGATCGGCACAACGAACGCTCAGCCCGCGACCGTCCTGGCCACAACGCCCGCAACGACGACAGCGACACGTGGTGCCCGCCGCCTGACCGTCGGGTGTCTGGTCGCCGTTGTCGTGCCCTCAGTGGGCTTCGACATGAACGTCGGCTACCTCGGGCTCACCGCGGCGGTCATCCTGCAGTTGGCCCTCCGGTCGAGACCGGACGCGATCGTGTCTCGGATCCCGTGGGGTTCGTGCTGCTGATCGGCGGTCTCTTGACCTACGTCGGCCTGATGCAGCATCTGGGCGCTTTCAAGCAGCTCAACGACATGCTGCAGGTTCACGGGTCGCCCGCGCTCAGCCTCCTTGTGCTGTGCTACATAGCCGGCATCACGTTGTTCGCCGCCAGTTCCATCGCGGTGTTCGTGACCGTATGCCACTGCTGCCCGCGCTCGTCGCCGATGGGCTCTCCCCCGTCGGCGGCGTGCTCGCCCTCGCGCTGGCGTCGGTGCTTGTCGACATCAACCCCCTCGGGATCACCGGAGGATTGATCCTCGGCGCAGCTGACCCATCGGCCCGGCCGCGCCTGTTCCGCCAGTTGCTCGCCTACGGAATCGTCTCCGTCGTGGTCGCCCCCTCCTCGCCTGGCTCGCGTTCAGCTGGTGGTGAGGGCCGCCGGTCAAAGGCATAACGTGGCTGGGTGTGACAGCGCAGGATCTCTTGCGATCCTCGGTTGCTGATCCGGCGAGGGAACACCCGAACGGCAACGCCAACCGGCCGTCACTTCCGAAGGGCAGGATCGACCGCGGAGGACGATCATGACGAAGCGAGAGAAACAGTCGGCGAACGCGAGATCGAGTCGCACGAAACGTCAGCAACCGGTCGCCGCGACTTCAGAAGGGGATACGGATCTGTCCCAGCGGGTACGACGCATGATCGACGTCTTGGCGCAAGCCTATCCGGACGCGCGCTGGGAGCTCGATTTCACCACTCCACTCGAGTTGGCCGTTGCCACCGTCCTGTCCGCCCGGGCAACGGACAGCCGGGTCAACGAGGTGACGCCAGCGCTGTTCTCGCGGTACCGCACCGCTGCCGATTATGCTCACGCCGACCGCACGGAACTGGAAGATCTGATCCACCCCACGGGCTTCTTCCACAACAAGGCCAGCTCCTTGATGGGCCTGGGCGCCGTGATCGAAGAAAAGTTCGGCGGCGAGGTGCCGAACACGCTGGACGCGCTGGTCACTCTTCCTGGGATCGGACGCAAGACGGCGAATGTCATCCTCGGAAACGCCTTCGGCGTCCCGGGGATCGTGGTGGATACCCACTTCGGCCGGGTCGTGCGCCGCTGGAGGTGGACTGCCGAGGAGGATCCGGCCAAGGTCGAGCAGGCGATCGGCCACCTGGTTCCACGGGAAGAATGGACCACGCTCTCCAATCGAGTGATCGTGCACGGCCGACGTGTATGTCATTCCCGCAACCCCGCATGCGGGGTGTGCCCCGTGCGCGACGCTTGCCCGTCCTTCGGCGCAGGACCGACCGACCCCGATCGTGCAGCCATGTTGGTGACAGGCTCCGAGAAGGCGCACATATTGGCATTGAGCGGGATCGTCGCTGATTCGCCTGATAACTGACCCGGCCTGCCTCCCGCAGCGAGCAAGGCCTCCGTCAGCTGCTGGGTGGTCCCGCAGCGACCCGCGCGTGCAGCTCGTCCGGTGAGAGCTCCGACCCGTCCTGGAACCACCAGGTGACGCCGGCATCCTCGTACTCCGCCGCGCGCCGGGCGTCGGGGGCGGCTTTCTCGCTCGGTGACCAGATAGCGAGGTCGCCGTCGGATCGGCCGCCGGCAGCCACGAACTCGCCACGGATCGCGCGGACCTCGTCCGGCGTCGGGAGCCGGAAGTCGTCGGCCTCGTCGCGAATCTGCGGGAACAGCCCATCGGCCCCCCGCGCAGCGCGAACGGGACCCTTCCGCGGCCAGAAGCCACTCGTCCAGACGGGCACCGCCGCGGGCGGGAAACGGACGTCCGTGGCTCGGTAGTACGTGCCGGCGTGGTCGACGGGCTCCCCCGACAGCAGCGCGTGCAGAAGTGCGGATCCCTCGTCCAGCCGGGCGGCCAGCTCCGCTCTCCTGGGAGACTCGCCGAACCTCGCGTAGTCCCACCCGACGCCCGCGCCGAGACCGAGGATCAGCCGGCCGCCGGACAGCGACTGCAGCGTGCTCGCCTCGAGCGCAAGCTTCGCAGGCCGCCGCCGCGGCAGGGGGACGACCATCGGGCCGAGCTGGATCGTGGTGGTGGCCTGCGCAATCGCAGCGAGCACGACCCACGGATCAGCGACCGGTGGGTCGTACTCGTCGGGGGTGATCAGGTCCCACATGAAGAAGCCGTGCCAGCCGGACGCCTCCGCAGCGATCGCCAGATCGCGAAGGACTCCTGGATCGCCGTAAGAGCCGAACGATGGTACGTAGATTCCATAACGCACAAATCACCCGAACAGCTCATAGCGCCCTGGCATTCCCCCGCAGCTGCGATGTCGGTCAGGTAGTCCCGCCCAGCGCCGGCGTCACGGCGGATCACAGGTCGTTCAGCCGACGCGGCCGTCGTACTCCTCGCGATTGTCGAGCACCTCGTCCATGTGCGCCTCGGCCCACTCCTTGATGCCGCGCATCAGGTCGTGGAGCGAGAGACCGAGGTCGGTCAGCTCGTAGGTGACCGTGACCGGCACGGTCGGCGTCACGGTGCGGGTGACCAGGCCGTCCCGCTCGAGGGAGCGCAGGGTCTGGGTGAGCATCTTCTGACTGACCCCGGCCAGCCGGCGGGACAACTCGGAGTAGCGCATCGCCCGCGGCTCGCCGACGCCGTCGCCGCCAGGTCGGTGCGGGCCGTCGCCGCCGAGCGCGGCCAGGATCAACGCGACCCACTTGTCGGAGATGCGATCGAGCAGCCGGCGGCTGGGGCACACCGCCAGGAACGCGTCGTAGTCCGACCGTGCCTGTGCCCGTTTCTGGGCTGCCGTCAGCGTTGGCATCGACCGTTCCTTCATACCGAGGGGTGACCAACGCACTTCGAAGTGCGCACTCCCCATTGGAGAGTTACCCGTCCACAGTGATGTGGCACAACGCCGAACACAAGCCTTACGGAGCGAAACCCATGGGGACGTCCACCTTCCGCACCGCCGTCGTCCGCACCCCGGGCGGACCCGGCTCGATCGAGATCATCGACGTTCCCGTCGTCGAGCCCGGGCCGGGCGAGGTCCGGGTCGAGATCGCCGCCGCGTCCGTCAATCCCGTCGACCTGGGGGTCGCGGGCGGCCTCTTCCACGCGATGGGACTGGTCAACCAGCCCGAGCACACCGGCCTGGGCTGGGACTTCGCCGGCACTGTCGTCGCCACCGGCCGGGGGGTGGACCTGGCCGTCGGCACCCGCACAGCCGGCATGGTCGCCGGCTTCGACCGCGACTTCGGTACCTACGCCGAGCAGCTCGTGGTGACGGCAGCCGACCTCGCCGTCGTGCCCGACGGGCTGGACCTGGTCGCGGCGTCGACAGTCCCGCTCAACGGGCTGGCTGCGGCCCAGATCGTCGACCTGCTCGGCGACGCGCCCACCGACGGCAACAGGCTGCTGGTGACCGGCGCGGCCGGCGCAGTCGGGGCATACCTCGCCTCGCTTGCACAGGACCGCGGCTGGCACGTGACCGGTCTGGCCAGAGCTGAGGACGAGGAGTTCGTCCGCAGTCTCGGCGCCGACTTCACCACGCACGCCGAACCGGGCTGGGACGCGGTCGCCGACGGTGCGGCGCTACAGGAGCGCGGCCTCGCTCTGGTCCGCGATGGCGGAGCCTTCGTCGGCGTCCAGCCGAGCGCCGAGCCGGCCACGGAGCGCGGGATCACCGTCCACGCCGTGGTGGCGCACCCCGACGGCCCTCGACTGGCCAACCTCCTCGCCAGGGTCGCATCCGGCGAGCTGCCGACCCGAGTGCACGCAGTCGTACCGCTGGACCAGGTCGCCGAGGCCCACCGAGCCGTTTCCAAGGGCGGGATTCGCGGTCGCTATGTGCTCAAGCCCTGACCGTTCACTCGCCGGGCGGTGCCCGGCACAGGCACCCATCACGCCGGCAACCTGTGCAAGATTTCGTTGACGATTATTCGCGACGCGAATTTGACGTGCCGACCTGGAGCAAACAAGAATTACCGTGCTCACGGCACGGTATCCGCCGGCACGAAACGGACGCACCGCATCGGTTGAATGGAGTTCGATGAGCGACGCCCTTGTCGTGACGGGCAACGCTGACGACGTGCTCAGCCGGGTCATCGCCTTGGTACCTGTCCTCCGGGAACGGGCGCGTGCCACCGAACAGGCGCGCCACATGCTGCCCGAGAACCTGACGGCGCTCGTCGACGCCGGTGTGTTCCGGTTGACCATGCCCAGAGATCACGGGGGCTACGAGGCGCCGTTCGCTCTGGTGAGCGACGTGCTCTCGGAGATCGCACGTGGATGCCCATCCACCGGATGGATCGCTTCGATCTTCTGCGCTGCGGCGTCCTGGCCTGCGATGCTGAGCGACGAGGCAGCCGACGAGATCTACTCGACCCCGGACCTGCGCATATCGGCGCTCATCGCCACCACGGCAACGGCCGTTCCGGTCGAGGGGGGCGTGCGGCTGACCGGAAGATGGGGATGGAACACGGGCGGGCGCCACTCCCAATGGGCAGGAGTCGCCGCGAACCATCTGGACGGCGACACCTCGGAGCCCGTCGTGTGCCTGGTGCCCACGCAGGTTCTGGAGATCAGCGACGACTGGGACGCCGCCGGGATGGCAGGCACCGCCACCAACAGCACGTCCGCCGACGACGTGTTCGTCCCCGGCCGCCGCGTCGTCCCGATCGCGGCGCTCGCCAGCGGCCGGTATCCGCACCAGGGTCGCTACGCAGCCAACAACTACTTCCGGTACCCCGCGGTCCAGCTGTTCCTCGCGCTGTCCACGCCGGCGTTCGTCGGTATCGCTCGCGGCGCGATGGACGTATGGCGCGAACGGATCGGGAGCCGCGGAATAACCGGCACGATCTACACGAGCCAGGCCGAGGCCCCGAGTACCCAACTGGCGCTGGCAGACGCCGCTCGCGACCTGAGGTGCGCCGAACTGTTCGCGGTCGAGGCGATCCGAAGCATGGAGAAGAACGCCGGCGGGACCCCTTCTCCCGAGGACCGGATCCTCACCAAGGCCTATCTCGGGTGGTGCGCAAAGCACGCTCAGAGCTGCGTCAACACCCTGTACCGGACCAGCGGTGCATCAGCGGTGCAGAACGCGGTACCGATCCAGCGCTACTGGCGTGACGTGAACACGCTGATCCAGCACGCGCTCATCGACCCCACCACGTCGGACGAGCTCTACGGCCGCTCGCTCCTGGGCGTGGACACCTACAACACCTCCATCTTCTGATCGCTGCCCTCGCCGCTCGGAGTTTTGACACCGGGGTCCTCTCAGGCAGCGCCGGTCAGCCGGACCGGGCCGGCGCCGACGTGCACTCGAACGATCTGGTAGGGCGGCACCCGCGTGTCCACGCCGTCGTTGAAAAGCGGGGTCCGCGGGAGCTGGTTCACGCTCACGTAGAGGAAGCCGTCGCCGGCGAGGGCGAGGGTGTCCGGCCACAACAGGTCCGGGCCGTGGAGCACCGTCGACCATGTGCCGTCGGCGTCGCGTCTGAGTACCGCACTGTGCTCGTAGGCAGTGGCGTACACAGCCCCGTCGATGTCGGACTCCAACCCGTCCGACGCGCCCTTGTCGCCCAGGTCCTGGATGGTCGCGGCCACCTGCTCGTCGGTGAGCGAGCGGTCGATGAGAGCGGCAGTCTCCACGCTGTAGAGGCGCCTGCTGGACAGCGGGCAGTAGTAGAGGAGACTGCCATCCGCGCTGATCGCGATGCCATCGGCTCCAACCTGGTAGTTCTCGCGGACGACACCCTGTACGACCGCTCTGAACCCCTCGGTCGCCGTGGTGGTCACGTGCCCCCGCAGGCGTCCCCAGCTCTCCCCCGAACCGAGGTCGACCACGATCAACGCGCCTTCGGGCTGAGAATCGGTGAGGTAGGCGTATCCGCCGGTGCCGCGCGAGAAGTCGAAACGCACGTCGTTGAGGTAGGTCGTGGGAGTGACCGCGGCCGGGTCCAGTCGGACGACGCGGACCACCTGGTCGGTCGCGGGGTCGACCTCGACCAGCTTCGGACCGTTCGCCAGCCATGGCGCGAACGCGAGACTTCCCGTGTCGAGCAACCACACATGGCCGGCCGGGTCGGTGATCACGCTCTGCACCGAGACCAGCTGGTCCGCGTTCCGCTCCTCGCTCCATTCGTTGAGCTCACGGCTGGGATAGGGCACCACTTTGCCGTCCACGACCTCGGCGACGGTGCAGGGCACGTCGTCGCCCCACCGCGGAAAGGAGACGAAAACGCGCCCGTCGTCCGTGACGGTCACGCCGGTCGGCATCAGATCGTCGATTTCTGCGACGACCTCGTAGTCAGGAGCGACCCAGCTACCCAATGGGGTCGCGCCGGAAGTAGCTGAAGCAGAGTCGGAGGACATTGATCTCCTTTTGGTGCATGGATGTGCGAGTCGGCTACCGCAGGATTCGCCGGGCAACATCGATGGTCAGGGTATTACCTCGACCAGGCTGCCCCTGAAACCGCGACCGGCCATCGTACGGATGACTGGCGCCGAGCACCGCAACCCACGACGGACACAGCCCATGTACCGCAGCCGAATGATCCGCGGGCACGATCAAGAAATGATGGAAGCACACGGATACAGGCTGTGCTCAGATCTCGCGTGGAAACGCTACGCCTGCAGCCCATCGCCCGGTCGCGGCCGGCATTCCGCGACGGGGGCACTGCAGTGCTTGGTGGTACCACCCATGAGGGGCCCGGAAGCAGACATGAGGCGGTCCTCGAGGCAGGTCGCGACTCGTGCCCACCGCAGCGCGCGCACCCTGATCGGTCTCGGCTCGCTGTTCGCCTGTTCCGCACGGTCCCGCATGGCTTGCAGTGTGGACGCGATCGCTGCGCGTTGGAGCGACCGATCGACGAGGGAGGCGATCGGCTCGGCGGCTGTGACTCGTGCGAGGTCGGCCTCAACCCGTTCGCTCTCCCGGTCGACCGGAGGCCACCACGTCCCCGGCACGAGGGCGTACCCGACGACCAGGACGACCGCACAGCCCGTTGCGGTGTTCACGAGGCGTTGTAGCAGCACATCCGGAGCGACGGTGCCGCCGTAGTCGAGGAGCAGGAGGACGAGCGGTGTGATGATCACCGAGAACGCCCAGTAGTTCCGCCGCACTGCCCATGGGATCGCCGCGCACAGCACGGCCAGGATCGGCAGGACGGAGTATCCAGCGGCGAAGAAGGTGGCGCCCCAGCCGATGACCACTCCCAGCCCGGTGCCGATACCGCGTTGCAGCGTGCGGGAGAACACCGACGCGAAGTCGGGTTTGAGGCAGAGCGCAACGGTCAGGACGATCCAGTAGGAGTGGCCGAACGGGGTGATCTGCCGGAGGAACTCCGCGACGAACAGGCACAGGAGCAGCCGGGCGACGAACTGCCAGGCTCGGCGGTGCCCCAGCTGTGCGGAGACGATGCGTCGCACCGGGACGGGGCGCGGCGGCTTCAGTGAAGTTGCCGGCAGGAGCGCTGCGACCGGAGCCGTCAGGTGGGGCTCTACCCGGGTGGACGGCGTGATCGCGGCAATCTCTTCGGCGTATGCACGCAGCGCCTCGGCCGTGCGCGCGTCCACAGATGTGGACCGGACAACCGTCACGAGCACGCTCACCCGGGCGAGCACGCTGCGGTAGAGCGCGAGTTTCGCCCGGCGCGCTCTCCTGATGGGCCGTGCGGTCAGGATCAGTTGGGCGGCGGCGGCGAGCGTGGTCTCCACGGCACGGCGCAACTCGCTCGCGTCCCCACCCGCGGGTGCATTCGCGCAGGCGCCCAGCGCCCTGACGGCCTGCGAGAGCGCGGCCACGTACAGACGGTCGGTGCGTTCGAGGGCACTCTGCAGCCACATCCCCGAGATCGCGGCGAGGCCGCCCAGGACGTAGGCGGTCACCCTCGTGGTTGGGGAGATGTCGATCTGCACGCCTCCCGCCACCGCCATCTGGACCAGGAGTTGCATCCCTGCGAACGACAGCCCCGAGCCCAGTGCGCTCAGCAGGCCGGAGACGAGCCCGAAGGTGAGCACGACGAGCAGTGGGGCGAGCCCGTTGCCACCGGTGGCGGGGCCGAAGACCATGGCGAGCGTGCCGGCGGCCAGGGCACCTGCGGTGCGCAGCGTCCGTTGTCCGGTCGTTCCGCTGCGCTCGCTCAGCACGACGAGAAGGGCCGACAGCGACGAGATCAGCGCGATCGCCGGCCCACCGATCGCATAGCCGACACCCGCCACCGTAGGAACTGTGACCGCCGACCGCACCGAGTCACGCCACGGCGCCGGCGCCGAACCGAAGGCGATGGTCCTGATGAACCAATCCGGGAGCCATCCGCGCAGGGTCGCGACATTCATGGTCACCACGTCGACGGACCCTCCCGGATCACTTCGGCACATTCGGTTGCGCTGTGCCCGCGAGGGTGCCCGGGGCGTGAGGAGCAGCCATCCACAGAACGACTGGCCGAACCGGGATCACAGCGGGCTGACCGCGTGTACGAACTATGCCGCCGGAGTCCGATTCGACCCGTAAGTCATGTGACTTCCTTTCGACTATTGCCTGTGTTCTGCATGGCGAGCGCAGAACAGGCCGGGTTACCTCGGAGGCCGACGTATTCAACGATCGGAGGACGATGCTCGTCGGAGACGAAGGCCGTACGCGGGCGGGAGCAGCACACACTCCGGTACCTGACCTGGTCGGCCGGTTCGCCGAACGCGATCTCCTTGCGCGGACCGTCGACGACGCGGCCACCGGTTCGGCGAGGCTGCTGCTCCTCGGCGAGGCGGGTATCGGCAAGACGAGCCTGCTGCTCGTCGGCGTCGCCCGAGCACGGCAGCAGGGATTCCTCGTCCTTCCCGAACCAGGGAGATCAACCGCGGGCTGCGGGCTGCTGCGCCGGGTCGTCGCGCCGTTGGCGCACGTAGCAACGCGGCTGCCGTGGTCCCTGCGCAGGCAGCTGCAGGAGCTCATGGCCGACTCGGGCACCGGCGAATCCGTGTCTGAGCCGATGGCACTGCGCCGGGCGCTGCTGGCCCTGGTCCGGGTCGCGGCACGGGAGAGGCCCGTGGCCGTTGTCATCGATGACGCGCAGGACGCGGACCGTGAGTCCCTCGCAGTGCTGACCCACCTCAGTCGCAGGCTGAGCAATGAGCGTGTACTCCTGCTGTTCGCGGCCCGCGGCGTTCTGCCCCCCGACCACCTCGACGCGGACCTGCCCGTATGCCACGTCGGCCCGCTGGCCGCCGCGGAGGCCGCAGTCCTGCTCGGTCGGCAGACGAGCGCGCCGACGGGATGGAACCGGCGCGAGGTCCTTCGCCATGCCGGCGGCAACCCGCTGGCTGTCATCGAGCTCGCCAACAGCGCAATCAACGCCGACCGCTTTCCGCCCGGGGAGTACGGCCTGGGCGTCCCGGAGCGGATCCGCCATGCATACGCCGATCAGATCGACCATCTACCGGCCGCCACCCGCCGGGTTCTGCTCTGCGCTGCGGCCGCGGACGAGCACGACGGCCTGCAGGCCGTGCTGTCCTCGGCTGACGCTGACCTCGCCGACTGCGGTCCTGCCGAAGCAGCGGGCTTGCTCACGGTGGTGGGCAACCGCGTCGGTTTCCGGGACCCCGCTGTTCGCCTGGCGTGCTACTTCGGAGCGTCGGAGCACGATCGGCGGCTGGCGCACCGGGCGCTGGCCGGCTGTCTGGCGCACGACGTGGAACGGCATGCCTGGCACTCGGCCAACGCCGCTGCAGAGCCCACCGAAGAGGTCGCCTTCCTGCTCCAGTCGGCTGCTGACATCGCGCACCGGCACGGCCGGCACGTCGAGGCGGCCGGTGCCCTGCAACGTGCGGCGGACTACACATGCCGAGCCCCCGAGGCCGCCCGCCGGTACGCCCGGGCCGCGCACCTCGCCACGTTGAGCGGCCACTACGCGTGGTGCCGTCAGCTCTGCGAGCGGGTCACGTACCTGACCGACGACCCGGACGTGCTCGGAGCCGCGATGGCGAGCGCCGGTCAGCACCTTCCGCTTCACGAGCCCGCGCCCGCCGCTGTTCTCGAGGTCCGCCGGCTGTTCGACAGCGGCCTACGGGATCAGGGCGTGGCCACGGCCCTGACCGCGACTGTCGGCATGGCGGCGTTGGTGAGCGGCGAACCGTCACTGCGCCACGTGGTTGCCGACGTCGCGTGCCGCGCCGAGAGCCTCACGGCCCGCTCCGAACCGGGTGACGAGTTCTGCCCCAAAACGGCTCGCGCGGCTGTGGTCGCCTCGGGCAGGGCGATCTGCGATCCGACCGAATGGCCCCCTGCGCAGGACTTCGACCTGAACGAACCTCCGAGCGGCCGGAGCGAGGTCATGCGGCTCCTGGCGTTGGGAACCACCAGTTGGATCTCGGACGCGCCGACTGCCGCCGCCGGACACCTACGGCGTGCACGTCACCTTCTGCGCGAGGACACGGCCCAGGGCGCCCACCCGTTCAGCTTCGTCATGCTGCTCGATGCCCTCACCGAGTGCGGACTGTGGCGGGAGGCAGCCACGGTGCGGGCCGAAGCGGCGGACATCGCCGCTGCCGGCGACCTTCCGTTACTGGGCCGGGCTATCGCCGCTCAGGCGATCGTCCTGCAGACCTTGCGCGGTGACGATGCCGCTGCCCGGGCGGCTCTCCACACCCTCGACCCCTGGTCGAGCCGTCCCCAGGACGACAGTCGCTTGGTCCGCTGCCTCGCCCACCGTGCGGCGGGACGTGTCTTCGCCGCAGCCGGCGACCACGAACTCGCCTGCACGCACTACCTGGCGATGTTCGGACCGGACGGGGAGCCGGTGCACTTCACGTGGTCGTACCGGGCGGTCGTCGAGCTCGCCCGGTCGGCGGTGAAGGCGAACCAGCAGGAGGCAGCCGCCCGGGCCGTCGTCGGCGTCCGGCGCGGCGCCGGTGGCTCGGCACACCGGAAGCTGCTGGCCGGCCATGCAACCGCGCTGCTCACCGGCACCGGAGATCCCGGCACCGAGTCGATTCTGCGCACGGCGGCCGAACACGCTGCGATCGAGCGTCCCTATGACCATGCGCTCGCGATGGTCGACTACGCCCACTGGTTACGTGGCCGTCGCCGGTTCCTCGACGCCCGTCCTCTGCTCGCCGCCGCACACGATGGCTTCGTCCGCCTCGGTGCCGACCGGGACGCGGCCGCCACTCGGGCCCGTCTCCGCTCCGCGGGGGTGTCGGTGGCCGCCGGGGCTCGCGACGGGTTCGCGCTGCTGACAGCGCAGCAGCAGTTCATCGCGAGACTCGCGGCGCAGGGGCTCAGCAACCGCGCGATCGCGGATCGGCTGCTGCTCTCGCCGCGCACGATCGGATCCCACCTGTACCAGATCTTTCCGAAGCTCGGCGTCGTCAACCGCCGCCAGCTGCCGGACGTCATTCCGGAGTGACATGATCGACTGGCCGCATGGCAATCACACCGAATCCCCCGGCACCTTCGGCCCGGGCTGGGATCCGGTCCTCGACCTGATCGATCCGAACCGGTCGACCGGAACAGCAGCCCTGATCGCGGCCGACCCCGGCATGGGCAGGTCGGTCCTCCTGCAAGCTGCGATGCACCGAGCCCGGTCGGAGGGGTACTTCGTCGTGACCCCGGCGATGTGTCCGGCCGAGCGGTATCGGACAGGTGCCAACGGGCACATGCACGATGACGGCCCCGATCAGTCCGCGGCTGACGTGTCGGAGTGGCTGAGCCGGGCGTCGCGGAAGCAACCCGTTCTGGTCGCCGTGGACGACGCGGACCGTCTCGAGCCCAGTGCGGTCGACACGCTACTGAGGATGATCGAGACGCTGCGGGCGCAGCCGATCGTGTTCTTGTTGACCAGCCGATCGTCGGCGGCCGCGGGCCTCATCCGGCCGGACCTTCGGCTTTACGAACTGCCGCCACTCGATGCACCTGCCGCGGCGCGACTGCAGCGCCGCCAGCCCTCACGCCTCACCGGACTCGCCGCCTACGAAGTGTTCCGCCAGGCCAAGGGGAATCCGCGCGCGATCGTCGAGCTCTGCCACGCATTCGGAGACAGGGAGATGCCGGAGACCCTGCGCATCCGGACGACGTACGCGCGGCAGATCGGTGCGCTCCCCGATGCCACCCGGAACACCCTCCTGTATCTGGCCGGACGTACCGGCCGGGAACCGCTCGCCGCGGTGCTGAGCGCAGCAGGCCGGTCATCGATGCACCCCGAGGTGTGGGAGCCCGCCGTGGCCGCCGGTCTCGTCGAGCTCCGCGACGACGACGCCGTCTTTCCGGACCCCCTGGTCGCGGTCGCGGTCTATCACTCGGCACCCGCTGTGGAGCGCCGGCGGGTGCATGCCGATTTCACGGACGTCATCCGCCAACCCTCGTTCGAACGCGCCATGCACCAGGCGATGCTGCCGCTCGGCTGTGACGCACGCACCGCCGCGATTCTCGAGGCGGAGAGCCGGAAAGCCCGCGACGACGGACGTATGACGCACGCGGCGGTCGCGGCGCAGCGCGCAGCCGAGCTGTCGACGGACCGTGAGCTCGCCGCTCGTCGCTACGTGCTGGCCACCCTCGCGGCGTCGGCTGCGGGGCACACCGACTGGACCCGCGAACTCGCCGCGCACGTCGACCGGCTCACCGAACAGCCGGACCTGCGCTGCAGCGCCGCGAGCGCCACCGCGACGGCGCTCTCCCGCGGCGGACACCAGCGCGAGGCCATGGCCCTCATCGTTCGCACCGCCGGCAGTCATCCATTCACCGACCAGGCCACAGCACTGGGCTTGGCGGTCTGCGGTGCTGCGGTGTCGGCCCAATCCGGGCTGAGCGTTCATCGCGACGCTGCCACATCCCTGCTCGGCGCAGTGGCCGGCCGACCGGTCCTCCCGACCTCGACTCCGTATCTCGGCGCGGCCGATCTCGCGCTCCAGCGTGCGTCCGCGGCGGTGAGCGTCGACCCCGCCTGCGCGCCGGACCACCGGAAACTGCTTCTCGCCGAGCACGACCAGGTAGCACGGATACCGGCGATGGACCGGCTGGCCCTGGCAACGATCGCCGACGCGCTCGACGACAGTGAATTCGCGATCACGCTGCGGTCCGAGGTTCTCGACGAATCCCGCCCCGGGGAGGGCACCGCAGTCTTTCCCGAGGCATGGCCGGCGCTGATCCGCGGCCTGATCGACACAGGACGCTGGGATGCCGCCGAGCGGGGTCTCGACTCCGCAGCCGAACTCGCGGCTGCGCGGGACCTACCAGTTCTGCGGGTACACCTCGCGGCGTTGCGTGCCGTCCTCGCCGCCTTTCGGGGTGACGCCCCGACCGCGCGCTCACTCGCCGAAGAGGGCTGGCCGGGCCTCTGCCTGGAGAGCAACCGGACGGGGCGCGTCGGGCTGCTGCGCGCACTCGGGTATGCAGCCCTCGCCGCCGACGATTTCGACACCGCCTCCCGCGACTTCCTGGCCGCCATCGAGATACAAGCGCACGCCGGAACGATGCCGCCCGATGGTGTCGACGCGATCGGGCTCGCGATGGCGGCCGCCCGCGCGGGCACGAGCGCTGTCGCTCTCCCGGTCCTCGACTCCGTGCGACAGGCACACGGGACCCGCCCGGCGATCCTGACGCAGCTGCAGTTGACCCAGGCCTACGCGCTTCTCGCTGACGACACGGAAACCGAGCGGCGGTTCCGATATGCGATCTCCCATCCGCGGGCCGGATCGTGGCCATTCCTGCTCGCGCTCGCGCGGCTGCACTACGGATCATGGCTGCGCAGGCAACGCAGGCCGCTGGATGCGCGGCGCCGGCTGACCGAGGCGTTCTCAGCGTTCGGCGCGTTGGGCGCGCGTGTGTTCGCCAGATCCGCGTGTGTCGAGCTCAGGGCCGGCGGCGGCGATCCCGACGACCGCGGCAAGCCGGCAGACGTCGCCTTTCTCTCGGCACAACAACTCCAGATCGCCCGGCTTGCCGCCCAGGGTCTGCGGAACCGCGATGTGGCCGACCGGCTCCAGCTGTCGCCGCGGACCGTCAGCACCCATCTCCACAACGTCTATCTCCGGCTCGGTATCACCCAGCGCCACCAGCTCCGGCAGGTCCTACCGCCGGAGCAACCGTTGGTCTGACCCGTCAGCCGTCGTACTGGGCGCTCAGCAGCCCGGCGCTGTAGTCGGTGCAGAACAGCACACCGTCGGGTCGGACGTGGACATCCGCGGTCTGGATCACGCAGGGGCGTCCAGGGCGCGGGTCCATGAGCTTCGCCGGCGGACCGGGAACGAGCGCCCCGACCAGCTTCGGCCGGTACGGGTCGGAGATGTCGAAGGCTCGCACCCCGGCGTTCTGGCAGGTGGCGAAGATCAACGTGTCGGAGACGAAGCTGCCCGGGCGGTTCTCGTGCAGGTTGTGCGGCCCGAAGTGGCCACAGCCACCATTCGCCCGCCCACCGGGGTTTCGCAGGGTCCTTCAGGTCGATGATCCTGAATCGGCGCCTGCAGGTGGATGTTCCAGGTGTCGGGAGGCGCGGCGTGGAAACCGACGGTGGTCATGTCCCGTGGGTTGCGAGCGTCGACGACCGAGAATCCGCCGGAGAACAGGTGGCCGACGTAGACGTAGCCCTCCTGGTATTGCAGCTGCATCGCGTCCGGGCGCCCGCCCTGGTCACTTCGACCGAGTGGGATGAACGCGTTCGCGATCTCTACGGCTGGTGTGGACACCGTTCTACTGTCGCGGGCGACAGGAGGCGAGCCACCCGTCGAATGACTGACGGCATCACGCCCCGTCGGTCAGCCGGGCGGCTTCGGCTTGCGCGAGACCCTCACCGTGCTTCGCCGACTGGTGCTGGTCGCCGAGCTTTTCCGCAGCCGTCGCGGACAAGGTGAAGACCTCGGGCCAGTGCCGCCAGTTGACCCATCTGCTGGAGAACCCCTGGAGTGCGTCGACAGTGCTCACGACCGCGGTGTAGTCAGCCGTCCCGAGAGCCTGACGCAGCGCGCCGAGCCAGTTCTCGCTCTCGGCCTCCAGCCAGCGCTGTGCCGACACCAGGTCGGGGAAATCCATCGTCAGGTCGGACGGCTCGGGGCTGCGTTGCCGGTTCCGCTGGAACCAACTCCCGGCGACACGGGCCGTGGCGAGCAGCCAGGACACCATCTGCCGACGGGCCGCCTCTACGGCCTCGCGGGTGTCCTCGGCCACCAACTGCTCCCGAGCGAACAGCCGGATCAGGTCGTGGAACCCGGCGCGCTGGTCCGCGGCAGAAACGAGCAGACCGAGCTCGATGAGGTCGTCGAGGCGCCGGTCGACCTCGTGTACGGGCAACTCGGTCAGCACCGAGGCCAGGGCGGCTCCCGTGTCGGGGCCGGGCACCAACGCCAGCCTCCGGAACACGAGCCGGGTGGTTGGTTCCAGCTGGCCGTAGGACACGGAGAAGGCAGCGCGGATCTGCAGGTCCCCGGCCGAGAGGTGGTCGAGCCGGCTCTCCTCGTCGGCGAGCCGGTTGACCAAGGTCTCGAGTGTCCAGCCCGGCCTGCTCAGCATGCGATTGCCCGCGATCCGCAGCGCAAGGGGGTAGTTACCGCACAGCTGGGCGACGGACCGGATCAGTGCGGGCGCCGGGTTCGCGGCGGAATCGTGTTCGACGACGGCCCGCAGCATGCCGTCGGCGTCGGCGTCACTGAACGGACCGAGTGTGACGCGACGTGCGTGTTCGAGCCCGGCGAGAGTCCGCCGGCTGGTGATGAGCGCTGCGCTACCGCCCGGACCGGGCAGCAGGCGCCGGATGTGCGCCTCGTCCGCCGCGTTGTCGAGCAGCAGCAGCACACGCCGGTCGGCCACGACGCGCCGCAACACCTGAGTGCGGTCGGTATGGAGCGAGGGGATCCTCTCGGCGTCGACGCCGAGCGCGCGCAGCAGGCGGAACTGCACGACGTAGGGGTCGAGCGGCTCGGGGTCGCTCCCGCGGAGGTCGACGAACAGCCGACCGTCCGGGAACTCGCCACGTGTGCTGCATGCCGCGCGGACCGCCAACGCCGTCTTGCCCAGGCCACCCGCCCCGGAGATCACAATGGGAGCCGGTCGTCCGTCACGGTCGACGAGCGCCGAGGTGAGCGTCGCGAGTTCCGCGGAGCGTCCGGTGAAGTCCGGGATGTCCGGGGGCAGTTCGCACAACGGCGCCGGTGCGGGCCGGGACCGGCCTGTCCTGGCCGCGTACAGCAGAAGCTTGCGGTCGTCATCGGGTAGGCGAAGCGCGTCGGCGAGGGCCATCACGGTGCGCGCCTGCGGGTTCCTGCTGCGACCGCGCTCCATGTCGCTGATCGCCCGCACGCTCACACCTGATCGCTCCGCAAGATCCTCGAGCGTCAGACCGGCGGCATGGCGGAAGGCGCGCACCAGCTCTCCGAGCTCCGCCGACTCCGCCATGGCTTCTCCCTCCCGCTCGGCTGAAACCCGGGGCTGTCCGTGAGGTCGCCTTCGACGGTAGTCCGCCCGCTCGTGCGCGACGGGTGGGAAACGCCTCGCATGGCCAGTCGACCGATGGATGGTCGAGCGCCTTCCGGCGCCGAGACTCGAGCACACGTCAGACCGACTACCGCTCGAGAGGAGATCCAGTTGCTAGCGGTGATGTTCGAAGAACCGGGACCCGCAAGCGTCCTTCACCTGGTGGAGCGCGAGATTCCGGACGTGGGGACGGGAGAAGTACGGGTGCGGATGGTGGTGTCGGGCGTCAATCCCACCGACGTCGGCGCTCGTTCCGGCCGCGGTACCACCGACGGCACCGCGGGGCCGCACATCCCCAACCAGGACGGGGCCGGCGTCGTCGACGCCGTGGGTCCGGGGGTCGACGGCCTCGTGGTCGGCGACCGGGTATGGGTGTGGGACGCCGCCTGGATGCGTTCCAACGGCACCGCGCAGGAGTACGTGGTCCTGCCCCGGCGCCAGGTCGTACCGCTTCCGGACGGTGTCCCGTTCGACGTCGGGGCCGCGCTGGGCATCCCGGCGCTCACCGCACACCGGGCGCTGACCTGCGCCGCCGAGGGGCCTGCCCGACTGGAGCCCGGCGCGCTGACCGGCAAGGCCGTGCTCGTGGTGGGCGGCGCCGGTGCCGTCGGCAACGCCGCCATCCAGCTCGCCACATGGGCAGGTGCCCGGGTCCTCACGACGGTCACCAGCGATGCCAAGGCGGCGCTCGCCTCCGCCGCAGGAGCCGACGAGGTGATCGATGCCACCGGGGATGTTGCTGCAGAGGTGCGGCATGTGACCAGGGACGGCCTGGACGTCGTCGTCGAGGTGGCACCGTCGGTCAATCTCACGTCCGACGTGGAGATGCTCGCGCCGGGCGGCACGATCGCGATCTACACAGCGGGCCGGGAGGGAAAGCTCCTGATCCCGTCGTTCCCGAGCATGGTCAAGAACGTGCAGTTCCAGTTCATTCTGACCTACACGACCTCGACACAGCAGAAGGACCATGCCGTCGCGGCCGTGAGCGCAGCCGTCGCCACGGGCGCGTTCGGGGTCGGCGACGAGCACGGTTTGCCGATCGCGCGTTACCCGCTCGAACGGACTCGCGAGGCACACGAAGCAGTCGAGAACCACTGGGTGGGCAAGGTTCTGATCGACGTCACACCCTGAATCAACCGATCCGGTGCAACAACAACGAAGGAGAACCCGAATGACCACGTCCATGGCCCAGATCTCGCCAGTGACGCTCTCGCTGGAGAGCGCACACCGGCTGGCTGTCGCCGCTACGAAAGAAGCCGAAGAGATCGGCATCCCCTACACCGTCACGATCGTGAACGGTGGCGGAAACGTGGTGCATGTGAGCCGAATGGACGGCGCCGCGTTGGCATCGATCGACACCTCGCTGGCGAAGGCGCGCACGTCGGTGTACTTCGGTGCGGCCACCGCCGACCTCGCGGGCGCCGTGCAGCCCGGCGCTCCGCTGTACACCATCCCGACCTCCACCGTCCTCCCGCTGGCATTCGTCGCAGGTGCCGTTCCGGTGGCCGACAGCGCGGGCGTGGTGATCGGCGCCGTCGGCGCTGGAGGTGGCTCTCCGCAGCAGGACCACGAGGTCGCGATCAGCGCGGCGAGCGGTCTCTGATCGTGGACCGCAAGTTCGAGAGAGGCGAGCGCGGGATGCGCGCTGCAGTGCTGGAACGGTTCGGCGAAGCGCCCGCAGTCACCGAGATCCCCATCCCCGTCCCCGCCGCGGACCAGGTGCTTGTCAGGATCGCAGCGAGTGGTGTCAACCCGCTGGACACCAAGATTCGGGCCGGAGAGGCTGCACACGCCCGAATCCAGCTTCCCGCGGTGCTCGGGCTGGACCTCGCCGGCGTGGTCGAGGCCGTCGGCGCGGCAGTCACCGGCTTCGACCGGGGCGACCGCGTCTACGGCCTCACGGGTGGCGTGGGTGATCTACAGGGCTCGCTCGCCGAGTTCGCGGCCGTGGACGTTCGGCTGCTCGCGCCCGCGCCGCAGTGTCTCAGCCTTCGCGAGGCCGCGGCGTTACCGCTGGTCGTGATCACGGCATGCGAGGCCCTCGTCGACCGGACCCAGGTGCGGCCCCGGCAGAGAGTGCTGGTGCCCGGCGGTGCCGGAGGTGTCGGGCATGTGGCCGTCCAGATCGCCCGGGCGCGCGGCGCCGAGGTCTTCGCGACGGGGTCGCCCCGCAGCCTCGACACCATCAAACGCCTCGGCGCCACCCCGATCGACTACGCCACACCCGTCGAGAGCTACGTCGTCGAGCACACGGACGGCGAGGGGTTCGATGTCGTCTTCGACACCGTCGGCGGAGCCGTGCTCGACGCGTCCTTCGCCGCGGCCCGCGCCTACACCGGCCACGTGGTGAGCGCTCTCGGCTGGGGTACGCACAACCTCGCGCCCCTGTCGTTCCGCAACGCGACCTACTCAGGGGTGTTCACGTTGGCGCCGATGCTGACCGGCCAGGGGCGGGACCACCACGGCGAGATCCTGCGTGAGGCAACCGCCCTCGCAGACGCCGGAGTGCTCGCGCCACGCCTCGACCCCCGCCGCTTCACCCTGGAAACCGTCGACGAAGCCCACGAGGTGGTTGCGACAGGCACAGGATCGGGCAAGGTCGTCGTCGACATCGGCGACCGAGCCCTCGAGTGAATCGCTCACTCGATACCGGTCCATCCCCGGTATCAGCGGGAGGACGCTGCTGCCTCGTGGTGCTGAAGCCGAAGCTCACCACGCTCACGGCCGCGGACTGGACGGTCGCAGCGTCCGGCGTTCTGGCACTGGTCATGGGGGTCGCAGGACTGGCGCGCCCCGAACGCCAGCTACGCGCCCTCGGGTTCGACGGCAGCGACGGAGACCGTGATCACCTCACTGCGGTGCTCACGAGCACCTCGGCGGCTGCGGTCAACAACGGCGTCCTCTACCTGGTCGGAGTCGCGAGAGGCTCGTCGTGGTTCCCCGCCTACACGGTGGCTGCCCGGGCGGTCATGGGTGGAGTGCTCGGCGCCCGGGTTGCGACCGGCCGGGCTCCGCGGTCGTTCGTCGCTGCCGCCCTCTGGGAACTGCTCGGTGCGGCGGCCACCGCAGGCGCCATGTGGTGGGACGGGCGGCGCTCTTGCCGCCGTGGCGGGGGATCCGGACAGCCACCGCTGACGTTTCGTGACGATCCGCGGGGGTGAACGTTCCCGCATGCGACTGGCGTCAGCAGCCGACCGGGATGACCTACAGGAACGTCGCCACGTGACAGTCGCCCGGGCGGCGCCGGGCTGCTTAACGTGATCTCCGTGCCGGCCTCGACCGCGCTCGCGAGGCGTTCGGCAATCCGTGTCCCGACCACCGTGTTGCGCACGAGCGGCACGGATGCGATGCCACCGGTCTGAGCTCACGAAGCTCGGGAAGGAGACGAATGCGCCGGCCGCTTACCCGTCGTCTCGTGCTGAGCACAATGGTCGCCTCCGGGTTCTTCGCCATTTCCTGCGCCGCCCCTTCGCAGGTTCCGGCCCCGCACCCCGCGCCTGCAACGAGCAGTTCCACTTCAGACCAGCCGCCGTGGCCACCAGCACCGGTGGTCCCTCTCGACTCCCAACCGCCCGCGCACCTCGTGGTCGACGAGCCCATCCCGAGCGAGCTCTCGGGGGGCCGGGTGGTCATCCGCTACCGCGCCGACAACCTGAAGATCGTTCCAGTCTTCGGTCCGAACTCCCTGGACGTCTCACCCCGAATCGGCCACATTCACGTCCAGGTCGACGACTCGGGGTGGCACTGGGCCGACGCCAGCGGCGAGCCGCTCATCATCAACGGCCTCCCGGCAGGTCCGCACAAGGTCTGGATCGGGCTCGCCGATCCCACGCACCGGATCATCGAGAGCAAGACCGTGAGCTTCGTGGTCCCACCTCACGCCACGTCCCCCGCAGGTTCTCCGCACGACCCAGCGCAGCATCCCGCGCCGGCCGCGAACAGCTCTGCAACGGACCAGCAACCCTGGTTGCCCGCACCGGTGGTTCCGCTCGAATCCCAGCCACCCGCACACATCGTGGTCGACAAACCGCTTCCCGACCAGCTGGCCAAGGGCTTGGTGGTCATCCGATACCGCCCCGTGAACCTCAGGATCGTTCCGGTCTTCGGCCCGAACGCCCTCGACGTCTCACCCCGAATCGGCCACATTCACGTCCAGGTCGACGACTCGGCCTGGCGCTGGGTCGACGCCGGTGGCGAACCATTGATCATCCAGGACCTTTCACCTGGCCCACACGAGGTATGGATCGGGCTCGCCGATCCCACACACCGGATCATCGAGAGCACGACGATCGATTTCGTGGTTCCACCGCACGATGGGCATTAGCATTCGCTATCCGGGTCGAGGGCGGCGATGGACATGAGCATGCGGGCCTTAACGCCGCGGACAGATCTTCCGGATCGTCCTTGAGTCCGCAAATGGCACAGACTTCACGGATTCAGCGGTCGGCGCGAATCGCGGCTCAGCACGGGACGGTCGGGAAGGATCCGCGAACGAAGGCACCGGGCGTCACATGCATGACCTCGCGGAACTCGGCGGTCATGTGAGACTGGTCGTAATAGCCCGCGTCGTTCGCCAGCCGAGCCCACGGTTCGCGAGCCGCCCCCGCCACGACGCTCCGGATACGGCTGAGGCGGGCGAACTGCTTCGGCGAGACGCCCACCGCCGTGGTGAACAGGGTGCGAAGCTGTCGTTCACCGACGCCGGCCCGGCGTGCCACCTCACCCACCCGCGCGGGCGGGCGTCCGCTCGCCACGGACAGTGCCGCCGCAGCGGTACGGACCAGGTTGTCGGCTCGCGGGGGCACCCGCGTTGTCCCGGCGCGCAAGCGCAATGCTGCCGCGAGGTGTTCGACAGCGAGCGCCGGACGGTCCGCACGCTCGGCCAACTCCTCGGCGAGCCGGTGCGCCGACCTCCCCCAGAGGTCGTCGAGCGGGACAACGCGGTCGACGATCTCGCCGGCCGATACTCCCACCAGCGCAGGAGCCGCTCCGGGCCGGAACCGTAACCGGAGGCAGAGTGGGACGTCCTTGGCGTCGAAGTACGAGGCGTGGGTGCGCGGCCCCATCACGAACACCGCACCGCAGCCGTCGGCGGCGATCCGCCAGACGAGCACGGTGGCCGGGTCGGGAACGTGGACGAGCGGGCATCGCAGATCCTTCTCATGGGTCGTGACCTCGATCCCCTCCACCCACGGCTGGAGGTCGGCCGGGACCGGCCACCGCACGTCCTTCGCGTTCACAACGGCCCAGACTAGGTCCCGCCGGGCGGCCTCGTGGGCTGCCGAAAGTTCCTAGAAGCGCGGCGAACCCCGCTGCCACGATCCGGGGCCATGATCCTTGTGACGGGTGCCAGCGGCACCGTCGGCAGCGAACTCCTGCGGCTCTTGACCCACCGCAACGCGCAGGTACGCGCCATGACCCGGGACCCCGCGCGCCTGGACGCCGTGGACGCTCTCCACGCGGACGTGGTGCGCGCCGACTTCGACGACCCCGAGTCGCTCCGCCGCGCCGTGCACGGGGTCGACTGCGTATTCCTGGCGACCGCGCCGGGAGCGCGGATCGCCGAGCATGACAAGGCGATGATCGACGCGGCCATGGCCGCCCGGGTGCGCAAGATCGTCAAGCTGTCGGCGATCGGTGAGAGCACCGGGGGTGACGGCGCCCGACCGGCGGACTGGCACGGCCCGGGCGAACGCCTGCTCGCCACCAGCGGGTTGACCTGGTCCGCGCTGCGCCCCACGTCGTTCGCGTCGAACGCACTCCGCTGGGCCGAGGCGGTCCGAGCCGATGAACCCGTCCCCACACCGACCGGACCGGGCAAGCAGGGGGTGATCGATCCCCGAGACATCGCTGCGGTCGCGGTCGAGGCCCTCCTCACCGATACGGCAGACGGCGCGGCGCATGTCCTGACCGGACCGGAGTTGCTCAGCGCACCGGAGATGGTCGCGCAGCTGAGCGAGGAGATCGGGCGCCCGCTCAGGGCAGTCGACGTACCCCTCGACGTGGCGCGTCAGCAGATGCTCGCCGCAGGGTTCGCCCCGGCAGTCGTCGACGTGGCCGTGCGCGGCTACCGGTTCGTCCGCGACGGCGGCAACGCGGTGCTGACCCACGACGTGCACGACATCCTCGGCCGCCCGGCCCGGACCTTCCGGACCTGGGCCCGGGAGCACCGCGACGCCTTCATCGGCTCCGCAGCGGACCGGAGCTGACGATTGCCGGCCCCAGCGAGTCGCAGAAGGCTCAGATCAGGACGATGCCGGTGACCACGACCAGGGCCACCACCGACCAGCCGACCACCGGCACGGCGAGGGCGGGGGCCACGCGGGCCGGGAACGGGGAACGGCGCAGGAGGGCCGCCCGGCGCCGACCGACCAGGACCGTCACCAGGGCGATGAGCACCGCGAGCGCAGCGGGCACCACCGCCGCGGTGAGTCCCGCCGCACCGATCTCGCGCACCGACAGCAGCGCCGCGTTGGCGAGCATGCCGAGGGCTGTGCGACTCCACGCGAGCCGTGTGCGTTCCGGTTGTAGCCCGGGGGCATCCGGGGACGGACCAGCGTGCATGGGCCTCATCCCAGGAAACCCTTGACGATCACCAGGGCCAGACCCAGCAGCGCAAGGATGACGAGACCGACGGCGAGCACCCACGGGGCCCGCTGCGGTGGCAGCGCCCCGTTGCGCCGCATCGCGTACTCCACCCGCCGCCAGCGCAGCACGCCGTTCCCGGCGCACAGCACCGCGAGAACCACCAGGAGCCCGCCGGTCACGGCGCGCACCCCCGGCAGCGGGAACGCGGGCACGAGCTGCACCACCGCGATTCCCGCCGCGAGCAGCGAGAGCGCCGAGCGGATCCACGCGAGGAAAGTGCGCTCGTTGGCGAGAGTGAACCGGTAGTCCGGGTCATGCTCGACGACGGTGTCCGCCGCCGCTGGGCCGAGGAATCGTTGGTGTCCGGGGATGGAGTCCCTCGGGGCGCCGTCCATGCAGGCGAGTGTGCCGACGGCAGCCTTTCGCGCCCATTGCGTGGCCACCAATAATGGAGCGATGCACACCCGAGGCCGGGAATAGGGCCAACCCCACGACAACACCTGCCGGCCTCCGTACGTGCCAGCGCAACCGCAGGGATGGAGATCATCCCGCCGCATGGTCGAGAGTGCCGGTTACGGAACGGTGTACATCGGATTGGGCAGCTTGTAAGTGGCGTCGGCGTGGCCACCATTCAGGTCGCTGTGCTGGTCGCCGACGTCTTCGATCACATCGAAGCCCATCGACTCGATGTGGGCCCTCGTACCGGACTTGTACTGAACCGTTGTGCACGTGCCGCCGCAGTGCAGATATGCCGGAATCGAACCGGCGCCCGGCGCGAAGAAAATGCCGGCCGCCGCCGGATATCCCACCTTGTTCAAGTTCTTCAAGGTAGCGTTCGCCAGAGTGCGCGGTCGTCCGGTGACGAAGAACAGCGCCACGCCATGATCGCGCGCCGATCTTGCCAAGGCGAGCGTCGCCGATATGGCGGGCAGCTTCTCCGCGAGTGCCCACTGAATCGTCTTCGCGGTGTCGTGGAAGGCGAAGTCGTTGTTGGCACCGTAGGAATACGTCGACAACGCCGTGTCGTCGATGTCCAGCACGATCGCCATACGATGGTGCCCGAGTTCACGCGTGCGGCGTTCGAGCTCCCGCACGGCGCGAGTGTCGACGAGCCCCACCTGTCGCGCCCATGCACTGTCAGCTGAGGCCTGATGCTGTCCGGCGGCATCGACATGGTCGCCGTAGTACGTCCTGATGTCGTGCTTGGCGTCGTCGAGATTGACCGGCTGAGAACGATCGGCGGACGCGCTGGCCGGCGGCGCCGTTCCTGCCGCCGTCGTCGTCGCCATCGCCGCTGCGCTGCAGGCGCCGGCCAGCACGCCCACCACCAGGACGGCTACCCCCAACGGCACCCACGCGTGGCGGGCGCCCGCACCGGCAGCCCGCTTTGCCCCTGACTTCATAGGGCGGCAAGTCTTCTCGATATCGCGACCACACGCAAGGCAACCTCGTTCGTTCTAGCTTGAGTAAAATGGGGTGTTGCGCGCAGATCTCCGAGGTCGAGTGACCATCCGACTCATCGGGCACTCGATCGGGCTATTCGCCGCCACCAACATCGACGACAGCATAGAAACTCCGCACCACCTCGACTACAGAACGGGGTAGGCGTGGCGCGTCGAAGTGGCTGTTGTCGATGGGTGGCGCATCCGGTTTGGGTGCGCTATCCCGATGCGTCCATGAATCCGTTGAGCGAGCCCCCCGGGAATCCCGAACACCCGGCGCGTCCCGGACGCCTTCAGCATCGCCACCATCGCGTCGGCCACCGTAGGGGCCATGACCTCCTCCTTCGCATGTGTTCGGAAAGTGGCAGCGGCCAGGATCACCACCAATTCCTGGCAGTCGAGGGACGCGTGCTGCCTGGGGGCTTTGCGGCGTGTCAGCTGCCTTCGCTCTTGAGGATCTGAGCCGCTGTGTCGACCGCCGTGAGGTTTGCACTGAGGAAAGGCCCCGTGCGGGGAAGACTGAGATGCAGCTCGGAGGCGGTGCTGATCGTGATCTTGCCTCGGGCCACCGTGTAGTCGAGTGCGTGGCCGCCGTGCTCGTGCTCGCGGTCGAGGAAGTGCTGGTGGTATCCGGCGACCGAGATGCCCTGCTCGAAGTCGGGTGTCCGGAAGCCTGCGAGCGTCCCGGTGACGTCGTCGAAGTCCGTGATGGGTTCGTCTGCGGTCGCCTCGGTCAGTGGCGGGTAGGGCGGTGTCTGGGCCATGACGGTGCGCGTGCGCACGTGCGTGAAGGTGCCGCTGATGCGCACCGCGTGCACGAGGTTCTCCGAGGGGATGGCCTCGTCGATCAATGCGATGACGTCCGCACGCGCGGTTGGTCGTGTGATGGGAATGGTGATGTCGGGATCGAACGTGGTGATTGCGGCGAAGGGAGTGCGTTCGTCGTCGGCGGCGAGGCCGGCGCTGCCGTCGGAGTGAAGGTGATAGCAGGTGCCGTCGAGCACGACCATTTCGCCGTCGAGGTGGTTGAAGGTGCCCAGCCCGAAGTCGCCGTGCGTGAGGAGCTCGGCGATGGTGACCTCCCCGTCATAGATGCCGTCGAGCAGTGCCGCAATGGTGGAGGTCTGGTAGAGGGTGTGTGCCTCCTCCGGCTGGTGACGGGCCTCCTGACCGGCCAGGTGGTGGGCCAGTAGGGATCCGGCCAGCTGACGCAGCTGCTCGGTCATGCGTCGCCCGGTCATTCGAACGAGTCCTCTGGCAGCTGGGCGAAGAGGTCGGTGTTGCGGCTGTAGTCAACCGGAAGGTCGATGATCGAGGGCCCTGGCTCGGCCAGCGCTTTCTTGAGGACAGGTACGAACTCCTCGGGGGTGCGGACCTGATGGCCGTGGGCGCCGAAGGACTTTGCGAAGGAGACGACGTCGTAGTTTCCCAGCGTGACGCCCGATGTGCGGCCGTACTTCAATTCCTGCTGGAATGCGACCATGTTGTAGCCGTTGTCACGCATGATGATGTGGGTGAAGGTCGCTCCGATCCGGACGGCGGTTTCCAATTCCATGGCGGAGAAGAGGAATCCGCCGTCGCCGGACACCGATACGACCGGGGTGCCGGGGCGGGCCAGGGTGGCGGCGATGGCCCAGGGCAGCGCTACACCGAGCGTCTGCTGGCCGTTGGAGAACAGCAGTCGGCGCGGTTCGTACACGCGAAGATGGCGAGCCATGTAGATGTAGTGCGAGCCGATGTCGCAGGCGATGGTGGTCTCGTCGTCGAGCTGGTCGCGCATCTGGAGGATCATGGCGGCGGGGTTGAGCCCGTCCGGTCCGTGCGGGCTCAGCCGCGCGTGCTCGTCGATCTCCCCGAGCGCTGTGCGTTGGGTGGCGATCTCGGTGCGCACCTTCTCGGTGAGAGTCAGGCCGGCCAGCGGTGCTGTCAGGGCGGACACCGTGGCTGCGATGTCTCCGCGCAGTTCCTGGGCGGGTTGGTAGTGGTTGTCGATCTGTGCAGGTACCGAGTCGATGTGGACGACCGTGCGGTGCGGGTCGGTGTTCCAGAGGCCGGGGTCGTATTCGACGGGGTCGTAGCCGAGTGTGATCACGACGTCGGCGTGAGCGATGAGTACGTCACCGGGCTGGTTGCGGAACAGGCCAACTCGGCCCAGGTAGTGCTCCTCCAGCTTGCGCGACACCACCCCGGCGCCCTGAAAGGTCTCGACCGCGGGCAGGTCGGTCTCGGCGAGTAGCGCTCGCACCGCGGCGCTGGCGGGCAGGTCGGCGGCTCGGACCCCGATCAGCAGCACCGGGCGGCGGGCCGACTTGATCAGGTCGACGGCCCGTTGGATGGCCGCGGCCGGCGCCGGCCCCTGGTCGGGCACCGGGAGAGGTGTGGTGATGGCTGCGGCCGTCGGCGCGCCCATCACATCGGCGGGCAGTACAACGGCGGCCGCGCCGCGGGGTGCGGTCCGGGCGGCGCGGAAGGCGTTGGCCAGGGCCTCGGGGACATTGTCCGGGTCGTCGATCTCGCCGGTGAACTTGGTGACCGAGCCGAGCAGCGCGGCCGCGTTCATGGACTGGTGGGTCCGCTTGAGCCGATCGGCCCGCGCCACCGCGCCGCACAGCGCCACGACGGGGTCGCCTTCGGTGTTGGCGGTGACCAGACCGGTGGCCAGGTTGGTGGTGCCCGGGCCGGAGGTCACCAGGACCACGCCGGGCGTGCCGGTCAACCGCCCCGTTGCCGCAGCCATGAACGTCGCGTTCTGCTCGTGACGGCACACGATGAGCTGCGGACCGCCGTCCACGAGAGCGTCGTAGACCTGATCGATCTTTGCACCCGGAACGCCGAAGATATAGGGGGCGCCCTGCGAGGTCACGCCATCGATCAGGCGCCGGGCGCTTCGGACAGATTCGTTTTCTGGCATTCGTCACTCCGTACCGTTGATGAGTTTCCCATTGATCTGTGCGACATACCCCTGGTGCGCCGCAAGCGTGGCTTGCTTTTCGGAAGCCATCCGTACGGGCGAGTGTGCCGCCGGCAGCCTTTCGCCTCCATTGCGCGGTCACCAGAATCTAAGCGATGCACACCCGAGGGCAGGGGTAGGGCGAACCCCACAAACATCCCCACTCGGCCGTTGCAACGCGTCGGCGCCCAGCCTCCGTGCACAGGTGTGGCGGCACCGCAGCGCTTCAACGTTGCTCGTCCGCGAGCTGGGCAGCTACCGCGGGGACTGGTCGCGCTTCCCGGACGGCGACCAGCTCCCACTGCGAGGCATCAGAGGATGCCGCCTCGAATACGTTGTGGACAATTTCCACGTCTCGCATCTTCGGACGGGACTTTTTCTCCTCGGCGGGGTCCTTTCTCCCTCGATGGTTGCGAAATGGGATGGGGAGTTGCGATGCTTCGAGATTATTGATGACATGCGGAGAGTCGATCGCCCGGGAGCGTCTGTTGATATTGAATGAGAGCAGAGCTCTCATGCGACTCGTCGTGCCCTTCGCTGTGCACGGCCTGCGCAGCAGGCGATTACCGGTTTCGCGAAACTCGCGAAGAAGGGAGTTGTCCGGGTGATGGCCAGGATTCCGGGCAGCTGCTGAGGGACCGTCGCAGCGCCACCTGGCGTTGCGCCGGTCCGCTCATCCACCGGTAGTGCGTCACACGCATCCGCACGATCGTCGATCGGCGACGGCTGGGGTCTGGCACGCGCACACAACCCGCCGGTTTCCGAATTCTGGCTCAACCAGGGAGGTCTGATCAACGGTGGCGATGGCCAACGACGTGGCGACCATGGGCATGCGCCCGATACACGCACTTCTGAAGGATCTTGCGCACCGGCGTATGCGGCTGCATTCGCTGCTCGTCCACTGGCGCGGGCGAACGGTGCTGGACCTGTGGCAGTGGCCGCACGATCCGGACCTCAAGCACAAGCTTCATTCGGTGACCAAGAGCTTCACCGGAACCGCGGTCGGTTTCGCTGAAGCCGAGGGCCTGCTGCGACTCGACGATCTGGTCGTGGATTTCTTCGGTGGCCGGCTGCCCCGTGTGCCCGCCGAGAACCTGCGCCGGATGCGGGTACGCGATCTGTTGACCATGCAGACAGGGCACGGCCGTGGGCTCTCCGGTGCGACGACCCGGCTGCGCCGGACCGGCTGGGTCGGCGAGTTCCTCGAGGAGCCGGTGGTCGAGCCGCCGGGCCGGAATTTCGTGTACAGCAGCACGACGAGCCATGTCCTGTCGGCGATCGTGCACGAGGTGTCCGGCCGGCCCGTCGACGACTACCTTCGTCCTCGCCTGTTCGAACCGCTGGGCATCGTCGACTTCGACTGGGATCGAGACCCGGACGGTCTGGCCAGCGGCGGCAACGGCCTCTCGCTCCGCCCACGCGATCTGCTGTCCTTCGGCGTTCTCCATCTCCAGGACGGTGTGTGGGAAGGAAAGCGGGTCCTGCCGGGAGGATGGCCGCAGAAAGCCTCCGCCCTGCACGTCCGGCGTGCTGTCAGCGGTAGGTGGAACGGCAGGGAACTCGTCCGACCGGCTATCGACGCCAGGACCGGCTACGGCTACGGCTACCAGTTCTGGACGACGGAGGACGGGGTCTACAACGCCTCGGGCATCTTCGGTCAGGAATGCATGATCTTCCCCGACCAGCAAGGGGTCGTCGTCGTGACCGGTGCAATGGGTGACGGCACCTACCACGACCTCCCCCAGATGCTCCGGGAGACCTTCCGGATCGCCTTCGACGAGAAGGTACGGGATCGAACGTCCGAGACCGCCGAGGGCGACGCGGTCGACAGCTGGGTTCGCCACGCCCGCGAACCGGAACCTTTGTCTCCCTCGGCGCGCCTCGTCGGGTTCCGCGGAACGTACGACCTCCAGCCCAACGAGCACGGCCTGCTTGCGCTGTCGGTGGAGGTGAGGGCGGACGCGGTGCTGCTCGTTCTGGAGGACGAGCGTGGCCGGCATGCGATCGAACACGGCGTGGGGCATTGGGTCCGGCAGTGCACCGGGGTGAGCGTGTGGCGACTCCATCACTCTTACCAGGACGCCTCCACCGCCATCCTGGCAGCCGCACAGTGGCTCCCCCCGCGTGATCACGACCGCGCAGCCGACGTCCTGTGCCTGACCTGGCATTTTCTCGAATCGCCGTTCATCGACCGGCTCGCGCTTCGCTTCGACACCGATGGCGTCACGGTCGAGCACACGGTCAACGTCAACTCGGGCCCGACCGAGCTCTCGCCGGTGCGGGGTATTCGGCGGTAGGGGCACGTGACCACAAGAGCGACCCCCGACGAGAAGACGTCCATCCCAGAACCGAGATCCAGCCGAACCCGAACGACGGGGCGACGGCATCCTCGCGCCTGGTCCGCACGGCCGAGACAAGGAGCAGTGGTCAGGGCGTCCAGGGTGGCGGAACGCGGTGCGCCAGACGCGGCCTATCGGAGTTCATATAGTGCGCGTCTGTATGTCACTATGCACGTAAACGGGATATACGTAACCCGGCATGAAACGCAATGCGCTAACCTCGCGTTAGTGCAGATCTGCGAGTCCTCCGTTGAAGCGTTTGAGGATGCCATCCGCCAGTTCTTCATTCCAACGATCTCGCGTAGTGGGGGCGACCATCCTGCGCGAGCGGCGTTGCAGACGCTGGACGAGGGCCTGGCGATCTCACGGTCGAACTGGGGGCCGAGGTCGTCGATCCGGACGGAAAAGATGGCGGCGGACTCGTCGGAAGACAACCGGATGCTCTTCACCGTACAGATGGCCGGCCGCGGCTACATGCGCCAGCGCGACCGTTTCGCTGAGACGGCGGCCGGTGCGGGGATTCTGATCGAGGCGCGCAGTCCCTACGAGCGGGTTACACCGACCGAGGTCCAGTACTTGACCCTGTCCTTCACCCGTGAGTTGCTGCCGCTTCGTGCTGCTGAGATCAACGAGGTGTGTGCACGCAGCGTGGATCCCGCAGCCCCGGCCATGCAGACGCTGGGCGCCTACCTCGGCCGGTTGTTCACGGTCGCGGACCGCCTCACCGCGCCGCAGCGACTCGACGCCGGGCACGCCGCGATCGATCTGCTCGCGATGGCGCTGCGGGACGTCGTGCCCTCGGTTCCGGGCAGTGCCGGTTCCGCGGAGGTGCTGCTCGAGATGATGCTCGTGCACGTCCGCGAACACCTGGCCGACCCACACCTGAGCGTCGGGGAACTGGCGCGGCGGCACAGAGTGTCCGTCAACCACCTGTACACCCTGTTCGAACGGATCGGAACCACGCCCGGCGTCTACCTGCGCGAGCAACGGCTGGTCGCGGCACGGGCGATGCTGTCCGACCCGCGGTACACCTGGCTCGGTACGTCGGACATCGCAGCAGCGGTGGGGTTCGTCGAACCCAAAACATTCCTGCGGGCGTTCCGGCGGCAGTACGGGACGACGCCGAGCAGCTGGCGCCGTGAGCAGCGCCGGGCCAGATCTGCTTCCGCAGCCCTCGATGACAAGATGCCTCCCCGAGCGGGTGCAGACCCGGAGTCGCAGTAGCCTGAGCAGGGTCCACCGCCACGCAGAATCAGCCCCGCTTTCGCCGTGCCCGATGGTCGATTATCGAGCCCCGAGGCCGGCGCCGCCCTGGTGGTCGCTTGAATCTGCACGGCTCTCGTAAACCGAGAACCGGCTTAGAAGGGACTGCAGTTCCGACGCCTGACAACATCGCGGACGACCGAGAAGGCGGGTCGGCCGATCGGGGGCGCTAAATCTTGCGGTTCTCCGCCTTGACCATCCAGGCCAGCTTCTCGAGGGTGTCGATGATCGCGTGCAGGAGATCCGTCGTGCTCGGGTCCACGGCGTCGACCGCATCGTGGACGGCCCGGATGGTGTCGACCGCGGTGTAGATGCGGACGGTGATCAGGTCAACCACCTCGGCCGTGCTCTGCTCGCCGGCCGGGAACTGCGCAAGGCTGGTGGTCGCCGCGACCGTGTCGGACCGCCCGTCGGGAACGGCATCGAGGGCGCGCATCCGCTCGGCGATCGTGTCGCCGGCCTCACGCGCGGCGTCGACGAGTTCATCCAACTGCAGGTGCAGGTCGCGAAAGTTCTGTCCGACGACGTTCCAGTGGGCCTGCTTGCCCTGGAGATGCAGTTCGATCAGGTCAGCGAGGACTCGCTGCAGATCCGCGGCCAGCTGTGGCGATGCCTGGAAGTTGCGGACGGCGGCCTCGTCCCGACGGGTAGTGCGCTGTTTACTCATGGGCATTGTGGTGCTCACCCCACTCCTTTCGATGATGCCGGTCATAGAGAAAGCTTCGGGGACTTGCGGACCGTCCACACGCCGATCTGAGGGCGCCGAGTCTGCGAACTCGGGCGGCACGCTCAGCTCTTGGTCAGGGCCTGGGCGATCTGGCCGACCAGTACAGCGAATGGCATGTCGAGCGCCGCGTAGACCTCCCCGGCCAGCGGGTCGGCGTTGTCCGCGAGGATTTCGACGATCGCGGTGGCATAGTCGATCGGCGTGACGCCGGCCCGCTGCATCCGCAGCAGCCCCGTCTCGCGTTTGGTCTGGGAGAAGGTGCCTGCAGCGTCGATCACGGCGTAGGCGTCGAAGCCCTCGGCGGTCGTGCTCACTGCAGCGAAGGCGAGGCAGACCTCGGTCGAGATTCCCGCGATGAGCAGTTTCTTGCGACCCGTCGCGCGGACCGCCGCGACGACCCGCGGGTCGTCCCAGGCGTTGACGCTGGTGCGGTCGGGCACGTCGAGATCGGCGGGCAGCGCCGCGGCGAGCTCGGGAATCATCGGGCCCCACATGCTGTCAGTTGCAGTGGTGGTGGCAATAATCGGCAGGCCCAGCACCTGCGCGGCCTTGGTCAGGGCGACCACATTGTGCTTCAGCTCGGCGAGCGGGATGTCGACGATGCCGCTGTAGAGGCCGACTTGGTGGTCGATCAGCAGGACCGCCGCATTGTCCCGCGTCAGCCGCTCAGTGCACGTGGTGTCGCTCACTGTTCCTCCGGAAACAAACGATTCATGGCTCCGGCGTCGACCGCGGCTGCGGCCGGTTCCTCGGCCACTGGACTTCGAGCGGTCGCTCCGACAAAAGTACGGCACGAGCATCAACGCTTCAGACCTTCTCCTGCAACTCTCCAGGAGGAAATGCCTACCAGCTGACGAAAAAACGTCCCGTAGACCACCCGGGGTGGTCAACTGGCGCACCCTGGCCAACGAACATCTCGGAGCCGTGCAGATACGTGAGTTCTCCAGACATCGTCGGCCAGTTACACGCACCGGTAGTTCTCCGAACGGATCCCGACTTTCACGGCCGGGTGACGATTCGACGACCGGACGCCGTCCCGCCTGATCCGGCCTCATGCGCGGCTTCCCGCATCCTGCCCGGGGACCGGCGGCGGCATTCCTGATCGAGGGTTCCGGGAGCAGATCCGGTGGGGCAATGCTGACGGCGCCAACTGTTGGGCGTCATCCCGTACTGCCGCCGGAACGCCCGATCGAACGTCCTGCGTTCGAGGAACCCCACCGCAGCCGCGATGTCCGGCGTCGCGAGCCAGGCATACCGCGGGTCGGAAAGCATCGCCTGCGCGGCGAGCAACCGTTGTTCGCGCAGGTAGGCACCGGGCGTGATCCCGATCGGCTCGAACAAGGTGTACACGTGACTGACCGACACGTGGTGTCGCCGCGCCAGCTCCCCGACCTGCAAGTTCGGGTCGGCCAGGTGCTCGCGGACGTGCATCAGCATCATGTCGAGGAGGCGATCGACCGACGCCGGGGACCTCGGTTTCGGGAGATACGGGACGAACAGGAAATTCCCGTGCCTGTGCGGAGAGGTCGGGGACGCCGTGTCGTCGCCGTTGGACCATCCGGTCGCGGTCCGGCGACGTATCCCTATTGTCCCGTCCATCTGATTCCTTTCCGGAGGTCGTCCGTATAGCCGAGTGTGCCGACGGCGACCTTTCGCGCCCATTGGGTGACCACCAGGGTTGAAGCGATGCACACCCGAGGGCAGGTGTAGGGCGAACCCCACAGACAGCCTCCACCGGCCTTCGTACGCTGTGACGGTGGCCGCACTGCGGGTCGTCGTCGGTGAGGACAACGCCCTCGTCCGCGAGGGCATCGTCCGGGTCCTCGAACGCGCCGGCGTCGAGGTGGCCGACGCGGTGGACAACGCGGACGATCTGCGGCGGTCGGCGCTGGATCTGAAGCCCGACGTCGTGGTGACGGACATCGAGATGCCCCCGAATCACGACGGCGACGGCCTGCGGGCAGCCGTCGAACTGCGCACCGCACACCCGGAGATCGGAATCATCCTGCTCTCACAGTTCCTCGACGCCGACTACGCGCTCGAGCTCGTCGGCACGCGTCCCGAAGGGACCGGCTACCTCCTCAAGGAGAAGGTTGCCGACACGTCGGCTCTGCTCGACGCCGTCCGCCGTGTCGCGGCCGGCGGATCCGCCCTGGACCCCGACGTGATCGCCCACCTCGTCAACCGGCACAACGGACCCGGTCCGGTCGCCCAGCTGACTCCACGGGAGCACGAGGTCCTGACCCTGATGGCCGAGGGCCACGCCAACGCCGGGATCGCCGAGCGCCTGGTCGTCACCGTCCCGGCCGTCGAGCGGCACGTCACGGGGATCTTCACCAAGCTCGGCCTGCGAAGGGCCGACCGTACCCAGCACTGCCGCGTGCTCGCCGTGCTCGCCTACCTCCGCAACCAGCGGACGCCCTACACCTCCCGCGAGGCGTGATCACCGGGTTTCACCGGTTTTTGCCGCAGCGCGAGCCTCGGATCCACCGGGATCATGATCCGGACGGTGGTGCCACCTTCACGCGGAGAGCCCACGTCGATCGTGCCGTCGTGAGCGCCGACTCGGTCGACGAGCCCGACGAGCCCGGAGCCCGCACCGATCCGTGCGCCGCCGATCCCGTTGTCGGTGACACTGATGTCGAGCGCCGTTCCGTCGAACTCGACGGAGACGGTCACGCAGCTCGCCCGCGCGTGCTTCACCGCGTTCGCCATCGCCTCGGCCACCACGTAGTACGCGCTCGCCTCGACGGACTCCGACAGTCGCCGCTTCCCGAGGTTGCTCGTGATCCGGCTCGGTATCGGCATCCGGTCGGCGAGGCCCTGGATGGCAGCCATGAGCCCGTAGCAATGGAGCGTCGGTGGATGCAGACCGGCGACGAACTCGCGGAGCTCGTCGATCGCACTCTGGGTCTCGGTCACGGCGCCGTCCAGGAATACCCGCAAGTCGGAGTCACCGGGGGCGAGCTCGCTGCGGGCGAGCTCCAGACTGACCATCAACGTCACGAGCCGCTGCTGTGCCCCGTCGTGCAGGTTGCGGGCGATCTGGCGGCGGACCTCCGTGGTCTGCTCCACGATGCGGCGCTGCGCCGCCTTGGCCTCCGCGGCACGAATGGTGGCCGCGTCGCGCTCCCGAGCTGCCTGCTCGCCACGTCGGCGTTGGGTGATGTCGGTGAACGCCAGGACCACACCCCGACCGGTCGGCAGCTCGATCGGAGAGGACCACCAGGCGATCGGGAACAGCGAGCCGTCACGCCGGATGAAGCGCTCCTCCTCACCGTGCGCGGCCTTGCCGGTACGTGCCGGCGCGAGGAGGACGCAGTTCTCATCACCCCCCGGACGATCCGGTGGGCAGTAGTGGACGGTCGTGTGGCTCGGCTTACCGAGGAACTCGCTGTTGTCCTGATAACCCAGCGCCGCGACGGCCGCGGGGTTGGCGAACGTGATGCACCCGCCGGCGTCGACCACCCAGATCGGCTGTGGAACGTCCCGCAGGATGCGGGAGACCACCTGCTCAGCTGTCGTCACTTGGATGTCCTCGTGTCCGGTGCCACGCGGCCCCGACATGCCCGTTCGGACAGACCGGTTACGAACAGCGGGCCTGCTGACGGCCGATTTCAGGGCCTGCCGTGGCGTTCGGCACAGCCAGTATGTGTCATACGCCGCACCTGATGCGAGAGGCGAACCCGCGCAGCAGCTCCTAGGACACTGCCCGAAGACCAGGTGGCCTCGGAAGCTGAGGGCTCGACGGAGGGTCCGGATCAAGGGGGAGATGACTACCAGCTGACGACGAAACGTCCACCCCGAGATGGCCAGATGTGGTCGACCAGGTGACTCGGTTGGGCCTCAGAAGGATGTTCATGCCGGCCGCCTGGAAGCCGTCGCAGCGAACGGATCGGGACCACGCCCGGTGCCTACCTGCGCGAACAACGGCTGCTCGCGGCGGAGGCGCTACTGTCCGACCCGAGGCACGCCTGGCTCAGACCGTCGGACATCGCGGCTGCGGTGGGATTCCTCGATCGCAGGACGTTCGATCGTGCGTTCCAGCGGCAATACGGGGTGATGCCCAGCAGTTGGCGCCGTGATAAGCCTCCCAGCTGACGAGAAACGTGTGCCCACGTTGAAGAGGAACGACGCAAGTATCGATTTCGAGAGACGGGCGCGCATGCCCATCATTCGCCAGGAGGAACCATCGATGATCACGACAAGCCCGGACGAACAGGGCGCGGCTCCTCGGAATCAGGCGGCGAGGTACCGCCGCCGACGAGCAGGACCGCACCGTTGATGTGGGCGGCACCGGCTGAGCAGAGCCAGACGACGGCCTCGGGTGCCTCGCCGTAGCGGCCGAGCGTCGTCGGGCTGAGGATCGGTGCCGTCGCCTCCGTCAGTGCCGCAGCGGTCATGGCGGGCCGGATCCCGCCCGCCAAGACGGCGTTGATCCGGATGCCCTGCCTGCCGTAATCGACCGCAACGGTCCTGGTCAGGCCGCCGACGCCGTGTTTGCTCGCGACATAGGCGCTTTCGACGGCCCATCCCTGCTCCGACCAGATCGAGGCGGTGTTGACGATGGCGCCGTCAGTCTCGAGCAGGTGGGGGATCTGATACTTCATCCCCAGGAAGACGCCACCCAGGTTGACCGAGGCCGCACGGTTCCACTCGTCCTCGGTGAGATCGGCGAGCTGGGCCACGGCGACGGCCCCTGCGTTGTTGTTGGCGAAGTCGAGCCGGCCGAACGCGCGCGCGGCCGCGTCGACGGCGTCGCGGACCGCGGAGCCATCCGCGACATCGAGCTGGAGCGACAGGGCCTTGACGCCATGGCACTCGACCTCTGCTGCGGTGTCGGTCGGTTCGACCAGGTCGCACACCACGACGGCTGCGCCGCGGGCGGCGAAGGCGAGGGCGCAGGACCGCCCGATGCCACCTGCCGCGCCGGTCACCAGCGCGACCTTGCCGTCGAAATCCCCGTTCATGCGATTCTCATGTCCCACCTGACGGCGAGCGCGCCGTCCTATGCGCTGGCAAGCCGGACAGCGACGGCGTCGGTCACGTCAAGTCTCCGTCGCGAACAGCGGCGAGGGATCCATGAACACCCGGTAGTCCTTGACCAGACCCTCCGTCATACGCAATGTGGTCGTGACGGGAAGGGGCGCCAGCCGCACCCCATCGAGGCGGGTATAGGTGACCTCGCTCTCCACACTCACCACCTCACCCTCCTCCCAACTGCCCAACCACACGCCGGTGACCGCGTGGCTCAGCCCACGGATCCCGGAGAAGAGCGTCTCGACCGCCTGCTGAACCCCTGCCTTGCCCACCACGCGTTCCTGGTTGGCGAAGCGCACAACGGCGTCGTCGGTAAACATTCCGACCACCGCCGCAACGTCCATCGCGTCGATACTGCTGAACAGCCCGTACACCTCCCAGCGCAGGGCTGGGTACGGGGCCGCGCTCGCATCCACCACGGGCTCCACGCTCGGCCGACTCTCCGGCATGTCATTCATGGAACTGGAGCATCGCCAGACCGGGCCAGTTCTGCAACCTTCGAAGAAGAAAAACGACCTCCCGACGAAAAAACGTCCATCACGGAGACGTCCGGTCTGTCAGACCGCGATGGAAACGTGGTTTGCTGATCACTGGTAATGGCAGAGGATGCAGCGCATCCTTCGAGAAGCGAATTAAGTGCGTCATCAAAAAGATAAGCGATTTCGCCGACGGCGGAGCCTGATCCATCTCGGCAGCACGCCGGCGCCTGGGATCAGCATGTCGCACTCTCCGCCGCCGCGGCGCTCGCAGGGCGAGGGGTCCTGCGAGCGCGCGGTTACCCACGACAACTCCGCCCTACCGGCACCGCGTTGCCGGCGTCCTTCGCCAGACCGACCACGGCTCGAGACACCACCCCTCCGTCCGGCGACCGCGTCCCGACTACGGGCACCGCGACCCTCGTCTCCACGAGCACGGCGGACAGGTCAGTTGTTCGTGCAGGACGGGCGCCCCCAAGAACACCCGAGCCGATTGTCGGCATTGGGCCGTCGGCGCTGGCTTCTGCGGTCACGCCCGTCCGGATGTCCCGCGTGCACCTGCTGCACCAACCTCGGGGCGTGATCCCCTCCCGTCAGTAACGGACAAATGGGAAGATCGCCGCGTGAATCTCCGGCGCCTGCTCTCCGCCCTCGCCCTCGGCGCTCTGCTAGCCGGGTGCGGAGGTTGTGGTGTTTCCGCTGGACCCCGGGCCCCTCACGCCCTGGACGGACCCGACTACTCCGGCTACCTCGCGGCCGTCGAGGGAATCCCCTACTTCCGGGGTCCCCACGCCGCCGCCACCGCTGCCTGCGAGCGCAAGGCGCGCCGCGACATGAGCCGCGAAGAGGCCATTGACCTTGTAGCCCGGGCGATGGCCGGCGACGGGTTCGGGCGACCAGAAGCACAGCGCACCATCGACGCCGTAGACCGGTTCAACATGTGCCCTGGCTCGGACTGGGAGCACTGAGACCCTGCCATGCCCGTGCGAGGGCCGCCGGTGCAGCAACCGTCTCAGATGATCGGTAGAGGCCGGTGAGCACGATCCACCGATGCAGCGGCCACGCCGACCGCCCGCCTGTGGTCCTCCCGGACTCCGTACAACCAACGTGGTCCGTTCGGGGCGCCGGCGCCGCGAGCTAGCTTTCCGTTTCGCTCACGACCTCCGTGTGATCGCCGAACTCCGTGGTGTCCTTGCCGCCGTGTTCCTTCCGGATCGCAACGAACTTGATCACCAGGCGGTCGTCGAAAACCTTGTAGCGGAAGTAGCCGCGCATCTGGGTCCCTGCACCACGATCCTCGGCGTCGAGATAGACCTTGATGAAGTTCTGCGGGTCACCCTGCTGCCAGTGTGCCCTGACCGACAGGCCGGCCAGCTGCGGCTTGAAGTCCGGCCCGAGTGTCACGCGGCCATCCCGCATCTCCTCGATCACACGCTCGACCACGTGGCCGTACTCCCCCCACCCCGCGGCGCTCGAGCCGATGGTGCCGTACTGGATGACGACGGGTCGCTGGCCCGCCGCATTGGTTACAGCGGGCTCGGTCGAGCTCTCGCCCGCTTCGGGCTGAGAAGCCGACGCCTTCTCGATCGCACGGTATATGTTGCCGATTTCGTGTTCGATCTTTTCGAGCTTGTCGACCGTCCCCTGTTTCAGTAGCGAATCGATCTCCTCGGAGAGCTTGTTGACGCGTGCCTGCAGCTTGGCATCGTTCATCTTGTCGATCTGGTCCGACAGCTTGCGAGACTTGGTGCGCAGCGCGACGCGCTCGTAGTCCGAGATCAGCTGCTGCTCCTTGGCGGTAGCCACCGGCGCCGTGATTGGTGGCGGAGCCTCCTCGGCGACAGCCGTCGGCGCGGCGACCGGCGGCGGGGTCGGCTCGGCGACGGGCCCAGCCTCCACCGCGACCGGCGCCTGTCGCTGCGCATTGCGCGTGAGCCACGCGAACCACGCGAACAACCACACAAGCCAGCCGTGGAGATAGCCGCCGGCACCGCCACCACCCTGCTGCGGCGCCTGCTGCTGTGGTTGTGGCATACGCGCAACCACGACAGTGGCCGCCTGGTTGCCGACCGTCCGTTGCAGCGCCAGCATGCCTTGCGGTGTGCGCGGCGCATGCGCACCAACAGCCGGCGGGGTGGCGTTCAACGCTCGCGCCGGCGCCTCCGGCCGGCGACCGTCCGCAACTCGAGCCCGCACGTCGTGGACGGTGGAGCGCTGCGCCGCCCGCTGTTGTGCGGTCTGTTGGTGGCCGCATCCGGCGTTATGGTGCTGGTGTTCCTGGGCCCAGGGGTGGCCGGCCCGGCCGAGCATCTGGACGACTGCGGCGTTGCCCGCGCCGGCCTGCAGGTCGAGCAGGCCACGCAACTGTGCAGGTGAGACGGATTCGGGCTTGCGGGTTGGGGTACGGGCGCTACCGGCCCCGGTGTGTCCGGCCTTCTCGTGAGCGTGCACGGGGGTCTCTCTTCTCCCGCGAGATCGTCAACCCCCTCTAGGTACTCGGTGGGGCACTGCTGATGCCAGGTACTGCCGGTCAGCATGGCTGACCGGACGGGCAGCATCTGACTGTCAGGCCCGCGGCACCGTCGTCCCGCTCCTCAGCCGCACGGCCGCGAACGCGAGCTCCCGATGACTCCACAGCGGCGTCGTCCGGCCTCTACGACCTTCGGTCCGGCTGCCTCGGCTCGGCGTGCCATGTGCTCCGAACAAGGCCGAACTCCAGCCAGAACGTGCGCATCGCCGAGGGCGAAGACGTCGTCGCGCGCCCTGTGGAGGTCTCCACGGCGGAGGTCAACGACCACGTGGGCGGAAGCCCGCGCAATGGCCCATCGGACGGGGTGCGTGCACCCGCCGAGCCGAATGAGTCCTCGCGTACGGCAGATTCCGCCTCGAATTCGGTCAAACGGTCGAGTATCGGGCGATTTCGCGCTGTCGATACGGGTACCCCGGGGTGCGCGAGGAGGCATCGTGTCCCACATCGATCCATCGGCCGGAAGGCCGGCAACGACCACTGTGTACGAGCAGGTTCAACAAACCGGCGAGTTCCAGGATCTCCGGCATCGGCTCCGCCGGTTCGTCTTTCCCATGAGCGCGGCGTTCCTGCTCTGGTACCTGCTGTACGTCCTGCTGGCCAGCTACGCGCCGGCGTTCATGGCCACCGAGCTGGCAGGAAACATCACCGTCGGGCTGGTGATCGGGCTTCTGCAGTTCGTCTCGACCTTCGCCATCACCGCCGCTTACGTCCACTACGCGAACCGGCGCCTCGACCCCAGCGCCGAACGGCTGCGCGAGAGGATCGAAGGAGGGGACACATGATGGATCACCTCGCGCAGGGCAGTGCGCCGGCGAGCGTCGGCAACCCCCTGCTCAACATCAGCATCTTCGCCGCATTCGTCGTCGTCACGCTGGTCGTGGTTTTCCAAGCCAGCCGCGCCACCAAGACGGCGGCCGACTACTACGCAGCCGGACGCTCGTTCACGGGCGCGCAGAACGGCATCGCCATCTCTGGCGACTACCTGTCCGCAGCGTCCTTCCTGGGCATCGCGGGCGCGATCGCCGTCACCGGGTACGACGGCTTCCTGTACTCGGTCGGATTCCTGGTCGCATGGCTGGTCGCACTGCTCCTGGTCGCCGAACTGCTGAGGAACACCGGCAAATACACGATGGGCGACGTGCTGAGCTTCCGGATGCGTCAACGCCCGGTCCGCGCGGCTGCCGCTACGTCCACGCTGGTCGTGTCCTTCTTCTACCTGTTCGCTCAGATGGCCGGTGCCGGCGCGCTGATCGCGCTGCTCCTGAAGATTCCCAACACGAACATCGTCGGCCAGGGCGCGGTGATTGCGATCGTCGGCGTCCTGATGATCGTCTACGTGTTGGTGGGCGGGATGAGGGGCACCACGTGGGTGCAGATCATCAAGGCCGCCCTGCTGCTGGTCAGCACCGCCCTGATCACGCTCTGGGTGCTCGCCTTGTTCGGTTTCAGCCTGTCGGCCGTGCTCGGCCAGGCGGTGAGCGCGAACCCCGTGCTGGAGACCGCCGGCCAGACCAAGCCACTGGGCGAGAAGCTGCTCGGTCCGGGTCTGCAGTACGGTGCCACGGCGACAGCGAAGATCGACTTCATCTCGCTCGCGCTCGCGCTGGTGCTGGGCACCGCCGGCCTGCCGCACATCCTCATGCGGTTCTACACGGTGCCCTCGGCCAAGGAAGCGCGGCGCTCGGTCGTGTGGGCGATCTGGCTGATCGGGATCTTCTACCTGTTCACGCTCGTGCTGGGCTACGGCGCCGCCGCTCTGGTGCCCGGTGGCGCAACGACGATCGCCAACGCGCCCGGCCGGACGAACTCCGCCGCGCCGCTCCTCGCCTACGTGCTCGGCGGCGAGGTGCTGCTGGGCTTCATCTCCGCGGTCGCCTTCGCCACGATCCTGGCGGTCGTGGCCGGTTTGACGATCACCGCGTCGGCGTCGTTCGCCCATGACGTCTACGCCAACGTGATCAAGCGCGGGGAGGCGCCGCCGGACTCCGAGGTGCGGGTGGCCCGGATCACCGCGGTCGTGATCGGCGTGATCGCCATTGCCGCCGGCATCCTTGCCCGCAACCAGAACATCGCGTTCCTGGTCGCGCTGGCGTTCGCCGTCGCAGCGTCGGCCAACCTGCCGACGATCCTCTACACCCTGTTCTGGAAGCGGTTCAACACCACCGGCGCCCTCTGGAGCATCTACGGCGGGCTGACCAGCTGCGTGCTGCTGATCATCTTCTCGCCGGCAGTGTCCGGGAGCCCGACAGCCATGCTCAAGGACGTGGATTTCCACGTCTTCCCACTGGCCAACCCCGGCCTGGTGTCGATCCCGCTGTCGTTCCTGCTTGGCGTCATCGGCACCTACGTCGGCGGGCGTCAACCGGTCGACGAGGCCAAGTTCGCCGAGATGGAGGTCCGGTCGCTCACCGGCGCGGGGTCGGAGAAGGCGACGATCTCGCACTAGGCGACGCCCTGACTCGGGTAGCGCCGCGCGCGCGTGCGGGCCTGGGCCGTCGCCGGCCCGAGGCGAACCGGGAGCCACGAGGAGCGCGACGTTCAGCCACGCGTGCGAGGCGCCGCCAAGGAACGACGCCCCGGGCGGGTGGGCTCTTGTCCCCCGTGCGAGCTACGCGCAGGTGTCCACTGTGTAGTGACGATTCCGGGCTGTCGGATTCATAGCGTTCTTCGCAGCCGCAGCGCTCTGGCCGCGGATCTGGCGAAGGGAATCTCATGAGGCTGGTCTGGCAACTCGCTGGCACCGCGGCGGTCGCCTTCATCGGCGGGCAGGTCCTCGCCGCGGTGCAGGGGAATCCGTGGCTCACGCTCGCAATCGGTCTCCTGACGGCCGTGCTGTCGGTGGTCGTCTACGGGTGGCTGGTGCGGCGGACCGAGCGCCGCCCGTCCACGGAAGTGGCCTGGAACGGTGCCGGGGTCGCGATCGGCCGGGGCGCACTGCTCGGCGCCGCGCTGTTCGGGCTCGTCATCGTGAACATCGCTTTCCTCGATGGTTATGCGGTCCACGGCGTGGGATCGGTAACGGGTGCGGTGGGGTTGTTCGGCTTCATGGCCGCAGCTGCGGTGACAGAGGAACTGATGTTTCGTGGCGTTCTGTTCCGGATCACCGAGGAGCGCGCCGGCACGTGGATCGCGTTGGTGCTGACCGGCGTGCTGTTCGGCCTGGTGCACCTGCTCAACCCGCATGCCAGCCTGTGGGGCGCCATCGCCGTCGCGATCGAGGCCGGCGGCATGCTCACCGCCGCGTACGTCGCCACACGCAAACTGTGGCTGCCGATCGGGCTGCATTTCGGCTGGAACTTCGCCGCGAGCGGCATTTTCAGCACGGAGGTCTCCGGCAACGGCACCCCTCAGGGCCTGCTGGATTCCGCGATGTCGGGCCCGGTGGCCCTCACCGGCGGCGATTTCGGTCCGGAGGGAAGTCTGTACTCGGTGCTGTTCTGCGTCGTGGTGACGATCGCGTTCCTGTGGCTGGCCCGCCGGCGCGGCAATCTGGTACCCCGCCGCCGGCGCGCCGACCGGGTCGACGCCACGATTACGCTCGCTCGATGATCGATCACCGGACGGCCCTGACGCTGTGGCGCCGGTTCGACGTCACGGTACGGGATCTCGCGCTCGGGCTCCTGCTGCTGGGAGCGTCGTTCCTGCCGGTGCTCCACAACCACGGGACGCAGCTCGGTGGGATGCCGGCCCGCTCCTTCGACGCGCTGGCCGTCGCGGTGGTCGCCCTCGAATGCCTCCCGCTCGCCGTGCGTCGACGCTGGCCGGCGGCCTGTCTCCTCCTGGTCTCGCTCGGCTTCGCCGTCGACCAGCTCCGCGGCTACCACTCGGTCGCGGGCACCGCGCTGGCGATCGCGCTGCTGAGCGTGGGAGCCCATCTGGAACGGCGCCGACGCGCCACCGCGATCCTGTTCTCCGCGGCGTACGTGCCGCTGGCCGTCGTGCTCTTCCAGCTCGGTTCGGGCGAGCCTCCGGAGGAGTTCGTGACGTTCTACCTGGCGCTGGTGCTCGCGTGGGGCATCGGGGCCTGGCTGCGCTCCACCCGGGCCGCGGAAGCCGAACGTCGCCGCCGCGTCGCCGAGGACACCCGCGCTGCCGAACGCACGAGCATCGCCCGCGAACTCCACGACGTCGTCACCCACCACGTGACAGCGATGGTCGTGCAGGCCGAGGCGGCACGCTATCTGACCGCCACGCCCGACCGTCTCGACCAGACCCTGACCGCAGTGACCGACACCGGCCGACGGGCCATGACCGACCTGCGGCACCTGCTCGACCTGCTCAACCCCGACCACGGCGTCGAAGCCAGGACATCGTCCCCGGGCGGCTTCGGCACGCTCGTGGAGCAGACGCGTCAGGCCGGACAGCCGGTGGAGTTCACCGAGGAGGGCACGCCGGCGGCGTCAACCGGAAGCGCCGATCTCGTGGCCTACCGGGTCGTGCAGGAGGCCCTGACGAACGCCCTCAAGCATGCACACGGCAGCCGCACTTCGGTTCAGGTGCATCACAGCGAAAGGGAGATCACCGTGGAGGTGAGCACGGACGGCTCCGGGTCGCAGGCAGGGTCCCCCGGCGGGAGTGGACGGGGTCTGGCCGGTCTCCGCGAACGGGTCGCTGTCCTGGGCGGCGACTTCGTCGTGGACCGGCAAGCCGGCGCAGGCTTCGCCGTGCGAGCACGGATACCCACGGGGAGCCGGTCGTGACCGCACCGATCCGGGTACTGGTCTGCGACGACCAGATGCTGATCCGCACCGGGCTGGTGACGATCATCGACGCGCAACCCGATCTCGAGGTGGTGGGCGAGTGCGGGGACGGGCAGGCCGCGGTCGACCTCGCCGGCCGTCTGACCCCGGACGTCGTGGTGATGGACATCCGCATGCCTGTGCTCGACGGCATCGAGGCCACTCGCCTGCTGGCCGGTGCCGGGGTGCCGCACCCCGTCAAGGTCGTCGTGCTGACGACCTTCAACCTGGACGAGTACGTCTACGAGGCGCTGCGTGCGGGAGCGAGCGGGTTCCTGCTCAAGGACGCACCGCCTGCCCAACTGCTGCACGGGATCCGCACCGCGGCCACCGGCGCGGCCCTCCTGGACCCTGAGGTGACGCGCCAGCTCGTCGGAAGGTTCGCGGCCCGCATCCGGCCTGCCGAGGGAGACGGCCCACGCGACACGCCGCTGACCCCGCGTGAACTCGAGGTCCTTCGCCTCATCGCAGACGGCCTCTCCAACAGCGAAGTCGCCGCCGTACTCGTGATCAGCCAGGAAACCGTCAAGACCTTCGTGTCACGCATCCTCACCAAGCTCGGCCTGCGTGACCGCGTCCAAGCCGTCGTCTACGCCTACCGCCACGGCCTGGTGACCTGACGGCCGCAGAAGCGGCTGCTATGACGGAACACCCTTGATCACGCCGTGGACTACGCTCGGTGACGCACGACGCACTGGAGGTTGACATGGCTGAGTCCGCCGAACGGCTCCACGACAAGATCGCCGAGCACTACCCACGGGTCGGCCAGAACAGGCAGCTGAGCGGCATCGACTTCAGCAAACCGACGGTGGCGCGCGTCTACGACTACTTGCTCGGCGGCCACGACAACTTCGCGGTCGACCGGGCCGCAGCCGATGCGCTGAACGCGAAGTACAACGGCGGTGCCACCGAAGTCTGCGTCAGCAACCGGCGGGCTCTCCAGCGGGCAGTGCACTACCTCGCCACCGAAGCCGGCATCCGACAGTTCATCGACATCGGGTCGGGCCTGCCCACGCAGGAGAACGTGCACGAGATCGCACACCAGCTGGACCCGACCGCACGGGTCGTCTACGTCGACAAGGACCCGATCGTCCTCGCTCACGGCCGCGCCTTGCTGGCGGACAACCAGACCACATCGGTCACACAAGCCGACGCCGCCGACCCGGACTCGATCCTCGACGCACCCGAGACCAGGCAGCTGATCGACCTCGACAAGCCGTGGGCGGTGCTCATGGCGAGCGTCCTGCACCACCTCACCGATCACGAGGACCCGGTCGGCGTGACGCAGCGACTCATCGCGAGGATGCCGTCCGGGTCCTACCTGTTCACGGTCAACCTCTTGCGCGAGGACCACCCGCAAGCCGACGAGAAACTGGAAGCCGACGTCGTGTCGCGGGTCGGCAGCGGGTTCATCCGGACCTGGGACCAGATCCGCCGCTACTACGACGGCCTGGAGATGGTGGAACCGGGTCTCGTGTACGCGAACGACTGGCGCCCCACCGACCCCACCAAGACCGAGGGACCGTGGTCCACCGTGCTCGTGGCCGGGCTGGGAAAGAAGCCCTGAAAGACCTACTCGACCTGTAGAACGCTGAAGGCCCCCGACCTCGCAGGTCAGGGGCCTTCAGCATGGTGGGCGACGGTGGGATCAGACCAGTGATCCCCGTGCGTCCTTCCTCACCAGATCACTCGGACCGTGTCGTCAAGCGACGTACACCGACGTCTCCGATCAGCACACCTAGCGCCTGTTTAGAAAGTGGATCTTCGTCGCGTGTCTGTGCGTGTCGGTCCGTGGAGATGAGTGAGGTCTCCGGTAGATGGATCAACGACCAAGAAGACCATCACCACCGGAGACCTCGTGGGCACCGTACCCGCGGGTGCCCGTCATGACCTCACCGACGCGCAGTGGCAGCTACTTGAGCCGCTGCTACCTGCGGATACTGGACGTGGGCGGCCCCGAAAGTGGAGCAGGCGACAGCTGATCGACGGGATCCGGTGGCGGACCCGCGCCGGCACGCCATGGCGTGACGTACCCGAGCGGTACGGCTCGTGGCAGTCGGTCTATGGCTTGTTCCGATGTTGGCAGCGTGAGGGCGTATGGACCCGGATCTTGCAGTGCCTGCTGCAACTCGGTGATGAGGCAGGCCTGATCTGCTGGGACGTGTCGGTGGACTCCACGATCGTGCGGGCACACCAGCACGCCGCGGGTGCCCGCCGCGACCCGGCCGGCCAAGTCGAACCACCTGGTGCCGAACCGGCCGACCACGCGCTGGGCCGGTCTCGTGGTGGGTGGACCACCAAGCTGCACCTGGCCTCTGAACAGGGACGGACACCGTTGTCGACGGTGATCACCGCCGGGCATCGGGGAGACAGCCCTCAGTTCGTGCCGGTCCTGGACGGCATCCGGGTCCTGCGGTCCGGGCGGGGCCGGCCCCGGACCCGCCCGGACCGGGTCCTGGCCGACAAGGCGTACTCATCACGGGCCAACCGCGCTTACCTGCGCCGTCGCGGTATCCGGGCGACGATCCCGATCAAGCGGGACCAGCAGGCCCACCGGCGCAAGCGAGGGTCACATGGCGGGCGGCCTCCACGGTTCGACCCCGACACCTACCGCCAGCGCCACGCTGTCGAGTGCAGCATCAACCTGCACAAACACCACCGGGGGTTCGCCACCCGCTACGACAAGCTCGCCCTGCGCTTCGAAGTCACCACCCAGATCGCTGGGATCAACATCTGGCTCCGCCGATTAGTAAACAGGCGCTAGTGCGGGGTCGGCGTCGTGTCGAAGGGGACCTTCGTCCAGGTCAGCACCTGCGGGTCGCCCGGTTGGACGGTGACGCGGAGGTAGTTGTTCACGCCGTTCGAGCCGTCGACGGTGATCCGGGTCAGGTTGGGCGCCGGGGTCGTGACGCCGTACAAGCTCAGCCACGGCGACCCGGGCGCGAGGGGGTTGTCGGAGTTGTAGACGTGACTGTCGCCGTTGAAGAGGTACACCGGGCCATCGAAGTCGGCTGAGCGCTCGGCGATGGTCCGGATGATCTCCTGGAAGCCGGAGTATGCGGCCAAGCTGGGGTTGGCAACGGTCGGGTCGAACATGTCGGCCTGCATCAGCAGAGCGACGGCGCGCTGCCCACGAGCATGGTCGAAGGCCTCGTTGATCAGGTCGAGGGTCGCCGCGGTGCGCTGCTGCACCTCGGCCGCCTGCTCCGGGGTCGGCGCGGTCTGCCCGGTCCAGGGGGCGAGATCGTTGTTGCTGCCAACGACGTGCAGCACGGCGAACGAGACTCCGGCGCGGTCGTAGGACACGTTCTCCGGAAAGCCTCGATCGGCTTGCGAGTGCACGGCGACGCTCTGCCCGCCGAGTGTCTTGCCGGGTTTGGGGAAGAAGGTCTCGCGCACGGCGTCCAGCCGCTCGAGCGGGTCGAAGCCCCCGTTGTTGGGCCGGTGGCAGTCGGTCCACTCGTTGTCGCCCGGGGTGTAGATGAACGGATCGGCGAATCGATCGAACTGAGCTCGGACCGCGGCGAAGTAATCGTCGCCACAGACCGAGGAGCCGTCCTTGATGTCACCGAGGTGATTGACGATCTGGACCGCGGGATCGGCGTTGATCTGATCGACCACGCTCGGGAAGTGGGCGATCTGCTCGGCGCCGTAGGGGATGTCGCCGATGACGGCGAACCCGAAACCGGCCTTGTCCGGTTGCTGGGCGGCGGCGGTGCCGACGCAGACAGCGGACATTGCCAGGGCGAGGGTGGCGCCGACGAGTAATGGACGTCGCACGGGGAGCTCCTGTCGTTGGTCGGGCACGCGGGTGATCCCGACCGTGTGGGGAGATGCGGATGCCGCGCTCGGGGCAGCGCGGCCGACCGGACGCGGAGGCCAGGCCGCGAACGATGCGGCGCGACGCTATCCACGAGAGTTGAACGCGAAGTGACCGTTGATCAACAGATCGTGCCTTCGGGGGCGCAGGGAACCGGCGTTCGGCCGCGGACTTGGGGGCCGATGTTCGGAGGCCACGCGGACGCACTCCGGCGTGCACCGGTTGAGCACCCGTGTGCTGATCAGCTCCGACGCGGGCACCGCGCTGGTCAAGCCGCACGATGAGCTGTCGGTCGGCGTAGCGCAGATGATCCACGTGAAGGCCGCAGGTAGCGACAGTGGTCGCCGCGGGGCGTACCGCTGGGAAGCTGCAGAAGACTGCCACGGTCGGCGGGAAGGAGGCGATTCCTCCGATAGCGGCGGCTGGCCGAAACCTCAACCTTGATCTTCGCGACACGCGGAAGACGCTTCGCATTTCACCCATGTGGGTTAGATGCCGCGGTGACTTCACTCCGACGCAATACTTGCCGCGCTGTTGCGGCAATTACTGTCGCGGGCGTTGCCGGGCTGACCGTGTTGGTTGCGCCTGCTTCCGCGGCACCAAGTCCTGGGCCAGTCATCGCCGAGGTCTATGGCGGTGGTGGCAACTCCGGTACGACCCTGACCCGGGACTTCATCGAACTGGCGACGGCGGGCACCACCCCCACCAGCGTCGCCGACATGAGCGTGCAGTACCTGCCGGGCTCGCCCAGCGGGAGCAGCCGCTGGCAGGCCACCCCACTGTCCGGTTCGGTGAACCCCGGCGCGCGCCTCCTCGTCGCCGAGGCGGCGGGGGGCGGAGGCACGGTCGAGCTGCCCACCCCCGATGTGACCGGGTCGATCAACATGTCCGCCACGACCGGCACGGTGGCGCTCGTCAACGGAACAACCCCGCTGACCTGCCTGACCGCCGCTGACTGCGCAGCGGACTCGCGGGTCGTCGACCTCGTCGGCTACGGCAGCGCGGTAGTGCGGGAAACCAACCCGGCGCCGGCGCCGAGCGCCACCACGTCGGTCTTCCGCACCACATCGGTCGACACTGACGACAACGCGGCCGACTTCGTCGCAGGTCCGCCCACTCCCCAGAACGCCGCCGGCGGGGAGGCCGGCGGCCCTAGCGAAGCGACCGACGCGCGCATCCGCGATGTGCAGGGCACGACCCGGACGTCGCCGCTGGTCGGCAAATCCGTGCGGGTTCCCGGCGTCGTCACCGCCACAAGAGGGTTCGGCTCCTCACGCGGGTTCTGGATCCAGGACCCTCAACCCGACGACGACCCCCGCACAAGCGAGGGCCTTTTGGTGTTCACCGGTTCCGTGACGCCGACGGTCGCGGTCGGCGATGCCGTCACCGTCACCGGCACCGTCGCCGAGTACCGCCCCGAGTCGGGCTACCAGACGACCACCGAACTCACCGGCCCCACGTGGACCACCGAGTCAGGCGGCCACGAGCTGCCCGGACCGGTGATGATCACCCAGAACACGGTGCCCGGCGAGTACGTCCCGCAGCCGGGCGGCAACATCGAATCCCTGCCGCTGGAGCCCTCGAAGTACGCATTGGACTTCTGGGAGGCCCACGAAGGCGAGCTGGTCAGCGTTGCCGACGTGCGTGCCGTCAGCGGCACGACGGCCTTCGACGAGGTGTTCGTGACCACCAAACCGGACGAGCACCCCAGCGCACGCGGTGGTTCGGTGTATCTCGGCTATGACCAGACCAACACCGGCATCGTCAAGGTCCAGTCGCTGATCCCGTTCGCGCAGCGTCCGTTCCCGCAGGCCAACACGGGTGACGTCCTCACCGGCATCACCTCGGGCCCGGTCGAGTACAGCCAGTTCGGCGGCTACACCATCCAGGCCTCGATCCTCGGCGAGCTCAAGAACAACGGCCTCGCGCGTGAGGTCACCCGCAAGCGGAACGGTGGCGAGCTCGCAGTGGCCACCTACAACGTGGAGAACCTGTCAGCCGCCGACGACCAGGCGAAGTTCGACGGGCTGGCCCGCGGAATCACCGACCACCTCGGGTCTCCGGACATCGTGACGCTGGAGGAGATCCAGGACGACAACGGCCCGACCGGCACGAACGACGGCGTGGTCGCGGCCGACCAGACGCTGAAGCGCTTCGTCGACGCGATCGTCGCCGCCGGCGGGCCGCGTTACGAATGGCGGCAGATCAACCCGCAGGACATGACCGACGGTGGTGAGCCGGGTGGCAACATCCGGGTCGGCTTCCTGTTCGACCCGAAGCGAGTGTCGTTCGTGGACCGTCCCGGTGGCGACGCCACGACCGCGGTCGACGTGGTGATGGACGAGAAGGGCAAGAACCCGCACCTGTCGATCTCACCCGGCAGGGTCGACCCGACCAACCCGGCATGGCAGACCAGCCGCAAGCCGCTGGCCGGCGAGTTCGTCTTCCACGGGAAGACGGTGTTCATCATCGCGAACCACTTCGCCTCGAAAGGCGGCGACCAGCCGACGCACGGCATCAACCAGCCACCGGACCGCAGCTCCGAGGTGCAGCGTACGCAACAGGCCACCGTCCTACGTGGCTTCATCGACAAATTGCTCGCGGCCGATCCGAACGCCGGCCTCGTGGTGGCCGGCGACCTCAACGACTACCAGTTCTCCCCGACACTGCAGATCCTCACCCAAGGCGGCGCGCTGACGGCGCTGATGAACACCCTGCCGGAAAACGAGCGCTACAGCTACGTATTCGACGGCAACTCGCAGGTGCTGGACCACATCCTGGTCTCGAAGGCACTGAAGAAGGTCGACTACGACGTGGTGCACATCAACTCCGAGTTCGCTCAACAGTCGAGCGACCACGACCCGCAGATCGTGCAGTTACAGCCGTAGCAAAAGATGGGTTGATTCCCAAAGGCCACCTTGGTTGCGATGAACGCGACCAAGGTGGCCACAGCACCACTGCAGCCGCTTGCCGCCGTGTTTACCCAGTTTCGCACCGTCCGATTCGGACGGTTTTCGCCTGCGGCCCGACTACCTCATGACTCCCCGGACGATGTCGCAATGTAACAATTCTCACTGCAGGTAACGGATGTTAAGACATCTAGGTTTTGCACACTCGGCAATTTACGGGTCGGATTCCGGACACTCGGGAGCAAGATCGCAACACCAGTGTCTCGAGGCGCATCCCCCGAACCTGGAGAGTCCCCCGAATTATGTCCACATTGTCCCGCAGAAACTTCCTCGGCTCCGCCGCGACCGTCGCTGGTGCGGCCGCCATCAGTGCCGCGCTCCCCGGCGTGAGTGCCGCTGCGACTCCCACGCAGAACAAGCCCGCGCCGGCCGGCCAGAGGCACGGCGACATACGCGACATCAAGCACGTCGTCGTGATCATGCAGGAGAACCGCAGCTTCGACCACTACTTCGGCGCCCTCAAGGGCGTGCGAGGGTTCGGTGACCTGTCGACGATCCAGCTGCCGGGCGGCAAGTCCGTCTGGGAACAGCCGAAGACGCCTACGGCAGGGGCCGAGACTCAGTACCCGTGGCGGCTGAGCGGGGCGAAGTCCTGGAGCGGCGCGACCCCACCGAGCGCCGAGCTCGGCGCCGCCAACTACGGTGGCACCAGCCACGGTTGGGCCGACCAGCACGGCGCCTGGTACGGCGGCCTCATGAACGGCTGGTATCCCGCCAAGGGCGGCCCGACCACCCTCGGCTACCTGGACCGCAAGGACCTTCCCTTCCACTACGCCCTCGCGGACGCCTACACCGTCGGTGACGCGTACCACTGCTCCGTGCTCAGCGCGACCGGCCCGAACCGCACCTTCCTGTGGAGCGGGACGATCAACGCCGACAAGAAGCACGGCAGCTTCACTGCCAACGACGGCGGCGACGAGCGCGGCAAGTTCCTGCCCTGGGAGTCCTACGGCGAGACGCTCCAGAAGGCCGGCGTCAGCTGGCGGGTCTACCAGTGCGCCGACGACTACGGCGACAACGGCCTGGAGTACTTCGGCACCTTCGCCAAGCTCGACCCCACCCAGGGCGGCAAGGCCGCTCCGGGCGACGTCTTCTACGAGAACGGCGTCAAGAACGTCCCCGAGCCGGTCACCGGACTCGCGGGCAACGCCGACAACATCAACGCCGCGATCCGCGCCGACGTGATCAACGGCACGCTGCCGCAGGTCAGCTGGGTCGTCAACAACCAGTTCTTCTCCGAGCACCCGGTCACGGCCCCGAGCAACGGCGCGTACTTCCTGCGCGGCGTCCTGGCGGCCCTCAACGCCGACCCGGACGTCTTCAACTCGACCCTGGTGATCGTCAACTACGACGAGAACGACGGCCAGTTCGACCATGTTCCGCCGCCCATGCCGGCGCCGGGCGAGGCGGACGAGTTCGTCTCCGGCACGCTCGCCTCGTCCGGGGTCACCGAACCCCTCCCGGTCGGCCTCGGATTCCGTGTGCCATTGCTGCTCATCTCGCCCTGGACCCGCGGCGGTCGGGTGACCTCCGAGGTGTCCGACCACACGTCGATCATCCAGTTCATCGAGAAGTGGACCACCGGGCTCGGTACGCCGGCCATGTGTCCCAACATCAGCGACTGGCGCCGCAAGGTTTGCGGTGACCTCACCGGCGCCTTCGACTTCGCTTCGCCGGTCTACGGTCTCCCCAACCTGCCGGACACCGGGGGGCTCATCCCCGAGACGAAGTACACCCCGCTGCCGGGCGACAACAAGATGCCCACCCAGGAGGAGGGCACCAAGTCTGCCCGCCCGCTGCCCTACCAGCCCAACGCCAACCTGACCGGGTTCGCCGACGGCGTGGTGAAACTGCAGTTCAGCAACGATGCCCCCTTCGTCACCAAGTCGAGTCATTTCGCCGTCTACAACAATCGGGGCGGCTTCCCGACGCTGGCGCAGTACCCGGCCAAGTTCCCGGGCCAGTACACCGTCGCCGCCAAGGAGACGGCCACCGGCACCGGCCCCATCGGCTCCGCCGGCGGCGACACCGCGTACGACCTGACCATCACTGGGCCGAACCGGTTCCTGCGCCGCTTCATCGGCGACATCGCCACCGCCGGCAAGGACCTCGTCATCGAGGCGAGCTACTACGACGGCAAGTCGACCGCACGCCCCAAGTTGAAGCTGTGGTTGTTCAACAACGGCGCCTCGCCCGTGGAGTTCAACATCACGTGCAACCGCTATATCTCCGGCGCACCGCAGAAGGTGAAGGTTGCCGCGCACGGCAAGGAGGCGTGGGCGGTCAGCCCGCTGGGGGTCAGCGGCGGGTGGTACGACGTGACCGTCACGGTCGACAGCGACCACGCCTGGTCACAGCGGTTCGTCGGCCACCTGGAGACCGGCGAGGCCAGCGTCACGGGCTGAGCCGCCCGGCATCGTCAGCCGGTTGCGGCGTGGCGGCTTGAACGAGGCGGAGGGCCTCCGGGAGGAGTGGGTGTGTGTGACGCACCCACTCGAACCCGGGAGGCCCTCCGTGAATCTCCTCTGTCGAGCGGCTGCCGGTTGGCACGTCCGCACGCTCTCGGAGGTGCGTTCAACCTGGTGGTAGACGATATCGATTCTTGTTGATCCGATGGCCGTGCTGCGGCCGAGTCATGCCGGCGAACTCGGCTCAGGTCGCACTGGGCTGGTTGGCCGGTTGGAACAGCTCGATCAGGTTTCCGGCAGGGTCGGCGAGCAGTATCTGGCGCCCACCAGGGCCGCTGACGAGATCGCTGCGGAAGCACACGCCGGCGTCGCGGAGCGGGGCGACGGCGTCGTCGAGGTCGTCGACGACGAGGTGGATGCGGTTGCGGCCGGCGGCCGCGGAGTCCGCGGGCGTGGCGCGGGCGCCGGAGCTGGCGGGGCCGGACAACAGCAGCCGCAGCCGACCGCGGATCACATCGGCGAACGCCGGCGCGGCACTGATGTTCACCTCGAAGCCGAGGTGAGTGGTGTAGAAGTCGATCGCCTCCTGTACGTCCTGGACGATATAGCGGACGCTCACGAACTCGTCGGTCATGGCGGATTCTCCTAGCGGTGGGTGGCGGCGAGAACGGGCAGCAGATGCCTCACGCGGGTATCGACCTCGGCCGCGGTGCGTCGGAAGGCGGAGTAGGTAGCGTCGTCGGTGCCCTCGGCCGTTGCGGGGTCGGGGATGCTCCAATGCCTTCGTCGAGGGTTGGCGGACCACTCCGGGCATGCCTCGCGAGCGCGGTCGCACAAGGTGATGACGTGGTCGAACCGCCGATCGACGAGCGTGTCGATGTGGCGGGGCTGGAATCCGGTTGCGTCGATGCCGAACACCTCGCGCAACACTCGGACGGTGTTGGCATGCAGCGCCGGCCTGGGCCGGGTCCCGGCACTGGCTACCGTCACGGCGCCGCCGGTCCGCCAGCGCAAGAGTGCCTCGGCCATGGGCGAGCGAGAGCCGTTACCGGTGCACACGAACAACACCGCGACCGATCCAGCCGGCCGACCTGCCGGTGGCACATCGGATTGTCCGGCGTCTCGACGCAGTGCCGGGTGCAGCGCGGCGCCGCTGTCGGCCAGTGCCTGCGCGCAGCGGTCCAGGTCCAGGTGGTAGTAGCTGTCGCGGCCGTCGTAGCTGCTGCGGGTCGCGCTGACCAGCCCCGCATTTCGTAGCAGCCGCAGGTGGTAGGAGGTCAGGTTCTGCGGCTGGGCGATCTGGGCGGCCAGTTCGCGAACCCGATGATCGCCGTCGGCGAGTGCGGCGAGGAGCTGCCACCGCAGCGGATGGGCGGCCAGCTGGAGAAACTCTGGTGGCGTCCTCGCCACGGGCCGCTCCTTTGCCATGTCAGGAAGCTACATCAGCCTGGCTTGATACATCAATTCAGTTTGATGGATTTGGCTCGCTTCGCCTAGTGTCCAGAGCGTCGTTGTCGGCGTGGCAAGCGGTGTCGGGAGTGGCGATGACGGGTGAGCCCGCCTTGGTGCGGCGTCTCGGGACGTCTGATGCGGTGGTGATCGGGCTCGGTTCGATGATCGGCGCCGGGGTGTTCTCTGTGTTCGCGCCCGCCGCTGCGGCCGCCGGCGGCGGACTGCTGATCGGGCTGGTGATCGCCGCGGTGGTGGCGTATTGCAACGCGACAGCGTCAGCGCAGCTGGCCCCGCAGTACCCGACGTCTGGCGGGACGTATGTATACGGGCGTGAGCGCCTGGGCGCCTGGCCGGGCTTCCTGGCCGGCTGGGGTTTCGTGATCGGCAAGACCGCAAGCTGCGCGGCGATGGCGTTGACCTTCGCCGCCTACGCGGTCCCGCCTTCCTGGCAACGGCCCGTGGCGGTCGTGGCGGTACTCGCGCTGGCTGCGGTGAACTATCGCGGTGTGACCCGGACTGCCCGGTTGACCCGGGTGGTGGTCGCGGTGGTCTTGCTCGCGCTGACGGTGGTGGTTGCCACCGGGTTGGTCGGTGGTCATCCCGATCCCGGTTTGCTTGTCGGCGGATCGGGTCCGGCGGGGACGTACGGGGTGTTGCAGTCGGCCGGGCTGTTGTTCTTCGCGTTCGCCGGCTATGCGCGGATCGCGACGATGGGTGAGGAGGTGCGCGATCCAGGGCAGACGATCCCGCGGGCGATCGTGCTCGCCCTTGGTGTCGCGGTGGCGATCTACGCTGTGGTCGCTGTGACCGCTCTGCTGATACTCGGGCCTGATCGGCTGGCTGGGTCGAGCGCCCCACTGGTCGACGTCGTGGCTGGGGCAGGTGCTGGTTGGGCGGGGCCGATCGTGGCGGTGGGCGGGGCTGCGGCTGCGCTCGGGGCGCTGCTGGCGCTCATCGCGGGCATCGGGCGCACAACGCTGGCCATGGCCCGCGAAGGCGACCTGCCGCGCTGGCTGGCCGCGGTGCACCCCAAGTTCCGCGTGCCGCACCGCGCCGAGGTCGTGGTCGCGGTGGTGGTGTCCGTGCTGGTGCTCACGATCGACCTGCGCGGCGCGATCGGGTTCTCCTCGTTCGGGGTGCTGCTCTACTACCTTGTCGCCAACACCGCCGCCTTCACCCAAGCGCCCAGCCATCGACGGTTCCCGCGCTGGTTGCAGGTGTTGGGCGCGCTGGGTTGCCTGCTGCTGGTGGCCACGCTGCCCTGGCAGGCGGTGGCCGTCGGCACCGGCGTGTTCGTGCTCGGCGTTGCCTACCGCGGGCTGCGGTTGATCACTGCGCGACGTCGAGCCACGACTGAGTGAAGCTCGGGCGCGCGTCCGTTCCGCGGATCTGCGCGCGAGCAATGCCTTCGTCGACGGTGGCGGCCGACGCTGGTCGGTTCGCAGTGACGCTGTCGGAGTCGGCGCCGCCGGCCACCGCCGCCTCGCCCCCTCACCGTGGGTCGGCCCTGGTGGGGCCGAGGCGGGCGACCTCCCGCTGGGCGACCGCGGCGAGAGCCCCGCCGCGCGAGCCCGCGAGCTTGGCCCGCAGGTGCTCGCCGACGGTCACCGGCTCATACCGGGCCGGGTGCTCGGTGTCGACGCACGTCGGCAGGGGTGCGATGACGGCGTCGACGTTCCCGTCGTGGAAGAACGCCGCCGACCGACGCGGGACCAGCACGCCGTCCACCACAGGTGCCGCGACCCGGTGCATCGTGGAGATCCACTGGTCGTTGGTCCAGCGGGCGAGCGCATCACCGAGGTTGACCAGGAGTGCGCCGGTGGCTGGCTGCGCCGGGTGCCACCGGCCCTCGGCGTCGAGGATCTCCAGGCCGGGAACGGCGTCGGCCCACAGCACCGTCACAATGCCGTAGTCGGTGTGCGCGCCCATCCCGACCTGATCGGGCTCCAGCTCGACATCGGCGGACGGCAGGCGGTAGTTGATCATCCGCAGGACGTCGACGGAGTGGTCGGTCGAGGACGCGAAGTACTCCTCGCCGAGGTCGAGAGCCCGACCGACGATCCTCATCATGGTGCGGGAGACGCCGCCGGCCGCCGCGAACCAGTCCTCGACGGCGGGCCGGAACCCGGGCGTGTCCGGCCACACGTTCTCCTCATAGTCCGTGGGCGAGAGGTCGAGCCCCGGGAAGTCCGAGGCCTGCGCACCGACGTTGAAGGCCTCGAACAGGTCGGCCGCGCTCACCAGACCGAGGCTGTTGGCCAGCGCCTCGGACTTCGGGGGCGAGTAGCCGCGGTTGACCCCGGGCGGGCAGCGATATGCCAGCTTGGCGGATGGTTCCTGCCCGAAGAACGCCTCGGTGGCGCAGGTGAATGCATCGAGCGTCTGCTGCGCGATGCCGTGCCCGACGATCTGCATGAACCCGACGGTGCGTGCCGCCTGGTCCACGGCGGCAGCCACGGCGTCCCGGGCACCGCCGCCGGCGTCAGTGCGGAATGGGGTGATGTCGATGACGGGGACGTCCAGGACGCCGTCTCGGGTCTGTGCGCCAGACATGGGTTCCTCCTTCAGCTGACGGTCGCTGCGGCCGCGCGTTCGAGCAGGTAGTCGCCCGCGGTGACGGGTGGGTACCCGCGGCGGCCGATGGGTGCGGGCAATGGCGTGACGACGGTGTCGACGTCGGCCTCCAGGAACATGATCAGCGAGATCAGCTCCTCGTGGGGTGCGTCCGGTGACGGGGGCAGGACGCGATGCCGGGTGGAGCGCCAGCGGTTGCCCGTCCAGCGGGCCATCAGGTCACCGATGTTGACGGTGAAGGCGTCGGGGACGTGCGGGGCACCCACCCAGGTGCCGTCGGGGGCCTGTACCTCGAGGCCGCCGTAGCCGACCTGCCGGTCCAGGATCGTGATCATGCCCCAGTCGGTGTGCGGCCCGATCCGGTACTGCCCCTCCGCCGGAGCGCCGGTCTCGCTCAGCGCCGGGTAACGGTTGATGTTGAAGGTGTGCGGCGAGCGCAGCGTGCGGCGCACGAAGAAGTCGGCATCCAGATCAAGCGCGGTCGCACTCAGCTGCAGAAGCTCCCCGTAGACGCGCCGGACCGCGTGCGCGTAGCCGGTGCACAGCGCGGCCAGTTCGGGGACCTCGGCCGGCCAGACGTTCTCGGCGAACCAAACCCGGTCGAGCTCGGCGACTCCGGTACGCAGGTCGCGGCCGAGGGTGTAGCTCTCCTTCAAGTCCGGGCGCTCGGCGTCGGCCGTCTCGTCGGGGAAGGAGTTCACCTCCCGACCCGGCCCGACCCAACCGCGCCCGCCCACGGCGGTGGCGTAGGCGGCCTTCCGCGCGGACGGCAGGACGAAGAACCGGCGGGCGGCAGTGCGGATGCGTTCGCGGACGTCGGCACCGATGCCGTGCCCGGCCAGGAGCAGGAACCCGGACTCCTGCAGCGCGTGGTCGAGTTCGGCGGCGAGCGCGGCGCGCTCGTCCGGGTCGCCGCCGCGCCAGCGGGCGAGGTCGATCAGGGGGATGGGCAGTCGGGTCATCGGTGCCGGTCCTTTCCGAGGAGTCGGGTCAAGCAGACTGAGCGGGGGCGACGGTGCGATGGGCGAGCAGCAGGTAGACCACGCCGCCGACCACGAGGCCCGCCGGGGCGCTGAGGTCCAGTCCGCCGGTCGCCGCGGAGAGCGGGCCGGTGAAGACCGTCGTGTTGAGCCAACATGCGGCGGCGACCATCCCGGCGGCCTGCGCGACCACCCCGGCGGTGCAGAACCCCCGATCGCCCGGCCGGGCGGGCGCGTCCGCGAGCAGACCGAGGTCGTAGCGCCCACGGCGGAGGAAGTAGTCGACGACGAACACCGCGGCCCACGGCGCGAACCACACGATCATGAACAGCAGGAAGTTGCTGAGGATGGTGCTGAAGTCACCGGAGAACACCACCGCGAACGCGATCGCCGTCGAGAGCACGCCGTCGACCACGACAGCCTGCCAACGCCCGATCCGCACACCGATGGCCTGCAGGGTGACTCCGGAGGAGTACAGATCGATCGCGTTCACGGCCATCATCTGCACGATCAGGAGCAGGAGATAGGGCACGACGAACCAGAGCGGGTAGGCACTGGGCAGCCCGCCGATCGGGTCCGAGGCGGCCGGGACGACCAGCGCGACGCCGACCCCGAGCAGCATGAGCAGCGTCTGCGGGACCGCGCCGCCCAGGGCGACCGACGCGACGAGTGCGCCGCGGCTGGTCGAACGAGGCAGGTAGCGCGAGTAGTCGGCGGCGCTCGACGACCAGCCCAGCCCGGACCCGGACGCCGCGAGCGCGACCCCGCCGAGGAACACCGGCCAGCCGGCGGGCTCGACCGCGGGCAGGCTCAGCCGACCGGCGGTGAGACACGCGAGCACCACGAACAGCGCGGCGAACGGCAGCACCAGCAACCGCAGGACCCGCGTGATCGCGGCATGCCCGATCACCGGCAGCACGCTCTGCACCACGGCGAGGACCAGGACGACCGCGACCGTCCCGCCGGCGCCCAGCTCGACCCCGGCTAGGCCGAACAGCGCGATCACGGCGAAGGTCATCAACACCATGTCGAGCACCTCGTACCCGATCATCATGAGCCAGTTGAAGAACGCCAGCGGCCGGTTGCCGTTGCGGCCGAGCGCGGCCCTGTTGATCGCGAACGTCGTGCTGCCCGCGGCCGGCCCTGCCAGGCTGCACAGCCCGGCGACCAGCCAGGTCAGGTTGCCGATCAGGATCGCCGCCACGGCCTGCCACCAGGCAAGGCCGAACTCGACGAGCAACGCGCCGTAGACGACGACCTGCACGTTGAGCAGCGCACCGCTCCACATCAGGCCGACCTGGCGGGCGCTGCCGTGCCGCTCGGCATCCGGGATGTGCTCGATGCCGCGCATCTCCACCCCGGCCCGATTGCCAGGAGAGATCACATGATCATCCCCGGAGGCGTCCTCCGGGGTGGCCGCATGGTGGTCCGTGCTGGTCGGTAGGGCCATCGGGCATACTCCTGCCATGGCTGTCGGTGAGGATCAGGGCAGGTGCCCTGCCTACGACGCGACGAGGTAGCGATTGCTGTCAGCAGTCAAAGTCTCGCCTATGAATGTCGTTGGCATTCAAGCGTTGTTACGGGTGCGTGAACGGTGACGCCGGTGGATGAAGCCGCGCTGAACGCGCGGGTCGGCGCCACCGTGCGCGCGCTCCGCGAGAAGTCAGGCTTCTCGATGCGCGAGCTGGCGCGCCGGTCCGGCGTCAGCCAGCCGTTCCTGAGCCAGATCGAGCGCGGGGTCAGCGCGCCGTCGATGGTGACCACCTACCGGCTCGCCGAAGCCCTCGGCGTGCTGCCGGGGGCGCTGCTTCCCGCGCCGGCCGCCGCGCAGGTCACCGTCGTACGTGCGGGGGAAGGTCGCGACATCCCGGTCTCGAACCGCCCCGACGCCGCGGTGGGGCGGGCGCTGCTGATGCAGCCCGGCAGCCCACTGGAGATCATCGAGTACCGGATCGAGCCCGGCGGGCACATCGCCGAGTGGTTCGAGATGCCGGGTGACCTCGGCGTCTACCTCATCGAGGGCCGGCTCGACGTCGAGGTCGACGGCTACGGCGTCGTCCGGCTCGCGGCCGGCGACTTCGTCGCCCACCCCGCATCCATCCCCCATCGCTGGCACCTGGTCGACGACGAACCCGCGCGCGCCCTGCTCGCGATCGCGCACGCGCCGGAAGGGGCGCGCCACCCGTCCGGCCACAGCTGAACCGGCCGACGGCCGATGATCGCTCGACTCACCGCCCGGCGAGACCGCGGACTTAAGACCCGGACTCGATGCCCGATCGAAGCGGGCTCCAGGTGCTCAGGTCGGGGCCTCCTTGTCGTCCAGGATGCGGCTGCGATTCACGCTGTCCAGCCACAGCGGCGGCGCTGGTTGACCACGCTGGTCGGGAAGCGCGAGCTGCCGGTGCGGGGACCGACAGCGAGGTCGTCGTGACGCGATCGCCTCCTCGTGCGGCTACCGGCCGCGCCTCACGGGCCATATCTCCCTTTACGGGGCATTTGTCTCGCACCGGCCGGCATGCAGCGCTCGGGTTGGCGCCACTGTGGCCCCTACTGGATCGGCGTCACCGCGCCTTACGCGCCGCAGTCAGGTGACGGAGCAAGGGCTGCGACGATCGACGGCAACGGAGTAGAAGCTCCTTACGAACGGTACCTCTTCGCCAACGAGCGGTACCTCTTCGCCAACGAACGGAGAAGGTCCACACAATTCGCCGGCGACCCTTGCCGAGCTAATCATCGAGACTGTACGGTACATCTGACTGGCATTTAGGCAAAGAGTGCGCCCCCGGCACATTTCAATTGTGAGCCGGCCCCGCACAGGCTGACGGCCGACCAGCGGGCGCACCGGATCGGGAATAGAGCCACCTACGCGGTATCACACTGAGCCAACGGAGTTGCAGTGGGAGAATATCTCGGACGCCGTCACCAATTCAGTTATGGACGACGCGGCCAACGCCGACGGTGACGATAACCGCCGTAGCTCGATCGCACCGCTCCCGAAGAGCCGGCCCGAGCCCCTCGATCCTCTCCACAGAGATCGATGACGAGGTCCCGCATCCGGAGGACTGGATCGGACTGGCCTGAGCGAACAGTGAGCTGTTCGACGAACTTACGAAGCAGTACCAGATAGGCCGCCAACACGTTCTGCGAGATCATTCGTATCGGTGTTCACGAGCCGACGGAGAAGGGTGCTCAATGACGACTACTTCGAATGACCGATCAGTCCAGTTGGCCGAGGCCGGCCTGGCCGCACAGAACAGGCTCGCCCTGGGCCGACAATTAGGGACGGGGAATATCGGGCACGCCGAGGAGGGATCCGACGGCCGAATGCGCGCCACGGTCCGGATCCCGGAGGACGAGCTGGTCTGGGATCCCGCGATCATCATTCTGCCCCACGGCGGCGAGCTCGAGCTCACTCTCATCAACGACGACAAGAACACCCACTGCGCGGTGCTGCCCACCATCGGGGACAACCTGATCATCTGGTTGGTCAACCATTCCAAGGGGACGGCCACCCTGAACCTGCCGGGCCCGGGCACCTACTGGTTCGGCTCCACGACCGGTAACGACGAAGGCCGCGGCCTGACCGGAGCGATCGTCATCGGCGGGGAAGTTCCGCCCGAGGCCAAGCTCGACCGTCCCGCCCAGCCGCGCCCGTAGCAGAAAGGAGCAGGTGATGACCGACTATGTCGACGCAGGTCAGGCCGTCCGCCTCACCTCACTCAGCGCCGTCAAGGGAAGTGCGCCGCAGGTAGCCGAGAACGTCAACTTCGAGCGCATTCTCGACGCCCGCTCGGAGCCGCAGAACTGGCTCACCTACTACGGCACCTATGACGGCCAGCGCTACAGCACGCTGGACCAGATCAACAAGGAGAACGTCCGGCGCCTGACTCCTGCCTGGGTTTTCCAGGCAGGCGCCACCGGCATGCACTCCGGCGCGTCGACCTACTCGTTCGAGGCCTCCCCGCTCGTCGTGGACGGGACCATGTTCGTCTCCGGTCCGGACGGCAAGGTCTGGGCCCTGGACGCCAAGACCGGCGAGGAACTCTGGCGGTTCAAGTACCCCTCCCCGTACGACGTCTCGCTGTGCTGCGGGAACGTGAACCGCGGCGTGGCCGTGGGGCACGGGAAGGTCTACCTCTACACCCTCAACGCCCACATCATCGCGCTCGACGCGACGAACGGCGAGATCGTCTTCGACGTCGTCAACGGCGACGTGCGCGCCGGCGAGAGCGGTTCCGTCGCGCCGCTGCTGGTGAAGGACATGGTCATCGTCGGCAGCGCCGGCGGGGAGTTCGGGGTCCGCGGGCACCTGGACGCGTTCGACGCCCACACCGGGGAGCGCCGCTGGCGCTGCTACACGGTTCCCAAGCCCGGCGAGCCCGGATCCGAAACCTGGCCGGCCGACGGCGAGGCGTGGCAGCGCGGCGGTGCGAACTGCTGGGTCACCCCCACCTACGACCCGGAACTGGAGCTCCTCTTCCAGGGGACGGGCAACCCGGCGCCCGACTTCGACGGCGGGGTACGCGAGGGTGACAACCTCTACACCGACTGCACCATCGCGGTGGACGTGAACACCGGCGAGATCCGCTGGCACTACCAGTTCACCCCGCACGACCTGTGGGACTACGACTCCACGATGGAGAACCTCCTGTTCGATGCCCCCGACGGGCGCAAGCTGCTCGCGCACGCGGACAAGAACGGGTACTTCTTCGTCCTCGACCGGACCAACGGCGAGCTGGTCCGGGTGTTCCCCTTCGTGGACCGGATCACCTGGGGGGAGATCACCCCCGAGGGAAAGGTCACCCCCAAGGTGTATCCGGACAAGGAAGGCGAGCCGGTGCACTTCTGGCCGGGGCCGGCCGGGGGCAAGGAATGGACGCACATGTCCTACAACCCCCAGACCGGGTTGATCTACGTGCCGGTGCAGGAAGTCGGGGCCACGGCCACCCGGCGGCGCCGCGAGTTCAAGGAGAGCATCCCGTACTGGGGCGCGGGTGTGGCCGTCGACCTCGAGGACTACTACGGGTTCGTGGCCGCCATCGACCCGTTGACCGGCGAGGAGAAGTGGCGCTGGCGCAACGAGTACCCGATGTGCGCCTCGACGCTGACCACGGCGGGCGGGCTGGTGTTCCAGGGCATCCCGACGGGTGAGTTCGTCGCCCTGGACGCCGAGACCGGCGAGAAGCTGTGGTCGTTCCAGTGCGGAAGCGGGCACCACAGCAGCCCCACCCCATACAGCATCGACGGCCGCCAGTACATCGCGGTGCCCACCGGATGGGGTGGCTGGGTCGAGGGCTTCTTCCCCGGGTTCCTCGGCGCCAACGCGGGCGACGCGCTGTTCGTCTTCGCCCTGCCCGAGGACTGAACACCGACTAGGGCGCGTCACACGCCCTGGCAACACCGCACGCGCCGCGAAGCAACGGAGAAAGGAGGTGACGGCGTGGAGTCCACCATCACCCAGTCTGGTACCGAGTGGGAGGCCCCCGAGTTCGAGGAAATCGGGTGTGCCCCGGAGGTGACCATGTACATCGCCCGCTCGGAGGCCTGAGCCGACGCCCGGGCACGAGGACGAGGAGGGGCACCGGACGAGGGTCCGGCGCCCCTCTTTCGTTCGGACCCACGACACGCGCCACGGCGCGGGAGGAGGAGGACGCGGGGATGCGGCTACGGGTGCTGGGATCGGCGGCCGGGGGCGGGTACCCACAGTGGAACTGCCGCTGCCCGACGTGCGGCGCGGTGCGTGACGGGTCCCGGCCCGCCAGGGCGCGCACCCAGTCGTCGATCGCGGCGAGCCCTGACGGGCGGCGCTGGTTTCTGTTCAACGCCTCCCCCGACATCCGGACCCAGTTCGAGGCGTTCCCCGGCATGCACCCCGGCGACGGGCGGTTCACGCCGCTGGAGGCGGTGCTGCTCACCGACGCCGAGATCGACCACACCCTGGGCCTGCTGCTGCTGCGCGAGGGGCGCGGCATCCAGCTGCACGCGACGGCTGCGACGCACGCGACGCTGCGCGAGGGCACCGGGTTCCTGAACACGCTGGAGCGCTACTGCCCTGTCGACTGGCGCCCGGTCGTCCCGGGGCGGGAGGTGTCGCTGGGCGGGATCTCCTACCGGGCGTTCGACGTCCCGACCGCCAAGCACGACCGGTTCGGCATCGGGGCCGACGGCGGACGGGTGGTGGGCTACCGCCTGACCGACGAGAGCACCGGACGGGCGGCGGTGTACCTGCCGGGTGTGCAGGAGCTGACGCCGGCCGTGCGCGACGAGCTCGACGGGATCGACTGCCTGTTCGTGGACGGCACCACCTGGCACGACGACGAGCTGATCCGGCTCGGACTGGCCGAGAAGACCGCCCGCGACATGGGACACCTCGCGATCGGCGGGCCCGGGGGGAGCCTCGAGCTGCTGTCCCCGCTGCCGATCGAACGCAAGATCTACATCCACATCAACAACACGAACCCGATCCTGTTGGAGGACACGCCGGAGCGCCGCCTGGTCACCGACGGCGGCATGGACGTGGCCCACGACGGGCTCGAGGTGGAGGTCTAGGTGCGATGACGACCATGGCGACACCGACCCGCAACGGCGTGGCGGCTGCGACTGGACGGAGGGGACCGACGGACCCGGAGACCGCGGCGTTCCTGGAGCGCCTGCGCGCGCACTCGAAGAGCTACCACAGCGCACACCCCTTCCATCTGCGGATGAACGAGGGAACGCTCTCCCCCGCCCAGATCCGCGGCTGGGTGGCGAACCGCTTCTACTACCAGGAGAACATCCCCCGCAAGGACGGTGCGATCCTGTCCAACTGCCCGGACGTGGAGGTTCGCCGGCGCTGGATCCGGCGGATCGTCGACCACGACGGGGTCGTCACCGGGGAAGGCGGCATCGAGGCCTGGCTGCGCCTTGGCGAGGCATGCGGATTGACGCGCGAGGAGATGCTCGACCACCGCCACCTCGTGCCCGGCGCGCGGTTCGCCGTCGACGCCTATGTGACGTTCGCCCGCACGAAGCCGTGGGTGGACGCGGTCGCGTCGTCGCTGACAGAACTGTTCGCGCCGGACCTGATGGCCGAGCGCCTGGCCGCGTTCGAGCGCTGCTACACCTGGATCGACCCGGACGGGCTGGCCTACTTCCGGGCCCGGCTCGAGCAGGCGCCGCGCGACTCCGAGCACGCCCTGGAGGTCGTCACCGCGCACTGCCTGACCCCCGACGAGCAGGACCGCGCCGTGGAGGCGCTGTCGTTCAAGTGCGACGTGCTCTGGTCCCTGATGGACGCGATCGACCAGGCCTATGCCGAGTGACTCCGCGCTATCCCCGTCCTCCCCGCCCGCGCTGCCGGCGACGGCCCGTCCCCGGCTCGGGCCGCACCTGCGGCTGCGCTTCGACCGATCACGCGGCAAGCACGTCCTGCTCGGCCCGGAGTCGGTGATCGTCCTCAACGGAACCGGCGCGGACATCGTCGGCCTGTGCGACGGGTCCCGGACCGTCGCCGAGATCGTGGACGACCTGCGCACCCGCTACCAGCGCCCGGTGGACGACGAGGTGCGGGACTTCCTGGACCGCATGGCCGCTCGCCGCCACGTCACCGTCGAGGAGGCGATGTGATGGATAGGCCCTTCGGGCTCCTGGCCGAGCTCACCTACCGCTGCCCGCTGGCGTGTGCCTACTGCTCCAACCCGCTGGAGCTGGCCGCCTACGACGACGAACTGTCCACAGCGGACTGGCAGCGCGTGTTCACCGAGGCGGCAGAGATGGGCGTGCTGCAATGCCACCTCTCCGGCGGCGAGCCGCTGCTGCGCCGCGACCTGGTGGACCTGGTGCGCACTGCCGCCGAGCTGGGCATGTACACGAACCTGGTGACCAGCGCGATCGGGTTCTCCCGGCCGCGGGCCGAGGCGCTCAAGGAGGCGGGGCTCGACCACGTGCAGGTCAGCGTGCAGGCCGACGAGCCGGCGACGTCGGACCGGATCGCGGGCATCCCGTCGTTCGAGCGCAAGCTCAAGGCCGCCGCCGTGGTGAAGGACCTCGGCTGGCCGCTGACCGTCAACGTCGTGCTGCATCGGCAGAACATCGACCGGATCGCCGAGATCGTGGCGCTGGTCGAGGAACTGGATGCCGACCGCGTCGAGCTGGCCAACACCCAGTACTACGGATGGGCGTTGCGGAACCGGGCCGCGCTGCTACCCAGCCGCCACCAACTCGCCCGCGCCGAGGAGGTCGTGCGCGACGCCCGGGCCCGCCTGGGCAGCCGGATGGAGATCGTGCACGTACTTCCGGACTACTACAGCGACTATCCGAAGCCGTGCATGGGTGGCTGGGCGTCGCGCCAGCTCACCGTGGCGCCGAACGGCGACGCGCTCCCCTGCCCGGCCGCGCAGACGCTCCCGCTGCCCCGGGCGAGCGTCCGCGAGGACTCGCTGGCGACGATCTGGAACGAGTCGCCGATGTTCACCGCGTTCCGCGGCGCCGACTGGATGCAGGATCCGTGCCGCACATGCGAGCGCCGCGAGCTCGACTTCGGCGGGTGTCGATGCCAGGCGTTTCAGCTGACCGGCGACGCCACCCGGACCGACCCGGTCTGCCACCTCTCCCCCGACCACGGGCTCGTGACCGAGGCGGTGGAGAAGGCCAACGCGGGATCACGCCGAGTGGACGAGCTGCTGGTGGCCCGCCCGCACCGCGGCTGAACAAGAGGAGGTTGCGCCGATGACGTCGATGCTGATCTTCGCGGCCGGCGCGGCATTGCCGATGCACAGCGCCGATGAGCTGACCGTTCATCGGCGGGAGCGCCCGATATGAGCGTAGGCGGACAGACACAGGCCAAGCCGGTGACCACGCGATGGGTCTGCATCCCCTGTGGATTCATCTACGATCCCGAGGAAGGTGACCCGGACAGCGGCATCGACCCCGGGACGCCCTTCGAGGACATCCCTGACGACTGGATGTGCCCCATCTGTGGTGCCACGAAAGCGGATTTCCGCGAGCTGGAGCCGGGAGAGTTCCCGGAGGACGGAGGACTCTGAGTCGTGATCGCCGGATACGACCACTTCGTGACGCTCGCCGAATCGCTGCAGTGGGACGAGACGGGCATCGACTACTCGGCCGACCGCGAGGCCTGGCCACGGCTCGCCGACACCGAGAAGACCACGGTTCTCGGACTGATCGCAGGCTTCGTCATCGCTGAGACAGCGGTGTCCCAGGAGCTCGGTTCCTACCAGGCGGCCGCGTCCGGCAACTCGATGGAGGCGGCCTTCCGCGCCCAAGCCCGCGACGAGGCGCGCCACGCCCGCTTTTTCGACCTGGTCGCGGCCGAGGTCGCCGGCGTCCCCGGGGCCGACCCCGCGGCACGGCGGGACGCTCTGCGCAGCCTCGTCAGTATCGACCTCGTCGATCTGTTCGAGGAGCGCCTGCCTGCCACTGCCCAACGGCTCGCGGAGGACCACGAGTGTCTGACCGCCGCGGTCGGGCTCTACCACATGGTGATCGAGGGCGTGGTCCTCCTAGCAGGACAGCACGCGATGCTCGATGTGCTCGAGGGGCTGTCCGTCCGGCTGCCGGGTGTGCACAAGGGGATGGAGTTGGTCCTCCGTGACGAGCGCTGGCACATCGGGTTCGGATCGCGCATCGTCCAGCGCGCCGATATCGGCCGGGACGAGGCGGACATGCTGCTCGCGCAGGGGGAGACGGCCGCAAAGGTGTGGGGGGACCTCATCACGCCCGCCGCGATCGAGACTGCCGTGCGGCAGCATCGGCGCCGGCTCAAGGCGGCCGGCATCAAGTTCTGGTGACCCATGACTCGCGCTCGGGATGATCCGAGTTCGAGGAAACAGTTCTAGAGCCCCAGCGCGTCGCGGACGGCCGGCGTGTTCCTCCGGGAGACCGGTACCACGTCGTTCTCCTGGCTGTCCATGACCAGCGACAGCTCGCCTTTGAACCCGCGCTCGATTTCCCGGACGCGACTGAGGTTGACCACGTAGCGGCGGTGCACCCGCAGGAATCCGGCGTCGGCCAGCTCGTTGGTGAGCTTGTCCAGGCCCGGGGTGGCGGAGCGCAGTCGCCCCTGCTCAGTGAACAGCCACACGTCATTGCCGTCCGACTCGGCGAAGCTGACTTCGCGCGGCCGCAGCAGCACCATCCGGTCCTCCCGCAGCGCTACGACCCGGCGCATCGGCGTATTGGGCGGAAGGGTGGGCGCCAGTGTGGGGAGCGGCTGCGCATCGCCGGACGCGCCGAGAAACATCAGGTGCCCGGCCAGTTGCCCCGAGAAGAACACGGGCCGAATGGTGACCGAAACCGGCTCGTCGGCGAGATGAGTGAAGATCTGTGTCGAACCGACCCACTCGGAGTTTCGGGCGGCACGCGCACTCGCATATTTGGCAACCCGGATCAGGTCCGGCAGAGAGGTGTGCCATCTGATGGCGGGCTCGACCGCGGGCACCTCGGCGGGCACGCCCATGAGTGGACTGGCTCGCTCATCGGCGATCACCACATTCCCCGCGGCGTCCACCGCGGCCACGGCGTCGGTGGCGCGACCTTTGGCCTGGGCGAATGCGGCGATCAGTTCGGCGGCGCTGTCTCGAGCGCGCCCTTTCAGCGTGGTCTGCGTCTGGGTGACCGCATGGGAGAGCCACCTGTCGGTGGCATCGGGCAGCGGGGTGCGCCAGCAGGAGACGTTGAGCACCGCGATCGGCTCGCGGGTCACCACGTCACGCACGGCAATGCCCGCGCAGGCCCAGCTGTGGAACGCCTGGCACCAGTGCTCCGCACCCCTGATCAGAACCGGGCCGTGCGTCTCCAGCGCGGTACCCATCCCGTTCGTGCCGGCCCCGGCCTCCGACCAGCAGGACCAGGTGGCGAGATTGGCGTCGGCGGCTCTGGCCACCGTGGCCGCGTCACCCCAGGTGGCCAGGATTCGGCCGGTGGCGTCGGTGACGGTCACGATGCCGTTCCGGCCTTCCACCTCCCGCGCCATGGCCCCCGCAAGCCCGCCCAACTCGGTCAGTATCACGAGTTGTTCGAGCGTATGGTCACGATGTTCCGCCGCCAGCGGAGCTTCGGTCAGATGTGGATCGACCCGATACTGCTCGCGGCAGCGATGCCAGGAGACCACCACCTCGGGCCGGACACCACGGACATGATCCTCGCCCTGCACGAACCGCTCCCAAGCAGCGAACACCGTGCCCCTGCCTGAACTCGCCGACGTGGTGTCGAGTCGGTGCGCATCGCTCATGCTGAAGAACCGCCTTTGGTCCATCCCCACGCCGCACAGCACCCACGTGGCTCGGGCCGCCAACCGCCCGTCGCCGCCAAGCCGACCGCAGCCAGGCACCGCGCGGCGCCCTTCCTGCTTGATCAGCCAGCGCCGTCACCATGTGTACCTTGCCCCGCCACGGTCTGCAAAGGGGCCGATGACCATCTTCCTCCGCGCTCCCGATGCCGGCTGAGACCAGCATGGCGAGGGACTGTCCGGGCCGCGCCCCGCGAGCGGGACCGAGCGGACCGAGCCACGGAGGCGCGTTCCACATCAGACCAGCAGTGGTCGAGCTATTCGGAATTTCGTTCATTCCCATCGAAAACGGACATGCATAGCCACTCTGCGGTGTATCGTGAGGCCGGTGACGTAACCCAAAAGAGGTCGCTTGAAATTCAGCGATCTTGGACAGAAGTAGAATATCTCGCGTTCCGTGAAGGGCCGCGCCGGACGGACGTGAATGACGCTCATGGTGCCCACCTTCATGGAACGGCGTGTTTCGGAGGCAGCTGTCACCAGCCGTTTGTTCGTGCATTTTCGTGTTGCGATGGTGGTGTGATCTGGTGTTGCTGGATCGATGCGACGAGCGGGAGGTGCTCGACCGGCTGCTTGCCGCCATTCGGGCAGGTGAGAGTCAGGCGCTGGTGGTGCGTGGCGAGCTGGGAGTGGGCAAGTCGGCGCTGTTGGAATACCTCGTCGGCCGAGCGTCGGACTGCCGGGTGGAGCGTGTGGTGGGAGTTCAGTCCGAGTTGGACCTGGCCTTCGCGGGGCTCCATCAATTGTGCCTGTCGATGTTGGACCGGGCGGAGCCGTTGCCCGGGCCGCAGCGTGACGCACTGTATGCGGCGTTCGGCCTGCGCGTCGGACCGGCGCCGGACCGCTTCCTGGTCGGCCTTGCTGTGTTGGGGCTGCTGGCGGAGGTGGCCCGTGAGCGGCCGTTGGTGTGCGTGATCGATGACGCGCAGTGGCTGGACACATCGTCGGTTCAATTGCTGACGTTCGTGGCCCGGCGGCTGCGGGTCGAGTCGGTCGCTGTGATCATCGCCGTGCGCGAGCCCCATGAACTGGACTTCTCAGGATTGCGGGAACTCGTCGTGGGTGGGCTCCCGGAGACGGAGGCGCGGCTGCTGCTCGGATCCGTGCTGCGGGGCCGGGTGGACGAGCGGGTGCTGGACCGGATCGTTTCCGAGAGTCGGGGCAACCCGCTCGCCCTCGTGGAGTCGGCGCGTTCCTCGACGGTGGCCGAGCTCGATAGCGGGTTGCTGAGTGTGGGCGCGCTGCCTGAGCGGATCGAGGAGAGCTACTTGCAGCGCGTCGTGGCGCTTCCGCGGGACACGCGGCGGCTGTTGCTACTGGCCGCGGCGGAGCCGGTCGGCGATCCGGTGCTGCTCTGGCGGGCAGCCGGCCTGCTCGGCATCGGCGATCGAGATGCCGCGCCTGCCACCCGGAACGGATTGATCGACATCGGTCCGGTGGTCCGGTTTCCACACCCGCTCGCTCGCTCGGTGCTCTACCGGGCGGCATCGCTGAAGGAGCGCCAGTATTCACACCAGGTGCTGGCCGAGGTCACCAATCCGGACACGGATCCCGATCGGCGTGCGTGGCACCGCGCCCAGGCGGCACCCGGTCCCGACGACGAGGTGGCTGATGAGCTCGAGCGATCGGCTTTGCGAGCGCGCGCTCGCGGCTGCTCGGCTGCGGCCGCGGCGTTCTTCGAGCAGGCGGCCGAGCTGACAGTCGAACCGTCGCGCAAGGCGGAACGCATAGTGGCCGCGGCGCAGGAGAAACACCGGGCCGGCATGACAGACGCCGCCATCAGGCTGCTCTGCCGGGCGCAGGCCGGCCGGCTGGACGAGCTCCAACGTGCCACGGCGGACTTGCTGCGCGCTCAGATCGCGTTCACCGCGCACCGCAGCAGCGACGCACCCCAGCTGTTGCTCGGGGCAGCGAAGCGGCTGGAGCCGCTCGACGCCAAGCTGGCCCGTGAGACGTATCTGGAAGCCGTCTCGGCGGCAATGTTCGCCGGACCGCCGGCCGACAGCGGCGGCCTGGCAGAGATCGCCGAGGCCGCGCGAGCCGCGCCGGTCGCCTCGCCCCAGGGTGCAGCAGATCTTCTCCTGGACGCCGTGGCGAGCCGGATCATGGATGGCTCTGCCGCGGGGATGCCGATGATGAGGCGAGCACTCTGCGCGTTCCGCAGCCCGGACCTTCCGCCGGACGAGGGGCTGCGCTGGCTGTGGCTGGCGGGCATGACGGCTGCGCAAGCGTGGGAGGACGAGACCTGGGAGGCACTCGCGGATCGGCACGTCCAGCTCGCCAGGGAGCTCGGTGCTGTCGCGGTGCTTCCGCTCGCGCTGACGTCACGGATCGTCGTTCACACGGTTCTCGGCGAGCTACCCGCGGCCGCGTCGCTGCTCGAGGAGGCCGACGAGGTGATCGAGGCCACCGGAAGCCCGCACATGCCCCTGGCAGCCATGTTGGTCGCTTCGTGGCAGGGACGGGTAGCCGCTGCCTTCCGTCTGATCGACACGACGACCGCGGAGGCGGCGACGCGCGGCCAGGGCTTCGAGCTGACCACTGCCACATGGGCCAAGGCGTTGCTGTGCAACAGCCTGACCCAACACGACTATGCGCTCTCCGCTGTGGATGAGACCTCCCACGCGTCACCAACCGAGTTGGGGCCTGTCGGCGTGCGGGGTGATGGTGGAGCTCATCGAGGCTGCCGCCCTCAGCGGTCAGCCCGAACGTGCCGCTTGCGCTCTCGGGCGCCTCACGGAGGCGACCCGCGCATCCGGGACCGACTGGGCACTGGGGATCGAAGCCCGCTCGCGAGCGCTGGTGAGCGGATCCGAGGCGGCCGAACCGCTCTACCGCGAGGCGATCGCCCGACTCGGCCGTAGTCGCGTTCGCGGCGAGCTTGCACGCGCCCATCTGCTCTACGGCGAATGGCTGCGCCGCGAGCACCGCGTGGTCGATGCCCGTGAGTCGCTACGCATCTCCCACGAGGTGTTCTCCATGATCGGAGCCAGAGCGTTTGCTCGCCGCGCCGCACGCGAGCTGGAGCTGACCGGAGAATCAGCTGCCAGACCTCCCAGGCTCTCCCCCGAGACCGGCAACTTGCTCACCCCACAAGAGGAGCAGATCGCAGGGCTCGCCTCCGCGGGGCTGACCAACGCCGAGATCGCCACCCGGCTCTTCGTCAGCCACAGGACGATCGAATGGCACCTGAGGAAAGTCTTCACGAAGCTCAACATCACCTCACGCAGACAACTCCGCTTGGCCCCGCACCGCTTTCATGGCAGCGCGGACCAGCGGCCGGGGGAATGATGAGCCAGCTCGCCATCCGACGCGGCGCCATACCCTTCGCCAGGAGTGCGGCACCGACCGCGACATCACCGACGCCACCGTCCACGGCTTCGAGGACCTGTTCCCCCAAAGGCAACGCCCGCAAGCTGCAACCACTGAACAACCGCACCGTGCGCTACCGCCGACAGCGCTAACCTGGCGACCCGCGGTAGAGCCGTCACATCGGCTGCGGGGACTGTCCGACGTTCGGGCGCCGACGGAGCCCAACTGCTGCGGCGCACCCTCAGACGGCTCCCGTGACCTGCTCCTCGATGCCCAGGAGCGCGCGACCGTAGATCTCCCTGCTCAGCGAGGGCGACACCGCTGCGTGCCGGGACGCGGTGGCGAGATCGCGCCAGAACCGCTGGACCGGGTTGCTGCGACGGAAGCCCGAAGCCCCGCCGATGTCGAGGAGGCGGTCGATCGCCTCCCGGCACCGGAGCATGACCACACTGGCGTCCATCCTGATTCGCGCCCGAGCCCCGACGTCCAGCCGACGACCCTCGACCGAGGCCGCCTCGATGTCACCGGCCGCCCGGTAAGCGTGCAGCCGTGCAGTGTCGATGAGGGACACGACGTCCGCAATGGCCATTTGGACACTGGGTGAGCGGACGGCATCCGTGTACACCGACCCGGTGATCGCCTTGCCCTTCGCCAGCGTCTCCAGGATGTCGTCGAGCGCGCCCTGCGCCATGCCGATGACCGGGCCTGCCATCGAGATCGCGAGCATCGAGACGACGGACGCGTGATAGACCCGCTCGCCCTCCTGCCATCTGCGGTTCGAGCCGCTCAGCCTTGAGGCTGGAAGGGTGCGGTACTCCGGCACGAAGACCTCACGAACGGAAAAGCCGTCACTGCCGCTGCCCTGCATACCGGCCATGTCCCAGGTGGCGTTGATGGCGACGTCCGACGCGGGGAGTAAGGCGAGCCGGACATCGGGATGCTCGGCCGTGTCGGCGTCGACCGACACCTGGCACAGCACCCACTGCGCCTGGTGGATCCCTGAGGCGTAGAACCATTCGCCGTCGACGATGATGCCGCCAGGTCCCCAGCGGGCCGTGTTCGACGAAGCACCCCTCGTGGAGCCGCTGACGGCTGTCAATCCGTCCTCCCCCCAGACGTCGTGCCTAGCCTGGTCGTCGAAGAGCGCCGTCATGAACGCCGCGCCGCAACAGATTTTGGCGACCCAGGCGCTCGATCCGCAGCCGCGGGCGAGCTCGGAGAACGCCTCGATGACGGTGCGAACGCCGGCCTCGCGACCGCCGTACTTCCGAGGTGCTGTCAGTGTGTAGAAACCGGCCGCGCGCAGGGCGGCGTGCACATCCGGGGCCGGGGTCCCGAGCCGCTCGGTCTCCGATGCGTGGGCTCTCAGCAGAGGAACCAGCTCGCGGGCAGTGGCCATCACCTCTGCGCGTTCGGCAGGCTCGTTGAGTTCACCGGATGAGAATGCCGCATCATTCACGGCAGCTCCTCCTTCTGTTGATATTCGTCGCCACCCACGCCCGGATTCGGACTCCCAACGTGGGCCGCTTGCTGAATTCACCTTCGTTTCGGCTCTTCATTTGACGCGCCTCGTCACCCGAGTCCCCGCCGGCGAGCCCCCGGTCGCGTCGGCAGAACGTGCCCGCGCCTCGCGACCGAGCGGCCGATGTCCGTTCTGAACGGGTCGATCAAGCGGTGGCGGCAGGCTCGGCCGGGTGGTTGGTGCGGCGGACGCCATCGGCCAGTTCCGCGGCCAGTGCGCGGACCTGTTCGGCCCCGCCCTGCTCGGCGGCCGTGACGAACGCCGACCCGACGATCACCCCATCGGCGAACGCGGCGACCTGCGCAGCCTGCTCGGCCGAGCGGACACCCAGACCCACACCGATCGGCAACGCGGTGTGCGCACGACACCGCGCAACCAACTCCGGAGCCACCGAAGCGACACTGTCCCGCGCGCCCGTGACACCCATCGTGGACGTGGCGTAAAGAAACCCACTGCCCGCCGCGGCGGTCAGCGCGATGCGCTCCTCGGTGGACGACGGCGCGACGAGGAAGATCCGGTCCAGCCCGTGGGCCTCGGACGCGGCCAACCAGTCGGCGGCCTCATCCGGAATCAGGTCAGGAGTGATCATCCCTAGGCCACCGGCCGAGGCGAGGTCACGGGCGAACGCCTCAACCCCGTAACGCAGCACCGGGTTGAAATACGTCATCACCACCGCACGCCCACCCGCCGCGGTCACCCGCTCCACCACCGACAACACATCACGCAGCCTCGTACCCGCCCGCAACGCGGTGTCGGCGGCCGCCTGGATCGTCGGGCCGTCCATCACCGGGTCGGAGTACGGGATACCGATCTCGAGCAGGTCACACCCGCCCTCGACCAACGCACCCAGCAACTCCACCGAGCCGTCCACGGTCGGGTAACCGGCCGGCAGATAGCCGACCAGCGCGCCGCGACCCTGCTCCCGACACTCACGGAAGATCTCCTCCACCGCGCTCATCGCTCGCCCTCGCTGCGCTCGGCCGGCCCATCGGGCAACGTCACCGCGCGCGGGCGCTGCGACACTGATTCGCTCCCAAGCTCGCTCATGTGCACGCCCTCCGCCTCGGTGCCCACCAGGGTCTCCCCTACAGGTGCTTGGCCGCCCGGGCCAGTAAGCGAGGCCTCGGCGATCGCCGTGCCGCTCGCGTCCTCCGCGCTCTCCCGGTCCGAGATCATGCCGAACCACTTCGCGGCGGTATCGACATCCTTGTCACCACGCCCGGACAGGTTGACGAGGATGACCGCGTCCGGGCCGAGCTCGCGACCCAACCGCAGAGCGCCGGCGACGGCGTGGGCCGACTCGATCGCCGGAATGATCCCCTCGGTACGCGAGAGCAGCGCGAACGCCTCCATCGCCTCCGCATCAGTGATCGGCCGGTACTCCGCCCGGCCCAGGTCCTTTAACAGCGCGTGCTCCGGACCCACACCCGGGTAGTCCAGCCCCGCGGAGATCGAGTGCGACTCCTTCGTCTGCCCGTCCTCGTCCTGCAACAGGTACGACATCGCGCCGTGCAGTGCACCCGGAGAGCCCTCGGTGAGGGTGGCGCCGTGGCGTCCGGTCTCCACCCCGTCACCACCGGGCTCGAAACCGACCAGCCGCACCGACGGATCGTCCAGGAAGGCGTGGAAGATCCCGATCGCGTTCGACCCCCCACCCACACACGCAGCCACCGCGTCGGGGAGACGGCCGGTGCGGGCAAGCACCTGCTCGCGTGCCTCCAGACCGATGATCCGATGGAAGTCACGCACCATCGTCGGGAACGGATGCGGACCAGCGACCGTGCCCAGCAGGTAGTGCGTGCGCTCGACATTGGTGACCCAGTCCCGCAAGGCCTCGTTGATGGCGTCCTTCAACGTGCGGGACCCGGTCTTGACCGGCACCACCTGCGCCCCGAGCAGCCGCATCCGCGCGACGTTCAGGGCCTGCCGCTCGGTGTCGACCTCACCCATGTAGACCACGCACTCCAGGCCCAGCAATGCACACGCCGTGGCCGTGGCCACCCCGTGCTGCCCCGCACCGGTCTCCGCGATCACCCGCGACTTACCCATCCGCTGCGTCAGCAACGCCTGACCCAACACATTGTTGATCTTGTGAGATCCGGTGTGGTTGAGATCCTCACGCTTGAGCAGGATCCGCGCCCCGCCCGCGTGCTCGCTCAGCTTGGGCACGTCCGTGAGCGGGGACGGACGCCCCGAATAATCCCGATGCAGCCGATCCAACTCGTCAAGGAAGTCCCGGTCACCCCGCGCCTTGTCGTATGCGGCGGCCAGCTCGTCAAGCGCCGCGATCAACGCCTCCGGCACGAAACGGCCACCATAACGACCGAAATGACCGCGCTCATCCGGCTCGTGACCCGACGGGGTCGCGATCCCATCACTGGCCTTGCTGGTGGTGCCCGAACCACTGCTCGTCAACACGACATCCCTTACTACTGGTCGTCAACTCGCCTTCCTTACTGCCGCGTCGGCGCCAGATCGTCATCGAGCTGGCCATCTCTGGTCACGGCGAGTCATCGATTTCCCCTAATATGCCCATCCGAGCTGCCGCATGGTGATCCGATCGTTCCAAATCTTGGTCACGTGGCGGATCTTGTCGCCGTCGAACTCCATGACGTAGACGTATTCGGCCTTTGCGGTCTTTCCAGTCGGTGGTACCGGGCCGCCCTCGCCGGTGTGTGTCCCGTGGAAAACGCCGAACGCCGCCACGTTTTTGCGTGCCTCGTCGACTGCGAACGACCGCACCTCAGCGATGCCATCGGGCAATACTGTCAACATGCCCTTCATGAACTCGACGTACGATTCCAGCGTTTCCATACCCTCCAAGGAATCGGCCTGGGCGGAGAAAGTTGCGCCGGGATGGCAGTACTGCTCACACGCCTGCCAGCCCTTCCCCGTGTCGCAGGTATCGAAGAACCGTTCGGCTGTGACTCGTATTGATGTCATGGGTCTGTCCCTTCCGCTGATCCCGCGCTCAACGTGCATTGAGCAGCGGCCTGTGACTGTCTCTAGAGGATCAAGCACGCTGCCTGTGGCAGCGAGGTCCGTCCACATTCGGAGATCGCTACGGTGAACGTGGTGGCGACGCGGCTGCGCAGTGCGTGGCTTCGCGCGACGACCGGGGCGACGCGGAGGCGATCACCTACCGGTACTGCTGCGTGATCGTGACCATGGCATCCAGCACGGTGAGTGCGTGGTCCTCGGGCAGGGTCGGTAGATGCAGCACGATCTGGTCCGCTTCCTGCCTCGCGTACTCCTCGATCACCGGCAGGTTGTCCGGGGAGACCGCGTACGCCACGAGAGGGATGCCCGCCGCGTACCGGTCGCGTAGCGCGAACTGCGCCTTGACGTGGGCCGGGTCCAGCACGGAGTTCGGCATCCACGCGTCACCGAGCGCAGCCGCCCGGCGAACCGCGGCGGTGCTCTCGCCGCCCACGCAGACGGGCACGTGCGCCTGCACCGGCTTGGGCCAGGAGAAGACGGGGTCGAAGTCGAGATAGGTGCCGTGGAACTCGGCCTCGTCCCGGGTCCAGATCGCTTCGAGCGCGCGCAGGTGCTCGTCGAGCCGGGCGCCACGGGTGCTCGGGTCGATGCCGTGGTTGCGCATCTGCTCGGTGATCCAGCCCGTCCCGACGCCGAACACGAACCGCCCGCCACACAGGTGGTCCACCGTCGCGACCTGCTTGGCGGTGGAGAAGACGTCACGCTGGGCGGGCAGCACGACCCCAGTGCCGAGGGTCAGCGACGACGTGACCACCGCGGCAGCGGACAACGCGGCAAATGCGTCGAACTCCCGGTGGAACTCCCGGGGCAAGTCGCCACCGAACGGGAACGGTGACTCGCGGCTGGTCGGGATGTGGGAGTGCTCGCCGACGAACATCGAGTCGAACGAGCGTTCCTCCACCGCTGTCGCCAGCGCTGTCGGGCTGATCGACTCGTCGGTGATCATGCAGGCAACGCCGAACTTCACAGGGAACTCCGCGCTTCGTGGCGCGGGCGGCCGGCCTGGCCTGGTGTCACCGGCTGGGACGTCTGCCGGCCCGTGACCAGTAACGACCTATGGGTCATCGGCGTTGTCGCGGACTTCGCATGACGATCGCCGCGTCGCCACGACGAGCTCGGGCTGCATTTCCGGTTGCGTAGCCAGCCATTCGGTCCAGGCAGCGGGTCGACCGGCTCCCCGCGGATGACCTCTGGCCTAGCGGAAAATATCAAGCCGGCACTTGCCGAGCCCACGAAGACGCAGAGAACGCCGAGTTCGACCGACCGGTCAGCGAGATGACCGCCGGCTCGACATCCATTGGCCAACATTTCGTCGCCTCCAGTGATCACCCGTCTGGCCAAAGCGCATGTTTCGAGGCGGCCAACCGAACTCAGTCACACTTGCGCCTCTCCAGACGTTATGGCTCAGTGATTCGACAGCTGGGAGTCGCCGTCCGAGTGAGGATGGCGACACGGACGACGATGTTCCGCTGAAGCCACGATCGCGCCAGTACAAATCCCTGGTTGCCCCAACGCCACAGCATCCCGGTGCCCAGGATCTCATAATTCGGACAGAACGGGTTCACGCGCCTGCCCGCAATACTGATCGCCGCGTTGGTCGTCACCAGCGTGCTGCACACCTGAGAGCCGGCCCAAGATCATGAGCCACAGAGGAAGGGTGATTAATCGCCTTTGCCCCGGATCACGGGACGCTCATGCACGTGCCTCCCTCGAGACAGGGAAATGCAACCAGGGGTTCACACTGGAGCGATCGAGGCGCGATCGGAGCAACATGTCCACATTGCCACCCGATCCAGAGGGCGGGCCTTCAAGGCATAAGCCGCAGAGGGAGACAGGATAATATACGGTACGCATGATAGGCCGGGCGGTCTTTGCCGACCACCCCGCTAGCGACGAAGCCCCGTTCGCCTACACCAAAGCCATCTTCACGTCGAAGACACCCTGGGCGTCGGGATTCGCAGGTCGACTATCATTGGAATATCGAGTCCGGATTTACTGAGACGTCTCGTGACGCAATCAATCGGGCAGACCGGTCGCCCGATTAATCGAGGAGCTTCCGGCCATAGTGTTGACCCTCGGCCCGAGATCACGAATGACATCCTCGCCTAGCCGCGTCGGAGGCACCTCGATTCGTTGTCGGCCCGAAACTGCGTGCAGGTAATTGGCCTGGTTCGGCGCGGCTGGTTGAACTCACGCGTTCCTACGACAAGCCCAACACCCTTCAGGGTCGAATGATCACTCACAACACGAGGAGACGTGGAACCGTTGGACTACGCGATCGACCCTGAGCTTGTCGCCCTGGTGGATTTGCTCCCTCGACTCAGCCCCGATGACCTCAGCGAAGCACGGGCGACGATGCGGCAACTGACCGCGCAGCTGCCTCCGCCGGACACAACTGGCGTGTCGATCAGCGAGCAGGCCGCGCCCGGACCGGACGGTGCACCAGAAGTGATCGTCCGGATCTATCGCCCGGCTGCGCGCAGTGGTCCGGTCGGCGTACTCGACTTGCACGCCGGCGGGTTCGTCCTGGGCGACCTGGACATGAACCATGCGGCCAACGTAACTATGGCGCGGGACACGGGAGCGGTGGTTGTGTCGGTGGACTACCGGCTGGCACCCGAGCATCCCTACCCGGCGGCGCTGGAGGACTCGTACGCGGCCTTGAGCTGGTTCGCCGAGCACGCTGAAGAGCTGGATGTCGACCCGGCGCGGATCGCTGTCCACGGCATCAGCGCGGGCGGCGGAATCTGTGCCGCGCTGGCTCTGCTCGCCCGCGACCGGAGCGGCCCGGCGATCGCTTTTCAGTACCTCGGCGTGCCCGAGGTCGACGATCGCCTGCAGACCGCCAGCATGCAGGCATTCACCGATACTCCGGTATTCAACCGTCCCGCCGCGGTGTTCAGCTGGGATTCCTACCTCGGTCACGGCGTCGCCGGAAGCGCCGACGTGCCGGCCTACGCCGCACCCGCGCGCGCTACCGACCTGTCCGGGCTGCCGCCGGCCTACGTTTCCGCGATGGAGTTCGACCCACTGCGCGATGAGGGCCTCTCCTACGCTCTGGCGCTGCAAGCAGCCGGGAACCGGGTAGAGCTGCACCTGTTTCCCGGCACCTTCCACGGCTCGGCGATGTTCTTGACACACCCAGCGATCAGTCAGCGTGAACAGACCGAAAAGATCGCGGTGTTGCGCCGAGGCCTCGCCGTATGACCGTTTCGGACTACAGTCGAGACACATCACGGCCACCCGACTGGCGACGGTCTTCACCGCGTCGTCATCGAGCGGGAGGATCGAGATCGAGGGTTTCGGTGGCCGCGTGGAACACCGAAGCCACCACCGCAGCACGGGGCCGTTCGATCATGCACACGCACGTCCGGCCGCGGTGGGGGCAATCCCACTCGAGAAGATCGACCACATCAGCTTGCAGGAGTGGGTGACGGAGCTGTGCCAGAAGTGCGCGGGCAACCGTGGCGGGGGCCCTCCCGGGCTCCTTACACCCCCACGCTCGCGCTTGGTCAACTCACCGCGCCAACACCGTTGCGCTATGCAAGGAAACTGTGGCTACCGCGGGCGGATGGCCAGAACTAGCTTTGAGCCGTGCAGACCCACGAATTCTCCGGCGAGGACGTAGAGGACGCCGGGCGCGAGGTTTTCATGCCGGTAATCGTGCGGACACGTCCCGGATTTCACAGCCGGATCGCGTCGCAGGAGCTGGGCGAGGCGATCAAGCTCTCCCGCGCGCATTGGGACGGACCGATGCGAATCGCCCGGACCGACCGGATGACCGCACGGACGTCGACGGACCACCTCATCCATTTCTGCATATTCCTGGACGGCAAGGCCCACGTTCACCAGCACGACCGCGTCGCCGACCTCACGGCTGGTTCGGCAGTGATCAGTGAGACGCGAAGCCCATGGGAGTTGGTCACGCCGACGACGACCCGAGTCCTCACCCTTCATATCTTCCGCGAGCTGCTCCCGCTTCACGGCGCCGCGGTCACCGAAGCGTGTGCGCGCCGCATGGATCCGGCGACGCCGGCTATGCAGTTGCTGTCCGGCTATCTCGGCCGGCTGTGGGATGTCGCTGGAGACCTCACCGCTCCGCAACGGCTGGACGCCGGGCGAGCCGCGCTCGAACTGCTCGCAATGACGCTACGGGGCGTCGCGCCCTCGGTACCGGGCGGAGAGGGTTCCACTGGGGTGTTGCTGGACATGATGCAGATGCATGTTCGCGAGCATCTGGCCGATCCGACCCTGCGGGTCGAGGAACTGGCCCGGCGACATCATGTGTCGGTCAACCGTCTGTACGCCTTATTCGAACGGATAGGGACCACGCCAGGCGCCTACCTGCGCGAGCAGCGCCTGCTCGCGGCGCAGACGCTGCTGTCCGACCCTAGGTATGTCCGGATCGACATGTCGAACATTGCGGCGGCTGTCGGGTTCGTCGATCTCCGAGGGTTCGAGCGTGCGTTCCGGCGGCAGTTCGGGATGACGCCGGGGGCCTGGCGGCGCGAGCACCGCCACGCAAGATCCGCCCCCGCAACCACGGAGGGAATGCCGTAGGACTGAGGAAGAATTGCCCTGCACTGCTGGTGACGCGGTGAGGTCGACTGGATCGGCGAGCTACTCTCCAGAAGGGACGCGATGTATCCCAGCGTGGATCCTGAGCCTGTGACCGTCCAGCTACCAATCCGGTACTTGACTGATTTGTCCTTCGTCAGGGAGCAGGCGCGGCGGTTACCGGCCCGGTTCGAGCCCTTCGAACCGCGCCAGAAAAATGGCGATCGGCGAGGTGCGGGGCGGATACGGTTCTCAGGCAGCACCGATGGGTGGCCATGCTGAAATTCGATGAGGAAGGTGCGCGACGCATCGAGAAACTGTATGCGAGCCCCGATGTCGAGGCACAACGGAAACACGTGCTTTCGTTGCTGACACCGAAAGCGGGAGAGCGCGTGCTCGACGTCGGGTCCGGGCCGGGTTATCTGGTGGCGCCGATTGCCGAGGCGGTGGGCCCGACGGGCGTGGTGCACGGTGTGGACCCGAGCTCCGCAATGAATTCGCTCGCCGCCGCGCGCACCGCGGACATGCCATGGGTCCACTTCGACGAGTGTGGCGCCAACACGCTGCCGTTCGCCGACGGCGTGTTCGACGTCGCCGTGTCGACGCAGGTCTACGAGTACGTCGCCGACGTCTCGGGGGCACTCAGGGAGCTGCGGCGGGTGCTGCGTCCCGGTGGGCGAGCGTTGGTCCTCGACACTGACGCAGACTCACTCGTGTGGCACACGACGGATCGGTTGTTGCACCGACGTGTTCTGGCGGCATGGGAGGACCATTTGGTGCATCCGCGTCTGCCGCGAGTGCTGGCCGGGCTGCTGCGTCGCGCCGGGTTCCACGTCACCGAGCAGTTGGTGCACGTGATGTTCAACGCGCAGATGGCCCCAGACGCCTTCAGCACCAGCTACATGAACTCGATTGCTCAGTTCGTGGCGGGCCGCCGCGGGCTTACCGCGGTCGACGTCGAGGCATGGCTCACCGACCTTCGCGCCCGTAACGACGAGGGCGACTACCTCTATAGCATCAACCGCTACATTTTCCTGGCTACGGCGGCCTGACCTTGCCGTTCCTCTCGCGGGGTGGAGTTCGGCGACAACGCCGGCCACGCCCCGTGTCGATTCGATCGCAGTCGGCCACGTCGGATTCAAATCCGACAACTTCGGTGTGCTCGATCTCGACACAGGTCAAGCCGGCGCCGCGTGCCGGGTGTGGCGCTGAGCACGCCACCGACCGGGTCCCACGTCAACCATGATAGTAAGTATTAATGACAGTCACTATATATGATCAGTGAGCTGCTGGCACACCGACCCCGGGGGGTGGTCGGCACGGCAGCCTTACCCGGCACGGCCCCACCACGCGCGTGCGGGCCGGCCGGCCGCACCGGATATCTGGGGAGAAGAGCGGCGTATGAACACCGAACCTGGAACACCGAACCGTGGACACGCCTGACCGACGACCGAGAGACACATGTTCTCCATCGCGCCGGCCCTCCGGCACCGCCGACGGCACACGCTGCCCGCCCGACCGGAACCCAGCAGCCCGATCAACCGCTACCGATCCAACTTCACTGTGCAGGGCAACACCGAGACGGTCTTCTTCCACGTGTGATCGGAAGGATTGCCGTCGGCCGGCAGGCCAGGGGATGCCAGATGTACGACCTCGATGAGGCGATCCGCCAGCGGTATTCGACGCGGATGTTCCTGTCCGAGCCGGTGCCGAGGTCGCTCGTGGAGGAGTCCCTGGCGCTGGCCACGCGCGCTCCGTCGAACTCGAATGTCCAGCCCTGGCAGGCGGTGTTCGCCACCGGAGCTGTCCGCGACCGGTTGGTGACCGCGTTGCTGGCCGAGGCAGGCACCGGGTCGCCGAAGATCCCGCCGCTAGCTGATGCGTTCGCACACAAGCGATTCGAGCTCGGCGCCCAGATGTTCGGCGCGATGGGCATAGTCCGTGATGACGCGGAGGGCAGGCGGACCGCGATCCTGCGCAACTGGGAGTTCTTCGGTGCGCCGCTGGCCGGAGTGGTGTGCATGCACCGCGACCTGGGCCTGGTTGACGGCGTCGGTGTGGGCATGTTCTTGCAGACACTGCTGCTGGCGCTGACCGCCCGGGGGCTGGGCACCTGCGTTCAGGTGTCCATCGCCGGCTACCCCGAGATCGTGCGCGAGGAACTCGACATCCCGGCAGAGCTGGCCATCGTGTGTGGTCTGGCGGTGGGATACCCGGACCCGAGTGCCCCGATCAACAGCCTGCGGACGCCGCGCGACAGCGTCGACGGACATGTGACGTTCATCGAGCACTGATCACTTCGGAGGAGATCACCTTGTCCGGCACACCTTCCGCCCTCGTCGCCGGTGGCGGGGTCATCGGGTTGTGCACGGCGCTGCTGCTGGCCCGGGACGGGTATCGGGTCACGGTCCTGGAACGCGACGCGGCGCCACCCACGGAGCCGAGTGCGGCGTGGGAGTCGTGGGACCGGCGTGGTTGCGTGCAGTTCCGGCAGCCACACTTCTTCCTTCCACACTTCCACCAGCAACTGCAGGCTGAGCTGCCCGACGTAGCCGCAGCGCTCCTCGCGGCCGGTGCCGTGCGATACAACCTGCTCGGGGAGCTGCCCGAGGCACTCACGGGAGGCCGCCGCCCCGAGGACGACCGTTACACAGCGCTGGCCGCGCGGCGCCCGGTGCTCGAGGCAGTACTGGCCCGGGCTGCCGACGCACAGCCAGGCGTTCAGGTGCACCGCGGGGGTCAGCGTGCAGGGCTTGCAGACGGGGCCGTCCGATCTCGCCGGTGTGCCGCACGTCGTCGGAGCGGTCACCGGCGACGGACAGGAAGTACGTGCCGATCTGGTGATCGACGCGGGTGGTCGCCGCTCCACCCTGCCCGCGCTCCTCGCCGGGCTCGGCGGTCCTGCCACGGTCGAGGAGCGCGAGGACTGCGGGTTCGTGTACTTCGCCCGGTTCTTCCAGGGTGAGGGCGGGTTCCCCTCGTTGCACGGGGCCGTCCACATGCCCTACAACTCGGTCTCCGTGGTGACGTTGCCGCAGGACAACGGGACGTGGAGCGTGACGCTCGTGACCTCGTCGCGGGACCGGGAACTGCGGGTGCTGCGCGATGTGGACCGATGGACGGCGGTGGCACGGTTGTTCCCGGCGCAGGCGCACTGGCTCGACGCCGACCCGGTCACCGACATCAGGGTGATCTCGGGCATCGAGGACCGCATCCGGCACTACCTCGTCGACGGGCGGCCGGTCGTCACCGGAGTGCTGCCCGTGGGCGACGCCTGGGCGTGCACCAACCCGTCGCTGGGACGGGGCGTGTCGATGGGGCTTGGGCACGCGGTCCTGCTGCGAGAGGTGCTGCACGCAAGCAGCGGGGACAGTCCCGGGCAGCGGTCTCTGATGTGGGCCGAGGCGACCGGCGAGGTGTTCGAGCCGTGGCACCGCCACACCGTCGCCGTCGACCGCCAACGGCTCGCCGGGATCGAGAACCACCGCGCGGGCACCCCGTATCAGCTCGACGACGACGCGACAGCAACCGCCAGGGCGCTACAGGCCGGCGCACGCCGTGATCCCGAGATTCTGCGTGGCCTGCTCGACATCGGCTCGATGCAGGCGCTGCCCTCCGAGGTCCTCGCCCGCCCAGGCGTCGCCGACCGGATCCGGACGAGCGCTGCGGATACACCGCAGGACACGCCGCCCGGCCCCGCACGACAGGACCTGCTGGACGCCGCGGGAGTTCATCCCCAGCACCCCGCGTGACCTCGCACTGCCCGGGCACGCGTGCCGAATACGTTCGCGCACATGCAACACGAGACCGGTGGGTGCCCAGATGCTCAGCTCGATGGGCATCGCCCGTGATCAAAGACCCGTGGATCGCCGCCCAGCTTGCCGAGCCGCACATATTCCGCACCTGCCCCGCTCGGTGACCTCCACGCATCCCGGGTGATCGCCGAGATCGGCGACTGCCGAACTCGTTGCCTCATCCCCGAAGCCCTCGCGTCTCTCGTCGGCGGCACCCCCTCGACCCGACAGTCCAGGAAGGTGCGGACCACCTCGTTCCGATGATCAGCGGACAAGCAGCTGCGCGATGAGGTTGTGACTTCGCCGCTGACTTCCGACACGCCAAGCCGTGGGCCGGTTTCATGCTAGGCGTCAGCGTTGTCGTCATTCCACAGAGGACGATCAACGGTGGCTCCGAAATACTCACCCCACCTGTTGCGGCTTGCCACCCGGTGAACCGGGTGCCGGTCGGAAGCGACTCCCCATCGCCCGCGCGGATAACCGAGGGCGAGCATTGCATTCATTCGCCAACCGGCTTCCGTAGGAACACCGAGCATCTGCGTCACTTGCTCTTCCTCGTAGCGGAGGACGGTGGTGAGGACGCCCCCGATCCCCTCGGCACGAGCCGCGAGGAGGAGACTCCAGATCGCCGGGTAGATGTTGGCGCCACCGTGGTCGTCGATCGAGAAGACGAAGATGAGGAGCGGGATCTCGGTGAAGTGATCGATGAAGTACTGCGCGGACGCCATGATCCTGCGCAAGCTCTCAGCGTGCTCATCGGGGTCGTGCAGGGTGTGAGCGAGAGTACCGGCCGCGAACTCGGCGTACTCCCGTTCTGTGCACTCCCGATACAGCTCGGCAAGCTGCTGCTTCAATGCCAAGTCGTCGACAGCAAGGAAATGCCAGCGTTGGGCGTTTCCCCCGTTTGGTGCCCGAATTGCCGCGTCGAGAATTCTGCACTGCGCTTCCAGAGGCACCGGATCGGGCCGCATGCGTCGCATCATTCGGGTGGTGTAGAGCGCCCGGTGCAAGTCCACTCTCAAAGGCTCCTTCATCGACAAGTACGGGGTTTCGCGGTTATGAACCAGGGCAGGTCCTGATGGCGCACCGGAGGGGCGGGCCGACGAACCGGCCGCACCCCGGAACGTGCGGGTCGTCGGTCCGTAAATCGGCGCCCAGCTACACGCCAGCTGCATCGAGTCGGGGCCGAGTGCCACCCTGCCAACGCCCGCGACGGCGAATGTGACCGTCGGCGCCGCCGCTGCCGGCCCTGCCCCGGCGGTGGCGGCAGATTCGCCGGTGGCGATGGGGCAGGGGATGCCGGCTCTCCCCCGCGTACGACACCGGATCTCAGACGTCGATCTCCTCGAGGCCGCCGAGGATCTCGTCCCGCCGTGCCTCGAACTGCTCCGGCAACTGGAACCGGCTACCCAGTTCCTGCGGTGACTCGTCACAGTCCCAGCCGCCCTCGTTGTGCGTCACGGCCAGCTCGAAGAGTGCGCCTCCGGGCGAGCGCACGTAGATCGACTTGAAGTACTTGCGGTCCCGCAGCTCAGACATATCCGTGTAGCCCGCGCCCTCGATCTCGAACTTCAGCTCGTCCTGGTTCTCGAGGGTGTCGGCGTTCCAGGCAAAGTGGTGGATGGTGCCGGCGCCGTAGATCCACGTGCCCGGTTCGTCGGTGCGGTTGACCACGAGCTCGACGGCCCCGCCGAGGCCGGGCTTGCCCGCCTCCAGCGCGAACCGGCCGGCTTCGGCCATGCCCTCGCGCGCGCCGAGGTGGTTGGCGGCGAACTCGACCGCGGTGTCCGGCCCGGTGACGTGCACACCGACGCCGTAGATGCCGTGGATCGCGTGCTCCTGGGGTACGCCGTTGCCGGTGAAGCCGCGGCGGGGGTCGTCGTCGACCTCGACCAGTTGGTACTCGATACCGCACGGGTGTCGGAAGAGCACGCGGCGGCGGTCGAACACGGTGGCGTCCCGGACGTCGGCCGCCCGCTCCTGAAGCCGGGTGGACCAGTAGCTCAGCGAACCCGCGGGAACGGCGAGCAGCACCTCGCGGGCCTGGTTGGTGCCACGTCGGCCGCGGATCCCGGCCTGGGCGAAGGGAAAGGTGGTGAGCACCGCGCTCGGGTCACCGTCGGCGTTGCTGTAGTAGAGGTGATAGATCGGGATCTTCCCGTCGAACAGCACCGTCCGCTTGATCAGGCGCAGGCCGAGGACGTTGACGTGAAAATCGACGTCCTCCCGAGCACCGTCCACCGACATGGTGATGTGGTGGCTACCGCTGATGTACGACATTCAGGCTCTCCTCTTTCCCGGCTCATTTCCATCGGCGTTTCTTCACGGGAGGCGGTTCCGCACGGGCTGCCCGCCCGGCCGGCGCCACTGAATCGGGTCGGTCAGCCGCTCCACGAGCTCGCCGACGTCGAATAGGAGCTCCTCATGCCAGGCCCGAGCGGTCAGCTGGATGCCGACGGGCAAGCCCGTGGCGTCGAAACCGGCGCGCATGACCAGAGCAGGCAATCCGGCCAGGCTCTGCCCGGCTATCCCGGGCATGACGAGGTCACGGAAATCGCCGGGCACCGCGGCGATCGGCGGGGGTGCGAGCGGCGCTGCAGGCGAGAGGACGAGATCGACCCGGGTGAACAGCCCGGCCCAGGCCGAGCGCAGATAGGCCCGGCCGCGCTGGGCGTCCAGATAGTCGCCAGGGTCGGCCTCCTCCGCGAGTTCGAGCCGAGCGCGGACATCGGCGCCGTACTCGCCCGCTCTGTCCGGCCAGAGACCCTGCCCCACATGGCTGCGCAGACCCTCGGCAAGGATCACCGTGCGCAGCAGAGGATGTGCGTGCGGCATCTCCCCCGCGTCGAGCTCGACGACCCGCACCCCCGCGTCCGCCAGCAGGGCTGCGATGCCGGAGCACACCTGGGCCACGCCGGCGGCGGGGCGGACATCGTCGGCTTCCAGAAGCAGCCCGACGCTCACCGGCGCGGCATCAGCAAACGGCTCGGAACCGGCCACCGGTGATCGCCGCGAAGGGGCGATCACCGACCACAGCAGACGCAGATCCTGGACCGTCCGCGCCATCGGCCCCACCGAGTCCAGCGACGGCGCGAGAGGCTGGACACCAGCGACAGGCACTGCACCGAATGTGGGCCGCAGACCACTCACCCCACAGAACGCCGCCGGCAGGCGGACCGATCCTGCGGTGTCGGTGCCGACCGCGAGCGGGGCGTACTCCGCAGCGAGAGCCGCCGCCGAGCCCCCGCTCGATCCTCCGGATATCCGCGCCGGAGACCACGGATTGCGGGTGACGCCGAAGTGGGGACTGTCGGTCGTGATGCCCCACCCGAACTCGTGAGTGGCTGCCTTTCCGAGCACGATCCCACCGGCCCGACGGATCGCCGCCACCACGTCAGCATCAGTAGCCGGTACGTGATCGGCGAACATCACTGACCCACGCGTGGTACGCAGGCCCGCGGTGTCGATCAGATCCTTCACGAGGACCGGCACGCCTTCGAGGGGACGCGGGACTCCGCCGGACCACCGCCGTTCCGCCTCCACGGCCTGCCGCAACGCCGCTTCGAAGGCCGGCGTCGTCACGGCGTTGACGATCGGTTCTCGCCCCTCAACCCGGCTGATGAGCGCATCGACCACGTCGACGGGGGACAGAACGTGGCTGCGAAACGCGGCCACCAGGGAAGTCGCGGACGACGACGCAGGATGCTTATCCGGCAACGTCCCTCCCGCTGTTTGGCAACTCATCCGGCGAATGAACTGTACCGTATAGTTGACCTGTCATCGATGCTCCGCCTCGGGAGCCGCCGGCCCGCACCCCACGGCCACCGGTCCGGTCACTCCACCTCGGCCCGGGCGGTCCACATTTCCGGGAACGGGATCTCGTCGAGAGTCGGCGACAACCAGGCCACGCCGGGTTCGCCGTAGTAGCCGTTGCGGTTCCCGAACGTCCGGCGCACCGACATCAGGTGCCGGTACTTCCACGTGGTGAACTCCTCGGCGATGTCGGCCATCGCCTCACCCAGCGCGAAGAGCTCCGCATGCTCCGCGGGAGCCTGGTAGACGGCTCGCCACACCTCGCCCACCTCCGGATGGGGCACGTACGGCGCAGCGAAGTCCCGCTGCAGGCAATCTGCCGGGACCGGGTGACCGCTGCGGGCGAACAGGCCCAGCACGTCGTCGTAGATGCTGGGCTCGCCGAGGGCCTCGCGCAGCCGGCTCCGACGGGTCGGGGTGCTTTCCAGGGGGACGAGACCATCGGGCGACTTGATCCCCAGCAGGAACACCATCCAGCGGAACATCCACGACTGCAGGGCGCTGTCCCTGCCGTGCACCTCCCCGATCCCGCGGAGGATCGGGGTGAGCTCCACCGGGGTCAGCCACGAGATCGAGCTCCACGTCCCGTTCAGCGAGCGGAAATGAGCTGCGGTCCGACGCAGGGTGGCGGTTGCCCGGCCGAGCAGGCCGCTGCGGAGCTCGCCCTGGGCCGTACGCAACTCGTGCACGATCAGTCCGAAGTAGAGCTCCATGACCTGCGCATTGACCAAGAAGGCCGGCTCGGCCGGACTGTCACTGACCGGCGCCTGCAGCGTGTGCAGCACTTCGCTGCGAAGGTACGAGCTGTATGGCGTCTCCTCATCGGGATCACGCGGGCCGGGATCGTTCAGCAGCGTCCCCTTCCCATCGAGTGTGTCCTGCGGGAGCTGCACGGAACCCATGGCCGCCTCCTCGACGTATTTCAAGGAACAACTGCATACAATGAATACTGAAACTAACCAGCCCAAGCAGAGATAGTCAAGGATATGGACTAACAGTGATGTCACACACGACCCGGCTCCGGAGCTACGACCTCGGCAAGCGCGCCGAGGGCATGCAGGCAACCCGCCGCCGGATCGCAGAGGCCGCGATGGACCTGCACGGCAGCGTGGGACCCGCCCGCACCACCGTCTCAGCAGTCGCCGAGCTCGCCGGCGTCCGGCGCAACACTCTCTACCGCCACTTCCCGACGGAGGAGGATCTCTACGCGGCGTGCTCCGGTCACTTCTGGTCGCTCCACCCCCTGCCCGGCCCGTCCGAATGGCAGCACGTCGAGGAGCCGCGGGCCAGGTTCACGGCGGCCCTCACCGCGATGTACGCCTACTACGGCGAGACCACGGACATGTTGGCGAACCTGACCCGCGACGCCGAGGTCATGCCGGTCGTCGAACGCTCACTCCAGGAGTACACGGCCCTGCTCGACGGGATCGCGCGCGAAGCGGGCGACGACCAGACGGCACGCGCGACGGCGCGGCACGCGCTCGACTTCGCCACGTGGCGATCCCTGGTGCACCGCGGCGGGCTGGCCGACGACCTCACGGTGGAGCTCATGGCCTCGCTCGTGTTCGGGGATGCCGGACGTCACGGCGGCCGCGACGAGCCGACGGGCGGCGGCCTGCAACAGAGCAAGCGGCACGCCATCGTCCGCGCCGCCTTCGAGGCGTTCGCCGAGCACGGATTCCGCGCGAGCCTCGACGAGATCGCCGAGCGCGCCCGCGTGTCGAAAGTGACCATCTACAGTCACTTCAGCGACAAGGAAGAGCTCTTCCGGACGGTGATCACCGAACAGTTGGACGAGGCCGTCGGGGCAGCGCGGAGGCTGCGGAAGCCCCTGCCCGGCAACCACTCCCTCGAAACCGAGCTCCGCGCGCTGTGCAGCGCGTGCATCGGCGTCCTGTCCTCGCCGGTGATGATCAGGCTGCAATCGGTGCTGGAAGCGGAGGCCAAGCGCTTTCCCGAAGACATCGGCCCGTGGCTCGACTTGGTCCCGGCCGAGCTCCGGCTGGTCCTCGACGACACGTTGCGGGCATTGCCGGGTACCGCGGGGATCCGGATCCCCGACCCGGACATCGCGGTGAGCCAGTTGTACGCGCTCTGCGTCCAGCCCGGCACCGGACGGCCCACCCCGGAGCGGAACGAGGACGTGGTCGAATCCGGGCTGGCGATGTTCCTGAAGTACTACGAGGATCGTTAACCCCTTCGTACCAGACCACGGTCCAGCTCCGAGCAGGCCGGAGACGCGGGACTGCCGGCTTCGTTCCTGCCGCTGCTGGCGGCTCGTGCGGCTGAGCGCCACATTGCCGGAAATCTTGATCAACACCCTCGAGCGACGGCGGGTGGCGATCACTCCAGCGTGTTGGAGCGCCTCATCGAGGATCAGAAGGGATCCCTCACCCACCGTGATCAGCAGTGGCGTGTCACGCAGACCTGGCCGGACAACTGGTCCAGGTCCGCGCCGAGAGACCACTCGGCCACAACGTCGTGTGTTCGGCCTACGACGAAGCCACGCGATGCTCGCCAGAGTCGCCAAGCCGCACGGCCTCGCCTGAGGAACTGGGCCACACTGCAACCCGACGGCACGGCCGTTGCAGCAGGGCGCATCGATAGCCCGGGGCGCTCATGGCTGCGCCCGGGCTTCCCGTTCGCCACCGCAGTGCAGACGTCTGTCGGCCACGCAGCCGGCTATCGCCCGATCAGCCCAGCCGTCTACGGCGTTGGGCGGAGGCCTCGACCACCCGTCCGGTGCTCCGGTGTGATCAAATCACCATCACAGTCGGTACCTGGACCACTACCCCGCCGAGCACGCCCCACCTCCGCCGCTCGGGGCACCGACCCACTGCGACGCACGGCAATCCGTCATCAAAGAGGAACGATGAGCGTAGAAAGCAACGGAGCGAGCGCCCACATCCACCTCAAGCCCGCCGCCGTGTGGATGGCTGCTGTCGGCGCGAGCGCGGCCGGCGACAGGGAGACCCGGGGCAGCGGCAGGCAGCAGTGCGGACAGAGGCATCGGCCGTGCTGAGCCCGTCCCGTGTCTTCGCTGAGCTCAGCGAAACAGGTCGGCCCGACGCTCCCCGGCGGGTGATGGGCCGCGCGGTGGTTCTCGGCGGGAGCATGGCGGGGCTGCTGGCCGCCAGGGTCCTGAGCGACCACGCCGACCAGGTCGTCATCATCGAACGCGACGACATCGGCCCAGCAGCCGACACGACGGGGTTCGAGCCGCGTCCGGGCGTGCCACAGGGCAGCCACGTGCACGCACTGCTCCCGTCGGGACAGTTGCAGCTCGAGCGGTGGTTTCCCGGCTTCGCCGACGAGGCCGTCGCCACCGGTGCCGTGGTGCCTGATCACGCCGCTGTCCGCCACTACGTCAACGGGACACAGCGCCGCTACGCGAACGACCTGACGATCAGAGGCCGGGCGCTCTCGGCGACGAGACCGTTCCTCGAGGGCCTGGTGCGCGCCCGGGTGGCGCAGCTCGCGAACGTCCACATCGTGCACGGGCAGGCGGCCGGGCTCGCGATAACCGGGGGAAAGGTGACGGGAGTGCGCCACCACCCAGGCACCAGCCCGGACGCCGGCGCAACCGGCGTCCCGCAGACCGAGCAGGCAGATTTCGTGGTGGACGCGATGGGTCGCTCCAGCAGGCTCGGCGGTTGGCTGGCCGAGCACGGCCTGCCGAGCCCGCCCGTGCGGCGGATGCCTATCAAGCTCACCTACGCGACGGCGTTGTTCCGGCGTGACCCGCAGATCAGCGACATCGATGTCGCCTTTGCGCAGGCCCTGCCCGCGCCGGGGTGCGTCGCTCGGATCGGCGGGATCACCGCGGTCGAGGACGACCGCTGGATCATGCTCGTGGCCGGGTACGACAAGGATCGGCCGAGCCGCGAACGGGCGGACTTCGTCAGCCGGTGCCGGCGGGACTTCCCGGCGGTCTTCGGGGACATCGCGGAGCGCGGCGAGATGCTGGGCGACGTCGTCACCTATCACCAGGCCGACAGCAGACGCCGCGACTTCCACGCGCTGGACAGACTGCCCGCCGGACTGATCGCAGTGGGCGATGCGGTGGCGTCGTTCAACCCGGTCTACGGCCAGGGCATGGCCGCGGCGTCGCTGCACGCCTCGGCGCTGTCGGCCTACCTGTGCCGCGATCCGCGCCTCGGCGAGCCCGCCGCAGACTACTTCGCGATGGTGCGGGTCGTCGTCGACGCGGCATGGCAGACCTCCACGACAGCCGACCTCGCCCTCCCCCACGTCGACGGGCCCTACCCGCCCGGGTACCGACTCGTCGCCGGCTTGGCCAACTTGATCTTCATGACATCGGCCGACGACCGGGAGCTCAACCGGCGGCTGAGCATGGTCACGACGATGCTCGCCCATCCCAACACGCTGGCCCGGCCGAACGTGCTGATTCATGCCGCGCTGGCCCGCCTGAAACGCCGTGGCCCGGGCGTCGCGTCGGCCGACCGTCAGGAGCTGCCGTGATGAACCGCCGCCCGGGAGAGCGCACGCACAAGCTGAGTGCAGTTGCGATCAGACTGGCCCTCGTATTCTGTGCGATCGGGTTGGCCGGTGTCGCCTTCCCCGGTGTCGTTCTTGCCCTGACTCCGGCCGTGGCGGCCGAACCGGACTGCCGTCGCGCCGAGTTCACCGCCACCCACGTTCCGCTCGTCGTCAGCACGCCGGCTCGGGTCTCCGGCGAACTGTGCGCCGCCCCGCGCGACAGGGTCGTGCACCTGCTCGTTCCCGGCGCCACCTACAACAGCTCCTACTGGGACTTTCCCTACCAACCGGAGCGCTACTCCTATGTCCGTGCCATGCGTGCCGCCGGAATCGCCACCTTCCGGCTCGACCGGTTGGGAACGGGCGAGAGCAACCGCCCTGCCTCCGTGGAGATGTCGCTCCTCTCCCATGCCGAGGTCGTGCGCCAGCTGGTCCCCGCGCTGCGCACCGGCTTGATCGGGGGGCAGTCCTTCGAGAAGGTAGTGATCGTCGGGCACAGCTTCGGCACCCTGGTCACCTACGCCGCCGTCGGGTCCGAGCCGAACCTGGTCGACGGCGTCATCGCCACCGGCGTCTCCAGAGGCCCCGACCTGCCCGGCTTGCTCGAGATCCTTGTGACCTTCACCCACCCTGCGCGGCTGGAAGGGGGCCGATTCGCCGGAATGGACCCCGGCTATCTCACCACCGTCCCAGGGCAGCGCGGCGACTTCTACCACCGGCCAGCAATCGATCCTCAGGTCGTCGTGGTCGACGAGGCGACCAAGGACGTGCAGAGCGCGACGGATCTGGGCACGATCGCACTGCCACTGCTCTCCACTCTCAACTTCCGCAAGCCGGTGCTCAACGTGATGGGCGATGACGACCTCGTCTTCTGCCAGCTCATCCCCTGCTCATCGCCACTCAGCCCATGGAACGCCGAGCGCCTGCTCTTCCCGCAGGTCCCGAGCTACGACAGCCAGATAGTGCCCAGCACCGGCCACAACATCAACCTTCACCCCAACGCCCATCTCTTCTTCGAGAAAGCCATCGAATGGACCCGCACTCATTTCCCTGAACAGCTGACGGGCTGATCCGTGTTCGATCAAAGCTCCATCGTCGCGCTGTAGCACAGCCTGCCCTCCAGCGGTGTCTCCATGAAGAAGATTCCCGGTGACGAAGGAGATCCATCGCATTCCCGTCGCGTCGGCGCTCACGCCGGCCTCGAGCCCGCTCCAGTCGCCGGTCGGGTCGCGCCCATCGGCCTGCCCGCCGAGATGAACTTCCTGCTCGACGGCGACTGATCACCGAGAACCGGGCGCACGAGCACCTGCGGCTCTCGGCCGACGGACTCGCCGACTGGCGCCTTACCACGCCCGACGAACGGGCCGACCCGCTCGTCGCCGCCTACCTGCACCACGGCCGGAACGCGCCCATGACCGCCGAGACCCGACCGGTCCCAGGCGCATCGCGTGGTGACGGCGCAGCGCTCCCGCCTCACAAAGCAGTGGCCCTGCCGCGCCAGGAACGGCTCGATGCTCCTGATCAGCTCGTCGTGTCGACTGACGACGATAGATTCGGTGGGCGCTCTCGACTCCCTTTCCCGGGACGAGCCCCAAGGGGAACTATGCGCCAGATCTCAAACACCTCGGCTCGAGCCCGATCGTTTCTGGTTGCACGCTGCGCGCTTCGCACATGCTGTTTGTCAGCCAGTCGTGACTCCGGCGCTGGTCGATCATGTATGCGCTACGGTGAGTAGCACACAGCTTGCCGGAGGTTGAACACATGGCCGAGCCCGCCCAGTGGCTCCAGGACAAGATCGCCGAGCACTACGCGAAGCCCGATGGCGGCAGCCGGCCGCCGGCCATCGACCTCAGCAGGCCGTCCGTAGCGCGGGTATACGACTACCTGCTCGGTGGTCAGAACAACTTCGAGGTCGACCGGCTCGCGGCCGACATGCTCAACGAGAAGTACAACGGCGGCGCCACGGAAGTCTGTGTGACCAACCGCCGGGCCCTGCAGCGCGCCGTGCGCTACCTCGTCGGCGAGGCCGGCATCCGGCAGTTCATCGACATCGGGTCGGGGCTTCCGACCCAGCAGAACGTTCACGAGATCGCGCACGAGATCGACCCGACCGCGCGGGTGGTCTACGTCGACAAGGACCCGATCGTGCTCGCGCACGGCCGGGCCCTGCTGGCGGACAACCGAACCACGTCCGTGGCCCAGGCAGACGCCAGCAACCCGGACTCGATCCTCGACGCAGCCGACACCCGGGCGCTGGTTGACCTGGACCAGCCGTGGGCCGTGCTCATGGCGAGCGTGCTGCACCACCTGACCGACGAGGAGGACCCGGCAGGCGTGACGCGGCGGCTCATCGAGCGGATGCCGTCGGGCTCCTACCTGTTCACGGTCAACCTGCTGCGCGAGGACCACCCCCAGGCCGGCGCGGAGTTAGAGGCCGAAGTCGTGTCGCAGGTCGGGAGCGGGTACATGCGCACGTGGGATCAGATCCGCCGCTACTACGACGGCCTGGAGTGGGTGGACCCAGGGCTCGTGTACGCGAACGACTGGCGCCCGACCGACACCTACCGGGTGGGGGGACCGTGGTCGACCGTGATGGTGGCCGGGATGGGCCACAAACGCTAACGCGTATGCGCGCATGCGTTCCGGTCGACCAGGTCCGCCGCGGAGCCGGAACGGCCGGCTCGCCGTGAGAACGAGCTGATCCACGCATCCGGATAGCCATCTTCACCGATAACGCCTGCCTGACCGCCCGATCCACCGTGCGCGCCAAGGTCGGATGGGGCGAACTGCCGGCGCGGGCAACCGACGGCGAGGTCGAGTGACGTTCGCTACGAACGCATTGCCTCACGCGATCGGCAAGCCGGCTCGCGCGACACACAGGGAGGGACATCGGGTCGCCCCCTGCGAGCTCGTCGGCGAGCGTCCGGTACAGCCTCGCGCGGGCCAAGAGCGTGAGCTCCGTGTGCGGGCACTGTCGTCGTTGCGCGGCCGGCCAACGGCTGACCCATCCGCGGCACCCGGCATGGAGGGATTCCGGAACGCCGGCCGCCGGTGGCGTGAACCGTCCTGACTTCGGTGGATCCAGGATTCCTTGACTTCGGCCATCGTGGCCGGGTCGTTCTATCCGCGTGGTGGTGAGGTCCGTTGCTGGCAGTGCAGCCGTGGTGGGCGCAGGTACAACGCTCGATGTAGCCGGAAAGCACAGCGGTGAAGCGGCGGGTCAGCATGCGCCGAGTTCGCCACCAACTGGAGCTAGCCGGGGTGTTGCGCCCGGCGTGTGATGCCGCGAGGGCGGGACCGCAGGATTCCTCGGAATCGACCGGGTCGACTGTAGTGGTGCTGTGGACGTGCTGTGGGTGTACGCACGGCGAGTTCCGATCGAAGACTGTCACCGGTCACGAGAGTGCAGCCGGCCGTCGACAGTCAGGAGGAGCCAGCGATCGCGACGATCACGAGACGACTCGCAGGGCGCCTTGACACCGGCGCACCTCGGCAGTTCCGATCGCAATAAGCATTCTATTTTCCCGTGGTAGGAGGGGACCGTTCCGTTTGCGTCTGCGGACCACCCACAACGGCATCCTCCTACGACGACACCGGGCCTCCGATCCGACTACGCGAAACCTGCGGGGGCCACGATCGTGACGCCGTCTCCTCGCGTCGCCGCCGGCCTCCGACGACTGTACGTCGATGGTTGGCACACCCGGGCCCGTGCCCGGAATTGATGTCTATTGACAGCACAGGAAGGTGATCGGATGAATGAGTTGGTTGCGGCGATGAGCGCCATCCCGACCCGAATGAACGAGGCATGGAACCGCGGCGACGCCACCAGCTTCTTCGCAGACTTCGCGGACGACGCCGTCTTCGCAGATTTCGAGGGCACTATCTACCGGGGACGCCAGGAAATGATCGCGATCCATCAGGGGATCTTTGACACGGTGATGAAGGGGTCACGACTGGTTCAGGGCGACGTGCTGTTTGCCAAGATCCTCCGGCCGGGTTGGGGCGTGGTGCACCACCGCGTCGGCATCATGCTGCCGTCCGAGGAAGAGCCGCCGCCGAGCCGCCGGTCGATGCAGCTGTTCGTCATGGCGTGGCAGCACAACCGCTGGGAAGTCGTAGCCCTGCAGAATTCCCGACTGCTCTCACTGGAAGCTGTCGCTGCCCTTGAATCCATGACGAGCGCCCAGCGAGAGCATGACGCTGAGACGAACGTGCACGAAGGTCGTCGATGAGTAGGTGAAGTCGATAGGTAGTTGGGCAGTGGCGGTGACTGTGATTGGCGTACCTGACTTGGCGGATGTCCACGGCCGGACGGATCCTCCGCAGCGACGACGCACCGCTGCGGACGGCAGAGGCCCCCCAGCGGTGCCGGCCGTGAGGTCTCATCCGGAGCCGGGTACGACCAGTCTTCGACGGTCCGAGACCCCATCCACCTCTCGAGCGGGTGATAGGGCGGCGACACCAGCAGGAGGGTCTCGGGACCACCGACCGCGGAGCCCCGTCCGTGGCGCGCCGCCTGACTCCGCTCGCCTACCCGACCACGCGGTGCCGTTCCGCTGTGCGCCGCCGCGACCCTGACCACCAGCCGAATCTTTGTCGCACTGAGGTGACAGATGAGCACGACGTCGTCCGCACCGGTCGTCCGCGTCCAGCAGGGTGAGCTGCGCGGGACCACCGACCGCGGAGCACTGGCCTTCTTCGGAGTGCCGTTCGCGGCCCCGCCGTTCGGGCCCGGCCGGATGCGCGCCCCCCGCCCGGCGTCACCCTGGAACGGCGTCCGCGACGCCACCGAGTACGGCCCCACCAGCCCGAAGGCGCCGTACCCGCCGCAGTACCGGCCGTTGTTCCCCGAGGTCGACATCCCCGGCGAGGACTGCCTGAACCTCAACGTCTGGACCCCCGACACCACCGGCTCGCTACCCGTGCTGGTGTGGATCCACGGCGGCTCGTTCACGAACGGTTCCGGCTCGGTCGCTGAGTACAACGGCGCCGCCTTCGCCCGCGACGGCGTGGTCACCGTGACCATCAACTACCGGCTCGGCGCCGAGGGCTTCCTCTACACCGGCGACAACGTCGCGAATCCCGGTCTGCTCGACCAGGTCGCCGCGCTGACCTGGGTGCGCGGCAACATCGCCGCGTTCGGCGGGGACCCCGCCCGGGTCACCGTCGCCGGCGAGTCGGCCGGCGCGATGAGCGTGACCACGCTGCTGTCGATGCCCGCCGCGGCCGGGCTGTTCCACCAGGTGATCGCGCAGAGCGGCGCCGCCGCGCACACTCTGGACCCGCAGGACGGGCGCATGGTCGCCGGCTTTCTTGCCGAGGCGCTTGGCGTCGAGCCCACTCGGGAGGCGATCGCGGCGATCCCGGTGCAGCAGGTGACCGCCGCCGTGTCTGCGCTCACCGAGGAGGTGCAGACCGCTCCGAACCCTGCGAAGTGGGGCACGCTGGCGCTCAGCCTGCTCCCGTTCATGCCGACCGTGGACGGCGAAGTCGTGCCCCGCCCGCCGCTCGAGGCGATCGCCGCCGGCCGGGGCGCCGACGTGGCGCTGCTGATCGGTTCCAATCAGGACGAGGCGCGGCTGTTCTTCGTCGCCGACGGCAGCATCGGCGCCGTCGACGAGGCCACGCTCGCCGCCGCAGCCGGCGCGTACGGGCTGGCCGCAGAGGGCGTCGAGGTCTACCGCCGTAACCGGCCCGATGCCCGCCCCGGCGACCTGCTGGCCGCGATCGTCAGCGACTGGTTCTACCGCGTCCCGGCCGTCCGCGTGGCCGAGGCCCGCAGCGGCAGCACCGCCTCGACCTGGGTGTACCGCTTCGACTACTGGTCGCCAGCCTATGACGGCCGGCTCGGTGCCTGCCACGGCGTGGAGATCCCATTCGTGTTCGACACCCTGCACGTACCGAGCACGCGCCCGCGGGTCGGCGACTCCGCGCCACAGGTCGTGGCCGACACCGCGCACGCCACGTGGGTCAGCTTCATCCGCCGCGGTGACCCCGGGTGGGAGCCCTATACCGTCGATGCCCGCACGACCGGTCTGATCAACGATGGGGTGGCGGCGGTCGACGACCCGGCTGGCGACGAGCGCAGGCTCTGGGAAGGCGTGCGCTGATCAGCGCCCCGCCCGACCCGCGGCCACCGGGGAGCCCACCGCACACGGTCGACGCGGCCATATTGTCCAACCGCGAGCGCGGGAGAACACTCGCTGAGCTGCAGTTCTGCCGTATGACCCAGTCGGTGCTGCCTCGGGAAGGTCAGTGGCTTGCCTGGTCGCGAACCTTCCGGGCGATTTCCACGAGCTCCGCCATGCCCGCCTCCCGCCCGGATCGCCAGGCAACGTCGAACGCGGCGGAGCCCAGGTCACGGCGGGCCTGGTCGATGTCGCGGGTGACCAGCTCATGGGTGGTGGGGAAGTCCTCGACCACCCCGTGCGCGTTTGCGTAGGCGGACCATGCACCGAACAGGCGGGCACCGGCGTCGGGGTCTCCGAGCCGGACCGCCACGACGGCGAGGGTCGAGAGCATGTAGGTCAGCGTCCAGCTGTTCACTGCGGCGACCGCGAGGTCGATCGCCTCCCCCAGCAGCCCGGCGGCCTCGTCATTGCGACCGCCCAACTGCGCGGCGACGGCGCGAAGATTCAGCGCTGCCCCTGTCTCGAACGCCGACCCGAGGTGCCGCGCTGCCGTTTCGGCATCCCGTGCTGCCTGCTCGATGTCGGGTGCGTGACCGGCGAGCAGCGCGATCTGCGTTGTTGCCATGCGGGCGTGGGTGATCCAGTAGGGGTCGCCGAGAGTGTCGGCTCGGCGGTTGGCCTCGTCGACCAGTTCGCGGGCCAGGGGAAGGTCCCGGGAGAACACTGCCGTCGAAGCGGCGAGCGTCGCGGCCTGGGTGGCGAGTAGCTCGTCCTCATCGTCGCCGGTCGCGAGGTCGAGGGCCTGCCGGCTGCGTCGGCAAGCGTCCGTGGGGGCGGTGAGGTGTTCCAGGCCCGCCCATGCCACCAGCAGCCGGATCCGGCTCTGCAGTGTCAGCGGCCGGGGGTGCAGACGAGCGGCCCAGGTGCTGCCCTCGCGAGCGTGTCCGCGGATGGCCAGGTGCAGCCAAACCAGCCAGAGCAGCTCGGCGGCGTCGTCGTCGCGGTCGTGCTCGATGAGCTGGTCGAGCACGACCCGCAGGTTGCCCAGCCCCGCTTCGAGTCGGTGCAGCGCGGTCACTTGGCCGGCGCCGTGTAGGTCACTGGCCAGGACGCGGGCGGTGGCCAGGACGGAGTTGGTCAGGCCGGTTCGGGCGTCGTCGGCCTGGTCGTGATCGAGGTGCTCGGCGGCGTGCTGTCGGATCGGTTCCAGCAGTCGGAACCGTTCTTCGTCCCCGATGTCACCGACGTGGATCACCAGGGAGTGCTCGACGAGTTCGGTGAGTGCCCGGGTTGCGTGAGCGGCGATGAGACCGCTGACGGCGAGGGCGTCGGGCCAGGTGAATCCGCCGACGCACACCGACAGGCGAGCCAGGAGTCTTCGTGCGGGGTCGGTGAGTAGCCGCGTGCTCCAGTCGAGGGTTGCGGTGATGCTCCGCTGTCGGGTGGGCAGGTCGTGGGGGGCGATGTCCGGGGGTGCGTCCATCGTCTGGAGGAGTGTGCGGGGGCCGATCCGGGACGCTGCGGTCGCCGCGAGTTCCAGGGCCAGCGGCAGGCCGTCGGCGTGGCGACACAGCTGGGCTATCGCGTCCGCGTCGCGCTGGTCCTCGGCGACAGTGCCGCCACGGGCGTTCATCCGCTCCCGGAACAGCCGAACCGACGTGTCGTGGTCCAGCGGCGCCACGCGCACCTCGCGTTCGGCCCGAATCCGCATCGGGGTCCGACCGGTGGACAGGATGGTGAGCGCCGGGCAGGTGGAGACCAGCGTGGCCACCGCCGACGCGCACGAGAGGACATGCTCGATGTTGTCGAGCACGAGCAGCAGGCGTCGATTTCCCACGAACGATGCGACGGCGCCGATGAGGTCGGCCGTGCCGGTGTCGGGAACACCGAGCGCGCCGGCGATGGCCGGGACGACGTCGTCCGCGCTGCGGATGTCGGCGAGTTCGACCAGCACGGTGCCGGCGGGGAACTGTTCGCGCGCCGCAGCCGCGACCAGCAGCGCAAGGGTGGTCTTGCCGACCCCGCCTGGCCCCGTCAACGTCATGACGGGACGCGATGGCACTCTCAGAGCACCCACGATCGCTTCCACTTGGTCGTCGCGACCGATCACCGGGGAGGCGGGTGCGGGCAACCGATCGTCAGTGGGAATCTGGACGAGTCTGGACGACCTCGCTCGGGCCGCGGTCGACGTCTCGGACCGCGGGACGGCCGCGACCAGACGGGCACGCTCGTCGTCGTCCAGGCCGAGCGCGTCGGCGAGCGCTCGCACGGTGTGCGGATAGGGTCGACGCCGCTCGCCCCGCTCCAGCGCCCCGACAGCCTTCTGCGTGATTCGCGCGCGGGTCGCGAGCTCCTCCTGCGTCAGCGACCGGGCCGTCCGGTACCGGCGCAGCAGCTCGGCGAAGTCGCTCACGCGTGCAGCCTCCCGGCACCGGTCACAGTGGTCGGACAACGGGCGCCGAACGGGAACTTCGGCTCCACAGTTCAAGCATGCCTGCTGGGCGGTCGCCCTTGACCTCGGCCGCCCGAATCGACGGAGACGTCGGGCTGGTGCCAACAGCCGCGATGTCGCCACGGACGTCGTTCCCGGTGATTGATCCACACCTGTGCTCGCGGACCGGGCGAGACGCAACTGCCTCCGAGGTCGTCGAATCGGCTGCTTGCGCGTCTTGCCCGCAGATGATGTGGCGACGGGGTGCACTGTGGACACACTGTGGGTGTACGCACGGCGAGTCTCGGCCGAAGACTGTCACCGGTCGCAAGAGTGCGACCGGTCGTTGACAGTCAGGAGGCCCGGCGATGGCGGCGATCACTGGACGGTTCGTCGGTCGCAGCGACGCCGGCGTACTTCGGCTCCCGGTGCTGACGAGCATGCCGCTGTCCGGATCCGGCCCGGACCGACCCGCGGTTCTTGGTTGTCGCCGGCAACGCCGCGGGCAGCCGCCAGACGTTTCGCCCCTCCGAATTTGACGGGCTGCGCGCACGATCCACGCCGTGATCGGCGCGATCCGAGACATTCATCAGACCCCAAGAGGATGCCTTGACATCGGAATCACCATCACTGAACAGGTCGCGGGTGCTGTGGGGCGTGCTGACCACCTCAGCAATCGCCATCGCGTTCATCGCCATCCCGTCCTTGCTGTCCGGTGCGCTCCCACTCGGCCCTGACCCCATGCCACATTTCCTGTCACTGCTCATCCACGCGGCTCCCGGAGCCCTGGCGTTGTTCATCGGGCCGTTCCAATTCGCCACCCGGCTGCGTGTCCGCTACCCCACGCTGCACCGGGTCTCCGGGCGCGTTTACATGGTGAGCGTCGTCGTAGCAGCGGTTGCCGCGTTCATCGCTGCCACCTACTCGGTCAGTGGGTTCACCGCCCAGGTCGCCTTCTACATCCTGTCGGTCGCCTGGCTCTACACCCTCTTCCGGGCGTTCCAGACAATCCGCCGTGGCGAGGTGCAGCTGCACCGCGTGTGGATGATCCGCAACTACTCGCTCACCTTCGCTGCCGTGACGCTGCGCATCTACCTCTTCAGCGGCATCGCGCTGCAGCAGACGACCTTCCCGTCTCTCACGTTCGCCGACATCTACGTCACCGCCGTGTGGGCATCCATCCTGGGCAACGTCCTGGTGGCCGAGTACTTCATCGTCAACCGGACCCTGCAGCCGTTGGCCCGCCGCCAGCAGCGACACGACAGCGGCACCACCCCGGCCCAGAGCGGCGGGCCGGTCGGCGCCGCGCAGATCCGCTCCTGACCGACGCACACTGCCCGCCCTGGCCGACGCCCCAAGCCGCGCCAGGCCCCACCGAGAATCCCGCTCAGGAGTTCACTGCGATGCCGCACTACCACGTCAGCGCGACGACTTCGGCCCCCGTCACCACCGTCTGGAGCCTACTGATCGACGGACGTAGCTGGCCGCAATGGTCCTCCGGACTGGACGAACTGGTGGAAGAGAGCTCGACCGGACTCGACCCGGGCAGCCGTGACGACGTCGGGACCGTCCGCGCCTTCCGCACGGGCCGGATCGTCACGGGCGAGCGACTGACCGAGCTCGTGGATGGCCGGCGCATCGCCTACGAGGACGCCTTCAACTTCGCGATCAAGGATTATCGCGCAGTAGTTGAACTGGAGCCGACAGCAGTGGGCGGCACGACGATCAACTGGCGGGGCACCTGGCGCATGCGGCCTGGGATCGGTTGGATGACACCTCTCTTCCTTCCCCGGGTTATGCAGCGCATGGCGACCGATCTTGCTGGCTACGCGGCAACCGTCGAGGCCAGGTGATCACGATCATTCACGCGCCATCCTCGCCGGTCTCCGACGACTGTGCACCGATGGTCTAGGTTTTCCGAGCCGTGTGGGCACGCCAATGACGACCATGATTGCCACCGGACGCCACCGGAAATCCCGCTCCGCGTGCCGGCAACGCCCGCTCACCGACCGCTGCACGGCGTCCCTCAGAGGCCTCGAACCATCGTCAAATGATCTCCCGGGGCACATCTGTGTTGGAGAGCAGACGGGGTCTCAACTACGTGAGGAGGCTAACCAGCAGATCAAAAATCGCCTGCCGCCGCTCCTCAGGCACAAGCTCGTTGATGCCTCCAACGAAGATGCCGATATTCGCCAAGACGAGGGAGCGGCGCAGGGCTCGTCCGCCGCTGTCTCGCCGCCAGCTCGCAGGCCACGTGTGGAGCGTGGGACTCACGACCGGCCACGTTGGCTTCCGGGATTACATGATCTACTCGCGATCGGAGACGCGCAGGAACCAAGGAGACGAGTCCGATGAGCGAGCACAACTATCCCACCGGTCAACAAGGTTGGGCGGGCGGGCAGCCGCAGCGCGACCGGCCTCTTCCCGGCGAGGCCTCGGTGTCGGGCTGGAGCGCCTACCCACCACCCGGCCAGGGCAGCCATCCCACGTCCGTAACGGGGCCAGGCGGCCCGCAGGTGCAGACGTCGAGAGCGTTTACAGCCCGCCCCCGCACTCGACTCACATTCCTGATCGGGGCATTTATAGGATTGGTCCTCGGTGGTGGCGGCGTTGGGTTGGGCTGGTTCGCAACGACGGCCGGCCTGTTCGCCTCGACGGCCGGCCAGGCCGATGCCGATGCGGCCTGTGCTGCCTTGGCGAGAACGGCGAGCCTTGATCTGACCAAGGATCTGGCGGGGTACATACGATGGGGGTCAGCGGTCGGCATGGCGCAGGCGGCCGCGGAAGCCAACCCGCAGTACCGGGCTCTCCACGATGCCATTTCCCGCCCGGCGGACATCGTTGCTGACACGTTCAGCACCGAGGGCCCAGAATTCGCAGACGCGGTGGCCAAAGCTCGGGAGGCATGTGGCCACTAGCGCCTGTTTACTAATCGGCGGAGCCAGATGTTGATCCCAGCGATCTGGGTGGTGACTTCGAAGCGCAGGGCGAGCTTGTCGTAGCGGGTGGCGAACCCCCGGTGGTGTTTGTGCAGGTTGATGCTGCACTCGACAGCGTGGCGCTGGCGGTAGGTGTCGGGGTCGAACCGTGGAGGCCGCCCGCCATGTGACCCTCGCTTGCGCCGGTGGGCCTGCTGGTCCCGCTTGATCGGGATCGTCGCCCGGATACCGCGACGGCGCAGGTAAGCGCGGTTGGCCCGTGATGAGTACGCCTTGTCGGCCAGGACCCGGTCCGGGCGGGTCCGGGGCCGGCCCCGCCCGGACCGCAGGACCCGGATGCCGTCCAGGACCGGCACGAACTGAGGGCTGTCTCCCCGATGCCCGGCGGTGATCACCGTCGACAAACGGTGTCCGTCCCTGTTCAGAGGCCAGGTGCAGCTTGGTGGTCCACCCACCACGAGACCGGCCCAGCGCGTGGTCGGCCGGTTCGGCACCAGGTGGTTCGACTTGGCCGGCCGGGTCGCGGCGGGCACCCGCGGCGTGCTGGTGTGCCCGCACGATCGTGGAGTCCACCGACACGTCCCAGCAGATCAGGCCTGCCTCATCACCGAGTTGCAGCAGGCACTGCAAGATCCGGGTCCATACGCCCTCACGCTGCCAACATCGGAACAAGCCATAGACCGACTGCCACGAGCCGTACCGCTCGGGTACGTCACGCCATGGCGTGCCGGCGCGGGTCCGCCACCGGATCCCGTCGATCAGCTGTCGCCTGCTCCACTTTCGGGGCCGCCCACGTCCAGTATCCGCAGGTAGCAGCGGCTCAAGTAGCTGCCACTGCGCGTCGGTGAGGTCATGACGGGCACCCGCGGGTACGGTGCCCACGAGGTCTCCGGTGGTGATGGTCTTCTTGGTCGTTGATCCATCTACCGGAGACCTCACTCATCTCCACGGACCGACACGCACAGACACGCGACGAAGATCCACTTTCTAAACAGGCGCTAGGGCCTGTCCTCAAAGCGGGTGTGGCCGTTCTGATTTGATCTTGGGCTTGTGGTGCGCAGGCACGAGCTCACTGATGAGCAGTGGCAGGTGATCGAGCCGTTGTTGCCGGTCTCGGGGGCGAGGGGTCGGCCGCGGGTGGATGACCGGCGGGTGATCAATGGGATGTTGTTCAAGGCCAAGACTGGGGTGGCGTGGCGGGATGTGCCCGCGCGGTACGGGCCGTGGAAGACCGTCTACAACCGGTTCTGGCGCTGGTCACGCAACGGCACCCTCACCGCCCTGGTGGTGCGGGTGCGGCTGATCGCCGAGGCGGTCGACGAGCTCGACCGTGAGGTCTCGGTGGACTCCAGCATCGTGCGCGCCCATCAGCATGCCGCTGGCGCCCGCAAGGCCATCACCACGCCGTCGTCCCCGGGGGGTGGACGGGTCCTGCCGCGGACACGGCGAGCCAGATGATCATGCTATCGGGCGGTCCCGGGGCGGACCCTCCACCAAGATCCATCTCGCCTGCGACGGTCACGGTCGCCCGTTGTCGGTGGTGTTGACCGGCGGCAACGTCAACGACACCACCCAGTTCGAGCAGGTCCTGGCCGGTGTCGAGTTCCGCCGCCCCGGCCCAGGTCGCCCGGCGACGCGTCCGGTTCGGGTGCTGGCGGACAAGGGCTACTCCAGCCGTGCCAACCGGGCATACCTGCGACGACGTGGGATCCGGGCGACCATCCCCGAGCGGCGTGACCAGCAAGCCCACCGGGCTCGCCGCGGCTCGGCCGGCGGGCGACCACCCGCGTTCGACAAGCTCGCCTACAAGCGACGCAACGTGGTCGAACGCTGCTTCAACCAGTTCAAGCAGTACCGGGCCATCGCCACCCGCTACGACAAGACCGCCACCTCATACCAGGCCATGATCGACCTCGCGACCCTCCGCATGTGGCTTTGAGGACAGCTCCTAGTGGCTTCACCGGTCGTTGACGGGACTTCCTGACGTCAGGAAGGTGGCCGCCCGCTCGGCGATGGCGAGCACGGTGGCGTTCGTGTTGCCCGAGACGATCGAGGGCATGACGGACGCGTCGGCTATGCGGAGGTTCTCGATGCCGTGCACCCGTAGATCCGGAGCCACGACCGCATGTGTGTCCGTACCGATGCGGCAGGTGCCCACGAAGTGGTGGTAGGTGGACAGACTCCGTCGAATGTGGTCGCGCAGGTCGGAGTCGCTGCGTGCGGCAGTGCCGGGGGCGGCCTCGCGTTCCCGCCAGCCGTCGAGGGACCTCGCCCCGCCGAGTTCCCTGGCCCGTCGCAGGCCGACGACGAGGCGGTCGAGGTCGCGCTCGTCGGCCAGGTAGTTCGGGTCGATGAGCGGCGCCGTGCCGGGGTCCGCGTCGGCCAGGCGGAGCGAGCCGCGGCTGAACGGGGTCATCAGCGCCACGCGTACCGAGTACCCGCTCTCCTCTCCCGGCCGCAGGCGCGGATAGAGGGGGCTGTCGAGAAAGATCATCTGCAGATCGGGCTGGTCGGAAAGGCCGCTGCTGAACAGGACGTTCGGCTTGCGGAAGAAGCCCCTCTCAACCGGCTGACGCGCCGTGTACGCAAGGGCGACGAGCGGGTGGTCGTGCAGGTTCTCGCCCACACCGGGCAGGTCCGCCCTCACCTTGACCCCGACCTCGCGCAGCTGCTCGGCCGGACCCACCCCCGACACCATCAGCAGCTGTGCCGAGCCGAACGCACCGGCGGTGAGGACGACCTCACGCTGCGCCTGGACCGTATGCTCCTCGCCGTCCCTGATGTAGACGACACCGCGACACCGCTGCCCGTCGAGGACGAGCCTGCGAGCGACTGCGCGGTCGACCACGGTGAGATTGCGGCGGTGCAGGATCGGGCGTAGGTAGGCGTCGGCGGCGGACTGGCGCTTCCTGCCGACGACATTCACTTCGGTCCACGACGAACCCTCGCCTTCTGCCCCATTGAGGTCGTGGTGGTAGGCATGACCAGTTTCGATCGCGGCGTCCAGAAGGTCGTCGAACAGCGGATGTGTGTCGTGGGCAGGCGCCGCGATCATCGGTCCGCTGGTTCCCCGGTAGGCAGAATCACATCCCGGCGCGGTCTCGCTGCGCTTCAGAAACGGCAGCAGCTCCTGGTAACCCCACCCCGTCGCGCCGCCTTTCTCCCAGGCGTTGTAACTGAGAGCGTGGCCGCGGATGTGCATCATTCCGTTGATACTGCTCGATCCCCCGAGGACCTTTCCCCGCGGAACGGGATGAACAGCGCCTTCGGTCTGCTTCTGCGGAGTCGTGGAGAACGCCCAGTCGACCTCCGTACCGGCCAACTGCAACCAGGAACCCGGGTCCGACACGGCGGGAGGGGCGTCCGCGGCGCCGGCCTCCAGCAGCATCACTGTCACCGTCGGGTCCTCGGAGAGCCGGTTGGCCAGGACACATCCGGCTGTCCCGCCACCAACCACGACAAAGTCACATTCTTCCATGACCATCCAGTCGAGAACGCCATGCAGGGTCGCTTCCGTGTCGGTTCTTGCTGCCCCTTACTTGTTTTCCCATCTCAGTGGCCTGCGCTCATGCCGCCATCAACGTGGAGGATCTCGCCGGTGACGAACGAGGCGTTCTCCAGGTAAATCACCGCGTCCACGACATCGCTCAGCTCGCCCAACCGGCCGACCGGCTGGAGAGCGGCGAGGGTGTCGTGGGCCTCGCGCGGGTGCATGGGGGTATTGGTCGTGCCGGGAGAAACGGCGTTAGTGCGGATGCCCCGGGCGGCGTACTCGATCGCCAAGGACTTCGTGGCGTACTGCAGCCCGCCCTTGGTCAGCGCCGCCAGCACGGAGGGCACGCGGGCGTCGGCGTTGTCGACAATGCTGGCGGTGATGTTGACGATGTGGCCGCTGCCCTGGGCGAGCATCTGCTCGACGGCGAGCTGGGTGATGCGGAAAAAGCCGGTGAGGTTGGTGCTCGTGAAGGCGGCGTAGTCATCCAGGGTGTATTCGGTGAAAGGCTTGGCGAAGAAGATGCCCGCATTGTTGACGAGGGTGTCGACGTGGCCGTAGCGGTCGATCGCAGCAGCGACGACGCGTTCGGCGGTGGCTGGGTCGGCGATGTCGCCCTGGACGGTCAGGACGTGCTGGTCGTCGACGGGCGTGATAGAGCGCGAGTTGGCGACGATTGCGTAGCCGAGATTGCGGTAGGCGTCGACCAGGGCGGAGCCGATGCCCTGCGAGGCTCCAGTGATGATGGCGACCTTCTGCAGCGGTGTCTTCATGGTGAACTTCTTCTTTCAGTGCGGGACGAGTTCCTTTGCCTGATCGACGCGGTGAGTCCGCAGCGGGGCGTCCTCCCCGGCGTCATCTCTAGGCATCGATCGCATGCTAACCAGGCCATACCAGCTGGTCCACTTTCAGGCCGTGGTTCGTGATGCTATCCCGGCAAAGTCGCCATTATCCGGGCAATCTGGAAGGAATCGGCTGGACCGATCGGTCCGCAATATCTCGCATGGCAGGTGGTTGTCAAGTAGTCGGACCAGTACTGCAACGGGCGCTCGGTGCGCGCCTGTCGTACACGAAGGTGGCCGAGTACCAGCGCCGCGGGCTCGTGCACTTCCACGCCGCCCTGCGCCTCGACGGGCCCGACGGACCCACCGACCCCACACCACCGGGCCTCACTGCCGAGGTGCTCCGGACACCGTCCGGCTCGCCGCTCGTGCCGCGGCGCTCACCGTCGCGCGCCCGGACGGGACACCGCTGGTGCTGGCGTGGGGCCGCCAACTCGACCTGCGCACCATCACCCCGCCCACGCCGCCCACCTCGACGACGGGGAGATCAGCGACGCCTCCTCCGCCGGCTACATCGCCAAGTACGCCACCAAAGGCACCGGCGCGTCGGGGACCGCCGACCGCCGGATCCGCGACATCGACCACCTCGACGTCTCCCCGCACCACAAGGCGATGAGCCGCACCTGCTGGGAGCTCGGCGCCCTCGACCAGCGCCTCCTCCACATCGGACACCGCACCTACGCCGAGCGCGAATTGGCTGTGGCCATCGCAGAACGGAACCGGCAGCAGCGAAAGAGCAGGACCACTCAAGGAAGAGCAACGTGAAGGGAACGGAACCGCTGACCTACAGCGTCGACGAGGTGGCGGCTCTTCTGGGCATCGCCCGCGAGGTCGCTTACGAGTGCATGCGGAACGGGTCGCATTACTCCAGAAAATTCAGCAATTGGCGTGTGGTCTCCTCGGGCGCCTCTTCCGGGATGAAGTGACCGACTGGTACGGGGCAGCCGCGGACGTCGTCGGCCCACCCGCGCCATATCGCCAGTGGATCATCGTAAAGTTTCGCGACCGAGCCGCGCTCGCTCCAAAGGAAGAGCACGGGACACGCGATCTTCCGGTTTCCACGATCCGCCTCATCGTGCTGGTAGTCCAACGTTGCGGACGCACGGAACTCCTCACAGATGGCATGCACGGTATCGGGGTTGGCGAATTTCTCGATGTACGCGGCACGTATCTCCGTCGGAAAAGCGTCCTTCACCTCGGTCCACGTGTTCAGCATGAAGTCGACCAGGTTTGCCGGCACCGCATTGATGAACTCTTCTGGCACTGGCTCTGGCGCGGCGAGGAAAGACCATTGCCAGTAGGTGAGGCTGAAGTCCTTCTCGGCGCGATCGTACGCGTCACCGACGGGAACAATGTCCATCACGGCGAGCCGTAGAACAATATCAGGGTGGTCCAACGCGAGCCGGTAGGCGCAGCGTGCCCCGCGATCGTGCCCGACGATATTGAACTTGTCGTAGCCCAGATGTCGCATGACCTCGATCTGGTCGCGACTGATGGCGCGCATGCTGTAGGGCTCGTGATCGGAGGTACTCGACGGCTTGCCGCTGTCGCCGTACCCGCGCAAATCGGTCGCAACGACAGTGTAACGCTCGGCGAGATGAGGAGCTACGCGATGCCACATAAGATGCGTTTCCGGAATACCGTGCAGGAGTAGCAGAGGCGGACCATCGCCGCATCGACGTCCGTGGATTGCCGCACCCGCGGTAGAAATGTCAAACTCTTCGAATCCATCGAACATGGCCACGAACCCTTCCTTCGAGACCAGCCGCGTTGGCTTGCCGGCTCAACGGCGGCATTCCCTGTCCTCAGCTCGACTCGATACAGGCCCCGGACCGACGTCGGCCTGGTCTTCACCAGTGACCAGACCCAAATGCTGCCCTGGCACCGGCAAGACGGCGTCGCCGCTAGCGCCCCTTGCCATTTCCCGCCAGCGGCAATGTCCGCACCCCCGCTAGCCTCCATGCCTCTACCCGCATTCTGAGACGCGTCCTGCCAGGAGTCCGTCATGGCTCGCCAGCCGCCGAACAGCAAGAGGAACGAGTTGGCAAAGACCATGCCGGCCCCGTGGGTCAGCACGTGCGGAGTGAACATCACGTCGGCGAAGTGCCGCCGTCATCCAGGCCTCTCTGCAAGCTTCCCGCGTACCGGTGGGTGGCCAGAACGCCCTTGGGTCGCCCGTCGTGCCAGAGGTGTACAGGACCATGCGGATATGTCCTCACCACCCGCCACCTGTCTGTCGAGTCCCGGCTGATGCTTGACGTGGCGGGTTCGACCTTGGTCGAGCGGAGCACCCGCTACGTGATGTTGCTGCACCTTCCCGACGGGCGCAACGCCTCCGGCGTTGAAGGGGCGATGGGGCATGCGATCAGCACCCTGCCGACCCAACTACGCCGAAGCATCACCTGGAACCAAGGCAAGGAGATGGCCCGCCACGCTCACTTCACGATCTCCACGGGCATCCAGGTCTACTTCGGCGATCCGCACAAGCCGTGGCAACGGTGTCTTGCGTGGACGGTCGTTCCCGGTGGGCACAAGCCCGCACAGCATCTCTTGACGACCGTCTCGGCGCCCATCCCGGTGGTGAGCAGACCCTGATCCGCACCGACTCCGCGGGCGGCACCCACGACTTCGTCGCCCGGCTCGCCCAGCGCGGACGCTGGATTGCCTACTCCGTCGGCAGTCGTGCGTCCGGGGGATCAGATTCGGCGCGCCGGTTGTGCCCCCGGACAGCAGCAGGGCGATGTCGCCTGCGTCCGGCTCGTCGTCCAGGTCAAGTCCGGCAAGTGCCTGGACGACCCGAACTCCTCCACCACACCCGGCACCCAGGTCCAGGTCTGGGACTGCAACAGCAGCGCCGCCCAACAGCGGAAGCTCCCTGACCCACGGCCCAGGTCCGCCGGGTTCATCCCTCCGGGACCCGGCGGATCCGACCTTGGGTCAGCCGCGGAGTTGGGTCATCGCTTCGAGCAGGGCATCGGGTGCGCCTTCGTCGTAGGCTTGCCTTCGCCAAGCGACGATGTGGTCGGGCCGGACGAGCAGTGCACCCGACTCCGTGGTCTCCCGGACGGCGGCGAACTCGCCGAACGGATCTTCGGTGGCTTGTCCCGGCCCGATGATCTCGATCGCGATCGAGATGCCGGTCTTCGCGGCGACGTCCTCGACCGCCTGGCGCCAGTACAGACCGTTGGTGCCGGTGAGGAGCGTGAAGCTGCCGTGGCCGACGAGGTCGTGGGTCGAGATGGTCTGGCGGCCACGGGCGAGCCACGCGTGCGGCAGCGGAGCGCCGGGGCGGGTGCTGGGCTGGTAGTAGAGCTCGGGATCGCGCTGCCACTCCGGTTCCGGTGTCCCGTCCGGTACGACGGCGGACGAGGTGTAGCGCTGGTTCATCTCGATGCCGTGGGTGTTGTAGACGTAGTGCGTCGAGTCGATCGCCGTGCGCAGCGCGCTGCGTTGCTGTTCGGACGCCGCGTCGGTGTCTCGTAGCGCCGCCATGTTGGTTCTCAGCTGGTCCGGGTCGGACGTGCCGAGCAGCCCGAGCGCGGCGAGGATCGGCGGGAAGTCGCCCAGGCTCTTGTTGGCGCGGGTCACGGTCTGCTTCGCGACCGGCGCCCGTTCGGCGTCGTAGCTGTCGAGCAGCGACGGGTCGGCCTGACCGCGCAACACGTGGGCGAGCTTCCAAGCCAGGTTGTAGGCATCGCCGATGGAGACGTTCGATCCGAGCCCGTTGGTCGGCGGGTGGCGGTGGACGGCGTCGCCCAGGCAGAACACCCGCCGGTCGGACAGCTGGGTCGCGTAGGCGTCGTTGACCGTCCAGGCCGAGGTGGCCTCGATCGTGACGTCGAGATCGGGCACGCCGACGAGCATCCGCACGATGCCAGTGGCTTCCTCGTCAGAAAGCGCCGGCGGGCCGTCATCGACGTCGTAGTTCCAGATCGCCAGCCATTTGTGCCACGGCCGCACCATCCGGACGAGGCCGATGCCGAGGCCGCCGCGGTCCGAACCGGGGGCGATCACCCAGTACAGGACGCTGGGCCGGTGCGCGACCCAGGGCGACAGGTCGGCCGCGAAGACGATATTGAGCGCCCCGGAAACCCCCATCTGCCCTTCGACCGGGAGGCCGAGGTCGGCGAGCACCTTCGAGTTCGCGCCGTCGGCGCCGATGAGGTATCGCGCGCGAATGTCGTACTGCGCGCCGGTCAGCCGGTCCGCGACCGTGACTGTGACCCCGTCGTCGTCCTGGACGTGGCCGACGTACTCGGTGTCGAAGCGCACCCGGGCGCCGCGCCGGGCGGCGGCGTCGACCAGGATCGGCTCGAGGAGGTTCTGCGGCAGGTCGCACATGCGGGTGGGCGAAGCCAGGTCATGGTCGGCGCCTCGATGGGGCTCGGTGCCCCAGGTCCGCACCCGGCCCAGTTCGGTCCCCGCCACCGCGGTGCAGTAGGTGTTCTGCCCCATCAGTTCGCGAGGGCTGGCGAGCGCGACTGCCTGGTCTTCGAGTCCGAGGTCCCGCAGCACTTCCATCGTGCGCTGGTTGGTGATGTGCGACCGCGGAGTGCGCGATGTCCAGCCGTACTTGTTCACTGCGACGGTGGAGACACCGTACGTGGCGAGCAGCGCTGATGCGGCCGCCCCGGCCGGCCCGGTGCCGACGACGACGACATCCGCATTCACAGCGGGGATGGGTGCAGTCATCTCGAACTTCCGTTCGTCGGTTACTCAACAGTCAACAGCGCACGGAGACGCCGGTCCGATACCTGATCCGGATGCGAAACCGGAACCACGAGGTATGCCCCTGAGCCGAAATTGCTGCCGGGTGAACACGATCGTGGCGGCGCACAGCAGCGGAACAGCGCTGTGCGTCAGCTGAGCGGTGACCGCCCGCGCGCCTTGTCGAACAGGTCTCGGGTCACCGTGCCGGCTACCGCTGCTTGCGGTAGCGCACGGTTCGATTGTCGGGGGCTGCAGCGTGCGTTGCGTTGCCCTTGAGGAAAAGGTTCTCAGCGAGTTCTTCAGGTTGACCGCGATCTTCATCTCCTTACCGCCGCACTCCTGGGGAAGCGTGTGCAGTACCGCGTCCTGGGGGTGCCACCGCGCCCGCCGTGCGTGAGGAACAGCGCGGACGACGAGCGTCTGGCCCTTCGGCCCGCGGTGCACGTAATGCTGCTCCATCGAATACCGGTGGTCGTCCACAACGTGCTCGGAGCGGAGGCTCCGCTGCAGGATCCGGGGGCAGGCTTCCAGCTTGCGCACTTGCCGGCCGCGCCGCCCGGTCGCGAACTCACGACCGATGAATCCAGCGCCGACTACCAGCCCGTTTTCGGCGTCATCGAGCCGCCGGCGCAGCTGCTGGGCGGCGCGCAACGTGCGCAGGGTGCAGACCCCGCCAACGGCAAGCCCGGCACGTCGAGCGTTCGGTCCCGGACGCAGGTGGCAAGCACGAGCTGTTCGTATCGATGGACCGGAAGCCACGCACTTGGATTCGTCGAGTTGTATTTTCATGAATCTTCTTCCTCTTTCTACCAGGTAACCGGAAGCCGGTATGCGCCATAGACGAACAAGTCCGACTTGAACGCGATCTGATCACGCGGTATCGCGATGTCGAGAGTGGGGATGCGCCGGAAGAGCGTCGAGAAGACGATCTGCAGCTCGGCCCGGGCCAGCATCTGGCCGAGGCACTGGTGGATGCCGTATCCGAACGCGAGGTGGTGCCGGGACCGGCGGTGGATGTCCAGCTCATCCGGGTCGCCGGGAAAGGCGTCGGGGTCGCGATCGCCCAGGTTGCCCGGGAGGATGACCCCGTCGCCCTCGAGAATGAGCTGACTGCCGATCTCGATGTCCGCGAGGGCCACCCGCCGGCGGCCGTAATGCGTCACGTGGTTGTAGCGGAGCAGTTCCTCGACGGCGTTCGCGATCAGCTCCCGGTCCTCGCCGGACCGGATCTGATCAAGCTGATCGGGGTGGTCGAGCAGCGCGATCGTGCTCATGGTGATCATGTTGGCGGTCGTCTCGTGCCCGGCCGGGATCAGCACCATTCCGGCGCCGATCGCCTCGGCCCGGGATATCTCGCCGGCCGCCCAATACCCGGCCAGGCGGCTGAGCATGTCGTCCTGAGGATCGTCTCGCTTGGTGTCCAGCAGTCCCCCGACGTACTCGACCAGCTCGCTCGTGGCTTCGGCCAGCTCCTGGGCCGGGAGTTCGGGCGAGACGATCTTCTCGGTGATGCCCTGGAACATCTGGTGGTCCTCGTACGGCACGCCGAGGAAGTCGGTGATGACCAGGGTCGGCAGCGCCAGCGCCACCGAGGCGACGAAATCGGCAGGCTTGGGGCCGCCGAGCATATCGTCGATCAGGTTGTCGACGTGCCCCTGAATTGACGGGCGCAGGGCCGTGATGCGGTTGATCGTGAAATCTCGGCCGTACATCCGCCGGAGCACGTCGTGCCGCGGGTTGTCCAAGGTGATGATGGTGCGCGAAAGCTCGGCCTGACTCTTCTTGATCCCTTCGACCGCCACCGGAAAATTGGGAAGGGTCTGATCCGAGCTGAGCCGGGGGTCACCGAGCAGCGTCCGCTGGTCCTCGTACCGCGTGACGATCCAGGCCGGGGTCCCGCCATTGGAGATGACCGGCACGACCGGTCCGGCGTCGCGCAGCCGGTACAGCAACGGCGGCGGGTCGAAGGGATGGTCCGGATCCCGGTCCATCGTTATTGTCCGTTTCTCCTGCAGCGACCCCATGTCGGCTCACTTTCTCGACATTTTACTCGGCCCATCAGATCGTGGCTGAGCCGAGTGTATTGCCGAGTCAGTCGCCCGCCCATGATCGCCATTTACCAGATTGGTATCGCCGCGCAATCACTTGGGCATGGCGGTTCGTGCCCTGTCATTCGCTTCGGTCCAGTTGTCGAGATAGTTCAGAAACGACCGGGCCACGGGTGCGACCTCGCCCGCGCGGTGGAGGCAGCTGAGGTCCTGCCACCGGGCGTCCCCGAGCGGCGCGAAGCTCACGCCCGGCAGGGCGATGCAGGTGGCCGAACGCGGGACGATCGCACACAACCCGCTGGCGGCCACGTAGGACAGGGCGGTGACAGCATCCTCGGCCTCACAGGCGACCCTGACGACGAAACCGGCGTCGTTGCAGATCTGACTGATCTCGTCGGCGAAGCTGGGCCGCGGCGCCGAGGGGAAGAGCACGATCTCCTCGTCGCGCAGGTCGCCCACCCGGACCTCGCTGCGCCGCAGGAGGGGATGCGAGTCGGGCAGCGCCACGAAGACCGGCTCGGTGCAGACGCGGCGGACGGTGAGTCCTGGTTCATCCCGGTAGAACCTGCTGAACCCGATGTGCATCCGGCCATCGGCAATTGCCTCGGCCTGGACGTTCTTCGGCGCCAGTTCCAGGCGCAACGCTACTTCGGGATGCGTGTCGAGGAAGCCGCGAAGTAGCCGGGGGACCGCGTCGAAGATCGTCGTTCCGAAGTATCCGATCGCGAGCTCGCCGACGTGGCCCCGATCCGCCAGCCGCGTCCGTTCGACGGCGTGATCGGAGAGCCGGACGATCCGGTAGGCGCGATCCAGGAGAACCGCGCCGGGCTCGGTGAGCTGCATGCCCCCGCTGTGCCGGACGAACAGGCACACGCCCAGGTCGTGCTCCAGGCGGTTGATGCGCCGGGTCAGCGGTGGCTGAGTCATGTGCAATCGCGAGGCAGCCCGTCCCATGTGCAGTTCCTCAGCGACGGCGATGAAGCATTCAAGCTGGCGGATGTCGAGGAAGCTCGTGGCCACGAACGCTCCGATCTCTCAGCACTGCCCCGGCGGGTTCCCGGGGCGCGAGCAACGACAGCGGCCCGCGCCCACCGGGTTCGTCGGCGAGCTCACGGTTGCGGCGCGGTCCGGTGGCGGCCCGGGTTGCCGTCGGGACTGCCCCCGAGGTCAGCCGTGATCGCCGCGGCGGTCTCCCGGAGACACGGCAGGAATTCCTCCGACAACTGTTCCACCGACACCCGGCCGGCGTGGCACGAACAGCCGATCGCCCCCACCACCAGCCCTGCGGCGTCGCGGACGGGTGCGCCGATGGACCGCACGTTCGCCTCGAACTCCTGGTCGATCAGCGCCCATCCCTGCGACCGCACCGTCGCCAGCGCGGCGCGCAGCTGCACCTCGCTGGTGCAGGTGCGACTGTTGAACCGCAGCAGCTCCGCCTGCTGGAAGTAGCGGTCGAGGGCTTCATCGCTGATGTTGGCGAGCAGGACCCTGCCGTGGGCGCTGACGTAGGCGGGCAGGCGAGCGCCGACGGAGAGCCTGTAGTTCATGATCCGGTGGGTCGGAACCCTGACCACGAACACGACGTCGGTCTCGTCGAGCATCGACAGGGACGACGACTCCCCGATGCTCGCGGAGAACCTTTCCAGGTGGCGCTCGGCGACCTCGTGGATCGACCGGGACGCGAGATAGCCGTACCCCAGGGTGAGCACCCGCGAAGTCAGCTGGTAGCCCGAACCGTCGCTGGAGATGTAGCCGAGCGCTTCCAGCGTCAGCAGGAGACGCCGGGCGGCCGGGCGGGAGATACCGGTGGCCTCGGCCGCCTCGCGCAGCGTCAGCCGGGCATGCTCGGCGTCGAAGGCGTGGAGCACCGCGAGCCCGCGTTCGAGCGACTGCACAAAGCTACGGTCATCGCGGGAGATAGGCATGGGTCCCCTTGACACGTACCCAGCGGGCGGAAACACTTGCGCCGCGCCGTCCGCACAGCGAACCTCGCCGTACGCTAAGCGTACAACGGCACGACGGACGCAGCAAGGGCCGGCCGCCGACGAGGGCGGGCCGATGCCCCCGACCGGCGAGTTCCCGCGGGTGGCGTTCGACGGGGCCGCCCCCGGCCATGCTGAAGGGGAACACGGAGATCCGCGATAGGAGCTGCAATGGCTGATCGACGCACGGTGGAGTTGTTCGACGAGTTCATGGATCTCGTCCGAGGTTTCGTCGTCGAGCACGATCTCGGATATCACGAGTACGAGGCCGTCATGAAGTACCTGATCTCGGTCAGTGAAGCCGGCGAGTGGCCGCTGTTCATGGATGCCTTCCTCGAATCCACCGTCAACACCGCCAGCTACGGGGCCGGCACGTGGACACCCAGCGCCATCACCGGCCCGTACTACAAGGAGAATGCGCCACTGTTGACCGAAAAACCGTACGAGTTGCCGATGCGTCCGGACGAGCCCGGTGAGCCCCTGCTTTTCCGCGGCACGGTCACCGGACCCGACGGCGCGCCGGTCGGCCGGGCGCTGATCGACGTGTGGCACTCCACCAACGACGGCGTGTACACCTTCTTCGACCCCGCTCTGCCGGCCGAATACCTGCTGCGCGCCCGGTTCTACAGCGACAATGACGGATCCTTCGAGTTCCGTTCGATCCTTCCGGTCCCTTACCAGATCCCGAGCAACGGGCCCACTGGCTACCTGATGGAAACCGTTCTGGGCCGCCATTCCTGGCGGCCGGCACACCTGCACTGGACCATCACCGCCAGCGGGTTCACACCGCTGACCACCCAACTCTACTTCGAGGGCGACCCATACCTCGACAACGACTCATGCTCGGCGGTCAAGAACGAGTTGGTGATCAGCCCGACCAGCGGCGAGCACGATGGCACACCGGTCACGCGGCCGGATTCGATTTCGTCCTGCAGCCGGTCGCCGAACGGGTGAGGGCCTGAACGACCGGACTGACGGACGCTCCGGTCCGCCCTAGCAGTCGGTGGTCCATGCCCGTCCAGAGCTCCTGGCCGGCTGGTCGTAAGAGGATCTCGTGGATGGCCTCGGTCGACGCCGCCGGGTTGATCCGCTGGGACGTCTCGGTCGACTCCACGATCAACCGCGCCCACCAGCACGCCGCCGGCGCCCGTCGTCAACCCGACGCGCAGCTCGAGCCACCCGGTAACGAACCTGTCTATCACGGGCTGGGGCGCTCACGCGGAGGCTGGACCACGAAGATCCACCTCGCGTGTGAGCTCAGCGACGCCCTCCTGAAGTTCCGCGATAAGTCGAGTTTGGTCCTCGACGGGCGGAACGGGGACAGGTGCGTCGGTGATCTCCCCGTCGGTCATCGTCGCGGTGGCAGTCCACCCGCGCCGAGCCGACCACGCCAAGAAGGACGCGGCGCAGTTCCTTGCCGAGATGGAGACGTCAGAGCCGAGGCACCTACGTCTCACGCCACGCCGGGCGACTCCTGTCCCGGAATCACGCGGAGCGCTGGATGGCCACCTGGAGCACCGAAGCCACCACGGCAGCACGGGACCGTTCGATCATGCACGCGCACGTCCTGCCGCGCTGGGGCGCAGTCCAGCTCGGGAAGATCGACCACATCAGCTTGCAGGAGTGGGCGACGGAGCTGGGTCAGAAGCGCTCCCGGGCGACCGCGGCGGAGGCTCTGCGGCTGACCGGCGCCGTCCTGCGCTCCGCGGTGCGCAACCGTCTGATCCCGTTCAACCCCGCCGACGACGAGCGAATACCGCGGGCCCGGCGACACGACACCGGTGAGCGGGTCCTCAGCCGGACGGAACTGCGCGCTCGCCTGCTCCCGGCCGTCCCGGAACGATATCGGGGCGTCGTCGCCACCGCGGCGGGCGCAGGCCTGCGGTGGGGCGAGGTAGCCGGCCTGCGGGCTGATGCACTCGATCTCGACGGTGGGCGCCTCTCCGTGATTCGCACCGCGATCGAGGTCGCCGGCCATACCTCGTTCAAGCCGTTCCTCTGCCGGCCGAGCAACGCCCACGTTGTTGTCTGCGGTGTTGTCAGATCCGCCGACCACGAACTGGCCACACAACGGCCACCCGAGCACCAGTACCGATCGGAATCCGGGTCCAGCAGACCCGAGTGCGACGGGCGGAAGACCAGGCCGCCTGGGCCCAGATTCACCGCGCGGTATCGCGAATTCAGTGGTTCGCAATCGTATGCGTTAACTGTCGCCGGTAGCCAGCTCGGGTCGCAGGACTAGGGCACCCCGCCTGCGTCTTCGGTGAGCAGCGCGGCCGCGCGTTCGGCGATGGCGACCACGGTGACGTCGGGGTTCATGGACGGTATCGAGGGAATCACCGAGGCGTCGGCCACGCGTAGATTGCGTATCCCGCGTGCACGCAACCGTGGGTCCACGACAATGCCGATGGCGCAGGTTCCGACCGGATGGAACTGGGTGCTGACGCTGCGACGCTGCCCGGTACGGGCAGCAGCTGGCTCGGCCGCCAGCGAGTGAACGGCTCGGCCCGGCCGACGCGCTGTGCCGTACGCAGGCCGGCGACCAGGGTGTCGACGTCGCGTTCGTCGGCGAGGTAGACCGGGTCGATCAATGGCGGCGTCGGCATGTCCGGACCGGCCAGGCGCAGCCGGCCTCGGCTCCGCGGCAGCGACTGTGCTGCCGCCGGGGTGTAGCCGTACACCGGCGCTGAGTCCATGGCTGGCGAGAACGGCGCGTGAATGCGGTAGAGCTGGATGTCCGGGCGGGCAGTGACTCGTCGGTGCGCAGCAGCGCGGTCAGTTCGGTGTGGTTGTTCTCGCCGAGCAGGATCGGCTCATCGACGGCACAGACGATGCCGCTCTGCAGGTGGTCGTGCAGGTTCTCGCCCACTCCGGACAGCTCGACGATCACCGGCACGCCCACCTGAGGCAGGTGCTCGGCCGGGCCGATGCCCGACACCATGAGCAGCTGCGGGGCTGCCGATCACTCCGGCGCACACGACCACCTCCCGCTCGGCGTGCGCTCGTCGAATCTCGGACTCGACCCGGTACTCGACCCCAGCGCACCGGTCCCCGTCGAGCAGTAGCCGCAGCGCCATCGCGTCGGCGGTCGCGGTCAGCCCGGCCCGGTCGAAATGCGGGCGTAGGTAGGCGTCGGCCACGCTCAGGCGCTCGCCGTCGACGATGTTCACCCCATACCAGCCCACGCCGTACTACTCCGCGCCATCGAGGTCCGCCGCCGGCCGTGGGCGTTCCGTCCGCCGACGACAGGTGCACGACTTCTCGCCTGACGTTGACGACTTTTTCCGGGCTGGCCGAAATGGCGTCCATCCGGCGCTCCCGAAGACCACGCGGTTCTCCACGAGCGGCAGGTGCACGCGGACGCGGAGATCATGAGGAGATCGAAAACCTGGATTACTTGATCTTCACAGGTGGTATCCGTCCGAGCAGCGACGCAGTGCCCGCATCCGTACCTCATCACATGGAGGAATGGACATGACCACCGAACCGACCCGAGATTCGAGGGAGACCATGGGATCCGCCGACCCCGCCGCATCAGACAATCCTGCGCGGTCCGCCATGCGACGCGCCGAAGGTACCGTCCGGGGCGCCGCGACCAAGAAGGCACGCTCAGGCGACCGCGGCGTCGCGAACAGGCTCGACCGAGTCGCGACCAGCAGCACCGAATCCGGCACGAGCGCCGCGGGTGGCCTGGCAACGATCGCCAGCACCGCAACCAACACCGCGAAGGACGCGGTCACAACGACCGCCGGCACCGCAACCAACACAGTGAAGGGTGCTGTCACGACGCTCACATCAGCCGCGAAGCCGCTGCTGAGTGGCGTCGGGGCGGCATTCGCTCTCACCCTCGTCGTCCGCAAGATCACGCTGTTCCTACAGTTCCTGCGTCAGCTCGCCCTGCGGGTGCTCGAGGCACTCAGGCAGCTGGCACTCGACCTGCGGGAAGCAGCGGCCCGGCGCCGCGGTGGCGGGCAGCAGACCGCCGAGAACGAGGCCGCCGAGAATGAAGCCGTGGACGACGAGGAGGCCCTCGACGAGGAGGCCCTCGACGAGGAGGCACCACACCACGAGCCCGATCGGCGCGGCCGCCGACGCGGCCGACCTCGCACCCTCAGAGTCGGAGGGCCAGCCGCCGCGGCGACCGGTTCAGCGGCTGGGACGTAAATGCCCGGTCGCCGGCGGTACCACCGCGGCGATCACGCGGAATCGCGTCGCCTGGCGCAGCCACCAGGTCAGGTTCCAGGCGACGTCCCAGCGCAACCGGTGTTCCCCTCGATAGGTGCATCAGGATTCGGGCGCGGTTCCGGGCAGAGACGTGGGCGGCGCTGATACGGAACACCGGCACGTCGACAATCCGGTCGGGCGTCACCGTGATCCCGAGCCTCGCGATGAGCTCGGAAATGCCGGAATCTTCTCCCCTCATCGCGACCAGGGAGCGCCAACTCGTGGAGTCGGTGGGGGATCCTGTGCCAGCCCGGAGCAGGCTGTCGGCTGATCAGTCCTGCCAATTCAGGGCTGACTGTGGCAGGGGTGGGTAGCATTCAAGCGGGCCCTGTCCGGTTGCCGGGCTCGGCTTCCGCGTCTGCCTGTGCGGCGGCTGAAGCGGTGGCGACGACCAGCGCAGCGGTTGTGGCCGCCGAGCAGAGCAATCGGCGCCGGGTGACGCCATCCGCGTCGAAGCGGAGCGTGAGCTGGTCGATGAACGGCGATTCGAGGAAATGCCACGTCAGGCACAGGGTGTCGGCCAGGGCACCGTCCTCACCCGGAACCGACCACTGTGCACCTGCCAGGATGGCGGCGACAGCGTCCTGGTAGGAGTGGTGGAGCCGCCAGACGCTCACGCCGGTGCATTGCTGAGTCCACTGCCCGATTCCGTGCTCGATCGTGTGCCGGCCACGGTCGTCCTCGAGAACGAGCAGTACGGCGTCGGCTCTCACCTCGACCGACAGGCAACGCAGGCCGTGCTCGTTGGTTGCGAAGTCGTAGGGGCTCCGCGCTCGACCAACTCTCCGACATGTCATCCGCGAGCCCGAAATTTGCCACCGCGGACTGCTTCTGCAACTCGCGAGGATGAAGTGTCGCCCACTCAAGAGAAACGTCCATCCTGGAGATGCGAGACGTGGCTCTTCCCGTCAATTCGAAGGAAATTTCTCCTCGAGGACTGCGGGAGCAGATTCGGAGTGGCAATGCGCACGGCGCCAACTGGCCGGCGTCATCCCGTACTGCCGTCGGAACGCCCGCAGGAAAGTCCTCCACTCGGGGAACCCTGCCGAAGCCGCGATGTCCGACGTCGTTAGGCGGGCGCGCCTTGGGTCGGACAGCATCGCCTGTGCCGCGAGCAGCCGCTGCTCGCGCAGGTACGTACCGGGCGTGGTGCCGATCCGTCCGAACAGGGTGTACAGGTGACTGACGGACACGTTGTGCCGGCGCGCCAGTTGCTCAACGTGCAGGTTTGGGTCGGCCAGGTGTTCGCGGATGTGCATGAGCATCATCTCGAGCAGCACCCCCGCGGAGCCATCCGCGCCGGGTACCGAGGGGACGACGTCGCGCAGCGCCATGGCGAGCAGGTCGATCGCGGCGTGCCCGGCGTCCAGTCGCTGCGGCGCGGTGAGGCGGTCGGCGACCGCGAACAATCGGCCCAGGTAGGCGCTCAGCGTCTGCATGGCCGGGGCTGTGAGATCCGTGCTGCGTGCACAGGCCTCGGTGATCGCGGGGCCACGCAGCGGCAGCAGCTCGCGGGAGAAAGACAAGGTCAGGTACCGGCCCCCGGTCGGCGTGACCCGCTCGAAGGGACTGCGCGCCTCGATCAGGACGCCCGTACCAACCGCCGACTTGGCGAGCCGGTCGCGCTGGATCGTGTGGCCCTGGCCGGTCAGCTGTACGGCGAAGAGCATCCGGTTGTCTTCCGACGCTCTCGCCGCCATCCGGTCCGTCCGTCTCGACGACCTCGGCCCCCAGCGCGATCGCGAGACTGTCAGACCCTCGCCCAGCGCCTGCACCGCTACCCGCACGGGGAAGTCACGCCCACCGAGGGAGATCGTCGGGATAAAGAATTCGCCAACGATGTCTTCGAACTCCTCGGCGGAGAACTCGTTCATGTGCACGAACCCGAGGTTAGCGCGCAGCATTGCATATCGAAAGCTATCCATATCCCGTTTGCGTAGATAGTGACATTTAGAGCCGCCATTGCAGCGTCTGAGACTCGCGACAGACCCACTGCATTCCGCCTCTTCGACGCACTGACCATCCTTCTGATCACGGGCGCGAGCGCCTGGCTCATCGCCGTCGCGCTCGCGTCGGCGATCTGGCCGGCGTTGTCTCGGGGATCTCGACGATCAAGATGACCGGGGTCGTCGATCAACGACTGCGGCGAGTTCTCAACCGTGAACCGTTCGAGCGGGACTTCCGGCGAAAGACAAAATTGCGCCCAACGGAAGCATTGGCACTCCTCTCCCGCAACTCAGAATCCGTCCTCCCAGCGCGCCGCGGGGGCCGTGTCGTGGATCCCGTGGCGGGGTCCCGCCTCGGGCAGGATCATCCCTTGAAGGCCCCGTCCAGGATGCCGGCGACCATCCGGCGCCCGACCACGATGAACAGCACCAGCAGCGGCAGCGTGGCCAGGAACGAGCCGGACATGGCCAGGCCGAGGTCGATCGAGAAGCTGTTCTGCAGCGCCTTGATGGCGATCTGGGCCGTGAAACGGTCCGGTGACTTCAAGACGATGAACGGCCAGAGGAAGTCGTTCCAGGCCGTCACGAAGCCGAACAGGCCGAGCACGAACGCCGCTGGCCGCACGATCGGGAACACGATCCGCCAGAACATCTGCCAGGTGCTGGCCCCGTCGATCCGCGCGGCCTGCATCAGCTCGTCGCTGACGGTCCCGGCGATGTGCTGGCGCATCCAGAAGATGCCGAACGCGCTCGCGAGACCCGGGACTGTCACCGCCTGGAGGGTGTCGACCCAGCCGAGCCAGGAGACGATCATGTACTGCGGGATGATCGCGAGTTGCGTCGGCACGGTCATGGTGAGCACGACCACGAGGAACAGCACGTCCCGGCCCCGGAAGCGCAGCTTCCCGAACGCGAAGCCGCCCAGCGCGCAGAGCAGCGCCTGCCCGACGCCGATTGTCAGGGCCACGAAGAGGCTGTTGAGGATCGACTGCAGGAACGGGACCGTGTCGAAGACCAGGCCGGCCAGGTGGAAGAAGTTGTCGCCGGGCACGATCTCCGGGGGCATCTTCGTGGCGGTCGCCGAGTCGGTCGACGCGACGATGAACATCCAGTACAGCGGGAACAACGAGCCGAACGCGGCGACGCCCAGCAGCAGGTAGGTCCACCACCGCACGCGGCCCATGCGCCCGCCCGGCCCGCCGCGCCGGCCCGCGGGCGGCGCACCGGTGATCGCGGTGCCGATCGCCGTCCCGGTCGTCGTGTCGCTCATCCTCACGCTCCTCGGATCCGGCTGGACAACAGGTAGTTGACGGCGGCGACCAGGATGATCATCACGAACAGCGCGACGCCGATCGCGGCGCCATAGCCGAACTGGTACTGGCCGAAGCCCTGCTCGTAGAGGAACAGCGTGAGCGTCTGGCACTGCCGCACAGCACCGCAGGTGAGGTTGGTCGTGCGGGCGACCAGCAGGGGCTCGGTGAAGATCTGCAGGCCGCCGATCGTCGACGTGACCACGGTGAAGATGATCACCGGTCGCAGCGACGGGACGGTGATGTAGCGGAATTGCTGCCACCCGCCCGCGCCGTCGATCGACGCCGCTTCGTAGATGTCGCGAGGGACCGCCTGCAACGACGCGAGGTACAGCAGGGCGGTGTAGCCGAACCAGCGCCACGCGACCATCACGGCGATCATGAGGTGGCTGCCCCACACGGACTGGACGAAGTCGATCGGCCCGATCCCGAGCAGCCCGAGCAGCCAGTTCAGCAGGCCGTAGTCGCGGTCGAACATCTGCGCGAAGACGATCGCCGTGGCTGCCACCGAGGTGATGTAAGGCACCAGGATCGACATGCGGAAGAACATCGCGAGCCGCAGCCGGGCACTGTTGAGAACATGGGCCAACACCAGCGCGACCAGCAGCTGCGGAATGGTCGAGAGAAGCCAGATGCTGATCGTGTTGCCCGTCGCGTTCCAGAAGCGCGGGTCGGCGATCATCCGGGCGAAGTTGTCGATCCCGATGAACGTCTGGTCGCCGATCGGGTTCCAGTCGAACAGCGCGATGTAGAACGTGAAAAGAAACGGGATGAGCCCGAACACCCCGAAGAGCACGAAGAACGGCGCGATGTAGGCGTACGGCGCGATCCGCTCGCGGAGCGGGAGGGCCCACCCCCTGGCGCGCCGGGGCGCGCCGGGGGACGGAGACTGCTGCACGGGCAGGGTCGCGGTCACGCGGTCCCCCCGCGGTAGCGACGCATCGGAGCTACTTCCCGATCGCCGTGCGAATGTTGCGCACGGCGTCGTCCCAGGCCGTGGCCGGGTTGCCCGACCCCTGTTCGACATTGGTGAGGGCGTTGAGGAACTCCGTGCCGATCGTGCCGGTGTCAGGCCCCATCCGGAACGGCTTGAGCCCCAGCACCGCCTGGGTATAGATCTTCCCGGTTGGTGCGCCGGAGAAGAACGGGTCGGCCTTGCCCGTGAGCTGCGGGTCGTCGTAGACGCCGGGCGTGGTCGGCAGTGCCCCGACGTCGAGGAAGTGCTCGAGCTGGTGCTGCGGCGACTGCATCTCCTTGATGTAGGCCCAGGCTGCGTCCGGGTTCTGGGCGCGCGCCGGGATCGCCAGATAGCTACCGCCCCAATTCCCCGCACCACCGGGGATGGTCGCGACGTCCCACTTGCCGCTCGTGTCGGGCGCTGCCCGGCGGATCTGGTTCAGCATCCACGACGGCGCGGAGACGGCGGCGAAGTCGCCGCGGGGCAGCGCGGCGTTCCAGCCGTCGGAGCCGAAGGAGATCTTGGCCGAGATCCCCGCCTGGATCGCCTTCAGCGTCAGGTCGAACGCCGCCTTGACCTCGGGGTTCCGGTCGTAGATCGGGTTGCCCGCGTCGTCGTAGTACTTCTGCGAGACCTGATTGACGGCCTGGAAGAACACGCTGGTCGGGGAGTTGTCGAGGAACGGCTTGCCGGTCGCGGCCACGTACTTCTCGCCGGTCTCGATGAACGCGTCCCACGTTGGCCAGAGCTCGGAGACCGACTCGCGGTCGCTGGGCAGGCCGGCCGCGGCGAACAGGTCCGTGCGGTAGGCGACGGCCATGCCGCCGACGTCGGTTGGGATCCCGATGATCGGCCCGCTGGTCGCCGTGGCCTGCTTCATCACCCAGTCGAGGTAGTCGCCGCTCATCTGGTCGGCGCCGGACTCGCGCAGGTCGCGGAAGTTCTGCGGCTGCTGCACGAACTTGGGCATGTCGTCGCCCTGGATGAGCACCAGGTCGGGAACCTTCCCGCCGGCGAGGGCCGTGGTCAGCGCCTGCGCGGTCTCCGTCGTGCTGCCGACCTCGGTCAGCTTGACCTGGATGTCGGGGTGGCTGCGTTGGTAGACGTCGACGTCGTGCTGCTGGTCGATCCCGCTGAACGACCAGAACTCGAACGACTTCGGATCCCCACCGCCACCGGATGCGGAGCCCGGTGAACAGGCCGCGCTCGCTGCGAGCGCGGCTGCAGCGAGCAGTACCAATGAGCTGGAGCGGAGTCTCACGACGATGTGCCTCCGGGTCGAAAGTTTCGAAGCAGAAGAGCAAGGGCTCGTACCCTCTACGCGCGGCGTGACTGTAATGAGCGACACAGTATAACGTCAAACCTCGCGGGTGAGACCTCCCAAAAGTCCGTTCTTTCGCGAAAGTTTCGGCAGGCAGACACGAGCCTCCCACTACCCCCACCGCTCGCACCGCCGACCACTAAGGATGTTCATGCCAATGTCGACCGCCCGCGCCGTGATCGACCTCGACGTCACAGGTCCGACCATCAGCAAGCACCTGTACGGCCACTTCGCCGAGCACCTCGGCCGGTGCATCTACGGCGGGTTCTGGGTGGGCGAGGACTCACGGATCCCCAACGAGGGCGGCCTGCGGCTCGACGTGGTCGAAGCCCTGCGTGTGCTGGAGATCCCCAACCTGCGCTGGCCGGGCGGTTGCTTCGCCGATACCTACCACTGGCGCGACGGCGTCGGCCCGAAACAGGATCGGCCGGTCATGGTCAACTCCATGTGGGGCGACGTCGAGGAGAACAACCACTTCGGCACCCACGAGTTCCTGGCGCTGTGCGATCTCCTCGGCGCCGAGCCCTACGTCAACGGCAACGTCGGCTCGGGGACCGTTCAGGAGATGAGCGAGTGGGTCGAGTACCTCACCCGCGACGGCGATTCGCCGATGGTCCGGCTGCGCAAGGCCAACGGTCGCGAGAAGCCGTGGAAGGTCCCGTTCTGGGGCATCGGAAACGAGGCGTGGGGCTGCGGCGGTCACATACGCGCCGACACCTACGCCGACCTCGCGAGTCGCTACGCGACGTTCCTGCACAACCACGACGGCAATGAGCTCTACCGGATTGCCGCCGGCGCAGCGGACGACGACCTCGCCTGGACCGAGGCCCTGATGAAGGTCGTGAGCTGCCTCGGCTGCACGAGCCGGCCTCGCGACATCTTCCAAGCCATCTCGTTCCACTACTACTCGTTCGCCGGCGAAGGGATCTCCAAGGGATCGGCCACCGAGTTCACCGACGAGCAGTATTACCGAACGATGCTCAAGGCATCCGCCATCGACCGCGTGATCGCCGGCCACAGCGCGGTGATGGACGCCTACGACCCGCACCGCCGGGTCGGGCTGGTCTGCGACGAGTGGGGCGCCTGGTGGGAGGCCGAGCCCGGTACCAACCCGCGCTTCCTGTACCAGCAGAACACCCTGCGCGACGCCCTCGTCGCGAGCCTGCACTTCGACATCTTCCACAAGCACGCCGCCCGGCTACGGATGGCGAACATCGCCCAGACCGTCAACGTGCTGCAGGCGATGATCCTCACCGACGACGACGGCGGCCTCGTGCTCACCCCGACCTACCACGTGTTCGCGATGAACAAGGGCCACCAGGACGCTGCATCGGTGCCGGTGCACCTGGTCGAGAAGCCCGCTGCGGTGACGATGGGCGACGACGAACTCGCTCCCCTGTCGGTCTCCGCCAGCACGAAGGACGGCAAGGCGCTGGTCTCGCTGAGCAACCTCGCGCTCGACACCGACACGACCGTGCGGCTCGACCTGCGCGGCCGGGCGGTGACGGCCGCCCGGGCCCGGATCCTCACGGCCGACAAGCCGCAAAGCCACAACACGACGACCGCGCCCGACACCGTGGCACCGGCCGACCTCGCCGTCACGCTGCGCCCCGGAGCGCTGGGGGCTGCGGAGCTGATCGCGGTGCTGGCGCCACACTCGTTCGCCACGGTCGAGTTGACCTGACCTGACCTGACCTGAGTCGAGGATGCCGACGCCCGCGCCGCGGTCAGGGACGTCGGGTGGATTCCCGCTCCACGATCCGTGGTTCCGGCATGACCACCCGGGCCTCCCCGCCGACCGGCGGCGCTTCGATCCGCTCCATGAGCAATGCACAGATCGCGTCCGCCATCTCGTCGTTCCCGGGCTCGACCGTGCTGAGCCCGGGGACGGTGAACCTGCTGTCGTCGAGGTTGTCGAACCCGATCACCTGGACGTCCTCCGGGACCCTGCGGCGGGCGTCGGTCAGCGCGCGCAGCGCACCGATCGCCGCCGAATCGGTCAGGGCGAAGACCGCATCGAACACGACGCCCCGACCGACCAGATCCCGCACCGCTTCATAGCCATGGTCGACGCCGAACCCACACGAGACGATCAGCTCCTCGCACACCGCTGTGCCGGTGGCCGCGTGTGCGTCCCGGTATCCGCGCGTCCGCAAGCCCGGCATCGTCTCCTCCGGCACCCCGACGCCGGCAAGCAACGCGATCCGCCGCGCACCGGAACGAATCAGGAGCTCGGTCGCCATCCGTGCGCCTCCGACGTTGTCCATGATCACGTGGTCGAAGCGTGCCGGAACCGCCTTCTCGCCGATCAGCACGACCGGCGTGTCGAGGCTGAGCCGATCGAGGTCGGCTACCTCGCCCGCGACGACGCTGAGAACGAACCCGTCGTACCCGCTCAACCGCGGCGCGGTGAGGGCATCCAGCTCAGCCACCCGATTCCCGCCCGTCCGCTCCACCGCCAGCCGCATCCCGTGAGCCGCGAACCGATCCGCCAGCCGCTCTGCGAGTTGGGCGTAGTACCCGGGCGCGAAGCCCGGCACGGCCAACCCGATCGCCCCGGTTCGCCCCATCCGCAGGTTCCGCGCCGTGAGGTTGACCTGGTAACCGAGCTCGGCGATCACCGCCAGCACCCGCCGCCTTGTCGACTCACTCACCCGCTGCGACCGCCCGTTGATCACATTCGAGACGGTCATCGTGGACACTCCCGCGCGGCGCGCGACATCGGTCATGGTCACCCCGCTCCACCGACGTCCAGCGGTTCCGTTCACTCCACACCTTCTCGCCCGACCGTCCGGCAGAGACTACGCATCCCCACCGGCGCCCGTGCGTCGTCAACTCGTCACTTCCGACCTGAGAGCGCACGTGCGGATATCGGCGTGCCGACATGAACGTTCGGCGGCCGGCGTAGATGCCGGCGGGTACGAGTTGCAACAGCCACCCGGCCCCCGGTGCTCGCCATGCGGGTCGGGACGCCGGGCCGATTGCCACGCTCAGCTGCTCGCGCGCACCACCAGCCGGTGCGGCGTGGTGACACTGCGGGGCGGGAGGTCGGGCTCGGCCAGCCGGGAAATGATCATCTCCAGCGCCGACTCGACCACGAACACCCGGTCGATCGCCACGGTGGTGAGCGCAGGGGTGGTGAACCGCGACTCGGGCACGTCGTCAACGCCGACGAGGGCGACGTCGTCCGGCACGCGGCGGCCGTGGCGGTGCAAGGCGCTCAAAGCGCCGATGGCGAGCACGTCGTTGGCGGCGAACACTGCGTCGACGTCCGGGTGCTCGGCGAGCAGGGCGTCGACGGCGTCGGAGCCGTCCTGGCGGTCCCACTCCGGCACGGTCCGGATCAGCGAGTGCTCCACCGGCAGGTCCGCCGCCCGGAGCGCTTGCGTGTAGCCGAGTATCCGCTGCTCCATCGCCGACTTCGCCCGATCCTGCTGGTGGCCGATCGCGGCGATCCGCCGCCGCCCCGACACCGCCAGATGGGTCGCGGCGCTGCGGCCGATGGCGGTGCTGTCGATATCGACGCGGTCGGCCTGCGCGGCCGCTCCGTGCTCGCCCAGCAGCACCATCGGGGTGTCGTGCCGGGGCGCAGCCAGCTCGGACGGGGGCATCGAGAGCGGACTGAAGATCAGCGCGTCGGCGAACCGGACGGGCGAGCCCGCGGCGACCTGGCGCTCACGCTCGATATTGCCGTCGGTCTGCTCGACGACGACCGTGAGCCCGTGCTCGCGCGCAGCGCTGACCAGTAGGGCGGCGAGGTCGGCGAAGTAAGGCATGTCGACGTGCGGGACGGCGAGTGCAATAGCGCCCGTGCGACCTCTGCGCAGCTGCCGGCCGACGGCCTGCGGGCGGTATCCGAGCTCCTCGACGTAGCGCTGGACGTGGGTGCGGGTCTCGGGGCGCACGTGGACGTAGTCGTTTACGACGTTGGAGACGGTCTTCGGTGACACGCCCGCGGCGACCGCCACGTCGCGCATCGTCACCGGTCGCCGTTGGGTCCCCACGGTTCCAGTCTCCCCTGCGGTGACGTCCTTGACAGCCAAGGGCACCCCGGAGAGGGTATTACCACGATGTAAAGGGGAGTGGTCAATGACGACACACCGCCTCTCGCGCCGCACCCTGCTGCGCGCGACCGCCGCCGGCGCCGGTGCCGCCGTTCTGTCCTCGTGCGCGCGAGGCCCAGGAGGCGCCGTCGATCTCGCATACTGGAACTTCTTCGGAGGCAGCGACGGTGAGCTCATGGTGGAGCTCGTCAACGACTTCCGAACCGAGGCGCCCGGTGTCCGCGTCACCGACACCACGCTCGACTGGGGCCCGCCTTACTACACGAAGCTGGCGATGGCGTGCGCGGGCGGCCGGGCGCCCGACCTCGCCACGCTGCACGCCTCCCGGCTGGCGACGTTCGGGCGCGACCTGCTCGATGAGTGGGACCTGGACGAGCTCGCGGCCCGGGGCGTCAGCATCGAGGAGTTCCCGCAGCCCGTCCTGGACCGGGTGCTGGTCGACGGCCGGCTGAGGGCGTTGCCGCTCGACACCCACCCGCTCGTCCTCTACTACAACACCGACATCTGCGAGCGGGCCGGGCTGCTCGCCCCGGACGGCACACTGGCGCCGATCACCAGCGCCGAGCAGATGCTCGACGCGGGCCGGCGCGCAGCCGAGGTCACCGGCTCCATCGGGATCTCACTCGGCATCGGCGAGAGCTCCCACGTGTGGATGGTGTTCTGGTCGCTGTTCCGCCAGCTCGGTGGGCAGATGCGGCTTCCCGACGGCGGGCCGGCCGAGGTCGACCGGGACGCGGTGGTCCAGTCGATGACGTTCTTGCGGGAGATGTGCGACGGGACGATCTCCTCGCCGACCCTCGACGGGCAGGCGGCGCCGGCGGCGTTTGCGAGCGAGCAGGCCGGGTTCCTGTTCGTCGGACCGTGGGAGGTGACGAGGGCCCGCGAAGCGGAGATCCCCTTCTCGATGACGCAGTTCCCCGCCCTGTTCGGGGACACGCCGTTCGTGCGGGCGGACAGCCACAGCTTCGTGCTGCCGGCGCAGGCCAGCGTCGACCCCGCTGCCCGCACGGCCGCGTACGACATGGCGGTGTCGATGTTGCGCAACAGCCTCGTCTGGGCGACGGGCGGCGGGCACATCCCGGCGCTGTCCGCGGTGGCGGCGAGTCCCGGGTACCAAGCGGAGCAGCCGATATCGAACTACCGAGAGGCAGCGCAGGTGGTGGAGTTCGATCCCGAGGCCTACTTCTCCGGATCCGGGTCGACGCTGATGTCGCGGGCCGGGCAGAGCCTGCAGGGGGTGGCGACTCGGGCGCTGACACCGGAGCAGGGCGCCGACGACCTGATCGGCTGGCTCGACGAGCAGCTCACCTTCGGGAGCCCACTGTGAACGAGCGTCAGCGAGTGAACCATCGATACAGCGACTCGGCGCAGCCCTCGACCGAGCGCAGCGAGGTCTTCGGATGACCGCCGGGACGGTCGCCGCTCCGAGTCGCGTCGCGCCGGGCACCGCCGCCCGCGGGGGCCCCAGCCTCGTCGGCGGCCGCGGCGGGATCTGGTTCGTCCTGCCGTTCCTGCTGGTCTACGCCGCGTTCGTGCTGTGGCCGCTGGTCTACGGCCTGGGTCTGAGCTTCTTCGACACCAGCGTGGTGCGCGACGAGTCGCAGTTCGTCGGGCTGGCCAACTACGTGCGGCTGTTCTCCGACCCCGAGGTCTGGCGCACGCTCGGCGTCACGGTGCTGTTCACGATCGGCAGCACGATCCCGCTCGTGGCGGTCGCACTGATGATGGCCCTGCTGGTGCAGACCAGAGTCCGCGGGCAGTGGTTCTGGCGCTTCGCCTACTTCGCGCCGTTCCTGCTGCCGGTGGCCACCGTCGCCCTCATCTGGCAGTGGCTGTTCTCCGGTGACTACGGCCTGCTCAACGGGGTCCTGTCCGGGCTGGGCCTGCCGGCGGTGGGCTGGCTCACCGAGCCGGACATCGGCCTGTGGTCGGTCGTCATCCTCACCGTCTGGTGGACGGTCGGCTTCAACTTCCTGCTCTACCTCGCCGCCCTGCAGGCGATCCCGGCCCAGCTGTACGAGGCCGCGGAGATCGACGGTGCCGGCGGCTGGCGGCGGCTCTTCTCCATCACGCTGCCGCTGCTGAACCGCACGACGGGCCTCGTGGTGGTGCTGCAGGTGCTCGCCTCGCTGAAGCTGTTCGACCAGGCCTACATCCTGTTCCAGGCCACCGGCGGGCCGGGCGGGTCGGCGACGCCGATCCTGCAGTACGTCTACGACACCGGGTTCGTGGACTACCGCCTGGGCTACGCCTCGGCCATCTCCTACATGTTCTTCGTGCTGATCATCCTGATCGCCCTCGTCCAGGCCCGGCTCAGCCGCAGGAGTGAACTGTGACCACCGCGCCCGACACCGCGAACCCCGCCACGACCCCCCTCCTGCCGCGGGCCCGTCGTCCACGCTCCGATGACGGCCCCGCGGACGTGCGGCGCTACACCCCACTGGCCCGTGCCGGGATCATCACCGCGCTGCTGGTGGTGGCGGTGCTCTGGTTGGCGCCGCTGTTGTGGGCGCTGCTCACCTCGCTCAAGCACGAGGCCGACACCACCGCAGTGCCCCTCGATGTGCTGCCCGATCGCGGGTTCACGCTCCAGGCCTACGCCTCGGTGCTCGCCAACGGCAACCTGATCACCTGGTTCGTCAACAGCACCGTTGTGGCGGTGGTGGTCACGGTGCTCACCGTGGCGCTGTCGGCGGCGGCTGCGTACGGCTTCTCCCGCACCCGGTTCCGGGGCCGCAAGGCGCTGTTCGCGCTGACGATCGCCGGCATCATGGTGCCGCCGCAGATCCTCATCGTGCCGCTGTACCGGCAGGTGCTGGCAATGGGCCTGGCAGACACCTACGCCGGCATCATCCTGCCGCAGCTGGTCGTGCCGGCGATGGTGTTCATCCTCAAGAAGTTCTTCGACGGCATCCCGCACGAGCTGGAGGAGGCCGCCCGGGTGGACGGCGCCGGCTCATTGCGGATCTTCCTGCAGATCGTGCTCCCGCTGTCGCGGTCGATCCTCGCCGCCGTCGCGATCTTCGTGTTCATCCACGCCTGGAACAACTTCCTGTGGCCGTTCATCATCACCTCCGACCCCGGGCTGATGACACTCCCGGTGGGACTCGTGCAGGTGCAGAGCGCGTTCGGAATCCGCTACGCGCAGGTGATGGCCTCGGCGCTCCTCGCGGGCCTGCCGCTGATCGTCGTGTTCATGCTGTTCCAGCGCCAGATCATCCGCGGGGTCGCCACCACCGGCCTCGGCGGAACGTGAGAGGCCCCCTGAGGAAGGAATCCACTTGCCCCGCGCACGTCTGACCATCGACCCCGACTTCACGATCGCCCCCGTGCCCCGGCGCCTGTTCGGCTCGTTCGTCGAGCACATGGGCCGCGGTGTCTACACAGGCATCTACGAGCCCGGTCACCCGAAGGCCGACGCGAACGGCCTGCGCACCGACGTGCTGGACCTGGTGCGCGAGGTCGGCCCCACCGTCGTGCGCTACCCGGGCGGCAACTTCGTCTCCGGGTACTACTGGGAGGACGGCGTCGGACCGAAGGAGGAGCGGCCGCGGCGCCTGGACCGGGCGTGGCGCTCGATCGAGACCAACGAGTTCGGGCTCGGCGAGTTCTCCCGCTGGGCCCGCGCTGCAGGCACCGAGCCGATGATGGCGGTCAACCTCGGGACCCGCGGCGTCCAGGAGGCCTGCGACATCCTGGAATACGCCAACCACCCGGGCGGCACCAGATACTCGGACCTGCGCCGCGCCCACGGCGACGCCGAGCCGTTCGACATCAAGCTGTGGTGCCTGGGCAACGAGATGGACGGCCCGTGGCAGGTGGGCCACAAGACCGCCGCCGAGTACGGCCGGCTGGCCGCCGAGACCGCGCGCGCCATGCGCCTGGTCGACCCGAGCATCGAGCTGGTGGCCTGCGGCAGCTCGAAGTACGCCATGCCGACGTTCGGTGAGTGGGAACGGGTGGTGCTCGAGGAGACCTACGACCAGGTGGACTACATCTCTGCGCACGCCTACTACCAGGAAGACGACGACGGCCCGCACAGCGCGGGCGACTTCCTCGCCTCCGCCCGGGACATGGACGTCTTCATCGAGGCCGTCGTGGCCACCGCCGACGCCGTGCGCGCCCGCGGCAAGCACCGCAAGCGGATCGACATCTCCTTCGACGAGTGGAATGTCTGGTACCAGTCGCGCCACCGCGCGTCCGCAATCGCCAAGGGCGAGAGCGAGTGGGAGGTGGCGCCGCGGGTGATCGAGGACGAGTACTCGATCACCGACGCGGTGGTCGTCGGCACGCTGCTCAACTCCCTGCTCCGCCACGGCGACCGGGTCACGGTGGCGTGCCAGGCGCAGCTGGTGAACGTGATCGGGCTGCTGCGCAGCGAGCCGGGCGGCGCGGCGTGGAAGCAGCCGATCGCCCACCCGTTCGAGCAGGTCCGGCGGCGGGCGACGGGGGAGATCCTCGCCGTGCGCACCCGCAGCGACCGCTACGAGAGCCCTCGGTTCGGCGATGTCGACGTGGTCGACGCCGCCGGCACCTGGGACGTCGAGAGCGGCGTGGTCTCGCTGTTCCTCGCCAACCGCGACCAGGCGGAGCCCGCGACCGTGGAGGTCGGGGTGCGCGGCTTCGGCGAGCTGCGCGTGCAGCACGCCGCGGTGCTCGCCGCCGACGAGGGCCAGGACCGGCACACCACGAACGATGAGCTGCACCCCGACCGCGTGGCACTGCGGCCGCTGGACGGCGTGCAGGTCGAGGGCGGCGCAACACAGCTCACGCTGCCGCCGCTGTCCTGGGCGGTCGTCCAGCTCGCGCGCGTCTGATGGCCCGTCCAGTGGTTCACCACAGAGATCTGCGGCGCAGGTGCACTCGCCGGCAGTGAGCTTCGCGAACCGTTCGCCACCATGCGCGCACCCACCGCGCGTGTCGTGGTGGAGGTGGCCGTGAAGTCCGCGAGCAGTGACTCCCCTGATGAGATCGACGAGCTCATCCTCTTCGCATTACCCTGCGGCCGTCGGCCCGGAGTGCTCTGACTGCTCGCCGAGGCCCGCGGTCTTCTTCGTGACCGCCTCCGATCACGCTGCAAATATCTGGCAGCGAAGGTGCGACCGCGGTGGCCCCACACGTGGCGGCGGCCGTCTGCGCTACGTGGTCGTCGACAGTGTCCGTCGCAGCCGACGTCGCGGTAGATCCGCATGGCCGGTGCATGTCTACATACCGACTTCGGCCGGCCCGCCGTCCGGGAGTCGCATCCGCCCGCCGAGCTGGCGGAACGGTGACCAGAACACCATCCAACTCCTCACGGCTCACGCCGAGAGCGGTCAGCTCCTCGAGATCGCACTCGGACCGACCCCAGTTCCTCACTGGAGAACCGGACGACCACCTGCCGACGCCGCGGCTCCGACGCCCGCGCACGACGCTGCCGCACTCCCCCAGACCGTTCCTCAGGGGTGAGCTCCACAAGGCCCACTCAACCCATCCCGGCCTATCGAACCGTGGTCGCACCTACGCCGCAGATGCCTCGGCCGACTACGTCACCGCAGCTAGGCAGTGCTCATTTCGGTCGCAATGTGATTCGACCGCTTCTGTGTGAAGTGGGAGGGACCGTTCCGGACCGCCTCGCCCTATCTCGGTAAAGCTTGCGTACCTGCGGCACGTGTCCGATGGCACCTGAGCTGTCTCAGGCGAACACCTGCATTGGCATACCTCGTGTTCACAGCCTTGTTTGCAGGCTACGGGGGACCAATCACGTCCGCAGTTGCTGCGGAGGGTCGTGACCGATGCCGGGAGGTCGGCCAGCTATTTCGGACGCGCTCACAGCGAACGAGCGGTCGCAGCACCACCCCGGCGCAACCGATCCCACTCAGTCGGCGCAGGACGGCGACCCACTCCTCGAGCACCGGCTGTGCGCGGACGATCGGATGCCTGCATAGCCAGGCCCAACCGAACCGCCGCGGCGTCAGCCCGGCGGGCGGCCCCGGTTGGCAGTCGGGCCGACCACGTACGCTACGAGCGCGGCGTTCCGCAGGGATTTTCGGTGGCCTACCTCCGGAGGGCGTCCCGGCTGCGGCGGGCGACGTCTGCAGTCAGCCGCCGAATTCGCGGTTGCGAGGCGGCTAGACGGGCCTTGCGCTGGGCCGGCCATTCTCGATCTTGAAGCTGGCACGGGTGCGCACTGTCGCCCCGCCGCGCCGAAGGCCCGGATGCTGCCTCCGACGTTCGATCGCCAGGTGGTGATCGGGTCATGAGTTGGCTGGAACAGCCACGCCAGATGGATCAGCGGGTCGGCGCCTCGCAGGTGCGGGGTCAGGTCGTCGTGGGCGACATCCGCCTGTGCCCACCTGGTATTGGGTGCTCCCCAATTCAAGTTCGGGTATCGAGCTACGGGGTTCCAATAGAAATGGGCGGATCTCGGATTTCCGGTCCTCGCCAGAAGTGCTCAGACCCGCATGCCCGCTGCTCGCCCGAAACCGGCGCGTGGCCGTGTGCGTCCACGATCGCGACGACCCAATGGGGTCCGTCGGCCACGATCTCAAGAAGCGTGACACCGGATGTGCCACACATCTCGAAGACCGACGCCGACCTTGGTTGCCTCAGCGCCATCCCGCCTGCTGAACATCAGATGCGACGGAGAATCATCGTCTCCGGTCGACAGATGGCCCAGATCGCGGTAGCCGGTGTCGAAGGTGACGCCCGCGGGACCTACCCAGCACGTGCACCCGGCGACACCAGATCGAGCACGGCCAGCGCAACGGCCGGTTCTGCATGCCCTCGGGCCGGGGCGCCGCGGATCCTGCTCGGGATCTACGGACCCGCTACCCAGCACGCACAGCCCGTACTGCGCCCGGCGCAGTACGGGCTGCACCGGACTTCGGCCCGCCCCGTTGGGTGCGAGCAGGCACGAGGTCCGGTGATGTAACGACTGGCTGAAATCCGGGATCGCTGCGCACGTCAAGCCGACCGGACGCGCGAGGCTGCCCGCTTAATCCACGCCTGTGCTCTGCTCCTGCTTGCGCTCGGCGGCGTACTTGTCCGTCCAGGCTTGGATGGCCGCGCCGTTCTTGGCGTCGAGCTCGCTCTGACGGCTGCGGGCCCACTCCTGGGCCGCGAGCAGCCGGCGCTGCGAGGGCTGGAACGCGGGGATGACGTGGCGGGCGAACAGCTCGTAGTGCCGCTGCGTCGCCTCCCAGTTGGCCCAGTCGTGCTGCATCATCATGTAGCAGCCGAACCCACCCGCGGACTGGTCCATCAGCCGCTGGATCTGGGTGATGGCCATGTCCGGCGTGCCGATGACGCCGAGCCCGGTCTCGTTGATCCAGGCGACCCGCTCCTCGAAGGTCTCCCCCACCGCCCGGAACGTGGGCAGCGCGATCGTTTTCTGGGTGTACTCGCAGAACACGTCGAACCCGTAGCGGACGTCCTCGATCGCCTGCTCCTGCGTCTCGGCGATGTGCATCGGGCCGACCAGCCGCCAGCGCGACCGGTCGGTGGGCCGCCCGGCCTTCGCAGCCTCCGCCTCCAGCACGTCCCAGTGGTGGGCGAGCACATCGAAACCCTCCCGCGTGGTCGCCCCGAGCGACAGCAACGACAGCCCGTGCTTACCGGCCAGGATCGGTCCGGCCGGCGACGCCGTGGCCGCAACCGCGATGTCGAAGACCGGGTCGGAGTACGGGGCCAGCTGCGTGGCGGCCTCGACCAGCTCGTACCGCTCGGTCTTGTGCGACACCCTCCCGTCGCCGAGCAACAGCCGCAGCAGGACCTCCAGATCCTCGCCGAGCGCGGGACGCAGGGCCGACGGCTCCAGCCCGATCATCGCAGGGTCGGTGGGCAGCGAGCCCGGGCCCACGCCGAGCATCAGCCGCCCACGCAGCAGGTGGTCGACGAGGATCGCGCGGTCGGCCACCCACAGCGGATTGTGGTACGGCAGCGAGACGACACCGGTGCCGAGCTTGATGGAGCGCGTCACGGCGCCGACGTGGGCGATGAAGGTGAGCGGGTCGGCGATGATCTCCGTGCCGGCGCTGTGGTGCTCCCCGATCCAGGCCTCGTCGTAGCCCAGCCGGTCCATCAGCTGGATCGTCTCGATGTTGCGCTGCAACGAGGTGGTCGCGTTCTGGGTCGGCGGCGAGTTGAACGGCGGTATGAAGACACCGAAGCGCAATTTATTGACCGGGCTGGGCACGATAGTTCTCCTTGATCATTGGCGATTCACGGTCGTCCGGGGCTCAGCACGCGAGCGTCGCCGGCCCGTCGATTCGATAGCGAAGCGGGTAGGAGTCGCCCGCCCGAAAGACGGTCCGGGTGATCGTGGACCATCGACCGGGCCATCGCAGTGCGGTGCGGGGTGCATCCGATCCGCTGGTCGGCGAAAGCCCGAGGAATCTCTCGCCGAGTAGGACGAGTCGGTGCGGTTGCGGCTGATCGTCCATCTGATGGCGTGTCCCGCGGGGCATTTGGCGAGCATCTCGGCGCCTGCTGTGACCTCCTAGGCGGCCACGTTGCCGGCGAAATCGACATCTCCCGCAAAGAATCTGAGCACTCTCTGGAGTGTCTCCGTCATCACGCCCTCTCTATCGGTGTTCGTTCCGCGATCAGGAGCCGGTTGCCCCCGTGGCCTTTGAGGCGGTGATCAAACCGAGCAGCGCGGAGACGCTGGTCCCGCATTTCATGCCCACCTCGACGTCGGCGATCACCCGTTCCCGGTTCATCACGAGCTGCCGCTCGCGGACCGCGCGAATGCGCCGCCAACACCGTCGCGTTCAGCGCGACGATCACCGCATCCACGCGGCCAACGAGGCCCGGGCCCCGCTCGGGAATTCGGCGGGTTCAGAGACGGTCGCCTCCACCAGCCCGAGCTCGGGGCCCACACCGCCGGGCAACAAATGGTTCGAGCGTGACGTTCGACATCATTTTTCTCCTGTTTCTCGGTTCGCGGTCCGGCCGGTCCACGAGACATCCGCAAAATGCGGTAGGGACCATCATGACGCGGAGCCGGTCTCAGACATGCGACCCGCGCCCAGCGCGCCGATGAGCCGAGCCACCCATACCCGCTCCGCATCCAGTCGCGTGATTCCGTAGTCAATTCCCACACGAAGTACCTCCGGGGCCGCCCCGTGCAAACAACGACGCTCGGCCAGCAGGCGCTCGAGCTCGTCATGGCGGGCCCGCAAGGCGGCCCGTGCCACGGACGGCGGCAAGCAGTCGTAGAACGACAACGCGGCGACGAAGAGGTCGGCATCCGGCTCCGGGTACGCCAACAGCCTCCGAACTCGCCCGATGAGATCGTCGCGACCCGCGTTCGTGATAGCAAATATCGTACGTTCCGGGCGGATGCCGGTTCGCTCATAGCCGACCACCTCGATGAGTCCACCACGTGCCAAACGGTCCACAGCGTGATATAGAGTCCGCGGCAACCCGGTGAGGAAGCGCATCTCTCGGTCGACCACCGTGCGGTATATCTCGAAGGTGTACTGCGGCCCCGAGAGGAGCAGCCCGAGCACGCTGAGTGCGGGGAGATCCCGGTCCGAGCGACTGAGAATCATATCCGCCCTTCCTGTTGGACTGCCCCGCGGAGATCAGGGACAAGGGGCGATCACCTCCTTTGCAAGCCGCGCCGAGCCAAGACCAGTACCGCAGGGATGCGGCTGGTCCCATCCTGGGCGGCTGACCTCGGCGAGCGTTCTGGGCGGGGTTGGTGCTCGTACTGAGAAGACCTCCGCAGCGTGCCCGGACAGCACTCGACGCACATCGTGCATGGTGATCTCATCGCCCGTTCATTTTCCGGCTCCTGGTTCGACCGCGCCGATGTCGACCGCGCCGATGTCGATCGGGTCGACGCAGAAAACCGAGCACAGACTCCGGCGCGGGGTTGCCGGAAGCTCGGTGGCGCCGGAGGCCGGCCAGCCGACACGGATCAGCAGCTGCGGGTACTCCGGGATGCGAAGCACATCGCGCCGGAGCCGCTGGGGGCTGGAGTGGAGCTCGACGGCCTGACTGAATGGAGTGGTGGCAAGGCCGAGCTGGGTCGCTGCCAGGAGTACCGCGCTGGTCGCCTCACCGGCCTGTAGCCGATCGAGGGCGTCGTCGCCGCGCGTCGCAACTTCGACCAGCTCGGCCGCGTCGTCACCGGATCCGGAGCCGGGCACGATCGGGGGCCGCGGGAGGCTTCCATCGGTGCATCGGTGCATCAGGAACGGCGCAGACGGGGCCGGGGCCGACCGGACGATGTTCGCGGCGGGGATGCCGTCGTGGCTCCCGGGGTAGCGGTGTGTCCATTGCCGCCATTCGCTGGCGTACCCGAACTGCTGATGCTTCTCGTTTGCGGTCTCAACGAGCGCGTTGAGCATCCGGCGTCGCATCGTCTCACCGGTGACCGGAACAAGAACCGCGCCGCACCGTGATGTGTGGTTGGCGAGGATCCGCAGATGGTCTGTAGGCACGGCCCGCCGGCTCATCTGCCGGCAATCTGTGCGCCGCCGGGCGATGCCCGAGTAGAGGGACCTGTCAGCCGCATCGGGCTCGGGCGGCCCGATATCGACCGTCGCTACATGTCCGCTGTTCTCCGGGTCGGGAAGGCGAACGACGTCGAAGCTGATGCCGCGCGCGGCGAGCGCGACCTGGAAATGATGGAGTGCCGCCCCGCAACTGAGCAGAAGATCCCTGCGGTCGGGGTCGGCGGCTACGAGGTGGCGATCCCAGTCGGCGTGTAGCTCCACTTCGCCGGGCCGAATCCGCCACCGCCATGGCTGGGTGTTGTAGACCGATGGTGCGCGCAGCGCGTCTTCGATCGCTCCTAACCCTGATCGCCCCACTTCTTGCTCAGCGCGTCGTTCCGCGAGACGTTGAGCAGGACTGCAGGGTCTCACCTCATGGGCATCCAACTATGGCTCTCCTCATATTGTCCAGAATCTGCCGGATGGGCGTCACAACGCCAGGCACAGGCGAAAACTACGGCTGGCTCGTTGCCCTTCTCGATCACAACCTTTCTGACCACCGCTCGAATCGGCGGAACGTAAACGACATTCTCCAAGTCATCGATGCTCCAATACTCGGGATTGCTTCGCCACGAGTCACGCGCCTCTAGACGTATGCCTGGACCACCGTCACGATGCGGCAACACCACCCGCTACCGGGGACGACGACGGCGGTCCGCAGCAGGCGGCTGCGCCTGCGCAGCGCTGCACGAGCGTCTTAACCAGATCCGACGGCAGTCGGATGCCGCCACCTGCGCGGGATAGTGGTCGGCCGCCCGGATGCGCTGATCCAGCAATACCGCCGACCAGTGCAGCACAGCTCGTCTACGTCGTCTCGCATGCAAGCACGAGGTAATCTTCATAGATCGTTCGTTGGTGGCGCTCATCGATGAGACGTGGCCGGGTCTGCCGATCCGGCGTGAGGTTTCGGCGAGCTCAACCGCGGTTGCCTACGACACGCCCGCTACTCGGGTGCGACGCTAGAGTCGGCTATCCGGCGCCCGGGTGATCCGGGTTGCCCCGCGATCCCGCGGCACCCCCGGTGCCTTCGCGAGCGGATGATCGTCATACAAGCGGATGTGCTGCCACGACCGGCCGGAGCCGCTATCTGGGTCATCATGACGGCGCTGATGATGAGTAGCGCTGGCAGATCCACGAAGCGTTCATCACCCTCGTCTGTACTCTCATCGGCTGGCGCCGACACCGCCGCTCAAAGAGTTAGGATGTCAGGTCCATCCGAGTTGCCGCATGGTGATCCCATCGTTCCAAATCTTGGTCACGTGGCGGATCTTGTCGTCGTCGAAGTCCATGACATAGACGTAGTCGGCGTTGGTGCTCTTTCCGGTCGGTGGTACAGGTCCGCCCTCGCCGGTATGTGTCGCGTGGAAGATGCCGCACACCGCCACGTTTTTGCGTGTTTCGTCTACCGCGAGTAACCGCACCTCAGGCTTGCCATCGGGCAATAGTGCGAACAGGCCTTTCATGAACTCGACGTAAGCCTTCAACGTTTCCATACCGTCCAAGTAGTCGGCCTGGGCGGAGAAAGTTGCGCCGGGGTGGCAGTACTGCTCGCACGCCTGCCAGCCCTTCCCGGTATCGCAAGCAACGAAGAATCGCTCGGCGGCGACTCGCATTGACGTCATTGGTCTGTCCCTTTCGTTGATCGCGCGCTCCACGTGGATTGAGCGGCGGGTTCCGTGGCTGTCCTTTTACTGCGTTCTTCCGGGTCGACTGCACCCGCTGGCCGTGTGTCCACGCTCGGTCACAACTTCCGCAATCCGCGCAGGATGCGCCCCAGCGGGACGCCGGCGCCTAGCGCGCGACGTAGATTGGGCTGCAACACGCTGAGGTTGCCGAGCACGATGTAGCGCACGCCGCAGTCCCGCCACACCGCGGCCTGGTCGACGATGTCGTCAGGAGTGCCGGTCAAGAAGGCTGCTTCCATCAGTTTGCGAGGCACCGCGGCCGCCACCGCGAGCACGTCGGCCGCCTCGAGGGTCTGTGGAAGCACGTCGGAGAACCCTGCGAAGTCGTCGCCGAACGGGTGTCGGACGCCGTGGCGCGCCCAGAAGTCCGCGGAGATGTTGAGTGCGAATGATCTCGCGATGTCGGAGTCCAGCACGGCGTCCACGTCGTCGCGGGACCGTCCGGTGATGACGAACAGCCAGGTCGCGGGAAGAATGCTCATCGGATCGCGGCCGGCATCGGAGGCCGCGGAGCGGACCACGTGCAGGCGGTTGGCGTAGTCGTCCGGGGTCTGCGGGAAGCCGGGAAACCACGCGTCGCCGTAGCGGCCGGTGATTCCCAGCGTCCGGGGTCCGTGCGCTGCCACCCAGATCTGCGGCCAGCGCCCGCGATACGGTGGCACGTCGAACACCGCATTGCGTAATGGGAAGTGCGGCGAGTCACGGGTGACGAGCTGTCCCTGTGAATTCCACAGCGCTCGGATCGTGGCGAGCGCTTCCTCGAGTCGGCCGACAGGCCGGCGCCAATCGACACCGTAAGGTTCGTTACCTTCGCGTTCCCCAGCGCCGATTCCCAGGATTGCCCGACCCCGGGTGAGCAAATGCAACGTGGCCGCAGCCTGCGCGGTGACGGCCGGATTTCGGCGGCCGGCATCGGTCACACCGATACCGAGACGCAGCCGGCCGAGCCGGTTTCGGGCCGCAAGGTGGCCGAGGATCGTCCACGGCTCCAGATATGCGTCGACCTTGGGCACGATCCGGGCCATTCCGAGGTGTTCGGGAGTCGCGATGGCGCGCGCCAGCAGGGAATTGAGGTGATCGGGGACCCACACCGAATCGATCCCGCTGGCCACCGCGGTCAGGTAGTTGGCCTTCATCACCGCGGTGGGCGAAAGGGTGGTGTTCAGCGGGTCACTTACCAACCCGACCTGGATCTTCTCCACCTACAGATCACCCTTTCAGTGTCAGGACGCCCTGTCCGACGTCACATGCGACAGCAGCGAGTGTCGTCCGCCAGTGCGAAATCCAGGGACGTCATCTCCGTTTGCGGCCGACCAGACGACGCGTCAGCAATCAGTTCCGATTCATCCGCATCATCAATCATGTCGATCCGCTCGTGGGGGCGGGTGTGTTCGGTGATAAGGATGAAGCACTCGGCGTTGACGTCGATCCGTAGCCGGGGATCGCTCGCCAGAAAGGCATCGTCGGCGAACTTGTCGAACGAGTATGAAATGAGGGGACCGACGGCCGCAAATGCGTTCTGGTGGGCCGTGCGCACATTCATATCTGCTCCTCGTTGTCGGACACCCGGATATTTCGGCCAGCCCGGAGGATTCGGTACGACGGGATTTTGGCCACGACGGTGCAGGAGCCGCCAGGACAGCGAGCGCCAGGATGCAATGCGCCGCTCGCGCCCAGGCCGATACCGAAGTAGAGCTTCGGGCGGCGGCCGCGCAGGGCAAGAGCCCACCCCATCCCGGCCAGGGCGACCACACCGAACGTCAGCGGGACGGCCCAGGTCGGCTTGGAGCCAGGTTCGACACCGAACAGCGTTGCGACGTTCGTCACTGCCAGGAACGCCGTGATCAACAACAGCACGGCGCTGATGACCGGAGCAGCGATGCGGTGCCAGGCATCTTCGCCGTTGGGGTGGCGGGCGAAGTAGTTGATGATTGCGATCGAGGTGAGCGTGATGAGCAGCAGCACGCCCATGCTGCCGCCGGTTCCGCCCCAGAAGAACAGCTGGATCAGGGGATCCCACCCGGCCGCCGCGTACAAGGCGATGACGATCAGGCCGACCGCGGACTGGGCGAGTGAGCCGTTTTTGGGTGCGCCGGTGCCGGGCACGGTTCGGCCGAATCGGCGTGGCAGGACACCTTCTCGGCCGAGGGAGAACGTGTACCGGGCGCTGATGTTGTGGAACGAGATCATCGCGGCCAGCAGTGAGGTCAGGAACAGTACGTGGCCCAGCTGTAAAGCGAGGTCGCCGAGCCGTGCTGCGGCGACGTCGAAGAACAGATCCGGACCCTCCTTCGCGGCCCGGGCCAACACACTCTCACCGGCCGCGGAGATCATCGCCCAGGACGCGAACGCGTACAGCACGGCGATCAGCGCGATCGCGAGGTACGTGGCACGGGGAACCGTGCGGCGTGGGTTGCGCGACTCCTCGGCGTAGACCACCGACTGCTCGAAACCGACGAAACCCGCGACGGCCATGACCAGCAGCGCGCCAGCCCCCGGGCCGACCAGGCTTCCCACGTTGAGCGGCGCGGACGACGCATTGAATCCCGAGACGGCGATGTCGGCGAAGCCGAACACGACGACCAGCAGAATCTCGGCCACGAGCAGGGCAGCCAGGACCCTTCCGCTGACCGCGATGTCACGCACGCCGAGCACGGCGACGACCACCCAGCCGATCAGAGCGATAACCCACCACTCGACATGCAGCCCGAACCACTCGTTGAACAGTGGGGCGGCGATAGCGCCGAAGCCGCCGTATGAGGCGCACTGGAACATGTTGTAGGCGAGCAGCGCGACCAAGGACGCCCCGACACCGACCGGCCGGCCGATGCCACGGGAGATGAACGCGTAGAACGCGCCGGTGTTGGCGATGTGTCGGGCCATGGCCACGTAGCCGACCGAAAAGACCGCGAGAACGACGGCGACTGCGAGAAACGCGATAGAGATACCGAGCAGGCCGGTGACCGCGAGACCGGTCGGTACGACACCGGCGACGACGGTGAGTGGCGCGGACGCCGACATCACGAAGAACAGGACGGAGGCGACCCCGAGGCGGTCCTTGGCCAGCGCGGTCGAGACCTGGCCGGCCCCTCGGGACTCGATGATGGGCAACGGCTTCTCCGAGAGGTAGAGGCTTGGGGAGGTCGCGGATGCGGCCCCTGGTTCTGCAACGGCACGATCAGCGTGCGCACGCACATGGACGGGGCCTGCAGCGGCGCCGGTCCGCCGACGTGTGGTCCCGGGGGAGGCAGCCTCATGAGCGAGTCCTGCCCGCATACCCCAGATCGCGGGAGCCGCCAGGCGCACCGCATCCGAGGAAGAATCCCCTTCATCGTCCGATAGGTGAATCCAGCCTGCGCCGCGTGTGCGAACTGTTGCACTGTGAGCCACGCCGTTGATGAAGGTCCAGAATGGCAAACCGAGCTCGGTCATCTCAGTGAGCAGCGATTCCGCACCGCGCAGACGCCGCAGTCTCATGTTGTTGCGGTGGCCGGTCACCAGCGTGCCGTCCGCGCCGAGGATGAATCCGCGCGCACCGCGGAGCCGGTTGAGGATCGACTTTCCATGCAGGAGGCGACCCGTTCTAAGCCGCACCGAGTCAGAACACGTACTGCAGGAAAGCGGCTGGCGCCATCCCGTGTGGCTGACGTCGGCGAGTGTCCTTTGTCGAGGTTGATGCTCGTGCAGAGAAGAGCTTCGCGGTGTGCGGGGACAACCTCAACGGGCACGGTGGGTGGTCGACCTGGGAAGCCGCCCGCGCGGCAATCTTGCTCAAGCCGCCGAGTTTTCCGGATCACGAGCGACTCGATAAGGAAGGACGGCTGCTCGCCGATCGCTAAGCCTTCCTCCGGAACCGAGGCGAGAGTACTGGCTGAGGCACTGATCACCTGCTCACCCGCCACCGAAGCCCCCTCATCTACGCGCTAGAACGCTCGCTCTAGTAGAGAAGCTACATTTGCAAGCTCCACCTTGGCAACGTCAGTTCACAGGAACTCCAGCTCCGTAGTGTGCGCTTCCACATCCTCGTGCGCTTCGTCGCAAAACGCCGCAGATCGTGCATCTGGTCGTAGTTCGTGATGGATGGGTCCTCTACATCGAGAAACCGGGGTTGGCCGCTGGTCGCAGCCCGGCCACATCGGTGTACGGCTTCCTTCGCACGTCAGAGCGTTAGGCAGGCCCTGCTGGACCCCGCCGATGCTGGAGTCCTAGAGCGAATTATGGGGAGATGGCGGGAGGGCGGGCAGGAATGTGATCATGCGCCCGGCCCTCCTCGCCACGACCATCCAACTGCCCGGCCGACCGGCGTCGCGGCGGATCGTGCGGCCCGCGGGTTGAACTGCGTTGCCGCGCCCGTGCTGCTCGGCGAGCGGGCGGATGTCGTCGTTTCGGTCGGCTATCCGACCATGGGGGCTCCGGTCGAGTCTCTCGTGCGCCGCCTGGGAGCCAGTGAATTGATTCGCGTGCGCCCTCCCGCGCGACGGCGCCCATCGTCGCGTTGCAGAGTGAGTGGATGCGGGTAACGTTAGCCCCATGCGAGCACGGGTCGAGGGTATCCGTTCCAATGGTGCAGAGCTGCATGATTCGGAGCCGGCGACGTCCTCGCGCGACCTGATCCTGGATGCCGCCGAGAAGCTGATGGGAGAAAACGGCTACGCCGCCACGCCGATCTCTGCGATTTGTAAGGAATCCGGGCTTCCGGTCGGGTCTGTCTACCATCATTTCGACAATAAGGCGGGGATACTCGCGGAGGTCGTCAGCCGGGGGACCCGTCGTCACTTCGCCGCGTTGGCCGATGCCGCCAACGACGAGTCGGAGCCCGAATTACGTATGTGGCGCTATTACGAGCAGGCACCGAAGATATTGATTGCAAATGTCGACATCATCCGGATCTTGTTTGCGACACTTCAACAGTCGCCTGATTCGAGTGTCGCCGCTCACGCCCACGCCGCTGTCGAACTCGCCGCATCGATGCTTTGTACTGTCATCGAGCCCGTCGCAACGCTGCGCGGGGTGTCAGACCCGGCCGCCACCGCGTTGCGTCTCGCCCACACCTCGATTACCTACACGTGGGGGGCCGTGCTCACGGCTGGACACGACCTCGAGCGCCTGACAGCACAGATGGCGCCCTTGTACGACCTCGTGCGGGGGGCCATCCAGGTCGAGGCGATCGAGGCAGGGATGGCTGCGGACAACCCCCAGCTTCGGCGATGATCTGCGGGCGACGCGCAGCGGCGCTGAGCCGGCTGTGACGAAAGGGGATGGCCGCTCCGACCCAACAGCCGTGTACTGCGAGCGTCGCACAGGATGTGGTACTTCGATCAGCTTTGCCCCGGCCAGTGGGGGTTCGGGCCGGTCAGCTCGCCCCCCTTTCGACCGCACCGACACCCCGTCGATCAGATTCTGGGACCCCCGCTACGCACGGCGAACCCGGCGCCGGCGAGGTCTGGCTACCAGCCGATCACCCTGCTCCGGATGGTGGGGTGCTGAGCGGACTGCTTCGCCAACATGGATCTGCGCCACCCCGGCGAGTACGCGCGGTGGCGAGACGAGGTAAGTAGAACTGAGTTGCCGTTTGGCCGACGTCGGGATCTCGGGAAATATCGTTTCCGCGAAGTCCAAACACGCTCTCTCTATCCCGAGCATGATCGATCCGTCCCAACATAGCGGACTGTTGAATGCTGCGACGCCACGCATGCCAGACGGCATCTGCAACCTTCCTGCCCGCGACGGGCAATCCATCCGCGGGCAGCTCAGTTGTGGGCCCCTGTGCGTCGAAAAGCTGACAGCCGCCCTCGGTCGCGATGACAACACCGGCAGCAACATCCCAGCTGTTGTACCGCCCCGGCAGGACCGTGGCTGCAGCTCGCCCGAGCCCGGCGTGAGCCAAGGGCAGCGGCCATGTGCCAATGATCCTTACAGTTCCCCGCTCTTCACTGACCCACCGCACGAACTCGCCTATGCCTCACCAAACGTGATACCCACCGTCCCACTCCGCGAAAACGACTTGGCCGGTGACGGAGGCGGCATCCGAAGAAGCGGCCACGGGCACTCCATCGAGCCGTACTCCTTTGCCTCGTGCCGCGGCGAACGACCTACATGATCGACCTAGGCCCCGACCCCCTCACCGGCAAGCGGCGGCAGCGAGCAAAGTCAGGATTCGAGAGCGGCTGCGGACCGACAGCTACGTCGAGCCCTCCCGTCGCACCGTCGCAGAGTTCCTGGCCGAATGGCTCACGACCATCGAGGCGGCGGTCAAGCCAACGACCTTCGCCAACTATTCGACATACGCCAACGCCTACGTCATCCCGATCATCGGCCCTCGACTGCTCCAAGACATCGACACAGCGACCGTGAACGCGCTCTACCGCCATCTCCTGAACTCCGGACGCTCCCGGGCAGACACCAACACCGTCATGTATCAGCGGTGGAGACAGGCCACCTCGACCGGCCGCACCATCAGTGCAGCCGAGCTCGCATCGCATGCGGGGGTAAGCCGCTCCGCGGCAGCCAATGCCATCCGCCGCTACCGCGTGGGCCGCATCCCGGCAGCACTGACAACCGGACTCTCCCCCAGCGCCGTCGCCAGCATCCACATCATGTTCCGGCGAGCGCTCCGCGACGCAGTGGCCTGGCGCTACCTCACCACCAACCCCGCCGCGATAGCCCAACCACCGCGCGGCGAGAAGCAGCCCCACAAGACATGGAACCCCCAACAGCTCGCCACCTTCCTGCAACATGCGCGCCACGAGCGTCTCTTGGCCATGTGGCTGCTCTTCGCCACCACCGGCATGCGTCGCTCCGAAGCAGTCGGCGCACGCCGCGACGCCCTCGACATGGCCGCCGGCACCCTAAGCCTCGTCACCACCCACGTCATCGCCGCCGGCCGCACCCAGATCTCCAGCGGAAAGACCCGCCGAAGCAGACGCCTCATCTCACTCGACGCCGCCACCCTGGCCGCCCTCCGAGACCACCTCGCGACACTCGACCAGGAACGAGCCGCATGGGGGCCGAACTATCAGGACCGCGGGTTGCTGTTCTGTTGGCCCGACGGCCGGCCGATCTACCCCGACACGATCACCGAGCAGTTCGGCCGCCTAGTCACCCAAGCCAGCCTTCCGATCATCCGACTACACGACGTCCGACACACCTACGCCACCATGGCCTTGCGCGCCGGCGTCAACCCGAAGATCGTCAGCACCCGGCTCGGGCACGCCACCGTCGCGTTCACCCTCGACACCTACACGGCCGACATCCCCGAACTCGACCGCGCCGCCGCAGAGCAGATCACCGGACTCTTCCTACCGCCCCCGACCGAGGCCTGACGGACACGTGGGGATGTGCGTTTACCGATCCGTTTACACGTCCCGGTCCTGAGCTCGCTCAACGCGAGCCTTACAACACCGAAGGGCCCCTGGCCTCGCAGGTCAGGGCCTTCTGGCATGGTGGGCGATACTGGGATCGAACCAGTGACCTCTTCGGCGTGAAGCAATGCAAGGGGCCAGTTCGGCAGGGCATTTCCGCAGTTCACCGGGCCAACTCGTCCGCAGACATCCGTCGCCGACCATGAACGGGCGCGCCGGTTGTCACGCATTTAGTCACTCACGTCGGACGCCGACAGGCTCGGCGCGATCCTCGTGCTAAGAACAGACAAGCCATGCGGTAGCCTGCGTTGCTCGAGCGGGAACCGACCCAGCTCCTAATGATGTTGTCGCGATCCCACCGGAAGTAGCCCTCGCTGCCTCTGCTGAAGCCCAGGCACTCCTGCCCGGCGAGGTTCTTCAAAGGTCCCCGGGACTCGTCCGCGGCTCGTCTGCTGGTGATGATCAGCCCACCGGCACCGACTGACAGATAACTGGCCTCGAACAGAGCGTCGCAGCCGATTGCCCGTCGCGACACCGCGCAGCTAACCCCTCCACCATGTGGGGCAGCTCGGAGAGTGGAGGGCTGTCTCGCCGGCTGCGGCGCTGGAGTCTGATGTGATTGACTGTGGCGTCTGGCTCCCGTGGCTGCACCAATCCGTGCTGGTTCGCCGCAGAGCAGCGACGGGAAAGCTGGTCAGGCCGAACTCAAACGTGGCGCGCTGTAACCGCCCCGCGACAGACTTGTCACGACTTCGTCCACGTCCCGCACCGCTGGGTCTCGAACAGCTCGCCCGCCTTGATCGTGACGGTCTTCGGCCCGTTGCCCAGGTCGTTGTCGATGATGTCCTCGCCGTTGGGCTTGACCCGCGCCCAGTAGCACTGGCTATCCGAACCCTGCGGCGAGCCCGCCGTCTTGTACTTCCCCGGCACCACATCCACGCCGACCTCGTAGGTGCCATCGCCAGCCATCGACGTCGCCGGCCCGGCTGGCGCCGGAGGCTCCGTTGTCCGCACGACCTGCGCGTAGGGCTTGCCCGTGCAGAGGTTGCTGTGCGCAGCGTCGATGATTACCTTCGCCATCTCCGGCCCACCGCTTCGAGGTCCGATGTACTCCTCCAGGTTCGGCCGCGTGACCGTCGGCATCCCGATCAAGGTGCAGACGAACCTGCCCATTTCCACCAGGTCAGCCCTCGACACAGTGGCGGTCAGCCCTGGCGTGTCCAGCACGTCCTCGTAAAACTTCTGCTCCTCCGTCTTAAACAGCACCGCCGTGGTCGGCGGCGGTGCCGTCGTCACAGGCGCCGTGGTCCCAGCTGACGTTCCGGAGCACCCGGTGACGACCGCTAGAGCCGCAGCTGTGAGTACAAGCGCAGCACAGCGCATGGGAGCAACCTCCGTGGGCGAGGATCTTCGCGATTGCGAACCCACTGTCGCAATGCGTGCACGGTCCGTTACAAGCCCATGAGTCAGTCTGAACTCCCAACACCACCCAGCTCAAGGGCCCTGACCTCGTCGTAGTCGAACGTCGACGTGGCCCGCGTCCGTCCATGGCCGTCCACGTTGTTGTCACCGTCGTTGTCAACTCGGCACCACAACCACAACCACAACCCGATCACGGAACAGCCACCCCGCCCACGCAGGCACGGCTGCTTTGCTGCGAGCAAGTCGAGAGCCCGAGGCCGCAGGTGTGATTCCGCTACTCGGCCGACGGGCCGGTCTTCATCGAAGTTTCCGTATCCGGGCGGCGCAGGCCTATTCGCCCGTCACCACAGCAAGCGAGAAAACAGCCTCCGACCGCGACCGGTAACGAGTCCTGCCGTGGGAACGACAGTCTCGCCTGGAAGCTGCGCTTCCGCAGACACCACCTGCTAACACCGCGAGCTGCGGCGTCACCGAACCCGGGGGATTTATGACCACACCGATGCCCGGCCCCCACGGCCGTCCAGCCCAGGTTGCCCCATCGGCCCCCGCGGTGTCGCGCCCCTACCGAGGGCCACTGAGGTGGTTCGCCCACGGCGGCTGGTACCTGTTCGTCGTTGTGCTCTCCGCCGGCACCCTCAGCTTCGTCCCATTCCTGCACGCCGCCATCCGAACCCGCAAGCCCCTGGCCTGGCTGTGGACCGCGCTCTACACCGCCGCCGTCATCACGCTCTTCAATCTCACCGGCACGGTGAACGTGGGCGGCCTCGCGCTCGGCCTCATGATCATCGCCGTGGTGCACTCGGTCGTGCTACGCCAGCAAGTCTGGCCACCCCGCGCCGACACCCAACCCGCCCCCGCCGAACTCCACCACGCCGGCCCGCCGGCCGACCCAGCCGTCGCCGCCGTCCTCGCCGGCCGCGCCCGCCGCGACGAGGCGCGCCGCCTTGCGGCCACCGACCCACTGATGGCCCGCGAACTAGGCATCGGCCGGCCCGACCTCCCCCGCACCTACGACGACGGCGGCCTCGTCGACCTCAACAGCGCTCCGGCAGCCACGATCGCGAACACCTGCGGAATCGAGCTCGCCATCGCCACGCTCATCGTGAACACCCGCACGGCCGGCATCACCTTCACCTCAGTCGACGACGTCTTCACCTTGACTGAGATCCCGTTCCCACTCTGGGACCGCATCCGCGACCGAGCGGTTCTGATCACCGGCTAACCCAGCAGACGGACTGACTGCCCGCCACCGACCAGGAAGCCGCGGGCTCGCGGGGTTCGGTTCGCAGCGGGCCAATCAGACCTCCAACCGCGAGGAGCTCGCCGCCGGGGTTTCCGGCTCGAGACCGCCGGCCCGGATGATCAGCAGGTTGGCCGCGACGACCAGCACGAAGAGCATGCCCAGGACACGGTGGTCCAGGTTCCACAGGGCCAGGCCTGCCAGGCCGAAGACGGCGATCTTGACGATCGCGGCCACCACCGGGCCGCCGTGGTTGGCGGTGGGCGCGGCGAAGAGTCCCCAGATGACTGCGGGGAGGACTGGCAGGCCGACAGCGAGAAGCAGCCGGACCGGGGTGCTGCTGCCGAAGCGCCACCCCCAGAACGCGAAGATGCCGAGCGCAACCAGCTCGACCACGAAGGCCAGCCCGAGATTGCTCCAGCGCCAGAGTTCCTGCATCGCCTACACCCCTCACCAATCTGAGAGCACTGCTCTCGCTCGCCGCCACCGCAAGCGATGACAACGCGAAATGCCAGAGCACTGCTCTCCAAAGTTATCACCGCTCAGTAATACCGGAGCCTGCTCAGTTCCGGTAGACCTCGACGCCCGCCGGACTGTCCGCGGTGACCACCACCTGGTCCCTTGCCTGCGGGATCGCCTCCTACTGCCGCGTGCACACGGCGAGCCCGTCGAGGGTCGTGCAGAGGGCATCGGCGACCGACATCTGTCGCGGCGGAAAACGCGCTCTGGGGTGTCGGCTCGTGTGGCAATGTCGGCACCTCGGCGATCTCGACGCGAGTCACGTCCGGTGAAACGGCCATCAGGACCGCGCTGCCCTCCCCTGCCGGCTGATGACGACGTGGTCGTCGACCTCATCGGGTCGGGGTGTTGCCCGGCCTCATCGGCATGCGCGTGGACCCGGCCCGCATCATCGAGCACGTCGGCGAACAGGTCACGACTCGCCGGGCCGCAGCCAACGATCAGGCCCAGTTGCTCGCCGAGATGACCACCGTGCGGGACGTAGGCTCCGACGCGATGGCCGACGACGTCGTGACCACACACGAGCAGAGCGGTGTCCATGTCCAGAGGTGAGCTCGGCGGTCCGGGTCTGTACGGTCGCCGCAGCGAGTGCGATCGGCTCGAACGGATGCTCGCAGAGATCCGCACAGGTCGGAGCCAGGTTCTCGTACTTCGAGGCGACGCCGGTATCGGCAAGACGGCACTTCTGGACCACATGTCGAGGCATGCGTCGGGGTGTCGCGTCGCGCGGGTCACGGGCGTCGAATCGGAGATGGAGCTCGCGTTCGCCGGGCTCCATCAGTTGTGTGCTCCGTTCTTGGATCGCCTCGGTCGGCTTCCCCCACCGCAGCGGGATGCCCTCAGCATGGTGTTCGGTCTCCGGGAGGGGAACACACCCGACCGGTTCTTCATCGGGCTCGCCGTACTCAGCCTTCTGTCGGACGCCGCGGAGGAGCGCCCCCTGGTCTGCCTCGTCGACGACGCCCAATGGCTCGACCAGGCCTCCGCGCACACGCTCGCGTTCGTCGCTCGCCGCCTGCAGGCGGAGTCGGTGGCCCTCGTCTTCGCGACGCGCGAGAGCGGCGACGACCCGGCGCTGCGGCAGTTGCCGGAACTGCGCGTCCAGGGCCTGAGCGACGTCGTTGCCCGCGCTGTGCTGCGGGCGGCGCTGCGCAGACCACTCGACCCGGCTGTGCTCGACGGGATCGTCGCCGAGGCGCGTGGTAATCCGCTGGCGTTGCTGGAGCTTCCCCGTGGGCGGACGCCGGCGGAGATCTCGTTCGGATTCGGGCTCTCGAGCACCTTGCCTCTCGGCAGCCGATTGGAGCAGGGGTTCGTCCGGCAGCTTCAGCCGCTGCCGCCCGAAACCCGACGACTCCTCCTCCTTGCCGCGGTCGAGCCCGTCGGTGACGTGATCTCGTTGTGGGAGGCGGCCAAGCGACTCGGTATCGCCGCGGACGCGGCGACTTCGGCCGAGGCCGCCGGATTGATCGACATCGGTTCGCGGGTCCGGTTCCGCCATCCCTTGCTGCGGTCGGCGGTGTTCCGCGCCGCGGACGTGAGTGAGCTGCGGGACGTGCACGCCGCGCTGGCCGCGGCCCCCGACCTCGATCCCGATCGCCGGGCGTGGCACCGCGCGCAGGCGAGCCCCGGACCCGACGAGGAGATCGCGGCCGAGCTCGACCGATCGGCCGATCGTGCACGCGCCCGAGGCGGGCTCGCGGCCGCGGCAGCCTTCCGTGAGCGGGCGGCGACGCTGACACCCGACCCGGCCCGTCGGGTGACGCGGGCACTCGCCGCAGCGCAGGCCAAACTCCAGGCGGGCGAGTTCGGTCCGGCGTCGGAACTCGTCCTCACGGCCGAGTCCGGGCCGCTCGACGATCTCCTTCGCGCGAGGATCGCGCTGCTGCGTGCCCAGATCGCGTTCGCAGCGGAACGCACTGACGAGGCGCCTCAGCTGCTGCTGTCGGCCGCCGCGCGTCTCGAAGGCCTCGATGTGGCACTCGCTCACGAGACCTACCTCGACGCCTTCTCGGCCGCGATCTTCGTGGGCCGTCTCACCGGCGATCCGGGGCTCCGGGAAATCGCCCGGGCGGTGCGGCGGGCCCCCGCACACCGGCACGACAAACGCGACTTGATCCTGGACGGTCTCGCTGCACTGTTCACCGAGGGGTACGCCGCGGCCGTCCCGCTCCGACAACGCGCGGTCCAGGCCTTCCTCTCCGAGTACATCTCCGCTGACGACGAGCCTCGCCTGCTCTGGATCGCCGCGAGTGCCGCCGCCAACCTGTGGGACGACGAGGGCTGGAACGTGCTGTCCGCCCGGCATGTGCGCGTCACCCGGGACACCGGGGCACTCAGCGAGCTCCCCCTCGCGCTCAGCTCGCAGATCGTCGCCCTCCTCCTCGACGGCAAGCTGGCGACCGCCGCCGCTCTCATCGAGGAGATGCGCGCGGTTCGGGAGGCGACCGGAAGCAACATCGCGCCGTACGGCGCTCTCGTACACGCCGCGTTGCGGGGACGCGAAGCCCCGGCGCGCGAGCTGATCGACACCACGTTGAAGGAGGTCCTCCAGCGCGGTGAGGGCAACGGGGCGATGAACGCGCACTGGGCTGCGGCAGTCCTGCTCAACGGGCTGGGCCGCCATGAGGAAGCGCTGGCCTCAGCGCGTAGGGCCAGTGAGTACCCGCTGGAGTTCGTCCCGGCGAACTGGGGTCTGGTCGAGCTGATCGAGGCCGCCGTTCGCACCAGCGACAACCGGGTCGCGGGTGACGCCTTCGAACGTCTCTCGGAGACGACCGGCGCCGCCGGCACGGACTGGTCGCTCGGCGTCGAATCACGGTCACGCGCGCTGCTGGGTGCCGGCGACGCCGACGAGCTCTACCGCCAGGCGATCGACCGCCTGGGCCGCACCCGGGTGAAGGTGGAGCTCGCCCGCACCCACCTGCTGTACGGGGAATGGCTCCGCCGCGAGGGGCGTCGAATCGACGCACGCAGACACCTGCGCGCCGCCCACGACCAGTTCACCTCGATGGGAGCCGAGGGATTCGGCGAACGGGCTCGCCGGGAGCTGGCCGCCACCGGCGAAACAGTGCGGACACGTGTTCCCGCCGCTCGTGAGGAGCTCACAGCTCAAGAGACCGAGATCGCCCGGCTCGCCGCCCTCGGTCGGACGAACCAGCAGATCGGCGCGCAACTGTTCATCAGCCCGCGCACCGTTGAATGGCACCTGGGCAAAGTGTTCATGAAGCTCCGCGTCAGTTCGCGGAAGGAACTGTACGACGCGTTGCCCGAGGACGTGCGGGTATCGGTTCCCTGCTAGCCCGGGCACAGCCGACTCCGAGCGCATTACCGGCGAGGTCCTCGCGGCCGTTCACGCGCGCCGCAACCTCGGGCGGCAGTGCCTCCGCTGGGTGCGCAGGAACTCCGCGAGCCGGGCGCGATCCATCACTCCGCTCCCCTCTGTAGCGTCTCGGTCTGCCCCGGAGCGACGGCCGCGAACGTCACGTTCGCCAGCTGCTCGGACAGCTCCCAGAGCCGCACCGCGTCGTCGCGCTTTTCGCGCGGACCGGTAGATCGGCAGCTCGGTCGGGCGGCCGGTGAACTGGCCGGGGCCATCGGGCCCGTAGAGGCGGCCTCCGGCGGCGTCCGGGCTGGTCGCTGCGTACAGGATGGGCTGCACGCCCGCCTGCACCTCCTGGACGAACACGCCCCAGCGCACGAGTCGGGCCATGATCGCCATCTGCGGCGACGGGCGCCGGCGGCCCAGATTGGGCCCGGAGGCGTAGAGGTTCGTCAGGGTGGTGCCGGGATGCGCGACGTTGCTCGTGATCCCCCAGCCACCGGTCCTGCTGCATTGGTCCAGCTCGAGCCCGAACAACAGGTTCGCCAGCTTCGAGGCGTTGTACGCCCGCACCGGCGAGTAACGCCGCTCGGCCTGCAAGTCGTCCCACTCCAGTCGTCCGAAGCGGGCGGCGCTGCTCGACACCGTGGTGACGCGCGCTCGGCCGGCCTCGAGGAGTGGCAGCAGCCGCGCGGTCAGCGCCACGTGTCCGATGTGGTTGGTGCCGAACTGCAGCTCCAAGCCGTCCGCCGTGGTGTGCCGCGTCGACGGAGCCATCACCCCGGCGTTGTTGACAAGGATCTGGATCGGGCGGCCGTCGTCATGGAGGGTCTGGGCGAGCACGGCAACCGAGTCAAGGGACGCAAGGTCGACATCACGCAGCGTGACCACGGCATCGGACACGACGCCACGGATGCGCTCCACGGCAGCGGCGCCCTTGCGGCGGTTCCGCACCGGCAGAACGAGTTCGGCGCCGGCTCGCGCCAGACGCTCAGCGAGGTCCAGCCCGACGCCGTCGCTGGCGCCGGTGACCACGGCCAGCTTCCCGGCGAGGTCCGGGACGGACAGATCCTCTACGACAGTTCGCATTCCGCACTTCCTGCTGATCGGTCATTTTTCATGCTGCGGCCCGTGGACCCGAGTGGGCCTGCTCCAGCCAGTCGGTGCAGTGGGCTGGGATGACCCGGGCCCCGTTCCTTGTGGGTGGGAACGTCGCCGTGGACGACGGCGAACATGCCTTCGGCGGCGTCGACGGTCACAACAACTAGGACAGGACAGCCCGACGGTCTGTGACGACGTCATCACAACACTCACGGGGAGGCGAGGACGACGCCCGTCGCCCGGCCGCCCGGCCGGTGGGATCCCCGCCGGTCAGGCGCGCACCCGGTCGGCTCCCGGCATCACGGCGAGGCCGGCGACGACCAACTCGGCAGCCGGGCGGACCGGCACGAGCTTGTCCAGCCCGCTGCGCCGCAGCGAGCACAGCACGTCAACGCGATCAGCCGAGACGTGCAGCTGCGTACTCGTCGCGACGGCCCGCCGATGCAAGGCAGACAGCAGACGCAGGGACCGCTCGCACAGAGAGCCGACGTCCCGCAAGTCGATCACGACGTGCGGGGCCCGGCCGAGCTGCTGACCGACCCGCCGGGCGAGCTCGAGGCTGGTCGCCTCGTCCACCGAACCGCTCACCCGGACCACCACAACATCGGGAATGGGCACGTGCAGCCGCACGTCCAGTTTCGTCGCGCCCCTCATGCACGCTCACCCTTCTGTTTTCGTGCGGGAGACATTCCGTACGGGTCCCAGCCCTTGCGCCGCGACCGGTACGGCGCGCTGCACCTCGCGGCGCTCCCCAGTTCCACGAGGTGCGGGCTCGCGACCACGCTCAGAACCCGCGGTCAGAAATGATCGCGTGGCGGACGCCCGCTCGTCCCGACCAGACGTTTCGATAAGTGCCGGCGGTGCGCAGGCCGACCATTCCTCGACATCGGCCAGGATGGTCTCCGTTGGCAGGTCGGCACGTGGCGACGGAACGGGAATGATCACGTTGTCGTATCGGACGGCGGCACCTCCGGCCGGTCCGCAACCAGAGGCGCCGCCACAGGAGGCCTGCTATCCGGACACGCCCGCGGTGTCGAGGATCGCCGCCGCGACAGCATCCGGGCACGAGACACTCAGCGCGTGCGAAGCGCCGGCGATTTCACGGGTTCCGCGCGAACCTGCTCGCTCGGCCATGAACCGCTGCAACTCGGCGGGGATGTTGCGGTCCTCGCTTCCGAAGACGAACCAGGACGGAATCGTCTTCCAGGCAGGCCTGTCGGTCGCCAGGCCGGCAGTGAGCGCGATCTCGGTCACAGGTCGCTGAGTAGCTGCCATGACGGCCGCCTCGGATGCGGCGACATCCGCCGCGAACTGCTGATGGAACGAGTCCTTGGCGATAGCGAACTCATTCCCGCCGGTGGCGAGCGGGTAGGCCACGAGGGCGTCGGCGAGCGTGCTCCCGGGGAACTTCCCGGAGAGCTCGAACGCAGACTCGCCCTGCTCAGGCGCGAAGGCGGCGACGTAGGACAGCCCGATGACCGCTTCGTTGCCCGCGGCCGCCTCGGTGATCACGATGCCCCCGTACGAGTGCCCGACGAGCACTACGGGCTTGCCGATGCTGGCGATGACATCGCGAACGTACGCTGCGTCGCCTGCCACGCTCCGCAAGGGGTTTGCGACCGCGGTGACGTCGAGCGACTTCTCGCGCAGCCGTTCGATGACCGGATTCCAACTCGCGGATTCTGCGAAGGCGCCGTGCACGAGCACGACGGCCGGCTTGCCATCAGACATGGTTCCCCTTGTTGCATTTGAGTTCGAGGCGTTCTAGTCGGTCGCCAGGGATTTCCGGAGAACATGTACGGATTGTTCAATGGCGGCGGTCGCCGCTCGGGTTTCACGGACGGGGTTGAGCATCATGAAATCGTGGATTGCGCCGTTGTAGCGTACGGTCGTCGTCGGCACTCCGGCTTGGGTGAGACGACGGGCGTAGGCCTCACCTTCGTCGCGGAGGACATCATTCTCGTCGACGATCACGAATGCCGGTGGCAGTCCGGCCAGGTCGTCGAGGCTCGCGCGAAGGGGAGATACGGTGATCTCGGAGCGGCTGGAGTGGTCGGGGGCATAGGCGTCCCAAAACCATGCCATAGCCTTCGCGGTCAGGTACGGGCCGTCCGCGAACTCCCGATAGCTTTCGGTTTTCTGCGCGGCGTCGGTCACCGGGTAGTACAGCGATTGGTGCACGAATGTGACGTCGCCGCGCTGCTTGGCGAGAAGCGCGACCGCGGTGGTCATGTTTCCGCCGACGGAGTCGCCGGCGATCGCGAGGCGGGATGCATCGAGGCCTTCGGCCAGGCCATGCCGGGTGATCCATTGGGCAGTGGCATAGGCCTGCTCGATCGCGACCGGGTAGCGAACCTCGGGGGAACGGTCGTACTCAACGAACACGACCGCAGCGTTCACGCCGACGGCGATCTCGCGCACGAGCCGGTCGTGGGTGCCGGCGTTGCCGAGGATCCAGCCTCCGCCGTGGATGTAGAGGACGACCGGAAGGACGCCTGTCGCGGCGACGGGCTTGACGATGCGGACCTGCACGCCCCCGGCCTGGGCCGGCACGGTGATCCACTTCTCGTCGATGTCGAGCTTGTCGATCGTGGCGGCCTGGACGTCGTCGAGGACCTTCCGGGCACCCTCCGCGCCGAGCTCGTACAGGAATGGAGGCGTGGAGGTCGCGGTCGCAAACTCCTGCGCCGCAGCTTCGAGGATGGGCTTACCCATGATCAAGTTTCATGTCCTTCCCGGGTTCCGGTTCGATGACGAGCGGCCTCCAGCTCGGCGCCTCGCCCTGTCGCCGAATCAGGTACTGGCCGTCGCCACCGAGTAAGGACCGGGCAGCCGGTCGACATGTGACACGTGTCGTTGGAGAAAGATCGGCCACGTCGCGGGGTCACGATCCACACCCTGCTCAGCCCTCTCGTGTGGGGAACCGAACTCATCGTCCGAAGGAGCATGGCCGCGAACGGGGCGGCTCGACGGGCTCGGACGGCTACTCGCTGAAGCCACGGCTCCGGTGGATCCCGTCGCGGAGCGGCTTGTTGGAGTACTGCCCGCACCAGCACGGCGTCCTGCGTGCGGCCGACGCAGAACTCGGAGTGCATGCGCAGCTCTCCCACGGTGGACCGAAACCCGGTCGTCTCGATGCCGTGATCCCGACTCGACCGAAATCTGGTCGTCGAGGACGAACTGCTCGTTAGACTGATGACCCGTCCAGCGGCGGCGGAACCATGTCGAGGAGTGATCGCGTGCTCGGTCTGCGGGGCCGCCGCAGCGAGTGCGAGTCACTGGAACAGCTCGTGACGAGCATCCGTGCGGGGCAGAGTCGAGTACTCGTCATTCGCGGCGAAGCCGGGATCGGCAAGACGGCGTTGCTGGACCACCTGGCCGACAGCGCAGCCAAGTGCCGCATCGCGCGCGCCACAGGCGTCGAGTCCGAGATGGAACTCGCGTTCGCCGGCCTGCACCAGCTCTGCGCACCCTTCCTGGACCGACTCGGTCGGCTCCCTGCCCCCCAACGGGATGCGTTGGGAACGGCGTTCGGCATGCGGGACGGCATTACACCCGACCGTTTCCTGATCGGCCTGGCCGTACTGAGCCTGCTGTCCGACGTCGCCGAGGATCGCCCACTGGTCTGCCTCGTCGACGACGCACAGTGGCTCGACCAGGCCTCGGCGCACACGCTCGCATTCGTCGCCCGCCGCCTGTGCGCAGAGTCCGTCGCGCTGGTCTTCGGCACCCGAACGACCGCTGATGATCAAGTGCTCCGGCAACTTCCGGAGATGCTCCTCGGCGGCCTGGGAGATTCCGATGCCCGAGCATTGCTCCGCACGGCACTCCGCGGCCCGCTCGACTCGGCCGTGCGCGACGAGATCATCGCCGGGGCGCGCGGCAACCCCTTGGCGTTGCTGGAACTACCCCGAGCGCACACGTCCGCGCAGCTGGCGTTCGGGCTCGGCATGCCGAACACGACACCCTTGGCCGGTCGCATGGAACAGGGGTTCCTCCGACGACTCCAACCGCTTCCGGCCGACACCAGGCGGCTCCTCCTCGCCGCCGCGGTCGAACCGGTCGGCGACATGACCGTGTTATGGGATGCGGCCGAGCGACTCGGTATCTCGCCGGGCGCGGCGGCCCCGGCGACCGAGGCAGGACTGATCGAGTTCGGTGCCCGGGTGCGGTTCCGTCATCCACTGGTGCGCTCGGCCGCATGGCGGGCGGCCGATATGCACGACCTGAAGGCGGTGCACGGCGCGCTGGCCGAGGCGGCTGAGCTCGATCCCGACCGCCGAGCATGGCACCGCGCACAGGCCAGCTCGGGACCGGACGAAGTCGTCGCCACCGAACTCGAGCGCTCGGCCGACCGCGCACAGGCCCGCGGCGGATTCGCCGCGGCAGCCGCCTTCCACGAACGCGCGGCCGAGCTGACGCCCGATCGGGCGCGCCGGGCGGCCCGATTCCTGGCGGCAGCGCAGGCCAAACTCCAGGCCGGTGAGTTCGACCCGGCCCTGAACCTGCTGGCGACGGCCGAGGCCGGACCACTCGACGATCTCGGGCAGGCGAGGGTCGATCTGATGCGAGCCCAGATCGCCTACGCCTCGAGCCGCAGCAACGAGGCGCCCCGGCTGCTTCTCGCGGCCGCCAAGCGACTCGAGCCACTCGACATCGAGCTCGCCCGCCAGACCTACCTGAACGCCTTCTCTGCCGCGCTGTACGCCGGCCGCTTCGCCCGCCCCGCAGACCTCGCAGAGTTGGCTGCGGCCCGACCAAGTGGAATGACGGACCAGACCCGCAAGCGCGACATCCTGCTGAAGGGCCTGGCTTCCCTGATCAGGGATGGGTACTCGGCTTCCCTGCCGATCACACGGCCAGCCCTGCTCGCCTACCGCACCGAGGAGATCTCGATTGCGGAAGGCCTGCGGTCCCTCTGGATCGCCGGGATCGTCGCGGCGGATGTGTGGGGACGACGAGAGCTTCCACATGCTCCCCGCGCGCTTCGTGAAGATCGCTCGCGATACCGGTGCTCTCAGCGAGCTTCTCCTCGCACTCAACTCACGCATCATCATGCTCCTGTTCGCCGGAGAACAAGAAGCGGCGGCGTCCGTGGTCGATGAAGCGAGAGCAGTCAGAGAGGCGATCGGAAGCGAACGTCCCCTCTACGAAGTAATGGTATTCGCCGCGTGGCAGGGCCGCGAAGAACACGTCCTCCCAGTGATCGAGTCCAGCATGAGCGACGTCGTTGCCCGTGGCGAGGGTATCGGGGCAACCGTCGCGCAATGGGCGAGCGCGCTGCTCCTGAACGGCCTGGGCCGCTACGAGGAAGCACTGATCCCGGCTCGAGCGGCCGGCGCCTGCCCCCAGGAACTGGCCGCGGCGAACTGGGGGCTGGTCGAGCTGATCGAGTCAGCCGCCCGCAGCGGCGCCACCGACCTCGCCGCCGATGCGCTTGAACGGCTCTCCGCGATGACGCAGGCCAGCGGCACCGACTGGGCACTCGGCGTCGAGTCGCGCTCACGTGCGTTGCTGAGCGAGGGCGACGCCGCGGAGCGGCTCTACCAAGAGGCAATCGAACGACTGGGCCGCACCCGGGTCAGGGCCGAGCTCGCCCGGGCTCGCCTGCTCTACGGAGAATGGCTACGCCGCGAAGGCCGACGTCTCGACGCCCGCGAACATCTGCGGGCCGCTCACGAACTATTCACCACCATGGGCGCCACGGCATTCGGCGAGCGAGCCCGCCGCGAACTGCTCGCCACAGGCGAGACGGCCCGCAAGCGCACCGCCGAGACCCGCGACGACCTCACGGCCCAGGAGGCGCAGATCGCCCGACTCGCCGCGCGCCGGCAGACGAACTCGCAGATCGGTGCCCAACTGTTCATCAGTCCCCGCACCGTCGAATGGCACCTGCGCAAGGTGTTCACCAAACTCGGCATCAGCTCCCGCAAGGAGCTGCCGGCGGCGCTTCCCGAAGCCGGTGAACTCCCCCGCATCGATCTCACACCGCACCGCGCGCTGCCGACGCTGTCCAGCCAGCGAGGCGGCTCCACGGGGCGCCAGTTCACCACGACGGTCGGGTCAGACACGGACGTCGAGTATCGACCGGACTAGCTCAGACGGCCCCCGACGTGCGTTCACGTTGTTGTCACCCTCGGCCCTATCGTGGCGCCGCCTGACCTGCGAATGCGCACAGCGACAGATGGGTTCGACCGCTTGAGACCACGCCGAAGCGGTCGCGCTGTTGTCAGAAGCGACGTCAAAACGCCCCTCCGGGGTATCCCGGGGGGGGCGTTTTGGCAGGTGGGCGATACTGGGATCGAACCAGTGACCTCTTCGGTGTGAACAAGCCTGACTGCATCGCTCGCATCCCGCACAGTCGCAGTAGACCGCAGCTGAGCTGCGCCTATGCCCGGACGCGGTCTCAATCGCCGCGTCCAAGCCCATCGGTCCTAACGGATTACACGCGTCACTGGCTACCGATTCGGCTACAGCTCTCGCGATCTTCAGCCCGAGCAGCATGATCCTTACCCCTGCCACGGCGTTCGCCAGCAACATCGTCGTTGAGCTCGCCGGCGTCCGCGGCGCGTTCGACCAGCCGACACTCCGCTCCTCGGCGGAGCCGTCCGCCCCGACCTGGCCGCTCTCGTGCGCGTTCGGGGTCAGTACGGAGACCAGCCGCAGGAGCTCGGGCTCCGATGGATGGGCCGGACCGGGACGATCACGTCGACCGGGTCTCCCGGCCAAGTAGGCGCGGTAGGACGCGTCGGGCGGCGGCGTCGAGGATGTCGCGCGTCCAGTGTCTACGGGCCACGCCGGTGCGTGCAAGTGACGAGCAGGTGAGTTGCGGACACCCGACGGCGATGATGGCTCGCCCGGTGGTCCCGGGCGCTGGCCCGGCGGCCGGTGCGCTGCTGACCGCATCGATATGGGCGGTCCGGCGGGGTGTTGGCGTCAGCCGTCGGACCCGGGACCATCGGTGACCGCGACCGCGACCGCGGGCTGGGCCCGTGTCCCGGGGTGTGCCCTATGGCCTGTGGCTCGACCGCAGCAAGCACAGTAACTCGTCGGTGACCCCCGCGTCCGAGGACAATCTGGCGGCAGTCTTTGCCGGCATTGCTCGTCACTTGCAAGAGAAGGGCGGTCCAGGGGAGGTCCCGGATCTCGTCACCCGCGCTGCCGTCGAGACGGTCGAGGGATGTGACCACGCCGCGATCTCCATCGTTCGTCGGCACGGCGGGATCAGCACGATGGCCGCCACCGACGACGTACCGGACACAGTCGAAACTCCAGTACGAGGTCGGGCAGGGCCCATGCCTCGACACCATCGGCGAGCACGAGACCATCCTGATCGATGATCTCGCGGTGGACGAGCGGTGGCGCTCGTTCAGCCGCCGCGTAGCAGAGGACACCGGAGTGCGCAGCATGCTGTCTGTCAGGTCGAAGACGACGTAGGCCTTGGGAATGAAGTCCGCTGTCAGTTCCTCGTCCCGCTGAAGCTCCTCATCTACGCGTTCGGTCGCGATCTTCTCCCGGTACGTTCCGATTCTTGCAGCAATGGGACACACGGTTCATCGGTGGTTGGGGACGGACGCTGACGTCCAGGCGTCGGCGACTCGGACGGCGTCGAGCGAGGAGGCGACATCGTGAACCCGGACGCAGAAGGCGCCTGCAGCAGCAGCGAGCGCTGAGGCCGCGGCTGTCGCGGCGTCCCGAGCAGCCGGCGGGACCGGCGTCCTACCTCCGAGTAGGTCGCCGAGGAAGGACTTGCGAGATGCGCCGACGAGGACGGGATGGCCCAACGCGACAAGTTCCTCGAGGCGACCGAGCAGCTGCCAGTTGTGTGCGGTGGTCTTGGCGAATCCGAGGCCGGGATCAAGGAGGATCCGGTTCGGCTTGACTCCCGCGTCGACGAGGGCCTCGACGCGGGCGCCGAGCTCTCGGACCACATCGGCCACCACATCGCGGTAGAAGGTGTGCTGCGCCATGGTGCGGCTGGGGGCGCGCCAGTGCATCGCGATGTAGGGCAGCCCGACAGCGGCGATGTATTCGGCCATCGCGGGGTCGGCCAGCCCCCCGCTGACGTCGTTGACGAGCGCGGCTCCCGCTCGGACCGCTGCGTCCGCGACGACTGCGCGGGTGGTGTCGATACTGACCGTGAGGCCGCGGCGCGAGAGGTCTCGCACGACGGGCAGGACCCGGGCCAGCTCGGTGTCGACGGGGATGCGTCTGGCCCCGGGGCGGGTGGACTCACCACCCACGTCAATGACGTCGGCACCGTCGTCGGCCATCGCGACCCCGCACTCGACCGCAGCCGCGGCGGACAAGTAGCGACCTCCGTCGGAGAAGGAGTCGGGTGTGACATTGAGAATGCCCATCACCAGGCATCGTCTCGACGTCCCGGTTGCTCCGGTCAGGGCGCCGAGCCGCCCGAGCGGACCCGACTGGTCAGGGTTCACCGCGACCCCGGCTGCGGAGGGAGGCCCCTACGGGCGCGGTGGAGCAGGTGCGGTGATCCGGTGACGCCCATCATCCCGTGAGTTCCGGCAGTGGTCAACGCGGCCCGGAGGGCGTCTGCTGGATCGGCGATGAGTGTCGGAGCCGGTGTGCTGCCCAGCGCAGCGGCGAGGTAGGCGGTTGACATCGCCTGTGGAGACGGCGGCTCGCACAGGATCACCGAGTCGACCTCCTTCGCCAGCCTGGCGAGCGCAGACGCGAGGTCACGACCGCGCAGTGCGCCACAGACCAGGACCCGGGGCCCGGCTGCGTGCGGCAGCTCGGTCATCGCCTCGCGCAGCGCGAGGAAGGCCGCGGGGTTGTGGGCGCCGTCGAGCACCACCAGCGGTGACTCGTGGACGATCTCTGTGCGGCCGGGTAGACGGATGCGCGTGCCCACCAGCCGATGTCTTCGTGGACAGTGGGCTGCTCAGGTACTCCTCGGCTGCGGCGACGGCGAGCAGGAGGTTGTCGCAGTTGTGCCGGCCCGGACCCCGGACACGGAACCCAAGGTGCTCGGCGCGTGGGGCCACCATGTCCCACGACGGAGCCGCCCACGACAGTCCGGCGCCTTGAGATGCCCAGCTCGTCACCTATGGCGAGGACGACGGTCCCCTTGCCGTTCGTGCCGGTGACATGGACGGAGCGGAACCCGGTCTGTGGGTCGCCGATAGCCTTCAGCAACGATCGCATCCGATCCAGGCCGGGAGGCTCGGCCATCCCGGAACGCTCGTGGTCGAGCAGGGTGTCCAGGTAGGCGGCGACAGGGCTCCTCATCGGAACACGACCGTGCGATGCCCGTCGAGCAGGACCCGGTTCTCCGCGTGCCAGCGCACCGCACGAGCCAGGGCTAGGCACTCATTATCACGCCCGAGTGCGGTGACGTCCTCTGCGGTCAGTGTGTGGTCGACCCGGGCCACCTCCTGTTCGATGATTGGGCCCTCGTCCAGGTCGGCGGTGACGTAGTGAGCGGTCGCTCCGACCAGCTTGACCCCACGGTCCTTGGCCTGGAAATAGGGCCTGGCGCCTTTGAAGCTCGGCAGCATCGAGTGATGGATGTTGATCGCCCGGCCCTCGAGGCGCTTACACAGCTCCGTCGACAAGATCTGCATGTACCGGGCGAGGACGACCAGGTCGATGTCCAGGTCGTGGACGATCTCGAGCAGTCGTGCCTCGGCAGCTGGTTTGCCACTGGACGCGATGGGCACGTGGTGGAACGGCACGAGGTAGTTGTCGGCCAGGACACCGAGGTCGGGGTGGTTCGAGACGACGGCGGCGACATCGATGGGTAGGTCCCCGTTGGCTGTGCGGAAGAGCAGGTCGTTGAGGCAGTGGCCGTACTTACTCACCATGATCAGCACTCGCGGCCGGTCTACCGCGGCGGAGACTCGCCAGCTCATGTCGGTGTGGCGGGCCAGCGCCTGCAGGCCCTTGGACAGCGTCTCGCGGTCGAGCGGTGTCTCGTCGATCGGTCCGAAACGCAGTCGCATGAAGAATCTGGACGATTCCCGGTCGCTGAACTGTTGGCTTTCGACGATGTCGCCGCGTTGGTCGACGAGGAGCCGGGAGATGTCCAGGACCAGACCTGGCCGGTCCGCACACGACAAGGTCAGGATGAGGTCGTCGGTCCGGGTGGGGATCGGCGCCGCCGAGGGCGGCGGCGTTGACGTCGTCGTCATGGCGCTCATTCCTTCCGCGAGTGCGGTCGTGTAGGTCAGGTCGGGTCGGCCGTGCCGTCGGAGAGGGTGCCGCTCGCCCGGAGGAGGCCCTTCTTGATCTGCCACGGGTGCAGCCGGTAGGTCCGCAGGCCGCGGGAGTGGAAGGGATCCTGGTCGAGCAGGTGCGCCGCCTCGTCCAGCGATGCAGCCCGAACGACGACGACCCCGGACCCGGACGACCGGTGGTCGTCGTCGAGCAGCGGGCCGGCGGCGAGCAACCGTCCCTGCCGTTCGAGCGCGGCCAGCCATTGCCTGTGGTCGGCGAGGTGCGCGCTCAGCTCGGCCGCGTTGGCTCCGTTTGGCTCGGTGAGGCACAGGAACACGACACTCTGTGCCTCGCCGTGCGGTGTGGCGGGATGACCGGGATCTGCAGCGTTCATCGAAGTGTCTTGACCGGGTCGGCCTGCTGCGTCGGGCCTGGGACGCGGTTGTGCTGGGCGAGGACGACGTTCTGGAACAGCCGCACGTCGGTGACCGGGCCGATACCGCCGGGAACGGGGGTGATGGCTCGTACCCGGCTCAACACCCCGTCGAAGGCCACGTCGCCGACGATGTGCACGCCGCTGTCGTGGTTCCCGGGAGCGGGGTTGATCCCGATGTCGAGGACGATGGCACCTTCACGGACGTGTTCGGCCCGGATGAGGCCTGGCACGCCCGCAGCGACGATCAGTACGTCGGCCCGCCGGGTATGGAAGCCGAGCCGGCTGCCTCGGCCGGACCATTCGTCGATCGAGGTCACAGCGGCATGCCGCTGGTAGGCCAGGGACACGGCGGGTTTGCCGACGTTGTTCGAGCGCCCGACGACGACGATGGTCGCGTTCTCGTAGAAGCGAGCCCGGTCCTCGCCGACGCGATCGAGCCACATGTCGAGGACGTGATAGGCGGACGCTGCGGTCGAGGGGACGAAGCGGGGGGTTCCGAGAGCGAGCAGGCCTGCGTTCTCCGGGTGCACAGCTTCGACGTCCTTCTCCGGGGGTAGCGCGGCGAACACCGACGATTCGCGAATGTGCGCGGGCAGCGGCCTCAACAGGAGGATCCCGGCCACCTTCGAGTCGTTACCGAGCACAGCGATCGTGTCCAGGAGGGACTGCTCGGTCGCGGCGGCAGGAAGAGCATGGTGCTCGTAGGGCAGGTCGAGCCGGCCTGCGAGCTGCTGAAGCCTGCGCTGGTATGCCGCGGACTGGAAGGTCTCGCCCGCCGACACGGTGGCCAGGGCGCCTTCCAGACGACCACCTGGGAGCGCGGCCACGTCGCGGCGCAGTTGCTCCTCCAACTCGGCCGCGATCTTGACCCCGTCGATGATCTCGGCAGTCACCGCAACTCACCCTCCTCCATGAGGCCGAGAGCCTCGGCGACCCGGGAAGCAGCTTCGGCGGCCACCCGGGCACACCGACGTGCCTCGGCGATTCGTGCGTCGCCACCGTCGGCCTTGAGGTTCTCGGCGACGAGGACAGCCGCGCTGCCGGCGACGGCTGCCGAGAGCAGCACCGCCGCACATGCATCCGAGCGAAGATGCGGATTCCCCGCCTCGACGAGCCGCTCACCCAGGCCGGCTACCTCGAGCGCGAGGCACGCCAGCTCACCCGGTACCGCTGCGGCAACCTCCGCGGCCCTGGCCCGGTCCCTGCGCGCACGAACGGGGTCGCTGTCGGTCTGTCGGCGGATGGCGACGTAGCTCTCGTAGGCGTGGGAATCCTCGTCGGCCAGGAGCAGCGCGCGCTCACTCAGGAACTCCGCGCGTGAGACCACGTCCGAGAACGACGACGGCCCCGATCCGTGGCCGACGGTATACCGCCCCGCCATCTCCGCCAGCGCCGCCGCCAGCGCGGCAGCGACCGCGGACGCAGCCCCGCCGCCCGGAACCGGTGCACGCGCGCCGACCGCTGCGACGAACTCCCGCACGCCAGCGGTGTGCTTACCGGTCAGCCGAACGCTGGAGCGTGACGTGAGCTCAGTTGTCGTCGCTTTGCTGCGTGAAGAATCGGACATGCCCACAACCTCCCTGCGCTGGGACGGCGGTAGTTCCGGACGGCAACCGCGGCCGATGCCGCGACCGCCGCCCGGTGCTCGAGGATCCGGCTCATATCAGGTCAGAGCTGTCGTACTGACCGTCGCTCGGATCTCCGTCTGGACGTGCCGCTCCACATTGGGCCGGCCATATCCGCCGTTCGGCTCGCCCCAGGTGAGAACGACCTCGGTCCCGTCCTGAGCGTGGGCCTCGTCGATCAGGCCGATGGACGCGAACGTGCCGATGTTGACGGTGTAGGAGCAAGAGGTCGACACACCGGCGGGTTGGCCGCCGGCGGTCACCGCGTCGTTCTGAGAGACGCCGTACTCGTTGAAAGGCTGAGCGAGGTATTTCGCTCGCTCCTTCCCGCCGAACAGGCTCTGCGCCAGCACCCGCCCGCAGTCCTCGGGGTCCCAGCGCAACCACACCTTCCGCCGGTGCGGCCGGGCGGCGAGCTCACGGAGGGCGTCACGCCCGATGAACTCGTGGTCGAACCGGATCAGCCGGTCGTAGCCGAGGTCGTAGGGCGTGACGTAGTAGTCCTCGATCCTGGGGCGCACGTAGCTGCCCGCGATCGCATAGTTGGCCTCCAGAGTCGCTGCGCTGAGGAACTCCCGGTAACCCTTCATCGCCTCACCGGTGTAGATCGCCGGCACTGGCAAGGGCAGCCATCCGGTCTCCACCGCGGTGGTGGGGTAGGCCAGGCCACCCCCTTGGCGCAGGCCGAACTCGACCCCTGCCTCGATCAGCGCCGCCCATACCGCCGGGCCCTGCTCGTAGGGGCCGGTCATCTCCAGCCCGGTGTGCTCGAGCCCGGGATGTCCGACCATGGTGTGGTTGAGCGCTCGGATCGGTACCCCCGCGATACTGAACTCCCCCATCGAGAAGAACTTGATCGTGGGCAGCGGCCCGCCGTGTGCCTTCTCCACGACCTTCAGGGCGTTGGGCCCCTGCAGTTGGAAGCGGAAGATCCGCCGGGGCTTGTCGTTGGCCACCGAGGCGAGATCGAACTCGACGTCGACATCGTAGTCTCCGGTCTGCGCACGGTAGGCCATCCAGTTCCCGGCGATGCCGGTTCCGACCAGGGCATACCGATCATCCTCCAGCCCGAACAGGATCGAGTCCCCGATCAGATAGCCCTCTTCGTTCACCCCCACGAACTGCTTGGCCCTGTTGCGACCGAATGTGTCGAACTTGTTGACCGCAGACTCGGAGAACAGCCGCTTGACGTCAGGTCCCGTGAAGTACACGTCGGTCATGTGGAACGACTGGTCGAACAGCACCGCTGTATTGGCCCAGGCCTCCTGCTCGTCCCGCCAGTTGGTGTACTCGGACCGCAGCGGAATTGCGAAGTTGCCGATCTGCGCATTGCGCAGCATCTCGACCACGTCGCCGCCGGCCTGCTGGATCATCTGCTCGAGGTTCAGCGTGCTCATCTGATCGTGTCCTTCCTTGTTGCCGACTCCGCCAACTCGGGCAAGGGTTTGTGGTTCAGACGAGCCGTGTTCACGCTGCGCCGGAAACCTGTCGCTGCCAGGCAGCGGTCGCTTCGATCTGATTGAACGAGAACAGATGGAGGCCCTCGATCTGGCGCGGGTCGGCGAGTAGCGCCGGATCGATTGCCCCGAGGAGATCCTCGGGCCGGTAGGAGCTGGTCCCGAGGATCAGATTTCCGACGAGGCCGTGTTGCTTGGTCAGGAAACGCAGCGACTGTCCGACGCCGATCTTGAAGGACAGTTCTGCGAGCTTGCGCACACTCATCGGGGCAGCCAGCCCGATCCGCAACGGCAGATGTACGCCGGCATCGCGGACCGTGCCCAGCCAACCCACCAGAGCACTGGGATCGAAGCACAGTTGACTGACCATGTAATCGGCATAGGCCTGTTTGGCCTGGAGCGCCTCGAGCAGCACCGAGTCGTCGATCTTGGGGTGCCCTTCCGGATAGCAACCGACGCCGATCCTCGTGAGCGAGTGGTCCATGTCGGACAGGTCCCGAAGCACCTCGAGGGCCGCTGAGTAACGCCCGGCGGGGCGGTCGGCGTCACCCCCGATCACATAGAGGTCGGTCACCCCCGCCTTCTCGACGCGGCGTACGAATTGCTCGAGTTCGGCCCGATCGACGATCTGCCGGACCGCGAGATGCGGGATTACATGAAAGCCGGCCCGGGCAGCACTCTCGACGTGTTGCAGTGTTCGCTCGAGGCCGAACTTCGGAGAGCACGTGATCGCCACTCCAGAACCTGCGGACAGAGCGCGAAGCTTCGCCTCAGCACCCTTCACCGGGATGATTTCGATGTTGGCTGAAATGATGAGTGCGGCGGCCCCGATCGGCCGGCCTGACACTGTGAAATCGTGACTCGTCACGCTGAAACCCTTCATAATTGAAGGTTCTGATGTGCTCGGCAACCGCCATGGCCGGACGCCTCGTCGCAGCCGACTTCGACACGACCGGGAGGACCAACGCTTCATCTCAGCGCCCAGCGTTAAATTTCAATCTACCGTACTACTCTTTTCAGTGTCAACAGCAATCTAAGGCACTCCGGCCTGGACCAGGACACACGAGGTCCAGATTGCCTCGACCTGGGCGCGACGTAAGTGTTACGAAAGTGGTTTGGGCCTCGCACGTCAGGGACGTCGTTGGCTGCTGAAGTCGGAGCGGAGAGGCAATCAGCACAAAGATCGCATTTCCGTCCCACACGGTCGCCGGCCAGGTGATCCGGCCCGACTCGTCACGCTGGATTTCGTCACGCTGGATGTGGACCAACGCATTCGGTGGTGTTCGGTCGCCGGTCCACTCGAACCCGCCGGAACAACCGTCCCCCGTCGCATAACGCAGGCAGGACTCGGTTCCACTGAGGTGCCCTCGCTTGCTCGAAGAAGTAGTCCGATGAGCTCCGTTAGCGCGGTCCGGCTCGACCGAGAGTCGGACCCGAAACCGGAGATCCGCCGGCCGGCCGAGCGGGTCGAGCGGGCTGATGCGTGAGGCAGGGATGTGGCAGCGGACCGCAGACGAGACTGGTCCGGCGCCAGCCAGGCAGCACTTTGAGCTATCGAGGGGAACTAATCACGTAAAGCCCGTCGGCCGAGGCCGATCGCTGAGGTGACCGGCGCGCCGGCGCCTGGCGGCAGCCACCGCTGATGGCGAGGTCAGCCGGCGACAGGATATCGACTGGTGATGGCGACACGGTTGAAGGCGTTCATCACTGTGACCAGCCAGGCGGCCGCCGAGATCTGGTCTGCGGTGAGTGCGGTCGCAGCGGCGTTGTAGTCGGCGTCGCTGACGTGACCGTCCGACACACGGGTGATCGCTTCGGTCAGGCGCAGGGCGGCGCGATCGGTCTCAGAGAAGTACCCGGTCTCCTCCCATGCCGGCAGTACGGCGATCCGGTCGATGTTCTCGCCCTTCTTGAGGGCATCACCGGTGTGCATCCGCAGGCAGAACGCGCAACCGTTGATCTGGGAGGCACGGATCCTCACCAGCTCGACCAGGAGCGGGTCAAGACCCGCCGCGGCGGCAGCCTTCTCCGCCTCCGCGGAAAGGGCAAAGAGGGCCTTGTAGGCAGCCGGGTGCTGCTTGTCGATGCTGACGCGCTGCGTGTCCATCACGGTTCTTCCGATTCGTTTGGGGGTGGCCTTGCCGGCCGGTCGGGGTCTTCGGGACATTGCACTTATAGCGGTCTCGTGTTACCGATGGAGGTCGTCGGCCTCGACCTCGCTCAGGAGGCTGGCCCGTTCGGTCAAGGTGGTGCATCACCTACGCGGACCGAAGGACGACCGCCGATATCCGGCCTGGATCAGCCGCCTGGTCAGTGGCAGCGATGGCTACGTCACGTAGCACCGGCCCCGGAGCGAGAACCTCGGGAAGTCATCCCAGCTCGGCCCCCGCCAGCCGAGCCGGGATGGCGCGGCGACGATCACCGATCGATCATGCCGACCGATAGGTCGGATGACTACCGGCTCGGGGCAGACCTCCGTTCGCCCGCCTTGGCCGCGAGCTCCTCATCGCTGACCATGGTGAGCATCGGGACCCCAGGGACGCACATCGCAACTACGACGAGGCGGCTCGTCTTGTCGGGGAGCAGGTTGGCGATCATGTAGTGGATGACGTCACCACCCGGTTCCCAGAATGCCTCTCCCGCCTTGACGGGATAAGGCGCCTCACCCTCGAGCTCGAACAGCATCTCCCCCTCGAGCATGTAGCCGAATACGGGGCCGGAGTGACGGTGGGGAGCGATACCAGGGTCCCCCGGCGGCAACTCGAGGATCCGGATCATCGCAGAGGAACCCTGCGCGATGAACGGCGGCACGATTTCCAGCAGATCCTTCTGGCCCATGTTGGAGACAGCAGACACTTTACCCTCTCTAGACTGAATGTACCTCTTGCTCTTGCCGAGACGCACTGAGTTCCGAACTCCGGATCACAGTCTCAGCGATGGAACACGCAATGCGAACGAGGTGAAATGACCATGGTCCTGACCTCTCAGACCTCGCGGTCTCGAGCCGCGATGGCTTGAGCACGCCCTCGCCGTCGTTCTGCGTTCTCAACAAGGAGACGAAATTCCCCCTCGGGGCGTGACAGCTAGACGTGTGTCAGCGCGTCCGGGTTGACGACCCTGCGGTACGCGGTGACCAGCCGCGGAACACGAGGGCGAGCCCGCCACCCTCGACAGGATCTGTCCTCAACCCTTGTGCCCGGCATTGTGTGACAGTCCTCCCCTTTAGTCGGACATATCGGCTCGCATAGGCGTCGCCGCACTGGAGAGGCGTCCGGCATCCAGCCGCGCGATGACATGGTCGACCGTCATCACGTCTCCGAACATCTGCCAGAAGCTCGCGAGCGAGGCGTTGTGCTCTGCGTCCGACATCGCCGCGTTGGCGTCCGCCACCATCACCGTCCGAAAATTCATCATCATCGCGTCGCGCGCACTGCTCTCGCAGCAGACGTTGGTTGCCGTGCCGCCGATGAGCACCGTGTCGAAGCCGTCCGCCCGCAGCCTCTCCACGATGTCGGACGAGCCCTGGATGAAGGCACTGAAGCGGCGTTTGGTCACGCGCCTGTCTTCGGGCCGCACGTCCAGCGCCGGCCACAATGCATGTCCGGCGCTGCCTTCGGTCATCGCCGCCACGCGGCGCGCCCGCGCCTCCGGAGTCGCCATGCGCTGATGGACACTCCACTCTGTGTCGATGTTCACGTCATGCACGTTCTGCACCCAGAAGACGCCACCACCGGCATCTCGCAGCGCGGCCGCCAGGCGGTTCACCGCGGGCACGATGCGTTCCGCCATCGGGCAGGCTGCGTGCCCGATTTCCGGGTCGATGAAGGTGACCTGCATGTCGATCACCAGGAACGCGGTGCGGGCAGGGTCGAGATCCTGGAAAGGGTGCTCGGTGCCGCACCGCCCGACGACGCGCGCCGGGATCTCCGGTGGGATGGCGAGTTCGTGCATGGCGATCTCCTGCCCGTGTGCGACACAACCGGTGGGTTAGCGCCCTCATCGCAGCGCCCGGCGTCAGCCTCGAACCTACTATTCCATTCGTTTCCGTGTCAATGAATATCTGAGGGTTGCGGGCGCTGCAACGGCTCTTATCTTGAGACCTGAAGTTGATGACGTGACGTAAGTGTGACGAAAACGGGTTCGGACGCATCTCAGGGCGTGGTGGCTGCCAGGACTAGGGCGGCGAGGCAGTCGGCACAGAGTTGCGTTCCGTCCCAAACGGTCGCCAGTCGGGTGATCTGGCCCGATTCGTCGAGCTGGATGAAGGCGACCCCGTTCGGTGCTGTGCGCTCGCCGATCCACTCGAACCCCCCGGGCACGACCTTCACCCGTCACATGCCGCAGGTGGGCCCTGGTTCCCCACGGCAGGTCGGGCAGTGCCCGGTCGAGAAACCGCTCGATGGCGACCGGTCCACGAAGGGCCACACGCAAGGTGACGTCTTCCAGGAATGCGTCCGGCGACATCATCGACGTCGCAGCACCACTGTCACCACCCGACAACTTTTCCGCCAGACGGTGAGCGGCGTTGTCCACGGCGGACCGGCGCCGTGAACCGACCAGGTCCTCCCCGAACGAGGTCGGGAAGGTGTCGGTGGGCGCCCGTAGCTCATCGATCCGCCGTTGGTCCATCGTCCGCCCGTCCCAGTAGTCGACCCATCGGACGACCAGGTCGTCCTCGATATCGACGGCTGCGACGGACCGGATCTCGGAGCCGAACATCTCCGGGCTGTTGGTCACGATGGAACTCGAGGGCCCGCCCATGATGCGGGTCGCGCGAGAGTGCGCCCCGACCGGCAGCGGGGGCAGCAACTGGTCCCACAGCGTTCGCACTGCGGCGTTCCGAACTGCATGCGGAGGGTGGCGTCGGTGAAGGCGCAGCGATCGCCGTGGAAGTACGCATGGGTCGCGTATGGATCGTGCGCGTTCTTGGCCCGGAGGAAGCCGGCGACGACGCCGGCGGCTCCTTCTCGCGACGAGACGGTCGGTGCGGGGGTCATCATTCCGTTCCCGAACAACTGTTGTTCCCGTCAGCCCGGCTCAGCACGGGCGCAGCGCGTGTCATCGCATCCTCGGATCGGCGGGCTCGGACTCGTCGCACAGTCGGATTCGTCGCACAGAAGGAAGGGGGCCGGCACGGAATCCGGCCGTGTCACGCTCGGTCAGTGATTGTTCAGCGGGTCCAGCACGAACTCGTGGCTCAGCCGCTCGGCCGGACCGTCGGTGGTATCGATCCGTTGGTAATGGGCCACGAGCGACTCGCGGACGCCGAACACGGGATCCGAGCCCAGGTTCGGGTCGTCCTCTCGGAAGAGCATCGACGTGACGGTGGCGTGGTCGGGCGCCTCGACGTGGACGTGCAGGTGCACCGGGCGGGACGACGGGCCGGCCTGCCAACCGCATCAGCTCGCCCACCGGCTCGTCGGACGGGATCGGGTATGCGGCCGGCCCGATGGTGAAGAACCACACCCGCCCCTGTGCGTCTGCGGTTAACCGCCCACGCATCGCTGCAGCACCGTCAAGCCCCGGCACATCGACGTCGTACCGGCCGTCGCCGTCGCTATGCCAGACGTCGACCTGAGCCCCCGGCACCGGCCGGCCTGCCGCCGAGCGGACAGTGAGCTCAACGTGCAGATCAGCTGGCGATCGCAGGCATGGCGGTCCGCGGCCGCAGCCAGCAGCTGACCTGCTCGACGAGAGCCTCCGCGTCCGCGAGCCGGCAATGTCCGCCCACGTACATGTCCGGACGCACCAGGATGGCCCGGGCCTCACCCTCGCCGATCGCGTACCGCTGGGCCAGCTCACCCAGCTGGTCTGGAATCCGGTGGTCCTCGTCGAAGCCCGCGATGCGGTCGCCGGAGACCAACACCGACGACACGCGGTCACCGAACACAGCCCGCACCAGCTCGGCCACCCGCGCGGCCTGTGCCAGGTCCTCCTCCTCGCCGGGCCGCGGCACGAACAGCAGGGTGAACCCACCGTGCCGGATCAGGTCGAACAGCCGTTTGCGCGGCTCGACCACGAGCTGGGCGTCAGGTGCCCGATCTCCGGCCCGAGGACCGGCCACGGAATCGACGTCAGGACCTCTCACGGTGTCGCGATAGTTGTGAGACAGGCCGGAGATCAGCTCGACGGTGCGCTGCTGCCAGCCCGGCTCTCGGGTCAGCGCGATTCGGTCCTCGATGCCCTGCCCGAAGGCCATCACAATGTCGTGGGTGGACTTGGCGCCCGCGGTGATCTGGGCGCCGATGGGCCGCCGCTCGGCCTCGTAGGTATCCAGAAGTGAGTCCGGGGCCGCGTCGTCGACCACAGCTGCCAGCTTCCATGCGAGATTGAACGCATCCTGCATGCAACCGTTCATGCCCTGCCCGCCCGCCGGGGAGTGCACGTGGGAGGCATCACCACAGAGAAGGACCCGGCCGGCTCGGTAGCTGCTGGCTGCGCTGTTGAGGATCTCCCACTGGGTGGCCCAGCGCGGCTCCCCGATCCGCATGCCGATCCCGATCTTGTCGGCCACCATTTGGAACGATCTGCGTGGGTCGTTCGCCTGGGTCATCGCGCCGGCGTCACTGAGGTAAACCCGCCAGAGCTTGCCGGGAAGCTTGGTGACCAGCATGAACAGCGACTCACCGATGAAGTAGTTCACCCACGAGTCGTCGAAGTCGAAGTCCTCGACCTCGACATCCATCATGGCCATGACGCCGACCCGGTCCCCGACGAAGTCGATGCCGGTGCGTTCCCGGACCCGGCTGTGCGCGCCGTCGCTGCCGACCACCCAGGCACTACGATGGGTCGTCGTCGCACCGGAGGCCTTGTCCAGAATGGACAGCGTCACTCCGTCCGCGTCCTGTGCCAGGTCGGTGAACTCCTGGCCGTACTCCGGTCGGATGCCGTAGTGGGCGCACAGGTGTTCGCGCAGCACTTGCTCGAAGTCGTTCTGATTGATCTTGTAGTAGAAGGGGTAGCGGGTCGGCAGACCGCGGAAATCCGTTCGCGGCTTCTCGTCCTCGCTCATTCCTTCGAAGTGGTACACGTTGCCGGGACACGGCAGTGCGACCTCCTCGATGCGATGCGCGACACCGATGTGCTCGAACATCTCCATCGTGCGCGCGTGCAGGGTGAAGGCCCGCGTGGTGTGCGAGGGGCCGGGCCGCTTGTCGATGAGGCGGAGCGAGACGCCACGTCGGGCCAGTTCGTGGGCGGCGATCAGTCCCACGGGGCCTGCCCCGACGATAGCGACGTCGTTGTGGTCGGACATTGGAGGTCCTTTCGGTCGCTGTGGTGGTGCTCGGTCCGGCTCAGGTGGGGAGCGAGAGTTGCCGGGCGTCGTAGCCGTAGACCTCGTCGCTGTTCAGGCCTGGGCTCGTGCGGCGGAGGAAGATGGCGCAGACGCGCTCGGCCGCCATCGCGTCGAAGTAGCCGGCGAGATCGGCCTCGCTGCCGAGCCAGACGCCGAGCAGTGACCACCACCTGGTCGGCGACGGCGAGCGGGAGACCGCCCTCGACCAGGCCTGCCACGAGGCCGCCATGCCAGGCGCCACCGATCGGCCCGCTCGCGCCGAGGACCAGGGTGTGCACCGTGATCAACTCGCTCGCGGCGGCTCGTCGCCGAGCGCCCGGCCGAGCAGCGCCTCGATCGTCGGTGCGTCGACCGGCACGGGGTTCGCCGTGCCCGCGGCGGCCTTCGCCACCGCGTGCAGGTGCTCGCGGCGGGCACCGAGCCGAGCGAGGTCGGTGGAGAGCCCGGAGCGCCGGGCGAGCTCCCACAGCCCGCGCGCCGGATCGGCCCCGAGGAAGGGGTCCAGCCGCGCCGCCCAGTCCGGGCCGGGGGCCGCGTTGAGCGCCACGACGTGCGGCAGCACCGCGGCGTGGGTGTCGGCGTGTGACAGGTTCAGCCGCCCGCCCAGCTCGTGGCAGATCTTGTGCTGCAACCCGGTGCCGGCGCGGCCCAGCGCCGTCCCCGCCAGGAATGCGGCGTACTGAAGGCCAGCGCGGGCCTGCACGTCCGCGGGATCGTCCACCAGGGCCGGTAGACTCGCGGTGACCGAGCGGACGGCGTCGACCGCCAACGCGGAGGTGAGCGGGTCGCGCTTCGGCGACCACAACGCGGCGAAGCAGTGCGCCATGGCGTTGAAGGCGCTGGAACCGGTCACCCCGGGCGGCAGGCCGAGGGTGAGTTCCGGGTCGTAGACCACGACGGCGGGCCGGACCCGCTCGTCCGTGCCGGTGCGTTTGCGCTGCTCGCCGGTCATCCCGTAGACGGGGGTCAACTCGGAGCCGGCGTAGGTCGTGGGCACGGCGACGATCGGCAGTCCGATCTCCAGCGCGATCGCTTTCGCCAGGCCGGTGGCCGAGCCGCCGCCCAGGCTGACCAGACCGTCGACCTCGTCCGCCGCAGCGGCCTTGCGGGCGCGCTCGGCCAGTTCGATCGGGACGTGCTGGGCGATCTCGTCCCAGCGCAGGGCCAGCCGCTCGCCCAGCGCCCCGACCATGGCGTCCCCGCCCGGGGCGCGCGAGTCCGCGATCAGCATGACCCGGTGCAGGCCCAGCCGGTCCGCCGCGGCGGCCACCTCCGTGATCCGGCCCGGCCCGAACACCACGCGGACGGGCCGCGCCTCGTAGTCGAAGGGGTCGATGCGCACCGGGGGTGCCGGGGAATCCATGGTCATCGCAGCGCCTCCTTCAGGAGCATCAGCATCGAGTCGGGGTCGGCCCTGTCTGCCAGGTCTGGCCGCTCCGCGAGGCGGGCGACCACGGCGTCCGGGTCGAGGGGAGGACACACGGCCCCGAGGTCGACCGGCAGACGGATAGCCGCGGCGAACCAGCGGAGCGCGTCGGCCGCGGAGCCCGGTCCGGCGAGCTCGCGGACTAGCTCGACCTCTAGGCCGACGTGCGGTACCAGGCAGGCCATGAGGGCGCCGTGGTCGGCGTGATGGGTGGCCCCGAGGTCCTCGGCGACCAGCTGCGCCGGGCCGGGGCCCGCGGCTTCGAGGGCGGCGCCCGCGAGCGCGGCGCCGGCGAGCGCCCGTTCGCGCAGGCCGGGATCGGCCGGCTCGCGGACCAGCCGCGGCAGCGCCTCCCAGAGCAGCCGCAGCCCCTCGGTCGCATCCACCCGGCCGGCCTCCCCCGGTCGGGCGAGCACCTCGACGCAGGCGCCCACGGCGCCCATGCCGCTCGAGGCCAGCACGAGCACCGGCACGTCCGTGAGCAGGTCGGGATCGCGGACGACGGCCCGCACGGCCGCCCGCTCCGAGTTCCCGCTCTCCTTGCCCTTCTCCGTGGTGACGAAGTACCGCGAGGTCAGCTCGGCCCCGGAGAGGGTGGTCGGCACGGCGACGCGGGGAAGGCGCAGCGCCAGTGCCACGATCTTGGCGTAGCCGGCGGCGGAACCGCCGCCGATCGCGATGACGGAGTCGGCGTGCACCTCCTGCGCGGAGGCGACCGCGAGGTTCGCCTCCCAGGAGGGCACGTGCGCCACGGCATCGGTGAAGGTGCCGGTGCAGCGGCCGCCGAGCAGGCTCCGCACCCGCTCGGCGGTCGGTGTCACGCCCGGACCGACCACCAGCAGCGATTTACGCACCCCGAGACTGTCGATAAGGCCCGGAAGCTCCTCCAGCGACCCCCTGCCCGTAGCGAGCAGCGGGGAGGCGGGATCCTCGTTCTCATCGACAGTGGTGGCCCCGATCATGCAAATCCTCGCTTCCGCGGCGCACAGCGCCGCCGCCGCCGTGGTCGGTCCGGGTTCGCGTTAGTCCCTCGACGGGACCGGGATCAGTCGCGCGAGCCCTCGCCGCCGTGGCCGTCCGGGTCGTAGTGCAGCTGGTAGCGCTCATAGCGCTCCGGGCCGATCGCGGCCAGCGCCGCCGGGACCGGGTTCGGGTCCTGGAGGAAGGGTTCCTCCTCGTCGCACGCGTGCTGCCAGGTGGCGAATTCGAGCGCGATCTGGTTGACCGGGTCCTCGAAGTAGATCGAGTGGCAGAACCCGTGGTCCAGCTCACTTTTGATCTTGATGCCGTTCTCCTCCAGGAGCTTCTTGGCCTTCTGCAGCTCTGCCTCGGAGGGGACTGTGATCGCGAGGTGGTTGCCGGCACCCAGCAGCGAGTTGTCGGCCGGCACCTCCACGTCCTGGAACTCGAAGAACGCGATCGTGTCCTGCTCGCTGATCCGGAAGAAATAGTGCCGGCTGCCCCCAAGGTTGCCGGGCACGGCACCCGGGAACGGGTCCGGGTTGGGCAGCTGAAGGGTCACGACCACCGGGAAACCGAGGAGGCCGTTATAAAACTTGACGGTCTCTTCCATGTTGTTCGTGACGAAAGCCATGTGGTGGCAGCCGGTCGTTCGGACGCCCATGTCATCTCTCCTGTTCATCGCCCTTCGACGAGCCAGAGGGTCGCCGTATGACACCGCTCACGCTAACGCGATCTCCTTTCTGCGTCAATGAACTTGCTGAATCTCTCCGCACTGATTCGGGTCAGAGCCCGCGCGCACTCGTGATCCTTCTTAGGAGAACCGCCGGTCGGAGCCGTCGAAGCGTGACGTAACATGGCAGCGACTACTTTCGTCACGAGGAGGCCCGTGTCGACGCCGACGTGTCGCGTCTGCGGACGCCCCTTGGCCCCGGGCGAGCAGGGCCGTCCGCCGCGGTACTGCTCCGCCGCCTGCCGTCAGCGGGCGTACCGTGCTCGACGCCGAATGCCCGGCCGGGGACGCGAGCAGACGCGTCGTCCCCGCCGCCCGGCGCCACCGCCCGAGATCGTGGAGAAGGCCGTCCCCCACCTGAGTTCGCGGGAGCTGTTGGCCTGGCGCGGTGTCCTGGAGGTGCAGACGGCGATCCTGCCCGCCCTGGAAGCGGAGCTGCGCCAAAGCGTCGGCCTCACCCTGAGCGAATTCGACGTGCTTTACCAGCTCTGGCGGACGCCGGAGAAGCAGCGGCGCATGGTCGACCTCGCCCGAGCGGTGCTCGTCACCCCCGGGGGGATCACCCGCATCGTGGCCCGGCTCGAGGAGCGCGGGCTCGTCCGCCGGGACAGCGCCGCCGGACGCCAGGCCGTCCTCACCCGCCTGACGCCGGGCGGTGAGCGCGAGATCGCTGCCGCGATGGACGTGCACTTCGACGGAGTCCGCCGCATGTTCATCCAGTATGTGGACAGGGCGGACATCGACCGAGTGATAGGGCTGTGGGCCCGGATCCGCGAGGCGTCATCGGACTCGCATCACCCGGTCGACCCGTCACAGCCGGAGACGTGATCGCTGTCGGGCCTGCGTAAACAGGCTCGCAGGACTGTCCCAGTTCAGTCCCGTCCGTGTCGGACGCGGGCGGGCCGGCTCGCACGAGCGGGACGCGGCGGGGGTGAGTTCGGCCAGCGATGCGGCCTCCGGGGTCAGTGCCGCAGCCTCGTCGACGTGCGACTGCCCCGCCGTCGAGCTGCATGATCGGGCGGGCTGGGTGCAGCAGCGGCCAGGCCTACCACCTCCTTTTCGGGCTAGTACTCCAGCCGGACTTCGTGATCTCGCTCGGCGTGGCGGTCGGGGACATGGCACGGCCACCGCATGATCATCCTCTGCGCCTCGACATCGGGGCTCGCATACTTCTCCGACACTACGGCGAGCGACCGTCTCAGTCCGCGAAGCTCGGCCGGTGAGTCACGTAGATCATGTTCCGCTCGGAGCCCGGCGCGGGGCGGTGGGTGACGACCTCACCGAATCCGGCCTCGGCGAGCATCCGCTTCGCAGTCTGCCAACCCCAGGCACCGCCGAGCCCGGCTCCGCCCTCGGCCAGCGAGACGGTCATGCAGTAGAGCGTGCTGGAGGAGTAGGTCCACCGAGCTTGAGGGTTGCCGATGTTGTCCTCGAGCTTGCTCGACAGTGCCAGATCCATCATGAAGAACGTCCCGCCGGGCACCAGCGCATCGTGAGCCGCGCGCAGCACGGCCGCGGGCTTGGCCTGGTCGTGGATCGCGTCGAAGGCGAACACGGCGTCGAACGGTTGCTCGGGCTCGAGCTCGGCCACGTCGGCCACCTCGAACGTGACGTTCGAGAGCCCGGCTTCACAGACCTCGGCCCGACCCCGTTCGATCGAGTCCTCGGAGATGTCGTAGCCCACGAACGTCGACGCGGGGCACGCCGCCCCCATCACCGCAAGGGCATGTCCGCTGCCACAGCCGATATCGGCCACCCGGGCCCCCGCCGTGAAGCGTTCGGGCCGTAGCGACAGCGTCGGACACCTCCCGATAGCGCGAATGCGCCGCGAGGATCGCGTCCAGCTGCGCGAGCCGGTCCCTCGTGAGACGGATCTGATTCGTGCGCTCGTCCGAGGTCACCATGGCAGCCTTCCAAGGGAGCGCGGGGTTGGTGCCCTTGCCTGATCTTCGGGCGTTAAGCCGAGGAGCACAGTCGGTCGCCGGAGGCGCCGGAGTACACAGCGCTGGGATGTGCTGTCTGACCTGCGGCGAAAGGCCGATCCCCCGGTTTTCGTCCGTGCATAGTCCGCGCGGGTCGTTCTTGCCCTCGCCGGGTCTTGGTCGCCCTTCCCCGGTCTCCGAGGCGGTGCCGGGCGCGGCGGGGCCCGCAGTTAGCGACCACACTTTTCGACGTTAACAGACACCGCTCGAAGATCAATATTATTGATAGGTAGTCAAACCACCAATAGTCAGACTAATGGCGGCAGCCAAACCGTGCGTGACGGGACTAACATATTTAGAGTGCGACAGCGATTGATGTGCGCTTAGCATGTGCAAATGAAGTGCACGAAAGGGGGATGAATGAGGATGAATGAAGCTTCGAGCGGGGCGACGGCCGGGACGTCCGCAGACCGCTACCGGTGGACCGGGGCTGGTGCTGATACTGATGCGCGGACTGCTGCCGCGCATGATGCACGTTCACGCCCCGAACCTGCACGTCGACTGGTCGTCGGGCTCGATGCGGCTGCTGACCGGGCCGATCGCGTCGCCGGACCGCAACCTCCACTCTGAGCCGGCGTGCTGAGCTTCGGCGTCACGGGGACCAAACGCGCACGTAGTCCTCGAACAACCTGCACCGGAGCTCGAGCCCCCAGAGCAGCCCGCCACCGCGGGCCTGTGGATCTTGACCGCTCGCAGCGCTCCGGCCCTGCGCACCGTAGGCACACAACTGTTCGGGCCGACCGGGAGTGGCAGCTTCCAGAAGGTGCTACAACCGGTGCGCGGTGCACATCCACAGCGCATCACCCGTCTTCATGGCGTGGTGGCTTTGCGCTCGCCCGGTGAAAAGTTTCAGGCGCACGAGACTGTTTCAGGCGCACGACACTAAGGGAGGCCATGAGCATCACGAATGCCGATTTCGTGCTTACCGAGAAGCTGGGGGTGAACACCGGCCCAGCAGTGATCCGAGAGGCCCTCTACGCGCAGCGCAGCAGGTTCATCGCGACCCTGAGGTCGTTCGGCCCATCGGAGTGGGCAGCCCCTTCACGTTGCTCACTGTGGTCGGTGCACGACGTCGTACGGCACCTCGCCGATGCGGCAGAGTTCAACATCGGCCGGCTCATACGGGGCAGCCTCGACCGCTTCACGAGGTACGGGCCGTTCGATAGCCGCACGACACCCGCCAAGTGGCTGGCGGACACGGCGGGACAGGAACCGCAGGAGACGCTGGAAGTCCTGGCCCGACGGTCCGACGAGGAGTACACGGGCTTCGCACGCCGCATCGAGGGCAACGACCAGACGCTCATCCCGGGAGTTACGGGCCGCCCGAACCACTGGTCGGTGCGTTCCTTGCATACCTACTGGGACGCCTGGCTGCATGAGCGGGACATCGCGATTCCTTTCGGTGTCGACACCCGGTCCAGCGACGACGAGCTGCGGCTGATGGCGGCGTACGCGCTGCAGCTCGCCACCGCGTTCGGCGGTGAGCATTTGCGTGCATCGCTGTCGCTGCGCGGCGGTCCCGACGTCGCCTACCACATCAACGGCGATCCTGACGACATCAGCGTCGCCGCCGGGACGAGCCGTCCACCGGACGTGGTCGAGGGCGATCTCGGCGCGGTGCTCGACAGTCTCGCGGGCCGAGGTCCAGAGCCGGCGGCCGTCCTCACGGGTCCGGCCGACATCGTGGAGCAACTGGCTCGGCAGCGGAGTCTCATGCTGCCCCAGCAGGGGGAGTCCCTCGGTCAAGGTGCGGCCCGGGTGGAACCTTCCACAATGTAGGTCCTCTGGACGGTGCGTAGTACCGGGTTGCGTCCACGGACGTGGTGGATGGGAGACGACCACCTCGTGACCTTCGCTGAAAACGCTATGCCCTGATCGCGGTCGGTGTCACCACCTCCTTGGGCGGTGCAGGCGCTGGTGTGTGGCGGGCCTTGGTGAGGGCCTCGAGGCCCATGTAGCGGCGTGGCTCGGCCCATTCGTCGGTCTGCTCGGCGAGTACCGCCCGGACACCAGCCGGATCACCGCGGCTCGATCCGGGAAGATCCCGACCACATCGGTGCGCTGGCGGATCTCCTTGTTCAACCGCTCTCGGTAGGGGTCGGGCCCCGGCGCCCTGTCGATCTCTCGATCGGTGGGTTTCCGGGGCCCGCGCCTCCGAACCGGACGTGCGTGTTCCCACGCATCCGGCTCTCCACGTGTCCGTGCCAGTAGGACGCTCCTATGGGGCGTCAAGCTGCTGTGGGTGGTGATTCGAGCTGTCGGTAGAGCTGGCGGGCGATGTAGCGCTTGAGGCAGCGGGTGATCTCGCGGTCGGTTTTGCCTTGGGCGCGGCGGCGGTCGAGGTAGGCGCGGGTGTCGGGGTCGTAGCGCAGTCGGGCCAGGGTGATGTTGTGCAAGGTTCGGTTGAGCTGGCGGTCGCCGGAGCGGTTGAGTCGGTAGCGCACCGTCTTGCCCGAGGAGGCCGGGATCGGGGCGACGCCGGCGAGCATGGCGAACGCGGCGTCGTCGCGGCAGCGGCCGGGGTGTGACCAGGCGGTCAGGACGACGGCGGCGTTGATCGGCCCGATCCCGCGTTGGTTGAGCAGGTCTGGGCGCCAGTTGCGCACGATGGCCCGGATCGTGCGTTCGTGGGCCAGAGCTTCGGTTTCCAGGGTGCGGACACGCCGGGCCAGGGCGCGAAGCACGGTCAGGGCGGTGCGGGTGTGGATCTCGCCCGCAGGGCGCAGCCGGTCGGCGGTGGTGAGCATCGCCCCGGGTGGCTTGGCCGCGGAAGCGGGATCGGACTGGTTCGGGTGCGGTGATGACCAGCGCCCGCAGCTGTCGTTGCCTGCTGCTGGCGGCCTCGACTGCCGCTCGGCGGGCGGTGAGCAGGATCTGCAGCGCCGCCCGGTCGGGGCCTGTCTTCGGTTGCGCGAGCCGGGTGCGTGAGAGTGCATCGCGGGCGGCGCGTTCGGCGTCGATCGGGTCGGATTTCGCCCCCGCGCGTCGTGACGGACGAGTGGAGCGGTCGAGTTCGACGACCAGTTCCTGCAGCTGGGCCAGATAGCGGGCCAGCCCGGCTCCGTAGCCGCCGGTGCCCTCGATCGCCCAGGCCCGCAGCCCGCCATGTTGCTCGGCCAGCGAGACCAGTTCGGTGTAGCCGGCGAGGCCGGCCGGCACGGTGTGGGTGGCCAGTACCGTGCCGGTGCCGGCGGCGATCACCGCGGCGGTGTGGGTGTCGGTGTGGGTGTCGACGCCGATGACGAGTTCGACCAGGTCTGCCAGCATGGACATGCGTTCGCCTTCACCGTGGACGGACGCGAGGGTCCGGTCCGGTGCGGAGTTCGGCAGGACTGTGACGGGGACACGCCAGCGCAACCTGGCGGTCATGCTCCTGATCAGGCCAGCTACTCCGGCCGGGCCGGCTCTGACAGCAGCGAGTGGACAAGTCCACTCGAGGGCATCGCGCCAGTCAGGCGAAGGGTCACACCCGCTGCTGTCATCACCAGCTCAGCATGACCGAACCGGTCCGACGATCCTCACAGTCAGGCGAGGTTCGTGCTCGGGCGCTGCCAGGGCGTGGGAATGTTCACGGCCCGGTAGCGGTAGCGGGTGACCGGCACCGTCATCGGGTCGAACAGCCTGGTCGCGCCGTCGGTGGGCCACCATCCTGGGAGGTGGTGGCGGCGCAGCCACTTCCAGGTCGCGCGGGGGTGTTTGCGGCGCAGCCAGACGATCACCCGACGCCACGCGTAGTGGCGCAGGTAGTCGAAGGTGGCCTTGGACGTCCCGTGCCGGAAGCATCCTCGACGTGGACCTGACCGGCGTCATGCGGACGGTCCGGGCCGCGGCCCATCACCTGCCGGAGGGCGGCGCGGCGGTGTGCGTGTCGAGCATCGCCGGCGGCGCGGTCGGTTGGGCCGGCCACACTCCCTACACCGCGTCGAAGGCCGGGGTAATCGGGTTCGTGCGCAGCGCGGCGCTCGAGCTCGCGCCGCGCGGGATACGGGTGAACGCGGTACTGCCCGGCGTCATCGAGTCACCGCAGTCCCTCGACGGAATCAACTCCGGCGGACCCGAAGGCCTCAGGCGGTCTGCGGCAAAGATTCCGCTCGGCCGGGTCGGGCAGCCGGACGACGTGGCCGACGTGGTGTGTGCACTGCTGTCCGACACAATGCGGTACGTGACCGGCCAGACGATCACCGTGGACGGTGGGCTTCTCGCGGCGTGGCCCACCTGACTCGACGGCTCCCTGAAAGTACCCACACGGCGGATACGAGATCTGCGACGCCCACCGCTACTACGGCATGCTGGGTCCGTTCTCCGCAGGCTCGTCCGAAGCCATGGTGAAGCACCCCGGCAGCTGCTCGACAGCACGTCCGGGCACGCGGGCGAGCGCTGGCGGCGGCGCCAACCCCGTAGTCGAACGTACCTCCCGCGGCCACCCTGCCGGACCGCTGCAGTCGTCACGTCGGTCAGACGTCGTCGACGACGGTGGCGCGCACCGGCCACCGGCCGCGCATTCATTTCAAGCAGAGGTCTCGGCCTGATCCGATCGGGAGCGTCATTCCCTTGGGGAGCGGCGGTACGTCGCCTCCGTCTCCCATCCCTCGATCAGACCCATCCCGCCGCAGCGGGACCCGGCCCCGAGTGACCCGTCAGCGCCGTTCACTCAAGACGCGATGGCGGCACACGTCGACACCATGCGCGAGGGGCGGCCGTGCGCCATGCCGGTTTGATTACGTCTTTGGTAAGACCGAATCGCGCCACGTCGCGGCCCGACCGAGCCTCGGGCGAGACCGAGGCCATCACCTGATATTGCATGCGACACGACTCTGAGCTTCCCCCGCTTGCTCGGAGACCGACGATCATGGCCGTAGGCCGTGAAGGGAGTCTCTGTGGCAGCACCGAAGAAGTACCCCGATGAGCTGCGCGAGCGTGCGGTGCGGCTGTACCGGGAGACCGAGCCGAGGCCTGTGATCCGGCGGCTGGCCGAGCAGCTGGGCGTGCACCACGAGGCGTTGCGGAACTGGATCCGCCAGGACGAGGCCGACCGCGGGGAGCGGGAGGACCGCCCGACCAGCGGTGAGGTCGAGGAGCTGCGCCGGTTGCGGCGGGAGAACGCCGAGTTACGGCGGGCGAACGAGATCCTCAAGGCGGCGAGCGCTTTTTTCGCCCAGGAAATGGACCCAACAAGGCGGAAGCATTGACCCTCGTCGCGGCGCTGCGCGACCGGTTCGGGGTCGACCCGATCCTGCGCGTGCTCGACGTGCCGGCCTCGACGTTCTACGGCTGGCTGGCCCAAGAACGTGACCCCTCGCTGCGTCGGCGCGCCGATGCCGAGCTGCTGGCCGAGATCGTCGCGATCCACGATCGCTCGGGCGGCACGTACGGCTCGCCGCGGGTGCACGCCACCCTGCGCCGCCGGGGGATCTGCGTCTCGCGCAAGCGGGTCGAGCGGTTGATGCGCGAGGCTGGGCTGGCCGGGGCGTTCCTGCGCAAGCGCTGGCGGACGGCCTCGACCAGGCAGAACCCGGACGCGACCCCGGCGCCGGACCGGGTCAACCGGGACTTCACCGCACCCACCCCGGACCGGCTGTGGGTCGCCGACGCCACCCGGATCCCCTGCGGACAAGGCGCTTTCTGGCTGGCCGCGGTCCGTGACGCGTTCTCCAACCGCATCGTCGGGTGGCGGTGTTCAGACCGCTGCGACACCGACCTGATCCTGGGTGCGCTCGAGTATGCCGTCTGGACCCGCAACGTCCGCGACCGCCAGGTCGTGCACCACTCGGACCGCGGCTCGAACTACACCTCGATCCGGTTCTCCCAACGGCTCGACGACCACGGCATCCTCGCCTCGATGGGCTCGGTCGGGGATTCCTACGACAATGCGCTGATGGAGAACTTCTTCTCCACACTCAAGACCGAACTCGTCTACCGGCACTCCTGGCGAACCCGTGACCAGGCGGAGAACGAACTGTTCGCCTACATCGACGGCTGGTACAACACCGAACGCATCCAGGCCCGGCTGGGCTGGCGCTCACCCGATGAGTACGAAGCCGCCTGGCATGCTCACCAAGGCGATCACCCGGCAGCCCACGCTGCCGACCCCGACCCGGCTGCCGCTTGGTAGCCGACACTCCGGGCTACCGGGGGAAGCTCAACTCTGAGCCACGGCTCGCCGTATGGCAGCAATCGTGGCTACCGCGCACTCCAGCGCGTGATGAGCATGATCGCGAAAGGCCCCCTAACCCGCAGGTCAGAGGGCCTTCGCATGGTGGGCGATACTGGGATCGAACCAGTGACCTCTTCGGTGTGAACGAAGCGCTCTCCCCCTGAGCTAATCGCCCCTGCCGTCGCAGACCCTACATCACCCGAACAACGGGCTCTGCAACCAGGTCCACCTTTCGAGCCCCACCCAACCCGCCACCAGATAGAAGGCGTTGAGCAGGTAGAGGGTGGCCAGCACGACCAGGCCGGTGGCCAGCAGGACGGCGGTCCGGACGACGAGCGACTGCCGTCCGAGCCAGTCCGTCCAGGCGTCGTACTTGCCGCGGGCGTAGTGCAGCACCCGCTTCGCCCACATGAACTCGGTGGCGAGGATCGCGAGGCCGCCGAACACGATGAGCCAGCCGGGCCCGGGGTACGGGATGGCGACGATGCCCGCGATGAGCACGAGGCCGCCGAGGAGGGCTACACCGATGCGGTAGGTGCGCCGCAGGGTCGGCTTCTCCTCGAGCCGGGCCCGGAAGCCGGGGCGCGGCTCGTTCTCCTCAGCGCTGCTCAGGTTCTCCACCCGCCCTATGCAATCCGACGTCGACCGGTCAGGCCGTCCGATCCAGGCCCAGGATCCTACTGTGTGCAGCTCACCGGGGGTTCCGGACGGCCTCATCGCCGGAGCGGAGCGCGGCAACCGGGTGGATCAGCGGCTGGCGACTCCAGCGAGGTCGTCCCAAAAGCGCAGGTCAGGCGATTGTCGGTTGGCCCAAACGGGTGAGGTTTGCCGATCTACACCTGTGACTTGGGTTCTCCACCCGTCACATCTTCGCGGCGCCGTCGTTTTTCCTGATGACGAACCACGCGGGACCATGAAAGAGGACGCAGGATGCGCGACGAGCCCACGGTCATCTGCTCACCGGCGGTGTTCGAACTGATCGCCCCGGACGCCCCTGTGGTGCCCGTCAACGTCGATCTGACGTACAGCAGCCGGGACCCCTACGCGGTGCAGGCGTCGTTCCGGACCGGCAACGGTACGGCCGTTGACTGGGTATTCGCCAGGGATCTGCTGCACGACGGCTTGATCGGCCCGGCGGGCACTGGTGACGTCAGGGTGCAGCCCATGCCACTCGAGCCCCACAAGGTGCAGCTGGAGCTGTCATCGCCGTCCGGGCACGCGGTCTTCACCACGTGCGCGCAGACGCTCGGTGACTTCCTGCACCGCACCTACGTCGCCGTGCCGGCCGACACCGAGTACTCCTGGCTGGACTTCGACGTGGCGCTGTCGGACCTGCTGAACGACCCTGCGCGGGACTAAACCCGCAGGTCGGAGGTCCTCAGCGCAGAACATGGGGGGTGGTTTGAAGCCCCTCTAGCGGCTGCGCTAAGGTTCTCCCATCAACGCAGCGGACACGCTGCACATGCGGACGTAGCGCAGCTGGTAGCGCATCACCTTGCCAAGGTGAGGGTCGCGGGTTCGAATCCCGTCGTCCGCTCGGAGGAACCTCGGGTCCCGTCAGACCTCCACGGATCGAACTCCACGGAAGCTCCGCGGATTTCGGCGGAGTGGCCGAGTGGCTTAGGCAAGGGCCTGCAAAGCCCTGTACGCGGGTTCGATTCCCGCCTCCGCCTCGGGCGATTAGCTCAGTGGGAGAGCGCTTCCTTGACACGGAAGAGGTCACTGGTTCAATCCCAGTATCGCCCACCAGGTCAGGCCCCGTCCGCGAAGAGCGGACGGGGCCTTTTTCGTTCCCGAGCGACTAAACGGAAAGATTCCGGTCCATCGCTGGTGCCGGTAGATCTGCTCGGTGACCGACGTTTCCGCTGTGGCCGACGAGCCGGGCGATCCGCTCGATCGGCACCCGGGTATCGGACAGCAGAGACACGAAGCTGCGACGCTTGCGGGACGTCCACTCCCCGCTCCCCGCACTCGTCCTCACCGTTGCCTAGCGAGGGCCATCCTCTGGTCTCGGTCGCGACGCCGGAGCGGGTCCGTTGCCGCAGCTGGGCGGGGGCGCCCATGCCGGGCTGCGGCCCATGAACGCCACAAGCCGGTCGCCCGGCGGGGCCCCGGGCGGGACACGAACCGGGGCGCCGAACAGGCCTGAGCGCGCCCCGGACGGGACGAGGGCCGGCACCAACTCCAGGAGGTCCATCGCAATCACGGCGGGCACCGGCCGAGTGGAGCCACACGCCCGAGCGACGTCCCAGCCGTGCACCGCAACCTCGACCGCACCCACCGCCGTGGCGAGTTCGGCCGTCGACTTCGGGTGCCCGCTCGCGCCAGACGCACGCGATGCACGACGGGGTAACCGGGTGAGCAGGAGGCATACGGCCTCGGTGAACGCGGGGACCGGATCGTCCGGGTCTGCGGGGGCGCGGCTGGGCGTGCGAGCTCCGGCGAGGACGGTGACTGAGTCGGTCAGGTGCGCCACCAGGGCGCGGACGTCCCAGCCGGGGCAGGGTGTCGGGTCGTCCAGCCGGTCGGGCACGACCCTGCCCACCACGTCGAGGGCGTAGGCGAGCGAACCCTGGAGGTGGAACAGGAAAGGGGTGTTCACGACGCCTTGCGGTGCGTTGGCGGCAACCCGAACGCGGGGAACAGCTCCGGGTCGAGGAACGCGAAGATTCCTGCGACCCCGCCGACGCCGGGCGTCAGGACGTGCAGTGCGTGGGCTCGCAGGACACCGTCACCGTCGCGGTGGTAGGCCGCGAGTGCAGGCTGCCCGTTCGCGCCGGTCGGGACCATGGCTACGCCGCCCACCCCGGCGAAGCCACGCGACGCGAGAAATCGGGTCACCGGTTCACGCCCGGAGAACCACACACGCAGCGGCGGCATCTCCAGACGGACGTCCGCACGGAGCAGCCGTGTGAGCGCGTCGACGTCCGCCTGTTCGAAGGCCGCTGCATACCGGTCCAGTAGTTCGCGGCGCTCCTGGTCGGCGGGTTCAACTGTGCCGTCCTCGGTGAGCCCCACCTCGGTCAGGCGGGCGCGAGCGCGTTGCAGGGCGCTGTTGACCGCGGCGGGCGTCGTGTCCAGCAACTGTGCGACCTCGGTGGCCGGGAACTGCACGACGTCGCGCAGGATCAGCACGGCCCGCTGCCGTGCCGGCAGTTCCTGCAGCGCCGCGACCAGGGCCAGGCGCACGCTCTGCTTACCCGCGAACGCTGCCTCCGGTGAGCGCGGCGTCCACCAGGCGTCCGGGAACGGCTCTATCCAATCGAGCGAACTGTCACCGATGTCGAGGGCCACGTCCGGATCGGCCGAGCCGGCACCCAGCCCGGACGGCAGCGCGCGTCGAGCTCGATTCTCCAGCGCGCGCAGGCAGACGCTCGTCGCGATGCGATAGAGCCAGGTGCGCAGCGAGGCCCGCCCCTCGAACGTCTCAAAGGAGCGCCACCCTCGGAGGTAGGTCTCCTGGACGAGGTCCTCCGCGTCGTGCATCGAACCAAGCATGCGATAGCAGTGGGCCATGAGTTCGGAGCGGAACGGAGCCGCCTGCTCCATGAAGTCCTCCTGGACCGGCACGGTCCTCCCTCAGGTTCGGACGAAGGTGGGCGAAGCGCCCACCTCTGCGGCGATCACCACACCCGTACAGATACGTCGGACCGCCAGAATTCATCGGTCGGCCCGCTCCGACCCCCGTCCCAGGGGGGTGACCTCGCCGACCTGCACTCCGTCGACGCGTCCGGTTCGGCTCGAACCCGCCGTTCCTCACGGACCCGACGCCGGAGCCGGTGCCTCGCGCTGACGCCGTGGATCGGGCCGCCGATGAATCCGGTCGGGTCGCCGTATCTGTATGGCTGCGGACGTCGAGCCGCGCCGGCTGCGCGCCGGAACCGTCGAACTACCCGGAACCGGGAGGTGCACGTCTGTGACCGAAGAGAAAAGGACCGGGCTGCTCAAAGTGGTCCTGCGAGCGTGGGGTGTGGGATCGATCCTGATTTTCGGCGCCATTTTCACGGGATATGCGATCCAGACACCCGGTTTCAGGCCCGGGGCCGAGTTGCACTGGCTCGTATGGGACGACCTGCCAGGACACGTCGGCTTGATGCTGTCAGGGATCTATCTCGTGTGGGCCGTCTACACGTTGGTGGCCGCACGTCGACCGGCGGCGTATTCGTCGTTCCTCGACTTCACCATGTGGGTCAACATCGCCCACGGGCTGATCATGATTCCGGGGGCGTTCGAGCAGCATTACCACAGTAAGTTCCTGACGGACATCCCGTGGGTCCTGCTGCTGTCCGCCGCGATCTACTTCCTGCGGTCCCGGGTGAGCGGCACGGACGCGGCGTCGTACACCGGACCCGGACGTTCGCAGGTGGCCCGATGACGGACAACGCAGCCGACCCCGGCGAGCCTGGCACCGTGGAGGGCCTGGCCGGGACCACCGCACTCGTGACCGGCGCAAGCAGAGGGTTCGGTCGCGCAATCGCGACCGCGCTCTCCGGAGTGGGCGCACACGTCGTCGGCGTCGCCCGTGACCAGGCCCGGCTCCACGACCTGCGCGACGAATTGGGCGACACCTTCGCCCCGGTCGTCGCAGAGGCCACCGATCCCGATGTCGCAGCCCGGCTCATCGGCGAACACCGCCCGCTAACGCTGGTGCTCAACGCCGGTGCGACTCCCCTGCTGCGGCCACTGCACCACCAGACCTGGGAGACCTTCAGCCGCAACTGGGAGGTCGACGTCCAGCACGTGTTTCACTGGGTGCGCGAAGCCTTGCTCCACCCGCTTCTTCCCGGCAGCACCGTCATCGCGGTGTCCAGTGGAGCCGCGATCAACGGTTCGCCCCTGAGCGGTGGCTATGCGGGAGCCAAGGCCACCATCAGGTTCATGACGTCCTATGCCGCCGCCGAGTCGAAGCGGGAAGGGCTCGGGATCACGTTCGCCTCGGTTCTCCCGAAACTCACGCCGGCCACCCAGCTGGGCGCGAGTGGGGTGGCCGCGTACGCGGAGCGCCAGGGCATCGACCTGGACTCCTTCCTGACGTCCTTCGGTCCGGCACTCACCCCGGAGCAGGTGGGCACCGCCATCGTCGATCTGGCAGCCGGGCGGCACCTACATCAGGACGCGTACCTGCTCAGCCCCGCGGGACTCGCACCGCTGGGCTGAGCGTGCTCATTCGACGGCCGACCTGATCCGAGGACCGGCACGTCAGCAGGCCAGGAGCTTGGCTGGGTGCACCTGCCCGAACCCCGACCCGGCGTCGATCGCCGGGTCGGGGTTCGGGCGAGCTGCTTCGCGCCGGCCAGGAGCTTGGCGAGCATGTCCTGCAGGCTGCCCGGGTCCGGCAGTTTGCCCTCCGGTGTGACCTTGTCGACGACCTTCGGGAGGGCTTCGGCCATCCCGGTCTTGGCCTCGAACAACCTCGCCGACGGCTTGGTGGAGATGGTCATCGGCTCGGACGGAACGCTCATCGAACCGCTCGACGCCACCTGATCCACGGGCTTCCCGAGGGCGCGATGGATGACATGGAATGTCTGGCACTCGTCGAGCGCCAGGACCGCGCGAAGCCCGCTCCGGCACGCGCGGGGTTGCTCCGCATCGACGTCCACGATGACAACTCGCTGCATGCCGAGCTCATCCCGGACTTTCGCGAGTGGTTCGTCGCCAACACGCCGAAGAATCGACAAAGTGGCCCGTTGGACTCCGGAGGACGGCGGGTTGAACGTCGAAGGCGTCTCCTGGGACCCGGCCCTCACGCCCTCGTCTTCGTGCTTGTTCGGGTCAAGATCAAGAATCTGGGTCCAGGGAGTCCAGGTCGGCGGCCAGTTCGGCCGCGGTGGCGAGGTCGGTGGCGAGGGCCTCGCGGTCGGCCGCCGACAGCTCCAGCGCGCCGACCTCGGCGAGCAGGGTGGCGGCCGCTTCGCGTTCGCCGGTCCGGAATCGGAGCTCAGCCAGATAGACCAGCGCGGGAAGGCGCTGGACAGGCGGTGCGTCGGCGTGGCGGGCGAGGCCGTTCTCCAGTACGCGGATTCCGGCCGACTCGTCGCCGCGGGAGTCGGCCTGTCGCGCGGCGGCAGCCACCACCCGTGCCAGCCGGCCCTGTGACGCGGCGGGCTCGTCGCCGTCGTCCGCGTGCCTGCTGATCCGAAGCCAGTTTCCCCCGGGATCGACCACAGTTAACCCGGCCGGGGTGCCCTGCCTGTGCCGCGGCCTGGTCATCCGCGGGATCCCGGATACCGGCAACTTCCCGAACGCGGCCCGTAGGCCGGCGGCGAACGCCGAGTGCAGCGCCCCGGTATCCGGGACGAGAATGCACACACTTCCCATCGAGTTGACGGGATCGAACTCGGGGATGGAGAAGAAATGCAGCTCGATCCCACCGCGGCGGACCACCGCATACGGGTTGGGACGCTCCTGTCGGTAGGTCACGTCGAATCCGAGTGCGGCGTAGAAGGGCAGGACGTCGTCGAGGTCGCGGCAGGGCAGGCCGGGGATGACGAGCTCGGTGCGCATCGAAACACCGTACAGTGTTTAGAGTATCTGTGGCAGGAGGTCGCGGGATGGAGTACGCGGGACGCGGCGACGCGGCGCGCACGATGGCGCTGCTGTGGGAGGGGGTGCCCGTCCCCCGGCGCGGACCACGGCAGCGCCTCGACCTGCCACGGATCGTCGACGCCGCGATCACGGAGGCCGACCGCGCCGGCCCGGCCGCCCTGTCGATGCGGGCGCTCGCGGAGGTGCTCGGAATCGGCGCCGCGTCGCTCTACACCTACGTGCCGGGCAAGGCCGAGCTGCTGGAGCTGATGGTCGATCGCGTGGCCGGCCGTCAACCGCTCCCCACCGCGGACGCCGGGTGGCGGGCCGGGCTGCATGACCTCGCCACATCCGACCTCAATGCCTTCCGTGCACATCCCTGGTTACTGCAGGTGGCGACGTCGAGGACGGTGTTCGGCCCGAACGTCATCACCCGCTACGACGCCGCGCTGGCGCTCCTCGAGGGGCACGGCCTGGCGGCCATCGACGTCGTGCAGTGCGTCGCGGCGGTCGAGTCGTACGCGCGGGGCGCCGCGGCGGCGGTCGTCGAGGCCGAGCAGGCGCCCGTCCGGACCGGGAGCAGCGACGACGAGTGGTGGGAGCGTCGCGCCCCACTCCTGGACGAGCGCATGAACGGGCGCTTCCCTCGGCTCAGCGCGCTGGATGAGGCCGGAGCGTTCGCCGTGTCGAACTCGACGCTGCCCTACACGCTGCAACGGGCGCTGGACCGTTTCGCCTTCGGTCTCGACCTCGTCCTCGACTCCATCGCCGGTCGGATCGCGGCGACGCAGGGATGAGAGCGCCCGCTTCGGCGACGCACAGGTCAGCCGACTGCGCAGTCCACCGGTCGGGCTCGGTCGCCGCCGCTCTGCTGCGCGAGGTAGAACTGCAACCGTCCGTCGCTCTCGGCCGCCACACGGCAGGCGACGGGCCAGCCGCGCACGGCGTACACGGGAGTGCCGGGGGCAAGGAAGCCGGTGTCGCCGTCCTGCGCCGGCGGCGTCATCCGGCCCGTGCGGTCGTTCAGCTCGCGGAAGGAGCAGCGCGACCTCATGACCACCTCACCGAGGTCGGCGCGCTCGACCACGTCGCGATTGGCCAGGTACGTCGTGGTGCCGATGACGATGAAGTCCACGTAGTCGACCATCGCCATCTCGGTGCCCGTCCTCGGCACCGCTGGGCAGCCGTCGGCGACCACGGGAGCAGCTGACGACGACGGCGGTGCAGGCTCGGGACGCGCGACGGGCGGACCGGCCGAGCACGCCGCGGCGGCGAGCAACGCGAACACCGTGGGCGCGAAGACACGCCGTAGTGAAGTGCGGCGCCGCTCAGGGGCTCGCACCGATCGGGTGTTCACGGCACCGGCGCCGGTGTGCGGGCCTCGAGCTCGGCGAGCTCCTCGGCGCTGAGGGTGAGGTCGGCGGCGGCGACGTTCTCCTCGAGATGCGCGAGCCGGACGGTGCCGGGAATGGGCACCACCGGAATCCCCCAGATCTCCGCTCGTTGCTGCACCCAGGCAAGAGCGATCTGACCGGGCCTCGCCCCGTGGCGGTGCGCCACCTGCCGGAGCAGATCGAGCAGGGGTACGGCGTCGGCGGGCGGCGGCCCGGCGTCGGCGGATCCGGTGAGCAGGCCCGCCCCCTGCGGGCAGTAGGGCACGACACCGACGCCTAGCTCGACGCACACCGCCACCACCGCTTCGACGCGCCGGCTCCACAGCGACCACTCGGACTGGAGCGCGGCGATCGGATGGACCGCGTGGGCGGCGCGCAGTTCGTCGCCCGTGACCTCGCAGAGCCCGAGGTGGCGGACCTTGCCCGCTGCGACCAGCTCCGCCATCGCCCCGACGGTGTCCTCGATCGGGACGGCGGGGTCACGGTGGTGCAGGTAGTAGAGGTCGATGACGTCGATGCCGAGCCGGCGCAGGCTTGCCTCGCACGCCGCACGCACGTGGGCCGGGTCGCCACGGAAGTACATCTCGCCGTCAGGGTGGCGGAGGGCGCCGAACTTGGTGCCCAGGACGACTTCCTCCCGCCTGGACCGCACGACCCGTCCGACGAGCTCCTCGTTGCGCCCGTCGCTGTAGAGGTCGGCGGTGTCGAGGAACGTCACGCCGAGCTCCAGCGCCCGGTTGAGGACGGCCGGGGCATCGCGCTCGCGGGAGGGCACCATCCGCATGCAGCCGAGCCCCTGAACCGGGACCGTCAGTCCCGGCGCCAGCACCGTTGTTCGCACTGCGCCATCGTGCCCGTTATCCCCGACAAAAAGGACACGGAATCGCCGTGGCTCGGCACGCCTCAGTTGAGCGGCGCGGCGATCGCTCTCCGGTGCAGGTCGAGCAGCCGGGCCGGGAGCACCGCGGGATCCAGGTGGCCGGTCCGCAACCAGGTGACCAGCGCGTCGACGTCGGCGCCCGTCCGAAGCGGACCGATGCGGACGGCGGGGCCGGTCGGCCGTCGACCCGGGTCGCAGGCCTGCACGAGCACCATCGGCGCCCTCGCTCGCACCCCACAGGCGGCCCCACCGAACAGGCATCCGGTGGTGACGAGTACGCCGTACCGGCTCGTCCGCACCGCGCCGCGCAGCGCGTCGATCAGCTTGCCCGCGACTGTGCCCTCGTCGCCTGCCCCACACGCCGGCGTCGTGCACAGCACCACGGTGAACCCCGACCCGGACGCACTCCGCATCCCCGCACCCCCTCGGAAACAAAATGACAATCGTTGTCGTTATGGTGACTGTACCAATCAGGAGACGACCGAGGGAGATCACGATGCGCCCCCACATCCACCCCGCCTACGGACCCGTCGTCTACCAGGACAGGGCCACGGGTGAGGCCTTCCTCACCCGCTCCACCGAGACGTCCAGGGAGACGATCGAGTGGACGGACGGCAACACGTACCCGCTGGTCCGCATGGACATCACGGCCTACTCGCACCCGTTCTGGACCGGCGCGGCGCGCGTGCTCGACTCGGCCGGTGCGGTCGAGAAGTTCCGCCGCCGCTACGGCGAGCGCGGACGGCGATGACGTCTACGGGGTTCGCGCCCGACAGCCGGGCGCGGACCCGTCAGGGCGTCGGCAGGACCTGACGCGGGAGCAGGTCGGCGACCATTGTGCCGTTGCGCTCGTCACGGGCCTTCCACTCCCGCGGATAGCCGAGCGACGCCTCCACGAAGCGCACCCCGTCCTCCCAGGTGACCCTCGGGATGTGCAGGTGCCCGTAGACGACGGTGGTCGCGCGGTATCGGACGTGCCAGTCGGCCGTGCGTTCCGAGCCGCACCAGAGCGCGAACTCCGGGTAGCGCAGCACGCGGGTCGGGAGCCGGGTGAGCGGCCAGTGGTTGACCAGCACGGTCGGGATGTCCGGGTCGCACTCCGCGAGACGGCGCTCCGACTCGTCGATCCGAGCGGCGGACCACGCGGCCCGGCTCGGGAACGGGTCGGCGTGGAGCAGATGCTCGTCGGTGCAGACCACACCCGCCGCGTACGCGGCCTCCAGCCCCTCCTCCGAGGTCGTGGTGCCCTCGGGGAGGAACGAGTAGTCGTAGAGCGTGAACAGCGGAGCGATGGTGGCCGGACCGCCCGCCCCGTCCCAGATCGGGAACGGGTCCTCGGGGGTCAGCACGTCGAGGGCGCGGCACCTCTCGACGAGCAACCGATAGCGCTCGTCGCCGCGCAGTCGCACCGGGTCCTTCCCCTTGGTCCACAGCTCGTGGTTGCCCGGCACCCAGATCACCCTGGCGAACCGCTCCCGGAGCAGACCCAATGCCCACTCGACGTCTCCGACCTGCTCGGCGACGTCACCCGCGACGATGAGCCAGTCTCCGTCGGAGGTCGGCTGCAGGCCCTCGACGATGCCGCGGTTCTCCGGGTAATGGATGTGCAGGTCGCTGACGGCGAGCAGCCGGGGGATCGTCACAGACTCAGTCGTACCGGACGCGAGGCACGTCCGCGCGCCGCCCCTCGCTGATCCCAGGGGGACAGCCCCGTCGGCCCGGAGCGGTAACGTCGGACGAAAGCGACGGGGGGTCGAAAATGTCTGTGATCACGGGCGCACGTCAGACGGTTCGCTGGGGGCTTCGGCACGCGCTGATCCGGCGCACACTCGAGCGGAGGATGCGCGAGGGCGACGTGAGCGCCCGGCTCATGTTCGACGCCGATGTGGTCGCCGACCCGTTCCCGTTCTACGACGTCCTGCGCGAGCAGGGCCGGCTGGTCGACAACAGCATCGTCCTCAACACCGCGCACCACGACCTCGCCACGGCCGTGCTGCGCAGCCCCGACTTCGGAGTGGTCGGCGGACCGAGCGGCCGCGCCCCCGTCGCGTTGCGGATCGCCGAGCGCCTGGCGGGTCCCGGACCGGTCGGACCGGTGGAACCGCCGTCGATGCTCGCGGTCGACCCACCCGACCACACGCGCTACCGCAAGCTCGTCACCAGGGCGTTCAGCGCCCGCGCGGTGGCCGCCCTGCGCAGCCGCACGGAGGAGGTGGCCGTCGAGCTGCTCGACCAGATGGCGGCGAAGGGACGCACAGCCGACCTCGTCGACGACTACGCGAGCCTGCTCCCGGCCACCGTGATCGCCGAGATGCTCGGCGCGCCCGTCGAGATGCGCCGGCAGTTCCTGGAGTGGGGCGCGGGTGGCGCGATGTCGCTCGACGCGGGGCTCTCCTACCGCGACTTCCGGCTCTCCGAGCGCCACCTCGACGCCCTGCAGAACTGGATGCTGAGCCACTTCGAGCACATCCGCCGCAACCCCGGCGACAACATCTTCTCCGCGCTCGTGCACGCCCACAGCGAGGAGGGGAGGCTCACCGAGACGGAGCTCACCAGCATCGCGGGGCTGCTGCTCGCCGCGGGGTTCGAGACCACGGTCAACCTCATCGGCAACGGCGCGGCGGCCCTCACCGCCCACCCCGACCAGCTCGCCCTGCTCCGGGCCGAGCCCGAGCGCTGGAGCAACGCCGTCGAGGAGATCCTGCGCTACGACTCCCCCGTGCAGCGCACCGCCCGGATCTCCGGGCGGGACGTCGAGGTCGCCGGCGAGCAGGTGCAGGCCGGTCGGATCATCGTGATGATGGTCGGTGGCGCCAACCGCGACCCGGCAGTCTTCACCGATCCCCACCGCTTCGACGTCACGCGGGAGAACGCGGACGCCCACCTCGCCTTCTCCAGCGGCATCCACTATTGCCTCGGCGCCGCGCTCGCGAAGATGGAGGGCGAGGTGGGACTGCGCGCGCTGTTCGACCGCTTCCCCGACCTCGCACTCGACGGTCCGCCGCGTCGGCGCCCCACCCGCGTGCTGCGCGGTTTCGACGCGATGCCCGTGCGGCTCACCGCCGCCACCGTCGACGCCTGAGCTATCCGCCGCCGAACCATCCCGGCGTGTCGAGCCGGAACGGAGTGGTTCCGGTCATCGTGCGCAGGTCGGCCTCGAGTGCGGCCAGCCGCTCCGAGCCGAGCGCCTGCGCCCACTCGGCGCGCAGTTCGTCGAAGATCCGGGCGGAGCGCGCGAGGCTGTCGGCCCCGCGGTCGGTGAGCTGCAGCAACTTCCGGCGCGCGTCGTCCGGGTCGGTGGCGCGCCGCAGGTAGCCGAGCCGTTCCAGCGCGTCGACGTGCTTGGCGGCGGCCTGCTTCGTCACACCCAGGCGACGACCGAGCCCGCGCGTCGGTACCCGGCGGCGGGGAGCCGGTGCTGCCGGCATGGATCGCCTGAGCGACGCCGGTATTGCGCACACCGGATGGCCTCGGCACACACGTCATGCGGTGGGCACGGTGGCCACGAGGTGTGTGCGGTGATGATCGTCAGCCGCCGAGGGCAACCAGTGCCGCCTCGGCCTGGCACTGGATGGCCGCGAGCCGGGCCACCCCGACCTCGGCCTCGTCGGTGGCGCCCATGACGCCCCCGGCGTAGCGGCTGTACACGCCCGCCCCGATGCAGGCCCATCGCCAGCGCGCGAAGGCCACGTAGAAGTCCAGATGGGAGAGGTCGCGGCCGGAGCGCTCGGCGTAGCGGTCCACCAGCTCCGCACGGTCGGCGTAGCCCTCAACGAGGCTCGGCCCGGCGATCGTGGGCGGCACCTCGTCGCCGGAGCGACCCCAGGACGCGATCAGCCAGCCGAGGTCGGCCAGCGGATCACCGAGCGTCGCGAGCTCCCAGTCGAACACCGCACGCACCCGCCCGTCCGGACCCACCGCGAGGTTGCCCAGCCGGAAGTCACCGTGGGCGATCCGCACGTCGGCCACGGGGAGCGCCGCGGCCTGATCGACGAGCCGGGCGTGCACGGCGTCCACGGTGGACAGATCCGGTACCGACGACTCGTGCACCTGCCGGTGCCACCGGCGTAGCTGCCGCTCCAGATAGCTGCCGGAGCGGCGCAGATCACCCAGGCCGACGTCGTCCGGGTCCACGGCGTGCAGCGCAGCCATGACGTCGACGGCGTCGAGGCCCGCCGTGCGTCGGGGCGCCCCGGGTTCGAGCCGGTGCCCGGAGGCCTCGTCGCCGAGCACGTCGCCGTCGACGAACTCCATCAGATAGAACTCGGCGCCGATGACGTCGGTGTCGGTGCAGAAGGCGACCGGTGGCGCCACCGGCACCGGGGTCGGCGCCACCGCCGTGATGAAGCGCCACTCGCGATTCATGTCGTGAGCGGTCGCGAGCACCATGCCGGTGGGCGGGCGGCGCAGGGCCCAGCGGCGACCGGTGGCGTCGGTGATGCGGTAGGTGAGGTTGGAGTGCCCCCCGGAGATCCGCTCGATGTCGACGGGCTCGTCCCCCACCTTCATCTGGGGCACCTCGGCGCGGAGCCACTCGGTCAGCGGACCGGCGGGCACCGCATCGATCTCCGGTGATCGGCTCATGCCGCCATCCAATCCCCTCACCCCCCACCCCTCGCAAGCCCACCCCGCCGGGCGGCGGGATCAGGTGGGGAGAGGGAGGACCAGGGTTCGCAGGAGGCGGTCCAGCTCGGCTTCCGGGTCGGCGGTGATTCCGGTGTGCACGGGGCCCGCCTGCACGATCGTGCTGCGCGGAGCGGTCAGGCGGCGGAACCGGCGGCCGCGGTCCTCCTCCCCCACGGGTCCGGCGTAGCGGGCGGCTTCCGCGCCTCCGTCGTCGCACACCGCCACGACGGCGTCGAGGGCACGGGCGATCACCGCGCTGTCGGCCTCGGGGTCGAGTGCGCAGAGGCGCCTGCTGTCGAGGTGCACCCGCGCTCCGAGGTAGTCCAGAGGGCGGCAGTACAGCAGTACGCCGGCATTGATCGCCTCGCCGCGCTCGATCCTCGGGACCACCCGCAGCAGGGCGTACTCGAAGGCGTGCCGGCTCATGCCCGAGGCTCTTTCTGCGCGACGCGGAACGGGGGTTTCGGTCCCCGTGTCGGCGGCGGTTCGGTGCGCCCGTCCGCACGAGCGGCGGCCGCCGCCTTCACCCCCGGAAGCCATGCCTCGCGTGCGTCACGGCGGGCGAGCACCTGCGCGACGATCGCCGCGCGGACGTCGTCGGGGCCGGCGAAACCCGGCTCGTCGGCGAGCCATCGGTCGGGCACGGCGTCGACCGCGCCTTGCAGCAACTCGGGCGTGATCAGAGGGGCGAGCGCGGCGTCGGCCGCGTCGAGGTCGGGGGTGCAGCCGAGCAGCACGTGGTCGGTGGCGTCGAACGGCCTGCGCACCCAGCCCTGCGCACTGGACCAGGCGTGCTGGAACGTGAGCGTGGCGCCGTGGTCGATCAGGTACGGCGCACCGTGCCAGAACAGCATGTTGGCGTTGCGCCACGAGCGGTCGACGTTGCCGACGAGCGCGTCGAACCACAGCACCCGGCCCGCGAGCTCGGGACCTACGGGGAACGCTCTGGGGTCGAGGTCGAGCGCGCCGGGCAGGAAGTCGATGCCGAGGTTGAGCCCCGGGCTCGCCCGCAGCAGCTCCTGCACCTCCTGATCGGGCTCGGAGGCTCCCAGTGCCGGGTCGAGCTCCACGGTGACGAGCTCCGGAACGGGCAGGCCCAGCCCGCGTGCCAGCTCCCCGGACACGATCTCCGCCACGAGAACCTTGCTGCCCTGTCCGGCGCCGTAGAACTTGACGACGTACGTGCCGAGGTCGTCGGCCTCCATGAGACCCGGCAGCGACCCGCCCTCACGCAGCGGCGTGACATAGCGGATCGCCGTGACATGGCGCAGCATCCACACCCCCTGCTCGACGGGACAGTGACCGGGCGTCGCGCCCGCTCCGGGCCGGTCGCGCAACAGGCCCATCCTCGCACCGAGGCATGCACGCATTTCCGGCCCCGTCACACGGACTCGACAACCTCGCTTACGGTCATCGCACCACGATGAGAGGCGGGCTCATGACCGACGTGCAACCCATCGCCGCGACGAGCCCGGTCGACGAGGTGCCGCCCACAGGGCGCCTTCTGGTGCTGGGTGTGCAGCACGTCCTCGTGATGTACGCGGGGTGCGTCGCCGTGCCGCTGATCGTCGGCACAGCGCTGCAGCTGGACACCCGAACGATCGGGCTACTGGTGAACGCCGATCTCGTGGTCGCGGGGATCATCACGCTGATCCAGACCCTCGGGATCGGGAAGATTCTCGGTGTGCGGCTGCCGGTGGTGACCGGCGCCACGTTCACCGCGGTCACCCCGATGATCCTGATCGGACAGAACTTCGGTCTGCCCGGGGTCTACGGATCGATGATCGTCTCGGGGATCTTCGGGCTGCTGATCGCCGTGCCGTTCTCGAGGATCATCCGGTTCTTCCCGCCCGTCGTGACCGGCAGCGTCATCACGATCATCGGACTCTCGCTGATCTCGGCGGCGGCGGGGCTGATCGCCGGGAACGACCCGACCGCCCCCGATTACGGCAACCTCTCCGGGCTGGCGCTCGCCGGAGGGATCGTGCTGGTCATCATCCTCATCACGCGGTTCGTGCGGGGGTTCATCAGCCAGATCGCCGTGCTCACCGGGCTCGTCATCGGGGCGCTGGTGGCGATCCCGATGGGCCTCACGGACTTCTCCGGCGTCGCCGAAACACCCTGGTTCGGGGTCTCCCCGCCGTTCCTCTTCGGGGCACCGGAGTTCCCGATCGCCGGCGTGATCTCCATGTGCGTGGTGATGCTGGTGATCTTCGCCGAGTCGACCGCCGACATGCTCGCGATCAGCGAGACCACGGGTGAGCGGCTGTCACCCGGGCGGATCGCGCGCGGGCTGGCCGCCGACGGGTTCTCCGGCGTGCTCGGGGGCGTGCTCAACTCGTTCCCGGACACGATCTTCGCGCAGAACGTCGGCCTGGTGCAGCTCACCGGCGTGCGGAGCCGGTTCGTCCCGGCCGTGGCAGGCGCGATCCTGCTGCTGCTGGGCCTCGTGCCCAAGTTCGGCGAGGTGGTGGCGTCGCTGCCCGGCCCCGTGGTCGGGGGCGCCGGGCTGATCATGTTCGCGACCGTCACCGCCGTCGGCATCCGCACGCTGCACAAGGTGCGGTTCGAGGGCACGAGCAACCTCATGATCGTGGCCGTCTCGATCGGCGTCGGGATGCTCCCCGTGGTGGCGCCGTCGTTCTACGCGAAGGTGCCGGGCGCCTTCGAGATCATCGTCGGCTCCTCGATCACCTCGTGCGTGATCGTGGCCTTCCTTCTGAACCTGCTGTTCAACCACCTGCCGTGGCGACGGCCTGCCGCCGACCCGGTGGACGTCGGGTCGGCGGCCGCCATCCGGCATGCGGCGGAACCGCGCGCTGACGCGTGATACCAGGAGTCCGCGCGCTTCGCCCGCCTCTCGGCGAGGAGCGCGCGGCCGGGGACCGCGGCGTCAGGCTTCCGACCTGCCCCTGACCGGAGTGCTGCGCCAGATCGAGGACTCCGTGTGCGCCGCAGCGCGCCGGGTGGGTGGCTGCATGTCACGCCGGTGCTGCTGCTGCCGCATGCGCACCATGTGGTCGACGCTGTAGCGGCCAGGCCCCGTGGCGGCGATGGCGATCAGCCCGGCTGCGATGACACCGACGAGTTCCCACCCACCGTTGGCGACGAAGATGCCGTTGGGGATGTGGACGAAGACACCGGCCCCGACCATGATCACGAGCATCAACGCGCACACCACCGGCGTGAGCGCTCCAGCGATGAGCATGACGCTGCCTGCGAACTCCACCACCGTCACGAACGACGCGGAGATGATCGCGAGCGGGATGCTCAGGCTTTCGAATCCCTCGGTCGTGCGGCCGATTCCGTTGATGATCAACTTCTGATACCCGTGGGCGAACATGACGACGCCGATGAGGACGCGCGCCAGCAGGAGTGCCCAGTCGCGCGCGGGCGGGGAGAGGGCTCGGTTCATCGGGGTCCTCCGAAGCACTGGGTGATCAACCTGACTCGGTGCGTAACGACAGTCAACCCCACGTGTGCAGATGATCACGCAAGGTCACGCAATGGGCTCGGCGGCCGTACCGCCATCGGCGATGAGCAGTAGCCACACCGGTTCGATCGCGCATTTGTTCGACAGTCGACCGGTTGCCGCGTCCGATCCGCCGTTCGCCTGGGTTCTTGCCGCCGATCGGCGGCCGCCGCAGTGACGGCGAGTCTCGACGGCCACGTTCGCCGCAGCAGGAGTACCTGCCGCCGCGTGATCGGCTACAGAGAGTTTGGCCGCCGCGCCTGTACTCATCGGCCTCCGTGAAGTCCACGCGCTGACAGCTGTCGATGGGCCCTACTACCGTGCGAACGAGGAACGGCACGAGGAGGACTGAGCCATGGAGGGACCGCTCACCCTGGCGATCGACGTCGGAGGCTCGGGGCTCAAGGCCTCGTTGCTGTCCCCGAAGGGCGAGATGCTCTCCGATCGTCAGCGCCGTGAGACGCCGTATCCGTGCACGCCACCGGTCCTGCTCGACGAGCTGGCCGAGCTGGCCGCCACCCAGCCCACCTACGACCGCGTGTCCGTCGGCTTTCCCGGCGCGATCCGCCGGGGCAGGGTTCGCGAGGTGCCCGCGTTCTCCCGGCGCGGGCCCGGCCAGGACCCGGATCCGGAGCTGGTGGAGCAGTGGACGGGCTTCGAGCTCGAGACCGCCCTCGAGAAGCGCTTCGGCAAGCCGACACGGGTCGCCAACGATGCCGACGTGCAGGGCAGCGCCGCCATCAGTGGTCAGGGCATGGAGCTCGTGATCACCCTCGGCACCGGCGTCGGCTGCGCGGTCTTCTTCGACGGCATGCTGCTGCCGCACATGGAGTTGTCGCACGGGCGCTTCGGTGACGGCCTGTCCATCGAGGTGGCCTGCGGCGACAACCAGCGGCACAAGGTCGGCAAGGAGCACTGGCGCAAGCGCGTGATGAACGCCCTCGACGCGCTCGAGGCGATGGTTCTGCCCGACCACACCTATATCGGCGGCGGCAACGCCAAGCGGCTCGACGAGGACAAGATCGGGCCGAACCGCACACTGGTGCCGAACATCTCTGGCCTGCTCGGCGGCATCGCGTTGTGGGAGCACACCCTCGGTGCCCAGGAGAGTGTCCCCACACCCGCCAAGACCTGATTGGCGGCAGGATGACAGACGTGCCTGCAACCGACATCACGACAACCGCCGAGTGGTCCGCGCTGGCCGAGCACCACAAGGCCGTGGCCGGCCTGCACCTGCGTGAGCTGTTCGACACCGACTCCGATCGCGCGAACGCGATGACGACGACCGGTGCCGACCTCGTCCTCGACTACTCCAAGAACCGCATCACCCGCGACACCCTGCCGCTGCTGGCCGCCCTCGCCCGCGCGGCCGGGCTGCCCGAGCGCACCGAGGCGATGTTCTCGGGTGAGCACATCAACACCAGCGAGAACCGGGCGGTGCTGCACACGGCGCTGCGCCTGCCGCGGGACGCCTCCCTGGTGGTGGACGGCCAGGACGTCGTGGCCGACGTGCACACGGTGCTGGACCGGATGGGCGCCTTCTCCGACGCGATCCGCACCGGGAAGTGGACGGGCCACACCGGCGAGCGGATCCGCGCCGTCGTCAACATCGGCATCGGCGGCTCCGACCTGGGTCCGGTGATGGCCTACGAGGCACTCAAGGCCTACGCCGACCGCGACCTGACGATGCGCTTCGTCTCCAACATCGACCCGAACGACATCTCCGAGGCCACGCGCGACCTCGACCCCGCCACCACGCTGTTCGTCATCTCTTCCAAGACCTTCACCACGCTCGAGACGCTGACCAACGCGCACGTCGCGCGGAAGTGGCTGCTGGACGGGCTGGGCGGCGACGAGTCGGCCGTGGCCAAGCACTTCGTGGCGGTCTCGACGAACGCGAAGGAGGTGAGCGCCTTCGGCATCGACGAAGAGAACATGTTCGGCTTCTGGGACTGGGTCGGCGGGCGCTACTCCCTCGACTCCGCGATCGGGCTTTCGCTCATGGTCGCCATCGGCAAGGAGCAGTTCGACGAGTTCCTCGCCGGCATGCACGCGATCGACGAGCATTTCCGCACGTCCCCGCTCGAGCAGAACCTGCCGGCCATCGCCGGGCTGCTCAACGTCTGGTACACGAACTTCTTCGGCGCCCAGACCCACGCCGTCCTGCCCTACAGCCAGTACCTGCACCGGCTGCCCGCCTACCTCCAGCAGCTCACGATGGAGAGCAACGGCAAGTCGGTGCGTGGCGACGGCTCGGCCGTCACCACCGTCACCGGCGAGATCTTCTGGGGCGAGCCGGGCACCAACGGGCAGCACGCCTTCTACCAGCTGCTGCACCAGGGCAGGCGGCTCGTGCCCGCCGACTTCATCGGGTTCGCCGAGCCGATCCACGTGGTGCCGGTGCCCGACGGCGGCACGAACGGCGACATGCACGACCTCTTCATGTCGAACCTGTTCGCCCAGACCTCGGCGCTGGCGTTCGGCAAGACCGCACAGGAGATCGCGGCCGAGGGCACCCCGGCGGAGATCGTGCCCCACAAGGTGATGCCAGGAAACCGGCCGTCCTCCACGATCATGGCGCGAAAGCTCACCCCGTCGGTGCTCGGGCAGCTCATCGCGTTCTACGAGCACATGACGTTCGTCGAGGGCACCATCTGGGGCATCGACTCGTTCGACCAGTGGGGTGTGGAGCTGGGCAAGGTGCTGGCCCGGCAGCTCGGCCCGGTGCTCACCGAGCCGCAGGCCGACACCAGCGGGCTCGACAGCTCCACCGCGGCGGGGATCCGCCGCTACCGGGAGTGGCGCCACCGCTCCGGGTGAGCCCCTCGGCCCACAGTCCGGCCTGGTCATCGGGCCGGGCGGAGACGACCCGGGCACTATGGAGCGATGACTGACGTGCAGGAGGAGGACGGCGGCCCGGTCGACGGTGCCGCGGCCGACACGGTCGCGGACGCCACCGATGCGCACCGGGCCACCGCTCCGGCCCCCGCTGATCCGGCCGGCGGCGCGAGCGTGGTCCCGCCCGGCCGGCAGCTGCGGATCGACGACGTAGCCGGGCACGCGTCCGCCGGCTCCGGACTCGACGACGCAGCACCCGCCGGTCTTCGCGAGCGGGTGCTCGTCCCCGCACCGCAGCCGGGAACCGGCGCACTCGTCACGGCATTGCTGGCGTTCGCCGCCGCAGCGGGCCTGTACGCCGCGTTCACCGGTGGCGGACCAGCGCTGGCGGATTCGGCGCTGCTGAGCGAGTCGATCGAGGTCCGCTCCGGTGGTCTCACCCAGTTGGCTGTGTTCGTCACGAACATCGGGAACACCACGTCGATGGCCGTCCTGGCCGTCGTCGTCGCGGGCTGGTGCTGGTACCGGGGGCGCCGCGCGGACGCGGTGCTCGCCATCGTCGCCATGGCCGGATCCGCAGCCCTGTTCAACGTGTTGAAGGACCTGTTCGGCCGCCCGCGGCCGCCGATTGCGGACCGGCTGGTCGACGCGGGGAACGAGTCGCTGCCCTCGGGGCACGCGACGATGTCGATCGTGGTGATCGGCACCATCGTCGTTCTCGCGTGGGCAGGCTCCTCCGTCCTGACCCGTGTGGTGCTGGTGGTGGCCGCCGTCGCGTGGGTGGGCGCGGTGGGCGCCACCCGGGTCTATCTGGGCGTGCACTGGTTCAGCGACGTGGTGGCGGGCTGGCTCGTCGGCGCGGCCTGGCTCGCGCTGTGCGTGGCGGTGTGGAACTACGTGCAGAGCCGGTCGGCGCATACGGACGGCACTCCGGTCCGATAAATCCGCGCGAACGCGCCGCTCGTGCGAGCCGGGGCCGCCCGCACTGCGTCAGGACTGTTCCGCCGAGCACCACCACGTCGTACGTCCCCCGACCGTGCCGTGCACCATCGGTGCGCCGCAGCGCGGGCAGGACGCGTCCCCGTGGCGGAACGGGAACACCTCGCCGGTGTGCGCGCCGCCGTTCGTGATCGCGGCGGCGATCGCCCGCTGCATCGCCGCGTACAGCCGGTCAAGGGTGTCGCCGTCCAGATCACCGGCAGGCGCCGATGGCGACACGGCGGCCTGCCACAGGATCTCGTCGGCGAGCAGGTTGCCCACGCCGGCGAGCACGGACTGGTCGAGCAGCCGCGCCTTCACCGGCGCCCGCCCCCGCCCGACGCGGGTGCGGAACTCCTCGCGCGTGATCGTCTCGGCGTCGGGGCCGAGCAGCGAGATATCGGGGTCCAGGCGGACGCGCCCGAGGCGGCGCTTGTCGAACAGCCGCAGCTGCCCGCCATCGGTGAACGTCATCGTGAAGCGGTCCCACTCGGCCTTGCGCGGGGTGCGGTCGGGACGCACCGGCTCTCCGCCACCGCGCTCGCCGTCGGGGCCCGTGACGATGATGCGCCCACCCATCCCGAGGTGGACGCCGAGCGGCGGACCGGCCTCGCCGTCCGGGCCGACGGTGTCGAGCCACATCGTCTTGCCGCGGCGGTGCGCCGCCACGAGCCGGCCCCCGACGAGCGCCCGTGCGATGTCACCGGGACGATGCGGGCGGCTGACCCATTCGTCGCTGTCGTCGACGGCCTGGATCTCCCGGTCCAGGGCGCCTTCGAGGGCCTGACGCGCGCTCTCCACCTCGGGCAGTTCCGGCACTCCCCCAGTCTGACGGCGGCGCGGAACACTCGCGCACCTCGTCGTGTTGGCCCGCTCATGGGCCGATCACGGGTGCGGGCACCGGAGCTCACCGGACGCCGCTGGTTGAACACGGGTGGTGAGCCGCTCTCCCTCGCGACGCTGCGCGGCAAGATCGTCTTGCTCGACTTCTGGACATTTTGTTGCGTCAACTGCTTGCACGTGGTCGACGAGCTACGGGAGCTGGAGGAGCGGTTCGCCGACGTGCTGGTGACGATCGGTGTGCACTCCCCGAAGTTCGTGCACGAGGCCGACCCGGACGCCGTCGAGGCCGCGGTGGAGCGCTACGGCGTGCATCACCCGGTGCTCGACGACCCGGAGCTCACCACGTGGGACGCCTACGCCGCGCGGGCCTGGCCGACCCTGGCCGTCATCGACCCGACCGGGTACGTCGTGGCGCAGATGTCCGGTGAAGGGCACGCGAACGGGCTGACCGTGCTGATCGAGGAGCTGGTGGCCGAGCACGAGGCCGCCGGCACGCTGCATCGCGGCGACGGGCCGTACGTGGCGCCGCCGGAGCCGACCACGGCCCTGCGTTTCCCCGGGAAGGCGATCCGGTTGCCCGGCGGCACGCTCCTCGTGTCCGACACCGCGCATCACCAGCTCGTCGAGCTGGACACCGACCTCGTCACCGAGCGGCGGCGCATCGGCACCGGCGAACGCGGCCTGGCCGACGGGGACGAGCCGCGGTTCGCCGAACCGCTCGGTCTCGTGCTGCTGCCCGACGCGGTGGCCGCCGCCACCGGCTACGACATCGTGGTCGCCGACAGCGCCAACCACGCCCTGCGCGGGGTGCGGCTCGACGACGGCCACGTGACGACCGTGGCCGGAACGGGTGCCCAGCTGCGCGAGCGGGTGGATGTCGGCGCGTCAGCGGCCGAGCTGTCGACGCCGTGGGATCTCGCCTGGTGGGAGGACCGGATCGTCGTCGCGATGGCGGGCAACCACCAGCTGTGGTCCTTCGATCCCGTCTCCTGCGCGGTCACTGTGCTCGCCGGCACGACCAACGAGGGCCTGCGCGACGGGCCGCCGGACGAGGCGTTCTTCGCGCAGCCGTCCGGGCTCGCGGTCGCCCCGGACGGGACGCTCTGGGTGGCCGACGCCGAGACGTCCGCGCTGCGTGCGGTGGTCGACCGGCCCTCAGTCGGAGCGGCGGTGACGACGGCCGTCGGGCTGGGTCTGTTCGACTTCGGGTTCCGGGACGGACCGGCCGACACCGGCGACGAACCCGCACTGCTGCAGCACCCGCTCGGCGTCGCGGTGCTCCCCGACGGGTCGGTGGCGATCGCCGACACCTACAACGGCGCGATCCGCCGGTACGACCCCGGCACGCGCACGGTCGGCACGCTGGCGCGGGACCTGCAGGAGCCGAGCGACCTCCTCGTCGACGGCGACGCGCTGGTGGTGGTGGAGTCTGCGGCGCACCGGCTCGTACGGGTGCCCGTGCCGGCGAGCTCGCGGGTGGACCGGGGCGCGCACCGCGTGCGGCGAGCCCGCACCGACCTCGCGCCCGGCGGACTGTCACTGCGGATCGACTTCATGCCGCCCACCGGGCAGCACCTCGACACGCGCTTCGGTGAGCCGACGTCGTTGACCGTCACGGCCTCGCCGCCTGAGTTGCTCACTGCCGGCGCCGGCACGGCCACAGGGCTGGTGCGAGAGGTGCGGTTCGCTCCCGACGGGCCGGTCGAGGGCGTGCTCCAGATCAGCGTGGCGGCCGCCGCCTGCGACGACGGCGACGGGGTGTTCGCCGCGTGCCACCGCTACCAGCAGGACTGGGGCATCCCCGTGCGTCTCGTGGACGGCGCGCCCGACGAGCTCGTCCTGGACCTGCGCGCGGTGCGGGAGTAGCGCGGGCCCGCCACCGCGCAGACCACGAGGCTGCTCGCCGCGCAGGCGCCGACCCGGACGTCCGGGTAGCACTAAGAGCACTTGCCGTGCTGCCGCCTGGGTACATGGCGCGTAACTAGCCTCGGGGCCGTGCAGATTTGGGAGTTCTCCGGTGAGGAGTTCGAAGACGTCGCCAGGCAGATCTACACACCGGTGATCGCCCGCACGGGCCCCGGCTTTCGCGGCCGGGCGGAAGTCCAGGAGCTGGGTGAGACCCTCACCCTCTCCCGGTCGCATTTCCGAGGGCAGATATCCGTGGTCCCGACCGGCCGCACGGCAGCGAGAGCGTCGGTCGACAATCTGCTGCACTTCTCCGTATGGCAGATGGCTGACCAGGGCCACGTCCGCCAACATGACCGCCTCGCCGGGATGGCGGCTGGTTCGGGCATTTTGCACGAGGCACGTAGCCGCTACGAGCGGGCCTCGTTGACGGAGCGGTGCCTGAACCTGCGTTTCCCACGCGAGCTGCTCCCGCTCCGCACCTCCGAGATCACCGAGGCCTGTGCGCGCAACGTGGACGCCTCAGCCCCGGCCATGCAGATGCTGTCCACCTACCTCGGCCGGTTGTTCGACGCAGCCGACGACCTCACCGGCCCGCAGCGGCTGGACGCCGGGCGCGCCGCGATCGATCTGCTTGCCATGGCGCTTCGCGACGCCACACCCTCCGTACCGGGCGGGGACGGCCCCGAGCAGGTGCTGCTCGACATGATGCGGACGCACGTTCGTACGCACCTGGCCGACCCGCAGCTGCGAGTCGCGGAGCTGGCGCGCCGGCACCACATATCGGTGCGCTATGCGTACAGCCTGTTCGAACGAATCGGGACGACGCCCGGCGCCTACCTTCGCGAGCAGCGGCTGCTCGCGGCACAGGTGATGCTGATCGACCCGAGGCACCACCGGCTTACGATGTCGAGCATCGCGGGTGCCGTCGGGTTCCTCGACCTCAGTACGTTCGAACGGGCGTTCCGGCGGAAGTACGGGATGACGCCGGCCGGCTGGCGGCGCGAGTACCTTTTTTCCGGATCGCTACCGTTAACGTGCTACAGAAAACGAACACAGCCCGACGGCATCGATCAGCCTCGCTGAAATTAGTATGAGTAATAGCAGAGGAAGCGTCTAGCCCTCGGATAACTCGACCCGAATTCTAGTGGCATGCCAGTACCGAGAGTGCGCGGAAATCAGGACTCTCCGGCGCACCATAGGCTCGCATGGCCACTTCGGTGCGGTCGAGACATACGCGCCGAGAGAGACGTGGTGTCCGAATCGGAGAATTGAACACGGCCTCCCTCGGGAGGATTCCGATGCCATCCGCTCCCACTCGAGCACTCCGACCCGATGACCGGCATCACGGACAGCCGACGATCACCTCTACATGGACCTGGACACTCATCCTATGATGATGGCCCGGTTCCGTCGCGCGGGCCGCCCGGATCCAGAAGCGCGGCCAGTTCGAGAACACCCAGGTACTGCGATCGGGAATCGCACCCCGTGACCGTTGTCGGCATCGATCACTTTCGTCATCAATGAGGGACCATGTCTGAAATCGGAAGAGAAATGCGGCCGGGTAATTTAGCACACTCGGCCGGAATGATTGTGGACGGAGGCAGCCCGGCAACCGGCGCCGAAAAGGCGTTACTGGAGATCCTGACGGACGTCGCACGCACGGAGCACGCAACGGTCGACAGCAACTTCTTCCACGACCTCGGCGCCGACTCGATGGTCATGGCCCGATTCTGCGCCCGCATCCGAAAACGACCCGACCTTCCGACGGCGACGATCAAGGACGTCTATCTGCACCCGACGATCAGAAGTCTGGCGGCGGCGCTCGCGGAGACGGTGCCCACCGCTCCGGTGGCGACGGTGCCGCCCGCACCGAAACCCTCACCACGCCCCCGGGTCGCCGCCGGCCGGGGCAGCCCGACGACCGGCCCGCCGATCGGCACGGAACATGCACTCCTGAGCCTCCTGACCGACGTCGTAGGCGTGAAGCAGGCGACGGTCGACAGCAACTTCTTCCACGATCTCGGCGCCGACTCGATGGTCATGGCCCGGTTCTGCGCTCGCGTCCGAAAACGGCCCGACCTTCCGGCAGTGACGATCAAGGACGTCTACACGCACCCGACGATCAGGAGCCTGACCAAGGCCGTCGAAGGCACGATGTCCGCCGCCCCGGCGACGCCGGCACCCGAGGAGGCGCCCGCGGAACCCGCGGCGCGCCGACGGGCCGGCACCCCGATGTACGTGCTCTGCGGAGTGATCCAGCTCCTCGTGTTCGTCGTGTACCTCGCCGTCACCGAGGCGGCCGCCCAGGTGGGCGACGACTGGATCTCCGCCGCCCCGAACGTGGTCGAGCTGTTCCTGCGGGCGGCCGTGTACGGCGACGCCGCCGTTCTCGCGATGTGCATCCTCCCGATCATCGCGAAGTGGGTGCTGATCGGGCGGTGGAAGGCCGAGGAGTTCCCGGTCTGGAGCCTGGCCTACGTCCGCTTCTGGCTCGTCAAGACGTTGACCCGGTCGAATCCACTCGTGCTGTTCGTCGGCGGCCGGTCGCGTACCACCGCGACGTCCCCGATCATCAACTTCTATCTCCGGGCACTGGGCGCGAAGATCGGCCCCGGCGTCGCGATCTACACCCGGACCCTGCCCGTCTGCACCGACCTACTCACGATCGGCGCGGGAACGGTCATCCGGAACGAAGCCTTGATCTCCTGCTATCGGGCGCACGACGGGATGATCCAGACGGGTCCTGTTCATCTCGGGAAGGACGTGTTCGTCGGCGAGGCGTCGCTGATCGACATCGGAGCATCCATGGGTGACGGCGCCCAGCTCGGACACGTCTCCTCGCTCCATCAGGGGCAGATCGTGCCTGCCGGCGAAAGCTGGCACGGATCCCCGCCGGAGCGCACGGACGCGAACTATCGGATGGTCGCGCAGATCCCGGGATCCAGACGCAGAGCGATGTCCTTCGGAATCTCGCAACTGCTGGGCATATTCGTCGTCTCCGTCCCACTGACCACCGGCCTGCTGACTCTGGCTGTCGACAGGATCCCGCAGTTGACCAGGCTCCTGGACCCCGAGCCGGGGGCGCTCGCCACCTGGTCCTTCTATCGCGACTTGGCCACCGTCTCCGCGGTGATCGTCGGTGGCACTCTCGTGCTCGCGGTACTGGCCGTCGGGACGATTCCCCGGCTGCTCAACCGCATGATCGAGCCGGATACGGAGTATCCCTTGTTCGGCTTCCACTACGGGATCCATACCGCGATCGCGCGACTGACCAACAGTCAGTTCCTGTTGAACGTCTTCGGCGACAGCTCGTACGTGGTCCCCTACCTTCGCTGGATCGGATACGATCTCTCCACGGTCGTGCAGACCGGGTCCAACTTCGGCACGAAGGTCAGGCACGACAATCCCTATCTGGTCACGATCGGGAGCGGGACGATGGTGGCCGACGTTCAGGCGATGCTCAATGCCGAGCTCTCGAGTACCTCGTTCCGTCTTTCGCGAACGAGGATCGGGGCCAACAGCTTCGTCGGGAACAATCTCTACTTCATCCCTCAGGGAAGAGTGGGCGACAACTGCCTCATCGGATCGAAGACCATGATCCCGATCGACGGCCCGCTCCTGGAGAACACCGGACTCATGGGTGCTCCCGCCTTCCCGATCCCACGGACCGTCGCACGGGACAAGGCGCAACGCCTGGGCCGGTCCGACGAACGTCGCGGCCTCAGCGCCAAGAACAGACACAACATCGTCACCATATTGCTCTTCCTGTTCCTGCGGTGGTCCTTCCTGCTCTCCACGCTGGTTCTCGTCGGAGTCCTCTCGACGGTCTACGAGGAAGGCAACGCCCTGCTGGCAGTTGCATTGTCCGGGTTGTCCTACCCGCTGTGGCTGATCATCGTCTGGGTGCTCACCGAACGCCTCGTGACTCCACGATTCAGAAAGTTGCGACCGCAGTACTGTTCGATCTACGACCCGTATTTCCGAAAGCACGAACGATACTGGAAGGCCAACTGGCAAGACTATTACATGCTGTTCAACGGCACGCCGTTCAAGAGTTTGCTGTGGCGCATGCTCGGTGTGCGGGTCGGGCGCCGCTTCTTCGATGACGGCATCTTCCTCACCGAGCGTTCTCTCGTCACCATCGGTGATGACTGCACGGTCAACCAGTCGTCAGAGCTCCAGGGCCACTCCCAGGAGGACGGCATCTTCAAGTCCGGCTACATCACGCTCGGCTCCCGCGTCACCGTGGGCACCGGGGCGTGGCTGAACTACGGCACGACGGTCGGCGACGACGTCGTGATCGAGCCGCATGCCTATGTCATGAAGGGCGAGGAGATCCCCTCCGACGCCCGGTGGGGCGGCAATCCGGCTGTCGAGGTCCGGGACGACCACGCGCACAAGCTCGACCTCACCCGACCGATCGGACGGGTGACCGTAGGGACGGCGGGTGTCTGACGGAGAGCCCGAAGCGGGGGCCTGTGCATCCGTGCGAGGCCCCCGCACCGGTGTCGACCTGGCCAGAGGCCTCGCTCTACTCGGCCTGATGGCGGCCGGCGCGTTCCGTGCCGCGCCCGGCAACGGGCTATCGGCACTGGGGCCCATGAGCGCAGGTGACTGTCCCGCGGTGGCGTTCGCGCTGGTCGCGGGCGTCAGCCTCGCGCTGACCTCGGGGGGATGCCGGATCCCGGATCGTCGGCACCGCGCTTGCGCCCGTGCGGAGGTTGCCGTGCAGGCCGTGCTGATCGCGGCGATCGGTCTCGCACTCGGATTCCGTGACGCCGTGCCGGTCGTCCTCCCCTATTACGGCGTGCTCGTGCTGATCACCACCCTGTTCCTGGGGCGTCGGCCATGGTTCCTGGTCCGCTTCGCGGCGGTGGTGCTGCTCATCACGCCGATCATGGTGGCCTCCACGCTCGACAGCAGCGTCCCGCGGCTCCAGGGGAATCCCACCTTCTCGACCGTGGTCGCCGATCCGTCCGGGCTGCTCATCGACGTTTTCGTCACGGGTCCCTATCCCGTGCTCATCTATCTCGCCTCGATCTGCACGGGGCTTGCCATCGGCCGCATGGACCTGTCGTCGGCGGAGCTCACCCGCGGAGTGCTGATCGGCGGGCTCGCAGTCGTGGCCGTCTCGTGGGTGTGGTGGCTCGCCTTTCCGGCATCGCGTTCGCACGGCTGGGTCTATCTCATTCGCAGCATCAACAGCCTCGGCTCAGCGGTCGTGATGCTCGCGGTCGCGATACTCCTGGTGCGCACTCGCGCGACGGAATGTCTGTTGCGGCCGTTCACGGCTGTCGGAACGATGGTGCTCACGCTCTACTGCGGGTTCGTGGTGGTGCTCGCCACCGGCGCGCTGGGGCGCAGCCCTGCCGAGCAGTACCCGGTGCTGCTCGTCGGTGCGTTGCTGTTCGCCGTGCTGTGGCGACGGTTCCTGGCTGACGGACCGCTGGAGTTTCTGGTGGCGCAGCTCTCCTGCCGGGCACGGCATGCCGTGCTGGCGGCCGGCAGAAAAGAGCCGGAGTGACCGGACCCCGATCGGTTGCCCGCGCTGGCGGCTCACTCCTGCGTATCGCGCGGAGTGGCATCGGCCGGCGTGGACAAGGCGTGGTGCGCAACGGCGCACACCACGGCGTAGCGACCGCCTGGAGCCTCGCCCAGTACGCCGTCTCTCCCGCCGAGCTGCTCCCGCACACGGTCGACGTCCCACCGGTGGTGGCCGCCGGGTGTGGTGACGTCCGGTACGAGCAGGCCGGTGCCCACCCACCTGTTCACGGCAGCGCGCGAGACGCCGAGCGCCTTCGCGAGTGCCCCGGTGCTCACTAGTTCCACGCTGCGGACGGTAGGCGCTGATCAGCAGCGGTGTGTGCGCTTCCCGGCGCGGCGTTTGCAATCGTTCGTTCGAGCCCTCGCCGGCACGAGCGCAGGCCGCGTCCTACTCGTCGCGCTTCCGCTGCCCACGCAACTGCTCGCGCACGCGCTTGACGTCCCAGCGGTGGTGTCCGCCCGGCGTGGTCACATCGGGCGTGATGAGCCCCGCGTTCACCCAGCGGATCACAGCTCCCCGCGAGACTCCCAGAGCCTTCGCGAGGTCTCCGGTGCTCACCAGGTCCTCCACGTTCTCAACGTTAGGCGCTGGTCAGAGCCGATGTAGATGCTCCAGTTCAGACTGAGCGAACGTCTCAACTCAGCGCAACAATCTCGACTCGTCACAGGTAGGCTTCGTTCGGTACGATTCTGAACGTTCCGAGCGGGCGAGACCCTGGGGGAGACGTGACCGGTGAGTACAGAGCTGACGCTCCTCCGGACGAGCGGGAGATCAGCTCTCGACGCGGGGAGGCCCGACGTGGCGAGTGACCCGCAGGTCTCGTGGGCGGCCCTGGTTGCCACGATCGCAGCGATGCCGGACGTGGCGGCGCGGCTGCTCGCAGATCACGTCGACGACGGAACCGGCAGGTGCCGCGGGTGCACACGGGGTGGGTGCGGCACACCCAGCGCACGGTTTCCCTGCACGCTGTCCGCGCTCGCCGCGCAGGCCACTGCCCGCACCAGGTTGCGCGTGGTGAGGTAGCCGGGCTCGCGCGTTCTCAGCTGCCGAGGGCACCCAGGGCCGACGAGTTCAGATCACCCGGCACGGACGGCCACGCAGCGGCCGCCCGTGCCGTCTCGACGAACCGGTGGACCACCGGCACGTCCATGTCCGTGCGCCACGCGATGGACAACGAGGAGGCGGACAGCTCCCGCACCGGGATGAACGCAAGGCCCGGCCGGTCGTAGAAGCGCTGGGTGGACGCCTGGGTGAAGGCCATCCCACGCCGGGCCAGGATGGCCTCGAAGCACTCGTCCACCGTGGTCACCTCGGCGCCCAGTCGCACCGGCCGGCCGTCACGGGCGTCGGTGGCGAGCCAGAAGTCGCGCCAGTAGTCCGGTGCCCGGCGCGCGACGAAGGGCTGATCGGCGAGCTGTTCGAGGGTGACCTCGGCGAACTGCGCCAGCGAGCACTCGCTCGACACCACGAGCAACCGCGGCTCGACGAACAGGGTCTCGATGGCCAGCCAGTCCTGCATCAGCAGCGGCGGCCGCACGAAGGCGACGTCCGAGCTGCCCGTGGCCAGGCCGACGTACGGGTCGGAGAAGTCGTGCGAGCGCATCTCGACCTGGATGCCCGGGTGGCGCACCTGGAACGCGGAGAGGATCTTCGGTGTGAGCTCCGCCGCGGCGTTGGCCTGGAAGCCCACCACGAGCGAGCCGCGTGCCCCGTGCGCCGCGGCGCGGGTCAACTCCGCCGCGCGATCGGCGGCGTCGAGCAGTCGCCTGGCCTCGCAGAGCAACACCTCGCCCGCAGCAGTCAGCTCGACGTGCCTGCTGGTGCGTAGCAGCAACGCGGTGCCGATACCGTGTTCGAGCTTGCGAATCTGCACGCTCAGCGAGGGTTGCGCGATGTGCAGCCGGGCCGCTGCCCGACCGAAGTGCAACTCCTCCGCTACCGCGACGAAGTAGCGCAGGAGACGCAGCTCCAACGGCGTGTGCACCCTGCCGACGATAGGCCGGTGATCCGCGTTCGGACCAATTGCTGCGAACTATCGGTCGGTGCACGACAGGTATTGGACCGGCGCATCCGGCGGGGAGTCAGATTGACGGCGAACCGCTCAGAGAGGAGTACCCGGATGGCCACCGCTACCCAAGCCCCGGCGCCCGCCGACTGGGCCCGGGCGTTCATCGAAGCCAACGACCAGGATCCGGAGATCCAGGCCCACGGCAAGTACTTCACGTGCGCCTACCTGCTCGACATGGCGGAGCACACCTTCGCGGTGCGCGTCGTCTCGGGGAAGGTCGCCCAGGTCGCAGTGGATCCCGGCCCACTCGACGTGCCTTACCAGTTCGCGATCCGGGCCAGTGCCGAGACGTGGCGGAACTTCGGCGTGGCAACACCTCCGCCGATGTACCACGGCATCTGGGCGGCCACCTTCCAGCGTGACATGAAGCTGGAGGGCGACATCCTCGTCCTGATGCAGAACCTCCGCTGTCTGACGCGCCAGATCGAGTTGCTGCGCGGCGTCGGCGTTCCCGTCTGACATCCCGAAACGGAGAGGAATCGATCATGGCGAGGATTTCCCCGGTGACGGGGCACTACGTCGACGTGGATGTCGACGGGCTGCAGTACAAGGTCTTCTATCTGGAGAACGGATCCGGCACGCCGCTCGTGTGCCAGCACACGGCGGGCTGCCACAACCACCAGTGGCGCGGCCTGCTCGAGGACGAGGACATCACCGCGAACTACCGGGTGATCGCCTACGACCTGCCGCGGCACGGCAAGTCGGACCCGCCGGAGAACAGCGAGTGGTGGACCGAGGAGTACAAGCTCACGGCCGACCACTACGCGAAGTTCATCGTGGCTCTCTGCGACGCCCTCGAGCTGGAGCAGCCGATCTTCATGGGCTCCTCGTTCGGCGGCAACATCGCACTGCAGCTCGCCCTGCGGTATCCGGAGCGGTTCGCGGGCGTGATCCCGGTGGAAGGCGCGGACTACTCCCCCGGCTTCTACCTCGACTGGTGGCAGCACCCGCACGCCAACGCTGCGCAGGTGTGCGCGAGCGGCGTCTGGGACCTGATGGCACCGCAGTCGCCGGTGGCCGACCGCTGGAAGACCTGGTTCTACTACAGCCAGGGTTCCGAGGCGTTCAAGGGCGACCTGTACTTCTACTCGGTCGACCACGACCTGCGGGACAAGCTCGGGGCGATCGACGGCGAGCGGTGCCCGGTGGTGATGCTGACCGGCGAGTACGACTACCTCACCACCCCGGAGGACGGCCGGCGCACCGCCGCTCAGATCAAGAACGCCTCGTTCATCGAGATGAAGGAGATCGGGCACTTCCCCATGAGCGAGAACTACGGGGTGTTCCGCGGCTACCTGAAGCAGGCCCTGGAGCAGCTGCGGAGCAAGCAGATGGCGTAGCCCTCACCCCAGTGCGTCGTGCGGCAGCACGGCGTGCACACCCCAGGTGTCGTTGGCCACCTGGGTGATCCGCATGTCGACCGTCGTGCTGGCGAGCGCGAGGGCCGCGGCCTTGGGGTTCTCGCCGTCGAAGTCGATCAGGGACTGCATCCACACGAGCATCGCGTCGAGGGCCTCGGCCATGGCCTCGTTGAGGTCCTCGTGGAAGCCGAACGTGATGCGGCCGCCGGGGGTGACGGCGTGGATGCCGGGTACGGCCAGGTCGGTGACCAGGTCGAGCACGGCCGTCGTGGTCATCGGGCACTCGATCGCGGTGCCACCGACCTCCCCATCGCCCTGCGCGGCGTGGCCGTCCCCGAGGTGCAACAGTGCGCCCGGGACCGTGACCGGCAGGTAAAGGGTGGATCCGGCGACGAGCTCACGGCAGTCGATGTTCCCGCCGCCCTCGGCCCGGGGCGGGATCGTGGAGTGCTCCCCCGCCGCGGCCGGGGGCAGCCCGATCACCCCGAGGAACGGGGCGAGCGCCACGCTGTGGCCGCGGTCGTTGACGCCGACGCCCCGCTCGGCGTCGAGCTCCCAGAGCAGATGGGACGGCGGGCCGTCCGCGAGCCCCAGCCGGCGCACCAGCCACTTGTCCCTCGCCGCGGCCGTGGTCCAGCCCCACTCGCCGGGCCGCATCGACACCAGGTGCACCGCGAGCACCATGCCCGGCTCCGCGCCCCGCACCGCGATCGGACCGGTCAGGCAGTGGCCCCCGCGAGGAGCGAACATGAGCGGCCGGACCTCACCCGGCTTCTGCTGGCGCTCCAGATGCCCCCTCGCGTCCAGCGACCCGACCACCACCGTGTCCCCCGGCTCGACGGTGAGAACGGGCGCCGTCTCGCGACTGAAGACGTCGATCGCCGTCTCCGGGGTGGGCTCGAGGTGGTGCTCGGTCATGCGACTCCTTCCGGGAGTACCGGATCGCTGCTGTGTGCGGCGGACGCGACACCCGATGATCACGATCCAACGGGATGGTCGCACGCCGCGGCTCGGCCGGACGCATGTGCCGAGCCAGGAGAGCAGACCGAGGAGTGGCGGGTCGATGATGCCGGGGCGGCGCGCGCCGGATCACGTGGCCGGCCGGTTCGCTGCCCGTCCGGTCGGGGCGCGGCGGGTCGCAGAGATTCTGTCGACGGCCCAGATCAGGAATGCCAGCGTGGTGAGACCGGCGCCGAGAATGCAGACGGCGCTCCAACCCGAGGCGCTGTAGGCGATGGTTGCCGCGATCGCGCCACCACCGGTGCCGATGGCGTAGTACACCGTGTTGCTGCCGATGAGCCGGCTGCTGGCAGTGGGATCGATCGCCACGATGAGGTGCTGGTTGGTGACGCTGATGGCCTGACCAGCGAAGTTCAGGATGACGATTCCGATGATCAGCGGTATCAGGGACTGCGGCAACCAGCCGATCGGCGCCCAGGACACGGCGAACAGCACGAGGGCGACGCCGGTGACCCATTGCGCCCGGCCGCGGTCGGCCAGGGCGCCTGCGCGGGAGGCGCCGATGGCTCCCGCGACGCCGGCGAGACCGAACAGGCCCACCTCGGTGGTGGACAGGTGCCACGGCGCGGCTGTCAGTGGCAGTGCGACCGAACCCCAGAGGGCGCCGAACCCTGCGAACACCAACAGCGTGATCAGGCTGCGGACGCGGAACGCGCGCTCGTGAATCGTCAAGGTGACGACCGATGTGATCAGGCGTCGGTACGGGACGGCGCCCCTGCTGGTCTCCGGCGGCAGCTTGCGGGCCAGTACGAGCGCGAGCCCGAGCATGAGCAGTGCCGAGACGACGTAGATCGAGCGCCAGCCGAGAGCATCGGCGAGCACGCCGGACACGGTACGGGCGAGCAGGACACCGAAGACGACGCCGCTGGTCACGATGCCGAGGATCCGGCCCCGCGACTCGGGGCTGCTCAGTACGGCTGCGTAGGCATTGATGACCTGCTGCACGACCGACACCACTCCGACGAGGGCGCTGGCGATGAGGAACATCAGCGAGCCAGGAGACACGGCCACAGCGACCAGGGCTGCCGCAGCGATCACGCACCCCGCGACGATGAGGAGCCGACGGTTGATCAGGTCGCCTAGTGGCACGATCAGGATCAGGCCCAGGAGGTACCCGACCTGGGTCACGGTCGTCACCAGGCCGAGTCCCGCCGGCCCGACTCCGAGGTCTCGTCCGATCTGCTCCAGCAGAGGCTGGGCGTAGTAGATGTTCGCGACTGCCATCCCGGACGCGATGGCCAGCATGACCGCGAGCTTGGTGCTGATTCCGGCTGATGCTTCGCCGGGGGTTTTCCGGACGGTGGGTGGACGCATCGATCTTCCTCGTGACGTACCGGGCGGCGTTGCGAGGCGGGCTGCTACAGGGACAGCACGACATCGTTCGGAAGACCGAGGAGGGCCTTTCCGTAGACCTCGGAGCTGATGCCCGGCAGCAGGGACACATGCCGCGCCGCGACGTTCGCGTCCTGCCAGATCCGCTGCAGCGGACTGGAATCGACGAAGCCCCCGGAACCGTGCACGTTGAGCAGGATGGTGATCGCGTCCACGACCTGCCCCGCTGCCCGGCTCGCGTCCGCCCGCACCCGGGCCCGCGCGGGGAAGGACGGCTGCTCACCTCGTGCGGCGTGGTCGTCGAGGTCGTCGGCCGCCCGGTACGCGTGCAGGTGCGCGGTGTCGATCAGGAGAGCGGCGTCGCCGAGCAGCATCTGGAGGCCGGCGGAGTCGGCCTGCCGACGGAACACGGTGCCGGCCACCCGCTTCGTGCCCGCCGCGTCCAGCACGTGGTCGAGCGCCGCCCGCCCCAGCCCCAGGAGCGGGCCGATCAGCCCCATCGTGTGAGTGGGGTAGAAGCCGCTGCGGTAGGTGATCTCGTCCTTGTGCTCGGTGGGGTAGTCGCCTGCGTCCAGGCGTGCCCGCAGCACCACGCGATGCCACGGCACGAACACGTCCTCGGCGCTGAGCGTGTTGCTTCCCGACCCCCTCATCCCGGCTGTGAACCACGTGTCGGACACCGTGTAGTCGGCGGCCGGGACGGGTGCGACCGCGCCCTCGATCACAGCTCCTGTCTCGTCGACGAGGTTGAACCCGAGCACTGCCCACTGGGCGTGCAGCGAGCCCGAGACGTAGCCCCAACGGCCGGACAGCCGCACACCTCCCTCGACCGCGACAGCGGTGCCCACAGGTGCGAGCGAGCCACACACCCGGGTGTCCGGGTCGGCGCCGAACACCTCGTCCTGCACACGTGTCGGGCACAACCCGATGTCCCAGGCGGAGTGGTTCACCAGCGACACCACCCAGCCCGCGGCGCCGTCGCCGTACGCGACAGCCGCCATCACGTCGAGACTCGTGCGGACGCCCGCCTCGTAACCGCCGTATCGCCTGGGCAGCATCACCTTGAACAGGCCTGCCTCCGCGAGCGCGGCGATGCTCGATTCGGCGACCCGCCGATCAGCGGCTCCCTGTCGGGCGTTGTTCGCCAGAATCGGCCGGAGCCGCTCCGCACGGGCAACCAGGGACGATCGGTCATCCATGGATCGACCCACTGTTTCCGAGAAGCCCGCACTCACCGGGCCTTCTTTCAGGAAATGTGAAGTCACGTTCATGAAACCATCCAAACAGGAAGAATGAGGGCATTGACGATTCATGCCGCACGGTTTCGTCAATGGAATGGGGTACCGAGTTCGGCGTGTACCCGACGGCCGGGCGCTCAGCCGGTGGTGACGAGCAGCCCCCTCGCGAGCTCGCCGATCGCCCCGATCGCGTGCTGCTGCATCTGCGGGCCGAAGGTGATGCGCGTCGCGCCCAGCCGTCCCAGCTCGGCCACGGACCCCCCGTCGGGTCCGGCAGCCATGTTGATGGGGCCCTCGATGCCCTCCCGCAGGGCAGGGAGCACCTCGGGCGGCGCCAGGATCGGATACACGCAGTCGGCACCGGCGGCCACGTACAGACGGGCGCGTTCCAGGGCGTCGGCCAGGTCACCCGTCCCGAACAGGAAGGTGTCGACGCGCGCGTTGATGAAGAGAGCGTCACCGGCCTCGGCCCGCACCTCGGCCAGCCAATCCGCGTGCCGCTCGGGCTCCTTGATCGTGGTGTGGTGCTCGGAGTCCTCCAGGTTGCAGCCGACGACGCCCGTCTCCAGCAGGCGCCCGACCAGCTCTCGGGGAGCGAGGCCGTAACCCCACTCGACGTCGGCGGATACGGGCACGGAGACGGCCCGGGCGATCCTGGTGACCGCGGTGAACATCTCGTCGGGCGGGGTCGAGCCGTCCTCGTATCCGAGCGAGGCGGCGACCCCGGCGCTCGGGGTGGCGAGGGCGGGGTAGCCGGCGTCGGCGAAGACCCGCGCGCTGGCAGCGTCCCACGGCCCCGCCAGGACGAGCGGGTCGCCGGCGGGGCGGTCGTGGTGCAGGGCACGGAAAGTGGAGACCGTCATTATTTTCTTGTCCCGAGTAAGGCGAGGGGTGATGGTGCGGACGTCAGATGCGGCGCAGATCGACGGAGTCAGGCGCCCGGCGTGTAGTGACCGGGGACCATTCGAGTGGAGACACCGAAGCGGTTGAACGCGTTGATCGTCGCGATCGCGGCGATGAGGTGGGACAGCTCGGTCTCGTCGAACTCGGCCGCGGCCTTCGCGTACACCTCGTCGGGGACGAAGCCGTCGGTGAGCACGGTGATCGCCTCGGTCAGCTCGATCGCCGCGATCTCCTTCGCGGTGTAGAAGTGCTTCGACTCCGTCCAGGCGTCGAGCTGGATGATCCGCTCCGCCGACTCACCGGCCGCCAATGCGTCCTTGCTGTGCATGTCCAGGCAGAAGGCGCAGTGGTTGATCTGGGACGCACGGATCTTGACCAGGTTGAGCAACGTCGTCTCGACGCCGTTCCGCACGGCCGTGTCGAGACGGATCATGGCTTTGTAGACGTCGGGAGCGAGCTTCATCCAGTCCACGCGCGGTGCGTGCTCTGAGAGGTGGTTCTTGTCTTCCTGCGCGCTGGTCGTTGTCACGTCTGCGACGCTACGTGTCAGGTACTGCTCGAATCTGGGTCATTTCCACGACGGATTCCTGGGCCAATTCTGCTCGCCGCCGCCCCGTCACCGCGTTGCGGCGGACTCCTCCAGGTGGGCGAGCGCAGCGGCGCCCTCGTCGGCGACGAAGACCAGCTCGGCCAAGGGCACCGGCAGGAAGCCCTCCTTCTCCATCCGCCGGAGCTGGAGTGTCAACCCGTCGTAGAAGCCCGCCGTGTTCAGGAGCACCACCGGCTTGTTGTGCAGCTTGTGCTTCTTCAGCTCCAGGACCTCGGTCGCCTCGTCCAGCGTGCCCAGGCCGCCTGCCAGCACCACCACCGCGTCCGATCCGGCCAGCAGCAACGCCTTCCGTTCTGCGAGGTCCTTGGCGATCACCATCTCGTCGGCGTCCTTCCTGGCCCAGTCCCGGAGAAAGCTGACCGAGATCCCGACGAGCCGCCCTCCGGACTCCTGTACTCCGTCGGCGACGACCTTCATCAGCCCGGTATCCGATCCACCCCACACGAGGGTGTGGCCGCCCTTGCCGATGAGCTCGGCGAACTCCCTGGCCGGGCGCGTGTAGCGCTCGTCGAGGTCTGCGCCGGAGAGGAAAACACAGATATTCACACGTGAACTATAAGATCTGATCAATCGGGGTTCACGGAACAAAATATCCGGGGCCGCCGACGATCGGCGCGCTCAGACCCCGAGCCAGGTGAGCACGGCCATGACCCGACGGTGATCGTCGCCGGACGGGGGAAGCCCGAGCTTGGTGAAGATCGAGGAGATGTGCTTCTCGACGGCGCCCTGGGTGATCACCAGGGTGCGGCCGATCGCGGTGTTCGTGCGGCCCTCGGCCATGAGTCCCAGCACCTCGCGCTCGCGGGGGGACAGTGTGGAGAGCGGGTCGCGGCGGCGGCGGTGCGCGAACAGCGCGGAGACGACCTCGGGGTCGAGCACGGTGCCGCCGTCGACCACGCGCTCGAGTGCGTCGGACAGGTCGGCGAGCTTCGCCACCCGGTCCTTGAGCAGATAGCCGACGCCCCCGCCCGCGGTGAGCAGGTCGGAGGCGTAGGACTCCTCGACGTACTGCGACAGCACGAGGATGGCCGTGCCCGGCACCGTGCGGCGCACCTCGAGGGCGGCGCGCAGCCCCTCGTCGGTGAACGTCGGCGGCATCCGGACGTCGACGACGGCGACGTCCGGCCGGTGCTCGTGAACGGCCTCTACCAGCGCCTTGCCGTCCCCGACCGCCGCCACCACGGACGCCCCTGCCTCGTCGAGGAGCCGGACCAGCCCCTCCCTCAGCAGGAGCGAGTCCTCCGCCAGCACAACTCGCACCTAACGAACCTCCCTCATGGCCGCTCCCCCAACCCGGCGAGCGGGATCTCGGCGGTCAGCACCGTCGGACCACCCGGCGGGCTCACGACGTCCAGCGCGCCCTCGACGGTGGCGAGCCGGTCGGCCAGCCCGGCGAGGCCGTGGCCCTTGCCGAGGTGGGCGCCGCCGCGTCCGTCGTCACGTACCTGGACGAGCACCCGCTGCGCGTCGGCACTCACCTGCACGGTGCACAGCGTGGCCTGTGCGTGTTTCGCGACGTTCGTGAGGGCCTCGGTCACCACGAAGTAGGCCGTGTTCTCGACGGCAGGGGCGAGCCGTTCGCCCTGCGCCAGCGCCACGTCGAGGGAGACCTGCACCGGGCACCGGGCGGCGGCCGCGGCGAGCGCCGGCCCGAGCCCTCGGTCGGCGAGGATCGGCGGGGCGATGCCGCGGGAGAGGGCGCGCAGCTCACCCAATGCCTCCCGGCTCTGCTCCAGTGCCTCGGCGACGAGTGGGCGTGCCTTGTCCGGATCGTCGTCGAGGCGGCGGGCGACGGCTTCGAGGTCCATGTTGAGCCGGACCAGGCGCTGCTGCGGGCCGTCGTGGATGTCACGTTCCAGCCGTCGCAGCGTCTGCGCCTCGGCCTGCACGGCGGCGCGCCTGCTCGACTCCAGCTGGGCGGCGCGGGCCCGCAGCGCGGCGGTCTGGTTGGTGAGCAGACCCCGGGCGAGGCCGGCACGCGTGGCGACGAGGCCGCGCACCACGAACGGCGAGGTCGCCAGCATCACCGCGCCGAGCACCGTGTTGACCGCGATCTCGCCGACCCGGCCCTGGTCACCGGTCAGCAGCCAGTACAGCCCGCCGCCCTCGTCGTCATCGGGTAGGGCCCACTGCCAGGTGACGTACAGCAGCCCGCCGAGCCCGCCCACCGTCCATGCGACGGTGATGACGAACGTCGCGATCCGCACCGGGAAGGCGACCACGGCGTGCAGCATGTCCCGCCACGACTGCGGATCGATCAGCGCGCGGAAGAGCCTCCCGATACCCCGGCCCCGCGCCGCGCGGTAGTAGTGCGGAGGCAGAGCCCGGCCGGTGGCCCACTCGGTGGATCGACGCTCGACGACCGCGAGCCCACGCGCTGCCCGCAGCGTCAGTACCAGCACGGGTAGTCCGATCCAGATGACGAAGGTCCCCAGGCCGAGTGCGAACCCGACGATCGCGACGACGAACGCGACGATGCCCACCGGCAGGCCGCTGAGGAGATAGCCGATGCCCCGCCAGAATCTGCTGATACCCACGGCCCGCGTGGCGGGCGACGGCGCCGTGACGTACTCCGTTGTCATGCGCCCACCCTCGCCCCCTGTGGTCACCGGCCCCAGCCGGTGCACCTCCGCAGGGAGGGTAGGGCCAACCCGACATTCCGCGCGCCCGAGATCCGGCGCGGAGCCGATCTCCGGCACCTTAGGCTCGGCCACATGGTTGAGGATGTCTGGTCGTCGGTCGACGACTACTTCGGACAGCTGCTGCTCGGACGCGATCCGGTGCTCGACTCCGCGCTGGAGGCCAACACCGCCGGTGGCCTGCCGTCGATCGACGTCTCCCCGCACCAGGGCAAGATGCTGCACCTGCTGGCGCGCTCGATCGGCGCGCGGCGGATCCTCGAGGTCGGCACCCTGGGCGGCTACTCGACGATCTGGCTGGCGCGAGCCCTCCCTCCGGACGGGCGGCTGATCACGTGCGAGATCAACCCCCGGCATGCCGAGGTGGCCAGGTCGAACCTGGCCGAGGCCGGTCTCTCCGGAGTCACGGAGGTGCGGGTCGGGCCCGCCGCCGACACCCTCGCGGCTCTCGACCCCGCTGTGGACGGGCCCTTCGACCTCGCGTTCATCGACGCCGACAAGGTCTCCAACCTCGTGTACTTCGAGCATGCCCTGCGGCTGTCCCGGCCGGGCTCCATGATCATCGTCGACAACGTCGTGCGCGACGGCCGGGTGGCCGACAACGGAAGTGATGACCCTTCGGTCATCGGCACCCGCCGGCTCGCCGAGGCCGTCGCCCGGGAGGAACGGGTGAGCACCACCGTGATTCAGACGGTGGGCACGAAGGGCTACGACGGCTTCCTGCTCGCGCTGGTGCAGTAGCCCGCCATCTGACTTGCACCATGGAAGTCCGAGCGTACCCTCGAGCGGGCTAGTTTTCATGGAGCATGTCAGAACTGCGAGGTGAGAACCATGACAGACACAGCAACGGCGACCCACACGGTGCGCCGACTCTCCGTGCCACTCGGGCTGCCCTACGCCGAGGCCATCCGCCGATTCGAGGACCTGCTGCCGGTCGTCGACCTCGACCGGTTCACGGCACTCGAGAACTGGGACGACGTCGTCACGCTCGCCGGCCGTACGGCGCCGCTCGGCCTCATGCGCTTCTGGGCGCTCGACGTACGGTCGCTCTTGGTGGGCGGTCGAGCGTTGTCGGACTGCACCGAGTTCCTGGTGGGCAACCACGTGATCGCGGAGCGGATGTACCGCTACGACCCGGTGGCCATGATGTACGCCCCGCTGCGGTTCCTGATTCGCGCCGACCGAGCGGGCGAGGCGGTCTGCGTCTTCGAGCAGCCGAGCACGCAGTTCGACAGCCTCGGACGGGCCGAGATCTCGGCCGTCGGACGGGAGTTGGACCGCAAGGTCGCCACCCTGCTCACCACCCTCGGCGCCACACCTCCGCCCGGCCTCGCCGGCTGACCGGAGTTCCCGTCCCACCGTCGCTCCCCGTCGTAGCGGGCCGTTAGCGTTGCCCCGAGCGACGAACGACGGGAGATCGACGTGGAGCCTTCCGACCTGGCCGACGTGCTGTCCGCGGTGCGCACGTTCATCCGCAAGGAGGTCGTGCCACTCGAGGAGCAGATCGACGCCGAGGACGCCATCCCGGAGCGGATCATCGCGACCTGCAAGGAGATGGGCCTCTACGGCTTCGCGATCCCCGAGGAGTACGGCGGCCTCGGGATGACGCTCGTGGAGGAGGCACAGCTCGCGTTCGAACTGGGCTGGACCACCCCGGCGCTGCGCTCGCTCTTCGGCACCAACAACGGCATCGCCGGCCAGGTACTGCTGGTAGGCGGCACCGACGAGCAGAAGAAGGCCTGGCTGCCGCGGCTCGCGTCGGGCGAGGTGACGGCGTCGTTCGGCCTCACCGAGGCCGATGCGGGCTCCGACCCGTCCGGGCTCGTCACCGCGGCCCGCCGCGACGGCACCGGCTGGGTGATCAACGGCTCCAAGCGCTTCATCACCAACGCCCCGGTCGCCGACGTGATCATGGTGTTCGCCCGTACCAACCCCGACGCCGCCGGCAACCGCGGCATCTCGACGTTCCTGGTGCCGGCCGGCACACCCGGGCTCACGATCGGCCCGAAGGACCACAAGATGGGCCAGTTCGGAGCGTGGACCGCCGACGTCCACCTCGACGACGTGCGCGTCCCGGCCGAGGCGCTCGTCGGCGGTGAGGCCGGCCTCGACCAGGGGTTCCGTACCGCCACGAAGTGCCTGGCGCACGGCCGCGCCCACATCGCCGCGCTGTGCGTCGGGATGGCCGGGAGACTGGTGCACGAGTCGGTGGAGTTCGCGAAGACCCGCCAGCAGGGTGGCCGGCCCATCGCGTCCTACCAGCTGATCCAGGGCCTGATCGCCGACTCGATCACCGACCACTACGCGGGTCGCGCACTCGTGCTCGACGTCGCCCGCGCGTACGACGCCGGCACCGACAAGGTGCAGGGCCCGTCGGCGGCGAAGTACTTCGCCAGCGAGATGGTGGGCCGGGTGGCCGACCGCGCGGTGCAGGTGCACGGCGGGGCCGGGTACATCCGCGGCGTCGCGGTGGAGCGTTTCTACCGCGACGCCCGGCTGTTCCGGATCTACGAGGGCACCTCGCAGATCCAGCAGGTGATCATCGCCCGCCTGGCCCTCGGGGCGGCTGCCCGCGGCTGAGGCGCAGGGGGGCGCGGGTCAGCTCACCTTCAGTTCGATCGTGCGTCCCGTCATGCGCAGCACGACCAGCACCACCACCCCAACAGCGAGCCACACCAGCCCGCCGATCTTGGCGTTGGCGTCGGCGTTCACCAGCACATAACCGATGATCACGAAACCCAGCAACGGCACGATCAGATGCAACCCGTAGGTCCGCTGCCGCTGCTTGATCAGATACCACGCGGCCACCGAGACGTGCAGCAACAAGAATGAGAACAGCGCACCGAAGTTCACCAGCGACGACAACAACCCGATCTGCCCCACGAAGAACAGCCCCAGCACCAGGCTCACCACCGACACCAGTAGCACCGCCCGCTCCGGCACGCGGCGGGTCGGGTGCACGTGAGCGAGGAACCGCGGCAACTGCCGGTCACGGGCCATCGAGAACAACAACCGCGACGTGGCCGCCTGCGCCACCAAAGCGTTCGCGATCGCCGACCCCAACGCCACCGCGATCGCCACCACCACCTTGAACCACGCCCCACCCACCAACTCGGCCACCGTGTAGAACGCCTCGTTGGTGGCCGTCTCCCCGGCGAACTCCGTCTGACCCGGCACCAGCAACGCCGCCAGATAGGTCTGCACGATGAACAACGCAGCCACCATCGCCAGCGCGATCACCGTCGCCCGCCCCACCACCCGGGCCCCGCCCTTGGTCTCCTCGGCCATCGTGCTGATCGCGTCGAAACCCAGGAACGACAACACCGCCACCGACAACGCCGCGAAGATCAGGCTGGGCTGGAACACCTCGGGGTTGAAGAACGGTGTGAACGACCAACTCGCCCCGTTGACCCCGCGGGAGATCGCCACCACCGCCAGCACCACGAACAGCGCCAGCACCAGTAGCTCGCCGACCAGGAAGATCTTGTTCGTCCGCGCCGTGGTCTCGATCCCACGCAGGTTCACCACGGTGTTGACGACCACGAACAGGATCACCCACACCGCCTGCGGCACCCCCGGCAACACCGAGCCCAGCGCGGCCGCCCCGGTGACGTAGAGCAGGGTCGGCACCAGCAGGTAGTCCAGCAGGATCGCCCACCCTGCAAGGAACCCGGCCGCCGGGTGCAGGCCGCGGCCGGCGTAGGCGTACACCGAGCCCGAGATCGGGAATGCCCGCGACATCTCGCGGTAGCTCAACGCGGTGAAGATCATCGCGACGAACCCGATGACATAGGTCAGGGGCACCATGCCCATCGACGCGTTGAACACCACGCCGAAGATCGCGAACGGCGCGATCGGCACCATGAACACCAGCCCATAAACCAGCAGGTCACGCAGGGTCAGGCTGCGCCGCAGCTCCTGCTGGTAGCCGAACTCGCGCAGCTCGCTGTCCTCGGCGGACTCGCTGACAGGACGCTCGGTGGTCATCGGGCCACCCGCTCGTCCACCGTGGCCAGGAAGCCCTCGAGCAGGTTCATGAAAGTCTCTCGTTCCTCGACGTGGGGCAGGTGGCTGGACTCGGGCAGGACATCCCAGCGGACATCGGGAATGGCGTCCGCGAACGGCTGGACGCATTCGGCGGTCGCCTCGTCATGCGCACCGGAGATGAGCTGGGTGGGAACCGCGATCCGGTCGAGCCGGTCGATGATCGACCAGCTCCGGAGCGTCCCGAGGACGTGGAACTCGTTGGGCCCGTTCATCGTCCCGTAGACCGTGGGGTCGGACTCCAGGGCAGCGAAGCTGACCGCCACCTCGGGCGGATTGGGCACCACCCGGCACACGTGCCGGTCGTAGAAGACCTGCACCGCCTTCACGTAGTCGGGGTGGTCATAGGTCTGGTCCGCCTCGTGGGCGAGCAGCGTGGCCTGCACCTCGGGGGGCAGCAGGGCACGCAACCGGTTGGCCTCGGCCACCCACAGCTCCATCGACGCGGGCGAGTCGGCGATCGTCAGGCTGCGCAGCCCGGCCGGGCGCCGCACCGCGTGCTCGGCGCCGAGCATGCCGCCCCACGACTGACCGAGCAGGTGGTAGTCGTCCTCGATCCCCAGCGACGCCAGCAGGTTGTCGAGCTCGGCGAGGAACAGCTCGACGGTCCAGAAGTCGGCGCCCTTCTCCGGGAGGTGGGTGGACCGGCCGTTCCCGAGCTGGTCGTAGTGGATCACCGCCCGGCCCGTGCGCTCGGCCAGATCCGCCATCGTCAACAGGTAGTCATGGGTGCAGCCGGGGCCGCCGTGCAGCGTGACGAGCGGGGTCCGGTCCGGGCGTAGCTCGCCCGTGATCCGGTACCAGGTCTCGTACCCGCCGAACGGGATAGTGCCCTCTCGATCGGCAGCAACGAGGGCACGGGGAGCAGTCACGATGAATCGCCTCCGGAGGTCGGCGAGATCATGACTCTCTTATTGGACTCCTACAAGTACCATTTAGATATCGAGGTGGGATGATTCGGACATGACGCCCAATTCGGAAGGCGGATCTGCCTGGCTCGGTCCGTTACGGGCGGGACGAAGTGTCGACGCCGTCACCGACCGGCTGGTCACCGCCATTGCGGTGGGCGACTTCTCGCCGGGTGAACGCCTGCCGCCGGAACGGGAGCTGGCCGCACTTCTCGGGGTGGGCCGGGCCACCCTGCGCGATGCGCTCGCCCGTCTCCGCGACGCCGGCTACATCGTGACGCGCCGTGGTCGCAACGGCGGCGCAGTCGTGCTGGAGGGCTGGGGGCCGCTGAGCGACGACGCGGTGCGCCGCACCCTCCTACCCGGCTGGGACGAGCTCGTGGAGCTGTCCGACCTACGCTGCCTCGTCGAGTCGACGATCGCGCGCACGGCGGCCGAACGCCGCACACCTGCCCACCTCGCCGCGATGCGGGCCGCGCTCGCCGAGCACGAGGCCGCCCGCGACGCCGTGACCGCCCGGCGTTCGGACCACGACCTGCACCAGGCGGTACTGGACGCCGCAGGCAACCGCCATCTGGCGCGGCTCTCCCGCGAGCTGCTGGCGCGGATGAACGTCGGACTGGCGATCGAACCGGTCACCGAGGAGCTCCGGAGACGCGCGGCGCCTCAGCACCGCGCGCTCGTCGACGCGATCGCGGAGGGTGACCCGGAACGGGCGGGAGCGATCGCGCGGGCGCACTTCACGATCACCCACGACGCTCTGCGGCACGCCGTCGAGCGCCTGGCGCGGCGCCACCCCGGCCCAGACGACTCCCACCCCGAAAAGAGCACCGTCTCCGTGTCCGCCACACGATGACCGCCCCGCCGGGGGCAGCCCGCGCTACACGACCTCGACGTTCGCCATCATCCCCTTGTCGGCGTGGTTGAGAATGTGGCAGTGGTAGACGAACTTCCCGGTGAAATCCCGGAACGGGATGCGAATCACGGTCTCCCCGAAAGCCGGCACGTTGACAGTGTCCTGAAAACTGACCGCGTCGTACGGCACACCGTTGATCGACATCACCTGGAAGTCGTTGACGTGGATGTGGAACGGGTGCTGCTGCTTGTCCTGGTTCTTGATGGTCCAGTCCTCGACGGCGCCGAGCTTCACCTGCTGGTCGATGCGCGCCTCGTCGTACATCGTGCCGTCGATCATGAAATGGCCGGTGGCCTGATCCTTGGCGAAGGTGATGGTACGAGCGTTGTCCACCGTGGTCGTGGAGAGGTCATACGGTGCAACCACTCGCGCAGGTATTGCGGCAGGTGTTCGCGACGACTGCACAACGGTGAGCGTGGCCAGCGCAGCTTCGGGGTACTGGTCGCCCTGCTGGTCGTACGCGAGCGTTCTGAGGATGTGATCACCCGGCTCGCCACCCTGGACGAGCACGTCGAATCGGGTGCCTGGAGGCATCACGATCGAATCCTTGCTGTCCACCCGCCAGACCGGGTTGCCGTCGACGGTCAGCACATGGAACGGGTGCCCGTCGAGTTGCACCTGGTAATAGATGTCCGCGCCGATGTTGGCCAGCCGCCACAACTGCGTCTCGCCGGCTTCGATCTCGAGCGACGGGTTGATGGCGCCGTTGACCGTCCTGGTCGTCGGCGCGTTGCTGTCGATGTTCTCCGTGAGGATGGCTCCGTTGACGGCCTGGAAGTCCTTGAGGACGACGGTCCGCTCCTGGATGCCGTGCAGCTCCGGCGGCAGCTTCTCCGTCAGGCCGTCGACGATCAGCAGGGCGGCCAGGCCACCGAACACCTGCTTCTCGGTGTAGGGATGCGCGTGGGTGTGGTACCAGAACGTCCCCGACGGATGGTTCTCCGGTATCTCGACGACATAGTTCTGCGTCTGCCCCTGATGGATCATGATGAAGACGTTGTCGGAAATTCCGGACGGCGATACATGCAGACCGTGGAAGTGGATGTTCGTCATCTCGGGCAGGTTGTTCGTGACGGCCAACTCCAGCCGCTCCCCCGGGCGCAAGCGCAGGGTCGGCCCGACGAAGGAACCGTTGTAGACGGTGCCCACAATCTGCTGGCCACCGATGTCGACCGGTTGGCGGGTCACCGTCACCGCCGCTGACAGCACACCGTTCTTGCTGACGATCTGCTCGGGCTCCGGATACTTCTCCGCTATGACGGCAACGGGCGCCGATTGGCATCCGGTCGCCACGGCCGCAGCGCCGACACCCACCATCAGGATGAACTGCCGACGATCGATCCGTGGCGGCCGACCGGTTTCGATCAACGGCATTGATCGATCCTCTCTTCCGTGGACAAGGCGGTATTACCATGCAACGGCCCGACCGAAGAAAGCTTCGGACCGCGTGTTGCGGGCAGCACACCCCCCCACGTGAATCGACCGAACTCTCGCATAGCGGCAGCAAACAAGCCACGCACGGGCGCCGCCAACCGATCGTGTTCAGCGAATCGACGGCCTCGGGATCGCGCTACGGTCCCCCGAGCGAATCCAGCACGGTCGTGGTGTCCACGACCTCGACGAGCGGGGAGTAGAGGCCGAGCACATGCAGGGCCGCGGCGTGGCTGCGGTCGTCGACGCCGGCGCAGGCGTCCGCCACGACCCGCACCGGCACGCCCGCATCCGCCGCACCGACCGCCGTGGACAGCACGCAGCAGTCGGTGGACACCCCGGCGAGCACGAGAACGTCGGGCCCGACGCGGGAGGCCAGTTCGGGACCCCACTTGGAGAACGTCGTGGCGTCGAGGGTCGGACCGGGGCCGGCGAAGTCGGGCACCAACTCGTAGAGCGGCGCATCGGGGGGCATACGCGCGAAGGGCCAGCGCGCGTAGTAGTCGCTCCACGCTCCAGCTGGTTCGTCGGGTGCCACGAACCGCGTGAACGTCACCTTCGGTGCAAGCGCCTCGGCCAGCACCCGGATCCGCGGCACGATCTCGGCGAACCGCGGCGTGGCCCAGGCGCTTCCGGGGTCACCGAACACCCGCTGCATGTCGATCACCGCCAGATGGGCCGTCACGACGTGCGGGACTCCTGGGCACGCACGGCGGACCGGGTGCCGATCAGGCCGGCCACGAAGGCCAGCACCAGCGCGACGAGCACACCGAGGTTGGCGGCCGCCCATGCCCCGTCGCGTCCGCCGAGGCCCAGCGGACCGAGCAGGTATCCCTGCCAGTTCAGCCATCCCGCAGCAGTGTTCGTGACGAGGCCCCAGCCGAGCACGGTGCCCACCAGCACCACCGCTATCGGGAACGCCCGGACGTCCCCGTAGCGGCCGGACGGCGAGTACAGGTCGGCCTCGGCGTAGTCCCGGCGGCGCAGCGCGATGTCGGCGAGCATCACCCCGCACCACGCCGCGATCGGCACGCCGAGGGTGATGAGGAAGCCGGTGAACTCGCCGAGGAACTCCCCCGCGAAGAACACGACGTACACGGTGCCGATCACCATGATCACGCCGTCGATCAGCGCGGCGACGTAGCGGGGCGCGCGCAGGCCGACCGCGAGCAGCGCCAGCCCTGACGAGTAGATGTCCAGCACCGCGCCCCCGACGAGCCCCAGCACCGCCACCACGACGAACGGGACGAGAAACCAGGTCGGCAGTGCGGCGGCCAGCGCCCCGATGGGGTCCACCGCGATGGCCTCGCTGAGCCCGGTGGACGAGCCGGCCAGCAGCAGGCCGAACACGAACAGCAGGACGGGCGCGAGCGCGCCACCGAACGTCGTCCAGGCCACGACCCCGCGACCTGACGCGCTGCGCGGGAGGTACCGGGAGTAGTCCGCGGCGGCGTTCGTCCAGCCCAGGCCGAAGCCGGTCATGAGGAGCACCGCCGCTCCGAGCACGTTCTGACCGGATCCCTCCGGCAGCGCCGTGACCGTGGACAGCTGTACCTGCCCGGCGACAAGCACGATGTAGACGACGGTGAGCACCGCTGTGACGACCGTGATGACGGTCTGCAGCCGGATGATCAGGTGGTAGCCGAGCACGCCTGCGAGCACGATCAACGCGGCCACCACGACCAGCGCGATCACCATCGTCGACGTTCCCCCACCCCAGCCGAGCCTGCGGAACACAGTGGCGGTGGCCAGGGTGGCCAGGACCGTGAGCACGGTCTCCCAGCCGACCATCAGCAGCCAGGAGATGGCGGCGGGCAGACGGTTGCCGCGTACCCCGAACGCAGCGCGGCTGAGCACCATCGTCGGTGCGGAGCCGCGCTTGCCCGCGAGTGCGATGAAGCCACAGATCAGGAACGACAGGACGATCCCGACCACACCGGCGACCACCGCTTGGGCGAACGAGATATCGAACCCGAAGGCGAACGCCCCGTAGCTCAGCGCGAGCACGGAGACGTTGGCGCCGAACCACGGCCAGAAGAGCTGGTACGACCTGCTCGTGCGCTCCTCGTCGGCCACGACGTTGATGCCGTTGCCCTCCACCCGCAGGACGCTCGCCCTGGGGTCCTGAACGGCCGCCGACGAGCCGCCGTTCTCATGCGTCACCACGGCGCCTCCCGGCATCTGTCGCTCTCCGCGCGCACCGTAGGTCGATCATTGCGCGATGCGGGAGCGGCGGTGATCGGGATCACGCCCGTCACCCGAAGACGGGCGGAGCCTCCGGACATGCCAGAGCCCTGGTCGGCGACGGCCGGCCAGGGCTCTGGGCAGATCAGTGCGTGCGGGTCAGTGCTCGGACGGCCTGATGTGGTACTCGAACACCAGGCCGGCGGCGGCGATCAGCACCACCACGACACCGATGACGATCAGCCACGCGTAGAAGAACGCGAGTCCGACTCCGAGGATGGCTGCCGCGCCGGCCACGGTGATGGGCCAGTAGCTGCCCGGGGAGAAGAAGCCGACGTCGCCCGCGCCGTCGGAGACCTCCGCGTCCGGGTTGTCCTCCGGGCGCGCCTCCAGCCGCCGCGAGACGAACCGGAAGTACGTGCCGATGATCAGCGACAGGCCGCCGGTGAGGAACAGCCCGACCACGCCGACGACCTCACGGGTGAGCACCGTGTAGACGATGCCGGCGATGAAGAAGAAGACCGTGATGATCTCGAAGATGCGGGATTCGACCTTCATGGCGTGTCTCTCAGCTCCCCGAGGGCGGCTCGGACGCCGAACGCTGCGTGCGGTCGGTGGTGAACGGGTAGGTGGTGGTGGCCTGCGGCGCGCACAGCTCCCCGCAGTTGAGGGCGCCGAGCGCCTCGCCCGCCGTGTACGGAGCGCCCGTGGCCGGGTTGACCTGCTCACGCAACGTGACCCACCGGTCGAACAGGTCCGGAGGAAGGGCCCTGACCTCGAAGTTCATCATCGCGTGGTACGCGCCACAGAGCTCAGCGCAGCGGCCGACGAACGCACCCGTGCGGTCGATCCGGTCGATCTGCCAGACGTTGTCCTGGTCGTTCTGCTTCGGGTCCGGGAAGACGTCCCGCTTGAACAGGAACTCCGGCACGAAGAAGCTGTGGATCACGTCGGTGGACTGCTGCGTGAACTGGATGCGCCGGTCGGTGGGCAGCACCAGCAGGGGAATCACCTCGGAGCTGCCCTGCGTGCTGATCGGCTGGCCGTTCGCGCCCCGGTCGTCGGGGTAGGCGAAGCGCCAGTTCCACTGGAACGCGGTGACGTCCACCCGGAGGTCGGGGTTGGGCAGGTCCCGGTCGACGTAGTTCTGCACGTTGACGGTGAAGCCGAACAGCACCGCGACGATGATCGTCGGGATGACGGTGAAGACGATCTCGATCGGCAGGTTGTACTGCGTCTGCCGCGGCGGGGTGTCGTCGTCGCCCTTGCGCTTGCGGTGGAAGATGATCGCCCAGAACATCGCGCCCCAGGTGATCACGCCCACGATGAGCGCAGCGACCGCGGACCAGGTCCACAGGTTGCGCATCGCCTCCGCCTGCGGGGTGACGCCCACCGGCCAGCCGAAGCGCAGCACCTCGTCCACCGAGCAACCCGTGGTGAGCGGGATGACCAGCGCGGCCAGACAGACCAGCTTCGCCACCCGACCGCGACCCGGGAGCCCGGACCAACGGTGCTCTCTCCCGCGCTGTGCTCGGCCCACTGCGCGCCGCCTCCAAACCCGTCGTCTTCCGTCGGCCGCCGGGTAACCCGGCTGGGCGCGCCTTCACGCCTTCGACCTCGCGTAGAGACTAGCTGAGCAAACCCTCCATCCGGGGGTCGGGTCGGCACGGGCAGTGCGGCACGCCGTCGGCATACTGGCTCGCTGTGTGTGGACTGCTGGGACTGCTGACCGCCAGGGCCGACGCCGCTGGGCGCACCGGGTCGATCGCCGGGGCGCTGCGCTGCGCGCGTCACCGCGGACCGGATGAGAGCGGTACCTGGAACGACGCCGACGTCGTCTTCGGTTTCAACCGGCTCGCATTCATCGACATCGAGCATTCGCACCAGCCGATGAGTTACGCGAACGGCCGCTACACCATCGTCTTCAACGGCGAGATCTACAACTACCTCGAGCTACGCGACGAGCTCACCCAGCAGTACGGGGCGACGTTCGCCACGAAGGGTGACACCGAGGCGATCCTGGCCGCCTACCACTACTGGGGTCCGGCCGCGGTCGGCAGGCTGCGCGGGATGTTCGCGTTCGTCATCTGGGACGCGCGCGAGCGCGTGCTGTTCGGCGCGCGCGACCCGTTCGGCATCAAACCGCTCTTCGTGGCCACCGGGCCGGCAGGCGTCGCGTTCGCGAGCGAGAAGAAGAGCCTGCTCGAGCTGGCGCCCACGCTCGGCCTCGGAAACCTCGCCGCCGACCTCGATCCCGCGGCCCTGCACCACTACCTGCTGATGCAGTACGTGCCGGAGCCCGCCACCCTGCACCGCTCGATCCGGCGCATCGAGTCCGGCACCCACTTCACGGTCCGGCCCGGCGGTGAGGTGGAGCAGGAGCGCTACTTCACGCCGACGTTCCACTCCGGTGCCGCCGGCGGGTCGTCCGCCCTGCACTCGCGGATCGCCGACGTGCTCAGCGACAGCGTCGCCAAGCACATGCGCGCCGACGTCACGGTCGGCGCGTTCCTGTCCGGCGGAATCGACTCCACGGCGATCGCCGCGCTGGCCAAACAGCACAACCCGAACCTGATCACCTTCACCACGGGCTTCGAGCGCGAGGGCTACTCCGAGGTTGACGTGGCGGCCGAGTCGGCCGCGGCGATCGGCGTGCGACACGTCGTCCGCACGGTCAAACCGGACGAGATGATGGCCGCGCTGCCGCTCATCGTCTGGTATCTGGACGACCCGGTGGCCGACCCGGCGCTCGTACCGCTCTGGTTCATCGCGCGGGAGGCGCGCCAGCACGTCAAGGTCGTGCTGTCCGGGGAGGGAGCCGACGAGCTCTTCGGCGGCTACACGATCTACCGCGAGCCGCTGTCACTCGCCCCGTTCGAGAAGGTGCCCGGCGCCGTGCGCGGGCTGCTCGGCCGCGCATCCACCCGGCTGCCCGAGGGCATGCGGGGCAAGGACCTGCTGCGCCGCGGTGCGCTCCCGCTGGAGCAGCGCTACTACGGCAACGCCCGCATCTTCCGGGACGACCAGCTGGCCGGGGTCCTGCGCCAGTACGACCCGCGCCGCTCGCACACCGACATCACCGCTGCCCACTACCGCGACTCGCAGGGGTGGGACCCGGTGTCGCGGATGCAGCACGTCGACCTGTTCACGTGGCTGCGCGGCGACATCCTCGTCAAGGCCGACAAGATGACGATGGCCAACTCGCTCGAGCTGCGGGTGCCGTTCCTCGACCCCGAGGTCTTCGCCGTGGCGTCCGGGCTACCGCTGTCGGAGAAGCTCGCCGAGGGCACCACCAAGTATGCGCTGCGCAAGGCGCTGCACGGCATCGTCCCGCCGCACGTGCTGCACCGGCGCAAGCTCGGCTTCCCGGTGCCGATCCGGCTGTGGCTGCGCGACGAGATGTACATCTGGGCGCGCGACATCATCCGCGACTCGCAGGCCGACCACCTCGTCGACCTCGCCGCCGTCCAACGCATGCTCGACGCTCACCGCGAGGGTCCGATCGACCACAGCCGCCGCATCTGGACGCTGCTGGTGTTCCTGCTCTGGCACGGCATCTTCGTGGAGCAGCGCATCCGGCCGGAGGTGCCGGAGCCTGCCTACCCGGTGCGGCTCTGAGCGGTGTGACGGAACGGACCCGGGCGGCTGCTCGGATCTCGTTACGTTCGAGGGCATGCTCTCCGTGCCCTTGTCTGCGATGGACCTGTCGTGGGTGGAGCGGGGGCGTGGGGCACGCCACGCCCTCACCAGCACCGTCGAACTCGCCCGCCGGGTGGAGAAGTTCGGCTATCGCCGGTTCTGGGTCGCCGAACACCACAGCTCGGCCTCGTCGGCCAGCGCCGCCCCGGCCGTCCTGATCGGGCAGATCATCGCGGCCACGTCCGGTATCCGGGTCGGCTCGGGCGGTGTGATGCTGAACAACCACTCACCCCTCGCCGTCGCCGAGCAGTTCGCCACGCTCGACGCCCTGCATCCCGGCCGGGTCGACCTGGGGATCGGCCGCGGGCCGGGGACGCGGAACGCCGCAGCCATCCGTTCGCTGCGGCGAGGCGACCCGGACGCCGACGGCGACCACTACGAACAGCACGTCCGCGACCTGCTCGGGTTCATCGCCCAGGACTCCGCCGAGCCGGCCGTCACGGTGCTCCCGGAGTTCGAGAGCGCTACCGCACCCTGGCTGCTGTCCTCGTCAACGGCCGGTGCCGCCCTCGCCGCGGAGCTGGGCCTTCCATTGGCGTTCGCCCACCACCTGCGCCCGGAGAACACCGACGCCGCCATCGCCCTCTACCGCGAGAACTTCCGGCCGTCGCGATGGGCATCCCGGAGCTATGCGCTGGTGGCGGTACACACCATCTGCGCCGGCACGGACGACAGGGCCGACGAGCTGGCCCGGCCCGCCTACCTGTGGCGAGCCCTTCTCGCCACCGGGAAGCCCGGCTCGCTGCTCCCGCGAGCGGAGGCCGCGGGGCACGCGTTCACGGCGGAGGAACAGCAGTTCGTGGACGACTACCGGAGGGACCAGGTGCTGGGTGGTCCGGACTCCGTGGCCCGGCAGCTGAGCGACCTCGCCGTACGGACCGGAGCGGACGAGCTGATGCTCGTCACGCCCGTGTACGACATCGTGGACCGGGCTCGATCCTTCGAGCTGGCGGCCGGCACCGCAGCGGCCGCTTCGGACGGGTGACCCCGCGCCGACCGCTACGCCGGTCGGTCGAGTTCGGTGAGTTCGGTGGCAAGGCGGGCGAGTCGGGGCAGGACCGCGTCGCGCCAGCCTGGCCCCATGCGGTCGAAGGCGTCACGTTCGCGCTTGTCGTCGAGGTCGAACCCGGAGTGTTCGAGCAGGAGGCGGGTGCCGTGGCCTTCGGCGACCAGGCGCCAGGTCAGCGTCCAGTTGGCGAAGGTGTAGACGAGCCGCTCATGGGGTTCGACCTCCAGCACCTCGCAGGGCTGTGGGCCGAAGCCGGGCATCTGTAGGTGGAATCGGTGGCCGACGACGGCGGCGATGTCGCTGGGCACCCACCAGCGGGCGAGGAGTTCAGGGTCGGTCAGGCCGCGCCAGACCTTCTCCGGGGGTGCAGCGATGAACTGGTCGACCTCGATGGTGGCGATGCGGGTCTCGGTCACGGCGTGTCCTCGTCCTCCATGATGTCGGCGAGAGCGCGCAGACGCTCACGCCAGATCCGTTCGAACGGATGCAGCCAGTCGGTGAGCTGTTCGAGCGGTTGCGGGGTCAGGTGGTAGTGCCGTTGGCGTCCGACCGGCTCGTCACGGACGAGGTCGGCACGCCGCAACACCTGCAGGTGCTCGGCGACGGCAGGACGACTCAGGTCGAACTGCCCAGCGAGGTCACCGGCGGTGCGGGGTCCGTCGGCAAGAAGTTCCAGCAGCCGCCGGCGTACCGGGTTGGCCAAGGCGAGGAACACGGCGTCGTCGGACACGTCCCGAGATTACGTCGGAAATCTCCGACACGTCAAGTATTTCCGACGCTTTCGGCACGGACACGGACGAGGAAGTCGAACCGCGGGCATGACGACGGCAGGGTGCAGTCTCCGGGCACGCGGCGGGTTCGGTTCGCAGGACGAAGCCGGCGACAACGCGCGGACGTGCTCATCCGGTTGCGACGAGCCGCTCCCGCCCACGTTCACCGCGGCAGGAGCGAGGTCGGGGTCAGGCAGGCAGAACCCGCTCGATCTCGGTGGCGGCGTCCGGGCCGTAGGCGTCGCGCAGCCGCTCCAGGGCGTCCGCACGGTCCCACGTCCACTCCTGCGGGCCGTCGGTCTCGAGGACCTGCACGGCGATGAGCGAGCCGAGCTGCGCGGCCCGCTCCAGGGAGAGCCCGCCCTCCACTGCGGCGAGGAACCCGGCGCGGAAGGCGTCGCCCACGCCCGTGGGGTCGACCTTGCTGGTCTCCGGGACGACGCCGACCTTGAGCGTCTCCCGCCCGTAGATCTCCACGCCCTTCTCGCCGTGCGTGGTGATCCGGATGTCGATCTTCTCCGCGACCTGCGTCTCGGTCCAGCCGGTCTTCTTGAGCAGGAGCTCCCACTCGTAGTCGTTGGTGAGCAGGTAGCGGGCGCCCTCGACGAGCCTGCGGATCTCCGGGCCCTCCATGCGTGCCAGCTGCTGGCTCGGGTCGGCCGCGAAGGGCAGCCCCAGCTCACGGCACTCGTCGGTGTGGCGCAGCATGGCGTCGGGGTCGTTGGCCCCGACGAGCACCAGCTCCACCCGGCCGACGAGCGGGGCGAGGGAGATCTCGCGGGAGCGGGCCATGGCGCCGGTGTAGAACGACGCGAGCTGGCGCATGTCGTCGTCGGTGGTGCAGACGAAGCGGGCGGTGTTGACGTCCTTGCAGACGAGCACGGCAGAGCAGTCCACGCCGTTGGCCTCGAGCCGGGCGCGGTACTCGCCGAAGTCGGCGCCCACGGCGCCCACCAGGAGCGGCGACTGGCCCAGCACGCCGAGCGCGTAGGAGATGTTGCCCGCCACCCCGCCCGGGCGGATCACCATGTCGTCGACCAGGAAGCTCAGGGAGAGCCGGTCGAGCTGATCCGCGACCAGTTGATCGACGAACAGGCCCGGGAAGTGCATGAGCTGGTCGGTGGCGATGGATCCGGTGACGGCAATAGGCACGATCAGGAACCCTACCGGGCCCACTACGCAACGAACCCCGGCTGGGGAACCAAAAGCTCCTAGCCGGGGTTCGTGGTCCGGCACAACGTGCCGGACGAAACCGTCAGTTGAACGAGTCGCCGCAGGCGCAGGAACCGCCCGCGTTGGGGTTGTCGATCGTGAAGCCCTGCTTCTCGATGCTGTCGACGAAGTCGATCACGGCGCCCTGCAGGTAGGGCGCGCTCATGCGGTCGACACCGACCTTGAGGCCGTGGAAGTCGCGGAACAGGTCGCCGTCCAGCGACCGGTCGTCGAAGAACAGCTGGTAGCGCAGGCCGGCGCAACCGCCCGGCTGAACGGCGATGCGCAGGTGCATGTCGTCACGGCCCTCCTGGTCGAGCAGGGCCTTCGCCTTGGCGGCGGCGGTGTCGGTCAGCTCGACGCCGTGCGTCTCGGTGACGACATCGGTCGTGTTATCGACGGTCATGGCTCTCCCAACAACGATCGGGGCGGTGCTGTTCCGGCAGTGCCGTTCCGGCGGGGCCGGTCCGGGATTTTCCGGTTTCTACCTTCATAGTAGGCCCTTGCGCAGTGGTGGGCCCCCCGCCACGAACGGGGTGACCCGGGCCACTTTCAGCGGCTCCACTGGGCGGCGACACGCTCCGCGAGCGCGGCAAGCGTGCCCGCCGGGTCGGCCATCGACGCCTCCACACCACCGGCGTCCTCGGCCACCGAGTACGCCGACTCGACGCCCACAGCCGCAGCCTCCCGACGGCCGACGGACACCTGGCCCGCCATCACGATGCAGGGCACCCCGCGCTCGGCCGCCCCCTTCGCCACAGCGGTGATGAGCTTCCCGCGCAGCGACTGCCAGTCGAAACTCCCCTCGCCCGTGATGGCGAGCTGGGCCTTGTCGAGCTCGGCGTCGAGTCCGACGAGCTCGCGGACCAGGCCGGCTCCGGACACGCGGCCTGCGCCGCAGGCCAGCAACGCCGCCCCGAGGCCGCCCGCCGCGCCCGCTCCCGGCTCGTCCCGCACGTCGGTGCCGAGGCCTGCGGCCAGGACGTCGGCGAAACGGGCCAGTGCGGCGTCGAGTTCGGCGACGGCGGCGGCGTCGGCACCCTTCTGCGGCCCGAAGACGGCGGCGGCGCCGTGCTCGCCGAGCAGCGGGTTGTCGACGTCGGCCGCCGCGACCAGCCGCACCCCGCCGAGCTCGGGCCGGCCATCGAGGCGCGCGCTGCGGGCCAGCGGCGCGCCCCCGGGCGGGAGAGGCTTCCCGGCGTCGTCGACGGTCACCGCGCCGAGGGCGGCCAGCATCCCGGCGCCTCCGTCGGTGGTGGCCGAGCCGCCCAGCCCGATGACCACCTCGGTGACGCCTGCGTCCCGTGCCGAGGCCACGAGTTCGCCGACGCCCCGCGTGGTGACGGTGCGGGCGGTCTCGGGAACGCGCCGGTCCCGCGGGACGAAGTGCAGGCCGCACGCCGCCGCCGACTCCAGGTAGGCCGTGGAGCCGATCCGTAGCCAGCGGGCGTGCACCGGGTCACCGAACGGGCCGGTGACGTCGAGCTCGTGCCACTCTCCGCCGAGGGCGGTGTGCAGCACCTCGACGAATCCGGTGCCGCCGTCGGCCAGCGGGAGCAACCGCAGATCGTCGTCCGGCGCGCTGCGCCGCCAACCCGCCGCGATCGCGTCGGCCGCGGCCGTCGCGCTCAAGGTTCCGCCGAAGGAGTCGGGAGCCACAACCACTCGCATGCCCGGCACCGTATCGCCCGTATGGTTACAGCCGTGAGGTTCCTGCGCCGCTCAACACCGTCCGCCGTCAGCGCGGACGCTCCCGACACCGATGTCACGCAGGGCCCCGGGGACAACGGCCGCACCGCCGGCAAGGGCCGGCCCACGCCGAAGCGCCGCGAGGCGGAGACCCGGCGCCGTGGCCCTGCCCCGCCCCCGCCCCGCACCCAGCGCGAGGCCTCCCGCCTGGCCCGGGCCAACCGGCCCGACAAGGATCAGCGCCGCCGCGACGCCGCCGAGCGGCGCGAGCGCATGGCCGCGGGCGACGAGCGGTACCTCATGCCGCGCGACCGCGGGCCGGTGAAGGCCTACGTCCGCGACGTCGTGGACTCCCGGCCGCACATCATGGGCCTGTTCATGCCGCTCGCGGTGATCGTCGTGCTGTCGCTGCTCGTGCCGTTCCCCGCGGCGCAGCAGTACCTCAGCCTGTTCAGCCTGATCGCGCTCTCCGTCATGGTCGTCGAGGGGATCTTCCTCGGCGTCACGGTCACCCGTAAGGCGCGCGCGAAGTTCCCGAACGAGACGATCAGCCCGCTGTCGGTCGGCTGGTACGCCTTCACGCGCGCGAGCCAGCTCCGAAAGTTGCGGATGCCGAAGCCACGCGTGCAGCGAGGCGCCAACCCCTAGTTCCACGGCACTGGGTCCCCTGCCGCGGCTCCCGCGGCAGGGCCTTTCAGGCCTCGTGCAGGCTCATCGGGCCGTAGACCTCGTGGTCGTCGTCGAGGAGCGTGACGGCGTCGACGCCCGTAGCGCGCAGCAGTTGCCATTCGGCCGAGAACCAGTCCTCGGCCTGTTGCTGGTCCTCGAACTGCTCGTCGGGCCCGTCGACCTGGTCGCCGGCCGCGTTCAGGTACCGCCACCGGAATGCCATGGTGGTCAGGTTAGCGTGGCGTGTGGTCACCGGACGCCGCACGCTCGTGCTCGGTGGCACGCGGTCGGGCAAGTCGCGCTATGCCGAGGACCTGCTGCCCGCCGACGCCCCCGTCCGCTACGTGGCCACGGCGCGGCGCCGCGAGGACGACGCCGAGTGGTCGGCCCGGATCGACGCGCACCGCGCCCGCAGGCCCGAGGGTTGGACCACTGTGGAGGATCCCGACCTCCCCCGGCTGGTGCGAGCGGGAGGCGGCCCGCTGCTGGTGGACGACATGGCGACGTGGCTGACCGGCCTGCTGGACGACGCAGGCGCTTGGGAGTCCGCGCAGGTCCCGCCTGCCGTCGGCGCCGAGGTGGCCGAGCTGGTCGACGCCGTGGCCGCATGTCCCGGCCGAATCGTGCTGGTCTCCGCCGAGGTCGGGCTGGGTGTCGTTCCGCCGACGCGGGCCGGGCGCCTGTTCCGTGACGAGCTGGGCGCTGCCAACGCAGCGCTCGCCGCGGTGTGCGACGAAGTGCTGCTGCTGGTGGCCGGTCTGCCGTTGCGACTCAAGTAGGCCCCGCGGCGGGCTACGGGTGTTCTGCGCTGTTGGATAGGGACGTGGACCTGCCTGCCGTCACCGCCCCGGACGTCGACGCCCGCCGCGCAGCAGTCGCCCGGTTCGCCGAGCTCGCGGTCGCCGACGGCGCCCTCGGCCGCCTCGCCGAGCTGGGCGTCTGGCTCGCCGCGGCGCAGGGCGCCTGCCCGCCCCGGCCGCCCGCCCGGCCGCGGGTTGTCGTCATCGCGGCCGACCACGGCATCGCCGCAGCGGGAGTGTCGGCCCATGCGGGCGACGCCACGGTGCGACAGGTGGCCGCGGTGCGCGAGAGCACCGCCCCGGTCGCCGTGCTGGCCCCCGTCGCCGGGGTCTCGGTGCGGGTCGTCGACATCGGGCTCGACCACGACGCCGAGACCGTCGACCGCTATCGGGTGCGCCGCGGCTCCGGGCGCATCGACCGCGAGGACGCTCTCACCGCAGAGGAGGCCGAACGCGCCTTCCGGATCGGGCGGGCGCTGGCCGACGAGGAGGTGGACGCGGGGGCCGACCTGCTCCTGCCCGCCTCGATCGGCGTCGGTGCCACCACCGCGGCCTCTGTGCTGGTGGCCGCCCTGACCGGTACCGAGCCGGTCGCCGTCGTCGGGCGCGGCAGCGGCATCGACGACAACGCGTGGATGCGCAAGGCCGCGGCCGTCCGCGACGCGCTACGCCGCACCAGGGAGCACACCCGTGACCCACTGGCGTTGCTGCGCGTCGCCGGCGGCTCCGACCTCGCCGCGCTCACCGGGTTCTGCCTGCAAGCGGCACTGCGCCGCACGCCGGTGGTGCTCGACGGGCTCGTGGTCGGCACGGGCGCGCTGCTGGCCGAAGAGCTCGCGCCCGGTGCCCGGGAGTGGTGGCTGGTGGCGCAGCGCTCGCCCGAACCGGCGATGACGCTCGCCGTCGAACACCTGGGCCTGACGCCGGTGCTCGACCTGGGCATCCGGGTCGGCGACGGCACGGGCGCCACCACCGTCGTCCCGCTGCTGCAGATGGCGGCACGGCTGCTCGCCGAGACAGCGACGGCCGCGGATCTCGGACTCACGTGACCATGCACGCCTGGCCCGGCGCACCGGCCGCTACTCGCCCGTTCCGCGAGCGCGAGTCGCCCGGTTCACGTGCGCGAGTCGCCGGGCTCGCGTGCGCCGGGACCCGGACGTGAAGGGCTGGGCGCTGGCGCTGAGCTGGCTCACCGTGCTGCCGGTGCGGACGGATGCGCCGGCAGCGCCCGTCGCCGCCGCGGCGATCCGGTGGGCTCCGATCGTCGGCGCGCTGCTCGGTGCCGTGGCCGGCGGGGTTCTGCTGGGCCTGGGAGCGCTCGGGGTGCCTGGCCTCGCCGCCGGGTTGCTCACCGTCGGGTTCCTGGCCGGGGCCACGCGTGGGATGCACGTGGACGGGCTCGCCGACACCGCCGACGGCCTGGGCTGCTTCGGCCCGCCGGAGCGCGCCCTCGCCGTGATGCGCGACGGCGGGGCGGGGCCGTTCGCGGTGGTCACGCTGCTGGTGGCGCTGGGCACCCAGGCCTCGGCGCTGGCCGCCCTCGCGCCGCGTGGTGTGACCGCGCTCGCCGCCGTGGCGCTCGCGTGCGCGACGGGCCGCGCGGCGTTCGCGTGGGTGTGCCGGCGCGGAGTCCCCGCGGCCCGCCCCGGCGGGCTCGGGTCCACGGTCGCCGGCTCTCAACCGTGGTGGATGGCCCCGGCCTGGTGGATCGTGCTCGCCGTCGCCGGTTTCCTGGGGTGGGGCTGGCGGGGCGTGCTGGCGATCGGCGTCGGTGCCGTCCTCGTTGTGGCCCTGTCCTGGCACACGGCCCGCCGCTTCGGCGGCATGACCGGCGACGTGCTCGGCGCAGCGAGCGAGGTCGCCACCACCGCGGCGCTGGTGCTGCTCGCAACGGGAGGACCGACGGGCAGCGCGGGCTGGTGAGCAGCGCGGCCTGAGGTCGTCAGGCGGGCACCAGCGTGCGCATCCAGGAGTGCGTGTCCGGCGCGGTGCCGCACTGGATGCTCGTGAGCATCCCGCGCAGCTTCATCGTGACCTCGCCCGGCTCACCGCCTGGGATCCGCACCTCACCACCCGCATGCTTGACCCCGCCGATCGGCGCGACCACGGCGGCTGTGCCGCTGCCGAAGATCTCGGTGATGCGGCCGTCCGCCACGCCCTCGAGCACCTCCTGGCCCGACACCCGCCGCTCGGTGACCTGGCAGCCCAGCTCCTTGGCCAGCACGAGCACGGAGTCTCGGATGATCCCGCTCAGGATCGTGCCGGTCAGCGACGGAGTGACGACCTCGGCCTGCTCGCCGGAGCCGAACACGAAGAACATGTTGTTCGACCCCATCTCCTCGACCCACGTGCGCTCCACGGCATCGAGGTAGGCCACCTGCGCGCAACCGTGTTCCGCAGCCTGGGCCTGCGGCAGCAGCGAGGCCGCGTAGTTGCCGCCGCACTTGGCCGTGCCGGTGCCGCCGAGCGCCGCCCTCGTGTAGTCGGTGGTCAGCCACACGTCCACGGGCACGATGCTGCCCCCGGGGAAGTACGCTCCGGCCGGGCCGCCGATCAGGATGTAGAGGTACTCCGCCGCGGGCCTGACTCCCAGCCCGGGCTCCGTGGCCAGCATGAAGGGCCGTAGGTAGAACGAGTGGTCCCCGCCTGCGGCCGGCACCCACTCGTGATCGACGGCCAGCAGCTCCGACAGCGACGTCAAGAACAGCTCGTCGGGGAGCTCGGGCATCGCCATCCGCGCGGCGGAACCGCGGAAGCGAGCGGCGTTGGCGTCGGGCCGGAACGTCGCGATGGAGCCGTCGGGCTGACGGTAGGCCTTGAGGCCCTCGAAGATCGTCTGCCCGTAGTGCAGGGCCATCGCGGCCGGGCTGAGCTGCAGCGGTGCGAAGGGCACGACCGCCGGGTCGTGCCAACCCGCTCCCGCGGACCACTTCACCGTGACCATGTGGTCACTGAAGTACCTGCCGAACCCCGGGTCGGCGAAGATGGCGTCGCGCTGGGCCTTCGTGGCCGGGGCGGGGTTGAGCGTCCGGGAGAACTGCGGGTCCATGGTCTTTACATTATCTGGTCGAGCAAGGCCGACAGTCGGACGTCCTACTTTGTGGGCAGTGGCGCGTCACCGCACGTGCGAGGGGACGAACGGTGGCTTCACCACGGTGCATTCCAGAGCCCGTCCGCGCACGTCGACGGTCACCTCTGCGTCCGCGCCCACCCCGGCCGCGGTGTCGACCAGAGCCAGCGCGATGCCCGTCTTCAGGGTCGGGGAGAACGTGCCCGACGTGGTGATCCCGACCTGCTCGCCGCCGCGCAGCACCGCCATCCCCGCGCGGGGGACGCCGCGTCCGGTGGCCCGCAACCCCCGCAGCCGGCGGGCAGGGCCTGCCTCCTTCTCGGCGATCAGGGCGTCACGGCCCCAGAACTCGGGCTTCGACCATCCGACCGCCCAGCTGCTGCCTGCCTGAACCGGGGAGATGTCCACCGAGAGGTCCTGGCCGTGCAGGGGGTAGCCCATCTCCGTGCGCAGGGTGTCGCGGGCGGCCAGGCCTGCCGGGCGCCCGCCGAGTGGCCCGGCAGCCGCGAGCAGCGCGTCCCACACACCCGGCGCCTCGTCGGCGGGCACGAGGAGCTCGTAGCCCCGCTCGCCGGTGTAGCCGGTGCGACACACACGCACCGCCCCGGCGTCGGTGAACGCCATGTAGTCGAGGCCGGTCACTCCGTCGAGCCCGCCGAACACGGTGGCGAACAGCTCCGCCGAACGGGGGCCCTGCACGGCGATCACGGCCAGGTCGCGGTGGCGGTCGCGGATCTCGATGCCCGCCGGGGCCGCTGCCCTCAGGAGCTCGGCGACCTGGGCGGCGTTGGCGGCGTTGGGCACCGCGAGCACCTCGTCCGGCCCCACGAGGTAGACGATCAGGTCGTCGACGACGCCACCCTCGGGCGTGCAGCAGAGCGTGTACTGCGCGTGCCCCGGGCCGATCTTGCCCAGGTCAGCGGTGAAGCAGCGGTTGACGAACTCCGCAGCGCCGGGCCCGGTGATCGCGAGCTTGCCGAGGTGGCTCACATCGAAGACACCGACGGCCTCGCGCACCGCCGTGTGCTCGGCCACCGTGCCGTCCGGGTAGGAGAGCGGCATCGACCAGCCGCCGAACGCCCCGAGGGTGGCCCCGAGCGCTACGTGCCGATCGTGCAACGGGCTGGTCAGGAGGTCGTCCACGACCGTGGACGCTACTGCTCGCACCGTCGTTTCAGGCCGTCGGCCTCCATCGCGAGGTAGCGGCGGGTCAGCCCGCCCGCGAGAAGTCCGAACACCGCACCCACCGGACCGTGCTGGACCACCCGTAACTGCACGAGGGTGGCACCCGCCGCACCGTCGGCTTCGATGAGGTGCTCGCCGACGGTCCGGACGCCGGGACTGGTCGACTCCCAGATGAAACCCGTGGCCGGGTCGATCTCCGTGACCTCCCACCGGGCGACGGGGAGGCGGGGCTGACGTACCTCAGCACGGCTGCCGACCGCGAGCGGCCCCTCGTCCAGCCGGCGCACCGCGGTCATCGATGCGGTCCACTCCGGCCAGCGCTCGACGTCGGTCAGCACCGCGAACACGCGGTCCCGATCCGCCTGGATCGTCACCGATCTCCGGAACTCCATCAGGTGATCATCGACGGCGGGAGAAGACCGTGCAAACAGCCCAGCCGACGACCAGCGCCACGGCCGTGGTGAGCACCTGCTGCAGCGCCAGCATCACCGAGAGCGAGACGCACAACAGCAGCCCCAGCACCGACGACCAGACGGGCCAGCGCCGCTGCGACGCAGGCAGCCGCAGGGCGGCCAGGTTGATCACGGCGTAGTAGACGAGGACGGAGCACGCCGACAGTGCGATGGCCGCCATCGGCCCGGCGAGCACGGCGAGCACGATCGCCGCGACACCGCCCGCGAGGTCGGCCCAGAACGGGGTGCCCCGCGAGCAGACCACGGCCAGCGCGGACGGCAGCTCACGACGCTGCGCCATCGCCAATGCCGTGCGACTCACCCCCACCAGCACAGCCAGCAGCGCGGATGCGGCCGCCATGGCGGCCCCGACCCGGACGATCACGCCGAGAGCGCTCGCCTCCCCGGCGTCGACCAGCGCCACCAGCGGCGTGGGCTCCGTGGCCAGCCGTTCGCTCCCGAAGCCGACCAGCAGCGCGACCGCCACCAGCATGTAGGTGACGAGGGCGATGCCCAGCGCGATGGCGATGGCGCGGTGCAACGTGCGACCCGGGTCGCGGACCTCGGCCCCGAGTGTGGCGATGCGCGCGTAGCCGGCGAAGGCGAAGAACACCAGCCCAGCGGCCGTGAGCACCCCGATGACCCCGCCCCGTATCGCCACCGGCTCCACGTCCGGGGTGGCGGCGGAGCCCACGGGATCGACCTGTGTGCTGAACAACCCGACGACGACCACGACGAGCAGGACGGCCAGCGTGCCGCCGACCAGCGCGTACGCCCCGCGCGCCGTCCACCGCACACCCGCCGTGTTCAGCACCGTGGCGGCGATGATCACGAGGATCGCGGTCGGCAGGGGGTGCGACGGAAGGACGTAGGCACCGAACACCCCGGCCGCCGCGGCGGCCGATGCCGTCTTGCCCACCAGGAACGCGACACCCGCGAGCCTGCCTGCCCCGTGCGAGAGCCGCTCCCGCCCGTAGACGAACCCGCCGCCGCTCTCGGGATGGGCCACGGCGAGGTCGGCTGTGGAGCCCGCGTTGCACGTCGCGACGACCCCGGCGAGCAGGACCGCGAGCAGCAACCACGACCCCGCCGCGCCCGCGGCAGGGGCCCAGACCGCGAACACACCCGTACCGAGCATGGCCGCCAGCCCGAGCACCACCGCATCGGCCGTACCGAGGCGACGTTGCAGGCTCCAGGACACGTGCCCCACCCTTGCACCCGGCCCTGCCTGATCCGGCTGCACACCGGTGTCATTACCATCTCGAAGCGATCTCGCCTTAGTCTGCGCCGGTCCGCGTCCGGTCCGGCCTCCCGGGAACACCCGGCAACCGCTCCGACTCGAGCGGACTCCGTTTCATCGAGAGGACAGCGCGTGTCCACCGATCTGTATGTGGAAGGCGGTTCGCCCGCCACCGCCGAGACCGACGCCGTGGTCGTCGGACTGCTGCCCGCGAGCGGTGACGACTCCGCGCCACGCCTGGCGCCCGGCGCCGAGGACGTGGGCGAGGCGTTCCGCGGCGCCGACGCCGACCTGCCCGCCCTGCTCGCCATCGCGGGAGCGTCCGGCAAGGCCGACGAGGTGGTGAAGCTGCCCGCGCGCGGCGCGATCACGGCACCGCTGCTCGTCGCGGTCGGGCTCGGTGACCTGGAGGCGAACGGGGCACCGGGCGCCGAGGCCGTGCGCCGGGCCTCCGGCGCGGCCGCCCGCGCGCTGGCCGGCACCGGGAGCGCGGTCAGCACGCTGGGCCGGATCGACCTGGCCGCCGCGGCCGAGGGCAGCCTGCTCGGGGCCTACACGTTCACCGACTACCGCAGCAACGGCGCGGGACGGGCGCCGGTGGGCCGCGTCGGCCTGCTCGCCGACAGCACCGACGGGGACGCCGCGGAGATCCTGCGCACCGCCACGGGCGTCGCGCAGGCCGTCCGCACCGCACGCGACCTCGTGAACACCCCTCCCAACGACCTGTTCCCGGAGACGTTCGCCGCCCGCGCGCGCGAGCTGGCCGAGGCGGCGGGCATCGAGGTCGAGGTGCTGGCAGGCGACGAGCTCGCCGAGGGTGGATACGGGGGCGTGCTCGGCGTCGGGCAGGGCTCGTCGCGCGGGCCACGGCTGGTCCGGCTCCGCTACTCGGGCGGAGCGGCACCGCGGGCCACGGTCGCGCTGATCGGCAAGGGCATCACGTTCGACACCGGCGGCATCTCGATCAAGCCCGCCGCGAACATGGACCACATGACCTCCGACATGGGCGGCGCGGCGGCCGTGATCGCCGCCACCGTGGCGGCCGCCCGGCTGGAGCTACCCGTGGCGGTCACTGCGACCGTGCCGATGGCCGAGAACATGCCCAGCGCCACCGCATACCGTCCCGGCGACGTCCTGCGTATGTACGGCGGCCGCACCGTCGAGGTGCTCAACACCGACGCCGAGGGCCGGCTGATCCTGGCCGACGCGATCGCCAGAGCCGCCGAGGACGCGCCCGACTACCTGATCGAGACCTCCACGCTCACCGGCGCCCAGCAGATCGCACTGGGTCTGCGCACCGCGGGCGTGATGGGCAGCGACGAGTTCCGCGACCGCGTGGCCGCGCTCGGCCGCGCCACCGGCGAGGACGCCTGGGCCATGCCGCTGCCCCCGCACCTGCGTGGCGAGCTCGACTCCCGCGTGGCCGACATCGCCAACGTCACAGGCACGCGCTGGGGCGGGATGCTGGTGGCGGGCACCTTCCTGCGGGAGTTCGTGCCCGCCGACCTGCCGTGGGCGCACATCGACATCGCGGGCCCGTCGTTCCACACCGGCGCGCCGTACGGCTACACCACCAAGGGTGGCACGGGCGTTCCCGTCCGCACGCTGGTCGCCGTGCTCAGCGACATCGCGGCCAACGGCTGATCCCGGGCGCCCGCCCGCTACCCGTTGAGATCCCTGCGGCGTTCCCGCTCGCGCAGGATGCGCTGGCGGGCGTCGTGGTCACGCATCCGTTGCGGATAGCCCACCAGCTGAACGTCGTACACCGGCATCCGCAGCGAACGGGCCAGCTTGCGCGCGCCGTCGGGCGACGAGATGCGCCGCCGTGTCCACGCGCCGTCGCGGTCGACCAGGAGCATCGTCGTGGCGGTGACGGTGGTGCGGGGCTCCACGAACGCCTCCACCCCCTCGTGGGTCTCCGCCCAGCTACGCAGGTGCGCGACATCGCCGGAGTCGGCTCCACGGAGCCCGCCCTTGAGACCTCGGCCGAGCCTGCCCAGGAGGCTCACCGTTCGTCCCCTCCGTGTCCGGCCTTCGTGCCGCGTGGGCACTGTCTCGACGGCCGGGTCCCGCCCTCGCTCGCCAATTCGCTCATCGCGCCCCACCTCCTGACTGCGCCAACGTCCGAGGTCGACGGTTTTCTCCCGTGTGACCAGCCGCCGCACCCGACCACGGCGGATGACAAGATGGGTCAAGCGGCGTTACAGCCACTGTCACAAGCACTGCCGGCAATTCGGTGAGGGAGTTCTGACGTGCCCGAGCACAACGCGGACCTGGTGATCCTCGGGGGCGGATCGGGCGGTTACGCCTGCGCCCTGAGGGCGGCCGAGCTGGGAATGTCCGTGGTGCTGGTCGAGCGCGACAAGCTCGGCGGCACGTGCCTGCACTACGGCTGCATCCCCACCAAGGCCCTGCTGCACGCAGCCGAGGTGGCCGACAACGCCCGCGAGGGCGACCGGATCGGCGTCAAGAGCTCACTGGCCGGCATCGACATGGCCGGCGTGAACTCCTACAAGGACGGCGTCATCGCCAAGCTCTACAAGGGACTGCAGGGGCTGGTGAAGTCCCGCAAGATCACCTTGGTCGAGGGCACCGGCCGCTTCGAGGGGCCGCGGACCGTCGTCGTCGGCGATGACCGCTACGTGGGCAAGAACGTGGTGCTCGCCACCGGCAGCTACTCCAGGACGCTCCCCGGCCTCGACATCGGTGGCCGCATCATCACCAGCAGCGAGGCCATCCACCTCGACGAGGTACCGGACCGGATCGTGATCCTCGGTGGCGGGGTGATCGGCGTCGAGTTCGCCTCGGTGTTCCGCAGCTTCGGCTCGGAGGTCACCATCGTCGAGGCGCTGCCGCGGCTCGTCCCCAACGAGGACGAGTTCGCCTCCAAGCTCCTCGAGCGCGCCTTCCGCCGTCGCAAGATCACGTTCAAGACCGGCGTCAGGTTCACCGGTGCCACGCAGACCGAGGACACCGTCACCGTCTCGCTCGAATCGGGCGAGGAGATCGACGCCGACCTGCTGCTGGTCGCCGTGGGTCGCGGTCCCAACACCGCCGACGCCGGTTTCGAGGAGGCCGGAGTGGCGATGGAGCGCGGTTTCGTGCTCGCCGACGAGCGGCTGCGCACCAACCTGCCCAACGTCTTCGCCCTCGGCGACATCGTGCCCGGGCTGCAGCTCGCCCACCGCGGGTTCGCCCAGGGCATCTTCCTCGCGGAGGACATCGCGGGCCTCAACCCGCCGCCGATCGACGAGGCCGGCATCCCCCGCGTCACCTACTGCGAGCCCGAGGTCGCGTCCGTCGGGCTCACCGAGGCGCAGGCCAAGGACAAGTACGGCGAGATCCAGACCCTGACCTACGACCTCGCGGGCAACGGCAAGAGCCAGATCCTGCAGACACAAGGCGCAATCAAGCTGATCAAGGCCGGGGCTACGGGCACACCAGGTCCCGTCGTCGGCATCCACATGGTCGGCGCCCGCGTGGGCGAACTCATCGGCGAGGCCCAGCTGGTCTACAACTGGGATGCACAGGCCGAGGACGTCGCTGCGCTGGTGCACGCCCACCCCACCCAGAACGAGGCGTTCGGCGAGGCCCACCTCGCGCTGGCCGGCAAGCCGCTGCACAGCCACTCGTGACCAGGCGCAGCCGACCGCTGCTCCGGCCACCCGAACCCGAACCGCAGGAAGAGGAGCTCCGACCCGATATGGCCTTCTCCGTCCAGATGCCCGCCCTCGGTGAGAGCGTCACCGAGGGCACCGTCACCCGGTGGCTCAAGCAGGAGGGGGACCGTGTCGAGGTCGACGAGCCGTTGCTCGAGGTCTCCACCGACAAGGTCGACACCGAGATCCCCTCGCCCGCCGCGGGCGTGTTGCAGCGCATCGTCGCCGCCGAGGACGAGACGGTCGAGGTCGGCGGCGAGCTCGCAGTGATCGGCGACGGCTCCGACTCCGGAAGCGACTCGGGTGGCGACGTCGAGGGCAACAAGGCGCCTGCTGCCGAGGCGCCCGCCGAGGAGAAGGCCGCAGCCGAGCCGGCGAAGGCCCAGGCTGCGCCGTCCGACGAGCCTGCCGCCGCTCCGCGTGCCGAGACGACGTCCACCAGCCAGGGCACCGCCATCACGATGCCGGAGCTCGGTGAGAGCGTCACCGAAGGCACCGTCACCCGCTGGCTCAAGCAGGTGGGCGACTCGATCGAGGTCGACGAGCCGCTGCTCGAGGTCTCCACCGACAAGGTCGACACCGAGATTCCCTCCCCCATCGCCGGCACGCTCCTCGAGATCACCGCGGGTGAGGACGAGACGGTCGAGGTCGGAGGCCAGCTCGCCGTGATCGGCGACGCGTCCGCCGCCCCCGCGAAGAGCGCTCCCGCCGAGGAGAAGCCGGCTGCGCAGAAGCCGGCCCCCGAGCCCGAGCCCGCGAAGCAGGCGGCTCCCGAGCCCGAGGCAGAGCATCCCTCCACCAACGGCAAGGTCTCCGCCCAGGCCGTCGAGCAGGCCGAGGAGCAGGCGGAGCGCGACGAACTGGTGGCCGACGAGCCGGAGCGGCCCGAGAGCGGCGACGCCGGTCGCGGAGCCCCGTACGTCACGCCGCTGGTGCGCAAGCTCGCCGCGGAGCACGACGTCGACCTCTCGGCGATCACCGGCACGGGCGTGGGCGGCCGCATCCGCAAGCAGGACGTGCTCGCCGCTGCCGAGTCGCGCAAGCCGGCTCCGGAGCCCGAGCGCGCACCCGCACCGGCCGCGGCCGCCGCGCCCGCGGCGAGCGCACCGTCCGAGCCCACGCGGATGCCGAAGCCCTCCCCCGACGGCCCGCAGCCCGGCACCACCGTGAAGATGCCGCGACTGCGGCAGGTGATCGCGCAGCGGATGACCGAGTCGCTGCGGGTGTCGGCCCAGCTCACCACCGTGCAGGAGGTGGACGTCACCCACATCGCACGGCTCCGGGCCCGCGCCAAGGCCGAGTTCGAGCGGCGCGAGGGCGTGAAGCTGACGTTCCTGCCGTTCTTCGTCAAGGCGGCCGTGGAGGCGTTGAAGGCTTTCCCGCAGGTCAACGCCTCGATCAACGAGGAGACCAAGGAGGTCGTCTACCACGGCGCCGTGCACATGGCGATCGCGGTGGACACCCCCCGCGGGCTGCTCGTCCCGGTGATCAAGAACGCGGAGGACCTGAACCTCGCCGGTCTGGCCCGGCGGATCGCCGACGTGGCCGAGCGCACCCGGTCCAACAAGATCGGCCCGGACGAGCTGTCGGGCGGCACGTTCACCGTCACCAACATCGGCAGCGCCGGCGCGCTCTTCGACACCCCGATCATCAACCAGCCGCAGGTCGCCATCCTCGGCACCGGCAAGATCACGAAGCAGCCCACGGTGGTCACCGGGCCCGACGGCGAGGACTCCATCGCCGTCCGCTCGGTGTGTTATCTGCCACTCACCTACGACCACCGTCTCGTCGACGGGGCCGACGCAGGCCGCTTCGTCAGCGCGATCAAGGCACGTCTCGAGGAAGGTGCGTTCGAGGCCGACCTCGGGCTCTGACCACTCACCCGCACGGGGCGCGCGCCCGACTCGCGCGCTCCGTCGGGTTCGGCGAGGATCACCGCGTGCGCATCGTCGTCGCCGGCTCATCCGGCCTGATCGGAACCTCGCTCGTGGCCCATCTCCGGGCCACGGGTCACGAGGTGCTGCGCCTGGTGCGACGGCCCGCCGCCGCGCCGGACGAGCGGAGCTGGGACCCACCGGCCGGCCGCATCGACGACGGCACGTTCGACGGCGTCGACGCGGTGGTCAACCTGGCGGGGGCCGGGATCGGCGACCGCCCGTGGAGCGGTGCACGCAAGCAACTCCTGCGCGACAGCCGCAACGTGCCCACCGAGGTGCTGGCAGGCGCCGTCGCCGACCACGGCGTGCCCGCCCTGCTCAACGCGTCGGGCATCAACTACTACGGCGACACCGGTTCCGACGTGGCCGACGAGACGGCACCGCTCGGCGCGGGGTTCCTCGCCGAGGTCTGCCGCGACTGGGAGGCCGCCACCGCACCGGCCGCGCTGGCAGGAGCACGGGTCGTCCTGCTGCGATCGTCGGCGGTGCTGTCGCCACGGGGCGGCCTCCTGGGCAGGCTGCGGCCGCTGTTCTCGCTGATGCTCGGCGGCCGCATCGGCACCGGAGAGCAGGCGTTCCCCTGGATCTCCCTCGACGACGAGGTCGGAGCCATCCGGTTCCTGCTGGAACGCCCCGACGTGTCGGGGCCGGTCAACCTCGCAGGCCCCGAGCCGGTCACGAACGCGGAGTTCACCCTGGCTCTGTCCGAGGTGCTGCGCCGGCCGGCCCCGTTCGCCGTGCCGGCGTTCGTCCTCCGAACCGCCCTGGGCCAGATGGCCGACGAACTGGTGCTCACCGGGCCGATGGCCGTGCCCGCGGTGCTGCAGAAGCACGGCTACCAGTTCCGCCACACCACCGTGCGCGATGCGCTGGCCGCAGCTCTCGACCGCTGACTCGGCCGCCTGCACCCCGCGAGTCGCCCGGTTCCTGTGGATCAATTGCCCCCACCAACATGGCGCCGTCCCCAGCCAGGCGATCCCGGGCGTAGCGTAAGAATCATGGGTATGCGTCACACCGGCCGGTCCTGCCGCCGCACCACCGACCCCGTCCGGATCGACCGGCTGGGCACTGTCGACTACGTGTCCGCCTGGGACATGCAGCGTGCCAACGCCGCCGCCCGGCGCGAAGGCACCGGACCGGACGTGCTGATGCTGCTGGAACACCCGTCCGTCTACACCGCGGGTAAGCGCACCCGGCCCGAGGACCGGCCCACCGACGGCACCCCCGTCGTCGACGTCGACAGGGGCGGCCGTATCACCTGGCACGGCCCGGGCCAGCTCGTCGGCTACCCCATCGTGGCGCTGACCGAGCCGCTCGACGTCGTCGACTTCGTGCGGCGGCTGGAGGAGGCGCTGATCCGCGTGTCCCACGATTTCGGGCTCACCGCGGCGGGCCGGATCGACGGCCGCAGCGGCGTCTGGCTGCCCGCCGACGACATCCGCCCGGAGCGCAAGATCGGTGCGATCGGCGTGCGCGTCCAGGGTGGGGTCACGCAGCACGGCTTCTCGTTCAACTGCGATCCCGACCTCACCGAGTTCGACCGGATCGTGCCGTGCGGCATCACCGACGCCGGAACCAGCTCGCTCTCACTGGAGCTGGGCAGGACCGTCGGCGTGGCGGACGTACGGGAAGCGGCCGCCGAGGCCGTCACGGCCGTGCTGGACGGCACGGTGCCCGTGGCCGAGCACATCGTGCCGCGCGTGGCCGCCCCTGCCGGCCTCGACCTGCAGCTGCATCCCTCGTTGCGCTGAGCGAGCTCAGCCTGTGCCCTCGGGCGGGCCGGAGCGATCGTCGGACGAGTCCGACGACCCCCGGCGCCCGACGGGCCGCGCCGCACCGAACGCGACGCCGAGCACCACCCCGATGGCGATGCCGAACGCCACGTTGCCGGCGAGGACGCCGAAGACGGCTCCGACCGCAATCCCGACCGCGATCGCTGCGCCCATCGCCGTGCCACTCGTGCGATCCGGGTGCTTGTCCATGGCGCTATCGTATTCTGTAATTCCGGATATCCGAGGTAACGAGTGCACGACCAATCCCTGCCGGAGCGGCTCGCCGAACTCGAGCGCCGCATCGAGGCGCTCGAACACGGCGAACCGCCCACCGGACCACCGGCCGTAGCGGACGGCTCGGGCACCGTCCGCTACTCGGGTGACGTGCACTTGCACGGCGACGTCGTCTGGGAGATCGCGCTCGACGCCGGCGCCGTTCTCGGCCTGGACGACGGCCCACGGGTGGCGGTGCTGGCAGCGCTCGGGCATCCGGCCCGGGCCCGCATCGTCCGCAGCCTGCTCACCGACGGCGCGCACAGCACGGCAGCCCTGCAGGCGGCGGCAGATCTGGCCTCGACCGGCCAGCTCTACCACCATCTGCGCTCCCTGACCCATTCCGGGCTCGTGGAGCAGGACGGCCGGGGGTCCTACCGGATCGCACCCCGCGCCGTGGTGCCGGCGCTGGTGCTGCTGAGCGCGGCCGCCGACGTCGCCGGGCAGCTCAGGTAGGGCCATCGCTTGGCTGAGGCCGCCTCAGCGCAGCTGCGGAACGACCTCCGACGCGATCAGCTCGATCTGGTCGATGTCGGCGAGGTCGAGAAGCTGCAGGTAGATGCGCGTGATGCCGGTCTTCTCCCGCCACTGCCCCAGCCGGTCGACGATCTCGGCCACCGTGCCGGCCAGCCCGTCAGTCCGGAGCTCGTCGACCTTGCGGCCGATCGTCACGCAGCGGTTGGTCACCTCGGCGTCGTCACGCCCCACGGCGATGGTGTGCGCGGCGGAGAGCACCAGCTCGGCGGGGTCGCGGCCGATCTCCCGGCATGCCGCGGCGACGCGCTCGAACTGGGCGGCGATGACGTCCGGTGAGCTGAAGGCGACGTTGAACTCCGTGGCGAACCGGGCGGCGAGAGCGGGCGTGCGCTTCGGGCCGTGGCCGCCGACGATCAGCGGCGGCTGCGGCTGCTGCACCGGCTTCGGCAGTGCGGGCGAGTCGGTGACCGTGTAGTGGGTGCCGGCGAAGGAGTAGCTCTCGCCCGGCAGCGTCCGCCACAGGCCGGTGACGATCTCCAGCTGCTCCTCGAGGCGGTCGAACCGCTCCCTCAGCCCGGGGAACGGGATGCCGTAGGCCGCGTGCTCGGCCTCGAACCACCCCGCGCCCAGGCCCAGCTCCACGCGGCCGCCGGACATCTGGTCGACCCCCGCCACGGCGATCGCCAGCGGCCCGGGGAGCCGGAACGTCGCCGAGTTGACGAGCGTGCCCAGCCGGACCCGTGACGTGTCGCGCGCGAGCCCGGCCAGGGTGATCCAGGCGTCGCTCGGGCCCGGCTCGCCGGACACCTCGCCCATCTTCAGGTAGTGGTCGGACCGGAAGAACGCGTCGTAGCCCGCGTCCTCGGTTGCCCTGGCGACCCGCAGCAGGTCGTCGTAGGAGGCCCCCTGCTGAGGCTCGGTGAAGATCCTGAAGTCCATTGGGGAACGCTAACCCCTCACCCGGCGGCCCCACCGCGTGCGTGCCCCGCACGTCACATGGGAGGAGATCGCGCCGCTGGGCTTCGGCGTAGCCTGACGTACGTGACGATCGCACCGGAGGGCCGCAAGCTCCTGCGCCTCGAGGTCCGCAACAGCGAGACCCCGATCGAGCGCAAGCCGCCGTGGATCCGGACCCGCGCCCGCACGGGTCCGCAGTACACCGAGCTGAAGGGCCTGGTGCGATCCGGCGGCCTGCACACGGTGTGCGAGGAGGCGGGCTGCCCGAACATCTACGAGTGCTGGGAGGACCGCGAGGCCACGTTCCTCATCGGCGGGGAACAGTGCACGCGGCGGTGCGACTTCTGCCAGATCGACACGGGCAAGCCCGCCGACCTCGACACCGACGAGCCGCGCCGCGTCGCCGAGTCGGTGCGCACGATGGGCCTGCGCTACTCCACGGTCACGGGGGTGGCCCGCGACGACCTCGAGGACGGCGGGGCGTGGCTCTACGCCGAGACCGTCCGGCAGATCCACGGCCTCAACCCGGGCACCGGCGTCGAGCTGCTGATTCCCGACTTCAACTCGATCGACGACCAGCTCGCCGAGGTGTTCGGCTCCCGGCCCGAGGTGCTCGCGCACAACCTGGAGACGGTGCCGCGGATCTTCAAGCGGATCCGCCCCGCCTTCCGCTACGAGCGCTCCCTCGATGTGATCAGCAAAGCCAGGGCGGCGGGCCTGGTCACCAAGTCCAACCTCATCCTCGGCATGGGTGAGACGCCGGAGGAGGTCGTCTCCGCACTGCGCGACCTGCACGACGCCGGGTGCGAGATCATCACGATCACCCAGTACCTGCGCCCCTCGCTGCGCCACCACCCGGTGGAGCGGTGGGTGAAGCCGGAGGAGTTCGTCGAGCACTCCGCGGTGGCACAGGAGATCGGGTTCGCCGGGGTGATGGCCGGTCCGCTGGTGCGCTCGTCCTACCGCGCAGGCCGGCTCTACGCCCAGACCGTGGCGCATCGGGGCGAGGAGCTCCCGGAGAATCTGGCCCACCTCGCCGACGAGGGCGCCGCCGCCCAGGAGGCACGCTCGCTGCTGGCCCGCTGACCTCCGCGGTCGTCCTGGAAAGTCCCCCCGCCGGCGGGGCGGATCTGCCCGCGATCATCGCTGGACGACCCGTATCCTGAGCCGTATGGCCGGTAAGCCCGACAAGGCAGCGAAGAAGGAAGCCGCGCGCGCCAAGCGTGCGGCGTCGAAGGCGCGCCGCAAGCAGATCTTCGAGGCGTTGAAGATGCAGCGCCGGGAGGACAAGGCGCTCATCCCCTTGATGGTGGGCGCCATCGTCGTGTCGGTGGCCGTCGTCTTCGGCATCGGGCTGATCTTCGATCTCCACTGGCTCCTGCTGCCGATCGGGCTCGCGATCGGCATCCTCGCCGCCATCAGCATCTTCGGCAGGCGGGTGCAGCGGTCGGTGTACACCAAGGCCGACGGGCAACCGGGCGCCGCGGGCTGGGCGCTGGACAACATGCGCGGCCAGTGGCGGGTCACCGCCGGCGTGGCGGGCACCACCCACCTCGACGCCGTGCACCGCGTGATCGGCCGTCCGGGGGTCATCCTCGTGGCAGAGGGCGCCCCGCACCGTGTCAAGAGCCTGCTCGCTCAGGAGAAGAAGCGCACCGCGCGGGTCGCGGGCAGCACCCCGATCTATGACTTGATCGTGGGCAACGAAGAGGGCATGGTGCCGCTGAAGCAGCTGCAGCGCCACATCATGAAGCTGCCGCGCAACATCAGCGCGAAGGACATGGAGTCCCTCGAGGCCCGGCTCGCCGCGCTGGGTTCCCGCGCCGCGGCGATGCCGAAGGGCCCGATGCCGGCCGGGGCGAAGATGCGCAGCGTGCAGCGCACGGTGCGCCGCCGCTGAGCACCTGGTGCCGAGGAAACGGGGTTTCCGCGGCACTAGTCCTCGAGTGGCATCGCCACCCGCGTGACGTACTCGTCGGGCGTCGCGGTGCTCGGGTCCGTCAGGTAAGTCTCCGTCACCGGCCCCTTGGCCTGATGCCCGAGCGCGCGCACGTGCTCCAGCACGGCGGTGTAGGCCAGCGGCAGCTCCTCGTACGGCCCGACGTGCAGTGTGGCCGCCCACGGGCCGCCGGGAAGCGTCATGATCACGTCGGGCGCTCCGGCCGCTGCCGCCACGCCGACCGACACAGTGAACTCCTCCGTCAGGTCCAGCGGGAAGACCCCGACCAGCGGCTCGCGGCCCTGCCCTGCTCCGGCCCGGAGCACGGCGGTGCACAGCGCCGCCGTGTCCACGTCGATCGCGTCTGCCCGCACCGGGCCGCTCATCCCGACCAGCGCGAGTGGAGCCCGCTCGGCGATCGCGACGTCGTAGCGCACGCGCTCCGGCGCCACCAGCAGCGCGTCGAGAGACCGCAGCACCTGCTCACGCCGGGCCAGCTCAGCGGCCAGGCGCTCCCGCTGGGCGGCGAGCACGGCGGCCACGGTCGTCTCATCGGGGGCCGCCAGCACCTCGCGTACCACGGGCAGCGGCACGTCGAGACCGCGGAGGAGTGCGATCGTGGTGGCCGTCCGCACCTGGTCGGCTCGGTAGTAGCGGTATCCCGAATGGGGATCCACCGAGGCCGGGACCAGCAGCCCTTCGGCGTCGTAGTGCCGCACCGCCTTGACCGTGAGACGGGCAAGGCGGGCGAACACCCCGATCGGCATCAGGCTCATCGGGCCGGCCTGGTCAACGCGCCATCAGCTCTGCGTGCCGGGTAGCACCACCGGTACCTGCAGGACGGTCCGCAGCTCGGCCGGGGGCGTCGACGAGGGATCGGTGAGGTAGATCTCGGTGTGTGGGGCCGCCGGCACCAGCCCGTGTCGAGCGATGAACGCGTACAGCGCGGCGAGGGAGGGCTCCTCGTCGGCGTAGGGCCCGAGATGCAGGAGCCGGGCCACGCGGCGTTCCGGCTGTCGGCGACGCTGGACGGGCTCCCCGAAGCGCGCGGCCGCAGCGGCGACGGCCTCGTCGGTGGCATCCGGCGGTGCGGGTACGACGAGCCGCCAGTGCCAGCCGTCGGGATGCGCGAGGTCGAACGGCGGGGCGTCGTCCGACTCCACGCTCCCGCCTTGGCTGTAAGTGCCTTCCAGCGGCACGTCCTCGGCGTCGCCGAGGACGGATCGCACCGCGAACAACGCACGGACGGCGGCACCGAAGGACGGATGCTCCGGAGCTCCCCGGCCGTCGACGGCGAGGGTGTCCCGGGCCGGGAGGTCGGCAAGAGCCGGGTTCGTGGTCGTGGGGCCGGGATTCGTCGGGTCCGGGGTGATGGTGTCGGCTTCCATGCCGTCGACGTTCGGCTCTCCCGTACGGGGAGGGTCAAGCGCGCGTGCGGACGACGATGCTGCGCACCGCACGGTCGTGCCAGCCCCGGCCGTCGGAGTCGCGCACGAGCGGCGGCACGATCAGGGCGATCAGTGCTGTGCGCAGCAGGGCCCGCGGTATCCCGATCACGGCGGAGGAGTCGATCGACGCCACCCGGATGCCGAGGAGGGTCATGCCCGCGCTCGCCCCGAACACCGCCACCGGTACGGCCGTGAGCAGGAACCAGATGCCGAGCACCGCCCACGGAAGGTTCGGGCCGCCGATCTCCTCCGACCCCAGCACCAGTACCGCTATCAGGTAGCCGAGCAGCCAGTCGACCACGAGCGCGGCCAATCGCCGCCCGAACCCGGCGACGGAGCTCACACCCTCGGCAGGCAGACCAAAGCGCTGCCCTGGATGGCCCTCGCCACCGCGCCCCATGGAACCGGTGCCCGATCCGGGCATCCAGGACTCGATCCAGCGCGCCATGGCGTCTAGCGTAGGGCGACAGGTCCTGATGAGCGGGCCGCCCGGTCCGTTAACCTCCGCGAAACGGCCGAGTGACAGCCGGGCAACACCACGCCCATAGCGTCGCTGACAAGAGCGGTCAACCGACCCCCTGAGCGTGCCGTTGAAAGGAGTCAGTGAGGGTGTTCAGCAACTCCGAAGAGGTTCTGAGCTACATCTCGGCCGAGAACGTCGAGTACGTCGACATCAGGTTCTGCGACCTCCCGGGTGTCATGCAGCACCTCACTGTCCCCGCCTCGACGTTCACCCAGGATCTGATGGACGAGGGCATCGCGTTCGACGGTTCGTCCGTCCGCGGCTTCCAGGCCATCAACGAGTCCGACATGGCGCTGTTCCCGGATGCGGCCACAGCGCGGCTCGACCCGTTCCGCAAGCACAAGACACTCAACATCAACTTCTTCGTGCACGACCCGATCACGGGCGAGCCCTACAGCCGCGACCCTCGCAACGTCGCGCGCAAGGCCGAGGAGTACCTGCGGGCCTCCGGTGTGGCCGACACCGCCTACTTCGGCGCGGAGGCGGAGTTCTACATCTTCGACTCGGTGCGCTTCGGGTCCGACCCGCACCAGCAGTACCACCACATCGACTCGGTCGAGGGCTGGTGGAACACCGGTCGCGAGGAGGCCGGGGGCAACCAGGGCTACAAGGTCGCCTACAAGGGTGGCTACTTCCCGGTGCCGCCGGTCGACCACTACGCCGACCTGCGCGACGACATCGTCGCCAACATGGTCGCCAGCGGTTTCGAGGTCGAACGCGGCCACCACGAGGTGGGCACCGCAGGCCAGGCCGAGATCAACTACCGCTTCAACACGCTGCTTCACGCCGCCGACGACGTGATGCTGTTCAAGTACCTGGTCAAGAACACCGCCTGGCACGCCGGCAAGACGGCCACCTTCATGCCGAAGCCGCTGTTCGGTGACAACGGCTCGGGCATGCACGCCCACCAGTCGCTGTGGAAGGACGGCCAGCCGCTGTTCCACGACGAGTCCGGTTACGGCGGGCTGTCCGACACCGCCCGCTACTACATCGGTGGCCTGCTGCACCACGCCCCGAGCCTGCTGGCGTTCACCAACCCCACGGTGAACTCCTACCACCGCCTGGTGCCCGGCTTCGAGGCGCCGGTGAACCTGGTGTACTCGGCGCGTAACCGCTCCGCGTGTATCCGGATCCCGCTCACGGGCAACAACCCCAAGGCCAAGCGCCTGGAGTTCCGCTGCCCCGACTCGTCGGGCAACCCGTACCTGGCGTTCTCGGCGATGATGATGGCCGGCATGGACGGCATCAAGAACAAGATCGAGCCGGCTGCGCCGATCGACAAGGACCTCTACGAGCTGCCGCCCGAGGAGGCCAAGGACATCGCCCAGGTTCCGGGCAGCCTGGCCGCGGTCATCGACCGGCTCGAGGAGGACCACGAGTACCTGCTCGAAGGCGGTGTCTTCACGCCAGACCTCATCGAGACCTGGATCTCGTACAAGCGGGACAACGAGATCGACCCGCTGCGGCTGCGCCCGCACCCGTACGAGTTCGCGCTCTACTACGACGTCTGATCCTGACGTTGCGCTGACCTGATAGGCAGCCCCGGAAACGGCGGTTGACCTGCGAGGACCTCTTCCGGTGTCTCGCGGCGTCGACCGCCGTTTTTGGTGCACACGATGTGCACCGGCGACGCGCTGGGGTCGCGCCTCCAGGGGACCTACGGCGTCGCCGCCAGGCCGGCGCACCTGCGGAGGGAGCGCCAGGTGGCGACCGCCCGCTCGGCGGCCGCGCTCCGGAGCGGGTGCGGGATGCCGCCCGAGATCACGGCCGGGACCCACGTGGCCCTGGTGACCGCCCGTCCACGGAGGGTCAGGAGAAGCACGCCGCTCTGGGCGGTGACCCCTCCGCGCGCGTAGAAGACGAAGTTCCCGAGCCCGTAGTCGACGTAGGCGCCGCGCAGGTAGCCACCGCCGAGCAGGACGTGGGCGTGGGACCCGACCACCACGTCCGCTCCTGCCGTGACCAGCTTGAGCGCCAGTGCGCGCTGCGAGTCGATCGGGCAGCGCTCCAGCTCACGGCCCCAGTGCAGGTCGACGACCACGGTGTCGCCCTCGGCCCGGGCTGCCCGCACGGCCGCGAGCAGCCGCGTCTCGTCGTAGGCGGACGCCAGGCCCGGCTTGCCATCGCCGGCGCTCCAGGCGGCGGCGAGGCTGGAGTCCAGCACCTGGGTGGCACCGATGACGGCGATGCGCTGGCCGTCCACGGTGACCACGTAGGGCCGGAACGCTTCGGCGGCGTCGTTCCCGATCCCGACCACCAGGACACCGGCCTGCTTGGCCGCCGCCAGTGAGTCGCGGATCCCCACCACCCCGTAGTCCGCCCCGTGGTTGTTGGCCATGGTGGCCACGTCGACACCTGCCGAGCGCAGTGCGACGAAGGCCGAAGGAGGCGCCCGGAAGGTGAACTCCTTGGCCGCCGGGGTGCCCCGCTCGGTGACGGCGGTCTCCAGATTGACAACGGCCAGGTCGGCACGGCGCAACACGCCGGCGATCGGCCCGAACGTGGTGGCCGGGTCCGCGGCCAGGCGGTTGGCGATGACGCCCTCGAAGTGGACGTCCCCGCCGAAGGCGATGGTCACTGGAGCGCCGGCCGGCTCCCTGCCGGCGGCGGCCCGTGGCGGGGAGGTGGTCGTCGCCCTCGCGGGCGGCGCCGTGTTCATCGAGGTCGCACCGGCGTTTCCGCCGGAACAACCGCTCACGGCCAGAACCACCCCGACGAGGGCGGCGGCGGTCCGGCGGCAGGCCTGACGCGACAAACGAACTCCAGGCTCGGCTCGAGGGGAACAGTTCCAGCCTAAGCACGGTGATCACGTCAGGTTCGCATCACGCGCCGGGTCCCTGGAACGCCCGACCCGTCGCGCCTCGCGGTGCGAGCAGCGTCACGCAACGACGTTCTCCGCCTCCACGGACCTGCGGCCGCGCTGAAGTGTCAGCAGTAGAGCGATCACGACGAGGCTGAAGCCCGCGCTGACCAGGGGCAACGCGAGGAGGCCACCAGCGCCGATCACGATTCCGCCGACCACTCCACCCACGGCGGCGCCGACGAAGATCGCCGACGAGTTGAGCGAGAGCACCAGGCCGCCGGCCGGAGCAAGTTCCAGCAGGAGGGACTGCGCCGGGGGGTTGAACGCCCAGTTGAAGGCAGCCCACAGGGCGAGAACCACGGCGGCGCCCACGACGGTGCTCCCGGCCGGCACGAGCACCGCGACCGTGACGACCGATCCGGCGAGCAGGGCGAAGAGCGTGGGCACGGCGCCGAACCGGTCGGCAGCGCGGCCGCCCCCCGTGTTGCCGACCATCGCTCCGATGCCGTAGACGACCAGCAGAAGAGCGACGATGGCGCCGTGGATGCCGCCCGTGGCGTTCACCAAGGGCGCCACATAGATGAAGACGACCATCGCGGCGAGCACGTTGACCAAGGTCATCGCGAGCGCCGTGAGCACGCGCCAGTCAGCGGCGACGGCGAAGCGCTGGCGCAGCGTCACCGCCGGGGGCGCCGGGATGCGGGGTAAGCAGAGCGGCACGGCGGCTGCGACCAGTGCGGTGACCACGGCCACCGCCCCGAAGACAACGCCGTAGCCGAGTCTGCTGCCGAGCAGGTCGCCGGCGGGCACGCCGAGGGCGAGTGACAGCGTCAGCCCACCGACGACGATGCCGACGGCGCGGGCGCGCTGGGCGGGCGGGACCATGGCGGTGGCCACGAGCGTGGCGGCCGGCTGATAGGCAGCCGCGCCGAGCGCGGCGATGATCCGGCCGACGATCAGCAGTGGGTACGTGGTGGCCACTGCGGACAGCCCGTTGCCGACGGCGGCCACGACGAGCGCGGCGAGCAGCAGCGTGCGGCGGTCCCACCGGCTGGTGAGGGTGCTGAGCAGCGGGGCACCGATGGCGTAGGCGATCGCGAACGCCGTGGCGAGCTGGCCCGCGGCGGTCAGCGAGACGCCGAGCCTCCCACTGACGTCGAGCAGTACGCCCGACACCACGAAGTCGCTCGTGCCGACGGTGAAGGAACCGGCGGCGAGCAGATGGGTGCGTACGGACATCGGGGCCTTCCGAGGGTCGTCGTTCAACGTTCGACGTGCGTCGTCAGGGCGCCATGCCACCCGGTGTGCTGCCGGCGGCCTGGTCTGTGGCGTCATCGCCCGGCCCGGCTTCGCTCGACGTCGTGTTCCCCGCTCGGCGTCAGGTCGCCCTGACCTGCCACGACATCGGGGAGACACGCCTACACTGACCAATCGTTACAGCTCTTGAGTGTAACGTGCAGCCTGTGCCCGCGATCGCGAAGGCACTCAGTGACACGAGGAGGGCTGAACCGCCGTGAGAAGCATGATGGCGCTGCGGGCGCACACCCAGGGTGGTCCCGAGGTTCTGGTGTACGAACCTGCACCATGGCCGACCCCGGGCACGGGCGAGGTACTGGTCTCCGTCCACGCGGCGGCGATCACGTTCGACGAGCTGACCTGGCCCGACACGTGGGCCGCCGATGGTGTCGACCGGACTCCGGTGATCCCGTCTCACGAGTTCTCCGGGGTCGTGGCCGAGGTCGGCGATGGTGTCACCGGATTCTCGGTCGGCGACGAGGTCTACGGGCTGGTCCCGTTCGACCGGGACGGCGCCGCGGCGGAGTACGTCAGCGTGCCGGCCACGAGTGTGGCCATCCGGCCGTCCACGGTGTCGCACGTCGTCGCGGCGGCCGCTGTGCTCCCGGCGTTGACCGCATGGGAGGCCCTCGTCGAGCATGCGGCAGTTCAACCGGGCCAGCGCGTGCTGGTGCACGGCGGCGCCGGCGGTGTCGGTGCCTTCGCCACCCAACTGGCGACGGTTCTGGGCGCGAGCGTCACGAGCACGGTGCACACCCCCGACGTGGAATACGTCCGCTCGCTGGGCGCCGACCGCGTGATCAACACCGACCGCGAGCCGCTGGATGCGGAGACGGGGGTCTTCGACGTCGTGATCGACGCCGTCGGCCGGGAGGTACCGGACGCCCTGTTCGCAGCACTGCGCCGCGGCGGGCGCCTGATCACCCTGCAGGAACCCCCCTCGCAGGAGCTGGCCGACGAGTACGGCGTCACCGCGCTCTTCTTCGTCGTGACGGCAGAGCAGAACGGCTTGGCCCGGATCGCCGACATGATCGACACCGACAGGCTGAAGGTCGGCGTCGCCGCGACGTTCCCGCTGGCCGAAGGCCGAGCCGCGTACGCGAGCGGCACCGTAAGGCGGGCCCACCCCGGCAAGACCGTGCTGACCGTCCAGGACTGACCGGCGCCCGAGAGTTCGCCGTAGGCGAGCGGCATGACAAAGGAGATGAAATGCCCACCTCTTCCAACATGAGCCAGGAAGATCTACTGGTACTCGTGCCACCGTTCATCGCGCCGGGCTCCTCCGCGATGGTCCGAGTCCTCGAACTGCCCCCGGGAGACCCTGGTATCGCCCCACACCGTCACTCCGGACCCGTGTTCGGCTACATGCTCGAGGGCGAGATGCTGTTCGAACTCGAAGGAGAGGCGCCGTATCCGATCAAGGCCGGAGAGGCGTTCTGGGAACCGGGTGGCGATGTCATCCACTACACGGTCGCGAACCTGCTCGACGACAGAACGAGCCGCTTCGTGGTGGTCGCGTTGTGCACTCCTGAAGTCGAGATGATCACCATGGTCTCCGATGAGGAGCTTGCAGCCAAAGCGAGCCAACGCATTCCCGCACCGCCTCGGTAGTCGTCGCCGCGCCACCGTGATCAGCAATCGACGATATGAAAGGTGAACAATGTTTCCGGAGACTCCCGCTGCCGCGGCCGCGCTATCCGTGGCCACCCGTTTCCACTCGCCGGCGCTGCTCAACCACTCCGTCCGCTGCTACCTCTGGGGAACGACGTACGGCAGAGCGCACGGGATCACCTTCGACGACGAGCTGTTCTACGTCTCGGCGATGCTGCACGACATCGGCCTGACGGAGGCGTTCGACAACCACCGGCTTCCGTTCGAGGTCGCGGGAGGGGATCTGGCCTGGGTCTTCGGCGTGGCGGCCGGCTGGCCCGAGGAGCGGGCCGCCAGGGCCGCGGAGATCATCGTGCTGCACATGCGCGACGACGTATCCCCGTCCGCCGACCCCGAATCCCACCTGCTGCAGGTCGCCACCAGCTGGGAGGTGGTCGGACGCCATTCGGAAGAGTTCCCGCCTGACGCGAGGACGGAGATGCTCGCCCGCTATCCCTGGCTGGGATTCGGCGCGGAGGTGCTGGCGAACTTCACGGACCAGGCGGGTCGTAAGCCGAACAGTGCCTCCGCTGCATCCGTCGAGAGGAGGAACATGGCCGGGCTCGTCGCCGCCAACCCCCTCGACAACCACCGACCTGCCTGATCCTCCTGACGACCCGTTCACGGGTCCGCCGGAAGCCGCGACGCCGTTCATGCCGCGGCGCCTGCTCCTCCGCTCGGTGAAGCAGGGGCTCTCCACGGGGCTCGGCGAGCGGCTCGGGCCCTGCTCGGCGATGGCCGGAGCCGGGCCTCTCACGTCGGTCCAGCCGGCGGATCGCATCGGCTCGAACGAGCACTCCGTGCGGGAGCGGCTCGCCGGCCAGGTAGCCGGGGAGTACGTGCACTGAGTCCAGGAGCCGACGCATCCCCGCTTCCCGGCCCGAACTCGAGGAACGCCGCGATCAACGCCAGACCTGGGCACGTGCGCCTACCGCGAGGGCCGGCTGTAGTCGTTCTACAAGGCCGTGACCGTCGAGGCGGATGCGATCGGCGACCGGTCCAGCGCCGCGAACCTCCCGCGTCTACTGCGGACTCGCAGCGAACGCCGCGGCCGCCTCGGTGGCGCTTCGGCCCTCCATCGAGGCCGGCACAATCCCTGCGCGACGCAGCCGGACCCGGGTCCGGGCCCTACGGGCAAACCTCGACCAGGCGTTGCGCCTCAGCCGGGCCCAGCTCACGGGAACACTTCCGTCCCGCCGCCCGCGTGGCCGGCTTACCGAAATCCCGACCTTCGACGGCCGAGCTCTCGCGGGTGAGCAGTGTCACCGAGGCGAGATCCGGATGTACCGGCGCGAACGGTGCGTTCGCGATTCAACCCAAAGCTGCAACCACGGTAACGTTACAAGTATTGGATGTAACTATATCGCGTTGGGGTGGATGAGCATGTGCGGGATCTGCGGATGGGTGGACTACGAGCGCGACCTGGCGGACCCTGCCGCTCGCCGGGAGTTGGCCGACATGACGGCGACGATGGCGTGCCGCGGTCCGGATGACGAGGGCACGTGGGTCGACGGGCCGGCCGCACTGGGGCACCGGCGGTTGGCGATCATCGATCTGCCGGGCGGCCGGCAGCCGATGACCGTGCGGGACGAGGGACGCACCGGGCTGGCGTTGGTCTACAGCGGGGAGACCTACAACTTCCGGGAGCTGCGTGAGCGGCTCGCCTCGGCAGGGCACCGGTTCGAGACGAGCAGTGACACCGAGGTGGTGCTGTGCGCGCACCAGGAGTGGGGCCGCGATGATCCACGGAACGCGGTGCGTGAGCTGAACGGGATGTTCGCCTACGCGATCTGGGACTCGCAGGCCCGTGAGCTGGTGCTGGTGCGGGACCGGCTGGGCGTCAAGCCGCTGTACTACTACCCGACCGCGCACGGCGTGCTGTTCGGTTCGGAGCCCAAGGCGGTGCTGGCGAACGCACTGGCGGAGCGGGTGGTGGACGCGGACGGCCTGCGCCGGGTGCTCACGTGGAGCGCCGACGCGGGGAACGCGGTGTTCCGGGGGTTGCGAGAGGTACCCCCGGGGCACGTGGTGCGGGTAAGCCGTGAGGGGATCCGGGAGCTGCGGTACTGGCAGCTCGAGGACACCGGACACACCGATGATGTGCCGTCCACGGTGCGGCACGTGCGGGAGCTGTTGGAGGACACCGCGCAGCGTCAGTTGGTGGCCGACGTGCCGTTGTGCACGCTGTTGTCCGGCGGCCTCGACTCGTCGGCGTTGACCGCGCTGGCCGCGCGGCACAGCACCGAGCAGGTGCGCTCGTTCGCAGTCGAGTTCGCCGGCTACACCGAGAACTTCGTAGCCGACGAAGTGCGTCCGACTCCCGACACCCCCTACGCCCACGCCGTGGCCGAATTCGTCGGCACTCACCACAGCGACATCACGCTCGCGAACGAGGCCTTGATGGACCCCGCCGTGCGAGCCGCCGTCCTGCACGCGCGTGACCTCCCGGTGGTCGGTTCCGGCGGTGACATGGACACGTCGCTCTACCTGCTGTTCCAGGCGGTCCGGCAGGAGTCCACCGTGGCGCTGTCCGGGGAGTCGGCCGACGAGGTGTTCGGTGGCTACCGCGACTTCTCCGACGCCGACACCGTCGCCGCCGACACGTTCCCGTGGCTTGCCGGACGGATGTTGAACCACGACATGACCCGATCCGGCCTGCTCGACCAGTCCCTGGCCAAGCAGCTCGACATGCACTCCTACATCAACGACAAGTACCGGACGGCGCTCGCGGCAGTGCCCGCGCTGACCGGCCCGGCCGCCGCCGATCCCCATGAACGCCGGATGCGCGAGGTCTGCCACCTCTTCCTCACGCACTTCCTGCCCGTCCTGCTCGACCGCAAGGACCGGATGAGCATGGCCGTGGGGCTCGAGGTGCGGGTCCCGTTCTGCGACCACCGCCTCGTCGAGTACGTCTTCGGCACGCCCTGGTCGCACAAGCGCTTCGACGGGCGGGAGAAGAGCCTGCTGCGTGCAGCCGCGGCGGACCTGCTGCCCGAGTCGGTGGCACAGCGAGTGAAGAGCCCGTACCCGTCCCCGCAGGACGCGGGCTACGAGCGATGGCTGCGCGCGCAGCTGTCGGTGCTGCTCGACCGACCCGACTCACCCGTCGCGCCGTTGCTCGACCGTGACGCACTGCGGGAGCAGCTGGCCGAACCCATCGGCCACCGCTCCGGGCTGGGCGCTCGGTTCCAGCTCGAGCAGATTCTGAACCTCGACGCCTGGTGCACCGACTACGGAGTCGCGCTCGACCTCTGACGATTCCCACTCCCCGGGAGGGCGCCGGCGCCGAGGTCGTGGGGCGAGCTGACGTCATCCGAGCCCGGCCAGCGCCTTCTCGTAATAGGAAAGATCCACGTAGGCGGCGGCCGGGCGGGGCGCACGCCCGGTCCAGTCGGTGCGCAACCGCAACACGTTGTCGAAGCCCGGACCGTCGAACCGGCCGTCCTTCGCCAGCCCCTCGGCCGGATCTGTGGCGACGGCGTAGGTGGCGGCCGCGACGTCGGGCGGCAGCTTCAGACCGTCGGCCAGCATCCTTGTCGCCTCATCCTTGTTCTTCGGATCGAGCACGTAGCGCAGCCCTTCGATGTAGGCCTCCAGATATTTGACCAGAATGTCGGGGTGATCCTTGGCCCACGACCGAAGCACGATACCTGCAGTCGCCTGATAGGGACCGATCGTCGACACTGCCGAACCCTGGTCCTTGAGACCGTCGTTCTGCGCGGTGAAGGCGAACGGCGGGTTGAGCATGGACGCCTTGTCGTCCTTGTTCTGCTGGATATCGACGAGTCGTTTCGCCGTCGCTCCGACCGACTTGATGTTGTAGTCGCCCTTGTTGAGGCCGCCGCGCTTGAGCATTTCGTAGAGCTGGAACGCGAACGCGGTGTCGGGCGCATCGACTATCACCGTCTTGCCGCGAAGGTCGCTGATCGCGTGGATGTCGGGCTGTACGATCAGCCGGTTGAAGCCATTGTCGCCGCCGATCACCGCCGCGACGTCCACCTTCGCGACATCTGCCATGGCGACACCGTTGTCGATCCCGCAGTGGATGATCTGGTACTTCCCGTCGGCGAGGCCGGCCCGCTGCTCGTCGGACGACGGCGTGGTCTCGACGTTGACCGATAAGCCGCGTTCGGCGAAGAAGCCCTTCTGCTGCGCCGCGAAGAGCGGAAGGTTCTGCATGCCCTGAAATACACTCACAGTCAACGAGGACTGATCGGCACACGCAGGCACCGCGAGTGCCATCGTCACGACGGCGGCAGATAACAACGCTCCAGCGATTTTCATCGCGATCCTCCCCCCGGATGTCACGACTATAACCCGGAATCGCCGGCGCCGAGCCGGCCGTCGATGGAGGCGAACAGCGCATTCTCCCCTTTGTTTCGGGTGCGCCAGGAGTTCCGCTGGACCATTTCGGTCCTGCGGGGTTCGTTCAGGCTCGCAGCGCCCGAAGCACTTCGACGACGTCGCTCTCGTCCGCCGTGGGCAGAAGCACGCGGGCGTGCGGCCGCAGGCCGGCAACCGCGCCGTCGGCCTCGAATCCGTCGCCGAGGACGAAGCCGGCCGTCATCACCCCGTGCTCCGCGCATGCCCTGCCGATCGTCCATGCACACGCCGCGCCAGAGTCGTCGGACGCGACCATGAACACGGCGTCGGTACGGGTCAGCTCCTCGCTCAGCAGGACCGGCGTGCCCTCGATGTCTCGTAGCAGGACGCTGTCGGGCGAGGCGTCCCCGCGGTTCGCGCCGGGGGCGAGGCCTTCGCAGACGACGAAGCGCGCGTTCGCCCACTGGTGCGCCGCCACGCGCCGGACGACCCCGGCCGCCCTCGCGTCCAGCGCAACGATGCGTGGGGCACGGGCGGGGGCGATCGCGGCGTTGATCCGGAAGCGCGCCTCCGCGGCGGACGCCGCTCTGGCGCTCTCGCTCATGGCCATCGAGCAGGCTCCCAGGTCAGACCGACGAGATCGGCACGCCAGGCCTGACGCGGACGTCGTCGCGGCAGGACTGCAGGAACGACTCGGACCGGGGCAGGACCACCGCCGCCGAGCGCACGCGCTGGTGGGCGGGGTCCACACCGGGAGGCGTCACGCCCTCGTCGCGCAGGGCCAGCGCGGCCTTCCGCAGCTTCTGGCGCGCCTTGATGATCCCGCTGTCGGCGGGGACGAGCCGCTCCTTCGTGCGGTCGACGACCGGACCCATGCTCTCCTGCAGCGACGCGTCCTGGATGGCGATGCCTTTGACCCCCGAGTAGTCCTCGCCGCGCTTCTGCGCCTCGCGGTCCATCAGATAGTCGTTGTCGAGGTTGGCCACGGGCCGGTACGTGCCGGCGATGTTCTTGCTGTGCACCCCGTGGCCGTCGAGCATCGCCTGCCGCTCGCTCGCGGTCAGGGCCCGCATGGGGTGGTAGTCGAAGCTGTACGCCCAGCAGTTCTCGTCGTCGATCGGGATCCAGAAGTGGCCGTGGATCGGATGGTCACCGCGCGGCGGCACCATTGTGAAGGCCGGCATCACCCAGGGCGTGATCCGCCAGTAGTAACTGCCCTCCTCGGCGTTGCGGCGCGCGCCGACGAACAGCCCACCGTCGCTGTCGGCCACCTCGAAGAACGGTTTCGTGTCCTTCTGGTTGTACTCGTTTCCCTTCGCGCCCTTGAAGAGCGGGTCGTTCTTCAGCCCGCCCGAATGCAGCCATGTGACGTGACTGGAGTCGATTCCTCCCTCGAACGCCTGCAGCCAGTTGCACTGCTGCCAGCGCTTCGACGTGTAGGTCTGCTCGGGTGGGACCTGCGCGAACTCGAACTCGGGCAGCGCGGGGCGGTTGCGCCTGTCCCCCATGTACGTCCACAGGACGTCCCCGATCTTGACCAGGGGGTACGCCGTGAGCTTGACGTTCTCGCAGAAGTTGCTGTTGTCGGCCTCCGACGGCACCTCGATGCACTGACCGGTGACGTCGTACTTCCAGCCGTGGTACGAGCAGCGCAGGCCCGACTCCTCGTTCCGGCCGAACCAGAGCGAGACGCCACGGTGGGCACAGAACTCGTCGATCAGGCCGTATCGCCCCTGACTGTCGCGGAATGCGATGAGCCGCTCGGACAGGAGCTTGACCCGGACCGGGGGGCAGTCATCCTCCGGGAGCTCCTCCGCGAGGAGCGCAGGCATCCAGTACTGCCGGAACAGCTCGCCCATCGGTGTGCCCGGCCCGGTCTGCGTCAAGAGGTCGTTGATCTCTCGTCTGAGCACGAGCGTCTCCTTCTGGTCTACCGACGGGCCGCCGAGAAACCGACTTGTGAACCATTTCGGACTAATGTCATACCCTTATCCCCACGCTGTCAAGACGGCAGCCGGAGCCGCCTCACGGCTGGTCGGGCGGGATGTCGACCGTCAGGCCGTCGAGGTCGGACGCGACCGCGATCTGACAGGAGAGCCGGCTCGTCGGCCGCCGCTCGGACACGCCGAGGTCGAGGAGGTCCTCCTCCAGGTCGCCCGGGGAGCCGACGAGCCGCGCGTACTCCTCTCGCACCCAGACGTGGCAGGTGGCGCAGGAGGCGTTCCCGCCGCACTCCCCGACGATCCCGGGGACCCCGTTCTTGACCGCCATGGCCATGACCGACTCGCCGACCACGGCGTCGACGGCGTACTCCCGCCCCTCGGCGTCGACGTAGATCACCTTCGTCAAAGTCTCTCGCCCTTTCCCGGCACCGACTATTTGGCCTGTCCATTAGACCATGGGCTAGGACATGGAGGCCACAATCGGGCGTTCGGCTCAGGGACGACAGAGCCCCCGGAGGAAGGGGCGTCGGACTCCAATGCGACTGGTGAAGAAGCCTTCCTCCGATTGGTAGCAACCATCAGACCGATCGGACCTACGCCCGTACACTGCACAAATGACCACGCCGGGAACCGTCCCAGCCGCGACACCACCTGAAGGAGGAAAGGGGGACCTCCTCACCCGGGTGAGCGTCGGGCGCGTCTCGGAAATGATCGTCGACCAGATTCGGTTGCTCATCCGCCAGGGCGATCTGGCGCCGGGCGACCGGTTGCCCGCCGAGCGCGAGTTGTGCGAGCGGTTCGGCGTCAGCCGCGTCACCGTCCGCGAGGCATTGCGGGTCCTCGAGGCGAACGGCCTGGTCGTGATCCGGGTCGGCGCGCGAGGTGGAGCGTTCGTCACGGCACCGAGCAGCCGACTCGTCGGAGAAGGCATCGCCGATCTCATCACCCTGTCGACGATGTCGGCACAGGAGGTCACCGAGACGCGGATGGTGCTCGAACTCGGGATCATTCCGCTGGTCTGCGAGAGGGCCACCAAGGAGGACATCGCCGCGCTGTACGAGATCTGCGATCGCAGCAAAGCAGCACTCGAAGGCGACGAATATCCGCTCGCCCTGTCTGCGGAGTGGCACACGCGTTACGCACGGGCAACGCACAACGGCGCCATCGCGATGCTGGTCGAGTCGCTGCACGACCCGCTGGTCATGTCGCTCGAACGCGCCCGGGAGGCGGCTCCGCTGCACGGCAGGCGCGGCGTCAGGGAACACCGCGCGCTCGTCGACGCCATCGCCGAACGAGACGCGGCACGGGCGACCGAGCTCATGAGAACCCACCTCGAGAGAACCGCGAAGCTGGTCGCAACCGCCGAACGCGGCGACACCCGGCGGACGAGCCGCCCCGGCGGCCGCAAGCGGGCCGACACCGTCGCCGAGAAGCCCACCGGCAGCGCGACCAGGAAGGGCCCCGCCACCGGGAAGTCCGGCTGAGCGGACGGCCACCAGATCGACTACGCCGACGTATCACCCGTGGTCCGCGAACTGTTCGCCTGTGTGCGCGTCCCACCGGCCTGCGGTTCCTCCGGCGCGGGGACGTCGGGTTCCGGCACCGAGGCGCTGGTGTACTCGCGGACGACGTTGGGGCGGGCCCGGAACGCGGCCGCCACGAGCACCGGGCCGAGACCACCGATCGTCAGGGCCGCGATCGGACCCACGACCCCCGCGAATGCGCCCATGAGCAGGTCCCCGAGCGCCGGGCCCCCGCGCGAGGACATCTGGTAGAACGCCGTGACGCGGCCGCGGATGTCGTCGGGCGTGTCGACCTGCACCGCGGCGTGCCTGATGGTGGTGGCCATGGCGTCGAGCGCGCCGAGCAACAGGGCCGCCACCAGCGCGAGCGGGAACCACCGCGACTGCGCCAGGAAGATCGCGGCGATTCCGTACAACGCTGTGGACGCCAGCACGATCCGGCCGAGCCGGTTGCTGCGCGCGACGACGCGGAAGATCACGTACGTGGCGAGCAGCGCACCGGCGGAGGGGGCGGACGACAGCAACCCGTAGCCCGTCGGGCCCACGTGCAGGATGTCGAGGGCCAGCGCGGGCAGCAGCACCCGGTAGGCGCCGAACACGGTGGCGGCCAGGTCCAAGGCCATGAGCCGCGTGACGAGCGGCCGCTTCAGCACGTACCGGGCGCCCTCCGCGACGGATCCGAAGACCGACCGCGGAGGTCCCGCCTGGACCAGCGGCGCCACCCGGAGCACCGCCAGCACACCGACGAGCACGGCGTAGGTCACCGCGTCCACCGCGTACATCAGCCCCGGACCACCGACGGCGATGAAGACCCCGGCGAGCGCGGGACCGACCAGCACAGCCACCTCGCGGGACGGGTTGAGCAGCGCGATGGCCTGGGCGAGCTGATGCTTGGGCACCATCGCCGGAATGAGCGCCTGGCGGGCCGGCTGGTCGAACGTCGCAGCAGCCGTGGTGAAGAGGACACTCAGGATCACGTGCCAGGCCTGCGCCTGCCCCGTCAGTGTCAGCACGGCGAGGAGGACGGCCACGACGAGGCTGACCACCTGCGCCCACATCAGGAGCTTGCGCCGGTCGAGCCGGTCGGCGTACGCGCCGCCGATCGGGCTGAGCACGATCAGCGCGACCGCCTGGCCTGCGCCGACGAGCCCGGTCTGCAGGACCGAGCCCGTGAGCGCGTAGACCTGGAAGTAGTTCGCGGCAACCGTGCCACGGGTCCCGATCTGCGACAGGACGACGCCCGCCCAGTACAGGTTGAAGTCGCGATTCCGCAGCACTGCGGGCACTGCCACCTTGCGAATCCTCCGTCGAGGTCGAGCTGTGCTAGTCCACCGGCACCAGCGAGAGCTTGTCGGGGTCCATCCGCAGGTGGACGGTCGTTCCCGGCGCGACGGAGACGTCCGGGTTGGAGCGGTTGCGGACCTCGACCTTGCCGACCTTGACGACGTGGTCGACCGAGTCCCCGAGGAAGGCCCGGTTCACGACCTCCCCCGTCCACTCGTTCGGGACGGTGCCGCCGGAGCCGTCCAGCCCGATCTCGACCGCCTCCGGGCGGATCGACACGATCGCCTCGTCACCCACCGGGAGGGCGATCGCGGAGCGCACCCGCAGCCTGCCCTCGGTCGTGTCGACCGTGACGCAGTCCCCGTCGTGGCCCGCGACCGTGCCGGTGATGAAGTTGGAGGTGCCGATGAACTCGGCGACGAACCGTGAGTTGGGGTTGGTGTAGATCTCGCGTGGCTTGCCGAGCTGCACCACCTTGCCCAGCCGCATCACGGCGATGTGCGAGGACAGCGCCAGCGCCTCGACCTGGTCGTGGGTGACGTAGATCGAGGTGATGCCGAGCTCGCGCTGGAGGCGCTTGAGCTCGAACCGCAGCGACTCGCGCAGCTTGGCGTCCAGGTTGGACAGCGGCTCGTCGAGCAGCAGCAGCGGCGGCTGCGTGACGAGGGCGCGCGCCAGCGCGAGTCGCTGCTGCTGCCCGCCGGAGAGCTTGGTGGCCTGGCGGCCGGCCAGATGACCGAGCTCCATCACGTCGAGCACCCGCTCCACGCGCTCGGCGATCTCGGCCTTGGCTGGTCGTTGCGAGCGCTTACGCACCTGTAGCGGGAAGCCCACGTTGTCGAAGACCGACATGTGCGGCCAGATCGCGTAGGACTGGAACACCATTCCGAGTCCGCGCTCATTGGCCGGCACGTTGACGGTGGACTTGCCCGCTGCCGCGTCGAACAGCACACGCCGGTCGACCGAGATCTTGCCGGAGTCGGGCTTCTCCAGCCCGGCGATCGAGCGCAGCGTCGTGGTCTTTCCGCAACCGGACGGTCCGAGCAGGGTGAACATCTCTCCCTGCTGGACCTCGAAGCTCACGTCGTGGACGGCGAACACGCGCGTCGGCTCCGCCTCGTCACCGTTCGCCTTCGCCGCCTTGGACTGCTTGCGCGACTTCTTGTCCGCCGCAAACGTCTTGACGAGGTTGTCAATGGCCAGCACGTTTGTCTCCTTCGGGACGCGTGGCGGGGGTCAGTCCTGCCGGAGGCCGACCTTGGCCCCGACCTTGTAGGCGACGGTCACGAGCACCACGAGCGTCAGCACCATCACGACGCCGAGGGCCGCGAGAATCGTGAACGAACCGTTCTCGAACTGCTCGAAAATCAGGATCGACAACACCTCGTTGCCTGGGCTGTACAGCAGGATCGAGCTGCTCAGCTCGCGGAACGAGACCGTCAGGATGTAGATGAACCCGGCCACGAGCCCCGGGCTCAGCAACGGCAGGAGCACCCGCCGGAACGTCTGCCACCAGCTCGCGCCGCTCACCTGTGCCGACTCCTCGAGCTCGGCGGAGATCTGGTGCATCGACGTCACCGCGTAGCGCATGCCGTAGGGCATGTACCGGGTGCAGTAGGCGATCAGCAGGATGAAGATCGTGCCGTAGATGGGGATGGGGCTGCGCAGGTACACGAACGAGATGGCGAGGCCGAGCACGAGACCGGGAATGACGAGCGGGACGAACGCCAGCTGGTCGAGCAGGCCGCGGAAACGGATCTTGGAGCGCACGACGATCCATGCGGCCACGGACATGAACAACATCACTGCCGTCGCCGAGCCGAGACCGAGGATCAGGCTGTTCTTCAGCGCCGTGCCCGCCGAGGACAATCCGGCGAGCTCCCGATAGTTGTCCAGGGTCATCGTGCGGAACGCCTCCGCCGACGGCGCGACGTAGAACTTCAGCAACGACGTGTAGAGCAGCACCGCGAGCGGAGCCAGCACCGTCGCGACGAAGTACAGGATGATCAGCCCGCCTGCCACCCAGCGGAACCTGCCGAGCTCCATGGGACGCGGCCGGAACCCCTTGCCCGTGACGGTCTGGAAGTCCTTGCCGTTCCTGCCCACCCGGTTGCTCAGGATGACGCCGAGGACGGCGATCACGAGCAGGCCGACCGCGAGCGCACCCGCACCGGCCAGGTCCGGCGGGTAGCTGCGCAGGGTGAAGTAGATCTGGCTGGTGAAGACGTAGATGCCGTTCTGCAGGCCCAGCAGGGCAGGAACCTCGAAGCTCTCGAGGCTGCGCACCGTCATCACCAGGATGCTCGCGACGATCGCCGGCCGGACGAGCGGGACGGTGATCTTGAGGAACGTCGTCCAGCGGCTGGCGCCGCTCATGAGCGCCGACTCCTCCAGCGACGGGTCCATCGAGCGGAACGCCGCCACCATCAGGAGGAAGACGATGGGCGAGAGGTGCAGCCCCTCGACCCAGATCATGCCCCAGATCGTGAAGATGTCGAAGAAGCCGGGACCGACGAGCGGTTCGAGGAACGCGTTCAGCAGGCCGATGTCCGGGCTCGCCAGGAAGATCCACGAGATCGTGTAGAGGATCCCCGGGATGATCAGCGGAATCATCGACGCCGCGAAGAACAGCGGCTTGAACGGGACGTCGGTCCGCACGTTGAGATATGCCAACGCGGTGCCGACGACAAGGCTCAGGATCGCCGCGCCGATGGCGAACAACAGCGAGTTCGTGATGAGCTCGCCGATCCCGTCGGCGGTGTAGGCCCGCGCGAAGGCCCCCAGCGTGAAGCCGTTCGCGTCGAAGAACGTCCCGTACAGCAGGTAGTACAGCGGGACGAGCGCGAGGTAGCCGATGACTACGGCCACGCCGGCGACGATGAGCAACTTGAGCGTGAGCAGCGAACGAACTCGCGCCAGTAGGCCCGAAGCCGGCTCCGCAGACTGCTGCGGCGGCGCCGTGGACGGCGCCGTCGGCATCGCTGTGGTCATGTCATCACCTTCGTATTCCGACCGGGAGTCTTAGTTGCTGGCGGGCGAGCCACCGCTGACGACGGCCTCGTACTTCTTGCTCCACTCGGCGTTCTCGTCGAGGACCTTGTTGACGTCGACGGGAATGATCTGCACACCCGCGAGGGGGTCGTTGCCCTGGATGATCGACGGGGTCAGGTGCAGATCCGCGATCACCTTCTGGCCCTCGTCGAGAATCCAGTCGTTGAAGAGCATCGCGGCGGCCGGGTGGGTTGCGCTCTTCATCAGGGCCACGCCGTTGGGCCGCGCGATCACCGGCTGGACGGGCGGCGCGTACTCGATCGGGGCGCCGTCCTGCTTTCCTCGCTCGACGATGTAGGTGTAGGCGGAGGCGGCGACGGCGAACTGGCCGGCCGACATCAGCTCGACCTGCACCGTGTGGCCCTTGGTGATCTGCGCGCCCTGAGCCATGTCGGCGAAGAGCTTGTCGACCTCGGCGTCGGTCTTGCCCTGCTGCTTCCAGTACTCGTAGAGCGTGAGGTACCAGTCGGTGTCGGACAGCTCCATGGACAGCTTGCCGTCGAAGCGCGGGTCGGCCAGGTCCTCCCAGGTCTTGGGCGGGCCGCCGACCGAGTCGATGACGCCGGTGTTCCAGCCGGGCGAGAACAGGTTGAAACGGGTGGCGGTCCAGCGGGGGAACCGGCCGGCCTCGGGCACGAGGTCGCGGCGCTCCCCCTTGTACTCGGCGAGGTATCCCTCGCGTTCGAGGGCCGCGAGCTCGGTTGCGTTGGTCTCCACGACGTCGTTGCCGGCGAAGTGCGCCGACTGCTCCTGCAGAACGCGCTGCAGCACCGTTTCGGAACCGGCGCGGTACACCGAGATCGGGATGTCGAACTGGTCGGTGAACGCCTTGGTGATGGCATCGGCGACGTCGGAGGTCATGGACGTGTAGAGGGCCAGCTGCCCCTCCTCCTTGGCGCGCTTGACGAGCTCGTCGCGCCGCTGCTGCCCCTTCAGCGCCGTGAGCTCGGCGAAGACGGCCTCCGCCTGGCCTGCTGCGGCACCTCCCCCGGCGGCGGGCACGCCGTTCGTCGCGGTCGGGGACCCCCCGCATGCGACGAGCGCTAGTGCGGCCAGGGCTGCGGTGAGGCCGATTCGGAGACGGGTCGTGCGCACGGAGTCCTCCTTGGACGGTGCAGGGATCGGCGAGTGGGTGCGGGCGATCATGCAGACCCACTACGGGTGACCTCGGCGTAGAGGTCGTCCCACTTCTTCGGGTTGTCGAGCAGCTCCTGCTCCGGCACGGCGACCACGTCCAGGCCGTCGAGTGCCTTCGCCGCCTCCGCGGTGGCGCCGATCCGGTTCGCCTCCGCAACGGCCTCCTGGCCGGCGCTGAGCTCGTAGTCCACGAACAACATCGCCGCACACGGGTTGACGGCGTTCTTCATCAGCCCGATGCCGTTCGGCCGCACGACGACCGGCTGTGCGGCCTCGCCCTGCGCCGGCTTCCATGCGACATGGGCGCCCTTGGCCGCGGCGTTGTCGACGGTGTGGCTGTACACCGAGACGGCCACGGCGAACTGGCCGGCCGAGAGCAGCTCGCCCTGAACGGTGTGGCCCTTGGTGATCTGGGCGTTCGCGGCGACCGCCTTGAACAGGTCGAGGGCCTCCTGCTCGCTCCGCCCCTGCTCGATCAGGTGGCGGAAGAGCGCGGTGAACCAGTCCACGTCGCCGATCTCCATCGAGACGCGGCCCTTCCACTTCGGATCGGCGAGCTCCTCGAAGCTCTTCGGCTCCTCACCCGGCTTCACGAGATCGGTGTTCCAGCCGATCACGAAGGCGTTGAACCGCGTGGCCGTCCATCCCTCGGCCTTGCCTTCCTCGCGCACGGCTTCGCGCAGCTCGCCCTCGTACGGCGACAGCAGCGCTTCGCGGTGCATCACGTTCAGCTCGAGCGCGTTCGTCTCGATCACGTCGTTTCCGTAGTAGCCGGCCGACTGCTCCTGGAGGACGCGCTGCAGCACCGACTCCGAGTTGCCGCGGTAGACGGAGACCTCGATGTCGTAGAGGTCGGAGAACCCCTTGATCAGAGGATCGATGTCGGTGTTCGAGGTGTAGACGGAGACCTTGCCCTCCTCCTCCGCGCACTTCACGAGCGCGTCGGTGCGCTGCCCTCCCGACATGGCGTTCATGCGCTGGTAGGTCTCGGTCGCCGCGGTCTTCTCCGCGACCACCGGGCCGGTGCCCGCCGTAGGAGAGCCGCCGCACGCGGCGAGGACGAGGGCGGCGGCCACTGCGGTGGCGGCCGCCCGAAATGCCAGAGAACACGTCATCGGGGTCTCCTGCGAGGAAGAGCCGGCCGAGGCCGGGACGCGAGGTTGGTTCCTCGCGGGCGAAAGTAACACGTATTGGTCTGAGGTCATACCCTTTGCGCGGACTGACGCGCCAGATCGTAAGCGGCCCCCCGGGCAGGACTCAGCACGCTGATCGACGATCGTGACGGGAATGTGACCGCACGTGTCCGGCTCGGCCCGGTCCCGACCGCCGTGTCCCGTCGAGCCAGGCGGCGCATCTCAGTCCCTGATGTCCTGGAGGAACCACGACGTCGGCAACTCGTGACCGAGCCCGCGCTCCCGGCACTGCTCGTAGACGTGCCCGGCCACGGCGAAGAACTGGGCGCCCTGGACGTTGCCGCGCTCCGAGTACGTGATGTCTCCGTCGCCGGTGCGCACCTGAGCCCTGCCGGCCACGACGTCGTCGAAGGTGACGACGCGGGGCGCGCCCGGCCCCTCGGGCGGACGCCGCACCCGGCCATGGGAGTGCCGCGCCCACACCGGGTCCTCCGAGCGGGCGACGTAGGCGAGGAACTCGTCGGTCGGACGCCAGGACGGGTCGTTGACCGGTGCCGGCGCGGTGCCCAGCCGCAGCCACGTATCGAGCACCTCGAACGCGCGGGCATCGGGGCGGCCACCGACGCACGTCACGTGCGTGCCGGGCTCCAACCAGTCGCCGACGATCACATCCGCCGCCGCGTCCGTGCAGCCTGCGACGATGTCGGCGCCACGGAAGGCGTCGCGCGCGTGGGAGACGGCGACCACGTCGACCCCGTGCCGCTCGCTCATCTCGGCGGCGTAGCGCTCACGATTGGCCGTCGTCGGGCTGTAGACCTGAACGCGCTCGATCTGCCGGACCGCGAGCAGCGCCTCGAGGTGACTTCGCGCCATGCCGCCGGAGCCGAGCATTCCGAGCACACGGGCGTCGGCGCGCGCGGCGTACTTCGTGCCGATCGCCGAGTCGGCACCCACCCGCATGTGCTGCAGCACGCCGTCGTTGAGCAGGGCCAGCGGCTCGCCGGTGCGGGTGGACAACAGGAGGACAAGGCCGCAGAAGGTCCCCGGCGAGACGCAGTACTTCTCCTGCGTGCGGGTGCCGCCGTACTCCACCTCGGTCAGGACGTCGGACTTCATCCGAATCGCGTAGTACCCGGAGGCGGCCGACCCACCTTCCATCGAACCCCACTGGTAGATCGAGTCGCCGTCACCCACAGGGAAGCGCATGTCGATCCGCGGCCGGCAGATCGCGTGACCACCCGCGAGATCCCGGTAGGTCTGCTCGAGCACGGCCACGACGGCCGGCATAGCGAGGACGGTTGCCGTCGCCTCGTTGTCGATCAGCAGCATGGCTCTTCCTCTTTTCGGTTTGTAGGTCTTACCATTGGGCCTTCCCGACCGGAAGGGGAGAGCGGGAAGTGCAGGCCGCCGCCGCGTGAGACGGCTTTTCCGGGCAACCCGACGCGCATACGGCCGGGTGTTCCGCTCCTTGCAGGAACCGAACTTCCGCAGGTACTTCGTCGGCCACGCCATCTCGGTGGTCGGCACGTGGGCGCAGCGAGTCGCCCAGGACTGGCTGGTCCTGACCCTGACCGACAGCGGCGTCGCGCTCGGCATCAGCGCCGTCCTGCAGTTCGGGCCGGTGCTCCTGCTCGGCATCTGGGGCGGCGCAGTCGTCGACCGCACCGACCGCAGGCGCCTCCTCATGGCGACCCAGGCCGCACAGGCGGTGCTCGCGGCGGCGCTCGGCGCGCTCGCGCTGGCCGGGGTGGTCCAACTGTGGATGGTCTACGCCCTCGCACTCGCGCTGGGCGTCGTGACGGTCCTGGACACCCCGGCGAGACAGGCGTTCGTCGGCGAGATGGTCGGGCAGGCCAACTACGTCAACGCCCAGGCCCTCAGCTCCACCGTGCACAACGCCGGACGGCTGGTGGGCCCGGCGATCGCCGGCCTGCTCATCGCCACGACCGGAGTGGGGATCGCGTTCATCGTGAACGCGGTCTCCTTCCTCGCGGTTCTCATCGGGCTGATGCGGATGGACCCGGCGGCGCTGCGCCCCCGCGCCTCCCCCGCGGGCCGCCGCAAACACCAGGCCAGGGAAGGCCTGCGCTACGTCCGGCGCACACCGGATCTCTGGGCGACGCTGCTGCTCGTCGGGATCGTCGCGCTGTTCGGGCAGAACTTCCGCGTGGTGCTGCCACTGCTCGCGCAGGAAACCTTCCACAGTGGACCGGAGGTGTACGGCTACCTCACCGCCGCACTCGGGCTCGGCGCGGTGCTCGGCGCACTGTTCAGCGCCGCGCGCGAGACGGCGACGTCCTGGGGGTTGCTGCTGTCGTGCCTGGCGTTCGGCGCGGTCAACCTCGTCACCGCGGCAGCCCCCGTGCTCGTGGCCGCGTACGCCGCGATGGTGGCCATGGGATTCGTCAACATCGTGTTCAACACGCTCGGACGGTCCGTACTGCTGCTGGGCAGCGATCCGGGCATGCACGGACGGGTTCTGGCCCTGCACGGACTGGTGTTCCTGGGCTCCACACCGTTCGGCGGCCCGCTGCTGGGCTGGATCTGCGAGGCGCTCGGAGCCCGGACCGGGTTCGTCGTCGCCGGCGCGACCGCGCTCGCCGCCGGAGTGGCGCTGTTCCCGCGGCTCCGCGCCCTGCGTCGTGCGGCCGCGTCGCCGCCCTCGCGAATGGTATGAACGTTTGTCATTTACCTGTTACGGTGACGGCCGACCACGAGCGCCGAGCCGGCCGACTGCCGGGGGAACAGGAGATCAGATGGGCAAGAAGGGACGGGTCTTCGTCCGCGGGCTGACCTCGGAGACCTACGGGCTCGGCGAGTTCCGCAAGGCACAGCTCGCCGCGCAGCGGGTGCGCGACGACTCCGTGGTGGTCGACGACGCCAAGGTGGGCCACTCCGGCGACTCGGAGAAGTCACGCACCTGGTGGCGGATCGGCCCGGGCGACGAGGAGTTCCTGACCCAGACCCTGCAGGTCCACTTCGTGGAGCTGCCCCCGCAGAGCTCCAACCACGGACACGGACACCAGAACGAGGCTGCCTTCTACATCCTCGAGGGCGCGGGTTACGAGATCCACGACGACAAGCGCTACGACTGGAAGAAGGACGACCTCGTCTTCGTCCACACCGACTCGGTGCACCGGCACTTCAACCCGTACGACGAGAAGGCCGTCGCGCTCGTCGTCAAGGCGAAGTGCACGTGGATGTTCATGGGGCTGATCCAGCAGGGCCGCAGCGCACCGATCGAGCGCGAGGACGAGTTCGGCCCTCGCGAGGACTGGTCGAGCATCTGGACCGAGGGCGTGCTCGACCGTAAGAAGGTCGTCTCACCCGAGGACACCCACTGGGAGACCACCCCGCTGGGCAACGTCCGGCACCTGATCAACAAGGAGCGCACGGACCTGCGTCAGTTCGGCGTCGACATCTTCGAGCTCGCCATCCCGGCCGGGAGCCGCTCGGGCAAGCACTGGAAGATGGCCGACGAGGTCGACTACGTCCTCTCCGGCGAGGGCTACTCCCTGCACTGGGAGGTACAGGAGGAGATCGCGGAGCAGTACTACGCCCGCATCGCGAAGAAGCCCACCCGCCACGAGATCAAGAAGGGCGACACGCTCTACGTCCCGCAGAACACCGTGGTCCAGCACTTCGCGGCCGACGGATCCGAACTGCGGCTGCTCGCCTCCCAGAACCGCGTGTTCAAGCACCTCGGCTACGACCGGGTGCACTACTTCGAGAACTCCCCCGAGTACGACACGGTCGAGCTGGCCACGGCCGGCCGCGCCTGACCCTCTGAAGCGCCGGGCCGGGCTCACACCCCGGCCCGGCGTACGCGGTTCCCGGCCAGTTCTCGTGATCAGTGAGTTCGGCCAGGTCACCGCGTTGGACCCGGCCGTGCGTCCGCGGGGCCGGGCGGGGTCCCGGGACGCGGGTCGGTGCTGAACTGCGTTGGATCCCTCCGCGGACCCCGGGCCGGCGATCTTCACCGAGCGGCGCTCCGGGCGAGTGGCTCCGGGCAGGTCAGTGCTCATGATCATCGGTTCGGGGCCGGGAACTGCGCTGGGCGCGGCTTTCGGTCCCGAACCGACGATCATGGTGCTGGACGTCCGGGCGAACCACCGCTTATGACAGGTGATTCGAGGCTGGCGGCCCACTCTTCACCTCGGCCGGATTGGGCGCGGCAGCCTGGCGTGGGTGATTCCTGATCCCCGCGAGCGCCCAAGATCAGCGTTCTGGGCCCGGGAACCGGGCCAGACCCTGCCGGACGTCCCGAACCGACGATCATCGAGCCGGGGCGGCCGCAGCATCCCGGATCAGCGATCACGGCACGGGAGGCCGGCCACAGGGCGGACGCAGCTCCATGGCCATGCCCGCCGCTCATGATCAGCAGTTGGGGGCCGGGAACCGCGCCAGACCCTGCCACGGGTCCCGAACCGATGATCAACGCGCCAGAGCAGGCGCCCCGAGCGACGATCACGGCGTGGGAGGCCGGCGGGCCGGGCGAGGACGGCTTCATGAGCGGGTCCGCCGCCCATGATCAGCAGTTCGGGACCGGGAACCGCGCCAGACCCTGCCACGGGTCCCGAACCGATGCTCACCGTGCCCAGGCCCGGCGCAGCGGAGTGGCGCAGAGCCGGCTCCATACCTGGCCCACCCGTCATGACCGGTCGGTCGCCCCGGAACCGAACTGCGCGCGCTACCTCGACCCGCCACGATTCATGATCAGCATTCGGGGGTCGGGAACCGGGCCAGACCCTGCTGCACGCACCCAACCGACGATCATCGGCCAGACCTGCCGCCCGGAGCGACGATCACGGTGCGCGGTCCGGCGGGCAGGCGGGGCGCGGGGTCCATGACCAGATCCACCGCCCATGATCAGCAGTTCGGGGCCGGGAACCGGGCCAGACCCTGCTGCCGGTCCCAAACCGATGATCACCGCCGAGACCCCCAGCGGCGTAGTGCGGGACGCTCCACAACCGGCCCGCTGCTCATGACCGGTGGCTCGGGCTCCGAAACCGAACCGCGCGCAGCTGCCCCCACCACACATGATCAGCATTTGGGGCCCGGGAACAGGGCCGGACCCAGCGGCACGTCCCCAACCGACGATCACCGGGTCAGACCAGCCGCCCGGAGCGACGATCACGGTGCGGGGTCCGGCAGGCAGGCCAGGCGCGGGGTTCATGACCAGATCCACCGCTCATGATCAGCAGTTGGGGACCGGGAACCGCGCCAGACCCTGCTACGGGTCCCGAACCGATGCTCACCGTGCCCAGGCCCGGCGCAGCGGAGTGGCGCAGAGCCGGCTCCATACCTGGCCCACCCGTCATGACCGGTCGGTCGCCCCGGAACCGAACTGCGCGCGCTACCTCGACCCGCCACGATTCATGATCAGCATTCGGGGGTCGGGAACCGGGCCAGACCCTGCTGCACGCACCCAACCGACGATCATCGGCCAGACCTGCCGCCCGGAGCGACGATCACGGTGCGCGGTCCGGCGGGCAGGCGGGGCGCGGGGTCCATGACCAGATCCACCGTCCATGATCAGCAGTTGAGGGCCGGGAACAGGGCTGGACCCGGCCGCACGTCCCCAACCGACGATCACTGGGCCAGACCCGCTGCCCGGAGCGACGATCACGGTGCGGGAGGCCGGCGGGCCGGGTGAGGGCGGCTTCATGACCGGGTCCGCCACCCATGATCAGCAGTTCGGGACCGGGAACCGCCCCAGACCCTGCTGCGGGTCTCGAACCGATGATCAAGGCACCGAGCCCCGGCGCAGCGGAGTGGCGCAACGCCGGCCCCATACCTGGCCCACCGGTCATGACCGGCTAGGTCGCTCCGCGCGCTAACTGGACCCGCCACGGTTCATGATCATCATTCGGGGGTCGGGAACCGCTTCGGGCACGGCTGCACGCACCCAACCGATGATCACCGTGCCGGGAGACCCCGCGAGCCGACCTGACGCGAGCGGCTCCCGAGGCCTCGCCCTCATGATCAACGATCCGGGCCCCGGAACCGCGCAGGGCACCGCTGCGCGTACCGAGCCGATGATCATCGCGTCCGGAGACCCAGCGAAGCCGGCCTGACGCCGGCGGCCCCCGGGCCTGCCACGTCATGATCAACGGTCTGGGACCGGGAACCGCACCAGCCACTGCTCCAGGTCCCGAACCGATGATCATCACGCCGGGGATCGGGCGCAGCCGGCCTGACGCAGGGCGACCCCGGGATCTGCCCGTCATGGCCAATGATCCGGACCCCGAAGCCACCCAGGGCGCAGCTGTCCGTACCCAACTGGTGATCATCGCGCCTGGAGCACCGGGAGCCGGTCTGACTAGCGCGGCTACGCCGGATCCCTTTCATGATCATCGATCTGGGCCTCGGAGCCGCGCGGGGCACGGCTGCGCGTACCCAACCGGTGATCATCGGCATGGGAAGGACCGACTGCGCACGCTCCGCCTGATCAGCGGCCGTGATCAGCAGCCCGGACCCGGCAAGCAGGGCTGGGCGCCGCCCCGTGCACCAAGCCGCGGATCACGGCCGGCCAGCCCGAGATGTGCCGCCGCCCATGACCTGCCGTCTGGCCCCGGGGGTCGCGAACCCGTCACCGTCCCCGGAAGTCGCCTCCTCCGGACACTGGACACCAGTCGGGCAAATGGTATGTCCTTTACACCGGTGTCGCGGGCAGCCTGAGGAACGCAGCGACCCCACACGACAGCCATCCCACCGGCACGACGACGTGGCCGGCCGCGAGATCACGGAGGATCCATGGGAGAAGCGCTGGTCGGCAGTCTCACCCAGGTATTTCAGCTCCAGACGCTGTTGCTGATGCTGGTGGGTATCGCGCTCGGGTTCGCGGTCGGGATCCTGCCCGGCCTCGGTGGTGCGGTCACGCTCGCGCTGATGTTGCCGTTCACGGTCGGTCTCGAGCCGGTCCAGGCGTTCGCGTTCCTGCTCGGGATGCTCGCCGTGACCTCGACGGCGGGTGACATCACCTCGGTGCTGTTCGGCGTGCCGGGCGAGGCGACGTCCGCGGCGACGGTGCTCGACGGGCACCCGATGACGAAGCGCGGTCAGGCGGGTCGGGCGTTGGGGGCTGTGCTGTCCGCCTCCGCGCTGGGCGCGGCCTTCGGCGCGATCGTGCTGGTGGCGATCATCCCGATCGTCCGGCCGCTGGTGCTGTCGTTCGGGCCCGCCGAGTTCTTCGTCCTCACGGTTCTCGGGCTGACGTTCGTCGTGGCGCTGTCGGGCAAGCAGATGCTGAAGGGCTTGCTGATGGCGACGTTCGGCGTGCTGGTGGCGATGGTGGGGATCGACGCGCAGGAGGGCGTGCCGCGCTACGCGTTCGGCGAGCTCTATCTCTGGGCCGGCATCCCGCTCGTCCCGCTGGTCGTCGGGCTGTTCGGAGGCACCGAGCTTCTGCAGCTGATGCTCAGCAGGCGCAGCATCTCGCGCGCCGAGGCGGAGGTTGCCGCGGCCGGTGCGAGCTCGGCGTCGGGCGACCTGTCCGGGCTGGGACGGGGCGTGCGCGACTCCTTCGCCCACTGGTGGCTCGTGGTCCGCTCGAGCGCGATCGGTGTGGGGGTGGGCATGGTGCCCGGCGTAGGCGGGTCGGTGGCCCAGTTCCTCGCCTACGGCCACGCCCAGCAGACCTCCAAGCACCCCGAGGAATTCGGCAAGGGCTCGATCGAGGGCGTCATCGCCGCGGGTTCGGCCAACAACGCCAAGGACAGCGGTGCGCTGATCCCGACTGTGGCGTTCGGGATTCCCGGCGGTGCCGCCACGGCCGTGCTGCTCAGCGCGTTTCTGGTGGTCGGCCTGGACCCCGGGCCCGAGATGTTGACCTCCGACCTCGACGTGACGCTGTCGATGGCGTGGGTGACCATCCTCGCCAACATCGTTGCGGTCGCCGTCGGTTTCCTGCTCGTCCGGCAGCTCACCCGGCTCACGACCATGCCCGGCACATACATCGTGCCGGCGCTGCTGATGCTCCTGACCATCGGCGCGTTCACCGCCAGCAACAACTTCGGCGACGTGCTCGTGATGCTCGGAGCCGCGGTGATCGGCGTGCTCTGCGTCCGCTGGGACTGGCCGCGCGTCCCGTTCCTGCTGGCGGTGGTGCTCGGCTCGATCGCGGAGCGGTACCTGTTCCTGTCCTACTCCCTCTACGGGTTCGAGTGGCTGACGAGGCCGCTGGTGCTGATCGTGGCGGCGATCATCGTGGTCACCCTCGCCCGCCCGTTGTGGCGACGAAGGCGCTCGACTCGGTCGGCGCAGCTCGAGGAGACGGGAGACCGGCTGTGACCTCGCCGAACCCATTGACCCCGGAAGGCGCACGTCGCACACCGGACCTCGTGTTCACCATCGTCCTGCTGGTGGTCTTCGCCGGAGCGCTGCTGCTGGCCCGGCAGTGGGGGTTCCGCGCTTCGCTGGTCCCGACCCTGGTGGCGAGTGTCGGCGTCGGGCTGAGCGCACTGCACTTGGTCCTGGTGCTCATGGGACGGACCCGCGTCCCGGCGCCGGTACCCGCAGCGGCCGACGGCGAGGCGGACCACGACCCCGCGCACGTGTTCGCCACGGCGGGGGCCGCGAACTGGCGGAGCTCCCTGTTGTGGGTCGCGGGCTTCTTCGCGGCGGTCTACGTCGTCGGCCTGGTCGTCACGACCGTGGTGTTCACCGCCGCGTACCTGCGGCTGAGCGTCCGGGCCGGTTGGCGGTTCTGCGCCATCTACGCCGCGGCAATGGGTCTGCTGCTGTGGCTCGTGTTCGTCGAACTGCTCGCCATCCAGCTCCCGGAAGGACTGTTCGCATGAGAGCCGGAGTTCGTGCCGCCCTGGCCGGCGCGGCGGTCACCTGCCTGCTCGCCGCCGCCGGGTGCGGGGGCAACGGCGAGGGAGCGCCTCCCGCGGAGTTCTTCGCAGGCGAGACCATCGAGTTCGTCGTGCCGTACGAGCCCGGCGGCGGCTACGACCTGTACGCACGCGACATCGCGCCCTACCTCTCCCGGTGCACGGGCAGCGACGTCACCGTGATCAACGAGCCGGGCGCGGGCGGGCTGCTCGCGACGTCCCAGACCGCGGTCGCGGATCCGGACGGGCTGCGCGTCCAGATCATCAACACCGTGGGCGCGGTGAGCGCCGAGCTCGGCCAGGCCGAGGGCCTGAACTTCCACCTGTCGGAGCTCTCCTGGCTGGCCAGGGTCTCGTCCGAGGCGAACGTCGTCGTGGTGGCGTCCGACAGCAGGTTCCGCACGTTCGACGACATGCGCCGCTCGACAGAGCCGGTCAAGTTCGTCTCGACGGGGCCAGGGTCCAACGACTACGTCAACCCGCCCCTGCTGTCCCGGATCTTCGACTTCCCGGTGGACGTCATCACCGGCTTCTCGGGCTCGGGCGAGGCCCGCACCGCCTACCTCCGCGGCGACGCCGACGCCCAGGTCCTCCCGGTCGCCAGCGTGTCGAGCGCGATCCGTGCCGGCGAGATCCGCCCCCTGCTCACGATCGGCGAGACCGACGACGAGCTCTTCACCGACACACCCACCGCGGCCGACCTCCCGCTGCGGACCCCGGAACAGACCCAGATCCTCTCCTCGTTGCTCGACCTGGCCGCGACCAGCCGGACGGTCGCCACGACCCCGGACGTGGAGCCTGCCCGGCTGCAGTTCCTGCGCGACGCGTTCGCCTGCGCGCTCACCGACCCCGAGCTCGTGGCGAAGTCCACGAAGCAGCGCAGGCCGATCGAGTTCCTGCCCGGGGAGGCCACTGCCCGCGCGGTGGACGCGCTGCTCCACTCCGACGCCGCCTTCCAGACGGCGCTGCGCGAGATCACGTAGGGGACCCCGCCATCCGATGGTATAATGGTATGGCCAATACCGAGAGGGGAGCTCAATGCCGTGCACGCGCCTGCGGTGCTTCGTCCGAGGTCCACGGTGAACGCCGGCACCCTCATCATCGGTGCCAGCCAGGCGGGCCTCCAGCTGGCCGTCACGCTCCGCGGGCGGGGTGACACCGCGCCCATCACGCTCATCGGCGACGAGCCGCACGCGCCCTACCAGCGGCCACCGCTCTCGAAGGAGTACCTGGCAGGCGACGCGGACCACAGCTCCGTGGCTCTGCGGACCCCGGCCTGGTACGCGGAGGCGGGCATCACGCTCATCAGCGGTGAGCAGGTCACCGACCTGGCCCTGTCCCCCGGTTCCCACCCCGGCGGAGCGGCGATCACCGCAGCCGGGCGCCAGCTGACCTTCGACCGGCTCGCGCTCACCGTCGGAGCCGGCGCGCGGCGCCTCGACGTGCCGGGCGCGGACCTCGACGGCATCTGCTACCTGCGCGACCTCGACGACGCGACCCGCCTGCGGTCCCAGCTGGCCGACGCGGCGCGGGTGGTCGTCGTCGGCGGCGGATTCATCGGCCTCGAAGCCGCCGCTGCGGCCCGGAGCCAGGGCAAGACCGTCACCGTGGTGGAGGCGGCCGAGCGGCTGATGTGGCGAAACGTCGCGCCGGTCGTCTCGGAGTTCTACCGGCAGGCGCACGAGCGCCGCGGCACGCACGTGCAGCTCTCGGCCACGGTCACGGCCTTCACCGGTGAGGGAGGGCGGGTCCGCGGCGTGGTGCTCGCCGACGGCACCGAGCTGCAGGCGGACGTCGTGGTGGTCGGCATCGGGGTGGTTCCGCGCACCGAGCTTGCCGAGCGGATCGGCCTCGAGTGCGACGGGGGCATCGTCGTCGACGCCCACGCGCGCACCAGCGTGCCCTTCGTCGTCGCGGCGGGCGACTGCACCGCCCGTCCGCATCCGCTCACGGGCGAGGGCCGGGTGCGGCTGGAGTCCGTCCAGAACGCGCAGGCCCAGGCCGCTGTCGCGGCGGCCACGCTGCTCGGGAGCGTCGAAGACCCGCGGAGCGTGCCGTGGTTCTGGTCGAACCAGGGAGATCTGCGCCTGCAGATCGCGGGGCTCTCCTTCGGCTACGACACGGTCGTGGTGCGCGGCACCCCCGACAGCGAGCGCTTCTCCGTCCTCTACTACGAGGACGACCGGCTGCTGGCGGTCGACGCCGTCAACAGCCCAGTCGACTACATGGTGGTGCGCAAGGCACTGGACCGGGGCACCACCATCGACGCAGACAAGGCGGCAGACGCCGCCATCCCGCTGAAGAGCCTGCTCGGCGCCGGCACGGAGGCGGCGGCGTGAGCCCGCGAGAGCTGCTGACGGTGACCCGCACGCAAGGCAACAACGAAGCACTCAAGACCGGCGCGGTGACGCCGCACGGATTCCGCTTCGCGTTCGAGGAGGTGCCCGTCCTCGTCCACGCGTTCCGGCGGATGGTCCGCGGCCTGGAGTTCGACGTGTGCGAGATGGCACTGACGACCTACCTCGTCGCGAAGGCGCACGGAGTGGCGTTCACCGCGGTGCCCGTGTTCCTCGTGCGCGGCTTCCATCACGGTGCGATCCACCGCAGCACGACGTCGGACATCCGCAACCCCAAGGACCTCGAAGGACGCAAGGTCGGGGTGAGCCGTGGTTACACGGTCACCACGGGCGTCTGGGCGCGGTCCGTCCTCCAGGACGAGTACGGCGTCGACCTCAGCACGGTGACGTGGGTGCTGTCCGGCGACGAACACGTCGCGCAGTACCGGCCGCCGGGCAACGTGGTGCCGGTCGAGGCGGGAACGACGCTGGACGAGATGCTCGAACGCGGCGAGCTCGCGGCGGTGATCGGGGCGGGAATCGAGGGCCCCGACGTCACACCGTTGATCCCCGACCCGCTGGAAGCGGGTTTCCGGGCGATGCAGCAGCGCGGCCTCTACCCGATCAACCACCTCGTCGTGATCAAGGACGAGGTGCTCCGGGCACAGCCGGAGGTCGCCACGGAGGTCTTCGACGCGTTCGCCCGCGCGAAGCAGCTCTACGTCGAGCGGCTGCGCAGCGGCACGATCACGAACCCGACGGCGACCGACCGGATGTACGCGCGCGTGATGGAGTCGACGGGTGCCGACCCGCTCCCCCACGGGATCGCACCCAACCGTAAGACGCTGGACGAGCTGCTGCGCAGCGCCGTCGACCAGAAGATCCTGGATCGCCCGCCCGCGATCGAGGAGGTCTTCGCGCAGGGCACGCTCGATCTGACCGCATGAGGAAGGCAGAACACGTGCGCATCGCGATCACGTCCGACCACAACGGCGTCGACCTGAAGGAGCGCCTCGTCAGCTGGCTCGCCGATCACGGGCACGACGTCGACGACAGGGCCTCGCACGTCGGCGACGAGATCGTGGACTACCCGCCGCTGTGCGTGGACGTCTGCCGGCAGGTCATCGACGGGCCCGCCGACCGGGCCATCGTCCTGGGCGGCAGCGGCCAAGGCGAAGCCATCACCTGCAACAAGATCCGCGGCATCCGCGCCGGCCTCTGCCAGGACCTCTTCAGCACCCGGATCTCCCGCGGCAACAACAACTCCAACGTGCTCGTGATCGGCGCCAAGGTCGTCACACCCGAGCTCGCCGTGCAGATCGTCGAGACGTGGCTGGAGACGCCGTTCAAAGGCGGCGTGCATCAGCGGCGGCTGGACCAGATCGCCGCCGTGGAGCTGGGCGAGACGCCCTAGCGTCGGCAGCTCATCCGGCGTCGGCCGGCCGCGCGCCGAAGGGCCGGACGGGGTCGGTGCCGTCCCAGTCCCGGCTCGCGCGCCACATGGCCGTGAAGCCGGCGTCCATCCCGGGCGTGTACTCGATCAGCTCGGTCATCCCGGGCTTGGCGATCCCGCCGTCCATGTAGGCCACGTCCCCGCCGCTCCCCACGCCCGCGCGGAACGCGAGGGTGAGGCCCTTCGCCTCAAGGTCGGCGATGGCCGTGTCGATGTCGTCGGTGCACACGCCGAAGTGGTGGAAGCCGTAGCCGCGCTGCTCCAGCGTCTCCCGGTAGACCGACGGATGGCCGTCCTTCGGCTGGATGAGCTCGATGTTCATGTGGCCCGCGAAGGACATCGCGATCGACACCTCGGCCCGGCTCGGCTCGCCGCGGTAGACCGGATGGCGACCGGTGAACGAGTCGAGCAGGAACCACGGCCCGACGTGCAGCTCCTCGGTCCAGTACGCGATCGACGCCCGGATGTCCTCCACGATGTAGGCCATCTGCATCACGCCGTCGCGTGGCTGGCCGAAACCGAGATCCCCCACAGATCCTCCCTAGTTGCGTCGCAGGTAGCGCGAGATCGTCACGGCCAGCACGAGGGCCGCGCCGTAGAAGAGCTGCTGCGCGTAGTCCTGCGCGCCCAGCAACTGCAGGCCGGCGACGCCGGTGGCGAGGAAGAGGACGGCGATCCCCGTGCCCAGCGCGTTGAACCGGCCGGGCTGGATCGAGGTGGCACCGAGGAAGATCGCCGCGTAGGCCGGGAGCAGGAAGGTGTCGACCGAGGTCGGGCCCGCCGACCCGGTGGTGCCGACGTAGAGCACGCCTGCGAGGGCGGCGATCACGCCGGCGAGGACGAAGGCGCCCCACCGGATGCGGTCGGCCTTGATGCCGCTGAGCACGGCGACCTCCCGGGACTGCCCGACGAACAGCGCCCGCACGCCCAGCGGCGTGTAGGTGGCGACGTACCAGATCGCGAGCATGATCAGCAGGCAGTAGAAGAACTGCACCGGCACGCCGAGGAGGCTGCGCAGGTAGGTCCACTCCGAGAGCTCGGGCGCAACGCCGACGATCGTCGTGGAGTTGGCGACCCAGAAGATCAAGCCGGTGAAGAACGTGCCCGTGCCGAGCGTCATGATGAACGGGCCGGTGTTGAACCGCACCACGAACAGCGCGTTGAGCGCACCGCAGACGGCCCCGATGCCCACGGCCACGAGGCAGGCGAGCGTGATCGGCACGCCGTGGTTGACGTTGAGCACCGCGATGGCGATGGCGGCGAGCCCGCCCACGCCCCCGAGCGACAGGTCGATGTCCCCCACCATCGACGGCAGGAGCGCCGCCAGCGCGAGCATGAACAGGATCGACTGCGATCCCAGGATGTTCGAGACGTTCCCCATCGAGAGGAACCGGTCCGGCGACAGCACCGCGAACACGATGAACAGCACCAGCCATGCCACCGGGAGCGCCGCGCGCTCCGCCCAGCGGCCGAGCCACGTGACGCCACCGCCCCCGTTCCCAGCGGGCCCCCTGGCAGCCGGGCCGCCCTGACGCTTCACCACCTGCGTGCTGCTCATCGTCACGCCCGTCCCACTGTCGAGATGGAGGACTCGCCCGTCGCGGTGGCCGCGCCGTAGACACCGGTCGTGATGGCCTCGGGCGAGATGTCGGAGAGTTCGATCGCGGTCGTCGCCATACCACCGCTGACGATGACGACCCGGTCGCTGACGGCGGCCAGCTCGTCGAAGTCGCTGGAGACCCAGACGACCGACATGCCGCCTTCGGCAGCGCGCTGGATGATCCGGTAGATCTCGGCGCGGGCAGCGACGTCGACACCCTGCGTCGGCTCGTGCAGCAGGAGCAGCTGCGGGCGGATCTCCAGCCACTTCGCCAGCACGACCTTCTGGGCGTTGCCCCCGCTGAGCGTGCCCACGGGCATGGTCGTGCGACGCGGCCGCAGGTCGAGCATCTCGGCCCGCTCGTCGGCGGTGGCCCGGAGCTGCCCGGTGCGCAGGCGACCGCGCTTCCGGAACCGGGAGACGACGAGCAGCATCATGTTCTCGGCCACCGACACCTCCGGCGCGATGGCGTCGCGGCGCCGCTCGGCCGGGATCAGCGCGATGCCCGACGACACCGCCGCGCTGGGGTTCTGCCGGGTGAGCGGGGTGGTCCGGCCGTTCAGCGTGATCTCGCCGCCGGTGGCGGGGCGGGCGCCGAACAGGAGGTACGGCACGTCCTCGGCGCCCGAGCCGATGAGACCGGCGAGGCCGACGACCTCCCCGGGCGCGACGTCGAGGTGGAGACCACGCACCCGGCCGCCGGCCAGCCCGGTGACGTGCAGGCCGGCATCGGGTGACCGGTCGAACTCCCGCCCGGTCGCCGACCGCACCTCGCCGTGCCCGAACGCGTCCTTGGCCGAGGCCGCAGGCCCCACGATGAGCTCGACGATCTCCTCGTCGGTCACGTCGCTCATCCGGGCGCTCGCCGCTACGCGGCCGTCCCGCAGGACGGTCACCCGGTCGGCGATCTCGCGGACGGCAGGCAGGTCGTGGGAGATGAAGACGACGCTCGACCCGGACGCGACCACCGACCGGATCAGGTCGAAGAGGAAGCTCACCTCCTCCTCGGGGAGGAAGACCGTCGGCTCGTCCAGGACCAGAACCGACGACGAGGCGCCCGACCGCGCGCGGTGCTGCTTGAGCTCCTCCGCCGCGCGGGCGATGGCCACCAGGGCCTGGTCGACCGGCGCGAGGCGGTCGACGACCGTCCACGGATCCACCTGCACCCCGTACGAACGGAGCATCTCGGTGGCCCTGCGGGCCTCGTGGCGCCAGCGGATCCGCCAGCGCGAGGACTCCATCCCGTCGACCGTGCCGCCGAGCAGGTTCTCCAGCACCGTCAGCGGCCGGGCGAGCCCGAGGTCCTGGTGCACGAAGCTCAGGCCGATCTCCCGGTAGGTCCCCGGCAGCATCGGCAGCGGCACGTCCACCCCGTCCACGCTCATCCGCGCGCCGGGCTCCGGTTCGTACACACCGGCCATGACCTTCACCAGCGTCGACTTCCCGCAGCCGTTCTCGCCGAGGAGTGCGAGTACCTCGCCGTGATCGACGGTCAGGTCCACATCGGACAGGGCCCGGGTCGCGCCGAACTGCTTCGAGACACTCCGCAGCTCCAAGGCCGTGGTTCCCATCGGGAGTCAGGCTCCGGGGACGTCGAGCCAGAGGCTGCGATAGCCGTCGACGAACGAGTCGCCGAAGCCGAAGTCGGGTGGGGTGAACTCGCCGACGTTGGCGGGCGTCCACAGGCGGTACGGGGAGTAGGCCTGGGCCGCTGGGATCGGTGGCTGCCCAGCGACCACGCGGAACAGCTGGTCGGCGCCGGTGTAGGCCATCCATGAGAAGTTGGGGCCCATGTCCGTACCCATCGGGTTCGACGCGTCGGCCATCAGCTTCACGAACTGCTCGTCGCCGCCGAAGGCGTAGGTCTTGGCCGGGACGCGGGAGGCCTTGATCGCCGGGAGCACGAACGGCGTCTGCGCGTCGTAGACCGTGAAGACGGCTCGGATGTCCGGGTTGCGGACGAGCGCGGACCGGACCGCACCGGACAGGTCGGTCGCGTAGGACGGGATCGGCACGTTGATCGACTCGACGCCGCACTCCTTGCAGAGGCGGGCGAACTCGTCCTTGACGGTCTGCTCCATGCCGATGGACGGCGGGTTCTCGTTCGACGTGATGACGAGCGCGTCGATGGCGTTGCCGTTGGCGTCGACGAGGGCCGCCGCCACGCCCATCCGCATCGCGTCGTTGAACTGGCCGTTGGTCTGGCCCGCGATCAGCGGCGACGCCGCCTCCGAGACGTCGGCCAGGTGCATGTCCACGACCTTCATGCCGGCCTGCTTCGCCGCCTCCATCTGCGGGGCGAGCGCGGCGGGGTCGATGCCACACACCAGCGCGACGCCGTCGAACCCCTGGTTGATCGCGAGGTTCATGCCCTGCACCCACGCGGCGGGGCCGCCGTCGTTCTGGAAGTAGCTGCTCTCGGTCATGCCGACGCTCTTGGCGATCTCCACGACGTCGCGCGCCATGCTGTCGCAACCGGCGAGTTGGCTGCTCACGGGCATCGAGAGGATCTTCTTGCCCGCCAGCCCGGCCACCGAGAACGCGGGACCCTGGGCCGCCCACTCCGGCTGCTCCTGACCCGTGGCGAGCTGCGCCTTCAGCTGGGCGATGGTCTCCGCGGAGACCGCCGTGCCCGGCTGGGAGGAGGCCGCGTCGTTCGCGGCGGGCGCGCAGGCCGCCACGACAAGCGCGATCGCGGCGGCCGGAACGGCGAGCCACCGACGGAGCCGCGGTGATCGGATCACGGGATGAGCCATGGGGTCGTCCTCGTCGTCGGGGGCGCAGAGCACGGGTGATCCGACGCAGGTTGCGAGGCCTGACGCGGATATCGGCGGAACCCTGACTCTCGCGCGAGGGATTGTCAACCGCCTGCCGTACAGCTGTCCGCGACGGCAACACCGTCCGAGACTCCTGTCGTACGCGCATGCGAGCGCGATGGCCGACGTTGACAGGCCACTACGGGATGGATGACGGTCTGCAGAACGGACAGGTGTCCGCTGCAGTCGTCGCAGAGGAGTCGAGAGTGACCGTTTCCTCCACAGCCCCGGCCCCGACGAGGGTCCCCATGGGCTCGGGCGCCATCAACCTGTTCCGGAAGGGGTCGGGCCGCACCGTCGTGGTCCTCCACGCTGCAGGCGGTGCCGGGGCCTGGAACCCGTACCTGGAGCGGCTCTCCGAGCACTTCGACGTGATCGCACCCGACCACCCGGGCTTCGGGCTGTCCGACGAGCTGCCCGAGATCGGCTCGGTACCGCAGCTCGTGCCGCACTACGTGGATCTGCTGGAGAAGCTCGACGTCGACCGGTTCGACCTCGTCGGCGCCTCCTTCGGCGGCTGGGTGGCCGCGGAGCTCGCCAGCAGCGTGCCGGACCGGATCGAGCACCTCGTCCTCATGGCCCCCGCCGGGCTGCACGTGCCGGACGCTCCCCCGGCCGACCTGTTCACGATGTCGCCGCCGGAGATCGTGCGGGCGCTGTTCTACGACAGCGCGATCGCCGACGCCGCGCTGTCCGTGCCTCCGACGCCCGACGCGGCCCAGCAGGCCGCGCGCGACGCGAAGGCGTTCGATCGGTTCGCGCGCGACCCGTTCCTGCACGACCCCGAGCTGCCCGGACGACTACCGCGGATCACCGCGCCGACGCTCGTGCTGGCGGCGGAAGTGGATTCGATCATCCCGCGAGCACACAGCGATGCCTACGCGGCCGCGATCGCGGGAGCCGAACTGCGCGTGGCCGCCGAGTGCGGTCACGCCCTCTACCAGGAGCGTCCCGACTACGTCGCCGAACTGGTGATCGACTTCCTCGGCGGCACCGCCCGCTGAGGATCGCCGCGGCCGGACCGGGGATCCCCGGTCCGGCTGTCGTCGTCTGTGTCAGCTCGCCCTGGGTACCAGGTTCATGTACAGCCAGTCGTGCGCAGGGGCGAGGCCGCCCAGATAGCGCCCGCAGCCCTCGATCACGCCCGGGGCCGAGGTGATGTGCTGCGTCCCGGCGTGCATGTCGCGGAAGTAGCGCTGCATCACGCCCGCGCGCAGCGCTGTGGTGCCCCCCGCCCGGTAGACGGCGACGCTGATCGCCTCCGCCGCCCACGTGGCGTTGTACAGAGCAAGCCGCAGCAGCGTCTTCTGATCCACGCTGAGGGTGGCGCCGGAGTTGATCGTCTCGCTCGCACCGCGCCACGTCTCGTAGACGAAGGAGCGGGCCGCGTGCCAGCGGGCCTCGGCCTCACCGTATGCGGCCTGGAAAGCCAGGCTGTCGGCCATGGTGCCGGGCCGGCCTGCCTTGGAACGGACCAGTCCCGACAGCTCGTCGAGCATCCGGCGCGAGACCCCCAGCGCCCAAGCCGAGTGCCCGATCAGCGCGAAGTGCATGATCCCGAGGGTGAACAGCGAGCCACCGCGCACCGGTGTCTCGGTGGGTCCGGAGTGGGTGAAGGCAGCCGGGACGTAGACGTCCTCGATCGTGTAGTCGATGCTGCCGGTGGCCTTGAGGCCCAGCACGTCCCAGTTGTCGATCAACTCGGCCTTGTCGACGGGGAGCACGAAGATCAGTGGCTCCCCGGTCTCCTTCACGATCCCGAGCGTGTGGATCCACTGCGCGTGCTTGATGCCGGAGGCGAAGCTCCACGATCCCGACAGCCGGTAGCCGTCGCCGTCCCGCACGGCGGTGCCCGGTCGGGTGCCCTGGCCCGCGACAACCGGGAAGCGCGCCCCCTGGAACATCTCCGCCACCGCCGCGTCGCCCAGGTAGGCACCGCCGGTACCCGTGGCGAGCGACGCGGCCATGACGACCCAGCCGGTGGACGGGTCGGCCTCGGTGAGGGCCTGCACGGCCTCGAGCGAGGAGACGGGGTCGAGCTCGACGCCGCCGAGCGAGGCCGGGACCCACATGCCGAAGAGGCCCTTGTCGTGCAGGGCGTCGACCACCGGGTCGGTGAGCTGCCCCGTGGCCTCGCCGGCGGCGCTGTTCTCACGCACCAGTGGCTGGAGCTCACGGGCGGCGGCCACCAGATCGGTGGGCCGGTCGGCGCCGTCGGCACGGCCGAGCACCGAGGGTGCTGTCGTCATTGATTGCTCCTCTTCTCGTGTGCGGGAACATCGGGCGACGGCGCGCTCGGCGCCACTGGCCGTTCTCGGGCCGTCGGTCAGTGCACGACCCGGAGCGCGGCCACCGGGCAGACGGACGCCCCGTGTGCCGCGGCTGACGTGAGCTCCTCCGGTACGTCCTGACCGTCGAAGCGGTAGATGAGTTCGCCTTCCTCGTCGAGCTCGAAGACCTCCGAGGCCTGGCCCGCGCACAGGCCGTGGCCCTCACAGCGGTCGTGGTCGACGAGAATCCGCACGTCAGGCGCCCGTCTCGACCGTCACCGGGAGGGTTCCGAATGCGCGGATCAGGTTGTTGAGGGCGCGCTCGGGCGTGCCGACGTGGAACCGCGTGACGGACCGGGCGAGCGCGGCGAGGAGCGACTCGGTCTCCATCCGAGCGAGGCCCTGTCCGGCGCAGCCGTGTTCGCCGATCCCGAAACCGAGCTGGTGGACCGCGTCCCTGCGGGTGACGTCGAACTCGTCGGGGCGCTCGAACTTGCGCTCGTCGCGGTTGGCCGACGCGTAGATCACCAGGATGCGCGACCCGCCCGGAATCGGGACGCCGCCGATCTCCGTGTCGTTCTCGGCCAGCCTGCCGAACGCGCGGATCGGCGACTCGAAGCGGACCACCTCGTTGACCGCGTTCGGGATCAGACCGGGATCGGATCGGATGAGGTCCCACTGGTCGGGGTGCTGCGCGAACAGCCACACCGCGCTGCCGACGGCACTGATCGTGGTGTCGAGCGAGGGGGCGAGGTAGTCGAGCATCAGCATCATGCACTGCTCGGTGGTGACTTCGCCCTGGTCGCGGGCCTCGAGGACGCCGGCGCCGAGGCTGCCGGGCAGGACGTTGCCGGTGCGGACGATCTCCGCGCCGTAGGCGGCCATCTCGCCGCACTTGGGCATCGCTCGCTGCGCCCGCGCGTTCATCGGCCCGAACGAGTCGAAGTTGGCTCCGGCCCACTCCAGCAGGTGCTCGCGGCCCTCCTGGGGCCAGCCGATGAAGTCGGGCACGATCGACAGCGGCAGCGCGCGGGCAAGGTCGGAGACGGCGTCGAACGACCCGCGCTGCACCAGTCCCGCCACCAGCTCGTCGGCCCGCTCCGTGACGAGCTCGCGCATCGGGCGCAGGGCCCGGGGCGTCAGCCGGTGCGCCACCACCTTGCGCAGCTGGGAGTGCAGGTCCCCGTCGCTGGCGAGCGTGCAGCCGAGGATCGCCTGGTTCGCCGGCTCGTTGAGCGCGATCCCGTTCGCCGACCGGAAGGTGTCGCTGTCCATGAGGACGGCCCGCGCCTCGGCGTACCGCGCCACCGCGAACGCGCCGTGCTGCTCGAGCCAGACCGCCGGCCCCAGCTCCCGCAGCGCCCGGTAGTGCTCGTACGGCTCGAGGAGTACCTGGTCCTCGTAGATGTCCGCTCCGTACGTCGGGGCAGCGGTCGTCGTCATGTTGCGAGGTCCGTCCTTCCGGAGCAGGGCTGTCACCCACAGGGCTGGTCAGTGGACACTTGTCCGCCTTGCGGACACGATCCGGACGATGCCTGACGGCTCGAACCAATGTCAAGGACCGCTGACGAGCGGCGGAAAACGGTCAAACCGGAACAAACCCGCAGCGCTCCGCACGGGTCCGCTCGGGGCGTTCGTCAGGAGGCGGCCGGCGGAATCTTCCGCGAGGCACCCGGCAGGTGCGCGTAGTCGGCGCTGATGTCCGCTGCGGCCCGCAACAGGAGTGGCAGGTGCGCATCGAGCAGGCGATCCACCGACGTCTCCGCCGCGTGGGTGTTGACGTTGATGCTGGCGACGACCCCGCCTGAACCGTCCCGCAGCGGGGCGGCAACCGACCTGATGCCGGGGGCGAGCTGTTCGTCGGTGAGCGCCCATCCGCGGGCGCGCACCTCGCGAAGCTCCGCATCCCGCTCCGCCCGGTCGGGCTGCCAGCGCGCCGTCAGCCCGGACCGTGTGGGCTCGGCAAGAACCCGGTCCAGCTCGTCGACGGGCAGGGCCGCGAGCAGGATCTTGCCGAGCGAGGTCGGCAGCGCCGGAAACCTCGTGCCGATCTGCACCGACAACGCCACGATCTTCGGCACCGCCACCCGCGCCACGTACACGATGTCCGAGCCGTCGAGCTGCGCGATCGAGCACGACTCGTTCGTGGCAGTGACCAGCCGTTCCATGTGCGGGCGGGCCGTGTGCCACAAGCCGAGCGAACGGACGTACGCGACACCGAGCTCCAGCACGCGCGGAGTCAGCTCGAAGCCGGCGTGCCGGATGCGGACATAACCCAGCTCTTCCAGCGTCAGCAGGATGCGCCGCGCAGTCGGCCGCGCCAGCCCCGTGGCCGTGGCGACCTCCGTGAGCGACATCGCAGCGCGCCCCGGCCGGAACGCGGCGATCACGTCGAGCCCGCGGGCGAGCGCCTCGATGAAGTCCGGTCCGGTGCCGGTCCGCGCCATGGCGTGACCCCCGCTCGACGTGGCGTTGCGCCAGGGTAACCGCCTCCGGCAAGTGGACATTTCACCCGACGTCCGACAAGCGGACGAACGTCCGTGAATGATCTTGATGAACGAGCGGGCAGCCGCCGCCTCGACGATCAGCCGGAAGTACGACCCGCGGCCCTCACCACCGGCCGTTGGACCGATCCGAGCCCGCTCCCCTGTCACCAGACTGATCATCACGAACGGGCATCCGGCCCGTTCAGAGCGGTGAGGCGAGGTTGACGGTACTGATGTCCTCCAGGCTGCTGCCCGGATTGCTCGCAGTGTTCGGTGGCGTACTGCTCGCCGTCGTCCTGCTCGTGCCCTTCGTCTTCCGCAGCTATCGGCGGCGGGGCGAACTGGGCCTCGGTGCAGCACTCCTCGCTCTGGCCTTCCTCGTCTACGGGCTCGCGCTCGTCGCCTACACGCTCTTCCCCGTTCCCCAGATCGACGACGCCTGGTGCGTCGCGCACCCGGCGTCGGCGGATCTGCAGTGGGATCCGCTGCGCTTCCTCGGTGACATCGCGAAGGAGCAGCGGGAACCGGGTGTGGGCGGGCTGCTCGCGAACCCGGCAGTGCAGCAGGTGATGTTCAACGTTGCGCTGTTCGTTCCGCTCGGCGCCTACCTTCGCCACTACTTCCCGCACCGCCTGGTGCGCCACCGCGCTGCCGCCGTGGTCTTGACCGGGTTCGGGGTATCGCTGCTGATCGAGTGCACCCAGCTCACCGGGAACTGGTTCCTGGTCCCGTGCCCCTACCGGCTGTTCGATGTGGACGATCTGCTCGCGAACACCCTCGGCACGGCGTTCGGGCTTCTGTTCGCCCCGCTCCTGGGCCTGCTGCACAGGCCGGACGCCATCGCGTCGGCAGACGTCGCCCGCCCGGTCACGACCAGGCGCCGCCTGCTGGGCATGCTGGTGGACGCCGTCTCGGTCTTCCTACTGGGCGCATGCCTCACCACCGCCCTGATCATCGTGGCCGAGTACGGCTTGGGCGTCAGGGTGAACGCGCAGCCGTGGGGCCCACTGGTGAGCTCCGCCCTCAGCGCGTGGCTGCCGGCCGTGCTCCTGCTGGCCGTCCCGTCGTTCGGTGAGGGCAGCGCGACGCTGGGCCAGCGTGCGGTACGGCTGCGCCGGATCCGCGCGGACGGTGCTCGACCGGGCAGGCAGGTCATTCCCGCGCTGCTGTGCGGCGGCTTCGGCTACTTCCTCCTGTCCGGACTCGGCTCCATCGTTCCCGCCGCGAGCCAACTGTCCGGCTTCCTGCTCGTGGCCTGCGTCCTTGCCGCCTGGCGCAGCCGCTCCCATCGCGGTCTGTCCGGGCTGGCGTCCGGGCTGCTCGTCATCGACTCACGCACCCGACCTGCGGCCGACACCCCGGCCGCGTTCACGTCCACCGAGAAGGAGATGTTCCGATGACCATCGACAACACGTTCACCGCCGCAGCCACCGCTGCTGTTCAGAACCCCCAGCAGATCTGGGGACCCGTGGTCGCCGCCGTGCTGGTGATCGCCATGCTCGCGTACGTCATTTTCTTCCTCGCCGCGCTCGTCAGCATCCTGGGGAGCCGCCAGAGCGGCGGGATGAAACTGGTCTGGATCATCTTCGCCTTCTGCGCGCCGTTCCTCGGCCCGGTGCTGTGGTTCCTCGTCGGACGCAAACAGGAAGCCTTCACGTAGGCGGTACGTCGACGGTGGTCGTCGCACGCAGGTCCCGGCTGGAGCGCCCGGCACGCAACCGGTAGCGTCCGGCCGGCGTGCGCCAGCCGGGCCCGTCCACGTCCCAGACCTGGAACGCCCGCGACGGCACGGCGACCTGTACCGACGCCCGCTCGCCAGGAGCCACCTCGGCTCCGGTGAACCCGCCCAGCCACTGCACGGGCCGTCGCGGATCGGCCGCCGGCGGCTCCAGGTACACCTGGACGACCTCGCGGGACGGCCGCTCCGCGACGTTGGCGATCTCGACGGCGACGATCACACCGGCGCTCTCCGACCACGCTCCGGCCGTCGCCTCGCCGTACTCCCAAGCGCCGTACCCGAGGCCGAAGCCGAACTCCCGAGCCGGGCTCCGCCCCAGGCGGTCCCACGCCCGGTGCCCGACGTCCGTCCCCTCCGAGTAGTGCACGACGCCGTCGACGGGCACGGCGTCGGGCACCGGAACGTCCTCGGCGCTCGCGGGCAAGGTCCACGGGAGCCGGCCGCTGGGCTCGACAGCACCGACGAGCACGTCGGCGAGAGCAGCGGCCCCCTCCTGCCCGGGCAGCCACCACCACAGCACAGCCGGCACCTCGTCCAGCCACGGCAGGAGCACCGGGGCTCCCGCGTTCACCACGACGACGGTGCGCGGGTTGGCGGCCGCGACCCGGCGGACGAGCTCGTCCTGCGCTCCCGGGAGCGCGAGGTCGCGCCGGTCCCAACCCTCGGACTCGACCTCCGGATTGGTGCCCACCACGACGACCGCCAGGTCAGCGGCCCGCGCTGCCTGCACGGCGGCCGTCAGATCGTCACCGGCCGGGGCTTTCGACGGAGGCCGGTGGCGCACCTCGAGGCGGGCGAACCGGCCGAAGCCCGCGGCGTCGACCACCTGCAGCGTCGCGGTCACGGGCACCGTGGCCGCGGAGGCCACGTCCACGGGGTGGCTGGTCCCGGCCGGGTGGCCTGCGGAGCCGTCGAGCACGACCTCGCTGCCCGCGCGGTGATCGCTCGCACTGACAAGGTCCTGGCCGACGTACGCGCGGTGGGCCCCGACGACACACAGTTCGACGACGTGGCGTCCCGGTTCCGCCGGCCGGAGATCGGCGCCGACGGTGACCTCCGCGGTGCCGGTCGGCAACGCGCGCACCCAGCCGTCCCACGGTGCATCGTGGTGGCGTTCCTCCAGCACCGCACCCACGGCGTCCAGCGCGCGCACGGTGAAGCCGCCGGGCACCACGTCGTGCAGAGCGAGGGGGACGTGGCGCCGCGTCGCGCCCCCGGGATGCGCGGTGACCTCTGCCGTGGGGAACGCCTCGCGCAACGCGGCCGGCAGGTCGGGCTGGTGCGGCGCGACGACGTGCGCGCTACCGCCGCCCTGCACGAACGGATCGAGCGCGTTGTCACCGATCAGAGCGATCGTGCGCACTCCTTCGGCCGCGACCGGGAGCAGCGCGTCCTCGTTGCGCAGGACGACGGTGGACCGGGCGGCCACGGACCGCAGCAGCCCACGCACCTCGGGGGCGTCCGACTCCGGGAGGCCGCCGGGAACGCGATAGGGCTCCACCTGACCAGGACGGCCGGAGAGCGCACCTGCCCGCTGCGCCACCGCGAGCACCCTGGCGACCTTGTCGTCCACAACGGACTCGGGCACGCGGCCCGACCGCACGGCGGCGAGCAGGGCCTCACCCCAGGGACCGCCCGGCCCGGGCATGACGAGGTCCAGGCCCGCCAGCGCCGACTCCTCGGTGGTCGTCGTCGCCTGCCAGTCGCTCATGACCAGTCCCTCGAAGCCCCACTCCTGCTTGAGGATCGAGGTGAGCAGGCCATGATGCTCCGTTGCGGGAGCCGACTCGGTGCCGTCGTCGAGACCGTTGTAGGCGGCCATCACGGTCCAGACCCCCGCGTCGAGCACGACCCGCTCGAAGGGGGCGAGGTAGACCTCGCGCAGCGTGCGCCGGTCGATCCGCGCGATGTAGGAGGTGCGGTCGGTCTCCGACTCGTTGCCGAGGTAGTGCTTCACGCAGGCACCGACGCCGGCGGCCTGGACGGCCCGCACGAAGGCGACCGCCATGCGACCGGTGAGCACCGGGTCCTCGGAGAAGCACTCGAAATGGCGACCTCCCACCGGCGTGCGCTGGAGGTTCACCACCGGGGCGAGCACGACGTCCACCTGCTTGCGCCGCGCCTCACCGGCCATCAGCACTCCGAGAGCCCCGAGCACCTCCTCGTCCCACGTTGCGGCCATGGCGCTGGGGGCGGGCATCTGCGCCGACCGCAGCGAGTCGCCGGTACCTCGCACCCCGATGGGACCGTCGGAGACCGCCAGGCTGCGCAGCCCGATCGACGGCAGCTCGTGCAGGGTCCACGCGGTGGCACCGGTCAACAGCCGCACACGGTCCTCGATCGCGAGAGCCGCCACAAGACGCCGCATCTCGTCGACGAGCGCCCGTTGTGGTGGGACGGTGGAATCGGCCGTCATGTAGTGCTCCGTCCTGCTCGGCATCGAGACCGTCAGGAAGGGTACCTACACGTACTACGCTCTCCGACGGTTCAGTTGTCGCGTCGTGTTGCGCTGGGCGGTATCCACGAAGGACACCAATGGCCGAGGGTCCGGTCTTTTCGGATCCAACGTACGCAACGGATCTTCACCGCGAACGAAATCAAACCAAGCAGGAGAAGCAAGGTGTTATCCTTGACGAGTTGTCACACCTTGCCTACGCTCCCCCTTCGCCAACACCCATCTAGTCGATTCCAAAATCCGACGAAAACCGAATTAATGTTAACGGCTACGTTAACTGTTCGTGTCGCACAGCGGCCCGCGCATCCGTCGACCATCCCATCCAGCCGAGCCCGCCGAATCCGTCCGAAAGGCAAGTCGAGTGCACACAAGCCTGCGCATCAAACTGGGATTGGTCACGTTGAGTGCCGTTGCGCTGACTTCCTGTGGCCTGGTGCAGACCGCGCCTCCGCCGGCGGTCGCACCGGCTCTACCCGCAGCGCCTGTTGCTCCCGCACCGATCCAGTCCGGGCAGGGCTCGGACACGTCCGGAGGCGGCTCCCAGGGTTCAACATCGCTCGGACAGCGCAGCTCAGAGGGGGGCTACTGGCCCACGACGCTCCAGGTGGGCCAGAACGGCAGCCTCGGCAACGTAGTGGTGGACGGCCAGGGTTTCACGCTCTACCGATTCGACAAGGACACGGCCAACCCGTCGAGATCGAATTGCACGGGCCAATGTGCCGTCACCTGGCCCCCGGTACTGACGAAGAACACGATTAGCTTCCGGAATCTGAACGCCAACGCACTCGGCGCTATTCAGCGCCCGGATGGCACGCAGCAGGTGACCCTCGGCGGATGGCCGCTCTACCGCTACAGCCAGGACCAGGTTCCCGGCCAGGCGACAGGACAGGGAGTGGGCGGAACCTGGTTCGCTGCCGCCCCCAACGGCTCGAAGGCCGGCAGCTGAAACAGTAGGCATCGGGAAACAACATGGCCCCTCACATCACGGTGACCGTGCATTCCGCGGATCCATTGGCACAAGCCGGCGCAGTCAGCCATCTTCGGCATCAGCCCGCCTTGGAAGTGGTCGATCCGTCGACCCCGCCCAACGGCGACTCGGTGGCCCTCGTGCTGACCCACCGGGTCGACGAACTCGCCGTCGTCGAACTGCGCCGATTGACCCGGGAATCGGGCCGACGCGTGGTGTTGGTCACCGATCAATTGCGGGAACCCGAGCTGATGGCCGTGTTGGAGTGCGGGGTGCGCACCATCGTGTGGCGCGCCGAGGCCACCCAGAGCCGGCTGATCGGAGCGGTCCGCTCGGCCGCGCGTGGCGACTCCAAGCTGCCTCCCGATCTGCTCGGACAGCTGATCGCCCATGTCGGCCGATCGCAACGGACCGCGCCGCACTCGGCGTCAACGGCACCGCCTGTCGGCCTGGCACCACGAGAGGTCGACGTGCTCAGGCTCGTCGCCGACGGCCTGGACACCCACCAGATCGCGGAGAAGCTCGCCTACTCGGAGCGCACCATCAAGAACGTGCTCTACGGGGTGATGTCCCGCCTGCAGTTGCGCAACCGGGCTCACGCGGTGGCCTATGCCCTCCGCGAGGGCTACATCTGATGCGCCGCACCACCGAGACATCTCGACTAGAAGCACCTGACACGCTTCAGGAGACCGGGCAGTGATCCACGAGATCGACGACGCGCTCCGGTCCCTGATCGGAACACGTGCCCTGCCGGGCGTGATCACCGACATCGAGTTCGCCGCGCCCACCAGGAACTGGGCGGCCCGGCGGAACTCACCGACCGTCAACGTCTACCTCTACGACATCCGCGAGGAGGTCGGCAGGCGTGAGCGGGGCGCGGTCCCGGTCCGCAACGAGGACGGCCGGGTCGTGGGCAGGCGGCAGCCACCACGCTGGTTCCGGCTCTCCTACCTCGTGACGGCGTGGACAACGCGGCCGGAGGACGAGCATCGCCTGCTCTCGGCACTGCTCATCCTGCTGCTGCAACACGAGATCCTCCCGGCCGAGGACCTGACCGGAGCACTGAGGGACCTCAACCTGTCGATTCCGATGACGGTCGCGGTGCCGCCCCCTGAGTCGCGCTCGCTCGCCGACCTGTGGTCCGCCCTCGGGGGCGAGCTGAAACCATCGCTCGACGTCGTCGTGGTCGCGCCGTTCACCGCCTCTCCCGAGTACCGGGTCGGACCGCCGGTTGTCGAAGAGACCATCGAGGTGCGCGAACCCACCGGCGCGGTCGTCGATTCGGCAACGCGCAGCTATCGAGATCGCACGCCGTGACCACCGCCGATCCAGCCGTCCCGCTGCTGCATCGGGTGGACCTGCTGCACGCTCGGGCCTCGGGTCTCGTCCGCCAGCGCAGTGCGGGCGAGGCCGCCACCAATGACCCGCTGCGCGGGCTGTACCTGTCCCCGGAGGTTGCGCTGCAGTGGGCGCACCGGCCCCCACCCGGCAGCGAGGTCGCGGACGGCGACCACGACGACGGGTACGACGCCGTCATGGAACCCACCGACGCGCCTGAAGACCGGTTGAGCGCGCTGATCCCGCGATTCTCTCTGTCGGTGCTGGACCTGCACATCCTTCTGACCGCGCTCGCCCCGGACGTCGACCGTCGGTTCGAGCCCCTCTACGCGTTCCTGAACGACGACGTCTCGCGGCGCCGGGCGACCGTCTCCGTTGCTCTGGAGCTCGTCGGGCTGGGCCCGCACCACAGGTTCGCCCGCGCCCGCGTCCACCCTGCCGGGCCGCTGGTGCGAGGCGGCCTGCTGACCGTTGAGGACGACAGGGATCGGCCACTGCCCGGCCGGGCGCTGCGCGTTCCCGAGCGGGTCGTCGCCCACCTGCTCGGCGACGACGTGCTGGACGAAGGGCTGCTCAGCACTGTGACCCAACCACCGCCGCCCGCGGAGGGGCTCGAACCGGCGGCGGACTCGTTCGAGGTCCAGCTGGGCCGGCTGCTCACCGCGGCCCCGGTCGTCGTGCACCTGCGCGAACGGCGGCCTGCCACCGGCGCGGCCGTGGCGGTGGACGCGCTGCAGCATTTCGGACACACCGTCCTGCGCTGCGACCTGCCGCCCGCCACGGACGCCACACAGGCCTCCGACGTGATCCCGGTTCTGGTGCGGGAAGCCCGGTTGCGTGGCGCGGCGCTCGTCATCAGCCCACTGCCGGAACACCCGAACCGCATTCTGCGCGCGCTGGAGGACGTCGGGGTTCCGGTGGTCCTGGTCGATGCCAGGCCGTTCGATCCACAATGGGCGACGGCCGCGGTCGCGTTGTCGCTCGATGTCCCGCCCGGTGACCTGGCATCGGTGCAGCACTGGGCCGACGAGTTGGGCGAGGACGCCGACGTGCGTGATCTCGCCGCCACCGTCGCGCCGTTCCGGCTCGGCCGCGACCATGTTCGCCGGGCCGTCCGGTCCGCTCGTGCACTGGCGGCACTCGACACCGCGCCGGTGAGCACCGTCCACATCCAGCACGGCGCGCGCCAGCAGTCGGCGCCGTTGCTCAGCCAGCACGCCCGTCAGGTGAATCCCGAGGTCGGCTGGGCGGACCTGGTGCTTCCCGAGGAGCCGCTGCAGCAGTTGCGCGAACTGGTGCTGCGGGCCAGACAACGCGACCGGGTGCTGCGCGACTGGCGACTGCGTCCCGGCGGCGGGCGCGGGCGAGGAGTGGCGGCCCTCTTCGCCGGCGACTCGGGTACGGGAAAGACCCTGTCGGCCGAGGTGGTGGCCGGCGAGTTGGGCGTCGTGCTCTACGTGGTGGATCTGTCCTCAGTGGTCGACAAGTACATCGGCGAGACCGAGAAGAACCTCGAACGCATCTTCGCCGAGGCCGACCGCACCGACTCGGTGCTGCTGTTCGACGAGGCCGACGCCATCTTCGGCAAACGCTCGGAGGTGAAGGACTCCCACGACCGGTACGCCAACCTCGAGAGCGCCTTCCTCCTCCAGCGGCTGGAGTCCTTCGACGGCGTCGCCGTGCTCACCACGAACCTGCGGGCCAACATCGACGAAGCGTTCACACGCCGGCTCGACCTCGTCGTGGACTTCCCGTTCCCTGATCCGGCGTTGCGTACGGAGCTGTGGCGTCAGTGCCTGGCGCACGCACCGTGCATGCCGGGTCTGGACCTGGAGGCACTCGGGGAACGGTACGAGCTGTCCGGCGGCGGGATCCGTAGCGCTGCGGTCACCGCTGCCTACATCGCCGCAGGTCGCGAGGAGCCCATCTCCGACGCCGACGCGTTTCTCGGGGCCCAACGCGAGTACCAGAAGATGGGCCGGGTCGTCTGGTGAGCCGCTGGTGCCGGGCGGGGAGTGCCCGGCACCGCCGTCATCCGTGACGGTGACGATTGGCCGTGATCGACCGTGCGGTTGCCTCGGCCTCCCGCTCGAACCGGTCGTCGGGGTGGCTCACCCGCAGTCCGTCGCCGTTGTCGGTGCCGGCCACCGGACCCTGTCGTTGCTGGACGACGTGGGCCAGCTCGTGGGCGAGGGTGTGGTCGTCGAGATTTCCGGCCGACACGATCTTGTTGCCCGAGGTGTAGGCGATCGAACTCATCTCCCGCGCCGACTTCTGCGCGGCTCCGTCGCTGAGCAGCCGGACATCTCCGAAGTCCGTCCCGAACGCGGACTCCATGTTGCGCCGCACCCCCGGATCGAGTGGACGACCCGGCGAGGCCAGCACGTCGTGCACCGACGACCGCTGCACCGGCTGCGGCTCCGCCGAGTGCTCACCCGCGGACCCCGCCACGTCGGCCTCGTCGCGCGCCTCGTCGGCAGCGAGCCACTGTGTGACCGCCGCGTTTCCCGCCAGGCGCTGCAGCGCGAGCATCCGGGAGGAGACGGTGTCTGCGCCCGGCTCCGCCTTCGGGGAACGCGCCGTGGGCCTGACACGGGCGGCGTCACGGGCTTCGCGCTCCGCCGCGCCGTTCGCTTCCGCACGCATGTGGACTCTCCCTACTCGGTCCGGACGGACCCCGGTCAGGACGCGGCGACGAGCTGCCACTCCTGCGCCGGGGCGAGCTGGTTCTGACATGTCGACGCCTGCACCGGCTGTCCGTTGCCCATATCGGTCATGCAGGCTCCGGTCTGCGAGTTGACGATGGTCACGACGTCGTTGCTGCCTGCGGGACGCAGGATCCACACCTGGTTCTTCAACAGCTGTTGCCCACCGCTGAGGTCCTGCAGGCTGAGCTGCGAGTTGTTGTTGCTGTTGGGCTGCTGGAGAACGAAGTTGTCCGCCGCCACCGGGAGGATCGCCGTCGAGCCGTCCTGAAGGCGGACCAGGCTCCACGTCTGCAGGCGACGCAGCTGTTGCAGTTGCTGCTGCTGGTTCTGGTTGTTCTGGTTCTGGTTGTTCTGGCCCTGGTTCTGCTGGTTCTGGTTCTGCTGGTTCACGTTCTGCTGCTGCGGGTTCAGGGGGCTCGACACGGCCAGTGGCGGGCCGCCACGCTCATTGCCGAGCACCGTCAGCGCCAGCTCGGAGTGGGCGATCAGCACGTTGGTTCCCTGACCCAGACCGGTGCCTGATCCGCGCTGCTGTCGCTGCTGCTGTCCTTGTTGTTGCTGCTGTTGTTGCTGCTGCTGTTGTTGGGGCGGGGGCTGCTGCTGGAAGGTGGCCTGAACGCCGCCGCCCGGCAGCTGAGGTACCGACACGGATGGCAGCTGCAGGGACGGGAGGTTCAACGCCGGGAACAAGCGGGACTGCAGGTTCGTGAACGGCAGATACAACAGGCCTGCGAGGAGGCCTGCCAGCAGGAGCAGCGGGATGAGGAACAACAGCCATTTGGGCACCAGCCCCTGCTGGATGTACGTCCCCCGCAGCAGCGCCGGTTTCGCCCCGGTCGCCACCGCCGTCTCGGGCGGCGTCACGGTCACCGCGAACGGGTAGCGCTGCGGTTTCCCGGTGAGCCGTCGCCGACGGGGACGGATCCTCAGCACCGGCGTCCCGACAACCCCGGCCGGCACCTGCGTGGACGGCTCCCGCCCGTCGAAGACGAGCTTGCCCTCATCGTCCTTGCCGACCAGCCGGATCTCGAGCGGCGCATTGCCCCGGTTGTTGACGGTGAAGCGCAGCAGCGCGGAGAGGCGTCCGCGCACCGTCACGGGGTTCATCTCGGCACGCAGTTCCCCGAAGGGCGTGACGGTGATGGTGCCTTCGGCGACGTCGGACAGCTCGGGATGCTCACGGGGCACGACCCGCACACCGAAAGGAGTCGGGCCGGCGAGGGCCTCCGGCGTTCGGGGCACCTTGATGGTGATGGTCACGCTGCCCTCGTCGGCCGGGAAGAGCCGCAGCTTGTCCGGGGAGATCTGACTCCAGCGGCTCAACGACCCGACCAGGCTGAGCTGGTACTCCTCCACGGTGTCGCCGCCATTGCGCACCCGAAGCGTGAACGTCGCCGCGGCTGCTCCTGGAGCGACAGTGCCGGTTGTCGGCTCCAGAGAGGTCCATACACTCACTGAACAAGTCTAGGAAGCACCCTGGGCCATATCTTGGGTCAAAAGGGCAGCGGTCAGGGCAGACTCTCCGCCCGAACGGACATGTACTCGTGGGAAGCCATCGGTCAGACTGGATGCCCGTTCCCCGAGTCGAGCGGACCTTCACTGCCGTGAGCAGGCAGCCCAGGATTCGAATAAAAGTCTGTTCGGTCAGCCCATCTCCGGTACGAGGGAATCTCCTGCATGCCTACTTACCTGTCGCCCGGCGTCTACGTCGAGGAGGTTCCCAGCGGCTCACGCCCCATTCAGGGTGTGGGCACGTCGGTGGCCGCCTTTGTCGGTTTTGCCCCCACTGGCCCGCTCAACACGCCGGTACTGATTCCGAACTGGTCGTCATACGTCGCCCAGTTCGGTGAGTTCGCGGAGGGCTGCTACCTCGCCCACGCCGTGTACGGGTACCTCAACAACGGCGGCTCGATTTGTTATGTCGTCCGAGTCGGCAGTGGACCCGACGACGGTGAGAACGGGAGCGAGCCCCGGTCGCGCAGCGCGGCCGCTGTGCCTGCCGCCGAGCCCGCCGCGCTCGGTCCGTTCCGGATCTCCGCGCTGCCCCGCAACGGCGGAGGCCAGCTCACTGCAGAGGTCACCGACAGCGCCGGGGACGTCCCCGAGGACCGCTTCACGCTGACCATCAAGGATGGCGACAACACGCTCGAGACGTTCGATGTCTCGGCGCGCAAGGGGAACCGCAACTACGTCGTCAACCAGGTGCGGCAGAACTCGAAGCTGGTCACCGTGGAGGAGGCGATCCCGGCCGGACAGCTGAGCCGGCCCTCCAACCAGACGGTCACCATCAGCTCCCCGTCGGCAGTCGTCTCCACCCGGGGTGGCGACGCTGACGCTCCAGTCAAGTTCAACTCCGGCCACTTCATGGGCGACACGGACGACCGCACCGGGCTCGGCGGGCTCGAGGAGATCGACGAGATCACCATGGTGGCCGTGCCCGACGCGATGGCGGCCTACGAGCGCGGTGCCCTGGACATGGACGGGCTGAAGGCCATCCAGCTCGCCATGATCTCGCACTGCGAGCAGATGGGCGATCGGATGGCCATCCTCGACCCGCCTCCGGCGATGAAGGCCAAGGACATCCTCGACTGGCGCCAGGTGACCGCGGCCTACGACTCCGCGCACTCCGCGCTCTACTACCCCTGGATCAGGGTGTTCGACCCGGCCACCGGACAGCCGAGGCTGGTCCCGCCGAGCGGTCACATGGCGGGTGTGTGGGCACGCACCGACGCCCAGCGCGGCGTCCACAAGGCTCCGGCCAACGAGGTGGTGCGCGGCGCCATCGACCTCGGCACGCAGATCACCCGTGGTGAGCAGGGCCTGCTCAACCCGGTCGGCATCAACTGCATCCGGGTCTTCCCCGGCCGCGGTGTCCGCGTCTGGGGCGCCCGCACGCTCTCCTCGGACCCGGCCTGGCGCTACCTCAACGTGCGCCGCTACTTCAACTACCTCGAGGAGTCGATCCTCGACGGCACCCAGTGGGTCGTCTTCGAGCCGAACGACCGATCGCTGTGGGCGCGGATCCGGCGCAACGTCACGGCGTTCCTGCTCCAGGAGTGGCGAAGCGGAGCGCTGTTCGGCAACCAGCCGCAGAACGCGTTCTACGTCAAGTGTGACGAGGAGACCAACCCCGTCGAGTCGGTCGACCAGGGCCGAGTGGTGTGCGAGATCGGAGTCGCGCCGGTGAAGCCCGCCGAATTCGTGGTCTTCCGGCTCTCCCAGTACTCCGAGGGCGGCGGCGAGCTCACCGAGTGACAGCAGCCCGACCACCCCTCGCTCACCCAGTTCTCACAGGTAGATCTCCAAGGAGCCGCTCATGACTCTCCAGCCGGGCGACGCGTATGTTGCTCATCAGTTCACCGTCGACATCGACGGCATCCAGGAGCCGATCAACAAGATCGGGGAGATGAAGTACTCGCTGGGCGTCGTCGAGTACCAGCAGGTCGACCAGCAGGGGAAGCCGCTCCGCAAGAAGATGCCCGGCGCTCCGGACGGCGGCACGGTCACGGTCACCCGTGGTCTCGATGACAATGCCAGCCAGTTCTCGCAGTGGGTCGACGACGCAATGGCCGGCAACATGGACACGGCCCGCAAGAACGTGTCCCTCGTGGTGAACGACTACACGGGACAGGAAAAGATGCGGTTCAACCTGACGAACGCCTGGGTCAGCAGCGTGACGACCACGGGCGGCGAAGCCGGCAGCACGTCACCGTTCACCCAGGACATCGAGATCAACTGGGAAACAATGAACATCCAGAACAGCTGATATGCGTCGAGGCGGCCAGCGAATCCGTTCTGCTCCTTCCACGCTGGAGCCCGCACCCCTGGTACCGGAGCCGGAGCCTCTCGATGCACCGCCGCAGCGAGAGGCCCTGCGCACCGAGTTCGAGTTCGAGCTGCCCCGGGGCTACATCGACGAGTCGGGCACCCTGCATCGTCGAGGAAAGATGCGGTTGGCCACGGCCCGTGACGAACTTCTGCCGTTGCGGGACATAAGGGTCAAGGAGAACCCGGCGTACCTCTCGGTGGTGCTTCTCGGGCGGGTGATCACCGAACTGGGCACACTCGGGCCCGCGAACGACCAGATCGTCGAGAAGATGTTCGCCGCCGATCTGGCATTCCTGCAGGACTTCTACCGGCAGGTCAACGCGGAAGGCCACACGCGCGCATCTGTGGTCTGTCCGCACTGTGAACAGCCCTTCGATGTGGAGCTCGGTGGGAGCCGCCTGGGGGAATCGTGACGTACGCAACTCCTCGTATTCATGAGGAGATTGCGTACCTGGCCTTTTACTTTCACTGGCGCTTGGAGGACGTCTTGGATCTCGAGCACCACGACCGCCGTCGGTACGTGGCCGAGGCGAGCGCCCTCGTGCGCCGGATCGAGGAAAGCCAGTAATCGATGGACCTATTTTCACGCTTCCGCCGGCCGCGGCCGGCCTCGGCGCGGCCGGCGACGCCGGCCGCGCCACCGGCCGCTCCGCCGTCCGAATGGAAGAACGTCGGGCCCATACAACGGGTCGTGGCCGCTCCCCAGCGCGTCAGCGACACCGGTGTGAGGGGTCCCGCGACCTTCGCGGATCCGCGGATGACCAGCGGCGACCTTGGTCACAACGTGAGTGCGGACGCGCCGAGCGGGGTGATGCACGGCTTGCTCTTCACGCGGATCGGGCAGCCGCAACCGCTCGACCTGGACATGCCGCCGCTGCCGGTCGAATCCCGGGCGGCCGAGCCGGCACCGGAGCCCGAGCACCCTGTGGTGCGGGTGCAACGAACGACGAAACCCGGTCGGATGACCTCGGCCGCTCCGCAGGCCCCTGTCCGGCGGTTGGCGGCGGTTACGCCCCCTCCCCGACCTGCACATTCGGACCCGACAGCGGCCTCGCCCGAGGCGGCGGCCACCCCGCCACCACGTCCGGTCGGTGATCCTGCGAACTCGCCGCCGGATCGGCCGAGCCGCTCGACGTCGAGCACTTCCTCCCCGCCGCACGCGTCGGTCGATGGACAGGCTCCGGTCCTGCAACGACGAGCTACTCCGGGCGTTCTCTCCTCCGAGCCCGCACCGGATGTGTCCTCGACACCGGCGGCTGTCACCCCCACCGCTTCGCAGCCGTCCCACAGCGGCGACACGACTGTCCAGCGCACATCCACCCCGCCCGGACGGCGACCCGTCGGGTTCGGCGCGCCGCTCACCAACACGACCGGGACTCCACGAGGGGAATCAACACCGACCCCTGCCCCGCCCGCATCGCGGAGCGAGAACCATCCGGACAGCCAGCCGCTCCGGACGGTCCGTCGCCGGTCACGGATCGGGCCGCCCATCTCGCCGACCGCAACGAGCGGCCCGCCCGCCACGACCGACACCCACGTGCAGCGCACTGCCACCGGAGCCTCGGCTCCGACACCTCCGACGCAAACGTTCCGCTCCCCAGCCGGCGCGTCACAGGTGCCCGCCGTACCCGTCACACCACCGGACGCCGACTCCCCGGCACCGGCGTCCACCGAACTAGGCCGCGGGCCGCGCACAACGTCCAGTGACGGGGGAAGCCAGACGTCCCCCGCCACAGCACCGGGTTCGTCCACGGTGCAGCGCGCGCCCGCAGCACAACCGGTCCATGAGGCGTCCACGGCAACGGCGAAGGAGTCGCAGACGCCGGCCTCGGCAGCCAGTGCCACCTCGTCCGCTGCGTCCGCGCCCACGTCGAGCTCAGGTGAGCCCGTCGCGGTGCAGCGCCGACCCCTCACGTCCGCGGCACCTCCGCTGACGGCCAGCACCCCGGCATCCCCGACGCCGGGGACGGCCGACACGACCGCGCAACGCGAGGCCGCCACGCCCATCGCGCCTCCGGCACCGTCCGAGGCCCGGATGGCGGCGCCCGGCCGGCCGCTCACCTCCCCCGCGGGTCAGACCACGCCGAACCCGGGGTCGACGTCCACACCCACGTCGCGCTCACGCCGGACCCCGACACCCCCGACATCCCCGACCGCGCCGTCGACCTCCCCATCCGGCACCACGCCGTCGGCCCCTCCCCCACCCGTCATCTCCCGATCGGTCGCCTCCCCGTCGGCCACCGCTCGGTCGGGCACATCCGCGAGCTCTTCGTCGGCCGCCTCCCCATCGGCCACGTCCACATCGAGCACGTCCGGGCCTGCCGGCTCTCGACCGGCTACGTCCACTTCGGGCGGATCCGGATCCGGTGCCTCCCCCTCGGCCACATCCGGTGGCACCCCCTCGGCCACATCCGGTGGCACCCCCTCGGCCGGCTCCCGACCGGCCGCATCCAGCACATCCGGAACCGCCTCCTCCCCCACGGCCACATCCGCCGGCTCCCGATCGGCCACATCCACTTCGCGCACATCCGGATCCGGTGCCTCCCCCACGGCCACATCCGGTGGCTCCTCCTCGGCCGCCTCCCGATCGGCCACATCCGCATCCAGCACATCCGGAAGCGGTGCCTCCCCCACGGCCACATCCGCCGGCACCCCCTCAGCCGGCGCACGGTCAGCCGCATCTACATCCAGCACATCCGGAACCGGCGCATCGGCCACATCCGCAAGCTCCTCGACGGCTGCCTCCCCGTCGGGCGCGGCGACCTCGTCACGCTCGGGCGACCCCGCAGCGGTACAGCGGCGACCGCTCACCTCCGCGGCACCACCCCTGACCACCACCATGCCGCCGGCTTCCCCCGCGGCCGGCAGCACGACCGAGGGCCGACCGACCTCCCCGTCGGCGACCTCGACCTCGACGCCCGGGTCCGCGGCGCCGTCACCCGTGTCCTTGCCGAGCACCACCGTGCAACGCGCGGCCGGGGCTCCCACGACATCACCCGCGAGCCGTTCGGCAAGGCCGGGCGACTCGTCACGGCCCGCCCCCGACCAGGCCGCGCCCAGCACGACCGGCCCCTCCCCGACCAGCTCCCCCACGTCGACCAGCGCACAGCGGGCGACCACACCCCCGGCGGCCACGTCGCCGTCGACCGCGCCCCGGTCGGGGTCGCCTCCGGCCGCGTCGACGTCGTCCACCACGTCGAGCACGTCGAGCACGTCGAGCACGTCGAACTCGCCGTCCACATCGACTTCGTCGAGTACTTCGACTTCAAGTACGTCGGCCACGGGTACGTCAACCACGAGCGGGTCGTCTTCGTCCGGTCAGTCGGCCACGTCCGGTCAGGTGTCCACGTCCGGCCCCTCGACGACGTCGACCTCAGCGGCCGCATCGCGTTCCGGCGAACCGACAGCGGTGCAGCGCCGACCCCTGACCTCGGGGGCACCACCCCTGACCTCCACGACCCCACCGGCTACCGCGCCGTCGTCCACGACCGGGACCATCGCCGAGGGACATCGGCCCACCACATCGGCAGGCACCCCTACGACGACCTCGACCCCGGTGACCGGGAGCACCACCGTGCAACGGACGGCCGCCGGTGCCACGACCCCGGCCACGCCAGGGCCGGGGCGCTCGGCGGCAGCCGATCGCTCGCCGCAGCAGCCGCGCACCTCCCCTGCCGGTCCAGCCACGCCGGGCACGACGCCGAGCAGCAACTCGGCAACGTCGCGCTCGGCGAGCTCGTCGACCCCGCCGAGCACGTCCGGCGGGCGGGCCACGTCCGGCGGTTCGTCCACCGGCAGCACGCCGAGCGCATCCGGCGAATCGACGAGGGCCAGCACGTCGACCTCCTCCGGCGGATCGACCACATCGACCACCAGCACGTCGTCCACATCGCCGTCGGCCACATCGCCGTCGGGCGGACCCGCCGCGGTGCAGCGCCGACCCCTCACGTCCGCGGCACCACCCCTGACCGCCACCACCCCGGCGGCCACTACGCCTGCACCCACCGATCCGACGGCCACCAATCCGGCGGCAACCAACCCGGCAGCAACGAATCGGGCGGCAACCAACCCGGCGGCAACAACGTCGTCGACCCTTACCCCGCCGGCCATCTCCCGGCTGGGCAACCCGGCCGCCGGGACCGGCAGCACCACGGAGAGCCCACGGACCGCACCGTCGTCCCCCTCGACCTCCGCAACCGCGTCGCCGGGGTCGGGGACGGGGACGGGGACGGGAACGGGAACCACGGTGCAACGCGCATCCGCCACACCTGCGCGGGCCACGACACCACCGTCGACCGGTTCGGCAATACCGGGCGCGCGCCCCTCCACAGCAGGCCCGGCCGCGACGGGTGCCGCGGATGCCTCCGCTCCATCCAGCACCGCACCCTCGTCGTCGACCGGCGCGGCGACGACGGGTACCAGGCCGATCGCCTCCGCGACGCCGCTCACGCCGCAGTCCTCCGGGGCAAACCGCGAGGCGCCACAGCCCGGAGCCTCGGCGTCCGCTCCGGGTGCTCCGCTCGCGTCGTCATCCGGCGCGAACGTGCAACGCCTGGCCGACTCGGACACGTCGGGCCTCCCGGTCGCCGCTCCCGGCAGAACGGTCAGGCAATCACCCGTCGCAACAGCCGGTGCCGACGCAGGAACCGTAGGAACCGCCACGTCGGGCACCGCGGCTCCGCTGTCCGCAGCACCCGGCACGGGCGGCGGCGCCGTGCGTCGCAGTACATCGGGTGCCACGACCGCGTCGCCCGCCACACCGGGCGCCTCCACCGTGCAACGCAGCACAGCGACGACCCCGACGTCGTCGTCGAGTACGCCGGCTGGCACCGCCGTCCAACGCAGCACGAGCACGGCCGTGACACGCCCTCTCCGATCCGCATCACCGGGCAGCGGCGCGACCGGCCCCTCGTCGGCCCGGTCCGACGGCGTGGGACACGCCTCGAGCGCTGTCACGCCGTTGACCTCGGCGAGCGGAGCGTCGATGTCGCGCCTCGGGGCGACGGCGACGGGATTGTCAGCGTCGACCGCGGTTCAACGGGCGATGGAGAACTCGACCACCTCCGAGCTGCCCGACGGCCTGTCGCCGGCTTCCCCACCGTCCCGGACGGACCTGGCGCCGCTGCGTGGCATCTCGGTGCTGGGCCTGGCCGAATCCTCGATGAGCGGAGCTCAGGACCCGGCGCCGAGGCCGACGCCGGGAACCGTGGCATCGCCCGCACCACCGGCCTCGCCGCCGGCGGTGCAGCTCCGGCGCCGCACCGGCACGTCGACCCCCACCGGGTCCAGCAGTACCGGTTCCACTCCCGCCGTAGGGACAGCAGCCACGCCGTCGGGCACCGGCGCGGACACGCCGTTCACGGGGCCGGCGACAGGCGGACTCCCACTGTCGGGCCTGCGCAACCCGCCCGGGGTGCTGCCCGGTTCCACCGCTCCCCAGGGGAGCGCCGCCGGGCCCGGTGTTGCCGAGCCCGGCGGTGTGGCGCCGGCCGCCACGGTGCAGCGGTCCCCGGCGTCGGGAGCCTCGACCGCGGAATCCGCAGCGGTGGCCCTGACACCGCGGAGCTACCCGGCCCCACTGCCTGTTCCGGTCCCGAGCCGGAGACGAGATGAGCCCGCCACGGTGCAGCGGAGCGCCACCGCACGGCCCTCCACCCCGTCGACGAGCAGTTCGAACGCGGCCGTTCAGCGCCGGGCTCTGCCGGGCACAGCGCCACCGCCCCAGACCGAGCAGAAGCAACCGGGCGCGGCCCCGACGGGCCGTGCCCTGCCGTCCGCCGCCCCGAGTCGCCAGGAGCTGGACGAACTGGCTCGCCAGCTCATCGGCCCGCTCTCTCGTCTGCTGAAGGCAGAGCTGCGGATGGACCGTGAACGCAACGGCCGGTTGCGTGACCACTAGCACCAGGAGAAGGAACGGATGGCTTCACCTAAGGACCCCGGCTCGACAGTCTTCTACCGACTGTCGATCGACGGGCTGGACCTCGGGCTGTTCAACACCTGCGAGGGATTTTCCGTGCAGGCGCCGGCAGAGCAGCACGAAGAGGGCGGCAACAACTCCTTCACCTGGCATTTGGCGACGCGCCTCAACTACAGCAACATCCGGTTGTCCCGGCCGATCAACGAGGACTCGAACAAGGCCAACCAGTGGATGGAGGCCTCGGTGGCCGTCGGGTTCCTGCGACCGACCGCGGAGATCACCGCGCTACGCCCCGACGGATCCGAGGTCTGCTCGTGGGGCCTCAACCAGGTCACGCCCGTGAGCTGGGAGGGGCCGCACTTCGACTCGTCCAGTCCAGGAGTGGCGACAGAGACCCTGGAACTCGCCTACCACGGCTTCACGGGGCCGTTCTGACCCATGACCAGCGGCATTGGAAGCAAGCTCAAGAGCGCCGGGCAGAACATCGCGGGATCGGTGCCGGGCCTCGGCAGCTTCGCGGTCTCACACGCCTCACTGTCGATCTTCCGCCCGCCCGCATCGGCCGGTGGTGCGCTGGGCTCGAAGATCGCCGATGTCGACTTCGAGTACAACCCGGGCCAGGTCCAGATGTCCCGGTCCGCCTCGTGGAGCGCACAGACGGCGGTGACCTTCGACCGCGGCCCCACACCTGAGTTCCACGGCGCCCAGCCGGCCACGATGAACATCGAGGTCATCCTCGACGGAGGCACCTTCGGCGCGATCACCGGCGGTGACGTCGCGAAGAACGTCGACCTGCTGATGTCCTGCTGCGAGGTGGACCCGCAGAGTGTGAACAGCAAGCGTCCGTCACCGCCGTGGGTCAAGCTGTCCTGGGGATCGCTCAAGGCAGCCCAGTTCACGGCGATCATGACGAGCGTCAACGTGTCCTTCACGAGGTTCAGCCCCGACGGCACGCCCAACCGTGCGCGGTGTCAGCTGTCGCTCCAGGAGGTTCCTCAGCCGACCAAAGGCCAGAACCCGACATCCGGGGCGCTCAACGCAACCCGGGTTCATTCGGTGGTGGTCGGGGATTCACTGGCGTCGCTGGCCTGGAACGAGTACGGCGACCCCACGGTGTGGCGGGCGATCGCGCGGGCGAACAACATCGACGATCCCATGCGGCTGAAACCGGGACGGGAACTCCTGCTGCCCGCCGCCGAGGAGGTGGGCGAATGAGCCAGAAGATCTACACCAACATTCTTCAGGTGAAGCTGAACGGCGCGAAGATGCCGGATCAGCTGGCGCAGCTGATGACGTCCGGCTGGACGGACAGCAGCATGAACCTTCCCTCGGCGTTCGAGCTCACCTTCTCCGACCCGTACAGCGACGTGACCAAGAACTTCCCGCAACTGGCCATCGGGTCGACCGTCGAGATGTCGGTCATCGCGGACGGCACGCCCTCGAAGAAGCCGCTGATCACCGGTGACATCACCGCGATGGAGGTGGACGCGGACCGAGCCGGCCGGACGCTTCGGGTCCGCGGCTACGACGCGGCCCACCGGCTGCAGAGGAACCGCCGGGTCGAGAGCTACAAGAAGATGACGGCGTCGGCGATCGTCCAGAAGATCGCGAAGACCAACAACGTGAAGACCGGCAAGATCGACCCGACCAAGACCCAGTACGAGCAGGCGACCCAGCCCAACATCACCGACTGGGACTTCATGACCCGGTTGGCCATGGAGAACGACGTCTACGTGTACGTCGACCGCGAGGGCAAGCTCCAGTTCACCAAGCGGCTGGCGGCGTCCGGCGCGCCACCGGACACCACCTCGTCGGAGAAAAGCCCCTACGTGCTGGAGTTCGGGGCCAACGCGTTGCGCTGCCGCGTCGGGGTCACGTCGGCCGGCCAGGTGAATACGGCGGAGGTCCGCGGCTGGGACGAGAAGAACAAGACCGCGCTCACCAAGGTGTCGCCCGCAACGACGACCGACGGCGCGAAGATCGGGGTGACACCGGGGGAGGTCATCAAGAAGTTCGGGCAGGCCACGCTCACCGGAACCGACATCCCCTACACCACCCAGCCCGAGGTCACGACCGCGTCCAAGGGCCTCGCCGACGACGTCTCCAGTTCCTTCGCCGAGATGGAGGTGGCGGTCACCGGCACTCCGGACCTCGGCCCCGGCGTCCCCGTGGCGCTCAAAGGCGCGGGTGAACCCTTCGAGGGCCAGTACACCGTGACCGCGGCCCGGCACGTCTTCGAGACCGGGCAGCAGTACCTGACATGGGTGGAAGTGAGCGGCCGCCAGATCCGCAGCCTCTACGGGCTCGCCTCGGGAGCGGCGTCGACCACGCCGGTGATCCCCGGGCTGGCCAACGCGACTGTGACCAACACGCAGGACCCGGACAAGAAAGGACGGGTCAAGCTGAAGTTCCCCTGGCTGTCGGACAAGTACGAGAGCGATTGGTGCCGGGTGGCCCAGCTCGGTGGTGTGGGTGGCGGAGGTTTGATGACGCCCGCGGCCGACGACGAAGTGCTGGTCGGGTTCGACCGCGGCTCACTGGAGCACCCCTACGTGATCGCCGGCCTCTACAACGGCAAGGACGAGCCTACCAAGGATCCCGATCGGATGGATCCGGTGGACACGGTCGGCAAGGTGAACTGGCGCAGCATTGCCTCCCGCGAAAAACACATGATCGAGCTTCTCGACGCTCGCACCAGAGGCAAGATGGGGATCCGGATGCGCACCGGCGACGGCCTCCTCACGATGTACCTCGACCAGACGAAGACCACGATCACCGTGGACAGCAAGGGCGCGGTGGAGATCACCGGCGCGAGAAACGTGGACATCAAGGCCGGCGCGGAACTCAGTCTGTCCGCCGCCGGCGCCATGAACCTCGAAGCCGGCGGGGCGCTGAACATCAAGGCGGGCGGGGAGCTCGGGCTGCAGGTCGGCGGCGCCGCCACTGTCACGGCCGGCGGTCTGATCGCCCTGACAGCGGGGGCGGAGATCACCATGGAAACGACGGCCAACATCAACGAGATCGCCACCACGATCACCCTGGAGGGCGTCGTCCTGGCGAACGGGGTGCCGGTCATATGAGCGGTGAACACGCGACAGCGGCGGGGCCGGCATGACCAGCCAGGCATTCATCGGTGCGGGCTGGGCGTTTCCGATGCACACCAAGGCCTCCGGTGGGATCTCCCTCGCCACCGGCGAGCGCGAGATCGAGGAAGCGATCAGGCTGATCCTCTCCACCGCGCCGGGAGAGCGACCCATGCGGCCCGAGTTCGGCTGTGGTGTGCACGACCTGGCCTTCGACCCGATGAATCCGACCACCGCCGGTCGCGTGCGGTTCGAGGTCATGACCGCACTCGACCGCTGGGAGCCGCGCATCGAGGTGCTCGACGTCGTCGTCACCGCCGACGCGGAGGACACGGCGACGCTGCTCATCGAGATCCAGTACGAGATCCGCGGCACGAACAACCCTCGCAACCTGGTCTTCCCGTACTACGTCATACCTCCCAACGAGAGCGACCTTTAATGCCCCTGCCCGCGCCGAACCTCGACGACCGCCGTTTCCAGCAGTTCGTGGACGACGCCAAGCGCTACATTCAGCAGCGCTGCCCCGAATGGTCCGACCACAACGTGTCCGACCCCGGGGTGACCCTGATCGAGGCCGTCGCCTACATGGCAGACCAGCTCGTGTACCGCCTCAACCGCGTACCGGACAAGAACTACCTGGCCTTCCTCGACCTGCTGGGAATCACCCTCTTCGCGCCCGCAGCGGCGCGTGTCGGCGTGACGTTCTGGCTGTCGGCCCCGCAGCCGGACACCGTGGTGATCCCCTCGGGCACCGAGGTCAGCACGGACCGCTCCGACAACGACGCTGCGATCGGTTTCGTCACCGAGGAGGCGCTGCCCATCCCTCCGTGCGAGCTGCAGCGGGTGGTGCGCCAGGTCTCCGGCGGCGCTCCCGAAGACCGTACGCAGGAGGTGCTGGGCGAGCGTGACGTGAGCGCGTTCTCCGCCGAGCCCCGCCCCGGCGACATGCTGCTGTTCGGGCTGTCCGTCGCGGTCCCGAACTGCGCGGTGGTGCTCGAACTGGACAGCCGGGTCGACGGCGTCGGCGTCGACCCGCGCCAGCCTCCGCTGCGCTGGGAGGCGCTCACCTCGCGCGGCTGGCGGCCGTGTGAGGTGGCCGAGGACGAGACCGGCGGTCTGAACCGTTACGGCCGGGTCATCCTGCACGTCCCGGACGGCCACACCCGCTCCCGGCTGGGGCAGGACGAGGCCGGGTGGCTGCGCTGTCAGGTCACCGAACCGAAAGTCGGACAGCCGTTCTACTCGGTGTCGCCCACCGTGCGCTCCGCCATGGCGTTCACCATCGGCGGCACGACACCCGCGGTGCATGCCGAGGACGTCAACAACGAGATCCTCGGCGAGTCCGAGGGTGTACCGGGCCAGCGCATGCAGCTGGCGAACCCGCCTGTGGTGATCGGCGAACCGTCCTTGGTGCTGGACGTGTCCGCCGACGAGGGGTGGCAGCGCTGGGAGGTGGTCGACAACTTCGCCTCCTCGAACTCACGCTCGCCCCACGTGCGCCTCGACGCGACCACCGGCGAGATCATGTTCGGCCCGGCGGTCCGTGAGCCCGACGGCAGCATGCGCCAGTACGGGGCGGTGCCGCCGAAGGGCGCGGTCGTGCGCGCCACCCGTTACCGGTCCGGTGGTGGGCGGGACGGCAACGTCTCGCGCGGCACCGTCCGGGTCCTCAGCAGCTCCATCCCCTCGATCGCCCGCGTGGAGAACCGCGAGGGCGCCCGCGGCGGGCTCGACGGCGAGACGATCGACGAGGCCAAGGTCCGCGCACCGATCACCCTGCGTGCGCAGGACCGGGCGGTGACGCCCCGGGACTACGAGGAGCTCACGCAACGGGCCGCACCGGAAGTCGCCCGGATCGCCTGTCCCACCGTGCGCGAGCCGGGCAACGAGAACGCGGTGCGGGTGCTGGTGGTCCCCCAGGCCGTGCCGGACGTGGGCGGGCGGCTCCGCTTCGAGCAGCTCGTCCCCGGCGACGAGCTGCTGGCACGCATCACCCGCTATCTCGAGGATCGGCGTCCGCTCGGTGTGCGGCTGTCCGTGGGACCGCCCTTCTACCAGGGCGTATCCGTGCAGGCGACGATGCACTCCTACCGCGGTGTCTCCTCGCAGATGGTGCGGTCCGGCGCGCTGGACGCCTTGTACGAGTACCTGGATCCGCTGACCGGTGGCCCCCAGGGGAACGGCTGGCCCTTCGGGCGTCCGCTCGCGGCCGGTGAGCTCTTCGCGGCACTGCAACGGGTGCCGGGAGTGGAGCTCGTGGACGAGGTGCTGCTGTTCCCGTCCGACCCCCTGACGGGACGGCGGGCCGACCAGACCGACAGGATCGATCTCGCGCCCGTGGCGCTGCTCTTCCCGTACGACCTCCGGGTGCGGGTGATCGGGGACCGATGAGAGCGAACGTCAACGACCCTCGCAGCCCGAACCCGCTGGCGGACCAGCTCCCCGCGGTCTACCAGGAGGACTCGTTCGGGCTGCGCTTCGCGAGCGGCTTCGACGTGGTGCTCGGGCCGCTGATGATCGTGCTGGACTGCCTCGATGCCTACTTCTCCCCCTGGCTGGCGCCGGAGGACTTCCTCGACTGGCTGGGCCAGTGGATCGGCGCGGAGCTCGACGGAGACGAGCCGTTGGAGATCCGCCGGGAGGCCATCGCCAGTGCCGTGACCATGCACCGCAGGCGCGGCACCGCGTTCGGTCTCGCCACGGCGGTGCGGCTGGCGATCGGGGTGACCCCGGAGATCATCGAGAGCGGCGGATCGGCATGGTCGGCCCGCCCACTCGGCCCGTTCCCCGGCAGCCGAGAACCCGACCTACGGGTCATCGTCCGGGTACCGGACCCGAGCACCATCAACCGCGTCCGGCTGGATGCCGTGGTCGCGGCGGCCAGCCCCGCACACATGCCGTATGCCATCGACGTGATCGGCACCGGCGGAAATGACGTGTTGCCTGTATGAGCGACGAGAACAACCCCGCGCCCCGCTGCCCGAACTGTGGGAACGAGGGGCCCAGGAGCGGGAAATCGTTCTGTGAGGTGTGCGGCGACTTCGTCGACTGGGACGAGGTCAGCCGTGCCGAGCGCGCGGCCCGCCAGCCCAAGCCCAAGCCCGCGCCCGAGCCGCCTGCGCCTTCACCGGCACCGGCTCCGGCACCGGCTCCGGCACCCGCACCGGCCGCGGCATCAGCGCCGCCGCCGGTGCCGACCACGGCATCGTTCGACGACACGCCCGCCGACTCGGAGTCGAAGAAGTCGGACCTGCGGCGACGTGCGCGCCGGCTCCTCGTCCCGCTCTCGGGCCGGGAGGAGGACGAGGTGGTGCCGGTGCTGCCGGGGCGCCCTGAACCGCCTCGGCCCGAAGTGCGGCCCGTCGTGGCCAACGAGGAAAGCGGCATCGTCTGCTGGAACTGCGGTGTCGGCAACCGCGCCGACCGCAAGTTCTGCCGCAACTGCGGCGTCGACCTCAGCGCGGGCCCGCCTCCCGCGGCCCCCAGGAAACGCTCCTTCTGGCAGCGCATCCGGCTGTGGTTCGCCAGGCTCAGCCGGGCACAGCTGATCGGGCTCGCTGCGCTCCTCGCGCTCGCGATCCTCGCCTACCCGGCTTTCCTGCTGGCCCAGCGCCTGCTCAACTCCGAAACCCTGCTCCCGCCCGCGACGGTGGCTGCATCGGCCGCGGACACGAGCCATCCCCCGACCTCGGCCTTCGACGGAAACCAGAACAGCTGGTGGGGAACCGGCCAGAACGGCGACTCCGCGGGCCAGTACCTGCAGGCGAACTACAACCGGAGCATCAACCTGCGGGCGGTTCGCATCACTCCGGGCGTCTCCCCGCGCCCCCAGGACCGCTACAACGAGTACCGACCCGAACAGATCGACATGACGGTCCGGGACGCCCAGGGGAAGAGCACGCTGTTCCGCCTGCACCTGCAGGACGACGTCGTCCAGCAGATCTCGACACCGGTGGACAACGTCCGCCAGATCACCCTCACCCTGCGCAGCGCCTACCGGTCGCCGGGCCCTGACAACAAACAGGTGGCCATCGCCGAGATCGAGTTCCTCGGAACGCAGAGCAACGGCTGACCGCCGGGCGGGTCAGCCCTTCTCGCCGCTGCCGACACTGGCGTCCAGCCACTGGCGCAGGGCCGGCAACGGGAGGGCCCCCGCCTGGCGGGCCACCACCTCGCCGTCACGCACGACCATCAGCGTCGGCACCGCCTGCACCCGGAACCGCTGCGCCAGCGCAGGCGCCGCGTCGACATCGACCTTGACCAGCTTGACGCTCCCGGCGCGCTCGGTGGCCAACTGCTCCAGCGCCGGACTCACCATCCGGCAGGGTCCGCACCAGGTGGCCCACATGTCGACCAACACGGGTACTGCGGCGCGCTCGACGACCTCACTGAAGTCGTCGTCACCGGCAGCGGTGATCCACGGCAGCGAATTGTGGCAGTTGCCGCAGTGGGGCAGGCCACTTGCGGCGGACGGCACACGGTTGGTCTTCCCGCAGTGCGGGCATTTGACCGTGGCGGTGGACGGGCTCATGCGACCTCCCGAATGTGGCGACACCCCACTGTGCCCGCAGCCGGGCACTGCGCGCACAACAGGTCACCCGCCATTCGGACAAACAGGGGTGGAACGACCGGCGTCGTCGCCGTGCCGGCGGGTCAGACACGGTCCTTCGGCGGGAGCGGCGGCGGCAGGAAGTACGCCTTGATCGTTCGCGCGTTCCACGGCGCCGAGGTCGGAGCGTTCGATCGGGTCTCGTACCACACGATCCGGCTTCGCTCGTTCACGACCTCGTTCACGACCCGGTACTGGCGGGCCTCGGCCTGCCCCGGGCGTCTGACCTGCACGATGCACGCGGCGCCCTCGGGGCCCCGGGCCAGGTCGTTCTGGATCCCGACGAGCGCGTCCGCCGCCTTGGGATACCTCGGAGTCGGGCCGTCCCACTCCAGTTCGGCCTCCTCCGGAAGCTGGGTCTTCGCAACTTCCTTGGTGTCCGTGGTCGGCACGGAAATCGTGAACGGCACGACGCCGGAGTGCGTGATCGATGTCTTTCCGAGCGGGCCCGGATAGAAGGTGAAGTTGAACTTGACGTGCCCGCTCAGATGGGTCTGCGACTGCGTCACCTTCGCGTTGGTGATGAGCCGGCCGCCCGTCTGCGCCTCCGTGCCGACGCGCGTGCGGTGGGAACTGCCGCCTGCGAACCGCACGCCACCGAGGCCCAGGCTCGCACCGATCTGGCCGATGAACTGGCTGAGCTTGGACACCCGCTCCCGCTCACGGAACCGGCTGGTGTTCTCCCCCACCCACGCGACGTCGGCTTTCGGCTCCACGCGCTCGAAGCCCTGCGCAACCACCTCGGCAGTGGCCTCGATCCGTGCGGGCCGCAGGCGAACCGAGAACTGGTGGCTCGTCAGCGGCCTGCCGATGGTCATGCCGGCCAGGCCGGCCCTCAGCTTCTCCAGACCGAAATCCTTGTGGACCATCGGGCCATGGGTCTTCCACGCCGACCCGTAGATCTGCGGCCCCACGGCGTCGAGCAGATCGTAGAGAGAGTGGACGTCGGGCAGATCGCGAACGATGTGATCCGGCCTGAGCCCCTTCTCCACGTCAGGCAGCCGAAGAGCAGGAGGTTCGACTGCCTCGCCCTCCTGGCCGTTCTCGACCTTGAGCGCGTCCTTCGTCTCGATCAGCACGGTGAACGGCACCCGCGCGAGGCCCATCCGAGATCCGGTGATGCGCACGCGATCCTGCAGCATCATGTCCTTCGCCGCCGCGAGCTCCGCCAGTTGCGTCCGGGCCTGCCCGACGTCAGCTCGGTTGGCTCCGGGAGTGCGACGGAGGCGTTCGTGCGCCTTCTCCGCGCTCTGAATCGACTTGTCGATGTTCTTCGGCGCGAACTGTTCTCCGGTGTAGGCCCCGGGGTCCTGCCTCATCCCGATGCGACGACGGATGTTCTCGCTCTGCTCCATCAACAGTCCGCGCAGCTCCTCCTGTCCATCGCTCGAGAGTCTGCCGCGCGACTGCTCCTTCGTCAGGTCGGCGATCCGCTGATCCCGCCGCTTGGACTGGGCGGAGAACTCCGGATTTATCGTGCTCGTCAGGCTGCGCGGCCGATCGAACCGGAAATGAAGGAGGGCAACGCCTTTGAAGATGCTGCCCGGCGCCTTCGACTTCGTCCCGACGCCTCTCTGACGCGAGGTGAAATAGTCGGCCGTCAGATCCTTGCCACGCTCGTACGTGGTGGTGAAGCCCGGCGTGATGGACGCCTCCAGCGCTGACGGGGACGAGTTACCGGTCATCCCGCCGATCGCCTGGTAGGCGATGCGTGTCTCGGCACTGGGGCGTCCGTCGGCGGTGCCGCCGAGTACGAGGCCGCTGGTGGCTCCGCTGTTGAACTCGGCGGGGTCGCGCGTGTTCTCGACGTGCGACATCTCGCCCTCGACGCTGGCCGTGACGGTCACGCGGCCGTGCTTCCCCAGTTCGATGCGCAAGCCCTGCCCTGCCATCATCGATTTCAGCCTCGGCTTGAGCGTGATGGGGTTGAGCCCGTCGACCAGAAGGGGCCGTACGGTGGCCCAGTTCTCGGGCGAGCCGAAGATCTCGCTCCCCTCGTGCGCCAACTGCTCCACGATCAGGGCCGCTGACGGCTCCGCTCGCCGAACGGGCGACAGCCTCGACGCCACCGCCCCTGCCTTCTGGGGGAAGAGTTCGAGCACGACATCGGTCGAGCCGAGCCTGCGTGAACTGGTGATCCGGGCAGGCTCGCGGTAGACCGACTCATCCCTGCCCGCCGGCTTCTTCGCAGGCTCCGGATCCTTCTTTGCCGGCGCCTCCGTATCGTTCTTTGCAGGCGCGTCCTTCTTCTTCTCGGGCACCACAGGCTTCGACGTATCACGCGCCGGGAATGCGAACTGGCCCGGCATCGAGGCTGGGATGGTCGTGACCCGACCGCCCAGGTTCATTTCGATCAGAAACCGGATTTCACCTTTGAAGAGCTCGGCCTCCTCGACCAGCTTGGTTCGTGTCACGAGGCCGCCGGCAGAGTCGACGCTACCTTCGGAGAAGATGTCGACGGTTGCGCCGCCGGCACCGGTGGACGTCACGTGCCCGGCCCCCGCAGACGCCGCAAGCTGAGTTCGGCCGGTGAGGCGCGTTCGGCTCCCGCTCGACGTTCCGGCGCTGGCCGTCGAATCCGATCCGACCTCGAACTCGAACTTCTTGACGGTCTGCACGTGCTCGGTCATGTTCGCCCGTGCCTCGACGATGCTGACAACCGCCGCAACATCGGTGCCGTCGGCGGTCTTCGTGGACACCGAAGTGCCCACCCGCTGTCCATGGGTGAGCGCCGGGACGAGCGGCTGGATTGCGGCCCGGTCGAACACCGGGAGCACCTTCGCCTCGAACGTGTGCCAGTTGACACCGAGGTCTTTCTGGAGTTCCGCCTTCAGCGCGTTGACCACGGCCAGGTCGTTGTCGAGCCGGACGATCACGTCCGACGCCCCGATCTGGCCGTTCTTCGTGACCCGCGCGGGAGGACCGACAGCGAGGGATGCGCGCGCCGGGGCGGGGGCTGCGGCGCCGTTGTTCTGGGCGGCATCTCCGTCGGCCTGCTTCTGCTCTGCCGTGCGGTCGTCATCCGCTGACCCCGGGGCGAGCGACTCCTTGGTGTAGGACTTCGGCAGGGCGACGACGAACCGGACCGGGGCCTTCATGATGCGGCCAGGCGTCTGCCCGCTCTCGGTGACCCGAACGTCCACAGTGGCCTCACCGATGAACACGACCATCGGCTTCTCGAACTTGCCGTTCGCGGTGTTCGCAACGGCCACCGCCTGGCGCATTCCGTTGCGCTGCCGCTGCCGCGCGCCGACGAGGAAAGAGGGCGAAAAGGTCGTCTCCGCTGGGAGCGGTACCCGAGGGCCGCCCTGAATCTGTCCCCCGCCTCCGTAGTAGGAGCCCTTTTGGGCGCTCGAACTCGTGGAGACGTCGTTGAGCACGTTGAGCTCGGCCTTGGAACTCAGCACCCGCACGAACGACAGATCTTCGAGTTTCGCCGTACCCCACACCCATGCGGGGTCGTGCGCGGCGCGGATCAGCGGGGGGCTCTGCAGAGGCACCTTCCGGGTCATCGCCGGGATCGACGCCGCCAGCCGCTCGCGGCTGAAGGTTCCGAGGACGACCGGCTCGAGGTCCGCCCAGGAAGCGCCGAAGTACCCCTTCCCCCAGTCGGCGACCTCGTCGGCGACAAGGTTGTGTTCGCCCTTCTCTCCGGCGAGGACGTCGAGAATGACGACGTCGGCCGGCAGTCCTGTCCCGCCACCACCCTGCTCGGCGCCGCCCACCAAGCCGTCTTCCGCTGCTCTGATCTTCGTGTTCGGCGCGAACACCGGCGCAGCCATGCTGTACTTTCGCGGTCCCCCGCCCGCGCTCCACGCTCGCGGAGCCTCGGCACCCTTGGATTCCAGCTCCGCGGCATCGATGATGGCCCGAAAACTGATCATGGCGGTTGCCTGGGAGCCGACGCCGGAGTGGCGGAACGTCAGCATCGCCCTGCCGTCGAAGACCGCACCGGGGACCTTCATCTTGAGCGCGGTGCCGGTACGGGCGGATGCCTGGTCGCCTTCCCGATTCTCGCGGCCGTACTCGCCGATGGGAGTGACGGTGAGACTCCCGGTGACCGCGGTTTGTCCCAGCGGAGAAATTCCGATGGGAACGGTCATCTCCCCCCGCGTGTTGTGGCCCTCGAAGGCGGCTCGACCCCGGCTGCTGTCGGATCCGACGTTGAACTCCGTCTCCTTGGTGGGGCGCCGATATGACATCCAGTTGGCCTCGGCGCCGATCCAGACGCTTCCGAGGTTCTTCGAGAGAGGAACCTCGATGCCCTTCCCCACCATCATCGCCTTCAGATCCCGTTGCAGGGACGACATGGTGAGGTGCGCCAGGATGTCCTTTCGGACGGTGGGCCAGTCGGGGAGTCCGGAGCCCCAGGCTTCCAGCGACGTCCGATCGTCTTTCGTGCCGAGCAGCGCCGACACGCCGGAGGCGCTCGGCTTCAGGGTCTTGTCGAGCGCGCGCACATCCGTGACGACATCCATGCCGCCCAGGGCACGCGTTTCCTGCACCCGAGCGGGCGGCCAGAAGCCGGCCGCAGCCGCTTCCCCTGCCGGTGGCCGAGCCACCGTCGCACCGATGGGTGCCGACCCGGTCTCCGGAACCTGACGTCGTGGTCCCACCCCCAGCCGACGCGGCCCCTTGACGTCGGAGAAGTCGAACTGCATCTGAATCTCGGTATAGAAGAGCTGCGCCTTGTCTTCTTTGGTCTTGGTGCGGGCAAAGCTCCGGCCACTACTCGAGACGGTCTCACCGGTGACGTTGTCCCGCAGCACTCTCACACCGAGGCCGACACTCACGCCCTTCGGTGAAACGGTGCCGACGACCTGCCCCTCACGCCGGTCCCGATTCTCCGACAGGCCGACACTCGAGGCGAACCTGTCGCCACCGGCCTCGAACTCGACCGTGGCGGTGCCCGGCGTCTTCGCTTGTTGCACGACCCGGGCCGACACCTTGATCTGCCCCGTCCAGCCGCCGACGTCCAGCGGCACCGACAGGACGTCGCCACGGGTCATCGATGACAGCATCGGCTGCAGGGCAGCAGCGCTCAGGGTGGCGGCCCACCTCTGCTTGGCGATCTGCAGATCACGCGGGCTCACAACGTTCTTCAGGGCGTTCGACAGAAAGTCGATGACGACGTTGTCGTCGAAGGCCACGCCCGCGTCGCTCTTACTCGGGTCGCGGGGCTTGCCGATCTTGAGAATCTGATCGTCGCCGCCCAGCATGAGCCGATCCGCGACGGTCCTCGCGTCTTTCTCCGGCACGGGGGGAGGTTGTGGAACGTCCTTCTCCGGCACGGCGGGAGGCTGGAGAAAGTCCTTCTCCGGCACGGCGGGGGGCTGGAGAAAGTCCTTCTCCGGCACGGCGGGGGGCTGAGGATCTTCGCTGAGGACTTCCTCGATCTCGGGGGTAGCCAGGCTCGCAGGACCGGGGCGACCAGGACGCGGCCGTGGCCCGACCGGCAGACCAGGCCGCGTGCGAACAGGACGCGGCTCCGCCGGTCCCGGCGGTACCTCTACTTCCCCCGGCCCCCCACCGGCACGATCCGGCCGCGGGCCGGCCGGCAGACCCGGCCGCGCACGGACAGGCCGCAACCACTCCAGTGGCGAGACCCCACCGACACGACCCGGACGCGGTCGGGGCCCGACCGGCACGCCCGGGCGCGTACGAACCGGCCGCAGCCACTCCAGCGGCGAGACCTCGGCTCTCTCGGGAACCTCGGACTGCGGCCGAGTCGGCGCGCCTGCGACGGGTTCGTCCTCCCGCTCGTCCGCGGCACCCGAGCCGGAACCGACCGGGAAGAACGTGGCGGGCGGCCCCCATCCGATCGGCTGGTCGGCAATATCCGCCTCCTCCGGGACCACATCGGTCCCACTCGGCCGGGAACCGGCCGGTACGGCGGAGCGACCCCCGCGCCTCCCGAGGATCTGGTCGCTGATGTCTGCCTCAGGACGCGGACGCCAGCCCAGTCGCCTACGCCGCTCCGCGACGTCGGCCGGCGTCGGCGCGCGCTGCACCACCACGTCGGCGCCTGCCGGGCCCGCCTCGGCCGGGGGCTCACCGCCGGGAGCGCGCTGAATCGAGGACGTCGAGGACGTCGAGGACGTCACAGCCGTCAGGGCCACAGCGGTGGCCTCGGCCTCCCGCTCGAGCCGGTCACCCGGATCACTCACCCGCAACCCGTCACCGTTGTCGGTGCCGGCCACCGGCCCCTGCCGCTGCTGAACGACGTGGGTGAGCTCGTGCGCCAGGGTGTGGCGGTCGAGCGGGCCACCGAAGACCACGTCGTTCCCGGAGGTGTACGCACGCGCACCGATCGCAGCGGCCGAACTACTCGCGGCACCGCCGGTGTGCACCCGGACCTCCGAGAGATCCGCACCGAGCGGCCCCTCGAACTCCCGGCGCTCCTCGGCATCGAGCGGCCGACCCGGCGAGGCCAGCACATCGTGCACAGCGGAACGTTGCACAGGAGCAGGTACGTCCTGCCCACCCGCGACGGCCGACGGGTCGGAGCCCATACCGGCGAGTGCACGGGTGACGGCGGCATTCCCGGCCAGACTCTGCAGCGTCAGAACCGACCCCGGAGCCCCTCCGACGTCCCGGGGGCCTTCCACCCGCTGCACCGGCGATTCACCATGACGTGCCGCGGTGGTGCTATTGCGCCCGGTGCGGCCTGTTCGCACTGATGTTCCCCTCGCTCACGGTGGCGCAGCGACTGCGTAATGGCATGATCTTTGTTGGAGCCGGCAGCGAGGCAGGAACGCAAAGATGTACGGGTTGAAAAATCCGCATGGCCGCATGCCGATCGCGCATGCTGGAGAAGGATTTGAACAGCCTTTCACCAGCTCTCCCCGATAAATGGGGATGATCTGGACATCGCGGCTGCTGAAAGCGGCGTGCGCGAGTGCCGCGACTACTCGTAGTCGTCGCACCCTTGGGCAAGCCCCATGGAAAAGAAAACTCTCGCTACCCTCGATACACCGCCTCGTACGCTCCGCTTACGACGACAAATCCGGATACGTCTGACCCGTGCGCCGGAGTCCGGCCGGGCGAGCGTGGACCCCGGAACGGTGGCGGCTTCACCTGGGGACGTACGTGTCCTCGGCGGACATGGAGACCGTGACCGGGAGGGCGAAACTCATCGTCGAGGACGACTCCCGCCCCCAAAACCCGTCCCGAAGCCCGGGATAGAAGGTCATGGCGAATATGGCGTGGCCCGCGAAGCGGGCCTGCTGCTGTGTCACCTTGGAGTTGGAGACGAGCCGACCACCGATCTGCACCTCCACGCCTTTTCGGTTGCGCCACGAGCCGCCGCCGGAAAACGTCACGGGGCCGATACCGAGCTGGCTGTTCGACTCGTGCAGGTTCGAGCTGCGCTCCCGGCTTCGGAGTCGATCTGTACTCTCGGCCACGAGCGCGACGTCGGCCTTGGACTCGCGGAGGAAGTCGAGAAGCCAGCGGTTGTCGTCCTTCACCTGAGCGGTGAGCGTGATCCGCCCGGGCCTGAGACCGTTGATCTCCGTGGTCTCCAGCGGGATACCTTGGGTCATCGCCGGCAGGTTCACCATGATCTGTTCCGCACTCAGCTCGCTCAGGATCGTGGACCGATACTTGCTCCACGCGCGCCCGTAGATCATGTCGCCGTAGACGTCGAGCATCTTCTCCACGGAACCGAAGTCGGGCATCGTGGTGATGTGATCGTGCGCGAGCGTCCCCTGGGCGGGCCGCCGGCCGTCATTCTCCGCACCGGCCGTCCCGGCACGCTTGTCGTCGTACCGAGAGAAGCGGGCGTCCTCGGCGTTCTCGACCTCGTGAGCATCCGCTGTCTCGACCATTGCGGTGAAGCGCACCCTCGCCTCTGGCGTACGGGACGCGCTCGCGGCAATCTGCTGGGCATCGGCCCTGCGCCGATCGGACCAGTTCTGCTGCGCCACCAGATCTGTCAACTCCTCGACTTTCTCGGCACGGTCCGCTCCAGCTCGCCTCTTCTCGTCGTCAGAGATTCCAGGCGTGGCAATTTTGTCGTCCAGCGTACGCACTTCCTTACCGATTTCGTCCCACCGTTCCTGCCGGCTCTTGAGGTACTCAGAAGAGGGCCCGCTCGGGGCCGCAGCGGCCGCACCGCTCCCACTCGGCAGGTCGAACTCGAAGTGGAGTAGCGCCACGCCGTCGTAGACGCTGCCCGGGTCCTTCGACTTGGTACCGACACCCGTCTGACGAATGCGGGTTTGCCCGCTCCCGCTGTCGGTCCCGCGCTCGTACGTGTACGTCTGGCCAGGCGTGACGGCGGTTCTGGCGTCCGGCTGGGTCACGGTGCGGGTCAGCTGGGAAGCCTCGCGGTAGAAGACACGCTTGTCCTCGTCCAGAGGCCCGTCCGCACCACCGCTGAGGACAAGACCGCCGGCGATCCCGGTGTTGAACTCCACGGGCTCCCCGATGTGGGTGGCGTGCGCCATCTCTTCCACGCTGGCCGTGATGGTCACGTCGCCGTGTTCGCCAAGCTGGATCTCCCAGCCCCGGCCCGCCATCATCGACCGGAACCTCTGTTTGAGCTCGTCGATGTTGAGCTCCGCCGCCAGGGCCGGCCGTGCGGCGTTCCACTTCTCGGTGGACCCGAATATCCGTGCGGCGCGCGCGTCCAACTGGTTCAGAATGCCCGCCGCCGAGAGCTGCGCCGGCGGTTCTGCCCGCGCAACCGCCGCTGCTTCGTTCTGCGTCGCGGCTCCTGCCTCGGCCTGCGTCGCTGACGCCCCGACGGGTTGCCGCTGGTGCGGCGGCAGAAGATCCAGGACGACGTCGGTCCCGCCGAGGCGGAGCGAGTCCTTGATCCGGCCGGGCACGCTGAAGAGCTTCGACGCCCCTCCCTGCCCGGCCTCCTGGGGCATGTCGCGTGCCGGAAAGGCGAACTCGCCCGACATCACGGCGTGCGCCACGATGGGCTCCGCAGACCCGCCCATCTCTATCTCGATCGTGAAGGTGACGCTGCCCTCGAACAGCTGGGCCGGTTCGACGATCTTCGCCCTGTTCACCGTGCCACCGGTGACATCCTGGGTGCTGCCGGAGGTGTCGTCGATGTTCACGGCGAGGTTGAGGGGGTTGGCCGTCAGGGCGGTGCCCTGGGGTTGAGCGGCCACGCTCAGCGTCTGGTTCTGACCGATGTACCGGTTTCGGCGCACCGTCTGGGTTCCTCCGCCGGTCGTCGAGTCCGAGCCGACCTCGAACTCGAACTTCGACACGGAATCCGTGTGCTTGGTCATCGTGGCCTGCGCGCCGACGATGGCGACATCCGCCGTGACGTCGCGCGCCCCGGCCGCCGCGGCAGGTACGCGCACCGACGTGCCCCACCGCCGCCCGTGGGTGAGCGCCGGGACGAGCGGCTGGATGGCGGCCCGGTCGAACACCGGGAGCAGTTTCGCCTGGGCGACCTCCCAACGGTCACCGAACCTGTCGCCGATCGCTGCGCGGACCGCGTTGATCACGGCCATGTCGTTGCCGAGCTGGACCACCACGTCCGAGAACCCGATCTGGTGGCTGGACCGCACCCTCACCGGTCCCAAGCCACCTCCGGCGGCCGGGACGGGGGCCGGCGGCGCCGCGGCGACCTCGGCCTCCGGGACCACGATCTCCGGGGAGTCCGCGACGACCTCGCCCGGCCCGCCCACGATCTCCCCGGACCGCCCGGCGGTGCTGCCTACCACGTGCTCCTCGGTGTGCGCGTGGGGCAGGGCCACCAGAAACTGGACCTGGGTCTGCGGACCGGCGACCGGCGCGGCTTCACTGTGGATGAGGGTGAGCGTCACCGATGCCGTGCCGAGGAACACGTGCATCGGGGCGTTGGGCCTCGCGAACTTGCCGCTGGCGATGCTGCCGAAGGCCTGCGTCGCGCGGGTTCCTCGTTGCCATCGCCTCCGGTAGCCGACGGTGGGTGCGGGAGCGTCCACCGCGACGTTCGGCGTCGGCGTTCGAATCGTGGCGGCGCCTCCGACCTCGAACCCCGCACCCTTGTAGGAGTTGTGCCGGCTGCCTGAGCTCGTACTGACGTCATTGAGCACGTTGAGCTCGGCCTTCGGGCTGAGCTCCCGTACGTACTCCAGATCCTGCAGCGCCGCGGTGGCCGACACCCATGCCTCCCCGTAAGGGGGCTTCAGGGGGTTCAGCTGCCGGGGGGTGGGCACCTGAGGAATCGGCAGAATCAGCGGAGGGCTCTGCAGCGGCACCCCCCGCGACATCGCCGCGATCGACGACGCCAGACGCTCGCGGCTGAACGTGCCGAGAACGGTCGCCTCGACCCCCGCCCACGAACGACCGAGTTGCTCCTCCCCGAACTGGCCGGCTCTGTCGGCCACGGGATTGTGTTCGCCGCCCTCTCCGGCAAGGACGTCCAGGATGACCGCGGTGGAGGGCAGCCCTCCTCCGCTCCTCGACCCGCCACCGCCCAGGATCTCCGTGCTCGCCCGCCGGATCTTCTCTCCCGGTGTGAACGCCGGCGCGGTCAAGCGTTGCCGGAGCCCCTTCGCCACGAACTCTTGCGGGTCTTTGCTTCCCGGATCGATCGCCTCCGCGGCATCGACGATCGCTTGGAAACCGATCCTTGCCTCTCCCAGGGTCGGCTGTCCGGGCTTCCCGGGTCGGCGGACCTTGAACGACAGCTTCGCCACACCGTCGAAAACCGCGCCGGGAACCTTCATCTTCATTCCGGCGCCGGAACGCGCGGACGCCTGTGCGCTCTCCCTGCCGTCCCGCCCGTACTCAGCGAAGGGAGTGAATGTCAAGGATCCGGTCGCCACGCCGCCACCCAGACCGGACAGTCCGATGGGGGCAGTGAACTCCTCACGCTCATTGCTGCCCCCGCTCGAGGCCGTGGAGCTACTGGTGTCCGTCCCGACGTTGAACTCCGTCTCCTTCGTGGTGTGATGGTGTGACATCGAGACGATCTGGGCGCCGATCCGGATGCTGCCGAGCTCGTTCGGCAGCGGGAACGCGATACCGTCTCCCACCATCATCGCTTTCAGGTCCCGCTGCAGCGACGTGATGCTGACGAACGACAGGATGCCCTTGTTAACCGCCGGCCAGTCCGTTCCGAACAATGCCTGGCCGTTGTCCTCGATGGAGCGCAACAACCCCGGTACCCCGGCGCTGCTGAACGTCCCCCTATCGGTGAGCGCGTGCACGTCGTTGACGACGTCCGTGCCCCCCAGCGCGAGGGTCTGCTGCACCCGCTGCGGCGGGAGCAAGCGCCCTGCAGGTCCGGCCCCGGCGGAAATCGGCGTGGCGAGGTCCGCGGAAATTGCGTCGATCGTTTTCGACTCATACCGTTCTTTGCCGCTCGCCACCCGCTGCCGAGAGCCCACCACATAAAACGAACGCGGACCCTGAAGCTCGGAGAAGTCGAACTTCAACTGGATCCGGCTGTCCAGAATTGCAGCCTTTTCCTTGGTCTTCGTGCGGGCGAAAGCCCGACCGGTACGCGCCGTCGTGCCACTCGAGAACTTGTCCTGCAACACTCGCCCGGTGGGGGTCACACCCAGGGTCGGCCCGCCCTCGATAATCGGGATGGTGCCGCCGAATTGGCCCTGGAGCCGCTCCCGCGACTCCGAGAGCTCGCTGGTCGAGCTGAACCGGTCACCACCCGCCTCGAACTCGACCGTCTTCGGCGCAAGCGGCGCGACGGACATGATGCGGGCGGACACCGTGATCGGACCGGACCAGCCGCCGACGTCCATCGGTACGGTCACCGAGTCGCCTCGCGTCATCGCGGAAAGCCTCGGCTGCAGCGCACCGAGGCCCAGGGTGTCAGCCCATTGCGCCCTGGCTTCCTCCCTGTCGCCTGCGCTCAACGTGAAAGGCAGAGCGCTGACGAGGCGATCGATGACCACGTTGTCACCACCTTGAATGGTGATGACCCGGTCGCCACCACTCAACCAGCCCTCAGCGATGCGTCCCGGCAGGCTCGGGGCCGGAGGCCGGGCCGGGGTGCTACCTGCCTGAGCCGGGCCCTCCTGGGAAGGGACCTCCTGATCCTTCACCGCCGCTTTCGGCTCTGTCGCCACCTTCGGCGCCACGGATCCCGGCCGCGAACGCGGCACCTCACGGATCTCGGGGCTCGCGGGCTCCGGCGCCATGGATCCCGGCCGCGAACGCGGCACCTCGCGGATCTCGGGGCTCGCGGGCTCCGGCGCGACACCTCCGGCCGAGCCCTCTCCCTCGGGTTCGCTCGACCGGAAGCTCTCGGCATCCGACGACAAAACCTCGGGAGTAGGCGGGAGCGGCCGGGGCCGGCCACCCCCGTCGGCCTCGTTCGGCCCTGCACTCTCGACGCTCGGCGCTGCACTCTCGACGCTCGGCGCTGCACTCTCGACGCGCGCAGTGTCGCCCGCGGCCATGCCCCCGCCCGCACCGCCCGAGGCCGGCGCCGCGCCGGGCGGGAAAAGGTACCGACGCCGGCCGAGTCGCCGACGCTGCTCCTCGACCTCCTGCGACGTTCGACCGAGCGGATCACGCGGCTCGACCTGGTCGCGCCAGGACGAGATCCTCGCCTGTCGCGCGGCATCGTCCTCGATCGAGGAGTACCCCGCCGCTGCCTCGGTGATATCGGCCTCGTCGACCGACCCCCGTACGTCCTCGATCGAGGAGCGCCCCGACTCCGACGTCGCCCCGGGCGAGGGCGGCTCCGCGGTCCCCGCACCACCCGAGGCCGACGTCTCGACGGGAGGGAGAAGCTGCCGCCGCCAGCCCAGTCGCCGACGCTGCTCCTCGACCTCCTCCGGCGTCCGCCCGAGCGGATCACGCGGCTCGACCTCGTTGCGCCACACCGAGATGCTCGCCAGCAGGTCCGCTTCCGCCTCGGCATCGGCCTCCTCGATCGACCCGCGCACGGTGTCGATCGACGAGCGCCCCGACTCCGATGCCACCCCGGGCGACGGAGGCTCCGGCGTGACGGCCTGCGTTTCCGTCGCCTCCCCGGGCGGGACCGGCGCTCCGACGGGAGGGAGAGGCTGCTGCCGCCAGCCGAGTCGCTGACGCCGCTCATCGACCCCCTCGAGCGTCCGACCGAGCGGGTCACGCGGCTCAACCGCGTTGCGCCACGCGGAGAACCTCGCCTGCCGCTCCGTTTCGGTCTGCCCCCCGGCCTCGGTGATATCGGCCTCCTCGACCGACCCGCGCACGGACTCGACGGACGACGCTGCGCGCTGCACCGCGACACCGCCCGCCGAGCCCGTCTCCTCCGGAGGACCACCACCGGCGACCCGCTGGATCGGCGATGCCTTCGACACCAGGGCGTCCGCGGTGGCATCCGCCTCCCGCTCGAACCGATCGCCCGGATCACTCACCCGTAACCCGTCACCGTTGTCGGTGCCGGCAACCGGCCCTCGCCGCTGCTGAACGACATGGGCGAGCTCATGCGCCAGGGTGTGTCGGTCGACCGGGCCGCCGAACACCACGTGATCGCCCGAGGTGAAGGCCTGCGCATCGACCGCGGCCGCCGCCGAACTGCTCGCGGTATCTCCACTGTGCACCCGGACGCTCGAGAGATCGGCACCCAACGGGCCCTCGAACTCCCGGCGCTGCTCGGCATCGAGCGGCCGGCCCGGCGAGGCCAGCACATCGTGCACAGCGGAACGTTGCACAGGAGCAGATACGTCGTGCTCGCTCGTGGTGGCCCCCTGATCGGAGCTCACCGGTCGCTGCTCACCAGCCACTACCCGGGTGACGGCGGCATTTCCCGCCAGCTGCTGCAGCCTCAGAACCGACTCCGCAGCCGCGCCGACCTTCCGCGAAGCTTCCGCTCGCCGCACCGATTGATCCCGATTCGCCGCTGTGGTGCTTTCATGTCCGTTGCGGCCTGTCCGCACTGAGATCCCCTTGCTCACGGTGACGCAGCGACTGCGCAATGAGACGATCTTCGTTGTGGTCGGCGGCGACCCAGGAAAACAAGGGTGTACGGATCGGAAAATCCGAATGGCCGCACAGTATTCGCTGCTCCTGGAGCCGGATTCCAACAGCTCACACGAGAGCCTCGCCGAATAATGGCCACTCCGAGCACTTGGTTACTCCCACTAATCGCCGTCGTGGCACCTCGCGCACGTCCTATAGAAACGAAATTCCGGCGGTGCAAGACGCGGGCCACGGACCGGTCCGGACAGCGCGGTTCACGCGCGCCACCGGCAGATCTCCCGCGGTACGGTCGGGCGGCGACGAGCTGTCCAAGGGAGGTGGCGCTGTGGTGGATCCCGGAGCGCACCGTCACGAGTCGGTGGTGGACAAGCAGATCCGGCTAGCTCAGGAGCGAGGCGACTTCGACAACCTGCCGGGGAAGGGCAAGCCGCTGGCCGGTATCGGTGATCCGCACGACGAGCTGTGGTGGGTGAAGGACTACCTGAGGCGGGAGGGGTTGACGAGCGAGATGCTGCTGCCGCCGTCGATCCAGCTGCGCAAGGAGCTCGACCGGCTGCCGGAGACGCTTCGCGCTCTGCCGTCCGAGAAGGAGGTGCGGGACGCGGTCGCGGAGCTCAACCTGCGCATCGTCGAGTTCCTCCGCGCCCCGTCAGGGCCCCGGGTGCGGATCGGCCGGGTGAACGCGGACGACGCTGTGCGCCAGTGGCACGCCGGACGCCCCGTCCGCGCTCGTCCCGACGATCCTGTGGCTCCTGCTCCTCCGTCACGGCCGGAGCCGTGGTGGCGGCGGCTGCTCCGCCGGCGCTGATCCCTACGCCGGGCCGGGATGCGGCTCGACCAGCGCGACGGGCCGGGCCGTGTTCGTGATCGCCACCCCCGTGAGGATCAGCACGCCGCCCAACGCCTGCAAAGCGGTCGGCACCTGACCGAGCAGCAGCCAGGACGCGACAGCCGACGCCACCACTTCCAGCAACGCCACCAACGCACCGCGGGACGCACCGATCCGGGCGATCGCCGCCACCCCGGTGAGGTAGGCGATCACGGAGGAGACGACGACGAGGAGCCCGGCGGCGACCGGCCACCCGACGTCAACGCCGGCCAGCAGCACGCCGGTGGCGCCGACGTCGACCACCACGGGCAGCACCCCGACGAGCCCGAGGGGTCCCACCACGACCGCACCCACGGTCATCCCCACCCCGGCGAGCACCAGCGGTGGGGTCTCGTTGCCTGCGCGATCGGCCAACAGGAAGTACGCCGCCTGGCACAACGCCGCAGCGAAACCCCAGGCGAGCCCCTCCCAGCGAAGTCCGGTCCCGCTCCAGACCTGCACCACCAGGGTCAGTCCGAGCAGGGCGACGGCCGCGCCCAGCACCGTGCGCGGGCCCGGCGGCTGCCCGCGGACCAGCCACACCCAGAGGATCACGAAGACGGGGCCGGTGTACTCCAGCAGCAGCGCGACCGTTACGGGCAGGTACAGCAACGCGTTGAAGAAGGCGACCTGCACACCGGCCATCGCCAGCAACCCGTACAGCACGAGCGCGCCGCCGTCGGCCCGCACCGCAGCCATCACACCGGGCCGCACCACCGCGAGGATCACGAGCAGGATGACGGCCGCCCCGCCGAGCCGGACGAAGGCCGCCCCCGTGGCTGACCAGCCCGCGTCCGTCAACGCCTTGGCGAACGGGCCCGACAGACCGAATGTGACCGCCGATACCAGCGCGAGGGCGAGACCCGCCCTCGCGTGACTTCGGCCGACGGCAAGACCGGTGCTCAGCCCTCCGCTCCGGTCTCGGACACGAGGCCGGCCGCCGCGATACCCGCGAGGGCAGCGGCCTCGTCGTTGAGCGACGCGTCGCCGCTGACACCCACGGCGCCGAGCAGCGTGCCCTGCGCGTCACGGATGAAGACGCCACCGGGCACCGAGACGATCTTGCCGCCTGCCAGCCCGACGAGCGAGGTGTAGATGTCCGGGGAATCCGCGGCGCGCGCGGCGAGCGCACGGTTGTTGATCCCCATGCCGAGGATCCCCCAGGCCTTCGCGGTGGCGAGGTCCGGCCGAAGGTATCCGGAACCGTCCTGGCGACCGAGGGCGACGAGCGCGCCCCCGTTGTCGAGAACGGCCACTGTGAGCGGCTGGAAACCCTGTTCCGTGCCGTGCTCCAGCGCGGCGCGCACGATGGTCTGGGCCTGCTCGAGCGAGATGGTCACTGCTTCCTCCGGGTCGACGACGGTCAGGGCCGATCTTGCCTCAGGACACCCTGGTCAGCCGCAGGACAGGGATCAGCCGCGTCGTCTTCGCCTGGTACTCCCCGAAGCCGGCGCGCTCGGCGACCACCCGCGACCAGATCTCGTCGCGCTCGGGCCCGGAGACCTCCTCGGCGCGCACCGGGAACGTCTCGGTGCCCACCTCCACGGTGAACTTCGGGTTGGCCTTCACGTTGTGGTACCAGTCCGGGTTGGTCGGCGACCCGCCCTTGGACGCGATGATCACCAGCGTTCCGTCGTCCTGCGGGAAGTAGACCAGCGGCGCCACCCGCTCCGTGCCCGACTTCGCGCCGATGTGATGGATGAGGATCATCGGTGCGCCGTCGAACGGGCCGCCCACACGGCCCTCGTTCGCCCGGAACTCGTCGATGATGCCCTGATTCCAGCTGTTCCAGTCCCTCAACGTGTCTCCTCGCAGCGAGCTCAGAAGAGCAGTACCCAGGCCGCGACGACCACGGCCCCACCTGCGAGCAACCAGAACAATCCGGCCCACATTCCGCCCGGAAAGGGTGTAAGCCGGGCGAGCATGTCGGCATCGGAGCTTCCGTGCAAACCACGGCGCCTGCCCCGCTGCAACTCCCGCACCGCGCGGAGCCCGCCGAACACCAGGAACCAGCACAGCGCGGCCGCGAACCCGTCCTGCAGGCGGGGTTCACCCCACCCGGCAACCACGGCCACGAGGGCGCCGGTGGCGAGCACGGCGACCGCCCCGTAGAGGTTCCGGACATGGATCAGAGTGGCGACGAGCAGGCCGAGCGCGATCCACAGCATCAGCGCGGCCTGGTCGGCGGCCACCAGCACGGCGCCACCGACGCCCAGCAGCGACGGCGCGGGGTAGCCGCCGAGGAACGTGAACACCAGGCCGGGGCCCCGCCGGGCCCCCGTGGAGACGGTCAGGCCGGAGGTGTCGGGATGCAGCCGGATGCCGGTCAGGCCGCGTCCGGCGACGACGGCCGTGAGTGCGTGGCCACCCTCGTGGGCGATGGTGACCACGGTGCGCGTCAACCGCCACAGCACAGACCACGAGACGGCGATGATCGCCAGTACGGCCGCCAGCAGCACCCCGGGCCGGTCGGTGACGAGCGTGCTGACGGTGTCGATGACGGTCTGCACCGCCGAGGTCGCGTTGTCCCCCACACCTCGAGTCTGGCAGCGGTGACGGACCGGGCGCCGAGACGGCCCGTTAAAGACGTTTGACCTTCCAGCCGGTGGAGACCCGACGATGATCCGTATGACCGAGACGACGCTGCTGACGATCGGACAGCTCGCCCGCCGTTCGGGCGTACCGGTCCGCACCATCCGGTTCTGGTCGGACGAGGGCGTGTTGCCCGAGACGGACCGCTCGACCGGCAACTACCGCCGCTACGACGCCCGTGCCGTCGCGCGGCTCGACCTCGTGCGCACGCTGCGCGAGCTCGGCCTCGGCCTCGACGACGTCCGGCTCGTGCTCGAGCGCCGACGCAGCGTCGAGGAGGTGGCCGAGGCGCACGTCCAGGCCATCGACAGCCAGATCCGAACCCTGCGGACGCAACGCGCCGTCTGCACGCTGCTCGCCCGCGGGGACTCCTCCGAAAGAAAGGTGACACTGATGAACGACCTCGCCCGACTGTCCGCCGCCGAACGCCAGCAGCTGATCGACGAGTTCGTCGACAGCGCGTTCGCCGGCACCGACCCCGAAGCCCCGGGCGCGGGCATCGCCAACGCGATGCGCATCATGCCTGCACAGCTACCCGACGAGCCGACCACCGAGCAGGTGGAGGCATGGGTGGAGCTCGCCGAGCTCGTCACGGACCCGTCGTTCCGTGCGCGGGTACGGGAGATGGCCACCGTGGGAACCGAGCCGGGCGCCGCCGATCCGCTGGTTGATCCGGCGGCGGTCATCGAGCACGCAGGCGCGGCGGTCGCGGCCGGCATCGCACCCGGATCGGCTGAAGGCCAGGCCGTCCTGCACCGGCTCATCTCGCCGGAGCTCGACGCGGCGGGCCGGGACGATCTCGCCGACAAGACCGCCACCTTCACCGACCGGCGGGTGGAGCGCTACTGGGGGCTGCTCGGAACGCTCAACGGCTGGGAGCCCAGGCCACCGGCGGTGCCCGCGTTCGAGTGGCTGATCGACGCTCTCCGCGCCCACCCCTGATGCCCACCTCTCCCCGCGAGTCGCCGGCTACTCGCGGGGAGGGATGGTGACTCGCAGGGGGTCAGTCCTTGCGGCCCGTCAGGGCCAGCCCGGCGCCCATCACGATCATCATGAGGCCGCCGACGCCGCCGACGCGGCGCAAGCGGGCGGGTGAGGTGGCGAACCAGGCACGGGCGGTGCCGGCGGCCAGCCCCCACATGCTGTCGAGCGTGGCGGCGATGCATGCGAACAGCAGACCGAGCACCAGCATCTGCGAGGTCGGGCTGCCGGCGCCGGAGTCGACGAACTGCGGCAGGACGGCGGCGAAGAAGATCAGCACCTTCGGGTTCGTCACGCCGACCACGACGCCCTGCCAGAACAGCCGCCGGTCGGCCGGACCGGCAGCGCCCTCGAGGGCAGCCGCGAGGGAGCCGCGGGAACGGATCGTCTGGACGCCGAGGTACACGAGATAGACCGCGCCCATCAGCTTGAGCACGGTGAACACCTCGGCCGACTCCGTGGCGAGGGCACCGAACCCGAGAGCCACCGCGACGACCACGAGCGAGGCTCCGACGGTGTTGCCCGCGACGCTGGTGAAGGCGGCCCGCCGACCGTGGGCGAGCGCGCGGCCGACGATGAAGAGCACGCTCGGGCCGGGGATCACCACCAGCACGATTCCGGCGAGCGCGAAGGTGATGAGGGTCTCCACGGAAGGCACGGCCGCACGCTAACCCGGATGCACCCCCTAGATCACCGTGTTTCGGTCCGACCGGACGATCTACCAGCCGTAGAACACGCGCTCCACGACGGCACGGGCGCGCCGGGTGGTGCGGCGGTAGTCGTCGAGGAAGACACCGGGGTCGCCGTCCGGCGGATAGCCCATGGCAGCGGCCACGGCCGCCAGCTCCCGCCCCGACCGGGGCAGTTGGTCGCCCGGCTTGCCCTTCACCAGCATCACGGCGTTGCGCGCCCGGGTCGCCATCGTCCAGCCGGCGGTGAGCTCCGCTGCGTCCTCGGCCGTGAGCAACCCTGCCTCGCGCGCCTCCCGCAGGCCCTCCAGAGTGGAGGTCGTCCGCAGCTCCGGGATGTCGCCCGCGTGCTGCATCTGCAGCAGCTGCACGGTCCACTCGACGTCTGCGAGACCGCCGTGGCCGAGCTTCGTGTGCGTGCTGCGGTCGGCCCCACGGGGGAGCCGCTCGTCGTCGACGCGTGCCTTGATCCGGCGGATCTCGGTGACGGTGGCCGCGTCGATCCCGACGGCGGGGTAGCGGATCGGGTCGACCATGTGGAGGAACCGCCTGCCCAGGTCGGCATCGCCTGCCACGACGGTGGCCCGGAGCAAGGCCTGCGCCTCCCAGGCCTGCGACCAGCGGGAGTAATACTCACGGTAGGACCCGATGGTCCGCACGAGCGGTCCGGAGCGGCCCTCCGGGCGCAGGTCGGCGTCCACCACGAGTGCGGGGTCGGGGCTCGGTGCGGCGAGGCGCCTGCGGACCGTCTCGGCCACGGTGGTGGAGTAGCGCACCGCGTCGTGGTCCGACGCCCCGCCGACGGGCTCGCACACGAACATCACGTCGGCGTCGCTCGCGTAGCCCAGCTCCGCGCCGCCGAGCCGGCCCATCCCGATCACCGCGAGGCGGGCGGGCGGCGGCTCGTGGCCGATCGCCCGCTCCACGGACTCCAGCGTGGCCTGCAGCACGGCCACCCACACCGAGGTGAGCGCCGTGCACACCTGCTCGAGATCGAGCACGCCGAGCAGGTCGCCGCATGCTACGCGCAATATCTCGTGCCGCCGCATCGAGCGCGCCGTGGCCGCGGCGCTGTCCGGATCGTGCTGCCGGGCGACGGTGGCGCGCAGTGATCCGGCTACCTCGGCCGGGTCGCGGGCCAGTTCGTCGGCATGTCCTGCGGTTGGCGCGGCGAGGAGGCGCAGCACCTCCGGAGCGCGCACCAGCAGGTCCGGGACCAGCGCGGACGTGCCGAGCAGCCGCATCAGCCGTTCCGCCACGAGCCCCTCGTCGCGCAGGAGCCGCAGGTACCACGGCGTGGTGGCGAGCGCCTCGGACACCCGGCGGTAGGCCAGGAGGCCGCGGTCCGGGTCGGGGCTGCGCGCGAGCTCGTCGAGCAGCACCGGCAGCAGTGTGTGCTGGATGGACGCAGCACGCGACACACCCGAGGTCAGCGCCCGCAGGTGGCCCAGCGCGCCCTCCGGCGACGCCCAGCCCAGCGCGCCGAGCCGGGCCGCCGCCGCCGCCTCCGACAGCCGCGCGGAGTCGGGCGACAACCGGGAGACCGCGGTGAGCAGCGGCCGGTAGAACAGCTTCTCGTGGAGCCTGCGGACGCGCCGCGAGTTGCGCGTCCACTCCGCCACGAGCACGCCGACGACGTCATGGCGCCCGTCCGGACGCAGCCGCGCCGCGCGGGCCAGCCAGCGCAGTCCATGGGTGTCGTTCTGGGACGGGAGCAGGTGGGTGCGGCGCATCCGCTGCAGCTGCAGCCGGTGTTCGAGCAGGCGGAGGAATCGGTAGGACGCCGCCAGGTTCGCGCCGTCGTCGCGCCCGACGTATCCGCCGTCGGCGAGGGCGGCCAGGGCCTCCAGCGTGGACGGGGAACGCAGCGCCTCATCGGTGCGGCCGTGCACGAGCTGCAGCAGCTGCACGGCGAACTCGACGTCGCGCAGGCCGCCGGGACCCAGCTTGATCTCACGCTCCGCGTGATCAGGACGGATGTGCTCCTCCACACGGCGGCGCATGGCCTGCACGTCGGCGACGAAGTCGTCGCGGCCCGCGGCGTTCCACACCATCGGCGCCACCGCCTCGGCGTACGCCGCTCCCAGCTCGGGGTCGCCCGCGACAGGCCGCGCCTTCAGCAGAGCCTGGAACTCCCAGGTCTTGGCCCATCGCTTGTAGTACGACACGTGCCCGTCGAGGGTCCGGACGAGCGCACCCTGGCGGCCCTCGGGACGCAGGTTCGCGTCGACCTGGAAGCAGGCCTCCCCCGCGATCCGCATCACGCGGCTCGCGAGCCTGGTCTGCGTCTGGTCGGCGGGCTCCGCCACGAACACGACGTCGACGTCGCTCACGTAGTTCAGCTCGTGGCCGCCGGTCTTGCCCATCGCGATGATGGCCAGCCTGCCCGGCTCGTCCCCCGCCTCCGCAACGGCGACGGCCAGCGCGGCCTGCAGGGCGGCGGCGGCGAGGTCGGCGAGCCGGGCCGCGACGTCCTCCAGGGCGAGCACCGGGAGATCGGGCTCCCCGACGGCGGCGAGATCGGCAGCGGCCAGGAGGAGCAGCTCGTCGCGGTAGGCGACGCGCAGGGCGGCGATCGCCTCCGACCCGGTGAGCGTTGCCGCCGACCCGCCCGGTGAGCCCGCAGGCGGGGCGGCCGGGTCGGCCCCGACGGCGCGGAGCATCGCACCACGCGTGTCGTCGTCGCGGTCCGGCGCGTCGGTGACCAGCCGGTGCCAACGGTCGGGGTGGGTGACGAGGTGGTCGCCGAGGGCGGAGGAGCTGCCGAGGAGCGCGAACAGCCTGCCGCGCAGACCCGCGTCGGAACGCAGCGCCGCGTCGAACTCGGTGCGGTCGGACGCGGCGTGCGTGAGCCGCTCCACGGCGCGCAGGGCCAGATCGGGGTCGGGACTGCGGGCGAGCGCCCACATGACCTCCTCGGCACCGTCGGCCGGCCTGTCGCCGACCCACCAGCCGAGCTCGTCGAGCGTGGCCTCCGCCCACGACTCCGTCAGCCCGAGCCGGGCGAGGGAGGTACCGGTACGCGTCACGGAGCACGATCCTGCCGTAGCCGGAGGCCGCAGTGGAGGACGAGTTCGCCATCGGTTCGGTGGCGGTGCCGCCACGTCCCGATCATCGCTCGAAGCGAAGCTCCAGTGCGTCGTGCAGCGGGCGATAGCCGATGCGCGGATAGAGCCGGTTCGTCGTCGGGTTGGCGAGGTCGGTGAACAGCAGCACGTGCTCGGCGCCCTCGTGAAGCGCCCACCGCGACGCTGCGGCCGTCACCGCCGCGGCATATCCGCGGCCGCGGTGCTCGGGCGGGGTGTACACGGGCCCGATCCGCGACATCCCCGCCGTGACCGCGCGCGCCGACGCCTGCGCTACGGGGACGCCCTCGACCTCCCAGAGCAGTTCGCCCGTGCCCAGCCGCAGCGAGCGGGCCGCGAGTTCCCGGGGCGAGAGCGCGCTCGTCCACGCGCCCCGGTCGGCCTCGGCGAAGGCGAAACGCCACTCGGCGAGCAGGTCGAGGTCACCCTCGTTCGCGAACCGGGCGTCGCCGGGCACCCCTGCCGGTGGCACGAGCTCGTCGAGGGTGAACAGCCGGGTGCGCTGCTCCACCAGCACCCTCGCCCCCGTGCGAGCGACGTGCGCAACGGCGAACGCCTCGGCCACGCCGGTGGGCCCGCTCACTCCGGGCAGATCCTGGTCGGCGCCGGCCAGCGCATCGTCGACGGCCGCCGCGTGCCCCGGCTGCAGCGCCGAGACGAGGACGGGCCTGCCCGGGGTGCGCAGCGCCGCCCCCACGACCTCGCCGGCGTCGTGCACCGTCAGCAGCGCGGCCGCACGCTCCTGACCGCGGCACATTGCGTCGAGCACGCTGATCTCGATCGTGTGCCGCATCGGGTCGGACCAGAGCAGCGGAAGGGCAGGGCGGGCGAACGCCTGCACGTCGTTGTGGACAACAAGATCCATGCGCGCAGACCCTGCCTCGCCTCCGGCCCGTCCGGCGACTGGTTTGCGGTCAGAGGACGGGCAGGTAGGTACGCAGCTCGTACGGGGTGACCTGGCGCCGGTACCCGTCCCACTCCGCCCGCTTGTTGCGCAGGAAGAAGTCGAACACGTGCTCGCCGAGGATCTCCGCGACCAACTCCGAGTGCTCCATCGCCACGAGCGCCTCGGTGAGGTTCTGCGGCAGTGACTCGTAGCCCATCGCTCGGCGCTCGGTCTCGGTGAGCGACCAGACGTCGTCCTCGGTGGGCGGCGGGAGCTCGTAACCCTTCTGCACGCCGGTGAGCCCGGCGCCGAGGATCACCGCGAACGACAGGTAGGGGTTGCAGGCGCTGTCGAGCGTGCGGATCTCCACGCGGCGTGTGGACGCCTTGCCCGGGGAGTACATCGGCACCCGCACCAGCGCGGAGCGGTTGGCGTGGCCCCATGACACCGCAGTGGGCGCCTCGCCTCCGGTGATCAGGCGCTTGTAGGAGTTGACCCACTGGTTGGTGACAGCGCTCATCTCCCGGGCGTGCCGAAGCACCCCCGCCACGAACGCTTTGCCCGTCTCGGAGAGCTCGAACGGGTTGTTCGGGTCGTGGAAGGCGTTGCGGTCGCCCTCGAAGAGCGAGAAGTGCGTGTGCATGGCCGAGCCTGCGTGCGCGGAGAAGGGCTTGGGCATGAAGGACGCCCGCACGCCCTGCATGATCGCGACCTCCTTCACGACGTACCGGAACGTCATGATGTTGTCGGCCATCGTGAGCGCGTCGGCGTAGCGGAGGTCGATCTCCTGCTGCCCGGGGCCACCCTCGTGGTGGCTGAACTCCACGGAGATGCCCATCGACTCCAGCGTCTCGATGGCGTTGCGCCGGAAGTGCGGGGCGATGTCGTGGCTGGCCTGGTCGAAGTAGCCGCCGGAGTCGGCGGGCTGGGGCGGCGACCCGTCGTCGGGCAGGTCACGCAACAGGTAGAACTCGATCTCGGGGTGGACGTAGCAGGTGAAGCCGGCCTCGCCCGCCTTGCTCAGGGCCCGCCGCAGCACGTGCCGCGGGTCGGCCCACGACGGGGAGCCGTCGGGCATCGCGATGTCGCAGAACATCCGGGCCGAGTAGTGCTCGCCGGACTGGCTCTCCCACGGCAGCACCTGGAAGGTGGAGGGGTCGGGTCGCGCGACCATGTCCGACTCGTACACGCGTGCGAAGCCCTCGATCGCGGACCCGTCGAAGCCGATGCCCTCCGCGAACGCCCCCTCGAGCTCCGCCGGGGCCACGGCCACCGACTTGAGATAGCCGAGCACGTCGGTGAACCAGAGGCGCACGAAGCGGATGTCGCGTTCCTCGAGTGTGCGGAGCACGAACTCCTGCTGGCGGTCCATGGGCGACGAGCCTAGGAACGTCGCGTTACAGGCATGTTTCCTCGCTGCTCAGGGCCTGCTAAGTCCAGCACTCGATCAAGCAGGCACCCGCCGTTTCATTCGGCGTCGCCTTGAGGGCGAGGCGCGTTTCACAGAACCCTGCGACGCGCGTGCAGCAAGGCGTTCCTCCAGACGGGCGTGGCGGAACTGATACACGGCGCCCACCTGCCGCAACACACCGCGGCGGTGGGCGTCGTCGAGGAAGCGCATGAGTCGCAACGGGGTGCTGCCCCGGGCAGCCAGCCAGGCGCGGGTGACGACGGACGCACCCCAGGCCCGGGCGAGGCACACCGTGAGACCGACCGCGAGACCGAACACGAGGCCGACCGCGAAGGCCGTGACCGGGTCCGGCGCGGACCGGAAGACCAGACCGCCGATCGCGGCACCCGCGAGTCCGTAGATCACGCTCCCGACCATCCTCATGAGGAAGTGGCCGAGCAGCGCGGCCGCCACCCCACCGGCGAGCACGAGTGCGAGGTCGAAGCGGCCGTCCAGTACCCCGAGAAACCGGGTCTCACGGGAGAAGGCGAAGGCCATCGCGTAGAAGAGGCCGAGCGACACCGTCAAGGACAACGCGAACCACGCGGCGGCCGCCCGGTCGTTCCGCAACACGCTGGCCGGGCTCGACACCCCCCGCACGTCGACCGGGGTACCCAGCCAGACGTGCACCCCGATGGACAGCCCGAAGACCACAGCGAGCAGGCCGATCACCCCGGCCGACAACGACCAGCCGAGCCCCAGGCACACCGCGATCACGACGCCGATCACGAACCTGCGCAGGAATCTGCCGCCGGTGCCCCGCATCCGGAACTCGACGTGCATCGGCCCGGGCCGTCGTCCGACGGCGTGCGCCAGGCAGCCGGCCACTACGAACGACAGGCCGTAGATCGTCCCGACCAGTGGGCCGCCGGCGAGCCAGCCGCTGAGAGCGAACAGCACGGCGGGCGGCAGACCGAGGTACAGGCTGCTGACCAGGCGCGGAACCGATCGGTCGAGCCGCCACCATGCGAGGTTGCGGGCCGGCAGCCGGTGCACGTGCTGGGCGAGGAACGTGAGCCACCGCTCGGCCTGCCGCGGGTCGTAGCTGTGCCCGGACGCCGGGCTTCCGTGGTGTGCAGGCGGGGCAGGCGCTTGCCGGTAGACGGCCGGCAGGTAGGCGTCCAGGAGGTGGCCTTCGATCGCGGCTCTGTCGGGGAACCGGGCAGGGTCGCACAGATCAGCCGGGTTCGAACCGGGATGTGCATAGGCGGTTCGTGCCAGGTCGACCATCAGCGGGGTGCGGAGTGCCTGTGCCGGCGGACCGTCCGGGTTCTGGCGCAGGTGGTCCACGAGGGGCTGCCAGCGGGTCTCACCGAGCCTCCTGCGGGCGGTGAGGAACGCTATGGCGTCCTCGACGACCACCGGTTCGATCTCGACGACGGCCGCGCTGGCCAGCATCGATCCCGCCTGGTTCACGGCGAACTCGTAGTCGGTGCTGCGGCACGTCACCACCAGTGGACGCCCGCCCGCCACCGCCCGGTCGAGTGCGTCGATCGCCGCGGCGTGCAACGCGGGAGGTGTCTCGTCGAGGCCGTCGAGCACCGGGATGATCCTGCCCTCGAGCACGAGCCGGGTGGCGGCGTCCGGGCCGTAGGCGGACCGGTTCGCCAGAGCCGGGTACTCCTCGACGAGCCTGCGGGCCAGCCACCGGTGCAGATGCTCGCGGTGGGGGTTCCACGACGCCAGAGGCAGCAGCACCGGGATCGGCTCGCCGGGAAGTGGGTCGGAGAGCAGCCCCAGGGTGAACAGGATGGCCATCACCGACTTGCCGGCGCCAGGCTCCCCCAGCACCACCAGCTGGCGCGCGGGGATCTGCCGGAACTGTGCGACCACGTCGCCGAGGCCGCCGCACAAGGTCAGGCGATCGGGCCGGGCGCCGTCCGGCCCGTCACCCAGCACGGCGGACGCGACCGCTGCCACCTGCCGTCCCGTGCCCGACCATCTCACCGGAACCGGCTCGGGCCGGTTGAGCGACCGCATCTCGACCTCGACCGTCCACTGCCGGGAGATCGCCGACGCCAGCTCGCCGACCGCCCTGTCGAGACGCTCGTCGCGCGGGCCCGCGAAGGGTTCCTTCGCGGCACCAACCGTCTCGGCCGCCGGTGGGCCCGCCTCGCTCCGGGGCGGCTCGAGCTCCCGGGGCGGTTGGGGCTCACCGGCGAGGATGCGTTCGTGCAGCTGGAGAACCTCGCTGCCGGGATCGATGCCGAGCTCGTCGACGAGGCGCGTGCGCAGCTGATGGAAGACGTTCAGCGCGTCCGCCTGGCGCCCGCCCCGATGCAACGCGAGCATGAGCTGCGCGTGCAGCTTCTCGCGCAGCGGATGCTCCGCGACCAGCTCCATCAGCTCGGCGGCGACGTCCTGGTGCTGCCCGAGCGCGAGCTGCCACTCGACGCACTGCTCGATGGCGCCGAGCCGCTGCTCGTTCAGCAGCGTGACGCGGTTCGCCAGGACGGAGACGCACAGGCCGTCGAGCACGGAGCCGCCCCAGAGCCCCAGAGCCGCGCGGGCCTCCCGAACGGCCTCCGGGAGCCGGCACTCCGCGGCGAGCTGCCGGGCGTCGGAGAGACCGCGGGTGAACCGCAGCAGGTCCAGCTGCTCCTCGGTGACCGCGATCCGGTATCCGGGCCCCTCGGTGACGATGACGTGCCCGCCACCTTTTCCGCTGCCGCCCAGGCGCTCCCGCAACACCGACACGCAGTTCTGCACCTGCTTGACCGCGGTTGCCGGCGGCTCGTCGTCCCAGACCGCCTCGACCAGTTTCGACAGCGGCACCACCGAGTTGGGCGTCAGCAGCAAGGCCGCGATCACCCGCTGATGTCTGGTACTCGGCAACGCCACTCTGTCCCCGTCGTTGGTGACCTCGAGTGTCCCGAGCACGCGGAACTGCAACGCCATGCTTCCCCCCGCACGTCCAGCGCAGTGGATGCTACCGGTAGTAGCCGATCGACCACCGTTTGCGCCGAATTCCGCTAGAAGGACGGCGGAGGGACGCGATGATGACGGCAACTGTCACGGTCGGTCAGCCGCGTCCGCCACGAACGGCGCACGGGTGCGGCGGATCGGTGATTGCCAGTCGTGGGGGGTTGTCAATCACCGTTCCGCACGCAGGTACGGCCCCGGTCAGCCGGCGCGGCACACCGTGTCCACCGGCGGCAACGCACCGTCGATCAGGTACTTCGAGACGGCGTCGTCCACGCACGCCACGCCCTGCAGGGCCACCGTGTGCTGCGTGCCCTCGTAGGTGAGCAGGTTCCCGTGCAACGCCTTCGCGAGGTCCACCCCGGCCTGGTACGGCGTGGCCGGATCCCCCGTCGTCGAGATCACGAGCGTGGCGGGGAGGCCCTGCACCTGCGGCACGTGCGGCTGGCTCGTGGGCGGGCTCGGCCAGAACGCACACGGGTCGAGTGCCGGCACGATGCCGCGCCCGTCGTTACGGAACGGAGCGGCCTCGTTCGCCCGCCGGATCAGCTCGGCCTGCTGAGCCCGGTCGGTGATCCGCTCCTCGTCCACGCAGCTGATGGAGATGAACGCCTCGATGTCGTTGGCGTAGCGGCCGTCGGGGTCGCGGCCGTTGTAGATGTCGGCCAGCCGCAGCAGGATCGTGCCGTCGCCCGACGCCAGCATGGACAGGCCGCGCGAGAGCGCCGGCCACAGCTGGGAGAGGTAGAGCGCCTGGATCGTGCCCGTCACCGCGTCCGGGTAGGACAGCGTGCGGGTGCCGTTCTCGGCCTGCACGGGCTTGTCGATCAGCGGACGGGTCAGCGCCTGGAACGCCGTGGTCGCCTGGGCGGGATCAGTGCCGAGCGGGCAGTTCGGCTGACGCGCGCAGTCGGCGGCGAAGGCGTCGAACGCCTGCTGGAACCCCGCGTTCTGCTTCACGGTGCGGTCCACCGTGGTCTCGGTCGGGTCCAGCGCGCCGTCGAGCACGAGCGCCCGCACGTTCTGCGGGAACGCCTCCGCGTAGGCGGAGCCGATGCGCGTGCCGTAGGAGAAGCCGAGGTAGGTGAGCTTCTCGTCGCCGAGCGCCGCACGCAGGATGTCGAGGTCCTTGACGACGTCACGCGTGCCGACGTTCGACAGCACCTCGGGTCCGCCGGACCGCTCGCTGCACCGCTCCGCGTACTGCCGGTTCTCGGCCTCGGTCTGGTCGACCCCCGCGGGCGACGGGTCGACGTCCAGGTCGGCCCGTTCCGCCTCCCACTCCGCGTCGTTCAGGCAGTCGAGGGCGGGCCGGCTCGCGCCCACGCCACGCGGGTCGAACCCGACGAGGTCGAAGCGCTGGTTCAGCGGGCTCTGGGCGACCCGGCTGGACAGCGACGCGGCTGCGCTCGTCCCCGACGCGCCGGGGCCGCCGGGGTTGATGACGAGCGACCCGATCCGCTCCCCGGTCGCCCGTTGCCGCAGAACCGCGATCTGCGCCGTCCGGCCGCCCGGATCGGCGTAGTCGAGCGGCACCTCCAGACGGGCGCACTCGAACTTCGGGTCGGCGAAGGCCTCCCGGTCACTCGCCGACACAGCGAAGTCCGCGCACGGTCCCCAGGAGAGCTGCTGCTCGTAGAAGCGGGCCAGCTGTGCCTGCTGGTCGGGGCCGCCCGGACCAGCCGTGCCGGTCGTCGACTGGGTGCACGCCACCAACAGCAGGGCGGCGCAACACAATGCTGCGACGAATGTGGTCGATCTGATGCGGTCTGACACCGCGCCAGCATGCCAGCGCCGGATCGTCCTGTATCTCCCCCCGTCCGAGCCTCACCCGGCCTCACGCCACCCGCGTGTGAACTCCATCCCAGAGCCGCTGCGGCGGGGCTTCGCAATGTCACGCTTTGTTCACCAGCACGTGACGACCCGGGGACCCCCAGCGGGCCTCGAGGGAGGACGGACGATGATGTCGCAGCAGCCCACCACGCAGATTCCGACCGCCGCCACCTCTGGCGAGGTACAGCCGCCTTACCGCTCGGGACCGGCCCCCACGACGGGCAAGCCGAAGCGGACCCGCGTCCACCACCTGCGTGAGATGAAGGAGCGCGGCGAGCGCTGGCCCATGCTCACCGCCTACGACATGTACTCCGCCGAGATCTTCGACGAGGCCGGCATCCCCGTTCTTCTCGTCGGTGACTCGGCCGCCAACAACGTCTACGGCTACGACACCACGCTGCCGGTCACCGTCGACGAGCTGATCCCGCTCGTCCGGGCCGTCGTGCGCGGCGCCAGGTCCGCGCTCGTGGTGGCCGACCTGCCGTTCGGCAGCTACCAGATCGGCCCGGAGCAGGCGCTCTCCACCGGCTTCCGTTTCCTGAAGGAGGGCGGCGCGCACGCCGTCAAGCTCGAGGGCGGCGCCCGGTTCGCCCCGCAGGTCGAGGCGCTCGTCGGAGCCGGCATCCCGGTGATGGCCCACCTGGGGTTCACGCCGCAGAGCGAGCACGCGCTCGGCGGGTACCGGATCCAGGGGCGCGGCGACTCGGGTGAGCGGCTGGTGGACGACGCGTTGGCACTACAGGCCGCAGGGGCGTTCTCGGTGGTGCTGGAGATGGTGCCCGCGGACGTCGCCAAGCGGGTGACGGCCGAGCTCGTGATCCCGACGATCGGGATCGGCGCCGGCCCGGACACCGACGCCCAGGTGCTCGTGTGGTCGGACATGGCCGGGATGAACCGCGGGCGCAAGCCGCGGTTCGTCAAGCAGTACGCCGACCTCGGCGGAGTCCTGCTGGACGCCGCGAGGCGGTTCGGTGACGACGTGCGCGGCGGGGAGTACCCCGACGCTGCGCACTCGTACAGCTGAGACCTCCCGCACGGGCGCGGGGCCCCGCGGCCGCGCCCGTGCGGTGAGCCATTCCGCGGCGACGAGAACACGAACGCGCGACCGATGAGTTCCGGGGGCGTCGTGGGTCTGAACCCACGTACCCAGGATGGTTCGCGAGTCTCGGCGGGGTGATCCGCGGGCATCCGTACCCGCTGCGCGAGTCGCCCGGAGGAGTTGCACGAGTCGCTCGGATGATCCGGCGACTCAGGCAGGAATCTCGGGCGACTCGCGGAGCTTCCTCGCAGGTCAGATCAGGCCAGGTCAGAGCGGGTGGTTCACGCGCCGGGACGGCGCAGGCCGGCGACACGCTCGCCGGCCTCGTACCGGGCGAGCATCTCGGCGGCGGGGCATTCCCTGCCCGCCCAGCGCTCCCGCAGCCGATCGAGCCGGGCCAGGTCGTCATCGCGGCCGGCGAGCGCCGCTGCTGCCGCGTCGAGGAGCGCTCCCGTGCCGGCGTGCACGTCGTCGTCGCCCAGCCCGGCCACCGCGACGTGCTGGTGGAGCTCGGCGTCCGGGGTGGTGCGGCGCCCGGGCAGCGTCTCGTCCAGCACGAGCCCCGTGAGCCAGCTGAGCAGCTCCCCGTACAGCTCGAGGTCGGGACAGGCGTCGAAGGCCTTGAACTCGATGCGCCCCACCTCGGCCGGGAGCCGCGCCGGCTGTGTGAGCGACGGGTCGGCCTCCACCTGCTCGTCGCCGTCGCCGAGGAACACGAGCACCGCCGGACGCACCCCGGTGCGGATCGCCGTGCGTGCCGAGAGGCCACCCCAGGGCCCCCCGTCGCGGAACGGTGACGAGAACGACAGCGGCACGAGCCACGGGCTGTAGTACGTCAGCTTGCGGCCGACGTCGACCAGGGCGGCGGTGTCGAGCGAGGTGCAGGAGAGGTTCAGGTCCGGCCCGTAGGTCGACATGTGCAGGTGCGCGGTGCGCTCCTCCGGCGAGCCGAGCCGGTGGCGGCGCTCCCACTCGTTGAGCGGCGGCTCGATGACGTACTCCGAGCGCACGGGGTTGAACGCGATCACCGTGCTGCGCAGCTGCGAGGTGGCGAGCGCGTCGTCGAGCCGGGCCACGTCCTTCTGGACAGCGCTGACCGCCGCGTCGACGGAGGGGTGGATCCGGGTGCGGATCTCGATGCCCTTGGGGTCGCACCGCACCAGCTGCCCGTCGGTGTCGAACCGCTCGTAGCCCTCGACGTACCACCGCTTGCGCTTGATCCCCTGGTCCCCGATGCGCAGGTCGGGGTAGTCGGAGGGGTCCTCCGGGAGTGCGTCGACGACGGCCTGCAGCTCGTCGAACGAGGTGTCGGTGTAGTCGGCGAAGCTGCCATCGAGGTGGAGCAGCGCACACTCGTGCTCGATTCCGTAGCGGAACTGCACCGGTCGGCCTCCAGGATCTGGGTGGTCCACATGCGGAAGAAATAAGGCTAGCCTTACAGCAACTCTCACGGTCGGAGGTGTCGGTGAGCGGTGCGGATCCGCTGTCAGTACTGCGTGATCGGCGATCGAGGGCTGCGCTGGCCTTGCCCGCCCCACCCCGCGAGACGCTACAAGAGATTCTGGTCGCCGCATGCTCCGCGCCCGACCACGCGCGCCTTCGTCCGTGGCGGTTCATCGTGGTCGAGGAGACGGCACGGGAGGCTCTCGGCGACGCCTTCGCGGCGGCCCACGCCGAGCGCGATCCGAACGCCGGTCCCGATGATCTGCGCCGCACCCGCGTGAAGGCGCTGCGCGCCCCGTTGATCGTCGTGGTCGTGTCGGCGCCGCGGGAGCACCCGAAGGTCCCCTTGTGGGAGCAGCGCGCCTCAGCGGCCTGCGTGGCGTACGGCGTCGTGCTCGCCGCCCACGTCCGCGGTGTCGGGGCGATGTGGCGCACCGGGTGGTACGGCGACGCGCCGAAGGTGCGTGCCCACCTCGGGCTCGACGACGGCGAAGAAGTGATGGGCTGGGTCTACCTCGGCACACCGGCGGGCGCCGAGCCCGCGCCGCGTCCGGCAGCCGAGCCGCCCGTCACCTGGCTCGGCTGAGCTCCCGCATCGGCCGATACCGACGACCGGTCGCGGGGAGAACGGATCCTCCCCGCGACCGTCACGGCCTCGCCGGTCAGAGCCAGCGCGGCAGCGCCGGGAGCTTCCCGCCGTCGATGCAGCGCAGCGGCCTGCCCGTGCTGCGGCCGAGCAGCCACGCCACCAGCTCGGGAGCAGGCCCGGTGACGGTCACCGGGTCGGGCACGTCGCGGGTGTTCCAGGAACGCTCAGGGGCGACCAGACGAAGGCCGGGGCAGTCGGTCTTCTCCCCCATCATCGACGCCACCTCGGTGAGCAGCTCCGCGAGCATCGGCGCCGGCAGGTCGGCGAACGACGCCCCGACGTCGAGGTCGACGGCGTGGATCCACATCTCGCGCGCCCGCATCCAGGGGATCTCGGACGCCGGGATCTCCCGGCCCTGCACGTTCGTGACCCTCGCCGACCACGCCTCGCGCGGCATCTTCCGCACGACCTGGGCCAGCCGGTCCGATGACGTGACGACGTCGTCACGGATCTCGGCGGGCTTGCGGGCTGCGCCGGCCTCGATGTCGGCGCTGCGCTGCTCCAGGCTGGTGTAGGCAGGGGTGCGCACGCCGGTGCGGGCCCAGGTGAGCAGGTTGACCATGCCGTCGGCGCTGCGGGCGAGGTGCGTCAGCACATGCGCCCGGCTCCAACCCGGCAGGGCCGACGGCGCCGCGAAGGCGTCGTCGCCCATCCGCGTCATCAGCCCACGTAGGTGCGCTGCGCCGTCGGCCGCCCACGCGAGGCTGTTGGTCAGCGACCGCGGGCTCGTGCCGATGTTGGCCGGACTGGTCATGGCATCGGCTCGAGGCGGCACGTGTTGCGGCACTCGCCGACCCCGGCCACCGTGGTGACGACCTTCGCGCCGTCGGTCAGGTAGCGCGGAGGCTTGCGGGCGTGGCCGACGCCGCCGGGCGTGCCGGTGGCGATCACGTCGCCGGGGTTCAGCGTCATGATCGTGGACAGGTAGACCACGAGGTCCACCGGGTTGAACACGAGCTCGGCGGTGCTGGAGCTCTGCAGCGTCTCCCCGTCGACGACGGTGGTGACCTCCAGGCCGCCGTCCGGCACCTCGTCGGGCGTGACCAGCCAGGGGCCCAGCGGCGTGGTCTTCTCGAAGGTCTTGCCCTGCAGGAACTGCGAGGTGCGGCTCTGGTAGTCGCGCACGCTCACGTCGTTGAGCACCGTGTAGCCCGCGATCGCCGCCTCGGCCTGCTCAGGCGTCGCGTGCCGGACCGGACGGCCGATCACGACGGTGAACTCGACCTCCCAGTCGATCTTCTCCGACACCCTCGGCAGGATGATGTCGTCGTAGGCGCCGACCAGCGACGGGGCGTACTTCGCGAACAGGGTGGGGTAGTCGGGCATCTCGTGGCCCATCTCCCGCACGTGGTCGCGGTAGTTCAGCCCGACGCAGATGATCTTCTCGGGGGACGGCACCAGCGGCGCGTAGTCCAGGCCCTCCAGAGGGTGCGACGGACCGGCCGCGTTGGCCGCATGCGCAGCCCAGTCGGGGCGCTCCAGCAGCGCCCGCACATCGGCCTCGCCCGTCTCGACGGCTGCATTGGCATCCACCCGGACCGCGCGGTTCCCGGTCGCCGTGCGGATCGTCGCCAGCCTCATCGCGTCTCCTCACCTGTCGTCACGGTGCGAGTCTCGCCGAGCGCCGTGGCGACCACACTTTCGGGGGGCGTGCATCGCCGTGGAGTACCCACATAGGGCTTCAGAGGTTCACGTAGAGGGCACTTTCGAAGGCGTTGTACACCGCGAGAGCCTCCTCGGGGACGAACGGCAGTGACTGACTGTAGATCGCACCCGTGACCCCCGTGGTGCGGTCGACCCAGAAGTGGGTGTTCATCAGCCCGGCCCAGGCGCCGCTGCCGGCCCGGCGCATCCCCGGCACGTCAGCGGTGTTGAGCAGCAGCCCGTAGCCCCACTTGCAGCCCGGGCCCGGATTGAACCCGTGAGACGAACGAGGGTCCGCGGTGTCGATCGAGGCCGGGAAGTCCAGGTCCCCGATCTGGTTGGTGAACGCCGCCTCCACCGTGGCCGGCTTCAGGATCGTGGCGTCCTCGAACGTGCCCCCGCCCAGCAGGGCCCGCTGGAACTTCAGGTAGTCGCGCGGGGTCGAGTAGAGCCCGTGCCCGCCCGCCCAGAAGTCCGGTGTGGCCGGGAGGATCTCTCCGATGTCGGTCCAACGGCCGTCCTCGCCCTTGACATGGACCGCGGCGGTGTTCGCCCGCTGCGCGTCGGTGGGCGCGAACGAGGTCTCCCGCATCCCGAGCGGGCCGGTGATGCCCTGCGCGATCGCCACATCCAGGGTCGTCCCGGACGCCGCCTCGATGACCCGGCCCAGCCAGTCCGTGTTGATCCCGTACTCGTAGCGGGTGCCCGGGTCGGCCACCAGCGGCGCGGTGAACGCGATGTCCTTGCCGGACGTGACGGTCGGAGTGCCGGTCAGCTCCTGCCAGCGGGCGACGTCGGCGTTCCAGAACCAGTAGCTCAGGCCGCTGGTGTGCGTGACGAGGTGCCGCACCGTGGCCCGGCTCGCCGGGGCCCGCAGCCGGGGCGTGTCCCCTTCGAAGCCCTCCAGCACCTGTACCTCGGCGAACTCCGGGCGATACGCCTCCACCGGCGCGTCAAGGTCCAGGGCGCCCTGCTCCACCAACTGCAGCGCGGCCACCGTGGCCACCATCTTGGTCATCGACATGATCCGGAAATGGGTGTCGGGCGACACCTGATCGGTGCCGCCTGCCACCCGGGGGCCTGCCGCCCCTTCGTAGATCACCCCGTCACGGTCGGCCGCGATCGCCACCGCGTTGGGCATCGCCCCGGACTCGACCCCGTCACGCAGCACCGCGTCGATCGCCGAGGCATCGATGGTCGAGCTCACCGGCAGCTCCTCCCCGTCCGGATGTGTGTCACTCCGGTCACACTGTGGAGCGATCAGCCGACGCGGTCACGCACAAACGCACCGCGCCCTATCCGGACGGGGAGGAGCCGGGCAGAACTCAGATCTCGCCGCCCTCCACGACCTCGCCACCCGGGCGAACGGGCAGCGAGGCGAAGGCTGCCGGCGGCTCGCGCCAGAGATCGGCAGGGTGCCCGCTACGGGCGTCCTGGACCGCCCGCCACACCCGCTCCGGGGTGCACGGGAGGTCGACGTGCCGCACGCCGAGCGGGCGCAGCGCGTCCACCACCGCGTTCTGCACGGCAGGTGTGGCGCCGACCGTGGCGGACTCGCCGATCCCCTTGGCGCCCAACGGGTTCATCGGTGTGGGCGTCTCGGTGTTGGCGGTCTCGAACGTGAAGAGGTCGGCCGCGCTCGGCATCCGGTAGTCGGCCAGCGTGCCGGTGAGCGGCTGCCCCTCGGAGTCGTAGACGATCTCCTCGTACAACGCCTGCGCGATGCCCTGCGCGAGGCCGCCGTGCTGCTGCCCGTTGACGAGCAGCGGGTTGAGGATGCGCCCGCAGTCGTCCACCGCGACGTGCCGCCGCGGCGTCACCCGGCCGGTCTCGGTGTCGACCTCGACCACCGACACGTGCGCCCCGAACGGGAACGTGGCACCTTCCTGGCGGAAGTCGAGCGCGGCCGCGAGCTGCGCGCCGTCGTTCTCCGCCGCGCCCGCCACCTGCGCCCAGGTGAGCGTCACCGACGGCACACCGGCCACGCCGAACTCGCCGTCCTCGGTGAGCTGCACGTCGTCGACCGACGCCTCGAGCATCGCCGCGGCGCGCCGCCTCGCCTGCTCCAGCACGTCCTCGGCCGCGGCACGCACGGCGTTGCCGCCCATCTGCAGCGACCTCGAACCACCCGTCCCACCACCGCGCGGAACGGCCGCGGTGTCGGACTGCACGAAGCGGATCTTCTCCATCGGGATGCCGAGGCGGTCGCTGGCGAGCATGGCGAACGCCGTCGGGTGGCCCTGGCCGTGGCCGGACGTGCCCGCCGAGATCGTGGCCGAGCCGTCGGCGTGCACGGTGACCGAGCCGAACTCGGTGCCGCCGCCACCCGCGGTGATCTCGACGTACACGCTCACGCCGATGCCGAGCATCACCGGGTCGCCCGCCTCCCGGCGGGTGGCCTGCTCCTCGCGGACCTTCTCGTAGTCGACGAGCCGCAGCGCCTCCCGAAGCGGGAGGTCGTAGTCGCCGATGTCGTAGTGGGCACCGGGGATCGTCTTGTAGGGGAACTCGGTCGGCTGGATGAAGTTGCGCCGGCGGATCTCCACCGGGTCGAGGCCGAGCTCGTCGGCCGCGAGATCCATCATCCGCTCGAGGTAAGCCGTGGCCTCCGGGCGCCCGGCTCCCCGGAAGGCACCGACCGGCGTGGTGTTGGTGAGCGCCGCGGCTGCGTCGAACCCGATCTTCGGCGTCCGGTAGACGCCTTGGCTCATCAGGTATGTCGGGCCCATCACCAGGCCGCCGTTGAACCCGGCGTAGGCGCCGGCGTCGGCCACCACCCGGGCCCGCATGCCGGTGATGGCGCCCTCACGGGTGAGCCCGAGCTCGTAGTACCCCACCTGCGCGCGGCCGTGCGGCATCGAGACGAGGTTCTCCGAGCGGGTCTCCACCCACGTGACCGGCCGGCCGAGGGCGCGCGCCGCCCCGATCACGACGGTGTGCTCGGCGAGGAGACCCGCCTTGCCGCCGAAACCACCGCCCACGTGCGGGGTGATCACCCGCACGCGGTCGGCCTCGAGTCCGAGAACAGCGGACGTCTGGTTGCGGAAGCCGTGCGGCATCTGGGTGGACACCCAGATCGTCAGCTCGTCGTTCGCGCCCTCCTCGCCCCACGGGCCGGGGAGTACGGCGATCGCGTTGCCCTCCATGGGCATCACCGCGAGTCGCTGGTTGACCATCCGCGCGCGGACGACCACCTCGGCGTCGGCGAGCGGGTCGTTGTCGGAGCGGGCGCCCGCCGCGATGTTGCTTCCCAGATCCGGGAACTGCGGCTCGGAGGCGGGATCCAGCGCGGCCTCCAGGTCGACCACGGCAGGGAGCGGGTCGTAGTCGACCTCGACGAGCTCGGCCGCGTCGACGGCGGCGGCCTTCGTCTCGCCGATCACGACCGCCACCGCCTCTCCGACGAAGCGCACACGGTCGGTGGCGAGCGGCGGGCGGGGGAGGTCGGGGTTGACGACCATGAGCCCGTGGTGGGCGGGGAGGCCGAGATCGGCAGCGGTGAAGACCGCGACGACCCCGGGAGCGGCCTTCGCCTCGGTGGTGTCGATCCCGACGATCCGGGCATGGGCCAGCGGCGAACGGACGAAAGCGGCGTGCAGGACGCCATCGAGGGCGAGATTCCCGACATAGGTGCTCGCACCGGTGATCAGTTGAAGGTCTTCCACTCGGCGGACGGAGGTGCCGAGAATCGATCCAGCCATGGCGCTGACCCTACGGATATCTGATTAGCCATGGCCACAAGTTGACGTTCCGGGCTGCACGGGAGAAGGTCTCAGGGCGTGCTTGCGCGGTCGGCCCGTCCGTTCGCGCGTCCCCGGGGGGTCGGACTGGTCGGGGGCCGGTCCGGCCTCCCGACCTACGCCAACCTCACCCGGTCACCGCCGCGCTGTTACTTTCGGTGCGTGCCCGAGTTCCGCCACACCGACGTGCTTCCCCTCGGCCCCGACGACACGGAATACCGCCGTCTCGACCTTCCACCGGGCCGGGTCATCGAGGCCGCGGGTCGCACCTTCCTGGACATCGACCCCACCACGATCACCGCGCTCGTGCGCGAGGCCGTGCACGACATCCAGCACATGCTGCGCCCGTCGCACCTTGCCCAGCTGCGCGCCATCGTCGACGACCCCGAGGCGTCGCCCAACGACCGGTTCGTGGCCACCGACCTGTTGCGCAACGCGTGCGTCTCGGCGGGCGGCGTGCTCCCGATGTGCCAGGACACGGGCACCGCGATCGTCATCGGCAAGCGCACCGAGACGGTGCTGACCGGCGGCAACGACGAGGAGGCCGTCTCGCGCGGCATCTTCGAGGCCTACGACGAGCTCAACCTGCGCTACTCGCAGATGGCACCCACGTCGTTCTGGGACGAGAAGAACACCGGCACCAACCTCCCGGCCCAGGTCGAGCTCTACAGCGCTCCGGGCCAGGCGCCGAAGTACGAGTTCCTGGTGATGGCCAAGGGGGGCGGCTCGGCCAACAAGACGTTCCTCTACCAGGAGACCAAGGCGCTGCTGAACCCGAAGAAGCTCGCCGGCTTCCTCGACGAGAAGCTGCGCTCGCTCGGCACCTCGGCCTGCCCGCCCTACCACCTCGCGATCGTGGTCGGCGGGATGTCCGCCGAGTACACGCTCAAGGTCGCCAAGCTCGCCTCCGCGCGCTACCTCGACACGCTCCCCGACGCCGGTTCCGACATCGGCCACGCGTTCCGCGACCGCGACCTCGAGCAGCAGGTCCTCGAGCTCACCCGCGAGTTCGGCATCGGCGCCCAGTTCGGCGGCAAGTACTTCTGCCACGACGTGCGCGTCATCCGGTTGCCCCGCCACGGCGCGTCGCTCCCGGTGGGCATCGCGGTGTCGTGCTCGGCCGACCGGCAGGCCAAGGCCAAGATCACGCCGGAGGGTGTCTTCCTGGAGCAGCTCGAGCGCGACCCCGCGAGCTACCTCCCCGAGACCACGTCCGAGGACCTCTCCGAAGAGGTCGTGCACGTCGACCTGAACCGGCCGATGGACGAGATCCGCGCACAGCTCTCGTCGCTGCCGGTGAAGACACGTGTCTCGCTCACCGGCCCGCTCGTCGTGGCGCGCGACATCGCGCACGCGAAGATCGCGGAACGGCTGGAGGCCGGCGAGCCCATGCCCGAGTACCTGCGCAACCACCCCGTCTACTACGCCGGGCCCGCCAAGACGCCCGAGGGCTACGCCTCCGGTTCGTTCGGGCCCACCACGGCGGGCCGCATGGACTCTTACGTCGAGCAGTTCCAGGCCGCAGGCGGCTCGCTGGTGATGCTCGCGAAGGGCAACCGGTCGAAGCAGGTCACCACCTCCTGCGCCACCTACGGAGGGTTCTACCTCGGCTCGATCGGTGGCCCGGCCGCCCGGCTCGCCCAGGACTGCATCCGCAAGGTCGACGTCCTGGAGTATCCCGAGCTCGGCATGGAAGCGGTGTGGAAGATCGAGGTGGAGGACTTCCCGGCGTTCGTCGTGGTGGACGACAAGGGCAACGACTTCTTCGCCGGGGTCAGCCAGCCGACGCTGCAGGTGTCTTTCCGGCGGTGACCGCCCGCACCGTGTAGCGGTCGGGGGCTACCTCTCAGATGCGGCGGGGGCCGCTCTCCCGCCGTGTGGGCGGCGGCCCCAGCACGATCCGCGCCCCGGCGACGAACACGCCCTCGGCCGAGGCGAGCACCGGGTCGAGGGCGAGCGAGCGCACCTGCGGCAGGTCCTCGGCGATCCGGCCGACACGCAGCACCAGCTCCTCCAGTGCGTCCAGCCGGACCGGCTCGGTGCCGCGGTAGCCGGCCAGCAGCGGGGCCGCCCGCGGTGCGCGGACCAGCGCGGCCGCGTCCTGGTCCGACACCGGCACCACCCGGAACGCGCGGTCCCCGAGCAGCTCGGTGGCCATCCCCGAGAGCCCGAACGACAGCAGCGAACCGAACGACGGGTCGTCGACGACCTCCAGGACGCACGAGACCCCCTTCGGCGCCATCCGCTGCACGTAGGCCTCGCCGCTGCCGGTCAGCCGGGCGATGTCCGCGTGAGCGCGGCGCACCCCGCCGCTCGTGCCGACGTCGAGGTGCACCCCGACGAGATCGGTGCGGTGCCGCCAGCGGTCGCCGACCGCCTTCAGCACCACCGGGTAGCCGAGCTCCTCGGCGGCGGCGACGGCGGCATCGGCTCCGGAGACGCGGCGGAAGTCGACGACCGCGATGCCGAAGCAGGCGAGCAGGTCGACCGCCTGCTCGTCGCTGAGCTCAGTGCGTGCTCCCCCACCGAACCGCTCCACCAGCTCCCGGGCCTGCTCCGTGTAGAGCCCCGGCGGGCAGACGAACTGCCCGACGGGCCGCGAGCGCCACCGGGCGTACCGGCTGACCCGGGCGAGCGCGGCCGCCGCCCGCTCCGGGCTCGGGTAGCTGGGCACGGATCCCGGCCCCGGCCCGCCGTCCTCGCGGGGCACGGCCAGCTCGGCCGGCACCCCCTCCGCCGCGAGGAAGACCGCGACCACGGGCTTGTCCGCTCTCGCGACGGCCTCACGCAGTGCCCGTGCGTAGGCCGCGCCCGGGACGGCGATGGGGGGCACGAACACCACGACGAGTGCATCGGCTCCAGCGGCCTCGCCCGACGCCCCGGCGTCGCCGATGGCCCAGGCGACGGCGGCGGCGAGCTCCTCGGGCGGGGCGCTCGCACCGACGTCGACCGGTGGCCCGGCGAGCTCCATTCCCTCGTCGAGCAGCGCGTCGCCGACGAGGAGCCCCAACGCGGTGGAGTTGCCCACCACGGCCACCCGCGGCCCGGCGGGCAACGGCTGGTAGGCCAGCAGGAGCGCGGTGTCGAACAGCTGCGACAGCGTCTCGACGCGGATCACGCCTGCCTGCTCGAACAGGGCCTGGACGCTCGCCTCGTCGATCGGCACCCCGCTCGCCGCGAACGCCGGCACGGCGGCGGAGTGGCGGCCGCTCTTCACCGCCACGATCGGCTTGGTGCGCGCCAGGCGGCGCGCGAGCCGGGCGAACTTGCGCGGGTTGCCGAACGTCTCCAGGTACAGCAGCACCACATCGGTGGCGGGGTCGGTCTGCCAGTACTGCAGCAGGTCGTTGCCCGAGAGGTCCGCGCGGTTCCCCGCGGAGACGAACGTGGACAGGCCGAGCCCCCGCTCCTTGGCGGCGGCGAGGATCGCGATGCCGAGGGCGCCGGACTGGGAGAAGAACCCCACTCGGCCACGACCGGGCAGGTCAGGGGCGAGGGTGGCGTTGAGGCGGATCTCGGAGTCGGTGTTGGCCACCCCGAGCGCATTCGGACCGACCACCCGCATCCCGTGGGCGCGCGCCTCCGCGACCAGCCGCCGCTCCGCGACGAGGCCTCCCTCCCCCGCATCGGCGAACCCCGCGCTCATCAGAACCAGCGCCTTGACGCCTTTGGCCAGGCAGGAGTCCATCACCGTGTCGATCCCCGCGGCGGGCACGGCGACCACGGCGAGGTCGACGGCGTCCGGGATGTCGGTGACCGAGCCGTAGGCACGCACGCCACGGACCGAGCGGGCCTCGGGGTTGACCGGGTAGACCGGCCCGCTGAAGTTGGCCCGCAGCAGGTTGGACAGGGCGGCATGGCCGATCTTGGCGGGGTCGGTGGACGCGCCGATCACCGCCACGGAGGTGGGGTGCAGGAGGTTGTGCACGCTGCGCGCCTCGGCCCGCTGCTCGCGCGAGTCGCGGACGGCGAGTGAGCGCTCGGTGGGATCGATGTCGAACTCGAGGTGGAGCGTGCCCTCGTCGAACGTCCGGCTCACCTGGTAGCCGGCATCCCGGAAGACCCGCACCATCTGGTGGTTCTCGATCAGCACCTCGGCGACGAACCGGCGAAGCCCGTTCTCCCGGGCGGCAGCAGCCAGGTGCTCCAGCAGGATCGAACCGAGACCGCGGCCCTGGTGCGAGTCGCGGACGACGAACGCGACCTCCGCCGAGTCCGAGCCCTCCGTGCCCGCGGTATCACCCGGCCCGCCCTCGCCGGGAAGCCCCTCGTATCGCCCGACAGCGATGATCTCGTCGCCCAGCAGGCAGATGAACGCCACCCGCGTGTGGTGGTCGACGCGGGTGAACCGCTCGAGATCGCGCGGCGGGATCCGCGGATAGTGCCCGAAGAACCGCAGGTAGCGGGTGCGTTCCGACAGGCTCGCGTGGAACCGCACGAGCGCATCGGCGTCGCTGGGCAGGATCGGGCGCAGGTGCACGATGCCGCCGTCGGAGGCCACGACGTCGGCCTCCCAGTGACGGGGATAGCTCGGCTGCGCCTCGGCGCCCGGCGCGGGGTCGACCTCAGTCACGCGGGTCGTCGGGGTCGAGGCCGTGGAGGGGGAAGACCGCTCGCCTGGTTTCGAGCACGGCGGCGTCGACGCGGTCGGAACCTTCGGTCCAGGGCTCGTAACCGATCTCGCGGCCGTCGGTCATCTCGGTGGGCAGCCGCTGCCCGGTGAGCCCCGCGGCGTGGGCCACCCACCCGGCCGGCAGCGGCCGGTGGGGCTCGACGTCGCGATCGAGCACCGTGGAGACGAGGTGTGTCCACGACCGCGGCACCACACGGAACAGCCCATACCCGCCACCCCCGAGAGCCAGCCACTTCCCGCCCGCCGCGTGCTCGGCCAGCTGACGCAGCTCCCGGTAGATGGCCCGGTGGCCGTCGACGGACAGCCCGAGGTTGGCCAAGGGATCCTCGACGTGGGTGTCCACCCCGCACTGGGTGACGAGGATCTGCGGGCGGAACTCGGTGATCAGCGACGGCACGACCGCGTGGAACGCACGCAGCCACGCGCCGTCGGCCGTGCCGGGCGGCAACGGCAGGTTGACCGCGTATCCGGCGCCCTTGCCCTCGCCGTACTCACCCGGCCACCCCGTGCCCGGCCACAGCGTCATCGGGTGCTGGTGCAGGGAGATGGTGAGGACCCTCGGGTCGCTGTAGAACGCGGCCTGCACGCCGTCGCCGTGGTGGACGTCGACGTCGATGTAGGCGATCCGGTCGAATCCGTGGTCGAGCAGCCAGGAGATCGCGACGGCGCAGTCGTTGTAGACACAGAACCCGGACGCGTGGTCGGCCATCGCGTGGTGGAGCCCGCCTGCGATGTTGACGGCGCGGTCGGCCCGGCCCTCGGCGATCTCCCTGGCGGCCAGCAGGGAGCCGCCGCACACCAGCGCGCTGGCCTCGTGCATGTCGAAGAAGACCGGGTTGTCCTCCGTGCCGAGCCCGTGGCCCACTCCGAACGGGTTGTCGGGAGCCGACTTCACCGCCGCGAGGTACGAGGGCACGTGGATCCGTCTGATCTCCTCGTCCGGCGCCTGCTCGGGAACCAGTGGTTCGACGCCTTCCAGAATTCCGAGCCCGGTGGCGAGACGCATTGTCAGGTCGAGACGGACAGGGTCGAGCGGATGCTCGCCGCCGAGGTCATAGCGCAGGAACTCGGGCGTCCACACAACCGCGGCTCGCGGAGTCATGGCGCGACCGTAAGGGATCAGCAGGCCCAGCGCGCCCCAGGGCGCCGCCCTGGTGGCCGCCGGGCGTGCCGAATGGGAGCGTGAGAAGTGGGTGGCAGGCCTGACGAAGCGACCAATGGTGGCAATAGGGTGGCCACCTGGCCGATTCTGCCGGGGTTGGCGGACCTCGACGAGCCACTGCCCAGATAAGATGGGGTATTGACGAAGGGGCTGGGCGCGTGAATGAGCTCATCGACACGACCGAGATGTACCTCCGGACGATCTACGAACTCGAGGAGGAGGGCGTCGTACCCCTGCGCGCGCGGATCGCGGAGCGCCTCGGCCAGAGCGGCCCGACGGTAAGCCAAACCGTCGCCCGGATGGAGCGCGACGGCCTCGTGGTGGTGGCAGGCGACCGGCATCTGGAGCTGACCGACAGCGGTCGGGCCCGGGCCGTGTCGGTGATGCGCAAGCACCGGCTGGCCGAGCGGCTCCTCTCCGACGTGATCGGGCTCGAGTGGGAGCTGGTGCACGCCGAGGCATGCCGGTGGGAGCACGTGATGAGCGACGCCGTGGAGCGCAAGCTCGTGCAGTTGCTCGACAACCCCACCATCTCCCCCTACGGCAACCCGATCCCGGGGCTGGACGAGCTCTCGCAGCGCCACGACGCCGCGACGGTGGCCGTCTCCGCACCGCCCACGCTCGAGGTGGGGCTGCAGCGGCTCGACGAGTTCGCCAGGCGCGGTGGCGGCATGGTGGAGGTGCGGCGGATCGCCGAGCACGTGCAGGTGGACGCCGACCTGATGGCCGAGCTCAAATGCGCGGGCATCGTGCCAGGCGGCGACGTGCAGGTGCGTTCCATCTCCCGCTTCGGCGATGCGGTGCCCGTGGCGGCCGAAGGCGCGGAGGCCACGGTGGCACCGCTCATCGCGCACGCCGTGCTCGTGCGAGCGCGCTGACCCCGCTCCTCCCCCTCGTCCGGTGGGCGGAAGCGGCATGAGACGGTGTGCGCCGCCGACCCGATCCGCATCGCGGTGGCGGTCGGCGTGACGCCCCGGCAGCCGGCCCGTCCCAGGAGGAACCTCGTGAAGCTGCTCGTCACCGGTGGAGCCGGCTACGTCGGCAGTGTCTGTGCCGCGCACCTGGTGGACGCAGGCCACGACGTGACGGTGCTCGACGACCTCTCCACCGGCCACCAGGACGCGGTGCCCGATGGCGCGCATTTCGTGCGGGCCGACCTGGCCGAAGCGGCGGACGACGTGCTGGCCGAAGGCTTCGACGGAGTGCTGCACTTCGCCGCCAAGTCGCTCGTGGGCGAGTCGGTGAAGCAGCCGGAGCTGTACTGGTCGGGCAACGTCGTGACCACGTTCCGGCTGCTCGAGGCCATCCGCCATCACGGAACGCCCCGGCTGGTGTTCTCCTCCACCGCGGCCACCTACGGCGAGCCCGAGCAGGTGCCGATCCGCGAGGACGCCCCCACCCGGCCCACCAACCCCTACGGCTCCAGCAAGCTCGCCATCGACCACGCGATCAGGTCGTACGCGGTCGCGCACGGCCTGGCTGCGGTGAGCCTGCGCTACTTCAATGTGGCCGGCGCGCACGGCCGCTTCGGCGAGCGGCACACGGTGGAGACGCACCTCATCCCGCTCGTGCTGCAGGTGGCGTCCGGTACGCGCGACATGGTGCAGGTGTTCGGGGACGACTGGCCCACGCCCGACGGCACGTGCGTGCGCGACTACATCCACGTCGACGACCTGGCCGCGGCTCATCTGCTGGCGTTGGAGTACGCCCGGCCGGGCGTGCACTCCATCTACAACCTGGGTAGTGGAACGGGCTTCTCCGTGCGCGAGGTGATCGATGCCTGCCGGACCGTGACCGGCCATCCGATCCCCACCACCGTGGCACCGCGACGGGACGGCGACCCTGCGGTGCTCATCGCCTCCAGCGAGGCCGCGATGACCGATCTCGGCTGGCGCCCGCAGTTCACGGACATCACCAGGATCGTGGGCGACGCCTGGCGCTTCACCCAGAGCAGGCAGCCCGTCTGAGCCGCGCGGTGGCGTGATCACGAGCGGCCCCTTCGCAGCAGCCGCTCGCGACGGGCGGCGCCACCGACGTGCCCCTCGCAGTCGCGCAGCAACTCCCTGATCTGCTCGGGACGCATTCCGAGCAGACCCGAGCGCACGATCGCGGCCAGCCGATGACCGGGCCATGCGTGTTCGGCCCGGTCGAGCGCGATGTTGGCGAGCGCCCCGTCGCCGCGCATCAGGGCCGACACGGCCAGCAGCACGGCGGGTTCGGCGGCCTCGGGATCAGGGGTCTCGCGGACCAGCGCCGTCCAGAGTTGTTCTGCTGCCACCGCTGCCGGCCCGATGCACTGCAGCAGGGCTGCATCACGGATGGCCGGGACAGCGAGCGCCCCGGCGAGCGCGACGACCCTGGCGTCGTCGAGCACCAGCCGATCGGCTGCAGCGTCGGCGACGGCGGCATCGACGACCGCGGCGTCGACGACGGCACCGGGATCGGCCCGGGCCAGCGCTTCGTCCGTGGCCTGGATCAGCAACGCCTCCCGCCTCCGGATCCGCTCCGGGTCGGCCGGCGCGACCAGTGCCTCGAGCTCGCGCCGATCGGCCCACACGACCTGGCCCGCGGTAACTGCAGCCGCTGCGAACGTGGTGGTGGAGAAGTCGGGCACGACGCCGGTGCACTCGCAGGTGCCGTAGTAGGACCAGCGGGCACCTTCGCTCGTGCTCTCCGCCCACAGCACGGTGTGGGCACGCACCTGGTGCCGTTCCAATGCCTGGATCACATGCCCGACCAGCTCCATGTGCGGAGAAGCGGCGGCGGCGACCACGACGACCGCGGCTCCGGTGGGGGTGTCGAGGAGCAGGTGCTCGGCGGCGCAGGTGGCATGGTCGCGCACATGTTCGGGCGGGGGGAGGTCGACCCGCAACGTGAGCCCCAGCCTGCGGCCGGACCCGCCGCCGGTGGCCACGAGCACGAGGGACTCGCGGGGATGGAAGCCGAGCAGCACCGGTACGGCCGCCACCAGCTCACCTGGCTCGCGGACCCGGACCGCCGGACCGGACGGCGATCGCCAGGGCGAGGCGGAGCGGGGGATGTCGGAAGTTGCCATGCGTCGAGCATCGGGGACGCCGCAGCCGTCCGGGCGCCGTTGACCGCGCACCTGTGGACCACCGCGTCCGCGAGCGCCCGAGATCGGCTCCCGAAGCCGCCTTGTGGACGACGACGCCGGATTGTCGTCGTCGACTGTTAACCTCCCGCGCTTGCCGCGGGGTGCCTCCGCCCGCGACGCTGGCCAGCGTGGCTGGGCCGCCACCGGCGCTGATCAGGTGGGCGCCTGCCGAGCGAAGTGAGGGGGAGGACGTTCCCGTGTACGACTACGACCTGCTGGTGATCGGCTCAGGACCCGGCGGTCAGAAGGCGGCGATCGCGGCCGCGAAGCTCGGCAAGCGGGTGTGCGTCGCGGAACGGCGCAACATGATGGGCGGTGTCTGTGTGAACACGGGCACGATCCCGTCGAAGACTCTGCGGGAGGCCGTGCTCTACCTCACCGGGTTCGCCCAGCGGGACATGTACGGCGCCAGCTACCGGGTCAAGGCCGAGATCACGATCGGCGACCTGCTTGCCCGCACCACCCACGTCGTCGGGCGCGAGGTCGAGGTGGTGCGCAACCAGTTGCTGCGCAACCACATCGACATCCTGGGCGGCACCGCCCGCTTCGAGGACCCGCACACCGTCGTCGTCGAGGGCGAGGGGCGCGGCGACCACAACACCGTCACCGCGGAGAACATCATCATCGCCACCGGCACGAAGCCGGCCCGGCCGCCTGCGGTGGAGTTCGACGAGGAGCACGTGATCGACTCCGACGCCATCCTGACGCTGCAGCGCGTGCCCGGCTCTCTGGTGGTCGTCGGTGCCGGGGTGATCGGCATCGAGTACGCATCGATGTTCGCTGCGCTCGGCACGCGCGTCACCGTCGTGGAGAAGCGTCCCTCGATGCTCGACTTCTGCGATCCCGAGGTCGTCGAGTCGCTCAAGTTCCACCTGCGCGACCAGGCCGTCACGTTCCGGTTCGGTGAGGAGGTAGAGAAGGTCGAGATCACCCCGAAGGGCACGGTCACGAGCCTCGCGAGCGGCAAGCGGATCGCCGCGGACATGGTGATGTACTCGGCAGGCCGCCAGGGCGTCACCGACGAGCTCGCCCTGGAGAAGGCGGGCCTGGCCGCCGACAAGCGCGGGCGGATCACGGTGGACGGGCAGTACCGCACCGCGGTGCCCCACATCTTCGCCGTGGGCGACGTCATCGGTTTCCCCGCGCTCGCGGCCACGAGCATGGACCAGGGACGCCTCGCCGCCAACCACGCCTTCGGAGAGCCGGTGCGGGAGCTGCAGCAGCTGCAGCCCATCGGCATCTACACGGTTCCCGAGATCTCCTACTGCGGGAAGACCGAGGCGGAGCTGACGGCGTCGGCAGTGCCGTACGAGGTGGGGATGTCGCGCTACCGCGAGCTCGCACGCGGGGCGATCGTCGGTGACTCCTACGGGATGCTCAAGCTCCTGGTGTCCACCGAGGACCACAAGCTGCTCGGCGTGCACGTGTTCGGCACCAACGCCACCGACCTCGTACACATCGGCCAGGCCATCATGGGTTGCGGCGGCACCGTCGACTACCTCGTCGACACGGTGCTGAACTACCCGACGCTGTCCGAGGCGTACAAGGTGGCGGCGCTGGACGTCACGAACAAGATGCGTGCGCTCAGCGTGTTCGGGATCGAGGACCAGTAGCCGCTGGTTGTGGGTGGTCCGCGAGCGCGATGCAGTAGCGGGTCAACACTCGGTGCACCGTCGAGGGTGGGATGCGCGGGAGGAACCCGATCCGGGCCGGTTTCCAGCGGTCGGGGCAGCCGCTCTCGGTCAGGGCACTGTCGGCATCTGGAAGAATTTCGATGGTCGTTGTCCCCTGTGGCGCCGCCTGTTCGTCTCGATGTCGAGATGATCCCAAGGAGGCATGGATGAAGTACGCACTGCTCATCTTCCCGAAGCCTGGTAGCCACGAAGCGCTCGGACCCGACGAGTACGGACCCGTGAACGCGGAGTACTTGGCGCTGCGCGAGGACCCGCGCTGCCTCGGAGGTGCCCATCTGCAATCAGCCGAGACGGCGACCACGGTTCGTTACAGCCCTGGCGAGGCCTTGATCACCGACGGCCCCTTCGCCGACACCAAGGAGGTGCTCGGCGGCTACTTCGTGCTCGACGCCTCCAACCTCGACGAGGCGTTGGAGTTCGTCCAGCGGATTCCGGCGGTACGGCTGGGCGGTGCGGTCGAGATCCGGCCGTTGGTGGAGATCCCGATGGAGGATGACTTCTGATCGAGGAGGTTTTCCGGCGCGAGTGGGGCCGCGTCCTGGCGTCCCTTGTCGGCTTCCTCGGTGACATCGATCTCGCCGAGGAAGCCGCGCAGGAGGCCTTTGCGATCGCGGCCGAGCGGTGGCCCCGTGACGGTATGCCACAGCACCCCGTGGCCTGGTTGGTGGCCACCGGGCGCAACCGCGCCATAGACCGCGTGCGACGCGAGCGGACGCTCGAGAACAAGCGCCGGCTGCTCCACAACGATCGGTTGACCGCGAGCATGGACGAGATCGACTTCGACGACAGCACGATCCAGGATGAGCGCCTGGAGCTGATCTTCACCTGTTGCCATCCGGCGCTGGCGGTCGAGGCGCAGGTGGCGCTGACGCTGCGGGCCCTGGGAGGCCTCACCACCGAGGAGATCGCGCGCGCCTTCCTCGTGTCGGAGGAGACGATGAAGCGTCGGCTCTCACGGGCCAAGGTCAAGATCAAGGCAACGGGGATCCCGTTTTCGGTGCCGGCTGACAATGTGCTGCCGGACCGCTTGTCAGCTGTGCTGGCGGTGATCTACCTGATCTTCAATGAGGGCTACACCGATCGCGGCGATCTTGCTGCCGAGGCGATCCGGCTGGGGCGACTGCTGGCTGAGCTGATGGCCGACGAAGCGGATGTGTACGGGCTGCTGGCTCTGATGCTGCTCCACGACTCACGCCGTGAGGCGCGTGTGGTGGGGGGTGAGCTGATCCCGTTGGCCGAGCAGGACCGTTCGCTGCACGACCAGGCGAAGGTCGAGGCCGGCCGATCGGCGCTCGATCGGGCGCTGGCGTTGCGATCGGCGGCCGGGCCGTACGTGCTCCAGGCGGCGATCGCGTCGCTGCAGGCCGAGGAGGACATCGACTGGGACGAGGTCACGCTGCTCTACGAACGCCTCGAACGTCTCACCGGCTCGCCGGTCGTTGCCCTCAACCGGGCGGTGGCTCTCGCCGAGGCGGGCGCGCCGGAACGAGCGCTCGAGCTCGTCGACGCACTCGACCTCGGCGAGTACCGCTACCACCATTCGACCCGAGCCGAGCTGCTGCGCCGTCTGGGCCGCGACGAGGAAGCCCGGGAGGCTTTCGAACGCGCCCTGCGGATGGCCGCCACCGACCTGGAGCGTCGGTTCCTCGTCCGCCGGCTGTCGGAGCTGTGACCGAGCGTGTGACGGACCGCTAGTAGCGGATGCCGTGCTGGTCGAGCCACGGGCGCGGGTTGATCTTCTTGCCGGCCGGGGTGATGACCTCGATGTGCAGGTGCGGCCCGGTCGACTCGCCGCGGTTGCCGACCTCGGCGATCTGTTGGCCGGCCGCGACCTTCTGACCCACCTTCACGAGCGAGCGGTTGATGTGCCCGTAGACGGTGATCGTGCCGTCGGCGTGCCGGACCCGCACCCAGAGCCCGAAGCCGGTGGCGGGCCCTGAACTGATCACGGTGCCTGCGATCGGGACGCGGATGGGAGTGCCGATGGGGGCGGCGATGTCCAGGCCCTGGTGTGTCGTGCCGGCGCGGAGCCCGAAGCCGGACGTGACCCGTCCGGTGACCATCTGGATCGCGCGGCCGACGTCCGCCACGGAAGCCGCCTTCTTGGCCTGCTCGGCGCGGGCGGCCTCCGCCTTGGCCTGCTCGGCCTTGGCCGCGGCCTGATCGGCGGTGCGAGCGGCTGCGTCGGTGACGGAGCGCTGTAAGTCGGCCACCTTGACGAGCGAGGCCGCATCGGCGATGACGGGTGCGGGATCGACCCCCGCGACAGCGGCCGCGGGAGGAGGATCAGCCACCAGTGGAGCGGCGTCCGCTGCCACACGGAAATCCATGTCGGGGCCGACGAGGCCGTTGATGCCGAGGCTCAGTGCGCTCGCGCCGTCGGCGACCGCGGGGAGCGCGGTGGCGAGCACGTGCTGGCCTGTTGCGGCGACTGCGCCGCCTGCCACGACTGTTGCAGCGAGACGAATCGAGAGTGAGGGGGTGAGTTGCCGGGCTGGGGTCGACCGGTGTGCGCCACCGACCCCCGCTGTCGCCATGCCGAGCGACAGCGGGGGCCCAAGGTGTGCGCGCCGGCCCGAGGGGGAGCGGTGCCGTGCCACAACCATTCCTTCCGGATCTGAGCGACCCGGCCGGACGTCCCGCTCGGGGGTGCGGGGCGAACCGCTCGGGGTTGCGGTCCGTGTCCGGTCTGTGACCAGGTCGTGATCGATCCGGGGGAAACGTTAAACGCCGATGACCCGCCTTTGACCCACGCGGCACCGGAACTGAGGTCGCTGAGCAGCACCGGGCGACGAGTGGCGGAATAGGCATGTCGGCCGCGACACGCCGTTCGAAGGGCTCCGTTCGGCGCAGAATCGACCCCAGTCCTCCGCCGATCGGCGCTCCGTCGTAACCACAGAGCGGCCACGGCGTGAGCGGTACCAGCGAACGGAGCAGTCGGGGTTGCCGGTCGCCGCAGGATCAACACCGCACACGGTCCGCGTCGTGATCGAGAGCACGGGAGTCTCCGAGCGTCAAGGGTCGGCAAAGCTTTCAGAGTGTTGGTCATCTTCGAATAAAGAGCGCTTCACGATGCGTATCAGGACAGGCCACGCAAAGCGCCTGTCCGGGTACGGTTCGACCAGCCCGGTGCGCGCGAGGGGAGCACGTTGTTCCGCAGGTCCGACCCCAGGGACGAGCCCGCCGACGAACGCGCGGTGGCCGCGCGCAACGCCGCGACACAAGCCTTCCTCGCGCTCGACGACGAGCAGCGCACCGTCGCCGAGGCGGTGCGGGCCGCCGAGGAGCTCGAGATCGCGCCGGGACTCGCGGAGGCCTGGCGCGAGGTGGCGGCGATGGGGGACGCAGCCACGGAGGCCTACCTGTCGGCGACCGCCGACCGGCCGACGACCGGTACTCATGCGGCCACGGTCGCCCGCGCAGCCGACGAGCGGGCGCTGCGGGAGATCGAACGGGCCCGCGAGACGATCCGCCGGTTTCGCGACTCGCACTCGCGTCCGCTCGACGAGGCGGAGTACGCGCGCAGCAGCGTGCCCCGCACGATCCAGCAGGCACGCACGGCGCTGATCGAGGCACGCACCGCCGTGGCGGGGGCAGAGGCGGCCGGCGCCCGATCCCGCCGTGCGGCGGAGCGGCTCACCGAGGCCGAGCGGGCCGCCGGACGGCTCGAGGCCCCCGGCGCCCGCCTGCGCGAACGCCTGCAGGCCGCCGAGCACACCCTCGAGCTGGCGCGGTCGGCGGTGACGCTCGCAGCCGAGGCCCCTGGCACCGCCGAGGCCGTCCGCACCGCGCTCCGCAGCATCGCCACCCGCCGGTCGGCCGCGGCCACCAAGACCGACCGCATCCAGCCCGCGCTGTCGGCCCTGCGCCGGGAGTTCTCCGATCCCTGCTCCCGCGACCTCACCGGAGCCGAGGAGCTCGCCCACGAGGCCATCGCCGAAGCCGACCGGGCGATCACGCAGACCCGGCGACTGGCCGGGGATGGTGACTGGGACGAGGCCGCGGACCAGATCGCGGCGGCCCGTTCGGCGCTGGGACGTGCCGAGGAGCACCACGACCTCGTCACAGACCGGCTCTCCCTGCTGCGCGACGTCCGGGCCGATCCCGGGCAGCAGGCCGCCGACGCCCGGTTCGTCGTTCGCGACGCCCAGCGGCTCGTGGTGGACCGCGGGCTCGTCGCCGAGTTCGGCCCCGTCCTCGACGCGCAGTCGGTACGGCTCGCGAACGCCCAGGAGCGGCTCACCGGCGCGCACCCCGACTACTGGCTCTACCTGACGGAGCTGCGCGGCGTCCGTGATCGGGTCAAGGAGGTGGTCGCCCGGGCGCGGAGCACTCCGCCACGGCGCTGACGGGCCCGTGCCGACCCCCGAGACCGGCACGGCCCGCCGGCACCTGCTACTCGTCCCGATGCTCAGCCGACGCGCCGCACGCGAGTCGCGCCTTCTCCGCGGGCACCGGCCCGGAACCGGTGTAGATCATCTTGATCTTCTTCCCGGGTGGGGCGACATGGTCTCCATCGGGGGGCGAACCACGGTGGAAGCGGACCTTGTCGGTCCGCTCCCCCGCCCGCACCTCCTTCAGCTTCGCCCGCTCCTCGTCCGTGAGCGGGCGGACCGTGGCCTTGCCGTCCTCGCACGTGACGACGACTGCTTCCCCCGACGGCTCACCCGGGTCGGGTGTGCTCGCACTGGCAGCCCCGGTCAGGACGGTCATCAGGCCCGCAGCCGCCAGCACGGAACCGGCGATCGTACGGATGCGCATGGGTGCTCTCCTCTCGGTCGATCGAACGCGCACAGGCTCGCGCCGGTCTGCTGAAACCGGACTGAACATCGCTGAACACGTCTTCAGGTTGACCTCAGGCGCCCTGGCCAGACTGACCGGCGTGCGCCTGCTGCTGGTTGAGGACGAGAAGCGACTGACCGACGTGCTCGCGGGCGGTCTCGCCGAAGAAGGCTTCGCCGTCGACGTCGCCCACGACGGCCCCGACGGGCTCTGGATGGCGGGCGAGAACGAGTACGACGTGATCGTGCTCGACGTCATGCTGCCCCGGATGAACGGCTACACCGTGTGCGGCAAGCTCCGCGCCGCCGACGTCTGGACGCCGATCCTCATGCTCACCGCGAAGGACGGCGTGCACGACGAGGCCGAGGCGCTCGACACCGGCGCGGACGACTATCTGTCGAAGCCGTTCTCCTACGTCGTGCTGCTGGCCCGGCTGCGCGCGCTGGTGCGCCGCGGCGGCCCCGTCCGGCCGGTGTCGATCACGGTGGGTGATCTGACGCTCGATCCGGCAGGGCTGCGCTGCCGGCGGGGACGCGTCGAGATCGCGCTGACCCCGAAGGAGTTCGCCGTGCTGCACACCCTCGCCCGGAGAGCGGGCGAGGTGGTCTCCAAGCGAGAGTTGCTCGCGCAGGCCTGGGACTTCGCGTTCGACGGCGACCCGAACATCGTCGAGGTGTACATCAGCGCCCTCCGTCGCAAGATCGACAGGCCGTTCGAGCGCACCTCGCTCGTCACGGTCCGAGGCGCCGGATACCGGCTCGAGGCGTCCGAGTGAGCGGCCGGTTCACGTCACGGCTGTCCGTGCGCCTGCGGGCGACGCTCGCGGCCACCGCCATCGTCGCCGTCGCCCTCGGCGTCGCGTCGGTGGCGCTGGTGAGCGTGCTCCGCGGAAGCTTGCAGGACAGCGCGGCCGCGGAGGCCGCCCGGCGCGCCGCGATCACGGCCGAGCGGTTGGCCGACGGCAGCGGGGCGGCCAGAGCAGGCTCGCCCGGCACTGCCGCCGACCCCGATGTCGTGATCATCGGCGAGCCTCCGACGCGCAACGTGCTGGTGGTGCCCAAGCAATGGACCCCGTCGGCGACCTACACCGTGGTGAGCAAGCCGGTGGACACTGCGCAGGGGAAGGTTCTCGTACAGGCGAGAGCGTCCCTGCAGCCCGTCGCCACCGCGCTGTCCACCCTCTGGAGCGTGCTGCTGCCCGGCATCCCCGCCCTGCTCCTGCTGGTCGCGGGTCTCACCTGGCTCGCGGTCGGACGGGCCCTCGCGCCCGTCTCGGCGATCCGTCAGGAGCTCGCGGACATCACCGCGAGCGATCTGCACCGACGGGTCCCGGTGCCCCCGGCCCGTGACGAGATCGCCCGCCTCGCCGCGACGACGAACCGGACGCTGGATCGGCTCGAGCACGCCGTGGGCCGCCATCGGCAGTTCGTGGCCGACGCCGCCCACGAGTTGCGGAGTCCGCTCGCCGTGCTCCGCGCCCGTCTGGAGATCGCGCCACCCCAGGCGCTCACCGCCGAAGCGCTCACGGACGTCGACCGGATCCAGCGCCTCACCACCGATCTGCTCTTGCTTGCCCGCCTCGACGCCGACGAGCCTGCGGAGCACGAGGAGGTGGACCTCGGCCAGGTCGCCGCCGAAGAGGCCTCCCGCGCCCGCTCGCGGACCGAGGTCGGGGTCTCGCTGGACATCAGCAGCGAGATCGTGGTCAACGGGTCCTGTGAGCAACTGCGCCGCGTGGTCGCCAACCTCGTGGACAACGCCGTGCGGCACGCCCGGACCGCCGTGGTCGTCCGCCTGGTGCGCTGCGGCGGCGACGCGGTGCTCGAGGTCGACGACGACGGACCAGGCATCCCTCCCGAGCACCGTGAGGCGGTGTTCGACCGCTTCACCCGGCTCGACGAGGCCAGGGCCCGGGACGCGGGAGGGTCCGGGCTCGGGCTCGCCATCGCCCGCGACATCGCCGTCCGCCACGGCGGCACCATCGCCGTCGTCGACGGCCCGGCGGGAGCATCCCTGCGCGCCCGCATCCCCCTGCGGAGAGGTGTGCCGGTGCCCTGACGCACTCACTCGCCTGCGTTGGAGGGGCGGCGGATGTCGTGTGGACGCCGAGATCCGTTCTTCCTAACGTCGACGCCATGCCGGACGACACCGCACCCGACCGTCACCTGATCCGCTACGCGGGCCGCGCCGCCTTCAGCCCCGGGATCATCGACCGCGCGGCCGGCAGCTGGGTGTTCACCGAGGACGGGCGTGAGCTGCTCGACTTCACGTCGGGTCAGATGAGCGCGATTCTCGGTCACTCCCATCCGGCGATCGTCGCAACGGTCCGCGAGCAGGTCGGCCGGCTCGACCACCTCTACAGCGGGATGCTGTCCCGTCCGGTTGTCGACCTGGCCCGGCGGCTGGCGGACAGCGTGCCCGCGCCGCTGGACAAGGTGCTGCTGCTGACCACCGGCGCCGAGTCGAACGAGGCCGCGATCCGGATGGCGAAACTGGTCACCGGGAAGCACGAGATCGTGTCGTTCGCCCGGTCCTGGCACGGGATGACCCAGGCCGCAGCGAACGCCACCTATGTCGCAGGCCGCTCCGGTTACGGGCCGGCAGCGCCGGGCAACTTCGCCTTGCCGGTACCGGACCGGTTCCGGCCCGACCTCGTCGACGCCGACGGGAACCTCGACTGGCGCCGTCAGCTCGACCTCGGGTTCGACCTGATCGACGCCCAGTCGGTCGGCAGTCTCGCCGCCTGCCTGGTCGAGCCGATTCTGAGCTCCGGCGGTGTCGTCGATCTTCCGCCCGGCTACCTGGCGGCGCTGCGGGACAAGTGCCACGAGCGCGGGATGTTGCTGATCCTCGACGAGGCCCAGACCGGGCTGTGCCGGACCGGCGACTGGTACGCGTTCGAGCGGGACGGCGTGGTCCCCGACATCCTGACGCTGTCCAAGACCCTCGGTGCCGGGCTGCCGCTCGCCGCCGTCCTGACCAGCGCGGAGATCGAGCAGGAGGCCCACGACCGCGGCTACCTGTTCTTCACCACGCACGTCAACGACCCGCTGCCGGCCGCTGTCGGGAACACCGTGCTCGACGTGCTGGTCCGCGACCGGCTCGACGAACGGGCCCACGATCTCGGGAAGATCCTTCAGGACGGGTTGCGCGAGCTGGCCGGGAAGCACCCGGTGATCGGGGACGTGCGCGGGCGGGGTCTGCTGGTCGGGCTGGAGCTGGTGGCCGGGCCGGGCATCGACGACACCGACGCGCTCGGAGCGGCGGTGACCCAGCGGTGCGCCGAGCTCGGCCTGCACATGAACATCGTGCAGCTGCCCGGCATGGGCGGGACGTTCCGGATCGCGCCGCCGCTCACCGCGACCGACGGCGAGATCGGCCGTGGTCTGGAGATCCTCGACGCCGCTCTGACCGACGTGACGAGCTGACCCCGGGCCCGCTCAGGTCGTCAGCACCAACTTCCCGGTGGTGTGCCCGAGCTCGCCTGCCCGATGGGCGTGCGAAGCCCGTTCCAGTGGGAAGGTCTCGGCCACGAGCACACGTAGCCGCCGGTCGTCGACCAGTTCGGCGAGTTCGTCGAGACCGTCGCCGTCGGGTTCCACGAGCATTCCGGTGGCACGCAGGCCCCGATCCCCCGCCGCGGCCACGGCATCCGCCGCCGCCGCTGAGGGCAGGCAGATGAGCCGGCCGTCGGGGTGCAGCACGTCGAGCGAGCGCACGGCCACGTCGCCGCCGAACATGTCCAGGACGAGGTCGACGGGTTCGATCACCTTCTCGAACGCCTCGGTCCGGTAGTCCACGGCCTCGTCGATCCCCAGGTCGTTGAGCAGGTTGTGCTTGCCGACGGAGGCGGTGCCGACCACGTAGGCGCCCCGTGCCTTCGCGATCTGGACGGCCAGGTGTCCGACCCCGCCCGCGGCACCGTGCACGAGGACCCGCTGGCCCGGCTGCACGCCCGCGATGTCCACCAGCGCCTGCCACGCGGTCAGCCCCGCGAGCGGGAGCCCGGCCGCCTCCACCTCCGACAGACCGGCGGGCCGGTGCGCGAAGTGCCGTGAGGGAGCGGTGACGAACTCGGCGTACGCACCGGCTTGGCGTGGGAACCACGGCATCCCGAACACCGAGTCGCCCACCGAGAACCGGGTGACCCCGAGGCCGACCGCGTCGACCGTGCCCGCGACGTCCCAACCGACGGTGAAGGGGGGCGGACCGATCACCGGGGCCATGCCGGCACCTGCGCGCGTCTTCCAGTCCACCGGGTTGACCCCCGCCGCTGCGACGCGAACGCGGATCTCGGTGGGCAGCGGCGTCGGTACCTCCGCCTCACCGACCTCGAGCACCTCGGGTCCGCCGGTCGAGAGCTGCGTGATCACGCGCATCGTTCCCACGGTCGATGCCTACCATCAGGACCGCGACGGCACCTGGCGGGGCACGAAATCTGCGGCGACCGGTAGGTATACCCGCTACGGTTCGCCAGTGGCCACCCTTCCCGACAGCGCTCGCGCCCTGATCGAGTCCGGGCGGCTCGCCCACTGCGCCACCGTCAACGCCGATGGCAGCCCTCACCTGAGCGCAGTGTGGATCGGGCTCGACGGCGACGAGATCGTGATGGCACACCTTCCCGAGCACCGCAAGGTTCGCAACCTACGACGCGACCCCCGCGTCGTCCTGTCGCTGGACTCCGAGGAGCGCAACGCGATGGGGATGCAACACAACCTGGTGATTCACGGCACGGCCACCGTCACGGAGGGTGGGGCGCCTGAGCTGCTGCAACGGCTCGTCAAGGTCTACGCCGGGCCGGACGCCGAGTTCCCGCTGCCACCCGACCCGCCACCCGGCTTCGTGGTGCGGATCGCCGTGGAGCGGGTGAGTGGCGTGGGCCCCTGGACCCAGCGCTGAGCAGGACGAGCAACCAGCTCCAGAGCTCGTTCAGGTGACGGCACGGGCGCGCGGCTCGCCGCGGCGGGCAGTGGCCGGCACGCCACCGATCGCCCAGTCCTCGGGGCGCACCGAGATGATCCGGCCCTGCACCATCCGCCGGTCGGCACCGAGCACGTCGACGATGATGTCGGTGACGGCACCGAGCAGCCGGTGGCGCCGCTCGGTGGACCGGCCCTCCAGGAGCGTGGCCGTGAAGTACGGGGCAGAACGTCCCGAGGCGGGACTACCCGCGGTGGCCCAGTGCTCGGGCCGGTGCAGCGTGACGTAGGCACGCACCTGGTCCAGGGGCGTATCCAGCAGCTCCGCACAGCGGAGGCTCATCGCCGTGAGCACCTCGGCGTGCTGTGCGGGGGTGTGCATCCCCTCGACGAGATGGACTTCGAGGATCGGCATGGCGCTCACCGTAGGGGGCCGCCGATGCGGTACAAGATCGACCCCGGTCAGGCGGGCTGCTGGTCCACGACGGCCGGCTGGCTGCGCTCCCACGCGAGGAACCGCTCGGTCTCGACGAGAACGGCGCCGCCGAGCCACGCCGCGACGATGACGTCGTCGCCGATGCCCAGCAGGGCCAGGAACGCCTCGGGGACGAGGTCGATCGGCGAGACCAGGTAGGCCAGCGCGAGCAGCAGGAGCCCGAGCCGGCCGCGGGTCAGGTCGGGGTAACGCCCCGAGACGGCACCACGCAGCATCCGGGGCACCGAGCGCAGCCGATCGCCGAACCCGGGGGCGCCCGGCCTGAGTCCGCTGACCAGTACACGCCCGAGGGCTGTGAACGCCGCGATCCGGCGAGGTCCGATGGTGGGCACGTCCGTATCAACGATCAGGACACCGAGAACGTTCCGGGCGGGTGGAGTGCCCCATTCGGGGCAGCCGCCTCACAAGGACCGATCCGGGCGAGGTCTATCGTCTGCACCTCCACAGATCGCTTTCGGGGAAGTGACGATGGGTCTCGTTCCGCGTGCCACGATGTTGGCCGCCACGCTGGTCGCCTGCGCCTTCGCGGCGGGGTGCGGCGGGTCCGTCGCCGATGCCGACGGCCGCGAGCCGACCCGTGCGGCGCCGCCGGCCTCGAGCCCGTTCTGCGTCGCCGCCCAGCAGAACGTTGCCGCGGTGCGGCCGCTGTCGGCCCTGATCACCCGCGGCGGCGGCAGTCCCGAGGAGCTGACGAACACCATCGACGGGGTGCGGCGCGCCGGTGCCGCGATGCTGAACTCCGCGCCCGACGAGATCCACGACGACGTCCAGCTCACCGTGGACTCGATGGGTCTGCAGCTCGATGCGCTACTGGCCAACGGCGGCAACGGGGCGGCCGTGGCCCGCGACCCGCAGCTCAACGCCCGGCTCTCGGCGCCGGAGATCGCCGCCGCGCGCGAACGCGTTCAGGCCTACGTGAACGAGAACTGCGGCGCGCTTCCGGGCACCGGTCGCTAACGGCCGATGGAGCGGCGGGAACGCCCGGCCTTCACGGCCGAGTACGTGACCATGCCGACCACCACCACAGCGCCGATCACGAGCGCGGTGCCGAGGAACTCGAACACCGCTCCCAGCACCGCGAGGGCCAGCCAGATGACCACCACGATGCCCAGAATCTTCAGCAGCATGTGATCCGACCTCCTCGGTCCCCACCCGGTCGCGCGACTGCTCGAACGGCCGGCTCCGTGTTCCTATCAGCCCCGATCCCGGGCCGGGCCCCCCGAGCGGGTGACGCACCTCGTTACCCCCGGCGTAATCGACCGGCCACGCGTCATGCCCGATCGTCGACATCGATACATCGGGCAGCCGTGAAGGGAAACGACATGCCGCACATCGAGGCCGCGGACGGCACCAGGCTCTACTACTACGACGGCGGTGGCACGGGCCCGGTGGCTGTGTTCGTCCACGCCTGGTCGCTGAGCTCGACCATGTGGGAGTACCAGGTCGCGGCCTTCCGCGAGGCGGGATACCGCTGCATCACGCTCGACCGGCGCGGCCACGGCCGCTCGGACGTCCCGGGCACGGGATTCGACCTCGACACCCTCGCAGGCGACCTGGCCGGGCTGCTCGATCGGCTGGACCTGCGCCGGGTCGTGCTCATCGCGCACAGCCTCGGGACTCTGGAGCTGACGCGCTACCTCACCCGGTACGGCACCGGCCGGGTGGACCGCGCGGCGTACGTCGGCGGGATGGCGCCCGGCCGCGTGCCCCCGGAGCGTCTGGAGGCGATCGTGGCGGCGCTGCGCGCCGACCGCCCGAAGTGGTTCCACGACGGGGCACCGGCGTACTTCGCCACGAGCGGCACCGGCGCGTGGCTCTCGCCCGCGCTGGTGGACGACGCGGTCCGGTCGATCCTGGTCACCCCGCTCGAGGTGCAGACAGCCAGTCTGCAGCCGATGGCCGAAGACCTGCAGGCGGAGCTGCGCTCGATCGACATCCCCACGCTGGTGGTGCACGGCGACGCCGACGCGTCGGCGGCGATCGACGTCACCGGGCGGCCGACCGCCGCGTTGCTCCCGTACAGCAGGCTGGAGGTCTACCCCGGTGCGCCGCACGGGCTGTACGTCACGGAGAAGGACCGGCTGAACAAGGAGCTGCTCGCCTTCGCGGCGGCCCATTAGCATGTGACCCACATCACACGCGATAGCTCTTCGCCGTATCGCGATATATCGTGATGGCACACGAGCTACTCGCTGCTATCAGGGCAGGAGGCTCGCACCGTTCGAGGAGACGACGAGATGAACGCGATGAACCCCGCGTGGAACCTTCCCTTGCCCGGCTTCGGAGGCGCAGGCCTGCGAGGCAACCCCTTCGGCCGCGGACACGGGCACGGGCACCCGATGCCGCCGGCCGGGCCGATGGTCGCAGCGATGGGCGCCCCGCGGCCGTTCGACGGCCCGGACGACGACGGCGACCACGGGCACCACGGAAGGCGCGGCCACGGGCGGCGTGAACGCCGTGGCCGACCCCCCTTCGGTCCGGGTTTCGGCCCGGGCATGCCTCTCCGCGGCGGCTTTCCGGGCCACCACGGAAGGCGCGGCAGGCGGACGGCCCGCGGCGACATCCGTGCCGCCGTGCTGGCCCTGGTCGCGGAGCAGCCACGACACGGCTACGAGATCATCCAGGAGATCAGCGAGCGCACGGGCGGAGCCTGGCGCCCGAGCCCGGGATCGGTCTACCCCACCCTGTCCCAGCTGGAGGACGAGCGCCTGGTCCGCGTGGAGCAGGCCGAGGGTCGCCGGGTCGTCCACCTCACCGAGGAGGGCACCCGGTACGTCGAGGAGCACCGCGACGAACTGGACGCGGTCTGGGCGTCGGTCGGCGGCGACGACGGCGACGACAACGGGGCGGCTGAGCTGTGGGAGCAGCTCGGCCAGCTCCATGCCGCAGCCCAGCAGGTGATGGCCGCCGGCAACCCGGAGCAGATCGCAGCAGCCACCACGGCACTGACCGAGGCACGCAGGACGATCTACCGGCTGCTCGCCGAATAATCAGGGGGACGTGCGCGGCTACGAGCCCGAGGGCTCGTAGCCGCGCACGGTCATGTTCACCGCAGGATCAGCAGTCCCGCAGCTCCGGACTCTGGTTGAGGACCTGGCCGCGCGGGCTGATGAACTCCCGGTACGCCGCGCCGTCGACGTCCGCGGGGGCGAACGCCGCTACGCGGTGGCAGTTCTGGAACGCGAACACCACGCCGAAGTGCCGCTCGAGCGCACCCCGGATCGCATTGCTGGCCAGCGCTCGCAGGAGCTGACCGCGCTCCCCCTCCGAAGGCGGGGGCACCTCGTGCTCGCCGAACCGGGCGTCGGGTCGCGCGGCCCGGTCCTCGGCGGCCGCGGTGACCACCTCCCAGGCATAGGGCAGCGAGTCCCGGACGACGGCGACGAACTGCGCGTCGTCGAGCTCGCCGCGTTCTGCTGCGGTCAGGACGTGGGTGGGGACGTCGAGGGACACGGAACCTCCTGGATGCAGACGGATCGGTCGGTCACACACTTGCGGCCCGGACCGCGGCCGGTCCGGGGACGAACTCCGGGTCGACCTGTGCGGCGAGGTCGGCACCGACCGCACGGTTGGCCCAGGCCGCTGCGTTGCGCAGATGGAACTCGACGGTGCCCCGGTGGTAGGCCGCCCAGTCGCGACGCTGGTCGTCCAGCGTGGAGAGCATGGTGTCGAGCACCGCGAGGTTGGCCGGCTCGAGGGCGGCGATCGGGGCGGGCTCACCGCGCTCGGCCGCCCGCACCCACGCCGACTGGCCGAACCATCCGAGCAGGGCCTCGCCCGCGTGCTCACGCAGGTAGGCGACGTCATCCGCGTCGGCCACCTTGTTGCCGACCACCCGCAGCGCCACGCCGTGACCGGCGGCGTGCTCGGCGTACTGCCGGTAGACCCCGATACCGCGCTTGGTCGGCTCGCTCACCAGCACCGTCAGGTCGAAGCGGGTGAAGAGGCCGGACGCGAAGGCGTCGGCGCCCGCCGTCATGTCGACCACCACGTACTCACCCGGGCCGTCGACGAGGTGGTTGAGGTAGAGCTCCACCGCGCCCGTCTTCGAGTGGTAGCAGGAGACGCCCACGTCGGCCTCGTCGAACTCGCCGGTGACGAGGTAGCGCACGCCGCCCGCGACGGCCGAGTACCGCTGGAGCAGCTCACCGTCCGTCGCGAGGTCGAGCAGCCGCGACCCCGGGCCTGGCGGGGTCGTCTTGATCATCACGTCGGCGGAGGGGATGCGCGGGTTGGTGCCGCGCAGGTGGTCCTTGAGCCACACCAGGTCGGCGCCGAGCGCGCGGGGCGGCGGCCCGTCGTCGCCGAGAGCCGCGCCCAGATGCTGGTTGATGTCGGCGTCGATCGCGACGACCGGACGGCCGAGCTCGGCCAGGTACCGGCTGAACACCGCCGCCGACGTCGTCTTCCCACTACCGCCCTTGCCGACGAACGCGATCCGCACCCTGCCTCCCAAGATCGACTTTACGATACTCGGGAATGATAAGCATTATCACTAACGGGTGACGGGCCCGGGTCCGGCGTGTGCGGCGGGGGTCGGAGCGGTGGTCAGCGGGCGCGGCGGCGCGCGGCCAGCAGCTCACGCAGCGGAGGCACCACGACGCCCTCGACCGCCAGCTTGCGGCGAGCGCGACGGCGGGCCCCCAGCACACCGACGAGCGCGAGGCTCCAGATCACGTACTGCACCATCCAGGCGCCCCGGAACGCGTCGGGGCTGTACCCACCGTCCGGACCGATCTGCCCGAGCACCACACCCACCGCGAGCGACACGACCAGCGACGCGAAGAACCCGCCGACGTTGACGATGCCGACCGCCGCGCCCTGGCGGTGTCCGGGATTGAAGGTGCGGGCGTAGTCGAAGCCCACCATCGACGCCGGGCCGCCCAGCGCCAGCACGCACACGAGCAGCACCAGCAGCCATCGCGGAGCCGGCGGCGGCACCGCCAGCACGACCGTCCACATCACCGCGGTCGTCCCGATCACCGCGAGCACGAGCCACGACCGCCGCAGCGGGTGCCGAGCGGTGAACTCGCCGAACAACGGCCCCGCGACGATGCCGACGCCGACGAGCAGCGCGAGCATGGCGCTCGCCGCGGCGGACGAGAGCCCCTGGCCCACCACCAGGTACGGCACGCCCCAGAGCAGCGCGAACACCGTGCCCGAGAACTGCGTGCCCATGTGGGTCCACAGCCCGAGCCGGGTGCCCGGCTCCCGCCACGACGAGACGAGCCCGTCGACCACCTCACGGGGAGAGGCCGCCGGTGGCGGCGCGGGAGCACCCGGTGGCCGGTTGCGCACCACCGCCAGCGCCGCGAGCGCGACGGCCACTCCGAGCCCGGCAGCCGACGCGAACGCTGCGGTCCAGCCCGAGCCGTGCAGCAGCAGGGCGAGCGGTACGGCGCTCAGCACCTGCCCGAGCTGGCCGATCAAGCCGGTGAGCTGGGTCATCAGCGGCACTCGCCGCGCGGGGAACCAGGCTGTGACCACGGAGAGCACGCTGATGAACGTCAGCGCGTCGCCCGCGCCGACAAGCACGCGCGCGAGGATCGCCAGCGGCAGGTCGGTGGCGAGCGCGAGCATCAGTTGACCGGCGGCCATCGTGAACGCCCCGGCCACGACGAGCCGCCGGGCGCCGAACCGGTCGAGCAGCACACCGACGGGTATCTGCAGGCTGGCGTAGACGAGCAACTGCAGCACCACGAACCCGGACAGCGCCTCCGGACCTGCGGTGAAGCGGGCAGCCGCGTCGAGTCCGGCCACGCCGAAGGAGGTGCGATGCATGACGCCGACGAGATACGCGGCCAGACCGACAGCCCAGACCACCCAGACGCGATGATGCAGTTTCATTTCCTCCTCATGGTGCGGGCAGGGATGCCCGAACGGGATGCTGTGCGGGGAAGTTCACGTTGCACGGGGGAGACTTGCTCGCCGGGGAACCCCGGACCGTGCGACGTTGCAACGGGCGGGGTGGGACCCCGTCGAGGAACCGGAGGTGTGCGGTGCTGGACCCGGCTGAGCTCTACGAGGTGGCGGCTGACGCGCCCGAGGTCGACGAGCCCGTGCTACTCGTGGCGCTCGAGGGATTCGTCGACGCGGGGAACGCGGCGCAGCTGGCCGTCGACGCGATCCTGGCGGACCGTGAGGCACGGACGGTGGCGCGTTTCGACATCGACCAGCTCGTGGACTACCGATCGAGGCGGCCTCCGCTGCGCTTCGAGTCCGACCACTGGGCCGCCTACGAACGGCCGCAGCTCGACGTCGTCGCCCTGAAGGACACGGGCGACACCGACTACCTGCTGCTCACGGGGCCCGAGCCGGATGTGCAGTGGGAGCGGTTCTGCGCCGCCGTCGAGCAGATCGTGCGCCGGTTCGGCGTCCGCCTGGTGATCAACCTCACGGCGATCCCGATGGCCGTGCCGCACACCCGTCCGATCGGCGTCACCGTCCACGGCACGCGGCCCGAGCTCACCGAGGGACACGAGGCGTGGTTCGCCACGGCGCAGGTCCCGGGCAGCGCGGTGGGGCTGATGGAGTTCCGCCTCGGTGAGGCCGGGCTCGACGCGATGGGTTTCGCCGTCCACGTTCCGCACTACCTGGCGCGCGCGGAGTACCCGCAGGCTGCCCGGGTGCTGCTCGACCACGTCGGGATCGCCGCGGGGCTCTATCTGCCCACCGAAGGGCTGTCCAAGGCCGCTGAGCTCGCCGAGGCCGAGATCGCCGAGCAGGTGGCGGGCTCCGACGAGGTGCGCCAGGTCGTCCAGGCGCTCGAGCGGCAGTACGACACGGTGTCCACCGGCCGCGGCGACCGCTCGAGCCTCGGCCTCTCGGGCGAGCTGCCCAGCGCCGACGAGCTCGCCGCCGAGGTGGAGCGGTTCCTGGCAGGCCACGACGACAAGGACAGCGACGGGGGCGGCGACAGCGGGGAGGGCGGCGAGGGACGCGGAGGCGCCCAGCCCAGCTGAACCGCCCTGTGGACAACTCCTCGGCAGCGCGCCGCGCAGGCCCGTCGCCGTCGGTGGCGACGGTCACGGTTGCCCGGTCGGAGTCGACCGACCGAGGAGGAACCGATGTGCTGGAAGTGCGACGACCCTGCCCTCACGCCCGAGGAGTACCTGGCACGCATGGCCCGGCTGGTCCGGAAGCACTGCTGGGTGGTGCAGGGGGTGCGCGGCGAGCGCGGCAGGCCTCCGTGGTCGTACACCGTGGGTCTCACGTCCCACCAGCGCCCGGAGCTCGTCACCACCGGACTGCCTGCGGCCCGGGCCGCGGCGCTGCTCGACGGCGTCGCGGCGCACCTGGTGCACGCCACCGCGCCTCCGCCCGGTGAGCAGGTGCGGCTCGTCAGCGGGCCGCTCGTCGAGTTCGTCGAGGTCGACCACCCCGAGATCCACCTGGCCATGGCCCAGGCCCTCTACGGCCCCGCGGTGCGCGCGCTGCAGGTGGTGTGGGCCGACGACCGCGACCACTGGCCGTGGGACGAGGGCTTCCGTTCACGCCAGGGCGGCCAGCCCGTGCTGGGCAGGCGGGCGAGATGAGGGTCGTGCACCGGGGCGGCTCAGGCGGTCAGGTCGAGCCCCGCACTCACGATGGTGCCCGCGTCCAGGCCGTGGTGGCGGTAGACGTCGTCGAGGTCGCCGGACTGCCCGAACCGCGACACCCCCAGGTGGGCGGCCCGCACCTGGTTGATCCCCGCCAGGAAGGCCAGCGTGTGGGGATGCCCGTCCAGCACGGTCACCAGCGGCGTCGCGCGGCGGGCCGGGAACGCGGCGTCGAGAATCCAGGCCTCCGCGTCCCCGCGTCCGCCGCGTGCCTGCTGCGCGTCGAACAGCAGCCCGGCGCTCGTCACGCAGACCACGTCGGTCGGCGTCCCCAGCCCTTCCAGCCGCTCGGCCGCGGCCAGTGCCTCCGGCACCACGGCGCCCATCGCGGCGATGGTCAACGCGGGAGCCACGGCCCGGCCGTCCTGCGTCGCCCGGCGCAGCGGGTACGCACCGGCCACCACCTGGCGACGGCGGCGCTCCCTGGCGGCGGGGTCGGTGGGCACCGCGGCGAGCGTCTGGTCCACCGGACGGGTGGAGAGGCGCAGGTAGGCGGACGTCCCGTCGGGGCGGCCGAGCCGGGCCAGCGAGGCCAGCAGCGTCCACTCCACGTCGATGGCGAAGGCGGGGTCGTAGCTGATGCAGCCGGGCTGCTCCAGCCCCACCGACGGCGTGCTGATCGACTGGTGTGCCCCGCCCTCCGGCGCGAGCGACACCCCCGACGGCGTACCGACGAGGATCGACTGGCCGCCCGCGTAGATCCCGAACGACCACGGTTCGAGTGCACGCTCCACGAACGGGTCGTAGAGCACGCCGATCGGCAGCAGCGGCTCACCCCAGCGGCTCCAGGTGGCGCCCAGCTCCCCCAGCAACCCCACGAGGTTCGTCTCGGCGATACCCAGCTCCAGGTGCTGACCGGTCGGCCGCTCGCGCCAGTGCAGGATCGTCTCGGGATCGTCGGCGAACCAGTCCACCCGCTCGCGGGCCGACCACACCCCCACCTTGTTCACCCAGCCGCCGAGGTTCGTCGACGAGCTGACGTCCGGGCAGAGGGTCACCACCCGCCGGGCGGCGTCCGGAGCCGAGCGGGTGAGGTCGAGCAGCGCGCGGCCCAGCGCCGCCTGCGTCGTGGCGGTGCCCGACGGCGTGCGGCCGATGTCGGCCGGGATCCGGGTCACGGCGCCCCGCACCACCGGTTCCCTGCGCAGCCGCGCGCCCACCGAGGAGCAGAGCCGGGCAGCGGCACTCCCGGCCGGGAACCGCGCCCACGGATCGTCCACGGAGGCTCCGACGGCCCCGCCCAGCTGCTCCATCTGCTCGGTCGTGAGCAGCGAGGAATGGTTCTGGGGGTGCCCCTCGCTCGCGAGCCCGTAGCCCTTCACGGTGTAGGCGAAGATCACCGTGGGGCGCGAGTCGTCGATCTCCGCGAAGGCGTCCCCGAGCGCGGCGAGGTCGTGGCCGCCGAGGTTGCGGATGGCGGCGTGCAGCGTCGCGTCGTCGAGCTCGGCCACGAGCCCGGCCAGCTCCGCATCGTCGCCGGGCAGTCGCTCGCGCAGCTGGGCGGGGGTGCAGCGCAGCAGGCGCTGGTACTCCGGGTTCGGCATCTCGTCGATCCGGCGCCGCAGGGCAGGGCCGCCGGGCCGGGTGAAGAGCTTCTCGAGCAGCCGCCCGTACTTCACGGTGAGCACCTGCCAGCCGGCGGCGTCGAACATGCCCTGCAGCCGGGGGGTGCCGATGTTGGGCACCACGCGGTCGAGCGACTGCCGGTTGAGGTCGACGATCCACACCACCTCACCCAGCTCGGCCACCATCGGGTCGAGGATCGCCTCCCAGCAGGCGCCCTCGTCGAGCTCGGCGTCCCCCACCAGGGAGTACTGGCGGCCCGTCCCCGGGTCGGCCCCGAGGGAGGTGACGTACCGGCGGGCGAGCGCTCCCCAGATCGGGGCGGTCGCACCGATGCCGACCGAACCGGTGGAGTAGTCCACGGGGTCGGGGTCCTTGGAGCGGCTCGGGTAGCTCTGCAGTCCGCCGTACTCGCGCAGGGTGGTCAGGTAGCGCTCGTCGAGCTCCCCGAGCAGGTAGTTGATCGCGTGCAGCACCGGAGATGCGTGCGGCTTCACCGACACCCGGTCGCCGCTGCGCAGGTGCTCGAACCAGAGCGCCGTCATGATCGTCACCATCGACGCACTCGACGCCTGGTGTCCGCCCACCTTCAGCCCACTCGGATTCGGGCGCACGCGGTTGGCGTGGTGCACGATCGCGGTGGCGAGCCAGAGCACGCGCTGCTCGATCTCGCGCAGCACCTCCGACGGATCGGCCCCGGACGCACCCCCGGCGACGCCCGTCCGGTCCTCAATGCTCGTCATCACGCCCTCCTGACCAAAGTTGCCGCTCAACTGCACCATCACCACGATGACTGCACAACTGATGGCGGTTTGGTTGAGCAGAATGCTCAAGCACGAACGATCAGCGAGGGAAAGGAGCGGGCAGAATGCGCAACGCGGAGGGCGTCGACGCCACCGACGCCCGGCTGCTGCTCGCGCTCACCGAGAGCCCACGGGCGTCGGTGCTCGCGCTGGCGGAGCGGCTCGGGCTATCCCGCAACACGGTGCAGGCCCGGCTGTCGGGGCTCGAGGCGCGGGGCGCGGTCAGGTCGTTCGAGCGCCGGATCGACCCAGCCGCGCTCGGCTACCCGCTCACCGCCTTCGTCACGGTCCAGGTCGTGCAGCGCCGGCTCGACGAGGTGGCCGCAGCGCTCTCCGAGGTGCCGGAAGTGGTGGAGGTGCTCGGACTCTCCGGACCGACCGACCTGCTGGTGCAGGTCGTCGCCCGCGACGCCGACGACCTGTACCGCATCGCCGGTCAGTTACTCGCCACGGAGGGGGTCGAGCGCACCAACACCTCCCTCGTGATGCGCACGCTCGTGGAACACCGCCTCTCCCCCCTGCTGCAGCGTGTCGCCGAGCAGCAGCGCTCCGGGCAATCGGGGCCGCAGTGAGGTAATTCCGCGGCGAGCCTCAACCTGCTCGACCTGGCACTGCGCACGCGGCGGTGATGGGTGACGATCACGCCATGAGCAGATCCAAACGCGACCTGGCACCCGAGATCGTCGAGATGCTGCACCGTGCCAACCCCGCGGTGATCGGCACCGTGCGCAGCGACGGGGCACCGGTCACCGTGGCCACCTGGTACCTCTACCGCGACGGAGAGCTCCTGGTGAACATGGACGCGCAGCGCCGTCGCCTCGACCACATCCGCCGCGACCCCCGCGTGTCGATCACGGTGCTCGACGGCGACAACTGGGGCAGCCACGTCAGCCTGCAGGGCAGGCTGACCCTGCACGACGATCCCGATCTGCGCGACATCGACGAGATCGCCCAGCACTACATCGGCAAGCCGTACCCGCAGCGGGACCGGCCCCGCGTCACCGGCGTGCTCGAGATCGAGACCTGGCACGGCTGGGGCCGCTTCGCCTGACCCACAGGTTTCACGTTCCCGCCTTTCACACAACGAGAAGGTTGCGGTAGCCCGCACTCAAGTTGACGGCGCCACCTCGGGGACGCAATGTGACCCATCCGCGAACGTCGCCCGTTCATCCGCTTCATCCGCACGTGAGGGGGAGGCTCCGCCCAGCGGGGCCGCAGACCATGACCGTTTCGGAGACACCCAGGAGTAGCGAGACGCCCGGGGGCAGCGATCCCACCCCGCCGGCTGCGGCCTCCCCCGGAGGTTCGGCAGAGCAACGCCAGCCGGTGGACTGGTGGGTCTTCGGTGTGGCCGCGGCGCTCGTCGTCGCATTCATCGTCTGGGGCACGCTGTCCACCCACACGCTGAGCGCGGTCGCCGCCGCGGTGCTCGCCGGCGTCATGAACGCGGGCGGATGGGCGTTCGTACTGGCCGCGAGCGGCTTCGTGGTGTTCGCGCTGTGGCTGGCGGTCAGCCGGTACGGCAAGATCCCGCTGGGCCGCGACGGCGAGAAACCCGAGTTCCGCACCGTCTCGTGGGTCGCGATGATGTTCAGCGCCGGAATGGGCATCGGCCTGATGTTCTACGGCGTCAGCGAGCCGCTCGCCCACTTCACGAGCCCGCCGCCGGGCACCGTGCCTGCGGACTCGGCCGAGGCGCTGGACGTGGCGATGGCCACCACGCTCTTCCACTGGACGCTGCACCCGTGGGCGATCTACGCGGTGGTCGGTCTCGCGATTGCGTACAGCACGTTCCGCAAGGGTCGCCGCCAGCTGATCAGCTCGGCCTTCGCGCCTCTCCTGGGCGAGCGGCGCAGCGAGGGCACGTTCGGCAGGGCGATCGACATCCTCGCGATCTTCGCCACGCTCTTCGGCTCCGCGGCGTCCCTCGGGCTCGGCACGCTGCAACTCGGTGGTGGGCTGCAGGCCTACGGGCTGCCGCCGCTGGGCGACTTGCTGCTGGTGGCGATCATCGCGGTGCTGACCATCGCGTTCATCTGCTCGGCCGTCACCGGGGTCGCCAAGGGCATCCAGTGGCTCTCGAACATCAACATGGTGCTCGCCGCGGTGCTGGCGATCGTCGTGTTCGTCGCCGGGCCGACCATCCTGATCCTCAACCTGATCCCGACGGCCATCGGCGACTACCTCGGCAACCTCTCGCAGATGGCCGCCCGCACCGCCGCCACGGGTGGCGACGCCACTGCCGAATGGCTGGCGGGCTGGACGGTCTTCTACTGGGCCTGGTGGATCTCCTGGACCCCCTTCGTCGGCATGTTCATCGCCCGGATCAGCCGCGGTCGCACGATCAAGCAGTTCATCACGGGCGTCATCCTCATCCCGAGCCTCGTGAGCCTGCTCTGGTTCGCGATCTTCGGCGGCGCGGCGATCAACCTGCAGCGCAGCGGCACCGACCTCGCCTCCCAGCCCACCGAGGCCCAGCTGTTCGGGCTGCTCGACACGCTGCCGCTCGGCAACGTGCTCAGCATCATCGCGATGGTGCTGATCGCGATCTTCTTCGTGTCCGGTGCCGACGCCGCAGCAGTGGTGATGGGCACCCTCTCGCAGCGCGGCTCGATCGCCCCGGCCCGCTGGGTGGTGGTGTTCTGGGGCGTCGTGATGGGTGCGATCGCGATCATCATGCTGCTCGTGGGCGACGAGGGCGAGGCGCTCACCGGCATCCAGAACATCACGATCATCATGGCCGCGCCGTTCGCGGTGGTGATGGTGGTGCTGTGCGTCGCGCTGGCGAAGGACCTGCGCCACGACCCGCTCATGCTGCGCGACCGGCGCTCCGTGGCCGTCGTCGAGCAGGCGGTCGACTACGGCACGAAGCACTACCGTGACGGGTTCGTGGTCTCGGTGAAGCCGCACCCGGGGATGCACGGGTCGGTCGAGGACGCGGGCGGCAGCAACGGGGCGGCCGGCGACGCCACCCCACCCGAGCGCACCTGACCAGTGGAGCGGCCGCGGGCCGGAGGTGGTCCCGCGGCCGCGCGCTCAGGATGTCTCGAGCACGACCTTGCCGGTGACCTTGCGCTCGTCGAGCCGGGCCAAGGCGTCCGCCGCCTGCACCAACGGGAAGGTCTCGGAGATCACGGGATCGAGGGCGCCCGATCGCAGGTGCGGCTCCAGCGCGGCCCACTGCTCGGCGAGGTAACCGGGCCGGGCGAGCGCGTAGGCACCCCAGCCGACGCCGACGACGTCGATGTTGTTGAGCAGCAGCCGGTTCACGCGCACCGTCGGGATCTCGCCCGCGGTGAAGCCGATGACGAGCAGCCTGCCCGCCGGCGCGAGGCAGCGCAGCGAGTCGGTGAAGCGGTCGCCACCGACCGGGTCGACCACGAGGTCGACGCCCGCACCCGCGGTGAGGCTCTTCACGGCGTCGCGGAACCCGTCGGCGAGCACCGTCTCGTGGGCACCGGCGGCGCGGGCCACCTCGGCCTTCTCCGCGGTGGAGACCACCGCCACCACCCGGGCGCCCAGTGCCGCCGCGAGCTGGATGCACGCCGTGCCGACCCCACCGGCCGCCCCGTGCACGAGCACTGTCTGGCCGGCTTGCAGGTGGCCGCGCACGAGCAGCGCGAAGTGTGCGGTCAGGTAGTTCATCGGCAGGCACGCGCCCGCGGCGAAGGACACCTCGTCGGGCAGGGGCAGGACGTGGTCGGCGCCCACCGCCACCACCTCGGCGAAGGCGCCGGTGTCGCTGAACGCGACGACCCGCTGCCCCGGCGTCAGCGGCGACCCGTCGGGGGCCTCCCGCACGACGCCGGCCACCTCCGACCCCAGGACGAACGGGAGGTCGGACTTGTACTGGTAGAGGCCCTTGCTCCGCAGCACGTCGGGAAAGTTCACGCCGGCGGCACGTACCTCGATCAGCACCTCGTCGGCTCGTCGCTGAGGCTCCGGGACGTCCCGCACCTCGACCGCCGCCGGGCCGTCCAACCGCACCACCTGCACCGAACGCACGTTGCTACCTCTCCGTAGGGGTCACCTGCCCCCATCCTCACCCATGCAGGTGACGCAGCCGCTCACCTGCCCTGCCGACCAGTGCGTCGCCGTGCCCGAAGCACGCGATGTCGACGTCCAGGGCGGCCAGCCGGCGCATCGACGCTGCGGCGCGGTCGCGGTCGAGGTTGAACGGGCCGAGCATCAGCTCTCCGCCGTGCTCCGCGATCACGTCGCCGGTGAACAGGACCCGATCGGCCAGCTGCAGGGCGATGCTGCCGTCGGTGTGGCCGGGCACGTGCAGCACCCGGGCGCCCGCACCGATGTCGAGGTCCTCGCCGCCGTGCAGCTCGACGTCGACGCGGGCAGGCGGGGCGGGTGGCAGGCCGTGCGCGACACGGGCGTGCAGCTCGCGCTCGGCCTCGCTGAAGTCGGGGGGTGGCCCTGGTCGCTCCCCGCGGATGATCGGCGCGTCAGCACCGTGGGCGAGCACGGTGACGCCGGGCCATGATCCGATCTCGGCAGCGGAGCCGGTGTGGTCGTCGTGGAAGTGGGTGAGCACCACTCGTCGCAGCGTGCCGAGACCGTGGACCGCGGCGGCGATGGCCGGTGCGGAACCGGCGGGTCCCGTGTCGATCAACGTCAGGTCGTCGCCGTCCTGCCACAGGTAGGCCTGGCCCACCGAGAAGCGCAGCAGGTGTAGTCGGGGCGCCAGCTCCAGGAGGTCCATGGGGCGACCGTAGGACCGCTGACGGCGTCGCCTCGTCCGGTTTCGCCCTCGGAGGATCAGCTCAGGGAGTAACCGTCAGGCCGGCACGCCGTCGTCGTAGCGCACGACCCGCGGCACATGGGTCAGCTCGTCCACGAGCACGCCGAGCCACCCGTCAACCCGCTCCTGGACACGATCGAGGGTGTCGAGCTCGCAGGCCAGGTCGAGCGCACGGTCCACGCCGCAATCGCCGCCGTCGAGGGCCTGGCTCAGCTCGTGGCGCACCCGGGCCGCGCGGGCCCGGCAGCCGTCCGAGGTCTGCACGTGGGCGAGCAGACGGGCCCGCTGCTCCGAAGTGATGTTGTCCGGAACGGACGCGACGAGCTGCTGCAGTCGGTGCGGATGCACGAGTACCCCCTCAGGTGACAGCCATCACCTCGACGGTACCGGCGCGCGGCTCCGAGGCGGTACCCCGCTACGGTGCTGATCATGTCGCGGTCGCCGTGGGCAGACACCGGCCTGTTCCTGCGCGAGTTCGTCCGTCACCCCCTCAACACCGCGGCTGTCGCCCCCAGCTCCGCGGCGCTCGCCGCCGCGATGACGGCGCCACTGGCCACCACCGGCGACCCCGTGGTGGTGGAGCTCGGCCCGGGCACCGGCGCGTTCACCCGCGCCATCCAGGAACGCACCGGCGGGCGGGTCCGGCACATCGCCGTGGAGCTCAACCCGGGTTGGGCACAGCTGCTCAGGCAGCGCCATCCCGAGGTCGACGTGGTGCTCGGCGACGCCCGTGAGCTGCCCGCGCTGCTCGCCGACCGGGGGATCACGGCCGTCGACGGCGTGGTGAGCGGGCTGCCGTGGGTGGCCTACTCCCCCGGCCCGGACGGGCGCGGCCTGCACGCCGTGATCACCGATGCGCTCGCGCCGGGCGGCGTCTTCACCCAGTTCGCCTACACCTGGACGCGCTGGGCACCTCCCGCCCGGCAGCAGCTCGCCGACCTGCGAGCGCACTTCGGCGAGGTGACGATCACTCCGGCGGTGTGGAGGAACCTGCCACCCGCCGTGGTCTACGTGGCACGGAAACCGCTGCGCCGCCACGGCGACTGAATCTCCGGCAGACACACCGGCTCAGAGGTAGGGCTCCACCAGCTCGACGTAGCGGCGCGCGAGGGTGGCGAGCACCTGGTCCCCCGGCGCGGCCCAGACGTCGGCGTGGAAGATCTCCACCTCGACGTCGCCCGTGTAGCCCGATGCCGCGACCGCCTTCGTGAAGGCGGGGAAGTCGACGTGGCCGTCGCCCATCATCCCGCGAGCGAGCAGCGTGTCGGCCGGGAGCGGGGTGATCCAGTCGCAGATCTGGTAGCTCAGGATCCGTTCGCCCGCCGCGGCGATCCGGGCGTGCACACCCGGCTCCCACCAGAGGTGGAAGGTGTCGGCGACCACGCCGACCTCGTGCGGGGCGAACGCCTCGGCGATCTCCAGTGCCTGCGCCAAGGTGGAGACGACCCCGCGGTCGGCGGCGTAGATCGGGTTCATCGGCTCGATGCCGAGGGTGACTCCCCGTTGCACGGCGTGCGGCACCAGCGCCGCGATCGACTCGGCCGCGCGCGCTCTGGCGCCGGTGAGGTCCTTGTCGCCCGCCGGCAGGCCACCGGGGACGAGCACCAGCACCCGGGTGCCGAGCGCCGCGGCCTCGTCGATGGCACGCAGGTTGTCCTCGTGGGCCGTGGCGCGCGCGGCAGGGTCGGACGCGGTGAAGAACCCGCCGCGGCACAGCGACGAGACGCGCAGGCCCGCGTCGTCCACCCAGCGGCGGGCCGTGTCGACACCGACCTCGGCCACCGGCTCCCGCCAAAGCCCGATCGCAGGCAGGCCTGCTGCCACTGCGCCGTCGATCGCCTCGCGCAAGCTCCAGTGCGCGGTGGTGCGCTGGTTGAGCGACAGCCGTGCGAGGCGTGGGTCCCCCGGCTCGGGCGTGCCGATACGGGCGGGCGCGCCGCTGGGGACGTCGAGCACGGCCGTCACCGCGTCGCCCCGGCCACCGCGAGCAGCCCGCGGAACTTCTCGGCGGCGCGTTCGGGGTCTGGGACCAGCCGCGCGTCGTTGGCCAGCGCAAACGCCTCCGCGAGGTGCACGATCGACCGCGCCGACTGCAGGCCACCCACCATCGTGAACCCGGGCTGGTGGCCGCAGAGCCAGGCCAGGAAGGCGATGCCGGTCTTGTAGTAGAAGGTCGGCGCCGCGAACACGTGCCGCGACAGCGCGAGAGTGGGGGCCAGCTCTGCGTCGTAACGGTGGACGTCGCCGTCGTCGAGTGCCGCCAGTGCGGCCGACGCCGCCGGGGCGATGGCGGAGAACGCGCCCAGCAGCGCGTCCGAATGGTGGGTGCCGTCGCCGCGGATCAGCTCCGGGTAGTTGAAGTCGTCGCCGGTGTAGAGGCGCACGCCCGCCGGGAGCGCGGCGCGCAACCCGATCTCGTGCTCTGCCGAGAGCAGCGACACCTTCACGCCGTCGACCTTCGCCGCGTGCGATTCGACGAGCTGCAGGAACGTCGCCGTCGCCGTCGGGATGTCGGTGGAGCCCCAATAGCCGCGCAGCTGCGGGTCGAAGGCCTCGCCGAGCCAGTGCAGGATCACCGGCTCCCTGACCTGGCGCAGCAGCTCGTCGTAGACGCGCAGGTAGTCGTCCGGACCGGACGCGAGCGCGGCCAACTGACGCGAGGCCATCAGGATCACCTGGGCGCCGGTTCCCTCGACGAACTCGACCTGCTCGCCGTACGCGGCGATGACGTCGTCGATCGAGGTGAGGTCGGTGCGGTGGTCGGTGCCTGCTCCGGCCGCGATCCGGGCGCCGTCGGCCCTCGCCTGCTCGGCGCTGCGGCGCACCAACTCCTGGACGGCCACCCAGTCGAGGCCCATGTTGCGCTGCGCGGTGTCCATCGCCTCGGCGACGCCGAGGCCGTAGGAGAAGAGGTGGCGGCGGAACGCGAGCGTGGCGTCCCAGTCGACCGCGGCGGGAGCACCGGGGACGTTCTCGCCCCACGGGTCGGCGGCGACGTGAGCGGCGGCGAAGGCCACCCGGCTGCGGTAGGGCCCGGGGTGCTGGGCCCACTGCCGGGGTTCGGCGAGCTCGACGGTGCGCCAGCCGCCCCCGGCGACCGGTAGGTCGATCCGCCGGCCGGTGCGCGAGACGACCTGCGTCATGCCGACGCTCCCGGCAGCTCCACGCGTACGCCCTCGGCCGAGGACTTCAGCGCCGCGGCCACCAGCCGCAGACCGCGCACTCCACTCATGAAGTCGTAGGGATGGGGCCGTCCCGCGTCGGCGTCGAGGAGGAAGCGCTCCCATTGGGCGCGGAAGCCGTTGGTGAACTCCTGGTTGTCGGGCACCTCCTCCCACTGAGCGCGGAAGTCCTGGTCGGTCGGCACGTCGGGGTTCCACACCGGCTTGGGCGTGCGCACCCGGGGCTGGATGCGGCACCCGAAGAGGCCTGCCACCGCGGAGCCGTGCGTGCCGTCCACCTGGAACTCGACGAGCTCCTTGCGGTCCACCCGCACCGCCCACGACGAGTTGATCTGGGCGATGACGCCGCCTGCCAGCTCGAAGATCCCGTAGGCAGCGTCGTCGGCGGTGGCCTCGTAGCGGTTGCCCTGCTCGTCGAAGCGGTGCGGGATGTGCGTGACGGACCTGGTCATCACGGCCTCGACGCCGCCGAACAGGTGCTCGAGCACGTAGCTCCAGTGGCAGTACATGTCGAGCGTGATGCCGCCGCCGTCCTCGGCGCGGTAGTTCCAGCTCGGCCGCTGCGCGGGCAGCATGTCGCCCTCGAACACCCAGTAGCCGAACTCCCCGCGCACCGACAGGATCCGGCCGAAGAACCCGGAGTCGATCAGCCGCTTCAGTTTGATCAGGCCGGGCAGATAGATCTTGTCGTGCACGACCCCGTCGACGATCCCGGCGGCGCGGGCCGCCTCGACGAGCTCCATGCCCTCGTCCACCGACTCGGCGAGCGGCTTCTCCGTGAAAACGTGTTTGCCCGCGGCGATCGCCCGCAGGATCGCCTTCTTGTGCTCGCTCGTGACCTGGGAGTCGAAGTAGATCGACGCCCCCTCCTCGGCGAGGGCGGCGTCGAGATCGGTGTGAAAGAGGTCGATGTCGTGGCGGCGGGCGATGTCGGCCAGCTTGTCGCGGCTGCGACCCACGAGCACCGGCTCGATCTGGAGGCGGGTGCCGTCGGGACGCAGCACCCCGCCGTCGTCACGGATCGCGAGCACGGAGCGGACGAGGTGCTGGCGGTAGCCCATCCGCCCGGTCACGCCGTTCATGACGATGCGGACGGTGGGTCCTGACATGGGCTCTACCTGCTCTCTCCGGGCTTCGGCGGTGAATGGCCCGGCGTCGGATGACGCGCATGTAAGCGCTTTCCGAGGATAGGGTGCACGGCGACGGAGCGGCAAGACCGGCGCGGCTAGCACCCCGCGAGACAACGTTGGCGGCGCCCCGGGTGTAGTCCGTTCGGTGGCAACTGACAGGGTGGGCGGAGTGCGTCTCGTCTTCCGCTCCGACGATCATGAGGAGTACTCGGCCGTCCGCGACCGCCTGCGCCTGCACATCGTCGCCTGGGCCCGCCGACGTGGCATCGAGGTGGAACCGTCACTCGTCGCCGCGGCGCTCGACCACAAGCACAGCGTCGACGGCCGACTCGGCCACTGGACACGCGAGCACGTCGCCGACGCGCTGGCCGTGTGGTTCCCGCGCACGGTCGCGCTGCTCGAGGACGATCGCGACGCCGTCCCCACCGCGCTGCACGCCCTGATCGGCTTCCTCGCCGACCACGACTGGCTCGACTCCCGCTCCGCCGCGCCCGCCGAGCTGCACGCGCAGGTCTCCGACTCGACGCCGGCCCTGCACGACGCCCTCGACGACGAGCGCAACCACGACCTCGGCACGTTCTGGGCGGTGCAGATGCTGCGCCACGGCGTCGCGACGGCCGACCCCGCTGCCGTCGCCCGGTTCCTGTCGCAGGTGCACGCCGGGGAGCTGGAGATCAACCGGGACGCGCTCGACGAGATCCGGCGCCGCCAGGAGAACGAGACCACCGAACCCGCGCGGCCCGAGCTGGCGCCCGTGCTCCTGCCCAGCGCCGCGCAGATGCTGGCGGCCGCCGACTCCAGCGTCGCGGTCTCCCGGCTGCGGGCCTTCACGCGGTGGGTGCGCGCCGGGCGCGCGGTCACGCGGGAGGGCAGGCTCCTGCTCTCCGACGCCCGCGCCGTGGCCGACGCCCTCGACCTCGACCATTTCAGCCGCGATCACGCCCGTACAAGCGACGACCTCCCGGAGATCAGCCTCCTGCTGCACTGGGCCAGGCAGGCGCGGCTCGTGCGTGTGGTGCGCGGACGGCTGCTGCAGGTCAAGAGCGCGGCTCCGCTCCTCAGCCGGCCGATCGAGCTGTGGCGGCGGGCGTTCGAGGCCGTGGGCGGCATCGGCGAGCACTTCGGCGGCAGCAACGTGTTCGGCGCGCCGTCGCTGTTCGGGATGAGCCTCGGGGAGGCCTTCCCGATCCTGCTGTTCCAGCTCTACTCCGCAGGCGGGGACCCGATCCCGGTGGAGCTGTTCCACCGCGTCGTGCGCGACACCGTCAACGAGCGGATGGGATGCGTCGTCGACGACCTCGCCGGCGACGTCGAGCACCGGCTGTGGCGCCGCGACGTCACGGCCCTGCTCGACGCGCTGGAGCTGCTCGGCGCCGTGCACCTGTCCGAGAGCCTCGACGGTGAGAACCAGGACGAGCTGATCGAGCTCGCCGGGCGTGACGACCCGGACCCCACGCTGGTCTCGCTGACGCCGATCGGACTCTGGGCCGTGCAGGAGATGCTCACCGACCAGGGAGTGCACGCGCCGCTCGCGGGCGAGATGGCCGACGAGGACATCGAGTACGTCTGCGTGCGTTGCACGGGCCTGCGCCCCGAGGTCGTCGACGCCGAGCTGACGGCCTGGGTGCGCGCCCGCAGCGGACGGGCCGCAGCGCAGGAGATCATGCGCTACCTCCAGCGGGTGGAGGAGCCGGCGCACCGGGAGCTCGCCCTGTTCGCGCTCTCCCGCGCCGGTGTGCCCGGCCGCGAGGCGGTGCGGTGGCGCGGGCGTCCGGCGGCCGCGCTGCGAGCGCCCGCCACCGGGGCCCAGCCGCGTGTCGAGTGCGACGCGCGAGCACGTCGCCCCTGACCGGTCATCCGTTCGGGTGGCCGCGAAACCGCCCTGTCACATCGGTATCGCGCTGTGCGAGTAGGAATCGGGCGGCTGTCGCCGCCCGTCCGCACGGAGGAGAACAGCGGCGATGTGCGACCCCTACTCGAGCTGGTCCGGAGCACCCAAGCACTGGATCGTCATCCCGGAACAGCGGCAGGAGTCGCCGGAGCTCGCGTCGGACGCCCACCCTGAAGCGCCGCGGCATTCCGGTCGGCGGGGAGAGCTCGCGACATTCGCGATGGCCGCCATCCTGCTCGCCCTCGGCGCCGCGGACAGCTCGGCCACCGACGTCGACGCGCCGCCCACGCCGGCACCGGCCCCCTGACCCCGCCCTCGGGCCTGCGATCACGCCTTCAGCGCGGTTTCCACCACCTGCCGCGCCTCGTCCTGGATCCGGGCGAGGTGCTCGGGCCCGCGGAAGCTCTCGGCGTAGACCTTGTAGACGTCCTCCGTGCCCGACGGGCGCGCCGCGAACCATCCGCCCTCGGTGACGACCTTGAGCCCGCCCAGCGGGGCGCCGTTGCCGGGCGCGGAGGTGAGCCGCTCGGTGATCGGGTCGCCCGCCAGCTCCGTGGCGGTCACGTCCTGCGCCGACAGCTTGCCCAGCTTGGCCTTCGACTCCGGATCGGTCGCGACGTCGATACGGGCGTAGGCGGGCTCGCCGAACTTCTCCGTCAGCGCGCGGTAGCGCTCGCTCGGCGTCTCCCCGGTGACGGCGGCGATCTCCGACGCGAGCAGCGCGAGGATGATTCCGTCCTTGTCGGTGGTCCAGACGGACCCGTCGGTGCGCAGGAACGACGCACCGGCGCTCTCCTCGCCCCCGAAGCCGATGGTGCCGTCGATCAGCCCGGGCACGAACCACTTGAACCCGACGGGCGTCTCCACGAGCTTGCGGCCGAGGTCGGCTGCCACCCGGTCGATCATGGACGAGCTCACGGCGGTCTTGCCGACGCCTGCGGCCGGCGACCAGCCCGGACGGTGGCCGTAGAGGTAGCCGATGGCGACGGCGAGGAAGTGGTTGGGGTTCATGAGCCCGTCGGCGGTGACGATGCCGTGGCGGTCGGCGTCGGCGTCGTTGCCGGTGGCGATCCGGAAGTCACCGCGGCGCTCCACGAGGGAGGCCATCGCGTAGGGCGACGAGCAGTCCATCCGGATCTTGCCGTCCCAGTCGAGCGTCATGAAGCCGAACTGCGGGTCCACGGCCGCGTTGACGACGGTGAGATCCAGCCGGTACCGCTCCGCGATCGCGCCCCAGTAGGCCACGCTCGCGCCGCCGAGCGGGTCGGCGCCGATCCGCACGCCCGCTTCACGGATGGCGTCGAGGTTCAGCACGGAGGGCAGGTCGGAGACGTATTCGCCGAGGAAGTCGTATCGCCCCAGCTCCTGGCGATCGATCCGGTTGCGCCGCACCCCGGACAGCTTCCCGGCGAGGAGCTCGTTGGCCCGCGTGGCGATCCAGCTCGTGGCGTCGGTGTCGGCCGGGCCGCCGTCGGGCGGGTTGTACTTGAAGCCACCGTCGGCGGGCGGGTTGTGCGACGGGGTGACGACGACCCCGTCGGCCACCCCGCTCACCCGCGCCCGGTTGTGCGTGAGGATCGCGTGGGAGACGGCGGGCGTCGGCGTGAAGGCGTTGTCTCCGTCTGCGAGCACGTGCACGTCGTTGGCCTGGAACACCTCGATGGCGGTGATCCACGCCGGCTCCGAGAGCGCGTGTGTGTCCCGGCCGATGAACAGCGGGCCCGTCGTGCCGTGGGCCGCCCGGTACTCGCAGATCGCCTGGCTGGTGGCGGCGATGTGATCGTCGTTGAACGTGGTGCGCAGCGAGGAACCGCGGTGCCCGGACGTCCCGAACGACACCCGCTCACCCGGGTCGGAAGGGTCGGGATGACGGTCGTGGTACGCGGCCAGCAATGCGTCGACGTCGACGAGATCGCCTGCCTGGGCGGGGGTTCCGGCGCGGGGATCGATCGACATGAAGGCTCCGTAAGCTGCTGTGGCGGGGGTCGGAATCACCTTGCCATCGCGATCGAGCCGATGCAGGTCAGGCGAGAGCGATCACAGACTGCAACCGGTCATCCGATCCGGGCGTCCTGCCCCGAACGCCCGTAACCGGCCCTGACGGCCGGCGTTGGGCGTGACAGCGGGTACAGCGACCGTCACGTTCAGTGCTGACGGCTTCCCGCCCGACTCACCAGGGAAGGCACTAATGCGCATGCGCACGACGGCCGCCGCAGTCATCCTCGCCGCGGCCACCTCGATCCCCATGGCCAGCCTGGCTTACGCCCAGGACTACAGCTACGCCCCCGCGCAGTCGGGCGACAACGGTGGGGACAACGCCGACGACAACAGCGCAGACGACAACAGCGCCGACGACAGCTCCGACAACGCCGACAACACGGATGCCGAGAACACTGGCGACGCCGCGTTCACCGGGGACGACAACGGCAACGGGGACGACAACGGCGACGACAACGGCGACGACAACAACAACGACGGCGGTGGCGGCGGGGGTGGCGGTGGCGGCGGCGCTCCGCAGGTCCCCACTCCCCCGGTGGGCGGCGTGGAGACGGGCGACGGGTCCGGTTCCAACGAGATGCTCCCCGGCCTGCTCGCGCTCGGTGGCCTGACCACGCTGGGTGCGGGCGCGGGCGCCGTTGCGCTCCGCCGTAACGCGCGCAAGTCGAACTGATTCGCAAACGCCGGCCGCCGGGACAAAGCCCGGCGGCCACGGCAGGGCGTCCTCAGGCCGGATCAGTCCGGTAGCCGCTGAGCCCGCTCCGGCCGGAGCACCATCGGGGAGGGCTCCGGGCGGAGGCGGCTCAGGCGGACAGGGGCGGACGCTGCTGAGGAATGCGCAGGTGCAGCGGGGTCTGGCCGGCGCGGAACCCGGTGTCGGTGGTGAGGTGGTAGTGCCCACCTCGCGACCGGCCGCATCGGTATGAGCGGAGCAGCCGTGAGCCGAGCGATTCGAGCTCACGAGCCGCGGCCTCCGCGGCCTCCCGGGTGGGGTAGATGACCTTGCCGTCGGTGCCACGACTCTGGCGGGGCAGCATGTGCCCTTCGATCTCGGCGCGGCTGGGTGTGCAGAAGATCGGCCGGCCACTCTTGGTCAGCCGGGCGTGGCGGTGCAGAACCTCACCACGGGCGTGATCACGGACGCCGCGCTGCTCCGGCACTCCCGGTCCGGGGATCGCGTCGCTCATGTCCGGGCTCCTCCTGCACTTCGCACCATCAGAAGATCGCGAGGCACAGCTTCCCGTTTACGCGGCGGTAGCGGGATACCACCATCGTGTCCTTTTCTCCGAAGATCTCACCGTCAGTGACAAGGCCGCCCGCGTACGGAACTGTCCGACCCGCCACCTACCTTGTCCCTCACGAGGCAGGGGGGTGATCCGAGTGGGGCTGCACGTGCACAGGTCCGAGCGGGCCGACGCACTGGCCGATGCGCTTGGTGAACTCCTCGCCCATCCGCTCGACGATCCGTTCACCGACGAGGTCGTCGCGGTCCCGGCGAAGGGCATCGAGCGCTGGCTGGCGCAGCGGTTGTCGCACCGGCTGGGCGCGGCATCGGGGCGGGGCGACGGTGTGTGTGCGGGGGTCGCGTTCCCGTCGCCGGCAGCAGTGGTCGCGGTGGCCATCGGGGGCGCCGTCGGCATCGACCCACGGGAGGACCCGTGGCGTCCGGAGCGGGCGGTGTGGCCACTGCTGGAGGTCATCGACGAGAGCGCGGGCGAGCCGTGGTGCGCGCCGCTGGGGGTCCACCTCCGCGACGGCGGATCCCAGCGCAGCCGTAGGCACGCCACGGCTCGCCACCTCGCCGATCTGTTCGCGTCATACGCGGCGGCCCGGCCCGACATGCTGGCCGGCTGGCAGGCGGGCGAGGGCGTCCCGGGCGAGCGGGCCGCCGATCTCGCGTGGCAGCCGGAGCTGTGGCGGCGGCTGCGGGAGCGGATCGGTGTCCCCGGCCCCGCCGAGCGGGTCGGCGCCGCGTGCGCGGTCCTGCGTGCCAATCCCGCGGCGGCGCCGCTGCCGCCGCGGCTGTCGCTGTTCGGCCCCACCCGGCTGCCGGCCGAGCACCTCGCCGTGATCGCCGCTCTCGCCGAGCACCGTGAGGTGCACCTCTGGCTCGCCCACCCGTCCCCCGCGCTCTGGACGGCCGTTGCCCCCGTGGGCCACGTTCCGCTCCGGCGCGCTGACCCCACCGCCGGTCTGCCGCGGCATCCGCTGCTGTCGTCGCTCGGGCGCGACGTCCGTGAGCTCCAGGTCCGGCTTTCCGGGTCGGCCCCCGATCTCGTCGACCACCACCACCCGCTGCCCGATCCTCCGCCCACCCTGCTCGGCAGGCTGCAGCGCGACCTGAGGGACGACCTGACCCCCGGCTGCGACGCCCCGCTGCACCCGGAGGACCGCAGCGTCCAGGTCCACTCCTGCCACGGCCCGGATCGGCAGGTGGAGGTGCTACGCGAGATCGTTCTCGGGCTGCTCCACGACGACCCCACGCTCGAGCCGCGCGATGTGCTCGTCATGTGCCCCGACATCGAGACGTTCGCGCCGTTGATCTCCGCTGCCTTCGGGCTCGCCGAACCGGACGTCGCGGGTGCACACACCCATCCCGGCCACCAGTTGCAGGTCCGGCTGGCCGACCGCGCGTTGCGGCAGGTCAACCCCCTGCTCGACACGGTTGCCCAGCTGCTCGAGCTCGCCGACGCCCGGCTCACCGCGTCCCAGGTGCTCGACCTGCTGGGCTCCATCCCGGTGCGCCGCCGCTTCCGCCTCGACGACACCGACCTCGACCGGCTGCGCGAGCTCGTCGTCCGGTCCGGGGTGCGCTGGGGGCTCGACGGGCCCCACCGCGCTCCGTTCCATCTCGACGGGTTCGCGCAGAACACCTGGTCCGCCGGGCTCGACCGGCTGCTCCTGGGCGTCACGATGGCGGGCGGCTCCGGGGAGCAGGGGTGGCTCGGCACCGCGCTGCCGCTGGAGGAGGTCGACTCCGGCGACGTCGAGCGCATCGGGCGGCTGGCCGAGTTCGTCGACCGGCTGGCCGCCACCCTGGCCCGGCTGGCGGGCGAGCACACGCTCGACGAGTGGGTCACGGCGCTGGTCGCCGGGCTCGACGCACTCACCGACACCACCACCGCCGACGCCTGGCAGGCGGCTCAAGCCCGCGGCGAGCTGGCCGACGCCGCCCGTGCGGCCGGACCCCACGCCGGCACCGTCCCACTCGGGCTCGCCGACGTCCGGGGGCTTCTCACGGAGCGGCTGCGCGGCCGGCCGACGCGCGCCAACTTCCGCACCGGCACGCTCACGGTCGCCACGCTCGTGCCGATGCGGTCGGTCCCGCACCGGGTGGTCTGCCTGCTCGGGCTCGACGACGGGGTGTTCCCCCGCGTCGGCGTCCCCGACGGCGACGACGTCCTCGCACGCGATCCCCTGGTGGGCGAGCGCGATCCCCGCAGCGAGGACCGCCAGCTGATGCTCGACGCGATCTGCGCGGCCACCGAGCATCTCGTCGTCGTGCACTCAGGCGCCGACGAGCGCACGGGAGCCCGGCGCCCACCCGCCGTGCCGCTCGGGGAGCTGCTCGACACGATCGAGGCCACCGCCGGTCCCGCCGGTCCTCAGCACGTCATGGTGCGCCATCCGCTGCAGCCGTTCGACGCCCGCAACTTCACCGCGGGAGCGCTGGCCACGCCCGGCCCGTTCAGCTTCGACCGCACCGAGCTCGCCGGGGCGCGGGCGGCAGCCGGCACGAAGACGCCACCCGCGCCCTTCGTCAGAGGGCCGCTTCCGCCCGTCGAGCGCGAGGTCGTGGCGTTGGACGATCTCGTCGCGTTCCTCGAGCATCCGGTCAAGGAGTTCCTCCGGCAGCGGGTCGGGCTGTCGCTCTTCGCCGGCGAGGACGACCCGTCCGACGCGCTACCGGTGGATCTCGACGGGCTGGCCACGTGGGCGATCGGCGACCGGCTGCTGCGTGACCGGCTCGCCGGCCACGATCTCGACCACTGCCGGCAGGCGGAGTGGCGGCGCGGGGAGCTGCCCCCGGGTGCGCTGGGCGACGCCGTGCTCCGACGGGTCCTCGACGACGTCGAACCGCTCGTGGCTGCCGCGGCACCGCTCCTCGTGGGTGAGGCAGCGGACCGCGACGTGGACGTCGCGCTGCCCGGCGGCGTCCGCGTGGTGGGCACGCTCGGTGGACTCCACGGCACGGCGCTGGTGCGCGTCGAGTTCTCCCGGCTGGCGCCGAAGCAGCGCATGCGGGCGTGGGTCCGGCTCCTGGCCCTCACCGCGTCCAGCCGGGAGCCGTGGTGCGCGATCACGATCGGCCGGGGCACGCGGTTCGGGCTGAGCAGGGCGAGCGCGGGCCCGCTCGATCCCGATCAGGCCACCGAGCTGCTCGCCGAGCTGGTGGAGCTCCACCGGGCGGGCCTGCGGGAGCCGCTCCCGCTGCCCACCGTCGCGGGCCACACCTACGCCTCGGTCCGGCGCGGCGGTGCCGACGCCGAGGCGGCCCTCGACGAGGCGCTGCGGAAGTGGACCAACGGAGCAGGCGCCGAGCAGGCCGACGACGCGCACGCACGGGTCTGGGGGCGGGCGCCGGGCCCGGACGTGCTCATCGGGCCGGGCGATCCCGGGAGCGAGCCCACCCGGTTCGGGGCGCTCGCCATGCGCCTGTGGGCACCCTTGCTGACGGCGGAGGACGTGGTACGGCTGTGACGGCAACAATCGGTCGCACCCCCGTACTCGCCCCGGCCTCGTTCGATGTCTGCGGTCCCCTGCCCACCGGCACCACGGTCCTCGAGGCGAGCGCCGGCACCGGCAAGACGTTCACGATCGCCGCGCTCGCCGCCCGCTACGTCGCGGAGGGCCACGCCACGCTGCCCGAGCTGATGCTGGTCACGTTCGGCCGGGAGGCCAGCCAGGAGCTGCGCGAACGGGTTCGTGAGCGGCTCGTGTCGGCCGAGCGGGCCTTGGCCGACCCGTCCGCGGCGCGCAGCGGTGACGACGAGGTGGTCCGGCTGCTGGCCGACGGCGCCGACCACGAGGTCGCGGCCCGCAGGGCCCGGCTCGCCCGCGCGCTGGCCCAGTTCGACGCCGCCACGATCGCCACCACCCACCAGTTCTGCCAGCAGATGCTCGCCGGGCTGGGGGTCGCGGGCGACGGCGATCCGGACGCCGTGTTCGTCGACTCGATCGACGACCTGCTCACCGAGGTGGTCGACGACTTCTACGTGCGCAAGTACGGCGCACACGCCGCAGGCACGCCCGCCTTCAGCCGGTCCGAGGCGCTCGTGCTGGCCCGCCACGCCGTGTACGACGGGCAGGCGCGGCTCGAGCCCCTCGACGCCACCCCGGGGAGCACAGCGCACGTCCGCCACCGCTTCGCCGTCGCGGTGCGGAGTGAGGTGGCCCGCCGCAAGCGGGCGCAGCGGATCTACACCTACGACGACATGCTCACCCGGCTCGCCGACGCGCTGGCCGACCCCGCGCGGGGAGCGCCGCAGCGGCTGCGCGACCGGTACCGCGTCGTGCTCGTCGACGAGTTCCAGGACACCGACCCGGTGCAGTGGGACATCCTGCGCCGCGCCTTCCACGAGCACACCACGCTGGTGTTGATCGGCGACCCGAAGCAGGCGATCTACGCCTTCCGTGGCGCCGACGTCGTCAGCTACCTCGACGCCACCGAGAGCGCGCGTCAGCACGCCACGCTCGCCCGCAACTGGCGCAGCGACGCCTCGCTGCTCACCGCGCTCGACGTCGTGTTCGCGGGCGCGGCGCTGGGCGACCGGCGCATCACCGTGCATCCCGTCGAGGCCGCGCATCATGGTCGGCGGCTGGCCGGAGCGCCGGTCGACGCGCCGTTGCGGATCCGGGTGGTTTCCCGCGCCGGGCTGCCCCGGGCGCCCAAGCGCGACCTCGCCGTCGTCGGCCCGGCGCGCGATCTCGTCGCGCGCGACGCAGCGGCCGACATCGCCGCGCTGCTGGCGAGCCCGGCCCGTGTCGCGGGCGAAGCGGTGGTGCCGGGCGACGTGGCCGTGCTGGTGCGCACCAACGAGCAGGGTTCGCGGATTCGCGACGCCCTGGCCGCGGCCGGCGTCCCGGCCGTGCTGTCGGGCACGGCGAGCGTCTTCGGCACCCCGATCGCCCGTGAGTGGCTCACCCTGCTCGAGGCGCTGGAGCAGCCGCGGGCGTTCCGTGCCCGTGCGGCAGCTCTCACGTGCTTCCTGGGGCACACGGTCGAGGAGCTGTGCGGTCCCGGGGCCGACGATCTGCTCGACGCCCTCGGCGGCACGCTGCGCGCGTGGGCTGCCGTGCTCCACGACCGCGGTGTCGCGGCGCTGCTGGAGGCGGTCACCACCGCCACGGCGCTGCCCCGTCGCCTGCTCGCCACATCCGACGGCGAGCGCCGGCTCACCGACCTGCGCCACGTCGCGCAGGCTCTGCACGCGGCGGCCGTGGCCGAGCACCTCGGCCCGGCGGCGCTCACCGACTGGCTGCGCCACCGCATCTCCGACGCCGCCGAGGACGTCGGCGCGGAGCGCAGCAGGCGCCTGGAGTCCGACGCTGCCGCGGTGCAGATCATCACCATCCACCGCAGCAAGGGCCTGGAGTTCCCGATCGTCTACGTGCCGTTCGGGTGGGACCGCAACGTCCGCGACCCCGAGGTGCCGCTGCTGCACGACGAGTCGGGCGCCCGCGTGCTCGACGTCGGCGGCGAGACCGGCGAGGGCTGGAAGGAGCGGTGCGCGCGGCATCGGCTGGAGGAGGCCGGGGAGGATCTGCGCCTCTTCTACGTTGCGCTCACGCGTGCGCGCTCCCAGGTGGTGACGTGGTGGGTGCCGGCCACCACCACGGCGACGTCGCCGGTGCACCGGTTGCTCATCGGGCGACCGGCCGAAGGCACCGACCCTGCGGAGGCCTACCGGGTGCCGCCCGACGCTGCGGCCCTGGCGGCGCTGCGTGAGCTGGCCCGCGCCGAGATCGCGGTCGAGGAGGTCGGGCTGCGGCCCGCCGCTGGTTTCACCGCGGCCGGGTCCGAGGCGGGTGACCTGCGGGCGGCCGAGTTCGCGCGCCGGCTCGACGGCGACTGGCGCCGCACTTCCTACAGCGCGCTCACGGCCACCGCTGGCCACGGTCCCGGGGTCGGCAGCGAGCCCGAAGAGCCGGGTACTGACGACGAGGGGAGCCCGGAGAGCGAGGAGGCGGACGGCAGCGGAACGATCGGCGCGATCGGGGAGACGGACCGGCCCGCCGACGGCGATGGGCTGGCGTCGCCGATGGGCGAGCTTCCGGTCGGCGCCGGGTTCGGCACCCTCGTGCACGCGATCTTCGAGGCGGCCGATCTCACGGCGGCCGACCTGCCGGCCGAGCTCAGTGCCCACGCCCACGAGCAGCTCGCGTTGCACCCCACGCCCGGCGTCGACGCCGCCGCGCTCGCCGCCGCGTTGCTGCCTGCGGCGCTCACGCCGATGGGGCCGCTCGCCGGTGGGCTCCGGCTCGCCGACATCGCCCCGCGCCACCGGCTCGCCGAGCTCGACTTCGAGCTCCCCCTCGCAGGCGGCGACGGGCCCGGCGCCGCCGTACCGCTCGGCGCGATCGCGCCGTTGCTGCGCCGCCACCTGTCGGCCGACGACCCGCTGGTGGGGTACCCGGATGTCCTCGCCGGGCTTCCCGAGCAGCAGCTGCGTGGCTACCTCACCGGCAGCATCGACGCCGTGCTCCGGCTACCGGACGAGCGATTCGCGGTGGTCGACTACAAGACCAACTGGCTGGGCCCACTCGGGCCTGACGGCCGCGCGCCGCTCACCTCCGCCCACTACACGCCCGCGCGTCTTGCCGACGCGATGATCGCGGCGCAGTACCCGCTGCAGGCGCTGCTGTACTCGGTCGCGCTGCACCGGTTCCTGCGCTGGCGACAGCCCGGTTACGAACCGGAGCGTCACCTGGGCGGCGTGCTCTACCTGTTCGTCCGCGGCATGTGCGGCGCCGACACCCCCGTGGTCGACGGTGTTCCGTGCGGGGTGTTCAGCTGGAAGCCGCCCGCTGCGCTGGTGGTGGAGCTCTCCGCGCTGCTCGACGGCGAGGTCTCGCGATGACCGGAGTGGCCGAGACCCTCGCCGGGTCGACACCCACCGCGGCCGGGCCCACCCGCGATGGTGCCGCCGCGACCGCCACGCCGGTCGATCCGGGGGACATGCGGCTCGCCCACTCGGCCACCGGCCTGCTCGCCGCGTTCAACGCCGCGGGGGTGCTGGAGCCCTCCGACGTCCACGTCGCCACGAGGGTGGGCCGGCTCGGCGGTGAGGCGCGCGAGGAGGTGCTGCTCGCGGTGGCGCTGGCCGTGCGGGCGGTGCGGCAGGGTTCGGTGTGCGTCGACCTCGCCGACGTCAGCCGCACGGTGCTCGGCGAGGGCGACGAGCTCGTCGACGTGTCCGCCCTGCCCTGGCCGGAGCCCGCGGGCTGGCTCGCGATGTGCACGGCCGGTCCGCTCGTCGCCGACGGGGCGGGCGCGCCACCCGGCCGCCCGCTGCGAGCGGTCGACGGGCTGCTCTACCTCGACCGCTACTGGCGCGAGGAGGAGCAGGTGCGCTGCTCGCTTGCCGAGCGGGCGGCGGCCGCCCCGCCGCAGGTCGACCTGCCGAGGCTCGCCGCCGGGCTCCACCGGCTCTTCCCGGCCGCCGGATCGGAGAAACAGCGGCTCGCGTCGGCGGTGAGTGCGCTGCGCAGGGTCACCGTGCTGGCCGGTGGTCCGGGCACCGGCAAGACCACCACCGTCGCGCGGCTGCTGGCGCTGCTGCACGACCAGCCCGGGCCCCCACCCCGCGTCGCACTGGCCGCTCCCACCGGCAAAGCCGCGGCACGCCTGCAGGAGGCGGTGGCGGCGGAGCTTCCGGCGCAGCTGCGAGGGCGTGTGCCCGAGGCGGCCACCCTGCACCGGCTGCTCGGGTGGCGGCCCGGCACCCGACGGTTCCGCTATGACCGCACCCAGCGGTTGCCGTTCGACGTGGTGGTCGTGGACGAGACGTCCATGGTGTCGCTCACGATGATGGCCCGGCTGCTCGAGGCCGTCCGGCCGCAGGCGCGGCTGGTGCTGGTCGGCGACCCCGATCAGCTCGCGTCCGTCGAGGCCGGGGCGGTGCTGGGCGATCTCGCCCGCGCTCCCGGCCGTCCCGAGAGCGCCCTCGATGCGGCGCTGGCCGAACTCGGCCTGCCCGGCGGGGTGGTGAACGGTGTCGTCACGCTCGACCACGTCTGGCGCTTCGGCGGCGCGATCGCCGAGTTCGCCAGGGCGGTGCAGGCAGGCGACGCCGATGCCGCGGTCGCCCTGCTGCGCAGTGGGCGCCCGGACCTCGCCTTCGCGGCGGCACCCGAGGCGGTGCGCGACGACGTCGTTCAGGCGGGGCGTGAGCTGGCCAGGGCGGCAGCCGCGGGTGAGGTCGAGACCGCGTTGGCCGCGCTCGAACAGCACCGGGTGCTGTGTGCCCACCGGCAGGGCCCCTACGGGGTGGCGCGGTGGACCATGGAGATCGAGCGGTGGCTGGGCAGCCCCCACGCCCCGCGCGGGAACGCCCCGGCCGGCCCCTGGTACCCCGGCCGGCCGGTGCTGGTCACCGCCAACGACTACGACACTGGCCTCTTCAACGGCGACACCGGCGTGGTCGTGCAACGGCCCGAAGGGCTGCGGGTCGCGTTCGCGCGGGGCGGGCCGCCCACGCTGCACGCGCCGGCGCGGCTGTCGGAGGTGGCCACGGTGCACGCCATGACGGTTCACCGCGGGCAGGGCAGCCAGTTCCGCCGGGTCACCGTGGTGCTGCCCCCGGCCGAGTCACCCCTGCTCACCCGGGAGCTGCTCTACACCGCCGTCACCAGGGCACGGGAGTTCGTGCGGGTCGTCGGCACGGAGGAAGCCGTCCGCGCAGCGGTGCAGCGCCCGGTCGGGCGCGCGAGCGGGCTGCGACGGCGGCTCGGCCTGGAGAGCTGAACAAGCCTGCGGTGACCGGGCGAGGTGATCTCGTCCACACTCGGTGGCCCCGGCGCCGCCGGTGCACTCGGCTTGAGAGGCACGGATTCGTAGCCCTCCGAACGACCGTCCGGACGCCGTATCTGCCTGCACGCCTTGGAGCGCCGCTCATGCACGCACCACGCCTTGCGCCGACCCTGAACGACTCGACAGACAGCACTCGCGCCGCGCTTCTCGATGCCGTGCGGGCGATCGCACCGGTGCTGCGGGACAACGCGGATCGGGCCGAGTGCGAGAGCCGGCTGACCGCCGAAGCCGCGGAGGCGCTCCGCGCGGCGGGCCTCTTCCGCCTCGGTGTGCCTCGCGCCGTCGGCGGAGCAGAGGCCGACCTTGCAACCTGCATCGCCGTCGTGTCCGAGGTGGCCGTCGCGTGCCCGTCGAGCGCTTGGGTCGTGGCCCTCTCCTACGGCATTCAGCACATCGCGGCGTCGTTCGGTGACACCGTCCGCCGCGAGGTGTGGGGTGATGGCCCCGACGTGGCCATGTGCGGTTCGTTCACCGGGCTCGGCCTCACCGCCACTCGCACCGAGGGCGGCCAGATCGTTTCCGGTCGTTGGGCCTCCAGCTCCGGCTGCTATCAGGCGGGCTGGTCCGCGATCGGCATGCCGATCCTGGACGAGAACGATGTGCCGATCGACCAGGCCCTTGCCATCGTGCCTCGCGACTCCCTCTCCATCGAGGACACCTGGGACATGGTCGGGATGCGCGGAACCGGCAGCCACACACTCGTGGGCGAGCGTGTCTTCGTACCGGACCATCGGATCCGCCGATTCGCCGACGTCGCGGACGGAGCCTCCCGGGCCGGCGAGCCGCTGTACCGGATCCCCACGGGAGCCTTGAGCCTCGCGCTCGCTGCGCCCCTGCACGGAATCGCCCGAGCGGTCTTCGCGCAGACGATGGAACTGGTCGATGGCGGCAAGCCCCTCGCCATGTCGATCTACACGCGGCTTGCCGACTCACCGAGCGTGCAGGCCACGCTTGCCGACGCCATGAACCTGATCGACTCGGCCTGGTTGCACATGAGCCGTTCCGCGGCTTTCGTCGGCGCCGCTGCTGCGGCAGGTCAGCAGCCGGACATGGTCGAACGCACACGCGTACGGATGGATGCCGCCTACGCGTGCCGATGCCTGAGTGACGCGGTGCAGCTTCTCCTGACGGTGAGCGGTGCGAGCTCGCTCTCGCGGGCGAAGGTCATCCAGCGTTACTGGCGGGATCTGGAGACCGCGGCTCGCCACCCCGCCCTCAACGGTGGCCTCAGCCGGGAGATGTACGGCCGGGCACTCGTGGGCTCCCAGGATCAGGTCAGCCCGCTGGTCTGAAACTCCGGCCGATTCGATCACGTTCGCCCGGCGGGACGGCGCGGCGGAGATCGGCAGCGCTCCCCGGCCCCGATCATGTTCCGGTGACGGACAAGCACGAGACGCCGACCCGAGCGGACCTCGGTGCGCAGCAGCACCCGGACACCCACGGTGATCGGCCACGCAGTCCAGTCCCTGATCACGCTCAGGCGACGGACAAGCACGAGACGCCGACCCGGGCGGACACCGTGGCGACGCCGCGGCGGCCGGACGCTCCCGGTGATCGGACGCGTGCCGCTGCCACCGCTGATGTCCGCAACGCTCCCGTCCGGGGAGACGGCGCTGCGTCTCGGCGGCCGAGGGTGTCCTCCCAGGTCCTCGTGCGGTTCGGGATCGCCGCGGTGGGTGTTGTCGCTCTGATCGCCGGTGGCGTGGGCTCGTTCGTGCTGGGCAGTGACGCGGCCGCTGTGGCCGTGCTCGCCGCGGGGACGGCGCTGCTGATCGTCGCCGTGGTGCTGCCCCGGCTCACCGAGCTCGACGTGCGGACGGACGGCGTGAGCCTGAAGCTCACGCAGGAGGCCGCCGCCTCGGGGGCGCCCGTCGCAGCGGCCGTGATGGAGAGCTCCGGGCTGTCCCGCTTCGCGATCGCCTACGAGATCGTCCACGCCGAGCTCCGGGGCGACCCCGAGCTCGATCACGCGCGGGTGCACCTCCAGGACGTCCTGGTGGAGCGGGCCCGGGCCATGGCCTTCGGTTCCAAGATTCCTGCCGCCGAGGTGCGCGCCATGTTCCTCGAAGGCTCACCGGTGCTGCGCATCCTCGGTATCGGGTTCATGAAAGGCGACCCGTCGACCGCGGACGTGACGCTCCTGGCGTCGGCGGTGGCCGCCCCGGCGTCGGCCAACGAGCAGTTCCAGGCCCTCGCCGTGATCGAGCAGCTGTGGTCGAGGTGGAGCCGCGACGAGCGGCTGTACCTCCAGAGCCGCATCCGCTCCACGGACTTCCCGCCCGGCACGGGGCGGTCGGCCCGAGCAGCGGGCATCCTCGATCTGCCCGTGGAGCCGCGACCGCCCCGGACCTGACCTCCTGGTGCGGCGCCGGCCGCTACGCCACCGCCACCGGTTGTGCCTCGCGCTCGCGGACCGCGGCCCGGCGCAGCGCCCGGTACAGCAGGTTGGGATCCCCCAGCCGCCTGCGTAGCTCCCGCTCGAGGCCTGCGATGGGATAGAGGTTCTGCGGCGCGCGCGAGTCCTTGTACTCCGCGGAGGCGAACCGGCCCAACGTCACCTGGCTCCGCGACGCGAGCGTGACGACGTCGGCGGCGGGAAGTTCCGCGCTGCACTCCACCCGCACCACCCCGGCCCAGGGGGCGCCCGGACGGCAGGGCAGCCGCAGGTACCAGGTGTGGCGCCGCCACGGGGCCTCGATCCGGAACACCGGGGTGCGCTGGCCCGCGCCGAGCGTGGCGATCACGGCGGCGAGCTGCGGCGGGAGGTAGTTGCTGTGGTGGGTCTTGACGTAGCCGATCGTGCGGGGAAGGTGCTGGCGGCCACGCAGGGAACCGTCGAGCACGAGCAGGTCGTCGAGATCGCCGTCGGCGCCGGGATGCTCCGGGGCCAGGTGGCCGCCACGGGCAGCGGTGGCGGCGGCGAACTCCGTGTCGGCGAGAGCCCTCTGCAGCGCAGAGCTGAGCACCTGGCCGGGAGCCACGCCGCTGCGCTCGTCGGTGCGCTGCGCCTGGTACGTGCCGGCGCCGGTGGCGATGTCGTCGGCTTCCGGGGCCGTGCTGAACAGGCCACGGCGGACCTCGGGCGGCAGCAGGTGGGCGCCGTCGCGGCAGCAGCACACCGCCCCGGCCGCGTAGGAGGCGCACAGCGCGGGGGATGCCTGCCCTTCCTGCTCCTCCACCCACACCTGCGCGTCGACCCGCCGCACGCCGTCGACGAACAGCACCGCGGCGGGTGGCCGGACCGATGGGTCGGGATCGATCGGGTGCCAGCTCTGCACCGGCCGCTCGACGTCGAGGACGACCTCGGCGGCCGACTCGTTGAGCTCGGACTCGACGCTCGCGCCGTAGGACGGGTCCCAGGCCTCGACGGCGAACCTCACAAGCCCTCCCGTGTGACGGACGAGGTGCGCTGGTCTCGGCGCACGGCGAACCGTACCGGCACCCGTTCGGCGAGCGCCGCCACGTGCGTGATGACGCCGACCATGCGATCGCCCCGCGTGGAGAGGTTCTCCAGCGTGCCCGCGACGACCTCGAGGTTGGTCTCGTCGAGCGTGCCGAAGCCCTCGTCGAGGAAGATCGACTCCAGGCGGGCCGCTCCCTTCGCGGCGAGGCCGGACATCTGTGCCGAGAGCGCCAGGGCCAGCGCGAGGCTCGCCTGGAACGTCTCGCCGCCCGACAACGTCTTCACCGGCCGCCGCGCGTCGGCGTCGGCGTGGTCGATCACCAGGAACTCGCCGCCCTCATGGGTGAGCTCGAACTGGCCGGCGGAGAGCTCGGCGAGGCTCCGGGAGGCATCGGCCACGAGCGTGTCGAGGGCGGAGGCCACCAGCCAGCGTGGGAACCCGTCGGAGCGGAGCAGGTTGCCGAGCAGTTTCGCGACCTGCTGGGCGGACTCCGCCTCGTCGCGATCGGCGCGGATCTTCTCGGCCGACGCCCGCCGCTCCGCGATGCGCTCCTGCGCCGACCGCGAGCGTGCGAGCACCGCGGCGACGGCGGCTGGCGCGGTGGTGCCGAGCGGCGGGGCGGCGGTGACCTGGTGTGCGAGCAGGTCCTCCCCGATCCGTCGTTCGACGGCATCGCGGGCCTCCCGGACCGACTCCGCGGCCCGTTCAGCCTCGGCGAGCCGCGCGGTTCGAACCGCCGCCTCGCGCTGGGCCCAGCCGGTGAGCGCCTGCCATCCCGCCAGCAGTTCGTCGCCGCTCACGGCGGGCGCACCGAGCGGGACGAGCGGGTCGCGGGCCTGCCGCAACGCCTCCCAGGCCGCCCGGACCTCCCGCCCGACGTCGTCGGCGGTGCGTTCCGCGGAACGCAGCGCCACCCGGGCGCCACGCAGCTGCGCGTCGGCTTCCCGGCAGGCGACGTCCAGGGCGTCGAGCCGTGTGAGCTCTTCGGCGGCCTCGGCGTCCGACGGCGCGTCCGCGAGGGCGGCCTCGAGCTGCGCGGTGCGCCGCTCGATCGTCTCGACCGCACCCCGGGCGTCCTGTTCCGCGCGGGCGGCGGAGGTCTCGTCACGACGGCGCTCGGCCGCGGCCCGGTCGGCCGCGGCCAGTGACTCCTCGGCGGTGTGCCGGTGGCGTTCGGCCGAGACTGCGGCTTCCTGCGCGGACGGGAGGCCGGCCGCACGCTCCTCGGCGGCCTCTCGCGCCCACGTGACCAGTGCCGTCCAGCCGCCGAGGACATCGCCGTCGGCGACGGCGGGGACCCCCAGCGGCACCAGCGGGTCGCGCGCGGCGCGCAGGCCTGCGGTGGCCGCGGCGACCTCGGCGCGCAGCTCCTCCACCCCGGCTGCGGCCTCGTCGCGGCTGCGCCGGGCGCCACGCACCGCGGCGGCTGCCTCGTCCGCGGCAGCGGCGAGCCGGTCGAGCTGAGCGAGGGCCGCGTCGATCTCCGCCGCCTCCGGCACCGCGCCGGCCTGGCCCGGCAGCGTGCCCTGCAGCGCGGACGTGAGACGCACGACCGTGGCATCGAGCCGCTCCGACTCGGCGGCGATCCGCTCGCGTGCCGCGGCTGCGGCCGCCTCCCGGCGCCGGGCCTCGTCGAGGGCCCGCTCGGCTGCGGCCACGGCCCGCCGCGGAGCGTCGGGGTCGGCATCGGAGCTGCTCGGCAGCGGCACGGGCAGCGTCGCCACCACCTGTGTGCACACGGGACACGCATCGCCCGCGACGAGCGTGGGGCGCAGCGAGGCGGCGAGGTCGGCCCGCTGGGCGAGCGCCTGCTGCTCGTGGGCGTGGTCGAGGCGGTGGCGGGTCTCGGCGACCAGCGCTGCGGCCGCCGCGATCTCCTGCTCGGCAGCGCCGGCACGTTCCGCGACGGCGCGCTGCTCCGCCTCGGCGCCGTCGAGATCGTGGCGGTCGCGCCGGGCCTGCTCCAGCGGGCCCCGTGCCGGCGCGGCGGCGAGGGCCGTGCGCGCCTGGGCGTCGGCGCCCTCGGCCTCCACGAGCACGGCGACGGCCCGGTCGAGAGCGGTGGCGGCCGCGGACCGGCGGCGGTCGAGCGCGTCGAGCCCTGCGGGCACGGTCACCGACCGCAGGGTGTCGCGTTCGGCCGTGAGCCGGCGCAGGGCCTCCTGGGCTTCGGTGAGCGCGGCGACGGAAGCGTCGCGGCGCGACCGCGCCTCGTCGACGCCGGCCCGCGCGTCGGCGGCGTCGCTCACCGCGGTGGCGTAGGCCGCGCTCGTCTTCTCGTGGCGCTCCCGCGCGCCCGGCAGCTCGCCGGACAGGCTCGCGAGCTCGGCATGGTGGCGCCGCGCCTGTTCGAGCGGCCCCCTGGCCGGGGCTGCGGCGAGTCGCTCCCGGGCGGCGGTGTCGGCGGACTCGGCGACGGCGGCGCGCTCGGCTGCAGCGGCTCTTTCCTGGGCGACGGCGCGCTGCCGCGCGTCGAGCTCGGCGAGGCCGCCGGGCACGGTGAGCGCGCCGAGCTGCTCTCGCTCGCGGCGCAGCCTGGTGACCTGCTCCTGCGCGGTGTCGAGCGCGGCCGCCGCGCCGGCGAGTTCGGGAACCGCGACGCCGACGCGCTCCGCGAGCGCCTCCAGCTCACTCACCCGCGCGGAGGCCTCCTCCTCGGCCTCCGGGGTGGCGTCGGCGTAGGCGGCGAGCTGCTCGGCCAGCACCTCCGCCCGCTGCCGCGCCGCCGCCGCCTCGCTGTTGGCCTCCCGCGCGATCACGTCATAGACGCCGAGTCCGAGGATCCGCACCAGCTTCTCCTGGCGTTTGCGCGGCTCGGTGTGCAGGAACTCGGCGAAGTCGCCCTGCGGCAGCACCACGCAGGTGCAGAAGTCGCCGAAAGGTAGCCCCAGAAGATCCTCGACGGCCTTGGTGACCGCACCGGCGCCGTCGGCGAGCGGCTCGATCTCCTCGTCGGGGCCGCCGATGCCCGCGGCGTCGCGCAGCCGCTCCAGCCGGGCGCTACGCACCGACACGCTCCCGGTGGCCGCCCGCCGCAGCTCGCGCGCTGCGACGTACCGCGCGCCGCCCACGTCGAACACGAGCCGGACCGTGCCGCGGTTGACGGTGGGGGCCAGCGCGAGCGCGACCGTGCGGCTGTTGTCCCAGCGCGGCACCGAGCCGTAGAGCGCGAACGTCATCGCGTCGATCACGGTGGACTTGCCAGCGCCCGTGGGGCCGACCAGCGCGAAGTACTCCGCGCCGGTGAAGTCGAGGGCGGTGGGCTCGCGGAAGGACCCGAACCCGGCGATCTCCAGCAGGACCGGTCGCATCAGTGGGCTCCCGTATCGATGCTCGGGCCCGCGAGCGACCCATCGGTGACACGGTCGTGCAGCCGTGCGAACAACTGCTCGACGCGGGGGTCGGCCACGTTCCTCGTGCCGAGGTACTCGCGGAACAGCTCGGACGGAGCGCGTTCCGCCCCGGACGCGGGCCGCGACGATGCCACGGGCGCGGCGAACTCGGGGTCGATCCGCACCTCCAGTGCCCCCGGCAGAATCGCCATCACCTCTTCTCGCAGTCCGGCGCGGGCGGGCTCGCGCACCCAGACCCGCAGGAAGTCCTCGCCCACGGTGCCCGCGAGCACCGACAGTTCGGCGACCGTGCCGCGCAGCGTCCGCAGCCGCCGCCCGGCCGTGATCGGGATGTCGGTGACCTTCGCGGGCGTGCCCGGTGCCGCCTCGACCAGGCAGACGACCGGGGTGTTGTCCTGCTCGCCGAAGTCGATGGCGAGGGGCGCGCCGCAGTAGTGCACGGGGCAGGGCGCGTCGACGCGCTGGCGGCGGTGCAGGTGCCCCAGCGCCACATAGTGCGCCTCGACGGGGAAGATCGTGGCGGGCACGGCGTACTCGAAGATCGACTGTGCCGCTCGCTCGCCGCCGCCGAAGGTGGCGTTGAGGATCGTGAGGTGGGCCATCACCAGGTTCACCGCGTCGTCGCGGAAGCCGGCGGTGAGACTCGCGAGGATGTCGCGCAGCTGCTGGTCGTAGGCGCCGGTGTTCTCGGCGGGCGTGTTCGTGACCAGCTCTGCAGCGCGCACCGCGTAGCGCTGGGACAGGAACGGCAGCACCGCGACGGTGGCCCGCTCCCCCGTGGACCGGGCCGTGAACTCGACGACCCCGCCCCGCTCCGCCGTGCGCACCGACCCGACCAGCGTGATTCCCGCGACGCCCGCGAGCGGGCGGTAGGCGTCGATGGTGGGGGCGTGGTCGTGGTTGCCCGCGATCGCGATGACCTCCGCGTTGCGGGCGAGGCCCATGAGCGTGCGGATCACGAGCTGCTGGGCCTGCGCCGACGGCGCCGCGGTGTCGTAGAGGTCGCCCGCGACGAGCACCGCGTCGACCTCGTGCTCACGCGCGATCCCGACGATCTCGCGGAGCACCTGCTCCTGCTCGTCGAGACGCGAATGCCCCTTGAGCGTCTTGCCGACGTGCCAGTCGGACGTGTGCAACAGCCGCATGAGGTGGTCATCGTAGGCGCGGGCTCCGTCAGGATCGGGGACGCACGCCGCAAGCGATCCCGGAGCCGCTCGTCCGACGGGCCGACGCCCCCGATGCGAGCATGGGCGCGTGAAGGACGTCGGCACGGTCGTCACGGTCAGCCGCAGCTCGGTGCACGAGTTCAGCAAGCCGGTCGAGGACAGCATTGAGCTGCTCGCCGGCCTCGGCGTCCGTGACGACGCGCACGCAGGCGTCACCGTGCAGCACCGCTCGCGTGTTGCGGTGGACCCGACCCAGCCGAACCTGCGGCAGGTCCACCTCATCCACGCCGAGCTGCACGACGAGCTGCGGAGCAGGGGTTTCGACGTAGCCCCTGGCCAGTTGGGCGAGAACATCACCGTTCGCGGTCTCGATCTCCTCGGGCTCCCCCGCGGCACCCGGCTGCACATCGGCGCGGAGGCGATCGTCGAGGTCACCGGCCTGCGCAACCCCTGCGCCCAGATCAACGGCCTGCAGGACGGGCTGATGAAGGCCGTGCTGGACCGGGACGCGGCGGGCCGGCTGGTCCGCAAGGCGGGGGTCATGGGCGTCGTCATCGCCGGTGGTCACGTCCGTCCCGGCGAAGACGTCCAGGTGGAGCTCCCGACGGGACAAGCGGTAGCCCTGTCCCCCGTCTGACCTCCCACCACCGATCGGGACGAACGCGCCGTTCGCCCACCAGCACCAGTGTCAGCGGCGCCGGAAACGGTGGGACAGCTCCGGGTCGTCCTCCCACCACAGGCGCGGTCGGTCCGATTCCCGCGGGCCGTCCGGCTCGGCCGTCGCGGCGGCTCTCTCGGCGTCGCGTGCGTCGAGCTCGGCGTCGATCACGACGGCTTTCTGATGGTCCTCGCGGGTCATCCGCGCGAACACCACGCCGATGAAGGGCAGCCCCACCACGTCGCCGCCGATCCACAGCGCCCCTGCCCCGAGCCACTGGTCGACCTGAATGCTCGGCCCCCAGTCGCGTGCGAGCGCGGTGTAGTACCCGGCCGCGACCAGCGGGCCCAGCCAGAGCACCACCCCGAGCACGGCGTCGCCGATCATCTCCACCACGGTGATCGCGAGCGTCACGCCGTAGGGGTCCGTGCGGGGGGCCGGGTCGATGCGGAAGCGCGTCCAGAAGTAGATGAACCCGGTGGTGGCCAGCACCAGCCCGGCCACCGCGCTCGCCACCGCGCTGCGCAGGGTCAACTCGTAGAGCGGGCTGAGGTACAGCACGAGCAGGGGCAGGGTGAGCACGACCGTCACGACCAGCGGAAACGTCAGCAGCCGGGCGGCTTTGCTGTGCAGCAGCCGCGACAACCGGGCGCGCGCCGGAGCGGGCAGCTGGTCGCGCAGCAACGTGAACGGCGCCCCCATCGCCAGCAGCATCGGCACCACCATCAGCAGCACGATGTTCTGCACGGCACGCACCCAGAACAGCGTGTCGTCGTACACACCGAGGAAGGACATCCCGACGATCGCGATGATCACGACTCCGGCGGCGAAGCTCACGGTCCGACCGCGCGGCCACGGTCCCGCCGACGCCGGTCGACGGCGCAACCCCAGCCCGTAGCCGCCGCCGAGAGCGGCCACCGCTGCCGCGACGCCGGGCGTGAAGCGCCAGGACGTGAACGTCCGTACCAGCGTCAACGGTGGCGGACCGGCATACGCCAGCGCCGCGACCACTCCGGAAGCCACGCCCCGACGCTACGCCGGGGTGCGGAGGCACCAGCGCTGCCGAGGCCGGACGACCGGCCCCTCGCCGGGACCCAGCGGACGAAGGGGCCGCTCGTTCCGTCGGTGACTAGGCGATGCCGGCCGCGTGATGCGACGTCGGGGTCTCCGGCTCGGCGGGCACGGGGACGTCGGCCCGGCGTGCGGCGATCACCGCGATGACGAACAGCCCGATCGCCACCACGCCGTGCAGAACCCCCAGCCCGGCGGCCGCGCCGCCGAAGATGCCCAGCAGCACCTGGACGACGACCGTGACCAGAGTGATCGCGGCCCACAGCACCCCGCCGGGCACCTTTGCGAAGAAGGACGCGACCAGCAACAGCACCGCGATCACCGGCACGATCATCTGCCCGTTGACCCCGTGCACCGTGATTCCCTCGGCCCCGGTGTACGTCGCCGTGTGGTTCCGGATGGCGGCCGCATCCAGCACGCCACCGTCGGCGATCCACTTCCTCAAGCCGAAGAAGGCGAACGCGATCAACGCGGTCTGGATGACGACCTCGAGCGCCACCAGGTAGGCGAGAACGCGATAAACGGACCTCATGCACAACTCCTTGCCGCTGAGCGGATTGTGATCGACGGCGGCGCCGGCGGCATTGCCCGGAACGGGCGCATCCCCCCAATGTGCACAATTCTCGGCGGCGCACCGGAATCTGCACTGCCCGCGCGGTTCAGGCGCGGAACCGCACCAGCGCGGCCTTCGCGGCGCCACACTACCGCCATCGACGTGGTTAGTTCGCCGGCCTTGCGCCAGCGCCTCATCCGGACGAACTCGGCCCATCTCCCGAGGTCGGAGCCATCTCAGCAGCGATCTTCGAATTCGGGCGATCTGCCCACCCAGCCCGATGCGTCGATCATTTCCGAGGGTGAAGTGATCGCCGACACTTCCGCCTGTAGCACCGGCCGATCCGCTGCTACATTTTTGACCGTCACAACTGACTGTGAAACCGCCGTCGGGCGATCTCGAAACTGTTCCGCACCGGTGCGGATGAATCCGAAAGCAAAAGAGTCGATCGGCAGCGCGCCGGGAGCGGCGGCGGCCGGCTTTCGACCGCGATGGAGGACCACCGTGCCCTGTGCCGACAGCCCCACGAGCGTGACCCGATTGCTGCAGCACTGGGCGGTCACGCAGCCCGTCACGGTCGCGCTGCGCTTCGAGGACCGGAGCTGGACCTGGGCCGAGCTGCTCGACCGGGTCCGTCGACTGGCCGGAGCGCTCAGGGAGGCGGGGATCGGCCCCGGCGACAGGATCGCCTTCCTGGGAAGGAACCATCCGGCCGCCCTGGAGCTCGTGCTGGCCGGGGCCTGGATCGGGGCGGCGACGGTGGTCGTCAACTACCGGCTCGCACCAGCCGAGATCGACTACGTCGTGCGGGACGCCGAAGCGGCGATCGTCCTGGTCCGCCCGGAGTTCACCCCCGTGCTCGCGGATCTCGGGTACGACCGCCGAGTCGTGGTGGTCGGCCCGGAGTACGAGGAGTGGCTCGAGTCGGCGCCGCCACCCGGTGAGCCGCGGGACGCCGACGCCGACGAGCCGTTCCTCCAGCTCTACACGTCAGGCACGACCGGCGTCCCCAAGGGCGCCATGCTGACCCACCGCAACCTCGCGACCCACAGCGAGGCCGTCTCCACGCACATCGGCCTCACACGCACGAGCGTGAACCTCGTTCCGATGCCGATGTACCACATCGGTGGGCTGGCCTGGGCACTTCTGGCCCTGCACCGTGGGGCAACGCTGATCCTCGTTCCCGATGTCGTGCCCGCCCGCTTGGTCGACATGATCGAGACCTTCCGTGTCACGCACGCCTTCGTGGTGCCGACCGTTCTCGCCGGTCTGGTGGAGCTCCCCGACCTCGCCGAGCGGGACCTCTCCTCGCTGCGGGGTCTCGCCTACGGCGGCTCACCGATACCGGTCCCGCTGCTCCGTCGCCTGCTGGCCATGACCGATGCCGGCCTCTACCAGGTCTACGGGGCCACCGAGGTCTCCGGCGTCGCCACGGTGCTGGACTCCGCGGACCATCGCGCACCGATAGACGACCGGCACCTGAGCTCTGCAGGCCGGCCCCTGGCGGGCATAGAGGTGGCGATCACGGCGGCGGACACCGGTGAGGCCGTCCCGGACGGCGAGGTCGGCGAGATCCTCCTGCGCGGCGAGCAGGTGATGGCCGGCTACTGGAATCAACCGGACGCCACGAAGGCCGCCCGGCTGCCCGGCGGCTGGCTCCGCACCGGCGACGTCGGCTATCTCGACAAAGACGGCTTTCTGTTCATCGTCGACCGGATCAAGGACATGATCATCAGCGGTGGGGAGAACATCTACGCCGCGGAGGTGGAACGCGTGCTGGGAGAACATCCCGCAGTGGACGAGGTGGCGGTGATCGGCGTGCCCGACGAGAAGTGGGGCGAGGTCCCGAAGGCCGTGGTCGTGCCCGTCGGACCACGCCATCCGGACGCCACCGAACTGCTCCGGTTCTGTCGCGGGCAGCTCGCCGGATACAAATGCCCGAAATCTCTGGACTTCGCGTCCACCCTGCCCCGCAACGGGGCCGGGAAGATCCTCAAGCGAGAGCTCCGCGAGCAGTACCGGCGCGGTGCCACGAACTGAACGCCCGGCCGGCCTAGCGCGTTGACCTGATCACCCCGGATCGGCCCAGGTCGGCAGCGTCCCGAGAAGCCCGCAACGACCCGGCACCGGATACATCCGCACTGCGTGCCGCGACCAGCGCGAAGGCGAACAGCAGGATCCCGTTGATCCCGTGCAGGATCCCCAGTGCGGGTGCATCGAGCGCGAACAGGCCCAGCAGCACCTGGACGACGACCGAGAGCAGGACGATCACGGCCCACACGACGGCCTTCGACACCTTCGCGAAGAACGCGGAGATCAGCAGCAGGACAGCGATGGCCGGGACGATCACCTGCTCGTTCGTGGTGTGGAGCCGGAATCCGATCACCTCACCGAACCCCTCCGCATGGTTCTGGACGATGGTCTCGTCCAGGACGCCGCCCTCGTCGATCCAGTGCCTCAACCCGAACACGGCGAAGGTGATCATCGCGCCCTGGACCAGGACCTCGAGCGCGATCACGTAGGCCAGGACTCGATAGACAGTTCTCATGCGCAAACCCCGATGCCGAACCGGTTGATGATCGGATGCCGAGCCCGCGCCACTGCGTCGTCGTCCGGAAGACCGGCAATTCCACCGGTCCGCGTTATTCGGCAGGCCCCCAACACCACAGCCGGCCGCGAGGCTCGCTCCAGGAGCCGCGCCACTGCAGTTCCCCCGACGCGCAGCCTAGCCGCCACCGACCCGGCCGCGGGACCGCGGCACCAGTTTGCCTGCTTTTCGACATTCCATCAGAACGAACCATGCGCCCTGATCGAGCGGTCCACGGCAGAAATTCCGAAATCCATCGGGATCAGAGGAGCCGCGGAGGAATCCGGGTCTCGCTCACCGTTCCGTCGGGCGCCCGCTCCACGCGGTAGGCGTACACGCCGGGTCGATCCGCCACCGCCTCGACGAACTCGGTGCCTCGATAGTGGATGCCGACACCGTTGTCCGTGGCGTACCCGGCGCCGAGAGTGCCGTTCCCGATCAGATCGTGAAAGAGTGGCCGGCGCCGTTTCTCGGCGTCGTAGTGCACCCCGTTCGAATACGGGAGAAAGCCCAGGGCATCGGTAAGGGGCTCGAGCTGCGGCCCGTACGAATCGGTGGGGCCGCCCTCGTGCCAGCAGATCGAACCGGCCGAGACCCCGCCCAGCACCACTCCGGACTCCCAGCATTCCCGCAGGATCCGGTCCAGCCCGTGCACCCGCCAGACCGCGAGCAGGTTGGCGGTGCTTCCGCCGCCGACCCAGATGACGTCCTGGGAGAGCAGGTGCGCCCGCACGTCCTCGACGTTCGGCATCGCGAACAGGGCCAGGTGGGACGTCTGCACGTCGTGATCGGCGAAGGCGGCGTAGAAGGTGGCGAGATAGGTGACGGCGTCGCCGGTGGCGGTGCCGATGAAGCACAGCTTCGGACGCTCGGGCGCCCGCGCCAACTCGAAGGCGAAGGGGAAGATCGGACCGGGTTCGTAGTCGATCTCGTTCCGGTCGCGGAAGGCGAAGCCCATCGAGGTCGCGAGGATCGTGGGAGCGTCAGCGGTCATGCGCTGATCGAATCATCTCTCAGAACGGGGCGTCGTCTTCGTCGTCCGGCGCCACCGGGAGCCGTGCGAAAGGGTCGCGCCGCACCGCGCCGTTAGTGGTGGCGCCGGCGCGTTCCGGGTCGCCCGCCGACTCCGAGAGCCGGGTGGCCCATGCCGGGAACGGAAACTCGACGGCCAGCGGCACCGGGATCTCCGGCTGCGAGACGAACATCGTGCCGGGCTTCGCGATTGTGGCGCGCTGGCGCTGCGACGCCGGCAGGAAGCCGTACTCGGGCCGCCCGGCCTCGGCGGGGTCGAGCCTGCCGACGACCTTCACCGAGGAGTTCGAGACGATCCGCCGCTCCACCTCGCTCGCCGTCTGCTGGGCACCGATCAGGATGATCCCCAGCGACCGGCCGCGCTCGGCGATGTCGAGCAGCACCTCCTTGATCGGGCTCGATCCCTCACGCGGCGCGTACTTGTTCAGCTCGTCGATCATCGTGAACAGCAGCCCGCCCGGTCCGGCGGCCTCCTTGCGGGCGGTCTCGGACGCGAGCACCACGCCGACGACGAACCGCTGCGCGCGCTCGGGGAGGTTGTGCAGGTCGACCACCGTGACCTGGTGCGCGTCGGTGCTCACACGACGGCCGGGTGTGTCGGTGAGGTCGCCGCGGACGATCGTGCGCAGCGGCTTGAGGCTCGAGCGCAGCCGGCGCAGGAACGCGTTGACCGTGCCGGTGCCGGTGACGGGACCTGCCCAGTCACGGCGGTCGTCCTCGTCGGTGAGCCGGTCGGAGACGAACTCCACGAGGTCGTCGTACGTGCGCAGCACCTTGCCGCCCACCGCGACGGCGCCGTCTCCGACGGCTTCCGCCTCGCGCCGCAGCCGCGCGGCGACCTGGTGGATGACCATCGTGTACTGGTTGCGCTCGTCCTCCGCGTCGGCGAAGACGTAGGGCAGCAACTCCTCGGCGCAGAACTCGGCGAGCGTCCACCAGAACGCGGTGACGCCGCTGGTGCGGCCGGTGACGTGCGGGCGTCCGGAGAGGTCGTCGGGGGTGGGCGGGGCGAAGAAGCCCGCGGACGCGAACGGCGCCGCGAGCAGGCCCAGCTTGGCGTAGGCCTCGCGCAGGTCGTCGTCGAGACGCCTGTTGGCCTGGTCGAGGAACAGCAGGTCCTCGCCCTTCACGCTGAACACCAGCGCCTTCGCGTTGACCGAGCGCCGCCCCAGCACACCGCTGCGGAAGATCGAGTACAGCAGGAAGAGCGCGAAGCTCGTCTTCGTCGCGACGCCGGAGATGCCGCTGATCGAGACGTGGCCGCCGCGGGTGCCGTCGAGGAACTCCAGGTTGACGTAGATCGGCTCGCCGTCACGTCCGAGCCCGACGGGCACCTTGAGGCTCATCTGGTCGAAGTACAGCGCCCGCGCGCGCTCCTCACCGGTGGCGCGCTGGGCGAGCGATCCGGGGGTGGGCGGGACGTAGCACTCCGGCTCCACCCGCGTGGTGGTGACCTCCGCGACCTCCTGCACGTGAGCGGGCAGCACGCCGTCGGCGATGAGGAAGACGTCGGAGCCGAAGGTGGCTCCCTCGTGCCGGGCGCGGACCTCGGTGACCACCCCGGACGTCAGCACCGGACCGATCCCCGGCACGGGACGGACGGTGACCACGACGTCGTCGAGCTGCAGGTACTGCTCGGGCGCGAGCGCCACGCTGAACTGGAGCGGGGTGGAGTCCTCGGTGCCGACGACGCGGCCGACAGGCGCTTCCTCGGACACGGTGCCTCCTCATCACTGCTGGTGGGACCCTAACCGGCCACCACGGCTCCACGACCGGGGGGCCGTGACCGTGAGCAGCCGATCGGATGACGCATTGTGTCGGGGACCGGTGGTTGGCTGTGCGCCGTCCCAACTGTCCTCGCGTTCCACTCCACTGGAGGCGCGCCATGCCGACGCGTGATGATCCGTGGCCCCCCGGCACCCCGTGCTGGGCCGACCTCGCGGTCCCCGACGTCCGGGCGGCCACGGAGTTCTACGGCCCGGTCTTCGGGTGGTCCTTCGTCGACTCGGGAGCGCAGTTCGGCCACTACCACATCGCCCGCACGCGCGACCGGGCCGCGGCCGCGATCGGGTCGCTCCAGCAGGAGGGCCAGCCGTCGTCCTGGACGGTCTATCTGGCCAGCGACGACGTCGACGCCACCGCGAAGCTCGTGGGCGCGGCCGGCGGCAGCGTGCTCATCGACCCGTTCGACGTCCCGGGCAACGGCCGCATGCTCGTCGGGCTCGACCCGTGCGGCGCCTCGTTCGGCGTCTGGCAGGCCGCGGGGCAGATCGGCATCGAGATCTACGACGAGCCGGGCTCGCTGGTCTGGGCCGAAGCCCGACTCACCGACCTCGCGGCAGGCAGGCGCTTCTATGCAGCGGTCTTCGGGCACACGTTCCAGCCGAGCCCCGCCATGCCGGGCGACTACGAGACGTTCCAGGTGGGCGGTCGGACGGCCGGCGGCATGGGTGGGAAGGTCGGTCCGGCCGGGATGCCCGCCCATTGGCTGCCCTACTTCTCCGTCGCCGACGTCGACGCCGCAGTGAGCACCACCGAGCACGGCGGCGGCGCGGTGGTCACCGGGCCACAGGACACGCTGTTCGGTCGCATGGCGGTGCTCATCGATCCGTTCGGGGCCGCGTTCGCCGTGCACGGCGAGCCCTCGCAAGAGCAGCGGGGCACCTGATCCTGGGCGGGGCGCGCTCACCCGTCGGAGCGTGCCTGCCTGGTCAGCTCCGTGATGCGCGCGTGGGCGTCCGGGTACCGGGCGAGGAGGTCGGCACGCTCGCCGAGCCGAAAGCCCGTCCAGTCGAACGGAGGCGCGGTCGTCGTACCCACCAGTGACCACTCCCCCTGCGGGCCGGAGCCCTGCCAGGTACCTGCCGGCACCACCACCTGTGGGCGTTGCCCGGCCGCGAGGTCGGGCCCGAGCACCGGTTCGTCGATCTCGCCCTCGGGATGCAGCAGGAGCAGCCGCAGCGGTGCCCCGGCGTACCAGTGGTAGGTCTCGGTGGAGTCGAGCCGGTGCAGCGCGGAGAAGTCGGGGGCCAGCAGCAGGTAGTAGATCGCCGAGGAGTGGGCGTCGAGGTGGGTGCGCCGGAACAGGCCGCCCTCGTCGGGCAGCGGCTCCAGGCCGAGCAGCGCGGCCACCCGCTCGCCCTCGGCGCGGGTCACCATGCCGGCACCGCCGACATCCCGCCGTCCACCACGAGGTCCTGCCCGGTGATCCAGCGGGCCATGGGCGAGGCCAGGAAGACGCACGCGTCGCCCACGTCGCGGCTCTCGCCGAGCGTGCCCAGCGGCGCGGCCCGCTCCCAGCTCTGCACCCCGGAGGGCCAGTCCTGCGCCAGGCCGGGGCGGTCGATCAACCCCGGCGACACCGTGTTGACCCTGATCCCGGCGCCGCCGTACTCGAGCGCCGCGCTGCGGGCGAGCATGATCGTCGCCGCCTTGGACGCGGAGTAGTGCGCGTGCCCGCCCGCCGGGCGGGTGCCCTCGACCGAGGCGATGAGCGTGATCGACCCGCCGTGTCCCGTCATCACCGCGGCCGCCGCCTGCACGGTGGCGAAGGCACCGGTGGCGTTGGCGTCGAGCACCTCGCGCCACGCCCCGACGCTCATGCCGGGAAGCGCCGTCACTGGCTGCACGCCTGCGGCGGCGACCACGGCGTCGAGCCGTCCGTACCGCTCCACGGCCACCGCCATCAGCGCCGCGCACTCCTCGGGCCGGGTGAGGTCGGCCGTGGCGGTCACGGCCTGGCCGCCCCGGTCCGCGATCCCGGCCGCCACCACTCGTGCTCGGTCCGCTCCCCGGTGGTGGTGCACGATCACGGCCGCTCCCGCGGCCGCCAGGCGCGCGGCGATGCCCGAACCGATGCCACCACTCGCTCCGGTGACGAGCCCGACGGTGCCGGAGAGGTCAGGGAGGCCACAATTCTGGCGTGGAGGCACGGCTGGAGTGTGCCGGACGGGCGGCGGAGGCATGGGCGTCCCGTCTTCGGCGCGTTGCGCAATCGTGGCACGAGTTGATCACGGTAAGTAGTCATTATCGTTGCGAACTGCACGTTTGGACGAACTGCGGGGTGTCGTGACCGCCCCTTCAGCCGAATACGTCAACCACTACTAGTCTTATTGCGTTGGATACGTCACTTGCGATTGACAGGACTCCGCGCCCGGTGACAACTCGTTCGCTGATGAGCGCACATGCGCCTGCACGTGCGAGTACTATTCGTAACACTCACACGGTAGGGGGTAGGGGAATGGCTGCTGGCGAGCTCGATCGGCTCGCAACAGGCCTCCTCGAAGGGCTGGGCAAGGAGTACTGGGGGTTCGTTCCACGGCTGGCGGGCGCCACCGTCGAGCAGCTGGGAGCCACCCGGGCGGTGGGCTGGAGCCTGGGAAGCATTCACCGTTACGACCGCACCCTGCGCGCTCTGGGGCCGCTGCGCACCCAACTGATCTGCATGAGCATCTCGCTGCACAACGGATGCCGGTACAACGCCTACGGCCACGCGTACGCGGCCGAGCTCATCTATTTCCGCAAGCGTGGACGGCTGCTTCCGATCGACCCGAAGGCTCTGTCCGAGTGGGTCGACCTGCATCCCAACGAGCTGCGCGACCGGCTGTGCGACATGCTGCAGCACGCCGACCTGCACGTCGAGGTCATCTGGATCGACCGCACGCTCGCCCTCGCCACCGGCGAGCAGGAAGCGGTCGACCAGGACGAGGCGCGCATCGCCCATCTCGTCCGCATGTTCAGCGTTCTCGACGCCGTCGCGATCGCCGGCAAGATCGAGCCGGACGAGGCCCACGACCCCATCAACAAGGACACCGCGCTCAAGGCCCGGCACGCGGCCATGCGCAGCACGATGGCGTGAGCTAGAACTGGGCGGTGCTCGCGCCCACCCGCCTCCGCACGGAGGCCCCCCACCGCGAGATCACCCGACTTCCGACGCACCCGGTCGTCGCGCTCGCGCTGACGGCCACCGCCTATCTCGCCGTATCGCTCGCGCTGCACCATCGCGTGCTGGGCGACCTGGCCGGCTCGACCACCGGCTGGACCTCCGACGCCCACCTGTTCGTCTGGTGGTTGAACTGGTTCCCCTGGGCGGCGGGCCACGGCCAGGACCCGCTGTTCACCACGTACCAGCACTACCCGACCGGCGTGAACGCGATGTGGAACACCTCGGTCCCGCTCCTCGCGTTCCTGCTGGCCCCGATCACCCTGACCGCTGGGGCGGTCGCTGCCTTCAACATCGGAATGATTCTCGGTCCGGTGGTTTCCGGGCTGGCTCTCGTACTGGCACTGCGGCCGTACATCAATCGATGGCTGCCGCGCTCAATCGCCGGGCTACTGTATGCATTCTCGCCATTTGTCGTGGCGCACAGTTCGGTCGGCCACATCAACCTCGTCTGGGCCATCCTGCCGCCCATCCTCTTGTGGGCGGTGCACGCCATCTTCGTCACGCCGGGTGCCCGTCCGGCCCGCGCGGGCATGCTGCTCGGCGGCGGATTCGCCGTACAGACCGGTATCTACTCGCAGACCGCGGCGCTCGGCGGCGTCGCACTCGTGGTCGCTGCGGCGTGCCTGGCCATCCGCAGGCCGCAGCTCGCCGCCGAGCGGATCCCGAGCGTCGCCAGGGCGGCAGCGGCGTGCGTCGCCACGTACGTGGCCCTGGTCCCCTACCCCCTCTATCTGCTGCTCGCCGGGCCGGCGCGGCCTCGCGGGCAGATCCGGGACCCGGCCACCAGCGGAGCCGACGTCGCCAACGTCGTCGTGCCGAGCCCGCTGTCCTCGTTCCGGTTCGGCACCGGGCGGCTCGGCGAGCAACTGCACTCGCATCCGGGCGAGCAGGGCGGCTACCTCGGCGTGGCACTGCTGATCGTCCTGGTCGTGGCGGTGGTTGCGCTCCGGAGCGCCCTGGTGCGGGTCACCGCGGCCGTCGGCCTGGTGCTGCTCGTGCTGTCCTTCGGGATCGACGCCGTTGTGCTCAACCACGACACCGGGATCCCGCTGCCCTGGCATCTCGTCGAGCGGGTGCCTCTGCTGGCCGAGATCGAACCCGTCCGGTTCCAGGTCTTCGTCGCGCTCTGCGCGGCCGTGATGGTCGCGGCCTGGCTCGACCACCTGGCCGACCGGCCCCCCGGCCCGGGTCGCACCGCCGCCGTGGCCGCGACGCTGCTCGCGGTCGCCACCTGGCTCCCGTCGAACTCCCAGGAATCCGTGCCGGCCACGGTCCCGGCGTTCTTCACCCGCTCCGCGCAGCAGTACCTCGACGATCACGACGTCGTCGAGACCGTCCCGAGGATCACCGGTGAATGGGTGGGCGGAGCGGATCCGCTGCTCTGGCAGGCCGCGTCCGGAATGGCGTACCGCACGACCGGCGGTTACTTCATCGGCTCCGACCCCCGTCACGACCTGCTGCTCGAGGCGCCGTCGAACCTCTACCAGGACGTCGCCGAGCAGATCACCGCCGGGCGGCCCACCTCCATGGCGGGCGCCGGCGCCGCTGCGCGCCAGCTCCGCGCGGCGGGGGTCACGGTCGTGCTCGTCGTCGACCGGCCGGGGATCGACTCCGCTCCGCTGATCGAGTGGACACGGACCGTCACCGGATCACCCGGGCGGCGCATCGACGACGCCTGGCTCTTCCCCCTGCGCCGGTGGGCCTGACGAGCCGGACAGGCGTGACAGGAGACCTCTCAACGTCACCTCGACGACCCGCTCCAGCGACGGGGTGAACTCCACCTGGCCGTGCGCGAGCTGCGGATCCTCGGCGTAGAGGGCGACCAGCGCCGGCGGCGGGTGAGCGGCCTGCCACAGGGCCGCGGCCACCCCCGTGACGACGACCATGAGATCCATGACGTCGGCCTCGGTGAGGCCCGGCAGGACCCTGCGCAGCAGCGCCGTGCCCTCCGCGAGCGACGCGAAGGCGGCGAGCTTGTACGCGCGCACGGACTCGATCGACACGTTCCGCTCCAGCGTGAGCGGGGTGTGCATCATCAGGTCGCACAGCAGCGGCCGGTCGGCGAGCGTACGGGCGATCACGCCCGCCACCCCGTCCACCGAGCCGACCGGCAGCCGCTCGAGCTCGCCGCGCATGCCCTCGACCCACTCCTGCCAGCCCTCGGCCATGAGGTGGAGGTAGATCTCCTCCCGGGTCTCGAAGTAGCGCAGCAGCGCCGACTTGTGCACGCCGACCTCGGACGCGATGTCCGCCAGGCTGACGTTGCGCACCCCTTTCCGCAGGCCCTGCGAGCGGGCGGCGGCGAGGATGGCGTCGTAACGCTGCTGCTTGTGCTCGGGGCGACGGGCACGCCGGAACGTCACCCGGTCACTTGCCATGAGCCATCACAACAGCTTGTCCAGGGTGATCGGCAGGTCCCGGACCCGCTTGCCGGTGGCGTGGTACACGGCGTTGGCGATCGCCGCCGCGACCCCGGTGATGCTGACCTCGCCGATCCCGATCAGGCCCAGCGGCATCGTGGGGTCGGGATCGCCCAGGTAGAACACGTCGATCGGCGGGATGTCGGCGTGCACCGGGACGTGGTACTCCGCGAGGTTGGCGTTCATGATGCGGCCGGTGCGCCGGTCGACGAGGCTCGCCTCCTGCAACGCCATCCCGATGCCCATCACGATTCCTCCGCGCAGCTGGCTGCTCGCGGTCTTCGCGTTGATCACCGTGCCGACGTCGAACACGCCGAGCCAGCGCGACACCCGCACCTCACCGGTGTCCGGATCGACGCGCACCTCGCAGAACTGCGCCCCCGCGGCAGCCTTCGTCCAGCGGCGGTTCTCCAGCAGGAACTTGGTCAGGAACTTTGCCTGGCCGGCGATGCTGCCCAGCCGGGTGTCGGAACCCACGGCGGCGTCGACGGACACCTGGGCGGCTCGCCCGAGGATCGCCGCGTAGGACTCGCCGCGGGCGTCGTCGGCGCGGTAGAGCCCGGCGTCCCGTGCCCGGACGTCGGACAGGCGCTGCCCTCGCAGCGGGGACTCCGCCGAGCGCGCCGCCAGGGCCAGCACCGACCGCTTCAGCTTGTCGCACGCCTCCAGGAGGCTCGCGGCCACGCTCGCGGTCTGGCCCGAGCCGCCCGCGCCCGGCCCGGTGGGGAGCGCGCTGTCCCCGTACTCCACGGTGACGGCCTCGAACGGCACGCCGAGTGCGTCCGCGGCGATCTGCCCCTGAGCCGTGGCCCCGCCCATGCCCATCTCGTGGAACCCGCACCGCACGAGGACGCTGCCGTCGGCCGAGAGCCGGACCGTGACGTTGGCCGCGAGCTGCCACGCAGGGTGGTACGCCGACGCCACGCCCATGCCGACCAGCCACCTCCCGTCGCGCATCGAGCCGGGCCGGGGCGTGCGGGCGGACCAGCCGAACAGCTCCGCCCCGCGAGCGTAGGCCTCGCGCAACGCTCGATGGGCGAACCGCTTGCCGTCGATCGGGTTCCGCTCCGGCTCGTTCCGCATCCGCAGCTCGATCGGGTCGATCCCCAGCTCGTAGGCGAGCTCGTCGACGGCGGCCTCCAGCGCGAAGGTGCCGATGGACTCGCCCGGGGCACGCATGAACGTGTTGGGCAACGTGTCGAGCGTGACCTGACGCTGCTGCACCAGGATGTTCTTCGCGTCGTAGAGGTGGCGCGACTGGGACGTCACCTGCTCCGGCCCCCCGCCCGCCCGGCCCACCTGCGTCACGCTGGTGTGGATCAGGGCGGTCATGCTGCCGTCGGTATCCGCGCCGATCGCCACCCGCTGCGTCGACGGGGTGCGTCCGCCGACGGTGCGGTAGACGCCCTCGCGGGTGAGCATCATGCGGACCGGCCGGCCGGTGACCCGCGCTGCCAGCACCGTGAGGACGGTGCCGGCCCAGATCGTGGTCTTGCCACCGAAGGCGCCGCCGACGTACGGGGAGATCACGCGCACCGCGGCCGCGGGCACGTCGAACCTCCATGCGAGCTGGTCACGCACCCACGCGACGTTCTGCGTCCCCTCGTGGACGACGAGCCGGTCGCCGTCCCATGCCGCCGTGGTGGCGTGCGGTTCGAGGGCGTTGTGATTGTGTCCCGGGGTGGTGAAGCGCAGGTCCACCGACACCGGCGCCGCGGCGAGCGCGGCCTCGGCGTCGCCCTTCTTCGCGCTGCCCGAGCTCATGGGGGTGCTCTTCTCGGGGGTGGCGTTGCCCTCCTCCGCGGCGAAGTCCACCGCAGCGGGCAGCTCCTCGTAGGACACGGAGACCAGCCGGGCGGCCTCCTGTGCCGCGTCGAGCGTCTCGGCGACGACGACGGCCACCGGCTGCCCGTTCCAGTGCACCTCGTCGGTGTTGAGGTAGTTCACCGACGTCCCCGAGGCGAGCGTGCTCAGGTTCATGTAGTTCACCGGGCGGGGCGGCTTCATCGGCGGCGCGTTGAGGTGCGTGATCACCGAGAGCACCCCCTCGACCGCGGATGCGGCCGCGGTGTCGATGCCGGTGATCCGGGCGCGGCTGACGGTCGCGAACACGAGCGCGGCGTGCGCGAGGTCGGCGTGGGGGTACTCCGCAGCGAAGTGGGCCGCGCCGGTGGTCTTGGCCGTGCCGTCGACGCGGTCGACGGGCCGGCCCACGACCGGCCCGAACGTCGTCGTCAGTGGCCGGTTCTCCACCTGGGTCATGCCGCACTCCCCTCGGTGAGCAGCTGCCGCAGCGTGGCGACGATCGTCCGCTCGGCCAGCTCGATCTTGAACGCGTTCTCGCTCTGTGCGACGGCAGGAGCGAGCTCGGCCGCCGCGGCCCGCCGGAACGACTCCTCGGTGGCCGGGGCGCCGACCAGCGCGTCCTCGGCCAGGCGGGCCCGCCAGGGCTTGGGTGCGACGCCTCCGAGCGCCAGGCGAGCCGCGCTCACGGTGCCGTCGCGGACCTCCATCGCGGCAGCGACGGACACGAGCGCGAAGGCGTAGGACGCCCGGTCCCGCACCTTGCGGTAGCGGGACGTGGCGGCCAGCGGCAGGGGCGGCAGCTCGACGGCCGTGATCAGCTCGTCGGGGGCGATCTCGGTCTCCACGTGCGGGGTGGCGTCCGGCAGCCGGTGGAACTCGACGAGCGGGATGCGCCTGCTGCCCCGGATGCTCTCCACCTCGACGACCGCGTCGAGCGCGGCCAGCGCCACGCACATGTCGGAGGGATGCGTGGCGATGCAGCTCTCGCTGGTACCGAGCACGGCGTGCCCCCGGGTGAAGCCACCCACCGCGTCGCATCCGCTGGCCGGCTCCCGCTTGTTGCAGGCGGCGGAGCGGTCGTAGAAGTACGGGCAGCGGGTGCGCTGCAGCAGGTTGCCGCCGACCGTCGCCATGTTCCGCAGCTGACCCGACGCACCGGTCAGGACAGCCTGGGACAGCACCGGGTAGCGCCCGCGGATGACCTGGTGGGCGGCCAGACGGCTGTTGCGGACGAGGGCACCGATCCGCACCCCGCCCCCCGGTAGCTCCGTGACCTCCGTGAGGGGGAGCCCCGTGATGTCGACGACCGTGTCGGGCTGCTCGATGTCCTCGCGCATGAGGTCGACGAGGTTGGTGCCGCCCCCGATGAACTTCGCCCCAGGCTCCGACGCGATGGCGCGGACCGCGGTGGCGACGTCCGGCGCGCTGACGTAGGCGAACGGCCTCATCGCGCGCCCTCCAGCAGATCGAGGTCGCCAGAGGCGACCTCCTGGATCGACTCGACGATCCCGTTGTAGGCGCCACACCGGCACAGGTTGCCGCTCATGCGCTCCCGGATCTCCTGGCCCGAGAGCTCGGCAGGCCCCGCAGCGAGATGTTCGGTGACGGCGCTCGGAACACCGGCACGATGCTCGGCGAGCATCCCGATCGCCGAGCAGATCTGCCCGGACGTGCAGTAGCCGCACTGGAACCCGTCGTTGCGGATGAAGGCCGCCTGCAGGGGATGCGGCCTGCCGTCGGCGGCGACACCCTCGATCGTGGTGATCTCGCGGCCCGCGTACTGCACGGCGAGGGTGAGGCAGGAGTTGATCCGCTCACCGTCGACGAGCACGGTGCACGCACCGCATGCTCCCTGGTTGCAGCCTTTCTTGGTGCCGGTGAGCCCGAGTTGCTCACGCAGCAGGTCGAGCAGGCTGACCCGCGGTTCCACCTCGATGGACCGGACGGTCCCGTTGATCCGCATCTGAACCTCGACCACGTGGCTCCTCCGTCTCGTCAGTGCCGCGAAAGTTAACACTACGGCGTATCGCTAACAAGTGAACGGTGGTGACTTAACTGAGAGCATCTCAGGCCCCACCGGCCACGCCGGACGGAGGGGCCACACCAGCGCCCGGGGCACGTCCCCCGGCGGGTCGTAGCGGGTGGGCACATCAGCTGGGAGAGTCGCGGGCATGTGCCGCTGGCTGGGCTACTTCGGCGACCCGATTCGCCCCGAGGAGCTGCTCTACCAGCCTGCGCGATCACTGATCGAGCAGAGCAAGCGCCACGGACCGGGCCTCTCCGCCGCCAACGCCGACGGCCACGGCCTCGGCTGGTACGGCACGGCGGACACCCCGGGCCTGTTCCGCAGCGCGTCACCGGCATGGGGCGACCGCAACCTCCGGGAGGTCAGCGCACAGATCAGCTCGCCGCTGTTCCTCGCCCACGTCCGCGCATCGACCGGGACTCCCGTGCAGCAGACCAACTGCCACCCGTTCCGGCACGGCCAGTGGATGTTCGTCCACAACGGGTTCATCGACGCCTACGACCGTCTGCGCCGCGACCTGCTCCTCCGCGTCGATCCGAAACTCTTCCCCGGGATCGAGGGCACCACCGACTCCGAGCTGATGTTCTACCTCGCGCTGACCTTCGGCCTGGCCGACGACCCGGTCGGCGGCCTCGAACGGATGGCCGGGTTCATCGAGGCGGAGGGACGACGCGCCGGCTCCGAGCACCCGCTGCAGATGACCGTCGGGATCAGCGACGGGGTGCGCCTCTACGCCGCCCGGTACGCAAGCGGAATGGAGGCGAACACGCTCTACGTCAGCTCGTCCGTCCGCGACCTCCGCCTGCTCTACCCCGCCGACGAGCGCCTTCAGCACTTCTCCGACGAGTCCCGGGTGATCGTCTCCGAGCCGCTGGTCGACCTGCCGGGGCTGTGGCGGGAAGTGCCGCCGGGCACCGCGCTGGTGGTGCAGGAGGGCGATGACCTCGAAGTGCCCTTCCATCCGTACGAGCCGTAGCCCGCGAGGCGTTGCGCTCGGTTGTCGACATCAGCCTCTACCGTCGTGAACGTGAACACGGGCAACGCGACCGGTGAGGCGGCGCCCAGGCGGCGCAACGCCGCATCGACCAGGGAGGCGATCCTGCGGTCAGCGAAGATCGCCTTCACCCGGTACGGCTACGACGGGATCGGCGTACGCGAGATCGCGCAGGGCGCCGGCGTGACGGCCATGCTGGTCAACCGCTACTTCGGCTCCAAGGAGCTGCTCTTCGCGGAGACCGTGGAGGCGGTCTTCGCCGAGCCGACCCTGCTCACGGACGACGCCGCCACGCTCAGCCGGTTCGCGGCGGCAGCGCTGGTCGGGGACGAATCACACGAAAACGATCATGTCGACGGGTTCCTGCTGATGTTGCGCTCGGTCTCGAACCCGCGTGCCGCCGACATCCTGCGCGACAGCATCGAACGGCATTTCGAGCAGCATCTGGCGGCCCTGCTGCCCGGGACGGACACCCACGAGCGTGTCGCGCTGTTCCTGTCCCTCATCGCGGGCTTCCAGCTGATGCACAACGTCCTGGGCAGTACGGCGACCACCAGGGCGGACCCTGCTGCGCTGGCGCGGCGACTGGAAGCCCTGTTCGAGCAGCTGCTGGAACAGGCTCCCGCCTGACGAACCGCCCGGACGCGGGCAGGATCATCGGCGGCTCAGTCGGCCGAGCAGATCCACTCGGTCGCCAGGTCGAGTGCGCGGCGGTGCAACGCGTCGAGATGGTGCACGGCGGCCACGGGAACCCGGGCCTCGTGCAGACGGGTGCGGCACAACGACGTGTGCCGGCGAGTCACCTGCGTGGAACGCAGCTGCTCGAGGAGTTGGTCGGTGAGTTCGTCGAGCCGTTCACGGATCGACTGCAGGTCGGGCGGGGTGGAGGGAGCTTCCTCAGGATGAGCCTGCCATCGTGCGAGCATCCCGCGCTGCACGACCTTGCTCGCGTCGATCTGACTGCGGAAGAAGCGGATCGCGAACTCCCGGTCCAGCCCCATCTGGGCCGCCCGGCGGCCGGCCTCGGCGAGCACCTGCCGCTCCCGGAGCAGATCCTCCACGGGGGCTCCCGACCGGTACTTCGTCGCGGCCACGTCGTCACTCACGAGAATGCGCTGGACAGCGAGATCGACCAACGAACCGAAGTCATCGAGTTCGACGGGGGAGTCGACAGACATGCCAGTTCCCTTACCCAATCTTGAGGGTTTCTTTGGATTCGACCGACTTCCCCGTCGGGGTGGGTGCGCACCACACCGGACGCGAATCAGTCACTCTCGCATGCTAGCGCCGGGCCTACCCGCGAGAATCAGAGCCGATCGTGATCCCCGCCATTCGGCGAGGCCGGCCGCCGGAAAGGCGCCGTACGGGTCCTTTCATTTCTCAGCAGATCCCCAGCTACCGACGGCCCGACGTGTGCCGCACCTCCGCCATCCGACCCGACTCTGCCACCTCCATCGCCCGGCTCGGTAGCCGATGTCCACCGGTCCATCGTGAAAGGCCTTGGACCACTCGCGCGTCGGCCCGATCGTGCCGGATTCCTGCAGTGATCACGTGCCCGCACGGATTTACTCAGAACAGCGGCAACCCGGGGTCGAGGCCGAGCCGGACCCGTCCGGCGACCTCGAAGAACACCGCCGAATGGTTGGCGTGTTGAACAGCCACCATCCCGTCGCGGAACAGCCTTTCCAGCACGGTGCCGCGGTAGATCGCGGACGAGCTCGCCAGCTCGTACACGGCCTCGATGACCTCCCTGCCGACGCGCGCGGCGTGACTCATGGCCGCTCGGAACTCCGCCCGCTTCTCGACCGTCACCGGCGTGCGCTTCTCGGCGGCGGCATCGAGATCGCGCGCCACGGACAGGAGCAACTGACGCGCGGCAGCGACGGCCGCCTCGGAGCCGGCGAGCGTCGACTGCGTCCGAGCCTGTTCGGCAAGGAGCGGACCGAACGGAGTGCGCTTACCCGGTGCGAGGCGGACGAACTCGTCGATCGCGGCCTGCGCGACCCCGAGCACGATGGCGCTGCATCCCGGGAACACCAGCGCCGGGATGAAGCCGCTGTAGGGGAACTCGTCGATCCGGGGCCTCGCGTCCAGCCGCGCCGCGAGTTCGGACGGCACGAACGCGTCCTCCACGGTGACGTCGTTGCTGCCGGTCCCCCGCAGACCGCTGCTGTCCCAGGTGTCGTGGATGACGAACTGCGCGCGGGTCAGTGCGAACAGCCGCATGTCCGGTGCCCCGGCATCGCCGGGCGAGTTCCCCGCTCGGGTCACCGCGGCGAGCACGACCAACCAGTCGGCGGCGGCGATCCCGCTGACGAGCTTCCAATGACCGGAGACCCGGTATCCCCCGTCCACGGGCACGGCCGTGCCGGGTCTGCCCGCGTTTGCCAGCAGGGGCTCCTGGCCGCAGCCCCAGATCCGGGAGACCCCCGCCTCGTCCAGCAGTGCCGCGATGAACCCGAAGTTGGCGTTCCAGACGACCCAGGCCGTGGATGCGTCGATACGGGCGAGGTTCTCGTACGCCGCAAGCACGGTGACCAGCGACGCCTGCTGACCGCCCACCACGCGGGGGGTCAGGAGCCGGAACGCGCCGCATTCACGGAGCTCGTCATACAGCTCGTCCGGCAGCCGGCGCTGAGCGTCGGCCTTCTCGACGGAGGCGTCGATCGTGTGCCTGAGCAGTTTCGGAATGCGACCCGGGTCGAGTGCCGACGGGCGGTGCATGGGCACGCTGATCTCCCTCATGCAGGTACGGGGCCTCTACGCTACAGATTCCGCGAACCAGCAGAACGGGTGACACGAGGACGTCCCGGAATCACAATTGTCGAACAGGACAAGCAAACCCGACGACCGGAACATTTCGCGGAAATACAATTCACGACGTTCATCCGAATCGTCGAACAGCCGCCCGAAGCCGTGTTCGAGCGGTAGTGCCCGGCGGATCAACGCGGAGGTTACCCCCAGGGTGTCACGTGCGGGCGAACAGAAAGATTCCGTACTGCCATACGGCGTCGACCCACTGCTCGTCGAGCACGAAGCCGAGGCTGGAGACGTCGGCGACGAACCCGGGGCGGTGGAACTTCGCCGAGTAGCCGACGTTGATCGAGTCGCCCCGCCCCATGTGCAGGGTGACGCCGAGGCTCTTCAGCGAGACCGTGTGCTCCTCGGTCGCGTACAGGTGTCCCTCCACCGTTGACGTGGCGTCGTCGTAGTGCGCACGGGGGTAGAAGCGGTGGAGCACGAAGTCGCCGTTGAAGCGGTGGTTCAGGTGGGCGAGGTGGTTCTGGCGGAACCGCACGAACGCCGAGCGGCCGGCCGGGTCGTTGTAGCAGGCCTCCAGCACCTCACGTGGTTTGTCGAGGTCGGCCGACACGAGGAACCGGTCGCCGGGCCGCAGCGTCGCCGCGATCTCCTCCAGCAGGGCCGTCCGCTCCGCCGGCGTCGTGTTGCCGATGTTGCTGCCGAGGAAGGCCACCGCGACCGGAGCCTCGTCACGCTCACGCAGGCTCGCGAGCCCTGCCTCGTACCGGCCCCAGAGCGCACGCACCCTGAGCTGCGCGAATTCGGCGGTGAGCGTTTCGGCACTGGCGACGAGCATCTCCCGGCTGACGTCGATCGGGAGGTACGTGGTGGGGCGACGGTCGGTGCACGCCGCGAGCAGCAGCCTGGTCTTCTTCGCGCTCCCGCTGCCGAGCTCGGCGACCGACCCGCAGCCCAGCCGTTCGGCGATCTCCCCGGCGTGCTGACGCAGGAGGTCGTGCTCGACGCGGGTCAGGTAGTAGCTGGGAAGCTCCGTGATCTCCTCGAACAGCTCAGATCCGAGCTCGTCGTAGCCGAACCACGGGGGGATGCGGGGCGGAGACTCCTGCAGCCCGGCGAGCAGCGCGTCCTGGTCCTCCCAGAAGGCGTCGTCGACGGGCACGATCTCGACCCTGCTCTGTGTCACGTGCGCTCCACCGGCCGTCCGTAGGGATCACGACGGCTACACGCTTGCGCATCACGCGCTCTCCCGCAGGACGAGCTCGGAGGGGTACAACGTGGCGGGGGGAACGAGAGCCTCGTCGAGCACGGCCGTGGCAGCTCCGGCTGCGATGCGGCTCACCGGATGGGTCGCGGTGGTGAGCGCGGGGCCGGCCCACGCGGCCGCCGGGACGTCGTCGAACCCGGCGACGGCCACGTCGTCCGGCACGTCCACGCCGAGCCCGCGCAGCGCGACCATCGCCCCGAAGGCAACGGAGTCGCAGATCGCGTAGATCGCGTCGGTGTCGGGCCAGCGGCGCAGCGCCTCCAGTGCACCCGACCGGCCGTCCTCGAAGCCGAAGTCACCGGGCAGGATGCGCGCGGGGAGCCCCGCGGCCTCCACCGTACGGCGGTACGCCTCGACCGACCGCCACGAGCACGGCAGCCAGCTCGGTCCCGTGAGCATCGCGATGTGCCGCCTGCCCGAGGAATGCAGATGACGGACGACCGCAGCGGCGCCGGAGGCGTTGTCGACGTCGAAGGACGGGACGGCGACCGAGCCGATCCCGATGGAGGCCACGCGCCCGCGCAGAACGTGCGGGACCGCGGCGAGCAGCGGCTCCGTGGTGTTGCACAGCACCACTCCGCGGACGCTGCGGTCGGTGCCCAGCCTGCCGAGCGACCCGGGCGCGTCGAGCGGCAACCACTGCAAGGAGACGCCGACGCCTGAGCCGTCGCACACTGCCGCCGTGGCCCCGAGCACGCGCCACATGTACGGGTCCTCCAGCACGTCCGGCCGGGGCCCCGCAACGGCGACGACGACACGGGTGCCGGAACCGCCGGCAAGCGCCCTGGCCAGCGGGTTGGGGGCGTAGCCCATCCGCTCGGCCACGGCTCGCACGCGTTGCCGGGCCGGGGTGGACGTGGTGTCGGATCCGGTCAGCGCCCGGGACGCCGTTGCCCGCGACACCCCGGCGGCGCGCGCGACGTCCTCCAAGGTCAGCGGGTCGCGGATCTCCTCACCCATGACTCCCCCACTCGACGGACTCCGAGCCCCGGCCCCAGCACGGTGCTGCCGGCCGTCAGTACATCATCCGCGGGTCGTCGTAGTACTTGAATTCGAGCAGGTTGTTCGACGGGTCGGCGAGCACGAACGACTCGTGTTCCTCGGCCCGGCCTGCGAAGCGGTGGAACGGCTCGGCGAAGAACGACAGACCCCTGGCGCGTGCGAGGCGCAGGAGCCGTTCCCAGTCCTCGCGACGGCGGAACGTCACGCCGAAGTGGCGGGGATAGAGCTCGGGCGCCTCGTCGACGCAGTCCGAGAGGTGACAGACGACCTGGTCGCCGAAGAAGTCCAGGGTGATCCGGTCGGCGTAGCGGCGGGCGAGCTTGCACCCGAGCCCCGCGACGTAGAAGTCCTGAGCCGCGTCCAGGTCCGCCGCCGGGATGGCCAGGTGGAACACGTCCTCGTGATCGCGCATCAGGCGTCCATGCTCCGCAGGGCCGGCCGCCCTGCCTCGATCGCGTCGCTTCCTGGGGTGTCAGCACCCGCAGCAGCCCGAGTCCGACGGGGCAGGCTCCACCCGCGGCCCGCAGTGCGGGACTTCCCGGTCAGGGGCAGGCTGATCGCCGTCCGCTGCAGCACCTCGACGATCAGCAGAGCCCCGACCACCGCCACCCCGTACACGGCGAAGCTGGACCAGGGGGCCGGCAGCTGCGCGGCAGGCGATGCGGCGCCTGCCACGGTGAGCGCCCACAGGATCGTCGGGTGCAGCAGGAACACCCCGAAGGACCGGTCCGAGGCGCGCTCGACGAAACGCGACGCGCGGCCACCCGCGCGTCTGTCGGCCCATGCGGCCCCGATCGCATAGAAGGCGGCGGTCACCGCCACCGACCACGGCACCATCACCGGCTGGAAGACGTCGGTGGCGAACTCGGCGCCGACACCGTGCGCGATCGACCACTGATAGCTGCCTTCGGCGAGGGCGCCGCCCAGCAGCACCGCGGCGACGATGAGGCCGGTGTGGCCCCGGATCCAGGAGTCGACGCGCGAGGCGTGCACGGCGGCGACCCCGCCGAGCACGAGGAAGAACTGGTAGCTCAGCAGGACCGACCCGAGGTAGGGCAGCAGCTCCGCCTTCGCACCGGTGGGCACCGGGTCGTGCAGCCACAGGTCGATCACCACCTGCAGGAACGCGCTCGCGGCCAGCAGCAGCCCGTGCCGGCCGCGGGTGACCAGCAGCAGCCGCCGGAACAGCGGGAACACCAGGTAGAACTGCAGCGACACCAGCAGGAAGTACAGGTGGAACCACGCCGTGCCGGTCGCCACGTTGCGCAGCAGCACGAGCAGCGCCGGGCCGATCGGAAGCGGTGCAGTGACCAGGCCGAGTCCGGTGTAGACCACCGACCACACCAGGTACGGCACGCCGACCAGCAGGAGCCGGCGGCGCCAGAACGGCACCGGGTGCACACCGGCGTCCCGGTAGCGATGGGTGAGCACGAACGCGGTGAGGACGAAGAAGGCCTCGCGGGTGAAGTGCAGCAGCATCACCACGGCACCGCCGGGCACGCTGTCGAGCGGGTTCACCGTCGAGACCGTGTGCACGCCGATCACGCAGGCGAAGGTCAGCACCCTGACCATGTCGGCCGGATAGATGTGGACGGTGCGGCCCATGGGGCGCCGGAGCTCGAAGGCGCCCGCCGTCATCGGCCGCTCGCCGCGAGCTCGTCGGCGAGCTGGCGGCGCAGCTCGGTGCGGCGCACCTTCCCCGTCGGTGCCAGCGGGAAGCCTCCGACCAGCCGGATCTCGGCAGGTCGCTTGTAGCGGGCCAGGTGGACGGTGCAGCGCTTCACCAGCCGCCGGACGAGCTGGGCGCCCGCAGCGGCGTCCAGCTCGTCGGCCGGGCGGATCAGGGCGATGGGCACGGCGCCCAGCACGTCGTCGGGCCGGCCGATGACCACCGCGTCGGCCACATCGGGCTCGTCGAGCAGGACCTCCTCGATCTCGCGCGGGTAGACCAGCTCGCCGCCGCGGTTCACCACGTCGTCGGCGCGCCCGACCAGGTACAGGTACCCGTCGTCGTCGAGCCGGCCGAGGTCGGCGGTGTCGAGCCAGTGCGCGTCGTCGATCCGGTCGGCGCCCCGCCCGTCGGCGTAGCCGCGGATCACCCCGGCTCCGCGGATCCGCACCCGGCCGACCGCACCCGGCGGGCACACTCTGCCGTCGGGTCCGATCACCTCGAGCTCCACGTCGACCGGCAACCCGACCGACCCGGGCCGCGCCGGGGCGTCGAGCGGGGTCGCCGTGATCTGGCTCGCGGCCTCGGTCATCCCGTAGCTCTCGACGACCGGAACCCCGGTGGCCGCCGCGATCAGCCGTCCCACGTTCTCGGAGAGCGGCGCCGAAGCGGACCGCACGAACCGCAGCCGCTGCGGGAGCACCGGGATCTCCTCCCGGGACAGGATCGTCAGGACCGCGGGCACCGCGTTCAGCCACGTGATGTCGTGCGCGGCGAGCAGCGGCCAGAACCCCGTGCGGTGGAAGCGGCGGTCCAGCACGAGGGTCGCCCCCGACACCAGGGTCGCGAGCAGGCCCACCACCTGGCCGTTGATGTGGAACAGCGGTAGCGGGTTGAAGCCGCGGTCGGCGGCGGTGAGCCGGTTGTGGCGCGCCACGGCCCCGGCGACGTGGAGCAGTTGCTCCTCCTCCAGCACGACCGTCTTCGGGGCCCCGGTCGACCCGGAGGTCAGCAGGGCGGCGGAGCCGGGCGGGCCGTCGTCGGGCACCGGGGCGTCCGGGTCCGCGACCGGGTCCACTGGCAACCCGGTGCCGACCTGGACACGCAGCCCCGGACGCAGCGCGCGGTCGGTGATGACGAGAACGGGACGCAGGGCCATGCGGGCCCGGTGCGTCTCGGCCGGGGTGGCCTCCGGGTTGACCGGCGCCGAGCAACGTCCGGCGGCGATCACCGACAGGTGCACGACGGCGAACGAGAGGGGGTCGTCGATGTCGACCAGTACCCGCGCACCGTGCGGCACGTGGAGCGCGTCCAGCTCACGCGACCATGCGCGCGCAGCCGCGTCGATGCCGGCGTTGTCGATGACCCGGTGGGTGCGGGCGTCCTCCAAGAACGTCTTGTGCGGGTGGCCGGCAGAGCGGGAGCGCAACAGACCGCGCAAGCGGATGGGCACGAGAGTCCACGCTGGACGAGCTTTCTGTGCGCGTGCTGTGCAGGGCATGTGAAGAGCCGGTCCGTCCGCACCGCGGTCGGTGCCGTGCGCCTGACGGCTGTGGCGACCCCCGACTCGCACCGGATGGTGCCGCCATGGCGATGACTCCCTTACGTCCGTCGCGCCTGGGACCGCGGATCGCGGAAGACGTCGTCGACGCGGTCCCGATCGGCGTTCCACCCCAGGTCTGCCGGGCCGCTGAACAGATCGGACACCTCTGCGTACGTGCGCCAGCCGTGGGGCTCGACAGGCACCAGCCGCGCGCTCGGCCTACCGCCCACGGTGATGGTCACTTCCTCCCCCTGCTCGACGCGGCGTACCAGTTCGGCGGCCTGTTCTCGGAGCTCCCGCAGTCCCACGACAGTCACGCCGCATGGCGTAGCACAAGTGCTCCCCATGCGCCTCATTCCCGCTCGGCCGCGCTCCAGATGGCTGGCATCCTCAGTGCAACCGCCGTCGAGCTCGGCAACGGCCGGCCGGGTGCCGCCCGATGTGCGGCGGGCGGTGCCGAGGGGTCGGCGGACGCGCTGCGGCGGGAGATGCAGCCTGACGGCATAGCTTGAGGTATGGGCGTCTCGTTCATCGTTAGAGCACCATGTTCGACCCAGGGACGCTCAAAGCTGGAAGCCGATTTTCCAGCGCGAGGTGGCGGCAGCCAATCCGTGCTCTACCCGGGAGCCATCGCCGTGGCGAGCGGGGGCCGGGCCGCGTGCGCGGCCCGGCCCCACCCCCCTCGGGCCAGGGATCAAGTGTCTCGCGGACTCGGGGCTCCCCTGCCCGGTTCGCGTCTGATCGACCCCCTCGTCGGCTGTGAATACAGTCGACCAGCCCGAGGATTCAACGTGAATAACGATTCCTATCCGACGCCATGCGTTTCCTCTAGCACGGTCGCGGGAGCATCCCGGCGAGGTACTCACGCCGCCAGCCGGTCGGCGTCGTCCCGAACCGCCGCCGGAACGCCCGTACGAACGTACTGAGGTCGCGGAACCCGACGGCAGCGGCGATGCCCGCAATGGCGCGGTCGTACCTCGGATCGGACAGCATCGCCTGTGCCGCGAGCAGCCGCTGCTCGCGAAGGTAGGCACCCGGCGTGGTCCCGATTCGCTCGAACAGCGTGTACAGGTGGGCAACCGACACGTGATGCCGCCGCGCCAGCTCCTCGACCCGCAGTTCTGGGTCGCCCAGGTGTTCGCGGACGTGCATCCGCATCACGTCGAGCAACACTTGTGCGGCGCCGTCCCCGCCCGGCATCGAGGGGCTGACGTCCCGCAACGCCATCGCGAGCAGATCGATCGCAGCTCGTCCGGCGTCGAGCCGCTGGTCGCCGGTGAGGTCGTCCGCGACCTGAAACAGCCGGCGGAGGTAGGTGGACAGCATCTGCATCGCCGGGTTTGCGGCGTCCACGCTGCGTGCACAGGCCTCGGTGACCTCACCGGTACGGAGCGGCAGTAGCTCACGGGAGAAACGCAAGGCCAGGCTCCGTGCCGCTGTCGGCGCGACCCGCTTCCACGGGCTGCGCGCCTCCGATAGCACTCCCGAACCGGCCGCCAGCTCGGCGAAGCGGTCGTGCTGGCGTATGTAGGCCCGGCCGGCCATGTGTACGCAAAAGAGCATCAGGTTGTCTCCCGTCGCCCTCGCTGCCATCCGGTCGGTCCGGACCGACGACATCGGTCCTCCCCAATGCGACCGAGAGAGGGTCAGGGCGTCGCCCAGCTCCTGGAACGCCACACCCCCGTGATACTCGGGACGCGTCCGGGCGATCACCGGCATGAAGGACTCACTGGCGACGCCCTCCAACTCCTCACCGTAGAACTCGTGGATCTGCACGGCCCGACGCTAACTCCGGATCATCGGCCCAGGCAGGAACCACAAGACCACTTGTCAGACCCGTTAGATGCCACGTGCTGCAACGACTCGCCCGCAGCCTTCGCAGCCGCTCGTGCAGGACCACTCGATCCCGGAGGCTGTCCTTCGTCCGGATAGACCGGGCCAGCCGCGGGGTACTCGACGTGGTGGGCCGACGCCAGCCGCTTGATCGCCGTCGGGGTCCATCCCTGCTGCCCGCGCGAGATCGTCGACGCTGCCATGGCCGCGCTCATGCGTTGCGGCATCAGAGGCGTTCACCTCACCGGGCAGGCCGGTCTGTGGTACGTGTCCGAGATGAGCCCCGAGAGGAGCACTGCCCCGGAGCGGGCGGCGTGGAGGTGGGCCGGGATCATCCCGGCCGCGCTCGCCGCGTGCGCCGGCGGGGTCGACCTGCTCGCACTCGCCGGGCTCGGTGGCGCGTTCGCCAGCATCGTCACCGGCAACCTGGTGACCACGGGCTACGGACTCGGCACGGTGAACATGGCACTTGCGGCGCCGTCGGGCATCGCCGTGGTCTGTTTCGCCGTCGGCGTCGTCGCCTCGACGCGGGTGTGGCGACATCGCCCGGAGGCCGTCATCGGGCTCCTGCTCGCCGAGCTGGTGCTGCTGGCAGGCGTGGCCGCGGGCTGGATCCTCACCGGCGCACACCCCGGGCCGGTCGTGTCGTTCGTCCTGCTGGGCGTGGCCTCCGCCGCCATGGGTGGGCAGAGCGTGGCGGCACTGCGGCTGAAGGCCTCCACCACCTACATGACGGGCACCCTGGTCAGCGTGCTGCACGACGTCGTGACGGGCCGTGCCGGACGTCGCCGGTCGGCGTTGCGCCAGCTCGCGGCGCTGGTGGTGGGAGCGTGCGCGGCCGCCGCGCTGCTGCACCCGGTGCGCTGGGCCGTACCGCTGCTTCCCCTCGTCCTGCTCGCTGTGTCGATCGGGCTGGTGGTCGCCGACCGCGCGTCGGTCCGCTGATCAGGACGACGACGGGTGGCTTTCCGTGGCGACCCCTCTGACCGCCACGGAAAGCCACCCTTTTCCGGCTTCGCCGGAACATCGGACGGAGCCCGCTCCCCAGCCCGCTCCGTCCGCCACAGAGCGACTCCCCAGTCGCCCGTGGTCGTATCGATGGCCGCCGTGGCGGCCGGTCTCAGGCCGCGGCCGGAACGCGGTGGTTGGCGAGCATGCGCCCGTCCGGATCCACCCGCCGCCGGATCTGCTGCAGCCGCTGGTAAGCCTCGGCACCGAATCCGAGAGCCGCGTCCACCGGTCTCTCGGCGAAGTTGAGGTAGTGCCCGCAGGCCCAGGGCGACATCGCGGCCTCGAGGCGGTCCGCGTGCTGTTGGCCGATCCTCAGTGCTTCCGGCTCGGCGGCCAGTGCGCAGGCGTACATGGCGAACTCCCCGTGAAGCATCGGCAGCGCTCCGGCGCCGGGGTGGGGCCGGCCACAGGCCCCACCGAGCTGGCGCAACTCCGCGACGGCCAGGCTCGAACCGGAGTCCGCTCCGGCGGCCTCGACGAACGCGTCCACGCCCGCTTCCGGCAACGAACCGAGCATGGCCGCGGAGGCCACCGCAGGCGTCGGGCCCTCGGGGTCGCCGTGCAGGCGGCCCAGGCCCGCGGCCGTCATCCGGCCGAAGGTGTCGATCTCGGGTCCGAGCTCACGCAACGGGGCGAGGATCTTCTCCGCGGCCTCGTCAGCGGCCAGTACGGCCCCGTCGATCATTGCGACCTGCCGCCCTCGCAGCGGCGGCGGCACCGCCTCGATAGAAGGGAGCTGCAAGATCCTGCAGGACGTCGACGCCTCGTCGGGCGCCTCGGACGTCCACTGCGTCCACCGGGCGAACACGCGGCTCGCCTCCCGCCAGTCCCACACGAGCGCCCCGCCGTAGACCGACGTCACCGGGTAGAGGGCGAACTCCAGAGCTGTGACGACCCCGAAGTTGCCGCCCCCGCCGCGCAGCGCCCAGAACAGCTCCGGGTCGGAGTCGGCGTCGACCCGCGCGAGCTCACCGTCGGGAAGTACGAGCTCCACAGCCAGGAGGCTGTTGCACTGCATCCCGAACCGGCGGGCGAGCCACCCGATGCCTCCGCCCAGGGAGAACCCGGCCACCCCGACGTCCGGGGACGACCCGTGCAGCGCCACGAGCCCGGCCGGGGCCACCGCGACGCCGACGTCGCCCCACAGCACGCCGCTGCCGACCCGCGCCCGCCGCCGTTCCGGATCGATCGTGACCTCACGGAGCGACGACGTGCGCAGCAGTACCGCGTCCTCGAGTCCCTCCAGCGGTCCGGCATTGTGGCCGGTGGACTGGGGCGCGACGCTCAGACCGGCCCGCGCGGCCGCCCGAACCACAGCAGCCACCTCATCCGCTGTACGCGGCTGCGCGACCGCAGCCGGCCACTGCTGCACCGTGAGTTGCCACGGGTGCCGGGCGCCCTCGTAACCGGGGTCCTCGGGCAGGTGGACCGTGGCGCAGGCCGCACGCAGCTCGTCGAGACCGCGGTGCACGTCGATCGGGTTGCTCGTCACGCCCTGCCACACGATGCACAGGTGCAAGCGGTTCACAGCTGCGCGCGTTGCATCCGTGGCCGATTTCCACTACTCCCTGATCTGCGGAAACGCATATCGGAGTGACTGGGATCACACTCGGCAGCCATCGATCCCCGACGCGCCGTCTGACACCAGATTCTCACTGTGGGTAGTCAAAGGCGCCCGCGGCTCCATCCATGATCGTTCCCAGATCCGGGTTTTCGCCCGCGCAAGGGCGCGCAGCCGGATCTCACGGTGATCTTGAATTCGATGATCGTTCCGAGATCCGGCGTTCCGCCCTGGCGAGGGCTGATCGACGGATCTCGCGGCGATCACCACCACCGGCTCCTCACGGCTGGTTGCGGGTGAGGACTTCCCGGACGAAACGTCCCTTGCCCGCGGTGTAGGCCTCCCGGTCGTCGCGGTGCCGGTCGGCGAGCTCCACCTTGAGCCGGGCGTAGGCGCGCACCATTGCGGGGTCGGCTCGTAGCGCGTCACGGAAGGCGAGCTGCTGATGCCACCTGCTGTCGGCCGTCATGACGTGCAGGTGCGCGACGCGGCGATCGTCGCGCACCTTGACGAAGAACCGCCGGTACGGACTTCCGTCGAGTTCGGGGGGAACGTAGTGCCAGCCGTGCGGAGCAACGACCGGAACGATCTCGTCGGCGACGTCGAGGGTGGCGACCTGTGCCTGCAGATCGATGATCGGCTTCGCGGCCAGCCCGGGCACCGCGGTCGAACCGACGTGCTCGACCGCCCCGGTGAGCCAGGGCGCGAGCAGCCCCTGCAGCAGGTCACGCTCCTGGAGGCCTCGGTCGACCCAAGCCGGGTCGTGGTCGACGACCTCGACGCGCTCGGTGGCCCAGACCGGCCATGCCGCGCTCGGCACGTCGTCAGGTTCGGGCATTCGGCCGGCCTCCCTCGGGAATCGATTGAGCGAATGTGCCTGTTGCGCGAAGGCCCGGGATGAGTCCGGCGAACTCCCGGGTGGGTACGCGCGTCCGGGGCAGGCGACCTGCAGGCACCGCCACAGAGCCTCACCGAACTCACCCTCCCCGATACCCCATGATCGTTCCGAGATCAGGGTTTCCGCCCGCGCAAGGGCGCTCAGCCGGATCTCGCGGCGATCACCACCACCGGCCGCTGACCCCGGCGGACGCTGCGGTGACGACGGTGGGATCTCCGGGTTGTGATCGGGGCCGTCCCGGAGGTCTCGGACCCTCGGGATGCTTAGCGTTCAGGGCCATGCTGACAACGCCCAACGTCGTAATTCCCACGCAGGCTCGCACCGTACAGGGCGTCTGCCTCATCCTCGGTCCCCTCCTGAACGCCGCGGCGACGTTCTTCTGGACGGACGACGGCCGGCACGGCGTCGTGGGTGGCGCGCTGGTGGCGTGGTCGTCCGTGCTGTGGCTCCCGGGTCTCCTCGGTTTGTGGGAGATCGTCCGGTCGAGCAGGCCCGTGCTCGGGTCGGTCGGTGCCGCGCTGGCGGTGATCGGCTCGTTCGGCGGGATCGCGTTCGGGCTGCAGGGGTTCTACGAAGGCGCGTTCGGGCTGGACAAGCAGCAGAGCCTCGACGCCCTCGCCGCGTACCCGCTGACGTCGCAACTGGTGCTCTGGCTGCCCGGGCTGACGTTCCCGCTGATGATCGTGCTCCTGGCTGTCGCTCTCGCCCGGACGCGGAGCGCGCCCATGTGGATGTGGGCCGCGCTCGGCGTCGGCGGCCTCCTGTGGCCCGTGAGCCGGATTCCTCGCATCGAGGCGATCGCCCACGTCGCGGACCTCGCGGTGCTCGTCCCGTCCGCGGGCCTCGGCGCGCTGCTCATCGCGAGCGCGCTGCCGCTGCGCCCGGCCCGGTCGGCAGCCTCGACGTAGGCGCTGCGGAGTGACGACCGGACGCGGCAGTTCGGCGAGATGTACCCGGGTGGCCGCGTCCGAGCAGGGCTTTCACAACTTCGGAACAGCGACAGAGCGCCCCTACGGGTGCACTCTGGACGGGACAGCGTCGACAGGAGAACCGCAATGCGGACCGTACTCAATGTGATCTGGCTCATCCTCTGCGGCGTCTGGCTGGCCATCGGCTACGTGCTCGCCGGAATCATCTGCTGCCTGCTGATCGTGACGATTCCGTTCGGGCTGGCCGCGTTCCGCATGGCCGACTTCGCGCTGTGGCCCTTCGGCAGAAGTCTCGTCAAGCGCGCGGACGCAGGCGCGCCGTCCACCATCGGCAACGTCATCTGGATCATCTTCGCCGGATGGTGGCTCGCGCTGGCACACCTCACCACGGCCATCGCGCTGGCCATCACGATCATCGGGATCCCGCTGGCGTGGGCGAACCTGAAGCTGATTCCGGTCTCGCTCGTTCCGCTCGGGCGGGTCATCGTGGACAGCGACGACGTGCAGGCCCGGTACCCGACCGTGTACTGAGTACGTGGGTAACAAAGCACGTGGGTACTGATCGCCGAGTGAGGAGCTGATCTGGCGTGGAGCACGTCGCCCGTGGCCGGAACTACATCAACGGCCGCTGGGAGGAGGGCGACGGGACGACTCTCGAGGTGCGCGACCCCGCCACGGGAGACGTCGTCGCCCGCGTGCCCGACTCCACGGAGCAGGACGTCGACCGAGCCGTCACCGCCGCGAAGCGCGCGTGGAACAGCTGGCGCTGGGTCAACCCGACGGTACGGGCCGGCTACCTGCACGCCGCGGGCGACGCTCTCGCTGCCGCGAAGGTCCAGGTGGCGGCGGCCATCACCCGGGAGATGGGCAAGCCGATCCCCGAGGCCACCGGCGAGGTGGAGAAGCTCGCGAAGACCTTCCACTTCTACGCCGAGGAGGCCACGCGGATCACCGGCGCCACCGTGCCCAACGAGGAGGAGGGCTTCACGAGCCTGGTCGAGAAGGAGCCGATCGGGGTCGTCGCGGCCATCACGCCGTGGAACTACCCGGTGGAGCTCATCGGCTGGAAGCTGTGCGCCGCGCTCGCCGCGGGCTGCACGATCGTGGTGAAGCCCTCGGAGTACACGCCGTCGGCGGCGATCGAGGTGTTCCGGAGCCTGGAGGCGGCGAAGCTGCCCGCCGGTGTGGCCAACCTCGTCACCGGCGCAGGCGCGACCGGCCGCGCGCTCGTTGCCCACCCGGCGATCAACAAGGTGGCCTTCACCGGTTCCGGGGCAACCGGAGAAGCGATCTTCAAGACCGTCTCCGGGGTGAAGCCGCTGTCCATGGAGCTGGGTGGCAACTGCCCGCTCATCGTCACGGCGCGGGCCGACATCGACCAGGCGGTCACCGGGGCGCTGCGGCGTTCGTTCCGCAACGCCGGGCAGATCTGCATCGCCATCAACCGCGCGTATGTGCACGCCGACCTCTACGAGGAGTTCGTACAGCGGCTCGCCAAGGCGGCAGCTGGCCTGGTGGTGGGGGACGGCCTGCGCGAGGACAACGTCGACGTCGGCCCCGTCACCAACGTCGAGATCCTCGAGAAGTGCGAGCGGCACGTCGCCGACGCCCGGTCGAAGGGGGCACGGGTGCTGGTGGGCGGCGCCCGTCCGGCCGACCGGTCCGTCGGCACCTACTACCTGCCGACCGTGCTGGCCGACTGCACCCAGGACATGCTGGTGATGCACGAGGAGACCTTCGGCCCGGTCATCGGGGTGAGCCCGTACGACGACCTCGAATCCGCGATCGAGCTGGCCAACAGCACCCCCGCCGGTCTCGCGGCCTACGTGTACTCCGAGGACCTGAGCGAGGTGTTCGCCCTCGGCCGCCGCCTGGACTTCGGCAGCGTCGCGGTGAACAACGTCGACGCAGGCACGATCAACGCCCCCTACGGCGGGCGCAAGGGCAGTGGCTTCGGCTACGAGCACGGCCGGGAGGGCATGGAGGGATACCTCCAGATGAAGCACGTGCGGGTTCGTCACCGCAGCTGACACCCACCGGACACCGGGAGCGGCTCGACGGCGAGCCGCCGGACCAGGGAGAGACGCATGAGGACGTGTTTCATCGGGATCGATCTCGGAACGTCCGCCTGCAAGGTGCTCGCCCTCGACACGAGCGGGCAGGTCCTCGCCACCAGCGTTCGCGACTACCCGGTCGTGACGACCCGGCCCGGATGGGCGGAGCAGGACCCCGCGCTGTGGTGGCAGGCCACCGACGACGCGGTCCAGGATCTGGTGGGCCGGCTGCCGGCCGGCGCGTCCGTGCGCGGGTTCGGCCTGAGCGGGCAGATGCACGGCCTCACCGCGCTCGACGAGGAGCGCAAGGTGATCCGCTCGGCCATCCTGTGGAACGACCAGCGGGCGGCGCCGCAGTGCGCGGAGATCACCGAGCGGGCCGGCGGGTTGCCCGGACTGCTGGACCTGGTGCAGAACCGCATGCTGCCGGGGTTCACCGCCGGCAAGATCCTCTGGCTCCGCCAGCACGAGCCCACGTCGTTCAAGGGCATGCGCCACCTGCTCAATCCCAAGGACTTCATCCGCCTCCAGATGACCGGTGAGCTCGCCACGGAGGTCTCCGACGCGTCCGGCACCGGCCTGTTCGACGTCCGCGAGCGCCGCTGGAGCAGCGACCTGTTGCGGCTGCTGGACATCCCGGAGGACCTCATGCCGCCGGTCGTCGAGTCGCCCGAGGCGACCGGCACGCTGTTGCCCGAGGTGGCGCAGCGCTGGGGCCTGCCCGCGTCGACGCCGGTGTTCGGCGGTGGCGGTGACGCGGTCATCCAGACCACCTCGATGGGCATCATCGACGACGGCGCCATCGGCATCACGCTCGGCACGGCGGGCATCGTGGCGGGCGCGAGCGGCTCCTGCCCCGACGACATCGACGGCACCTTGCAGATCTCCTGCGGGAACGCGCCGGACCGCTGGCACGTGATGGGCGTGTCCCTGGTGGCCGGCGGTGCCTTCCAGTGGCTGCGGGACATGCTGCGAACGCTGGTCGGACCGCAGCTGCAGTACGGCAGCCTGGTGGAGCTGGCCCGGCAGGCGCCACCGGGGTCCGAGGACCTGCTCTTCCTCCCCTACCTGCTCGGCGAGCGCTGCCCGCACGTGGCGCCCGACGCACGCGGCAGCTGGGTAGGCCTCACCCCGATGCACTCGGCCGCCCACCTGTCCCGCAGCGTGCTGGAGGGCGTGCTGCTCAACCTGCGCCAGATCGTGGATGTGTGCGAGTCCACGGGCCTGGACTGCACGCAGGTGCGGGTGTCGGGTGGGGTCACCGTCGAGCCGTTGTGGATGCAGATGCTGTCCGACGTGCTGAACCGGGAGGTCGTCACGGTCACGGGTGCGGCCGAGGGTGGCGCGTACGGAGCCGCGCTGGTCGCCGGGGTCGGCACGGGTGACCTCGGAACACTCGCCGACGCGGCGGGCCTCGTCCGGGAGACCTCCCGCTTCACCCCCGACACCGGCAACGCCGAGGTCTACGAGCGGCTGTTCACCGTCCACCGCGGCCTCTACGGCACCTTGGAACCCACCTTCGCCCAGCTCGCGGACGGCCGGCGATGACGGCAGTGCGGCCGCGCACCGAGCAGGACCGGGCCAAGGTCGCTGCCGGTGTGCACGCCCTGGACACCCAGGTCCGCAACGGGATGCTCCTCGGGCTCGGCTCCGGGACGACGTCCCACTGGTTCGTGCGCTCGCTCGCGGAGCGCGTGCGGGAGGGCCTGGACGTGGTGGGGGTGCCCACCTCGACCGCGACCCGGGACCTCGCACTGGAGCTCGGCATCCGCCTCGCTGACCTGAACGACGTCCCCGAGCTCGACCTCACGATCGACGGCCCCGACGAGATCGACGGTGCCGGCAACATGATCAAGGGCGGTGGGGCCTGCCTGCTCTGGGAGAAGGTGGTGGCGCGGGCCTCGCACCGGATGGTCACCGTGCTCGACGACACCAAGATCGTCACCACGCTGGGACGGTTCCCGCTGCCGGTCGAGGTGGTGCCGTTCGGCTGGGTCTCGACGCGCAGGCACCTGGCCCGGCTCTTCGCCGATGCCGGCCTCGGCCAGGTGCGGATCACGAACCGGATGCGGGACGGCGAGCTGCTGGTGACCGACAGCGGCCACTACATCCTCGACGCCCACCTCGAGGCGATTCCCGACGTCCCCGGGCTCGCCGCCGTGCTCAACCACATCCCGGGGGTGGTCGAGCACGGGCTCTTCGTGGGTATCGCGGACGCGATGGTGGTGGGTCACCCCGACGGGAGCGCGGAGGTCCGGGCCTTCCGATAGCCACACCGGAGCCTGCGCGCCCCGGTCCGCCCGGGGTGCGCAGGCTCACGGCGTGATGCGATCCATATGGTGGAACCGCGGGCGCAATGTACGGTCATTACTGCTGATCGTAGGTGCGGCGCAAGGGAGCCATCGTGTGGATGTCGGTCCTCACCAGGGAGCCGGCCCGCCCGGCCGGTTTGCGTGACCGGCCGAACGCCTGGCTGCTCGCCGTGGGCACCGTCTGCTTCGGCGCGTTCATGGGCCAGCTCGACGCGAGCATCGTCACCCTCACCTACGGATCCCTCGGCGCCGAGTTCGACGCCTCACTCGCCGGGGTTCAATGGGTCTCCCTCGCCTACCTGCTGACGCTGGCCGCGCTGCTGATCCCGGTCGGCCGGCTGGCCGACGCCTACGGCCGCAAGCTGCTCTACCTCTACGGCTTCGTGGTCTTCACGGTCGCCTCCCTGGCCTGCGCGCTGGCGCCGGACCTCGGCTGGCTGATCGTGTTCCGCATCGTGCAGGGCATCGGGGCGGCCCTCCTGCAGGCCAACAGCGTCGCACTGATCACCACGAGTGCTCCCCCGCACCGGCGGCGGGCGGGGCTGGGCATCCAGGCAGCCGCTCAGGCCCTCGGCCTCGCCCTCGGCCCGACGATCGGCGCACTGCTCGTCGCCGGCCTCGGCTGGCGGTGGGTGTTCGGCATCAACGTGCCGATCGGCGTGCTGGGTGTGGCCGCCGGAGTGTTCCTGCTCCCCCGCACGCGCGAGCGGAGCAGCGCCACCCGCTGGGACATGACCGGCCTCGCGCTGATGGTCACCGCCACCACCGCCGGCCTGCTCGGCCTGTCGACGCTGTCCGGCCTCGCGCTCCCGGACTGGGCGCCGGCGTGCCTGTTCGCCCTTGCGGCAGGTGCGGTGATCGGCATCCGCGCCCGGCGGGGACGCTCGACAGCGCCGCTGGTCGACCCCCTGCTCCTGCGGTCGCGCACGGTCAGGGCAGGACTGGTCGGAGCGCTGGGCGGCTACCTGATCCTGTTCGGCCCGCTCGTCCTCATCCCCGTGGCGCTCACCTCGGCCGAGGTCCCGGAACTGCAGGCCGGGCTCGTACTGACCGCACTTCCGGCCGGGTTCGCGCTGGCCGCCACCACCGGCGAACGACTACTCCCGGCCACCTGGACCGACCGTCAACGGTGCCTTCTCGGCGCCCTGCTCATCGTCGTGGCGACCGGCCTGCTCGCCGCCGCGCCCTTCACCGCTGAGTGGCTCGCGCCGCTGCTGGGCGTGCTCGGCGTCGCGCTCGGCATCTTCACCCCGGCGAACAACAGCGTCGTCATGGGCTTCGTCCCGACCCGGACGGCCGGAACGGGCGGCGGGCTCGTCAACATGGCCCGCAGCCTCGGCACGGCGCTCGGCGTCGCGTGCGTGACGCTCGCTCTGCACGCGCGGCCCGCCGACGGCACGTTCGACGGTCCGCGCACGGCGCTGCTCACGCTGACAGCGGTCGCGCTGGTTCTCCTGATATCCGCCCGGCTGATCCCCGTCACGAATCCGGATCCGGCACGAGGTCGCTCGCAGCGACACTGAGCACGCCGTAGAGGTTGTTGAGGTCCGAGATGAGCTCCTCGTGGTCGATCGATCCCCTGAGCTCGAGCATGACCGACACCGGCCGGACGCCGGGCACGTGACGCGGACCGGCCCCGCTGTCGACGAGAGCGTCGACCGGCGACTGTTCGACGCGGCGTGTCGTCAGCTCCACGACGGTCCATCCGCGCTTGGTACAGGTGCTCACGATCTCCCGGAGCAGGCCGCGGCCGTCCTCGTAGGTCACTTGGACGAAGCGGCTCAGCTGCCGCCCGTCCGGGAGCCAAGAGGTCAGCCACGGGAAGGCGAAGACGACGATGAAGTAGCCGATGGTTGCCGCCCCCGCCAGCACCGGCAGACCGGCGCCCGCTGCCATGCCGACAGCGGTGGTCACCCAGACGGCCGCGGCGGTCGTCAGGCCGCGCACGGCGTCACGGCGCACGAAGATCAGCCCGGCGCCGATGAACCCGATACCGGACACGATCTGCGCTGCGACACGGGACGGGTCGAGGACGACGTGGTCGCCCAGGACGTCGGTGAAGCCGTACTTGGAGACGAGCATCATCAGAGCTGAGGCGAACCCGATCAGGGTGTGCGTCCGTAGGCCGGCGCTCTTGTTGCGCAACTCCCGTTCCAGCCCGATCGCTGCCGACAGCACGAGCGCGATCGCGAGCTCCAGGATCTGCGTCCAGCCCTGACCGGTCGGCTCCCCGAGTTGTAGTGCGAGGCTCACGCCCACTCCTCCCATCCGTCGCCGTGTCGAGCAGCGGTACCCCCCCCCGCGCCGACGCGGTGTCGTGAAGGGTTGTTGTTCCGCCGACGGCGATGCCGGGGAGAGCAGCGGCAGGACAGCTGCGCCTGCCGCCGAACACCGCCCGTTCCTGACGAGCAGCGGACCACAGTACGCCGTGTTAACGGCGGGCCCTCTCGCGACCTGTTGCGTCGATACCCCCCAGGGGTGTAAACATCAGGTGCGGATACGGCACCCCCCTAGGGTATCCAGAACTACCGGAGAGGCAGCAGCACGATGAGCACGAGCACTTACACGGTCGTCGGGATGACCTGCGCGCACTGTGTGGCATCGGTGAGCGAGGAGATCGGTGAGATCAGCGGCGTCCGCGACGTCGCGGTCGACCTGCCCACCGGCGCCGTCACCGTCACGAGCGACGACCCCGTCGACGACGCGGACGTGCGCGCCGCGGTCGAGGAGGCCGGCTACCAGCTCGCGGCCTCGTAGGCCGCCATCCACCGCCCGGCCTCCGACGACGCGGCCGGGCCCGAGCAAGGACGGCAGATGAACACTGCAGCGAGACTCTCCGTCTACGGCGCGGTGCTCGCCCTGCTCACCGCAGGCGCGTATGTCACCGGATCCGCTGTCGGTCCCTTCTCCTCCGCCGCTCCCACCGTCACCACAGGTGCGGAGCCCGCGGAGATGTCCGGCGCCGAGGACGCCGGGCACGGGGACGACAACAGCGGCGCTGTCACGGAGGTCGTCGACCAGCCTGCGGGGCTGGCGTCGAGCAGGGGCGGCTACACCCTCACGCCCACCACACCGACGCTCACCGCGGGAACCCCCACCGACTTCGCGTTCCACATCACCGGACCCGACGGCTCCCCGGTCACGGCGTTCGACGAGGAGCACACCAAGCGGCTGCACCTGATCGTCGTGCGCCGCGACACCACCGCCTACCAGCACCTGCACCCCACGATGGACGCCGACGGGACGTGGCGGACGTCGCTGACCGTGCCCGCGGGCGGCAGCTACCGGGTCTTCGCCGACTTCGTCCCCACCGGAGGTGCACCCACCACCCTCGGTGTCGACCTCTCGGCGGCGGGCGACTACGCACCCGCCACGCACCCGACGAGCAGCACTGCTCAGGTCGACGGCTACGAGGTCCGCCTCGACGGCGACCTCACAGCGGGCCAGGCCTCCCCTCTCACCCTCACGGTCACCCGCGGCGGCGTCCCCGTCACCGACCTGGACTCCTACCTCGGCGCCTACGGGCACCTCGTCGCGCTCCGCGCGGGCGACCTCGCCTACCTGCACGTTCACCCCGACGGCAGCTCCACACCGGGGCCGCAGATCCGGTTCATCGCCGAGGTTCCGTCGGCGGCGACCTACCGGCTGTTCCTCGACTTCCAGCACGCCGGAGTCGTGCGCACCGCCGAGTTCACCCTGCCCACTGCCACCGCCGCGACTGGTGCATCCGCGCAACCCGCCGGGATCACCGAGCAGCCGGGACACGGGCACGACACACAGAACGGACACCGGTGATGACGACCACAGCCGCACAGGCCACCGGGGCGACGAGCGCGCCGGCCGGGCAGGAGGTCGAGCTCGTCATCGGTGGGATGACCTGTGCTTCCTGCGCCAACCGCATCGAGCGCAAGCTCAACAAGCTCGACGGCGTGACCGCCACGGTGAACTACGCCACCGAGAAGGCGAAGGTCGTCGCGCCCGAGGGGGTCGACCCGGCGGAGCTCGTGGCCGCGGTCGAGGCCGCCGGTTACACCGCACAGGTGCCCCGCCCGGTGTCGGACGAGCCCGCTGCCGGGAGCGCCGACGACGAGCCGGACGACACCCGGGCTCTGCGGCAGCGCCTCATCGGGTCCGCGGTGCTCTCGGTGCCGGTGATCGCGCTCGCGATGATCCCCGCTCTGCAGTTCACCTACTGGCAGTGGATCTCACTCGCGCTCGCCGGGCCGGTGGTGGTGTGGGCGGCATGGCCGTTCCACCGGGCGGCCTGGGCGAACCTGCGCCACGGCGCGGCCACGATGGACACCCTCATCTCGCTGGGCACCCTCGCGGCGTTCGTCTGGTCGCTGTACGCGCTGCTCTGGGGCACCGCGGGGCTGCCCGGCATGACCCACCCGTTCGAGCTGACGGTCGGGCGCAGCGACGGCGCCGGCAACATCTACTTCGAGGTCGCCGCCGGTGTCACCACGTTCATCCTCGCCGGCCGCTACTTCGAGGCCCGCTCGAAGCGCCTGGCCGGGGCCGCACTGCGGGCGCTCCTCGAGCTCGGCGCGAAGGACGCCGCCGTCCTGCGCCGTCGTGGCGGCGTCGATGCGGAGGAGCGGATCCCGATCACGCAGCTCGTCGTCGGCGACCGGTTCGTCGTGCGGCCCGGGGAGAAGTTCGCCACCGACGGTGTCGTCCTCGACGGCGCCTCCGCCGTCGACGCCTCGATGCTCACCGGTGAGTCGGTCCCGGTCGAGGTGCGCCCCGGCGACCCGGTCGTCGGCGCCACCGTGAACGCCGGTGGGCGGCTCGTGGTCCGTGCCACCCGCGTCGGGGCCGACACCCAGCTGTCGCAGATGGCGAAGCTGGTCGAGGACGCGCAGACCGGCAAGGCAAAGGTCCAGCGGCTCGCCGACGCGATCTCCGGGATCTTCGTGCCGATCGTCATCGCGCTGGCCGTGATCACACTCGGGTTCTGGCTCGGCACCGGGGCGGGGGCCGCCACCGCGCTCACCGCCGCCGTCGCGGTGCTGATCATCGCCTGCCCGTGCGCGCTGGGCCTCGCCACGCCGACCGCGCTGCTCGTGGGGACCGGCCGCGGCGCGCAGCTCGGCATCCTCATCAAGGGCCCTGAGGTGCTCGAGTCCACGCGCCGCGTCGACACCGTGGTGCTCGACAAGACCGGCACCGTCACCACCGGCCGGATGGGCCTCGCCGTGCACCCCGCCACCGGCGCCGACGAGCAGACGGTGCTCCGGCTCGCCGGAGCCCTGGAGAACGCCTCGGAGCACCCCATCGCCGCAGCGATCACGAACGCCGCCCGTGAGCAGGTCGGCGACCTGCCCGAGGTGACGGAGTTCTCCAACCACGAAGGTCTCGGAGTTCAGGGGATCGTCGACGGACATGCCGTGCTCGTCGGCCGGCCCGCGCTGCTCGAACAGTGGAGCGTGCCCCTGACCGGAGAGCTCGCCGCCGCCGAGGAGGCCGCGGCCGCGCAGGGCCGCACCGCGGTGGCGGTGGCGTGGGACGGCGAGGCCCGTGCCGTGCTCGTCGTCGCCGACGCCGTGAAGCCCACCTCGGCCGAGGCGATCGCGCAGCTGCGGGCGCTCGGACTGACGCCGGTGCTCCTCACGGGCGACAACCGCGCGGTCGCGGAGTCCGTCGCCCGGGAGGTCGGGATCGACGTCGGTCCGGAGACGGTGATCGCCGGGGTGTTGCCCGCCGACAAGCTCGGGGTCATCGAGGAGCTGCAGCGGCGGGGCCGGGTCGTCGCCATGGTCGGCGACGGCGTGAACGACGCGGCCGCCCTCACCCGGGCCGACCTGGGCCTCGCCATGGGCACGGGAACGGACGTCGCCATCGAGGCGGCGGACATCACCCTCGTGCGCGGTGACCTCCGTGCCGCCGCCGATGCCATCAGGCTCTCCCGCCGCACGTTCGGCACGATCAAGGGGAACCTGTTCTGGGCGTTCGCCTACAACCTGGCCGCCCTGCCCCTCGCCGCCACCGGGCTGCTCAACCCGATGCTCGCCGGGGCCGCGATGGCGTTCAGTTCGGTGTCCGTCGTGGGGAACAGCCTGCGGCTGCGCCGGTTCCGCAGCCACGCCGGCTGAGCACGACCACGCGCGGCCGACCGGTTCGGGTCTATGACCACCCGAGCCGGTCGGCCGCCGCGAGCTCGGAGGCCAGAAGCGCGGTCGTGGCTGGGCGCTCGAGAGCGCGACCCTGCTCGTAGCGGCCGGTGAACCGATCGCCGAGGGCGCGGCGCAGCTCGTCCGTCAGCCGGACCACATCCGGATGGTGGGCATCGGCCGCACCCCGCATCGCGTGGCCTGCGCCGAGCACCACCGCAGCGGCGTCGGAAGCGCCCTGGCAGGCCCGCAGCGAGGCGATCGCGGCGGCGACGATCCCGAGCAGCGTGGCGTCTGCGGTGGCCACGGCCCCGGCGAGGGCGGCGTGCAGGTCGCTGCGGGCGCCCGCGACGTCACCGCGGGCCAGGGAGAGCTGGGCGAGACCCGATCGGTACTTCACCCGGAAGAGCCGGTCGCTCTCACCGCCCGCGGCGTGCAGCGCATGGTCGTACTCACGGGCGGCCGCGACGAGGTCGCCGTCCTGCCGGTCCATGTCGCCGAGCCGCATCCGCGCCAGCGCGAGGTGGTGGGCGGCGGGGTGGCCCGCGATCACGGTGCGCAGCTCGGCCCGGGCGCGGGCTGTGTCGCCGGCGTAGATGTACGCGGTGGCCAGCCACACGCGCTGGTGGTCGTCATTGCCGAGCTCGGCGGCCGGCATCCGGGCGTCGAGCAGGGCGGCGAGCGCCCCGTCCCGATCGCCGAGGAGGAGCTGTGCGGCTCCGAGGTAGGTCAGCGACACGGCACTGCCCCAGCGCTCGCCGAGGGCGCGGAACTCGCCTGCGGCCGCCGTCAGGTCCCGGCGGGCCCCGGACAGATCGCCGTGGCCACCCCGCAGCAGCGCCCGCACCAGCCAGAACATGCCCTTCCCGAACCGGGCGGCCCTCGGCGGTGGCTCGGTCTCCAGGAGACCGCCTGCGGCGTCGCCCGACAACGTCGCCAGCAGTGGCCCGATCACCAGTGCCGACGGGTGACCGCTCTCAGCCGCTGCCCGGAACCTGTCCAGCTGGGCCGCGTCCTCGATCACGTCACCCGAGAGCACGGTGTTGATGAGGTAGGCGGCCACGGCGGGAGCGCGGATCGTGACCGGTGTCGTGGTGGGCACCGCGAGTGCCTCGCGCAGCAGCCGCGCCGCCTGGGCGTGGTCGCCCTGGAGGGTGAGGAAGAACGACAGCGCGGCCGCCAGCCGCACCGCGGTGTCGTCGTCGCCTGCGGTGCAGGCCTGCCGCAGGGCACCCAGGAGGTTCTCCCGCTCGGCGGTCAGTGCGGGGATCCAGCGCAGCTGCTCGGGCCCGCGCAGATCGGGCATGGCGGCCTCGGCGAGTTCGAGGAAGTGACGTGCGTGCGCCGCCCTGGCCCGGTCGACGTCACCGCTCGCGCTCAGGCGCCGCAAGCCGTACTCCCGGATCGTCTCCAGCATCCGGTAGCGCACGCCCGGCCCGGCCACCCGGTGCAGGAGCGACTTGTCCACGAGCGCCCCGAGGGTCGGCGCCACCGGAATCCCGGACGGGCCGACACAGTCCGCGGCGGCCGGCGTGATCGTGCCGGGGAAGACGGACAACGCTTCGGCGAGGCGGCGCTCGTCCTCGGTCAGCAGCTCCCAGCTCCAGCCGATCACGGCGGCCAGAGTGCGGTGCCGCGGCAGGGCGGTGCGGCTGCCGCCGGTGAGGAACTGGAATCGGTCGTCGAGCATCGTGGCGAGGTGCTCGACCGGGACCGAGCGCGCTCGTGCCGCCGCGAGCTCGATCGCGAGCGGCAGTCCGTCCAGGTGCCGGCAGACGTCGGCGACGGCGGTCGTGTTCTCCGGAGTGAGCGTGAAGGCGAGATCCGCGGCCGCCGCCCGCTCCGCGAAGAGCCGGACCGCGGGGCTCTCGCGGGTCTCCTCGACGCTCGCGGTGGGGGCCGCGAGCGGCAGCGGGGGAACCGGGACGAGCGCCTCCGCCGTGATGCCGAGCGGTTCGCGGCTGGTGGCGAGCACGGAGAGCGCGGGGCACCTGACGAGCAGCTCCTCGCAGACCGCGGCCGCGGCGTCGAGAAGGTGCTCGCAGTTGTCCAGCACCAGCAGCGTGGGCACGGGCGAGACGGCGTCGACGAGGCGGTCGATCGGGTGGCCCGCGGCGGAGCCGGTGCCCTGGCTGCCGAAGGCGTCGAGCGTGGCCTGCGCGACGCCGGCGGGATCCGTCACGGCGGCGAGCTCGACCAGCCATGCTCCCCCGCGCAGCCCGCCGGCCATGTCCGCCGCGACGGTCGTCGCGAGGCGCGTCTTGCCGGCACCACCCGGCCCGGTCAGGGTGACGAGCCTGCTCGCGCCCAGCCGGCGCGCGACGAGTGCGCGTTCCTCCTGGCGTCCGACGAACGTCGTCAGTGCGGCGCGGAGGTTGCCACGCCGGTGCCGTGCACTGATGGGTTCCTCCGCGCGCAGCACCGCGAGATGGGCGGCGCGCAGCTGGGGTGACGGATCGGTTCCCAGCCCGTCCGCGAGCGCGGAGCGCAGGTGCGCATAGCGTTCGAGCGCCTCGGCCGATCGGCCGTCCGCATGCAGGGCGCGCAGGAGCAGCGCCTGGGCCCGCTCCCGTCTCGGGTATGCGGTGGTCAGCGCGGTGAGCTCCGCGACGAGGACGGCGGGCTCGGCGCCGCCGAGCAACTCGGCCTGCGCCCGGTCCTCCGTCGCGGCGAGCCGCAGCTCGTCGAGCCGGGCGATGTCGGCCGCGGCGAACGGCTCGTCCGCGACGTCCGCCAGCGCCGCGCCCCGCCACAGCGCGAGGGCCTCCCCCAGGGCGCTTCGTGCCGTGTGGGCATCCGACTCCTGCAGGGCGACGCGCCCGGCGCGGGCGAGTCGCTCGAAGCGCACGGCGTCCACCGCGTCGGGCGACAGCTCGAGTCGGTAGCCACCAGCGACCGAGCACACCGGCCCGTCGCCGGGGAGCGCCCGGCGCAGCCGCGACATCAGCGAGTGCAGGGCGTGTATCTGGCGTGGCCCGGCCCCGGGCTCCTCCGGCCAGAGGGCCTCGACGAGCGCGGCCACCGGCACGGTTCGCCCGGCGTCGATCGCGAGCCGGATGAGCAGGGTGCGCAGCCGGGCGCCTCCCAGGGCGACGTCGGCGCCGCCGACCCGAACCTCCAGCGGCCCGAGGATGCCCACCTGCATCCGATCACTGTGCCAGCATCCGATCGATTCCTGTGTGCGCCTTGTGTGCGCCTTGTGTGCGGTTTGTGAGCGGGCGGCGGCAGCGTGGTACCCATGCAACGCGTGATCTCCCCGAGGGCCGCCGCAGCGGCGGCACAGCTGGCGACCGGTCTGCTCGCCGGGGCCCTGTTCTACGGCTTCGCCAACGTCAACCCGACCTTCGCGGCCGTCCCGCTGGACGTGCACCTCACGTTCCGCACGGAGCTGATGAACCTCAACGCCATCGTCATGCAGGCGCTCATGGCGGCGTCCTTCGTGACCTCCGCCGCGCTCGCCATCGGGGCACGCGGCCGGGCTCGCGTCTGCGCCGTGGGCGCCACCTTGCTCACGATCGCCACGTTCCTCGTCACGAGGTTCGGCAACGTCCCGTTCAATGCCGAGATCAGGGCATGGGCCGCCGGCGGGCTCGTGCCCGACTACCAGGAACGGCTGGCGATCTGGGGCGTCTTCAACGACATCCGCGTCGCCACCGCGGTGGGTGCGTTCGCGCTGGTCATCGCCGCTGCCGGGCTCCTGCGCCCGGCCCGCGCCGCGGTGCCGGTGTGAGCCGAACCCGAGCCCCACTGGCCAGGCGGATCGTCGTCGTCGCGGTCGTCGTCCTGATCGGTGTTCCGGCGCTCGTCGTCCTCGGCCTGCTGGCCTGGAACGACACGCCCGCCGACCAGCGGGCACTCCTGCCCGGCGTCGCGATCGACCTGAAAACCGTGGACACCCCGCTCGGGGCCGTTCAGTACGACATCTACGGCACGAGCGGGCCGGTCGTGCTGTCCGTGCACGCCGGCCTCGGCGGCGCCGACCAGGGCCGGTTGTTCGCCGGCTGGCTGCAGGACGACGGATTCCGGATCCTCTCCCCGTCGCGGCCCGGGTACCTCGGCACCCCGCTCTCCTCGGGCCGGACCCCGCAGGAGCAGGCAGACCTCTTCGCAGCTCTGCTGGACGAGCTGGGCATCGAGAAGGTGGGCGTCCTCGCAGCGTCGGCCGGCGGTCCCGTGGCCTACACGTTCGCCGCCCGCCACCCCGATCGCGTGTGGGGCCTGGTCTCCGTCGGCGCGCAGAGCAGGCCGAAGCCCGGCCCTGAGCCGGGCTCGTCCGCGCGGACGGTGTTCATGGACACGATCGGCGACAAGCTGGTGAGGCTGACCGCCACCTTCTCCCTCCGCTCGGTCGTGACCAGCACGCTCGACGAGACCAGCACCTTCACCGACGAGCAGAAGGCACAGCGCACCGATCGCATCATGAACGCACCCGAGGTCCGGGAGCTCTTCGCGGCCATGCTCGACACGACCTTCCCCTACGACCTCCGCAACGACGGCACCCGCAACGACGCGACGCAGGTCCGGACGATGGCGCCGCTCCCGCTCGCACAGATCACGGCACCGACCCTGATCGTGCACGCGACGCAGGACGGCGACGTCCCGTTCGACGACGGCGTGAACGCCGAGCAGCAGATTCCGGGGGCGCAGCACTTCTGGATGCAGGACGACGACCATCTGGGCTTCTGGCTGAGCCCGGCCGCACCCACGGCACAGGCAGCAGCCCGATCATTCCTGCAAGAACACGCCGGCTAGTAGGGCTAAGCGGACGCGACATGGTCACGTATCGCTGTTCTGATCGCGTTCGAACAGCGTCATGTGAACCATGTCGCGGCCGGGCCGGGATCGTGTTGTCAGGTCAGTGTGATCACGCGGGCTGGGCAGGCGTGCTCCGCCGCACGGGCCGCAGGCTCCTGCTCCGGCGACGGCTGCTCCAGCACGACCACCGTGCCCTCGTCGTCCTGGTCGAACAGCTCCGGGGCGTTGAGCACGCACTGGCCCGCCCCGATGCAGCGATCCCGCTCGACCGTGATCTTCACGCCACTCATGCCATCACCAGCTCACCGGGAGTTCGTGCACCCCGTAGACGACCATCTTGTCGCGGTAGCGGATCTCCTCCAGCGGCACCGCGAGATGCAGACCGGGGAACCGGCGCAGCAACGCCGGGTAGGCGATCTGCAGTTCCAGCCGGGCCAGCGGTTGCCCGAGGCACTGGTGCACACCGAAGCCGAAGGCCACGTGGTGGTTCGAGCCGCGGTGGATGTCGAGCTCGTCCGGGGACGCGAACGCCGACGGGTCCCGGTTGGCCGACTCGGTCGCGGTGATGAGCCCCTCGCCCGCGCGGATGGTCACCCCGCCGATCTCGATGTCCTCGAGCGCGACCCGGCGCCGTCCGGTGTGGACGACGGTGAGCAGGCGCAGCAGTTCCTCCACGGCGCTCTTCACCACGGCGGTGTCGCCGTCGCGCACCTCGGCGGCCTGCTCGGGGTGCTCCAGCAGCGTGAGCGTGCCGAAGGCGATCATGTTCGCCGTCGTCTCGTGGCCGGCGACGAGCAGCAGCAGGGCCATCGTCGCCGCCTCGGAGCGGCTCAGCTGTCCGGTCGACACGTAGCGCTGCGCGAGCCGGCCCAGGATGTCGTCGGTCGGCGAGGTCTCTTTCTCCGCGATCAGCGTGGTCAGGTAGGCGCGGAGCTCGTCGTTGGCCCGCACGGTCTCCTGCGGGTCGGCCGAGACGTCGAGGATCGCCCGGGAGTGGTCCTGGAAGAAGTCGTGGTCGGCGTAGGGCACGCCGAGCATGTGGCAGATGACCATCGACGGCAGCGGGAGCGCGAACTCCTCCACGAGGTCGACCGGCCGCGGACCGCGCTCCATCGCGTCGAGCAGGTCGTTCACGATCTTCTCGACCAGCGGGCGCAGCGACTCGGTGCCCCGCACCGTGAAGTCGCTGATGATCATCTTCCGGTACCGCGCATGGTCCGGGTCGTCCATCCCGATGAAGCTCCGCGAGGTGAGACGCCGCGCGCGCAGTCCGGGTGACTGGAACGGGAAGTTCGGCAGGCGCGTGTCGGAACTGACCCGCGGGTCGGCGAGCAGGTTGCGGACGTCCTCGTAACGAGTGACGAGCCACGGCGAGCTGCCGTCCCACAACCGGATCCGGGTGATCGGCTTCTCGGCCCGGAGCTGCGCGAGCTCGGCCGGTGGGTCGAACGGGCAGGTGCGCGCCATCGGGTAGGTCGGCTCCGCCGATGCATTTGCGTCGTTTCCGGCCGTGATCGTGGTGGGTGTCATGACGACCTCCTCATCCGTGCTACCCCGCTATATTAGCTACGCTAAGTAGTTACTGTCAGTAACACTCGTTTGAAGGAGAACGCCCGTCCGGCAATCCGAACCACCCGCTCGACGTGCACATATCGGATCTTCCGAGCAGACCCTGCACCGCCGGGCGAATCCGCTCCGTGAGGGAAACGCGACGCGTTCGGGCCGTGGTGGTTCCGGCGGGCCGGGTACAGACTGGATCCGGGCCTCCGGACCGCGGGCTCCTGAAAGCAGGCGGCGAGGAGGACACGTGGCCGGCAACAACGACCGATCGGACGAGCGGGAGAACCCGCACGTCGTGCTTGCTGTCGATCCCACTGCCCCCGGGGATCCCCCGGCCCGTGTCGTCGTCGAGCTGGTGCAGCGGTCCGCGACCGAGGCTTCCTTACCTCCGACGGTCACAGTGGACGGAGCGCGGCCGCTCGTGGTCCCCGCCACCGAGGCGGGTACCGGTCCACATCTCGCCGCCCTCCAGCGGATCGCCGACGAGAACGGCGGCAACCGGGCCTGCCCCAGCCCGGGCTACGAGGCGAGCGTCCGGTACGTGGCCGACGTCCTCGGCGCCGCGGGCTACGACGTCAGCACGCCCCGGTATCCGCTGCCCAAACGCCGCAGGCGCCCGGGCGAGACCTCGTGCTGCAACGTCCTCGCCCAGACGCGCACCGGAGATCCGGCGCGGGTCGTCGTGATCGGTGCGCACCTGGACTCCGTGCGCAGGGGGCCGGGGATCAACGACAACGGCTCGGGGGTCAGCGCGTTGCTCGAGATCGCGACCCGGCTCGGCGCCTCACCCCCGATCCGCAACGCGGTGCGGTTCGCCTTCTGGGGCTCCGAAGAGGACGACATGGGGGGATCGACCCACTACGTGCGGACCCTCTCGCGCAGCGATCTCGACGACCTCATGCTCTACGTCAACGTCGACATGATCGCCTCGTCGAACGCGGGCTACTTCGTGCAGGGCGGCGAGGGGAAGAGCCGCAAGAAGTTCGGGCCGCCCGGCTCGGCGCAGGTGGCGGTCGTCCTGGTCGAGCAGCTCGCGGCCGCAGGCGTCGTCGCCAGGACCGTGCCCTTCGACGGCGAGTCCGATTTCGCGCCCTTCATCAACGCCGGCATCCCGTCCGGTGGGGTCATGACCGGCGACCGGCAGAAGAAGACCGAGAAGCAGGCCCTGCGCTGGGGCGGCAAGGCGGGCGAGCGGTTCGACCCGCAGTACCACACGCCCCGCGACCGGATCGACAAACTCGATCTCGTCGCGATGGACCGCTTCACCCGCGCCCTCGCCGGCACGGTGGCCCATTTCGCGATGTCGGCCGACGGCCGTCCACCCGGAGGACGGGCCGCGCTCACCTCCGGATGAGGTCGACGGCACGCTCGGCGATCGCGACGACGGTCGCGTTGTTGTTGGCGGAGATCGGCGAGGGCATGACCGAGGCGTCGGCGACGCGCAGTCCGTCCACCCCGACCACCCGCAGCGTGGGATCGACCACGGCCTCCGGGTCGGTGCCCATCCGGCAGGTGCCTGCAGGGTGGAAGTAGGACATGGTGCTGCGCCGCAGGTAGTCCATGCAGGCATCGTCGTCCTGGACGTCCGGGCCTGGCAGCGCTTCCCCGTCGTGCCAGGCCCGCAGGAGCGAGCGGCCGCCGATCGCGCGGGCCAGGCGCAGCCCGGTGATCATGCGCCTGCGGTCGCAAGGGTGGGCGAGGTAGTTCGGGTCGATCAGCGGCGGCGTGGTGATGTCGGTACCGGCCAGCCGGACGGTGCCGCGGCTCACCGGGGTGAGCAACGCGAAGACGATCGAATAGGCGTCAACCGGCGCCGCGACGGCCGCGGAGTGGAACGACGAGTCGACGGCGACCAACTGCAGGTCGGGCTCGGCAGCCTCGGCATCGCTGCGCCACCGCACGCTGAACTGGTCGAGCCTGCCCGACCGGACGAACGGGAGCGCGGCCTCCGAGCCCCGGTAGACCACGCTGCTCATGACGTGGTCGTGCAGGTTCTGTCCCACCCCCGGCGCCTGCGCGACGACGTCGAGGCCGACTTCGGCGAGATGATCCGGCGGCCCGATCCCGGACGCGAGCAGGAGGTGCGGAGATCCGATGGCCCCCGCGGTGAGCACCACCTCCCCGCTCGCGACGTCCTCGACGGCACGCCCGTGCAGCGTGTACTGGACTCCGCAGCAACGTCCGTCCTCGACGACGAGGCGGCGGGCCAGCGCCTCGGTCAGCACGGTGAGATTCGGCCGGAAGAGAGCGGGGAGCAGGTAGGCGTCGACCACGCCTCGCCGCTTTCCGTCCACAACGGCCGTGTCGTGCCAACTCGCGCCGTCCGGGGTGCTTCCGTTGATGTCGTGACTTTTCGGGAATCCGGCGGCGAGCGCCGCGTCGAAGGCGTCGGCGATCAGGGCACTGGGCCGGGGCAGGGACGTCACCACCAAGGGCCCGTCCATTCCCCGATAACGCGGGTCGCGGCCGTTCGCCTGCTCGCTGCGCTTGAAATAGGGCAGCAGCGTGTCGTGGTCCCAGCCCGTTGCCCCGGCCGCCACCCATGCGTCGAGATTGGCACGGTGGGCGCGCACGAAAATCGATGCGTTGATACTTCCCGAACCGCCCAGGATCCTGCCGTGCGACACCTGCATCGTCGCTCCACCCAAGCCCTCCTGCGGCACGGTCATGTGGCCCCAGTCGACGTCGCTGCCGAGCAGCTTGGGCCAGAGGTGGGGATCCACCAACGCCTGTGGGTCCGCCCCCTCGGCCCGGCCCGCTTCGAGCAACAGAACCCGGACGGTCGGATCCTCCGACAGCCTCGCCGCCACCACACAGCCGGCAGAGCCCGCACCGACCACGATGTAGTCGTACACCGACATTGTTTTCTTTTCCCCCGTCGGACCCGTACCGGATGAACGCCCCGAGCCCGCGCGCAGATCGGACGATCGCCGCGGACTTCCTCGACAATCACATTTACCATCCCGTTCGACCGGTCGGCCGAACGGCACGGGCGATCACTTCGATATGAGTGCTGGCGTTAACGTGACTCCATGATCTCCGTTCCGCTGTCCGTCCTGGAACTCACGTGGGTACAAGAAGGACATTCGGCACAGGAAGCACTGGCCGACACGGTCGAGATCGCCCGGCGGATCGAGCGGCTCGGTTATCGGAGGTTCTGGGTCGGCGAACATCACAGCACATACATTTCCGCCGGTGTCGCGCCGGCAGTGATCATTGCGCAAGTGGCCGCATCGACCTCGTCGATCATGGTGGGTTCCGGCGTGATGCTGAGCAACCACGCACCGTTCGCCGTGGCCGAGCAGTTCGCCACCCTCGACGCCCTCCATCCCGGACGGATCGACCTGGGGGTCGGCAGCGGTGCCGGCACCACGAACGAACGCGCCGTCCAGGCGCTGCGGCGCTCCTCGATGGGCCGCGGAGCGACCGACTACGCGCGAGATGTGCGCGCCCTGATCGAGTTCCTCGCCGGCGGAATCTCGACCGACGACCTCGTGCTGCTCCCGTGGTACGAGAGCTCGACGCCGCTCTGGCTGCTGGCGACGAGCCAGCACGGCGCTTCGCTGGCCGCGGACCTGGGACTGCCGCTCGTGGTCGGCCACCACATCCGCCCGGAGAACACCGCAGCAACCGTCGCCCGCTACCGCGAGGCCTTTCAGCCTTCGCGATGGTCCGGCCGACCCTACGTGATGTTGTCGGTGCAGGCCGTGTGTGCGGACACCGACGAGCGGGCGGAGGTGCTTTCCCGCCCCGCCGACCTGCTCCGTGCGGACCTCGTGGCCGGCCGGACGCCGACGTTGCTGTCGCCCGAGGCGGCCTCGTTCTACGAGCCGAGCGGAGCGGATCTGGACGTCATCGCCCGAGCGCGGATGCATCAGGTGCGGGGCGAACCCCACACGGTCGTGCGGCGGCTGGCGAAGCTCGTCGCCGAGTGCCGCGCCGACGAGCTGATGATCATGACGCCCGTGTACGACCTCGCCGACCGCACCCGGTCCTTCGAGCTGATCGTCACCACGGTGGCGGCGGAGGTCGCGAAGCGCAGCTGACCGTGCGGTGCCGCTCCTACCGCTCGGACGGGCTCGGTCATCAGGACCGGCGCGACCAACCGAGGGTATCAGTGGGAGTGATGGCACCGTCAGCTTCGGCTTCGCTGCCCGGGCCTCTTCGTGCCTGCTCGTCACGATTTACCGCCTGTGCGTGCCCGCGAGTGACCAATTCGACAGCGCGACTTTCCGGTTCTCCTTCCATCAAACGGAAATCGCGTTTCGCTGACCCCCGTGTTCCGGGCCAACATCTTGTGGACGTTCGTGTACGCCGCGTCGCCTCCGGAGCCGGGGGCGGCGTTCCCCCGAGCAGAACGAGCCAATTGAACCGGAGGGAGCTCGCCATGTTGACGGCTCCGTGGAGCGCCGGCATACGCGGTGGGGCGATCCGCCCGGGTCCGGGCTATCCCCGCCCGTATCCGGGCAGGCCGCCGACCCGCCCCCGCCACCCCTGGAGCTTCTCGTGAAGAGCACGCACGCCGAGTCCGAGTTCGACGTCCTGGTCGCCGACCGTCAGGTCGCGGCTGACGGGGTCGTCGCCCTGACCCTGCGCCACCCCGATGGCGGCGAACTCCCCGAGTGGACGCCGGGCGCGCACGTCGACCTCATCCTCAGCGACGACCTGACCAGGCAGTACTCGTTGTGCGGCGACCCGGCCGAGCGCAACGCGTGGCAGGTAGCCGTGCTGCAGGAGCCCGACGGCCGGGGCGGCTCCGCATTCGTCCACGACAAGCTGAGCACCGGCACGACCGTGCGGGTGCGGGGTCCGCGCAACCACTTCCCGCTGGAACCCGCCACCCGCTACCTGTTCATCGCCGGCGGGATCGGGATCACGCCGATCGTGCCGATGCTCGGGGCCGCCACGGCCGCGGGCGCCGACTGGCAGCTCGTGTACGGCGGCCGCACCGCGGCCTCCATGGCGTTCGTGGAGCAGCTGCGCGCCACACACGGCGAGGAGCGGGTGGTGCTGCGCCCGCAGGACGAGCACGGCCTGCTCGACCTCGACTCGCTGCTCGGAGAGCCGGCCGACGGCACGCTCGTCTACTGCTGTGGCCCTGGCCCCCTGCTCGACGCGGTTGAGCAGCGCTGCGCCAGCTGGCCGTCCGGCTCACTGCACACCGAGCGGTTCACGCCCAAGGAGCAGGGCGAGCCGGTGCTGTCCGGCTCGTTCGAGGTGGAGCTGGCCCAGAGCGGCACGACCCTCACCGTGCCCCCCGACCGGTCCATTCTCGAGGTGCTGGAGGACGCGGGCATCCAGGTGCTCTCCTCATGCCAGGAGGGCACCTGCGGCACCTGCGAGACCGTCGTGCTCGCCGGAGAGGTGGACCACCGCGACTCCCTGCTCACCGACGAGGAGATGGCCGCCAACGACACGATGTTCATCTGTGTCTCCCGCGCGGCATGCCCGAGGCTCGTGCTCGATCTCTGACGCCCTCCGACCACAGAACGGCAGGCCACGATGACCGCTGCGCAGACCGTGCCCGCCCTGGACGACGACCCCTTCGGCACCGAGGTCCTCACCGACCCCTACCCGTTCCACGCGCGGCTGCGCGAGGCCGGGCCGGTCGTGCACCTGCCGCGGTACGACCTGATGGCGATGGGGCGGTACGCGGAGGTCAGAGCGAGTCTCACGGACTGGGCGACATTCGTGTCGAGCCGCGGGGCGGGTCTCCCCGACTTCGCGAAGGAGAAGCCGTGGCGCCCGCCGAGCCTGCTCCTGGAGGCCGACCCGCCGGACCACACCGTCGTCCGCACCGCGATGAACGGGGTGATCGCACCGCGCGCGGTGCGTGCGATGCGGGCGAGGTTCGCGACCGTCGCCGAGGAGCTGGCAGACGCTCTCGTCGCGCGGGGCCGCTTCGACGCCGTGACCGACCTCGCCGAGGTCTACCCGCTGCAGGTCTTCCCCGACGCGGTCGGGCTTCCGGCCGAGGGACGGGAGAATCTGCTCCCCTACGGCGCGCTCGCCTTCAACGCTTTCGGCCCGCGCAACCAGCTGCTCACCGACGCGCTGGCTGCGGCAGCGCCGGTGCAGGAATGGATCCTCGCCCACTGCGAGCGCGACGAGCTGGCGCCCGGAGGTCTCGGGGCCGAGATCTGGGCGGCCGCGGACCGCGGTGAGATCACCCACGAGCAGGCGCCGCTGCTCGTGCGCTCGCTGCTGACGGCCGGTCTCGACACCACGGTCTACGGCCTCGGCAACAGCGTGTGCGCGCTGGCGCGCCACCCCGACCAGTGGGCAGCACTGCACGCCGACCCCAAGCTCGCGAAGTTCGCCTTCGACGAGACGCTGCGGTGGGAGTCGCCGGTGCAGACCTTCTTCCGCACCACCAGCGTCGACGCGGTGGTCGCCGGCACCACCATCCCGAAGGACTCCAAGGTCATGCTCTTCCTCGGCTCGGCCAACCGGGACCCACGCCACTGGGGTGAGGACGCCGAGTCGTTCGACATCCGCCGCTCCGCCGCCGGCCACGTCGGGTTCGGCATGGGCATCCATCAGTGCGTCGGCCAGCCCATCGCCCGGCTCGAGTCCGAGCTCATGCTCGGTGCACTCGCCCGTCGCGCCGTACGGCTCGAGCTCGACGGGGATCCGGTCCCCAAGCTCAACAACACGCTGAAGGGGTGGGCGAGCATCCCGGTCCGGCTCACCGCCGCCTGACGAGCGGCCTCACGAGCTCGGGAGGGGTGTGCTGCGCAGCACGGGCACCTGCTGGCGCTCCACGGGGCACAGCGCGAGGAAGTTGCGCACGAGCGGGTCCGTCTCGCCGAGCCACGCGGCAGCCATCGTCAGCCGCATCGCCGTGCCCACCAACGGGATGCACACGACGCCCGGCTGAGCGACGCGCCGGCCCGACCTCGGCACGAAGCACACACCCAGGCCGCTCGCGACCAGCCCGAGCGCGACGTGCGTGCGGTCGACCTCGTGGGAGATCCGCGCGCTGAACCCCGCAGCGGCGCACTGGGTGACGTAGTAGTCGTGCAGCTCCTGCTCCTGTGAGCGGGCGATGAGGATCATGTCCTCGTCCGCGAGCTCGGCGAGGTCCACCGCCTCGCGCGCGGCCAGCGCGCTGCCTTCCGGCACCGCGAGCATCACCGGCTCCGACCGCACCGTGACGAGCGAGAGCTCGCTGACCGGCTCGATCGGCAGCCGCACGAAGGCGAGCTGCACGTACCGGCTGCGCACCGCGTTGACCGCCTCGGTGTTGTGCATCTCCTCCAGCGCGAGACGCACACCCGGATGGCGCGTCCGGAACATGCGCAGCACCGGTGGGAGCAGGTCGTAGAGGGCAGGGGCGATGAAGCCGATGCGCAGGATCCCCGTGGCACCCCGACCGGCCGAGCGCGCGCGCTCCACGGCGCCGTCGGCCTGCGTGAGGAGCCGCCGGGCGTCCTCGAGCAGTGCGGCGCCTGCCGTGGTCAGCACGACCTGGCGCTTGTCGCGCTCGAACAGGCTGACCGCCAGCTCCTTCTCCAGTGCGGAGATCTGCTTGCTCAACGCGGGCTGCGCCAGGAACACCCGCTGCGCGGCCCGTCCGAAGTGCAGTTCCTCGGCAAGAGCGACGAAGGAGCGCAGATGCCTCAGCTCCATGGCCACCCGCCCCTCTGTCCCGTGCGGCGATCACAGCACGGAACGTGCAGATGGCGCCACGCCGGTGTGGGTGATTCCTATACGGCATGAGGGCGCTCGTAACCGGTATTTCCGATCGGGGCCCACCTACGTTCACAGTTGCGATCGTGACCACCGTGGACGCCGGCACCGGGCTCGTCGCGCTACTCGACGACGACATCGCTCTCGCTTCGGCCATCGCCGGGGCCGAGCTACCGGCCCTGCTCCCCGCTCTCGCCCACCTGACCGGCAACATGTCACTGGTCGCCGACGAGCTCCGTCCGCCGTTGCGCCTGCGCCCTGACCTGGTGGAGCCGCAGGGCGGGATGTCCGAGGAGGCACAGGAGCTGGGCCGCCGCCTTGCGCTCGCCGCCCTGCAGGCATTCCGCGACCGCGGTGCGGTGCCCGCACCCGATCCCGACGATGCGACCCTGCGCCGGTTGATGCGGTTCGTGGCGGGCGACGTCGCCGACGACTACCTGCCCCTGATGTCCCACGAGCTCGGCCTGCCCGTCGACGCGGGCGCGCCGGACTGGACCGCCGCCGAGGTGGCACCCGGCCGCACCGTCGAGGTCGTGGTGATCGGCGCCGGGATGTCGGGGCTGGTGACCGCACACCGGTTGCGTCAGGCCGGGGTCCCGGTGACGGTTCTGGAGCGCAACGACGACGTCGGCGGCGTGTGGCTGGAGAACGGCTACCCCGGCGCCCGGTTGGACACCCCGAACTTCGCCTACAGCTTCTCCTTCTCCCAGCGGCCGGACTGGCTGCACCTGTTCTCCGCCCGCGACGACATCTGGGGTTACTTCCGTGACGTCGCGGAGAAGTTCGACCTGCGCGAACGCGTCCGGTTCGGACACGAGGCCGTCGAGGCGGTGTTCGACGAGGACACCAGGCGCTGGACGGTGCGGGCGCGCCGCGCCGACGGATCCGAGGCGGTGTTCGAGGCGGACGTCGTCGTCAGCGCGACGGGCCAGCTCAACAAGCCCAGTTACCCCGACGTTCCCGGCCGCGACCGGTTCGCGGGCCCGAGCTGGCACACCGCCCGCTGGCGCGACGACGTCGACCTCACCGGCAAGCGGGTGGCCGTGATCGGGACCGGGGCGAGCGCCTATCAGGTGGTGCCCTCGATCGTCGACCGCGTCGGCGCGCTCACCGTCTTCCAGCGGACCCCACCGTGGATGCTCCCGACGCCGACCTACCACGACCCGACCCCCGAGGAGCAGCTGCGCCTGCTGCGCGAGCTGCCCTACTACCACCGCTGGTTGCGGTTCCTGCAGTTCTGGACCTCCGTGGAGGGACGGCGGCCGTTCATGGAGGTCGACCCCCGCTGGGAGCACCCGATCTCCGTGTCGCCGGCCAACGAGGCGCTGCGGCAGGCCCTCGTGACGCACCTCCGGCGCCAGTTCGGCGACCGCCCCGACCTGCTCGCGAAGGTGATGCCGAACTACGCCCCGGGCTCGAAGCGGATGATGCGCGACAACGGCGTGTGGCCCGCGGCGCTCAAGAAGGACCACGTCGACCTGGTGGCCGAGAAGATCACGGAGATCACGCCCGACGGGGTGCGCACGGCCGACGGCGTGCTCCACGAGGTCGACGTCCTCATCTACGCCACGGGCTTCCGCGCGTCGGACTTCCTCGCGCCGATCACCGTGCGCGGCCGCGACGGTGTCGACCTGCACGAGCAGTGGGGCGGCGACGCCCGCGCCCACCTCGGCGTGCACATCCCGGGCTTCCCCAACCTCTTCTGCGTCTTCGGGCCCAACACCGGCCTCGTGATCAACGGGAGCATCCTGCTCTTTTCAGAGATCGCGGTGGAGCACATCCTGGGATGCGTGCGGCTGCTGCTGGAGTCCGAGGCGTCCACCGTGGAGGTGCGGCGTGAGGTCCACGACGCCTTCAACGAGCACGTCGACGCCGGCAACCGGCGCATGGCCTGGGGCGTTGCGACCGTGAACAGCTGGTACCGCAACGCGACCGGCCGGGCCTCGCAGGTGTGGCCGTTCACCGTGCTGGACTACTGGCGCATGGTGCGAGAACCCGTCCCGGCGGAGTTCCACATCGACTGATCCACGATCGCCCGACTACCCGACCCCGTCCCCCGACTCCCCATCCCCCGGCCCCCCGAACCTCAGCCCCCAGGAGCGACCGTGAGGACTTCCGCGTCTCGCAGTGCCGCGAGTCCGCAAGAGCACACCCGGCGGGTCGCCGCCGCGACCTTCGTCGGCACCGCGATCGAGTGGTACGACTTCAACATCTACGGCGCCGCCGCCGCACTGATCTTCGCCCCCCAGTTCTTCCCGAACATCAACCCGGTCGCGGCCACACTCGCCGCGTTCGGCACGTTCGCCGTCGGGTTCCTCGCCCGCCCCATCGGCGGCATCGTCTTCGGCCACTTCGGTGACCGGCTCGGACGCAAGCAGACCCTCGTCGTCTCGCTGATGCTCATGGGCGTCGGGACGTTCCTCATCGCGCTGCTGCCCACCTACGCCCAGATCGGCATCGCAGCGCCGATCCTGCTCGTCGTGCTCCGGTTCGTGCAGGGCCTGGGCGTCGGCGGGGAGTGGGGCGGCGCCGTGCTCATGGCGATGGAGCACGCCCCCGAGGGCCAACGCGGGTACTACTCGTCGTTCCCGCAGATGGGCCTGCCGGCCGGGACGCTGCTGTCGAACCTCGTCTTCCTGGGTGTCTCGCTGTCGCTGGGCCAGGAGCAGTTCGCGGCGTGGGGCTGGCGCATCCCGTTCGTGCTCAGCGCCGTGCTCGTCGTGGTGGCCCTGGTGGTCCGGCTCCGGCTCGCCGAGAGCCCCGAGTTCGCGCGCACCCGGCAACGTGGCAGGGTGCGTCGCCTTCCCGCGCTCGACGTGCTGCGCAACAACCCCGGCACGGTGATCCTCGGGATGGGCATCACGCTCGCCCCGTCCGGGCTGGGCTACCTGCTCTCGGTGTACCTGCTCTCCTACGGCACCGGGACCGTGCACGTGCCGCAGGTGACGATGCTGCTGACGATCACGGCGGGGTCGGTGGTGTACCTGGTGGTGGCCTATCTGACGGGCCGCGTGTCCGACCGCGTCGGCGCCGTGCAGATCTTCACGGTGGCATCGGTGCTCTCGGTGCTCGTGCCCTTCGCCGTGTTCGGCCTGATGGACACCGGGGCGGTTCCTGCGGTGCTGCTGGCTATGCTCGCGATGGGACTGGTGCTCGGCCTGCTGGTGGCGGTGCAGGCGATCATCGTGTCGCGCGCCTTCACCACCGACGTGCGGTACACGGGTGCGTCGATGTCCTACCAGTTCGGCGCCGTTCTCGGCGGCGGTCTCACGCCGTTGCTCGCGGCCGCGATCCTCGGAGCAACGGGCTCGTCGATGTGGGTGGCCGCCTACATCGCGGGGCTCGCCCTGCTCTCGGGAATCGCGGTGTGGTTCCTTCCTCGCGAAGCGGGCACGGAGATTGACCCCGGAGCCGCGGTCACCGGCGGTGCGGGTGACGAGCCCCTGCGCGACGGCGCACCGGCCTGAGCGCACCTGCCGCGCTCGGCCGGCCTCCCGGACGAGCGCGGCAGCGAGCCCGTCAGCGGCTCACCGACGCGGCGGGCGTCCACGCCGGGTCACGCCCGCTGAGCCCGACGAGCCGGTCGAGCACCGGTGCGTCCGCCGGCACCGGGACCGGCGGGCCGAACAGCCCGGGCACGCCCTCCGGCTGCGCCGCCGCTTCCACGAATCCCAGGCAGGCCTGCACGCTCTCCTGGTCGACGGCGTAGGCCTGGCCGGTGGCGCGGGCGAGGTCCCAGCCGTGCAGCACGAGCTCGTCGAGCGCCACGGCCGCCATGGCGGCTGCCGGCATCTGCACCCCGCCGGCAGACGTCATGCCGTCCCGGGCCGCGGGGTCACCCCACGCGGCGACGAGCGCGTCGAGCCGACTCGGCAGGAGCGTGCGCCACTGCGGGTCGAGCGGGGGCTGCACGGCCGGTGGTGCGCCGAGGTCCGGTTCCTTGGCCGCGGCTGCCCGGAACGCCTCCGCGAGCCCGAGAAGGTGGCTGAGCAGGGCGCCGACCGTGGTGTCGGCGCAAGGGGTAGGGGCCTCCAGCCGGTCGTCGGTCACCCCGTCCAGCAGGCGCGTGAGGCGGTCGGCGGCCGGGGCGAGATCGACGAACGATGCGGATGTCATACCGATATGACCAGGCCCGCGGCCGGGACTCATCGGTCGCGGGCCCGCCGCGTCACCCCATGCCGCTGACCCGGAGAACCTCGATCGAGAGGAGCAGCCGGACCTGGTCACGGCCCCCGTACCAGGGGTAGGGCCCTCCGAGGTAGCGCTGCGCCAGCTTCTCGATGTGCTCGGCGGCACCGTCGGTGGTGACGTCGAGGACGCGGCCCCGCACCGCGTAGTACCGGGCCGCGTGGTCGGGGTCCGACACGGTGAGGGCCACGCGCGGGTCGCGTTCGATGTTCCTGATCTTCTGGAACCCCTGCACACTGTTGATCAGCACGTGCTTGCCGTCCGTGTCGACCCAGGTCTGGGTCAGCTGCGGCGACCCGTCGGGCATCGTGGTGGCGAGGTAGCAGGGGCTCGGGCGCTGCAACAGGTCGAGCAGACCGTCGGGAATGTCCACGACCCGCATCGTTCTCGGCCGTGGTGCTCCCGGCGGCAGGGGGTCAGACGCGCGCGCGTTCGAGTTCCGCGCCTGCCGCCCGCTCGGTGGCGTCCAGCAGCGAGACCACATCGCCGGACGTGCGCCCCGGCTCGTCGTTCCAGCGCGTGAGGTCCCGGACCTGCGCTGAGCGGATGGGCGGGGCCGGACACCAGCGGATCGGCTCGCGGTCGTCACCGTAGAGCGTGTGCCAGGTCAGGTCGAGCGCCCGCTGCACAGGCTGGGAACGCACAGCCGCGAGCCCACCACCCGCGTGAACGATCGCCCCGACCAGGCAGGCCCCGGTGATCGGCCGGTCACCGACGCTCCGCAGGTTGCCGGCGTTGATCGTCCGCTGGTGGCCCTGCGGGTCGCGGTAGGTGAACCAGCCTTGCTGCACCCAGCCCGACGCGATCACCGCACGGGCGTCACCGATCAGGGCCCGGATCCGGTGGAGCTCGGCGAGGTGCGCGGCGAGCCGGTCCTGGCGGGCGAGACGCTGCCGCTCCCGGCGACGCTCCCGCCACCGCTGCCGCACTCCGGCAGGGCGTTCCTGCAGGGGCGGTGCGATACGCAGTTCCATTGTCACGGCGGCTCCTCCCGGGCTCATGCAGGCCGGGCCTACGACGACGGTCCATCGCAGGTTACGTCTCCCACGCCGCACCTCGTGGGTCATGAAGCCGGCGCGAGCAGCACCGCGTTCGGGCGTGCGCCGTGGCGCATACCGATCACCACGTCCCCGTCAGGGAGGTCCGGAGTCATGTGGCGAGCCAGGACGCCTGCCGCCGCACGGTCGACCATGAACAGGCTGAGCACGAACGGCACACGCGTCGTCACCCGCTGTCCGGACTCCCGATCGCGGAAGGGCATCGTGATGCGGCCGGACTCGACGCGGCGCTGCAGGACCAGAGGCGACTCGCGCGCCGCATCGGCAACAGCCGACTGCCAGTACTGCGCCGACATCTGGTTTCCGAAGATCACCTCGTTACTGGACTGGCCGACGGCCGGCTTCGCGACCAGTTGGTCGCGCTCCGCTGCCGCCATGCGCAGCAGATTCCTCTCCACCTCCGGGTCACCGTCCAGGCCCAGGCACACGGTCCACGGGATGTGGTCACGCACCAATGCGCGATCGGCTGGGCCGAGCACGCCCGCATCGCAGTCCTCGCGCAGCCAGGACAGCACCGCCTTCGACGAGACGAGCGCTGACTCCGGGCGAGGGAACAGCCCGACGGTCCCGGCACGGTCCGCGGCGCACAGCGCGGCGAGCCCACCACCGTCGTCGATGATGCGATCGCTGCCGTACCACCGCAGCAGCACGACGTCGAGCGGCACGTCGGAGACGAGCAGGCGGCCGGCGGCATCGAGGCTCAGGTCGGCGAGGTCGGCCTGGAAGACCTCGAAGCCCAGCCGTTGCGCACCGGCCACGATGACCGGCTGGATCCTGTCGCGGCGCTGACGTGCGCCCGAGACGTCGATCACCGAATGAATCGGAATGAGCAACCGTCCCGTTCCGCCGTGCCCATTCCCGGCGTGCCGCATGCGGTTCAGAGCCTCGCACCGCGCCGCCACCGTGGAGGGCGGCCTTCGCAGACCGCTCTCCGGGCACAACCCGATATAGGCGTCCGCGAGCCAACGTGCCACCGCGTCACCACCGAGCCGGGTGCTGATGTTGAGCTCGAGAAAGCGCAGCCTTCCCTTTTCGATCAGGACGTCCGGCCGGGCATATCGGTTGAGTTCTGCCGGTATCAGCGGGCGATCAGGATCCATCACAGGGATCCGATGAGGGAAGCGAAGTACTCGATGCAGCTCGCCCAGCGTCGAAGCGCGGCGACAGCACGCCTCCACGGCCAGGCACAACAGCCGGGATGCCATGGCCTCGAGGCCCCGGTAGGCCCGTTCCCGGATGACCATCGGTCGAAGTGGTTCCCAGCGCCTGCCGGGCCATCCCTCGCGCGCGTAGGGCCCCCATTCCGGCGATGTCGTCCGGCGCTCGATGAGCTCTCGGCGGAGCTCCTCGGGTAACGCATCCCAGACATCGTCGACAACCAGGTCGAAACGATCGTTATCGGCCATAACCGCCTATCTTCCACCAGAAGCGCGGATGACGTCGGTTCAGAACCGTGCGCCGTTGTTAAGTGAACAGTCGTATCCGTCACCTTCCGGGTCCGGACCGCGCTGGTAGAAAGTGATGATGCCCGCCGTGCCCCAGGCCGCCCGCCCGCTGCGCGGGCGGGACGCCGAGCTGGGCACGGTGCTGGCCGCGCTGCGCCACGCGCAGAGCGGTCGGTCGGCGCTGGTGGTGGTGCGCGGCGAGCCCGGGATCGGCAAGAGCGCGCTACTCGGCGCCTCGGTTGACCAGGCCTCGGCACTCGGGTTCACCGCCACAGCGGCGGCCGCGCACGAGACCGACGAGCTGAGCCCGCTGGCGTCGCTCGGTCCGGCTCTGCGCTGCGGGCCGGTGCCGCTGCTCAACTCGCAGCAGTTCCTCGACCTGGCACCGCTCACGGTGCAGCCGCTCTGGCTCGCCGAGCACCTGGCCGTGCTGCTGCAGCGCCGGGCCGGGTCGACGCCCCTGCTGATCGCGCTCGACGACGCGCAGTGGGCCGACCCGTTGACGACGTTCGTGCTGCGCATCCTCCTCGGGAGGCTGCGGTCCGCACCGATCGCGTTTCTGCTCGGCACCCGTCCGGCCGCCGGGGGTCCGGCCGACCAGGTCGTAGGCGGCATGGAGCGGAACAGGTGGGTGCGGTGGATCGACCTGGCACCGCTGCGCGACGAGGCCGTCCTCGCCGTGGCCGTCGACCACCTGGGACACGCGGCAGACCCGGAGCTGGCCCAGCGCCTTCTCGGCACGCGCGGCAACCCGTTCCTGGCGGTTGCCCTGCTCCGCGGCCTGATCGGGCCCGACGACGCCGGTGACCACGGCGACGACCTGCCCACCGGGCTGCTCGACGGGGTCCGCAGGCGCACGGCCAGCGCGTCCGAGCGATGCCGGGCCCTGCTCCGGGCGGCCGGCGTCCTGGGGGTGCAGTCCCGGCTCGACGACCTCGCGCAGCTGCTGGGCGAGCCGGCCACGCAGCTGACCGGCCCCCTCGAAGAGGCCATCGGGCTCGGGCTGCTGACCGACGACGGTGTCACCATCACCTTCCGAAACGAGCTGTTGCGCCGGGCCGTCTACCAGGACATGCCGCCGTCCGCGCGGGCCGCGATGCACCGGTCCGTGGTGGCGCACCTCATCGCCTCCGGGCGCGGACACGCTGCCGCCGCCCCGCACGTCCTCGCGTCGGCGGTGCCCGGCGACGCCACTGCGGTACGGGTCCTGCAACGCGCGGCGAAGGAGCTGCTCAGGACCATGGCGGTCACGGCGGTGACGCTCATCCAGCGGGCGTTCGAGCTCGTGGCCGACGACGATCCCGAGCGGGAGGAGGTGGCCAGGGACGTGGTCACGATCCTGGTCACCGCCCGCCACCACGACGAGGCGGCGGTATTCGTGGACCGGCTGCTGCAGGGCGCGGTGTCGCCCGGGACCGCCGCGGTGACCCAGCTGAGCCTCGCTCCGCACCTGTGGTCGACCGGGCGGCTCGGCGAGCTCGCCGGGCGCACCCGCGACCCTCGGTTCACCGGCGCCGCTCCCGCGCTCCGCGCACGACTCGCCGCCTACGCCGCCCTCGCCACCGGCTCGGATGCCGGCGAGCTCGCCCCGGATCCGGTCGCCCGGTCACTGCAGCTGGTAGCCCGCGCCGAGCAGGCCGAACGCGCCGACGAGTGCGGGGCGGCACGCGGGTACTACGAGCAGGCCAGGGCCGCGGCCGAGGAGGGCCTGGGTGAGGACGGCCCAGGCGAGGCGGGGAGCCTGCACGCAAGCCGGCTGGAACTGCGCGAGCTGCTGGTCCGCGGTCGTCTCGACGACATCAACGGCGCGCTGGCGCGGCTGGCCGATCTCGACGCCCACGGCATCGACTCCGATCCCTGGCAGGCTCCCCGGGTGGCGGTGGTCCGCGCCGTTCTGGAGCTGGGCGCCGGCCGCCTCGGCGCCGCGCAGGCTGCCGCGACCGCCGCTCTGCAATGGTCGGGCGACATCGGCGACACCGTCGATGCTCGGCTATGGCACGTCCTCGTCCTGGTCGCGTTCCACCGCGGCGAGCCGTCCGAGGCGCGGTCCCGGATCGCCGACGCCGAACGGCGAGGAGTGCCGGTGCCGGTCGGGCGGGCGCTGCTCGCGCTCGACGAGGACGAGCCCCGCGCCGCCGCCGGGCTCGTGCGGGAGCTCGCTGCGGGGGCGGTGCCGTGGCCGGAGGAGCTTCTCGTCGAGGCGGCGTGCGCGGCCCACCGCTGCGGTGACAGCGACACCCTGCATGCCGCCGACGACGTGCTGGGCGCGCTCGCGGCGCGCAACCCCGGCGTCGCGAGTATGGCGGGCGCCGCGGCCCTGACGCACGGGTTGCTCATCGGGAAGCCGGACGGCGCAGTCGACCTGCTGCGGCAGGCTCCGCGTCCGCTGCTGCTGGCCCGCTCCGAGGAGGAGGTCGGGCGGGCGGCACTGGACAGGGGCGACCCGTCCAGTGCCGAGTCGCTGCAGCGCGCCCGGGACGGTTTCGCCGCGTGCGGTGCCACGGCCGCAGTGCTGCGGGTCCAGCGGCTGCTGCAGCCGGTGGGAGCGCGCCGTCCCCGTGGCTCTGCCGAGTCTCGGCCGCGGGCCGCGACCGGCTGGGAGTCGTTGACGACGATGGAGCGCCGCGTCGCCGGGCTGATCGCGGACGGTCACACGAACCGGTCCGCCGCGGCCGAGCTCCACCTGTCCCCCAGCACGATCAACACGCACCTGCGCGCGGTGTTCACCAAGCTGGGCGTGCACTCACGGGTGCAGCTGGCGAAGCTCGTCCTGTCCCGGGCAGACGAGCCCGGAACGGGACCGGCCCTCCACCACGAGGGGTGACGGGCCAGCGGGGCGAGACACGCCCGCCCGCCCGTCACCCCCCGTGCCGGACCGGGGAGCGAGGTGGTCCTACGACCGTGCGGCCTTCTCGACCTCATCGGCGACGACCGTCGGGTGCGAGGCGGCCACGGCGTGCGACCCGGCGACCTCGGTGATCTTGGCGCCCACCCGCTTGGCCATGAAGACCTTCGCGGCGGTGGGGATGGCCTTGTCGTCGGTGGAGATCAGCGCGTACTTGGGGAGCCCGCCGGGGAGGGCGGCGGTGACCTTGTCGGCGAATGCGGTGGCCAGGATCGGCCGCTGCTCTGCCGCGGCCACGGCCGCGGTGGCGGCGGGGACGTCGCCCGCGAAGACCTCGCGGAAGCTGTCGGCGTTGACGTACAGCTCCGGGCCCGCCGGGCTGTCCACCGCGTGCCACGTGGTCGGGCCGAGCAGGCTGCCCGGGAACTGCGAGCTCAGCTGCCCCGCGGTCTCCCCCGGCTGCGGGATGAAAGCGTTGACGTACACGAGTGCCTTCACGTCGGGGGTGGAGGCGAGCCCGTTGACGAGCATCCCGCCGTAGGAGTGCGACACGAGCACCTTCGGGCCCTTGATGGCGTCGACGACCCCCTTGAGCTGGTCGGTGTCCGCCGCGACGCCCCTCAGACCGACGGCGGGGGCGATCACGGGGTAGCCGTCGTGCTGCAGCCGCTGGGTGACCCCACTCCAGGCCGAAGCGTCCTCGAAGGCGCCGTGCAGCAGGACGATGGTCGGCTTCGGCGTGTCGCGGGCCGGCGCGGCCGCAGCCGCGGTCGACGCCGTGAACAGACCGACGGCGGCGGTCGCCGCCAGCGCCACGGCAATGTTCCTGATCTTCATTACTGCTCCAGGGTCCAGTGGTGATGCAGGAATAGGAAACCCGGACCGACATACGCGAGGCATGACATGAAGACAGGAGATCTGGAACTCTCGGGCCGGGCGCCGGGCAGCGCCCGGTCGGGGTACCTGGCCTGTTCGTAGGAGATGTGGCCGCCCGGACATGACCCCGGGCACTTCGGCTTGACGGCCCCGAGTCGCCCCTGGTCTCAGAGGCTCGGCAGGGCGAGCCCGGCTGCCGGGATCGCCGACATCACCGCGTCGGGCATGTCGCGGTGGAGTCGTTCGAGCCCGATCTGCGCCCGCCGCACCCGTTCGCGGCCCAGCGCGATAGTGACCGCGTCGAGGTGCGTGCCGCTGGGGTAGATCACCGGCGTGTTCGCGAGCCCGAACTTGAGGTACACCGGCGCGGCGACCCGCACGATGTCGGCGATCTCGGCGTGCCGGACGAACCCGCCGAGGTCGTTCGGCGACTCGATGTAGACGTCCAGCGGGATGTCGACGGCCGCGCGGACCGCGGCGAGCTCGCCGAGCGTCATGTCGGTGGGCACGTTGTACGTGTCGGCGCCCAGCCGCTCGGCCAGCCGGATCGCGGCCGGGTTCGACAGTCCCATCTGCACGCTGATCTTGAACTGCAGATCGGCGGGGAACTCCCCGGCCGTGCGGAGCGCCGCCGCGGTCTCCAGCACCCCGAGGTCGGTGACCAGCACGCTCCGCACGCCCGCGTCGACCGCCCGCGCGATGTCCTCGAGCACGTGCACGAGCTGCTCGGTCCCCCGGGCCTGCGCACCCAGCGCCGCGCCACCCGGTGCGTGCGAGGCCGAGGACGCCGCGCCCCAGCCGGCGAGCGGCCGGGCGAACAGGCTCAGCTCCACCGGGCGGCGGGCCGCGGTGGTCGCCATCCGTTCCAGCTCGGCGTCGGTGAGCAGCAGTGCGCCGCTGCCCTGGGACACCCGGTGCACCGGGACACCGCGCGCGTCGGCCTCCTCCAGCACCGCGTCGAGCACGTCCGGGCCTTCGGTGCTCGGGATCTCCACCCGGCACTGCGCCCCGTCCGGGAACCGCTTGGTGCTCTCGGGCACGCCGTGGTCGGACCGGGCGTACCCCCGTTCGACCATTGCCTCGCGGATGCTCCGCTCCACTCCCGCTCCCCTCACTCGCCCTGGCCGAGCCGCAGCACGCTCCACGACACCGGGGGAAGCTGCACCCGCAGCCGCCCGTCGGTCAGCTCGGCGGTCCCGTTCGGCCGGGGCACCACCCGGTCCGGCTGCGCGGCCGTGTTGGTCGCGGTCCGGTCGTCGTCCGAGAGCGTGAGCGCCTCCCGCACCGCCGACACCGGCAGCCCTCGCACGTCCACCTCCAGTACAAGCGGCTCGTCCTGGCGCCGGTTGACCGCGAACACGGTCGCCTCGTGGGAATCTTCGTCCCACGTCGCGACGGCGTCGAGTACCGGGACGTCCCCGAACCTGGCCGTCTCGTACCGCGGGGACGACGGCTCGACCCGCAGCACCTCACCGCGCGCGTGCCGGGACGTCAGGGCGAACGGGTGGAAGATCGTCTGCCGCCAGGCGGGGCCGCCCGGCTCGGTCATGATCGGCGCGATGACGTTCACCAGCTGCGCCTGCGCCGCCGACGTCACGCGGTCGCTGTGGCGCAGCAGCGAGATCAGGAGGCTCCCGACGACCACGGCGTCGGTCACGTCGTACTGGTCCTCCAGCTGCCGCGGGGCCACGGGCCAGTCCTCGGGCACGGGCGTGCCCTTGAACCTGCTCTGGTACCAGACGTTCCACTCGTCGAACGACAGCATGATCTTCTTCGGCGACCGCAGCTTCGCTCCGATGTGGTCGGCCGTGACCACCACCGCCTCGATCATGCGGTCCATGTCCACGTTGGACGCGAGGAAGCTGCCGATGTCGCCGTCGAGCGGCTCGTAGTAGGCGTGCAGCGAGACGAAGTCGACCTGGTCGTAGGTCTCGGCGAGAACCTCGGCCTCCCACGCGGCGAACGTCGGCATCCGCGAGTTGGAGCTGCCGCACGCGACGAGTTCGAGGTTGCGGTCCATCATCCGCATCGCGCGGGCCGTCTCGGCGGCGAGGCGGCCGTACTCGGCGGCCGTCTTGTGCCCGACCTGCCACGGGCCGTCCATCTCGTTGCCCAGGCACCACATCCGGATCCCGTGCGGTTCCTTGGATCCGTTCTCCACCCGCTGGTCGGCCAGCGCGGTTCCCGCGGGGAGGTTCGCGTACTCGAGGATGTCGAGCGCCTCGGCGACTCCACGGGTGCCGAGGTTGATCGCGAGCATCGGCTCGACGTCGGCCTTGCGGGTCCAGCGCACGAACTCGTCGAGCCCCACGGTGTTGGGCTCGGTGGTGTGCCAAGCCAGGTCACGCCGTCGCGGTCGCTGCTCCAGCGGGCCGACGCCGTCCTCCCAGCGGTAGCCGGAGACGAAGTTGCCGCCCGGATAACGGACGGTCGAGACGCCGAGCTCGCGGGTCAGCGCCAGTACGTCGCCGCGGAAGCCGTCGGCGTCGGCGGTGGGATGGCCGGGCTCGTGGATGCCGGTGTAGACGCAGCGTCCGAGGTGCTCGACGAACGAGCCGAAGGTGCGCCGGCTGACCGGCGCGACGCGGAAGGCGGGGTCAAGGGTCGCGGAGGCGTGGAGCACGCTGTTCTCTCCCAGGGTCGGCGGAGCGGTCATTCCTTGAGGCCTGCGCTGCCCACGCCGCGGATCACCTGGCGCTGGAAGAGCACGTAGATGATCAGCAGCGGGAGCCCTCCCAGCAGCGCCAGCGCCATGACTTGCGCGTACTGGAGCTGGAAGGTGGTCTGCCCGGCCAGCAGGCCCAGCGGCAGGGTCATGAGATCCGGGTCGGTCGTCGTCACGAACGGCAGCAGGAAGTTGTTCCACGTGGTGATGAAGGTGAAGATCGCGACGGCGGTGAGCACCGGCATCGACATCGGGACGATGATCGTGAGGAAGATCCGCAGCCGGCTCGCCCCGTCGATCTGCGCGGCCTCCTCGTACTCGCGCGGGATGCCGTCGAAGAACTTCTTCAGGATGAACACCATCGCGGGCGCCACGAGCTGCGGGAGGATCATCGCGAAGTAGGTGTCGACGAGTCCGAGCGTGTCGAGCTCGTCGAACAGCGGGATGATCAGCACCTGCGACGGCACCACGATGGCGGCCACGACCGGTGCGAAGAGCCAGCGCCTGCCGCGGAACTCGGTGCGCGAGAACCCGTAGGCGGCCAGGGAGCACAGCACCAGCACGCCGGCCGTCACCGACACCGACACGAGAGTGCTGTTCAGGAACCAGCGCACGAGACCGCTGTTGCCGAACGCAGCCGCGTACGCATCGCCGGTGATACGGCTGGCGAACCACTCCGGCGGGATCGCCCTGGTCTCCTCCTCCGGCTTGACCGATGTCGACAGCGCCCACAGCAGCGGCACCAGCCACAGCACCGCCATCAGCAGCGCGAGCACGGTCAGGATCACACCACCGACGGTGGGACGCGGGCCGCGCCGCCGGGCGACGGGTGCGTCGGCGGACCGCTCGGAGACCAGGTCGGAGGTTGCCCTCATGACGCCGCCTCCGCGGGACCACATACGTCGGCGGTCATGACTCGCGCCTGTTCCGGACGGTGAGCCGCAGCTGGAACACCGCCAGCAGCAGGATGATGACGAACAGCAGGTAGGAGATCGCCGAGGCGTAGCCCAGCCGGAACGAGGTGAAGCCGGTCTCGTAGATGTACTGCAACACGGGCCGCGTCGTGCTGTTCGGGCCGCCCTCGGTCATCAGGTAGACCTGGTCGAACACCCGCAGTGACGCCAGCACCTGGAGCACGACGATCAGCCCGGTGGTGCGCCGCAGCTGCGGCAGCGTGATGTGCCAGAGCTGCTGGCGGGCGCTCGCGCCGTCCAGGGAAGCGGCCTCGTACAGGTCGCGCGGGATCTGCTGCAGCGCGGCGAGGTAGAGCAGGAAGTTGAAGCCGACCGTCCACCACGTGGTGGCCACCACGATCGCCACCATCGCCACGCCCTCGGTGGTCAGCCACGGCACCGCCGAGCCCCCGAGCGCCTCGATCCAGCTGTTGAACAGGCCGAACTCGGGCTGGTAGAGCCACACCCAGATCAGCGAGACCACTGTGGCAGGCAGCACGAACGGCGCGAAGTACGAGAAGCGCAGGAGCCAGCCCAGCCGCCGCGCGCGGTGGGCGAGCAGCGCCATCGCGAGCCCCGTCACCACCAGCAGCGGCGTACTGAGCAGCGTGAACAGTGCGGTGTTGCCGAGCGACCGCCACACGGCGGGGTCGCCGAAGAGCTCGCGCCAGTTGGCGAGGCCGAGGAACTGCGAGGGCATGCCGGCCAGGCTCTTGTTGAAGAAGCTGTTGACCAGGCCCGCGATGACCGGCCAGACCATGAACACCGCGAACACGATCATGAACGGCAACACGAAGAGCAGCCCTGAGGTCTCCCCGGGACGATGGCGGCGGACGCGGTCGGACGTGACTTGTCGGGTGGGCGGGGCAGGGGCTGCCGGGGTGGCTGTGACCATGTCGGCTCCGAGTGCTCGGCGGGAAGCGGGACGGGAGGCGGGGATCAGACCGGCGAGGGGATCGACACGAGCCGCTGCAGCGCGGTTTTCAGCTGCGCGGCAGCCGCCTGGGGCTGCAGGGCCCCGGTCATGACGCTGCCCAGCGCGTCGTTGGCCACGGTCTCCAGCGTGGAGCCGGAACCGCTGAACCATCCCGGCGGGTCGAACGCCACGGCGCCGGCGGACGCCGCGTACTCCGACTGCGGCCGCAGCGCGGCGTACTCGGCGCTGCGTGCCACCGGTTGGTACGCCGGGACGTGCCCGCCCTTGGCCCACTCGAGGCTGTCCTCGAGCATCACGGCGATGTACTCCACAGTGGCCCGCAGAACCTCCGGATCCCGGACGGCCTGCTTCGGCAGCACGTAGGTGTGGCTGTCGCCGAGGGCGAGCCGGCTGCCGTACACGTCGGGCATCTGTGCCATGCCGAACGGGAGCCCGGCGTCCACATAGGTGGTCACCTCCCATTCGCCGTTGAACGACATGCCCGCCTGCCCGCCGCCGAACAGCGCGACGGTCGCCGGGTAGTCCGAGCTGCCCGGGACGAGCTGTTCGTCGATCGCGAGCCGACGCAGGAGTTCGAGCGCCTCGGTGGCGCGGTCGACGTCGAGCAGGACGCGGGTGCCGTTCGCATCGATCATCTCCGCGCCCATCTGGGCGTAGAGGCTCGCGAAGAAACGCCACGGTTGCTCCGCCTCGAGCGAGGCCCCGAAGTTGCCGGTGACCTCCTTGACGGCGCGGAGTTGTTCGACGAGCTCGTCCGGCCCGCGGGGGGAGACGAGCTTGCCGTCCGCGCCGATCAGTCCGGCCTGCCCGCAGATCTCGGTGTTGTAGTAGTGGACGATCATGTGCGTGTCGAGCGGCACGGCGTAGACCTGCCCGTCGACCACGCAGCGGTTCCACACGTCGGGCAGGAACTTGTCCTGCGTGATGCCGTACTCGGCCAGCAGGTCGGACGGGTACGGGTCGAGCAGCGTGGCGGGGCTGAACCCGGGCAGCCGACTCAGGTGCATCGTGGCGAGGTCGGGGCCGCGCCCGCCGGCCGCGGCCATCGCGAGCTTCGTGTAGAAGGGCGCACCCCACGGAAGGACCGTCGCCTGCAACGCCGTGCCGGGTGTGCGCTCCCGGAACGTGTCCTGCATGGAGATGTGGCGCTGGCCGTCCCCTCCGGAGAACAGGTTCCACTCGCGCACGAGCGTGGCGCCCGATCGCGCACCGCTGCTACAGCCCGAGAGCAGGGCGGTACCGGCGAGCGCGGCGCCTGCGGCCGCCAGGAACCGACGGCGCGACAGAGCCGGTCGGACGAACTGATCCATCGCAGTGATCTCCTCGACGGTGAGGCCGGTCACGACAGGTGAAACAGGTCAGAGGGCTCCGGCCAGGCGGTAGTAGGCCTGGTTCCAGCGCAGCTCACGGGCGAAACGGCGGGGTGTGGTCTCGGCGTCGATCACGACGAGCTCGGTGCGCGCCAGCTCGGCGAGGTCGTCCAGCTCCTCGACACCGAGCGCGGTGGAGAGCACGGTGTGGTGCGGCCCGCCCGCCATGATCCACGTCTCCGCCGACGTCCGGAGGTCCGGCTCGGGCTCCCACACCGCTCGGGCGACGGGCAGGTTGGGCAGCGGCTCGTCGGCCGGCACGACCTCGATCGCGTTGGCCACCAGGCGGAACCGGTCGCCCATGTCCGACATGCCGATGACCACCCCGGCGCCGGGTGCGGCGTCGAACACCATGCGCACCGGGTCCTCCCGGCCGCCGATCCCGAGCGGGTGGATCTCCACCCGCGGCCGCTCGGCGGCGATGGACGGGCAGACCTCCAGCATGTGCGCGCCGAGCACCTTCGGCCGTCCCGGGCCCAGGTGGTAGGTGTAGTCCTCCATGAACGAGGTGCCGCCGGGCAGCCCGCCTGCCGCGACCTTGAGCGTGCGCAGCAGCATCGCGGTCTTCCAGTCGCCCTCCCCCGCGAAGCCGTAGCCGTCGGCCATCAGCCGCTGCACGGCGAGCCCGGGAAGCTGGCGCAGTGCGCCGAGGTCCTCGAAGTTCGTGGTGAACGCCATCGCACCGGACGCCGTGAGCAACTCGCGAAGGCCCAGCTCGATCCGCGCGGAGTACCGCAGCGAGTCGTGCCGGTCGCCGCCCGCGCGCAGCTCCGACACCACCTCGTAGCGGTCCTCGTACTCCGCCACCAGCTTGTCGACGTCGGCGTCGAGGCTCGCGTGCACGGCTTCGGCGAGGTCGGTGACGGCGTAGCCGTTGACCGTGACGCCCCAGCGCCACTGGGCCTCGGTGCGGTCCCCCTCGGTGACGGCGACGTCCCGCATGGTGTCGCCGAATCGCGCCAGCCGCAGCGAGCGCACCTCGGACCAGCCCAGCGCCGCACGCGCCCACGCGCCCACCCGGCGCTGCACCTCGGGGTCCTCGACGTGGCCGGCGACGATCTTGCGGACCACCCCCAGCCGCGCCTGGATGTAGCCGAACTCCCGGTCGCCGTGGGCGGCCTGGTTGAGGTTCATGAAGTCCATGTCGATCGTCGCCCACGGCAACGACCGGTTCGCCTGGGTGTGCAGGTGCAGCAGCGGCTTGCGCAGGGCGTCCAGGCCCGCGATCCACATCCGCGCCGGGGAGAACGTGTGCATCCAGGCGGTCACGCCGATGCAGCGCGGGTCGGCGTTGGCCTCGAGCGCCATCCGGTGGATGCCGTCGGAGGTGGTGAGAACCGGCTTCCAGACGATCCGCACGGGCGCGGCACCCGACGCGTCGAGTGCCGCGGCGATCGCCTGCGACTGGCCGGCCACCTGGGCCAGCGTCTCCTCCCCGTAGAGGCCCTGGCTCCCGGTGAGGAACCAGATCTCGCGGTCCGCCGTGGTCGATCCCGTCACTGCTTGGCTCCCGTCTGGCCGTACACGTTCTGGTAGCGATCGAAGAGCGCGTCCACGTCGTCCTGCGGGATCGGCGTGAGCGGTCCGAGCTGGCGGGCGATGTGGGTGGAGCGGGCCACGTCCTCGCACATCACGGCAGCCTTGACCGCGGCCTTCGCGTCGGGGCCGATCGAGAACACCCCGTGGTTCTGCATGATCACCGCGCGGGAGCGGTGGCCTGCCAGCGTCTCGACGATGCCGCGGCCGATCGAGTCGTCCCCGATGCGGGCGAACGGTCCGAGCGGGATCGGGCCCCCGAACTCGTCGGCCATCGCCGTGAGCGCGCAGGGGATCGGCTCGGCACGGGCCGACCACGCGCACGCGTAGGTCGAGTGGGTGTGCACGACGCCGCCGACCTCGGGCATGTGCCGGTACACGTAGGCGTGTGCCGCGGTGTCACTCGACGGGGAGAGCTCGCCGTCGACGAGCTCGCCGTCGAGGTCGCAGGCGACGATGGCGTCCGGGGTGAGATCGTCGTAGGACACCCCGCTGGGCTTGATCAGGAACAGCTCGTGCCCGGGCACCCGGGCCGAGACGTTGCCCGCCGTCCAGACGACGAGTCCGTAGCGCACCAGCTCGGCATGCAGGGCCGAGACCTGTTCACGCAGCTCGTCGACGATGTCTTTGGCGGACTCGGGGATCACCGGCCGTCCTTCCCGTTCGTGTTCTTCCGCTCTGCGTTCTTCTTTTCCAGGGCCTGCGTGCGCAGTGCGTGCAGGCGGTGCATCACGTCGTTGCCGCCACCGGCGCCACGGCGGCCGAAGTGGTCGTGCAGGCGGACGTACTCCGCGTAGAGCTCGTCGTAGGCGCGCGCCCGGGCGGGGTCGGGGCGGTAGACGGCCCGGTTGACCTTGCCCATCGCTGCGGCGGCCGCGCGGACGTCCGGGTGCGCGCCCGCGGCGACGGCGGCGTGGATGGCCGAGCCGAGCGCGGGACCCTGGTCGGACCCGATCGTCGAGAGCGGGCGGTCGCACACGTCGGCGTAGATCTGCATGAGCAGCGCGTTCTTCAGCAGCCCGCCCGCCACCACGAGCTCGGCGACCGGCACGCCCGAGCGTTCGAACGCCTCGATGATCGTGCGGGTGCCGAAGGCGGTGGCCTCGAGCAGTGCGCGGTAGGTGTCCTCGGGCCGGGTGGCGAGCGTCTGGCCCACCACCAGCCCGGACAGCTCGTGGTCGACGAGCACGGAGCGGTTGCCGGAGTGCCAGTCCAGCGCGACGAGCCCGTGCTCGCCGACGGCCTGGTCGGCCGCCAGTTCGGTGAGCAGCCCGTGCACGTCGAGCCCGCGGTCGGCGGCACGGGCGTGATAGTGCGGGGGGACGCTCATGTCGACGAACCAGCCGAAGATGTCACCCACGCCGCTCTGCCCGGCCTCGTAGCCCCAGAGCCCCGGCAGGATCCCGCCGTCGACCACCCCGCACATCCCCGGCACCTCGCCGAGGCGATCGGACACCATCACGTGACACGTCGAGGTGCCCATGATCGCCACCATCTGACCGGGCTCGACTGCCTGTGCCGCGGGCACGGTGACGTGCGCGTCGACGTTGCCGACGGCGACGGGGATCCCCTCGGGCAGGCCCGTCCAGGCGGCCGCCTGGGCCGTGAGCCCGCCCGCGCGGTCACCGAGCCTGCCGATGGGGTGCTCCAGCTTCGCCTCGACGAAGTCGGCGAATGCGGGGTTCAGTGCGGCTAGGTAGTCCCGGCCCGGGTAACGCCCGTCCTGGTGGATGCCCTTGTAGCCCGCGGTGCAGGCGTTGCGCAGGTAGGTCCCGCACAGCTGCCACACGATCCAGTCGGCGGCCTCGACCCAGCGCTGCGTGCGGTCGTAGACCTCCGGGTCCTCCTCCAGCAGCTGCAGCGCCTTGGCGAACTCCCACTCCGAGGAGATCCGCCCGCCGTAGCGCGCGAGCCACGGCTCGCCGCGTTCCTCGGCGACGGCGGTGATCCGGTCGGCCTGGGCCTGCGCGGCGTGGTGCTTCCACAGCTTCGGATAAGCGTGCGGGCGGTCGGCCAGCTCGGGCAGCTCGCAGAGCGGTGTGCCGTCGGCGAGCGTCGGCAGCACGGTGCAGGCCGTGAAGTCCGTGCCGATACCGACGACGTCACGCGGATCCACCCCGGACGCCGCCAGCGCCTTGGGCACGGCGATCTTGAGCACCTCCACCCAGTCGGCGGGCACCTGTAGCGCCCAGTCGGGTGGCAGCACGGCGCCGGTGGCGGGCAGCGCACGCTCCACCGACCCGTGCGGGTACGGGTGCACGGCGTCGGCTAGTTCCTCGCCGTCCGCCACTCGGACGACCACGGCCCGCCCGGACAGCGTGCCGAAGTCGATCCCCACAGCCACGGCGCGGCGCGGGTCGACGGTGCGCACTGCGCGACCACTCACGGAGCAACTCCCCCCACAACGTTGTGAGCGCTAACAATGTGAGCGCTAACACGGAATGTCAACCCCTTGGGGAAACCCGACGGATCAGGCATGCGGCAGCATGAGACACATGCACGACTCGCCACCGGCCCCCGTCATGACCGACGTTGCGCGGCTGGCCGGCGTCTCCCACCAGACCGTGTCCCGCGTGGTCAACGACTCGCCCCACGTCAGCGCGCAGACCAGGACCCGCGTGCTGGCCGCGATGGAGCAGCTCGGCTACCGGCGCAACGCCGTGGCCCGGGCGCTGGCCACCCGCCGGTCCGGCACGCTCGGCGTGATCACCTTCGACACGGTGCTGCACGGCCCCGTCACCACGCTCTACGGCGTCGAGCAGGCCGCCGGGGCGCTCGGGCTCGGTGTGAGCATCGCCGTGGTCGACAGGGTCAGCTCCGACGCCGTCGTACGCGCGCTGGGCCGGCTGGAGGAACAGTCCGTCGAGGGCGTGGTCGCGCTGGCCACACAGGAGGACGCGGTGCGGGCCCTCACCGCCGGGCTGCGGGCGCTGCCGACCGTCTTCGTCGGCGGCCTGGCCGGAACGTCCGAGGCCGATGCGCCCGCCGTCGGCACCGACCAGCTCACCGGAGCCCGCGACGCCACCCGGCACCTGCTCGAGCTCGGGCACCGCACGGTGCACCACCTGGCCGGTCCACAGGACTGGCTCGACGGCCGGTGGCGCGTGGAGGGCTGGCGGGATGCGCTGCGAACCGCCTGCGCCGAGGAGCCCGAGCTCGTCGAGGGCGACTGGAGCGCCCGTTCCGGCTACGTGGGGATGCGGGAGATGCTGGCCGCCGACCCCGCCCTCACCGCGGTCTTCGCCGCCAACGACCAGATGGCACTCGGCGCCCTGCGCGCGCTCGACGAGGTGGGCCGCCGCGTCCCCGATGACGTCAGCATCGTCGGCTTCGACGACATCCCGGAGGCCGAGTTCTTCCGCCCGCCCCTCACCACGGTCCGCCAGCACTTCGCGGAGTCCGGGCAGCTCGCGGTGCACCTGCTGTTGGGCCTGATCCGTCCCGAGGACGCGGCCGCCGGTGCGGTGCCCCCTCCCCTGGTGCCCACGGAGCTGATGGTCCGCCGCAGCTCCGGCCCGCCGCCGACGTGATCGCTGCGAGATCCCCGTTTCGGCCCTCGACAGGGCGAACACGCCGATCTCGCGGCGATCATGGTCAGTCGGCCAGCGTCGAGCCCCGCACGACGAGACGGGTGGGCAGCTCCACGGCACCGCGGTGCGGCCGCCCGTCCACGGCGTCGAGCAGCATGCGGGCCGCGCTCCGGCCCAGCTCCTCCAGCTCCAGGTCCACCGTGGTCAACGGCGGGCGGCAGGCCAGCGCCATCACGTCCCAGTTGTCGAAGCCGGTGACGGCGACGTCGTCGGGGATGCGCCTGCCCAGCTCGCGGAGCCGGTCGCACACGCCACGGGCGATCTGGTCGCTCCCGCACGAGATCGCGTCGAGATCGGGGTGGGCGCGCAGCAGCAGGTCGACGGCCTGCCGCCCCCACCGCTCGCTCCACGCCCCGTACATCGGTGGCCCACGGAACGCAGGCCCGGCCGTCTCGGCGGCGGCCCGCGCCCGCTCGACGGCGCTGCGATGCCGTTCCGGGCCGGTGACGTGCGCGATCGCCGCACGACCGATGTCGCCGAGATGCATGACGGCCGACGCGGCACCGCCCCGGTCGTCCACGAGGACCGCGGCATCGGCCGGATCGGTGGAGCCGTTGAACGCGTACACCACGGGGATCGGCACGGCGATCGGTGGACGCGGTTCGGTGCGACGGCCGGTCACGATGATGCCGTCGACGCGGCGGGCGAGCAGCGTGCGCAGGTAGTGCTGTTCGCGCAGCGGGTCGTCGCGGGTGTCGCACAGCAGTAGCGCCATCTCGCCTGCACTGAGGGCGTCCTCGGCGCCCAGCATGATCGGGATGCTGAACCGCCCGGAGCTGTCGGTGGTGACCAGCCCTACGGTGTAGCTGCGTCCGGACGACAACGCCCGGGCCCGCCCGTCGGGCGTGAACCCGAGCTGCTCGGCGGCCCGCCGCACCCGCTCGCGCGTCTCGCGCCGCAGCTGGCCGGTGTCGTTGAGGGCCTTCGACGCCGTGCCCGGCGAGACACCGGCCAGCGCCGCGACGTCGGTGATGCGCACGACGGCGCCGGTTCGGCCGGGAGAGCTGGTGGTCAGCGGACGGCTCCTTTTCCGCTCGTTCCGTGAAGGGTCGATCCTATCCCGCGTATCAACAGGATTGATGAGCACAGGCCTTGACCCGACCGGGTGGTCGCCTTAGCGTCACTGCCGGAAATCGAATTCCTTATTTTCCGTGACCGGCCCGACGACGCGCACTGGAGCGGCATGACGGCGACCTCGTCCCCCACCACCGGCACCACACGGGCACCCGCCGCACCCACCAGTACAGCCGCCGTACGGCTGCGCCCGCTCGGCCTCGGCGAGGCCAGGATCACCGGTGGCTTCTGGGCCGACCGGCAGCGCGCCAACGGTGACGCGGCCATCCGAGTCGGCCGCCGACGCCTGGACGAGGCCGGCAACCTGGAGAACCTGCGGATCGCCGCCGGTGTCTCGACCGGAGAGGTCGTCGGCCCGATCTTCGCCGACTCCGACGTCTACAAGTGGCTCGAGGCGGTGGCGTGGGAGTACGGCCGCAACCCCGCGGACGAGCTGCTCGCGATGCAGCGGGAGGTCACCGCCGTCGTGGCCGCCGCCCAGGCCGACGACGGCTACCTCAACTCCGTCGTCCAGGTCCGCCACCGCGACCGGGGACGCTACTTCGACCTGCCCTGGAGCCACGAGCACTACTGCGCAGGCCACCTCATCCAGGCCGCCGTCGCACAGGTGCGCTGCACCGGCGACACCGCGCTGCTGGACGTCGCCGTGAAGCTCGCCGATCACCTCGCCGCCACGTTCGGCGAGGACCGCCGCCACGACGTCGACGGCCACCCGGTGATCGAGACCGCGCTCGTCGAGCTCTACCGCGAGACCGGAGAGGCCAGCTACCTCGAACTGGCCCGCTACTTCGTCGAAGCGCGGGGCCACGGCCTGATGGCCGGCTACGGCCAGGAACCCACCTACTTCTCCGACCGCGTCCCCGTCCGCTCGGCCACCACGGTCGAGGGCCACGCAGTACGCGCGGTCTACCTCGCCGCGGGCGCGGCCGACGTCGCCGCCGAGCTGGGCGACGCCGAACTGCTGGACGCGCTGCGCATCCAGTTCGACCACATGCTCGCCACGAAGTCCTACGTCACGGGTGGCCTCGGCTCGCGCTGGGACCGTGAGTCGTTCGGCGATCCGTACGAGCTGCCAACCGACCGCGCCTACGCGGAGACGTGCGCGGCGATCGGCGGCGTCCAGTGGGCGTGGCGCATGCTGCTCGCCACCGGCGACGCGCGCTACGCCGACGCGATCGAACGCATGCTGTTCAACGGCTTCATCGCCGGCATCTCGCTCAGCGGCGCCGACTACTTCTACGTCAACCCGTTGCAGCTGCGCGCCGATGCGCACACGGACGGGGATCGCTCGCCCGCCCACGGCCGTCGCGGCTGGTTCGACTGCGCCTGCTGCCCGCCGAACGTCATGCGCACCCTGGCGAGCCTCGACGGCTACCTGGCCACGGGCGACGCGAACGGCGTGCAGCTGCACCAGTACGCGCCCGGCACGGTGACCAGCGGGGACGTCGAGCTGGCCGTCGAGACCGAGTACCCGTGGGACGGACTGGTGCGGGTGCGCGTGCTCGCCTCACCCGGCCGGTTCACCCTCTCCCTGCGAGTGCCCGCGTGGGCGACGGGCGCCAGCGTCACCGCGGGCGGCGAGACGCAGCACGTCGATCCGGGATACGCACGGCTGGAACGGGACTGGGGCGCGGGCGAGGTCGTCGAGCTGCACCTGCCGATGGACGTCCGCACCACCGCGGCCCACCCCCGCGTCGACGCCGTGCGCGGGTGCGTGGCCGTCGAGCGCGGGCCGCTGGTCCACGCCGCCGAGCAGGCCGACCACGCCGCCCCCGTCGACGACCTGCAGATCGACACGTCCGCTGCCACGGCCACCGAGCATCGCCCCGACCTGCTGGGCGGCGTCACGGTGGTCACCACCCGGGGCCGCACCGAGGCGGCAGGCGAGCTGGACCTCACCCTCGTCCCGTACTACGCGTGGGCCAACCGCGGCGCCGGAGCCATGCGGGTCTGGATTCCCACGATCTGACCCAACCCGCCAGGAGAGGACAATGACGACCTCGCCGACGACCTCACGCCGCAGTTTCCTCACCCTCGCCGGGCTCGGCGCCCTCGCCGCCGCGCTCCCGGCCTGCAGCTCGGTGCTGCCCGAGCCCGACACCGGGGCGGCAGGCTTCGGCACATCGGCCACGGGCCGGGTCGAGGTGTGGTGCCGGGCGGCCACCCAGAACGGGCTCACCACACTCGTCGACACGTTCAACGCCTCCCAGGACCGGCTCACCGTCGATCTGGTCCCGGTGCCCGACGCGCAGTACGTCACCAAGCTCGCCACCGCCATCCGCGGCCGGAACGTGCCCGACCTCGTGGACATCGACGACATCAACTCCCTGTTGTTCGTCCACCGCGACGCGTTCACCGACCTCACCCCGCTCATCGCCGATCTCGGCTTCGCCGACCAGCTCAGCCCCGGCCACCTCGCGCTGGCCACAGTGGACGGACGGCAGTACGGCGTCCCGTACCTGGCCGACAACTCTGTGCTGTTCTGCAACACGGAGCTGTTCGACCGGGCCGGGATCGACGTCGACGAGTCCACAACCGACCTCGACGCACTGCTGGCCGCGGCCCGCCGGATCACCGCGCTCGGCGACGACGTCCACGGCTGGACCTTTCCCGGCAACTCGTCCGGCGCGCTCGGGTTCATCGTGCAGCCGCACATCTGGGCCGCCGACACCGATCTGATCCGCGGCGAGCCCGGTGCACAGGAAGGGAATGTCACCGGCAACGACGCACTGGCCCGCACGCTGGAGTTCCACCGTGCGCTCTGGCAGGACCGGCTCGTGCCACCCGGCTGCTACACCGACGAGGCCGCGCGGTGGGCGGCCGACTTCCACGCCGGGCGGATCGGCATGTTCCCCTCCAGCCTCGACACCGTCACCACCAACGCGAGCCCCGAACTGCTCGCAGCCACCACCGTCCGCCTGCTCCCCGGCCCCGACGGAGGGCGCGCCTTCTTCGACGGCGGCGACAACATGTGCATCCCGCGCGGGGCCGTCAACGCCTCGGGTGCGTGGGAGTTCGTGCGGTACGCACTCGACCTGCCCCAGCAGTCCGCCCTTCCCGAAGGCGGCTACACGCCGGCCCGGGCCGACGTCGCGACCGCGGAGTTCGCCGCACGGAACCCACTGACGCTCCCGCCGCTGCAGGCGCAGGAGGAGGGATACGCGCCCAAGACCCTGTCCTACAACGAGCTCTACAACCAGCCCGACGGGCCGTGGCTGACGATGTTCCGCCGCGCGGTCTTCGACGGCGAGATCGAGGGGGCCATGACGCAGGCGCAGGAGTCCTTCGACCGCATACTCGGGCAGGCCCGGACATGAGCGCCGTGATCTCGGCGCCGGTCGCCCAGTCCCCCGCCGCCGCCCGCTCCGCACCGGCACGACGGCAGTCCTTGACACACCCACCGCGTACCGGGCTGCTGCTCGTCGCACCCGCGGTACTGATGGTCGTGGTGTTCGTGCTGGCGCCGCTGGTGTTCGCGCTCGGCATCTCGTTCACCGACTGGCCGCTGATCGGCGACGTCTCCCCCGCCGGGTTCGCCAACTACGTGAGCATCGGCTCGGACGCCGGCTTCCTGCGGGCCGTGCTCTACACGCTGCTCTACACCGCGATCGTGACGATCCCGCTCCTCGTGGTCGGCTACGCGCTGGCCGTGCTCGTCCGCAGCAGGAGAAGAGGAGCCACGCTGCTGCGCACCGTGTTCTTCCTGCCGTTCGTGGTCGGGCTCACGACCCTGAGCCTCATGACCGTGCTGGAGGCGCAGCCGGGCAGCGGGGCGATCAACATCGTCCTGCGCGCACTCGGGATCACCGACGGCGACACGGGCTGGCTCGTGGACGGGCCCCTGGCGACCGGGCTGGTGTCGACGCTGGTCATCTGGGGCGTGGCCGGGTTGACGATGTTGCTGCTGATGGCGGGGATGCAAGCGATCCCGGCGGAGGTCTACGAGTCGGCCGATCTGGACGGCGCGACCTGGTGGCAGCAGGAGTGGCGGATCACGATCCCGATGCTGCGGCGCACGATCGCGATGAGCCTGGTGATCTCGGTGGTCGGCTCCCTGCTGGCGTTCACGCAGTTCTACGTGCTCACCGACGGCGGTCCGGGCTCGGCCACCACCACCGTCGTGCTCTACATCTACAACCGGGCCTTCGTACAACTGCAACTCGGGGCCGCCGCGGCGCTGTCGGTCGTGCTGGTGGTCGTGGTGGCGCTGGTCACCGCGCTTCAGGTGTGGCTGCTCCGGGGCGAGGAGTGATCGACGTGACCATCGCAGCGCCGCGATCCGCCCGCAGGTCCCGCACGTCGACCGGCCGCCAGGAGACGTGGACGAAGCGCGTGCTCTACGCCGTCGGGGGCGGCGGGGCGTTCCTCGTCTTCACCGTGCCCCTCGTCTGGGCGTTGCTGCGCTCGGTGCAACCGAACGAGGTGATCGTGGCGGCGCCGGACCCCGCCACGTTCCTCGGACTGACTTTCGAGAACTTCCACGCGCTGCTCAGCGGGCCGGACAGCCTCGTAGGGGCCGTGGCCAACAGCCTGGTCGTGGCGCTGGGCACGGCGGCCCTCACCACAGTGCTCGCCACCGCTGCGGGCTACGGCTTCGCGCGCTTTCGATTCCGCTCCGGTCCTGTGCTCTTCGCGCTCGTCGTCGCGTCGATGATGGTGCCGTTCCAGGCGATCCTCACCCCGCTCTACCTGCAGATGAACCTCATGCGGCTCACCGACAGCCTGGTCGGCCTGGTGCTCTTCTGCACCACGGTGAACCTGCCGTTCGGCGTGCTGGTGATGCGCAACTCGTTCTCCTCGGTGCCGGGTGAGCTCGAGGACTCCGCGCACATCGACGGCGCGAGCACCCTGCGGATCATCACGTCGGTACTGCGCCCGCTGATCACGCCGGGCGCGGCGACCGTCGCCCTCTACGCCTTCCTCGCGGCGTGGACGGAGTTTCTCGGGGCGCTGACGTTCCTGACCGACCGCGACCTCTACACGCTCCCCGTGGCGTTGGTGAACCTGCAACAGGGCGCGTACGGACAGATCAACTTCGGTTACATCGCCGCGGGCTCGGTGATCGCGATGATCCCGTGCGTGGTGCTCTACGTCGCGCTGCAGCGCTTCTACGTCGCCGGGCTCGCCTCGGGAGCGGTCAAGGGCTGAGCCTCGACGACTTCCTCTCGCAGTCAGTACTGCAGCGACTACTTCGACAATATCGGTCACTGCGGTTCTCCCCGGCTTGCCATCAGAGCATGCCGCGCCCTGCACGAGCACTGCGCGATGAGCCATTCCAGCGGACCGTCAGCGAGGATTCGGCGCCACAGCACGGCGAACAGCAGCGCCCCGATGAGCAGCACCGCGCATTGTTCGTCAGGGCTGATCCCGAGCACGCCGGTGCCGAGAATCAGGACGTGCGCACTGTAGAGCGTGAGCGCCATCGTCCCGGCATCCCTGAACGACCGTAGCGGGCGTTCCAGCAGCGGGGTGCGGACCAGAAGCAATGCGGCCATGACCACCACAACTGCGAAGCCGAGGCCGGTGATGCCGCGGACGGTCTCGACCCAGGCACGCGAACGAGATGCCTGCCCGGCGAGCCACCACATCATCCACGAGACGGCGATGGTCGCGGCTCCGCCGGCCAGCAACTTGCAGGTGAGCCGCACCGAAGAGAGGTCCATGCGCCCGATGGCCAGTCCCGCGCACGCATAGGCGAGATAGAGCAGCACCGGGTAGTACCCGGTCAGGAACAGGTTGCCGAGCAACCTGGACGGATCGGTGACCAGCATCGGGAAGCTGGGGCTCCCGTCGAGGCGGGCGTCGGTGTGACCCGAGGTCCAGGTCACGAAGATCGGTGCAACGAGCAGCACCCAGCCCGCAAAGGACGCAAGGAGCCATGGCGGCCGGCCGAGAAGAACCATGGTGAGCAGGCAGAGCACGCCGTAGTAGGAGAGGACGACGGGCACGTTGTGGGCGAAGCCGAGTGCGAAGCCGATCATCGCGATCAGCACGGCCTGCACGGCCAGGTCTGCGCGCACGGAAGCACAGTGCCGGCATTCGAGGAGCCGGCGTCCTCCGGTGGCGAGCGCGAGACTCGTGCCCGCGACCACGGCGAACGTCACCGCGAAGCAGTCGCCTGCACTCATCGGCCCCAGTGCCGACGAATCCGTGCCGGGGACGACATGGAACGCGTCTGCCGCCATCAGACCCAGCAGCGCGAGCGCTCTGGCCACTTCCAGACCTGCCGTACGCGGACCGTGCGCCGATGCGACACGCGCCGCCCCGGACGTGGGCTCAGGCACTGACCGCTCCCTCGGTCACCTGTCGAACAGGGCTGGTGACATGCCGGCCCTCCCGAACCTCGACAGCGGGATTGCCGCTCCAGCAGGCGCCCGAGGGGATCTCCTCTCCTTTCATGACATAGGAATGCGGCTCGACGCAGACGTCATCGCCGACGGTCACGCCGTAGTTGACCCACGCGCCGGGGCCGAGGGTGACGCGGGATCCGATGGTGATGTACTCGGATTTGAAGGCGCCATCCTCCTGGGAGTGGCCTTGGAGCCCGGTCAACTGGTTGGCCGTGCAGTCATCACCGATGGTCACGAGCGAGCGTTCCGTCATTTCGAGGCCGTCGTCGAACAAGCGCCGGCCGATGCGCACACCGAGCAGACGCCACAACACATTCTTGAGCGGGGTTCCGTTGAGCAGCACGTAGTAGTCCTGCCAATTGACCTTCCAGTACCGTTCGTGCCGCCAGAAGTACCGGTCGTAGATCGAGCAGTACTGCGGTCGCAGTTTTCGGAGTCGAGGAGTGACGAGGCGTTCGGTGACCGCCCATACGACGATCGTCCACAGCGGATAGAACAACCCGGACAACACAAGTGCCGCCAATGGGTTCCACTCCGCGTAGCCGTCCGAGACGGCCTCGGTGAACACCAGCATCGAGAGGAGGAAGAACCAGCGCAGCAGCAGGAAGAGCGCCATCGTGACGATGTTGTGCCTGTTCTTCGCACGGAGCCGTCGGCGCTGGACGCCCCGTCCCAGGCGCTTCGCCTTGTCCCGCTCGACGGTCCGCGGAATCGGGAAGGCCGGGGATCCCAGGAGCCCGGTCCCTTCCCGGACCGGACCGTCGACGGGAACCATGGCCTTCGACGCGAGCAGGCAGTCGTCGCCCACCCTGCTCTGAGTGGGGTAGTAGATGCTGTTCCCCAGAAAGCTGTGCGCCCCGATCCTCGCCCGGGAGAGCCGGAAGGACGTGTGGGAGAAATCGGCGTTGAGGATCGCCAGGCCGTCCGCCACCATCGTCCCACTCCCGATCGTGATCAGAAACGGGTTCTCGTGCTTGGTCTTCTGCCCGAAGTTGGATCCGGTCTGCGTCACGGTGGAGAGGTCGTACCCGACCAACCGCAGGTAATGGACGATGTAGGAGGTGTCGCCGAAAAGGTTTCCCATGAATCGGTTGTTGCTCAGGCGCGTGATAGCCCTGTGGATGTTGTAATGAAAGCCGTACAAGGGATACTCGGTGTCCGGCTCGATCATGCGGTTGAGCAGCCGAGGAATCGTGCCGGCAGCCGACAACCCGAGAACGAGAGCAGCCCCTACGGCCACCACGGAGATGAGAGACGCGTCGCGATAAAAGACCCAGGTGGTGAGCACCCCGGGCTCGGGGTCCAGGAGCCTGTCGAGTTGCGGGATCTTCTCGAACGCCAGAGCCAGGAGGCTGGACATCAGCGGCACGGAAATGACAAATATACCCACCAGTTGACCCGCTCCGAAAAAGATGGCCCTGCGCCTCGCGCCCGGGATGTGCCCGACCACCCGATAGTCGACGTCCGTGCGTTGCGCCGGACATCCGTGCCATGTCTCGCCGTCGGGGACGACCTGCCCCGTGTGGAGCGAGGAGACGTGTCCGAGCTGGGCGCCGTCGCCCATCGACGCCCCGATGTCGATCACCGCGGCCTCACCGACGAACGCGTGCTTCCCGAGATGAACCGGGCCCGTCTGGATCCGTCCGTCGTGCGCCCGGTAGCAGGCGATCAAGGCCTCGTTCCGGATCACCGTGTCGGCTCCGATCGTGAGTAGATCAGTACAGACGGGCAGAGTTCGGGCGAAGATCGCGACACCGGGGCCGATCCTGGCCCCCAGTGCCCGCAGGTAGATATTGATGATCGGCGATGTCGTGTTGGAGCGAGACCGACCACCGACCAGGAGCAGCAGCGGATTGGCCCGGACCAGGGTCTTGACGAACCAGAAACGAACATAGGCCAGGCTCCAGACCGGGAACTCCCGAGTCGTCCAGCGGCCGATCAACGCCCACTTCACCACGATGGGCAGGATGCACATCACAACAACGACGCTGTCGCCGAGCACAGATGCTCGAAGAAAGAGCGCGCCCAAGTCAGTGGCGGCCGAGATCCAGTTCCACCCCAGATACCCGACGGCCTCGGCCGAACTGATGTACGCAGCGATCATCGCGAACTGGGTCACGCCGCAGAGCACGTACTTCGTTGTGCCAGAACGCCGCCACCTCGGGGCTTCCGGCGCGAGCTGCTTCTGGAATTCCGGCGTTTCACGGAGCGCTGGCGACGTTCCCGAAATTGCTGCAGCCAGGCACCTGATCGTCGGATTCGCGTAGACATCCTTGATCGTCGCCGACGGGAGGTCCGGCCGTTTCCGGACTCGAGCACAAAAGCGGGCCATCACCATCGAGTCGGCGCCGAGCTCGTCGAAAAAGTGACTGTCGATCGTCGCTCGCTCAACACCGACGACGTCCACCAGGATTGCCAGAAGTGACATCTCCGGAGCAGTCGAGCTATCGCCGACGTTGACTGTCCCGGCAGGCAGCGGGCATGACACTTGATGGATTTCTCTTGCTGTTTTCGACATAGCTCCTCGAAAGGACGCAAGTACACTGGACATGATCCGACGGCTTTCCGGCCCGCTGCGCGACCGTCGCCATCCCACTGCTGCCCCACCGCTGGCAACCGAGGCCCGGCCGACCTTGTCCCGCGACGATCGGTGACAGCTCCGCCCGTGACGCCGACAAGGACAAGCGCGCCGATCACGATCGAAGATCCGACCGTCGTGGGCGGAAGTGAAAGTGCTGGGTGCCGGCGCGCGTGTCGCAGAAGAAACGCTGGATCACATCACGCTCAGTCGCCCGGCCGCACTGGTCGTCTACCTCGCACCGCAGCAGGCGCGGACGAACGCTCGCGCAGAATGCCGGCGCGGCTCCGCCTCAGCCGTGGGCGCTGTCGAAGTGCCGCCTTTCGGCCATCCTGCCCGGCCGCCGCGCCTTCGACCGGGCCGGCCCGGACATCTCGTCCACCAGCCGCCGCGAGACCGCCGACAACGGCTGCGGCTCACGGGCGGCAGCCACCAGGTCTCCGGGACGGTCGGTGCCGTCGGCTCGGCCGACCACAGTGGGTGCCGTCGTCATCGGTCGCTCCTGTTCTCCGGTTCGGCGGACGCGCTGCGGCGAGAGACAGCCCGACTCGCAGCGGTCGTAGCTCGAGGTTCTGGCATCGTGTTCACGACCGGCCGCCGGGCCGCGCACGGTCCGACGCTCCCCTGAGGTCCGGGGCGACCGTCAACGCGCTCGTTGATCGCCCTCGAAGCCGGTTCGCGGCTGCCTGACCCCCTCGTCGGCTGTGCAGACAGTCGACCAGCACAGGGCTTTCAGGTGTAGGGAGATTTCTCCGAGACACCATGCATTTCCTGTGGCTCTCTCACTGGAGCGGTCCAGGGCGGAGATGCTCACGTCGCCAGGCAGCCGGCGTCATTCCATATTGTCGCCGAAACGCCCGTTCGAACGTACTGAGATCGAGGAACCCGACGGCAACCGCGATTCTGGATATCGGGAGCCGAGCGCGCCTCGGGTCGGACAGCATCCCCCGTGCCGCGAGCAGTCGCTGTTCGCGAAGGTAGGCGCCAGGCGTGGTTCCGATCCGCTCGAACAAGGCGTACGCACGGCTCACCGACACATGGTGCCGCCGCGCCAACTCCTCGACGCGCAGGTGCGGGTCTGCCAGATGATCGCGAACATGGGCCTGCATCATGTCCAGCAACACCCCCGCGGAACCCTCCCCACCCGGCACGGAGGGTGCGACGTCCCGCATTGTCATAGCGAGCAGATCGATCGCGGCCCGCCCGGCGTCCAGCCGCTGCGACGCCGTGAGGTCGTCAGCAACCTCCCACAGCCGGCCGAGATAGCCGGACAGCAGGTGCATGCCTGGCAACTCCGGATCCACGCGGCGCGCACACGCTTCGGTGATCTCAGAGGCGCGAAGCGGGAGCATCTCGCGGAAGAAGAGCATGGACAGAACCTGGGTACGGCTGGGCGTGACCACCTCCCACGGGCTCCGCGTCTCACTCATCACTCCCGAAGAAGGTGCGAGCGAGGCGAGGCGGTCGTGCTGGTGAACATGCCCGTTGCCGCCCAGGTAGAGGCAGAAAAGGATCAGATGGTCCGTCGACGTCCTCGTAGTCATCCGATCGGTCCGGGCTGCGCGCATCGGCCCTCCCCAATGCGCCCTGGTGAGGGCGACGGTCTCACTCAGCTCCTGCAACGCCAGCCGACCACGAAAGTCGGGACCTGTTCGCGCGATTACCGGGAAAAGACACTCACGGACGGTTTGTTCGTACTCCTCGCTGGAGAACTCGTTGATTTTCACGGCCACCGAGGCTAGAGACGTCGAACCTGCGGTCTCTGTTTTTATGAGTACATGACCGGTCCGTTACCCGTCCGGACACTCGATCGCCATCTACGCCTTCCTCGCGGCGTGGACAGACCTCCTCAAGCGCTGACGTTCCCGACCGACCGCGACCTCTACACGCCGCGGCAGCCGGTGAATGCGCCCAGTACTTCACCGACTACAACTCGTGTTATTCCATTCCTCGATGGCAAAGCGGTGATCGATTCCGCGTTGCAGATGATGTCTTCCCCGCGCCGCACGGTTCACATATGAAGGAGGGAACCGTCTCGGATCGCCGCCTCGGAAGGGCCTCTGTGTGCACGCGGAGTAAGCACAAGACAACCGGAAATCCCACCCGTGCCCGTGCCACGGAGGAGGCGACAGCCGCGCGGCGGAGACGAGACGAATCTCCGGCGCAGACACTTTTCGCCCTCCAACGTGCCACCGGCAACGCGGTGGTCGTTCAGATGCTCCGCCGCTCAGGACACTCGTGGGCCCAGGAGCGGCACGAGCACGGCGCGGACCGCAGTGATCGGCCGACCGAACAACCCGGTACGCAGCCACTGCGCATGCTCACCGTGCAACGGTTCGTGACCGGCAAGCGGCCCGTTGTGGCGGGCGACGGCATCGACAGCACACATTTCGAGACGCAGTCGCCCGATGCCGTCCTGCGGGAGGGTAAATCGCCGAACGAATTGATCAACTACGAGATCGACCACATGGACGCCCGGACGCATGCGCCCGATGACGTCTCGCTCCAGATCTCCGACGACCACACGCTCGCCGTCCACGACACCGAACGTGAACCCAAGGAGTTCTATGCGTCCCCCAGGGTGCTCGCGGAGTCGATCAAGTCGCTGGAGCAGGTGAACAGCGACTACACCCTCGTGCCGCAGGGGGCTCGGATCAAGACCGAGCACGGGGAGCTGTCCAGGATCACGCCGACGGTCAGGAAGGAGGCGCAGGAGGCCAAGGCCTCGGGATTCGCCGACTTGATCAAGGCCCAGTGCATCGATGTGGCCAAAAGCGTGATCGGTAGTCACCGAATGGAAGTCGTGCTGGCGGACTCGAAGCCCGAGCCGTGGTCGGGGAACGTGGGTGACGATCTCGCCCCGCGTGTGACGGAAAGGGTCCGAGCCGGCGAGAGGCCCGGTTCGGCGGGCGCGGAGTCGGACCAGCCCGCCACCACAGTGCCGGAACAGTACGGAAGCGCGTTGCGGGAGCGTCCCGACGAAGCCGATGAGGCCGCGCGGGCGATGGGTATCAACAACCACGCACAGCCCGATGTGGGTGAGGCGTTCACCACCGTGTCGATCGGTCGCGACGCCCGGATCGACTATGCGACCGCCGAACCCGGCCGGACATCCACGGACCGGACAGCCGTGGACGTCTGGAACTACCACTTCGCCGGAGTCGTCGCCCGCAGCCTCGACGGTGCCGACCAGGTGACCCTCGAGAACTACACACGTGACCAGCAGGCCCAGAAGGCACTGCAGCAACTCGAGGGCAAACTGCTCACCGAGTACCGGGAGAAGACCAGGGGGTGGATCTTCAACCGCGAGGGCAAGACGCCGACAGGCGCGTTCGAGAGCCAACGAGTGGCGGAGATGATCAAGGAGCTCGGCGGCACCACATACGTGAAAGCCCAGGCCGAGTACGCCGCCCTGGGAACGGACAAGTTGGCGTGGCAGCGCAAGTGGTTCTTCCGGATGTACGGGTCAAAGGCCGGCCAGCGGTTCCACGAGCAGCAGTACAACAGCGGGCAGGGTGACTTCGTCAACCCGATGACTCTGCGCGTCAGGGCCGACCGTCAGACCCCCGGTTCATCCGGCTGAGCTCCTCCGCCCGAGCGGCCCCGCCACTGGCCGAGGCCGTGGGGCCTGTGGTCTGATCGCCACCCCCGACCGAGGACGACATCGGTCCGAATGCGTCGGGGACATGGTGGCCGGATCCGGGAAGCGGTTCCGACGTCTCTGGCAGACGGCGCCGCCTGAGCGCCGCCGAGAGGAGACGACCGTGAAGTACATGATCTTGCTCTACGGCAGCCAGCAGGACTACGACATGCTCGCGGGCAAGCCAACCGACAAGCCCGCCATGTCCGCCGAGCAGGTCTCGGCGATGCACGCGTACATGGAGTCCTTCCACCAGAAGCTGGCCGAGTCCGGCGAGCTCGTCGACGCCCAGGGCCTCACCGCTCCCGTGCACGCCCGGCGCGTCCAGCTGCAGCAGGGCGCTCCGGTGGTGACGGACGGGCCGTACCCCGAGACGCAGGAGGTGCTCGCCGGCTACACGGTCGTCGAGTGCGCGAGCTTCGACCGTGCCACCGAGATCGCAGCCGGCCTCGTCAACCCCGATGCGCCGGGCGAGTACGTCGACGTGCGCCCGATCGTCGGAAGCGTCGAGGAGCTCGAGGTCTGAGCATCCCGTGACCGGTGACGACGCCGAGGGCCTGCTGCGCCGGCTGGCGCCGCAGGTCCTCGGCGCGCTGGTGCGGCGGTACGGGCACTTCGACACCGCGGAGGACGCCACGCAGGAGGCGCTCCTCGCGGCGGCCGTGCAGTGGCCGGAAGAGGGCGTGCCGCAGAACCCGCGCGGGTGGCTGATCACGGTTGCCTCGCGCAGGCTGACCGACCTGCTGCGCAGCGAGCAGGCCCGCAGGCGCCGGGAGGACACGGTGGCGCGCTGGACGCTGCCCGAGGGATGGCTGACCCCCGCCACCGATCAGCCGGCGGCGGAGTTCGACGACACGCTCGTGCTGCTGTTCCTGTGCTGTCATCCCGCGCTGGCGCCGGCCTCGCAGATCGCGCTCACCCTGCGGGGCGTCGGTGGGCTGACGACGGCGGAGATCGCCCGCGCGTTCCTCGTGCCGGAGGCGACGATGGCCCGGCGCATCGGCCGGGCCAAGCAGCGCATCAGGGAGAGCGGCATCCCGTTCGGCATGCCGTCCGAGGCCGAGCGCGCCGACCGGCTCGAGGTCGTCCTGCACGTGCTCTACCTGATCTTCAACGAGGGGTACGCCAGCACGTCGGGGCCGAACCTGCAGCGCACCGAGCTGTCGGCCGAGGCGATCCGCCTGGCCCGCACGGTCCACGGCCTGCTGCCCGACGACGGCGAGGTGGCCGGGCTACTCGCGTTGATGCTGCTCACCGACGCACGCCGGCCCGCGCGAACCGCCGCGGACGGCGCGCTGGTGCCCATGGCGGAGCAGGACCGGCGTCTCTGGAACGCCGACCGGATCGCCGAGGGCGTGGATCTGCTCACCACGGCGCTCCCCAGGGGAGCAACCGGCCCCTACCAACTCCAGGCGGCGATCGCCGCCGTTCACGACGAGGCACCGAGCGCCGAGGCCACCGACTGGCCACAGATCACGGCGCTCTACGAGCTGTTGATGCAGATCTCCGACAACCCGGTGGTGCGACTGAACCACGCCGTGGCGGTGGCCATGGTGCACGGCCCGGCCGCGGGGATCGTCCTGCTCGACGAGCTCCGCGCCGACGAGCGCATCGCCGACGACCATCGCATCCACGCGGTGCGCGGGCACCTGCTGGAGAGGCTGGGCGATCACACAGCCGCACGCGACTCCTACCGCACCGCCGCCGGGCGGACCACCAGCGTGCCCCAGCAGCGCTATCTCCACGAGCGCGCCGATCGCCTCGCCACATGAGACGATCACACTCTCCGAGCCGCCCTCCCGGATCTCGCTCACTCAGCGGGTCGTGACCGGCGTCGCGACGGCGGCCACCTGCCCGAACGGGCCGCCTGACACTGCCCGATCGTCTCTTTCCCCTGCTCACCGCAACCCGTATACAGGACGGCGACGGACGATCTCCGGGGGTCTTCGTGCGCGCGCACCATCACGAGGAGAGATCCAGAACGGGGCCGCCCGATCCGGCCGCCCGCTGCGCCCCCACCTCGGCTGCGACAGGGCTACGGGCAATGCAGCGCATGGCAGGCAACGCCGCAGTGACCAGATGGCTCTGCGAGAGGAGAGCGACTGCGGCCCCTCCTCCTGCAGCCGTCCAGCGGGCACCGCTGGACTGGAAAGGCACCGCGACGAAGAAGGCGTTGGTGAAAGAGAAGGCGCTCGCGCCGAACGACCCGTTCGTCCACACGCTGCACCACATCGTCCCGAAATCGATGCTCGCCACCTTCGCCGGCCACCTCACTCCGGACCAGAGGACGCTCGTTGTACAGCTCGTGGGACCGCACGCCAACAAAGCCTTCACGACCACCAACGACAGCCTCGCTGCCGTCACCAAGGCCCTGCAGAACCTCCCGGCCAACTTCGTCCTCGGTCCCGACCCGGCCAACCGATCGGACGACCCGGGTGCACAACCGGACTACAACTACGCGGACGACGGGTCCATCACGCCGCGCTCGGAGCATCTCGAGAAGGCGTACGAGTTCCTGAACAGGAAGATCAACGGGAGCACGGCCGTCACGACCACCGACGCGGAGCTGACCGAGGAGTTCGTCCAGCCGCTGATCGACGCTTGCCAGGAACACGACAAGTTCGCCGCAGGCGGCGTCGGGCTCGATCCGAACCGCGCAGCCTGGTCCGGGGACCCGGCGCTAGGGGAAGCCCGCCGACCGGCCCCGCTCGAGCCCCTGCTCTGACCCGAGCGTTCAGCTTCTCAGCAGAGGCTCTTGGCCGACTCCCAGAGCAGGTCCAGTTCCGCCGGTTCGAGACTCGTCGGCTCGAGGATGAGGGTGACCTCGGGCGCGTCCACCGTCCGGAAACCGGCCAGCAGTTCGGTGCACTCGTCCGGGGTGCCGTGGATGACCGACCGGTCGACGTCGAACGTCGGCCCGTAGTAGCGCTGCCAGTGAGAGCGGGCGCGTTCCCTGGCCTGCTTACCGTCGCGGTGGACACTCACACCCTGCACCTTGGCGATGCCGAGCCGGTCCGGATCACGGCCGCTCTCCGCGGCCCGTTCGCGGACCATCGCGGTGCCTGCGACGAACTCCTCGATGGTCCAGTGACCGCTGGCGATCCAGCCGTCGGCCACGCGGGCGAGGCGGTGCAGCATCGGTGTACTCCGGCCGCCGAAGTACACCGGCAACGGATCCTGACGCGGCTTGGGCCGGACGCTCGCGGCGGTGAGGTGGTGGTAGCGCCCGACGTGGTCGACGCCGTCCTCGCGCCAGAGGCGGCGGGCGATGTCGACGTTCTCCATCAGCAGCCCCAACCGCTGCTGCATGGGCACACCCAGGCTCGTGAACTCCTCGGCGGTGCCGCCGAGAGACACGCCCAGCACCAGGCGCCCGTCCGAGAGGTGGTCGATGGTGGCGGCGCTCTTCGCCAGCAGCACCGGGTTGAGGTACGCGGCGAGCACGACCGCCGTGCCCAGCCGAACCCGGTGTGTCTGCCCGGCGACCCAGCTCAGCAGTTCCAGCGGGTGCAGGACGTCGGTGTGGTGGAAGACGTGGTCGCCGACCCAGATCGACTCGAAGCCGAGTTCCTCGGCGCGCTGCACGAACTGGCGGAGGTCGGCCGGGTCGGGCGCCTCTCCGGACGGGATCCGCACACCGACGTTCAGCGTCGGGCTCACGTGCCGGCCCCCGGTCGCCGACCCGACTGCGCTGCTCGACCCACACGCCCTCCTCGGCGATCCGATGCTCGATCAATCCTCGCGGACCGGACAGAAGTGTCGTCAACAGACCCTCCCATCGGGGCAATCGCGTCGACTGATCGGGCTCGGCCCAGGAGTGCCGCTGCACACCTCGACGGCGACCTCGCTCTAGGGGAGCTCGGACGCGAGGTCCTCCGCTGGGGTCTCCTCCACCTGACGGATGAGTCGTTTCAGCTGGGAGATCTCCTCGTACAGAGCCGTCTTGCCGGCCGCCGTCAGGTGGATCCACGTACGTCCGCGTTTGCCCTCGTAGCCCTTCTCGATCTCCACCAGCCCCGCCTTCTCCAATACGGTCAGGTGTTGGGAGAGGTTGCCGGTGGTCAGATCCAAGGTGGTCCGCAGAAAGCCGAACTCCACTCGCCGAGCTTCGTGGACGACGGCGAGGATGCCCAGCCGGACGCGCTGGTGAACGACGTCGTCGAGTCCGTTCGCCGGATGGGTCATACCCGGCGCCGCTCGGCCAGTGCGAAGCCCACGCCACCGAGGAGCAGCACACCGCCCGCGACGACCAGGCTCGGCAGGAAGCTCCACATCGGGCCGAGGTGCCAACCGGCGTTCAGACCCAGACTCCGCGTACCGATCCCACAGGCCAGGAGCGCGACCACCAGATAGCCGGCGGCGAACGCCAGTAGGGGCCAGTTGCGTTCCACCCGCGCCAGCACGAACAACGCCAGGCTGATGGAGATCAGCGGGACCAGGCCGGCAGCGACCGGACCGGCCGGGAAGTAGCCGATCAGGTTGAGTTGCTGGGCCCAGGCCGAGGCGACACCGAAAACCAGCCGGGCGGCGATTCCCGAGGCCACGTAGGGCAGGACGCGGGCGCCGACCCCACGTCGGCGGGCCCGGTACACAGAAAAGGCGGCGATCGCCACGTACGCCAGCACGAAGGCGACGATCCAGTAGACCCCGACGGGCCAGGCGACGACCTGGACGCAGGCACCCCCGCTGATGATCTCCACACCGCCGCGGGCGCCCACGGCCGGATCACATGTGACGACGTATCGCCCCAGGCGGTAGAAGGGCGCCGCAGCGACGACCACCAGGCCGAGCAGCACGAGCGGGAACCAGGTACTGCGCTGCGCGTGGCGTACACGTCGGGTGAGCTGCCGGGTGGTCGAGAGCATCTGTCGGGCGGCATCCACGGAGGCAGCCGATCGGTCTGTCATGGCAGCAGGTTTGCATCACAAGCAGATTTTTGCAACACGCCAGGATGAGCCGGGCCACGCACTGGAGCGAGCACGCGTCACAGCCCTCGCGGGCCCGCTGCGCCGCGACCGAACCTCGTCACAACGAGGAGCGCGGTGCCGCCGCGAGTGGAAAGGAGGGGAGCGGTCAGATCGGGACGGCCCTCGCCCACGGGGATGGCCGGAACTAACTTTGGGCCCGTGCGGATCCTCGAGTACTCCGGTGAGGAGTTGGAGCAGGTCGCCAAGGAGATCTGTCTACCGGTGATCGCCCGGACCGGACCTCACTTCCGGGCGCGGGCGGCGGTTCACGAACTAAGCGAATCCCTGACTCTTTTCTGGTCACATTTCCGAACGCCGGTGTCTTTGGTCCGGACCGGCCGGATGGCGGCGCGGCCGTCAACAGACAATGCGATGATCTTCTGCGTATACAGGGCCGGCCGGGGCCGCGTCCGCCAGCACGACCGCTGGGCCGAGTTGGCGGCCGGTACCGGTGTTCTGATCGAGCCGGGTAAGCCCCACCACCAGGTGTCGCAGACCGGGATCCGGTGCATGAACCTGCGGTTCTCCCGCGAGTTGCTCCCGCTCCACACCGCCGAGATCACCGAAGCCTGTGCACGCGGCATGGACCCGGCCGCTCCGGCCATGCAGATGCTGTCCAGCTACCTGGATCGTCTGTTCGAGGTCGCGGACGAGCTCACCGCGCCGCAGCGACTCGACGCCGGGCGGGCCGCGATCGAGTTGCTCGGGATGGCGCTGCGGGATGTCGCCCCCTCCGTGCCGGGCGGGGACGGCCCCGCCGCAGTGTTGCTCGACATGATGCGGATGCACGTCCGCGAGCACCTGGCCGATCCACACCTGCGGGTCGAGGAACTGGCGCGGCGCCACCATGTGTCGGTCGCGCACGTCTACACCCTGTTCGCACGGATCGGGACCACGCCTGGTGCGTACCTTCGCGAGGAGCGGCTGTTGGCTGCCCGGGCGATGTTGTCCGACCCGAGGTGCGCCCGGTTCAAGATATCCGACATTTCTGCTGCCGTCGGGATCCTCGACCTCAGTACGTTCGAACGGGCATTCCGACGGCAATACGGGACGACACCGGCCGGTTGGCGGCGTGCGCACCTCCACCGCGCCGGCCCGCTCCCGTGACCGTGCTGGAGGAATTGCGTTTCCGCTCAAGAGGAATCGCTGTACAGGTTGAGGACCCTCGTCTGGTCGAATGTTTACACAGCCAACAAGGGGTCAGGCGGGCGTGAATCGGGGATTCGCGGGCAGAGTACCGAGCACGCCGCCGCGTGATCCCAGGCCCGAGGGGGGTGGGGCCGGGCCGCGATCGCGGCTCGGCCCCGGCTCGCCGCCCTGGGCCGATGCCATCGGGTCCGCACCGTCGGGGAGATCCAGGGGACTCCGCACCCACGAGGTGCCCACACCGCTCGTTGCCGCAGGGACCGCGCCCTCACGAGTCGAACGGACACCACGGCTGGGTGAGGGGATCGCCCCGGCCCGCGCAGACGATGTTGTCCTGCGCAGTCGGACCGCCGCCCGTGAAGCGGATCACCGTGATCGGCTTGTCGATCGGCACCCGTCGTCCCACTGTGCCCCCGAAGTCGATCGGCCCGGTCACGCCCAGGTACCTGCGTTGGGCGCCCGCCGCGTCGGTCACCGACATCAGGGCCGACCACACCGTCCCGCCGTCGATGGCCACGCCGTCTCGCGCCAGATAGCTCACGGCGAGGATCGCCGTGTAGGCCGCGTCGTGATTGAGCGCAGCGTGCCCGTCGAGCGAGCGGCCGCGGTCGGACGTCTGTTCGTAGGGGAACATCGAGTTCAACCGGGCGTAGAAGTCGCTCGACTCCGACGGCGGCGTGCTGAGCAGCTCCGGAGCCGTCGCGAAGGACAGGTACTCGAACGGCACGGCGGTGTTCGTGCTGCTGATGTTGCGATCGGCCACGTAGCGGGTCACGTCGTCGTTCGCGAGGATGTACGGCGGCCGGTCACGGCACCGGTTGCTGACCCCGTTGACGAACGCCGGGTAGTCCGGAAGTCCCCGTGCCGCGTAGAGGACCACGCCGTCGAAGTCGCATGCGTCGCGGCCGGCGACCACCGCGTCGCTGACGTGGCGGTCGCCGGTCGCCGCGCCCTGGCTGGTACCACCGGGCGTGAAGGTCACCGTCTCGACGTCGAAGCCACGCGAGCCGAAGCTCGCCGCGAAGTCCGCTGCGAGGTTCTGGCTGTAGAGGTCCTCCGCGTCGTCGGACAGGTAGATGCGGGCCTGGCGCGTCAGCGGACGCTCGACCCGGCCGGCTGTGACCAGCTGGTCGGCGTAGGCGGCCGCCACCTCGGCCTCTCGCCGGTTCTGGGGAGCGATCTGGAAGTAGAGCTTGCTCTCCTCGACCAGGGAGTCGGCGCTGAGCGTTGCGGAGACGGTGGGAAGTCCCGCGGCGCCGAGCGCCGCGATCGTGTCGGCGGTGGTCTGCCTGCTCTCGCTGAGGCCGACCACGGCCACGATGCTCGGGTCCGTGCGCGCCATCGCGCCGAGCTGCTGCGCGACCTGTGTGCCGTGGCGCATTCCCGGACCGGCGTTGGCGATCAGTACACGAACGATCGGCTCGTACTGCTGCTGCGGCTTCGTCAGCTGCACGGCCTGCGCCACCGCCATGCCGGCCAGCTGCTCACGCTCGGCCGTCAGCACGTCATTGCCCGATGTGGACGGCGCGGTGAGAGAACCGAGGAACACCAGCGTGACGAACGGGCGCTCGGGCTGGTCGGCATGGAGCTGGAGAGCCGTGTTGTTCTGCTGCAGGATCGTGGTGCGGACCTCGTCGAAGACCTCTACGTCGGGCAGTACGTGCGGGTTGCTCCCGTCGGTGACGCCGATACAGACGTCGCCGTCCACCCGCCTGACGTCCGAGGCCGTCGACTCGACCCCCAGCCATGTGAACCCATCTCCGCAGGTACTCGCACTGTGGGCCGTCCCCGCTTGCCAGTAGCTGCCCGACGCGAGGATCAGGATCGTGGAGACGACCAGTACCGAGGCGCGCCTCGTGCGCAGCGCAGGCCGGGACGGACGTCTCAGGGTGATCCGCTGGGCCGGACTCCCCGGCTTCGCGGCGCGCTCGGGGATGTGGACGATGACGATCCACGCCCGGACGTCACGCTTGCGTCGGCGCTGGGGCATGCCCTGCCTCCAGACGGCCAGAGCCGTCGGGGCTGCGACCGCGGGGTGGCCCTGCGCGTCGGGCGCCGGCTGCGGGTTGTCCGCGAGGGGAGGCACGCGCGTGCTGGTGGTGACCAGCAGGAGCGGGTCGAACGACCCCGTCTCGTTGCGGACCGCGCTCACGGTGCGCAGGAGCGCGTAGCCGCCGTTCGTGCGGGTGATGCCGTCCAGGAGCACGACCGGGCACGTCGTGCGGTAGCGGCGCGTCCACCCGCCGCCGCGAAAGGACTCCCGCAGATCCTCGAGGAACGCGTTGACCATCAGCCGCAGTACCTGCTCGGGATTCTCCGTCTGCGACCACTCCCCCTCCGTCAGTCGCTCGGCCATCCCGACGAAGCTGCGGAACTGTCCGGGCGCCATGTTGGGCTGGCGCAGGAACCAGCGGTACCGCCTGCCGAATCCGGGTATTCGGCCGCTCTGACGGGCCCGGAAGTAGAACGGCGTGAGGAGCACTCCGAGCAGCCGCAGCCAGATCGGCAACGCCTCGGAGACGACCCCCTCGGGGACCGCGATCGACCACAGCGCCCGTTCGCGCAGTCTCACCCGCAGCTCGCGCAGCCGCTGCTCCGTCTCCGGATCTCCCTCGAAGGTCTGCGCCATCGACCAGGTGACGAGCCGGAAGCGCGGGAAGCGGTACGCGCCGCCCTGATCGCGCGCCAGCTGGTTGGCGGCGTCGACCAGAATGCCGCGCACAGCGACGACATCGGCCGGGGTGAGCGGCACGAGGTCCGGGTCGGCCGGATGCGTGGGTGTGGGGTCGGGTCCGCAGGAGACCAGGGCGTACGGGACGTGGCGTCGTCCGTCCCTGGACGTCAGCCGGTCCGCGATCGACCGCAGCAGGCCGGGATCCTCGTGGAGCCGCGGCTGTACGCACGCGATGATCGGCCGGGTGCGACTCCGCGATTCCGTGCGGCGAGGACGGCAGTAGATCTCGTCCAGCATCGTGATGAGCGCGTCGAATCCTTCGAACTCCTCGAATCGCGGAGACTCCTGCTGCTGGTCCATGTGGTCCTCTCGCAGATCGTTACCGTGCCGACTCGAGCTGCAGCGAGTCCGTCCTGTCGCGCCTCATGATCATCACCGCGCCCTCGGTCAAGATCGTCGAAGGAACCTACACAGTTACAGGCCTAATGGACGGTTGGGGCGCACTCGGACCATTCGGATCCCGTCCTGGCGCATCCTCGAAGCAGGGACTCATCCCGCAGTCCCCAGTTGCTGAGGAGTCCTATGAGCGTGCCTCTGCCGTCCACCTTCACCACCCGAACCGTCGACGCCGACGGCGTCGGCATACACACCACGGTCGCCGGCGACGGCCCGCCGGTCCTGCTCCTGCACGGCTACCCGCAGACCCACCTGATCTGGCACGAGGTGGCACCCGCCCTCGCGGAGACGCACACCGTCGTGCTCACGGACCTGCGGGGCTACGGCGACAGCGCCCACCCGGAACCCGTCACCGACGACGTCTACGCCAAACGGGCCATGGCCCGCGACCAACTGCTCGTCATGCAGGCGCTCGGGTTCGACCAATTCGCCGTCGTCGGGCACGACCGCGGCGCACGGGTCGGGCACCGGCTCGCGCTCGACGCGCCGGAAGCCGTGCGCGGGCTCGCCGTGCTCGACATCGTCCCGACCCGGTACTCGTTCGCCCACGCCGACGCGACCTTCGGCCTGGGCTACTACCACTGGTTCTTCCTCGCCACGGGCAACGGGATCCCGGAGCACCTGCTCGGCCAGGACCCCGAGTTCTGGATCCGCACCCGGATGACCGCGCGGCAGGCGAACGGACGGGGCTTCGACGAGAACGCCGTCCGTGAGTACGTGCGGTGCTTCTCCGATCCCGCCGTGATCGCGGCGACCTGCGCCGACTACCGCGCCGCCGCAGGCGTGGACCTGCTCCACGACGACGCCGACGCCGAGGCGGGGCGCCGCGTGAGTTGCCCGCTGCTGGCGCTCTGGGGCGAGCACAGCTTCGTCGGGCGCACCTACGACGTCGTGCAGATCTGGCGCGAGTACGCCGACGACGTGCGCGGCACCGCCGTCCCGTCGGACCACTACCTGCCCGAGGAGGCCCCCACCGAGGTCACGAACGCGCTGCGGGAGTTCCTCACGAAGCTCGGCTGAGCCGCAGCCCACGATCGTCGCGAGATCGGGTTCTGCGCCCTCGCAGGGGCCGAAACACGGATCTCGCGGTCACGACACGGGCTGCTCTTCCTCGACCACCGCGCTCGCGGACCTCGGCGCACGCCAGAACGCCATCCTGTCGAGCACGCGGTCCCTGAACACGATGGTGTGCAGCAGCACGCCGGCCAGGTGCGCCGCGAACACCAGGTACAGCAGGTAGGCCGCAACGATGTGGGCGCGCAGCAGATCGGCGAACACGGTGATGTTCTGTGGCGCGATGTCCGGCAGGTACAGCGATCCGAAGTGCACGATCGGCTCGCCGGACGCGGACACCATCGCCCAGCCGATCAGCGGCTGAACCACCAGCAACGCGTAGAGCAGCCACTCCGAGTACTTCGCGGCAAGCCGGTCGACTCGGCTCATCCCGGGCGGGAACGGCGGCGGCACGTGCGTCAGCCGCCAGCAGATCCGCGCCAGGGCGAAAACGAGGATCGCGATACCCAGCGGCTCGTGAATGGTGACCAGAAATCGGAAGTCGGCGATCGAGGTCACCATGAAGACGCCGATGAACAGAATGGCGATCACCATCACCGCCATCGTCCAGTGGAACGCTCGCGCTACGACGGTGAACCGCGCCGGAACCGGCGGCTGCTCAATTCTCATGATCCACCTTGTGGACGTCGACCCGGCTCGGCTGCGGCGGCGTGACGGTGACCTCGCTCGGGGAATGGGGTTCGCCCGTCCTGCGCTGGTAGGACTGCGCGTACACGGCGGACCGCGCGGCGAGCAGCGGGTCGTCGGACAGCGCGATCCCGTCGGGCAGCACCGTCGGGTCGAAGTTGACGTCCCGCGCGTTGCCGGGCGCCTCGGTCTGCAGCGAGTGGATCGTGAGCGTGCCGACGTCGACCTGGCGTCGGTCGGCAGGCCACGCCGTGGTGGCGTCGTTCGTCGGGTCGCCGGGTTGACCGACCGTGATCAGGAACCGCCAGCGCATCGGGCCCTGCTCCAACTTGTCGATCAGCGCATCGAACAGGTAGTCCTTGCCGGGCGCATGCGCAGTGCCCGACACCGTCTGGATCGGCCCCTCCGGCATCATCGTCCAGCGCACCGGCACGGTGACGCCCGCGGAGTTGGTGAAGCGGAATGCGTTCAGGCCGTGGTACGGGCTGTTGTAGAGGCCGGTCGACGGGGGCGTCTTGCTGATCACCGCCATGGCGCGCGCGGTCTCGGGGTACTTCGACAGGAACGCTGCGACCTTCGCCGGGTCGGGCTGCCCCGTGCCCGGCACCGGTTCGGTGGCCAGCAGCCGCTCGTAGAAGCCATGCGGAACGCGGTCGGTGAACACCGGCACGTTCACCATCGCGGTGCGCCACTGCTCACCCCCCGTCATGTGGAACAGCACGCCGAGACCCCGGACCGCGGCGTTGCTGTCGGCGGCGGCGGGCATCCCGCCGGAGATCGAGAAGCGCGCTGTCACGGGAGTGGTACCGGTCTGGAAGACGGTCGCCTTCGACAGGTCGGTGCCCGCGCCGTTGCTGGTGAACAGCCCGGTGGCGCTGACGCCCTTGGCATGGTTGCGGCGAAACCCATCGTGCTTGCCGAACACCTGCTCGAAACGGTCGACGAACCTGGACGTCGTGAGGGTGTCGGGCGTGAACCAGCCACCGGCGCCGAGGAAGGCGCCGACGTTCACCGCACTGATCCCGCCGACGGCAGCCAGCCCGAGCAGCATGGTGCGCCGGCTCAGCGGCGTGCGGCCGGTCGGAGGTCCCTCGCCCGATGGCTCGCCCGGTGGAGCCGGTGGCTCCGTTCCGCCGCCCATCCGCTCTCCTTTCCTGCCTTCCCCACCAATTCTCGAATCGCGACCGAAATCGCTTTTCGCGCGTTTCCCACACCCACCACTACTGTACGTACAGGCCTACCCCGGAACGGCCGGCCACGGATCGAACTTGTCCAATTGTTAAGAATTGGCCCGCCGACCTTGATCGCTCACCGCACACATCCGGTGACCGCCGCACACATCGCAGGACGTATGTGCGGCGGCCATCCGGTATGTGCCGTCACGTCAGGATGAGGACGACCAGGCGGGTTCCCGCCAGGGCCACCGGGATTCTCCGGTTCACCCGGAAGCCCGTTGGGGCGGCGTAGCCCTCCGGGATCAGGACCACTGCCGTTCCGTCCGGCTCCAGCACTCGGCGGATCTCTCGACCGAGCAGATCGGGGCTCCGGGCCAGCCGTCCCGACGGTTCGACCACCCGGCCCCACGGCGGGTTCAGCAGTACCCGCTGGACGGAGCCGGTCGCGACGGGCAGCGCAGCCGCATCCGCGCGAGCCCACCGCACGGGCGTGCGCTCCCCGTTCCGGGCAGCGGCGGCGAGCGCCCCGGCATGGAGGTCCACGCCCATCGCCACCGCTCCCGCGTGGGCCGCCTCGATCGCGAGGGTTCCTGCTCCGCAGCACGGGTCGAGCACGCGCTCGCCCGCCGCGACCCCGGCAAGGGCCACCATCGCCGCAGCCAGTGGCGGATGCAGCGTTCCGGGCACGCCGGCGACCTTCCAGGTGCGACGGTGCAGCGGCCGCGCCCCGACCCGAACGGCCACCGTCGCGCGATCACCGACGACCGTCACCCGCCAGGTCAGACCGCCCTCCGGTGGGCGGGCCCCAGAGCGTCGCGAGTGATAGCGCAGCCGCAGCCGGCGGGCCAGCACCGCGCCGACGGCGTCCTCCACGTCGAACCGGCTGAACGACCTGCGCCCCAGGAACGACGCCGAGACGTTCACCGAACCGCCCGGCGGCCCACCACACCGAGCCCGCAGCGCCAACGCGGCGCTCAGATCCGCAGCCGCGACCGCCCGCGCCAGCCGCGCGAGGTCACCCCGAGCTCGCCCGATGCCGTCGACCTCTGCGCCGACGACGAACACGTCATCGGCCGTGGCCAACGCCGTGACACCGGGGGCGGCCGTCTCGGACGTGACGAACCGGACCTCCCGATGCCCGGTGGCCACCACCTCCCCCAGCCTCCGCCTGCCGATCTCGGCGGCCACCAGGTCTTCGATTCCACGCACGCTTCGCGCCACAAGGCACGCCCCAGCACGCACTGCCCATCTCCCACGCCGCGACCCGGGGCGGCAACAAGCCGTCCCGCATCGCCCACGGCGGGGTGCTCCCCGTCGACCGCAGGCGGGTCAGTGACGTCGGAAGAAGAAGCTCATCGGGCGGGAAACTAGATCAGCCGAGCAGGCTGCGCGACCGGATAAACGGGCGAAGCGCGAACACCGTCAGACCGGCTGTTCCGGATCCAGCGCCTCCAGCCGGACCAGCGCTTCTTCGCGCCCCAGTTGAAGCTCTTCCCGGTAGTCGAGGCGCCGCTCCCGGCGGTCGAGCTGCTCCTCGCGCATCTCCATCGCGAGTTCACGCTGGTCGAGCTCGCGGGCGCGGTCTTCGACCTCGCGACGCACAACTGCGACCCGGCCCCACGCCGCCTGGAGCGTGCGTGACTCGAGTACGCCGATCACGATCGCGAGTCCCACCAAGATGAGCCCGCCGACGACCGCCACCATCACGAGCATTCCGACCACCCGACCCTGTGAGAGGAGGACCAGACCTGCCCTACAACATCATGTTACGTTCCGACTATCCGATATGCAATTTCAGATCGCAAGGTCGTGTCGGCAGCAGATGACGGACCTCGTGATCGCCACTCGCCGTGCGAGATACGTAGCGACCGTGTGAAGGACGATAGCGGCCGAGTGACAGGAGACCCCCGGGATAGCGGGGCCTCATGCATGTTGACTAGGCTGTCCAGGTGATCGGGCGCCTGACGCCCACAGGGCACGCGGTCGGAGTGGCGGGCTACCGCGGCCAAGTCGACCTCGACCTGGCCGGCCGCACTCCACCCCGCAAGCCCTCGGGTAACACGTTCGATCTAACGGCGATAGTGAGGTCGTCCGTCGACCTCTTGCGGGTCGATATTGCAAAGTGCGGTTCAGCCGGCGGTCGGTGTGGCCGCGGCGGCCGCGCGTAGGTGGAAAGGATCCTGCGGGTGGGCGCTGACGGCAGGGACAGCCGCGAGCAGACCGATGCTGTCCCGGGCCTGAGTCCGACTGCCGCGCGCAGGCGTTTGGGCACGGCGCTACGTGAACTGCGGGAGACCACGCAGCTCACGCTCGACGACGCGGGCAAGCCTCTACAGCGGTCGGCAGCGACGATCAGCCGCCTCGAGAACGGCAAGGTGAAGCCCCGACTCATCGACGTAGGGGTGCTGCTGGATCTCTATGCCGACCGCCGCCCTGACATCGTCACGGAAGACCAGCGGAAGCGAGTACTCGAACTCGCGACCGAGAGTCGCCGCGAGGCGTGGTTCAGCCCGTTCCGCGATGTGCTGGCCGGGTCGATGATCTCCGACCACATGCGTCGCTACGTCGAGTTCGAGACGGACGCTTCGCGCATCGAGTCGTACGAGCCGGACGTGGTCCCAGGACTACTTCAGACGGAGAGCTACATCCGGGCCATCGCGGAGAGCTACTACAGAGAGAACTCACCGGAGCAGCACCAACGGTTCGTCCAGTTCCGCCTCGCCCGTCAGAACGTCCTGAGACGGCGCGAGGAGCCGCTGCAGCTACATGTCGTGCTGGGCGAGTTGGTGCTCCGGCGCCCGATCGGCGGCCCCGAGGTCATGCGTGAGCAGCTGTCTGCCATCGCTGATCAACTCCGGAACGGCCTCCCCAACGTGACGATCCAGGTCGCCCCGGCGTCCCTGCTGACACGCGGTGCGATCGGTGGTCCGTTCGTCGTCATGTCCCTAGCGGACAGCCAGGACAACGACCTGGTCTACCTGGAGGGCCGCTCGGGCGCCGAGTACCTGCAAGGCGCGGACGACCTCACGGAATACCGAGCCCTCTTCCGCGACCTCGCGTCCTCCGCTCTCGATCGCGAGGCATCCCTGGCGATGCTCGAGGAGGTGGTCAAGACCCTGGAATAGGTCACATCTCGGCAACGCCCACGTCGACATCCGGCAAGCGCTTCCCGCGGACCGGATGTGGGAACGTCTGTGCCAAGTAGACTCTCCTCACCCATGTGAGGAGGCCTTGCGTGCCGCATTCGGAGACACCCGAGGACGACCTGTACATCCGCAGCTCCTTTTCCACCCAGGGGAACTGCGTCGAGGTCGGGAGTCGCGACGACCATGTCGTGGTGCGCCACAGTCGACATCGGGAGCAGGGCACCCTGGTGTTCTCGCAGTCCGAGTGGACGGCCTTTGTCCTCGGGGTGAAGCACGGCGAGTTCGACTCCCCCTCGCCGGCGTAACCCGCCCTGTGACGGGGTGCCTCAGGCCGGCTCCAGCTCCGGCGCTGCGCGCAGGTCGCCATCCATTTCCGCGCTAGCGGCGTCCAGCGGCACGCCGGACGGGTCCCGCAGCACCAGGGTCGCGAGTATCGCCAGCACGAAGCACGCACCCGCGAGCAACGTGGTGACCCGCAGGCCGTAGGCGCTCAGCACCAGCGGCGCGAGGAGAGCACCGATGAACGCACCCACCTTGCCGAGGCTGGACGAGATCCCGTGGCCGGTGCTCCGCGCCGCGGTCGGGTAACACTCCGCGCTCAGCAGAATCAGGCCCGGATTCGGGCCGAATGCGGAACCGAAGAGGGACAGCCCGAACACCACCGCGAATGGCGCCACCGTATCCGTCAGGCCCGGGATCGATGTGATCAGCAGCATCGATGCGGCACACAGACAGAGCCCCAAGATCTGCAGCGTGGTTCGTCGTATACGGTCGATCACGGCGAGCCCGACCAGCGCACCGGTCACTCCGAAGCAGATCACCAGTAGGGCGTTGATCGCCACGTTCGTCACATTGTCGGTTGCCGGCGAGATGCTCTTGATCAGCAGCGGCTGGCTCACCGAGTTGCCGTAGGACGCCACGTCGTAGAAGAACCAGCTCACACCGGTACCCACCAGCGTGATGAGAAATATCTTGTTCCGGAGCATGCCGCTCAATGCGAGCTTTACGCGAGCCTGGCGGGAGACCATGTCGATGCCGCTTCGATCCGAGAACGCTGAAAGATCATTGGCTGCCTGCGTCCTGTCGCCGGCCACGCGCAACGTCCAGCGCGGCGATTCGGGCATGTGCCTGCGGTTCCAGAGCACGATGATTGACGGAATCGCGCCGAAACCGAGGATGAGGCGCCACGCCAGGTCAGATGGCGCACCCGCAGCCAGGATGAGCAACGACACGAGATACGCCGTCATCTGCCCGAGTACGTAGAACGCGAACGACAGCCCCACCAACCTGCCTCGATTGAAGCGGTTCGCGTACTCCGTCATGATCACGCCGGACGCGGGATAGTCGCCCCCGATGCCCAGGCCGAGGATGAACCGGGCAATCAGCAACCACGTGAAGTTGGGTGAGACGGCGGAGAGCAGCGCGCCGACCACCATGATCGCGGCTTCGAGCCCGTAGATGCGGCGCCTGCCGAGCAGGTCGCCCAACCGTCCGAAGAGGAACGCGCCGATCGCGGTGGCCAGCAACGCGGAGCTACTCGCCAGCGCCACCTGACCCGCGTCAAGCCCGAACTGTGGTCTGACCAGCAACATCACCGTGCCGATGACGTTGAGGTCGTAAGCATCGGTGAAGAAGCCCGCGCCCGCCGTGATCGCTGCCCTGAAATGGAACAGGCTCAGTGGCGCATCGTCGAGGGCTTCCTCGATCGGATCGGATATCACCGGCACCGCCCTGTCACGGCGGGCTGATCGCATCATCTGCAACTCCATACGCCAGACACAACTCGGCCGGAGTCAACAATCCAAGACGCCCTTCGACGGAAATGCCGCCCGAGCATGGCACGCCGGTGAATTCCGAGGAAACGCTGCCGACCCACGCACGGACAACTCTACCCGGTTCCCCAGAGTGGCCGAAGCCATACTGTGTGAATGACTATATATGACAGAAGCCGCCGGTTGAGCCTACGGTAGATCTGATTATCAGAACGTCTCATCAGTCCGTTGCCCACGATTCGTCCCGATCAGCAGAATCGTCGTGAACCAGCTCGACAACGAGGAAGGAGTCGGTCATGCCGCGCGTTCTTTTTCTGGGGGACGTCGTCGGACCTGATGCAGTTGATTACGTCTGCGAGCGGATTCCGACGCTCCGCCGGGAGCGGCGGGTGGATCTCGTCGTGGTCAACGCCGAGAATGCACTGCGCAGCGGCCCGCAGATCCGCACGGGCTTCGGCATGAGCCAGGACGTCGTGCGACGGCTCGTCGAGTCCGGTGTGGACGTCATCACCAGCGGGAACCACGCCTGGGACGGCGACGTCGCCGAGGTGGAACAGGTCCTGGCACATCCCCGCGTGCTTCGCCCGGTCAACATGCCCGCCGGGGTTCCCGGCAAGGGGACGATCGCGCTGTGCGTCCGCGGCCACACGATCACGGTGGTCAACATGATGAGTAAATCCGCGGTGGTCGAGGCCCAGCCGATGTTCCAGCGCTGGCTCGACTACCCGGGGCGCGTCGACCCGCTCTGGCCGGCCTGGGAGGCCGTCGATCGGCAGGGCGCCACCATCGTCGACTTCCATGGCCTGGTGATCAGCGAGAAGCAGGCGTTCGCCTACGCGGTGGACGGCCAGGCGGCCGCCGTGCTGGGCACCCACACCCACGAGGCCACCCACCATCTACACCTCCTCCCCCACGGCACGGCGCTGGTCACCGACGTGGGGATGACCGGACGGCTCGGCGGCGTCACCGGGATCGCCCCGGCGCACTGGGTGGCCACCTTGCGGGGCGAAGACATCACCGACCTCCCGCCCTACGAACTCGCCGACGGACCCATGACGCTCGGCGCGGTCGTGGTGACGATCGACGGAAACCGGTCCACGGCGATCGAGCGGGTCAACTGACCCCTCGCGGTTCCATGCTGGTCAACAGGTCGGCGAGCTTAGGGTCCCATGGGCCGTCTCCCGGAAGGTCGGGGAGAGCCCGCCGCCCGAGGAAGATCAACGTTTGGGGCCGCACAACCGGGCCCAGCACGGCTCCCGGTCCCGATCTGCTGATCATGAACCGCAAGGGGACCATCTCCGACAGGCCACCGGCTCACCGCCACCGGTGATCGTCATTTGGGACCACACAGCCGCGTATGGCCCGGCTCCCGGTGCCCAAACGCCAATCATGGACGGGCACCAGGCAGGGAGCCCAGGAAGGCGGGACCGACCGGCCGCCCGGAAGACGATCGACATTGAGCCAGCCGCCCGCATCGGGAACGGTCCCCGGTCCTAACTCGGCGATCATGGACACCGGAGGGCCGTCCCCGGCGAGCCACCGGCTCACCGGCATCGATGATCATCCTTTGGGACCACACAGCCGCGTACCGCCCGGTTCTCGGCCCCCAAACGCCGATCATGGTCGAGCACCAGGCCCGACTGCCCCGCAAACCACCAGCCGACCCGCCTGCCGAACGATGATCACGATTGGGGCCTGCGCTCCGGTGCACAGCACGATCCTCAGTCCAAACCAGCCGATCATGGACGCCGAGGGGCCATCCCCAGCCAACCGGCTTACCACCAGCGGTGATCGTCATTTGGGACCACCCAGCCGCGTATCACCCGGTTCCCGACCCCCAAACGCCGATCATGGACGGCCACCAGGCCGGGAGTCCAGGAAGGTGGAGCCAACCCGGCCGCCCGGAAGATGATCGACATGAGCCCGACGCCCGCGCCGGGCACGGTCGCCGGTCCCGACCCGGCGATCATGGACACCGGAGGGCCGTCTCCGGCGAGCCGCCGGCTCACCGCCACCGGTGATCATCATTTGGGACCACACAGCCGCGTATGACCCGGTTCCCGACCCCCAAACGCCGATCATGGTCGAGCACCAGGCCCGACTGCCCCGCAAGGCACCAGCCGACCCGCCTGCCCAACGATGATCACGGTTTTGGGCCCCGCGCTCCAGTGCACAGCATGGTCCTCGGTCCAACCAGTCGATCATGGACGGCCACCGGGGCCGACCGCCCAGCAAGGCACGAGCCGACCAGCTCGCCCTCTGGCGAAGATCAACGTTTGGGGCCGCACAACCGCGCCCGATACGGCTCCCGGCCCCGATCTGCTGATCATGGACAGCAAGGGGACCATCTCCGACAGGTCACCGGCGCACCGCCGCCGATGATCGTCATTTGGGACCACACAGCCGCGTATGACCCGGTTCTCGACCCCCAAATGTCGATCATGGTCGAGTGTGTGGCCCGCCGCCCAGCGAGGCAAGGGCCATCCCGCCCGCCTCCCGACCGTGATCATCGCTTGGGGCCGCACAGCCGGGTCCCGCCCGATTGCCGGTCCCCAAACGCCGATCACGGCCCCGGGCCGACCGGCCCCGCAAAGCCGAGCCGACCTGCCCGCCCCGACGATGATCGACTTCCACACAAGGTTCTCGCTCGGCCTGCCGATCATGGACAGCAGCGGGGCCGTCTCCCAGCGGGGGCGCCGGCTCGCCACACGATGATCACCAGTTGGGACCGCGAAACCGGGTACTGCCCGGTTCCCAGTCCCCAAACGCCGATCATGAGCGGGCACCGGGACGGCCGCCCAGCGCGATGGGCCATCCCGCACGCCTCCCGACCGTGATCACCGTTCGGGACTCCACAACCGCGTACCGCCCGGTTCCCAGTCCCCAAACGCCGATCATGAGCGGGCACCGGGACGGCCGCCCAGCGCGATGGGCCATCCCGCACGCCTCCCGACCGTGATCACCGTTCGGGACTCCACAACCGCGTACCGCCCGGTTCCCGGCCCCCAAACGCCGATCATGGGCAGGCACCGGGCCGCCCACCCAGCGCGATGGGGCCATCCCACCCACCTCCCGACCGCGATCACCGTTCGGGACCACACAACCGGATCCCGCCCGGTTCCCAGTCCCCAAACGTCGATCATGGACTCACCCCCGCGCGTTGATCACCGTTCGGGGCCGCACACCCGCGCCTCGCGCGGTTGCCGCTCCCCACTTGCCGATCACGAGCGCCGAACCCGGGTGCCTTCCCCGGGTTCGCCCTGAGCACGCGAGCACCTCGAAACCGATGAGTCCGCGCCGCCCACGTGGTCTACCTGTCATGGAGACGAGAACGGGAGAATCCACAACTCCGCTGGCCAAGGGCCACGTCGCCACGAGGCTCCCGGCGCAGGATCTCGGCCGGGCGCGGGCGTTCTATGCGGAGAAGCTGGGCCTCGAGCCGGCGGAGGAGCGGCCGGGCGGGCTGCTGTACCACTGTGCGGAGGGCAGTTTTGCGCTGTTCGCCTCCTCGGGAGCTCCGTCGGGCTCGCACACGCAGATGGCGTGGAGCGTCGACGACATCGAGACGACGGTCGCCGCGCTGCGGTCTCGCGGCGTCGTGTTCGAGGTCGTCGACCTGCCCGGCACCACCGCCGACGGGATCACGACGGTCTCGGGCAACTATCCGAGCAAGGGCACCGGCGAGCGGGGTGTCTGGTTCCGCGACAGCGAAGGCAACATGCTCGGTATCGGGCAGTCGATCAGCTGACGGGCGCCTCCGGCGGCACGAGCGGCCCCCGGCGCTCGGACGTACGGAGCGGCACGCGGCCATCCGACGCCATCCGGTCTGTCGACGGCGGAACGCAGCGCCAGGCGACCGACCTTAAGGTGCCGTGCGGCCATTCGACGCAGTGCCTGCCGACCAGATGGATCATTGCCCTCCCATTCGTCGACGGGGATTTACCGCGCGGCACACCGAGCGCAACCTGGATTCTCAGGTTCCGTGTGCTGGAAGCACCGCGAAGTTAGCGTCCGGCGCCGTGAAGCGAGTGGTGGTCCGTGCCGCGTGGGTGACGGCTTTCGTGGCGCTGCCCCTGGTCCCGCTGATACTCCTGGTCGGCGTCCGCGCCGAGCTCGAGCTGGAGGTCTCGGTGGTGCTGGGGCTGGTAGCGCTCTCGGCCCTGTTCGGCGTGATCGTGGTGGCGTCCCGGTTGCGATCGCTCACCAGAGGGCTCGGGATGGAGCAGCTCCTGGTGGTGCACCGCTACATCGGCCTGGTGCTGCTCGGTCTCGTGCTGGCCCACGTCCTCGTGGTGGTGCTCGCCAACCCTGCCCGCAGCATCAAGTACCTCGACCTGGTGCACGCCTCGCCGGGCATGCGTGCCGCCACCATCTCGACCCTCGCACTGATCCTGCTCGCCCTCACCGCCGTGCTGCGCCGGCAACTGCGGCTGCCCTACCAGGCGTGGCGGATCATGCACCTGATTCTCACCGCGACGGCAGTCGGTGGCGCCGCACTGCACGTGGTCCTCCTGAACAACCTCTTCCACGAGGACGGGGCGCGCTCCTGGTTCGCCGCTCTCATCGGAGCGCTGGTTGTCATCCTCCTTGTGCGATGGTGTTTGCGTCCGTTGCTGGCCGAGCGCGGCGGATTCCGTGTGCGGGGCATCCGCCCGGAGTCGGACGACGTGAGCACGCTCGTGCTCGCACCCACGGGCTGGCGCCGCAGTTCCCGCCGCGACGCGCTGGCGTTCGCCCCTGGTCAGTTCGCCTGGCTGCGCCTGCGGCGCTGGGGCCTGCTCAGCGATCACCCGTTCACCATCGCATCGGGCGCCCGTGCCGACGGCACACTCGAATTCACCGTCCGCCACATCGGTGACTACACCCGGACGCTGGGCCGTCTGCGGCCCGGCACCCGGGTCTTCCTGGACGGGCCGCACGGCTCGTTCAGCGTCGACCACATGCGTTCCACCGGGCTCGTCCTGCTCGCAGGCGGGGTCGGCATCACCCCGATGATGAGCATGCTGCGCACCCTCGCCGACCGCGGCGACCTGCGCCCCCATCGCCTTCTGGTCAGCGGCCGCTCCCCCGACGACCTGTTGTTCGCCGAGGAGTTGGAGGATCTCAAGGCTCGGCTCCACCTCACGGTCGTGCCGACCCTCACCCAGCCCTACCCGGGCTGGACAGGTGCCACCGGCCGGATCGACGCGGAGATGCTCGCGACGGTGCTGCCGGGCTCGTTCCGCCGCAACCAGCTCGACTACTTCCTCTGCGGTTCCGGCTCGTTCGTCAACGGAATGATCACCACGCTCGACGATATCGGCATCCCTCGCCAGCGGATCCACACCGAGCAGTTCGACACGGTCTGATCGCCTCGGCGAGCGGACCTGAATTCCGACCACCCGACAACCGGGAAATCATGCCGGAATGGGTGACAGCCGCATCGGCATCGGTTCCGTGCAGCATGATGACGCCGTGGAGCTGCGCAACCAATTGATCGTCGAAGGCTCATTCTTCGACGGTTCCACCCCGACGGTCGAGGCGTTGCCATGACCGGGCGATCGCTGCTCTGGGCCGTGATCGCACTCGCCGCGGTGCTCACGCTGATCACCTCGGCCTGCGGAAGCGACGGGCGCACAACGACCGGACCGAGCCCCACCGCGCCGGCGTCCGACCTCGACACGAGACTGCGCCCGATCATCACCGAAGCGATGAGGGACATGTCCGTACCGGGCGCGGTCGTCCTGGTCCGTACTCCGGCCGGCCAGTACCTGGAGGCGTTCGGCACGCGCAGACTCGGAACCGACGACCCGGTGGAGGTCGGCGACCACTTCAGGATCGGTTCGAACACGAAGACGATGACCGGCACGGTGGTGCTGCAGCTGGTGCAGGAAGGCCGGATCGGGCTGTCGGACCCGGTGGCGAAGTACCAGCCGAGGGTGCCGAACGGCGCCGACATCACCATCGCGCAGATGCTCGACATGCGCAGCGGGCTGTACAACTACAGCGAACTCGAATCGTTCAACCGCACGATGGACGAGGACCCCGACAAGGTCTGGCAGCCCCAGGAGCTCGTCGCTCTCGCCCTGACCCAGCCGCCTTACTTCGCACCCGGCCAGGGCTTTCACTACTCGAACACCAACACCGTGTTGCTCGGGATGATCATCGAACAGATCACCGGGCAGAGGCTCGAGGACGTTTTCCAGGAACGGATCTTCACCCCGCTCGGGCTGAAGAACACGGTGTTCCCGCCGCTCACATCGAATTCCATCCTCGACCCGCATCCGCAGGGCTACCTGTTCGGCACGAACGTGGCCACGCTGGCCGATCCCGCGCTTCCTCCCGACCAGCAGGCCGCCGCCCGCGAGGGCACCCTCGTGCCCAACGACGTCACGGACATCAACCCGTCGTGGGCCTGGGCGGCAGGCGCGGCGATCTCCTCAGCGGAGGACCTCGCCACCTACGTGAAGCCGCTCGTCACGGGTGGCCTGCTCGATGCCGCAACGCAGAAACAACGCATCGACAGCCTTCCGCCGCCCCCACCGGCGAACGGGATCAGCGCCTCGTACGGACTCGCCCTGGCCAGGTTCGGACCGATGATCGGCCACGACGGCTCATTGCCCGGATACCAGTCGTTCATGGGCTACGACCCCGACGGCGACAACACGCTGATCGTGCTCACCAACCTGCAGGCCGCACCCAACGGCGCCCAGCCGGCGAACGAGATCGCCAAACGCATCATCGCCAGCTCTGACCGATGACGAGCCCGTCATCCGCGGGGCGTGGCGTACTCGACGAGCTCGGCCCCACCCGGCCTCGCGTCTGCCCAGGAGCCTGCCACGTCCAGCACTGCGATCGCCGACGTCTTCATCTCCGGCGACTTGCCGGTGAGTAGCTCGACGAGGTCGGCGAGGCCCGGGTTGTGCCCGATGAGGACCGCCGGTCCGACACCGTCGGGAAGGTCTCTGACAACGGCGAGCAGCTTCCTGGCCGACGCCTCGTAGACCCGTTTGTCGAAGACCGGGTCGGGCGCCTTGCCGAGCTCGTCGGCCACCAGCGCCCAGGTCTCGCGGGTCCGGGCCGCGGGCGAGCACACGACCGCCCGGGGTCGGCCGATCCGCTTCCGTAGCCAGCGACCCACCGCGGGCGCGTCCCGGCGGCCCCGTTTGTTCAGTGGCCTCTTCTCGTCGGGCACGCCGTCGGGCCACGCCGACTTCGCGTGCCGGACGATCACCAGCCGGTGGGAGTCGTCAGCCATGTCGCACAACCTGTACCAGCAGTTCCGCGGTCATCTCGATGAGTGTTCCCGCCGATCCGCGCTTCTGCACGGCCACCGACGGTCTCGCGACTCATCGATGCTGCCTGCGCCACCGGCGTTCGAAGTCCGACGCGGCCGCGGCGAGTGCCCGGCCTGCGTTGCGCTCCTCGCGCACCCGCTTTGCGGTGCCGTGGTCGTAGCCCGCCTTCCACGCTCGGCTTTCCGTGGCTTCGTAGAGGAACACGAAGGAGTACAGCAACCCGACCAGCGACCCGCCGATCGCGGCCATCAGCCGCACCGACATCGGTCCGGGTATCAGGACCACGAGCACGACCGCGACCGGCACCACCTGGACGAGCAACCGCAGCAGGTGGCGCAGCGGCCACGTGCGGCAGGTGACGTCGTGGAGCACCCACTCCCGGTACGCCATCGGAAGCCCGCCGCCGAGCGCGTACCAGAACCAACGGGCCGGACCAGGGCGTCGCTGCGACGCGGAAGTGGCCGGTGAAACCGGGTTCCGTATGCGCGGTATCCACCTCATGTCGGGTCCTCCGATCTCCCGGACGACATGGCCGTCCGGGAATGGATTCCCTCGAGAGCGACGCGAGTTCGCCCTGTTCGTGAGGTTACGCCGGGAGGGGGCGACTGTCCTGATCGAGAAGCGATCGACTACGCATGCCGAACGTACTTCGAGCTCCTCGCGTTGAGCAGCAGTGCGGCCACGCCGACAGCCCCGAGTGGCCACGAGCGGGGGCCGGGCCGCGTGCACAGCCCGGCCCCACCCCCTCGGGCAAGGGATCAAGCGTCGACTCGGTCGAGCCCCCAACCCGATTCGCGTCTGCCTGACCCCTCGTTGGCCTGCGCAGACAGTCGACCAGCTCAGGGCCTCGACGTGCATGCGATTCCTGCTCGGCACCCATGCGTTTCCTGCGGCACGGTCACGGCGGCGGTCCGGAGCCGAGGCGCTCGCGCCGCCAGCCGGCAGGCGTCGTGCCGTACTGACGCCGGAACGCCCGTCCGAACGTATTGGGGTCGAGGAACCCGACGGCAGCTGCGATGCCCGGCATCGCGAGCCGGGCGTACCTCGGGTCGGACAGCATCGTCCGTGCAGCGAGCAGCCGCTGCTCACGGAGGTACGCACCGGGCGTTGTCCCGATCTGTGCGAACAGGCTGTACGTGTGGCGGACCGACACGTGGTGCCGGCGCGCCAGCTCCTCGACCCGCAACTGCGGATCGGCCAGGTGTTCGCTGACGTGCACCCGCATCATCTCGAGCAACACCTCCTCGGAGCCGGTTCCGCCCGGTACCGAGGGGGTGACGTCCCGCAGCGCCATGGCGAGCAGATTGACCGCGGCGTGGCCGGCGTCGAGTCGCTGCAGCGCGGTGAGGTCGTCGGCTATCTCGAACAGCCGGTCGAGGTAGGCGGACACCATCCGCATGGCCGGGGCTGCCGGGTCGATGTTGCGTGCACAGCAGTCGGTGATCTCGGCGGTGCGGAGCGGGAGCAGCTCGCGGGGAAATCGCAGATTCACGCTGAGCACCTCGGCCGACGAGACGCGCTCGTAGCGGCTACGTGCCTCGATCAGAATGCCCGAACCGGCCGCCAGCTCGGCGAGGCGGTCGTGCTGGCGGACGTAGCCCCGGCCGGCCAGCTGCCGTACGGAGAAGAGCATCAGGTCATCGGCTGACGCTCTCGCCGCCATCCGGTCGGTCCGGACCGCGGATATCTGCCCTCGGAACTGCGATCGAGAGAGCGTGAGGGCCTCGCCCAGCTCCTGGACGGCCGACCACCCGCGGAAGTCGGGAGCCGTCCGAGCGATCATCGGTGTGTAGATCTCCCTGGTGACGTCTTCGTACTCCTCACCGGAGAACTCCCAAATCTGCACGGCCCCGAGGCTAGCTCCGGGCCATCCGCCCACGTAGAAGCACTGCGAGTGCTCTTGGTGCTACCTGAACGGCTGTTGTTGTGACGAGTAGGGGCTGGGCCCAGACGGGCAGTCACCGGCCTTCGCTGCGAGAACGCGTGCGCAGATCGCCGCACCACCGTCGTGGTCTCGGCTCGAGCTGGACAAAAGTGAGGTACCGCACGGCTTCTCCTAGTTGATGCGTCACCATCTGACCTTATTGTTGACGCATCCTCAAAAGGAGGGGCGATGACCACTGACGTCCCGGTCGTGCGACGGCGCATGACATCGAGAGAGCTACGGATCTGGCGGGCGCTGCTCGACACGACCGCGGACCTGCGGCGGATCCTCGGCGCCCAGCTGCAGGAATCGAACCTCTCGCCTGCCGACTACGCGGTGTTGCTCGCGCTCAGTGAGGCCGCGGGACGCGAAGTACGGTCAACGCAGCTCGCGGCGATGATGGAGTGGGAGCGGAGCCGCCTCTCGCACCACCTCGGACGGATGGAACGGCGCGGCCTCATCCGGCGCGACGAGTGCCCCACCGACAACCGTGGCGCACTGGTGTCGCTGACCGCAGACGGGGCAGACGTCTTCCGCCGCGCATCGTCCCCACACCTGCGAGCGATCAAGCGGCACTTCGCCGACGCGCTGACCCCCGCGCAGTTCGACGCGCTGGCCGAGATCCTCGACGCCATCCGCCGACACCTCGACCGCGAGACCGAACGGTCATGACGCACCCGTCCCCGCGACTCGCCGCGGGCCACATCGGCTCGACCCTTGCAAGGGCGGCGACCGAAGCCGGTCTCGACGCCGATGTGGTGGCGCCGGCCTGAGTTCGCGCCGGCCGTCCGGCCGACCGCCTGAAGACCATCCACCTCGCTCCAGCACGAAAAGGGAATCATCATGAACGCCCCCGACCCCCAGTTCCCGATCGTCCTCGGCCTCGACACCTTCGGCGACGTCGCCCGGGACGATCACGGTCGGCTCGTGTCGCACGCCCAGGCGATCCGCAACCTCGTCGAAGAAGGCGTGCAGGCCGAGGCCGTGGGACTCGACTTCTTCGGCATCGGCGAGCACCACACCCCGGACATGCCGCTGTCCGCGGCCGACGTCGTGCTGGGCGCGATCGCAGCGCGCACCGAGCGCATTCGGCTCGGATCCGCCGTGACCGTGCTGAGCTCCGACGACCCCGTCCGCGTCTTCCAGCGCTACTCGACGCTCGACGCCGTATCGAACGGGCGCGCCGAGGTGATCCTCGGCCGCGGTTCCAGCGTCGACTCCTTCCCGCTCTTCGGCTACGACCTCGCGGACTACGAGGAGCTGTTCGAGGAGAAGACGAACCTGTTCGCCGAACTGCTCAAGGGTGGACCGGTCACGTGGCACGGCAAGACCCGCGCCGCGCTCGTCGATCAGGACGTGGTGCCCCACGTCGAGTCGGGCCGGTTCCCGGCGTGGGTCGGAGTCGGCGGCAGCCCTCAGTCCGTCGTCCGCGCCGCCCGCTACGGCTTCTCGCTGATGCTCGCGATCATCGGCGGCTCACCCCGACGCTTCGCGCCCTTCTCCGAGCTCTTCGCCCACGCCCTGAAGCAGCTCGGACAGCCGGCACGCCCGGTCGGAGTGCACTCACCCGGACACGTCGCCCACACCGACGAGCAGGCCGCCGAGGAGTTCTGGCCGCACTACCTCGAGGTGATCACGCAGGTCAGCAGGACCCGCGGCTTCCGGATCCCGACCAAGGAGTCGTTCATGCACGACATCGGGCCCGACGGCGCGCTCTACGTCGGCTCACCCGAGACCGTCGCCCAGAAGATCGCGGCGAACATGACCGCCGTCGGGGCCACGCGGTTCGACCTCAAGTACGGCATCGGCGGCCTCTCGCACGACAAGCTCATGACCAACATCGAACTGTTCGGGACGAAGGTGGCGCCGCAGGTCCGCGAGCTTCTCGCCTGAAAACCTCCGTGACCTGGGCGGGAAACGGCGAGCTCCTGCCGACTTCTGCGCCCTCGTCAGCCGGTGGCGCGCAGTGCAACGAAGGTCACCGTTCGCACGGTCTGTGTCCCGAGTTGCGACAGTCGGTAGGTTCAGGTGATCGTCGCCGAGGCGCCGACCCGCACGCCACCTCCGTCGCAAGGAGCCGCGATCACGTTCCCGGAGTACCTACTCGACCACTATGACCGGCTGCTCGAACTGTCGCTCGAGCACCTCGCCGTCGTGCTCGCCGGTCTGCTCATCGGCAGCGTGGTCGGGTTGGCCCTGGGCATGACCGTCCACCGCAGGCCGCGCGCGCGAACCTTCACCATCAACGCCTGCGGGCTGATCCTCACCGTGCCGTCGCTGGCGATGTACGCACTGCTACTCGCGCTGCTGGGCACCATCGGGACCGTGCCGGTGGTCGTCGCGCTGGCGCTGTACTCGCTGCTGCCGATCGTGCGTAACACGATCACCGGCCTGATCGGGGTCGACGCGGCGGTCGTCGAGGCCGCCCAAGGCGTCGGGATGGGGCGCTGGCGCAGGCTGGTGAGCATCGAACTGCCGCTGGCGTGGCCGGTCGTGGTCACCGGGGTTCGGGTGTCCGCCGTGCTGCTGGTCGGTGTTGCAGCGCTGGGCCCGATCATCGGTGGCCCCGGACTCGGCGAGCTGATCTTCTCGGGCCTGCGGGTGATCTCGAGTCCCAATGCCGTCAACCTCGCCCTCATGGGCACGCTCGGTGTCGTGCTCGTGGGGATGCTCCTCGACGGTGCGTTTCTCGTCCTGACCCGCGTGACGACGTCCAGGGGAATTCGCTGATGCCCGACATGATCGAGCTGGAACAGCTGACCAAGCGGTACGACGGCCAATCGACCCCGGCGGTCGACGCCCTCGATCTGAGGATCGCCGAGGGCGAGATCGTGATCCTGGTCGGTCCGTCGGGCTGCGGGAAGACCACGACCCTCAAGATGATCAACCGGATCATCGAACCGTCGTCGGGAATCATCCGGCTGCAGGGCGAGGACGTGACCAGGGAGAACCCCGACCGCCTCCGCCGCCGCATCGGCTATGTCATCCAGCAGGTCGGCCTGTTCCCGCACCAGACCATCGGACGCAACATCACCACGGTCCCCCGGCTGCTCGGTTGGCCGCAGAAGCGGATCGACGACCGGCTCGACGAACTGATGCACCTCGTGGGCTTGGACCCCGCCACCTACCGCGACAGGTTCCCCAAGGAGCTCTCCGGAGGTCAGCGCCAGCGGGTCGGGGTCGCTCGCGCCCTGGCGGCGGACCCGCCGGTGATGCTGATGGACGAGCCGTTCGGCGCGCTCGACCCGATCAGCCGCGAACGCCTGCAGAACGAGTTCCTCCGTCTGCAGGAGGAGATCCGCAAGACCATCGTCTTCGTCACGCACGACATCGACGAAGCGATCAAGATGGGAGACCGGATCGCCATCCTCCGCGAGGGATCGGTGATCGCGCAGTACGACACCCCGGAGACGGTGCTCGCGGCACCTGCCGACGACTTCGTGCGGGAGTTCATCGGCTCCGGCGCGTCGCTCAAGCGGCTCGGTCTCGTACGGGTGCGCGACGTCGAGCTCGAACAGTGGCCGACGTCCCCGATCAGCGCAGGCCGGGAAGCGGCGCTGCACGCACTCGAGTCGTCCGAACACGGGTCGCTGCTGCTGCTCGACGAGCGGCGCAGGCCGCGGCGGTGGGCACACGCCCGTGAGCTGGGGCAGTCCGGCGGATCGCTCGAGGACGTGGGACTGGAGGTTCGCGCGACGGTCGAGCCCACCGCGACGCTGGCAGGCGCTCTGGACTCGATGGTCGGCAGCCGCGTGGGTGTCGTGGTCGTCGTCGACGGCTCCGGGGCGCTGCTGGGCACCGTCGACATGCGGGTGATCATGGCCGCGGTCGAGACCGTGCGCACCGACGCCCGTGAACAGGTGCCCGAGGAGGTATCGGCTCGGTGAGCCTCGCCATCGAGGATCCGTACGCCCGCAGCGATGAGGTGCTCGACCAGCCCGGTCCGCGCAGGTCACGGGCGGCGTGGTGGCGGCGCTACCTCGGCGTTCCGGCGGTGCTGGCACTCGTCTGCATCGGCGTTGCCGTCTTCGTCGCCGTTGCCGACCTCGACGACGTCGAGCAGCGTTTGCTCACCCTCGGCGGACTCCTCAACGCCACGCTCGTGCACCTGCAGCTCGTCGGTCTCTCCACGCTGCTCGTCATCGTCATCGCCGTGCCTCTGGGGATCCTGGTCACCAGGCCTGCGGCACGCCGGCTGACCCCGCTCGTCGTCGGGCTGGGCAACATCGCGCAGTCGGTGCCCTCGCTCGGCGTGATCGTCCTGTTCGCGATCCTGTTCGCCCCCGGGTTCCGGGGTGCTGTCGTCGCACTGGTCGTCTACGCGTTCCTTCCCATCCTGCGCAACACGATCGTCGGGCTGCAGCAGATCGATCCGTTCGTCGTGGAATCGGCCCGGGGCATGGGCATGTCGAGCAACCGGGTCCTGCGTGAGATCGAGTTGCCGCTCGCTGTGCCGGTGATCCTCGCCGGCGTGCGCACCGCGGCCGTCATCAACGTCGGGACGGCCACCATCGGCGCGCTCACCAATGCCGGAGGGCTCGGCAGCGTCGTGTACGGCGGAATCGTGCAGAGCCGCACGCCCGTCATCGTGGTCGCGAGCATTCTCACCGCGGTGCTTGCCCTCCTGGTTGACCACGTGCTCGGCGTGGCGGAGGACGTTCTCCGGCCTCGCGGCCTGTAGGTCCATCGAGATTCACTCGCCAAAGGAGGCGCTGTGCCGTTTTGTGCCACGACGACCCGAAAGCTCCGAGTGCTGAGCGCATTGGCCGTGGCCGGTCTGCTCGCACTATCGGGATGCAGTAGCGGCGCGGGTGGCTCGGGCGGCGCCGACACGGGCGACTCGGTCGCGGCGAGCGTCCACCTGGCAGGCACCCAGATCGCCGTGGGCTCCAAGGAGTTCACCGAGCAGCAGATCCTCGGCCAGGTGGCCGTGCAGGCCCTGGAGGCCGCCGGCGCGACGGTGGACGATCACACGAACCTCGTCGGCACGCCCGTCGTGCGCGGCGCGCTGCAGTCGGGCGAGATCGACATGTACTGGGAGTACACGGGCACCGCATGGCTCGGGCCGCTCGGCAACACCGATCCGATCTCCGGCGAGCAGGCCCAGTTCGACGCCGTGAAGCAAGCCGACGCCGCGAACGGGATCACCTGGTTCGCCATGGCGGGCGCCAACAACGCCTACGCGATCGCCGCGAACCCCGACGCCGCGAAGGAGTTCGGCGTCTCCACCATCAGCGACTGGGCCCGGTTGGCGCAGGAGAACCCGCAGGCGGCCGCCCTGTGCACCTCCGCGGAGTTCCCCACCCGGAACGACGGCCTGCCCGCGGTCGAGAAGACCTACGGCTTCGACCTCCCCGCCGCCAACGTCGCCGTACTCGACTTCGGACTGGTCTACACGAGCGTCGCCGCGCGTGAGCCGTGCAACTTCGCCGTCGTCTTCGGCACCGACGCCCAGGTGCTCCAGAACAAGCTCGTCGTGCTCCACGACGACAAGCAGGCCCTGGCCACCTACAACGTGGCCGTCAGCATGCGGACGGACGTGTACCAGGCCAACGCGGCCGCCTACGACACCCTGTTCGGCGCGATCGCGAAGCAGCTCACCACCGAGCGCGCCACGCAGCTCAACGCCAAGGTCGACATCGACGGCGAGACACCCGAGGACGCCGCCAAGGAGTTCCTCGTCGAGACCAAGATCATCAGCGGCTGACCCGCGAGGTCGATCTTCGCAGGTCAATGTAGGGGCATTGCCACAGCAGAGCCGTGAGAGAAGGGTGTCGGACGACCGGCGGCGCCGCCGGGGCGCCACCCCGATCGGAAGGGGGTGGATCGTGTACGCACGCTCCACCACAGTCCTCGCACATTCGGAGGCGATCGACGCGGGAGTCGAGCACGTCCGCGACGAGGTCATGCCGACGGTGCTGCGGGTAGACGGGTGCGTCGGCCTGTCCATGCTGGTCGATCGCACATCGGGCTGCTGCATCATCACGACCGCATGGCGGGATGAGGAAGCCATGCACGCGAGTGAAGGCTGGCTACGACCCGTCCGCGAGCGTGCCGGCGAGGTGCTCGGCGGCAGGCCGCAGGTCGATGAGTGGGAGATCGCCGTCCTGCACCGCGATCACACCTCGAAGCCGGGCGCGTGCGTTCGCGCCACTTGGGTGCGGACGAATCCCGAGGACACCGACCGCCTCATCGACATCCACAGGTTGGGGCTGCTGCCGGAGATCGAGACCTACGACGGGTTCTGCAGCGCGAGCCTGATGGTCGATCGCACATCCGGCTATGCCGTCTCGTCGGTGACCTTCGACAGCCGCGACGCCATGGTGCGGACCCGCGACGCGGCGACCACTCTGCGGGAGTGGGGCACCAGAGAAGCGAATGGCCAGATCATCGAGGTGAGTGAGTTCGAGCTGGCGCTCGCCCATCTGCGGGTCCCCGAGATGGCCTGAACGGCACGGCCGGCTGCGCGACGCGGGAAGCGCTCGGAACCAGTCGGGCGCTTCCCCGTCGCATCACGAGGTGGATCAGGGTCGGTTCTCGGTGCCGGACGGCGGGGCCGGGGTAGCGGCCGGGGAGCCGGTGCCCGCCGCGCCGTCCGTGCCCGGCGTGGCGGCCTGCTCGCCTGCCGTCCGCCGGCCGCGGCGCCAGACAAGTCGACCCCGTCCGCTCCGGGTGTCGGCGACGGCGCCGTCCGCGCCCTTGTGGGAGACCACTCGCGACGCGAAGTTCTTCGCTGCGTGCGCACCTTCACCGGCCACGTCCCACCCGCGTTCCCGCAGCCGCTTGGCCTGCGGCCCGTGGGCGTACTCGACCGCCTGCCTCCGCAGCTTGTCCAGTTGCCGGCGACCGTCGGGCTGACCGGCGTAGTAGCCGATTCCGGCAGCAATCACGTGACTGAGCAGCCCCATGACGTCCTCCTGGCTCACTGTCCGAAGCGGTGCGCACGCCGATGTACGCACCCAGGTGTCGGTTACCCGATCCCGGTGGCTCTGATGCTTCACATCTGGATCGAGCGGCGCGGCGGCAGCGCGTCCACGAGCCGGTCGAGCTCGTCCTCCGTGTTGTAGTAGTGGACCGAGGCGCGCACCACCTCCGCCAGGCCCCGGCGGGGCATGTCGAGCTGGGCAGATCGGGCCCGGGAGATGGTGGTCCGCACCCCGCACGCACGCAGCGTCCTCTGCACGTCCTCGCAGGAGACGCCGTCGACGGTGAAGGTGACGATGCCGCAGCGGCGAAGGCCCTGGTCGTGGACCCGTACCCCGCTCATCGCCCGCAGCCGTTCGCGCAGCGTCTCGGCCAGGACCGTGACCCGCGCCTCGATGGCCGCAAGCCCCCACTCGAGCGCGTAGTCGACGGCGACGCCCAACCCGATCCGCGCGGCGACATCGCTCTCCCAGTTCTCGAAGCGGCGCGCGTCGGGCCGCATCTCGTAGCGGTCAGGAGCCGTCAACGTCGCGGCGTGCAGGTCCAGAAACGGTGGCTCCAGCCGTTCGAGCAGCGCGCGACGCACGTACAGGAACCCTGTGCCGCGCGGTCCGCGCAGGAACTTGCGGCCGGTGGCCGACAGCATGTCGCAGCCGATGCGCTCGACGTCCACCTGCAGCTGGCCCACCGACTGGCACGCATCGAGCAGGAACGGCACTCCGGCCTCGCGGGCGACGGCACCGACCTCCTCGGCAGGGTTGACCAGCCCGCCGTGCGTGGGTACGTGCGTCATCGCGATGAGCCCGACCCTCCCCGCGCCGTCCTGCAGGCGCCTGCACAGGTCGGTCACGGACAGCCGGCCGTGCTCGTCGTCGTCGACGACCTCCACGACAGCACCCGCGCGCGCTGCCACCTGCAGGAAGGCGATGACGTTGCTGGCGTACTCGGCGTGGGCGGTCAGGATGCGGTCGCCGGGTTTGAGGGGCATGGCGTAGAAGGCCATGTCCCAGGCGCGCGTGGCGTTCTCGACCAGGGCGATCTCGTCCTGCTCGCAGCCGAGCAGCCGGGCCACGGCCTGGTAGGTGCCGTCGAGCCGGTCGGCTGCCATGGCGGCGGCCTCGTATCCGCCGACCTCCGCCTCCGTGCGAAGGTGCCCGATCACCGCGTCGGTCACCTGTCGCGGCGGAAGCGCGGCTCCTGCGTTGTCCAGATGTGCCACGTCGTGCGCACCAGGGGTGTCGTTGCGTGCCCGCTCGACGTCGAAGTCCACGCGATCACACGCTAACGAAACGCGGCCTGGTCCTTCCAGGCCGCGTCTCGCGTTTCGATCTACGGGTAGGCGTAGCTGCACGCGTCGCTGGCCTTGCCGTCGCTGACGCCGGCCCGCACCAGCAGCGGGAAGCACGCCTGACGCTCGACGAATGAGCTGCTCGCCCCCTGGTCGCAGGCGTTCCTGACCTTCGGACCGATCATGACCCCTTCCCGTCGCAGATAGTCGACGCACTGGGCCTCGGTCGCCGAGGCCGGAGTGGCGATGGCAACGGGGATGACGATCGTGGTCAGAGCCAGGACTGCTGCCGCAGCAAGCGCCCGGATTGCTCGATGAGTCGTCTGTGTCATGACTCCACCGTGACGGCCCGACCACGGTCGGCAGTAGGGCGGTGGATCATCGGTCGGGCTGACAGAGCGCAGGGCGCCCGGTGACGGCTGTCATCATCGGAATGTTCTTCGTAGGATGCGGACGCGGAGTTCCCTATCGGGCGTTGCGCAGCCTGATCCCACTGAATCCCAGCGTGCTCGCCGTCACCGCTTCCCAGAACGTCCACAGTCTCGGCAGCACGCGCAGTTCGATGCCGGCCTCCTCATGCAGCGCGAAAAGGTCGCCCACCGGCTCCGGCGGACCGAGCGGGCGCACGGGCACCTCGGCCACGTGGGCAGACGGCTCAGGCTCGCCGAACCGCCGCGCCGGCTCGGGTTCCGCGTACGGGCGGAACGGCGCCGCCGGGAACCGGTAGGCGTAGAGGCGCACCGTCCGCATCCGCTCCAGCCATCCGTACTCCACGGCATGAACCCGCGAACCCCCGTACGGGCCGATGATCCGCGCTACGTCCGCGCTGGTGGATCCGGCGCGCGGCCACGCCATCACTCGCGGGCACTGGCGTGGAAACCAGTAGGACGGCGCCCTCAGCGCATCGACCGCCCACACGTAGGCGTCCGAGACCCGGGCCGTGGCGGCGACGTGGGGTATGAATTCCGCGATCGTCGGGTCCTCCGAGAAGTGGAGAACCTCGCCCTCACGTGGTCGCACAGCGGTTCACACCAGCACGAGCGCCGTCCATCAGGACAGCGTGTGATCCACGCCTGGCGAGGACAAGTGAACTTCCTTGCCGCGTGGCCTCGACCGTGAGTCCGCCCTGGGAGCGCCCCGAGGAGACGCCACCCTATCCGCGGGGACATGCTTGGTGAGGGCCGGTTGCGTCGAGCAGCGTCGGGCAAGGACGTACAAGACCGGACGCTCACGGCGGCGGATACTCACAACCATGACGATGTCGGATCCGGTGAACGTCCCCACTGCCCTCGCGTCCTTTGACGACGTGTACAGCCCTCGGATCGTGGCCAGGATGAACGACTACGACGTGCGGATCGCCCACACCAAGGGCGAGCACGTATGGCACGTGCACGAGTCCACCGACGAGTTTTTCCTGGTGCTCGACGGCCGGTTCGACATCGCGCTGCGCGATGCGGACGGCTGCGAGAGAACCGTGGTGCTGCGCCGAGGCGACACATTCGTCGTCCCGAAGGGCATCGAGCACAAACCGTCCTCTCCCGGGGGCTCGATCCTCATGTTCGAGCCGAGCGGTACCTCCACAACCGGCGATCGGCACGAGGGCGCGATCCCCGAGCACGTCGACAGCACCGCCGGACACGACCTCCATCAGCCCCGGTAACCGCGGTCAGACCGCGGCAGGCCGGGCGGGCACGACGACGACCGGGCACGGAGCGTGGTTGACGATCTGTGTGGCGACCGATCCCGTGAGCAGATGGCGGAACCCGCCATGGCCCCGGGAACCCACCACCAACAGGTCCGCGGATCGGCCGAGCCGGATGAGCTCCTCGGACGGGTTGCCGGCGCGGACCTCCAGGTGCATGACTTCCGGTGCAGGCTCCCCGTCGAGGGCCTTGCCCACCTGGTCCCGAAGCAGCTGCTCCGCCCGCCTGTGCGCTGGCGCGTCCAGCGACGATGCGGCCTCCGGCCCGACGTCCGCGCTGAGATAGGGCTCCTGCCACACCTCGACGACGGTCAGCTCGACACCTCGCAGGCTCGCCTCCTCGATCGCGAACCGCAGCGCGTCCACCGCGTGCACCGACCGGTCGACGCCGACGACGATCCCACCCATGACGCACCCCTTCCGGTCGTCTCTCGCGGTGTCAGGGCAAGTGTGCGCGCAGTCGTCCGGTCTGCACACAGACGTTCGTCAGCGGGCTCCTGCCAGACCGGCGGCGGTGTCGTCGTAGGCGCCGGCGGCGCGCCCAGCCTCCAGGCGGGCGACGGGAATGCGGAACGGGCTGCACGAGACGTAGTCGAGCCCGGCGTCGTGGAAGAAGTGCACGGACTCCGGGTCGCCCCCGTGCTCGCCGCACACCCCCATCTTGAGCCCGGGCCGCGCGCGTCGGCCTTCCTCGACGGCGATCCGGACGAGACGGCCGACGCCGATGGCATCGAGCGTCTCGAACGGCGACACCGTGAACACGCCCTTGTCCAGATACGCGGCGAAGAAGGCCGCCTCGACGTCGTCGCGGGAGAACCCCCAGGCGGTTTGGGTGAGGTCGTTGGTGCCGAACGAGAAGAAGTCGGCGGCCTCGGCGATACGGCCCGCGGTGAGGGCCGCCCTGGGCAGCTCGATCATCGTTCCGACGGGAATGTCGAGGGTGACGTTCTCCTGCTCGGCCACCTCAGCGAGAACGCCGTCGGTCTCGTCCCGGATCAGGTGCAGCTCCATCACCGACCCGACGAGCGGAACCATGATCTCCACCTGAGGGTCGCCGCCTGCCTTGATGCGTTCCGCGGCGGCCTCCGCGATCGCGCGGACCTGCATCGCGAACAGCCCGGGCACGACCAGTCCCAACCGCACGCCCCGCAGTCCCAGCATCGGGTTCGACTCGTGTAACCGCTCCACCGCGGCGAGCAGCGTCTCGTCGGCAGCGGTGTCCTCACCACGTTCCCGGGCGACGGCGACCCGCACGGACAGCTCGGTGCGGTCGGGCAGGAACTCGTGCAGCGGCGGATCCAACAGGCGGATCGTCACGGGCAGCCCGTCCATCGCCTCCAGGAGTTCGATGAAGTCGCCGCGCTGTTTCGGCGTCAACGCCTCCAGCGCCGAGGCCCGTGCCGCGGCGGAGTCGGCGAGGATCAGGCGCTCGACGAGCGCGCGGCGGTCCCCGAGGAACATGTGCTCGGTCCGGCACAGGCCGATGCCCTCGGCGCCGAGCCGACGGGCGCGCGCCGCGTCCTCGCCGGTGTCGGCGTTGGCCCGCACCCCGAGGCGCCGGGTGGAGTCGGCGTGGGTGAGGACGCGGTGCACGGCCTGCACCAGCTCGGCGGTCTCCTCGTCCGCCCCGGTCAGCGCGGTGTCCAGGCCCTCTTCCAGGTATGTCGCCACGGGTGAGGTCATCACCGGCACGTCGCCGAGGAACACCTCGCCGGTGGACCCGTCGATGGCGATGACGTCGCCCTCGTTCACGACGATGTCGCCGACGCGGGCCGTCCGGGTTGCGGCGTCGACATCGATGGCCTCCGCGCCGCAGACGCACGTGCGCCCCATGCCGCGGGCCACCACGGCGGCGTGCGACGTCTTGCCGCCACGGCTGGTCAGCACCCCGGCCGCGGCGATCATGCCTTCGAGGTCGTCGGGGTTGGTCTCCCGGCGCACGAGGATGACCGAGTCGCCGGCAGCGTGCCGGGCGACGGCCGTGGCGGAGTCGAACACGGCCTCCCCCACGGCAGCGCCCGGCGAGGCGGCCAGGCCGGTGGCGAGTCGGGTCCGCGCGGCGGAGCGGTCGAACTGGGGGAACATCAGCCGTGCGAGCTGGTCACCCGTGACCCGCTGCAACGCCTCGTCCATCGTGATCAGCTGCTCGTCGACGAGCTGGGCGGCGATCCGGAACGCGGCGGCGGCGGTGCGCTTGCCGACCCGCGTCTGCAGCATCCACAGCTTGCCGCGTTCGATCGTGAACTCGATGTCGCACAGGTCCCGGTAGTGGGTCTCCAACCGGCGCATCACCGCGTACAGCTGGCGCGCCGACTTCGGGTCACGTTCGGCCAGGTCGGCGAGGGTGAGGGTGTTGCGGATGCCCGCGACGACATCCTCGCCCTGGGCGTTGGGCAGGTAGTCGCCGTAGACGCCCTGCCGTCCGGTGGCCGGGTCGCGGGTGAAGCACACCCCGGTGCCCGAGTCCGGGCCGAGGTTGCCGAACACCATCGTGCACACGTTCACGGCGGTGCCGAGATCGTCCGGGATCCGCTCGCGGCGGCGGTAGAGCCGGGCCCGCTCGGTGTTCCAGGAGTCGAACACGGCGTTCATCGCCAGGTCGAGCTGCTCGCGCGGCTGCTGCGGGAACGACCGTCCCGTCTCCTGGTGCACCACCTTCTTGTAGGCCTCGACGAGCTCTTCGAGGTCGTTCGCGCCGAGGTCGACGTCCTGGGTGACGCCCCGGGCCCGCTTCATGGAGTCCATCGCCTCGACGAACAACGCATCGTCGATACCGAGCACGGTCTTGCCGAACATCGCGATGAGCCGCCGGTAGGAATCCCAGGCGAACCGCTCGTCCCCGGACACGCCGGCCAGACCGCGGACCGACACGTCGTTCAGCCCGATGTTGAGGACCGTCTCCATCATCCCCGGCATCGAGAACTTCGCCCCGGACCGCACCGACACCAGCAGCGGATCCTGCGGGTCCCCGAGCTGGCGGCCGACCCTGTCCTCCAACGCCCGCAGCGCGCGTGTCACCTGCACCCTGAGCTCCGGCGGCACCACGCCGTCGGCCAGGTACCGCCGGCACGCCTCGGTCGTCACCGTGAACCCCGGTGGCACGGGCAAGCCGAGCCGGGTCATCTCGGCGAGGTTGGCCCCCTTGCCGCCGAGAAGATCCTTCTCTTCCTTGCTGCCCTCGCTGAACTCGTACACGTACTTCGGCATCAGCTCCACCTCACGGAAGCCGGCGGCAGGTCGCGAGCACCAGCACTGTGACCCCGCTGGGTCGGGTTTTTCAACAGGCACTCGGGGGTCGGGGCAGCACTCGCATCGCGGCTGGACGTCTATCAACCTCGGAGGGCCCCTGATGCCTCTTACCGATATGACCGGATGCGAGATGGTGGGCGATGAACGCTGACGGCGGTGCGGCCAGCCAGCCCTGGCCCGTCGAGCCGATGGACTTTCCCCAGTTCTGCGTGCTGACACGGCCCCGGATCTGCGCGGTCCTGCGATCGATGAGCGGAGGCGGAGACCAGTACGTCGAGGACGTCGTCCAGGAAGCACTGATGATCGCGCGGCATCGGTGGGAGGACGTCGCTCTCTACGAACGACCGGACGCGTGGGTCATCAAGGTCGCGCTGAGGCTGATGCGCCGCTGGCAGCGCGTCGAGAGCCGGTACTGCGATGCAGGGGAGCTCGACGAGCCCGCCGACGACACGGCACGCCTCGCCTTCGATCGCGTCGAACGAACCACGGACCTGGCTGCCGTGATCGCCGCGTTGCCACCGCGCCAACGCGACGTCGTCAACCTGCACTACCGGCTCGATCTGTCCGTGGCCCAGATCGCGGAGGTGCTGGACATGCGCCCGGGAACCGTGAAGAGCCACTTGGCCCACGGCCGCAGCACGATCGCGACTCGATGGGCTGCGAACGAGAGGGGCGACCGATGAGCGAGAACTTCGACGATTCCGTGCGCACAGCAATGCGGCAGCTCGACGAGCCGGCCGACCTGCAAGCGGCCTACGAGCACTACCGGGAGCTGGAACGCGCCTACGCGCAGCGCCTGTCCTCGGACAAGGACGCGGTCGCGATGGACGCGGTGTGGCGAGCGATCACATCCTGGTTCCGCGCGGAGGAGGCCGACCGGACCGGCGACCACGAGCGGGCCGCCGCGCTTTTCGCCGACGCGGAGCGCCACGGCCTTCCCGACGCGACCGGCCGGAGGGTGCTGGCGGACAGCGACAGCTCTGCTCGCTGGTACCGGGCTGATCTGGAACTCGCGGCCGCAGCGGCGAGTAGAGGCGACCGAGCAGCAGTGCAGGAGGTGCTTCGGCAGATCCGCCCTCTCGTGAGCCGGTACTGCCGAGCACGCCTCGGACCGGATCGCAGCAACGCGATAGCCGTGGAGGAACTCGTCCAGAAGGTCTGCCTGGCCGTACTCACCAAGCTGCCCACCCACCGGCCGGGGACCGCGCCGTTCACGGCGTTCGTGTACGGAGTCGCCTCGCACGCGATCGTCGAGCGGTTCGCCGCGAGGTCGAGGGTGACCCTCTCCGTCCAGACGCCGCGCTCCAAGGGTCAAACGCCTCCCGACACGATCGATACGGAAGCGCTCTTGGCCGATCTACGAGCTCTGCCGGCTGCGCAGCAGGACGTCATCGTGATGCGGATCTTTCTCGGCCTGTCCGCCGAGGAGACGGCTCGCCGGCTGGGCAGCACACCGGGCGCAGTCCGCGTCGCACAGCACCGGGCGCTGGCCCGGCTGCGAGCCCGTGCGCGCTCGGAAGATCGGTGAGCAGCGCCGTCCGGAATGCGGGCGGCCCTTGCGGATAGCGTGATCGGGTGCTCGCGGATGGGTCACACGTCTTCGTCGTCCCCGGCGACATCACTCACCTCGCCGCAGACGCCTGGCTGCTCCCCACCGACCGGACGCTGCACATCACGGAGGGCTGGTACGGAGCGGTCCCTCACCTGCGCGAGTCTGTCGCGGGCCTCGGTGAGGCCGCCTCGGAGTTCCGGGCCGAGCGGGTCAAAGCGCTCGTGCTCCCCGGTTGGCCGGAGCGGGAGCCTCAGCCCGTCCTCGTCCCGGTTCCCTTCGTGGGGATCCGCGACGCCGAGCAGGTCGTCGAGCCGCTGACCGCAGCACTGCGCGCCGCGGCCGACCCCGCCCGGACGCGGGCCAAGAGCCGTCCGCGCAGTCAGCAGCGGCACCTCCCGCTCGTCGCGATGCCGATGTTCGGCTCGGCGGGCGGCGGCGGGGATTGGCTCCGCGGGGAGCTGCTGCGGCGCATTCTCGAGGTCGCGAGCGCGGTCGGCCGCGAGCAGGGCCTCGACGTCGTACTCGTGCTCCGCGACGCGCCCGACCTCGCGCGGGCCCACGACATCCGCCGTGCGGACCCGCAGACCTGGGCGGTGCTCGGTGAGGCCTTGGTGCGGCAGGCGCAGGACCTCGCCGACAAGGCGAGCGCCGGGCAGCTCGTGCCGTTCATCGGCGCGGGCGTCTCGGTGTCGGCAGGCCTTCCGACCTGGACTGATCTCCTGGCGAGGTTGCTCGACGACAGCGGCCTGCCGCTCGCGGAGCACGACGGGTTCTCGAAGCTCGACGCGCTCGACCAGGCACATGTCCTGCGCCGGCTCCTCACCGAGCAGGGCGCCTCGTTCAACGAGGCTGTCGCTCGGCACGTCCAGGCTCCGCGCTACGGCCTCGCCCCCGCACAGTTGGCAGCGTTGCCGACCCGCGAGGCCGTCACGCTCAACTACGACACGCTCTACGAGAAAGCCTCTCAGGACATGGGGCAGCATCTCGCCGTCCTCCCCGAGGAGGCGGTGCAACCGGACGGGCGGTGGCTCCTCAAGTTGCACGGCACGGTCACGCGCCCGGACACGATCGTGCTGACCCGCGAGGACTACCTCGGCTACGGCCGTGGCCGGGAAGCCCTCTCCGCGCTCGCGAAGGCCATGTTGCTCACCCGGCACCTGCTGTTCGTCGGGTTCGGCCTGGCTGACGACCACTTCCACGAGCTCATGCACGATGTCCGTGAGGTGCTACCCACGTCCGTCCGCGGGGAGGGGAAGCTCGGCACCGCACTGCTGATGGAGCCCGACGCGTTGCGTACCCGGCTGTGGGGCGCCGATCTCGATCTTGTCCCGATGGGCGGCGCCGATATCCCCGAGCAGGGACGACGGCTGGAGATCTTCCTCGACTGCCTGCTCGCCCACGCCGACCGGGGACTGCACTTCTTCCTCGACGAGCGCTACCGCCACCGTCTCACCGCGCCCGAGCAGCGGCTCCGCGGGCGTTTGCTCGCTCTCACCGCCGAGGCGACCCCGGACGAGCGGGCGACGCCCGCGTGGGCAGAGGTCGCGGCCCTGCTGCGGTCGCTCGGCCATCGCGAGTAGACCGGCCACGATCGACGGGCGCGGCCGGGCCGAGGGCAACACCGCGCGGACCCTCCGCAGCGCGGCCTCGGGTGTCGACCCCGTGATAAGGGCGCCATAGGCCGCGGCGACGATCGGCGTGCGCACCTCGGCGAACACGCAGTGCAGCAGCACCGTCTTGCCCTCGTCCCGCAGGTCGCGGATGACGGAGGCGGTATCGGCGAGCAGACCGGGCAGGTCGAGGTTGGCGTCGTCCCGGTCGGTGATCCAGACCTCGACGTGGTCGGCCGCCGGCACACCGGCCAACGGCACCTGCGTCGAGCCCAGCTTGCAGAGGCTGACGACCGCGTCAGCGACGCCGGGCCGCAACGCACCGACCGCGCCGAGCAGCACTCCCGGATCGTCCGGGTGCGGGACGGTCGCTCGCGGAGAGCCCGCATAGGTCGGGACGGTCGGAGCGCTCGGCCAGCCGTCGCCGTCGGGCCGACCGCGGCGAGCGGCGAGCACGGCGAGACGGGTCAGGTCGCGCGCCCGCAGTCCCGGCCAGCCCTGGAGCTGCCGCCGCCACCGGCCGGGCACCATGCTTCCGCCGTATCGGGCCCCGAGCAGCGCCCCGGCGATCGCGGCGACCGTGTCGGTGTCGCCGCCGCCGCGCACTGCGGCCTGCAGCCCCTCTTCCAGCCCGTCCGCCTGCGCGACCGCCGACCACGCCGCTTGCAGCGCCGCGACCACCCAGCCGTTGTTCGCCGCGTACCGATCCGGCGTGGAGCGCTCTGCCCCGTCGAGCAGGGCCGGCCACTGCGGCCCGACGTACCCGAGCCCGACCCGCACGTCGAGCTCACCCGTGCGCACCGCGTGGTCGATCGCCAGGCACCACAACACGCACGCATCCCCCGCCTGCGGGTCGTGGTGGGTCAGGCCGCTCACCGCTCGGGCCGCCTGCGCAATCGCGTCCGGGTCGCCGAGATGTGCGAGCACGACGGGTCCGGTCCGCATCAACGATCCGTTCCCCGCGGTACGCCCGCTGCGGGCATGCAACTCGGCCGCCCGCGCCCGCATCCGCGCCGCCGCGCCCGCCTCGACCGTGCCGTGCAGCGCTCCGAGGACGGCGCGGGTCTGGTTGCCGACGTCGGCCGGGCCGTCGGCGTACCAGCGCAGAAAGCCTGCGGCGACGCGGTCGAGCGCGGCTTCGTCACGCAGGTCGGCGCCCGTCGCAGCGACCTCGGCGATCACGCACGCCATCTCGGTGTCGTCGCTCCACTGCCCCGGCGCGTAATCGCCGAGCCCGCCGCCCAGCATTCGTGCTTCCTCCCCCGGAGGCGGAAGCGGGCGGCTGCCGTACTCGTAGGGCACGCCGAGGGCGTCGCCCGCGGCGGCACCGACCAGGACACCGACCGCACGGTCCAGGTTCACGTGAGTCATGCCGTCACCAGCTCGTGCCGAGGGTTGATCGCGACGGTCTGCACGGCCCGACCGCGCCAGCCGAGCACCGAGACCCGGGCGTCCGCCGTCGCACCGCGACCGTCCGCGTCCAGCGGGACGCTCCTGATCTGCTGAGCGAACTGTCGCGCCCGTGGGCCGGGAGTCGGGATCGCCGGCCTCCTGACGGCGTCGACCGCCGCGGCGTGCAGCATCCCGTCCCACACCTGGGCGAGCGTCCGCGGCGAGTCGAAGACCTCGAGCAGCACCGGCCATCCGCTGATCCCGATCAGCACCCCACTCTGGAACGGCAGCGGCCGCAGATCCCCCACGAGCGCCGCCGCCGCGTCGTCGACGCTGCGCGTGGTCTCCAAGAGCGACTCGGTGGCGCTCTGCCCGTACCGGCGCACCCGCTCCCACACCTCGTGCTGCCCGACCGCGGCGCGTACCTGGACCGGCGCGCGGCGTCCGGTTCGGACGTGCTCGCCGCCGCCGTTCCAGCGCCCGTGCTCCACGCACCGCACCTCGAGCACGACCGACGCGCCCGGTTCCACCACCACCGACCGTGCCGCGACCCGGTGCTGCCAGCCGCCCTCGAGCAGCTCTCCCTCCAGCACGAGCGCAGGCCGGGCGCCCTCGTTCGTCACGACGAGCTCCCCCACGACCGGCGCCCCGGCCCGCTCCGCCACCTCGACCCACGGAGCGTGGAGGTCGTAACCACGCTTTTCCACCGCCGCCCCGTTGAACACCGGGAACACCGTCAACGCCCCGCGCACCACCGGATTCCCCACGTGCACGTCCGCCAGTTCCATCACACACTCCCTACTTAGCGCGTCAACGCGCTAACTAATAAGAGCACAGATGCGCTAACTTGTCGAGCGTGACGTGGCGCGACCCCTCCGGGCGGACCCTGGCCGACTATCCCCACCCCTCGATCGCCGTGGACGTGGCCCTACTGACGGTCACTCAGGACGGCCGGCTGGCGGTGCTGCTGCACGAGCGCAACGACCACTACGAGACCGGACGCTGGGCGTTGCCGGGGACGTTCGTGCGGATCGACGAGACCCTGCGGGACGCCGCGCTGCGGGCGTTGCGGGAGAAGGTCGGCGAGACGGGGCAGGAGCCGCGGCAGCTGCGCGTGTTCGACGCCGTGGACCGGGACGATCGCGGGCGGGTGATGAGCGTGGCCCACGTCGACCTCGTCCCGCCCGGCAGGCTGGAAGGCGCGACAGGATCGCTCCTGCCCATCGACCCGGAGACCGGGCAGCCAGTCCTTCCGGACCGGCAAGGCGGACTCAGCTTCGACCACGACCAGATCGTCGAAGCCGCCGTCGAGTGGGCACGCGAGACTTACCAGGAACGGCCCGACCCGAGGCATTTGATCGGCGAGGAGTTCACGCTGCTCGAACTGCAGCGCGTACACGAGGCAGTGCTCGGACGACCGTGGCAGAAGGACACGTTCCGGCGACACATGGTGCAGTACCTCGACGAGACCGGCGACCTCAGCCGCGGGACCGTCGGCAAACCGGCGCGACTCTTCCGCCGCCGGGCACAACCGGTCTGAAGCGCACGGAACTCCTCGAAGAGAACCGGAGTTCAGGACGACGGACGCGGTGCGCGCCGGTCCTTACGCTGGGCCAACTCCTCCTCGTCGACGAGGGTGAGCATGGGCTTGCCGGGCGTGCACACCATCGTGACGAGGAATCGGCTCGGGATGTCCGTCCGGTTGTTGCCGTCCTGGTAGTGGATCACGTCGCCTCCCGGCTCCCAGAACGCCTCCCCCGCCCGGACGACACGCTCGGGCTCACCCTCCAGCTCGAACACCATCTCCCCCTCCAGCACGTAGCCGAAGGCCGGTCCGGGGTGCCGGTGCGGCGGGGTGCCCGGGTCGCCGGGTGGGAACTCGATGACAACAGTCATCACCTCGGCACCGTCGGGGATGAACGGCGGCTTCGCCTCCTGCAGGACGGTGAGCGCCGTCTGCCAGGCGGTGGACCTCGGCTCGTTGTTCAGCATCGCAAGTACCTCCAGTTGGGTGACCCTGATGTCCTGCGTTGTCAAGCCGGTCTCGGTTGCCCGACGCATGGAACCGAGCGGGCAGCCCCACTCGTCGGCGCGGAGGCCGCCAGGAGGGCCAGTTCACCTCGACCACCCCATTCCTGAGGTGCCCACAATCGCCCACGTCCCGGTGTGATCGCCAGTGCCCGTGTTGTTCGGACGATCTCCGGGGAGGAGACTTTTTATCCGCTGATCTGCTCGCGAAATGAGCCCTCCTGCCATGGTCATCGCCGGACGAACTTCGGTGACGATCTCGGTGGGCGGGGTTGGATGGGAACGCTTCCGCGCGCCGCCAACCCCGGCCTCGACCGTTGTCGCAAGCCGATCGAAAATGAGCCAGAAATCGGACGGGACCAGCTCAACGTCAGGCAACCAGTGGGGCCGCAGGGATTCGACCCGACGACATGGCGGATCTCGTGCTCGCTTCCCGGTAGCCAGAGATCATCACAGGCGGAGATTCATGGACTTATGGCTCTACGGCCTTCGCCCACTCCTCGTGCCGGACGACCCAGGCCGGCGTCCGGTTGCCCGGATGCGTCAACGGGATCCACTCGATGCGGCGCCCGCCGAGACGCACGCCCTGCGGCTCGCCGTAGCTTCCCCCGCGTGTCAGCCGCAGCCGCTGTGCTCCGGAAAGTGCCGCCAGCACGTCCGCGGCTTCCTGGCCCAGCGTTACGATCCGTGGCGCTCCGCTATCCACGATCTGACGTCGCAACTCGTCGCCCTCTTCGGCGACAGCCCGGCGCACCAGGTCCGTTTCTTGCGGCCTGGATGGCAGCTCGGCAGATGGGAGACCGCTGGCGGCTGCGAACGGCCCGTAGACGGAACGAATCCGGTCACCCTGCGATCGTGGACCGGCCTTCACGAAATAGGTCGGCAGGCAGTCAGTGAAGTGCACCCCCTCAGGCGCCACCCGGAGTGGCTCCAGCACGTGCTTGACAACGTGCCGTCCCGAACTGCCGTTGCCCGCGGCCGCGCCGACCGTTCCCCAGGCGTCGCGCCATCCGACCGCAACCTGCCACTGCGCGATGCGCTCGGCGGCGTCGTTCCCGTCCCAGAAGACGGTCGGCTCGTCGTCGACGGCGAGAGCGCTCACGGAGACGCTGCGATCTGGCAACGTCCAGCGGACGTGCAGGGCGCTCGGATAGACACCCAGCACGACCAGGACGGCGGATCGGTCCACCGGCGCCCGGGGCGGGCGCCGCGTCGCCGGTCGGCCGAAGGGAAATCGGCTCATGGTCCCCCCAAAGTCGGTCACAGGACATCGTTGACCCACGCTTCCCGATCGGACCATCGATCCCGGCCGGCGCACCAACAGCACCACGCCTTTCACTCGATCGGGTCGGACAGGCGCCGACAGCTGATGATCAATACCAGGGCGAAAAGCTTCCGACGATCGCCGAATGATCACCCGGTGCATGATGCGGATCCGCCAGCGCATCAGCCTGTCGCAAGGTCGTCGGCTGGGCCGCACCGTCGCAGGCAACGGCGGTCACGAACAGCTGGAGAGGTAGCCGACTGAAGGAGCCGAGACCTGGCGATTCGACCTCTTACCGTTCGACGAAGGCAAACTCGGCCGTGCAGCAGCGCCCTGGCTGCGCCGGCCGGGCTGACGCTCGAGATCGCTGCCCGCCAACACCCGCCAGCGGTGACGCCCATGCCGAGGACCCCATGAAGGCGATACCCGGCGCTCGGATGATCGCGATCGACCTGTTCGCCGAGTCTGCGGCACCCCACCGCGAGGGCGGTCCCCCAACGCCACCTTGACACGAACCAGCGGGTGGCTGACGTCTACGACGTGGGTGTCGTACTACCCAGCAACGCGCGGCCGAGGACGTTCTCGCCATGGTGCCGGGCACGAACGGGCTCGCCGGGCCGCTCACGCTCGTGTTCGAACACGCCCAGCCCTGGCGCTCCCTCCGACAGCGTTCTGGTCACAGCATTGACGAATCATTGACGGTATCCGCAGCCACACCATATTGCCTCCCAACGAACCGTCGCGGAACGATCAAGTCGTCAGGCTTGCGAGCGTGCGGAGCGTCGCGGAGGGAAGCGTGCACGAACGCCTTGCCGGTGGCCCAGAGCGAGAGATGAACTCAGGGGCCTGCCGGGTTTCGCGTGCGGCAGCGATCAACCGAACACATGCCGAAATCCTCACTTTGCAGCGGCTGGCCGGGAATGCGGCCGTGGTGGCCATGCTCCGGTCTTCGACCGCCAGCGTTCAGCGGGCACCTGCCGAGTCTTTTGCCGGACAATGGAAGGACCTTCCTCCGGTTCCGCCACGGCCTCATCAGCCCCAGTCCAGCTCCGATGGCCTCCGGGACGCCACAACTCGGTTTGCCGACACCAACGTCGGCCCCCTCGACGTGTCGTCCAACCAGGTAGCCACGTACGCCCCTTTCACCATCGGTGCGGATTTCAGAGACCCCGAGGTCAGCACGAGCGCTTCCTTCGCCGGAGGTATTGCAGGCCCCGCTGGTTCGACGGTTGCCAACACAGTTGGGCTCGGACTGGCCGTCAAAGAACTGAGGGAAGCACGGCACGACCTGAAAACATCTCCAGAAGGCAGCGCTGCACGGCGGGACGCACGTCGTCGGCACGGCCAGGCCCAAGGCGACATCATTCAGGACGTTTCCGGTGTCGCCGGTAACGCCGCCCTCACGGCCGGCGGGGCGATCAACCTTGCACACCTGCCCGTCGAGGCGTTCAACACTGCGCTCGCGGCCGGGTTCGCCGCCGGAGCGCCGGCAACGGCGATACAGGTGGGGCGGTACGGCCGCAAGGCAGCCAAGGCACACGCCCGGGCCAAGGAGCTGCAGAAGCTCATGGCGGACGAGAACGAGCAGCCGCAGCGAGCACTGGATGCGGCAGAACAGGAGGTCACTGCTTCGCGGCAGGTGGTCAAAACCCTCGATGAATATCACGCCGACAAAAGCAAAGAGTACGATCACCAGGTCACTATGCTTCTCCACCACCCGGAAGAAGCCGGCGTGCCCCTGGACCAGCCCTGGGACAACGTACTCGCGAGACTGAGGCCGATGCAGCTCGAGCTTCAACGGTTGAATCAAGCGCGGGACGAGGCAGGCGTCGCGCTGCGCGGGGCATTGGCGAGGCGACAGGAACGCAGCGATCTCAAGGCCGCCATGGAAACTGCGCTGAAGGAGGCCTCCGAGGAGGTCAAACAGCATCGTCGGGGTGCGCCCAAGAAGATCTCGCTCCGCATGATCCAGGCATATGCGGTGAAGAAGAACAAGCGCGGTTTGATCAAGAAGATCGTCAACGCGGGGGTTGGGGCGCTCCAGACTGCGGCAGCCGTTGCCAACCTCGTCGTCGCGATCGCTGTCGCTGCTGGTCTGGCGACGGCCGGCGCAAGCGTGCTCGCCGGGACGCCCGTCGGGTGGGCGCTCACCGGACTGGCCGCCGCCGTGGCGATCAGCCTCGTCGGATACAAGTCGTGGAGGTACTTCGCCAAGCGCTGGAACCTGACAGACGAGTTCGACGAGGAGAAGCCCGCCCGCTCCTTCGGTACCCGGATTGTCGAGACCCTCGCGTTCTGGAAGAAGGCCGGGCCGAGTAAGCGGGAGGAGTACGCGTCCGCGCTCTACCGGATGGCCAGGGGCGATGGGGCCGATCAGACGCGCGCGAAAGAGGCGAAGGACACCATTGCAGCTCTCGGGCTCGACTGGGACGGCCTGAACATGCGTGACGACCCCAAGAGCGCCACGAGCTTGATCGCCGCAAAACTCGCTTCGTAAGTCGACACCCCCTGAGGACGACCGGCACAGGTCGGGCCCGCCTTCAGCCGGGAGCCGATCCGTCGGTGCCAGCGGGATTACCGTTCCGATTCCAGGAGCGCGACGTCGTTCCGTCGCTACTAGGCCGGCATCGGCGCCGAGGAGGTACACCATCAGCCGGTGGTTTACGTAGACTGCAGTTGATCATGCACTCGTCACCAAGGCTGCAGCCTTTGTACCCTTCTCACTCCAGGACCGCCTCATGAGCCAATTCTCTTTGGAGCCAGATCGCGCCGCTATGGCCGAAATGGGAGATCTTGTCCTCAATCGGGTCATCGCCCGCACCGAGCAGCTCCCGTCTCGACCCGCAACCAACCCCCTGTCCCCGCAGGCCACGGCCGAACTGGCGGAGTCCTTCCTGGCACCCCCGCCCGCCGTGGGCGGCGACCTGAAGGTACTGCTCGAGCGCCTGGACGAGGCCGTCGACTGCGCCGTGGAGTCGGCCGGGCCCGGCCACCTCGCGTACATCCCGGGCGGCGGCCTGTTCACCGCCGCGCTCGCCGAGTTCTACAACCGCGCCACCAACCGCTACGGCGGCGTCGCCGCGGTGGCTCCGGCACTCGCCGCGCTGGAAGAGAGCGTGATCCGCTGGATCGCCACAGACGTGTGCGGGCTGCCCGCGGGCAGCGGTGGCCTGTTGACCAGCGGCGGGTCCATCGCCACCTTCTCCGCCACGGTCGCCGCGCGCCACGACCGACTCGGTGAGGACATCGCCCCAGGCGCCGTCTACACCAGCGCCTTCGCCCACCACTCCGTCGCCAAGGCCGCTCGCCTCGCCGGCATCCGCGCGGCACACATACGCCTCGTGCCGCACACGCCGGATCTGCGGATGGACCCCGACGCCGCCGCCGCGATGATCCGCGCCGACCGGGAAGCCGGGCTACGGCCGTTCCTGCTGGTGGCCACCGCAGGCACCACCCATGCCGGCACGATCGACCCTCTGCCACAGCTCGCCAACGTGGCCGACCGCGAGAACCTGTGGTTCCACGTCGACGCCGCCTACGGAGGCTTCTTCCGCCTCACCGCACGCGGCAGGGAACGACTTACCGGTGTCGAGCAGGCCGACTCCATCACCCTGGACCCGCACAAGACCCTGTTCCTGCCCTTCGGCACCGGCGCCCTGGTCGTCCGCGACGTCGCCGCGCTGCACGCTGCGCACGAGGGCACCGGCAGCTACCTCCAGGACATCGCCGGAGGCAACGTGCCCGACTCCGGACACCTCGGACCCGAGTTGACCCACGAGATCCGCGGCCTGCGCGCCTGGCTCCCCCTGCACCTGCATGGCACGGACGCCTTCCGCGACGCCCTGGACGAGAAGCTCGACCTGACCGAACACGTCCACACCGCCCTGTCCGGCATCCCGGACCTGGAGGTCCCGCTGAGCCCGGACCTGTCCACCGTGATCTTCCGTATCCGTCCCTCGGGCGGCAGCCGGGCCGCAGTCGAGCGGGCCGACGAGGCGAGCCGGCGCCTGCTGGACCGGATCAACGCCCACCGCCGGTTCGTGCTCTCCACCACGGAGATCGACGGCCGCTACACGCTGCGCGTCTGCATCGTGTCCCACCGCACCCACCTGGGACTCATCACCGACGCGGTGGAGATCATCCGGGCCGAGACCGCCCGCATCGCCGCTGAACAGTAAGCAACGGTCGGGCGTCGCAGGGAAGAGTGTCTCCACAGCCCGAGGGGGCCATCTGCCGCGATCACGCGACGGGTGGCCCCCGGCAGAGCGACGAGCGACACGTCTCGCCGCCCGGATGACGATCAGTCCTCGAGGTTGGGCACCGCGTTGGTGCCGGTGACGTAGGGCGGGTCGTAGATCACCAGGAACTCGAGGTCTGTGGAACCGGTGTTGTCCATGGCGTGCGGAATCCCTCGGGGAATCTTGACCAGAGTGCCGGGATCGAGGTCGAACGTCTCCTTTTCGACTCGCACGGTTCCGGTGCCCGCGACGATGTAGAAGGCGTGGTTGTAGGACTCACGGTGGAGCTTCGACCTCCCGCCAGGTCCCATTCTTGACAACTGAACACTGTAGGCGGAGGTGTAGTCCTTGTCGACCACACTGTCAGTGAACTGAAACCCGATGCCCGGGAACTCCGGCTTCTCGAGCTTGTGCCATTCCATTTCCTGAGGGGAGAGTACATATTTCACCGTGATATCTCCAATCGTGGTGTGTCACCGTCCATGTGACGGAACGACGTGAGCCGACGCCAGCGAGTCGCGGACCTCCTGCCAGGTCGCACCTCTGCTCAGAGCTCGCCGGCAGGTGACGAGCGCGCGGGGCCAGTTGACCGTGAGTACGCCCACACACGCGCCACCCGAATCCCTGAAGAGCACTGCGAATGCAGCAGGCTTCCGTGCGTGCTCGAACGTCGTGTAGCCGAGGTCTGCACCCGTGCGACCCAGAATCTGAATCTTCCAGTCGTACTGATCGCTCCAGACGTACTCCAACGGGTCGTGTTCCCGCGGGCTTTCCGGCTGCGCAATGTTGTGGGCGACGCAGGCCGCCTGCTCGACCGCATTGGTCCAGTGCTCGATTCGCGCCGACGTGCCCCAGCGCGGGCGATACCACCGGGCAACATCCCCGACGGCGTAGACGTGTGGTGCAGCTCGGCCGTGCTGGTCGCACAGAACGCCGTCGTCGACGTTCAGCCCGGAGTCGCGGAGCCAGTCGTCGTTCGGCACCGCTCCGATGCCCACGACAACAGTGGCCGCCTGCAACGTCGACCCATTGCCGAGGCGGAGCACAAGCTCGTCGCCAACCCGATCGACGGCCGACACCTCCACCCCGAAGTGGGTGCGAACGCCATGCTCCTCATGAAGCCAGGCGAACCGCTCCCCGATGGCAGGTGGTAGTGACCGACCCAGCGGGCCGGCCGCGGAGTCGAGCATCGTCACCTCGTCGACGCCGGCGGCGCGTGCAGTGGCGGCAACCTCGCATCCGATGAACCCCGCGCCGACAATGGCGACCGGGCCGCCGCGGCGCAGCTCAGCGCGCAGCGCCGCAGCGTCGTCGAGAGCGCGGAGGGTGTGGACACCGGCCGGACAACCCCACGGCGAAGGCCGGGCCCGCGCTCCCGTCGCGATGACGACGTCGTCGAAGGGCAGCCGGGTTCCGTCCGAGAGCTCGATCTTGCGCGCAGTGACGTCGAGCCGCACGGCGGATCGGCCGAGCATGAGCTGGATGTCGGCCTCGGCGGCCCTCTGGTCGGTGAGGAGTCGGACATCATCCGTGGTGAGCGCGTCGGTCAACAACCCCTTCGACAGAGGCGGCTTGTCGTAGGGCAGGGCGTTCTCCTCGCCCACCAGCACGACGTTCCCGTCATAGCCGGCAGAACGCAGTGCCTGCGCCGTGCGAACCCCGGCGACGGACGTGCCGACGACGACAACCGTCGGTTTCAACTGTCTGTGACTATCAGAGCGCTCATCGGGCAGCGGTGGGCAACTTCATCAATTCTTGCTCGGTCGACTTCCGGGATTTCGGCCTGCAGAAGCACGACGAGACCGTCGTCGTCGATGTCGAACACGTCGTCGGCTCCCGCGACGCAGTTCGCCCAGCCCTGACAACGTCCCCGGTCTGCAGTCACAATTGGCATATCGCTCTCCTCGACTTGTGTGTCGCCGTGCGACTGCCGCACGCCGCCACGCAGACCCCTCGCCTGCGGGCATCTCACGGCGTCTTCGGACAGGCCCTCTACTCGGCCATGGGAATGCGACTGCCCGCCTTCGCAGCAAGTTCCTGATCGTCCACCATCGTGATCATCTCGACGTCGGGCGCACACAGCATGACCACGACGAACCGGCTCGTCCTGGTCGGGAGGAGGTTGGCGGCCGTGTAGTGGATGACGTCGCCACCAGGCTCCCAGAACGCCTCGCCGGCTGTGATGCGATACGGGGCCTGGCCTTCGAGCTCGAACAGGATCTCGCCCTCGAGTATGTACCCGAAGACCGGCCCGGAATGACGATGTGGGCCGATTCCGGGGTCGCCCGGCGGCAACTCGAGAAGCCTGGTCATCACGGTGGATCCTTCGGGTATGGACGCGCCCGTAACGTGCAGTAGATCCTTCTGCGTCATGTTCGATGCAACAACAGGCATACACCTGACGCTAACCCTGCCGAGCCACCGATCCGTGAACCAGTTCGGCGCGATTTTAAGGGACCACTTCTCGGCGGGCCGTGACGGGCACCACTGAAAGGGGATGCCTTGACCGAAGACCACGAAGAACGGTTCGAACAAATTGTATCGACGGCATGCGGTCCGCACAGAGGAGGCAATCGGCCGTAGATCTCCTTGCCAACCTCAAGGGACGCAGACGTGTCGGCGGCGATCTCGGCGTCAGACCGCGTGGCGCCCGCCGCGGCCCGGACGGCGATCGGCGATATGACAACGGCAGGCACCACCGCCGCCAGCGTCGCCGACATGAGCGTGCAGCATCTGCCGGGCTCGCCCAGCGGGAGCAGCCGTTGGCGGGCCACCCCCCTGTCCGGTTCGGTGAACCGCGGCGCCAACGTCAACGACCACGCGTCTCGGTGATCAGCGTCGACTCGCTGACGGTCACCGCCACCATCCCCACCGGCACCTCACCGACCTCGGTCGGCGTGCAGCCCGACGGCACCACCGGATTCGTCACCAACTCGGACGACGGCACCCTCACGGTTCTGCACGTTTCAGGGTGAACATTCGGGCCGCGCGTAGTCCCGCGCATTCCCGGGGGCGCACGACGGTGCCCACACCGGCTGCTCGGCGAACCGGCTCACGGCCGCAAGTCGGAGCCAGCCGGGGAGTCAGGGCGCGTCTGTCGGCGGCCGGTCCCGCACCGGGACGTAGGTTTCGTCGTAGCGATGAAGGGCGAGCGACCGCGCGTAGCGGCGGGCGATGTCCGGCATCGCCGACTGCCCCGGGGCCTGGCTGACGCCGAAGACCGTGCCCGGATAGTCCAGCCGACCCAGCACTGCCCGGATGCGGTGCCAGTCGTCGGGCGGCACCAGCTCCACGGGGTCACCGCCCGCGAACCAGCCCATCGGCACTGCCATCCCAGGGGGCACGACGGTATTCACGTGCACCACCGCGCCGAACTCGACCTCAGCGCCCGCCCCGATCCGCACGCCGTTGAACAGCATCGCGCCGGTGGCGATCCGCGCCTCGCCCTCGATCACACACCCCGTGAGGTGGGCGTGCGGCCCGACCAGCACGTTGTCGCCGAGGCGGACCGGGTTGTGCGGAACGCCGCGCACCACGGCGTTCTCCATGACGATGCAGTTCGCACCGATCTCCACCGGGCCACCCTCAGCCGTGAGGACTGCTCCGAAGAGCACACGACTGTGGGCGCCCACGGTGACGTCGCCACAGACCACCGCGGTCGGCGCAATGTAGGCAGACTCGTCGACCCGCGGGCGGGCGTTCCGATGCTTGACGAAGACGGCGCCGCGTCCCACCGGGTGCTGGAAATGCTCGCGAACGGTCCTCATCCCCGACGCCTCCGTTCCGTCGAGTACCAACGGCGCCCCGTGCCCTCCGGGGTCCTCGCGGCTCGACGCGTCACGCGCGTTTTCGCGCGATCCCGGTCCGGCGCCGACCAACGCTACGCGCGGTCGTTCCGGCACGTCGAGGGCTCGCAGGCTCGCATGAACGACCCGGGCGCCGGCTCGCTTCAACGCTCCGCCGAGGATGGAGTGGATCTACAGATTGCCGGGACGCCCGAGCGGTTGTCGGCGTCGAACGTGGCGGGGCGTTCGGCCTTTCAGCGGCGCGGTCGGCGGAGTGGTCGTGGCACGCGCCGCGGTCACGCGGCGACCGCGCTACCCGGGTAGCTGGCATCAGGGGAATCCAGGCAGCACCAGGCTCGGGATGGGGTCTGGCGGTGATGTGCCGCGGAGTGCCGGACGGGAGGCTCTGTTCGCGAGCGTGAACGCACCTTGTCCCGGTGCCGGAGGCGGATCTGCGGGATCTGCCTGGCACAACAGCGGGACCAACCGCCGGGGATCCGGGGAAGCCGGGCGTCGGGGCTCTCCGCGCCGGCAGAGCAGGAGGACGCCATGCCGGTTGTCGACATCGGGCTCGTCGAGGGCGGCGTCACCGAGGATCAAGCGTCGGCCGCGAACGTCACCGAGGCGATGGTCGAGCACACCGGTTCCGCAGCGCAGGCCGGCTCCATCGAGGAGACGCCTGCCGAGCGTGATGCACGCTTCGAGCGCGATGCGATGCCGCTGCTCGACCAGTTGTATTCCGCGGCGCTCCGGATGGCCCGCAACCACGCGGACGCCGAAGACCTGGTCCAGGAGACGTTCCTCAAGGCCTACTCCGCTTTCACATCCTTCTCCCGAGGCACGAATCTCAAGGCGTGGCTCTACCGGATCCTGACCAACACCCACATCAACGGGCATCGCAAGGACAAGCGCCGTCCGGTCCAGGCGCTCACCGATGAGATCACCGACTGGCAGCTCGCCCACGCCGAGAGCCACACGTCGAGCGGACTGCGCTCCGCGGAGGTCGAGGCGATGGACCGATTGCCGGACGACGACGTGAAGTCGGCACTCCAGCGACTGCCCGAGGAGTTCCGCATCGCGGTCTATCTCGCAGACGTCGAGGGCTTCGCGTACAAGGAGATCGCGCAGATCATGGGCACACCCGTCGGCACGGTCATGTCGCGGTTGCACCGTGGTCGCGGTCAGCTGCGGGCCCAGCTCTCCGAGATCGCACGTGAGCGCGGGTTTTTGCGCAACAGCCATGCGGATGTGCGGCCTTCCGCGAAGGCGCCGGGGTGCCCAGCTCCCACGCAAGCCGACTACCGCCAGCACCGGCGTTCTGGCATCGCGGCGTGCCGCAACGCCCGGCCGGCGGTCGCAGCGAGGCGGATGCCGGGCGTGCTGGGGTAGGAACGTACGAACCTGCCGCTGGAGCTACATCACCCTGCGCGGCGCATTGGGCTCATGCTGCTGGCCTGTCCGGGGCGAGCCGCTGTCGACGACGAGGAATGCGATCAGCGCGCGACGGCGAAGGACGCATGCGGACAGCATCGTGCGCGCCGGCCATCTGACTCGCCCAGCAGGGTGACATGCAACATTCGCCCATGACCTCCGCCATGGTCCTGCGGATCAGCGCTGCCATCGTCATGGCCGATCGCTCGCCCGCCCAGTGCCAGGCGGCAGGGTGGCCGTCGAACGCTCGGAGCAGCGTCAGGCCGCCCGCGGCTCGATCCGGGTGGTATCGGCCACGGCTGCGGTGAACCGGATTACCGGCCCGTCCTGGGCGAAATCCGTAATCGGGAACACCGAGGCGAACACCACCTGTGCGCCAATGTTCTCAGCGAGGACGCCGGCCTCGACGGTGCGGATTCCGGCTTCAGCGCCGAGCGCGGCCACGGCCCGGAGCAAACGCGTGCCTATCCCACGCCGCTGCCAGGCATCGACCACCTCGACGGCCAGCTCCGCGCAGTAGTCGCCGACGCGGATCAGCCGGGCGATGCCGACGGGCGTCGTGCCGGCGAACGCGGCGACGGCGAGGTGGGTCCGCCCGTCCACGGCCGCAAGGCGCTCGCGCGACTGCGGGGTCAGCTGCAGGAGTGGTGCGTGGAAGCGTTGGTAGCGGCTGGTGGGCGACAGGCCGGCGAAGACGGCGTCGAGGACGTCGAACTCGCCGGGTCTCAGTTCACGCACCCGAACCGGGCCGGTCACGGGAGCACCCACGCCATGAGCGAGGACAGGCCGAGCGCGCCGAGCAGGGCCACGGGCAGACTTCGCGTCCGTCGCCACAGCAGCCATGCGGTGGCGGCGGCCAGCAACGCAGGCAGGGTGTCGCCAACCGACATCGCCCCGCGCGGGGCCAGCAGGGCCGGCACGGTGATCGCGGCCAGCACCGCGGGCCCGACGTGTGGCAGCAGTCTTGCCAGGGCGGCGGGCGGAGCGGGGCGGGCCCGGACGAGGAATGCGGCGCGCAGGCCGTAGGTCCCCAGTCCGATGGCCACCAGAATCAACAGGTCACGCACGACGACCTCCCAAGAACGCGCCGGTCGCGATCCCCGCACCGGCGCCGACCAGCAGTCCCAGGCCCAGCGGCAGGTCGGCGGCGGCGACTGCGACCACCCCACCCACTGCCGCAGCGCCCCATGCCGGCCGACTCGTGAGCATCGGCAAAAGCAGGAGCAGGAACGTCAGCGGCGCGGCGAGATCGAGTCGCAAGCCCACCGGCAGCACGCCTGCAAGCAGCACTCCGAGGCCGGTCAGGACCTGCCACGCAGCCCAGAGCGTCGCTCCGACGGCGAAGAAATACGCCATCCGCTCCCGCGGCGACCCGCCCCCGCCCGGACCGGCGAACCGGGCTGTGGCCAGGGCGTACACCGGATCCGCGAGGAGATAGGCGCCGGCCCACCGCCGGCGGCGCGGCCACGCCGCGGCGTGCTCGGCCAGCGAAGCGCTGTAGAGCAAGAACCGCGCATTCACCACCAGCGCCGCGAGTACGACGACAGCCGCGTTCGCACCGGCGCCGAGCATCTGGACCGCGAGCAGCTGCCCGGCACCCCCGAACAACAGCGGTGACGACGACCACGCGACCAGCGGCGAGACACCGGTCGCCGCCATCGAGGCGCCCAACGTCAGGCCGAAGGGGATGTAGGCGACGATCACCGCGACCGAGTCGGTCGCACCGCGGCGCACCGGGGATGGTGCGGGGGCTCGCCCCGCGGCATCTCGAGTGCTCATACCGCCGGCCAGGCGCCCCAGTCCCGCGCGCGGGAAGCGGCCTCGTCGAACATCTCCGTCGGCCTCCGCTCGCGGACCCGGTCCATCAGCCCGGGGTGGGCGTCGTGTGTCGTCAGACTGCGACACCGCAGCCCGCTCGGTTGCCGTGCCGACGTAGCCCTCGTCCTGACGGTCGGAGTCGTCGACGGAGTCGACCATTCGGCCGCGCCGAACGGCATCGACGGCCTCCGGCACGGGACTCGTCCCGCAATTCATGCTGTTCCCTCCGACGCAGCGCCGGCCGATCCGGCGCGGTGCCCACGACGCTAGGAACGGCCCGTTCCCGCCGCGTTCGGAGCGTTCGCAGGTAGCGCCGAACGCCGAACGCCGGTCAGAACGCCGGCTCGGATGGGGAGCCTGGGTTGAGGATGTGCCCCCGGTCGGCCGCCGCCATCCGGCCACTTGTCGCCAGTTGGCTGTTGCCCCCAGGTCACGGCCTCGTCACCGTGTGATCAGGACAGGCTGTTCCGCTGGTGCAGAGGGAGCTTCAATGCAGGTCGCCGTGGTCACCTTCGACGGGTTCAACGAGCTCGACAGCTTCATCGCATCCGCGGTGATCAACCGGGCTCGGCCGGCCGGGCTCACCGCGTACATCACCACGCCCACGTCGGTAGTCACGTCGATGAACGGCGTCGAGGTGGTCGGGCAACGTCCCCTCAGCTTCGTTGCCGAGGCCGATGTCGTGCTGATCGGGAGCGGTATCCGGACGCGTGACGTCGTCGCCGACAACGCCCTGCTCACAGCGCTACAGCTCGACCCGAACCGCCAGTTCATCGGCTCCCAATGCTCCGGCGCGCTGGTGCTGGCACGACTGGGCCTGCTCGGCTCGATGCCGGTGTCCACCGACACGACAAGCCGCCCGTTCGTCGAGGACTGCGGCGTCACAGTGCTCGACGAGCCGTTCCACACCGAGGGCACCATCGCCACCGCGGGTGGCTGCCTGGCATCGCTCTACCTGGGTGCGTGGGCCATCAGCCGCACGGTCGGAGAGGACATTGCACGCGCCGCCGTCGACTACGTCGCGCCCGTCGGTGAGAAGCAGGCGACCGTCGACCGCGTATTCGCGGCCATCCAGGCTCCCGTGAACGTGGTCAGCTGAAACCGCGGCATCAAGGGTCGGGTCGAGATGGTAGGGCGGGGAGCCATCTCCCCGGCGACGGTCGCGGTCTTCCGATGTCGGGCAGGTCTTCGCCAGGAACGACGAACGCCGAGTAGCAATCACCCCATGGATCGAGGGCCACAACACCCGACGCCGCCCCGGTGCACACCAAGGACACCCACCAGCCAGCCGCCCGACACCAACCTGATGGACGGGTACATCTAGCGGCTCCTGAGGCGGGACTCCTGAGCGCCGCAGGGGATCAGGTCAGGCCCGACGACCTCCCAGTCGTCGTCATCCCATCCATCAGCCTGCGTAGCCGGCGAAACCGTCGACATCGTCGACGGGGTGTTCCTGACACCAGAAACGCCGCAGCGGGCGCCCGGCTCAGCGGACCGAGCCCGATCACAGTGAGGATTTGTCCGCTAACGTCCAGTTCCGATGCATCCTTCCTGTGGTGTCTGCTCCTCGAAGCGCGAGCAGCGTTCATGTGGCGGTCTCGGGCTTCCTGAGGATCTCGACCAGCGCGGAAATGCTGTGATCCGCGTGACCGGCCTCGGCGGCGCGCCTCACGAGGTCATACAGGGGCGCGTTCCAGGAGACGTCGACGCCCGTCTCTCTGCCGAACTCCTCGTCCCACGCAGCCGCCTCGAGGAAGAGACGCACCGAGGACATGGGTTCGGTGTAGTCACCGCTGTCGATCTCGCGCGCGAAGACGGGCAGCACGGAGGCGATCATCTCCAGCCATTTGACGGTGTACGGGATCAGCGTTTCCGCTCGCAGCCCGCGGGACTGGACGGCCGCAGCGCCCTGGAAGAACCCAACCAGCGCCGGCAGCAATGTGGCACCCACCGCGGACTCGTAGAGCGCGGCCAAGTCGGGCTCCTCCCCGAGGTGGGACGTGTCACCGCCCAGAACCTTCAGGGTGTTCTCGTACTCGGCGAACGCGCTTCCGCTCCCGCTGTAATACAGCTGGGTATCGTCCCCACCGATCGCCGAAGGCACGTTCTTGATCGCTCCGTCGAGGAAGCGCGCACCGTGCCCGCCCGCCCAAGCAGACATCGCGCGGGCGCCCGCCGGGGTACCGCTGTTCAGCGTGACCAGGGTGCGCCCGCGCAGCGCCCCGGCGGCAGGCAGCAGAACATCGGTCGTGGCGTCGTAGGTCGTCAGACAGGTGACGATCAGAGGGCTCGCCGCAACTGCATCCTCCACCGCCTCGACATGTCGTGCGCCTCGAGCGACCAGAGGGCTTGCCTTGGCGGCGGTTCTGTTCCAGACCGTCGTCGAATGGCCGGCGTCGATGAATGCCTCGGCCAATGCCCGGCCCATCGACCCCAACCCGATAATGGTCACAGGTGTGCGAACGTCCGCCAGCATGACAGTTCTCCTCTCGGGAAAAGATTTCCCACTCATGCTGCTTCTTCGCACACAATCCCACAAGTACGCACAATTACGTCAGATACTAACAACTGTGTAAGTGAGAACCGATGACGAAACGGACCTTCACCTGCGGACTCGACGCCGCCATCGTCGTCATGGGCGGAAAATGGAAGGGGCTGGTCCTGTTCATGCTCCAGGACGGGGCGCTGCGCTTCGGCGAGCTCCGACGTGCGCTGCCGGGGATCAGCGAGCGCGTGCTGGCACTACAGCTGCGCGAGATGGAGACCGCCGGGCTCCTACACCGAGAGGTCCATCCTGAGGTCCCGCCGCGGGTGGAGTACTCCCTCACAGATTTCGGGCGCTCGCTCAACACCGCGCTCGGGCCGCTCGGCGAGTGGGGCGAACAACATATGACGCATATCGAGAACATCCCGTGGGGATCCAGCTCCAAGCCTTGACGGAGCACCCGTCTCAACCATTCGCCGCAGCGCATCTGAACAAGCTGCCACCGTCGTCGGTGATCCCGCATAGGACGCTCACGATCACTCAGCAGCTTGCGCGCTCTCTTCAGGTCGGATCTTCACACCGTTCGCCCGTTTTCGTTCGGCAGCGCAATAGCCCGCTCGATGACTGGGGTCACATCGTCGCGATCTTCGTCGAATGCAACATAGAAGGTGTTGACCAGCTCAAACCGGTTCGCCGTCAGTCCCACAGCCACGGCAGTACCGCGGTCCTCGCCGGGCCGTAGCTCTGTCGCGCGGATGCCCTGGCGGTACTTCCCGGTCCCGAGGAGCCCGTCGTTGGCCACATGGTCTGCTACCGCGAACGCAACGCCGTTGGAGCAGTTGCGGGCCAGGTCCTTGGGGATCGACGCGGCGGTCGGCGACTGGGTGAGAAATATGAGGGTAATCCCGCACTTGCGGGCCTTCTTGATCACTTTGATCGCCAACGATCCGGCTTCTCCGCCGAATTCGGGATGCTCGAACATCTCGTGACACTCGTCGAAGACGACGATCACCGGGTGCAGGCCTGCGACTGTGTTGGCCAACTTACGGGTCACCCTTGCCGCGCCATGGCGTTCGAGGAGCTTTCCCCGACGCGTGACCTCGTCACGCAGCCACAGGAGCTCGCCGAGCCCAGCCTCGATCGCCTCATCGTCGTCGCCTTTGACATAGGCGGACAGCCGAGGCCTGAACGGGTCGAAGTCGGGGTTGAAGGCGAAGATATAGACGCGCAGCTCGACGGTCGGGTCGAGCGCACAGCCGAGGCAGAGAGTGCGGCCGGCCGAGGACTTCCCCTGTCCGGGCTGGCCACCGATCAGGTAGTTCCGCTCGAGTATCGGTGCGGTCAGGACCTCGCCGCGCTGGGAACGCCCGAACGGCACACCGCCGAAGACGTCCACCTCGCCGCCGGTGAGGAGTGGCCAGGCCCCCGCCCCGCGGCCGAGATTTCCCTTGTCGGCCACCCAAAGGTCGAGTTGGCCTGCCTCGGCTCCCTCCGTGGGCCACGTCTCGAGCTTTGCACGGCCGAGGTTGGCCGCGAGTCGGTCGCGCCGGTCGGCCACCATGTCGGCTGTCACGCCGAGGGGCAGGCGAATCTGGGCGTACGTGCCATTGCCATCGATCCGGGCAGGCAGCGTGTAGACCAGTTGCCCGCCACTCTTGAGGAACTTGTCCAAGGGCGCGATTCCCAGGTGGGCGAGGGCCTGGGAGATCATCCGCTCATCCACCCATCCGCCGACGTCCTCCCGGTGCGGCTGGACCAGGAACCCGGTGCCGGGTGTCATGTCCCGCCCCATATGTACAGCGGCGACCAACCAACCAAACGGAGCAAGCCCGACAATGATCGGGATGACCGCGATGGCCATGCTTTGCAACACCGCCAGCAGTTCGTACAGGCCGGCTAGCCAGGGCCACATTTCCCCGCGGGGCATCATCGAATCGACGAGCCACAGCAGCAGCGCGGCCACCCCGACCACGGTGACGCTCCGTCCCACGTACTCGACCAACATTCCAAATCGAGCCCACCGGGCACGCGAGTCGTCCCGAATCCGCTCTTGGGCTTCCCGCCGCGCTTTGGTGTCGCCGGCCAGACGGGCGGCGCGAACGTCACGGCGCAGGTCGCTATAGGTGAAGAAAGTCCAGGCCATCTGAACCCAGCGCGCATGGCCCCGGAGCGCGAACCACGTCAGTCGCATCAGGTCACGCGGGGCCTTCCGCGCGCGGTAGCCAAGAACCGCTCGGGCATGCGTCAACTCTGCGGAACGCCAGACCGCTCGAACCGCGGCTCCAACCGCGAGATGCGGGAGAGGGATCACATCTGCTCGCCGCCGGGCGACGTGGCCCGTCGGGCCGAGCTCCGCAGCCTTTCTCACCTCCGCGAAGTGTCGAGTGACGTACTCGCTCTCGATCTCTGAGAGAAGCTGGCCCTCATACACCGGCTCCTGCTGTTCCGGCTCAGCGAGTGCGGCGGATGCGCCACACCCATCAACCGGGCGCCCCGCGTCGGAGGAGGACATCACCAACCACCTCCACGCCGCTGTGATGTGCTGCTCTGCATCACGGTCAACGCTTTCATCAGCGCGTACGCAGTGATCAACGCCGGAAATCCGAGCACTACCCACCACAGCAACGCGTTGCCAGAGTGACTGATCACCAACCACTGCACGCCGACGATCACGAGCGCAGTGACTACCACTCGGCCGACAAGCGACACCGGGCTCGTGCCGACCCGGGCGATCTCGGCGGCGGCCCGCGCCGACTTCACACCGGCCCGGGCCTTCACGATCACAGATACGACGGCGAGCGCGACGGCTCCGCCGAGGAACAACTCGACGCCGCTCATGACCACTCGCCTGATGGCATCAGATCGCGGCCGGTACGACGGCGGCACGACCAAACCTCGTGCAGGGCCCGCCGGTCCTCCTCGTTGAGTGCACCCCAGACTCCGACGGTCTGCGCGCCGCCGATGCGTAGCTCCAGCTCCAGACACTCGGCCCGGGCCAGACACCCGGCACAGATCTGTGCGGCCAGCCCGCGGTCGGCGTCACCTTCGCCGGTCCACTCCGGGCGCTCGTCGAACGTTGCTTCCCACTGGCACCGGCCCCGGTCGCTCACCCAGGATGCGAGCACATCGGACGGCACCTCGGCCAACCCGTCCAGCTCGGCGCTCATCTGTTCGTGGCTGCGTGATGTGTTCATGACACCGAGATTCGCCGCAGACGCCGGAACAAGATCACCACTTGGCTGGACGTGTCGACGACGTCCCCATAAGGTCGCGACCGTCCCAGGACGTCCCGGAGGGGTGGCGGCTTGTCAAACGAGCGTCTACGTGCGGCGTTGCTCAAGAAGGGCCTCACCCCGGCCCAGCTCGCAGAGCGGCTCCAGGTGGACGTCAAGACCGCCGAACGCTGGATCGGTGGGCGAGCGCCCTACCGCAAACACCGCTTCGCCATCGCCACACTCCTCGGCGTCGACGAGTCCTACCTCTGGCCGGACGCACTCCCCCGCGACCAGGTATCGGCCGCCTCCAGAGGCGAGATCGTCAGCGTGTACCCGCACCGCTGGGCCGTACCCCGAGAGGTATGGGCCCAGCATTTCGCCGACGCCGAAGAATCGATCGACATGCTCACCATGGCCGGCCTCTTCATCGCGGAGGACTCCGGAACAGTGCGGTTGTTCCGGCAGAAGGCCGAGGCTGGAGTACGCGTCCGGCTCCTGATCAGCGACCCGGACGCGCCCGCGGTGGCGCTGCGGGAGAAGGAAGAGGACACCGGCCCCGGCGTAGTTGCCTCACGAATCCGGAACGTGCTCGCGCTCCTGCGCCCGCTGCGGAGGGTGGACGGCATCGAGTTCCGTCTTCACGACGCGTGCCTCTACACGTCCATCTTCCGTTCCGACGACGACCTGATCATCAACGCACACGTGTATGGCGTCGCTGGCTCGAACGCCCCCGTCTTACACCTACGAAAGGTCCCTGGAGGTGACATGGTGACGCTCTACCGCGACAGCTTCGAGACGATCTGGACCAATGCCAAGTCACTAGGGTCGAGCGCATGAGCGGACGACGGATCGACTACTTCGACGACCCCGATGCACCCCGGGCCACCCGCATAGTCCCAGGTGTGTCCGTCGCGGTCGTTAACGAGAACGACCAGCTGCTGATGATCCGGCGATCCGACAATGACCAGTGGGCAATCCCTGGGGGCAAGCAGGAAGTTGGAGAGACTCCGCTGGAAGCGGCACGTCGAGAAGTACACGAAGAAACTGGCATCGACTGCAAGATCACCGGCCTGATCGGAATTTTCAGCAGCCCTCGAAACGTCGTCGAATTCACGAGCAACGGCGAGGTTCGCCAGGAGTTCTCGATCCTCTTCGCCGGCTTCCCGCTCTGCGGCGAGACCACGACCAGTCCGGAGTCACTCCAAGTCGCCTGGGTGGATCGCCGGGACGTCCGCGAGCTCCCCATGACGCCCGCCCAGAAGCGCCGAGTCGGCTATATGCTGCACTTCAACGGGACACCCTACTTGGAGTGATCCGGAATCTTGCTGGAGGCGGAACTCAGCGCTAGGAGAGTGACTGCGGCTCGTGGGTTCGGCCGGAGAGGCGGACAGCCGCGAGATGCGCGTACCCGCGGACCTCGCACGGGAAAGTCGTTCTACAGATCAGGCAGCGACCCGCTCCGTCATCGCCGTGCTGCGTATGGACGCGCCACACCATGCCGCACTCACTTATCATCACCGCAATGACTGCCTCTTCGTTCAATATGCCCACGTACGACGATTCATGTGTCGAGCTAGTCAAGATCCATCTCCTTACAGTTACAGTGTGGCGGTCGGGAACTGCACCGCCTATGGGCGCCAGACGCCACAGGCATAGTCCAGAGGGCGACCCTCTCTCTTACTGCTGAACCCGTGGGTCTCGGTACTTCGGGTGCCGTTTCGCCAGCTCAGCAATACGCGCAGCTTGACACGGGTGGCGGGTGGGACAGGCAGTGCACCCGGCACACAACCCACTGGGCATCGGATAGTGCTGCCCCAGCATCCGCTCAGCCCCGCCATACTGCGTGGCCACGAACTCAATCGCAGCCACGACCGCTGGGAGACGTGCGCCAGAGACGGGCCGCAGGAAAACAACCTTCGCCGCCGGACGTTGACCTTCTGCTGCCATGGCTCAACGAGACCAGCAGCCGGGGGGCATTTGTACCGCGCTTCAAGGTCTTTTCGCAGCACCGAAAACGTCAGAAACGTCCGGAGAACGTCCGGGAGACGTTACATCGCGAGACGGGCCTCGATCTCTCGCACACTCTCTACGTAGGACGAGCTCGCCCTACGAACCGCCCGACCGACAGGGTGATCGGACCCGTACCGCTCCTGAATGTCGGTCAGTCGTTCCGTGAGCTCGACTGTGTTGCCATCAGGCCCAGTGGTGATGTCACAGTAGGTGAGGGCGTCTGCGAGTAGCTGCGGCGCTGGAGTGAACTCGCCCGTCAGCTCGGAGTCGAGGCCTCGCTCTCGGGCTTCGTGGATCGCGCCGGTGTGGAAGGCGACGAGGCCACAGAGAACCGGGTCCGCGTTCTCGGAGTTGCGCAGGTAGCGGGCGCCGTCCAGGGGATGGAAGCCGAGATCAGCGATGGCGGGTGCGTACCCGATGTCGTGCAGCCAAGCCGCGGATTCTAGGAGCTCGGCATCCTCGCCGAGGATAGGAGCCAGACGCCGCGCGGCGGCGGCCACGCCCTGAGTGTGCATCCAGCGGCGCGGCAACGCCTCCGCGAGGAGCGCCTCGGCCAACTCACGCGCCCCTCCGACTTGCCGCACGTAATGAAGGCTACCCACACCCGCACGACCTGTCGCACGTCAGTGCACACGGACATACCGACCAGCACCCGCGCGGGCGCTGATCAGCCCCTCCGCCTCCAGCAAGGTGAGCGATTGGCGGACAGTGGCACGCGAGACTCCATGCCGAGCGACTAGATCTGCCTCACTGGGCAAAATTGAACCGGCCGCGAGATCGCCCGCATTGATGGCTGAGCGGAGTTCGGCCGCGATCTGCCGGTAGCGCGGGAGCAGGGCCATCTCACCTGATGGTCCGAAATCGCCGCCGACGACAGCCCATCCTCGGCCGGGCACTGGCTCGATCAGGCCTTCCTGCCGAAGCAACGAAAGAGCCTTGCGGATCGAGTAGCGCCTGGTACCGGCAAGCCGCGCAAGCTCAGACTCAGACGGGAGGAGGCAGCCTGGCCCCAGCTCCCCAGTACAGATCTGAACGCGGAGCGGCCGAGCGAGCGCCTCGAAGAAGTCACGTCTGAGACCAGCCCTGTTCTCGTCACTCATGGCAGCCCAAGCCTCCCGGAAGCCCCAGAACACGTGAACCACATATAGGGACGTCTTGGGACTTCTTGTGCTACCGTCCCCGATGTTCCGCTGATCAGGGGAGGAACCGTGAACGACGCCCTGCGCCGCGCGCTCGCAAACGCAAGGCTCCGCGAGCTCGACGTCGCGGCAGCACTCGGCGTCGACCCCAAGACCGTGCAGCGCTGGATGGCCGGCCGCCTCCCCCACCCCCGCCACCGCTGGGCCGTCGCGGATCTCTTGAAGCTAGAGGAACGGGCGCTGTGGCCTGATCCAGATGGGCTCGACGTCCAGGTGTCGCACGAGATCAAGGTGTGCTACCCGCACCGGAGCGCCGTGCCACGGGACGAGTGGCGACGTTTGTTCGCCGGCGCCCAGCGGGAAATCGGCATCCTCGTCTACGCGGCGTTGTTTCTCGCCGAGGACGTCGAGTTGGTCCGATTACTGGCCGACCGGGCACGAGTCGGTGTTGCAGTGCGGTTGCTGCTGGCTGACGCGAACTCACCCCGCATGGCCGAACGCGGAGCTGAGGAGGGCATCGGGCATGCAGTTGCTGCACGCGTGCACAACGCGATAGCCCTGTTCCGCCCCCTCCTGAAGACGGCCGGCGTAGAGGCTCGACAGCACGAGACCGTGCTGTACAACTCGATCTTTCGCGCCGATGACGACATGCTTATCAACCCGCAAGTACACGGGATCGCCGCTGCTTACGCACCGGTCCTACACCTGCGCCGCATCGAGCCTGGAGGCATGTTCGCCACCTACACCGACAGCTTCGAGCGTGTCTGGGACGGCGCCGTACCGATGGACGTCCCCGCGCACGTTTAACAGCATCTAAATGGCCATCAACTGTCCTTCCACGGACTCAACGTCGGCCCGGGGCCGGGCAGCGCCAGCCGAGCTATGGAGCGAAGATTCAGAAGCCGGTCGAGACTTGACGATATCGTCCTATTCCGTCGAGAACTCAACGAACACGTACGGAACCTGAAAGTACGTGGCAGGAGCCCTGCCGGTAGAACGCATTAAGAGGCGGGGCAACTGCGAGATCGAGTTGCCCTAAGGACACTAGCTACGCTATCAGTCGGGCCGCCCGGCAGGCGGTGGGCACGTCAGATCACGTTGTCGAAATAGCCGGTGCAGGAACGGTCGGGAGTGCCGATCAGCATTGCGCGGTCGAGGAAGGTGTTGTTCAGCTCGCAGCTGGTCTCCGGCAGCAGTACGCAGGCGTGACAGGCCGCTAGGTTCAGGCTGTCCGTGCCGGAGGCCTCGGCCTCCATGCACAGCGGGTCGGAAGAGCACCAGCGGGTGCGTTCCAGCGCGCCAGCCAGCGACCGTTGGAGCTGCCTGATCTCGCCCTGGCTGACGAGGCCCCCAAGACTGCCAGCGGAGTCACTGCTCGCCGTGTAGATCAGCAATCCGGCCATGTCGCCTGAGACGTAGAGGCGTTCACGGAGGGCGGACGCAGGATAGCCCGCGTCGAGACTCCATTCGTTGATGAGCGCGTGCGCGAGCGTGTGGACCAGGAGGAGGCGAGCGCGGACTGGTGAGTCGGCGAGACGTCGCGCCTTGTTCTTCGCACGCCGATTCATGACCTCCTCGTGCTGCGCCCTGATGATCGCCGCTCGGCGCTCGGGTGACCCGCGGTCCGCGATCGCCTCCCAGGCCGTGAGCTTGTCGGTGTCAAGGCTGAGAAAGACGCCTTCACCGACGACCTCGATGCCCGGCAACCAGTTCGCACGCTCCCGGCTCACGGCGGCGAGTCGCTCGGGGGAGTCGCCTTCTACAGGTGGCTCCACCCGCGTGAAGGTCTGAAGGACACGGACCTCACGGAGCCGATGGACTTGCATGGATCGATCGATTCCATCTGGGGGCTCGGCCTCATCGGCATCAGGAGGCGCCGAGCACTCGAACTCATCGGTCGAGCCTTCTTCGCACAGCTGCCGGAACTCCTCGACGCGGAGCACGTCGGCCCCCTCGAATCCGGTAAGGGCCGATGGGTCTGGTCGCTCCCCTGCTTGGTAGCGCTCGTACTGGCGGACGGCCTCGATGACGTCCTTCTCCGTATAGCGCTCCCCGACGAAGCCGCGCAGCCTGGCTTGCTTAGCGATCACGTCGTCCGTCTCCCCGATCCAGATGGCGAGGTCCCCACGGATGTCGCGATAGAGCCGATCGGAGAAAGGCGGAATCGACAGGGCGGAACGGACGATCGGGAACCAGGCGGCTGAGGAGCCACGCTGCATGGTCCGGCATTCCGCATCACAGCCCTGGACCTGGCCGGCTGGGCCTAGCCAGGGACGTGCTCCGCTGCAGGTGTGACCTATCGAGGCCATGGCGCCCGGCCCGAAGGCACCCTCCATGGACGCCTCCTTCCCGCAGCTGCACCCAACGACGATGGACCGCAAGGACGCCGTTCGGCCGGTGGTTCGCACCGACAGCTCGTGGCGGCCGTCGTGGTCGCGGGCCTCAGACCCGGCATGTACCCAGCGCCAGTACGGGAACTCGTCGAGGTGCCCGCGAACGCAGGCGACGACGAAACGGGACGGGGTCAGGGGCTCGCCGCAAGCTGCGCAGACGTTCTTCTTCCGGGGTGAGTTGAACTCGCGGTATGGCTTGAGGTTGTGCTGGCATCCCTCGTCCGAGCCCGCCGGCCGGCCGGGGCAGGAGTAGAGGGTCGGGAAGCGGCGCGCACGGACGCCGTCACCGGCGGGGGGATCCGCGGCGGGTGGGAGTCGGAAGCCGTCGACCCCGAGTCTGGTCTGAAGGCGGAACTCGTGCAGGTCGGGTGTGCTGCCTATCTTCCAGTCGTCGAGCCCGCTGACGATGTAGGACTGCTCGTCGAGGGCGACCACAGCGCCGACACCATAGGTGGTGATGAGCTGCGATCGGCGGACGGATCCGAGCGGATCTCGGAAGGGGCGTTCCTCGCCGGAGGCGCGGCGTCGGACTCGCGATGGCATATCAGCGCTCCGGGTAGAGGTCGGATTCGACATCGACGTCGCGCAGGCTCCACATCGTGTCGTAGGCCTGTTCGAGGTCGTCGTCCTGGCCGAACGAGCGCAGGAGGGCGGTGTCCGGTCCTCGTTGTCTGCTTCCGATGTGACGACGGGACTCGTACACGAGCTGCGGATTGCTCGCCGCCATGTCTCGCCAGTGCTCGATGAAGTCGTCGAGCTCCACGTCGACGTTCTTGCGCTCCGTTGGTGACACGGCCTCGACCCGGTCCAGCACGGCTGCCCGGACCATGTCGAGTTCGCCGAGGAAGGTCTCGACGCGGCCGGCGGCGTCGTTCGGCCGGGCGATCGGATGCAGGATCCGGAGCAGCCCGACGAATACTGCGTGGAGAGCTCGATCGCGGGCCCGAGCCGCGAACGGGGTGACGCTCGTCGATTCGACCTGTCTGTAGAGGGCGGAGTGGTAGGCGAGGAAGCTCTCGTAGTGCGAACGGTCCCGGGATCGCGAAGCGTTCAGCATGGTCACGACCAGGCCGGGGTCACGGCGCCCGACGCGACTCGTGGCCTGGATGTACTCGGCGGTGGTCTGAGGTTGTCCCATGATCGCCATCAGGCCCAGGCGGTCGACGTCGACCCCGACCGAGATCATGTTTGTGGCCAGGACGACGTCGAACGCCTCCGGCCTCGGATGGGCGACGAACAGCCACGCTAGCCGCGACGGAATGTCGCTGGAATCGATGCGGCTCGTGAGCTCGGTGAGATTGTCGATCCTGCGGCCATCGACCCCGTCACGTTTGCTCAATCGTGCGAGTCTCTCCTGGACGTCGGCATGCGCCTGTAGCTCGGCGGCCGAGAGCAGCCGGAGGCTGTTGAAGTAGCCGACGAGTGTCCAGTACGTGTCGCGGACCGCGTCATCCCCTGCGATGCGGGCCGCGTGGTGCAGGAGAGCGGAGTAGACGCGGATCAGGAGCGTCGCCTGGCTGGTCGCGGGGGCCAGGACACCTGCGTAGCAGCGGCTGGCTTTGGCGGTACGGGGCGCCTCCACGGCGAACCAGGAGTCACGCGAGTCGATTCCGGCGGGAGGGAACTGCCGGACCTCCCGGTCGAACAACCGTGCGCCCTGCTGCTGCGCCCGCCGGATCGTCGCCGTGGAAGCCACCACCTTTGGCCGGTCGGCAGCGATGTCGATGGCGGTCTCGTACAGGCCGGCCAACGTACCGAGCGGCCCCGAGATCAGGTGCAGCTCGTCCTGGATGACCAGCTCCGGCGGTGGTGTACCTGCCGGTGCGCCATCGCGATTGAACAGCTTCGCGACGTCGGAGCGCCAGGCGATCTGAGCGAACTTGTCGGCAGTGGCGATGACGAGTGTCGGGCGCACAGCGTAGATGTCCTCGTCGACGACATGAACGGGTAGCCCGGTGTGGAACTCGCAGCCGGAGTCGCGGCAGCGGATCATCATACGTCCGGCAGCCCGGTCGACGTGGTAATTCGCGTGATCCATCGGGGTGCCGCACCACGGGCAGGCGGTGAGCTGGACCGGGTTCTTCTCCCGGACCGTCCGCCCCGCACGCAGCTCCTCGATGCTGTGGTGGGCGTCGTCGAGCCGGTTCGGCGTCGCGGCGGCCCCGACCCACATACCGATCGAGATCGGCTCCGTCCCCAGGTCCTCCGGGTGCGTACGGCGGATCGTCTCCATCGCGCAGATCAGCGTCGCTGCCCGTTCGAACTGCTGCAGCGTCAGCAGCCGCAAGGTGTAACGCATGAGAACCGTGACACCCGCACCGGCCGCCCGACGGCGCAGCCGCCGGAGGAACGTCGTGAAGGCGATCAAACCCAGATAGGCCTCGGTCTTGCCTCCGCCCGTGGGGAACCACAGCAGATCGGCGAGGTTTCGGTCGGGATGCTCGGCGTCGACGACCCCGGACAGACACAGCAGGATGAAGCCGATCTGGAACGGCCGCCACCGCCCGGCCGCCGGGTCGAGCGCCGCCGCCCTCTTCGATCGGATCCAGATCGTTCGGGCCCTTTGGTCGGCCATGGCGGAACAGGCCAATCGGAACGCAGCCAGCACCTGCTCGTTCTGCTCGAGCAAGCCGACCCCGTCGCGCATCCTGTCGCAGGCCTCCGCACAGGCCTGCATCTGACGATCAGCCGCAGTCTCGAAACGGCTGCCGCGAAGCGGCACGGCGTCTGCCGTCCGCTCCTCGATCCACCCCCGGTAGCCGTCGAGCATCCTCCGCAGGGTGTCGACGAGATCGGCGGTCGATGCCTCCGCGAGTTCGAGCATCCCGGGTTCGGTCACCTCGGGGTTCGACTCGGTGAGCAGAACGTCACGGTCGGGGACGAAGGACGTCCACACCGCGTTCGTCCGCGCTCGCGTCGGGGACCGCGGGCCGCGGAAAGCAGGTGGGGTCAGGTCCCACATCGCAGTACATCCGTGACCGACGGCGAACAGAGGTGCGTGGCGGTGCAGCATTGCGCTGAGCTCCAGATCCTCTTCGTCGACCGTCGTGGGCGCCGGACGCTCGACGAGGCCCGGACCGCCTCCGGGGACCTCCACCCGGATCTCGGGCTGGAACACGCAGTCGCGGTCGATCAGGACCGACGGGTCGGCGGTCCGGTCGTTGACGAGGGTCACGGTGACCGCGATGACGCCGTCGTCGTCGGCCGGGCGAACCCGCAGCCGCACTACGAGCCCCTCTCCGATGTCGACCGACGCCGACGCGTTCGGCTCGATGACCGAGACGGTCACGGGGGTGGCGGTGAACGCCCGCCGGTGCCACCGGATCGAGTCGTCGTCGGTGCCGCGCCGCTCGGCGCGCTGCGGCGACACGACTCGTCCCATGGCGTCGTGGGGCTCGTAGACCGCAGCGCTCACCGATACCGAGACGATCGAGGTCACCGACGGGTCGACGGCGAAGGTGATGCCTGCGGCGGAGGGCATCTGCCGATTCGCCATCGCGACCCCGGTCTCAGGAACCTCGTCGGAAGAGGTGGAGACGGGCGTCAGGTCGATGTCCTCGGCGTCCTTCCGCTCGCGGGTAGGTCCCCGCCCACGGTCCCGTGGGTAGAGGACGCCCGTGATGTAGGCGGTCGCGGGTTCCTCAGTGAGGATCTCGTCCTCTCCTTCGACCGGGCCGAGCACATCTGCGCGGAACCGGTCGACCAGCTCGTCGCGGAAGACGTAGTGCGCCGCCAGGTCAGGCATCGGGGTCCTTTCGGTCGAACTCGAACCTGCTCAATCCGACGAGGCGGGGTACGAGCCAGACACCGTGATCGCCGAGGCCCGCGATCTGTCCGGAAGCCTTGCCGCCGGCCGCGCTCTCCACGGCGTCAAGGCGCAAGCCGGTGATCCGACGGGGATAGGTCTGCGGCTCGTACCCCGGACGGCCGCCGAACACCCGGAACATGACGCGCCGAAACGCCTCCGAGGCCGTCCCGATGACCACTCCGTCATGGGTAATCAGATAGCTGGGGCTTGTGCCCGCCTCGGCTCCGGCTGGAGCGCCCTGTTCGAGGACGACCGGATCACCGACCGACACCGCCGTCGCGAGGCGGGCCTGGACATCAACCGCCTGTTCGGACCCGCCCGGCGGGTCGGTGAAGTCGACATCGTCCCCCATAACCTCCACACCGAAGCGCTGCCACTTCTTGAACCCGAATCGGATGTAGCGACCGATCCGCGGATCATGCCGAACCGTCCGCAATCTCACGGAGTCGGTTCGCATCAACTCGCTGCGCGGCCGGGTCATCGCGACGTAGAGCAGGCGCGCTTCTTCCTCCTCCGGGGTGTCGGAGTTCTCGGGCGAAGACGATCCGGGATCCATCACAACGACCCGGTCGAACTCGAGACCCTTCGCCCGATGGAACGTCGACACGATCAGATCCGCCGGGGGTTGAGCGGTGAGCTCGTCCGGAAGCCGACGCTCGGCGAGCGCACGGCGCAGCTGCCCGAGATCGACCCTGCGTCCACGGTCGCCGTGATGGCGACGCAGGAGGCTCCAAGTGAGGTCGGGATCGTGGTGGGCCGAGAGTAACGGTGCTACCAGGTGGTCGAATGCGTCTCGATCGATCGTGGCGGCCCGAGCGTCCCGGAAGAGCGTTGCCACCCACGCCGGGGAGACCCGGTCGTGAGCGGTCCGCTGCAGGGCGTGGGGCACAGCGGCGGCGGCGAGATGTTCTGACGCCAGTAGAACCTCGCCGTTCGTGCGGCACAGCACCGCGGTGGTTCCCTCTCCACCGCCCAGATCTCGGCACACGAACGGGTCGGTCAGGTCGCCGATGTAGAACACGCCGAGCAGCGCCGTCCGCAGGCGGTCATAGGCACCACCCACACACATCTTCGTCTCGGCGGATCGACGCAGCGCAGGCCCGAACCCGAGCGCCGTTCTCGCCTCGGCCGTGTCCGCGCGGAAGTTCTGTTCGAGACCGACCTCGGTCAGCTCGTCGCCGAAATGCGAACGCAGCCAGCCCAGGAAGAGGTCGGCACCGCGACGACGCTCCTCGGGCGACTCGATCTGGAACCCGTAGATCGACTGGGCGGCGTCCCCGACGACGGTCAGACCGCAATCGGTGTTCGAGATGAGTGCCTTCACGAGTTCTAGGCGGACTCCGACGACGTCCTGGGCCTCGTCGATGACCAGGTGGCCGACATCCTCGAGTCGCTCGTCCGCGACTCCACTCCGGACCAGACGAGCCGCGTTCTCGATCCGGGCGTCGAACCCCATGCGGTGCCAATCGCGGTCCGCTTCGAACTCCGTCAGCAGATCGAGGGCCCACGAGTCAAAGGTGCGGGCCGAGACGAGCCGTCCGGCCTCGCCGGATGCGGCCAATCGAGTCTTCAGCTCCCTCACGGCACTCCGTGCGAAGCTGAGGACGAGGACCTCGTACGGGCGCAGAGCCTGTGTACGCAGGAGGTGCTCGATCCGCCCGACCATCGTGTGAGTCTTGCCCGTGCCCGCGCCTGCCGTCACGACCAGCATCGTCTCGGCCGGGTAGTCGATGATCCGTTGCTGTTCGTCGGTATAGGACTTCATCGTCCGTTCAGCACTCACGGGCGGCGCCAGAGGTGCTCGAACTCGGTGAAGGCGAGCTCCCGGCCGTAGTTGGCGACGTTGTCGTGGACATCCAGGATCAGGCACGTATCGCTACCACCGTTACGGGGGCCGCGCAGACCTCGACCGATCATCTGCTGGTAGGTGTTCGGGCTGTATGTGGGACGAGCGATCACGACGGCTCTGGTCGTCGGGGCGTCGAAGCCCTGCGCAAGCACACCGTAGTTCGTGAGCACGCGCCGTTCCTGTGACCGGTATGCCTCGATCTTGCTGCGGCGTTCAGGCATGGGAGTGGAGCCGTCGATGGAAGCAGCGCCGATGCCGCGGTCGTTGAGCAGCGCCGTCAGCAGTTTCGCGTGGTTGACCGACGTCGCGAACACGAGGATTGGCCAGTCCTCCGGGAGAGCGACGATCGATTCGAGGATGCGCTCGTTGCGGTCGTCGTCGGCGGCCAGCGCTGCCTCCGCGGACGACGGCAGCACCCCGAATCGCGTCGTCTCAGTCAGTTGCGCGGTGTCGAGATGGATCGTCGCACCCGGGAGTTCCCGATGGTCGACCTTCGCGAGGACGCCGATCGCCTGCAGTTCGGCGTAGGGATCCTCCCCTGCGAAGAGACCTTCGTCGAGCCGGCGCCCACCGAACCGTTCGACTAGATGCTTGGTCTCGATCTCGTTCATGCCACGGTACGGAGTGGCCGTCAGGCCGATCAGCGGCCGGTCCGTCCGGCGGCTGGTCAGCCCGAGCTTCTCGAGGATCGACGTGTACGTCGGCGCGATCGCCCGGTGCGCCTCGTCGACGACGACCAGCGCCGGACTCCGCAGCCACGCGTACTCCTCGTTGCCGAGCCTGTTGCCGAGCTGCGCGTCCGTCGCGACAACGAGCTGTGTCGTCCCCTGAACCGGCGCGGCATCGTTTCCACCCCAGAACCGGTTGATCGTCAGTTGGGCACGGGGGCCGGCCTTGGACCACACGAACTTCCACGTACCAACCGCCTGCTCACACAGCTCGTCCGATTGCGCGATCCACAGGATCGGACCTTTCAGGCCGCCCCGAGACGCAATCCGGATCACCGCGTCGACCGCGACGCGTGTCTTGCCGGCGCCTGTCGGCAGCCGCAGCATCGCACGCCCGGGCTGCGGCTGGAGCAGGAGGTCGACGACCCGACTCACCACCCGCTCCTGGTAGTCGTGCAGCGGCGGTAGCTCGGCCGGCCCGTCCACCTCCTCCATTTCCGGCGGGGTGACCGCCGCGTAGCCGGCGAACTCCTCGCCAAGACCGAGCTCGGCCACGAAGCGACGTGCGACAGACCCGCCTGCAAAGGTGCGCGGCGCTTCCTCGTTGCCTGTAGCGATGTCTCGGCTGTGATGCCGCAGGATGGCGGCGCCGTGGGTCTTCAGAGCGAGTTCCGCCACCCGTGTGTCGGATACAGGCGCGCCGGTCCGGGCTCGCTCGTTCTCCTCCAACCCTGCGGGAAGGCCCGCACGCAGCTGCTTCGCGCCGATGAGTCCGAGGACCTTCTCCTCGGCGGACCGCGCCTCACGCACCTGCTGGATCCGTTCGTTCTCCCGCTGCTTGTCGCGGCGCTCGATGATCGAACGGCATCCCGACGGGCCCAGGCCCAGCCGGAGGACGACATCGACGGCCGTCAGCAGCGCGAGATCGTCTTCGGGTCGCAGTACCAAGACCGACTGCTCGTGCTCGACCTGCTGAATCTGGACTGTCCTCATCCCGTTCGGGGTTCGCGTGACCTCCTCCAGCTCACTGCAGCGAGCGAGGCTCCAGCCCTCCACCTGCCGACGGAACCCGGTGCGGAGATGAGGGAAGAGATCCAGGACGGGAACGGGTTCGGCGAGCGCGACGAACCGGACCTCCTTCTTGATCACGGTCGACGGATTCAGCATCCCCCAACTGTCGATCATCCGCTCCGCGACGTCGGACGTCGGTACGAGAAGTGCCGGCACGCGCTCCCGGACGAGCACCTCGTACTCCGCGCGGACAGCCGTGACCGCGATCTCGCTGTCCGCGTGTTCGGTCGACCAGGCGTCACCGACGCGGCATCGGGTGGCCGACATGCCCTCGGGCCATTCGGAGACGGCGTCCATCACCAATGCGTAGACCCTGCCCGGGAACTCGTCGTCGCAGGACGCGGCAGCCTCACGGAGCAGGCTCACCCACATCCTCTCGGGCACCTTCTCGAGTGTTCGGGGGAGCCGCAGAGCCGCCGCGACCTCGCTCCGGACATCTGCGACCGGCAGGAGGTCTTGATGCACCTCGAGCTCGGACCCGACGCACATCGATACGGGTCGCAGTCCCCTTGATGTTCGGAGATGGCCGAACCGCGTCGCGATCCACCTCAATGGCGATGCGATCGCCCTCCGCGTGCCCTGCTGTCGGCCGACCTGGACCTTCCACACGCCGCCCAGATCAGCCTGATCCGGGAGAGCGCCGAGGAACGCAGCCCGTCCCTCGGGCGTCAGCGTCTGCAGGAATCGAAGGGGTCCTGGCGGGTTCGGCCCCTCGACCCGCATCGTCGTTCGCTGCGGGCGATGGTCCTTGTCATCGAGGGAACCGAGATGCACCTCCCATGCGTAGGTCAGGTAGTCCTCGAACCAGGCATCGGTCCGCGGATTCCGGTCGCGAACAGGGCCGTTCGACAGGCCGATGCTGCGCAGGATTGCTCCGTCCTCAGCGTGAAAGTCGAGGTCCACCGTCACGCCAGCGTCGCGGCTGCCGTCGGCAGGCACGACCGGACCGGGCAGGAGACAGTCATGAGCAGGCTTCAGGCCACCTGCCACCGTCCGGACATGAATCTGCTCCCGAGCCCCTGGGTCGATCGATCCGAGCGCATCGATCGCGGCGACTGAACCCGCTTCCCGCGACAGGCTCCAAAACGCATTCCACTGCTGATCGCTGTAATCCGCGAATCCCTTGTCCACGACGGCCGCGAACCGACCGGTTGCATCCGCCTCGCGGATGCCCAGCGACTCCAACGCCGACGAAGCCCCGAAGACGGCTACCACGCGTTCGTCGACATAGATCAGGTCGTCATCGAGGCTGTCGACCGCAGCGCGTCGGTAGACCTCACCTCGCGCGGGCGCGACGAGTTCCCCGGACTCGGTGAGTACGACGCGCGCTCGGCTCGCATGCTCGGCCAGCGAGTATCGGGCCTCCGTCATCGCGGCCACGATCCGAACGGCAGCCGCCGATGCCTCGGGGCTGCGATCCGTCACGAGCGCTTCGAGCCACTGAACGACCGACGCTTCAGTACGGCCGGCCCGACCCAGGATGAGTGAGACGCGTGCACGGCGCTCGCGCCTCTCGGCTGAGTGATGAACCCAGCCAGCCGGACGGCCCGGATGGCTAGCCCAAATCCGTAACCAGTCGTCAGGCAGATTCTCCGGGTGGAGCTCTATGTCGCTGGGCGCCCGGAACGCCCCTCCCTGATCCACCAGCGAAGGACACCGCGCTGCCAACGCCCAGATCGCCGCCGTAAGTCTCTCGTCGGCGAACTGCGGAGCCTCGCGGCCCCGACCCGGCAGGTAGTCGATGTAAGAGGCCGGGTCGTCGGAGGAGGACAGGCCCGGCAGCGACTCCACGACGAGATCAGCCGCGACCTTGATCAGCTCGTCATTGAACGCGTTGCCGTCGAAGATCGCCTGCCGATCCTCGGACGTCTTCCACGGAGCGTTGAGGATCCCGCGCAGCGTCGTGGCGAACTTGGTGGGGAAGTAAGCCCAGAACATCCCCCGCGCAGTGCTCCGCTCCGGGACCGCCCACGAGATGTCCAGCTCCGGTCGGTCGTGCAGCTCACCCGCGGCGCGCAGTGCGTCGACGGACGGCCGGTGCATCCGTGTGAAGACGCGCCACTCATGATCGAGGGTCGTCCCGTCAGGCTTGACCTCCTGCATGATGCGGCGATTGCCACGCGACCGCTGGAAGATCTGTCGCCGGACCAGCACGCCGCGGCGGTCCTCCAGGGTCACCGTGCCGACGTGCGGGGAGAAGATCCCGAACTCGACCGGAAAGGCCTTCAGGTCGACGGCGAGCCGGTCAACACTTCCATGACGCAGCGGCAGCCGAACCACCGTCGTCGCCCACGTCAGCAGCTCGTCGAGTGTCGGGTCCAGATCGCGGGCACGGACCGGGTCGATCGGCCTTGACATCCGAAGGACAGGCGTCTCCGTGGCGTCGGGACGCACCCGGCGGATCTCCTCGGCAGCCCATTCGCGGTCGAACCCGAAGGCGAACGGAGCTCCGTCCGCCGTACTGAAGAACTCCGGGGTGTCGGAGATCGCGAGCACCGACTTCACCCCGACGCCGAAGCGGCCGATCTGCCCGCCACGCTTCCGCGACACGCTCATCCGCAGGATGGTGTCGGCCCCCTCCGGGGTCACCGGCGATCCCTGGTTCGCGCAGTACAGGTGGTTCGAAGTCAGGACGACGGCGATCTCACCGCCAGGATCGCTCCGGATCTCGTCAGCCGCGTTCTGGACGAGCTCGAAGATCTGGCGGTCGCCGTAGCCGCCCTGGCTGATCCGACGCTCACTGTGGGCGTGCTCCTCGATGAGCCCAGGATCGGCCCGATAGGCCTCGAGGGCCCGCCGCGTCTGCTCGCGGACGACATCCATGACGCTCGGAACGGTTGTAGGCGGTGTCAGGTCTAGCTCGCTCACCGCTGCCGACCCTCCGTGGACTGCGCTCTGGACCACGGGCTCAACGCGACATCAACGTCCACCGATGTGTACAACTCCCCACAGCCCGAAACATCCACACCGCGATCGGGTGACCACTCGGCGTACGTGGTGCCGATCATAGCGACGCGTGGTGACCCGACCACCTTCTCGCCCGATCGGGCCAGCCCTGTTACTCCTTGCTGCTCATCCTGCGGTGACCGGCATCGATGTTGCAGACCCACCGAAGCCCAGGTGCGTAACCCGCCACCCCTGGGTCAACGTCATGCCGCGCCCCTTACCTGCATGAACAAGAGCCCAGCGCTGTCCACGTAAGACCGCAATCACCGTTCTGGATCACGCGGGGCTGACAGCACGGGCCATCGCCAACCACAGCGGTCATTCACGACCTTCGATCACGCAGGACGTCTACATGGACAGGCGGGCAGACGGGCGGCAGGCCGCCGACGCCCTCGACACGGCCATGGGTTCGATGCGTCCGCAGAGTTTCGGCCGGCTAAAGGGGTGATCTTGAGCGTGGAACGCTCCATGGCTCTGAGCAGCATGGTTCGTGGGGCGGGTGGGGCTCGAACCCACGACCTGACGGATTCATCCGGGTTGCTTCGGTAGTCTGCGATCAATCGCAGACACCCCCCGACCTGCAGGTCTGCGACCGAGCTCCCTGTCGTCCTCACTCGTGGCTGACGGCAGTCTGCCGACGTTTGAGGTGAGTAGAGGGTGGCGTCAGCGGGCACCAGCGCTGGAGGACCTCGCTGCCGGCTTGTACCCAACGGTAAGCCGGACCATGGCTTGATCCTGGGAAGAAATAGCCGCAGCGCTGTGACCAAGAAGATGGGTCCCGCTCAAGCCGGCCAATCGAGGATCAATCAACCTCTTCATTGGCTGTCGGCTCTTCGTCCTCGACCAACTCTGGCGAAACTTCTTCAATCGTTCCCTCTAGCGGCCCAATGAGCTCCATTGCGACCTGCTGTAGCAACTCAGACCGCAGCCGAAGGAATTCGTCATAGTCATCCCGCAGCGCCGCATCAGCCGCCCCTGGAGGTATCAAGCACGTTGAAAGGCGATTGAAGAAACCTTGATCGCCAACATCCCTTCGAATTTCGCTCAAATATACAGATGGAGGCTTGGCGCTAATTTCGATGTTGCTCTTTGACGTGAGCATAACGATGTTGGCGAGCGAATTGAAGTCGCTTCGATCCCTAGATTTCATGTATGCCCGCGGGAAAACGTGATGGAATTCCTTCTCGTTATTCCAGGCAAGACTCTTTCCAATGTCAATCTTTTGACCATTGAGCAGGTCGACTGGTCCTCGATGCGCGAGCATCAATGCCAACATCTTGGAGGTCGCATTGTTCGACCGGAATGGTCGAACCTTCCAGATCCCTTCCTGGGGCACGATGGCCGGCGATGAGATAACGTCGACCTTGCCCGTCGCAAACTGGGAGAGGTTTTATAGTCGGTGGCCATATTTCCAGTGTTCCAGCCACCGAAATATCCAGAGAAGGTCGTGCGCCAGAACCAGTTCTTAATTGCTTGATACTGGGCCGGAGTGGGATGTGGCAGCTTCTCAAAGATGGCCGTAAGAACCGCGAACTGGTTCGTGTATGGTAGGGCCACCTCGCTAGGCACGCCGATTTCGGTAGCCAGGAAGTCGGCTGCGCGCTTCGCCGCCTCTGTCGCCGAATCGACCGCCGAAGCCAGCTGCGGCTTGGGAAGATCACGTAGGGAGTCCATGTTTTGCGACGAAAATCCGAAGCCAGCCGCTGCGGCAACGCAGCGAAGGGCCGTCTTCCGATCAACCGTACCAAATAGTTTCGGCTTAAGCGACTCCAGCAGAGAATCGATTCTCTCAACAAGATCGAATTCAGGGGTCCAGGTAGCAGCACGCATGAGGTCAACTACCGTCAGCTTGGTGCCCGTGCTATTAATGCGTTCGAATACTGGGCCGATATCATTGATTGGCATGTCGCCGAGCGTCACAGTCGCGGTTTGGTAGTCCGTGAAGCGATCGAAGAAGGCTTTCGCCTTTTCTTGAAGCTCAGGAGAAAGATTTGCAATCCGACTAAAGAAGTCCGACCCTTTTGTAAGATGGCGCGTGCGGATGATGTGTGGCGCCTGCTCATCCAACGTGTTCAGATGGAAAAACTTATCATTTCTGAGGTCATACGCAAGATTCCAGATACTTGTAGGATTGTCACCTACCCAGTAGAGAGCTCCACATATCGTCGAGAGTCGTTGCTGCCCGTCCAGAAGATAGTTGACCGGATAGCCTGGCGACCGGTCCGAAACCTTGAGATCGCCGATTGACCTCTCGCTCGCCAGCTCTTGCTTCGACTGCCAGAGTAAGAAGCTACCGATGGGGTAGTTCCGCCGCACAGAATCAAGCAAGTCGATAATCTGCGGCCTCTTCCAAACAAACTTGCGCTGGAATCGCGGAAGCAGGATGTCTCCTGCGAGGACACGAGAGGCGAGCTGCACGATGCGCTCGGGCGCCGGCCGCGGGTCGATGAATGGCGGGGCCGTTGACATATCCACCTCTGGCATAGGCGGAAGATATCGGACAGCGGCCGGGCAGACCACCCTGCCCCATCCCCGCGATCCTGGCCGACTCTTGGCGGGGTTGGGCAGTGTCAACCCGGAACCCCCGATCCCGCTACCCGACCACGACCCCGCTCGCGCTTTCCTGCTCGTCGTCACCACTGGCGGGATCGGGGCGCGCAGCGGGGTTGACGCTGTTCGGGCCCGCCGACACGATCGGCGGCCAGCGGGGATGACCTCGTCGTCACCACAGCTCCCTTGCCGGCGCATGGCCCGCGGCCCATAGGCGCGCGGCCGCCCGGGAGCGGAGCGGGAGGTAGCGGGCGCGCATGCCGTCCGGACGCGGTCCGGCCCCGTCCGCGGCAGGAGACGGCTTGATCCACACCGTCGAACAGACCACTGGCGCCATCCAGCAGACCCTCCACACCACCGAGATGCCCGACGGCGTGCTCTACGTGCCCTGCTGCGACCGCCGCGAGTCGGTTTGCCCACCCTGCGCCGAGACCGACCGCGCCGACACCTACCAACTCATCAAAGCCGGCCTAGTCGGCGGCAATGGCATCCCGGAATCCGTCGGCGGGCATCCCGCGGTGTTCGCCACCCTCACCGCGCCCTCCTTCGGCCCGGTCCACACCCGCGTGGTCAACCCACGCACCGGGAAGATCCGCCCCTGCCGCATGCGCCGCGACCTGAAACCCTGCCCACACGGCAAGCTGCTGGTCTGCACCCAACGCCACACCGAGAACGCCCCCTGCCTGGGCCGCCCGATCTGCCTGGACTGCTACGACCACGCCCACCACGTCGTCTGGAACGGCTGGGCCGGCGAACTCTGGCGCCGCACCACCATCACCCTGAGCCGGGCACTCCGGCCTCTCGAACGCACCCACGGGGTGAAGCTGCGCGTGAGCTACGGGAAGGTCGCCGAATACCAGCGTCGCGGGGTCGTGCACTTCCACGCCCTCATCCGGCTCGACCGCCTCGACGTCGACGACCGCGATGCGATACTTGCCCCACCCGAGGCCATCACGGCCGCTGATCTGGCCGAGCTCGTCGCCGCGATCACCACCACCGGGTTTCAGACACCCGAGTACGTCGACACCGGCCACACCTGGTCGATCCACTGGGGTTCCCAACTCGACGTCCGCCCCGTCAACGACGTGGGCACCGGCGAACTCACCTCCGAGGCCGTCGCCGCCTACCTCGCCAAGTACGCCACCAAGGCCACCGAAGCCACCGGGCTGCCCGCCACCGGGCGGATGACCGGCGAAGCCGCCGACCACTACAGCGACCCCAACACCCACCTCGGCCGCCTCGTCGCCTACGCCTGGCAACTCGGCACCCGCCCCGAGGACTGGACCAGCGACGAACAGAAGCAGGATTGGCACGACACCTACGGCCGGCTCCGTCGCTGGACACACATGCTCGGCTTCGGCGGCCACTTCGCCACAAAAAGCCAGCGCTACTCCACCACCCACAAGACCCTGCGCGCAGCGCGACGAGTCTGGCACCGGACTCAGCGGTCCGACTGGCGTTACCGCCACGACCAGGCCGGCCACCTCGAGGACGACGACACCACCCTGATCGTCTGCGACCTCACCTTGGCCGGGATCGGCTGGAACACCACAGGCGACGCCCAACTCGCCGCCGACGCCGCCGCACGCGCCCGCGAACACCACGCCCTCACCAAGCAGGAACGCACCACCGCATGACCACTTTTCCCACCACTAACGAGAGGAACTGAAATGCTGACGAAGGAACGGCTCTGGAGCGTGCGCGACGTGTCGGAGTACCTGGGGGTACCGGTCCAGACGCTTTATAGTGGCGGTCCCAGGGTTACGGGCCGACCGGGAAGCGGGTTGGTCGCTACGTGCGCTACCGGCCCGAAGACGTCCGGCGCTGGTTCGAGGCGCTACAGGACTGAGCGATGGGACGACCACCTCTACCTGTCGGAACGCACGGCAAGATCCGTACCGTCGCCCCGACCGGTGGCCGCACCTGGCGAGCCATCGCCAAATACCGCGATGAGGACGGACGGACTCGCCGCGTTGAACGCTACGGCCGGTCGGAAGCCGCTGCTATTCGCGAGCTGAATAAGGCATTGCGGGACCGCTCAGGACCCGACGTCGGCGAGATCAGCGGGGACACGCGGTTCAAGGTCATTGCTGATCTGTTCCTGACAGAGACCAAGCGTCGGAGGAAACCGACCACGTACGACACCTACGCCCTGCACATGCGCAAACCACGTGCTCCCGGCGTTCGGCGAGCTTCGCGTACGAGAGATCACCGTCGTGCGCATCGAGCGCTTCTTGCGGGCCTCCGAGTTGATCATGCAGGCCAACACCGTGCGGAGCATCCGCACCGTCGTGTCCGGCGTCCTCGGTCACGCAGCGCGGCTGGGCGCCATCCGGACGAGCCCAACTCGCGACGCGAGCCGCATCGAGGGTCAGAAGAAGGAGATCCGCGCGCTCACAGCAGCCGAGCGCGCTGACCTCATGGTCAAGCTGGACGCCGACGAGGTTGCGGAGAGCCACGACATCCCCGACCTCGTCGCGTTCCTTCTCGGTACGGGTTGTCGCATCGGCGAGGTCATCGCTCTGCAGGTTGACGCCATCGATTGGGAAGCGCGCACGATCTCGATCACCGGCAACGTGGTTCGTGTCCGCGGCGTCGGACTTGTCCGGCACAGCGGCAAGACGTTCTCGGCACGACGGGTGTTGCCGCTACCGGACTTCCTGATGGAGCTGATGGAGAAGCGGGGTGCGCGAGACGCGAGCCCAGAAGACCTGTTGTTCCCCAACACCCAGGAAGGCTGGCGCGACCCCCACAACACCGGGGCACGCCTTCGCGATGCCGTCCGCAGAGCCGGCTACGGCTGGGTGACGACACACGTGTTCCGCAAGACCGCAATCACTGTTCTGGACCATGCAGGGCTGACGGCTCGTGCCATCGCCGGCCACAGCGGTCATTCCCGACCCTCGATCACACAGGACGTCTACATGGACAGGCGGGCAGACGGGCGGCAGGCCGCCGACGCCCTCGACGCGGCCATGGGTTCGATGCGTCCGCAGAGTTTCGGGCGGCTAAAGGGTGGCGGTGATCTTGAGCATCGAACGTTCCACGGCTCTGACCAGCATGGTTAGTGGGGCGGGTGGGGCTCGAACCCACGACCTGACGGATTATGAGTCCGCTGCTCTGACCAGCTGAGCTACCGCCCCGTGAAGCCGAGGCTAGCGGCTCCCGGCCGGGTTGGTGGCAGCTGGGCCCGCAACGCCGGGAAGCCTGGCGTTCTGCCGTCGGCGCACAGCCTGCGCCTTCTTCTCCTGCAGGGACGCTACGACACTCGCCGCACGGAACGCATCGAACTGCAGAGAGTCTTACAGAGCCGACCATGCCCGCCGCGGGGACGCGACGACGGGGAGACACGTCGGCGGCCGAACACTGTCAGATACTGGTCCTATGACGGGCATGACGCCGAGCAGCCCTGGCGTCAGTAGACGCATGTCCCTGCAGGCGCGCACCGGAACGTCGCCGGAGCGGGCACTGCGGGCCGAACTCCACCGCCGTGGTCGACGGTTCCGCGTCGAGTTCAGGTTCGATGCGGCGGGGCTGCGGCGCCGCCGGGCCGACATCGTCTTCACCCGCCTGAAGGTGGCCGTGTTCGTGGACGGATGCTTCTGGCACCGCTGTCCGGAGCACGCGACCTACCCGAAGGCGAACCAGGACTGGTGGGCGGCCAAGCTGGCCGGCAACGTCGAGAGGGACCGCGATACGGACGACAAGCTGGGCCTTGCAGGATGGTCGGTGGTCAGGGTCTGGGAGCACGAGGCGACAGGGTCTGCTGCAGACCGCGTGGAGTCTGTCCTCGACACGCGCCTCGTTCGGGCCGGCCACACGGCTCGCGTCGTCACCCCATAGGGTGATCGCCTCGTGAGGTCACCAGTTGACCACGCGGGGTCACCGAGGGGCGGCACGTGGAGGACGAGGCGTGAGCGAGGACTTCTTCGTCGTGTTCGCGGGTTGGGCCCGTAAGCACGGCCTCGAAGAGGCATGCAGCAGATTTCGCTTGGTCCTCAGCGAACAGGTGTTGACCAGCTTCGTCGCCGAGTATCGACGTCGCATCGAGAACATCGAGAGCGACGACCCGCCCGTTCTGCACGGCCCGCGGGACCCTTGGTATCCGGGGCCGAACGACGCGAATGACCAGTACTGGCCAGAGCTGTACAAGCACTTCCGCGAGACGCTCGGCTGGAGCCAGGACCGCATCCGGCCTGTCGATCGCGCATCCAGCAAGGTCGTCGCCTACACCCCCCGACCGCAGCTCCCGCGCTGGGCGTCGAAAGGGCTCGTCGTCGGCTACGTGCAGAGCGGTAAGACGACGAACTTCACGTCGGTCATCGCGAAGGCAGCGGACGCCGGGTACAAGTTCGTGATCGTGCTGTCCGGCATCCACAACGGCCTGCGCCGGCAGACCCAGGAGCGGCTCGACGAGCAACTTCGCGACCTCGTGCCCACTGCGTGGCTGACACTCACCGACCAGGCCAACGACTTCCGGCCGCACGCCACTCCTTCGACCGCCCTGCTGCACAACCAGGAGTCGAAGGTCGCGCTGTGTGTGGTCAAGAAGAACAAGACTGTTCTGACCAAACTCGACGAGTGGCTCGAGGACGCCGCCCGCAAGCATGTGCTGGACGACGTGCCTGTCCTGGTGATCGACGACGAGGCCGACCAGGCGACCGTCGCCACGAACGCGATCAACCCGCTCATCCGGCAGATCCTGGGAAAGCTGCCGCGGTGCACCTACATCGGCTACACCGCGACACCGTTCGCCAACGTCCTGATCGCACCGGGCAAGGATGATCTCTACCCGGACAACTTCATTCTCAACCTGCCCAAGCCGGACGGCTACTTCGGCTCGGAGCGGATCTTCGGACGGGATGCGGTCGAGGGTGAGGAAGCATCGGGTGCCGACCTCGACGGCTACGACATGGTCCGCTTCATCGACGACGCCGAGCTGCCGAGCCTGCGCCCCGCAGGGCGAGCTGCCGCTGCGGGATTCCAGCCCGACATCACGGAGTCGCTGCTGGACGCGACGCACTGGTTCTGGTTGGCAACTGCCGCACGCCGAGCCAGGGGCGACGACGGGCATTCGACGATGCTCGTGCACACCTCGATGAAGATCGCGGTCCACGAAGCGTTCAAGGAACCGCTCGTCGATCTGCGGGACGATGCTGTGCGAAAGCTCCGCAGCGGGGATCCCGAGTTCCTGGCGACTCTGGAGGAGACGTGGACGAAGGAGACCCGCAAGGTCCCTGCCGCCTCGTTCCCCGGAGTCCGAGCGCTGTCGTTCGCCGAGGCGCTCGAACGCCTGCCCGAAGTGGTGGCGTCGACCAGGGTGGTGCTGGACAACTGCCGCAGTGACGACCGGCTCGAGTACGGCGGTCCACCGCAGGTGGCCATCGCCGTAGGCGGCAACACCCTCAGCCGGGGCCTGACGCTCGAGGGTCTCGTCGTCAGCTACTTCGTCCGCGCAGCTCAGGCCTACGACACCCTGCTGCAGATGGCCCGGTGGTTCGGATTCCGTCCCGGCTACGAGGATCTCCCGCGCATCTGGATGACCGGACAACTCGAGGCCTGGTTCCGTCATCTGGCGACCGTCGAGCACGAGATCAGGCTCGACATCGAGCGCTACGAGCAGCAGGGACTGACGCCTGGCGAGTTCGGTGTCCGGATCCGGACCCACCCCGTGCTCCGCGTGACCGCGAAGATGGGTGCAGCGATCCCGGCCTTCACCTCGTACGGCGGCCGTCGTATCCAGACCCGGTACTTCATCGAGAATGACACCGAATGGCTGCAGCACAACATCGACGCCGCTGACGAGCTCATCCGCGACACCCGTGCCGCAGGCGGGATCGGTGAGCCCTTGCCGCGTGGTGGACTGCTGTTCCGCGATGTGGCGGCCAACGTAGTCGAGCGCTTCCTTGGCCGGTACTCCAGCCATCGCGACTCGCCCGACCTCGACAGCACCCTGATGCTCAACTATGTGGGCAAAGAGCGCGAGGCGGGGAGTCTTCACCGCTGGAGCGTCGCGGTGATGGCGGCGGGCGAGAACAGCCACGGCTCCGTCCGTCTGGGTGGGCTCGACTTCAACCGGATCGCCCGCGCGAAACTTCGGGTCAGCGCGCCCGAACGCGCCGACATCAAGACCCTGATGTCGAAGGACCACCGCGTCGTCGACCTGGACATCGCTCCGGCCGCGGCACGAGCCATGAACGAGTCCGCACTCATGGACGCGAGGAATAACGACCCGGTGGCACGCAATCGGGCCCTGCTGCTGCTCTATCCGATCGACCCGAACTCGAAGCCGGATGCACAGAACCATGCGACGCGTCTTCCGCTGGAGGCGGCCACGGACGTCATCGGCATGGCTGTCGTGTTCCCCGGCAACGCCGAGTCCAAGGTCCGGACCACACACGTCACCGTCGACCTCTCGTCGGCCGAGGTCGAGACGCCGGACGAGGCCGAGTACGTCGAGCTGACCGGGCAGGAATCGCCGTGACGTCAAGCGTCGACTGGGCCGTGGAACTCGCTCACACCTGGCCGCTGCTCGAGACCGACGGACCCACGCGCATCTCCTCGGCACCGCTGCCGATCCCTGCAGGGCGCGGCAACGTGCGGATCGGCGTCGACGGGGGCGACGGACGTCATCTGCTCGTCCCGGTCGGGGACGAGGACGTTCGAACCGACGGCGTGGAGGGGGCGTTGACGGTACTGCTCAGGACGTACACGTTCCAAGGCACTCCGCTGCGGTACGTCGACGTCGTCTGCACGCGCCCGGATCTCGTCCATGCCTTCGACAACGTCCTCGTCGACATCCTGGGTCAGATCGAACACACACCCACCCCGGCGGGCACGACCGTGGAGGCGGTGTCCCGTTGGAGGGCGCTGCTCGCGACACGGCGGAGTGAAAAGCTCACGCTCACCGCGCAGATGTCGTTGTTCGCGGAGCTGACCGTCCTCGACCTCGTGACCGCGGGCGCCGAATTACCTGCCCGGTGGTGGCGAGGGCCGCGCCGGGAGCCGCACGACATCGTCACGCCCGACCGTGCCATCGAGGTCAAAGCCGTCGGGGCGACGTCGTCCACAGTGACTATTCACGGAGTCGATCAGCTTGACCCACCCGACCGGCCGTTGGCGCTGGTCGTCGCAGAGGTGAGTGAGGAGCCCGGCGGGCGCACCCTGCCGGAGCTGGTCGACGCCATCCTCTCCCGGGTCAACGACCGTGGCGAGGCGCTCTGGCTGCTGACCGCTGCCGGCTACGAGCGGGGTGAGTCCGAGCGCTACCAGGAGCGGTTCGTCGTCACCGGGATTGCTCATGTAGAGGTGTCGGAAGCGCTGCCGCGCATCGTCTCATCGTCTTTCGGACCGGGTGGCGTGCCGGTGGGCGTCACAAAGGTCGAGTACCGCCTGGCTATGGATGTGTTGGAGCCGCTTCTCACCCGTGGTGAGAAGGCGCTTCGTGTCTGGGCGGTCGGCTCGTGAGCCGCGCGTCGTGGTGGTCACAGCCCGTGGCAGCGGAAGGTTCGACCGCCTCCGAGGGCATCCGTAGGCAACTCGGTAAACCGCGCTTGGATCCGCTCGAGGTCCTCGTGCGCGAGACGGCTCAGAACACGTGTGACGCCGGACTGCCCGACCGCGAGATCGAGTACGCCGTCCGTTTGCGCACTCTGTCGGGTAACCAGTTCAACGCATGGCGGGACTTCCTGCTTCCGGAACCGACGTCCTCCCGGTTGGGTCTGGCGGACGCGATGGAGCGCGGCCCCTTGATCATGACGATCGCGGACCGCGGCACGACGGGTCTCGGAGGGCCGCTGCGTGCGGACGAGACACCCCACGAGGGTGAACGACCGGACTTCGTGAACTTCATCCGCAATGTCGGTGAGCGGAAGAATCTCGACCTGGGCGGCGGCTCGTACGGCTTCGGAAAGGGCATCCTCTACAACGTCAGCAGATGCCACATGATCGTCGCTGACAGCGTCTGTATCTTCCGAGGCACCCGACAGCGTCGCCTGATCGCTGCCGCGCTCGGAGACGGATACACGCACGACGGGCGCCGCTACACGGGCAGGCACTGGCTCGGCGTGCGCGAGGACGACGGGCATACCCGGCCACTGCTCGACGACGAGGCCGAGGAAATGGCGCAACGCTTGGGCCTCCCCCGGTTCGCCGACGGAGTGACAGGAACCACGATCGCCATCGTCGATGCCGATCTCGGCCGCCGACGTGAGGGCGATGAGCCGCGCGACGGGAACGACGCCGCCGAGTTCCTCGCGTCCACGATGCTGTGGAACCTCTGGCCGCGCATGCTGCGCGACCGTCCGGGGCGCCTGGTCTGTTCGGTGCGAAGTGATGGATTCCCCACGGAGGTGCCCGACCCCGAGACATCGATCGAGCTCGCACCGTTCGTCCAGGCCTACCGGCGGCTGTCGGAACCCGGTTCCTACCGCGTCCCTGTCCGGAAATCACCACCGACAGAGATAGGCCGCTTCGCCGTTGTCGACGCCATGGCTCCCATCCGCACCGGCTCGGTCATCGCCGCGGCGGCTCCGTTCACCGGTGCCGCCCACCACTGTGCTCGGATGCGGCAGGCCGACCTCGTCGTCGACTACTTCGAGGGCGAGTCGACCACCGACGAGTCCATTCAGTACGGCGCGGTGTTCCGCGCATCGACCGAGGCCGACGCCTTCTTCGCCGAGGCCGAGCCCCCGACCCACGACACCTGGGTGACCAACGGCCTCGGCGGCACTGCGTTGGGCGTGGTGCGGCTCGCCAACGCGTTCGTGCGCGAAGAGCTGCGCGACCGCGTTGCGAAGGGACGACCAGCCACGCCGGTGGGCAACATCCCTCTGGCGGCGCTGGCGTCGAAGCTCTCCGGGCTGCTCGCGGCCGACAGCGACGCAGCAGAGGCGTCGACAGGGTCGACACGCCCTGGGCTCACCACACGAGGAGGAGTGCGGCGTGATGTCCCGCGGTTCGTGGAAGGCCCGGAGCTCGTGGCGGCCGACGGCAGGGCTCTGATCCGCGGCCTGGTGCGGTTCCCCGACTGGACCGAGAGTCGCACCGTCGTTGCGCGACCGCGTGTCGTCGTCGACGGCGGGGTCGAGGATCCGGATGGTCGGCTGTCCTCGCCGGAGGTCGTCGGCTGGCGTTCCGTCGAAGCGGGAAGCCGGTGGTCGGGTGCCGCCATCGAGGTGGACCGCGACGACGAACGAACCTGGGAGCTGCTCGTCGCGCCTCCGCCGGATGCCGTAGTCCGCATCGACCTCGACGTACGAGCAACGCGCTCATGAGAGACGTCCGCCCCTACTTCGTCCCGCCCCTCGACAGCATCGACGCCTCTGACTGGCAGCGACTCGTCGACGTCGAGTGGGAGCCACTCGAGGCGTGGGTCGAGGAATGGGACTACCGCACGCATCTTCGTCTCCGGTCGAGCGTCGGCGTCCGCCTCACCGCGCTGCGATCCACGACCGGACTGATGGACGGCACTCCCCTTTTCTGGGCGCTGGGCTGGCGCGCCACCGAAAGCAGGCTCGTGAGCGATCCCGTCCTGTCCGAGGTTCTAGACGGCGACAACGCCCTCCAGCTGGAGGTTCCCCCTGATCGAGCCGGAGCGACGATCCTTCTGACCCGCAGGCTGGTCCTCGGGCGCAACCGTGTGCATGCCCGTTCGGGAGAGCCACGGTGGGCGGGCAGCGTGCTGTGGAGCGACGAGACCATGGTTCGCCTGACGGGTCACGGGTCCGCATTTCCCACCGAGATCGTCGATTTCCGGACGATCGGACGCGATCCCCGGGCGAGCTGGTACCTCGAGCTGCCCTCCTCCCCCGACGTCGCGGCGATGGGTTCCTTCCTTCTGCTGATCAATTCGGCCGACACAGTGCTCGTCGCCGCCGTCTCCGCAGGGCGGCGCACGTCGGAGGCGCATCGGGTGCTCAACGACACGATGTTCGAGGGCGTGGTCGAGGAGATCGTGCGCTGGGCAATCGCACGGTGGTCAGAGTTGTCGGACTGTGAAGCCGACTCCGCAGGCGCGAGCGCACGGATCCTGACCGGCCGCATCCTGCCCGACGCCGCACGCTGGACCGCTCCCGACGTCGACTCGATGGCTCTGAAGGCCGCTGTGATCGCTGGAGCACGCAGCATCGGATTCGGACGGCGGCTCTCATGACCCAGCTGTGGCCTCGGCTGGCCGCCGTCCCCGCACGCGTCCTGTACGACGAGCGGCGCAAGCTCGATATCGAACGACTCGTCGAACTCTCATCCCCGGAGCATCCCCGGCGCACCTACGCCGCCACGGGCGGGATCCGCGCCGGCGACCGCCAAGTACTCGACCTCGTGGCGGATCTGCGACGCACGGCAGCGGAGTTCGGTTACCCGGAACTCCCGTCGGACGACCGCAGCCGGATCGGCTTCGATCGTGCAGCTGCCGAGGTGCTGCACCTGCACATGCAGATCAACACTGTCGAGGGTGCGCACAACGAGGTGTGGAACTTCCTGGCCCTCGTCGCCGCCCCCGATATTGTGCGATGGCGCTGGTTCGACAGTGGGAACCCCGAGCGGTGGGTCTCATCCGACAGAACACGTCACATGTACGCCAGACTCTGGTGGCAAGCACTCACCTTCGTCGAGACCACACTGGATGGCCGTGCGGACTTCTCCCTGCTCCGCGCGCTGACCGAGCGGGACCTGAACCAGATCACGGAACGCCGCTCGATCGGCGGCGTGCCCCGTCTGGCCCGCGCAGTGGCCCGCCTGGCCCTCACGGACGGCGCGCACGACGCCGGCGGCTCGGAGCTGCTGCGACGGATCACCCCGCTTCTGCGGCGGCGGGTCATGTTCATCGACTTCTCGGCGCTCACGGACGAACAGATCGACGACCAGCTGCGTGCGCTCCGAGCAGAGATGCCTCCGACTCCACGGCAGGAGCAGCAGCCGCGATTGGATGGGCCGAGTGGTCCGACCACAGAAAGAACGCACCCGCGCACGGCTGCCGCGACGGCGAGTGCCCCGGCTTACCGTGTCGAAGTCCGTCCGGAGCGGGAAGATCCGACATCGAACGGATCCGGTGCACGAGGACGATCGACTGAGCCATCCATCGGTCTGACCCTGGTCGACGTGTGCGCAGGAGCCGGTGGTCTGGCTCTGGGTCTGGAGCAGGCCGGGTTCAGGCCCATGCTCCTGCTCGACAACCGTCCGGTCGCCTGTGACACCCTGCGCGCCAATCGCCCGGAATGGGACATCAGGGAGATGGATCTGCTCGATTTCGATGCGGCAGACCATCCACCGGCGCGCGATGTAGATCTGCTGTCGGCAGGGCTGCCCCGTGTACAGGCTGCCGCCACTGCCAACCGTGTTCGCGGCAGTGATCAGGAGATCGAACTGCTAAGAGCCACGATCAGTCTGATGCAGGACATGCAGCCGCGTGGACTTCTCGTCGACAACGTCCCGGGCTTGGCCACCAGGGATGAATTCGCACCTGTCCGGGCATTTGTCGGCGAGCAGCTCACCGATCTCGGTTACGAGTGCATATGGTTCGTGATCAACGCCGCGGAGCACGGAGTGCCTCAGGACCGACAGCACGGGGTCCTCGTCGCCCTCCGGAGCGAGGCGATGAGGGCTTTCGAGCCACCGGCGAGCGCCGCGGAGCCTCCGATCACGGTCGGCGAGGCACTGGGCGAGTCCATGGCAGCCCGAGGATGGCTGCAAGCAGGACAGTGGGCCGCGCACGCGAACCGGATCGCACCGACCCTCGTGGGCGGATCTTGGAAGCGAGGCGGGCCCGACCTCGGCCCGACCGGATCGAAACAGGCATGGGCGCGGCTGGGAGTCGACGGTGGAACCGTCGCCGACGTCCCTCCAGGCCCCGACTTCCACTGGGATCCTGAGCTCGGACGTCCGGGATTGGTTCCGCTCACGGTTGAGCAGGTAGTCAGGCTGCAGGGTTTCCCGGACGGCTGGACCCTCGCAGGGGGCAAGACCGCTCGATACCGACAGGTGGCGGAGGCTGCCCCGCCACCGATGGCATTGGCGCTGGGCCGGGCCGTCGCCGCGGCGCTGTCGGCCGGGTGAGTTCGATGGCCGAGAGTGGATCGATAGCATGCAGCCTCATGACGTCCGAGCAGTCGCACATTTGTTCGTCTGCTCGGACGAGCATGGTTGACCTCTTCGCGGGCCCGGGAGGCCTCGACGTCGCCGCGCACTGGCTCGGTGTGTCCGCACACGGCGTCGAGTGGGATGCCAACGCCTGCGCAACCCGTCGTGCGGCCGGACTCGGCACCACTCAGGGCGACGTGAGGAACTTCGGGCCGGCTCACTTCCCGGAGGCGACCGTCCTCGCAGGCGGGCCGCCCTGTCAGACCTTCACCGTCGCCGGGACGGGTGCGGGCCGTCGGGCGCTTGACCAGGTGCTCGCCCTGGTCAAGCGAATGGCGGCGGGCGAGAACATCAGCGCGACCCTGGCTGAACTCGACGATGAGCGAACAGGCTTGGTGCTCGAGCCGCTGCGCTGGGCTCTGTCTGCGGCAAATCTGGGTCGCCCCTACAAGGCCATCGTCCTCGAGCAGGTACCCGCCGTCCTTCCGGTGTGGAGCGCCGTGAGGGAAGCATTGGAAACCATCGGCTATCAGGCTGATCACGGCATTCTCCACACGGAGGAGTTCGGGGTGCCGCAGACGCGACGACGCGCCATCCTCATCGCAAGCCTCGACAGGAAACCACGACTCCCCCGTCCCACCCATCACCGGTTCCGTAAGGGCGTGCCGCGCGGGGAGGGAGGCGAAAAGCTGCTTCCCTGGGAGACGATGGAGGAAGCATTGAGCCGACCGGGTTCTTTCACCGTCATCTCCAACTATGGCACCGGAGGGGACCCGAAGGCTCGCGGTCGACGCCGATCCGACGAACCCGCAGCCACCGTGACCGGGAAGATCCGACGAAATCGTCTGGTTGGCGCATACGAGGAATCGGAGCGCTTCAGCTTGCACGAAGCCGGTCGGCTACAGACCTTCCCCATTGACTACCCGTGGTCGGGGAACGACATCGCCCAACAGATCGGCAATGCGATCCCACCACGTCTCGCGGCTCACGTCCTCGCCGAGGCCCTTGACCTGCCTCTCGACAGCAAAGTGCTCGACGCGGCCGTGAAAGCCTCGTGGCACGGTCCAAGCAGGCCACGCAGCGATGAACGAGGCGGGCCCGTGGATCTCGGGCAGGCGGCCGCGATGGCGCCCGCCGGCCGCTGACTTCATCGAGCCCGCGCTGCCGATCTGGAGCATGCTGAAGATCGCATCCGCCTGACCGGCGCGAGGGCGCGGCTCGTCACAGATGAGGACGCAAGTAGTGTCCTGCGAGGGTTAGGCCCGCCCCGTCACCGCATCCCCCGCGGTCCGGGACAGGAGGACACCTTCGATCGCAGGCCACACAAGCACCACCGCGAGCAGGACGAACGCCACCCGGTATGGCCCGGCCGCCCCCTGGAACGGCCCGACGGCCTGCCCCACGCGCACGAGCAAAGCCCCAACCGCGACCCCGAGGCCCGCGCCAAGTTCCTGCAACGTCGACATCAACGTGTTGGCGTGCGTCATCTGAGCGGGCTCCACGTCGGCGTAGGCCACGCTGTTGTAGGCGGTGAAGCCGATCGACCGGAAGATCCCGCTCAACGCCAGCAGGCCCAGCAACAGCGGCAACGGCGTCGTCGCTTCCAGGGAGGCAATCCCAACCAGGCATGCGGCAGAGGCGGCGATCGAGCCGAGCAGCACCGTGCGGATCCCGAGGGCGCGCATGAGGGGCGTGGTCACCGGCTTGATCCCCACGTTCCCCAGGAACAGCGCGATCACGACGGCACCGGCCTCGGCGGCCGTCCAACCGAACCCGAGCTGGAAGAACAGCGGGAGCAGGAAGGGGATGGCGGTGATCACCGCGCGGAAGATCGACCCGCCGAACGCCGTCGCGCGGAAGGTGCGGATGCGGAGGGTTCGCAGGTCCACTAGCGGCCGCGGACTCCGGAGGAGGTGAAGCACCGCCGCACCGAGCAGGACGGCTGCGAGGACGAGGCCGGTCCCCGCAACGGCCCATCGCGGCTCCCCCGCCCCCAGACTCTCCATCCCCACCACCAGCGCGGCGACGCCAAGGGCAGTCAGGACGAAGCCGCGTCGGTCCAACCGTCCGGCGTCCTCCGCGCGCAGGTCGGGCACCAGGCGCCGGGCGAGCAGTAGCGCGGCCAGACCGAGCGGAATGTTGATCACGAAGATCCACCGCCATGAGGCGTACTCGCTCAGCACGCCACCCAGCACCGGGGAGATCACGGGCGCCGCGAGGGCGGGCCAGGTGAGGTAGGCGATGGCGCGGACGAGGTCGGGCTTTGCGGTCGTCCGCAACACGACCAGGCGCCCGACCGGCACCATCATCGCGCCGCCGGCCCCTTGCAGAACCCGTGTCGCGGTCAGCATCGACAGGTTCGTGGCCAGAGCGCACCCGGCCGAGGCGACAGTGAACATCACCAGCGCCGCCATGAACACGCGGCGAGCGCCGAAGCGGTCGGCCAGCCAGCCGCTGATCGGGATGAGCACGGCCAGCGTCAGCACGTACGCGGTGATCGCGACGTTGATGTCGACGGGACCGACCCCGAAGTCCGCGGCGATGTGGGGCGCGGCCGGGGCGATGATCGTGCCGTCGAGGATCTCCATGAAGAACGCGCCGGCAATGAGAAGGGCCAGGCCCCGGTTCAGACCTGCACCTTTGCTCACCCGATCACCGTAAACAGGAGCACACCGACGACAGATGTGAGATCAGCGACGTTGGCGCCAAGCACCGTGCAACGGGACCTTCACGTTGCACTGCCGGCACTGCCAATACAGCAGCGGGGCGGCTTTACTCCAGCGCCGTCGCACCTCCATGGGCCGGCGGCACCCTGAACAGTGCTGAGGAGTCCCGATCTCGTCGACGCGCAGCTCGGTGAGCAGGCGGGACGCGAACGCGCGGCCCTCCATCGTGATCATCGATTCGCGCGAGCTGCCCGGGGTGTTCGACAGGACGTTGAGGCTGCCCAGGAGCACGACCTGCCCGTCGATGACGACGATCTTGCGGTGCTCCAGATCCGAGCGGATCACCGTCGCGCCGGAATCGAGGAGCGCGGGGAGCTGACGCTGGGCCCAATCCTTCGCCATGAGGCGGTCCCCGTCAGGGCGGATGAACACCCGGACGTCCACCCCACGCTCGACGGCGGCACGGATCAACGGGACGACCTCGCGAGCCCGGTTGGCGATCCACGGCGACCACATCCACACCGACTGCCGCGCCGCCTTGAGGTGCTGTTCGAGCTCCCGGCCGAACGCGTGCTCGTCGTGGATGTCGGTCACCGTCACCAGTTGCCGCAGCAGCCGGGACACCTGGACGAACGTCTCGTCGACGAGATCGGGCTCCGGTTCGTCCAGCCCCAGCATCGCCGCGGCGCTCCACCGCCGGATCTCCCCGTTGTCGATGCCGACCCGCAGTTCACGGAACGGCCCGGTGCTCGCGCCTGGAAGGCCCCGCCCGTCGCCAATCAGGTAGAGGCGGCGGCGGGCTCGCGTGATCCCGACGCCGAAGACCTTCAGGCCGTCGTACTCCCACGGGTCGTCGCCGCGTTTGCCGCGCGCCACCCAGCCACGCCCGTCGTCGACGAGGTCGAACACGAGCGTCGGGTACTCGCGCCCTTGGAACGAGTGCACCGTCCCGACGGCCGTGCCGGCGACCAGGTCGCGGTCGCGCAGGGCGGCGAGCGTGGCCTCGGACTGCACGTTGTACGGGGTCACGACGCCGACCGGTCCGTCCGGAGCGTGCAGCTCCGCCAGCGCCCGCGACAGCACGACCCCAGCCGTCCACCATCTGCCGCGCACGCTCCCGGCGCGGATGGAAGCGAGATCGGGCACCGTCGAGACGTCGACCAGCACGATCTCCGTCTGCGGACGGGCGGTGATCCCGGGGAGCTCGTGGGCGTCGCGCAGGACGTCGTAGATCACGCTGTTGGCGAGCCGGCGCAGCTCGGGGCCGAACCGGAACTGGTGGGTGAGCGCCACGCACCGGCCGTCCGTGTCACCCGGGGTGTGGATGCCGACGTGCTTGAAGCAGGTGGCCAGGATCCACTTCTCGACGACGGGGCTGGGGTCGTGCCTGATCCCGTCGAGAACGGGCCCGAGCTGCAGGAAGTCGCCGAAGAGCACGGCTGTGGTCCTCGCACGGCACAACGCGAGCAGCACCTCGGCCAGTGCCGCAGCACCGGCCTCGTCGACGAGGACGACGTCGAAGGTCGCCGTCGCGATCGCGGGGTGCATGCGGGACCGTGCGAGCGTCGTCGCGACGACCCGGGCCTCACGGACGATCTCCGCTTCCGCGTCCGCGCGCAGCCTCCGGACCCTGCCGACCAACGTGCGGAGCTTGGCCTCGAGCGCGCCCCGCTGCGCGGCCGTCCGGTGCTGTTGCGCGATCAGATCCTGAAACCGCTGGTAGCGGGCCGGAAGATCGAGCTGCGCGCACCGCTCGACGAGACGCCGATCGTCGTCGCTGAGGGCGGAGTGGAGCTGCACGACCTGCGCCGTGCTCCGCAGACCGTCGAGCTCGTGACGGGCGCAGTGGAGCTTCTCGACGGCCGCGGTCGCCGCAGCTTCAGCACGCGCGACGCGGTCGTCGGCCGCATCGAGGTCGGCCGCCGTGACCCTGCCCATGATCCGGCGGGCCGTGAACTGCAACGCCAACAGTCCCCTGCGCCGACCGACCGCCTCTGCGATGAAGCGGTCGTAGTCGGCGACAGCACGAGCGTGGTGACGCTGATGGCGTCGGCGCGCGATGTAGCCCGCGGACGGCGGCGGCCCGAGATCGAAGGCGTCGCGTTCGAGCTGGATGATCCGCTGCTGCTGGTCGAGGCGAGCGAGCTCGTCCGCGGCCTTCGTGTGCTGGACGAGAGCCCGGCGTGCCGGGTCGAGCACGACGTACGCGGCCTTTGCTTCGTGCAGCGCGGCACGGGCCGCCGCATCCGCCGCCTCCGCGCTCTCGACCGCAGCCTCGGCAGCGCGCACTCCGGAACGCCGCTCGGCGGCCTCCCGCTCGGCAGCCACTCGCGCGACGGCGGCGCGGTAGGTCAGGTCGTCGTAGTCGGCCAGTTCGGCGCGCAGACCCTCGATCTCCGCATCGAGGTCGTCCATCTGCCGCAGCTGCGCGGCCACGCGTTCGCGCGTCTCGTCGGCCTCGCGGGACGCTCTCGCGGCGAGACGTTCCAGCTGCACGTCCGGATCGGCCGCGATCTCCGTCAGATGCGCCGGCCCGACGCGGACCGCGACCCCGGGCCGGTGCGGCAGCCCGGAGAGCGCCGCATGCAGGGCGTTGTCGACCGCGACGTTGGCCGTGGAGACCAGCAACACGCGCTTCCCGCGACTGACCAACTCCTCGATCGCGCGGGCGAGCACCAGCGTCTTGCCCGTGCCGGGCGGCCCCCAGACGAGCCGGACCCCGGGGCTGAGACAGGCCCGGAACGCCTCGGCCTGGGCGTCGAGAAGCCCGACGGGCTCCGCCGACGACGTCGCGTGCCCGCCGAGCCGCTTCTCCACCAGCGCCTGAGCCAGAGGTGCGGGCCCCGCGTGCCGCAGGCCGTCGCGCAGCTTCTCCAGCAGGAACCGTGGCGACATCGAACGGGCCCACAGGTAGCGGCAGTACGCCGGCAGGCCCTGCGGTTCGCGCAGCATCAGCACGCCGTCGACGTTGCGGAGCTCCTCGACCGGATAGGCGGGCTCGTGCTCGGGGCCGCGCTCGCCGGCGAAGCACGGCTCCCCCAGCGCGTCAAGGTTGGTGCGGCTCGCGCGGAGGTCGAGTACCAGCCAACCGTCACGCTGTGGCATCGCCGGCCCGATGTTGCGCCAGCATCCGGCGTTGCGTCCGAGATCGGGTTTGGTCTCGATCCACCGCTCGACTGCCTCGATGACCTCTGCCGACCAGTCCGCGGTCATCCCGACCCCCGCTCACACACACGCTCTGTGTGATCTAACCAACAATGACTAGTTAGTTACACAGAGCTAAGAGAGTGACGATTCGTCGGTGACGGACTTTTCACGCCAGTGACCGTCTGGGCTTCGGCCAGAGCTCTCGGCGATCGAGGTCAGCGCGCCTCAGAACGGGCGGCACCCAGCCGTGCAGCTTCGAGGACGAGCGTCACAAGCCCGGCCAGCAGCAGTATCCCGGCGACCACGACGAGCACGAGCGCGATCCCACCCTCCGTCGCTTGACCGTCGCCGACCGCCTCGATCAGCGCGGTCGCCGCGACGATGCCGATTGCACCGATGCAGATCATCACCGTCAGCAGAACCGAGGTGCCCTCGGCGGAGCGCCGGGCGGGAAGCACGTTCTGCACGGCGATCTGGCCGAGCGAGTAGCCCATGCCCGTGGTGATGCCGCAGAGCCCGAGCACGATGACGTAGAGCGGCAGCGGCTTGACAACCGCCAGCAGCACGAGTGCAGGCGCGGAAAGCAGCAGCACGATGCCCATCACGATCCCGGCCGGGTAGCGGCTGCTCAGCCGACCGGCCAGTGGCCCGCACAAGGCCAACCCGATGGACGACACCATGAACAGCAGGCCCGCGGCCGCGGCCGTCAGACCGCGCACGTTCTGCAACTCCAGGGTGGCGCTGACGACGTAGACGACCGCCCCGACGTTCGCGAGCGTGCCGGCCACGGTGAGCACCACGAACAGCCGGTTGTGCATGAGCGACGGCCGGACCAGCGGCGCCGCACTCCGCGACCCCACCACCCCGAACGCCACCAGAAGCGTCACCCCGACGACCAGAGGGACGAGCGTCGCCGGGTTCGTCCACCCTTGGGTGCCGACGTCGTCGATCGCGATGCTGACCAGGGCGAGGCCGCCGACGACGGTGATGACACCCCACCAGTCCAGCCCGGCGAGATTCCGTGGGCCGGCCTCGTCGCGGGAGTTGGAGAGCCGCAGGCCGCCCCAGATGGCCAGAACCGCGATGGGGACGTTGATGAGGAACACCCAGCGCCACCCGGCGGTGGAGGCCAGCACCCCACCGATCACGGGCCCGAGCGCGGTCCCGAGCCCGGCGATCCCCAACAACGCCCCCGTGACGCGCGGCCGAACCTTCTCGCTCGTGGCGTTGGTGACGAGCGCCAATGCCGTCGGCATGATCATCGCGGCACCCGCCCCCTGCACGATCCGAGCCGCGATCAGCACCGGCACCGACGACGCGAGCCCGCAGGTCAGGGAGGTCAGCCCGAACAGCGCGACCCCGACCAGCAGCACGGTGCGGCGCCCCAGCACGTCACCGGCCCGGCCGCCGGGGATGAGGAGGGAACCCAATGCGATCATGTAGCCGCTCAGGAGCCACTGCAGGTCGGTGACCGTCGTGCGCAGGTCGTCGGCGATGGTGGGCAGGGCCAGCGTGAGCGAGAAGAAGTCGAGTTGGACGCAGAACAGCGCCGCCCCGACGGGCAGGAATGGCGCGGTCTGACGCAGCGTGCTTCCGGTCGCGGTCATTCCCACCGCCCTTCCGCGGAGCCGGTCCGCGGTGTTGCCAAGCTCGCCTCTGCATCCCCCCGCTGACGTCGCCGTTCCGAGCTTCGGAAGCTAACAGCGGTTTCAGAGATGCGCACCCTGCAATCGGACGAGGCGGGAGCTGCTGAGTAGGCGGCCGAACGTCGGTTGGGCAGCGACAGACCGGCGCTAGCCGTCGGCGCGGAACCGCGTGTAGCGCTCCTCAAGACGGTCTGTGTCCGGTCGCTCGGCTCGGACTTTCGGCAGCGCCATCAGTCGCTGACCGTGCCGTCCTTTCAGACCGTGCTCCAGCATCGGGCCGTCGACCTCCTCGAGCAGGTCAGCACGGATCTCGACGACGAGGTCGGGCCTGATGCCCAGCACCGAGCTGTCGTAAGCGGCGTGATGGATCTTGCAGAGCGCCAGGCCGTTGCGGACGGAGGCAATCCCGGCTTCCTCACCGTCCGGGACGATATGCGCTGCGTCGAGCAACTCAGCGTGGCCCAGTGCGCACACCGCGCACCTCGTCTCGTAAGCCCGCAATACGGTGGCGCGGAAAACCGGCTGGTGCAGCCGCTGCTTCGTCTGCCTGACGATGTAGCGTCGCACCTGCTCAGTGATCTGGCTCCCCTTGGACACGAGCCCTCTCGCCACATCCGGGTCGATGACAAACTGCTGCAGCTCGGGTTCCTCCCAGAGCAGGTACACCGGATAGATCGGCTTGTAGACACCCGGCGCAACACCGAAGAACCAGATCAGCGGCGCCTCGGCTTCATCGCGGCTCGGAGCGGGCAGTGCGTGGGAGGGGTCTTCGCCGCATAGTTTCAGGGACCGATTTCTCCCTGCGAGTAACCGCTTCCAGGGATCAGGAGTGCAGCCCGAGGGTGGTACTCACGCACGTACCGTTGCATGCGCGCCAGTGCACGCTGAGCGCTGGACGTGCCCTGCCCGCGTCCACCGCGCGCCCGGCCCTCCTCCTCGTTGAGCCGCTGACGCACGATCCAAGTCGTCGCCTGCACTTGATGCGGCGCAATACGGCGCCCTTCCCGCTTACTGAGTGTTGCTGCGGCCGAGCGATAGAAGTCGGCAGCCTCCTCGTAACGACTCCTCCCCTGCAACCCCGACGCTCCGTACGCGGCATCATTCGCCCGGGCGCCGCACAGCACGGAGTAGGCATGCCGATCGATACAGACACGACTACATCCTGCAGTCTCATCCTCTGGGCTGTCTCCACCATAGTAGAGGAGGTGCGCAAAAGCGTTCGACTTATATCCCGCGAGCACGTCGTCGTACAGATCTCCGTTCAAGATTCTTTGCGCGCGGACTCTCGTCCACCCGTTAGCCATCACGCCACTGCCTGCACCCACAGGGACCCTTGATCTCGCCACCATGGCTGCTGTCATGATGCTGGCCGCCCAGGGTGCCTGCGGCGAGTAGACGGCCACCAGACCCACTACTTGATATAGGTCCAGATCGGTATCGTCAGCGATCACACTGAACGCCGCCCGGCTCCGTGGGTACCACATCATTCCCTGATGACGCTCCTCGTCACTGCCTGCATACCAATGATCGAGGACGTTCTCGACCTTCATCGGCCTGCGGAGGACGAACTCTCGACCTTGATGTCGAAGGTTCTGAGCCGAAGCCCGCCTCCTTCCTTCGATTGCTTGGCCGCCATCGGATACGCCTGACCTTTCCTCACCTGTGACCGCCCTAGCACCACGATTAGGACGCGCCACTCGCCGTTTGTGTTGCGTGGGCTCGATCTCCATCCATGGAGAGTGACTCCGGATCGCCACCCATCGGTAGGAGCGAAGGTCCTTCATTCTAATGTCGACAGTGGCACGCCCTGCGTTGACCGTGTGACGCAGCGCCTCCAAGCAGCCACCGGGAGCAGCCCCGGCGATGCGTGGTCACGAGGGACCCCGGTCGACCCACCAGGCCGGTGGCGCGAACCCGACTGAGGCGGTGACGACGACCGTAAGACGCGGCCACCCGGGTTCGATCACTGACGCTCAATGAACAGCTGAGACACTGTCGCCACAAAAGTTCTTGTGCCATCGCTGTAGCACCCAGCCCCCTCGCAGCGACATGTTCGCCAGACGACGATCACTGCAGGAACGACCTGGTGCGCTGAGCACAAGGACACGTGCCCGTCCAAGCCCCTGGCTTAGACGGGAGACGGTCGGACCGGGACGCCGCGTGCGGACCAGCCCCAACACGTCACTTGACCACTCGCTGCGCCGCCACTGCGTGCGTTGACGTCGCTAACAGACCGATCCTTGATGCTTGGCCGCAATTGTGTACACTGCTGGAGCCCGCGGCGTCGATGTACGACATGCGGAACCGGTCGGACATCGCGCTGGGAGGAAGAGTGCCCCCGAACCTGGACCTCGTGGCAGACCGGTTTCGACTGCTAGGCCCCATCGGCAAGGGCAACATGGGCGAGGTTCACCGCGCCGAGGACCTGCAGGCCGACGTGGACGCGGATGACCGCATCGTCGCGGTAAAGCTGATTCTGCGGAGTCGGACCGGCGGGCTCGTCGACTCCTCGTCAGACTCGAAGACGGTCGAGCGGTTTGGTCGCGAGGTGCGCATCATGCGCAAGCTCCACCATCCCAACCTGCCCCAAATCATCGACGGGGGCGTGGACCCCGCTGGCCTGGCTTACCTGGCGATGGAGTTTCTCGACGGACGACCGCTCGGCGACCTGATCTCCGAGTGCCCGCAGTCACCGATCTCCTGGGTTGCCGCGCTGGGAGCGGAGATCGCAGCCGGCTTGTCTGCTGCCCATACAGTCGGGGTGATCCACCGCGATCTCAAACCGTCCAACGTGATGGTGCTCCGCGGCGGCGAAGTCAAGGTGCTCGACTTCGGCATGGGACGGATCGTCGACGACATCGAGCACACCCAGCTCACGAGCACCGGAGTCACCGTCGGCACAGCCCGCTACATGGCTCCCGAACAGTTTCGCGCATCGTCGGTGGGCCCGGCAGCCGACTTGTACGCCCTCGGGTGCGTCCTGTTCGAACTACTCATCGGTGTCCCGCCGTTCCACAGTGCATCGGCGCACGAGCTCGGACAGAAACACCTCTACGAGCCGCCGCCCCCGTTTGGTCCGCTCCGACGGGATGCTCCCAAGGAATTGACCCGCCTCATCGAGAGCCTGCTGGCAAAAGATCCAGCCGACCGGCCGGTCGACGCGCTGGCAGTTCGGGAGGTCCTGCTTCCGCTCGCAGCGGGCGACGAGAGCGTCCCCGGCTGGGAGGACCTGAACCCTGTGCCACGGCTCGCGAAGCCCCGCACGACTACTCCGGTCGCGAGCAGGAACGTCATCGAGGCTCGACAGGCCGCAGCCGGTATGGACGTCTTCGGCGTGCACCGCAAGCTCATCGCGGACTACCGGGCGTTCACCGAGGGCGGCACGATCATCCGCGATGAGGACATCGCCGCGTTTGTCGAAAAGGATCTGGACGCGAAGTCGCAGTGGCCAGATCCCTGGCTGTCACTGAACCCGTTCTTCGCCTCCGGCGGCACGGTTCTGGAGCTCGCGAACGCAGGCGTGCTGCACGAGGAGTGCACGCGCATCTTCCAAGCTGGCAAGACCGAGGACTCCCGGATATGTGACGGTCGCCCGCTCACACTGCACCGTCACCAGCGCGAGGCGATCGACATCGCGCGGTCCGGCGAGTCCTACGTGCTCACGACGGGCACGGGCTCCGGCAAGTCGCTGTCCTACATCGTGCCAATCGTCGACAAGGTGCTCAGAGACCGTGAGCGCGAGGGTCCGCAGGCTCGCAAGCGTGTCCGAGCGATCATCGTCTACCCGATGAACGCGCTGGCCAACAGCCAGCGCAACGAGCTCGACAAGTACCTGCGCAACGGCTACGGCACGGGGCGCGAGCCGGTCACCTACGCCCGCTACACAGGACAGGAGAACGACGAGGATCGCAAGAAGATCCGCGACAACCCGCCGGACATCCTGCTTACCAACTACGTGATGCTGGAGCTGATGCTCACCCGGCCCGACGACCGGCGCTCGCTGATCAAGATGGCCAGTGGTCTGGAGTTCCTCGTCTTCGACGAGTTGCACACCTACCGCGGCCGCCAAGGCGCGGACGTGGCCCTGCTCATCCGCCGGGTCCGCGAGGCCTGCAAGGCCGATCGCCTGCAGTGCGTGGGCACCTCCGCCACCATGTCGAGCGAGGGGACGTTCGCCGACCAGCAAGAGGTGGTCGCTCGCGTCGCGTCCACGCTGTTCGGCACCCACGTCAGCCCGGCCAACGTCATCGGCGAGACCCTCGTGCGGGCCACCGGCGATGCCCCCGAGACCGTGCCGGTCGAGCGGCTCATCGCGCCCGAGGCCCCGCGTGCCTACGCCGACCTGGTCGAGGACCCGCTCGCGCGCTGGATCGAGACGCGATTCGGCCTCACGACCGAGGACGGCACGGGCCGCCTGGTCCGGCAGAAGCCCGCCAAGATCGAGGCCGCTGCCAATGATCTCGCCAAGGCCAGCGGTCTGCCTGTGGACACCTGCGCGGGGGCGATCAGGAAGACACTGCAGGCGGGATCGGAGGCCCGGCATCCGGTTACCGACCGCCCCCTGTTTGCCTTCCGGCTGCATCAGTTCCTGTCGAAGGGCAACACGGTCTACGTCACCCTCGAGGACAAGGCGACCCGCCACCTGACGCGCGACTACCAGCGTGTCCAGCCGGGCTCCGGCGGCAAGATCCTGCTACCGCTCGCGTTCTGCCGCGAATGCGGTCAGGAGTACCTCACCGTCTGGCGGACGGTGAAGGACGGCAGCACCGTCTACGAGCCCCGGCAGGACACCGCCGCGACCGGCGGCCGGGCCGGAGACGGCTACCTGTACGTCGATCCCAACCGTCCCTGGCCACGCACCACGGACGACGCCATTCGCGATCGGCGTCTCCCGGAGTCCTGGCTGGAGGTCGACGACCACGAGCACGAGGCGGTGCGGGACTCCTACCGGAAGCGGCTGCCCGTGGCCGTCACCGTCGACCCCTACGGAAACGAGGGCGAGGGCGAGCTGGCGGCGGCGTTCATCCCCGCACCGTTCCTGTTCTGCCTGCACTGCGGGGTGAGCTACGAACAGATCCGAGGCAAGGACTTCGCCAAGCTGGCCAGCCTCGACCAAGAAGGTCGTTCCTCGGCCACCTCGCTCGTCTCCGCCTCCATCGTGCGCTCGCTCAAGGAAACGCCCGTTGAGGCGCTGGACAAGAGGGCGCGCAAGCTGCTCACGTTCGTCGACAACCGCCAGGACGCCTCGCTGCAGGCAGGCCATTTCAATGATTTCGTGCAGATCACTCAGCTGCGCGCCGCCCTCTACCAGGCAATGCGCGAGGCGGGCGACGACGGCATCCGGCACGAGGAGCTCGCGTCCCGGGTCACAGACGCACTCGGCCTGGACGTGGCCGACTACACCGGTGGTGCGGACTTGCCCCCCGCACTCGCCCGCAACGCCGCCAAGACCCTGCGGGACGTCATCGCCTTCCGGCTCTACCTCGACCTGCAACGCGGCTGGCGGGTCACCATGCCGAACTTGGAACAGACCGGCCTGCTGGAGATCGACTACGAGGACCTTGACTGGCTAGCCGAGCAGGAGAACCGCTGGGCCAAGGTACAGCCCGAGCTACGCGACGCCGCGCCGGCCCGCCGCGTCGAGATCATGCGGGTGTTGCTAAACGAGATGCGCCGCGGCCTCGCCGTCGATGTGCAGTACTTCCGCGACGATTTCGACGCTCTGCAGCGTGCGAGCGAGGAGCGCCTCGCCGACCCGTGGGTGCTCTCGACGAGCGATCGCCCTCAGGTGGGGACCGCCTACCCGCAGGGCTCGAAGCCGGGCATGGACCGCTCGGGCCTGTTCCTGTCCGGCCGCGGGAAGCTCGGCAAGTACCTGCGCCGCGTGCACTTCGGGGGGCTCTCGACCGAGGACACGCAGCAGGTCATCGCGGACCTGCTGAAGGTGCTGGCCGACGCCGAGATGCTGACCAAGGTCGACACGGCACCGCAGCGGGCGGGGCGGTACCGGCGATCCGCCGGCCAGACCATCACTGGGTACCGCATCGCCGCCCGGGCGCTGATCTGGCGGGCCGGGAGCGGTGAGACGGGTGCTCATGACCCGCTCACCCGCACCTACGCCAGCGGCGACGGTCCCCGCGTCAACCCATTCTTTCGCGACCTCTACAAGGATGCAGCCGGCGCCCTCGGTGGCCTCACGGCGAAGGAACACACCGCCCAGGTCAGCCCCGAGCTGCGGGAGAAGCGCGAGGAGGACTTCCGTAAGGGCACACTCAAGCTGCTCTACTGCTCGCCGACCATGGAGCTGGGCGTCGATATCTCCGAGCTCAACGCCGTGATGATGCGCAACGTGCCACCCACGCCCGCCAACTACGCGCAGCGCAGCGGCCGCGCAGGCAGGTCGGGGCAACCCGCGCTGGTCACCACCTACTGCGCCACCGGCAACAGTCACGATCAGTACTACTTCCGCCGCTCGGACCGCATGGTTGCCGGAGCGGTCGCCCCGCCGCGCCTCGACCTCGCCAACGAGGATCTCGTGCGCTCCCACGTCCAGGCCATCTGGCTGGCCGAGTCCGGGCTCAAGCTGGGCCGCGCCATCCCTGACATCATCGACATCAGTTACGCCGAGGACGCCCGGCGGCCTGACCCCGCGCTGCCGTTGCACGACCACGTCGCCGCCGCCCTGCACGATGGCAGCACGGTAAAGCGTGCCGCGTCGGCTGCCCGGAAGGTGTTCGGTGGGCTGCTGGAGGAGTTCGAGGACACCACGTGGTGGCACGACCAGTGGATCGAGGACACCGTCCGGGCCGCAAGCGAGCAATTCGACCGCAGCTTCGATCGCTGGCGCGACCTGTTCAAGGCCGCGCTGGTGGACCAGGCCGAGCAGAACCGCCGGGTTCTCGACCACACCCTGTCCGAACGCGACCGCCAATCCGCTGTCCGGCGTCGTAGGGAGGCGGAGACGCAGCTCAACCTCCTGAAGAACGAGAGCGTGGACAGCAAGTCGGTGCTGTCCGATTTCAATCCCTACCGCTATCTAGCCAGCGAAGGTTTCCTGCCCGGGTACTCCTTCCCGCGCCTGCCTCTCGCCGCCTACATCCCCACCTCGGCCCGTAGGTTCAGCGACGGCGATTACCTCCAGCGCCCACGGTTCCTGGCAATCCGCGAGTTCGGTCCCGGCGCGCTCATTTATCACGAGGGATCCCGCTACCAGGTCACCCGAATTCAGCTGCCGCCTGACGCCACCGGGGACGTGGTCACCACCGAGGCCAAACGGTGCACAGCCTGCGGCTACCACCACGACATGCAGGAGAACGCCGACAACTGTCAGATGTGCAACGCACCGCTGCAGGAGAAGACGACCGGCCTGCTCCAGCTGCACACCGTCTACACGACGCGGCGGGAGCGGATCTCCTCGGACGAGGAGGAGCGCAGGCGGGCAGGGTTCAGGCTGGTGACCTCCTACCGGTTCCACGATCACGGCGCCCGGCCGGGACGCCGCGACGCCACGGTCTCCGACTCGCACGGCCCCATCGCGACGGTGGCCTATGGCGACTCGGCGACCGTGCGCATCACCAACGTCGGTCGGGTTCGCGCCGCCGAGGACGAGCCGCCCGGCTTCTGGCTCGACCCGGCAGACGGCCGTTGGATGAACGAACGCGACGCCGCCGAGGCTTCCGGCGACTCCAGCGAGATGCCGGTCGTCGACGCCGACGGCAACGAGAAGCGCCGTAAGAAGCGGGTGCTCCCCTACGTCGAGGACCGGCGCAACCTCCTGGTTCTGAAGCTCGTGGAAGCGCTGCCGGAGGCCGTCGCGCTGTCGCTCATGTACGCGCTGGAGCGCGGCATCGAAGCCGCGTTCGAGCTGGAGGACTCCGAGCTCACCAGTGAGCTCCTGCCGCCCGATGGGGGTGACCGCGATCGGATGCTGTTCACCGAAGCCGCCGAGGGCGGCGCGGGCGTGTTGCGGCTGATGCAGTCCGACCCGGACGCGCTCAGGGAGGCCGCCGCCGCAGCACTGGGGATCTGCCACTTCGCGCCCGACGGCACCGACCGCGGCGGTCCGCACCCCGACCGCCCCTGTGCGCAGGGCTGTTATGAGTGCCTGCTGACCTACGGCAACCAGCTCGACCACGGCGTGATCGACCGGCACTCGGTCCGCGACCTCCTGCTGCATCTGGCGAGCGCCAGGTCACTCGCCACCGGACAGGGCGAGTCCCGCACGGAGCAACTGAAGCGGCTCGCCGCGCAGTCAGACACGAAGCTCGAAGGCAAGCTCATCGCCTTGCTCAAGGAGCGCGGGCTGCGTCTGCCCGACGAGGCCCAGCCCTTCATCCCGGAGGTGCTCGCCCGGCCCGATTTCGTCTACCGCCTGCCCGGCGTCAACGTTGCGGTCTTCGTCGACGGTCCCGTGCATGAGTACGACGTGATCGCCGACCGTGACCTCGAAGCGGAGGACCGCTTGCTCGACAGGGGCTGGGAGGTGGTGCGGTTCCCGCACGACGCCGACTGGTCGGAGATCATCAAGCAGAACCCGCGCTACTTCGGAACCCGCGGCTGACGAGCGAAAGAGAAGAGATGACCACCTTCACCGTGGGTTCCCTGGTGTCCACGCGCGGACGCGACTGGGTCGTGCTGCCGGAAAGCGCCGACGACATGCTCGTGCTGCGCCCGCTCGGTGGCGCCGACGACGACGTCGCGGCCGTCTTCCCGGGATTCGAGGAGGTTCGCCACGCCGAATTCGAGCCGCCGTCGCCGGGCGACCTCGGCGACGCGCTCGCTGCCGGTCTGCTGCGCTCCGCGCTGCGCATCGGCTTCCGCTCCGGTGCCGGGCCGTTCCGCTCGCTCGCCGGGATCGCCGTCGAACCTCGCGCCTATCAGCTCGTGCCGCTGATGATGGCTCTACGACAGCCTGTCGTACGCATGCTGATCTCTGACGACGTCGGCATCGGCAAGACGGTCGAGGCGAGTCTGATCGCAAGCGAACTCCTCGCGCAGGGAAGCGCACGAGGGCTGGCCGTACTCTGCTCTCCGGCGCTGGCCGAGCAGTGGCAGGACGAGCTGCGCACCAAGTTCGGCATCGACGCCGAGCTGGTCCTTGCTTCTACGGTGCGCAGGCTGGAACGCGGGCTCGACCTCGGGCAGTCGTTGTTCGACAAGCACCCGAACGTGGTGGTGTCCACCGACTTCATCAAATCCACCCGGCACCGGGACGACTTCGTCAAGCACTGTCCCGACCTGGTGATCGTGGACGAGGCCCACACCTGCGTCGCCTCCGACGACACCGCCTCCGTCCAGAGCCAGTTGCGCTACGAGCTGCTGCGGCGCATCGCGGCCGACGCCGACCGCCACTTGCTGCTGGTGACCGCCACCCCGCACAGCGGCAAGGAGAGCGCGTTCCGCGCGCTACTCGGTCTCGTCCGGCCAGAACTCGAAACCGTCGACGTTGATACCGACGCAGGCCGCCGGCTCCTCGCCGCCCACTTCGTGCAGCGCAAGCGCGCCGACGTACGCCAGTTCCTCACGGTGCGCGACGGGCTGGCCGACGACAGCCTCCGCGAGGACACCTCGTTTCCATCGGACCGGTTCTTCACTGACGTGACCTACCGGCTGTCGACTGCCTATCGCGCGCTCCTCGACGACGCCATCGCCTACGCCAGCGAGCGCGTCACCGCTGCCAGTGACCGGGGCAAGCGCGAGACCCGCATCGCCTGGTGGTCCGCAATCGCGCTGCTGCGTTCGCTGGTCTCCTCGCCACGGGCGGCTGCCCAGACCTTGCGCACCCGCTCCGCGACGGCGATCGCCGCCACCGCGGAGGAAGCCGACCGGCTCGGCGCCCCGCTCACCCGCGACTCCTCCGACAGCGACGCGCTGGAAGGCCTCGACGTGGCCCCCGGCGCGGAGACCGAGGACGCCGGAGCCCGGCTCGCCGAACTGGCCGACCGAGCGGCCGGGCTGGAGGGATCGGCCGAGGACAAGAAGCTGGCGACGCTGGTCAAGCACCTCAAGGATCTCCTCGCCGACGGCTACCACCCGATCGTCTTCTGCCGCTACATCCCCACCGCCGAATACGTCGCGGAGCATCTGGACGGCAAGCTCGGCCGGAAGACGGTGGTGCGTTCGGTGACCGGCACGCTGTCCCCGCAGCAGCGCCTGCAGCGGATCGAGGAACTGGCCGAGGAGGCGGGCGAGAGCGCTCACCGAGTGCTGATCGCCACCGACTGTCTCTCGGAGGGCGTGAACCTCCAGCACCACTTCGACGCCGTGATTCACTACGACTTGGCGTGGAATCCCACGCGGCACGACCAGCGCGAGGGCCGCGTCGACCGCTACGGCCAGAAGCGAGACATCGTCAAGGTCATCACCCTGTACGGCAGCGACAACGGCATCGACGGCAAGGTGCTCGAGGTCCTCATCAGGAAGCATCGCCAGATCCAGAAGGACCTGGGCATCTCGGTCTCGGTCCCCGATTCCGCCTCCTCCGCCGTGACAGACGCGATCGTCGAATGGCTGCTGCTGCGTGGAGGGCGCCCCGAGCAAGAAGGGCTGTTCGAGCTCGACCAGGTCACCGACACGGTCGAAGCGCTGGAGCTGGAATGGAAGTCGGCTGCCGAGCGTGAGAGGACTTCCCGCTCGCGTTTCGCCCAGCGTGCGATCCATCCCGAGGAGGTCGCTCGCGAGATCACCGCGGTGCGGGACGCCCTGGGCCGCGCAGGCGAGAGCGCTGACTTCGTTAGGCAATCGCTGGCATCGCTCGAGGCAGTCCTGCGTGGCGACGGGGCGGACGGTTTCACCGCGGACTTGAGCGGTACGCCCGTCGGACTTCGCGACGCTCTCGCGCCGATGCTCGGCGGCGACGTCGTCGAGACAGGACGCCAAGTGTCGTTCCGCGCGACGGCGGCCGTGGCGCGCGGCGAGGTCGCCTTGGTCCGCACCGACCCGGTGGTCGGCGCGCTCGCCGGGTACGTCCTCAACGCCGCGCTCGACGGTAAGGCGAGCGGGCCCCGTCCGGCCCGCCGCTGCGGGGTCATCCGGACCAGGAGTGTCGACACCCGCACGACGCTTCTGCTGGTCCGCTACCGCTTTCATCTCACGTTGCCGTCCAGAACGGGCCAGCGGCAGTTGGTCGCCGAGGACGCCCGCCTGCTCGCCTTCCAGGGCGCGCCGGCGAATGCCGCCTGGCTTCCCGTCGAGGACGCTTTGCGGCTGCTGGATCTGACCGCGGACGAGAACACCGACCCAGCGTTCGGTGAACGCACCATGCATCGGGTGCTGGACGCGCTGCCCGCGACGGACTCGCACCTGGAGTCCTATGGGGACGAGCTGGCCGCCGAGCTGCTCGCCTCCCACCGCCGGGTTCGCAGCGCCTCCGGCGAGATCGTCCGCGGCGTGACCGTGACCGCCCAGAAGCCCGCCGACATCCTCGGCGCCTACGTTTACCTGCCGGTGTCCGGAGGGGCCGCCTGATGTCCGCCATCGCCCGCAATCAGGTCTTTTCCGCGGTCCACACGGTCGGCGGCTTGCTGCCCGCCGACCTCCTCGTGCGCATCTCCGAAGGCAAGGACGTCAGCGGCTGCAAGCCCGCCGACTACCGCATCGCCGGCTCCCGCTCCCTCCGCGACGAGGCGGAACGCCACTGGGACTACCTCCGATCGCTGTGGACAGAGCTGCGCCAGACGCTGCCCGCCGCGCCCGAGGCCGACCTGCCGGCGGACCCGACGCGGTCGGCGTTCGCGCACTGGCTCGCGCCGCTGTTCGACACACTCGGCTTCGGCGTACTGAGCGCGACCGGTGCCTCGGGCATCACGTCCGACGACGAAAGCAAGACGTTCGCGATCAGCCACCGCTGGAACCACGTGCCTGTGCATCTGATCGCGTGGAACGCCGAACTGGACAAGCGACCGGGGGGCGCGGGTACCGTGGCGCCGCAGTCGCTCGTGCAGGAATGCTTGAACCGCACCGAGGCCCACCTGTGGGGCGTGCTCACCAATGGCCGCCAGCTGAGGCTGCTGCGCGACTCCAGCGCGCTCGCCACCGCTTCCTACGTCGAGTTCGACCTTGAGGCGATCTTCGACGGCGAGCTGTTCAGCGAGTTCGTGCTGCTCTACCGGCTGCTGCACGTCTCCCGCTTCGCGATCGATGAGGGCGCCGCCCCGTCGACGTGCTGGCTGGAGAAGTGGCGCGTCGAAGCGATCGCCTCCGGCACCCGGGCCCTCGAACAGCTGCGCGACGGCGTCCAGAAGGCCATCACCATCCTCGGTACAGGGTTCCTGCGTCACCCGGACAACACGGCGCTGCGTGCGAACATCGACGTCGCCGCGCTGCACCAGGCACTGCTGCGGCTGGTGTACCGCATGCTGTTCGTCTTCGTCGCCGAGGACCGCGACGCCCTGCACCACCCCGACGCCGACGCGCAGGCTCGCGCCCGCTACGCCACCTACTTCTCGACGACCAAGCTGCGCACCCACGCCCGCCGCCGTCGCGGCACCGCCCACCACGACCTCTACGAGTCCCTGCAGATCGTTCTCAACGCACTCGGCGACGTGAACGGGCGCCCCGAGCTGGGTCTTCCCGGCCTCGGCGGCATCTTCGACCCGAACCCGGCCGACGAGCCACTGCGCGAGCTGCGCCTGTCGAATGATCATCTGCTGGCGACGGTCCGTCACCTCTCTCAGGTGTACGACTCCGGCGCCAAGCGCTGGCGCGCCGTCGACTACCAGCATCTCGACGCCGAGGAGCTGGGCTCGATCTACGAGTCGCTGCTGGAGCTGATCCCCCGGCACAGCGCGGTGGACCTGGAGTTCGAGCTGGTCACGGCCGTGGGCAACGCCCGCAAGACCACCGGCTCCTACTACACGCCGTCCTCCCTGATCGAGCTCCTGCTCGACTCGGCGCTCGACCCCGTGATCGACGACGCTTTCAAGCGCGGCGAGCAGAGAGCAACCGCTGCCGGACTCCTCGACCCGGCCGAGTCGATCGCCGGAGAGCTGCTGTCGCTGACCGTCTGCGACCCCGCCTGCGGCTCCGGCCACTTCCTCGTCGCCGCCGCCCGCCGCATCGCCAAGCGCGTCGCCGCTGTCCGGGAGGGCAACCCCGAGCCGACCCTCCCCGCCGTCCGCACCGCCCTGCACGAGGTGATCGCCCGCTGCATCTACGGCGTCGACCTCAACCCGATGGCCGTCGAGCTGGCCAAGGTCTCGCTGTGGCTGGAAGCCCTCGAACCCGGCAAGCCGCTGAGCTTCCTCGACGCCCACATCAAGTGCGGCAACGCCCTCATCGGCGCCACCCCGAAGCTGCTGCGCGACGGCATCCCCGATGCGGCGTTCACGTCGATCGAGGGCGACGACCGCGCCTTCGCCAGGATCCTGGCGCGCAAGAACGCCGAGGAGCGCAACAACCAGCTCTCGCTGCTCGACTTCGACAGCGAGATCAAGGTGTCCAACACGACGTTCGCCACGGGCCTGCGGCGCCTCACGAGCGCCCCGGCGGACACGCTGGCCGAGGTCCGCCGGCAGGAGGCCGCCTACCGCGACTTCATCGCCTCACCCGAGTACGACCGCGCCCTGCACCTCGCCGACGCGTGGTGCGCGGCGTTCCTGTGGCACAAGCGCTCCGACGCCCCGCCCGCGGTCACCCAGGAGGCGTTCCGCGCGCTCCAAGATCCCACCGGCGCGGCTGCGCCGCAGGCGACCCACGACGAGATCGTCCGCCTGCGTGAGCAGTACCGGTTCCTGCACTGGCACCTGGCATTCCCTGACGTCTTTCAGGTCCCCGGAGGTGGTGCCTCGGTTGACCTGGACACCGGATGGGCCGGCGGCTTCTCCTGCGTCGTCGGCAACCCGCCCTGGGAGCGCGTGAAGATCCAGGATAAGGAGTTCTTCGGCGCCCACGGCCGCGAGGACATCGTCAACGCGAAGACAGCGGCCATCCGCGGCAAGATGATCAGTGCGCTGGCAGACGACGGTGATCCGCTGTACGACGCATACCTCGACGCGCTGCGGGAGTCCGACGGCGTCAGCCACCTGCTGCGCAACAGCGGCCGCTACCCGCTCACCGGCCAGGGTGACATCAACACCTACAGCGTTTTTGCCGAGACGGCCCGCACGATCGTCGGCCCCGAAGGCGCGGCCGGGATCATCACACCTACCGGCCTCGCCACCGACAAGACGACTGCCCCATTCTTTGCCGAGACGCTGAAGGCGAAGCGACTTCTCGCGTTCTACGACTTCGAGAACGAGGCCAAGATCTTCCCTGGCGTCCACAACCAGTTGCGGTTTGCCATCACCGCGCTGAGCGGCAATGGCTGGGTGGCAAACCGGAGCCGCTTCGCCTTCTACACACGCTTTGTCGAAGACGTTGCCGAGCGCAGGTTCGACCTTGCACCAGACGAGGTGCTTGCGATCAACCCGAACACCGGGGGACTCCCGATGTTCCGCGCACGCGCCGATGCCGAGATCACCCTCAGCGCCTACCACCGCCATCCGGTCCTGGTACGCGACGCTGGCGGTGACCGAAACCCGTGGGGTCTGTCGTTCATGACGATGTTCCACATGGCAAACGACTCGGGGCTGTTCCAGCAGCCCGAGCACCTCGACGACGCCCGGTTCGACGGCTGGTCCTACCACCGCGACGACGCCGAGTTCCTGCCACTGTACGAGGCGAAGCTGCTGGGCCACTTCGACCACCGTTTCTCCACCTACCGCGATGCCACCGAGGCCCAGCTCAACAAGGGCACGCTCCCTCGCCCCACCGACGCCCAGCACGACGACCCGGGCATGGAGTCCCTCGCGCGCTACTGGATCGCCCGCTCCGAGGTCCGCAAGCAGCTCGCCGCCCGCTGGGACTGCGACTGGCTGTTGGGCTGGCGCGACACCGCCCGCGCCAGCGACATGCGCACGTTCGTCCCGTCGGTGTTCCCCGCCAGCGCCGTCGGCGACAAGTTCCTGCTCGCGATCCCAGCCAAGCCGGAGCACGGACCGCTCCTGCATGCGGCCTGGTCGTCGCTGGTGTTCGACTTCGTTTCGCGTCAGAAGATCAGCGGCGCAAACATGAAGTACTTCATCGTCAAGCAGCTCGCCTGCCCCACCCCGGCCACCTTCACCGAGCCGGCGCCGTGGCAACCGTCGGTGTCGCTCGCCGAGTGGGTGATCCCGTACGTGCTGGAACTGTCGTACACCTCCTGGCGCCTCCGGCCCTACGCGAATGAGATGGGCGACGACGGCCCCCCGTTCCGCTGGAACCCCGAGCGCCGCGCCCTCCTCCGCGCCGATCTCGACGCCGCCTTCCTCCACGTCTATGGCCTCGCTCGCCCCGAGGCCGAACACGTCGTGGACTCGTTCTTCGTCGTCCGCAAGTACGAGGAGCGCGACTTCGGCGAGTACCGCACCAAGCGCCTCGTCCTCGACGCCTACGACCGCATGTCCGCCGCCATCGAGGGCACCACCCCCTGGGCGTCCCTCGCTCCGACGGCAGCTGGCCTCGGTCCGCGGCACGGCGCTAGGTCATGAGCAATTCGCTGCAGTGGGAGGTCACGATCCCGGCACGTACCGTCCACGGGCGTCGCTTGATGCCGGTTCCCCTCGATCTGCCTGACGGGATCACCGGAACGATCGTCGACGACGGAACCGAGATTGTGCTCACGGTACCCGTCCTGGCGCCAGCCTACGACGACGCTATCGAATTGGCCCGCCGGGAGGCCACCGACCTGCTGCTCGTGCTCTCATCATCCTTCACCCCGTTTCAACTCGCGCCGGACCGCGAGTTTCGCGTCGTTCCCGTCGGACCCGGCCACACCAACACATTGAAAATTCGAGCTTGGGGCTCGGGATACGCCACCACATCACCCATCGACGATATTCGCCGGTTCCACGGACGCAAGGAATGGCCGACGCGGCTGCGGGATGGGATGACGTTATTCGACGCCGGGCAGCGGGCACGCGATGAGATCGTTCGGTTCGTGCTGACGACGGCAGCAATGGAGGTACTCGCGAACATCGACGAAAGCACAATACTCGAGCAACTGAGCAGTGGACATCGCTCCCAACTCCAACGGGAACTCGACGAGCTCCTCGCCCAGTATGACCTCGACCCCGGCCAGCGCAGTCGACTCGTGCAGCGACTGCTCGACACCCGCACGCAGGGCAGTACACAGGCAATTCGCGCGTACCTCGCGCGCCACGAGGCAGCAGTTGAGCCAGGCGACCTGCGGTGGTGGCAGAGCCAGCGCGGAAGCTACCTGCACAGCGGATTCATCAAGGATGAACCTGCGCGCAGGTACCGCCTTCTACACGCAATCTCAACCTGCATAATTGCCGAACTCGATACGATTGCTTCTTCACCGCCGCAGACGAAGGCGTCAGCCAGCTGATCAAAGCTCGAATCCCCCCCGTATTCCAGCGCCAGGGTCCTACGGCCGCAGAGTCGGGAAGTACTTGCTGTCGACACCGGGGCGCCATACGCGTGGCGCCCGTAAGCAGAGCCACCCTCAAAGAGCCCGGTCAGGTCAAACCCTCCTTCGTGGTCATTGGCCCTTGGCCCTGTGATAGGTTCCCCGCGTGTCGCTTCCGAAGCCGAATCAGAACTCCGGGCCGCTCTTCGATCACGTTCGAAAAGGACGAGTCTATCGGTCGCCGCTCGCCGCGACGGGCGCGCTCATCGTCGGCGACTGGTTTCGGGACGACTTGCCGGACCTGATCTGGCCGATACTCGCACTGTCGGAGTTCGGAACTGCAGGTGCCGTGCGGTTCATTCACTGGCAGAAGGCCGTTCAAGATTCCCTTTCTGGCGAGGCCGAGCCTCGCTTCATTGCAGAGTGCCTAGACGGTAGGCTCACTGGCCTGGATCGGCTCAGCGCAGAGGTTCCACAGGCGAGGGCTGTCGTCACGACCCACGCCACTGAAGGCGGACTTCTGCCGGAACCGATCGCAAGAGCTCTTGCGTCTTACCCATCTCGACCAGCCGAGTGGCTGGCGGATCGCGAGATTACACCGCCAGGCCAGGATGAGATCGACTTGCTCACCCGCGCGTTGCTGGGCCTTCTCAAGGATGGGCACCGCGAGGCTGTGATCAAGTGCCTCCACATTTGGAGCAATGTGCAAGCAGGAACGTTCACTTCAAGTGCCGAGACGGTTAACCTGCTGAGGCAGTATCCGAACGATCCGAAGACACGCAATCAGGCCGACTCCGTGGTGCGCGCGATGTGGGGAGCCCGCAAAACATTACTGCTCAATGAGGACGAAGACCACTTCGTGGACGCGGTCAAGTGGGCCAAGATTTTCTGGGGGGCAAACTCGATGACATCACGCTGCATAAGGCGCCGCGCGGCCGAAGCAGACGATCTCGAGCACGACGACCCCAACGCCAAGACCCCAACGGACGCCGAGCGTGACAACGCGCCCGCACCCGCTGTTGCTCCGGAGGAGGGCGCACATCTCCGACGACTGGCGATGGACCTTCTGTCAAGCTATGTGGAGGCACTCGAGACGGCACCCGCCCGGCTCTACGACCGTGAAGTGCAGGAGGTTCACTCAGGGCTAGTCGCTCGAGCTGGTCGCGACGTAATCACAGCGCTAGGTTCTCCAGACCTTTGGTGCATGGAGCACGGCTCCCACATCACACGGATATTGGTGGAGATCCGAATATATCTAGAGTGGATGGCTCGCCAGGACCGGTCGATCTACCACATCTTCCAGGAGTACGGTGCCGGAAAGGCAAAGCTGTATGCCCGAATCATGGACGAGCTTCCCGAGGAGGCGAGAAGGCCCGACTTTGTTGAGGCAGTCAAGGAGCTTGAAAGGTTGAGCCACAACGACCAGGTACTAGACCACCGAATTGTCGATACCCGCGACTCCTTTGCCGAAGGAAAGTCCATCCGAGCGATGGCCGAAGAGTGCGGCCTCATCGATCTTTATCGACAGGCGTACTATATGGCGAGTGGCGTGGCGCATTCCGAGTGGTGGTCCGTTGAGACCCATGCTATGGAGCAGTGCATGAATATACTCCACGGAGGACACCGAATCCCAAGCCTATCCCTAAGTTCGGGCGGAAATGTCAGACTTGCAAGCTCATGGGTGGATCAGCTCTACACCCTTATCAGGATAAGCCTACAGCACTTGAGCACCGATGAGATTGCGATTAAAAGGGCATTCTCGTGGCTCAAAACCGACGGTGACACCGATACTTCGACTCAGTAGGGCCCGATGCGGAAACGTCAGGCGTCGAACTCGCCGTGCTTGACCCCGTCTCGTACGGGCCCGAGCACGAACGGTCAGTCCACGTCATCTGACGGGCTGGAACGCAGCGCGCCTGACCCGCCATCTCCAGCATTACCCGTACCTACAGACACCTTTCCGACTGGCTTCCGTTTCAGGCGACGGATGCCCATGGCGAGGCAACTCCAATCCGGGCGTACCGTAAGGTGCGCTCGTGGAGTTCCTCCAGATCCCCGGGGCAGCCGTGTCCGTATGGGCAACAACGATCGACGTCGATGCGCATCGCCGCCGCCCGCCGTTCAGTCGGACCGACTTGTGGCGTACCTGGCCGGAACTGGCCGGCGCCATGTTCCGTGGAGTTTCGTCCGATCGGCTGCAGACAGTCTTGCAAACCGGCGTCGACGTCGTGCCGACAAACTCCGTGATCTATGCGTCCGACGACTTCGACAAGGCGTGGGAATACGGCGACTTCCCGAAGGTTGTGCTGGCGCTCGACTCGCGAAAGGTCAAGCCCAGTTGGCAGATGATTCCGGCCGATACTCCGCCGGTCGAACTCGCTGAAATTGGCAAGGTCTACCCGACTGCCGTACCATATTCGAATGGCGAATCGTTATGGCTGTCACGGTTACCTGCAGACGACCCTCGCATTGCCACAGACTACGAGGCATCCTACGCCTTCTGGATCCCAGGAAACCCACTTGAGGCCGTACGCGCCGTCTTCGTTTTTATGCCGTCTTAACACGTGCGGTCTGCCTTCGGGCAGACGCTGCCGGCGAGAGGGCACGACAAGGCGTCATAGGGATCTGTCGCCGTCTTGATCAGTTGCTCGTGCTCGGCGCTGAACGACGTGCTCAGCCAGCGGGCCAGGCAGAGCACCGTGACCGCTCGCGCGCCTGCTGCCTTCAGCGCCAACGCGGCGGACCCCCATGCGCAGCGGTGCATGGGCGAGCGTGACCATGCGGTGCCTTGCCTGTGGTCTGCCGATGGGCGACGCCGACGGTTCCGGTTTCTCGGTGGCGGCTGGCCTGCAGAGCAGGGTGACGCAACAGCCGGATTGTGTCAGAGGTCGCACGTACTCTGACGGGCCAGCGAAGCCATGCAAGACCGTAGGAGGCCTCGGTTGGCAGATCCGGATGCTGAACGGCTGCTACATGAGTTCCGCGGCAGCGCTGGCGCCGATGTGACGATGTCGTTGCTGCGGTCGCCGGACGCGTTGCCGCATCTGGCGCTGATGGCCGCGCATCTGGGCGACGGCCGGGTCGTCGATGGAGAGACCCTCACAGCCCGGATCGACGAGGACCTCCCCCGGCTGCGCCGTAGTTTCACCTCGGGCGAGGACGAGGCGCTGCTGGCCGTTCACGACGGCGACACGCTGGTGACGCGGTGGACGAAACGGGGCTGGGTGTATCGCACGGTCGATCCGGACAGCCGGATCGAGCGGTATCAGTTGACCTCGGGTGCGGAGCAGGCGATCCGGCAGGTTCGGCATCTGCGGCGGCGGTCGAGCACGGCGACGGAGTCGGCGCTGGCGATGGTGATGGCCGAGATCCGCCAGATCGCGATGGAGGCCAACCCCGATATCGAGACCCGCCGGGCGGCGCTGACCGAGCAGATCGCCGCGCTGGAGGCGCTGCGGGACGCCCTCGACGGTGAGGAACCGCCGCAGGTCGATCAAGGGGTGCTGGTCGACAAGGTGTCGGCGTTGGTGCAGTTGATCGACCGGATGCCTGGGGATATCGCCCGGTACGGCGAGCGGATGCAAGCCAACACCGTGGAGCTGGTCCGGCGGAGTTTCGCCGATGACCCGGCCGAGTTCGCCGACTCGTTGCAGCGGATGTTCGACGGTCACGACGTGATCAGTGAGTCCCCGGAGGGGTTGGCGTTCCGCGCGTTCGCGACGTTTGTCTCGACGCCGTCGCAGTGCAATCAGCTGGAGTCCGACGTCGCCGAGATCGTGGAGTTGGTGGATCGCCTCCCGAGGGAGCTGGCCGAGACGCTCACCGGGTTCGTCGGGGCCATGTGGAACCGTGTCCAGGAGGTCGAGGGGATTCGCCGGGTTGCGTTCCGCCGCATTCACACTTTCGTCCGAGGTGGGGACGTGCGGCATTACCGCAGCATGCGCAGCCGGATCAACGAAGCGCAGGCCGCAGCGGTGGAGGCGTTTCGTCACACCCATGGCGGGCGTGACATCGGGTTCACCGTGCCGATGAGCGGGGTGGACACCAACTCGGTCGGGCGGCTGCGGCTGGACGAGGGACGGGCGGGCACGCCCGACCCGCTGGTCACCACACCAGATCCGCCGCTGGACCTGGCCGCGTTGGTGGGGCGGGAGTCAATCGACTGGGCTGTGTTGCGGGCTGCGATCAATACAGCGATGGAACGCCATGGCGGTCACGCCGATCTGCACAACGTTCTGGGCGAACTTGACCGTCCGCGCGTCGGCGACGTGGTTGGGGTGTGGTCGTTGGCATCCCAGCACGGGCAGCTTGACACGACCGCGCAGACCACGGTGGTGGCTCACACCGCTCGCGGCGTCCGGGAGATCACGCTGCCGTATCTGCTGTTCGGCGAGCCGATCGCCAACCCGCTCGCGCTGGTCCGCACCGACCCCGACGACTCGCGGGCGCTGGGGTCGCAAAACACTCTCATGGAGGTTTCTGATGGGTGACGGCTCGACGTTTGCCGAGGTCTTCGACGACGCGTTGTTTCCCAACGCCGACCCTCCCGCGGTCACCCTCGACCCCGCCAACGTGTTCGACCAGGACGACGCCACAGCCGTCGGCACCCGCGTCGGCGCGGACAGCCGAGAACCGCGATTCGACGGTGACACGAGCAGGCTTCCCGCGGAGGTGTGCTGGACGCTGCAGGCGTTGCTGGCCGCCCCGCACATCAGCGAGAGGGACCGCACGTACTGGCCGGTGCTTCTACAGCACGGCGATGTTCTGCGTAGTCGGTTGTCCGAGCTGGGGCTGATCCTGGAGGTCAACCACGAGCATCGGTACGCGTTCACCCGCCAGGCCGAGGATCCCAGCCCACATGCCCGGATCATCCTACGGGCCAAGAAGCTCAGCCTCGCGGCGAGCGCGTTGGCGCTGTTTCTGTACCAGCAGTACCTGACCACGCCGGAGGAGCCGGTCGTCGCGACCGGGGACATGGGCGATCACATGATGGCCTACAAGCGCGCCGAGGACACCGACGAGAAGGCGTTCCGGGACAAGATCGCTGCCGCGATTGCCGCGCTGGAGAAGGCGGCGATCGTGAAGCCCATCCCGGGTACCGACCGTTACCTCATCTACGGCGTGATCACCTCGATCCTCACCGCGGACCGGGTAGAAGCGCTGCAACGGCAGTACCGGGCGATCGCCCGCGGGGGCAACACGCTGGCGGCGGTGTCCGAGGACGACCGCGACCCGGCCGACGGGGAGGACACGGACGAGAATGCCTGAGATTCACCCGGTGCCCGATACGGCCGCCGACCCACCTCAGCCGGTCGGGCGGTCGGTTCATCGAGGCCAGTTCCGGATCACCCGCCTGCAGATCATCAACTGGGGCACCTTCACCGGCTACCGCGATCTGAAGCTCGACGAGCGGGGGGTGTTGTTCACCGGCCCGTCGGGGTCGGGGAAATCCTCCCTGCTCGACGCACACTCGATCGTGCTGCTGTCGGCGTACGACCAGCGGTTCAACGCCTCGGCCGATCTCACAGCCCGAGGATCAAAACAAGCCTCCCGGACTGTCGCGGACTACGTGCGCGGAGCGTGGTCGGAAACCAACGACGAGCGCGAACAGTCACGGGTGCGGCATCTGCGGGCAGGGAAACCGACGTGGTCGGCGGTCGCGGCGACCTACAGCGACGGGCTCGGCTCCACGACCACCGCGGTCGTGGTCAAGTGGTTCCCCGGCACCGAAACCGACAGCGCGTCGCTGAAGACGATGCACCAGCTGCACCGCGGCGAGTTCGACCTCTCTGTCATGGAGGAATGGGCGGCCCGCGGGTTCGACCTGTCGTGGTTCAAAAAGACCTACCCGAACACCCACTACGACGGCCAAGGCGCCTACCTGCGGGAGCTGAGCAAACGGGTGGGGATTGGTACGGCGAAGTCGGCGTTGCCGCTGTTGGGCAAGGCCAAGGCGATGAAGAACGTCGGCGATTTGAACCTGTTCATCCGCGACAACATGCTCGATCGCCCGGCCACGTTCGAGGACGCCCAGAAGATGCTGGACGCGTTCACCCCGCTCAACGACGCCTATAAGGCCGCCCAGCGCGCCCACACCCAGGCCAAGGCGCTGCGGGAGGTCCCTGGGAACTGGCACACTTTCTGCTCGTCGACCGAGGCACACTCCCGGGCCCAGGACATGCTGGGCGCGTCGATGGAGCGTTACCTGCGCGGTGTCGAGCTGCGCGCGATCGAGACCGAGCTCGACGACATCGACCGCGAGATCGCCCGGCTCGACGCCGAGTCCGGCCGCCTTGACGAAGAGTGCTCGGACGCTCGGGCGACGTTTCTGTCGCTCCGGGACCAGTTCAACCGGGAAGGTGCAGCGCTGAGCGCCCTGGAGGGTGATCTGGGGGTCCAGCAGGCCGAAGCCCGAGCTCGCCTTCAGGCCCATGGTATGTACGGCGAACTGGTCCGCGCTATCGGACAACCGGTGCCGCAGAACAAGGAGTCGTTCACCGGGCTCGCCGAGCAGGCCGCCGACATCGCCGGGCAGGCACAGGCGGTGCTGGACAAGGCAATGCCGCGCCGCCACGACGTATTCTCCGCGTCGAGCGCGGCGCACCGCGTCTTTCGGGAGAAGTCCCACGAACTGGAGGCGTTGCGTACCGCTCGGAACCTGATTCCCCAGCATCGGGTAGAGCGGCGCGATCTGATCGCGGCGGGCGCGAACGTCCCCGCCGAGGACATCGTGTACGCGGCAGAGTTGATCGACGTCGCCAAGAATGAGCAGCGGTGGCGCCCGGCGGCGGAGAAGGTGCTGCGCAACTTCGGGTTGCGGCTGCTGGTCCCCGAGCACCACCAGGACGCGGTCAAGCGGTTCATCGACGAGAACGACATGAAAAGCGTCGTCGAGTACAGCGTCGTGCCAGCCGCGGCGGCGGTCCCGGCCCCTCCCGCGCCCGGGACGCTGGCCGCGAAGCTGATCGTCAACACCGACCACCCCGCCGGGCCATGGCTGGCGACCCAGCTCGCGGCACGCTTCAACCACCACTGCGTCGAGTCCGCGGCGGACCTGGCCGACCATCCGTTGGCGGTGACCGTCCGCGGCACCGTCAAGATGCCCGGACGTCACTACCGCAAGGACGACCGACCGGAAGTGTCGCTGCCCTCGGCTTACATCCTCGGCGGGAACATCGCGGTCAAATGCGACGCGCTGACGGTAGAGGTCGCCGAACTCGAACGCGCCGCCCACGAGGCCGACGCCGCGGCGAAGCGGCTCGAGTCCGCGATCACCGACGCGACCGGCCGCCGCGACGCCGCGCAGAAGCTCGCGGGCTACACCCGCTGGCGTGACCTCGATCACTGGTCCACTGCATCGGCGGCAGAGGACATCATCCGCCGGATCGCCGACCTCAAGGCCAACGACGTGAACCTGGCCGACCTCGAAACCCGCCGCGACGCCGCCGAAGCCTACTGGACGGAACTGGTCGGGAAGAAGGCCGACCTGGACCGCGACCTGACGCGCCGCAACAACCGGCAGACGAAGCTGATCGAGGACTTCGACCAGGAGGAACCCAAGCCGCACACCATCGACGACGCCGACGACCGCGCCTACCTCGACGAGGTCCTGGCAGCGGTCACGGGTCCCGACACAGCACCGGTGACGGTCGACACGATGCTCCATCTCCGCCACAACTTCCGTAAGGAGCTCCAGCACTGCCGCGACAGCGCCGAGGGCACTCGCCACCACGCTCGGTCGAACCTGCAGACCGCGATCGCGGGATTCATCGAGCAATGGCCCGATGCCGCGCCGGACACCAGCGGTGACGTCGAGCGCAGCGGTGGGGACTTCGCGCGGCTGTATGCCGAGATCGTCGAGCGGAACCTGCCGGCGGCGATGGACAAGCTCGAACGGATGATCAGCGGAGACATGGTCCCGTCGATCAGCTTTCTGCACCGGTCGATCGTGAACGCCGCCGAGGAGATCCGGGCGCGCATCAAAATGGTGAACGCCGGGTTGCGGCGGGTGGAGTTCGACGAGGGAGCCCACCTGCAGATCGTCATCACCGCCCACGAATCGGTCGAGGTGAAGGAGTTCCGCGCCGCGGTCGACGCGGTGCTGCGCCACGCTCCAGGAACCGGGACGAAGGAGAGCCGGGACCCCGCTGTTCTGCTGGCGCAGTTCCGGCGGGTTCAGGAGTTGATGAGGCGCTTCACCGACACCGCCGCCGACGCCGTCCGGTGGCGCACCCAGGTCCTCGACGTCCGCAACACCTACACCTTCTATGGCCGTGAGGAGAACACCGACGGGGAGACCACGAAGACCTACCGCAACACCGCGGTGAACTCCGGCGGGGAGCAGGAGAAGCTGGTGGCGTTCTGCCTGGCGGCGGCGCTGAGCTACAACCTCGCCGCCCCCGACTCCGACGGCCGCCCCACGTTCGCGCCGCTGATGCTGGACGAGGCGTTCAGCAAATCCGACGAGAAGTACGCACAACAGGCGCTCGCCGCGTTCGAGGAGTTCGGGTTCCAGCTGATCATGGCGGCGCCGATCCGCATGTCCGGGATCGTCGAGCCGTACATCGGGCAGGCCGTCCTGGTGGACAAGCACGTCAACGCGACCGAGGCCCGCTCCACCGTGCACACCGCCACGTTCGGCGAACTGACCGCACGCCGGCGCGGCGACTACGACACCGAGAACACGCCCGCGAGCGCATGACCGGCGAGACGGAAGGGCTTCAAGGATGCGCACCCCTGACGAAATCGCCGAGTACCTTCGTCGGCGGTTCGAGGAGGACTACCCGGACTGGGCACGCGGCCGCGGCAGCTGGCCCCTGCGTATCAATCTGTGCCCGCCGACGACCCAGGAACGGTCTGAGGACCCGGTTGCCTGTCACGTGTGGACGAATCGTTGGCGTACCGCCAACAGTCCAGGAACGCTGGAGTCCGCCAACGTCCGGTTCCCCACTGGTGTGCACCGCCTGCCACGGCGGCTGATCCTTGTCACCCCAGGTCAGGTCGCCGCCGCCGACCCGGAAACGCAGGCGACATGGCAGCGGTGCGGCGCGCGGTTGACCGAACTGCAGCGCACCTTCCCCCGGGCACGGTTTGACCGCATCATCCGCAAGGTCACCGACCTGCTCGAGCAGGACTACCGGCGCCTGGTCTCCACCACGCAGTGGGTCATCGACAACCCGACATCAGGGATGCTGCTGCGTCAACTGCCCATCGAGGGCATCGGAACGAAATGGCTGGGCAGACACGCCGCTCTGCTGCTGGCGCTGCTGGGGGACACCACCACCGTCGTCGACGACGACACGGGCGCGGACAGGACGGGGTCCCAGCGGATCCAACTGCATCGACGTCTCGGGCTTCGGGTCCCGCCCGACCTCATTCAGGTCGCAGTTCTCGACCCCGTGCTGCGCGCCCAGGTCGCGGGCATGCGTCACTTCGCCGCGGGCGTCGATGATCTCAATGCCTGGCCCCGGACACCGGACATCGTCGTCATCCTGGAGAACAAGGAAACCGGGTACGCCATCACCGACGACCACACCGGCACGGTCGTCCTGCACGGGTTGGGGTTCAGCGTCGCCCACTACGCCCGGATCGACTGGGTGCGCGCCGCGTCAAAGGTGATCTACTGGGGTGACATCGACCTCCCCGGTCTCTCGTTCGTCAACGATCTTCGCGGTCTCGGCGTCAACGCCACCACGATCCTCATGGACATCGATACTCTCGACCGGTTCCGGCATCTCGCGGAGAAAGGTGCCGTGTCCGTACGCCAGGACCTCCCGCACCTGACTCCGGGCGAACGTGAGCTCTATGAGCGTCTTCTCATGCACGCCGCCCGCCACGACACCGGCCTGTTGCTCGAGCAGGAGCGGATCTCCTGGGAGCACGCTCACGCGGTGCTGACCGCCGCGTGGGGACCGTGAACCTCTCAACGGCAACCTCACCCGCGGCGCCCGTGTCCGGGGTTCGAGAGCTCCGCCCCGTCCATAACGTAGGCCACCTACACGGATGCGAAGCACTCTGGCTACCTCGCCGCCGCCCGGCGCCGTGCCGAGCAGACCCGCCACCTGCGCAGCGGACCAGCGCCACAGAGTGAGCGAGATCGCCTGGGACGATAGATGTATTTTGGATCCGCTTTGGGGGCGGCCGCACTGCGACGGCAGTTCTCCTACTCGGACCAGAGCTGGTCGCAGCGGTCCGCACAGCGACTGCAGAGAGGTGACGGCCGATGTCGGTGTGCCCGGGAGCCGGAAAAGACGGCGACTTGATCTTCAAGGATGGATGGGAGGATTGGTGGGTAGAGTGCCCGGTGTGCGGCACAACTTGGATGGGAGGTTCAGGTAAGGACCTGCCTGAACACACCGACATCCGCCCACCGAATCCCGATCGCATAGTCGATACTCCCAAGGAGACTTGATCGCCAACCGGCCGGCCGACGGCGCGGAGATCTACCCGCACCGCTTCCGCGGCTACGCCGCCCTATACCAGGTTCGAGCGCATGCCGCTGTAGCCCGCGGGGCCACAGCATGATCAGCGTGCACTCACCGCTCCTTCGACAACCGATGCGCCCATCGCACGTGGCCCAGCGCCGACCAGTAAGCGGCGCACCTGGACCATCCGGTCACAGTGACGGCCGCTGCGCATATCGATCCGGATCGCCATGGCCCATCGTTCGCAGGAATGATGTGATCCATGCCCCAACTCGCCTTCGCCCACAGCTTCTGGGAGAACTACGACCTGCTGGAGAAGCCGGTCAAGGCCGGCGTGCGGAAGGCGATGGCGAAGTTTCAGCAGCTCTCGATCGCCGAGCTGTACGCGGACAAGGGCCTGCACCTGGAGTCGGTGGACAAGGCGCGTGACGCACGGATGCGGACCATCCGCATCACCGACTTCTGGCGCGGGGTCGTCCTCGCCCCCGACGACGGAAGCGACGTCTTCCTGCTTATCCGGGTCGTGCCCCACGACGACGCCTACGACTTCGCAGCCAAGCGGCTCTACACCGTCAACACGGCCACTCGCGGGCTGGAGGTGCGCAACGTCGTCGCGATCGAACAGCTCACGCCCCCGCTGGAGGAGGCCGCGGCGCACGCGTCGTCGCTGCTGTTCGCCTCCTTCTCCGACACCGTGCTGCGCGACCTCGGCGTCGACGACCAGGTGTTGCGCGCCGCCCGGGCGATCAGTGACAAGGCCCAGCTGGAGGCATTCGCGAGCCTACTGCCGGAGGACCAGTTCGAGGTGCTGCAGTACCTCGCCGAGGGCTTCTCGCCCGAGGAGGTCTACCGCGACGTCGTGACCGAGCGCCGGCCCGCAGCCGCCGACTCCGCTGGCAGCGACAGCCTCGAGATGGCCATCCTCAACACGACGACCCGGATCACGCTCGTCACGAGCCCCGACGAGCTCGCCGACATCCTCGACAAGCCGTTCGCAGCGTGGCGGGTGTTCCTGCACCCGTCGCAGCGCCGCGTCGCCTACCGGGTCTCATACCACGGGCCGGCCCAGGTGAGCGGTGGTCCGGGCACCGGCAAGACCGTCGTTGCCCTGCACCGGGTCAAGCACCTGCTGTCCCGCTCCCGCGACAGCCGGGTGCTGCTCACCACGTTCACGACCGCGCTCGCCGGGATGCTGCGTGAGAACCTGGCGCTGCTGCTCGACGACGAGGACCAGCTGGCCCGCGTGCAGGTCACCACCATCGACGCGTTCGCGAACCGGGTCGTGCGCGAAGCGATCGGCCGCCCACTGTCCCCGATCACCGACACCGACGAGCTGCAGCTATGGCGGCGGGTCTGCCGCCGGCACAACCTGCCCTGGCCCGAGCAGTTCATGATGCAGGAGTACCGGCACGTCATCCTCGCCCAGCAGCTAACCAACAAGGAGAACTACCTGGGAGTCGAGCGGCGCGGCCGAGGGTCGGCGTTGCGCGGGCGGCAGCGCGAACAGCTCTGGCTGGCCGTCGAGGACTTCTCGGCCGAGCTGCGCGCCGCGGGACGGACGACGCACCTGCAGGTCTGCGCGCGAGCGGCGGAACTGCTCGGCGCGGGGGCCGCTGAGCACCGCGTCAACCACGTCGTCGTCGACGAAGCCCAGGACCTGCATCCGGCCCAGTGGCGGGTGGTGCGCACCGCCGTCGTAGAGGGCTCGGACGACCTGTTCATCACCGGCGACCCCCACCAGCGGATCTACGACTCCCGGGTGTCGCTGCGCTCACTCGGTATCTCCGTCACGGGCCGCAGCAGCCGGTTGCGCATCAACTACCGCAGTACCGCCGAGATCCTCGGGTGGTCGACCGGGGTTCTCGACGGGTCGCTCGTCGAGGAGCTGGGCGGCAACGGACCCGACACCCTGAGCGGCTACCGCTCGCTGCTGCACGGGACGCGGCCGCACGCCTCGGGCCACGCAAACGAACACGCAGAGATCACGGCAATCGTCGAACGCGTGCAGGGCTGGGTCGGCCAAGGCATCCTCCCCAGCGAGATCGCCGTGTGCAGCCGGTTCAACATCCTGCTCGACAAGGTGCACGACCGGCTCGCGGCCGGGGGCATCCCGGCGGTGCGCGTGAAGGACCGTCCCGGCCCGAACGTCGACGGGGTGCGTCTGGCGAGCATGCACCTCATGAAGGGCCTGGAGTTCCGTTGTGTCGCGGTCACCGGCGTCACCGCACGCGCCGTGCCGTTCGCGAAGGAGATCACGCCCGCGGAAGTCGACCGCCAACAGCACGAGAGCGACATGCTCAAGGAGCGCTGCCTGCTGTTCGTCGCGTGCACACGAGCTCGTGAGGCCCTCGCCGTCTCCTGGAGTGGAACGCCCAGTCCGTTCCTCCCTGCCCCTACTCGAAATGCTCCCGGTCGGGTCGAAGGGCGCCTTGGGTGAGGCCGTCCCGCGCCAGCGACACCGCACGCTCACCCAGCTTTGCCAGGTCCACCAGATGCCGCTCCAAATCGTCCAGTGCGCGGAACGCGGCACCGTACCGTCGCTGGTCGTTGATGCCCATCTGAGGAATACGCGAGCCTCGGACATCCGTGCGGAAGCTACCGCTGGCGCTGGTAGCACGCCTGACGTTCGCCGAGCTACGCAGGAATCCCCGCAGATAGTCGGTGTCGAGCTGGTCGCTCGTGGAGGCCACGGACTCGTCGGTGATCTCGACGAGTCCGGCTCGGGCCAGCTCGCCGACTCGGACCGTGGCACCGTCGAGCGCCCCCGGACCTGCGGTGAGGTGCGGTAGCAGGCACCGCACCTCCTTGAGCCTGCTCAGCGTGGCCTCGCAGACCGCCGTGTATTCGGCCAGATGATCAGTGGAGGACGCACTCACGTGGCGTGCTGGAGTCAGGTCGACCTCGTCGTCGAGCAGGTCGATCAGCGGCACGTCCACCACTTGATTCGGGACCGGTTCGAACGGCCCCTCCACGTCGTTGCCCGTCAGATCCACCATCCGGACCGCACCGCCGATGGGCTCCAGGGCCGCCGGGCGGGCCAGAAGCCACAGATGCACGGCCTGCGGGTGAGACGCAGCCATACCGGCAGGCAGCGCGACGACCTGCGTGAGAACACCCCGCCGTACCAGCTCGGCCCGGATCCTGCGGCCCGCTTTCCGGTAGGCGACGGATGCCGGCATCACCACGATCGCCCGACCACCCGGCGCCACGTGGCTATAGCAGTGCTGCAGCCACGCCAGCTCGCCTTCCGCGCGGGTCGGGACGCCAAACTCCCAACGGGCGTCGAGGAGGAGGTCGTCGCGACCCCAGTCGGTCACATTGACGGGGGGGTTGCACACCACGAGCGCCGCACGAAGCTCCGGCCATTGATCGTTCCGCAGCGAGTCGCCCACCTTGGTCGTGACGTCATGCAGATCCGCCAGCTTCGCGCGGGCCGACGCAAGCCGCGCCGCGGACGAACTGATCTCTTGCCCTGCCAGCGTGACCTCGGGATCGTCCCGGAACGCGAGGAGCAGGGACCCGATCCCGCATGCGGGGTCGAACACGGTTCCTGCTACTGAACCAGCGAAATTGCGCACTGCTCGAACGAGTTGATATGTCGATATCTGCTCCGAGCCCGCCCGGCCCGGTGAGCCGAGGAGGCGTTCGGCGAGCCCCTCGACCACCCCGGCCGGGGTGCTCTGCTTGGCCAGATCCAGGAATTGCGACCGGAGACCGGGATCAAGCTCATCGGAAGAGCCCGTGATGAGCAGGTCGGAGACATCAGCAAGACCGCGGATGACGTCATCGCCATACTCAGCGCGTAACGCCTGCCAGACCATCACCTCCGACGAGAGCTCATTCCTCTTGTCATGTCGGGTGAGCCAAGCATCGACCTCGGAAAGGGCGAACAACGGGTTTCGGTCCGTGCCGCCGGCAGGCGCGGGAAAGTCCGGGTACCGCCGGCGCCAGTTGGAGACAGCGGCTCGGGTCACCTCGGCAAGTCTGGCGATCTCCACAGCCGTCATGAGGGTGTCGGCCGTGGCGCGGCTATCGGCACTCATCGGCCCAACGTACACGTCATGTGGTCAGCCCGCATGGAGAAACGCGTTGACCTCGTCAACAAGACGGGTGACCTCGCACCGGGCGCCCCCGTCGACACCCCTGCATCGACTCGTCCGCCGAGGCCCCAGTCGCCGCCGGAGCACGGACACACCAGACGCGGCGCAACGGCGAGCCGCACCCCGCACGCCAGATCCAGCGGGCCGCGGCAGCCACACGCGCCAACTCGACCACCGGGACCCGTCAGCGCCACCTCTCCAGGTGCGGATATTCCAGCTACTGCAACGCCAACCTCCGGCGCCCGCAGCAGCACCCGCTGACCCTGCTGCCGTGGTGGTCGCGCCAGCAACCCTGCCCGTTGACGTAGTCATCAAGATTTGCTCTGTTGACAGAGCTAACAGATACTGGTCCTATTGACGGGTCGGATCGGCGAGAGGGGCATGACATGGATGACACCAGCACCGGGTTGCACGAGGTGCTGTTCGAACAGGTCGTGGCCGATCCGACACTCAATGGACGTGCTGCTGACCTCGTCGTCGCAGCCGTCGAGAGCGACGAGGCAGTGCACGCCGTGCTGGGCGGCGCACCCCTCCTGACCGCCTGCGGCGGCACCCGCCCGACTCGACCGGACGGGCCGCAGGGGATCTACCTGCGCTCGATCCGGGCTCAGGGATTCCGGGGAGTTGGGCCCGCCGCCACACTCGATCTCCAGCCCGGCCCCGGCCTCACGGTGGTCACGGGCCGTAACGGTTCGGGCAAGTCCAGCTTCGCCGAGGCTGCCGAGCTCGTGCTCACCGGCGACAACTCACGGTGGAGCCGAAAGCAGACCAACAAAGCGGTCTGGGTCCAGGGCTGGCGGAACCTCCACGCGGAGGGTCCGACCGAGATCGAGGTCGAGCTCGTCGCCGCAGACCAGACCGGCCCGACGAAGGTCCGGATGAGCTGGGACGACGGACAAGACCTCCGCGAGGACACGTGGACCATCCAGCGGTATCCGGAAAAGCGCGAGCCCATGGCCCGCGGATGGCTCCCAGGAATCACGCTCTACCGCCCGTTCATGTCCTACGGAGAGCTCGGTGCGCTGGTCGACAAGCGCCCGACCGAGCTGCACGAAATGCTTCACAGCCTGCTCGGCCTCGGTCTGCTCGATGACGCGCGGGATCGCTTGAAGGCGGCGCGGACTCCGCTCGACGCCCGCGCCAAGGCTCTGAAGGAGTCGAAGCAGGCCCTCCTCACAGAGCTCGCCTCCGTCAACGACGAGCGAGCCCGCCGCGCCGAGGAGCTGCTCGAGGCGACGAAGCCGGATCTCGACGCCCTCAGCGATCTGATCCTCGGCAACGACGCCGATGAGGAAGCGATCGGCGTCCTGCGCGCCCTCGCAGCGATCACGGTTCCGAGCGCGGACGAGGCAACGGCCGCCGGCGACCGGATTCGGGACGCTACGCGGCACCTCGCCACCGCGAGCACGACGGACGCGGGATCGGCCAACGCGGTCCTGACCTTGCTCCAGGCCGCGCTCGACCACCACACCGCACACGGTGACGAGCGCTGCCCCGTCTGTCAGACCGGCGCTCTCGACGCAGCCTGGCGCGAGCGGACCACCGCCGAGGTCGAGCGGTTGCGAGGCGAGGCGGCGAATCTACGGGCTGCCTTGGACGAGCAGCACGAGGCCGTCGAGTCGGCGCGCCGGCTCGTCACTGCCGTGCCCGCGGCCCTGCGGAGGGCTCCGGCCGGGGTGGACACCGGCCCAGCGCTGGCCGCATGGTCCGAGTGGGACAACTCCGGCCGCACCGATCCAAAGGACCTGCCGGAGGCCCTGTTCCTCGCACACGCAGACCTCGTCACCGCCCTCGCGACCACGCAGGCCGCCGCGAAGGACGAACTCGCACGACTCGACGAGACCTGGAGGCCCGTGTCGTCCCGCCTGTGGGCCTGGCACGACGACGCTGTGACGGTCGCCGGTGAGGGCACGAAGATCGCCGATCTCCGGAAGGCGGAGACGTGGCTGAAGGCCGCCGCGTCCAACCTGAGCAACGAGCGGATGAAGCCCTTCGCCGCTAAGTCACAGCAGATCTGGCGGCAGCTGCGGCAGGAGAGCAACGTCGATCTCGGCGGGATCACGCTGGCTGGGAGCGGCAACCAACGCAAGGTCCTCCTGGACGTGACCGTCGACGGTACCGACACGGCCGCGCTGAGCGTGATGAGCCAGGGCGAGCTACACGCGATGGGCCTCTCGCTGTTCCTGCCCCGGGCCACCCGGGACGAGAGCCCGTTCCGCTTCCTCTTGATTGACGACCCGGTCCAGGCGATGGACCCGGCGAAGGTGGACGGCCTCGCCCGCGTCCTGTCTGGAATCGCGAAGACGCGGCAGGTCGTCGTGTTCAGCCACGACGACCGGCTGGCCGACGCGGTCCGCCGGCTGCCCGACCCGGCGCGCGTCTACGAGGTGCAACGCCGCGAGCGATCCCAGGTCCAGGTCGTCAGCAACTCCGATCCGATCGAGCGCTACCTGTCGGACGCCGACGCTGTGATCAAGGACGACGACATGCCCGACGTGCTGCGCCGGGAGATCGTCGCCAACTGCTGCCGCGGAGCGCTGGAGGCCGCCGCGCACGCCAAGGTACGGAGGGTCCGGCTCGGTCGCGGCGATGCGCACGCCGATGTCGAACGTGGGTTGGAGAAGGCACGCAAGACACACGACAAGGTGACCTTGGCGGTGTTCGACGACCCGGACCGCGGCGGCGACCTGCTTCCCCGCCTCAACCGCGTCGGGCGCTGGGCCGGCGACACGCTGCAGGCCTGCAAGGAAGGCGCGCATCGGACCTACACCGGGGACCTCGCAGCGCTGGTGAGCAACACGCGAGCTCTAGCGGAGTGGGTGCTGCGGTGAACGTCGCCGCCCAGGTCCGCCTGGACCAGACCGACAACCTGCTCGAGGGCCGCTCGCCCGGCGGAACGTGGCCGCGATGGGGCGTCTGGCTCATCCGGCTGGCCATCGAGCACGAGCTCGACGCCCTCTGGGCACGGCGCTCCCCAACGGGAATGACCCGCAGCAGGCGCTCCCAGTTGCTCGCGCTCGGCGTCGTTGTCGACAGCGACACCCAGCACCGCGTCACCGAGCTCTGGAACACGTTGAGCCGCGCGGCTCACCACCACCACTACGAACTCGCTCCCACTGCCGCGGAGGTACGCGGCTGGCTCCGCGAAGCGCGCCGGCTGTGCACCCACCTCGCGAACCACGTCTGAGCACGCCGCAAGCACGAAGCAAGACACGGCACTCCTGAACGAAAGGCATTGTCATGAACGAGTACGCCTCCCACTACCCCCAGCCCGGCCCCGGCTACCCGCCGCCCGCTCCCGCCCCGCAGAACGGCCTTGGCACGGCCGGTTTCGTGGTCGGTTTACTCGGCCTGCTCTTCTCCTTCATCCCGGTGATCGGCATCATCGCGTGGCCGATGGTCCTTCTCGGGCTGGTGCTCGCCGGTGTCGGTATCTCCCGTGCTCGACAGGGCCGCGCGACCAATAAGGGCCTCGCGATCGCAGGCATCGTCTGCTCCGCGGTCGGTTTGCTGATCTGCATCGTCTACGCCTCGGCATTCGGCGCCGCTGTCTCGGACGGCGCACGCCAGCCCACCGCCGCCTCCGCACCCGCCAATGGGATCGGCCCCGCCCGACCGGTGCCGGCCCAGACCGTCACCGCCGGCATCGGCGACGAGGTGCGGGACGGCTCCTTCGCCTTCGTGGTGACGAAGGTCGAGACCGGAGTCGAGCAGCTCGGCAAGGGAATTCTGGCCTCGGAGCCGCAGGGCGCGTACACGCTCGTACGGGTGACGGTCACCAACATCGGCGACGAGGCGCAGCTGTTCAATGGATCGACTCAGAAGCTGATCGACGCGCAGGGCCGCGAGTTCGACGCCGACAGCGGCGCGGCGGTGATGTCCGTGCCGGACAGCGAGTCGTTCCTGAACAACATCAACCCTGGCAACAGCGTGAACGGCGTGGTCGTGTTCGACCTTCCGAAGGGCGTGGCACCGGCCGCTATCGAGCTGAACGACTCGATGTTCTCCGACAGCGTGCGCGTCTCGCTCACCGGCTGAGCAAGGCGGACCAGCCGGACGTAACGCCAGGCCACCGGAGCCAGATCTAGCAGTGGATCAGGAGGCCGGGGAGGCACGCGGGGTGCGGACTGCACCGGACACCGGCTGCCCTCCGCCCCCGACCTACCGTTTCCCCTCCCCGAAGCAGGAGATCGAGTACGTGCAGGCCAAGGAGATGACCCTCAAGCCAATTCTTGAGGGCGAGAAGCAGTACCTGATTCCGCTGTACCAGCGCACGTATGCGTGGAAGCGCGAGCAGCTCGATCGTCTCTGGAGCGACATCGTCGCCCAGGCAGACGCACTTCGAGACGGAACAGCGAGCCCTGGCCACTTCATTGGCTCGCTCGTGCTCGCCCCGGCGCCGGGGACGATCGCCGGGGGCGTGAATCGCTGGCTCGTCGTCGATGGGCAGCAGCGCCTGACCACCCTGTTGCTCGCGTTCGCCGCGCTGCGCGACCACATCCGGAACGAGAGCCCGAGAGATGCCGACCGCGTCCACCGGCAGTGGCTGGTCAACGAGTACCAGTCCGGTGACGACCACCTGAAGCTGTTACCCACCCAGACCGACCGCCCCGCGTTCGCCGCCTGCATCGAAAACACCCACAAGCCCAGCGGAGGCAACATCGCGGCGGCCTATCGCTTCTTCCGGGAGCAGCTCGTCGCGGTGGACGACCCCGACGACCCACACGACATCCGGCGCATCGAGCAGGCCATCGCCAACCGGCTCGACCTGGTGTCCATCACCGCCGAGCGCGATGACAACGTCCACCGGATCTTCGAATCGCTCAACAACACGGGGATGTCGCTCAGCCTCGGCGATCTTCTGCGCAACCACCTGTTCATGCTGCTACCCACCCGTGCTGCGAAGGTCTACCAGAAGGTCTGGGCGCCTATGCAGGAGCTCCTCGGGGCGGACAACATCGAAACCCTCGCGTACCTCGACCTTGTGCTTCGCGGCCAGCCCGAGCTCCGCCGTGGCGACACCTATCAAGGGCAGCAGAAGCGGTTTCGCGAGATCGCCCACGACGAGGCGGCTGTCGAGGCCGAGATCGTCGAGCTCGCCCGTCGGGCTCGGCACCTCCATGCCATTCTCCGACCGGCGTCGCTCGACGAGCCCGCCAATCGCGAGATCGCTCAAGGTTTGAGCAGACTCGCCGCCTGGGGCACCGAGGCAGTCAATCCCATTCTCATGGTGCTTCTCGATCGCCGTGAGGGCGGTCGCTCCGCACCAGGCGAGACGACGTCAGCGTTGCTGTACCTCGAGTCGTACTTGGTGCGCAGGATGCTCTGTGGCCGCACGGCCGCCGGTATCAACCGGGCTCTTGCCCAGGCCGCGCTCGCCATAGCCGACGCCGTCGATGCTGCCGACGCGCTTCGCGACTTCCTGTCCCAGCCACGTCGCTACTGGCCCGACGACGATCAGCTGACTGAGAGCATCGCGCAGCTCAACTTCTACTGGACGGGCAAGGGCAGCCAGCGGCTCTTCGTTCTGCGCCGGCTCGAAGAAAGCTACGGCCACAAGGAGCTCGTGGACTGGGACGAGACCAAGGTCCAGATCGAGCACGTCCTTCCCCAGACGCCAACCCCCGAATGGCTGGATCTCCTCGAGCCGGACGTGGAACCCGGCGAAACGCCGGCCGACCTACATCAGCGGATCGTCCATCGCCTGGGCAACCTCACGCTCACCGGCTACAACCCCGACCTGAGCAACAAGCCCTTTCCGGAGAAGCGTGAACTTCTCGCGAAGAGCAAGTTCTCCATGTCATGCGAAGTCGCAGAGCAACCCAGCTGGGGGCTCCAGCAGATTGAGGCCCGAAGTGCCGCACTCGCGGCAAGGGCGGCACAGGTGTGGCCGGGCCCACGGAGCACACGTGTAGCTGCGCCGCAAGACCAGTGGCAGTTGGTGCGCCGTATCTGCGCAGCGCTCCCCGCAGGCACCTGGACTTCCTACGGCAATCTCTCTGCAGTTGCCGGGATCCACCCCAAGCCTCTCGGCAACTACCTGGCCACTAACCCTGTCCTCAACGCCTGGCGGGTTCTTCGCGCTGACGGTTCGATCTCCTCCGAGTTCAAGTGGACTGAGCCAGGGCGCACCGAGACGGCGCAAGACGCGCTGGCTGCGGAGGGCGTCCGCTTCGACGGCAGGGGCCGCGCGGACGCGTCGCAACGACTTTCGCCCGGCGATCTGGCCACCTTGATAGGCGTGGACATCCCCGAGGAAGCGGACGCCGGCGACGAGCATCGCTTCTGGGTGCAGCTTGCCGCCAACCAACCCTCTGCCTCACAGGAGGCCGTGCGTCAGCTCCTCGACGACTGGCGGTCGCGAGGCGGCTACTTCGCCTGGGGCGGCGGTGCGCAGGTCAGCGGCTTCCCGCTTGTACGCGCGAGCAGCGGCGAGGAGTACTGGCCATGGTCCGTCAAGCCCACATCGGGGACCGTCGAAGTTGTCTTCAAGCACCTCCTGAACCGGCCGCCGTTCGACGACACCGCGGTTCGAGATGAGTTCCGACAGCGGATCAACCGCATTCCCGGCGTTGACATCCCGCCGTCCCGCCTGGAACTTCGCCCATCGTTCTCGCTGGCGCAGCTCGTCGGTGACGAGGCTTTGAAAGCGGCGATCGAAGCTCACGCATGGTTCCTCAATCAGGTACCGCAGAAGGCCGAGTGATAGGGAGCTGACAAGCGAACCGACTCGCCTCACGTGTTGGCAGGTCGGACTCGCGGATCCGCCGGGTCCGGCCCGGTGCAGGCAGTGACCGCTGCCTCTCCGGGCCTTATCTCCGCATGCGACGTGGACCCCCAGCCGCAACTCCTCCCCGGCCTTACGCGGCGGGCGAGCGCTGCGGCGGCCTGATCAACCTCCGGCCGGCACCCGCACCCAGGCCTCCTCGAGAAGCGCGACGATCTCCTCATCACCACGCCGCCGGAACGCGCTGAGAATCCGTCGCGGCTTGGCCCCGCCGTCCAGGCCGGCCGCCTCGGCGAGGATCGGAGTGGCATCTCCATCCACTGCCCCGGCGCCGACGAGCCGGAGCACCCCACTGATCGGATCGCTGCCGGGCGCCGGGGTCGGGAGGACGTCGAAGTCGCTGTTCGGCCCGAAGCGGAGGAACACGGTGTCGCCTTCAGCCGAGCCGAGATCCTCCAGGAACCGCCGGATGGTCGCGAGGCCGGGCTGCGTTCCGGTCCACCGCACGGCCTGCGGCCCGAGGCGGGACTCGAGGGTGATCGTCTCGCCCGGGACGCAACCGGCCACGGTCGCGACGCCGTTCGGCACCGACAGCCCGGCACCCCGCAGATGGTCGTGGTTGACGACCACACGGAAGCACCACGTCTTCCCGATGCGGTACAGCCGCTTCGTGTCCTCGGGCCGCTTCCGCGGAAGGGCACGAGTCGCGCGGCGTCGCACTACGCCTGCGCGCAGCTCGTACTCGCCACTCGACGCGTAGGTCTGCACGCTGTTCGGGGAGACGTCGAAGCGAGCGCAGAGGTCATCGACGAGCGTCTGCAACTCGATCTCTCCCCCAGCCTTCTGCAGAACCCGCGCGATCTCGGCCCGGATCCCGCTGTACTGCTCGTGTCCCCAGCCGGCCAGCGCCCAGGCCGCCTTGTCGGTTCGGACGAACCGATCGTCCTCGTTGAGGCGGTTGGCAAGGCTCCGGATGTTGAGGTCACGCCCGGTTCGGGAGGCGATCTCCTCGAGCCCGAGCGGTTCACCCGCGATCGCGAGGACTGCGGCCGCGTGGTCGTCCATGGACCGAGTCCGGGTCAGGGCCCAACCGTCGGCGAGAGCCACGCCGCACCAGCTCAGCCACGCCTCGAGCTCCGGGGCGGGCAGGGTCAGCACGGCGGCGACGGCAGTCAACTCGACCACGCCGTGGTCGTCGACCAGGTCGTCGAGCGTGGTCAGCGTGCGGGCCTTCGCCGAGCGGATGTCGGGCGCTGCCGCCCACCCGTCGACGACCTCGAAGGCGTCGTCGAGCTTGTCGAGCACGAACCACAGCGGCTTGTCCGTACCGGGCACGGCGCGGTCGAGTTCGGGCATCCGCTCGCGGAGTCGCTCCAATGGAGCAATCGGCTGGATCTCGACGCGCATGGCGGCCAGGAACGCGCTGACGCTCGTGTCTGGGCCGAAGGCGGTGGCCAGGTGATCTTTGAGCTTCTTCTCGATCTGTCGGATCCGCTCGCGGGTGACGCCGTACCGAGCGCCCAGTTCGTCGAGGGTCACCGGCTTGTCAGCCAGGTGCCGATCGCGGAGCAGGCTGCTCTGCCGCTCGTCGAGGCCTGCGATGACGGCCGCCAGCTCGTCCACGGGATCAGAGATCTCGATCTCGGGGAGCAGGTCCCGAGCGGTGACCGTGTTCAGACGGGCGGCCGCTTCCTGAGTCTCCTCCGGGCTGCCGTCCTCGATCTCCACGTGGAGCACCGGCTCGTCCCCGCGGCCTCGGATGAGTCGCCATCTGGCGAGAGCCAGCAGATCAGAGTGCATGCGCTCCGTGACGGCATGGTCAGCACCGATCGTCTCGTTCAACCTGGTCCTCCTCGACCGCGCGCTCGTGTCGCGGGAGGAAGACCATGCCAGACCCGATCAAGCGATCAACAAGCTCCCTACCGGCGGGCGATCGCGAGCGCATCTCACCGACGGGCGCCCGTTACACACCGATTTGGGCGGTATAACCAGAAGGTGATCGCTCCTCTCTGCGTGGTCCTCCCACTCGACAGCCGTCGCGAGCCACAGCACGGCGACAATCCGTGGGAGACGGTGGCCCGGGGCGAGGGCATCACGATCCGCTACTCCGACCAACCACAGTCGACACGGAAGACCTGGCGTATGCCGCTCGGGCCGACGAGTGCCCTGAGCCGGCACCTTCAAGCCGTTGCCCCCATGCTCGGCGGCGGCCGAGGGGCGACACAGCTCTTCCGCGTGGAGTTCCCTCCCGGCTTCAACGCAGGGGACCTCATGCCCGCCGTCGGCGGCGGCTTCCGCGGCGTCGTGCGCTCCGGGAACGGCGCCCATCGCATCGATGGTCAGGCCCGGCTCATCCCGGGGCCTGCGGGACTGCGCACCGCCGCGCTCGGCCCGATGCTCGGGCTGATGGCCGTCACGATCCTCACCGAGATGGCAGCCGCGGCCGAGCAGGATCGCAAGCTGACAGCCATCCTCACCACGGTGGAGCGCGTCGACGCGCGGCTGCGCCTGGAGTCGGATGCCCGTCTCCAGACCGCTGAGCAGACGATCCGGCAGGCTCACGCGGCGCTGCTCGACCGTGCCGCCATCCCCGAGAGCGTCGGGCTCGGCGCTGCGATGAGCCACGTCCAGGACATCCGCAACTTGTCATCCGTCCTGATCGCCGGATGGGAGCGGGTCCTGGAAAGACAGAAGCGGACGGAGGTGCCCGGATCCGTGCTGCGTAAGGAGCTCGGCGAAGTCGGCAAGATCGGCTGGGACGGTTTCACCGATGCCGTCCGCACCGCCCATCTCGCAAACCACCTCGACAGCCGCCGGCTCGTACTCGTCGCTGCCGAAGCTCAGTTCCGGAACCCCGGTTCGCCGTTGCACCACCTACGCCAGGCCGTCGAAGCCGACCTTGCGGAACGCGCCCGCGATCTCGACCGCCTCCGCACCGTGCTCGCGCGGCTCTCGAGCACTCCGCTCACGATCTCCGCGTGGGACGCCGGCATGCTCCCGCACTTGATCACGGACCGGGCTGCGGAGAACGCTCGCACCCAGGCCCTGTTCGCGGGGCTCTCCGCTGCGATGACCGGCGCTGCCGATCCGGCCTGGTGCTCAACCGGCTTCGACGCGGAGCTGGGCGTTGACGGGGACGTGCGAATCCTCGAACCCGGTGATCAGCGCGATCACGAATAACCCTGACCGTATGGCCTGACGACGGAGAAGCGCGGCCCGAATGGTGTGGTGCGCGCTCTTTCCCAACTCTCCCGTGGCCCGCCGAGGGTGAATTCGAGATGGTGGGACAGGAATGTGGTCACGGCGATGTTGTCGGACGTGTCCAGGTCGACTTCGCGGGTGTCGAGCGGCATGAGGAAGACCGTGCCGTCGTCTGCACCGTCGTCCCACGTGAACGTGATGACGAGCGTGCTTCCGACCGCGGCCGCGTCGATCAGGCGAAAACTGCGGTAGGGCTCGAACATGTGATCCCTGGGGAGCACCACCGACCGCGACCCGTCGTCGTGCTCGACAACCGTCGGCTCGGTGACTCCCGTATCGAGACGGTCGGCCGCGTAGTGCTCCCGCACGAGCTCAGCCAGCACCGCTACGTCGGCGACATCCACGGCGGGAACCTAGACGGCATCCGGACGGCGCCAACCCAGCGCCGTCCGGACCCGCTGCTCAGCCCGTGAACCGCTCCTGCAACGCCTTGATCCCACCCGCGTACACGGCGCCGGCGAAGGTCTTGGTCAGCCCCTCCTCGTCCGCCGCCTCGGCGTCGAACTCCGACCACCACTCCGCGAAGGTGTGTCCGGTGTCGGTGACGGGCGCAAGGCGCACGGTCGAGATGTAGCGGCGCACCGCGAAGGGGCTTTCGACGATCTGGTAGGTGAAGGTGTGGTCGGTGTCGTCGAGGGTCACGAGTCGCTCGACGACCACTCCCCCGCCACCCAGGACGAGGCGACGGACGGCGCCCACCTCGGTGCCGGATGCGCCGGAGTCCAGGGAGCTCTTCTCGATGCCGGAGTGCCAGCTGGTCATCCCGTTGAAGTCACGGATCAGAGCCCAGACCTCCTCGACGGGGGCAGCTACGACACCACTGGCGTACGGGCGGGGCATGCGGGTCTCCTATTTGGTTAGACGGGTCTTGAAGGCGCGGGTCTGTTCGGTGAGGGCCTTTTCGGTCGGTAGCCGTTCCATCGATGACGCCCCGTAGAAGCCGTGGCAGTGCTTCGTGCGTTCGAGGACGTGGGCGGCGTCGTCGGGCATCGCGATCGGGCCGCCGTGGCAGAGCACGAGCACGTCGTCGCGCACCTCGCGCGCGGCGGCGGCCCACTCGTCGATCAGCGCCACGCAGTCGTCCAGCGACTTCGCCGTCTCCGCGCCGATCGAGCCGCCCGTGGTCAGGCCCATGTGGCAGACGATGATGTCCGCGCCCGCTCGGGTCATCGCGCGCGCATCGTCGGCGGAGAAGACGTAGGGCGTGGTCAGGAGGTCGGCGGCGCGGGCGGCGGCGACGAGGTCCACTTCCAGGCCGTAGCCCATCCCCGTCTCTTCGAGGTTCGCGCGGAACACCCCGTCGATCAGCCCGACGGTCGGAAAGTTCTGGATCCCGGCGAAGCCCAGGTCGGTGAGCTCGCGCAGGAAACGGTCGGTGATCATGAACGGGTCGGTGCCGTTGACGCCCGCGAGCACCGGGGTGTGCTCGAGGACCGGCAGCACCTCCGCCGCCATCTCGACCACGATCTCGTTGGCATTGCCGTACGCGAGCAGGCCCGCGAGGGAGCCGCGGCCTGCCATGCGGTAGCGGCCGGAGTTGTAGATGACGATGAGGTCGATGCCGCCGGCCTCCTCGCACTTCGCCGAGAGGCCCGTGCCCGCGCCGCCGCCGATGATCGGCTCGCCCCGTCGGGCCATTTCCTGGAACTTCTCGACGAGCTCCGCGCGGACGAAGCGCCTCACCGCTGCACCTCCTGCCACGAGCTGACGATCGCGGCGGCGAACTCGGGGTCGTTGACGTGGTGTGGCAGGCGCACCACGCGCCGCTGGTCCGTCTGCTTCACCTCTGCCTCGATCGTGGCGAAGAGCGCCTCGTCGGCTTCCGGGTCCCAGAACGCCTGCCCGGGGGCGTCGAGCGCGGAGACCCCGGCCGTGGGCAGCAGGAACCGCACCGGGCCGTCGCACGCGTTGAGCTTGCGGGCCAGGAACCGGCCGATCTCGACGCACTCCTCGCGCGTGGTGCGCATGAGCGTGACCTGCGGGTTGTGCTCGTAGAAAGAGCGGTCGGCGAACTGCTCGGGGACGGTCGAGGGGGCGCCGAAGTTGACCATGTCGAGGGCCCCGCACGATCCGACGTACGGGACGTGGGTGCGGGCGATCGCGCCGAGCCGATCGTCCGTCGCCGCCATCGCGCCGCCCACGAGGAGATCGCACACCTCCGTGGTGCTGATGTCGAGGACGGAGCTGACGAGCCCGTCGTCCACGAGCTTCTCCATCGCCCGCCCGCCGGTGCCGGTGGCGTGGAAGACCAGCGGGTCGACGGCGTCGCCGAGCCGCTCGATCACGGCGGTGACGCAGGGGGTGGTGACGCCGAACATCGTCAACCCGACGGCGGGCCGGTCCTCCGCGTCGGGGATCTCGTTGAGGACGAGGCCGGCGAGCGCGTGCGCGGCGTTGCCGATCACCCGGCGCGAGATGCGGTTGAGGCCGGCGACGTCGGTGACCGAGTACCACATCGCGATGTCGGATGCGTCCACATAGGGCGCGACGTTCCCCGACGCGACCGTGGACACCATGATCTTCCCGACGCCGACCGGGAGCGCCTGCATCGCCGGCGTGATCAGTGCGGTGCCGCCGGATCCGCCCAGGCCGAGAACGCCGGCCACGTCGGTGCGGGAGGCGACGAACCGTTGCAGTGCCTCGGCCATGGCGGTGACGGCGGTGCCCCGGTCGCCGGTGAAGACCGCGTCGACGCCGCCGAGGTGATGTGCCGCAACATCCTCGGCGGAGACGTCTGCCGCGGTGCCCCGCCGCTGCGTCGACACGTCGACGGTGACGACCTCGGCGCCGGCTGCCCGAACCCGCTCCGCGGCATAGTGCAGCTCCGCGCCCTTCGTGTCGAAGGTGCCGATGACGTACGCGAGCGCCATGTGATCGTTCTAGCGCATCGACCCTGAACAAGAACACCTATGCGAGGGGAGAGCGCTGAACGGCGCAAGCTCCTCGCGCGCCCAGCGGCCGCCGACGTCTTCGCAGAGAGAGCGTCGTCCTCGCAGGGGCCCCAACGTGTGCGAGGAGTCCACAGCCTCTGCGAGGACCACTTGATCCCGGCGCTGCGATGAGTTTTGGGGGGCTGGGTGGTCGGATCCTCGAACCCCACCTTCAGGAGGACTCTTGAGCACGATCTCGCCCATGATCATCACGCGTGACGTCGAACGCCTCGTGCGCTTCTACACCGAGGTGTTCGGGGCCGAGGAGGCCGAGCGCTTCCCCGAGGAGGGGCCCGTCTTCTTCCTCGGTCTCCGGATCGGCGATTCCCATCTCGGGTTCGTCTCGGACACCAAGGTCGACACGTCGGCCCCGCAGCGTCTGCTGCTGAGCATCGACGTCGAGAACGTCGACAAGCTGCTGGATCGGGTCGAGACGTTCGGGGGCAAGGTGCTCGGGCCGCCGAACGACATGTCGTGGGGGCAGCGGGTGGCGCACGTGCAGGACCCGGACGGCAATCCGGTCAACCTCACGCAGTGCATCTGATCGCCGATGATCAACGTGCACTGATTCATCCCCGATGATGAATCAGTGCACCTTCGTCGCCCCGCGTCGGCGCAGATTGCGGCGCTCGGGCGCCATCAAAGGCAATGATGTGGTGTGAGCACTTCGACGCAACCGGCGCGCACCGGGCTCGACCTCCAGTGGGTCGACACAGCGATCCGCCCCCAGGACGACCTGTTCCAGCACGTCAACGGCCAGTGGCTGCGCACGCACGAGATCCCGGCCGACCGGTCGCAGGACGGTGCGTTCTACGCGCTGCGTGACCGCGCCGAGGAGGACGTGCGGGCGATCGTCGAGGACGCGGGGTCGCAGAGAGGCGACGACGCGCGGAAGATCGCCGATCTGTACAGCTCGTTCATGGACGTCGAGCGCATCGAGGCAGCGGGCACCGAGCCGGTGCGCCCGCTGCTCGACGAGGTGGCCGCCGCCACCGACAAGGCGGCGCTCGCCGCTGTGCTCGGCCGCCGCCAGCGGGAGGGGCTCAGCTCGCTGTTCGGCGCGTTCGTCAGCACCGACGCCAAGGACTCGACGCGCTACCTCGTGCACCTCTCGCAGTCCGGTCTCGGGCTCCCCGACGAGGCGTACTACCGCGAGGACGCCTACGCAGAGATCCGCGCCAAGTACCTCGAGCACCTGGCGCGGCTCGCCGAGCTGGTCGGGTTGCCCGAGCCGGAAGGGCTCGCGGCCACGGTGATGGAGCTGGAGACGGCGCTCGCGGCCGTCTCGTGGGACCGCGTCACCAACCGCGACGCCGAGAAGACCTACACGCTCATGACGCTCGGAGCGCTGCGCGAGCACGCACCCGGGTTCGACTGGGACCCGTGGCTCGAAGCCCTCGGTGCGCCTGCGGGCGCGTTCGACGAGGTCGTGGTGCGTCAGCCGAGCTTCCTCGCTGCCGCCGCGAAGCTGTGGTCGGAGCGCCCGCTTTCGCAGTGGCAGGCCTGGCTCGCCATCCGCACCGCCTCTGCCGGTGCCGACCACCTCAACGAGGCCGTCGTCGAGGAGGACTTCGGTTTCTACGGCCGCACCCTCTCGGGCACGCCCGAGCTGCGGGAGCGGTGGAAGCGCGGGGTCGGGCTGGTGGAGGGCGCGCTCGGGGAGGCCGTGGGCCGGCTCTACGTCGAGCGGCACTTCCCGGCATCGGCGAAGGAGCGGATGGTCACGCTCGTCGCAAACCTCGTGGAGGCCTACCGGCAGAGCATCAGCCAGCTCGACTGGATGAGCCCGGAGACCCGTCAGCGGGCGCTGGAGAAGCTGGAGCGGTTCACGCCGAAGATCGGCTACCCGGACGAGTGGAAGGACTACTCCGCCCTCGAGATCGCGGCCGACGACCTGCTCGGCAACGTCCGGCGCGCCGGTGCGTGGCGCACCGACGACGAGCTCGCGAAGATCGGCAAGCCGGTGGACCGCAACGAGTGGTTCATGACGCCGCAGACGGTCAACGCCTACTACAACCCGCGGATGAACGAGATCGTCTTCCCCGCGGCGATCCTCCAGCCGCCGTTCTTCGACCCCGATGCCGACGACGCCGCGAACTACGGCGGGATCGGCGCGGTGATCGGGCACGAGATCGGCCACGGCTTCGACGACCAGGGCTCGAAGTACGACGGCGACGGCAACATGACGGACTGGTGGGAGCCCTCCGACCGCACGGAGTTCGAGCGCCGCGCCGACGCCCTGATCAAGCAGTACGGCGACCTGTCTCCGGCCGGGCTGCCCGACCACAAGGTCAACGGCGCCCTCACGGTCGGTGAGAACATCGGCGACCTCGGCGGACTGACCATCGCGATCAAGGCCTACAAGATCGCGACGGACGGATCGGAGCCGCCGGTGCTGGACGGCCTCACGGGCCTACAGCGCGTGCTGATCGGCTGGGCGCAGGTATGGCGGGCGGTCACTCGGGAGGCCGAGGCGGTGCGCCGGCTGGCCATCGACCCCCACTCGCCGCCGAACCTGCGCTGCAACGCCGTGGTCACCAACCTCGACGCGTTCCACGAGGCGTTCGACGTGCAGGAGTCCGACGCCCTGTACACGCCCCCGGACCTGCGGGTACGCATCTGGTGACAGCACCGCGCAGCGGACGAGCCGGAGCCCGCGGCCGCGCGACACAGTTCACCAACGGGTGACTGCACATCCATCCGATGGAGAATGGGATCCATGCAAACCCGAGTCGCGTACGGCGAGAGCGGTCTCTGGCTGGAGCTGCCCGACGGGGCGACCGTCGTCACCCCGAGCCACCGGCAGGCGGCGGCCGACCCGAGGGAGACCCTTCGGGCCGCGCTGCGCCGGCCGGTGGCCGGGCCGCCGCTGCGGGAGCGCGTCTCCCGCGGCCAGACCGTGGCGATCTCCGCGTGCGACATCACGCGCCCGCAGCCCCGAGAGCTGATGATCCCTGCGATCCTCGACGAGCTGGACGGGATCGTCGACCTCGACGACGTGGTCGTCCTCGTCGCCACCGGCACCCACCGTGCGAACACCGAGGCCGAGTTGCGGGCGATGTTCGGTGACGAGGTCGTCGACTCCGTGCGGATCGTCAACCACGACTCGCGCGCCAAGGACACCATGGTGTGGCGCGGCACCTTCGGGCGCGACGTGCCGGTGTGGCTCAACCGGGAGTGGTGCGAGGCGGACGTCCGGATCACCACGGGGTTCGTCGAGCCGCACTTCTTCGCGGGGTTCTCGGGCGGTCCGAAGCTCGTGGCGCCGGGGCTCGCGGCGCTGGAGACGGTGCTCGTGCTGCACGACGCCGCCCGCATCGGCGACCCGCGCGCCACCTGGGGAATCACCCACGGCAACCCCGTGCACGACGACGTGCGCACGATCGCGGAGGCCACCGGCGTGACGTTCGCGCTCGACGTGGTGCTCAACGCCGACCAGGCGATCGTCGAGGCGTTCGGGGGCGACATCCTCCCGATGCACGAGGCCGCCACCGCGTTCGCGAAGGACGTGGCGATGCAGCCGGTGGACGACCGGTTCGACGTGGTGATCACCACCGGCTCGGGCTATCCCCTCGACCAGAACCTGTACCAGTCGGTCAAGGGGATGTCGGCCGCCTACAAGGTGGTCAGGAAGGGCGGCATGATCGTCTGCGCCGCGGAGTGCCGCGACGGCTTCCCCGACCACGGCTCCTATCGCACGTCGCTGACCTCGGGGGCGTCGCCGGAGGAGATGCTGGCCGAGATCGCCGGCCGCGACCACACGGTGCCCGACCAGTGGCAGATCCAGATCCAGGCGCGGATCCAGGCCGACTCCCGCGTGGTCATGCACACCTCGTACCTCTCCGACGCCGACCTCGCCGCCGCCCACCTCGAACAGACCGACGACATCCCCGGCACGGTCGAGAAGGCGCTGCGCGAGGCGGGGTCCTCGGCCCGGTTGTGCGTGCTGCCCGAAGGACCGCAGACGGTCCCCTACGTGGCGGGCGAGCTGGCCTGAGATCCCCTCGCGGAGACGACGCGGAGCCCCAGCCGCCCGTCACGTCGACCGTGGAAGGCGGCAGCGCGAGGGGCCGGGCGTCCGGTCGCCCCTCGACACAACAGGGTCCTGCTAGCGTGCCGGCGTAGGCCCCGGGTCGCCCCTGCTTCGGCATGCTGCCCGGGGCAAGCTTCTTCCTCGGGACAGTCACGGCATCGGGGCGCTGCGCGACTCGGCGATACCGAGGATCTTTGCTCCTCCGACCCAAGGAATAGGACCGTCATCAGCAACGAGACCTGGACGAGCGATGAGTGCGCGCAGGCCTGGGGCGTGAAGACCACGACCTGGGCGGGTTACGTCTCGCGCGGGCAGGCGCCACAGCCGCTCCCGGGCAACGACGAGCGGGGCAGGCGGCGCTGGGACCCCGACGAGGTCCGGCGGTTCCCCCGCCCTGGCGCCGGGCGATCCCGGGCGGGAGCGGGGCCGGACGCCGAGGCCGTGCTGGCGGAGATGCGCGAGGTCGCCGAGCAGATCGAGGAACTGCGGGCCCGGCAACGGGAGTTGCTCGGGGCGGGCAAGCGTCAGGGGCTCGAAGTGCTCGCGATGGCCCGCGCCCTCGGGATCTCGCGCCAGACCGCCTACAGCTGGCTCGACGACGCGTAGGGCACCCGCACGAGCGACCCGATCGATCCGACATAGTGGACGAGAGTGCCGATCGCTCGAACGGGCGCGTTGATTGTTCCGAGATCTGGGTTTCAGACCTTGCGAGGGCGCAGAACCGGATCTCGTGGCGATCTTGGACGGTGCCCCACCAGTACGAGCGGGCCGCCCAGACCTATCGGACGAGAGCCGTTCGTACGGAGAACCGGGATCAGGCAGCGCGGCGCGCCGGGGCTGCCAGGGGGTGTACGGCCGGCCGCGTCACCCCTGGGCCGGTGGGCCCGCGTTGCCGTCCGGCCCGTCGTGCCACGCCGGCAGAACGAGTGCGCCCTCCATCCGGCGGAGCTCGTCGCGGTGCAGGGTGCTGAGCCGGGCGAGGATCTGCTGGCCGATGGGGGTGAGCACGACGCGAACCGCCCGCCCGTCGGCAGGATGCGCCTCCCGCTCCACGAGGCCGTCGCCCTGGGCGCGGTTGACCAGCTCGACCACGCTGTGGTGGCGCAGCTGGAACCGGTCGGCGAGCTCGCGCACCGTGGCCCACTCACGCCCGGGGAAGCCCTTCAGCGTCAGCAGCAGCTGGTACTGCTGCGGGGTGAGGCCGTGGTCGCGCACCACTTCCTCGCTGAAGCGCAGGTAGCGGCGGATCCCGAAACGGAACCGCGCCAGCGCCTCGAAGTCCTGCTTCGTCAGGGGCGCCGCCTGGCCGGCTGACTCGTCGGCCGCGGGCGCGGCGTCAGGGCGCCACGCTCCTCCGCTTTCATGGTCAGCCATCGATCAACTATATCGTGTTACGATAATACTGTCGTCGTCGGCGGCCAGGAAGCGCCGGTCAGGGAGCCGCCTCGAGGAGGTGGGCCATGCTGGAAGACCACGAGCGGGAGACGCTGCGGGAGGTCGAGCGCCGGCTCCTCGCCGATGACCCCGAGTTCGTCAGCGAGTTCCAGGCTCGCCAGTCGCACCTCCGTGGGCGCACCATCCGGTTCGGCACGATCGTCGCGATCGTGATCGCGCTGCTGCTCGTCGGTCTCATGCTCGCGGCCGGGTCGGTGGGTGGTGCCGTCCTGTGGATCGTTGCGACGGCAGTGGTCTGGGCGATGTGGAGCCACTCCACCCGCAAGAAGCGGCGCGGAAACTAGAGAAGTCCGTTTCGGGGCGGGTGCCAGTCGAGGCAGACCGCGGTGGCGTCGTCGTTCAGCTTGCCGTGGCAGGACTCGGTGACGGCCCGGGTGATGTGCCGGACGAGTTCGGCGGGCGGAAGGTCCCGGTGCTCGGCGAGCAGGGCGGCCAGACGGCGGTACCCGAACGCCGGCTCACCACGCTGATGTGCCTCCGTGATGCCGTCGGTGAACAGCAGCAGCCGGTCACCGGGCTGCAGCCGGATCGGGTGCAGCGGGTAGTGAGCCGGCACGACCAGTCCCAGCGGTAGCGCGGCGGGAAGAACCAGCTCGCTGACCGCCCCGTCACGCAGCAGCAACGGCGGTGGGTGGCCCGCGTTGATGATCGTCCCGACTCCGGCGTCCACGTCGAGGTCGAGGAGGAGCCCGGTGACGAAGTCGGCGCCGGGGAACTGGTCCACCAGGTGCTGGTTGGCCGACTCGGCCTGCTCCGCGATCGTGGACCGCGCGCGGCGGGCGTTGCGCATCGCGGTGCACGACAGGCTGGCCAGCAGGGCGGCCCGCAGTCCGTGGCCGGCGGCGTCGCTCACGCCCACCGTCAATCGGTGGGCGCTGATCGCGTAGTCGAAGTTGTCGCCGCCGATCTCGTACGCCGGCTCCACCGTGCCCGCGATCGAGAAGGCGGGAAGCTCGAACGCGAGGCTGGGCAGCAGCTCCCACTGGATCTCGGCTGCCAGCCCCAGTTCCCGGCGGCGCCTCAGCATCTCGAACCGGTCGGTGTAGCGGCGCGCACCGGTGAGCACGTGCCCCAGCACCCGCGTCACGTCCTCGAGGACCGGTGCCACGTCCGGGTCCAGGCTGTCGCCGGGAAACGTGACGGCGAGGACCCCGAGCCGCTCGGCACGCACCGACACCGGGAGGTAGACGACCAGCGCGGGCTTTCCCTCACCGCCCGCCACGGCCCCGGCCGCAGCTGCCTGGGCGGGATGATCCACGACTGCCGTGACCTGGCGCTGTTCGCGGTAGGCCTCCCCCGCGGCGCTGTCGATCAGGTCCTGCGGACGGACGGCCGCGGCGACGGGCCCGTTGGCGACCGGCTCCAGGGTGGCCTCGGCGTAGTCGGCCAGCAACAGGACGCACGCCCGGGCCGCCAGGTGCCTGGTCAGCCATGTCGAGCAGACGTCCACCAGCTCCGTGGGAGGCGCCTCGTCCAGACTCCGCAGCAACTCCCCGACCCGGGGTCGAGCCGCAGCGGTCCGCTCGGTCATTCACCCACCCTGTCACCAGCAACCCTGCGAGTGTCAGTACGGGGTTACCGGTTCTCAATCCGGCAGGCGGACGAGTTCCGGCAGGTCGGTTGCGGAGCCCGGTTCCGCGTGTCCGATTGGTCCGTTGTGGAGCAGCTCGTCGATGGTCGTATCGAGAGTCCTGGTCAGGACGACGTGCATGCGGTGAGCAGGGATGTCGCCGACGCCGGCCGCAGCGCCGACGGGTGGGGCGACGAAGTAGTGGCCGGCGTCGCCGAACGCGTTGTGCCCGGCGCCGGTGATGGTGGCCGTGGATGTCGGTGGTGAGCCGACGCGCCGTTGGACCAGCCAGTCGGTGTAGGCGCGCGGCGCGCCGTCCTCGGCGCACGGTGTGACGGCCGCGCAGCTGCGGTCGGAGCCGAGCAGCAGTTCCGGCTTGGTCGGTGCCCGGTCCGGTTGCGGGCCGTCCATGTTGATCGATCCGACGCAGCGCGGTTCGAGTTCGCAGGCACGCACGGCGGCGCCACCACCGAGGGAGTGCCCGGCGAAGACGGTGCGCCGGGCGTCGACGGTGACAGGTACGGGTGGGTCGGCCGAGGTGAACGCGTTGAGCAGCGCGGTCATGTCCGCGGCCTGCCGGCCGATCAGCGTGTCGACCTCGGCGCCCGTGGGCGTTGCGGGCGCCGTCGGGGAGGTGCGCGGTATGCCGTCAACCACGCGCGCGGGAGTCGTCGGCGGGACCAGCAGCGCGACGACGCGTCCATGGCTGGCGAGTTCCTCGCCGAGAGTGGTGTACATCCATGGTGCGGTCTCGAACCCGGGAGCGAGGACGACGACGGGCGCCGGGCCGGGCGCGGGAGGGGCGTCGCGGCGCGCCCAGGAGGTGACGGCGCCGACGTCCTGGAGCAGCCACCCCAGCCCGACCGTCGGCGGCAACGTGCCCGGCCCCGACCATCCGTCGGGAACGTAGTCGACACGAGGTGCCTCGTCGGCGGAGCCGGGTCGGGCGGGATACCAGACCCACGCCGCCCGGCGCGGCTCGTCAGGGGTGGCGCTGCCTGCAGCGACCGTGACGATCGCCCGCCCCACGGGGAAGGGCCCGCTCGGAGCCGGCAGGGTCAGTGGGCGCGACCGCAGGACTCCCACGACGACCACGTACCCGAGCAGCAACGCGATGATCGCCATCGCGGCGAGTCCGGCTCGATACACCACCCGCCGTGACGGTCTCGCGTACCGGGCACCCGTCATCGCAGCACTGCAAGGGACTCGACGAGCTGGTCGACGTCCGGCGTGCTGATCAGAATCTCGTGATAGCCCAGCTGCTCCCGGAACCTGTCACCCACGACGAGGCGCAGCGCGGGCACCCAACGGCGGACGCTCACGAACCGGCTGGTCGGAGTTCCGATACCCCAGCGACCCAGCTTGAGGATCCCGCTCACCACCAGGCCCGACCGTGCCACTCCCGTGACTGCCGCGCGAGTCGGCAGCTCCACCCGCTCTGCTCTGCGTACCTCGCCCAGCGGCACCACGAGCCGGGTCCGCCCCCCGCAGAACAGCTTCTCGACCGTCGAGAGCGTGACCGTGACCGCGTGCTCGCCGACATGGACCGTTGCCATCCCGTCCCCCCTTCTAGACTGTTCCCACTAACAGCATTGATACCAGATATGGAAACGGTGGTCGAGGTTGTCCCAGGAGACGTCCCTCGCGGACCTGCTGCACCAGCCGGTGCGGTGGCGCGTGGTCCAGGCCCTGATCGGGCGGTCGCTGACGACCGGGCAGCTCGCCGAGCTGTTGCCCGAGGTCCCCACGACCACGCTGTATCGCCACGTCGGCGTGTTGGTGAAGGCCGGCGTGCTGCTCGTCGTGGAGGAACGCCGGGTCCGGGGCGCGGTCGAACGGACCTACGAGCTCAACACCGCCGCGGCAGACTCCGACAACGCCACCCTCGACCGCGACCGGCTACGAACGATGTTCACCGTCTTCATCGCCGGGCTGGCCGCGGACTTCGACCGGTACCTCGACCGGGACGATCCGGACCCGGTCCGGGACGGGGTCGGCTTCCGGCAGGCCGCGCTCTGGCTGTCCGACGAGGAATTCGAACAGTTTCAGGCGCGCCTGACCGAGGCGTTCGAGCCGTTCGTGGAACACCGGGATGCGCCGGGCAGGACGCGGCGCATCCTGTCCACGACGTTCATCCCCGATCCCTGAACGCGCCTGTCAGCGCAGTTCGAGACCGGCCAGCCCACCCTCCGCGCGCCACGTCGACAGCATCTCGAAGAACGCGGGTGAGCCGGCCCCGTACGGGGCGTTGCGCGCGGCCTGCGGAGACGGCATGCCCTCGTTGTTGTAGTAGCCGGGCGTGCATTCCTCGAGCCAGGCCCGGCGCCGCTCGCTGAGGGCCACGATCGTGTCCACCCATTCCGTCTCGGCCGCCGCCGACGCCTCCACGGTGGCGACGCCCTGGTCGGCGCAGTGCCGCACGATGTAGGCGATGTGCTGCGCCTGCTCGGCAAGCATGTGCGGGAAGTTCACGGTGAACCCGGTCTGGGTGTTGCTGACGATGAAGCAGTTCGGGAAGCCACGGCTGTGCATCCCGTGGAAGGTGGCGGCGCCGTCCTTCCACTTGTCGGTGAGCGTCGTGCCGTCCCGGCCGTGGATCTCGAACCCCGCTCGCCGGGTGTAGCCGGTGCCGACCTCGAAGCCGGTGGCATAGATCAGGCAGTCGAGCTCGTACTCGCGGCCGTCGACGACCACACCGCGCTCGGTGATCCGCTCGACCCCACGGCCCTCGGTGTCCACGAGAATGACGTTGGGTCGGTTGAACGTGTCGAGGTACTCGTCGTGGAAGCAGGGCCGCTTGCAGAGCTGGTTGTAGTACGGCTTGAGCGCGGCCGCCGTGGCCGGGTCCTGCACGATCTCGTCGACCCGGGCCCGGATCTGTTCCATCTTGCGGAAGTCGGCGAGCTGCACGATGTCGGCGGGGTTGGCGGTGTCGTCGGACGCCGCCTGCCGCGCCCGCGCGACCACGGACAGGTTGCGGATGATGTCGGTCCAGCCGTCGCCGACGAGGTCGGCGTCGGCCTCTCCGCCCGACACGAGCGTGTTGAAGTTCTCCATCCGCTCGCGCTGCCAGCCGGGCTGCAGGCTCTGCGCCCACTCGGCGTCGGTGGGCCGGTTCGCGCGGACGTCGATGGACGAGGGCGTGCGCTGGAAGACGTAGAGGTGCTCCGCCGCCGCGCCGAGGTGCGGCACGCACTGCACCGCGGTGGCCCCGGTGCCGATGATCCCGACGCGCTTGCCAGCGAGTCCGGGCAGGCCGTCCTCGGCGCGGCCGGTGTAGGCGTAGTCCCAGCGGCTGGTGTGGAAGCTGTGGCCGCCGAACGTCTCGATGCCGGGAACGCCGGGCAGCTTCGGACGGTGCAGCGGACCGCCGGCGGTGATGACGAAGCGGGCCCGCATGCGGTCGCCCCGGTCGGTCGAGACGATCCATCGCGCCGTGTCGTCGTCCCAGCGCAACTCCGTGACCTCGGTCTGCAGGCACGCACGCGAGTAGAGGTCGAACTTCTCGGCGATCCTGCGGCTGTAGGCGAGGATCTCCGGGCCCTTCGAGTACTTCTCGACCGGCATGTAGCCGGTCTCCTCGAGCAGCGGGAGGTAGATGTAGGACTCGACGTCGCAGGCCGCGCCCGGGTACCGGTTCCAGTACCAGGTGCCGCCGACGTCGCCGCCCTTCTCGATCAGCCGGACGTCGTCGATGCCCGCCTCGCGGAGCCGGGCGGCCACCAGCAGGCCACCGAAGCCGCCTCCCACGACGACGACCTCGACCTCGTCGGTCAGGGGCTCGCGGGAGAAACCGGGCTCGACGTACGGGTCGTCGAGGTAATGGGCGAGCGTGCCCTCCGGCTCGCGGTACTGGTCGTTGCCGTCCGGCCGCAGGCGCCGGTCGCGCTCGGCGCGGTACCTGGCGCGCAGGGCCTCGGGGTCGAAGCCGAGTTCCGCCACCATCGATTCCCCCCATTGGTTCTAGAACCGGCATTCACACTATGTGAGCGTCCGCGAGTGCGTCCATCGCTTCCGATAGGGAACAACCCTCGCGGCGCTGCGGTTGGCGGCCGAGGAGGCGGTCGCAGGACCGCCACGGAAGGAGTTGACCGTGCTCGCTCTGCTGGTGGACCACGACGCCCCGGCCGGGCTGCGGCTCGGCGAGACCGCAGACCCCGTCCCGGCGGCCGACGAGGTGCTCGTCGAGGTGCGCGCGATCTCGCTGAACCACGGCGAGCTGCGCGGCGTCACGAACCAACCGGCGGGTCACGTGTCGGGGTGGGACGCCGCGGGCGTGGTGCGCACCCCCGCGGCCGACGGTTCCGGGCCGCCCTCGGGCAGTCGGGTCGTGACGTTCGGACCCTCGGGTGCGTGGGCGCAGCTGCGGGCCGTCCCGGTCGCCGAGTTGGCGGTCGTGCCCGACGAGGTGGACCTCGCAGCGGCGTCGGCGCTTCCGGTCGCCGGGGTCACGGCGTTGCGGGCGCTGCGCAGGCTGGGTTTCGTGGCGGGGCAGCGGGTGCTCGTCACCGGGGCGTCCGGTGGGGTGGGGCGGTTCGCGGTGCAGCTGGGAGCGGCGGCCGGGGCGCACGTAACCGCCTCGGTCGGCAGCGCGGCGCGCGGCGAGGGCCTGGCCGAGTTGGGGGCGGCCGAGGTCGTCGTCGGGCTGGAGGGGGTCGAGCCGGGGCTGCACGGCGTGCTCGACAACGTCGGTGGTCCTCAGCTCGCCCACGCGTTCGGCCTGCTCGCCGTGGGCGGGTCGGTGCAGTCCATCGGTGCCACCTCCGGCGAGCCCACCGTGTTCGAGCCGTATGCGACCGTCGGGGAGCTGCGCAGCCTGCAGTCGTTCATGATGGGCGGGCAGCTGGCCGGCGACCTCGCCGTCCTCGTCGCGATGCTCGCCGAGGGCCGGCTCGACCCGCAGATCGGGCGGCGCGGGGACTGGAAGGACGTCGCGAGCGCAGCGGAGGCTCTCTTCGCCCGCCGGATCGCGGGCAAGGCCGTGCTCGACGTGAGCTGACCCGTCACGCCGAGGTCGCCTCGCCCAGCACCGCAGCGCCGCGATGCAGCTGCCGCCACTCGGTCGGGCTCATGCCGTAGGCGGCCCGGAACCTGCGGGCGAAATGGCCGGCGTCGGAGAATCCCCACATCCGCCCGACGGCCGCGATCGACGCCCGGTGGCCGGAGCGGGTGGCCAGGGTCCGGCGGGCTCCTTCGAGGCGCTCCCGGACCAGCCACGTGCGGACCGTCAGCCCCTGCTGGGCGAACAGCAGGTGCAGGTAGCGCACGGAGATGTTGTGTTCGGCGGCGATGCGGGCCGGGCTGAGGTCCGCATCGCCCAGGTACGAGGACATGTAGCTGGTGATCCGGGCATACAGCGACTCGGTCGACGCCGGGCGCAGGGTCGGCTCGGCCGCAGCGGACACGATCAGTGCACGGACGAGCTCGACCGTCCCGGCGCCGAGCATCGCTCCCGCCTCGCAGCCCTCGACCTGACCGGCGACGGCACGGACCTGCTGCAGGTGCCGGCGGACGAGGTCGTAGAGCGGGCTCCTCGCCAGGAGCGGCGCCGCGTCCCGGACGACGTCGACGGAGAGACCGATCCGCTCGTTGTCGATGTACAGGGCGGCGGCCACCCCTTCTCCCTCGGCGACGTGGTCGAAGGGGGAGGTCAGGTCCACCAGCCGCAGCTCGCCGGGTTCGTTGGTGACGTGCCGGTCGGCCAGGGTGCGGGTGGCGCTGCAGCCACCCAGCTGGACCGACAGCGAGATCTGTTCCGGGGCACTGACCCGGACGTGCCGGGACACGCGCGTCAGCCGGTGCCCGGACGCCTTCACGTGCACGAGCCGTGCGCCCGGCCCGAGCTGCCAGCCCTCGATGCGGACGCTCACGTCTGCGACCCGCCCGGCGAGCTCGACCCGCGCCGGGAACAGCGCCGAGCTCATCGTGTGCCGTACAGCATCGGCACGCTCCTGGACCGGCATCGACGCGGTGTCCAGGAGAAGTGCCATCCGCTCACCACACGCTGCTCGGGCCCGCTCCGGGCGCTTCGCTGTCGTCCCAGAATTGTGCACGCGCAGCACATCGATTGACCGGGGACGTGATTACGTTCTCCCCCGGGCGACGAGACGAGCCACGGATCCGGACATTTCCGGACAGGGCTATTCCCCCGAACTCGTCATGACAATGAGCGAAGGAGACATCATGGGTGTATTCACCACCAAGGCCGGAGTCGACATCTTCTACAAGGACTGGGGTTCCGGCCGGCCGATCGTCTTCAGCCACGGCTGGCCGCTCAACTCCGACGCCTGGGACAACCAGCTGAACCTGGTGGCATCCGCCGGCTACCGCGCCATCGCCCATGACCGGCGCGGCCATGGGCGTTCGACGCAGACCTGGGACGGCCACGACATGGACCACTACGCCGACGACCTCGGCGAGCTCATCGAGGCCCTCGATCTGCACGACGCCACGCTCGTGGGCCACTCCACGGGCGGCGGCGAGGTCACCCGCTACCTCGGACGGCACGGCACGAGCCGGGTGGCGCAGGCCGTGCTGCTCGGAGCGGTGCCGCCGCTCATGCTCAAGACGGACGAGAACCCCGAGGGGCTCCCGATCGAGGCCTTCGACGCCATCCGCGCCGGCGTCGCAGCCGATCGGTCGCAGTTCTACAAGGACCTGTCCGAGCCGTTCTACGGCGCGAACCGGCCCGGTGCCACGGTCTCGCAGGGCGCCCGCGACGCGTTCTGGCTGTTGAGCATGCAGGTCGGGATCAAGGCTGCGCTGGACTGCATCAAGGCCTTCTCGGAGACCGACTTCACCGCCGACCTCGGCGCCATCGACGTCCCGACGCTCGTCGCCCACGGGGACGACGACCAGATCGTGCCCATCGTCGCCTCCGCGGAGAAGTCCTCGAAGTTGATCAAGGACGCCACCCTCAAGGTCTACTCGGGCGCCCCGCACGGCCTCACCGGCGCCTACGAGCAGGCGTTCAACGCGGATCTGCTCGCCTTCCTCGACAGCTGACCGTCCGCGCAGCTCCCTGATCTCCGCCCGAGCACTCGGCCGAACGAGGTAGAGGTTTCGTCGGCCGCTCCCTCCGGGAAGAGGGTGGAGGGGGAACCCCTGGCAACCCCCCGACGATCGCGGGCCCCTGCGATTGAACGGTTTCCGCTGGCACGAGGCGGAGCGACGGGAGGAGTTCAACAGTGGGTGACAACGTCTACCACGTCACCGAGATCGTCGGGACGTCCGCGGAGAGCGTCGACGACGCCATCCGCACGGCCATCAAGCGCTCGGCGCGCACCCTGCGCAACCTCGACTGGTTCGAGACGGTCGAGATCCGGGGGCACCTCGAGGACGGGGAGATCAAGCACTTCCAGGTGACGCTCAAGGTGGGCTTCCGCCTCGAGGAGCTCGCCTAGGAGCGGCCGGATCCGCACATGACATCGGCCCGGCTCCCGAGGGAGCCGGGCCGATGCGCGCACCCGGGCCGGTCAGTGCGTGAGCGCGGCGGCCCGCTTCTTTGCGTCCTTCGCCACGCCCCCGGCCTGGTGCGCAGCCTCACTGCCCAGCGCGGTGGCCCGGGCGGCGACGTCGTGGCCGAGCTTGGCCGCCTGGTCGAGAACGGCGGCGCCGGTCACCTCGAGAGCCGCCACCTTCTTCTCAGCAGCCTTCTGCAGCTCCGCCGTGCGCTTGGCGGCCCGCTTCTGCAGGTCGGCGCTCCGCTTCTCGGCGGTCTTCTGCAGCTTCGCCCCACGCTTCTCGGCCCTCTTCCTGGCCTTTGCTGCGCGCTTGGCCCAGTCGGCGGACAGGTCGGTGGCGCGTGAGCCCAAACCGGAGCCGGCGTGGGAGGTCCGGGCCGAGACGACGGCTCCGGCACCTGGCGCGAGCCCGGCCAGCCCGGCGGCGAGCCCGGCGACCGTGCCCGAGGCGTCGGAGGCCGTGCCCGAGAGCTTGCCGGTCACCTCGTGGGCCGCACCCGAGACCTTGCCGGAGACGCCCGCGGCGCTACCGGAGAGCGCCGCAGCCTGCGCCGCGGCCAGTTTCGCGGCCTTGCGTCCACGCCAGCCCAGCGAGGGCTTGCCGTGAGTGTCGGCCGCGGCGATCAGCAGCCCACCGAGGAGACCCGCGTTCTTCAGGAAGTGGATGATCTGATCCTGCTTCTTCTCCTCGTCGGTCTCCTCCCAGAAGCGGTGACCCGCCGCTGTCGTGGGGATCAGCGTCGCGGCGAGGGCCGCTGCGGACAGGCGCGGGAACTTGCCGATCGCCAGCATCGTGCCGGCGACGACTTTGACCGCGGCGTCGATCTGCACCAGCAGTACGTCGTCGGGGCGCTCCTGGATGGGCGCCATCTCGACGGCCTTGTCGACGGCAGGGGCAACCGCGTCGAGCACCGGCTTCGCCGCCTGAGCAGGGCCCTCGGGAGCCCGGAGGACCTGGATGCCGCTGTAGATGAACAGCGAGGCGAGCATAGGTCGGGCAACACGTCGAAGGAGCATGCCCAACCGTTCCCCGGAGAGGGCCGGATCAAACGCTGCCGGTCACCTTCGGATGCCATCATGCGCAGGTGAAGGACACGAGGCTGGCCATCGGACTCGACATCGGCGGCACGAAGATCGCAGGAGCGGTGGTCGACGAACACGGCACCGTGGTGGCCGAGCACGTCGAGCCGACACCCGCGGAATCCAGCGGTGAGGCCGTCACCGAGGTCCTGCTGTCGATGATCGACCGCTTCCGTGGCGACCACGACGTCCTGACCATCGGCGTCGGCGCGGCCGGGATCGTCGAGTGGCCTGCCGGGGTGATGCTCTGGGCACCGAACAACGCCTACCGGGACTGGCCGGTGCGCGAACAGCTGGAGAAGGCCACCACCCTGCCCGTCATCGTCGACAACGACGCCAACGTCGCCGCACTCGCCGAGGCGCGCCTCGGCGAGCCCTACCCCAACATGGTGTTGATCACAGTCGGCACCGGCATCGGCGGCGGACTCGTGCTCGACGGGCAGATCTACCGGGGCCCCACCGGGCTCGGCGCCGAGCTCGGCCACATCATCCTCAACCCCGACGGCCCGCGGTGCGGCTGCGGCAACCACGGCTGCTTCGAGGCCTACGCGTCCGGCACCGCGCTCACACGGATGGCGCGGGACGCCGCGGCCGACGACCCGGACGGGCTGATCGCCCGGCTCGGCGCCGAGGACGGCGAGGTCACGGGGCACACCGTCGTGAAGGCCGTCCAGCAGGGCGACGAGACCGCGAAGGCCGTCTTCGCCCGGCTCGGCCGGTGGCTCGGGGTCGGCATCGCGTCGCTGGCCAACATCTTCGAGGTCGATGCGGTGGTCGTCGGGGGTGGCCTCGTCGAGACCGGGGAACTGCTCCTCGCCCCGGCGCGCACGACCGCACGTGAGTACGCCTATGCGCCCACCGCGCGCGGCATCGCCCCCGTGCTTCCGGCGACCTTCGGCGCCGACGCCGGGAAGATCGGGGCCGCGCTGCTCGCTCTGGAGCACGCCTGATCCGTCTCCTAGGGTGAGCCGCGTGTCACTCGTCCTCGGTCCGGTCCTGCGTCACGTCGACGAGACGTCCGCGTCGGTCTGGGTGCAGACCCGGGCCGCCGCCACTGTCTCGGTGCTGGGCTGTGCGGCACGCACGTTCGAGGTGGCAGGCAACCACTACGCGCTCGTCCCCGTCACCGGACTCACCCCCGACAGCCGCACGCCCTACGAGGTGGAGATCGACGGTGAGCGGGTGTGGCCGCCGACCACCAGCCCGTTCCCCCCGAGCGTGATACGCACCCGGGGCCCACGGTCCGAACGCGGCAACCGGATCATCTTCGGGTCCTGCCGGTACGCGAAGGTGACCGACCCCGCGCTCGCCGCGAGCCTGGGCATCGACGCGCTCGATGCCTATGCGGCCCGGATGATCCGGCGTCCACCGGAGGAGTGGCCCGACGCGCTGCTGCTGCTCGGCGACCAGGTGTACGCCGACGAGCTGACACCGCGGAACCGGCGCCGCATCGCCGGGCGGCGCGATCGTCGCCCGGACTGGCCCGACGACGAGATCGTCGGCTTCGACGAGTACGTCGGGCTCTACCAGGACTCGTGGTCGGACCCGGAGGCCCGGTGGCTGATGTCCACCGTGCCAACCGCGATGATCTTTGACGACCACGACGTGCGCGATGACTGGAACACCTCGGCCGCCTGGCGCGCAGAGATGGGCGCCACCTCCTGGTGGCGCGACCGCATCCGCTCCGCGCTCGCCTCGTACTGGATCTACCAGCACATCGGCAACCTCTCGCCCGACGCTCTCGCGTCCGATCCCGACTACCAGAAGATCAGCAACTACGACGGCGACACCTGGCCGCTGCTCGTGGAGCTCGCCGACCGCGCCGACGCCGAGATCGACGGCTCGAAGGGGCTGCGGTTCAGCTTCCGCTGGGACCTCGGCCGCAGCCGGCTGGTGATGATCGACTCACGCAACGGGCGCATCCTCGAGGGCGGGGAGCACCTGATGCTGGGCGAGAACGAGTTCTCCTGGGTCGAGGAGCAGGTCGAGGCGCCCGGCCGGGTGGAGCACCTCGTGATCGGCACCTCGGTCCCCTGGCTGCTTCCGCACGCCATCGGGGAGCTCGAGACCGTCAACGAGATCGCCGCCGCCCGGCCCGGCCGGCGGGGGCGCCTCGGCGAGTGGATCCGGCAGGCCGGCGATCTGGAGCACTGGGCCGCCTTCCGCAAGTCGTTCGACCGGCTGACCGCCATGATCGACCGGGCAGCGGCGGGCGGGCCGCTCACGGTGAGCGTGGTGTCCGGGGACGTGCACCACAGCTACGCGGCCCGCGCCCACCTCCCGTCGGGCGGCCGGGCTTCGGTCCACCAGCTCACGTGCTCCCCGGTGCACAACAGGATGAGCTGGATGATCAAGCCCGGGTTCCGGCTCGGCTGGTCGCGCGCGGTCGGCGTCCTGGCCGGCCGCTGGGCGGCGCGGTCGGGAGCTCCGCCGAAAGGCGTGTCGTGGGAGCGGGTGACGGGGCCGTTCTTCGGCAACACGATCGCCACCCTCGACATCGACGGCGACAGAGCCTCGGTGCTTTTCGAACAGCCGCGCACAGCGGCCACACTCAACGAGCTGGCGCGACTGGAGCTGACCACATGACAGAGCAGACAAGTGCGGCGAGCGCGCGGCGGCTATCGGCGATCGCCGGTCAGACTGTCGTACTACGGCCGGCCACGGCCGCCCACGTCCCGATCTTCCTGGAGATCCTCGGACACCCGGAGATCGAGAAGTGGTGGGGCGGCTACGACCTGGAGCGGGTGCGACGGGAGCTGCTCGGCCCCCACAGTTACGCGATCGAACTGGCGGGCGAGACCACCGGACTGATCATCTACCGCGAGGAGCTCGACCCCGACCACCGGTACGCGGCGATCGACCTCGCGCTGCACCCCGACCACCAGAACCAGGGTCTGGGCTGCGACGCCATGCGCGCCATGGCCCGGTTCCTCTTCCGGCACCGCGACCACCATCGCGTGGTGATCGACCCCGCGGCGGACAACGCGCGGGCCATCCGAAGCTGCGAGCGCGCGGGTTTCCGGCGGGTGGGCGTGATGCGGGCCTACGAGAAGTCCGCCGACGGCGGGTGGCACGACGGGCTGTTGATGGACCTGCTCCAGGAGGACCTGCCCTGAGCGTGACGTCACGGACGTCCGCATGATCAGAAACGGACGAACCCGCGACGGCGGACGGTCAGCCCCGCGATCGCCAGCACGGCCCCGAGGATGTCGAAGAGCAGCCCGATGTTCTGCATCCCGATGAGGTCCCCGAGGTAGCCGACGACGTAGGCACCGATGATGGCGCTGATGATCATCCGGCCGGTCCGGACCCGCCGGGTGCTTTTCACGACGCTTCGAGCGATGGCAGTGACGATGAGCCCGATGAGGATTGCGAAGAAGATCGGGCCGATGATCTGGACGGCCGAGAAGACGGCAGGGCTCACGGTGATGACGGGCACGATTCCTCCGGTGGGGGCCGGGGGCCGCCGCTGACGGCCCCGCTACGGATGATCAGCCAGCTGATCCGCTCCACACACGGCCCGGCACCCGCGAGGGTTCACGCCTCTCAAAACGGGGTGTGCTCCAGCCAGGTGGCCCAGACCGACTCGTCGCCGAGCACCTGAAGACCCGACGCGTCCGCGTCGATCCGGCGCGTCATCGCCAGCAGGAGGTCGGCGGCGCTACCGCGGACGGCGGCGTCGCCCTTGCCGTGACCGTGCTCCCATGTGATCCCTGACTCACTGCCACGGACCATCCACTCCCCGTTCACACCCAGCCCGTCGTCCGTGGCGTGCAGGTGCAACGTGGCGCCCGCGGGGAGCGCCCGTCCGTCGCCCGCCAGGCGCGCGACCAGCATGTCCAGCCACTCCGATACGCCGTCCGCCGCCATCTCGGGCTCGACGGCGAACGGAACGCCCAGGGCCAGTGCGACGTCCGCGCGGTGAACGACGGACTCGTGCAGCCTGCGCCGGAGCCACCACGCCGCAGGCTTCGGGCCGATGAACGTCCAGACCGGGACGTCGGCACCGGTGTCCGCCACGGCGTCGACCAGCAGCCGTGCACTCTCGGTGATCCACGCGACGGCGCCGCTCACGTCGGCAGGCGGCTTCCCGTCGGGCACCGCGCGCATGTCGAGGCGATCTTCGGCCCGCTCCCGCACGATCATGGCGCCCCACCGGTCGCCGCGGCCGACGTGGGCCAGAAGTTTGTGCAGGTCCCACCCCGGGCAGGTGGGCACGGCGTGGGCCAGATCGGCAGCGGCCACGAGTTCGCCGAGCAGGCGGTTCTGATCGATCAGGGAGTCGGCGTACTGCACATCGGTGACGGTAGTCCCCACGATCGGGGGCACGACCGTGACGTGGAGTACGCGAAGGGGGCCGGACGCATGACCGGTAGCCGGATCGGGTAGGAACTCGACTATGGCGCGCGACGCACGGGAATGGACTGTCCCCGCCCCGCTGCGGGCACTGATGTGGTGGCCGGCGGCCGCCTTTGTGCTGGTCATGATCGCCCCGGAGGCTGCGGCAACCTCCATCGCGGCGTCCGGAGTGGCGCTGGTGGCGCTCGGCGCCGTGGGTCCTGTGGTGGTCCGTCGGCTACGTGGTCCCGCCGCTGTCAGCGGCGCGGTCGTCGAGCCCCCGGCGCAGGACCCTCCGACCGTCGAGATCGAACTGCCAACCGTCGAGATCAAGCCTGCTCGCCGGGTGGCCTGACACTCTCCTCCCCTCCGATGCCGGCACGTCCGTCGTGCCGGCATCGGTGTTTTCCGGGGCGGACGACCGCTCATCTCGCCCCCACCCCCTCGGCGGAGCCGAGCGCCTCTCCGGGTGACGTCGCAGCCGTACACGCCATAGCTTGCACTTCCGATAGTAGGATGCCCAAGTATCTGGTCCTGCAAGGAGGAGCGCCATGGCCGAGCTGCACGTGCCCGCCAACCCGGTTCGGTTCGTCACCGCGGCCAGCCTGTTCGACGGGCACGACGCCGCGATCAACATCATGCGGCGGATCCTGCAGCGCCAGGGCGCCGAGGTGATCCACCTGGGCCACAACCGCTCGGTCGACGAGGTCGTCACCGCGGTGATCCAGGAGGACGCCCAGGGCGTGGCGGTCAGCTCGTACCAGGGTGGGCACGTCGAGTACTTCTCCTACCTGGTCGAGCTGCTCCGCGAGCGCGGAGCCGGGCACGTGAAGGTCTACGGCGGGGGCGGCGGCGTGATCGTGCCGGCCGAGATCGAGTTGCTCCACGAGCGCGGCGTGGCCCGCATCTTCTCCCCCGACGACGGCCAGCAGCTCGGCCTGCCCGGGATGATCAACGTGATGATCCGCGAGTGTGACGTCGACCTCGCGAGCCGGCCTCCGCAGTCGTTCGACGGCCTGTTCGCAGGCGAGCACGCCACGCTCGCCCGCGCGCTCACTCTCGCCGAGGCGGGACGGCTGCCGTCCGGGCTCGACCTGGAGCCCCGCCGCGCGGTCCCGGTGCTGGGTGTCACCGGCACCGGTGGGTCGGGCAAGTCGAGCCTCACCGACGAGCTGGTGCGCCGGTTCCGGCTCGACCAGGAGGACAAGCTCCGCATCGCCGTGCTCGCCGTCGACCCGACCCGCCGCCGGGGCGGGGGTGCACTGCTCGGCGACCGGATCCGGATGAACGCCCTCAGCGGTGACCGGGTCTTCTTCCGCTCGATGGCCACCCGCGGCGCCGACAGCTCACTTCCCGAACACCTCGGCGACATGATCGCGGTGCTGCGCGCGGCCGGGTTCGACCTGGTGATCGTCGAGACGCCCGGCATCGGACAGGGCGATGCGGGCATCGTGCCGTTCGTGGACCGCTCGCTGTACGTGATGACGCCGGAGTTCGGAGCCGCGTCACAGCTCGAGAAGATCGACATGCTGGACTTCGCCGACGTCGTCGCGATCAACAAGTTCGAGCGGCGCGGGGCCGAGGACGCCCGCCGGGACGTGGGTCGCCAGCTCGTGCGCAACCGCGAGGCCTTCGGCGCGTCGTGGGAGGACATGCCCGTCTTCGGCACGAGTGCCGCCACCTTCAACGACGAGGGCGTCACCGCGCTCTACCAGCACGTCGTCGCCCTGCTCAGGGAGAACGGGCTGGTGACCGGCGAGGGCAGGCTCCCGCGCACCGCACGGCGTACCTCCTCCGAGCACGCAGCGATCATCCCGTCGAACCGCACGCGCTACCTGTCCGAGATCGCCGAGACCGTCCGGGCCTACCACTCGGCCACCGAGGCCGCCGTGGACGCGGCACGGCAGCGCCACCATCTGCGCACCGCCCACGCAGCCCTGCAGGCCGCTGGGGCCGAGCAAGGGGCACTTCCCGAGCTGCTGGAGCAGGCGGAGAAGGCGCTCCCGCCGGAGGCGGCGCACCTGATCGACACGTGGCCCGAGGTCGTAGAAGCCTACTCGGGCGACGAGATGGTGGTCCGGGTCCGCGACAAGGCGCTGCGCACGCAGCTCACCCGCGAGACGCTCTCGGGCAACCGGGTGCGCCGGGTGGCGCTGCCCCACTACACCGAGGACGCGGAACTGCTGCGCTTCCTGCGCCGGGAGAACCTGCCGGGGAGGTTCCCCTTCACCGCCGGGGTGTTCGCGTTCAAGCGCGAGGGCGAGGACCCGGCACGCATGTTCGCCGGCGAGGGCGACGCGTTCCGCACCAACCGGCGCTTCAAGCTCCTGTCCGCCGACTCGCCTGCCAAGCGCCTGTCCACCGCGTTCGACTCCGTCACGCTCTACGGACGCGAGCCCGACACCCGCCCCGACGTCTACGGCAAGGTCGGCACGTCCGGCGTCTCGATCGCGACGTTCGACGACATGAAGGCGCTCTACGACGGGTTCGACCTGACGTCGCCGACCACGTCGGTGTCGATGACGATCAACGGTCCGGCACCCACGATTCTCGCCTTCTATCTCAACACCGCGATCGATCAGCAGGTCGAGAAGTTCCGCGCGGAGCACGGTCGCGAGCCGTCGGAACAGGAGCACACGGAGCTCACGGCATTCGCGCTGCAGAACGTGCGCGGAACGGTGCAGGCCGACATCCTCAAGGAGGATCAGGGGCAGAACACCTGCATCTTCTCCACCGAGTTCTCGCTGCGGATGATGGCCGACATCCAGGAATGGTTCATCCAGCAGAAGGTGCGGAACTTCTACTCGGTGTCCATCTCCGGCTACCACATCGCCGAGGCCGGGGCCAACCCCATCAGCCAGCTCGCGTTCACGCTGGCCAACGGCTTCACCTTCGTCGAGAGCTACCTCGGCCGCGGGATGGACGTCGACGACTTCGCCCCGAACCTGTCCTTCTTCTTCTCCAACGGAATGGACGCCGAGTACTCGGTGATCGGCCGGGTGGCACGGCGGATCTGGGCGGTCGCGATGCGCGACCGCTACGGCGCGAACGAGCGGTCGCAGAAACTCAAGTACCACGTGCAGACATCGGGCCGGTCGCTGCACGCGCAGGAGATGGACTTCAACGACATCCGCACCACGCTGCAGGCGTTGTGCGCGCTCTATGACAACGCGAACTCGCTGCACACCAACGCGTTCGACGAGGCGGTCACCACGCCCACCGAGTCGTCGGTGCGGCGGGCGATGGCGATCCAGCTGATCATCAACCGCGAGTGGGGCCTGTCGATGAACGAGAACCCACTGCAGGGTTCGTTCATCATCGACGAGCTCACCGACCTCGTCGAGGAGGCCGTTCTCGCGGAGTTCGACCGGATCTCCGAGCGCGGCGGCGTGCTCGGTGCAATGGAGACCGGCTACCAGCGGGGGCGTATCCAGGACGAGTCGTTGCTGTACGAGCAGCGCAAGCACGACGGCACGCTGCCGATCGTCGGGGTCAACACGTTCCTGCGCGACGGCTCCACCACCCCCGTCGAGATCGAGCTCGCCCGCGCTACCGAGGCGGAGAAGAAGAGCCAGCTCGACCGGCTCGCCGACTTCAAGGCCCGCCACACCGGCGAGGCGCCCGACGCGATCCGGCGGCTGCAGGACGTGGCCACCGGCGACGGCAACGTGTTCGACGAGCTGATGAAGGCCGCCCGCGTCTGCAGCCTCGGCCAGCTCACCGACGCCTTCTTCGAGGTCGGCGGACAGTACCGGCGCAACATGTGACCAGCGCCTGATCGGGATAGGTTCGAATAATGTCTACTACGCCGCAGGACCAGGGACGGGCGCCCCGCCACGCGCCCGACCTCCGTGCGGCCACCCTCGACGCAGCGGCTGCCCTGTTCGCCGCGGAGGGCCCCACCGGGCTGGTGGTGCGGCGGATCGCCGCCGCTGCCGGCTGCTCGACGATGGCCGTCTACCACTACTTCGAAGGCAAGCCGGGGCTGCTCGAAGCGCTGTACGACGAGGGACACAAGCGGTTGAGCGACGCCCAGCGCCGCCGGCAGTTCACCGACGACCCGGAGGCGGACGTCCGCAACACCTGCCTGGCCTACCGGGAAGTCGCTCTTGCCCACCCCGGCTACTTCCAGGTGATGTTCGGCCGCCGCGACCCCGGGTTCCCGCGCCCCTCGGGTGAGGCCCGCGCCCGCGGACGCGAGAACTACGCCCGGTTCATCGAGGTCGTGCGCCGGTGGGGGGAGCAGAGCCCGCTCGTCACCGACGCCGAGTCCGCAGCCCACGCGCTCTGGGCGTGCGGCCACGGCCTGGTGATGCTCGAACTGACCGACAACGCCCCCCGATCCGACCTCACCGCCCGCTACGCCACGGCCATCGACGCCACGATGCGCGGCCTGCAGAAGTAACCCCACCTGCGGGAGTTCTGCGCGCCGATGTTCGGCCGTGCCGGACGGGTTCCCCGCTACCGCTCACCGGGCATCGTGAGATCGGCGTGCGGGTCGCCGACCATCCGCGCGGGATCGACGATGCGGTCGTAGTCCTCCGCGGCCACGCCGAGGGCGAGGGCCGCGTCGCGGAGGCTCGAACCGTCGTGGTCGGCCTTGTGCGCGATCTTCGACGCCTGGTCGTAGCCGATCGTCGGGCTCAGCGAGGTGACCAGCATCAGCGAGCGTCCGACCAGCTCGCTGATGCGTTCGCGGTCGAGATCGGTGCCGGCGACGCTGTAGCGACGGAGCTTGTCGCTCGCATCGGCGAGGATCCGGGCCGAGTGCAGGACGTTGTTGACGATGATCGGGCGCATGGCGTTGAGCTCGAAGTTGCCCTGCGCCCCGGCCGCGGCCACGATCGAGTCCTCCCCCATCACCTGCAGGCAGACCATCACCATGGCTTCCTGCTGGGTCGGGTTGACCTTGCCGGGCATGATCGAGGAACCGGGCTCGTTGGCCGGCAGGACCAGCTCGTGCAACCCCGCCCGCGGCCCCGAGGCCAGCCAGCGCATGTCGTTGGCGATCTTCATCAGGGCCACGGCCAGTCCGCGCAGCCCTGCGCTCACCGCCACCATGGCATCCAGTGATCCCTGAGCGGCGAACTTGTTGGGTGCGGTGGCGAACGGCTGCCCGGTCAGCTCGGCGATCTCGGCGGCGATCTGCTCGCCGAACCCGCGTGGGGCGTTCAGGCCCGTGCCGACGGCCGTGCCCCCTGCCGCCAACTGGTAGCACCCTGCCAGCGCCTGCCTCAGGCGCTCGCGCGCGTCGCGTAGCTGGGTGGCCCAGCCCGACCACTCCTGCCCGACTGTCAGCGGCGTGGCGTCCTGCAGGTGGGTACGGCCGATCTTCACCACGTCCACCCAGCGGACCGCCCCCTCCTCGATCGCCTCCACGAGCGCATCCACCCGCGGGAACAGGTATCCGGTCACCTCCAGCACGGTGGCGATGTGCATCGCGGTCGGGAACGTGTCGTTCGACGACTGGCCCATGTTCACGTGATCGTTGGGATGCACCGGGGACTTCGTTCCCAGCTCACCGCCCAGCAACTGGCTGGCCCGGTTGGCCAGCACCTCGTTGACGTTCATGTTCGACTGGGTGCCCGACCCCGTCTGCCACACATACAGCGGGAACTCGCTGTCCAGGTCCCCGGCCAGGACCTCGTCCGCCGCCTGCACCACCGCCTCGGCCCGGTGCTGGTCCAGCCGGCCGGAGGCCTGGTTGACCAGCGCGGCGGCCTTCTTCACATACCCGTAGGCGTGGTACACGCGCACCGGCATCCGGTCGTCGCCGATGGAGAAGTGGATCAACGAACGCTGGGTCTGCGCGCCCCAGTAGTGCTCGGCGGGCACCTCGATCTCCCCCATCGAGTCGCTCTCGACCCGCGTGCCGCTGCTCCGCCCGGTCCCGATCGGCACACCCATCACGCCACCGTCCGCGGATAGACCGGCTGCCACATCGCGTCCTGTACGTCTTGAACCAGGTTGCCGAGCTCGGCGCGAGCCTCGCCCTCCTCCTGCGCCCGACGGGCCACCGCCACTGCCACCGTCGCGGAGGTCGCCCGCAGGTCGGCCACATCCGGCAGCAGAGCAGCACCGGGCGTGCCGGTGTCCACCAGCCCGGCCACCGCCTCCGCGGCAGCGATGATCATCCCGGGGGTGACGTGCGCAGCCCGCGCCGCGACGGTGCCCAGCCCGAGACCCGGGTACAGCAACGCGTTGTTGGCCTGCCCGATCCGATAGGTGATCCCCTCCACCTCGACCGGATCCCACGGGGTGCCGGTGCCCACCAGCGCCCGCCCGTCGGTCCAGCGCAGCACGTCGGCGGGGTGGGCCTCGATCTTCTCGGTCGGGTTGGACAGCGGGAAGACCAGCGGCCGCTCGACGTGCGCGGCCATCTCCCGCACCACCTGCTCGGTGAACGCACCTCCCTGCTTCGAGGTGCCCACCAGGATCGTCGGATGCACCCGGGCGACCGTGGTCGCCAGATCGATCCGCCCGTCCCCGTCGCGCTCCCACCCCGACGCCTCGGCGGCAGGCCGCGCGTAGGGCACCTGGAAGTCCCGCAGGTCCGACATGCAATCCAGCAGCAGACCCTGCTGGTCCACCAACCACACCTGGCGGGTGGCCTTCTCCTGGTCGGCTCCGGCCCGGACCATCGCGTCACGGATCTGGTCGGCGATCCCCACCCCCGCCGTGCCCGCCCCGAACACCACGACGCGCTGCTCGCTCATCGACGTCCTCGCCACCCGGATGCCGGCCAGTACCGCCGCCAGCGTGATCGCCCCGGTGCCCTGGATGTCGTCGTTGAACACGCACGCCTTCTGCGAGTACCGGTTCAGGATCCGATGAGCGTTGCTCGCCCCGAAGTCCTCGAAATGCAGCAAGGCGTTCGGGAACCGCCGCGACGCCGCGGTCACGTACGCATCCACCAGCGCGTCGTACGCGGCCCCGGTGGTCCGCGCGTGCCGCACGCCCACGTACAGCGGGTCGTTCAGCAATGCCTCGTTGTCCGTGCCGGCGTCCATCATCACCGGGATCACGCGGGACGGGTCGATGCCCGCGGCCGCCGCGTAGATCGCCAACTTGCCCTGGGCGATCGCCACCCCGTTCGTGCCCCAGTCGCCGATCCCCAGGATCGCGCCGGCATCCGTGGCCACCAGCAGGTCCACGTCGTCGGCGGCCAACCCGTAGTTGGTGAACGCCGTCTCCACCGCGCCCGGGTCGTCCACCGACAGATACACACCACGCGGCCGCTGGAACTCGTGGCTGTACTGCTCCACCGCCTGAGCGATCACCGGGTCGTAGACCACAGGAAGCATCTCGACCAGGTGATCCACCAGGAGCTTGTAGTACAAGGTCTCGTTGCGATCCCGCAGGGCTTCCATGAACGAGTTGCGGGCCAGTCCGTCGGGCTGGCGCCGATATTGCTCGTACGCGCGCGCCGCCTGTTGATCCAAGGTCAGCGCGGCCGGCGGCAACAGCCCCACGAGACCGAGCTCATCCCGCTCCCGCGCTGTGAAAGCCGTGCCGTGGTTACGCAGCGGATCGCGCAGCAACTCGCGACCGGGCTCCGCCACATCCGTTCCAGATACCAGCGATGACTTCTGCGTGTTCATGGGCATCTCCGAACTCATGTCGGTTTAATCACACCCGCCACGGTCACCGCACCCGGCAGGGGCCGACATCACATATTCGGGTGAGCTGCTGGACCTCCCGCCCCCAACATCGAGAAGAAACCGCTGGTAGGAAAGCTGAAATCGGAGCGGACTGAGAAAACGCTCAGCTGATCAATCGCGGAGCGTGGGCGCCGGCGAGGCATCCGTGGCACCTCAGAAGGCACTGGTGTTGATCCGAGATGCTGCCACGTTCGCGTGAGTTGCCCGCGATATCGTGCGAGCCACCCAGAGGCGACCCGCGGGGGAGAAAATGGCAAATCGCCGCGATTCGCCACCTCTCGAGGCACCGCTTCCCTTGGGTACCCTTCGACGATTTTCCTGCTTCGCGCGAATCGCCCACTTTTCACACTCGTTCTCGCGGCCACACTCCGCCGACCGCGTGCTATAACGCTTGTTATAGCCGGGCCGGGGGCCGTCCCGATGAATGGCGCTGTGGAGGAGTCAACCGACATGAGCGGAACCGGATTGTCGTCGGGGCTGTCCTTCGCGCAGGGCGCCGTTGACGATCCACTCCAGGAGGTGACCGTCGGCGGCGCGCTGGATCTCGCTGCCGCGGCCTGGGGACCCCGGACGGCACTGGTGGAGTTCGGGCCGGGCGGCGCGCAGCGCCGGTGGACCTTCGACGAGCTCCGCCTCGACGCGCTGCGCGTGGCACGGGCGTTGCTGGAGCGCTTCCGGCCGGGCGAGCACGTCGCCGTCTGGGCGGCGAACCTCCCGGAGTGGGTGCTCCTGGAGATGGGGGCCGCCTACGCGGGCCTCACCCTCGTGACGGTCAACCCGGCGTTCCAGGTGGACGAGCTGACGCATGTGCTCGGCCAGTCCCGCTGCAGCGGAGCGATCGTCCAGGACACCTACCGCGGGCGGGACCTCGTGCCGGTCGTCGACGAGGCGCGCCCCGAGCTTCCCGCGCTGCGCGACGTCGTCGCGCTCTCCGGCTGGGACGACTTCCTGGCCTCGGGCGACCCGTCCCGCGAGCTGCCGTCCGTGGAGCCGGGCGACACCGCCCAGATCCAGTACACCTCCGGCACCACGGGCGTCCCGAAGGGCGCGGAGCTCACCCACCGCGGCCTGCTCAACGTCGCCCGGTACACCGCGATGGCGAAAGGCGCAGGGCCGGACGACGTCTGGGTCAACCCGATGCCGATGTTCCACACCGCAGGCTGCGGGCTCGCCACACTCGGGGCGTTGCAGACCGGCGGCACCCACGTGCTGCCACCCGGGTTCGACGCCTCGCTGATGCTGGACGCCTTCGAGTCCGAGCGCGGCACGCTCACGGTGAACGTGCCGACCATGCTGATCCGCATGCTCGACGAGCAGTCGGCACGGCCGCGGGACGTGTCGAGCTGGCGTCTCGCCTCGCTCGGGGGCGCACCGGTCCCTCCGGAGCTGGTACGGCGGGCGCAACGCGAGTTGGGCCTCGCGGTCTCGATCGGGTTCGGCCAGACCGAGGCCTCGCCCTACATCACCCACACCCTGCCCGACGACCCGAACCCGAACTGGATTATTACGGTCGGCTGCGCGCTCCCGCACTGGGAGGTGCGCATCAGCGAGCCGGGGAGCGGGGCCACGGTGCCCCTCGGCGAGGTGGGTGAGGTGTGCGCCCGCGGCTACGGCGTGATGAAGGGCTACTTCGACGCCCCGGAGGCCACCGCCGCCGCCGTGGATCCCGACGGCTGGCTGCACACCGGCGATCTCGGGAGCATGGACGACCTCGGCTACCTCCGCATCGAGGGCCGGCTGAAAGACATGATCATCCGCGGCGGGGAGAACATCTATCCCCGCGAGATCGAGGATCTCCTCTTCACCCATCCCCAGGTCGCCGACGTCGCGGTGGTCGGGCTACCCGACCCGGAGATGGGCGAGACGGTGGCCGCTTTCGTGCGGCCCGTCCCGGGCACCTGCCTGAGCGTCGAGGAGTTGGCCGAGTTCAGCCGGCGCCACCTCGCCCGGTACAAGGCGCCGCGGGTGTGGCAGTTCGTCGAGAGCTTCCCGCAGACCACCTCCGGCAAGATCCAGAAGTTCGTGCTGCGCGAGAACTACCTGGCGCAGCGCGGGGCAGGCCGTGCGGAGTGACCGCGCTCCCCATCCGGGGGGTGGGGAGCCCGGTCCGATGTCCCTGGGGACGACGTCAGCGCTTGGCCGCATCCGCCATGTCGTGCATGCCCCTCCCCGGGTAGCCGTAGGCGTCGCGCACCGCCTTTCCCCAGGGCCGGAGGATCTCCACGAGGGTCGGGAGATCGTCACCGAGGGCGTCGACGATCGGGCGGCACTGCCGGTCGGTGGCCTCCTCGACCGCCTCGCGCTGGGCGCGGCCCTCCTCGGTCAGTGCCCCGTCGGCCACGAGACCGCGGCTCGCCAGCCGCTCGTACGCTGCGTCGAGCTGCTCGTCGGTCCACGCCCGCGAACGGACGTAGGTGCGCATCGGCATCCCCCAGTACGCCTCGCTGAGCAGGCCGATCTCCGTGGCGTCGAAGCCCGCTGCCGTCCAGGACGCGATGTGCGCGTCGCCGCGGTACTCACGCAGCATGTCGCCGAGGCGCCAGACGTCGCCGACCGGATCACCGGGCAGGCCCACGGACCGGAGCCCGCTGAACAGCGGCCTGCCCTCGGGACGCAGCGGCTCGACGGCCCGGTCGAGCAGGGGCCGCGCCTCGTCGATGCGGTCGGGGCGCTCCCCCAGGATCCGGACGAGCTGCGCCGTGGCACCGCGCGTGCGCGCATCGGAGATCGTGGCGGAGTCGGTGAGCGTCCATCCGTACCCCACGGCCTTGACCACGACGTCGGGGTTGAACACCCCGAACGCAGCGGCCACCACCTCACCCGGCACCTGGCCCAGCAGCGATCCACGGCTGCAGAAGTACGCGGGCCCATCGGGTGCGGCAACGCCCTTGTTCGTTGCCGGGCTACCGCTGAATCCGAGCGCGGCGTAGGCCTCGTGACACTCCGGTGCGAAGTACACCTGTCCGGTCACAGGCTCGAGGGCTCCTGCTAGTGCGCGTGCTGCGGGGGTCAACCCGGCCTCCTGTGGTCGCGATCATCAGTGATCTGCCGAGCGCGGCGAAGAGTCGCGCTGCTCTCATGATCTGATCGTGTTGCGGCAACGCTTATCAACCCTTGATCCGGCAGCGCCCGTTGCCACGATGCTCAGCAAGGAGTCCGCGCCATGCCCGAGCGCACCGTCGCCGTCAACGGCATCGAGATGCACGTCGTGGACGAAGGCACCGGGATGCCGGTGATCTTCTCCCACGGGTTCCCGGAGCTCGCCTACTCCTGGCGCCACCAGATCCCCGCGGTCGCCTCGGCCGGCTACCGGGCGATCGCCCCTGACCAGCGGGGATACGGCCGGACGTCGGCCCCGGAGGGCGTCGATCAGTACGACATCCTGCATCTCAGCGGTGATCTCATCGCCCTGCTCGACGAGCTCGGCGAGGAGAAGGCCGTGTTCGTGGGCCACGACTGGGGTTCGATGGTCGTCTGGCAGACCGCGCTGCTGCACCCCGACCGCGTTGCAGGGGTGTGCGGGATGAGCGTGCCGTTCGTGCCGCGATCTCATCGGCCGCCCACGGAGCTCTGGCGGGCCGCATTCGGCGAGTCGTTCTTCTACATCCTCTACTTCCAGGAGCCCGGCGTCGCCGACGCCGAGCTCGGCGCCGATCCCGCCCGCACGATGCGGCGGCTGCTCGCCGGCCTGCGCACCGACAACGAAGCCGACGGGATCCTGCGCAACGACAACGACGGCCGCGGCTTCCTCGACCGCCTCCCGGAACCGCAGGAGCTGCCGAGCTGGCTGCAGCCTGCCGAGCTGGAGCACTACGTGCAGGAGTTCCGCCGCACGGGCTTCACCGGCGGCCTGAACTGGTACCGCAACTTCGACCGCAACTGGGAGCTCACCCCGCAGCTCACGGGCGCGCGCGTCGCGATGCCCAGCTTCTTCATCAGTGGTGCGCTCGACCCGGTGCTGGTGATGAGGCCGCCCGCCCAGCAGGACGAATGGCTGGCCGACCACCGCGGCAGCGTCATCATCGACGGTGCCGGTCACTGGGTGCAGCAGGAGGAACCCGACCAGGTCAACCGCGCGCTGCTCGGGTTCCTCGACTCGATCAGCCGGTAACCACGTCACCGGCCGCGCCCCGGATCACACCCGGATCCGGGGCGACGGCGGCCGGGGCGACGGCCTGTGGGGACGGGAGCCTGCGCAGCCACAGTGCCAGCCCCAGCGCCGCCACCAGCAGCCCGCTGACGTAGACCGCCACCCCGAACCAGCCCGCGTCGTCGTACGCGATGCCCCCGACGGCTCCGCCGATGCTGCTGCCCAGGTAGTAGGCGCACAGGTACAGCGAGGACGCCATGCCGGGAGATCCCCCCGGCAGGAGCGTCGCGCGCCTGCCGACCCAACTGCTCGCCAGCGAGTGGGCGCCGAAGAACCCGACGGTGACGAGCAGGAGCCCGGCCAGCACGGCGAACAGGTTGTCCGGCACGGTCACCCAGGCACCGAGCACGCCGACGAGCGTCGCACCCCACATCACCTTGCGGCGCCCGAGCCGGTCGCCGAGGCGGCCGGCCGTCGTCGAGGCCCATGTGCCCGCGATGTAGCCGAGGAAGATCAGGCCGACGAGCTGGGCGGGCAGGTCGAACGGCGCGGCGAGCAGCCGGAAACCCAGGTAGTTGTAGACGGTCACGAACGCGCCCATGACCAGGAACCCGACGCCGAACAGGCACAGCAGGCCGGGGTCGCGCAGGTGCACGAAGGTCAGCGGAGTCAGCTCGCGGAACCGCACCCGGGGCGGCGCCTCGGCGACGGCGGGCGGGAGCACCAGCCGGAACGCCACGGTGCAGATGATCGACACCACGCCGATCACACCGAGGCCGATCCGCCAGCCCGCCACGTCGGCCACGGCACCGGCGATCAGCCGTCCGGACAGGCCGCCGAGGGTGTTGCCCGCGATCATGAGCCCGATGGCGCTGCCGAGCCATCGCGGGGCCACTTCGCGCGTCATGTGGGACATCGCGAGAGCCGGGAGCGCGGCGATCGCCACGCCCTGCAGCGCGCGAATTCCGACGAGGGCGGGGAAGTTCGGAGCCAGAGGTGCGAGCACGCCCAACACGGCGGTGGTCGCCAGCGCGATCGTCATCACTCGTACCCGGCCCCACGACTCGGCCAGTGTGGAGAGCGGGACGACGGCGATGGCGAGGGCCCCCGTCGTGGCGGAGAGGGCCAGGCTGGACGTCGACGAGGACAACCCGAACTCGGACGCGAGCGTCGGTAGCAGCCCCTGCACGCAGTAGACCAGCACGAACGTGGCGAGGCCCGCGCACCACATCGCCGCACCCAGCCGGCGGTAGCCCGGGGTGCCGCGCTCGTGTCCGCTACCGCGACCGGGGACCTGTGGGACCGCGGAGGTGGCCGGGGACGAAGGGGGAGAGGAAGTCGTTGCCATCGCTATCTAAGCTAGGCCGCCCGATCTCATGCGTCCAATGCATGTTCGGGAGAGCCATAATGCAGTTATGGATGGACCGTGGGCACTCGCAGTCGCACCCCGTCTCGCCCAGTTCGTCGCCGTCGCACGGGCCGAACACATGACGCACGCCGCGGAGGAGATCGGCGTCCCGCAGTCGACGCTCAGCCGCAGCATCGCGCGGCTGGAGGCCGATCTCGGGGTCGGGCTGTTCGTGCGATCAGGCCGGACGGTGCGGCTCACACGAGAGGGACGCACGCTGCTGCGCCATGCCGAACGAGCGCTGGGCGAGCTCACGGCGGCCGGCCGCGAGATTCACGGCGACGCCGACGAGCTGCACGGCCGGATCGGCCTGGCGTTCCTGACCACCCTCGGAGTGGCGGCCGTCCCACGGCTGCTGCGCGACTTCCGCGCCACCCACCCGGACGTGCGCTTCACCCTGGTGCAGGGCCCTCACCCACTGCTGCTGGAGCGGCTGCGTTCCGGAGACGCCGATCTCGCCCTCACCTCCCCCCTGCCGGACGAGCCGGGGCTCCTCGCCGAGCCGCTCGACGAGGAGGAACTGCGGCTCGCGGTGCCGGCCGACCATCCCCTCGCCACGCGCCGCGAGGGCGTCGCGCTCGCCGAGGCGGCCCGCGAGCCGTTCATCGGCTTCCAGAGGGGCCTCGGCATGCGCGGCACCGTGGATGCGTGGTGCCGCGAGGCCGGGTTCGTCCCGCGCGTGGCCTTCGAGAGCGGCGACGCCGAGACGCTGCGCGGGCTCGTCGGGGCCGGGCTCGGGGTGGGACTTCTCCCGATGTCCGTGCACCCGGCCACGCCAGAGGTGGTCGAGCTGCCGGTCACCACGCCGCGGACCACGCGGACGATCGGCCTCGTGCGGGTGCGTGACCGTCGACTCACCCCACCGGTGCAGGCGCTGGAGACCTTCCTGCGACACCGCCCTCTGATCGGGACCTGATTCCGAACATTCCCGCTTTTCGCCGTTATCCCTACAGAACCGGCATCGACGGAAACGTCGGCCACATATGCTGGAGATCCGTCATGGACCGAGCCAGGAAGACCCTTATGCGCCTTGCCGTACCCGATCTCGTGTCCAATTCCTACTTTCCCGCGATTGCCGCGGTCGAGCTGGGATTCATGCGAGAGGAGGGGCTCGACGTCGAGCTCGACCTGCTGTTCCCGGTCACTGACGCCGTGGCCGCGCTACGTGACGGGGCGATCGACTTCCTGGCAGGCTCCGCGCACGCGCCCGTCTACGCCGACCCGGGCTGGCAGGACGTCCAGCTGCTGGGCGCGCTGGCCCGCAACATGTACTGGTTCCTGGTCGTGCGGCCCGACCTCGATGTCGAGCGGACCACGCTGACCCGACTCGCGAACGTCCGGATCGGCGCCGCACCGGGGCCTGACCTGGGCCTGCGCCGGTTGCTGGCGGCCGAAGGGCTCGACATCGCCGCCGCGGGCGTCACCATCGAACCTGTCCGTGGGGCCGACGCCGGCAACGTCTCCTTCGGTGTCACCGCTGCCCAGGCGCTGGCCGACGGTCGGATCGACGCTTTCTGGGCCAACGGAATGGGCGCCGAGGTGGCCGTACGGCGTGGGGTCGGCCGCGTGGTCGTCGACGCACGCCGGGACGCGAGCCAGGCAGCGCAGTTCACCTTCCCGGCGCTCATGGCGACAAGGCGCACGATCCGTGACGAGCCGGAGGCCACCGCGGCTGCCATGCGCGGCATCGCTCGGGCGCAGTCGGAGCTGCGCGCCGATCCCGGGCTGGCCACCGGCGTCGGCCGGGCCCTGTTTCCGGCGATGGAGGCCGAGCTGATCGCCGAGGTGGTCGCGCGTGACGTCGACTTCTACGAGCAGGCGATCTCGCGGGAGGCCGTCAGCAACCTCGTCGAGTTCACCCGTGCCAGTGGGCTGACCAGCGGCGGCGCGGGCTATGACGACGTGGTCGCGCCTGCCGCGCAGAAGCTGTGGGCCTGACGTCGGCCCGTCACGTCATCGATGTGACGTCTGCCCCGAGGTGCACCGGCGTGCGGAGCATGGCGAACACGACGTGCCTGCGCAGCGTGAAGCCCATGTGCTCGTAGAGCCGGATCGCCGTGGCGTTGGTGCCCGCCGCGTGCAGATACGGCACGTCACCGCGCTCCCGGATCACCGCCCCGACCGCCCTGATCAGGCGCGACGCGAGGCCCCGGCCCCGGTAGTCCGGGTCCGTGCAGACCGCGCTGATCTCCGACCAGCCCGGCGGCCGGAACCGCTCCCCGGCCATCGCGACGAGCGCACCGTCGATGCGAATGCCCAGGTAGGTGCCCATCAGGCGGGTGTTGGGTTCGAACGGGCCCGGCTGGGTGCGGGCCACGAGGTCGACCATCTCGGGCACGTCGGCGGCGCCCAGCTGCACGGCCTCGGGATTCGGCCCCACCTCGACCGCGGTGCCGACCATCTGCACGCCCTCGCCCCCTCGGTACTCCCAGCCCTCCGGAGGAGTGCGCGGCGCCCCGCTGATCACCAACTTCTCCCCCGGACCGACGAGGAGGGCGAGGTCGGCCCAGTCGTCGGCGTCGGGCTCGCTGGGAAGCGCCGCGAACCGTGCCACGTCCGGTCGGTACCGCGCCGTCCGTCCCCGACGTTCGGCGAGGTCTGCCTGCGGTCCGGTGATCGCCGCCCATACGGAGTTGTCCAGGGGATGTTCCGCCACAGCCGGAGCAACCGATTGATGGCCTGATCAGTTCCCTTCGGGTGTGTGAGATCAGTCGGTGTGGTCCGGTGCGATCCGGTGAGCGAGGCGCAGCAGCGCCCCCCACGCCAGCTCATCGGCGTCCTCGTCGGCCAGATCATCCTGTGCGGTGCCCTCGAGCTGGCGGGCGGTGTGCTCACACACGTCAGGCGGAGGCACCACGAGCTCCCCACCGGCCTGTGCCGCGATCTGGATCTGGCACGCCCGCTCGAGGTTGAGCATCCGCAGCAGGGCCTTACCCGCGGTGCTCCCCACCGTCAGCAGCCCGTGGTTGCGCAGGATCAGCGCAGGGTGCGGGCCGAGGTCGGCGACGAGCCTGCGCTGCTCGTCGCGGTTGAGGGCGACACCCTCGTAGTCGTGGTAGCCGACCCGCTCGTAGAACTCCAGGGCGTGCTGGCTGATCGGGAGCAGGCCGCCGGCCTGGGCAGCCACGCCGACCCCCGCCTTGGTGTGGGTGTGCAGCACGCACATCGCATCCGGACGCGCGGAGTGCACGGCACTGTGGATCACGAACCCCGCCGGGTTGACCTGGTAGGGCGTCGGCGACACCTGACGGCCGTCCAGGTCGACCTTCACCAGCGACGACGCCGTGATCTCCTCGAAGAACAGCCCGTAGGGGTTGATCAGGAAGTGGTGCTCGGGCCCCGGTATGCGCAGCGAGATGTGGGTGAAGATCAGGTCGGTCATCCCGAAATGGGCCACGAGCCGGTAGACGGCGGCGAGCTCACGACGCAACTCGACCTCCGTGCGCCCGCCGGGTTCACCCGTGGCGGCTCGGCCAGGCTCGGGGAGCGTGGAGGTCACGGCGCCACCGCCGCGCGCTCGCCCATCGCGCACAACAGTTCGTAGCCGACGTGCGCCGCGGCGATCCCCGTGAGCTGCGCGTGGTCGTAGGCGGGCGCCACCTCGACGATGTCGGCCCCCACGAGGTTCAGCCCGCCGAACACGCGCAGCGCCGCCAGCAGTTCGCGACTGGTCATCCCACCGGCCTCGGGCGTGCCGGTGCCGGGAGCGTGTGCGGGATCGAGCACGTCGATGTCCACCGAGACGTACACGGGCCGGTCGCCGACCCTCGCCCGGATCCGCTCCAGCACGCCGCGAATGCCCTCGGCCTCGATGTCGGGGCACGTCACCGTGGCGAAGCCCAGCCGCGCGTCGGCGTCGAGATCGACGGCACCGTAGACAGGACCGCGGATCCCGACGTGCAGACAGGCCTCCGCGTCGAGCAGCCCCTCCTCCGCCGCCCGCCGGAACGGGGTGCCGTGCGTGTAGGGGGCGCCGAAGTAGGTGTCCCACGTGTCGAGGTGGGCATCGAAGTGCACCAGCGCGACGGGGCCGTGGCGGCGCGCGACCGAGCGCAGCAGCGGCAGCGCGATGGTGTGGTCGCCCCCGATCGTCAGCAGCCGCGTACCCGTGCCGAGAAGCGCGTCCGCCCCGCGCTCGATCGCGGTGATCGCCTCGGCGATGTCGAACGGGTTGACGGCGAGGTCACCGGCGTCGGCCACCTGCTGGACGGCGAACGGCGCCAGACCGGTGGCCGGGTTGTAGGGCCGCAGCAACCGCGAGCTCTCCCGGACGTGCGCCGGCCCGAACCGAGCCCCGGGCCGGTAGCTCACACCGGAGTCGAACGGGACCCCGAGCACGGCGACGTCGGCGCGGGTCACCTCGCCGAGGCGCGGCAACAGCGCGAAAGTGGCCGGACCGGCGAAGCGCGGGGTGCGCGAAGCGTCGATGGGCCCGACGTGGCCCGTGGCCGCGTCCAACACCCGGGCGGCGGCCGGCTCCGGAGCGGGGCGGGTCATGCGGCACGCCCTCGCGCGCGGCGGGCACCGATCATGGGGACCTCCGGGGTCTGCGGGAGCAGTGGCAGCCAAGCTAACCCAGGACGGACATCCGGACCTCCCGGGCACGCACTTCCCGAGCGGGGTGGATGAGCGACACGTTGATCCGCACCCATCGAACGAGAGCGCGGCTCGCCCACCTCCCGACCGGGACGGCGTCGGCGTCGGCGTCGGCGTCGGCGTCGCAGGCTCACCCGGGACCTCATGATCAGCGATTGGGAACGCCCAGCCGTGCCATCAGCAGTTCCAGACCCCCAACCGGTGATCATGAAACCGCCGGACCCGCCAGGCCACGAAACGAGCGGCCTGTCTCCCCCGACCTACCGCGTGAAAGTGCCATTCGTCCAACTCACGAGCCACCAGGCTGGCCAGCCCGGCGGGCACCCCACCCGACCGCATGATCAGCAATTGGGGACCCGCAGCCGTGCCACCACCGGTTACAGGGCCCCAACCGATGATCATGAAGCCGCGGACCGGGCGGCTCCACGAACGACCGCCCACCCCGACTCATCGGACGGGAATCCCGCTCGTCCAACTCCCGAGCCCGCGGGCCTGGCGGGCACCCCGGCCGACCGCATGATCAGCAATTGGGGACCCGCAGCCGTGCCAGCAGCAGTTCCCGACCCCCAACCGGTGATCATGAAACCGCGGACCCGCCGACCACCGGAACGAGCGGCCCGCTCACCCAGACCTATCGCGCGAAAGTCCCGCCCGTCCAACCCCCGAGCCGGCTGGACGGCCAGCCAGGTGATTCCCTGCCGGAAGTCATGATCAACGATTGGGGACGCCCAGCCGTGCCAGCAGCAGTTCCAGATCCCCAGCTGGTGATCATGAAACCGCCGGACCCGCCAGGCCGCGAACCGAGCGGCCCGCCCACCCGGACCTATCGCGCGAAAGTCCCGCCCGTCCAACTCCCGAGCCAGCTGGACGGCCAGCCCGGCGAGCACCCTGACTGATCAGCAATTGGGGACCGGGAACGGTGCTATCAGCGGCTACAGGGCCCCAACCAATGATCACGAAACCCCGGGACCGGCCGGGCAGTCGAACGAGCCGCCCGCGCGCCCCGACCCACCGGACAGCAGTCACGCTCGTTCAGATCACGAGCCCGCGGGCCTGGCGGGCACCCCGGCCGACCTCATGATCAGCGATTGGGGACCCGCAGCCGTGCCACCAGCGGTTACCAGGCCCCAACCGATGATCATCAAGCCCGGACCGGGCGGCTTCACGAGCGAACGGCCGCCCACCCCGACCCATCAGACGAGAATCCCGCTCGTTCACCTCCCCCGGCCGCCACGCGGTTAGGGTCGATCCGTGGTGGTCGACGACGAGGGCCGCACCGTGCCCGTTCCTGCTCACGTCCGCCGGGTCGTGTCGATCGTGCCGTCGCTCACCGAGGCGGTGGCGGAGACGGCGCCCGGCCTGCTGGTCGGCGCCACCGACTGGTGCACCCACCCCGCCGATCTCGACGTCACCCGCGTCAAGGGCACCAAGAACCCGGACGTCGCCGCGATCGTCGACCTGGCGCCCGATCTCGTGGTCGCCAACCAGGAGGAGAACCGCCTCCCCGATCTCGACGCCCTGCGCGCGGCGGGCGTCGCCGTGTACGTCACCGACATCCGCACGGTCGACGACGCATTCACGTCCTTGGCGCGGATGCTGGCCGCGTGCGGGCTCGACCGGCCCGCCTGGCTCGACGATGCGCAGGCCGCGTGGGCCGCGCTCCCCGAGCCGGAGCGACGGCGCCGGGCGGTGGTGCCCATCTGGCGGAAACCGTGGATGGCGGTCGGGCGCGACACGTTCACGGGCGCCGTGCTCGCCCGCCTCGGCGTCGACAACGTGCTGGCCGGGCACGAGGAGCGCTACCCGCGCTTCGACCCCACCGCCCTCCCGGAGCACGACCTCGTGGTGCTGCCCGACGAGCCGTACCTCTTCACGGCCGACGACGGCCCCGAGGCGTTCCCGGATGTGCCTGCGGTGCTGGTCAGCGGGCGGTTGCTCACGTGGTACGGGCCGAGTCTCGCGGCGGCGGCCCGCGAGCTGCCGCCGCTGTTCACCGGGTGACCAGCAGCTCCTTCACACCCTCGGCGATCAGGCCCCGGAACACCGTGGAGTCGCGCAGCTCCGGGTCGAAGACCTCCTGCACGGCGAGCATCCGCTCGACGAGCCCACTCTCGGGCCCTGCGGCGGCGGTCCGCAGCCGGTCGGCCAGCGGGTCGTCCAGCGGCAGCGGCCTGCCGAGGGCGTCGCGCTCCCTGGCGACATAGACCATCCACGCCGCCACGGCCAGCGCCGCCCAGCGCGGTTCGGCGCCGGCGCGCAGGCGGTCGCGGACCGTGCCCAGGAGCCGGACGGGCAGCTTCTGGGAGCCGTCCATCGCCACCTGCGTGGTGCGGTGGCGCAGCACCGGGTTGGCGAAGCGGGCGAGCACCGACTGCTGGTAGTCGGCCAGGTCGAGGTCGTCGGGACGGGTGAGCGTGGGCAACGCGTCCTGCGCCATCAGCGCCGTGGCCGCCGCGGAGAGCCTGTCGTCGCGCATGGCCTCGGCGATCGTCGTGTACCCGGCGAGCGCGCCGGTGTAGGCCAGCAGCGAGTGGGTGGCGTTGAGCAGGCGCAGCTTCACCGCCTCGTACGGCGCCACGTCGGCGGTCAGGATGGCGCCTGCCCGGTGCCACGCGGGCACGGGCCCGGCGAAGTCGTCCTCGATCACCCACTGGCGGAACGGCTCGGCCACCACCAGCCCGTCGTCGCGCACGCCGAGCAGTTGACGGGCCTGTGCGCGGTCGTCGTCGGTGGTGGCGGGCACGATCCGGTCGACCATGCTGCTCGGGAACGACACCGACGAGGCCACCCACTCCCGCAGCGGCTCGCCCTCTGCAGAGGGCAGCGCGGCACAGAAGTCCGCCACGAGCCCGCGGACGACCTCTCCGTTGCCCACGAGGTTGTCGCACGACAGCACGGTGATCGCTGCACCGTGCCGCCGATTGCGTTCCTGCAGGCCGCGCACGAGCCGGCCGATCGCCGTGACCGGTGCGCCGGTGCCGGCCAGGTCGGCCTGCACCCCCGCGTCCCGCAGGGCGAGGCTGCCGCTGGGGTCGCGGCGATAGCCCTTCTCCGTGACGGTCAGGGTGACGACGCGGACGGCCTCGTCCGCGATCCGCGACTGCACCAGCTCCGGCTGCTCGCCCGCCGGCACCACCTCGAGCACCGAGCCGACCACACGGACCGAGACGCCGTCGTCGCTTCCCTCGAGCACGCCGTAGAACCCGTCCTGCGGGCCGAGCTGGTCGACGACGGCGCGCGAGCGCTGCGTCACCCCACAGATCCCCCAGTGCCCGACGCCCTCGGCCGCCATCGCCTCCTCGGTGTAGACGGCCTGGTGTGCCCGGTGGAACGCGCCGATGCCGAGGTGCACGATGCCGACCGCGGCGTCGGGGCGCCGGGTGCCGATGTGCACGCCGGGGGCGATCCGGCCCAGGGTCGCCCCGGAGATGCGGGGCACGTCCGTCGTCACGGTTCCGGTGTCTCCTTGACCCGGGCGACCAGCTGTGTCGGGTTGACGAACCGCAGCGCGACGACGAGCAGCACGAGCATCGTCGACGTGTAGATCACGGCCATCGCGTCGACGGACTGCTGCGCCCGGATCCCGGCCGCCGACATCGAGTAGTAGAGCGCGACCACCAGCGTCTGCGAATCGGGGCCGGCGGTGAGGAACGTCAGCTCGAACATGCCCACGGTGCGCACCAGCACCAGGATGGCCGCCGCGAGCATGCCCGGTACGAGCAGCGGGCCGAGCACGCGGACGAACAGCGCGCGCGTGCCGGCGCCGCACATCCGCGCCGCCGACTCGATGCTCGGGTTGATCTGCTCGATGAACGGCGTCATCGTGAGGATCACGAACGGCACCGACGGCACCAGGTTGGCGAGCACCACACCCGAGGCGTTTCCCGCGAAGCCGAACTTGTAGAGCACGGTCGCGAGGGGGATGCCGTAGGTGATCGGCGGCATGAGGATCGGCAGCAGGAACGCGAAGTAGACGATCCTTTTGCCCGGGAACGTGCGCCTGGCCAGCACGTATGCGGCGGGCACCCCGATCAGCACCGAGATCACCACCACGAGCAGCGACACCTGCAGGGTGACGCCGACGACCTGGAGGAGCCCGAACTCCCGCCACGCCGTGCTGTACCAGCCCGTGGTGAAACCGCTCGGCAGCCACGTGCCGAACCACTGGGTGCCGAACGAGCTCACGAGGACGGCGCCGATCACCCCGGCGAGGTTCACGAGGAAGAACGCGACGGCGCCCCAGATCAGCCAGCCCGCCGGACTCGCGACGAGCCGGCGCCGCGGGCGCGCCGAGGTGGTGTCGGCCATCAGCCCTTGCCTCCCGTCGAGCCGGTGTAGAGCCGCGAGCGCCACAGCAGGACGACACCGATGACGATCAGCTCGACCGCCCCCATCACCATCGCGATGGCCGAGGCCAGCGAGTAGTCGTACTGCTCGTAGGCGGCCTGGTACGCGGCGAGGGCGAGCACGCGCGTCTCCCCCGCCGGGTTGCCCACGAGCACCGCCGACGGGAACACGCTGAACGCGAGCACGAAGGCCAGGCAGAACGTGGTGGCGAGGCCGGGGGCGAGCAGCGGCAGCGTGATGTAGCGGAAGCGCTGGCGCCAGTCGGCCCCCAGCGTGGCCGCCGCCCGCTCCAGCGTCGGGTCGATCCCGGACAGGTAGGACAGGATCAGCAGGAACGCGAACGGGAACCCGGTGATCACCAGGGAGAAGAAGACGCCCCAGTAGTTGTTCACCAGCCGCACGGGGTCGTCGATCAGTCCCAGCGACATCAGGATCTTGTTGAACCAGCCGGCCGGGCCGAGGTAGTTCAACAGGCCCTGTGCCGTGAGCACCGTGCCGAGCGTGATCGGGACGACGAGCACGATCGTCAGCAGCCGCTTCCCGCGGAAGCTGCCCCGCATCCGGTAGGCGATCGGCACGGACGCCAGCACGTTGAGCAGCGCTGCGGGCAGCGCCAGCCGGAGTGTGTTCCAGATCGTGCCGCTCTGGTAGGCGTCGGAGAAGAACGCCTGGTAGCTGGCGAGCGGGCCGCCCTCCTCCGGCGCGAAGGACAGCTGCAGGCCGTAGAAGAACGGGTAGAGGAACAGCAGCACCACGAACAGCACCGCCGGCAGGAGCAGGAGCAGGTGCCGGTCGATCCCTCGCTCGGCCAGGCGGTGGCGCAGCCCGGGGTCCTGCTCCCGGCGCTCCTGCCCGGCTGCGCGTTCGGCGATGAGGCTCACGACGGCACCTTCACGACGGCACCGCGGCCACGAGCGGCTCCGGGACGTGCTCACCCGCTGTGAGCGGGTAGATGAGCAGCCGCTGGGGGTCGATGGTCAGGGTGACGGCGTCGCCCGGCGCCAGTCGCTGCTCGGTGCGCAGGTGCAGCGCCCGGCCGTCGGACGTGCGGACCTCCACGGCGAGCTCGCGCCCCTGGTAGCCCACCACCTCCACGATGGCCGGTGTCCCGTCCGGTCCATCTGCCGCGCTCACCAACACGTCTTCGGGACGGACTGCTGCCGCCACTCGGTCCCCGACCGCCACGTCGGCCGTCGCCGTGCCGCGCAGGCGCAGCTCGCCCGCCTGCACCGCGACCTCCGCGCCACTCACGTGCGTGACGTCGACCTCCATGATGTTGCGGAAGCCCATGAAGTCGGCGACGTGCCAGTTCGCCGGCCGGGTGTGCAGCTCCTCGGACGTACCGATCTGCTGCACCCGCCCCTCGCGGAGCACCACGAGCCGGTCGGCGAGCGAGAGCGCCTCCTCCTGGTCGTGCGTGACGTAGACCGTGGTGAGCCCCAGCGACTGGTGCAGCCTGCGGATCTCCGACCGCATCTCCAGCCGTAGCTTGGCGTCCAGGTTGGACAGCGGTTCGTCCATCAGCACGAGCGAGGGCTCCAGCACCACCGCGCGGGCGATCGCCACGCGTTGTTGCTGGCCGCCGGAGAGCTGGCCGGGCAGCTTGCCCGCGTGCTCGTCGAGCTGGACGAGGCTGATCGCCTCGGCGGTGCGGCGCACGACCTCGGCACGGGGCAGCCGCCGCATCTGCAGCCCGAAGGCGACGTTGCGGCGCACCGACATGTGCGGGAAGAGCGCGTAGCTCTGGAACACCATGCCGAACCCGCGCTTCTCCGGAGGCAGCGTGTCGATCCGCCGCTCCCCCTCCGGCCCCCGTTGCCAGATGCTCCCGGTGGTGAGGGGGAGCAGGCCCGCCAGGCAGTTCAGCGCCGTCGACTTCCCGCAGCCGGACGGGCCGAGCAGCGCGATGAACTCGCCCGCTCTGATCGTCAGGTCGAGGTCGACCAGGGCGTCCTTGCCTGCGAACCGGCGTCCCACACCATCGAGCCGAAGTTCGGTGAACGAACCTTCGCTCACCGGCTGCCACCGCCGATCTCGCGGTCCCAGCGGTCGAACGCGGCGACCATGTCCTTCGTGGCCAGCGGGGTGGCGGTGGGGTGATCGCGGATCAGAGCCTCGTACTCGGGACGGCCGAACTGGGCGATCACGTCGCGGCTCTGCTGCGGTGCCATGTCGAGCGTGACGCCCTTGATCGCCGGGCCGGGGTAGAAGTAGCCGGTGTCGTAGGCCTTCGCCTGCTGCTGCGGGGTGAGCATGAACGCGAGCAGCGCGAGCACCGCCGACTGCTTGTCGGCCGAGACACCCTTCGGGATCGCCGCGTAGTGGGCGTCGGTCACCCAGGTGAAGCCGTCGAGCGTGGTGACCTTGTAGTCGGCGGGCACGGTGCCCAGCGCGCGCGGGTTGATGTCCCATCCAGTGGTGCTGACGATGATGTCGTAGGTGCCGTTGGCCAGGTTCTTCATCGTGTCCGCCGTGCCCGACGGGTAGGACTCGATGTGCTTGTTCAGCTCGGCCAGGTAGGCCCACGTCTTCGCCCAGCCGTTCACCGGGTCCTTGGGGTCGGAGTCGCCGAGGATGTAGGGCAGCCCCATCAGGAAGGTGCGTCCGGGCCCGGAGTTGGACGGGCGCGCGTAGCCGACCTTGCCCGGGTGCGCCGCCGCGTAGGCGAGCAACTCGTCGGCGGTGTTCGGCGGGTCGGGCACGCGGTCGGGGGCGTACTCCAGCAGCGGGCCTGACGGGTAGTAGGTGATGACCACGCCCTGGTCGGCGGCCAACTCCTGCATCGCGGCGGCGGGCTCGAGGTAGTCCTTCATCCCCGTCAGCCGATCCGCGAACTGCGGCAGCAGGGGCGTGAACAGGCCCTGCTCGGCGCCCGCGGAAAGCCCGTCGGTGCCGGTGAGCACGAGGTCGATGTTGATGCGCCCGGCGTCCTGCTGGGCCTTGATCTTGCCCGCCATCTCCGGCGCGGCCGCCTTCTCGTACGTGACGCGCGAGACGACGTCCGGGTTCTGCGCCACGAACTCGTCGATCATCCCCTGGGTCAGCTGGAGGTTGCCGGCCACGTCCAGCACGTTCAGGGTCACCGGCGCGCTCGGACGGGCCGGCACCTCCCCCGCAGGCACCTCGGCCGCAGGTGGCCCTCCCGGCGCGCCGCAGGCCGTCATGAGCAGGAGTGCGCAGACCCCGCCCGCAGTCAGAGCGGTGCGCCATTGCATCGTCATCCGGTCGGTCCCTTCATGGAGTGGCCGCCCGGTACAGGACGGCTGGTGGCGGGGGCGACACCGGTGGTGGCGCGCACGATGAGCTGGGCGGAGAGCTCTCGATCAGGAGCCGGCGATTCGGCGGTGCCCTCGGCGAGCAGCGAGAGCAGCAGGACGACGGCGGCCCGGCCCGCCTCCCACTTGGGAATGGAGACGGTGGTGAGGGCCGGGTGGGTCATCGCCGACATGCTGATGTCGTCGCAGCCCAGCACGCTGATCTCGTCGGGCACCGACACCTGACGCGCGCCCAGCCGGCTCAGCAGCCCCAGCGCCACCACGTCGTTGTAGGCGATCACCGCTGTCGCTCCGGACGCCAGTGCCAGATCGGCAGCGGCGACACCACCCTCGAACCGCGGCGGGAAATGGCCGAGGTGCACGAGATCGCTGCCGGTGTCCTCCGCGCTCTGGTGCAGTCCCCGCTCCCGCTGGCTGTTCGACCAGGACGTTCGCGGCCCGGCGACGTAGGCGATCCGCCGATGGCCGAGCGCGGACAGGTGCTCCACCGCCTGCCGCATCCCGTCCGCGTTGTCGACGGTGACGCTCGGGCGCCCCTCGATGCGCCGGTTCATGAGGACGACCGAGCTGTCCACGCCGGCGCGGGCAAGATCGTCGTCGGGGGAACGGGGCGAGCAGAGGACGATGCCGTCGACCTGTCGGTTGAGCGCCCGCAGCAGCTCGACCTCGGCGCTCGCCTCCTCGTCGGTGTCGGCGATGAACAGCGAGTAGTCGGCCCCTCGGGCCGCCGCCTGCACGCCCTTGACCACGGACGAGAAGAAGGGGTTGGACAGATCGGGAACGATGAGGCCGAGGTTGCCGGTGCGACCGGTGATCAGCCCGCGGGCCGCGCGGTTCGGCTGGTAGCCGAGTCGGCCGGCCGCTTCCAGCACCCGTGCCCGGGTCGCCGGATTCACCAGCTCCGGCATCGAGAGGGCGCGCGAGACCGTGGACTGCGAGACGCCCGCGGCCGAGGCGACATCACGGATGGTGGGGGCCAACAGCGTCCCTCCGTCATCAGGTCGTCTCACAGGGTGAATCGCCGTGAGAGTGTGAAACCGTTTGTTGCCCCACGTCAAGGCCCACTTTGCCCGTGGCGGCGCTTGCCAATCGATGCTGTGTATTGCAATCCTTTTCAGACCGATTGGAGGCTAGATGCGTCCCCTGCTGCTCGATGACGACCGAGCCCTTCCCGCCGACCCCGCGACGCGATCCGTGGCGCGGGAGGTCTACCACGCCACGCGTGATCTCCCGCTGGTCTGCATGCACGGGCACGTCGACGCCGGCGTGCTGGCGCAGGACCGGTCCTTCCCCGACCCGGCCGGCCTGTTCGTCGTGCCCGACCACTACCTGCTGCGCATGCTCGTGTCGCAGGGGGCCGAGCTGCGCGATCTCGGCGTCGCCGCCGGCGACGGTCCCGTCGAGACCGACCCACGTGTGATCTGGCGGCGCTTCTGCGCGGGATGGCATCTCTTCCGGGGTACGCCGACGCGGTACTGGCTGGAGCACGAGCTGCACGAGATCTTCGAGGTGACGGTGCAGCCCGGCGAGGACACCGCCGACGAGCTGTACGAGCACATCGCCGAGCGCCTCGCCAAGCCCGAGTTCCGGCCGCGGGCCCTGTTCGAGCGGTTCGGCATCGAGGTGCTGGCCACCACCGACTCCCCGCTCTCGACGCTGCCGGACCACGCCGTCCTGCGCGAGCAGGGATGGGGAGACAAGGTGGTGCCGACCTTCCGCCCCGACGCCCTCCTGCACCTCGACCGCCCGACGTGGACCGCCGACGTCGACCAGCTGGCCGAGCTGACCGGCATCGACACGGGCTCCTACACCGGATTCACCGACGCGCTCCGCGCGCGCCGCCGCGCGTTCGTCGAGGCGGGGGCGATGGCCACCGACCACGGGCACCTCGGCACCGACACCACCCCGCTGTCCGCCACCGAGGCCGCCCGGGTGTACTCCGCGGCGCGGGCCGGCCACGTCGAGCCGGCCGACGCCACCGCGTTCGCCGGCCACATGCTGCACGAGATGGCCCGGATGAGCTGCGAGGACGGGCTGGTGATGCAGGTGCATCCCGGCGTGCTGCGCGACCACGACCCGGCCGTGCACGCCCTCCACGGTCCGGACCAGGGCTTCGACATCCCGGTAGCCACCGAGTTCACCCGCGCACTGCGCCCGCTGCTGGAGTCGTTCGGGCGCGACCCCCGCTTCCGACTCGTGGTGTTCACAGTGGACGAGACCACCTACTCACGCGAACTCGCCCCACTCGCCGGCGTCTACCCGGCGATGCGGCTCGGCGCTCCGTGGTGGTTCCTCGACACGCCGGACGGCATGCGCCGATTCCGCGAGGCCGTCACGGACACCGCGGGCTTCTACAACACCACGGGCTTCGTCGACGACACGCGCGCGTTCCTCTCCATCCCCGCCCGCCACGACCTGGCCCGTCGGGTGGACGCCGGCCACCTCGCCCGTCTGGTGGCCGAACACCGTCTAGGCCTGGACGAGGCGCTGGAGACGGCGGTGGACCTGGCCTACAACCTCCCGAAGGAGAGCTACGCACGGCGGTGAGCTGGACGAGCGGCACTTCGGCCCCGGTAGGTCCGGGACGAACGCGCCGCTCATACACCTGGAGGGGGCACGCGGGGGCGAGAGATCGGCGCGTTCTCGCGTAGGCCTGGGCGAGCGCGCCGATCGTCCGCCCCTGGGCTGCCCCAGTGCTCAACCGGAGCTCCACCCAGGAGAGAGCACCCGAATCCGAGTTGAACGAGCGGCGCATCCGCACGAGGTCTGGACGAGCGCGCCGATCGTCCAGCCTGGGGCTGCCCCCGCCCAGTCGGAGCTCCGCCGGGCGCCGGCGAACAGCGAATCGGGGCTTGAACGAGCGGCGCGCTCGATAGGTGTGGACGAGCGGGCCGCACGCCCACCGACCCGCCCCGGCCCGGCCCGGCCCGGCCCGGCCCGCGAAGCCATGATCACCAGACCGGGCCCCACAACCGATGACACGACTCCCCGACCCCAAACGCTGATCATGAAAGCGAACCTCGGGCAAGGAGGGCAGCCACCCCGCTCCGGCTCCGACGAGTGGCCCATCCGCGAGATAGATCCGGACGAGCGGGCCGCTCACGCACCGGCATGCCCGCCCCGCGGACTCATGATCATCAGATCGGGCCCCGCGACCGCCGATTAGGGCGTGTCCTGCAAGTCGGTGCGCAGCCATAACACGATGGCGGCGATGATGATCTCGGTGCGGTAGTAGGCGGCGCGTTTGGCGTAGCGGGTGGCGAGTGCGCGAAATTGCTTGAGTCGGTTGAAGCAGCGCTCGACCACGTTGCGGCCTGTGTAGATGGCCTGGTCGAACGCGGGTGGGCGACCACCGTGGGAGCCCTTGGCGCGGCGGCGCCGGATTTGGTCGCTGCGCTCAGGGCTGGTGAATGCGATCCCACGCTGGCGCAGCGCGGCGCGGGTCGAGGGGTGGGAGTAAGCCTTGTCGGCCAGCACCCGATCAGGCCGGGTCCGTGGTCGGCCGGGTCCGTCCCGTCCGACCGTGACGTGGTCGAGCAGCGGGAGCAGTTGTGGGTTGTCCCCGGCCTGTCCCGGAGTGAGGATCACCGACATCGGCAGGCCGCGACCGTCGACGGCGAGGTGGATTTTGCTGGTCAGTCCGCCTCGGGATCGTCCGAGGGCTTCGCCGTCGATGGCGAGGTGCTCGACCCAGTCGGTGGCGCATCCCCTTTTTTACGGGCTCCAGCGGAATGCTGGTGGGCCCGTACGGAGCTGGAGTCGATGCTGAAGGTCCACTCCACGTTGCCGACCGAGTCGTCTTTGACGATCACTTCGTCGAGGATGCGTTCCCAGGTGCCGTCCGCGGTCCAGATCCGCAGCCGTTCGTGGGCGGTCTTCCAGGGGCCGTAGCGTTCGGGCAGGTCCCGCCACGGCGCCCCGGTCCGCAGCTTCCACAGGATCGCGTTGATCACCTGCCGGTGATCACGCCATCGCCGACCCCGGCCCGTGACCGGTGGCAGCAACGGCTCGATCCGCGCCCACGCCTTGTCAGTCAGCTCCCCACGGCCTACCACCCGAGCATGATCATCTACCGCAGCTCACGACCCTTACAGAACACGCCCTAGACGGCTACCGGGCCCGAAACGCTGATCATGGAACCCAAGATCACCAGATCGGACCCCGCAACCGGCGATAGCACGGCTCCCCGGCCCCAAACGCTGATCATGAACGGCCCGCCCCGGCCCACGCTCCAACGAACGGCACGACCACGCGATAGATATGAACGAACGGGCCGCTCGTTCGTCCGCCCGCCCGGCTCAGCCCCCGCGGCTCCGGCCCGGCCTGCGGCTCATCCCGACTGCCTGGCCCCTCGCGGCTCGGTCCCGCCAGCCCGGCCCCGCCGACGGCGTGGCCCGCCCGCGGCTCAGCCCGGCCCCACGGCCGCAACCCACTCGGCCCGCAGCTCGGCCCGCGGGTCGCGGCCGGGCCCCAGCTCGGGCCACCCTTGTTCACCCGGCGCCGCTCCGGCGCGATAGGTCCGGACAGGTGTGCCGGGTGCGGTCGCGGGCTCAGCGCACCTTGATCCGGGCGTCGCCGGGCTTGCCGTACTCCTCGTGGAGTGCGGGAAGCAGTTCGCGCTCGGCGAAGGTGAGGAAGTCCGGCTGCGTTTCACCGCCCACCTGCACGAGCGCGACGTGTGTGAACCCTGCGGCGACGAACGGCCGTACCGCTTCGACGTGGGCCGCCACGTCCGGGCCGCAGGTGAGCCCCTCGGCCACGTCTTCCTGCCGTACGAACCGGGTGGCGGAGGCGAAGGCCGCGGGGCCGGGCAGCTCGGCGTTGACCTTCCAGCCGCCGGCGAACCAGCGGAACTGGTCGTGGGCTCGCGCGACCGCCTCGTCGGGGTCGGTGCCCCAGCAGATCGGCTGCTGACCGATCTTGGGCAGTGTCATGCCCGCGGCCTCGTCGAAGTGCTGCACCAGGTCCGGGCGCGGTTCGACCGCCACCATCGCGTCCGCCACCGGAGCGAACGACTCGATCGACTGCCGTCCGGAGACCGCGACCGCGATCGGGACGCCCTCGTCCGGGACGTCCCAGAGCTTCGCCGAGTCGACCCGGTAGTAGGTGCCGCTCCGGTTGACGTAGTCGCCCGTGAACAGCTCCCCGATGATCTCGACGGCCTCCCCGAGCATCTCGTGCCGCACGTTCACCGGGGGCCAGCCCTGGCCGATGACGTGCTCGTTGAGGTTCTCGCCCGCGCCCAGGCCGAGGACGAAGCGCTCCCCGCCTGCCAGCAGGGCCACGGTGGCCGCATTGTGCGCCACGACGGCCGGGTGGTAGCGCATGATCGGGCAGGTCACATAGGTCATCAACGGCACACGTTCGGTGGCCGCCGCCACCGCTCCGAGCACCGGCCAGGCGTTGGGCGCGTGGGCCTGCGAGTCGAGCCACGGGAAGTAGTGGTCGCTGATCACTTCGAAGTCGAAGCCGGCGTCCTCGGCGGCGACGGCATCGGCGACGAGCTCACGCGGCCCGCGCTGCTCGCACAGTAAGGAGTAGCCGAAGGCGACCATGACGTCCTCTCGGTCGTGGAGTGGTCGCAATGCGGGTACCCCGGTAACCATGATCTACCCGGCCACCTGCCCGGTCTCACCGCCGCAGCGGGGCACGCCCCGGCTCGGCGCCGGAGGAGCTCGGCTGCTCCGCGCAGCGGATCGCCGAGGTCACATCGTGACGACCAAAGAGGAGTCCCCATGACCCGCAACGGCGAGGAGCCGGCCGCACTGCCCGGTGACTTCTACGGCTACGCCGACCTGCTGGAGCCTGCGGACCGCGATCTGCTCGACAAGGTGCGCGGCTTCCTCGCCGAGCACGTCGCGCCGATCGCCCTCGACCAGTGGGAGCGGGCGGAGTTCCCGCACCACCTGGTGCCGGAGATCGCGGCGCTCGACATCGCCGGGCTCGGCATCGACTTCCCCGGCCGCCCGGCGCGCAGCAAGCTGTGCACGTCGTTCATCGCGGCGGAGTTCGCTCGAGCCGACGCGTCGATGGCCACCTTCCTCGGTGTCCACACCGGACTCGCCATGGGCACGATCGACGAGTGCGGCTCCGAGGAGCAGCGAGACCGATGGTTGCCGCCGATGCGCAGGATGGAGGCGATCGGGTCCTTCGGCCTCACCGAGCCGGACCACGGCTCCGACGTGGCAGGCGGCGTGCACACCACCGCTCGCCGCGATGGCGGCACATGGGTCCTCAACGGCGCCAAACGCTGGATAGGCAATGCCACGTTCGCCGACCTGAACATCGTCTGGGCCCGCGACGAGGGCGACGGCGAGGTCAAGGGCTTCGTGGTCGAGAAGGGAACCCCGGGCTTCGTCGCCCGCAAGATCGAGCGGAAGCTCGCCCTGCGCACGGTGCAGAACGCGGACATCGAACTCACCGACTGCCGGGTGCCGGAGGAGAACCGGCTGGCCCGCGCGAACTCCTTCCGCGACACCGCCCGCGTGCTGCGGGCCACCCGTGGTGGTGTGGCCTGGAGCGCGGTCGGGGCGATGATGAACACCTACGAGCTGGCCAGGGACTACGCCGTCTCCCGCGAGCAGTTCGGCCGCCCGATCGCGAAGTTCCAGCTGGTCCAGGAGCACCTGGCCACGATCATCGGCAACCTGACGGCGTCGCTGGGCATGGCGGTGCGGGTGGCGCAGCTGCAGGACCAGGGGATCTTCCGCGACGAGCAGGCCGCGCTCGCGAAACAGTTCTGCACCACGCGGCTGCGGGAGAGCGTCGCCCGCGCCAGGGAGCTCTTCGGCGGCAACGGGATCGTGCTCGACTACGGGATTGCCAAGGTGTTCAACGACGCCGAGGCCCTCTACTCCTACGAAGGCACCCGGGAGATCAACACCTTGATCGTCGGGCGTGCACTGACGGGCATGGGGGCTTTCGTCTGAGGGGCGGGCGGCGGCCCGGGCAACGCCGACCGGACCGCACCGCACGTGGCCTCAGGCCACGCCCTCCAGCTGCTTCTCCGCCCGCTTGGCGGCCACCTGGTCGGCGTGCGCCCGTCCGGTGAGCTGGGCGAGCTCCAGCGCCTCCGCCCTGGATGCGGCGGCGGCGCCACGCAGCTCGGCCATCGCCGGGTTGACGTCGGCATGGGTCAGCTCGGCCGAGACGACCGTGAGGTCGGCGCCGAAGAACTCACCGAAGATCCGCACCAGGTACGGGGTGGCGTGGTCCCAGCCCTCACGCGGGGTGCCCGGGCCGTAGCCGCCGCCGCGCGCGACAACGAGTGTCACCGGCGTCCCCGCCAGCGGCGTCGCCATGAAGCGCTGGTCGGTGAGCAGCAGGTCGATGTAGTTCTTGAGGTGCTGCGGCACGCCGTAGTTGTAGAGCGGCGCCGAGATCACCGCGGCGTCGGCCGAGAGCAGTTCGTCGGCGAGAAGCGAGGCCAGGGTTCGGGCGGCGCGCTGCTCGGGGGTGCGGTCCTCCTCGGGCACGAACCCGGCGGTGGCCGCCTGCAGCCACACCTCGGGAGACAGCAGCGGTGCCGTGAGATCGCGGCGGACCACCGTGTCGTGCGGGTGGCGCTCGACCCACGCGCGCTGCACGGTGTCGGCCACCTCGCGGCTCACCGATCCCTCGTGACGAATGCTCGCGTCGAGGCGGAAAAACGTCATCGGAACTCCTTCTGTCATGCAGCATCTCTGCGACACAGATCGTCTGCTATCTAGACGATCGTGTCAACCGAACTTCTCTGACTTCGTATTCCCCCAGGTAGGATGAGACCGTGAGCACACCGCCGACCGTCGACTCGGATCTCGGCTGGGCGCTGGGCGCCGTGATGAGGTCGTACCTGAAGGCGGCGCACGAAGCGGTCGACGACGTGCCGGGTGGGCCGCGGGGCTACCAGGTGCTCTCCGCGGCGGGGCGTGGTGAGCCGGGCAGCCAGCTCGCGCTGGCCCAGCACCTCGGTCTGGACCGCACCGTGATGACCTACCTGCTCGACGACCTGGAGAGCGCGGGGCTGGTCGAGCGCAAACCCGACCCTGCCGACCGTCGCGCCCGCCGCATCGTGCTCACCGAGACGGGAACAGAGCGCCTGTGCGAGCTCGAACGCCGGCTCGCGGCCGTGGAGGAAGAGGTTCTCGAGCCGCTCGATCCCGCGGAGCGTGGCGTGCTGCGCCACCTGCTGGAACGCGTCGCCACCCGCACCGGCGTCGAGGCCGCCGACGCATGCTCGGTCGCGCAGGAAGTGCAGGACAAGCTGGAGGATGGGGCCGCGGCCCGGCCCCGCCGCAGGCGGAGTTGATCAGGCACGCGTTGCGCGCGGCCGATCCGGGTAGGCCGGATGCATGGCAGATGTCGACGACGAGCTGTGGAACGAGTTCCACCGTGTTGTGAACATGACCTCACGTGAGCTGGGCGACTGGCTGCGCACCCGCGACGCGGGCGAGGACGCCGAGCAGTTTCCGGACCGGACCGGCACGCCTACCGGGCACGATGTGCTGGCAATCCTCGGCAAACGTCGCCACGACATCACCGATCAGGACGCGCACGTCATGCGGCGGGTCGTCGAGCGGGTGCACGAGCAGCGCCGCGACGACCTCGAGCCCACAGCCGGTCAGGCCGCCTGGCGGCATAAGCTCATGTCCATCGGGCACGACCCGCTCAAGCCCGCAGACTGACGCAACACGGCCGCGCCGGCGGTGCAGAGGAGGACTCCGTGACGGATCACCCGCAGCGCATCGCGATCCTCGGAGCCGGCGCCGTGGGCGGGATGCTCGGGGTACTCCTGGCCGACGCGGGGCGCACCGTCACGGTGCTTGCCACCGACCGCACCAGCACCGCGATCAACTCCTCCGGGCTCAGCCTGCGGAGCGGCCGCTATGGCGACCGTCATGCGTCGGTGCCGGCTCGGCCCTGGCTGACCGAGCCGGTCGACCTCCTCTTCGTCACGGTCAAGGCCCCCGACCTGCTCGGTGCGCTGGCCCGGGTCCCCCCGTCGCTGGTGTCCGGGGCCACTGTGGTGCCGCTGCTCAACGGGATCGACCACGTTCCGCTGCTGCGCGCCGTGTTCGGCGGCGCCGCCGTCACCCCCATGACCGTGGCGGTGGAGGCGACCCGGGTGGCCCCCGGTGTGATCGAGCACCTGTCGCCGTTCAACGACTACGCGGTCGCCGCCGACCGCCCCGATACCGGGCCCGATGCAGCCGCGGTGCTGCAGAAGGCGGGCCTCGATGTCGACGTGTCGGCGCCCGACGAGGCCACCCTGCTGTGGCGCAAGCTCTCCTTCCTGTGTCCGCTCGCGCTGATCACCACGAGCACGCGGGAGGCGATCGGGCCCGCCCGGGAGGCCCGCGCGGACGTGCTCGACGCGCTGGTCACCGAGACAGCGGCCGCGGCGGCTCGAGGCGGGGCCCACATCGACCCGGACACGGTCCGGCAGCGGCTCTCCTCGCTTCCCGCGACCATGCTGTCCTCGATGCTCAAGGACGCGATGGCCGGAGCGGTGCTGGAGCTCGACGCCATCGCCGGGCCGGTGCTGCGGGCCGCGCCCGACGGCGCTCCGGTCACCCGGAGCGTCGTCGCCGAGATCACCGGCGCCGGCGCGGCTACCCCTTCCTGACCACCTCGATCAGGCTCGTCCATGAGTCGCGGCCGTGGCCCGCGGCGACGGCGCGGTCGTAGAGCGACTTGACCGCGGCCGGAAGGCCCGAGTCGATGCCGGCGCTCAGGCTCGACCCCACGACGTGGTCGGCCGTCGCGCCCATCATCGTCACGTTGGCAGCGTCGCCCGGGTACCGCCCGCTGTCGATCTCGCGGGAGGCCTCGTCGAGGAAGTACGCAAGACCGCTGACGTTGTCCACCGCGTAGGGAAGGAACTCCGCCGCCGACACTCCGGCCGAGCCGACCAGCGCTGTGGCGTGCAGGTACGCCGCCAGCGACGTCAGGAAGAGCGACAGCTGGGCCTGGTAGTAGAGCTGCGCCAGCGCTGGGTCCGCGCCGCGGTAGTCGGCCCGGCCGATCACGCGCAGCGTGGGCTCGTGAGCGTCGAATGTGGACTGCCGGCCGCTGTAGAAGACGTACGCCGCATCGGTGCCGACCATCTCCGCCGGCACCATGATCCCGCCGACGAGCAGTTCGGCTCCGCGCTCGGCCAGCCACGCGGCGGCTTCCCGCGTCCGTTCGGGGGTGTCGGAGCTCAGGTTCACGATGAGGCGGCCCGCGAGCTCGGCCTCTGCCGGCTTCAGCACGTCATACATGGCGGCGTAGTCGGTCAGGCTCAGCAGCACCAGCCGGTTGGCGGCCACTGCATCCGCCACCGTGGCCGCCCGCATCGCACCCTCGGCCACGACGTCGTCGGCTCTCGCCGCCGTGCGGTTCCACACCGTCGTCGGGTGCCCGGCGGCCAGGAACCGCCGCACCATCGCCTGACCCATCGGGCCCAGGCCGATCATCGTCAGTGGGGTAGCGCTGTTCTCACTCATCGGTTCCCTCCCGTGACGCCGGTGGCCGCTCCCGGCTCGACCAGCGCTTCGATCACACTTGCGATGCCGTCCTGGCCGTGCCCGTCGGCGACCCTGCGGTCCATGAGCGCGGCCAGTGGGGTGATCAGTTCGGTGCTGACTCCCTGCGCCTTCGCGACGTCGACGAGGTGGCCGTAGCCGGCCGCCTGCATGGCGAGCGTGGCGACCACGCCCGTGGCGTAGTCGCGCGTGTCGATCTGCTCCGCCGAACCGGTCACGAACTCGCTCATGTTGCGCAGCCATTCGCGGAGCGCCGGTGCGAAGTCCTTTGCCGAGCCACCCGCCGAGCGGACGAGCGCGAAGGCCTGCAGCGCGCCCTCGAACATCCCGTACATGCCGCTGAGCAAGGCGAGGTCGTGCAGCGAGGCGAGCCCGGGGTCCTCGCCGACGAACCGGCTGTCGCCGAGCACGTCCAGCGTCGCGCGGTGGGCGTCGAACGTGCTCAGCGGTCCGCTGTAGAGCACGAACGCCGCGGGCGTTCCGATCATCGGCGGGACGGCCATGATCCCGCCGTCCAGGTGCTCGGCGCCCCGCTCACTGGCCCAGGCGTCCAGCTCGCGGGCCTGTTCGGGGGTGCCGGTCGTGAGGTTGACCAGGACCCGTCCGGCAAGCGCGTCGCCCACCGGATCGAGCACCTCGTGCACGGAGCGGTGGTCACCCAGGCAGACCACCACCAGCGGGCTCGCCGCGACGGCCGCGGTGGCCGTATCGGCGCGCACCGCACCCGCAGCGACGAGCGCCGCGGCCTTCTCCGGGGCGCGGTTCCACACCGTGGTCGGGTGGCCGGCGGCAACGAACGCCCTGGCCAGCGCGCTGCCCATGGCGCCGAGGCCGAGCACCGTCACCGCCTTGTCGGTGTTCTTCATCGAGTCCTTCCGGAAGTCCGTGGATCTGCATCTGTCACGGGCCAGCCTGCGGGCGGCCGCGCACGGTTCGCTGGGGGTCTGCGCACGGCTCGTGTCCGATTCCGTCGGTCGGAGCGGTTACCGTCGACTCGTGCGTTTCGGGGTGCTCGGTCCACTGGCCGTGTGGACGTCGCAGGGCACCCCCGTGCGGGTCCCCGAGCTGAAGGTCCGTGCTCTGCTGGCCGATCTGCTCGTCCACGACGGGCGGCCGGTGTCCGTCGATCGGCTGCTTGACGATCTGTGGGGCGGGCAGCTGCCCGGCAACCCCCGCAACACGCTGCAGACGAAGGTGTCGCAGCTGCGCAGCGCGTTGGAGAACGCCGAGCCGGGCGGCCGGCAGCTCGTCGTCCACGAGCCGGCGGGATACCGGCTGCGCACCGAGGTGTGCGCCGTCGACGTCCAGGAGTTCCGTGCGTTCACCGCCCGGGCCCGCGCCACCGACCACCCCGGCGCGCGGGCGGCGATGCTGTCCGACGCCCTGGCGTTGTGGCGGGGTCCCGCCCTGGCCGACGTCGCAGGCGAACCGTTCGCCGCCCCGGCCGTCCGTGGCCTGGAGGAGGAACGGCTGGTCGCGTCCGAGGAGCGGGCCGAGGCGCTGCTCGCGGCCCCCGGTCCCCCCGACGGTGCGCTGATCGGCGAACTCGAGGAGCTCGTCGCCCGGCATCCACTGCGGGAGCGGCTGCGCGCGGCGCAGATCCGCGCGCTCCACCAGGCCGGGCTCCCGCGTGAGGCGCTGGCGAGCTACGCCGAGCTGCGCGCACGGTTGGTCGAGGAGCTCGGGCTCGAACCCGGCCCCGAGCTCATGGCGCTGCAGCAGGCGATCCTCGCGCAGGATCTGGGATCCCGCCGCTCCCCCGCCGCGATGCGCCCCACCACCAACCTGCCTGCCCCGATCACCGAGCTGGTCGGCCGGGCGGCGGCGGTGGAGGAGGTCCGCACGCTGCTCCGCAGCGCCCGGTTGGTCACGCTCACCGGGCCGGGCGGCGTCGGGAAGACGAGCCTCGCCGTGGAGACGGCCCGGCAGCTCGTGTCCGATCTACCCGACGGCACGTGGCTGGTCGAGCTCGCCGGCATCGACCGCCAGGTGCACCCCGAGCAGTCAGAGCCGGCCGAAGAGCGGCTGGTGGAAGTGGTGGCGGCCGCGCTCGGCGTCCGCGACGACCAGGGCCCCGTCTCGGCCGGTGCGCCCACCCGCCTCGTCGACCGGCTCGGCGAGGCGTTGCGCGAGCGGGAGGTCCTGCTCGTGCTGGACAACTGCGAGCAGGTGGTCGAGCAGGTCGCGGCGCTGGCCCAGCGGCTGCTCCGCCTCGCGCCCGGCCTGCGGATCCTCACCACCAGCCGGGAGCCCCTCGGCCTCACCGGCGAGGTGCTCCGGCCCGTCCCGCCGCTCACGCTGCCCGAGCGCGGCGCCGAACACAGCCTCCACGCGGTGCAGGAGGCGTCCGCGGTGCAGCTGTTCGTCGCCCGCGCGGCAGCGGCAGCGCCGGGCTTCACCCTCGACGCGGCCGCCGCGCCCGCCGTCGCCGCGATCTGCCGGCGACTCGACGGCATCCCGCTGGCTCTGGAGCTGGCAGCCACCCGGGTGCGGGCCCTCGGGGTCCACGAGCTGCTCGCCCGACTCGACGACCGGTTCGGGCTGTTGTCCACCGGAGCCCGCGGTGCGCCGGCCCGGCAACAGACGCTGCGCGCGATGATCGACTGGAGCTGGGAGCTGCTCACCGCACCGGAGCAGATCGTGCTGCGCCGCCTCGCCGTCCACGCCGAGGGCTGCGGCTTGGGCGCCGCCGAGGCGGTGTGCGCAGGCCCCGGGGTGGCGCCCGGGGACGTCGTCCACCTGCTCAGTCGGCTGGTCGACCGTTCGCTGGTCGTCGCCCACACCGGCGCTGCCGGCGAACCGCGGTTCCGGCTGCTCGAGTCGGTCGCCGCCTACTGCCTCGAGCGGGTGGCCGATGCGGGAGAGGCCGAGGAACTGCGTGGGCTGCACGCCCGCCACTACCTCGGCGTCGCCGAGCACGCCGAACCGCTCCTGCGCGGCCCCGAACAGGGGCTCTGGCTCCAACGGCTCGACGCGGAGGCCGCCAACATGCGGGCTGCGTTCGAGCACATGTGCCAGCAGCCCGAGGGCGCCGAGTCCGCGTTGCGCCTGGCCGGAGCGCTCTCGTGGTACTGGTTCCTCCGCGGCCGGGTCGGTGAGGCCCGCCGGTCGCTGGGCCGCGCGCTGTCCGTGCCGGGTGCCGCGCCCGCCACCGTGCGGGCCGTCGCGTCAGCCTGGGATGCGGGCCTCGGCGTGCTCGACGGCGATCGGATCGAGGCCCCGCCGGAGCTCGACACCGGGCTGGCGCTCGACATCGCGGCAATCGAGCCCGCGGCGCTGCGCGCGCGGATGCAGTGGTTCCTCGGATACGCCCTCGCCACCGTGGGCCACGCCCGTGGCGAGCATTTCACCGCGGTCGCCCTGCGCACCTTCCGTGCTCTCGGCGATCGCTGGGGCGTCGCCGCCGCTCTCGTCGACCAGATGAGCCAGCTGATGACCGCGGGGGATCTCGCGGGCGCCGGCCGCGCCGCCGCGCGGGCGGCCGCGTTGTTCCACGAGGTCGGCGACCGCTGGGGTCAGGTGCAGGCGTCCTACGCCGTCGGCACGCTCGCCTCGATCGCGGGCGACTACGAACGGGCCACCCGCCAGCACCGCGAGGGGTTGCGGATGGCGGAGGAACTCGGCCTGTGGGCCGAGGTGTCCTACCAGCTGTCGTGGCTCGGCCGGGTCGCCCTGCTCGAGGGGCGGTTCGCGGAGGCGACGCAGCTCCACGAGCAGGCGCTGCGCACGGCCATGGAGCACGCCTTCGTCCCGGGCCGCATGTACGCCGCCACCGGGCTCGCGCTCTGCGCGCGCCGCGTGGGCGATCTCGACGCCGCCGAGGAGCACCTCCACACCCTGCTCACCTGGAACGGCGGAGCGGTCGTCGATCCGGGCAACGCCCTGATCCTCGCCGAGCTCGGCTTCGTCGCGGAGCTGCGCGGCGATGCGGCCGCAGCCACCAAGCTGCATCTCGACGGCTTCGCCATGGCGCGCCGGGTCGGTGATCCGCGGGCCATCGCACTGGCCATGGAAGGCCTGGCCGGAGCCCTCGCTCTGGTCGGCGAGCACGTGCGGGCCGCCCGGCTGCTCGGCGCCGCCGCGGCGGCACGGGAGTCGGTCGGGGCACCCCTGCCCGACGCCGAGCGCGGCGACGTCGACCGGATCACGGCCACCGCCCGCGGGGCTCTCGGTGAGCGGGGTTTCGACGACGAGTTCGACCACGGCGCCGGGATGGAGCCCGACGAGCTCGCACAGCCGCCCGCCACACCCACGCGAGTCGCCCGCTGACCGCCCATGAGTCGCCCGATAATCGGCGAGTACCTGCCCGATGTCCCCCATACGGGAGTCCTCACGGACCTGGCGCTCGGCGCGCACTGAACTACTGTGCGTGAGAGTGGAGGTACGGGCAGAGCATCGCGAGTCGGGGCCTTTGTCGTTCCGCCGCGCCCGGCGGGCGACGTGTTCCGCTGGAGTCCTCATGGCCTGTCTGTTGGCCCTCGCCTGCACCCCTGTCGTCCCGCTGGCTCCACTGACCGCTCGCGTCGCGGTGCCCGCCGGGGCCACCACCGTGCTCAGCACCGACGGTCCGGCGGCGCTGGCCGTCGCCACCAGCGCCGCACTCTTCGCCAGCGCGCCCGTCGCGGTGCTCACCACGGCCGCGGATCCGGCCGGGCCGGCTGCGGCAGGCCCCATGGCGGAGCGGATCGGCGCGCCTCTGTTGCTGACCCCCACCGACGAGGACTCCCCCGACGTGCGCGCCGAGCTGACCAGGCTCGGCACCACGACCGTGCTCGCCGTGGGCGAGGAGGCCGTGCGCTGGGCAACCGCGGCGGAGGTTGCGGCCAGGATCGTCACCGACGAAGCCGCGCTGTCCCCAGTTGTCGCACCGCCGCGCCGTCCGTCCGTGCTGGTGCTGGCGCTCGACCCCACTGCCCAGCTAGCGGCGGTCACCACGGCCCGTGCCTCCGGGGCCGATCTGGCCGTCCTGCCGGGGGGCGACCCACGGCTCGCCTCCGAACATCTCCGGCGTCCGGACCACGTCGTCGCCCTCGGCTCCGGGTTCGGCACACCCCAGGTGCTCGAGCAACGGCTGGCCGTGGCCGCTACCGGCGTGATGCTTCCCGGCGGCGGCCAGGTGGCGTTCCCGGGACGGCGCATGGTGGCCCTCTACGGTCATCCCGGTGCACCGGCTCTCGGCGTGCTCGGGGAGCAGGACATCGCGGGATCGATACGGCGGGCCCGGGAACTCGCGGCCGAGTACCAGCCGCTCGTGGGAGAACCGGTCGTCCCGGCCTTCGAGATCATCGCCACGGTCGCCGACTCCGTGCCGGGCGCGGACGGCAACTATTCGGCCGAGTCCTCGGTCGACGAACTACGTCCGTGGGTCGACGCGGCGCGTGACGCGGGCGTCTACGTGATGCTGGACCTGCAACCGGGTCGCACCGACTTCCTCACCCAGGCCAAGCGCTACGAGGAACTGCTCGCCCAGCCCCATGTCGGGCTGGCTCTGGATCCCGAGTGGCGGCTCGGCCCGCAACAGCTCCACCGCGTGCAGATCGGCTCGGTCGGCATCGACGAGGTCAACTCCGTGGTGACGTGGCTCGCCGACCTCACCCGGGATCGGGTGCTCCCGCAGAAGCTGCTGATGGTGCACCAGTTCCGGCTCATGATGATCAACGGGCGGGAGCGGCTCGACACATCGCGCGACGAACTGTCGCTCGTGCTGCACGCCGACGGCTTCGGCACGCCGGACCTCAAGTTCGCGACATGGCGCACGCTGCACCAGGCCGCGCCGTCCGGTATCCGCTGGGGCTGGAAGAACTTCTACGACGAGGACAGCCCCATGTTCACCGCCGCCCAGACGATGGCGATCGGGCCGCAGTCCCCGGTGTTCGTCAGCTTCCAGTAGCTCGCGCGCCTGCGCCCGGCTCGGACGGGGTGAGGATCACGACCGGGATCGTGCGGCTGGTCCTCTCCTGGTACTCCCCGAACCGGGGCAACGCCGCAACCTGGCGCGCGTAGAGCTCGCTGCGTTCCGGCTCGTCCGCCACAGTGGCGATGGCGGCGAGGATCCGGTCGCCGACCTCCACCTGCACCGTCGGGCCGGCGACGACGTTGTGGAACCAGTCCGGATGGCGGGAAGCGCCCTGGTCGCTCGCGAACACGACGAACCGGTCGCCGTCGGGGAGGTAGGTCAGGGGGTTGATCCGAGATTGACCGGTCCGTGCCCCGACCGTGTGCAACAGCAGGATGGGCGAAGCCACGAAAGGGCCGCCCACCTGCCCATGGTTCGCCCGGAATGTGGCGATGACCGGCGGATTCACTTCGGCCCAGTTCGGCTTTTCTGCCATGCCGTCCACACGATCACCGCCACACTCCGACGTCAATCACCGCAGCAGCAGGTCACTCGCCTTCTCCCCGATCATCATGCAGGTGATGTTGGGGTTGATCGCCGGCAGGAACGGCAGGATCGACGCGTCCGCGATCCGCAGCCCCTCCACCCCGCGCACCCGTAGTTGAGGGTCGACCACGGCCATCGGGTCGGACGCCGGCCCCATCTTCGCGGTGCACGCCGGGTGGTAGACGGTGTTGTGGGTCTTCGTGACGTAGTCCACCAACTCGTCGTCGGTCACCACGTCCGGGCCGGGCGCGAGCTCCCGGCCCACCCACTCCTTGAGCGGCTGCTGCTCCCCGATCCGCCGCGCGAGCTTCAGACCGGCGAGCATCACGGCCATGTCGTGGCCCTCGGGGTCGGTGAAGTAGCGCGGATCGACCTTGGGCCGGTCACGGAAGTCACGGGTGCGCAGCCGCACCGTGCCCCGCGACCGTCCCCGGGTCACGTTCGGGGTCAAGCAGAAACCGTTGTCCGTGGTCGGGTAACCCCAGCGCACGGTGTTGAGGTCGAACGGCACGGAGCCGTAGTGCATCATCAGGTCCGGCCGGTCCAGTCCGGGCTCCGTGCGCGTGAACAGCCCGATCTCCCACCACTGCGTGGAGCGGGTGACCATCGGCCGCGACGCCTCCCACATCACGAGGCCCTCGACGTGGTCGTCCAGGTTGGACCCCACACCCGGCGCGTCCACGAGCACGTCGATGCCGAACTCGCGCAGGTGCTCGGCCGGACCGATCCCGGAGAGCATCAGCAGCTTCGGAGTGTCGATCGACCCGGCCGACAGCACCACCTCGCGGCGCGCGGCGACCGTGCGCCTGCCGGGACCGATGTCCTGCTGGTACTCCACTCCGGTCGCGCGCCGTGAGTCGAACAGCACTCGCGACGCCCAGGCGCCCGTGCGGATCTCGAGATTGCGACGCGAACCCATGATCGGGTGCAGGTACGCCCGCGACGACGAGGCACGCGTGCCGTCGGGCTCCTGGTTGATCTGGAAGAACCCCGCGCCCTCGCAGACCGTGGTGCCCTCGTTGAACCGGACGGTCGGGAGCCCGACGGCCTCGGCGGCCTCCAGCACCGCCACGCCGCACGGGTCGTCCGGCTCCACCTGCATGATCGTGACCGGGCCCGACCGGCCGTGCCCGGACCACGGCCCGTCGTTGGTCTCCAGCCGCTCGATCAACGGCCAGCACTCGTCGGCGCTCCAGCCGTCGCAGCCCATGAACGCCCACTCGTCGAGGTCCTCGCGCGGCGTCCAGAACGCGATGCACGAGTTGTGCGACGAGCAGCCGCCGAGCACCTTCGCGCGCGCGTGCCGCAGGAAGCTGTTGCCGCGCTCCTGGGGTTCGACCAGGTAGTCCCAGTCGTAGCCGGAGTCCAGCAGCGCCATCCAGTCGGTGAGCTTCAGGATCGCCGGGTCGTCCACATCGGACGGTCCGGCTTCGAGGAGGCACACCGTGACGCTCGGGTCCTCCGACAGCCGCGCGGCGAGGGCACAGCCCGACGACCCGCCGCCGACGACAACGTAGTCGAACACATCAGTCACGCCTGGCTCCCCTCCGGGAACGACTGGGAGTCCTTCGCCACCGTCGGATCGACGTCGAGCTGCTTCGCGAGGTGCTCGGGCAGGGTGCCGACCTGGTGCCGGCCGCGCAGCAGGAACCAGCCCAGCCCCACCACGACGACCGCGCCGATGAAGATGAACGCGCTCCAGGCCAGCAGACCCTCGCCGTAGACCTCCGTGCGGGGCCAGGCGAGGTTCACGGCCATCACCGCTCCCCACACCACGGCGATGATGTTGACCGGCAGGCCCCAGCGCCCGAGCGAGAAGTAGCCGTCCTTGCCCGCGCCGGGCCCCGGCCACTCGCCACGGAGACGCTTGCCGAGCATCGGCGCCGTGACCAGCAGGTACGCGATGTAGATCATGATGATCGCGACGCTGGTGACCGCCGTGAAGATCTCCCGCGAGCCGATGTTGACCACGAGGATCAGCACCGCGGCCACACCGATCAGCACCGCCGGCACGAGCGGGGTCCGCCGCTTCGGGTCGAGGTGGGCGAGCCGCGCGGCGCCGGGGAGCGCGTTGTCGCGGGCCATGGCGAACATCAGCCGGATCGCCGCGGTGTGCACCGCGAGCGCGCAGACCGTGATCGCGATGATCACCGCCACCAGCAGGACGCTGCCGACCGGGCCACCGAGCACGGAGAGCACGATGTACTGCAGGCCGTTCTCCCCGATCGCCGGGTCGGCGAGGTCGGGCGCGGCGAGGATGGCGAACAGCAGGATCAGCCCGCCGATGATGAACGACGCGATCACGGCACGCAGGATCGCCGAGGGCGCCGTACGCCGGGGGTCGACGGTCTCCTCACCCAACGAACTGGCGGTGTCGAAGCCGTACATGACGTAGGCGCTGGCGAGCGTGGCGATGAGGAACGCCCCGAAGTAACCGAGATTCGTACCCTCGCCGAGGCCCTGGGTGTCGAAGAGCACCGTGGGCGGGTTGACGATGTTGATGCCGAGCAGGACCACCAGGATCACCGCGGCGATCAGCTCGATGAACACACCGACGCTGTTGATCCGGGCCATCAGCCGGACGCCGATGGCGTTCACCGTGGTCGTGAACGCGACGAGGACCACGCCCCAGATCACGGCGGAAACCGCGAATGTGGTGCCGCTGCCGTCGCCGACGAGTTGGAATCCGCTCCAGATCTGCGGAAGCGTGGTCTGGTAGCCGAGAGCGACCGCCGAGATCGTGACGACCGAGGCCATGAACATCATCCAGCCGGCCAGCCAGGATGTCGCGGGGCCTGCGAGGCGTTTCGACCAGTTGTAGACCGACCCCGCAACGGGATAGCGCGCGGCCAGCTCCGCGAAACAGAGCGCCACCATGACCTGGCCGAAGAACACGAGCGGCCACGACCACCAATAGGCGGGGCCGCCGAATGCGAACCCGAAGTAGAACAGCTGGAACGTGCCCGTCAGGATCGAGATGTAGCTGATTCCGGCTGCGAAGCTGGCAAACTTTCCGATGCTGCGGTCGAGCGACTGGCTGTAGCCGAAATCGGCGAGCCCGTCGTCCTGGGGAGCGCTCACCGCGGACCTCCTGTATTCATCCTGAGAACCACCGCATCGGCTTTGGTGCGGTGTTGTGCCAGATGTGCTTGTGTTCCTGGTACTCGGCCAGCCCCGTCGGACCGAGTTCGCGACCGTTGCCGGACCGCTTGAAACCACCCCACTCCGCCCCTGGGATGTACGGGTGGTAGTCGTTGATCCACACCGTGCCGTGCCGCAGTGCCCCCGCCACCCGCTCGGCCCGGCCCATGTCGGCGGTCCACACCGCACCGGCGAGGCCGAAATCGGTGTCGTTGCCCAGCGCGACGGCCTCGTCCTCGGAGGAGAAGCGCTCCACGGTGAGGATGGGACCGAACGTCTCCTCGCGGACCACGCGCATCTCGCGATGCACGTCGGCGAACACCGTGGGCCGGTAGAAGAACCCCTTCTGCAACTCGGGCTCCTCCGGCCGACACCCGCCCGCGACCAGTCGCGCCCCTTCGGCCTGCGCCGACGCGACGTAGTCCTCGATCTTGGCGCGGTGTGCCGCCGACACCAGCGGACCGACCTCGCTCCCCTCGTCGAGGCCGTTGCCCAACCGGATCCGCTCGGCCCGCCGCCCGATCTCGGCGACGAGGTCGTCGTGCATCTCGTCCTGCACGATGAGCCGGGCACCCGCCGAGCAGACCTGGCCCGAGTGCAGGAACACCGCAGTGATCGCGTAGTCGACAGCCGTCTCGAAGTCGGTGTCGGCGAAGACGATGTTCGGATTCTTTCCACCGAGCTCGACGGCCACGCGCTTCACCGTGGCAGCGGACGCGCGGATGATCGCCTGGCCGGTGGCGAGGCCCCCGGTGAAGCTGACCATGTCGACGGCCGGATGCTCCGTGAGCGGGGCCCCGACGCTGAGGCCGTCCCCCAGCACGATGTTCACCACGCCCTGCGGAACGCCCGCTTCTTCGAACAGCCGCACGAGCATCACGCTCGTCAGCGGCGTCACCTCGCTGGGCTTGATCACCATCGTGTTCCCCGCGACGATCGCGGGAGCGACCTTCCACGACAGCTGCAGCAGCGGGTAGTTCCAGGGCGTGATGAGCGCGCACACGCCGATCGGCTCGTGGACCACCCGGCTGACGACGTGAGCCTGCCCGGAGTCGACGATCCGCCCCACGTCCTTGTCGGCGAGGTCGGCGTAGTAGCGGAACACCGCGGTCACGTCGTCGACGTCGATCCGGCTCTCCACCAGCGTCTTACCGGTGTCGAGGGTCTCGGTGCGGGCGATCTTCTCCTTGTCCCGCACGAGCAGGTCGGCGACCCGGCGCAGCAACGCCGCGCGCTCCGTCGCCGGGGTGCGTCGCCATGGCCCGGTGTCGAACGCGACCCGCGCCGCAAGCACCGCCCGGTCGACGTCGTCAGGCCCGGCCTGGACGACCGTCTCGAGCACGCTTGCGTCGAACGGGTTGATCACCTCGGCGGTCCCACCGGAGCCGGGGATCCATGATCCGTTAACGAAATGGCTGAGCACGCGTAGATCGTCCTCAGAAGTGCCCTCACGTCAAGCGGTGTGCCCGTTTTGGTGCATATAGTTTCGCTATGAGCAACACAGGGGGTCGAGACGGCGGGATCCAGTCCGTGGACCGCGCGATAAGCGTCCTGGAAATACTGGCTCGGCTGGGCGAGGCGGGCGTCAGCGAGGTGGCAGCGGAGATCGACGTCCACAAGTCCACGGCGTTCCGGCTACTCGGCGCCCTCGAAGGCCATGGCCTCGTGGAGCAGGCCACCGACCGTGGCAAATACCGCCTCGGGTTCGGACTGATCCCGCTGGCAGGGGCCGTCTCCGACCGCCTCGAGGTCACCCGCCAGGGCCGCCCGGTGTACGAGCAACTGGCCGCCGACCTGGGCGAGACGATCAACATCGCCGTGCTCCAGTCACACTGGGTCGTCAACATCGACCAGGCGATGGGCCCGTCCACTGTGGCCACCCACAACTGGATCGGCCGGCTCACGCCGCTGCACTGCACCTCGAGCGGGAAGGTGCTTCTCGCCCACCTCGACCCGGAGCGCAGGGCCGAACTGCTCGCCGAGGCGGGGATGGAGGCGGTCACCCCGAACACGATCACCTCCCTCAGCATGCTCGACGCCGAGCTCGCGCAGGTGCGCGAAACCGGACTCGCCGTGGCCGTCGAGGAGTACGAGATCGGTCTCAACGCCGCGGCGGCACCGGTGTGCGACCGCGCGGGCCAGGTGATCGCAGCGCTGACCGTGAGCGGCCCCGCCTACCGCATGGACACCACCCGCCTGAAGGAGCTGGCCACGCCCCTCCGAACAGCGGCATCGGAGATGAGCAGGAGGATGGGCTGGTTCAAGCCGTGAGCTGAACACCAGGGCTGTCTCTCGGCGCGAGACCAGCGCTGATGTCGATCTCATGCCCGGTCGAGCGCCCGCCGGATCTTCGCGGCGATCTCGTCGGGTTCGCCGTACACCTCGTACTTGCTGAAGCGGTACATCCGCCAACCCCGGTCCACCAGCGCCGTGTACCGGCTCACGTCGCGCAGAACTCCGTCCCGGCTGCCATGGTCCGCGCCCTCGTACTCGATGCCGATTCGGTGCTCCGGGTACGCCATGTCGAGCCACACCGCCCTGCGGCGGCGATCGTCGAGCACCGGGTACTGCACCTCGGGTGCGGGCAGTCCGCGCAGCACCAGCACGAGACGCAGTCGCGACTCCATGGGCGAGCCGGCGCGCGCGTCCGACAGCCCGACGGCACGTGGCAGGCCGGTGCGGCCACGGGCCCGCGGATAACGGGCGGCGAGCCGCAGGACCTCCTCTGGTGCGAACCGGCCGCGGTTCGCCAATGTGTCGATGGCGACCACCGCCTCCACGGGGTCCTGCCACCGTGCCAGGTCGTACGCGGTCCGCAGCGACGTCGTGACGAGCACCCCCGCGCACCGCTGCACCTCGTCACGGGCCAGGTGGTCACGATGCAGCAGCAGGCCGGGGTGCGAGCGCGCGTCACTTCCGGGCACCGTCAGCTCCACCGGTGCACCTTGCGGGCCGCACGAGGCACCGAGCATCTCGGCCGCCGAGTACCCGGACACCACTCCACGGCCCCCGGCGAGCAGGAAGGCGGCGCGGGCACGAAGCAATGGGTCCAGCGGGTGTGCAGAGGCGGCCGCGTAGACGTCGGGGAAGACGCGGACATACGTGCGGCCGCGTAGCTCGGCCTTCGTCACGAGCCCGGCCCGCACGGCGACCGACCCGCGGAAGACGGTGGGCCACCACGGTGTGTGGGCACCGGGCGACGGAACGCTCGACACGGAGAGAGCATCGCGAACAACAGGCGGCGCCCGTGGCCGTATCAGAAAAACGGCTGTGAACTGGACGTCAGTGCTGTTTCCCAGCGAGATCCCAGCGCTGAAGTCGATCTCACGCACACGCCTCTGCGCGGCATGGATCACAGCCGGACGTCACGGGGGGTGATCGTCCCCTAGCGTGTCGTCGTGCGCTTGCGATCAGCATTCGTCCTCGCCGCTGTGCCCGCTGTGGTCGCCCTCGTCACCGTCGCGGGACCGGCCGCACCGGCGCGGGCCGACGTCGAAGCGGCAGGCGGCAGCCACGCGTGCTCGCCGTCGGTGACCATCAACTCGTTCTCCGACGCGCTGAACAAGACCACGTTCGACAACACCTTCGTCGGGAACTTCTCCGCGCTCACGGTCGACACGGACGGCAGCATCCTCGCGCTCGGCGACCGCTCGTCGCTGTTCAACCTCGACGGGCGCACGAAGAAGCCCACCAAGGTGGTGCCCCTGGCGGACGAGAACGGCAAGCCGCTCGACTCCGAGGCCATCGTCGTGGATGCCGACGGCACCCGGCTCATCACGTCCGAGGTCGAGCCGTCCATCCGCCGCTACGACCGCGACGGGCATCTCATCGCCGGCAGCCTCCCCGTCCCGGACGCCCTCCGCGTGGCGCCCGCCGGGCGCGCCACCACGAACCTGACGTTCGAGGGCCTGACCATGCAGCCCGGTGACCGCACCCTGATCGCCTCGATGGAGGGCCCGCTCAGCGGTGACGAGCCCGACCTCCACCGCTTCCAGACCTGGACCCGCCCGAACCCGAAGGCGAACTTCACGCTCGGCGCCCAGTACGCCTACCGCGGCGACCCCGGCCTCGGCATCTCCGACATCGCCGCGACCGGCGACGGCAGGCTGCTCGTGCTGGAGCGGGGCTTCACCGAGGGCGTCGGCAACACGGTCCGTCTCTACCTCGCCGACCCGCGCGGAGCCACCGACGTCGGCAAGGTCGAGAACCTCACGCCGCAGACGGACATCCATCTGATCGGCAAGACGCTGCTGGCGGACATCGGGAAGTGCCCGACCCTCGGCGCCACCGCCAAGCAGCCGCAGCCCAACCCGCTGCTGGACAACATCGAGGGGATCGCCGTCACCCGGCACGAGGGCGGCGGACGCCTGCGGTTGCTGCTGGTCAGCGACGACAATGAGAACCCCGTCCAGATCACCCGCCTGTACTCGCTGACGGCGACCCTCCCGAAGCGCTAGCGGGGACGGCTCCCTGAAGACGGCAGCGAAGTCACGGGTGAGGTGGGCCTGGTCGGCGTAGCCCGGGTCGCGGCGAGGGCCGCCCGATCGACCCGAGCGCCGTCGGACCAGCCCGCTGCGCCGACGGCGGCGGGAGCCCGGTCGAGCAGCGCGGAGGACCGCCGCCGAACGCGACGAACTGCACGATCAGGTACAGCAGCACACCGCTACCGTCCTCATCGCGACGATCTGCCGCCATCCGCCCGGTCACCTCGTGGAGTCGGTCGCGGGGCAGCGGCGTCGTCAGCTCCTTACGACTATCGACTTCACAGCGGCCGGACGCGCAGCACGCCGGTCAGCATCGGGAGGGTGAACTCGCCGCCGGCGGTCTCCGGTCGGCTCGCGAGGAAAGCGCGGATCCGCCCGAGCGTGGCCTCTCGTTCCTGCTCCGGCATGACCAGCACCCCCGCCCTCGTCGCGAGGGCCGCGACGAGGGAGTCGACGGTGCGGCGCTGCCCGTGCGGGAACTCGGCCTGCTCCGGCGAGCCGAACCGGGCGCTCACGCCAGGGCCGGGAAGGTGCGCGTCCGCTGTCTCGGCGCGCCAGGTGCTGAGCGTGTCACGCGGGCCGATGGCCGCGCTCCCGCTGACCCGCTCGAGTGCGGAAACCCAGTCGACCCGGTTGTCGACGACGTTCCACAGGCCGGCCAGGATGCCGCCGGGTCTGAGGACCCTGGCGATCTCAGGCCCGGCGACGGCCATGTCGAACCAGTGCAGGGCGTGCCCGGCCAGCACGGCATCGACGGACGCGTCCGGCAGCGGTATCGCCTCCGCACTCCCCTGCAGGGCACGGACATCAGGCAGCGCGTGGCGCAGCTCGGTGAGCATCGCGGGGTCGGGCTCGACCGCGATGACCTCGACGCCCAGCGCCACCAGGGTGGCGGTGAGCTTGCCGGTGCCGGCGCCGAGGTCCAGCACGCGCGGGCCCGGCGCAGGCCCCAGCGCCCACCGCACCGCGTCCTGCGCGTAGTCCGGGCGGTGCTCGGCGTAGGCGACGGCCGCTGCACCGAACGACGACCGGTGACGTTGCCGTTCCTCGTGTCGCACGCGGTTACCCTTCCGTGCCGCGAGCACCTCGAACCAGCCGGGCTCACGCCAGCTGGTCGGTCACCCATGTATGGAACTGTCCGATGTGGTGCTCGCTGGGCACGAGCACGCCGCCCTTCCGGTAGGCGCGGCTGCTCATCCCCGGCTGCGTGCGCTCGCAGGCGGCGAAGTCCTGGGCGTTGACGCGGTGGAACAGCTCCACCGACGGGCCGAGGTCACGCCCGCTCGCCACCACGTCCGGGGCGAACAGCCAGTCGCACTCCACCACCGTGCGGTCGGCGGCGAGCGGGGTCATGCGGAGCACGATCACGTGGTCGGGCACCAGGTTGACGAAGACCTGCGGCTTGATCGTGATCGCGTAGTAGCGGCGGTCCTGGTCGGGGGTGACGCCCGGGAGCCGCTCGGCGCCCGCGCTCCCGTCGACCGTGAACCCGGAGATCTCCGAGCCGAACTCGGCGCCGTGGCCCACGTAGTACTGCGCCGCGTACCCGTCGGCGAACTCCGGCAGCACCTCCGTGAGCTCCGGGTGGATCGTCGCGCAGTGGTAGCACTCCATGAAGTTCTCGACGATCAGCTTCCAGTTGGCCGCGACGTCGTAGGTGATCCGCCTGCCCAGCGCCAGGTGCTCGACGCCGTAGCTGTCGATCGCCGTGATGTCTCCGAGCCGGGTGACGACCTCGCCCAGCACGTCGGCCTCGAACGACGGCGGCTCGGGGGCCAGGCAGATCCACACGTAGCCCAGCCACTCCCGCAGGTGCACGGCCAGCAGCCCGTACTCGTCGCGGTCGACGTCGGGCATGGACGTCAGGTTCGGCGCCGCGACGAGCTTGCCTGCGAGGTCGTAGGTCCACGCGTGATACGGGCACTGCAGGTTGCGGCGCAGCTGCCCGGACTCCTCCGTGCACAGCCGGGCGCCGCGGTGGCGGCAGACGTTGAGGAACGCGCGCACCGCACCGTCGCGGCCCCGGACGAGCACGACGCTCTCCCGGCCCACCGTCACGGTGCGGAACGCGCCGGGGGTGGCGAGGTCGGCCGCGTACGCGACGCACGTCCAGCGGCGTTCGAAGATCCGCTCCTGCTCGGCGGCGAAGACCGACGGGTCGGTATAGGCCGAGCCGGGAAGCGTGGGGATGAGCGACGGCTGCGTGGTGGGCGGCGGACCGTGAGTCGTGGAGACGGTCATGGGAACCTCCGCGGGTCGAAGAGGGCGATCGGGTGGGCCGTGGCCCCGGTGGTGGCGAGGTCGGCGAGGATCTCCCCGACGACCGGCACGAACTTGAAACCGTGCCCCGAGAACCCGCAGGCCACGGTGACGTTGGCGTGCTCGGGGTGGGTGGCGATCACGAAGTGCTCGTCGGGCGTGGTGGTGTACATGCACGGCACGGTCCGCAGCACCGGTCCGACGAGCCCGGGCAGGGTGTCGCCGACGCGGGCACGCATCTCCTGCACCTCGGCGTCGGTGACCACGCGGTCGAGTGCGTCCGGGTCGGTGTCGCGGCCGCGGCGGAAGAACGCGACCTTCACGCCGCCGTCCGGGCCGTCCATCGCGGGGAAGCCGTAGATCTGCGCACCCCCGGCTTGTTCTGCCACGTAGACGGGGTTGCCGGCGAAGGGCTCGACGCCCCCGGGCGGGGCGAACCAGTACTGCACCTGGCGTTCGACGCGCAGCGGCAGGCCGAGGTCGGCGAGCACCGTGGGCGCCCAGGCTCCTGGTGAGATCACAAGGCGTTCCGCGCGGTGCTCGTCCTCGGCGGTGCGGACGCACACGCCGTCGCTCGTCGCGTCCCAGGAGAGCACCTGCCGGCCGAACCGTAGGTCGGCGCCGTCTCGGGCAGCGAGCTCCAGGTGTGCGGCCACGGCCGCCTCGGGACGGACGAAGCCCGCACGCTCCTCGAACACGGCCAGCTCGTCGGCGGCCGGGGCGAACGTCGGGAAGCGGGCCCGCACGGCGTCGGGCTCCAGCACCTCGTGCGGCAGGTCCCACTCCTGCGCCGCCCGGAGACTGCCGGCGAACGTCGTGCTGTCCGGCGGCCCCAGGTAGAGGCCGCCGGTGAGGGTGAGCAGGTCGGCGTCGGCCTCCTTCTCGGCCTCGACCCACAGCTCGTAGGCCCGCAGCAGCAGCGGGACGTACGCGGGGTCCTCGAAGTAGGACTGCCGGATGATCCGCGAGCCCCCGTGGCTCGAGCCCCGGTCGTGGGCGGGAGTGAACCGCTCCAGCCCGAGCACGCGCTTGCCCCGGGCGGCGAGGTGCCGGACCGCGGCCGAGCCCATCCCGCCGAGCCCGACCACGATCACGTCGTAGCTGGTCATGAACGGATCCGTTTCATCTCGGGGTCGAAGAGGGGCTCGGCGGCCACCACCGCCGGTAGTCGCTCGCCGAAGTACTCCACGTGCACCGGAGTGCCGGGCTCGGCGGCGGCCGCCGGCAACCACGCGTAGGCGATGCTCGCGTCGATCGTGTAGCCGTAGGCCGCACTGGTGACGTACCCGGCGGGCGTGCCGGCATGCCACACCGGCTCCTTGCCCATGACGACGTGCGCAGGGTCGTCGAGCAGGAGCGGTACGAGCCGCCGGGCGGGAGTCTCGCGCCCCGCGATCGCGGAGCTGCCGACGTAGTCGCCAGGGCGCACCGCGAAGCCCAGCCCGGCCTCGTACGGGTCGTGCTCGGTGGTCATGTCGGTGCCGGCGCTGCGGTAGCCCTTCTCCAGCCGCAGCGAGTTGAACGCGCTGCGGCCCGCCGCGATCACGCCGTGGCGTTGCCCGGCCTCCCACAGCACGTCCCACAGCCGCAACCCGAGCTCGGCGCTCGTGTAGAGCTCCCAGCCAAGCTCGCCGACGTACGAGAGCCGCATCGCGGTGACGGGCACGGCGTCCACGTGGATGCTGCGGGCCCGGAAGTAGCCGAACCCGGCGTGCGAGACGTCATCGGAGGTGACCGACGCCAGCACGTCCCGGGCTCGCGGTCCCCACAGCCCGATGCAGCAGGTGGCGCCGGTCATGTCGCGGATGACGACGTCGTCGCCCGCCTCGCGGGTGAGCCGGTCGAGATCCAGGTTGCCGTTGGCGCCGACCTGGAACCGCTGCTCGCCCAGCCGCGCGACGGTGAGGTCGCTGCGCACGCCGCCGGAGGGTTCCAGCAGGAGCGTGTACGTCACGGCGCCCGGCTTCTTGTCGAGGTTGTTGGTGGTCAGCCGCTGCAGCAGATCCAGCGCACCAGCGCCGCTGACCTCGAGCCGCTTGAGCGAGGTCATGTCGTACATCGCCACGCGGTCGCGCGTGACGAGCGCTTCGGCCCCCGCGATCGGCGACCAGAACCGCGACGCCCACGCGCCGCGCTCCGGGATGCGGGCAACCTCCGGCAGGCCGGCGTTGGCCTCGAACCAATGGGGCCGCTCCCAGCCCGCGGCTTCCAGGAACACGGCCCCGAGCTCCACCTGCCGGGCGTGGAACGGGCTCACCCGCAACGGCCGCGGCTGTGCCGGCGGCTCCAGTGGATGCAGGATGTCGTAGACCTCCACGAAGTTCTGCGCGCTGCGGGTGCTGACGTAGGACGGCGCGAGCTGTGCCTCCTCGAACCGGTTGAGGTCACATTCGTGCAGGTCGACGCCCGGCTCTCCGTCCACGAGCCAGCGCGCGAGCGCCTGCCCGACGCCGCAGGAGTGGGTGACCCAGACCGCCTCGGCCACCCAGAAGCCGGCCAGTCCCGGGTGCTCGCCGATGAGCGGCATCCCGTCGGGGGTGAAGGAGAAGATGCCGTTGAAGCCGGTGTCGATCTCGGCGTCACGCAGCGCGGGCAGCAGCTCGCGTGCGTCGGCCCAGGACGGCGTGAAGTCCTCGGGTGTGAAGCTCAGTACGCTCGGCATGCCTTCCGCAGGCAGCGCGTCGAGGTCCACCGGCATCGGGCGGTGGGCGTAGGAGCCGATGCCGACGCGGTCGACGTGCTCACGGAAGTACAGATCGCGATCCTGGTGACGCAGGATCGGCGCGCTCGCCTCGGCGGCTTCCGTGTTCCGTCCGGCCAGCGCGGCGACGGGTGTGGTCGTCACGTACTGGTGGGCCATCGGCAGCAGCGGGATCGTGAGGTCCACCAGCGCACCGGTCTTCGGCCCCCAGAACCCGGTGGCGGAGACCACGAGATCGGCGGGGACGTCGCCGCGATCGGTGCGCACGCCGGTGACGCGACCCTTCTCCGACAGCACGTCGAGCACCCGGTGGTTGCCGAGCACCCGGGCACCGCGTTCGGTGGCGCGGGCGAGCTGAGCAGCCACCGCCCGCGGCGCCTTGGCCAGACCATCCGTGGGGGTGTGGAACCCGCCGAGCACCCGGCCGGCGTCGACGAGCGGGTGCATGGCTGCGCACTCGTCCGGGCCGACGAGCCGCGACTCGATGCCCCAGCTCGTGGCGAAACCGTGCCGGCGGCGCAGCTCGGCCAGCCGCTCGGGCGTGGTGGCGACCTCCAGGCCGCCGACGGCGTTGAAGCACCACGATCCGTCCGGCCCGGCCAGCGCGGAGAGCTTCTCGACCGTGTAGCGGGCGAAGCCGGCCATGGTCTTCGACGGGTTGGTCTGGAACACCAGGCCCGGAGCGTGCGATGACGACCCGCCCGGCAGCGGGAGTGTGCCCTGGTCGAGCACGGTGACGTCGGTCCAGCCGCGCGCGGTGAGCTCGTCGGCGACCGCGGCGCCGACGACGCCTGCCCCGATGACGACCACTCGGGGGGAGGCGCTCACGACGCGGCTTCTAGCTCGTCGGACCCGGCGAGGACGACGTACACGGCGTCGTTCTCGATGACGACTCGGTGGGTGCGGACCGGTTCGCGAGCGAGGAGACCGTCGGGTTCTCCGGTGCGCAGATCGAATATCGCCGCATGTAACGGGCACTCGACTTCGCAACCCTCGAGCCAACCGTCGGCGAGCGAGGCATCCTGGTGGGTGCAGGTGTCATCGATCGCGTAGAGCTCGCCGTCGCTGGTGTGGAACACCGAGACCGGCGGGTCGAGCGGGAGGCGGCGGGCACTTCCGCGCGGAAGATCGGTGAGCGGGCAGACGTGGATCATGGGGAGTCTCCCGAAGCGCTGTGCGAAACGTGGTGCACGACGCGCAACAGAGTTCGCTGCCAAACCGGCAACGTCAAGGCCCGGAAGGCTGTGAAAAATGACCGTAACCTGGCGGTTCGGTCAGGTTCCCGGTCAGCGGGCGCTGCTGGACTCTGTTAGGGGCAGCGGGCGGCTGGCACCCGAGGCCAGCAAGCCCAGAACCAGAGCGCCCAGCACCACGAACAGGGCGCGCAGGATGCCGGCGTGCTCGGCCAGCAGGCCGATCAACGGCGGCCCGGCCAGGAACGCCGTGTAGCCGATCGAGCTCACCACGGAGACACGCGCGGCCGCGCGGGCCGGGTCGTCCGCAGCCGCGCTCATCCCGACGGGGAAGCCGAGCGAGGCGCCGATCCCCCAGAGCAGGGCCCCGCAGAGGGCGACGGGCGTGGAGCCGCCGAGCGCCACGAGAAGAAGGCCGGCGAGTGCGATCGCGGCGGTCGCGCGAAGCACGGCGACTCGCCCGAACCGTTCGAGCGCGGATCCGCCGACCAGCCGCCCGATCGTCATCGCGCTGACGAAGAACCCGAAGGCTACGGCCCCGACCGCTTCGCCGGAGCCGTAGCCGTCGACGAACGCGATGGCGATCCAGTCGTTGGCCGAGCCCTCCGTGAAGGCGAACCCGAGCACCAGCAGCCCGACGAGGAGCGTGCGCGGCTCACGCCACGCGGCGAGGACCCCCGCACCCGCGGCCTTCTCCTCCGCGGTGGCCACCTGGCCGGGCAGGAACCGCCGGGTGGCGACGGTGACCACCGCCGGCAGCAGCGCGACGATGACCATGATCTGCACCGCGACGGGCACGCCAAGCGCGGCCGATGCGGCTCCCAGGCCGGCACCGGTGACGGTGCCGAGGCTGAACGCTGCGTGCAGCCGGGGCATGAGCGAGCGACCGAGCCTGCGCTCGACGTCGGCACCCTCGACGTTCATCGCGACGTCCCAAACCCCCGTGCCCAACCCGGCGAACACGAGCCCGATCGCCGCCGGAGCGACCGACCCGGTGAACAGCCCGACGACCAGCAGGGCCAGTCCGAGACATTCCGACAGGGCTCCCGCGAGCACCGCGCGACCCGGACCGAGCCGGTGGACGATCGGTCCCGAAAGCGGCAACCCCGCGACGGCACCGGCGGACAGGCACAGCAGGAGCAGGCCCAACTGCCCCGCCGTCAGCCCCAGCACGTCCCGGATCGCGGGCGTGCGGGAGATGAACGACGCGAACGCGAGCCCGTTCGCGGCGAACGCGACGACGACGGCGGTACGGGCACGAAGGACCTCGGCGGCGGCGGGCGGGGCCCCGGTCGTCGTCACATGCACTCCTTGTCGAATCGATTCGATCGACGACACCGTACGCGGGTCACCCGGGCGGGTTCAACCTGTAATCGAGTGGCCCCGTTACCGTTCGAGGGTGTCCACCCGCCCGACGCTCGCATCCGTCGCGGCGCGCGCCGGCGTCTCGCCCTCCACCGCGTCGCTGGCGTTCTCCGGCAGCCCACGGGTGACGTCCGGCACCCGGGAGCGGGTGCTGAGCGCCGCGGCCGAACTCGGCTACGCCGGGCCCGACCCGCTGGCCGCCTCGCTGCGCCGCGGCCGCAGCGGGGTCATCGGCGCGTTCGTCGGCGAGCGACTGCTGTACGCCTTCCGCGACCCCGTGGCCGTCCAACTGCTGGACGGGATCACCGGTGTGCTCGGCTCGCACGGCGTCGGGCTGCTACTGCTCGCAGGCGACGCAGGGCGCCCCTCCATCGAGCAGATCGGCCGCATCCCGCTCGACGCCGCGATCTTCGCCACCTGTGGGCTCGAGGACGATCCCGCGCTCGATCGGCTGCGGGCCCGGGGCGTGCCACTCGTCGTCGTCGAGGGCCCGGAGATGGAGGGCGTCGTTCTCATCGACATCGACGACCGCCGCGGCACCCGTGACCTCGCCCGGCACCTGCACGAGATCGGCCACCGCCGGGTCGAGATACTTTCGATGCCCCTTCGCCTCGACGGCCGTTGCGGCCCCGTCGACGCCGCCCGCCGGGCCCGGGCCCACTATCGCGACGTGCGGCACCGGCTGGAGGGCGTGGAGGACGTCTTCGGACCGGTGCCCGCGTTCGAGACGGCCAGCAACGCCGTCGACGAGGGGGCCGCGGCGGGGCGCGTGCTGCTGGACGTTCCGGCGCACCGGCGCCCCACCGCCGTGATCGCGCAGAGCGACGTGCTCGCCGCCGGCGTGCTGCAGGCCGCGAAGGAGCTGGGTCTGCGGGTGCCGGAGGACGTCAGCGTCGTGGGGTTCGATGGTGCCGACCTGCCCTGGCTGGGTGTCACCCGCCTCACCACGGTGGTGCAGCCGACCGACGAGAAGGGCCGCGCCGCCGCCGAGGCCGCGATGGAGCTCGTCGAGGGGCGACGGCCGCCGGACCTGACGCTGCCGGTGTCGCTGCGAATCGGCACGACGAGCGGCCCGCCCCCGACCTGACACCCGCTGGCGCCGTGCGCCGGAACGTCCGACGTATACCGAATACGGTGCTCGCGCACACGTCATCCGGCGCGAGACATATCCTCGCGGACCATGAGCGCCTCCGCCGATGCTTCGTCGCCCGCGCCGCGCGGGCGTCGCGACGAGCGCACGGCGGCCAGCCGCGCCCAGATCCTCGACGCGGCGGTCGCCTGCCTCGTCGAATCCGGATATGCCGGTGCGACCACCCTGCAGATCCAGGCCCGGGCCGGAGTGTCCCGCGGCCGGCTGCTGCACCACTTCCCGTCACGCGAGCAGTTGCTCGTCGCGGCGTCCCAGCACCTGTCCACTCAGCGGCTGCGGCGCAACGGCGAACGGATCAAGAGCCTCGCGGGCGGACTGACCGGCGCCGAACGGCTGGACCGCGCCATCGAACTGATGTGGGAGGCCTTCTCCGAACCGCATTTCTGGGCGGCCGTGGAGCTGTGGACGGCGGCGCGCACCAACAAGGAGTTGCGCGCCGCGCTCCTCGTCCACGAGCGGGAGATCGGCGCGGCCATCAAGGGCGGGCTCGACCGGTTCTACGGACCGGAGCTCGTCGCCCACCCGCGCTATCCGGAGGTTCGCGACCTGCTGTTCACGAGCATGCGCGGGGTCGGGCTCGCCTACGCACTGGAACACCGCGACCCGAGCACCGACCCCCATCTCCCCCTCTGGAAACAGACGGCCCGAACCCTCCTGACCTGACGGCTCGCCGCGTCAGCGGGAGGGGAGGATGCGGCCGCGGACCTCGCCCAGGCCGATGCGGGTGCCTGCCGTGCCGGGCGCGGTGCCGGTGATCGCGACCTCGTCCCCGTCCTCGAGGAACGTGCGAGTGCTCTCGTCGGCCAGCGTGATCGGCTCGGACCCTCCCCAGCTCAGCTCCAGCAGCGAGCCCCGCTGCTCCTTCTCCGGCCCGGACACGGTGCCGCTCGCGAAGACGTCCCCCGGACGCAGCGAGGCCCCGTTGACAGTCAGGTGCGCGAGCTGTTGCGCGGCAGTCCAGTACATGGTGGCGAACGGCGGGCGGGAGACCACATGGCCGTTGAGCGCCACCTCCAGCTCCAGATCCAGCCCCCGCTCGTCGACGTCGCGCAGGTAGGGCAGCAACGGTGGGTCACGCGGCGGCGGCGCGACACGGGCGGCCTCCAGTGCGTCCAGCGGCACCACCCACGGCGAGACGGACGTGGCGAACGACTTGCCGAGGAACGGCCCGAGCGGCGTGGACTCCCACGACTGGATGTCACGCGCTGACCAGTCGTTGAGCAGGAACATCCCGAACACGTGCTCGGCGAAGTCGCCCACCGCGACCGACTCGCCGACCCGCGTGCCGGTGCCCACGACGAACCCGACCTCGGCCTCGATGTCGAGCCGCGTCGAGGGCCCGAACTCCGGTCCGTCGTCGCCCCGGCGCTGCCCCTTCGGCCTGACGATGTCGGTGCCGGACACCACGATCGTCCCGGTGCGCCCGTGGTAGCCGATGGGGAGGTGCTTCCAGTTCGGCGAGAGCGGTTCGGAGCCGGGCCGGAAGATCCGTCCGACGTTCCTGGCGTGGTGCTCGCTGGAGTAGAAGTCGACGTAGTCCCCGACGTCGACGGGCAGGTGCAGCTGCACGTCGTCGGCCGCCAGCAGATGGGGCCGTACCGCGTCCGCGGGTCCGTGGACCCACTCCACGAGACGCTCGCGCAGCTCCGTCCACGTGCGACGCCCAGCGGCCAGCAGCGGGTTGAGCGTGGGGGCCGCGAGCAGCGACACCAGCTCGGTGGCCCCGCCCGACTCCGCCAAGGGGACGACGTCGAGCACGTGGTCACCGATCGCGACGCCGACGCGCCTGCGGGGGTCTCTGGGCACGGAGAACACGCCGTAGGGGAGGTTCGCCGCGCCGAAGAGCGTGCTCCCGGGTAGTTCGATCACGCGCCTGGTCCCCGTCCCGACCACGTCCAGGGATAGCCCGGGTCCTCGGACGCCCATCCGCCCTCACCGAGCTCGAACGGCCGGAACGTGTCGACCATGACGGCGAGCTCGTCGACCTCCTGCACTCCGATGCTGCGCTCGTACGCCCCGGGCTGCGGGCCGTGGCTGTGGCCGCCGGGGTGCAGCGAGATCGAGCCCTGCCCGATGCCCGAACCCTTGCGGGCCTCGTAGCTCCCGCCGCAGTAGAACATGACCTCGTCGGAGTCCACATTGGAGTGGTAGTACGGCACGGGTATCGACAACGGGTGGTAGTCCACCTTTCGCGGCACGAAGTTGCAGATCACGAACCCGTCGCCCTCGAACACCTGGTGTACGGGCGGCGGCTGGTGCACCCGGCCCGTGATCGGCTCGAAGTCGGAGACGTTGAACGTGTACGGGTACAGGCACCCGTCCCAGCCGACCACGTCGAAGGGGTGGGTCGGGTAGACGTACCGCGTGCCCGTGATCCCCCGGCTGCCCCGGTGCTTCACCAGCACCTCGACGTCCGTGCCCTCGACGATCAGCGGCTCGCCCGGGCCGTGCAGGTCGCGCTCGCAGTACGGCGCGGTCTCCAGCAGCTGACCGAAGCGCGTCAGGTAACGCTTGGGCGGGGCGATGTGCGAGTTCGCCTCGATGACGTAGAGGCGCAGCGGCCCGGAGCCGACGGGCACCCAGCGGTGCGTGGTGGACCGCGGAAGGATCACGTAGTCGCCCTGCCGCACGTCCAGGACCCCGAACACCGTCTCGATGGTGGCCGCCCCGGACTCGACGTACACGCACTCGTCGCCGAGCGCGTTGCGGTACAGCGGCGACGACTCCCCCGCGACGACGTACGAGATCCGCACGTCGGCGTTGCCGAGCACGAGACGCCGCCCGATCACGGCGTCCACCGCCTTCCAGTCCTCGCCCGGAAACAGGTCGTGCAGCTTCAGGTGCCGTGGAACCAGCGGGTGGTTCGGCGTGGTGTCGACGCCCAGGAGCTCCCACGGGCTCGCGTCGACGATCGCCGAGGGAATGCTGCGGTGGTAGAGCAACGAGGAGTCCGACGAGAAGCCCTCCTCCCCCATCAGCTCCTCGTAGTAGAGCCCGCCGTCGGGCGTCCGGAACTGCGTGTGCCGCTTGGGCGGCACCTCACCGGACCGTCGGTAGTACGCCATGTTCGTTCTCCTCCCGGTCCATGACAATCGCCAGCGCGCGGTGCAGTGCATCCACGATGGTGGCCGACGACGGTCGCTCCAGCACAGCGGCGACGTGCGCGTCGGGCCGCACCACCCAGACCTCTCCGGGCCGCGCGTCCAGTGCCCCGGTCAGTACACCCGTCGGGTCCCCGGCTGCGAGTTCCAGCACACGCACCGGCGCCGACACACTCTGTGCGGCCTCACGCGCCGCCGCCACGTCGGCGCCGGGCATCGTGAGCAGCAGGAACCCGTTGCGGGCGAGCGTCCGGAAGCGGTGCGAGCCGTCCCATACGCCGTCGGGGACCAGGATTCCAGGGCCCGGAGCCGGTGCGGTCCCGCGCGCCGGACGCCCGGCGAACGGACGGGCGGAACTGGGCGTCGTCAGCGGTGAGTCGGCGTACCAGAACGCCTCCGCGAGCCGTCCCGAGTCGACGAGCGCGTGAGCGGTCGGATCCGCAGCGGAGCGGGAGAGCACGTCGCGGCGGTGCTCTGCCTGCTCGGGGGTGCGCGGCACGAGGAAGTCCATCGTCGCGGTGGTGACGGCGAGGTTCTCCCGTGCGGCGGCGTGGCGCTCCTGGTGGTAGCTCTCCAGCAGTTCCTCCGGCGCCCAGCCCCGCAGGACGAACGCGATCTTCCAGGCCGCGTTCTCGGCGTCGGGCACCCCCGAGTTGAGGCCCCGGGCCCCGAACGGGGACACCAGGTGCGCGGCGTCGCCGGCGAGCAGAACGCGCCCGACGCGCATCCGATCGACGCAGCGGGAGTGGAAGCGGTACACCGACTGCCACACCACCTCGTAGGGACGGTCCCCGATCACCGCGCGGATCCGCCGATCCAGGGCGCCCGAGCTCACCTCGGCGTCGAGGTCGAACTCCGCGGGCACCTGCCAGTCGATGCGGAACGTCGAGTCCGGGCAGGGATGCACGAGCACCTGACGGCCGGGATTCCACTCCGGGTCGAAGTGGAAGTGCCGCTCGCTCGCCCGCTCGGGCAGGTCGGTGCGGATGTCGCAGATGAGGAAGCGGTCGTCGAAGGAATGCCCGTCGAATGTGACGCCGAGCAGATCGCGCAGCTCGTCGCAGCGCGCCCCGGCCGCCAGCACGACGAACGATGCGTCCACGCGCGTGCCGTCGTCGCAGGTCAGCTCGGCCCCGCCGGCATCCTGCCGGAGCGCGACGACCCGCTGCCCCCACCGCACCTCGATCAGCGGCTGCGCGGCGACGCACTCGTCGAGGATCTCCTCGGTGCGCGACTGCGAGATGTTCACGAATGGCGGGAACGGCGAGCGGCCCGCGTCGACGAAGGTGTGGCTGAACAACTCCGCGCCGCGGTGGAACGTCCGCGCGGTGGTCCACGTGACGCCCTCGGCCGCGATCCGCGCCCCGGCGCCGACGGCGTCCCAGATGTCGAGGACGTCGCGCTGCTGGCAGATCGACTTCGAGCCGACGTGGTCGCGGGCGGGCCGCTGGTCCAGCACCACCGTGCGCACGCCCCAGCGAGCGAGCAGCAACGCGGCGGTCTGACCGACCGGCCCGTTCCCGACGACCACCACATCGCCGCCCGCCCGCCCGTTCATGACTGGAGCTGGTCCCAGACCTCTCGGTCCCGCTCGGCCGTCCAGATGATCGGGCGTTCCACGCCGGACAGCTCGTCCCACAGACGGGAGACGTCGAACGGGAGGCAGTGCTCGAAGATCGGCCAGTGCCCGTACTGGTCGACGAGCGCGTTGTGGCTGCGCTCGAACGCGTCCTTGAGGGTGCCGCCGCGCCGCTGCACGCCGGTGACCTCGCGGATCAGCACCTGCAGGAAGTACCGCGTCTGGTCGATGGCCGATCCGACTGCGGACGTCCCGCGGCTCACGCCCCCGCGCCCGCCGACCAGCATCTCCGCCCCGAGGGCCGCGACCCGGTCGAGCGTGGTGGTCGACCACTCGCGGTGGAACGCGTCGCCGGTGTAGAGGGCCGCCTCGGCCTCCACGAGGTCGCCGGCGAACAGGATCCGGTGCCGCGGCAGCCAGGCCACGATGTCGCCCTCGGTGTGCCCACGACCGCAGTACTGCAGCACCAGGTCGCCCCGCTCGCCGCCGAGGTCGATCGTCATCCGGTCGGAGAACGTGAGGGTGGGCCAGGTCAGCCCGGGCACGGAGTCGGCGCCGTCGGCGAGGCGCGGCATCCGCGCGAACTCGCTCTCCCAGTCCTCCTTGCCCCGCTCCGCGACCAGCGCCCTGGTCTTCTCGTGAGCCACGATGATCTCGGCGTCGAACGCGGAGGCGCCGAGCACGCGCACGGCGTGATAGTGGCTCAGCACGAGGTAGCGCACTGGCTTGTCGGTGTGCTCGCGTAGCCGGGCCAACCATTTCCGCGCCGCGACGGGGGTGGCGAGTGCCTCGAAGCAGACGAGGAAGTCCTCCCCCTCGATGGCGCCGATATTGGGGTCGCCCTGAGCGGTCAGCGCGTATACGCCGTCGGCGAGCACCTCGAGGGTCTGCTCCTTCGCCGACAGGTCCGCGGACGATGCGAATGGTTTCGTCGCCATTGACGCCTCCCTTTCGATCAAAGCTTTGATCAATTGGGACGGTACCCGGGTCGGGTCCCCACCGGAACCCTCCACCCGGCCATGATGGGCACGTCAGCCATAAGAAGGAGATGCGCATGTCCGCACAGAACGGAATCGATCCCGCCATCGCACCGAGCGGCACGGGCTGCGCCGAGTGCGACGAGGTCGGGGGCTGGTGGGTACACCTGCGGCGATGCGCACAGTGCGGCCACGTCGGGTGTTGCGACACCTCGCCCGCCCAGCACGCCACCGCACACTTCCGCGCCACCGGGCACCCGTACGTCCGCACCTTCGAGCCCGGCGAGTCCTGGTACTGGGACTACCGGAGCAAGGAGATGCTCGACGGTCCCGAGCTCGCCCACCCGGAGCACCGCCCGCTCGACCAGAGCGTGCCCGGCCCGGCCGAACGCGTGCCCGCGGACTGGCGCGAGCACATCCACTGAGTCACCGGCAGAACCGGGTGCCGCCCCCGTCTCAGTGCCCGGGGGCACCCGATTCCGGTTGCGCACGGGGCCCTCAGGCGACCATGGCGGCCAGATCCGCCACCATCCGGTCGATGCCGGGGAGCCCGAGGATCTTGCGCTGAAAGCCATGGGCGCTCAGCCGGAACGCGGGATCCTCCAGAACCTTCCGGCAGGCCGCCGCCACCGTCGTCGCATCGGAGTTCTTGTCGACGGATACACCGAGGCCGAGGTCAGCCAGCCGCTGCGCATTGAGCGGCTGCTCCGCGAACAGCGGCATCGCCACTATCGGAACCCCGGCGGCCAACGCCTCGCGAACACCGTTGGCGCCGACGTGGCTCAGGAAGAGATCGCAGGCGGGCAGGAGCAGCGACTGCTGCACGAACGACGTCAAATGCACATTGGGGGGCCGCGACCCGGTCCACGCGGACGGATCCACGCCCGATCCCAGAGCGACCACCGCCGTGCAGGGCAGAGTGGCGAGGGCGTCGACGATGCGGGGCAGCGGCGACGCCTCGGGGGTCAGCGTCGCGGAGCTGACGGAACCCAGGGCGGCCAGCACGAACGGGCGGTCCGACGGGAGGCTCACGATCGCCGGATCGAGCGCCTCGTCCGTTTGCGGGGCGGGCGCGCGATAGCAGCGGGGGGCGCCGTGCGACGTGTCCGGATACCACGACCCGGGCATCCAGCTGAACCAGGGCTCGCGGGTCAGTGCGGATACGTCGTCGAGCGCAGGAAGGCCGACCGCAGCCCGCGCCTCGTTCAGCGCGGGGAGCAGGCCCGGATCGGCTACCGGCCCCAGCGGCCCGATGTCCAGGGTTGCGCAGGGCAGTCCGAGCGTCTCGGCGAGCAGATGACCGCCGAACTCCCCGCACTCCCGCACCACGAGATCCGGCCCGAATGCCGGCGCCACCTCCAGCATGTCGCTCGCCGCGCGCACAGCGGTGGCGCCGGCGAACATCCGGCCGACCGCCTCGCCAGGCCCCTGCGCGGCGGCCTCGCGCGTCGGCGTGCCATCGGGCTGCAACGAGATGCGACGCAGGTCCTCCATCGTGCGCATCCGCGGCAGCGCCAGGTGCGGCAGCCCGGCCCGCTCGAGGTGCGGTGCCATCGCGGCACCGGTGGCGACCGCCACCTCGTGCCCCGCCGCCCGAAGCGCCTGTGCCACCGGAACCATCATCGGCACCAGATGGGAGTAGACCGGAAGACTCGTCAGCAGAACCCGCATTCTTCCCCCCGCCGGGATTGCGGCGGCAACCATAACGCGACGAAGCGCAGAGAAAACAGTCCTCCACATTTTCCGAACAGCGACGCAAAGGGCCGTTATCGGTCGTCGGTGCGAAATCCGGAAGAGATACCGGATATCGCGGCGACGACATCAGCCGCGGGTCCGTGGCGAGGTGAACCCGACGTCGAGGCAGGATCAAGGACGTGGAACCTCTCCGGATCGGCGTCCTGGGCGCCGCACGCATCGCCGCCGCCGCGATCGTCGAACCCGCCCGTCTCACCGGCGCCCGGCTGGTGGCGGTCGCCGCGCGCGACCAGGCCAGGGCGAAGGCCTTCGCGACCGAGCACGACGTCGAGCGGGTGCTCGACTCGTATGCCGACGTGGTCGCCGACCCCGAGGTGGAGGCGATCTACAACCCGCTGGCCAACGGGCTGCACGGGCCGTGGAACCTCGCGGCGATCGCGGCGGGCAAGCACGTGCTCACCGAGAAGCCCTCGGCCAGTGACGCCGCGGAGGCCCGCGAGGTCCGCGACGCCGCCGCCCGCGCGGGAGTGGTCGTCATGGAGGGCTTCCACTACCTGTACCACCCGGTGGCACGGCGACTGCTCGACGTGCTCGCGTCCGGGGAGATCGGCGACCTGCGCCGTGTCGAGATCGACATGATGATCCCGCCGCCCCCTGCGGGGGACCTGCGGTGGTCGTTCCCGCTGGCAGGCGGCGCGACGATGGACGTCGGCTGCTACGGGCTGCACATGCACCGGGCCTTGGCGCCGTTGGCGGGCGGCGAACCCCGGGTGGTGGCCGCCCGGGCGGGCGAGCGCGCCGGCAACACCGGCGTGGACGAGTGGCTCGATGCGGATCTCGACTTCCCCGGCGGAGCCACGGGCACCGTCCGTTGCTCGATGACGGCGGCGGACCTCCGCATGACCGCCCGGATCATCGGCAGCCGCGGCGAGGTGAGCGCCGCCAACTTCGTGCTGCCCCACCGCGACGACCGCGTGACCGTGACGGCCGGCGGCGCCGAACGCGTCGAGGAGCTGGGCCGCCGCCCGTCCTACGCCTACCAGTTGGAGGCCTTCGCCGGTCACCTGCGCGGGGGCGAGCCGGTGTCCACCGACGCCGACGACGCCGTGGCCACGGCCGAGCTCATCGACGCCTGCTACGGCGCGGCAGGGCTCCCGCCGCGGCCCCGCACTCACCTCTGAGAGCGGCGAGCCGACCCTCCTGACACGTGTGACGCGCCACAGGGGGAGGATTGACCAGGTGTTCTCCGCCGCCGACGTCGACGCCGCGGCCACCAGGCTCACCGGCGTCGCCCGTCAGACCCCGCTGCTGCACAACGAACGCCTGACCACCGCCATTGGCGCCCAGGTGTGGTTGAAGCGTGAAGACCTCCAGGTCGGACGCTCGTACAAGCTGCGCGGTGCGTACAACCTCCTGGCCCAGCTCGATGCCGATGAGCGCGCTGCCGGCGCCGTCTGTGCCAGCGCGGGCAACCACGGCCAGGGCGTGGCGTATGCCTGCCGGCAGCTCGGGATCCACGGTCGGGTGCACGTCCCGAGCACCACGCCGCGGCAGAAGCGCGAGCGGATCGCGGCGCTCGGCGGCGACGCCGTCGAGCTCGTCGTCGGCGGCGACACGTACGACGAGGCGGCCGCGGCGGCCTCCGACTACGCCGTCCGCACCGGCGCCACCGTCGTGCCCGCATTCGACGACCCGCGCACCATCGCCGGTCAGGGCACGGTCGGCATCGAGATCGTCGCTCAGCTCGGGCGCGCACCCGACGTCGTCGTGGTGCCGGTCGGCGGCGGCGGGCTGCTCGCCGGAGTGGGCGGCTGGTTCGCCGCGCACCACCCGGAGGTCCGGATCGTCGGTGTGGAGCCGGCAGGCGCCGCGAGCATGGCCGCCGCACTGGCTGCCGGCGCCCCCACCGTGCTGCCCGAGTTGGACTCGTTCGTCGACGGCGCCGCGGTGCGCCGGGTCGGCGACGTGAGCTTCCCGCTGGTGCGCGACTGCGGAGCCGAGCTGAGGAGCGTCCCCGAAGGACGCGTCTGCACCGAGATGCTCGACCTCTACCAGGTCGACGGCATCATCGCCGAACCCGCGGGCGCGCTGGCCACGGCCGCCCTCGACGGGCTCGACGTCCGCCACGACGACACAGTCGTGTGTCTGCTGTCGGGCGGGAACAACGACGTGAGCCGCTACGCCGAGGTGGTGGAACGCTCGCTGGTGCACCGCGGGCTCAAGCACTACTTCCTCGTCGAGTTCCCGCAGGAGCCGGGCGCGCTGCGCCGCTTCCTCGACGAGGTACTCGGTCCCGACGACGACATCGTGCTGTTCGAGTACGTCAAGCGCGACAATCGCGAGACCGGCGCAGCGCTCTGCGGGATCGAGCTGTCCGACCGCGACGGGTACGAGCCGCTGTGGAAGCGGATGGAGGCGAGCCCGCTGAAGATTCAGCTGGTGGCGCCGGGCACCACGGCCTACAGGTTCCTCGTCTGACCCCTGGCCGGCGACTCCCCCAGCCGAGGGACTGTCTCATCTTGCGACCCCCGACAACCGTGACGGGCGGGGTCAATTGCGGTACGAACTGTATCGGGCCGGCTCGACGGCCGCGGAACCGAGGGGGGCTCCGCGGCCGCGGGCTCGCCACTGCGCCTCCTGGTCCGAGTACCCCCTGGGGGTGTAGCCTCGGCGGCATGGCCAGCTACAGCAGCGACAAGGACGCCTACCTCAAGCGGCTCCGCCGCATCGAGGGGCAGATCCGCGGCCTGCAGAGGATGGTCGAGGAGGACAAGTACTGCATCGACGTCCTCACCCAGGTCGCCGCCGCCACGAAGGCCCTTCAGGCGTTCTCGCTCGAGCTGCTCGACGAGCACCTCGCCACCTGCGTCGTCCAGGCCGCGGCCACGGGCGGCGAGGAGGCCGACCAGAAGGTGCGTGAGGCGTCCGACGCGATCGCCCGGCTCGTCCGCTCCTGAGCCCCCTGACGAGCGGCACGGTCGCTCGGTAGGCCAGGGCGGATGTGCCGCTCGTCAGGGGACGCCGAGCCCGTGCAGCAGGAGTTCGGCGAGGCGCGCGTAAGCCTCCGCGTCGTCCAGTCCGGTCGCTGCGGCCACCTGCCGCTGCTGGATACGCACCATCACCGACGTCACGACGTCCGCCACGAACCCGGTGTGCACGTCACGGAAGACCCCCGCCTCCACCCCCTCGTCGACCAGTTGTTGCACGCGCCGGGCGGCGGCTCGGGTGTTGCGCGCGTACACCTCCGCGGCGGGTGGGAAAGCGGCGACGTCCTCGACGAAGCGGGGCGACGCCGGCGCCAGTTCCGTGGCGACGGCGCCGAGGTAGGTGCCCACACGACGGCGCGGGTCGCTCTGCGCGGCCAGGGCGGCCTCGACGCGCTCGGTGGCACCCCGGAAGAAGTGCACGACCGCCGCACGCACCAACTGCTCCTTGCTGCCCGCGAGCGCGTACAGGGTGCGCTTCGAGCAGTGCAGCCGCGCGGCGAGGTCGTCGAGGGTGAAGTGCGCGAAGCCCTCGGCCAGCAACAGCTCCTCGAGCGCGTCGAAAAGCTGCTCACGGCGGGCCGCACCACGCCTGACGGGGGTCGACATGGCGGCTATCCTAAACGGTACTGACGTATCTATCTCAGTACCGTTAGGAGTCCCGATGGCCGTCGACCGGCTGCTTCCCACCCAGGAGGCCGAGGACCTGCTCGCACTGACCTGCGAGCTCGCCGACAAGGAGCTCGCCACCCGCGTCGAACAGCACGAGCGTGCCGAGACCTATCCGGACGGCCTCTTCGCGACGCTGGGCCAGGCCGGGCTCCTGGGACTGCCCTATCCCGAGGAGATGGGCGGCGGCGGCCAGCCCTACGAGGTCTATCTCCAGGTCCTCGAGGAGCTCGGCGCGCGGTGGGCAGCGGTCGCCGTCGCGGTGAGCGTGCACGGGCTCTCGTGCTTCCCGCTGGCCACCTTCGGCTCACCCGAGCAGCAGGAAGGCTGGTTGCCGCGGATGCTCGCCGGTGAGCTGATCGGCGGCTACAGCCTGTCGGAGCCGCAGGCGGGTTCCGACGCCGCCGCCCTCACCTGCCGCGCCCAGAAGGTGGAGAACGGCTACCGGATCACCGGCACCAAGGCGTGGATCACCCACGGCGGCAAGGCCGACTTCTACGCGCTCTTCGCCCGCACGTCGGAGGGCCCACGCGGCGTGTCGTGCTTCCTCGCACCCGGCACGGCCGACGGTCTCTCCTTCGGCAGGCCCGAGGAGAAGATGGGCCTGCACGCCATCCCCACCACGACCGCGCACTGGGACGGCGCGGTGCTCGAACCCGAGCGGCTTATCGGGAAGGAGGGCCAGGGCCTGCAGATCGCTTTCGCGGCCCTCGACTCGGGACGGCTCGGCATCGCCGCCGTCGCCACCGGACTCGCCCGCGCCGCCCTCGACACCGCCGTGGCGTACGCCAACGAGCGCACCACGTTCGGCAAGAAGATCATCGACCACCAGGGCCTCGGCTTCGTGCTCGCCGACATGGCAGCCGCCGTCGACTCCGCCCGCGCCACCTACCTCGACGCCGCCCGCCGCCGTGACGCAGGCCGTGACTACAGCCGGCAGGCGAGCGTCGCCAAGCTCGTCGCCACCGACGCCGCCATGAAGGTCGCCACCGACGCGGTGCAGGTCCTGGGCGGCTACGGCTACACCCGCGACTTCCCCGTCGAGCGCTACATGCGCGAGGCGAAGATCATGCAGATCTTCGAGGGCACCAACCAGATCCAGCGCCTGGTGATCGCCCGCTCCCTGGTCAGGGGCTAGATCATTGATCCTGCCGCTCTGACCCTCCCCCGCTGGTTCCATGATCAGGCCACCGTCAGGCCGTCTGGGCTCTCGCCGGTGGTCGGGACGAAGACACCGTCAACGGCGACCCGGCGCGCTGGTAGCTGGACGGCACGAGGTGCGTGTCGGTGCGAAGCGTGAAGCCGGGATCGGCGTGCCCGAGGTAGTCGGCAAGTTCCTTGATCGATACGCCCTGCGAGAGCAGGACGGCGGCGACGGGGGAAGAGTGCGAATCAGCTCCCAGAAGGCGGTCAGCCCTTCGCTTCGCGGACGTCCGTTCCCTGCTCGGCGAACGCCTTGAAGTCCTGCATGTGCTGTTGCAACTGCTTACGGAAGGCACCGCGCATGAAAGGCCCTACCAGTCGCATCGGCAAGCTGCTGAACCGGTATTCGTTCTCTTGCGCCCAGAGGGTCGCCTCCGGACCGGCTTCAGTCAGTCGGTCTCGCACGCCGTTCCACATGCCCTTGGCGACGATTTCGCGGTCGAAGTGAACGACGCTGTCGCTCGGGATCCCGTGCAGGTTCGCCGGTTCCCGGCGCGTGATGGTCTCGGTGCACTCCATCTTCTGCTGCCCCATCTGCATCACGACGCGCGATTCGGTACCGACCTGCCCGTGCATGCCGTTCACCGGCTCATGCAGCACCATGCCGCGCAGCCACTTCGGCAGGTGTGCGGAGTCGGCGAGCAGCTGGGCCACCCTCTCCCGCGGCAGGGCGATCTCGATCGAGACGGTGAGCTTCATGGCGGAGTGCTCCAGGTTCCTCGTGGAAGAGGCACTGTAGCGACATCGCCTACATTAGCCCAGTCTTATATCTGTTCCGTTGCCACCAGCGCGCGCCTCGACGGCTCACTCCGGTCGAGCTGAACCCAAGGCGGTGGAGCGGCGGGCGACCTCGACTCTTGATGCGCAGCTCAGCGTGCATCCGGCTGTCTTCGATCAGGGCGTGAGCCAAGCCACCTCAAGATCATGCAGATCTTCGAAGGCACCAACCAGATCCAGCGCCTGGTGATCGCCCGATCCCTGGCCAGGGCTAGATCGGCCTCTCCGATGCGGCGCCCGGCGGACGGCGTCGAGCCGCTCCGTCGGCCAGATGACGATCCGGGATGCCGACGAGATTCGCCGCTGATGACCCCCGAGTGGTATTGACAATCTCGCAGCAATTCTGCGCGCGGGAAATTTGCGACATGCACTGCCGCACGGTTAGCCTCGAGCCGTGCAGATCCTCGGGTTCTCCGACGAGGAATTGGGAGATATTTCCGACGAGAATTCTTCATGCCGGCGATCTCTCGAACAGGTCCCGACTCCCGTCAGCAGGTGGCGTTGCAAAGCTCGACAAGGATCCGACGGTCTCGCTTGGCCATGCAGACCGAGGCGCGGCATCTCTCCGAAGGTGGACGGGCGCGCGGCAGTTGCCGCGAGACATGACAAACGCTTGCCACCGCTTCCAGACTTCAGGGACAGGCTTATGACAATCTACAACACGCTCGTGGGCTTCTGCGCCGGGTTGGTGCTCCTGATCGTCGCGGACGCTGTTCGCCGGTATCCGCGCGTCGTCTTCCCTGGACACTCGATTGCACTTCTCGTCACCGGTGCACCGCTCACCGTGTTCAGCGTCGCAGGTGTCCTGACGTGGCCACTCACGATCAAGCCGCCGATCAACATCGCATTCTTCGAGCCGTCGGTGATGCTCGGGTTTCTGGCCCTTGTCGGCGCGGCTTCGTTGCTACGTCGAGGCGACACCGCCTTCGATCTCGCAACGATCGAACGCTTCCGGCCGGTAATGTGGATCGTCTTCGCGATCGGCCTGATGCTGATTTCGATCGCCTCAGCGATATTCTCCTACGATCTCGTCGGCGATGCTCCGGCGGGTGAGCCGCTCACGAGCAGATTTCCCGGCTGGGAGAATCCCGCGTTCGGCGTGGCATACCTCCTGGTGGCCGCCGGCTGTCTCGCCACACCGAGAAGCGAGATGACTGCCGCCCGGTTCGTCATGCGGTGGTCCTGGACGCTATCGGGAGCGTTCTTCCTACTCTTCAGCATTCTGAACTACAGAACACATATCGGGCTGCTGGAGAACTCCAACGGAGCGCATTACCGCTGGTAGTGGCCGGCGATGTGTGAGCCCACAGCACGCTCCAGTGTTGCCGGCTCCGGCGGCGGACCTGGTCACGCTCCATCCTCGGGTGGCACCCAGGTGGTCAGGTCGCGCCAGGTCAGGCGGGGTTGCGGGCGCATCGGCGGCGGCCCACCGGGGGCGGGATGGCCGACGCAGACGACGACCTCGGGCACCCAACCCTGCGGCAGCCCCAGCACCTCGCCCACCGCAGCTCGGCTGAAGGAGCTCACCGGGCCTGCGCCGAGGCCGATCGCGTGTGCGGCGAGCAGGAGCGTCGCCATGGCGGTCCCGACGTCGACGTGCAGACCCGCCGCGCCCGGCGGGAAGCCGTACTCCGCGGCCAGCCGGCGGTCGGTGCAGATCGTGATCGCGGCCGCGGGCCGCTGGATCATGCCCGGCGACACCATGCGCAGCACACGCAGGGTCGCGGGATCGTCCGTGGCCACGAAACGCTGCAGGTGCCGGTTGCCCGCGGTCGGCGCCCAGCGGCCCGCGTCCAGGACCGTCTCGAGGTCCTTGCGGGCGACCGGTTCGCCGCTCATCGCCCGAACCACCCGGCGGCTGCGGATGGCGGCCAGCACGGCGTCCTCCTGCCCGGTCACGGCGCGGCTCCCGGCTGCCCGGCGAAGTGGCCGGTGAGGTGCGCCCCGAGGGCGCGGCACAGCTCGTCGAGCCGGGTGGCGTACTCGTCCCGTCCGTCGCGCGGCACGGCCAGCTCGGGTGCTGCAACCAGCGGCCCCGTGACGAACTGCGCGGTCGACTCCGACGCGCGCGGAGCGATCGCCGCTCCCAGGCGCCGGGCAGCCGTCAGCAGGCGCATCGGGCCGTATTCGGCGGCCTCGTCGACCTGGGTCCGCGCGGCTGTGACGAGGTAGGCCAGCAGTTCGAGTGCTTCGTCCTCGTCCAGTACGAGCGGCACACGGCCTACCACGTTGGAAACGTCCGACATCATGACCTCCTCGTGCGGGCCTCTCTGCAGCGCGGCCCCTCATCTTCCCAGTACCGCGTCTATCCGCCCCCGCGCTCGGCGCCCACGGGGCCGAGATCCTGCGAGTGGCTGCTCGGCAACTGTCCAGCGACGACCGCGAGCTGTGCCGCCACGGCCGACTCTTTGTCCTCATGATCACCGGTTCGGGGTCGGAAACCGGGCCACGCCCTGCAGCAGGGCCCGAAATGATGATCACGTGTTCCCGACCACGTCCCATGCTGAACGGCGACTACCGGCTCGGTATCCCCTGCGGGCGACCGGTCGCCGCCGATTTCCGACAGGTCGGGCGCAGCGGGTTCTGCATGATCATCGGTTGGGGGGCGGGAGCCGGGTCATGCCCTGCCGCGGGCCCCGAAATGATGATCAACACCCCGGCGGGCGAGAAGCCAGATCCAGGGGCAATCGGCCCCACGGCTGGACGGCGCAGCCGACCCGCGCCGCGCTCAACCTCCTGCTGCCGGAGGATGACGGGCCCCTGCCCGGGTGACTTGCCTGGTGTCGATGCGTGAGGGCGCCCGGGTGGGGACCAGTCGGCGGGTGCGGAAGTCCGCGTTCGGACCGCCGGCCGACTGCCGCGCTGATTTCCGCCGGCACCGATGAGTTCGTGACCTGCGCCAGGTCGCCACCGGCATGAGCGATACGGATGCCGGCATGGGCAAGGTCGTCGTGAACAGGGCGATGTCGTTGGACGGCTTCATCGCCGGCCCCGACAACGAGATGGACTGGATCTTCGAGTACCTGAAAGCGGATCTGTTTCCCGAAGTCATGCAGGCCACCGGCGCCATGCTCGTCGGCCGGGGCACCCACGAGGTCGCCAAGCGGATGCCCGCCGAGGACGCCGACTACGACGGGGGACCGGTGTTCGTCCTGACGCACCGGCCGCCGGACGAGCCGGAGCACGGGGTCACATTCCTCACCTGCGATCTCGGGGAGGCCGTCGCCACGGCGCGCGCCGCCGCACGCGGGAAGAACCTGGAGATCCTCGGTGCCGACATGGCCGGTCAGTGCCTGAAGCGAGGGCTCGTCGACGAGGTTCTGGTGTATGTCGTGCCGGTGCTGCTCGGCGACGGCGTGCGTTTCTCGACCTCGGGCCTCGGCAGGATCGACCTGGAACCGTTCAGCAACACGCAGTCGGGTCCCGTTACGATGCTCCGCTTCCGCGTGCGGAAGTAGCTGCGGGAGAGCAGTTGCAGCTTGTCGTAGCTCTCGCTGCCCGGCACCGCGGTGTAGACGAGCAGGGCGTGTGAACGCTGCGGGTCGAGCAGGGTCTATGCCGCTGACGCGACGGACTGCCGCCGTCGGAACGCTCGACACCCATCGGGAGTGAGCGCCTGCGTCAGAACCGATCACCCCGGGAGATCCCCCTACGATCTTCGCTCATGTTCGAGGTGGATCGGCGCGAGCGGGTAAGGACGCAACTACTCGAGCGAGCCCGCGACGACGAGCGGATCGTCGGTGCCGCGATCACCGGGTCAGCGGCGAGCGGCCGAGAAGACCGCTGGTCGGACATCGACCTGTTCGTCGGGGTTGCCGATGGTGTCGAGGTGGAGGCGGTGCTCGGCGACTGGAGCTCGTTCCTCTATCGCGAACTCGGCGCGATCCACCACTTCGATCTCAGGCCGGGCACGCAGATCTATCGCGCGTTCCTCCTCGACGGGCCGCTGGAGATCGATCTGGGGTTCACCCCGATCGGTGACTTCGGTCCGGTCGGCGACGGCGGTTTCCAGGTTGTTTTCGGCACTCCGGCAGAGCGGCGAGCGGTGCCATCCGTCGATCCAGGTCATCTCATCGGCCTGACCTGGCATCACGTCCTGCACGCCCGGATCGCCATCGAACGTGGCGCCCCCTGGCAGGCCGAGCACTGGATCAGTGCCGTCCGCGACCACACCATCACCCTTGCCTGTCACCGCCTGGGGCTTCCCACCTCGTACGCCAAGGGCGCGGACGCGTTACCACCGGAGGTCACCGGTCCGATCGGCGAGGCATTCGTTCGGAGCCTCGACACAGCCGAACTCGCCCGGGCCCTCCGCGCAGCGACGGAAGCCCTGCTGACGGAGCTACGGGTCACTGACCCCAGCGTCGTCGAGACCTTGCAGGGACCGCTGCGCGAAATCGGAACGGTCGGCCGGCGGTAGTCGGACCTTCCCGTTACTTAGGGGTTGACCTAAGTGACGTGCGCCCACATACTTAGGTACATGCCTAAGCGACGAGATGGTGGGGAGGGCGTGGCTGACACAGATCTGAACGGCGTCTTCCACGCGTTGTCCGACCCCACCCGCCGCCGGGTCGTCGAGCGCCTCAGCCAGGGCCCCGCGACGACCAGCGATCTGGCTCGTCCCTTCGACATGGCACTGCCGTCGTTCACTCAGCACCTGAACGTTCTCGAGCGCTCGGGCCTGGTGACGTCGGACAAGAAGGGACGCGTGCGGACCTATCGGCTCGCGCCCCAGCCGCTCGAGGACATCGGCACCTGGCTCGCTGCCCAGCGCGCCCTGTGGACCCAGCGCCTCGACCAGCTCGACTCGTTTCTCCACCACCTCAAGGAGCAGCAGAAATGACGACCTACACCCCGAACCCGGAGCTCGACCTCGTGCTGGAGCGCACCGTTGACGTCGCGCCCGAGCTGGTCTGGAAGGCCTGGACCACCCCCGAACTGCTCAAGCAGTGGTTCGCCCCCAAGCCCTGGACGACCACCGCCTGCGAGATCGACCTACAGCCAGGTGGCAGGTTCGACACCACCATGCGCTCGCCGGAGGGCGACGAGTACCCCAGCAGCGGCTGCATCCTCGTGGTCGAGGAGGGTTCCAGGCTGGTCTTCACCTCGGGCCTGGGCCCCGGGTTCCGTCCGGTGATCGTCGAGGGCGGCTTCCCGTTCACCGCGGTGATCAGCATGGAGCCCGCCGGCAGTGGCACGAAGTACATCGCCACGGCGATCCACGCCGACGCCTCGGCGAAGAAGTCCCACGAGGACATGGGGTTCGTCGAGGGCTGGGGAATGGCGCTGGACCAGCTGGTCGAGGTCGCGAAGTCGCTCTGAACGACAGCGGCAGGCCGGCCCGTGTAGGTACTGACCAGCGGGTACCGAGCGCGTGCACGGGTGCGACCTACGCTGGAACCGGCGCTACTCCGCGTCGACCCCGAGCGAGCGAGGCGAACCATGCAGATCTTCGAGCAGGTGATCACGGGCACGCCGGTGCACCGCCGTGGCTGACGTCCCGGCGGCGCGCCGCACCGAGCGGCTGTTCCGCCTCGCGATGTTCATCAAGGGCCTGGACGGCGCAATCGAGCTGATCGGCGCGATCGTGCTGCTGCTCGTGCCCGCCACACTGGTGAACCACCTGGTGGCCGACGTGATCAGCCGCGATCTGGTGGGCTCACCCGACGGCTTCCTCGCGCGCCACCTGGTGGCGGGCACGGCGGAGTTCGCTTCCGGCAACCGCACGTTCGTGATCCTCTACCTCGGGCTGCACGGCGTGGTGAAGCTCGGGCTGGTGGTGGCGCTGCTACGACGGTGGATGCCCGCCTACCCGGTGGCGGCGGTCGTGCTCAGCGTGTTCGTGGCCTACGAGCTGTACCGGGCCGTGCGCACGGGCTCCGTGGTGCTGCCGCTGCTGGCAGCCGTGGACATCCTGATCATCATCATGGTGGTCCGCGAGTACATGCTGCTACGCCGCGAGGTCAGGACAGGGCATTGATCGCCCGGGCGACGACGAGCACCACCACGAGCAGAGCGACGGCCGCCTGCACCGTCATCGTCATCTTCGCCCACCGCGAGAGCGGCATCACGTCGGTGGGGCTGAAGGCCGTCGCGTTGGTGAAGGACAGATACAGGTAGTCGACGAACGCAGGCTCCCAGTCGCGCGGCGCGAAGTCGGGGTTCTGCATCTGCACGAACAGGAAGTCGGGGAGATCACGTGCGGCGTTCGCCCGCGCCGCCGGACCACCCCGGTCGAGCTCCCAGTAGACGAGCGCGAACGCCAGCACGTTGATCAGCCAGATCCCGCCGCCCCCGATGAGCAGCTGCGCCGGCGTCTCGGGCCGGCCGGCCACCAGTTCCCCGACCAGCAGCACCACCGACCACGCATTCGCGAGCACGACGAGCCCGGTCAGGACGAGGCCGCCGATTCGCAGCGCGGCTGACTCGCCGTCGACGCGGAAGGGGTTGACCGCGACCAGCCCGACGAGCAGCACGACCTCGAGCACCGGGAGGACGTAGCGGGCCTGCGGCACCACCGGGTTGGGCAGCATCAGTTGCAGCACGATCGCCACCACCACCGCTGCCGCTGCGGGCCATCGGTGCTCCCCGCGCGTCCGTCGCTTCCACGCCGGTTGCGTCACATGCGGAGGGTTCGCGCCCTCGCCGTCCACCTCGTCCGCCACCGCAGAGAGTCTGCCCTGCCTGCGACGATTCCGGCCGCGCATCAGCGCAACGGGCCGGTCACCGCTTCCGCGGCGCCGAGGGCGCTTCCCGTACTCACGAGATCCGCGGCCGCGTCCATCTCGGGGGCCAGCCACCGGTCCGGGCCGGGACCCGGCACCTCGGCCCGTAGCCGGTCGCGCACGGCGGCCGTGGCCGGAGCGGGATCCAACGGCGCCCGCAGGTCCAGCGCACGGGCGGCGGTGAGCAGTTCGACCCCGAGCACCCGCGTCAGCCCGTCGAGTGCACGGCGCAGCTTCCGGGCGGCCGTCCACCCCATCGAGACGTGGTCCTCCTGCATCGCGCTGGTCGGGATCGAGTCGACCGAGGCCGGGACGGCGAGCCGCTTCAGCTCCGCCACGATCGACGCCTGGGCGTACTGGGCGATCATGTGCCCGGAGTCGACGCCCGGGTCGTCCGCGAGGAACGCGGGCAGACCCTGGTTGCGGGCGACGTCGAGAAAGCGGTCCGTGCGTCGCTCACTCATCGACGCCACATCCGCCACCGCGATCGCCAGGAAGTCCAGGACGTAGCCCAGCGGGGCACCGTGGAAGTTGCCGTTGCTCTCCACGCGCTTGTCCTCCGTGACCACCGGGTTGTCGATGGCCGACGAGAGCTCTCGACCGGCCACCGACTCGGCGTGAGCGAGGGTGTCGCGGGCGGCGCCGTGCACCTGGGGTGCGCAGCGCAGGGAGTACGCGTCCTGTACGCGCGTGCAGTCCGGGGTCCGATGGCTCGCCATCACCGCCGACCCTGCGAGCACCACCCGCATGTTGGCTGCCGACTCCGCCTGCCCCGGATGGGGACGCAACGCCTGCAGGTCCGGCGCGAACACCGCATCCGTGCCGAGCAACGCCTCGACACTCATCCCCGCCACGACGTCCGCCGTGCGCAACAGCCGCCGCAGATCCGCACACGCCAGCACCAGCATCCCCAGCATCCCGTCGGTGCCGTTGATCAGCGCCAGCCCTTCCTTCTCGTGCAGAACCACGGGCGTGATCCCCGCCGCCGCCAGCGCCTGCTCGGCCGGCTGCAACTCCCCCGCCGCGTCTCGGACCTCGCCCTCCCCCATCGCCGCCAACGCGCAGTGCGCCAGCGGCGCGAGGTCGCCCGAACATCCCAGCGACCCGAACTCCCGCACCACCGGCGTGATCCCCGCCGACAACATCGCCGCGTACACGCGCGCGGTCTCGAGACGCACCCCGGTCCGGCCGGTCGCGAGCGTGGACAGGCGCAGCAACATCAACGCGCGCACAACCTCCCGCTCGACCTCCGGCCCCGAGCCGGCGGCGTGCGACCGCACGAGACTGCGCTGCAACTGCCCCCGGAGTTCCGCCGGGATGTGCCGGGTGGCCAAGGCGCCGAACCCCGTCGACACCCCGTAGTGCGGCCGCACATCGCTTGCGAGCGCCTCGATGACCTCGCGGCTCTCGGCGATCGTGCGTTCCGCATCCGCGGAGAGAACGACACCGGCCCCTTTCCGGGCCACGGCGAGGATCTCGTCCGGGCTGACCGGCCCGGTTCCGACGACGACCGGGGCGGGATCGGTGGATGACGGGTCGTGGTTGACGCGTTCGGATCGGCTGCGCTCGTGACGCACTCGTTCGGGCATCGCGCAATCTGACACCCACCTCACAGCGCGCGCCAGCGGCCACTCGTGCATCAGATCCGATCACGCTCCGCTCATGGCGAATCGATCAATGATCACGATCAGTAGCACATTATTCAACAGCTGTTGAGTTCACGGAAATTCGGCGTTATCGTCCGGTATGGCCGTGAACGAGCTCGTCGTCGACCTGCACCATCTCGGCTCGCGGGAGCTCTCCAGAGCAGGGGGCAAGGCCGCGAACCTGGGCGAGCTGATCCGCACGGGGTTCCCGGTGCCGCCGGGCTTCGTCGTCACCACCGAGGCGTATTCGCAGGTGGCGGCCGCTGCCGGGCTGGAGAGCGAGCTCGACGGAGACGCGCGGCTCGGCGAGCGGGCCCGAGCCGCACTGCTGGCGACGCCCGTGCCGGCACGTGTCGCCGATGCCGTGTGCCGCGCCTACCTGGCCCTCGGTGAGAAGGTCCCGGTCGCGGTCCGGTCGTCGGCCACCGCGGAGGATCTGCCGTCCGCGAGCTTCGCCGGGCAGCAGGACACCTTCCTCAACGTCGTCGGGGTCGACGCCGTGCTCGACGCCGTCCACCGCTGCTGGGCCTCGCTCTGGACCGATCGGGCGGTGAGCTACCGCGCCGACGCGGGGATCGATCACTGTGTGGTGCGGCTCGCCGTCGTCGTACAGCGGATGGTCGACGCGCAGGTCGCCGGCGTGCTCTTCACCGCCGACCCCGTGACGGGTACGCGAACCCACACCGTGATCGACGCGAGCCCTGGTCTCGGCGAGGCGGTGGTGTCGGGTGCCGTGAACCCGGACCACATCGTCGTCGAGGGCGAGGGGCGGATCGTCGAGCACCGGCTGGGCGACAAGGCCGTCGAGGTGCGGCCGCTGGCAGGGGGCGGCACCGAGCAGGTCAGCAGGGCCGACGGAGCGGCCCGGTCGAGCCTGACGGATGCGCAGATCACGTCTCTCGTCACGCTCGGGCGGCGCGTCGAGGCCTACTACCGCGCCCCGCAGGACATCGAGTGGGCCATCGACGGTGACGGCGCCCTGTGGCTCACCCAGTCGCGGCCGATCACCACGCTGCACCCGATCCCCCAGCCGACCGGCGAGGGCCTGCGCGTGTACCTCTGTGCCAGCCTCGCTCAGGGGCTGACGCGGCCGATCACCCCGATGGGTCTGTCGGCATTCCGGGTGATCACGTCCGTTCCCGCGGCCGCGTTCGGCGTGCCGATCGCCGACCCGGTCGCGGGGCCCCCCGCGTTCGTCACGGCAGGTGGGCGGGCGTTCGCCGACATCACGCCGGGCGTCCGCAGCGCGGTCGGCCGGGCGATCCTCCCCCGGGTGTTCGACGTCATGGAGGCGCGTTCGGCCGTGGTGCTCCGAGCGCTGTTCGACGAGCCCGCGCTCGCCGTGCGCACGACGTCACGGTGGCCGTTCGTCCGGCGGGTGGCCAAGGTGCTGGTGCATCACCGGGTGCCGGCGCTCCTCGCCCTGTCCCTGCTGCGCCCGGCCGCGGCGCGGCAGCGGGTCGACCGGATCGGCCGCCGGCTGCGCACACTCACTGCGCTTCCGGCGGACGCCGCCCCGGAACAGCGGCTGAACCACGTGCAGCGGGTGCTGACCCAGCTCTTCCCGATCATGCCGAGGGTCGCGCCGGTGTTCGTCTCAGGGCTGGCGATGCTCGCGGTGGCGCGGAAGCTGGCAGGCGACGATCTCGACGCGGCGGCCTCGCACGAGGTGCTGCGCTCGCTGCCCCACAACACCACCACGGAGATGGACCTCGAACTCTGGGCCCTGGCCACGCGGCTGCGCGGCAACGCAGGCGCCGCCGAGGCGCTGCGCGGCACACCGGCTGCCGAGCTGGCGGACCGTTACCACGACGGCGCGCTGCCACCCGCACTGCAGCAGGGCCTCAAGGCCTTTCTGGCCCGACACGGGCACCGCGCCGTGGCCGAGATCGACCTCGGCATGCCCCGCTGGTCCGACGATCCGTCCCACGTTCTGGGTGTGCTGGCCAACTACCTGCGTCTCGACGACCCCGAGCTCGCCCCGGACGCCATGTTCGCCCGCGGTGCGCTGGCCGCCGAAGCCGCCGTCGCCGTGACGGTCGACCGGGTCCGCCGCCGCTCCCGTGTCCGGGCGTTCGCGGTCCGGGTTGCGCTGCGGCGGGTGCGCCAGCTCGTCGGGATGCGCGAGACGCACAAGGACTTCGTGATCCGGCTGCTGGCGCTTGCGCGGGCGGAGTTCCGGGTCGTGGGCGAACTGCTCGCGGCACGTGGACTGCTCAGCGACCCGGCCGACGTGTACTTCCTCGACCTCGCCGAGGCGCGCTCCGCGCTCGCGGGGGCCGACCACCGCGCCACCGTCGCCGAGCGCCGCGAGGAGTACGACCGGGAGCTGCGCCGTCGGCACGTACCGCGGGTGCTCCTGTCCGACGGGACCGAGCCCGAGACGCTCTCCCGGCCCGGCGACGCCGAGGGCGCCCTGACCGGCACCCCTGCCTCGGCCGGCACCGTGACCGCCCCTGCGCGGGTGGTGCTCGACCCGGTCGGCGCCCACCTGGAGCCGGGCGAGATCCTCGTCGTGCCGTCGACCGACCCGGGCTGGACGCCGCTCTTCCTCACCGCTGGCGGCCTGGTCATGGAGATGGGCGGACCGAACTCGCACGGAGCCGTCGTCGCACGCGAGTACGGCATCCCCGCCGTCGTGGGGGTCGCAGACGCGACCACCAGGATCAGGACCGGCCAGCAGGTGACGGTGGACGGCGCCGCGGGCCTGGTCCGGCTACCGAGCTGACGTTCCGCGGATTCGCCCGCGGGCAGGCGGGGCATTCCCGGGCATGGCTGCGGACCTCGACCCGGTGGCCGACGAGCTCTACGCGCTGCCTCGCGACGAGTTCACGGCTGCGCGAAACACCGCCGCGAAGCGCGCCCGGCAGAGCGGCGACAAGAAGCTCGCCGAACAGATCAAGGCCCTTCGCCGCCCGTCGACCGCGGCGTGGTTGGCCAACCTGCTGTCCCGCGAGCATCCCGACGAGGTCAGGGCGCTGGTGGACCTCGGGGACGGGCTGCGCGCGGCGCAGGACCAGTTGGAGGGCGAGGCGCTGCGCAGGCTGTCGCAGCAACGCCACGAGGTGGTGCACGGGCTCGTCGAGCAGGCGAGGGCGCTGGCCCGGTCGGCAGGCAACCCGGCGAGTGACGCAGTCACCCGCGAACTGGAGGACACGTTCACCGCCGCGGTGAACAGCAGCGCCGCCGCGGAGGCCGTCGCGGGCGGCAGGCTCACCTCCGCGCTCGATCCCGCCGAGGCCGGTGGCCTCCTGGGAACGACGACGCCCCCGGCGTCGCGGCAGGACCGTGACACCGGCCCGGACCGGGAAGAGCGACTGCGCCGCGACCTCGAACAGGCGCGTTCCACGGCCGCGGACGCCGACGCCGCCCGTGAGAAGGCGGAGCGCGAGCGCACCGACGCCGAACGCGCCGCGAACGACGCGGCCGGGACGCTGCACGAGCTGCGCAGCCGCATCGAGACCGCGGAGAAGGCCGAGCGCGACACGCGCACGCGAGCCCGCTCGGCCGAGCGGGACGTCGATGCGGCCGACCGCGCGGCACGCGAAGCACAGCGGCGGGTGCGGGACCTGGAACGCAGGCTCGACCAGCACTAAGGCGGTGCTGATCGGGTACTCGGCCGGGGGACGACGGGAGGCGAGGATGGCACGAGCGATCTGGACGGGGTCCATCAACTTCGGGCTGGTGTCGATACCGGTCGGTCTGTTCAGCGCGACCGAGGACCACACGATCCACTTCCACCAGTTCCAGCGCGGCACCGCCGACCGCGTCCGCAATCAACGGATCAACGAGCGGACCGGCAAGGAGGTGGAGTACTCCGACATCGTCAAGGGCAAGGAGGTCGGCGGCGGCGACCACGTGATCGTCGAGCCCGATGAGCTGGCGGAGATCGCTCCGGGCCGCTCCCGCACGCTCGAGATCGTCACGTTCGTCGACCTGGACGAGATCGACCCCATCTTCTTCCAGAAGACCTACTGGCTCGCCCCGGCCGACGAGCAGTACGGCCGCCCCTACGCCCTGCTGCGCGACGCGATGGCCCGCACCAACCGGGCGGGGATCGCCACGTTCGTCATGCGCGGCAAGGAGTACCTCACGGCCGTCCGTGCCGACGAGGGTGTGCTGGCGCTGGAGACCCTGTTCTTCGCCGACGAGATCCGCGACCCGGCCGACCTGGACGACCTGCCGGGAAAGTCGCAGGCGAAGGGCAAGGAGCTGGAGATGGCCACGTCGCTGATCGAGTCGATGAGCGGGCCGTGGCGCCCCGAGGACTTCCGCGACACCTACACCGAGCGCGTCGAGAAGCTGATCGAGGACAAACGCCGCGGCCGCGAGATCGTCACCGAGTCGGAGCCGCCCGAGCCGACGGCGATGTCCGACCTGATCGCCGCGCTGGAAGCCAGCGTGGCCGAGGCCCGCGGTGGCCGGAAGGACGAGCACGCCGGCCGCCGGAAGAAGGCGGCGACCACGGCCCGCAAGAAGGCAGGCAAGGCCGAGCCGGACGGCGACCTCTCCGAGCTCAGCAAGGCCGATCTGACGGCGATGGCGCGCGACCTCGACGTCCGGGGCCGCTCGTCGATGAACCGCGCCGAGCTGGAGCGGGCCGTGGCGAAGGCGGCGGGAACCAACCCCGCGAAGGGACGGAAGGCCTCGTGAACGGTCCGCGCCGCAGGTAGTGCCGACCGCGACATCGAAGGTCAGCTGTCGTAGTCGACCGTCACCGTGGGGGTGGCCGGGCGGGACTGGCAGGTGAGGACGAAACCCGCCGCCACCTCGTCGTCCTCCAGGGCGAAGTTGCGCCGCATGGTCACCTCGCCTTCGGTGACCCGCGCCCGGCAGGTGCCGCAGACCCCGCCCTTGCACGCGAACGGCAGGTCGCCGCGCACACTCTGCGCCGCGTCCAGGATGGACTCGCGCCGCGGAAGGGTCAGGGTGGTCGAGCGTCCGTCGAGGACGACGGTGACGTCGCTGGTCGCCCCGGTCTCCACCGGCCCGTCCCGCACCGGCTCCGGTGGCGGCTCGTCGACGTAGAACAGCTCGCGGTGCACCCGCTGCTTCGCCACCCCCAGCTCCACGAGCACCTGCTGCGCGTCGCTCGTCATCCCGATCGGGCCGCAGAGCCACCACTGGTCGACGTCCTCGGTGTCGACGAGCGCCCCCAGGAGCAGGCGCAGCCGCGCGGCGTCGAGACGTCCGGAGAAGATCTCGGCCGCCATCGGCTCGCGGGAGAGCACGTGCACGAGTTGCAGCCGCGGGCCGTAGGCGTTCTTGAGGTCGGCGAGCTCCTCGGTGAACATCACCGTGTCGGTGCGGCGGTTCCCGTAGAGCAGCGTGACGCGGGTGTCGGCGTGGGCGCCCAGCACCGACGCCGCGATCGACAGCACGGGAGTGATTCCCGAGCCTGCGGCGATCAGGCCGTGGTGGGTGTCCGGCTCCAGGTCAGGCGTGAACGAGCCGGCCGGCGGGGCGACCTCGATCTCGTCGCCGAGTTGCACCCGGTCGACCAGCCACTCGGAGAAGAGCCCACTGGCCACCCGCCGCACCCCGACCCGCGGCGGACCACCGGCCGGGGCGCAGATCGAGTAGGACCGGCGCTCCTCCCGCCGCCCCCCGGGCTGGTCGACGAATGTGCGCAGCGTCAGGTACTGGCCCGGGCGGAACGCGTAGGTGTCGCGCAGATCCTCCGGCACCTCGAACGTCACGGCCACGGCGTCGGAGCACAGCCGCTCGACGGCGGCCACACGCAGGCGCCGGAAACCGCCCGCGGCGGGCGCCACGACGTCGTCGGCGCGATCCGGGATCGCGATCTCGGTGGCCGACACGGCTCAGAGCTCCTTCATGTGCTCGAACGGCTCCCGGCAGGCGGGGCACCGGCGAAGGGACGTGCACGCCGTGGGGCCGAACCGGGAGATCTCCTCGGTGGCCGGTGCTCCGCAGCGCGGGCAACGGACCAGCGGCGCCGGCGCGGTGAGCGTGAGCGGCACCGGCCCGGACCTGCGCGGACCGACCCGGCCCGGCGGAGCGATGCCGTGCTCGGCGAGCTTGCGCCGCCCCTCGTCGGAGATCCAGTCCGTGCTCCACGGCGGGGCGAGCGCGGTGCGCACCTCGACACGGGCGAACCCCGCCTCGGCGAGAGCGGCGCGCAGGTCGTCGCTCATGATCTCCAGCGCCGGGCAGCCCGAGTAGGTCGGCGTGATCGTCACCGTGACCGCGTCGCCCTCGACGTCCATGCGCCGGATCACGCCGAGGTCGTCCAGCGTGAGCATCGGCATCTCCGGATCCGTCACGGTGGCGGCGGCCGCCCGGGCCCGGACGTCGGCGCCCTCGCTCCCGTGCACCGTCTCCGTCACCACGTCGCCCCCGGGTGCTGACGCGCGAGGCTCTGCATCTGCGCGAGCACGTGCCCGAGCTGTTCGGTGTGCAGGCCCTGGCGCCCGCCACGACCACCGATGGTGCCGATCGCGGGGCGCTGGGGGCGCGTCAGCGTGGCAGCCGCGAGCACCTCGTCGAGCACGGCGTCGACCTCGGGCCGCAGCTGCTCCGGGTCGACCGCGACGCCGGCCTCGACCAGCCGCCGTTCGACGTCGGACGTGCGGAAGAGCTCCTCCACGTGCGGCCACACGATCTCCAGGGCGTCCTGCATCCGCCGGTGCGACTCCGCGGTGCCGTCGCCGAGACGCACCGTCCAGCGGGCGGCGTGGTCACGGTGGTAGGCCACCTCCTTGACGCCCTTGCCCGCCACGGCCGCGAGCACGGGGTCGCGCGAGTCGAGCAGTCGCTGCAGCAAGGCGAGCCGCCAGGTGGAGAACAGCAGGAGCCGCGCGATCGCCCGGGCGAAGTCCAGCTCGTCGCCCAGCTCCGCCAGAGCGACGTTGCGGAACTCCGCCTCGGTACGCAGGTAGGCGAGTGCGTCCTCGTCGCGCCCGCCGTGTTCGACGTGCCCGGCCCTGGCGAGCAGGACGCGGGCCTGGCCGAGCAGGTCGAGCGCGATGTTGGCGAGCGCCACCTCCTCCTCCAGTTCGGGCGCGTTGCTGACCCACTCGGAGATGCGGTGGCTGCAGATCAGGGCGTCGTCACCGAGCATGAGGCAGTACTGGGCGAGGTCACCGGCGTCGACGCCGTCGGGCACGGGCGAGTCGATCTCGCCTTGCACGTCCTCGACGCCCGACCCGAACGCCCAGCGCGGGTCGTCATGGCCCACGGTCTCAGCGAGTGACTGGTAAGCGTTGGTCGCGTCCTGTTCCTCGGTGTGCGAGTGCGCGGTCACAGGTGCGGCACCTCCTCGGGAATCGCGTAGAAGGTGGGGTGCCGGTAGATCTTGTCGCCCGCCGGGGCGAAGAACGGGTCCTTCTCATCGGGGCTGGACGCGGCGATGTCCTCGGCCCGCACCACCCAGATGCTCACGCCCTCGTTGCGACGGGTGTAGAGGTCGCGGGCGTTGCGCAGGGCCATCTCGCTGTCCGGCGCGTGCAGGGAGCCGACGTGCACGTGGTTGAGGCCGCGCTTGCCGCGGACGAACACCTCGTAGAGCGGCCAGCTGCGCCGCTTCCGCTCGCCCGACCCGGTCTCGACGCCGCTCGTCGGGACGGCACCGTGGCCGCCCTCCGCCGTGAAATCGCGCGGCGTCCCTGATTCGCTCGCACGCTCGCGCTGCACCGACGACTCGCTCATGCCACAGCCTCCGTCCGCGCGGCCCGTGCCGCCTGCTTCTCGGCATAGGCCCCGGCGGCCTCGCGCACCCAGGCGCCGTTCTCGTGGGCCCGGCGCCGGTGCGCCAGCCGCTGCGCGTTGCACGGCCCGGAGCCGGACAGAACGGCCTTGAACTCGTCCCAGTCCGGCTGGGTGTAGTCGTGCGCCTGGCGCTCCTCGTTCCACCGGAGATCGGGGTCGGGCAGCGTGATGCCGAGGGCGGCGGCCTGCGGCACCGTCATGTCGACGAACCGCTGGCGCAGCTCGTCGTTGGTGTGGCGTTTGATCCCCCACGCCATCGACTGCTGCGTGTTCGGCGAGTCGCCGTCGGGAGGCCCGAACATCATCAGGGACGGCCACCACCAGCGGTTGGTCGATTCCTGCACCATCTCGCGCTGGGTGTCGGTGCCGTGCACCATCGCGAGCAGCAGCTCGTAGCCCTGCCGCTGGTGGAACGACTCCTCCTTGCAGATCCGGATCATCGCCCGCGCGTAGGGGCCGTAGGAGCAGCGGCACAGCGGCACCTGGTTGCAGATCGCGGCGCCGTCGACGAGCCAGCCGATCACACCGATGTCGGCGAAGCTCAGCGCGGGGTAGTTGAAGATCGAGGAGTACCTCTGCTTCGACTCGATCAGCTTCTCGGTGAGCTCCTCGCGGTCGACGCCGAGGGTTTCCGCCGCCGCGTAGAGGTACATGCCGTGCCCGGCCTCGTCCTGCACCTTCGCCAGCAGGATCGCCTTGCGGCGGAGAGAAGGGGCACGCAGGATCCAGTTGCCCTCCGGCTGCATGCCGATGATCTCCGAGTGCGCGTGCTGCGCGATCTGCCGGATCAGCGTGCGGCGGTACGCCTCCGGCATCCAGTCACGTGGCTCGATCCGCTGGTCGGCGGCGATCGTCTCCTCGAACCGGGCCTCGAGCGCGTCCATCCGACTTCCCTCCAACCGAATGTTCGTTCGGTTAATGGTGCACCAGCCGCTCGCGCCACGCAAGGTGCCAGCTGTTTACGTCCTCGATGCCCGAGACCGATCGCCTGGTTCCCTGCTGTCAACCTTGTGTTCATCTGAATAAGCAAGCAGATCCACCACCCCCTCTTAGCGTCCGACGTGGACGCGGCCGGCCCATCCGGCCGAGAAGGAGAGGCATATGAACCAGGGGGGTAGACGATGGATCGTGACCGGAGTGGCCCTTGTGGCCATGTTGGGCTTCGCTAGCACGGCCGCGGCGCAGCCACAACAGACTCCTCCACCACAGGCCGGGCCCGGCCAAGGTGGACAGGTCAACGACGCCAACTCATTTTCGCCGATCGGCCAGGGGATCGGTCCTGCGGGGAAGCAGACGAACCTGGCCGGAATGCCGATCGACTCTGCGATGGCTCCTGATGGCAGCCGGCTGGTCGTCAGCAATGCCGGTGCGGGTGTCCAGTCGCTCCAGCTGATCGACACGAGCACGGGGGACGTCACACAGACACTGCAGTACCCAGCTCCCGCGTCCCTCTACGCGGGACTCGCGTTCAGCCCGGACGGCCTCACGCTCTACGCGAGCGGCGGCGGCAACAACCTGATCCGCGCCTACAGCGTTCGCGCGACCGGGCTGACGGAGAGGAGATCGATTCCCCTTCCGACCACCGGCCCGACGGGCCAGCCGATCGACCCGTTCCCGGCGGGCCTGGCCGTCACCCCGGACGGCTCCCGGCTCGTGGTCGCCGACCAGCAGGCCGACGCCGTCAGCGTGGTCGAACTCGCCTCCGGCGCGGTGCACTCGGCCCCGATCGGCCACCGGCCCTTCGGCGTGGTGGTCTCGCACGACGGCCACACCGCCTACATCACCGACCAGGGCGGGAACGAACTGTCGGTGGTGGACCTGAGCCGGCCGGAGCCCGTGCAACGCGGGTCGATTCCGGTCGGCACTCACCCGAACCGGCTCATCGCGCGGGCCGACGGCTCCACCCTCTACGTGGCCAACGGCGACTCCGACGAGCTCAGCGTGGTGGACACCACCACGGAGAAGACGACCCGCACGATCAGTGTCTCCCCCTACCCGGACGCCCCGATCGGCAGCAACCCCGACGCCGTCGCGCTCTCCGAGGACGGTCGCACGCTCTACGTCGCCAACTCGGGCAACAACGCCGTCGCCTTCATCGACGTCAGGTCGGGTCACTTCAACGGCATGATCCCCACCTCGTGGCACCCCACCTCGCTGGCGTGGACCGGGACCCAGCTGTTCATCACGAACGCGAAGGGCCTCGGCGCCGGACCCAACGACCTGGCCGGTCACCCGAACCCGAACCGCCCCGACATGGAGGTGCTCAGCCAGGACGTCACCTCGATGATGGTGGGCACGCTCACGCGCGTCCCCGTGCCGACCGGGCATCTGCAGGACTTCACCCAGCAGGTGCGGGACAACGACGGGTTCCCCGACCCGAATCCCCGGCCCGAGAGCATGAGCACTCCGTCCGAGGGCACGAACAAGGGTGCGAAGGTCCGGGACTCGGGTGTCGTCCCGTTGAAGCCGGGCGTGCAGAGCCCGATCAAGCACGTGATCTACGTGGTGCGTGAGGGCCAGAGCTACGACGAGGAGCTCGGCAGCCTGGGCAGGGGCAACGGCGACGCGGCGCTCAACGTGTTCGGCAACGAGTCCACACCGAACTCACGCAGGCTGGCCCGGACGTTCGGCGACTTCGACAACTTCTACTCCCCCGGTGAGGTCGGGGCGCAGGGGTGGAACTGGGCCGTCGCGGGGAACTCCAACGACTACTCCGAGCAGACCTGGCCTGCCGTGAGCTCCGGCCGCACCGGGCCCCTTCCCGCGGAGGGCACCGACCCGGCCACTGCGCCGAACCGCGATCCCGCACACGCCTACATCTGGGACCAGATGGCCGACCATCATGTGCCGTTCCGCAACTACGGCGTGTTCACCAACATCCAGCCGGACGGGTCGTCGAAGGCCGCCGATCCGGTGCTGGACGCGAACACCGACCACAGCTACCGCGGGTTCGACCTCGCCTGCCCCGACTCCCCCGGGAGCTTCGCCCCGGCGGGGGGCGTGCACTGCGGCAACGCGCGCTTCGCGGAGTGGAAGAAGGAGTTCGACGGCTACGTCACCGACAACAACCTGCCGGCAGCGGAGCTGATCAGGCTGCCCAACGACCGCAACGCCGGGCCGAAGCCGGGCTCGCCGACGCCGGCGGCCTACGTCGCCGACAACGACTGGGCGCTGGGCCAGATCGTCGACGCCGTGTCGCACTCGGACTACTGGTCCTCCACCGCGATCTTCGTGACCGAGGTGGACTCCAACAGCGGCGGCGACCACGTCGACGGCCATCGCACGGTAGCCCAGGTGATCAGCCCCTACAGCCACACGGGCAGGGTCGACTCCACCTTCTACAGCACCGTCTCGATGCTGCGGACGATCGAGCTCATCCTCGGACTGCCGCCGCTCACCCAGTACGACGCCGCGGCGACGCCGATGGTCAACGCCTTCATCTCGAAGCCGGACCTCACGCCGTACACCGCGGTGAAGCCGTCGCAGAACATGCAGGAGATGAACCACCCCTAGGAGCGGAACGGCGAACGGCCCACCCGCGCCACAGGGGGCTGGGTGGGCCGGTCGCTCCTCGGCGCGAGGCCGCCTGGTCAGGCGATCGGAAGGCGGGTGAGCCACTCCTGCCAGGCCTGGTCCGTCCGGTCGGGATCCGAGTCGGACGCGAAGATGTGGTGCCCGACCACCAGCGCGTTGCCGCGGTCGGTACCGGAGTGCAGGAACCGGTAGAGGGCGTCCGCGGTGCGCACACCGAAGTACGTCGGCAGGCCGGCGAGGTCCACCACGCCGTCGATCGGCGGCAGCCCGGGTAGCTCGAGCCGGGCCCGCTCGCCCTCGGTGATGGGGCCGGTGAGACCGAACGCGCCGGCAACGGCCGCCCAGACCTGGTCCGGGTCGCCGGCACCCGGCCGGAACGCCGAGACGGGAGTGCCGGTACGGCCGGGGAAGTGCGTCACGTACGCCGCCAGCGTGGCCAGGTACATGTCCCATCCGAGGCCCATGGCCTCGTACTCGGTCTCCCAGTCGTCCCCGAGGACGCCGCTCTGCACCATCCGCAGCACGGTGGCGCCCTGGTCACGCCCCTCGATGAGGTACTCCAGTGCCATGAAGGTGCCGTCCGGCCCTGGTTCGCTCCGGTGCGCGAACCGCTTGCCTGGCTCCCATGCCGTCACCGTCGACTCCGCGACGTGGCCGGCCATGGCGAACCGGGTGCGCCCGCCTTCGCCGGGCTCGACCTCGCTGCGACCCATGAACCAGGAGTCGATACCCGGACCGGTGGCGATGGCGTCCCAGATCTGCTCCGGGCGGGCCGACATCTCGATTTCCTTGGTGAGCTCAAACTTGTGTCCCATGGTGAACCTCTCTCGGGGTGGTGATCCGGATGGAGTGGTCGAGCAGGCCGAGCTGTGTTGTCGAGCCGGGGTGTCGAGCGGGGTCAGCGGGCGCGGCGGTGCCGGAGCATCGGCAGCAGTGCGACCGCGACGGCGACGTGGATGAGGCAGAGCATGATCCGGGTGTCCACTGTGGCCTGCTCGAGGAAGACCGGGATGAAGGATGCCGCGAGCACCGTTGCGGCGAGCAGGCTCCAGATGATCTTCGCGTGGCGGGTCACGCGCTCGAGCAGTGCGAGGGTGCCCCAGCCGAGGAGCGCGAAGACGAGAGCGAAGACGATGATCTCCGGCAGGATCAGCGGGTGCGACACGGTCGCCCCGGGGTCGGTGAGCACGAAATCCGTGCCGGCTGCCCGAGCGCCGAGGTAGAGCACGCCACTCGCCGCCACCGCGACGCCCACCGCCTTGGCGCGCTGCCGGCGCCGGACGCTCGTGGCCGTGGTGGGTCCGGTCTCCGTGATCGGGAGTGCCTGGTCGAGGGCGGGGACGGTCGTGGTGGTCATGTCAGGACTCCTCGGATGCGGTGGTGCCGGTACGGGGGTTGACGCTGGGGTGCAGGGCGAGCACTACCCGGTGGTCACGACCGCCGGGGGCGCGTTCGTCGTGGTACTTGCCGACCAGGCCGTTGACGGTGGCCGCCAGCTCCTCGGCGAAGGCGGCCCGGTCGCTCGCCGAGGCGAAGCGGACGTGGACGTCGACGGCGAACGTCGCCACCCGCTTCCTGGCCCGCTCCGCGCCGGTGATCAGCTCACCGACGTCCTGGACGAGCCGGGCGGCGACCGCCAGTAGCCACCGCGCCGACAACCGGTCCGGCGTCCCGGCCGGATCGGGACTGACGGCGGCGAGAGCGACCGGCGAGATCACGTACGACGCCGCGGTGGCCCGCATGACCCGCTCGGTGACGTTGCCCTTGCGGCGTTCCTCGACCAGCTCGATCAGGCCGTGCTGTTCGAGCGCCCGGAGGTGGTAGTTGACCTTCTGCCGGGCCATGCCGACCCGGGCCGCGAGCATCGTCGCCGAGGCCGGCTCGGCGAGCGCGGCGAGGAGCCGGGACCGCATGGGGTCCAGCGACGCCTCGGCCGCGGCCGGGTCCTCGATCACTGCGATGTCGAACATGCGGAAACTCTCGCACCGACAAGTTCATCTGTCAAGACAAGAAAGTTTGTCGGTACAGAACGGCTTACCCGGAGATCTCGCGCAAGGTCACTAGGGGCACCACGTCCCTGATGCCCGAGCCCGATCGTGCGGTGTCGCCCCATCCACGTCTCGTTCACCGCAACGCGCGGAGCAGGCCATCGCCCGCTCCTAGCGTCCACCTCGGAGTACGGCCGACCTCAGGCCGAGAAGGAGGCACACGGTTATGCGGTGCAGACATCGATCGATCACTGCGGCGGCCGTCCTGGCGGCCACGCTGACCATCGGCGGCACGGCTGCTGCAGCCACGCCGCCGCAGCCTGGTCCCGACCCGAGCGGGCCCACGCTCACGCCCATCGGTTTCACCGTCACGCCGGCGGGACAGCAGACGGACCTCGGTGACCTACCGCTGGGCGAGGCACTGTCCCCGGACGGCAGCCATCTCGTCGTCAGCAACGACGGCCAGGGCGTCCAGTCGCTGCAACTGATCGACACGAGCACCCGTGATGTCAGCCAGACCCTGGACTACCCCGACCCCGCGGCCCTGTACACGGGCCTCGCATTCAGCCCCGACGGCCACACGCTCTACGCGAGCGGCGGTGGCAACAACCTCGTGCGCAGCTACGCCGTCGGCGACCACGGCCTCGCCGCCAACGGGTCGTTCGCGCTGCCCACCAGCACCCCGAAGGGCGCGAAGATCAACCCGTTCCCCGCCGGCATCGCCGTCACGCCCGACGGAGCTCGGCTCGTCGTCGCCGACCAGCAGGCCGACGCCGTCAGCGTGATCGACGTGGGCACGGGAGCCGTGCACACGATCGCGGCCGGGCACCGGCCCTACGGCGTGGCGCTCTCCAAGGACGGCCGCACCGCCTACGTCACCAGCCAGGGCGGCAACGACGTGGCTGTGGTGGACGTGTCGGGCGCGATGCCGGTGGCGCAGCGGAGCATCAAGGTCGGCACCCACCCCAACAAGATCATCGCCTCGGCCGACGGCTCCACCCTCTACGTGGCGAACGGCGACTCCGACGAGGTCAGTGTCATCGACGCCGCGTCGGACAAGGTGACCCGCACGATCGACCTCGCGCCCTACCCCGACGCGCCCGTCGGCAGCAACCCGGACGCGCTCGCGCTCTCGCAGGACGGCCACACGCTCTACGTCGCCAACGCGGGCAACAACGACGTGGCCGCGGTCGACACCGGTACCGGCGCGGTCAACGGGTTGATCCCGACCGGCTGGTACCCCACGTCGATCGTGATGCACGGGAACCAGATGCTCGTCACCAACGCGAAAGGGCTGGGTGCCGGACCGAACAACGGGCCGGGGCACCCCAACCCCTACTCCACCTTTCTTCCGGCGAACCAGTACAGCGGCTCGATGATGGTGGGCACGCTCTCCGCCATCACCACGCCGGACCCGGCTCAGCTGCAGACCTGGACGCAGCAGGTGCGGAACAACGACGGGTTCGCCGACGGCGCCGCGGTGCGCGGTGGTGACCGGGGGATGAGCATCATCCCGCGGCACCCGGGCGAGCAGACCCCGATCAAGCACGTGATCTTCATCGTGCGGGAGAACCGGACCTACGATCAGGAGTTCGGCAGCCTGGGCAAGGGCAACGGCGACCCCTCGCTCGACCTGTTCGGCGACGAGTCCGCCCCCAACTCCCGCAACCTGGAGAAGACGTTCGGCGACTTCGACAACTTCTACGCCGACGCCGAGGTCAGCGCCCAGGGCTGGAACTGGACGGTGGCGGCGAACTCCAACCCGTACTCCGAGCAGGTCTGGCCGGGCAACTACTCCGATCGCAACGCGCCCTACCCGTCGGAGAGCTCCGACCCGGCCATCGCACCGAACCGCGACCCGGCGAAGGCCTATATCTGGGACCGGTTGGCCGAGAATCACGTGTCGTTCCGCAACTACGGCTACTACGTCGACACGCTGAAGGACGGGAGGTCGAAGGCGACCGACCCCGTTCTCGCCGCCCACACCGACCCGAACTACCGGGGGTGGGACCTCAGCTGCCCCGACTCGCCCGGGACCTTCCGGGCGGTGCCGTCGGCGCATTGCCTCAGCCCCCGCTACACCGAGTGGAAGAAGGAGTTCGACAGGTACGTCGCGAACAACAGCCTGCCGACCGTCGAGTTGCTCCGCCTGGGTAACGACCACAACGCCGGGACGAAGACCGGCTCCCCGACGCCGAGGGCCTACGTCGCCGACAACGACTGGGCCGTCGGCAAGGTCGTCGACACGGTCTCGCACTCCAAGTACTGGGGATCCACCGCGATCTTCGTGACCGAGGACGACGCACAGGACGGACCCGACCACGTCGACGCCCACCGCACGGTGGCCGAGGTGATCAGCCCCTACAGCCAGACGGGCAAGGTCGACTCCACCTTCTACAGCACCGCGTCGATGCTGCGGACGATGGAACTGATCCTCGGGCTGCAGCCGCTCACGCAGTTCGACGCCTACGCAACGCCGATGCTCGCCGCTTTCACCTCCACTCCGAACCTCACCCCGTACACCGCCGTGCGGCCGAGACAGAACATGAAGGAGACGAACCCGGCGAACGCGCCCGATGCGGCGACCTCCAACGCTCAGCCCCTCACGAAGGAGGACCAGATCGACGAACAGACGTTCAACGAGGCGATCTGGCACAGCGTGAAGGGCGCCGGCTCCGTGATGCCCGCGCCGCAACACCACGTGTTCCCCGCACCTCCGCCGGGAGCGAAGGACGACGATGACGACGACAACTGAGTGACCTGATCACCGTCGTTCGTGATCACCGTCGTTCCGGGCCCGCGCGAGGTTCGGGTGCGGGGTCTCAGCCGGCTGCCGGCAAGATCCCCTCGAACACCGCGCGGGCCACGTCGTCCGGAAGGTTGGCCGTGCCCGGGCGCCCGGGCCGGTACCACTCGACCACCGAGTTGACCAGGCCGGAGAGCAGCCGCGCGGCCAGAGCGGGTTCGACACCGGGCCGGATCTCCCCGGCGGCCACCGCCTCCTTCACGAGCGCCGCGATCTGCGCGTCGAACGCGCGGCGGCGCGCCAGCGCCCACCGCTCGCTCTCGGTGTTGCCGCGCACCCGCAGCAGCAGCGTGACGTAGGGCAGGTCGCGCTGCAGCACCGCCACCTGCCCACGGACGATGTGCTGCAGCCGCGCCAATGGCGTGCCGGTGGTGGCGGCGGGCTCGTCGAGCACCCCGAAGAGGCCGCTCAGCGCGCGCTCCAACGCGGCCCTGAGCAGGGCCTCCTTGCCCGTGAAGTGGTGGTAGAAGGACGACTTCGTGATCCCCGCGGCGCGGGAGAGATCTTCCATGCTCGTGGCGTCGTAGCCGCGGGTGTTGAACTCCGCCACCGCCACCTCGAGCAACGAGGCGGCTCCGCCGCTGGGCCTGCGGACCCGGCGTCCCGCCGCCTCGGTGGTCATCAGCGCCCCCGGAACGTCGGGCGGCGCTTGGCCAGGAAGGCCTCGACGGCGTCGGCGTGGTCGGAGGTGGTGGCCAGCCGGGCCTGCGCGGCACCCTCCGCGGCGAGCACGTCCGGCAGCGCGGACACGGCTCCCAACCGGATCCCGCGCTTGACCTCGGCGTACGCCTTCGTAGGGCCGGCCGCCAGGCGGCGGGCGAGCTCCATCGCGGCAGGCACCACCTCCTCGGGCGGCACGACCGCTCGCACCAGGCCCCAGGCCTGCGCGTCCTCCGCGGTGAACGGCTCCCCCAGCAGGAGCAGCTCGGTGGCCCGCGCGACACCCACGGCGTGGGCGAGGCTCGCCGAGAGCCCGGAGTCGGCGGTGAGCCCGATACCGGTGAACGCGGTGGAGAACTTGAGCCCGGCGGCCGCGATCCGCAGGTCGCACGCGAGGGCGAACCCGAGACCGGCGCCGACGCACGGGCCGTTGATCGCCGCGACGACGGGGAAGTCCATGTCGGCGAGCTCGGCGACGATGGGGTTGTAGTGCTCGGTGACGGTGTCGAAGGCCGTGGACGGGTCGACGCGCAGCGCCTCGGCGTGTTCTCCCAGGTCCTGCCCCACGCAGAACGCCTTGCCCGCGCCGGTGAGCACGAGCGCGCGGACGTCCTCGGCCTTTCCGAGATCCTCCACGGCGGCCAGCAGATCGGTCTTCAGCTCCGTGGTGAGCGCGTTGTACCGCGCCGGCCGGTTGAGGGTGAGCACCGCGACGGCCGGGTCGACGTCATCGCGCGTGATCAGCACGGCTGGGTCATCGGTCACGGGGCCATGGTAAAGCCCGAACGAACGACCGGTCGAGACACGCGCGGGCGAGGATCGACACTGTTCGGGGCGCACCCTGCGTGCTAGCGTTCGAACGAACGGTCGGTAGAACATCCCGGGAGGGCTCCCCTGATGTCAACTGTTCTGCGCAGCTACGTCCAGGGCCGCTGGCACTCCCCCTCCGACGAGGGCCGCCCGCTCTTCGACGCCGTCACCGGCGACGAGGTCGCCCGGATCTCCTCGGCCGGGATCGACATGGCCGCGGTGCTCCACCACGGCAGGCGCGTGGGCGGCCCGGCGCTGCGGGAGCTGACCTTCCACCAGCGCGCGGGACTGCTGAAGGCCTTGGCCGGGGACCTGCGTGAGCATCGCGAGGAGCTCTACGCGGTGTCCGCCCGCACCGGCGGCACTCCGTTCGACGCGAAGTTCGACATCGACGGCGGCATCGGCGTGCTGCAGGCCTATGCGAGCAAGGGCCGCCGCGAACTGCCGAACGACACGATCTACGTCGAGGGCGACGTCGAGCCGCTCTCCCGTGGCGGCACGTTCGCCGGCCAGCACATCGCCACCTCGCTGCGCGGAGTCGCGGTGCAGGTCAACGCCTTCAACTTCCCGGTGTGGGGGCCGCTGGAGAAGTTCGCCCCCGCGTTCCTCGCGGGCGTCCCGTCGGTGGTCAAGCCTGCGAGCCCCACGGCGTTCCTGACGGCCGCGCTCGTCGAGCTGATCGTCGACTCCGGACTGCTGCCAGAGGGCACGCTGCAGTTCGTCGCCGGTTCGGTCGGTGACATGTTCGACCACTTCACCGAGCAGGACCTCGTCGCCTTCACCGGCTCGGCGTCCACCGCCGCGAAGCTGCGCACCCACCCCGGCATCGTCGGGCGCAGCGTGCGCTTCTCGGCGGAGGCCGACTCCCTGAACCTCTCGGTCCTCGGGCCGGACGCGGGGCCGGGCACGCCCGAGTTCGACCTCTACGTGAAGCAGTTGCTGCAGGAGATGACGGTCAAGGCCGGCCAGAAGTGCACGGCGATCCGCCGCGCGTTCGTGCCGGCCGAGCATGTGGACGCCGTCGTCGAGGCGGTGTCGGCCCGATTGGCGTCCACTGTGGTCGGCAACCCGGCCGCCGAGGGCGTACGGATGGGCGCCCTCGCGAGCCTCGAACAGCGCGAGGAGGTGCGCCGCAGCGTCAAGGCCCTCGCCGACGCAGGCCGCATCGTCTTCGGCGACCCGGAGAAGGTCGACGTGGTCGACGCCGACGCCGAGCGCGGCGCGTTCATCTCCCCGATCCTGCTCACCGGCGACCCGGACCGCGCCGAGCCCCACGAGGTGGAGGCGTTCGGGCCGGTCTCGAGCGTGCTTCCCTACTCCTCCACCGAGCAGCTGATCGACTACGCCGCACGCGGCCAGGGCAGCCTCGTCGGCTCGGTCGTCACGGGTGACGCGGCGTTCGCACGCGACGTCGTGCTCGGCGTCGCCCCGTGGCACGGCCGGTTGCTCGTCCTCACCCAGGCCGACGCGAAGGAGTCGACGGGCCACGGCTCACCGATGCCGCAGCTCGTCCACGGCGGCCCGGGCCGGGCAGGCGGCGGGGAGGAGATGGGCGGCATCCGCGGGGTGCTGCACCACATGCAGCGCACCGCCGTGCAGGCCGACCCCGACACGCTCACGGCGATCACCGGCCGCTGGGTGGCGGGCTCGCGGCGCACGGAGACCGACGTCCACCCGTTCCGCAAGCACCTCGAGGAGCTGCGGGTCGGCGACACGATCGTCGGCGGCCCGCGCACCGTCACGCAGGAGGACGTGGAGCACTTCGCCGAGTTCACCGGCGACACCTTCTATGCCCACATGGACGCCGAGGCGGCCGCGGCGAACCCGCTGTTCGGCGAGCGCGTGGCGCACGGGTACCTCGTCGTCTCGCTGGCCGCCGGCCTGTTCGTCGACCCCGACCCCGGCCCCGTGCTCGCCAACTTCGGCGTCGACCGGCTGCGCTTCCTGACGCCGGTCAAGTTCGGCGACGCCCTGACGGTGTCGCTGACCTGCAAGCAGGTGACCCCGCGCGACACCGCCGGTTACGGCGAGGTGCGCTGGGACGCGGACGTGACGCGCCAGGACGGCGAGTCCGTGGCCCGCTACGACGTCCTCACGCTCGTGGCCAAGAAGGAGGTGTGATGGCAGCACCGGCCACGCGCAGGCTCGGCGACGCCCCGCCTGCCGAGCTGCTCGACCCTGCGGAGCGCATGTCGGTCGACGAGCTGCGTGCCCTGCAGCTGGAGCGTCTGCAATGGACGCTGCGTCACGCCTACGAGAACGTCCCGCACTACCGCGCGAGCTTCGACGCGGCCGGCGTGCACCCGCAGGACTGCCGCGAGCTCTCCGACCTCGCGAAGTTCCCCACCACGTCCAAGGCCGACCTGCGCGACAACTACCCGTTCGGGATGTTCGCGGTGCCGCAGGAGCAGGTGCGGCGGGTGCACGCCTCCTCGGGCACCACCGGGCGCCCGACCGTCGTCGGCTACACCGAACGCGACATCGACACCTGGGCCACCGTGATGGCCCGCTCGATCCGGGCGGCGGGCGGACGGCCGGGGCACAAGGTGCACAACGCCTACGGGTACGGCCTGTTCACCGGCGGTCTCGGCGCGCACTACGGGATCGAGAAGCTCGGAGCCACGGCCATCCCGGTCTCGGGCGGGATGACCCCGCGGCAGGTCCAGCTCATCCAGGACTTCCGGCCCGAGATCATCATGCTCACGCCGAGCTACATGCTCACGATCGTCGACGAGTTCGAGAAGCAGGGGATCGACCCGCGCTCCTCCTCGTTGCAAGTCGGGATCTTCGGGGCCGAGCCGTGGACCGAGCAGATGCGCCTCGAGATCGAGGAGCGCATGGACATGCACGCCGTGGACATCTACGGACTCTCGGAAGTGATGGGGCCCGGCGTCTCGCAGGAGTGTGTGGAGACGAAGGACGGCCTGCACATCTGGGAGGACCACTTCTACCCGGAGATCGTCGACCCGTTCGGCGACGACCCGGGCTCACCGCTGCTTGACGGCGAGGAGGGCGAGCTGCTCTTCACCTCGCTCACCAAGCAGGCGCTGCCGATCATCCGCTACCGCACGCGTGATCTCACCCGGCTGCTGCCCGGCACCGCACGGCCGGGGATGCGACGGATGCAGAAGATCACCGGCCGCAGCGACGACATGATCATCCTGCGCGGGGTGAACCTCTTCCCCACCCAGGTCGAAGAGATCGTGCTGCGCACCGCGGGGCTGTCCCCGCACTTCCAGCTCGTGCTGAGCACAGAGGGCCGGATGGATGCGCTGACCGTGCGCGTCGAGGCGCGCCACGAGACGCCGGCCGAACGCAGGCTCGACGCGGCGCGCGAGCTCGTCATCGCGGTCAAGGAGACGGTCGGCGTCACCGTCGGCTGCGACGTCGTCGACCCTGAGACGCTGGAGCGCTCGGTCGGCAAGCTCCAGCGCCTTCGGGACCTCCGCGACCGCTGATTCCTCAGGCCGCCGCGGTGCCCCGTGCGTGGGCATCGCGGTGCTCGCGGTACTCCGGACGGTCGTCCAGAGCCGCAGCGATGCGGAACTGCACGCCGGCCTCGTCGTGCCTGCTGCGTCGCTGCAGCGTGCGCCCGAGGATGAAGCGCACGTAGGCGTCGGTCGGAGCCAGCGAAACCGCCCGCTCCAAGACCTCCTGCGCCTTGCCGAGCTGGGCCGAGTGGTAGTACGCGCGCCCCAGCAGCAGCTGCCCGGCCGCGTGCTCACGCAGCCCGTCGGCCATCGGTTCGAGGAGCTTCAACGCCTCGAGCGGGTCACCCATGTCGAGGTGGAGCCCGGCCAGCCGGTACCTGTCGATCTCTTGCAACGGAATCACCTCCGGTTTTCCCAACCGGGTACCCCTAGGTGGTATTCCGCAGTTATCCCACGTCGCACGGCAGCCGGTCGAGCACGCGCTCGAACGCCCCGGCCATGACGTCCAGCTCGTCGTCCGCGATCGCGTCGAAGAAGAGACTCCGGACGGCCTCGACGTGCGAGGGCGCGGCCGCCACGATGGCCTCCCTGCCGGCCTCGGTGAGGCGCACCATCGATCCGCGGGCGTCCTCGGGGCACTCCTCGCGCACGACGAGACCGCGCTTCTCCATGCGAGCGACCTGATGAGAGATCCGGCTGCGTTCCCAGCCGACCATCCGCCCGAGGTCGCGCGCCCGCAGCAGCCCGCCCGGCGACTCGGACAGCGGCACGAGCAGAGTGAACTCGGCGCTGGAGAGCCCTCCGTCGCGCACCAGCCGACGTTCCAGCTCGGCCTCGAGATGCAACTTCAGGCCGACGTAGCTCCGCCAGACGCGTGCCTCTCGCTCATTGAGCCACCGCGGTTCACTCACAGCCTCAGCCTACCCGGTTGTTGATACATCATCATAGCGCCACGAGCGGGGCACCATTTCGGAAAGTCGGACATCTCAGCTTTTCACACGGGCCCGGTGGCGCGCCGTGATAGTGCGTTCCACGCCGGAATCCCGACGAAGGAACCCCGATCCCGGTTGGGCGGGGCGCCGATTCCGCGCGGCCACCGACCGGTGGCGCGTCACGAGGTCGAACGAGTGGCCCCGCTGCCCCACTACCGCCCCACGATCCCAAGATCACCAGTTCGGGCCGCCCAGCCGCCGATAACACGGCTACCGACCCCCAAACGCTGATCATGAGTCGCCGAGAAGCCGAGGACCGAGCCAGACCGGAACGAACGGCACATCCGCGCATAGACCTGGACCAACGCGCCGCCAGTGCACCCCGGCAGAGCACGCGCCGCGAACGAACGGCCCGCTCGCCCGATAGACCCCGGACGGACGCGCCGCTCGTTCAACCCCAGCCCGCCGGTAGCCCCATGCGGTTGAAACGGGGCACGTTCGCAGCAGATCCGGACGATCGGGTCGGTCGTCGGCCTTCCGCCCACCCCCGGACCATGATCACCAACTCGGGCCGCCCAACCGGCGATAGCACGGCCACCGACCCCCAAACGCTGATCATGAGCCGCAGCGGAGCCGGGAGCCGAGCCAGACCGGAACGAACGACACATCCGCGCCATAGGCCTGGACCAACGCGCCACCGGGACATCCAGGCGGGCGCCCGCCCAGCACCCAGGCGAACGAACGGCGCGCTCGCGTGACCTGGACGATCAGGCCGCCGGCACACCCCGGCCGGGCACACGCCGCGAACCCGAGCGGCCCGTTTCCCGATCAATCTGGACGAACGCGCCGCTCGTTCAACCCGAGCCTCACCGGCAGCCTCACCCAGTTGAACGGGGGCACGCACAGCGACCCAGACGAACGGGTCGGTCGTCGGCCTTCCGCCCATCCCACGATCCCAAGATCACCGGTTCGGGCCGCCCAGCCGCCGATGACACGGCCACCGACCCCTAAACGCTGATCATGAGCCGCAGCGGAGCCGGGAGCCGAGCCAGACCGGAACGAACGACATATCCGCGCCACAGGCCGGACCAACGCGCCACCGGTACACCCCGGCAGGACACGCGCGGCGAACAAACGGCCCGCGCTCGTTCAACCTCGGCTCCCCAGCAGCCGGACACATATGTTGACACATCATCAAGCGTGCGTACGGTGCACCTACACACCTGAGGAGGCTGTCCGTTGCCCGCGATCACTGTCGACGATCTGCTCGTCCTCCCCCGCATCCCGCGCCCCGTCCCCGGCACCTCCATCGCCCGGCCGGCGACCCGGGTGATCACCGCGCACCGCCAGATCGAGGGCGCCGGGATCGCGATCCACCGACCGTTCCCCGGGCCGATGTCGATGGCCGATGCGGACCCGTTCCTGCTGCTCGACCACGCCGGCCCCACGGTGAACGCACCCGAGGAGACCTCGGGTGCACCGTGGCACCCGCACCGCGGCTTCGAGACCGTCACGTACGTCCTGGACGGGGAGATCTCCCACCACGACACCAACGGCGGAGGCGGGGTGATCGGCGAGGGCGACACGCAATGGATGACGGCAGGCAGCGGCATCCTGCACGACGAGCTCCCCACCGAGCGGATGTACCGCGCGGGCGGGCCGATGCACATAGTGCAGCTGTGGGTCAACCTGCCGGCATCACTCAAGATGACCAGTGCGCGGTACCAGTCGGTCACGCGCGACACCCTGCGCCTGCTCACCTCCGACGACGGCGGCGCGCTGGTCCGGTTGATCGCGGGCGACATCGCAGGGTTCAGCGGGCCCGGCTCGACCCACACCCCCATCACCTACGCGCACGCGACCCTCGCCGCGGGTGCGGAGCTCGCCGTGCCCTGGAGCCCCCTGTTCAGCGCGTTCGCCTACGTGCTGACGGGCCGCGGAACCGCCGGGACGGAGGGCAGGCCCGTGCAGGCCGACCAGCTCGTCGTGTTCGGGCCCGGCGACCACCTCGTACTACGGGCGACGGACCGGCCGAGCGAGCAGTTCGACGTGCTGCTGCTCGGCGGCCTGCCGATCCGCGAACCGGTGGTGCATCACGGCCCGTTCGTGATGAACACGCGCCGGGAGATCGTCCAGGCGCTCGAGGACTTCCAGGCCGGCAGGCTCGGCGTCATCCCGGCCGATCAGCTCGCACCGCGCAAGTTCTCCTGACACGGAAACGTCCCGCACCCGTGCATCGGGTGCGGGACGTTGCTCCCTCGCCGCCCCCCGGTCGATGGGGGAGCCGGAAACGCTGCGGTCAGGCGCTCCGCAGCGGTGCGAGCGCGGTGCTCCAGGCCACGACCTGGTCCAGCATGGCGCTGACCGTGTCGGCCTGGTGCGCACCCGGGGTGAACTCACTGAAGTTCGTGAAGTCGGTGTACAGCGACAGCGCGACCTGGTTGCGCACGTCGGCCACCTGCAGCTCGCCCATCACCAAGCGCAGGTGCTCCACCGCACGGGCGCCACCGACCGCGCCGTAGCTCACGAAGCCCGCCGCCTTGTTGTTCCACTCGGCGGAGAGGAAGTCGATGGCGTTCTTCAGCGCACCCGACGTGGAGTGGTTGTACTCCGGGGTGACGAACACGAAACCGTCGAACGAGCCGATCTTCTCCGCCCACTTCTTGGTGTGCGGCTGGCTGTACTGGCCCATCGACGGCGGCACCGCCTCGTCGAGGTGCGGCAGGTTGTAGTCCAGCAGGTCCACGAGCTCGTAGTCGGCATCGCTGCGCTGCTTCGCGATGTCGAGGACCCACTTGGCGACTGCCTCGCCATTACGGCCGGGGCGCGTGCTGCCGAGGATGATCGCGATCTTGGTCATGACTGGTGAGTACTCCTGATGCGAGCTCCAGCCCCGCGAGGGGCCCTTGATGACGCATCAACAAGCTAGTCACGAAGTTTGTGTCACGTCAACTATCCTGGTGCTCACCCGTCCGTGATGGGCGCCACGGCGTGCTCGTCACGATGGGCAACAGTCGCCGAGATGTCGCCATCCCATCCGGCATGGACCGGCACGATGGAGTGGGACCGGTTGGGTCGGCCGGGCAGAGCGGGTACGCAGGCAGCATGTGGATCGCCGCCATCGTTGTCCCACTCGTGTTGCTGGCCGCGCCCCTCTGGCTCGCGCACCTGGAGGATCGCTTGATCGACGGCGTCCGCCCGGCCGGCGGGCCGGACCCACTGGACGACGACGCCGCGGCCGCGCCGGAGCCGGCCGGTTCCGAACGGCGCGGTCTGGAGATCGTGCCGGCCCCGTTCGCCCGCCTCGCGGTGGGCCGGGCCGCCTGAAGCCGGCCCGACCTCAGCGGGTCACCGCCGCTCCAGCACCCCTCGCAGGAAAGCGGCCTGTCCGACGTGCTGAAGGTCGTCGCTCACCACGCTGACCAGCCGCACGCCGAGCGTCACCGGTGGGTCCCACCTCTCGTCGACCACCCGCCCGAGCTCGTCCTCCTTCAGGCCCTCGATGAACCGGAGGGTTTGCGCGTGCACCGCCTCGTGGTAGTCGATCAACAGGTCCGAGGAGTCGACGCGCACGGCGTCGACGTCGGCCGAGCTGTGCCCGTAGCCGATCGCGGACGGGGGGAACGGGAAGCCGAAGCGCTCGGCCCAGCCCTGGGCGGTGTAGACCTGTTCGAACCCGGCCACGTCGGCGATGTGGTCGTCCTGCACGCGTGTCAGATGCCAGACCAGCCAGGCGATCGAGTTGGCTGTGCCATCGACGCGGTAGGCCAACTGCTCGGGGGTCAGGCCGTCGACGGCACTCCGGACCTCCTCACGGATCCGGCCGTAGGCGTCGGTCAGCAGCTCGGCACTCGTCACGGTTCACTCCTCGCAACGTCGTCGTGGGGCCCCCACGTTGCCCGCACGAGCGAACCGGCGCACGGCCGGGGGTCGCCGATCAGCCGGCGTAGATGCCGATGCCGTTCGGCACGAGGCGCGGCGATGAACCGGACGGATCGTTGACGATCGTCACCCCGGACGCGCCGGGCGACCGGAAGACCTGCGTCGACGAGCCGCCGCCGTCGAGGTTGATCGCGTCGTCGACGCCCATCGCCCGCAGAACCGTGGCCAGCTCCGCGAGCGTCGCACCCACGCTGTCGGTCTGCCGGCCGTCGAGCGTGAGGAGGAACATGAAGTGCCCGTCCGGGCCTATGCCCACGGCGCTGCGGGGCGCCCGCTCGCGGTCGTCGAGCCCGGCGACGGGAACCCTGTCGATCAGGATCGGGCTGCCCCCGATCGCGAACTGCGGCTGCACACCGCTGGCCGGCACCAGCGAGTAGTCGATCTGCACGCGGTCGCCGATCTCCAACGAGCGCACCATGGCTGCGCCCTTGTCCCGACCGGTGAGCACGACGTCGCCTTGCGGAATCTGTCCACCGACCGGCGGGCCGGCGAGCACCACGACCCCCTCGTGGATCAGCACCTCGGCCTGGTCGGCCGCACAGGGCGCGTCACGGTCGACGTCGGTGCCGCACAGCGTCGTGGCGCGGTCGGCCACGCCCCAGTCCGGGGTGAACACGCCGATCCCGTCGACCGACACGGCGTACTGGTTGAGCGCCGTGATCGGGAACGCCCCTCGCGGGCTGGTCGCCGTGCCCGCCAGCCGTAGGCGGTCGATCCGGCCCACGCTGTCGACCCCCACCGCGAACACGTGCTCGATCTCGGCTCCGGGCACGGCCGGCCCCATTCGCCTGCCGTGGGGCACCGCGGCCTTCAGCGGGCGGCCACCGGCGACGGCCGGTCCGGCGGGGGCGTTCGTGCGACCGATGTCGAAGAAGTCACCGTTGATGCCTGCGACCGCGCCGGTGTGGTCGGCCATCGCGGCGACCGGCGCGCGTGCGGCGATCGTGCCGGGGGTGAGCAGGTCCGCGCGGATCCCGGGCGAGGTCAGATCGACCACCACGACGTCACCCATCACCTGGCCGGCCGCGGCGGTCGTGGTGAACCCCTGGTGGACGACGCCGACCGCGACCGGCTGTTCGGGCCCGACCTCGCCGACGACACGATCGGGCGAACCTTCGGGTGTCGGTGTGGGGGGTGCCGGCTCTGCCGCAGCAGACGGAGCGAACGCCAGCAGTGCCGTTGCGAGCAACGCGACCAGGGCATGTCCGCGACCGGCTCCCCGTGCCCGCATCCGGACCTCCCGTGGCGTGATCGGCGATCGCGGAGTGGATCGGATCACGCCCTGTGCACCGCAGACACCACACGGCGGCAGGCTTCACCCGGAGGTGATCGCGGGACCGCACCAACCGGTGACACCACTGGACACGGCCTGCACGCACCGCGGATCGCCAGGCGGCGTCTCCGTCTGCGTTTCGTCCGGTCGTGATGGGCGTGTCGCGGGCGTCCGCTTGCCCGTGCGGACTCACCGGGCCACCCTGGTCAGCGTGACCGAGCAGGCGATCGAACTCGATCTCGACGAGACCGGCGTGGCAACCGACCTTCCGCGACCCTCACACGTACGCGATGAGGTCCAGCAAGTGCCTTACCGGCCCGTGCAGTTCCGCGACGACGACCTCCCGACCGCGCTGGAACGGTCGGCGGCCTGGCTGCGCCAGGCACAGGAGTGGCTGGGCGAGCCGCTCGACGTCATCGCCGTTCACCTGGACTACGACGACAGCGACACCGGGCCCTACTACGACGTCAAGCTGCTGTGCAACGAGGAGGACCTGGCAGGCGCCCCCATCGCCGTCCGCGCACAACAGGCACAAGCCACCTTGCGCTGATCGAGAGCCGACGATCACCGGATTGACGGCAGCGTGGCAGGCATCTCCCGGGGCAGGATGATCGGGTGGAAGTCTGGCCAGGGGACGCGTATCCCCTGGGTGCCACCTACGACGGTCTGGGCACCAACTTCGGCTTCTTCTCAGAACTCGCCACCCGCGTCGAGCTGTGCCTCTTCGACGACGAGGACATCGAGCAGCGGGTCGAGCTCTCGGAGGTCGACGGCTTCATCTGGCACTGCTACCTGCCGGGCGTGGGGCCCGGGCAGCGGTACGGCTTCCGCGTGCACGGCCCCCACGACCCGGCCCAAGGGCTGCGCTGCAACCCGGCGAAGCTCCTGCTGGATCCCTACGGCAAGTCGTTCGACGGGCCCGTGGACTGGGACGAGTCGCTCTTCGACTACCGCTGGGGCCAATCCGGGCACCGCAACGACGACGACTCCGCGCCCCACCAGACCAGGGGCGTGGTCATCAGCCCGTTCTTCGACTGGGGCAACGACCGGCCGCCGCGCACCCGCTACAGCGAGTCGGTGATCTACGAGGCCCACGTGCGTGGCCTCACGGTGCTCCACCCCGAGGTACCGCCCTCCCTGCGTGGCACCTATGCCGGGCTGGCCCACCCCGCCGTCGTCGAGCACCTCAAGAAGCTCGGCGTCACCGCGGTGGAGCTGATGCCCGTGCACCAGTTCCTCGACGACCACGTCCTCGTGGAGCGCGGACTGGCGAACTACTGGGGCTACAACACCGTGGGCTATTTCGCCCCGCACCACCGCTACGCCGCGCGGGGCGGGCGCGGGCAGCAGGTCACCGAGTTCAAGGCGATGGTGCGCACGCTGCACGATGCGGGCATCGAGGTGATCCTCGACGTCGTCTACAACCACACGGCGGAGGGCAACCACCTCGGCCCCACGCTGTCGTTCCGCGGCATCGACAACCCCGCCTACTACCGGCTGGCCGACGACCCTCGCTACTACACCGACTACACCGGCACCGGAAACACGCTCAACGTGCGCCATCCGCACACCCTGCAGCTGATCATGGACTCGCTCCGGTACTGGGTGCTGGAGATGCACGTCGACGGGTTCCGGTTCGACCTGGCCTCCGCGCTGGCCCGCGGGCTCTACGAGGTCGACCGGCTCGCCACCTTCTTCGAGCTGGTGCAGCAGGACCCGGTGGTGTCCCAGGTCAAGCTCATCGCCGAGCCGTGGGACGTCGGCCCCGGCGGCTACCAGGTGGGCAACTTCCCTCCGCTGTGGACGGAGTGGAACGGCCGCTACCGCGACGCGGTGCGCGACTTCTGGCGGGGCGTGCCGGGCACGGTCGGCGACTTCGCCTCCCGGCTCACGGGATCGTCGGACCTGTACGAGTCGAGCGGGCGCCGTCCGTACTCCTCGATCAACTTCGTCACGGCCCACGACGGGTTCACGCTGCACGACCTCGTCTCGTACGACCACAAGCACAACGAGGCCAACGGCGAGGACAACCGCGACGGCTCCGACGACAACCGCTCGTGGAACTGCGGCGCCGAGGGCCCCACGGACGACCCGACGATCGAGGAGCTGCGCGAACGGCAGAAGCGCAACATGCTGACCACGCTGTTCCTGTCGCAGGGCGTCCCGATGCTCCTGCACGGCGACGAGCTGGGCCGCACCCAGGGCGGCAACAACAACGCCTACTGCCAGGACAACGCGATCTCCTGGGTGGACTGGAAGCGGGCCGACGGGTTCCACTCGCTCACCGACTTCACCGCACGGCTCGTCCGGCTCCGCCGCGACCACCCGGTCTTCCGGCGCCGCCGGTTCTTCCAGGGCCGCCCCGTCCGGGGCACCAGCCTCGAGGACCTCGCCTGGCTCACCCCGGCAGGCGTGCCGATGAGCGACGCGCACTGGACCGACGGCGGCACCCGCGCCCTGGCCATCTTCTACAACGGCGACGGGATCCCCGAGCCGGACCGCCGGGGCCGCAAGCTGCGCGACGACTCGTTCCTGCTGCTGGTCAACCCGAGCCCGGACGTCGTGGCGTTCACGCTGCCCGGCCCGGCCTACGGCGCCGCGTGGGAGATCGTCCTCGACACCGCCGACCCGCAGCGCGGCGCCCCCGGCCCGCTTCTGCCGCCGGCCGCGCGTGCCCGCACCACGCTCGGAGTGGTGGGGCGGTCGCTGCAGCTTCTGATGCGCATCGCGTAAAAGCGCCCGCTCGCGGCCTCCAACCTGGGCGGACCGGCCGCCGAGGGAGGACCATCGAGGTCGGATACACCCTCGTGGAGGTGGACGTGCCGCAGGACCGCCCCGGATCCGGACCCTTCGACGAGCTGTTCGAGCGTCTGATCGGGAACCTGGAGACCACGCTGGGCGGCGCCATGCCCCGTCCGGACACCACACCGAGGACGCCGGGAACCCACGCGCGCACCCCGCGGCTGGACCGGTTCGGGCGCGACCTGACGGCGGCGGCGCAGCAGGGCAGGCTCGACCCCGTCATCGGCCGGGACGCGGAGATCGAGCAGGTCCTCGAGGTGCTCGCCCGCCGCACCAAGAACAACCCGGTGCTGGTCGGTGACCCCGGCGTCGGCAAGACCGCGATCGTCGAGGGCATCGCCCAGCGCGTGGCCGACGGCGAGGTGCCGGACCAGCTCAGGGACGTGCGCGTGGTCTCGCTCGACCTCGCGGGCATGGTCGCGGGCACCCGGTATCGCGGCGACTTCGAGCAACGGCTCACCGGCGTCATCGACGAGGTCGTGGGCGCGGAACGGTCGATCGTGCTGTTCGTCGACGAGCTGCACGCCGTGGTGGGCGCCGGTTCGGCCGAGGGCGGAGCGATGGACGCCGCCACCCTGCTCAAGCCGGCTCTCGCGCGCGGCGAGTTGCAGCTCATCGGCGCGACGACGCTGCACGACTACCGCAAGCACATCGAGAAGGACGCCGCCCTGGAGCGACGCTTCGAACCGGTCCGCATCAGCGAGCCCACGGTCGCGGCGACGGTCACGATCCTGCGTGGGCTGCGCAGGCGCTACGAGGAGCACCACGACGTCCGCATCGGCGACGCGGCGCTGGTCGCAGCCGCGGAGCTGTCGGACCGCTACCTCACCGACCGGTTCCTGCCGGACAAGGCGATCGACCTCGTGGACCGCGCGAGCGCACGGGCCCGGATCCACGCCGGTCGCGACCACACCGACCCTGCGGCCGACGAGCGCGTGGAGCAGCTGCGCCGGGCCCGTGACGTCGCCGTCGACGCCGAGGACTTCGAGCGCGCACACATGCTCACCCGCGAGATCGACATCGCGGAGGCGGCCGCGGCAGCCGCCCCTGCCGGGACCGTCGACATCACCGCCGATGACGTGGCCGCGGTGCTCGCACAGATCACCGGTATCCCGGTCGCCCGCATCACCGCCACCGAACGCACCCGGCTGCTCGACCTGGAGGCGCTGCTGCACCGCCGTGTCGTCGGGCAGGACGACGCCGTCGAGGCCGTGGCCGACGCGGTGCGCGCCGGCCGGGCCGGGCTGGCGCACCCCGACCGTCCGATCGGGTCGTTCCTGTTCCTCGGCCCCACCGGCGTCGGCAAGACCGAGCTGGCCAGAGCGCTGGCCGAGGCCCTGTTCGGCTCGGCCGACGCGCTGCTGCGCTTCGACATGAGCGAGTACGCCGACCGCAGCAGCGCGATGCGGCTGGTCGGGGCGCCCCCTGGCCACATCGGTTACGACGACGCCGGTCAGCTCACCGAAGCTGTGCGACGTACCCGGTACGCGGTGCTGCTGCTCGACGAGATCGAGAAGGCCCACGCCGACGTCACCTCCACGCTGCTGCAGGTGCTCGACGCGGGGCGTCTCACCGACGCCCACGGGCGCACCGTCGACTTCACGAGCACGGTCGTGATCATGACCAGCAACCTCGGGGCGCACCAGCTCCTCGCCGCGGGGCAGGCCGGGCGGCCCGCCGAGGAGGTCCGCGACTCCGTGCTCGCTGCCATGCGGGCCCATTTCCGTCCGGAGTTCCTCAACCGGATCGACGACATCGTGCTGTTCCACGCCCTCGACCGCGCCGAGCTGCGGCGAATCACCCACCTCATGCTCTCCGAGACCGGAGAGCGCCTGAGCGCCCAGGGCATCACGCTGGACGTCACCGAGAGCGCGGTCGACTGGCTTGCCGAGCGCGGTCACCAGCCGGAGCTCGGGGCCCGCCCGCTGCGCCGCACGATCGCCCGCGAGCTCGACCGCAAGCTCTCCCGGATGATCATCGCCGGCGACCTCGGCTCGGGGCAGCGGGTCGTGGTGGACGTGGTCGACGGCGCCCTGGTGCTCCAACCCCGCGCATCCTGAGCTGAGAGCACAAATCCTGGTGCCGCAAGCCCCCACATCTTGGGCGGACCGCACAAAAGCGCTGGAACCATCCGTTCGCGTGTCACGACTCACGTACCGCCAGACGTCCTAGTCGGGACACGGTGGAAGTCGGGAACGAATGTGGGGGGAACGAGATGGCACGAATCACCGTCATCGGCGCAGGCCTGAACGGCCTCGCCACGGCATTGCTGCTCGCACGCGACGGCCACAGCGTCACGGTGCTGGAGCGTGACGCCGGGCAGCCGGAAGGCGAGGCGGACGGGCAGTGGGAGAACTGGGAGCGGCCCGGCGTCAGCCAGTTCCGGCTGCCCCACATCATGCAGGCGCTGTGGCGCCAGCTGATGGAACGGGAGCTGCCCGAGGTCATCGACGAGCTGGTGCGGCTGGGCGGCGTCCGCATGGGCCCTCTCGACATGATGCCGCCCGCGGTGACCGGCGGGTCCCGCCCCGGCGACGAGGACCTGCGGATGATGCTGGCCCGCAGGCCGGTCGTGGAAGGAGCGTTGGCGACCGTGGCGGCGCGCACCCCCGGCGTCACGATCCGGCGTGGAGCAAAGGCCGAGGCGCTGGTGGCCACCGCGGACGCGAGCGGCGTCCCGCACGTCAACGGCGTCGTCATCGAGGGCGGTGAGACGGTGCCCGCCGACCTGGTGGTCGACGCTATGGGGCGCAACACCACGATCGACCGGATGCTCGCCGGGATCGGCGCCCAGCGTCCCGAGGAGCAGAGCGAGGACCTCGGGTTCGTCTACTACTGCAGGCACTTCCGCAACGAGTCCCCGCGGCCGGCGCCGAGCGCGATCCTCTTCTACGAGGGAATGTCGCTGCTCTGGGTGCCCGCCGATGAGAACACGTTCGGCGTGGCGTTCGTCGCGGCGTCCAACGACCGCGAGCTGCGCGCGCTGCGGGACGCGCAGGCCTGGGACCGCGCCGCCGCCCTGATCCCCGACCTCGTGCCGCTGCTGGCGATGTCCACACCGATCACCGACGTCCAGGTGATGTCCGGTGGTCCGGACCGGCACCGGTCCTTCGTCGTCGACGGCGAGCCGGTGGCCACCGGTGTGGTCGCGGTCGGTGACTCCTTCGTGCGCACCAACCCCTCGCTCGGTCGGGGCTCGTCGATCGGCATGGCGCAGGCGTGCGTGCTGCGCGACGTGCTCCGTGAGGTCGGACCGGACCGGCCGGCCGAGCTGGCACGCCGCTTCGCCGAGGTGATCGACGCCGTCGTCGGGAAGATGTACCGGTTGACGCTCGATCAGGACCAGAACCGGATGGCCGAGATCCAGGCGGACATCGCAGGCACGCCCTACCCGCCGGCGAGCGAGGCCTGGGCGCTGCAGCGGAGGGTCCGGCAGATCATGATGCAAGAGCCCGACGTGCTGCGCTTCTTCATGCGGTCCGCGCTGCAGATCGAGACCCTCGACGTGACGGCGATCCCGCCCGCGCTGCGCGCCCGGATCGAGGCGGAGAAGGCCGACGGTCCCAGCTACCCGCCCACGGGCCCCACCCGGGCCCAGCTGCTCGCGGCCGTCGCCGGCGCCGACCAGCCCGCGGAATCCGTCGCGTAAGGCCGTTTCGACCGGGGCTGGACGGGCACACAAGCGGGAGCGTGGATCCGGAACCGATGAGGGGAGGCGTCGAATGGCGTCGCTGAAGAAGCAGCTGAAGAAGCTCACGAAGCGCCAGGACGCGCTCGAACGCTCGATGCGCGATCTCAAGACCAAGAGACTGCGCAAGCTCGTCCGGCGGCTCGGCGACAAAAGGAGCCGGAAACCCCGGCCCCCTTCGCTGTCCGGACAACGCGCCTCCTGACGGGCTTCATCACTGACGACGGCCGTGTGAGGTTGTAGACAGCCGGAACGGGCTTTTCACCAGCAGTTCCGGCGTTGATCCAGGTGTGGGTTTCTCCGAGCAGAAGGAGAAGCCCGCCGAGTCGCCTCGGGAATCGCATCCCGGACGGCCGCCGGGTGGGCCGGAGCCCGGCGTGAAACCTGGGAGGCAAGAAATGATCACCGGTACGAATGGGCGTTCGGCACTCGCCGATGCGCCCGACCACAACTTCTGGCGCGAGCACACCACGATCGCGCTGTCACCGGTTGCCGCGCCGTCCGTCCTCGGACTGTTCGGCTTCGCCGCGGCCACGTTCATGGTCGCCGCCAACCTGGCCGGCTGGTACGGAGATTCGCAGACACCACTGATCCTGTTCCCCTTCGCACTGGCGGCAGGCGGCATCGCGCAACTGCTCGCCGGCATGTGGGCCTACCGGGCCCGCGACGCGGTGGCCACAGCGATGCACGGCATCTGGGGCTCGTTCTGGATCGGCTACGGCCTGTACAACCTGCTGATCGCACTGGGCGTGCTGCCCGCCGCCGCCGCCAGCGGTACGGCGTCCGTCGCCTTCGGCTTCTGGTTCGTGGTACTGGCCGCGATCACGTGGGTGGGAGCAATCGCCGCCACCCGCGAGAACAACGCGCTGACCGCAGTGCTGGGCACCCTGGCCGCCGGATCCACCCTCCTCGCCATCGCCCTGATGGGCGGCGTGCCGGTGGTCCAGACCGTGGCCGCCTACGTACTGCTCGTCTCCGCCCTTCTCGCCTGGTACCTCGGCAGCGCGATGATGCTCGAGTCCACCTTCAAGCGGGCCGTCCTGCCGGTCGGAAAGCGCCGTTCGGCGCACCTTCCCGGCGCGGTCCCGCGCAACCTGATCCAGTACGAGCCGGGCGTCAAGGCCGGGCAGTAACCACGAAAGAATCATTGATCACGAACGACTGAAAACAGAAACTCCGCCACCGTGCACGTCCGGCCTCGTGTTCGGTGGCGGTTTTCTGTGCTCGCCCGAGTAGCGTCAGTCGGCATGGCTGATCAGAGCCTGAGTGAGCAGGCCCGTGAGGCGGTGCTCAAGGCGATCATCAAGGCCGCTCCGTCCGTGGGTAACAGCCCGGCCGGGGTCCGCGACCTCGCTGAGGCGTACGCGTTCGTGGAACGGAACCTGGTCCCGAACGCGGGGGTGCCGCACAAGCGGACATGAGGACCCCGGAGGAGTCCCGGCACGGATGAGCGCGGTTCGGGAGGCGCACGAGATGCTGCACATCTCTCTCCTCGGCGAGCAGTCGATCTCCGACGACGCCACCGGCACCGTCCGGACGCGGTCGTCGCGCTCCCTCGCGCTGGTGGCCTTCCTGGTCGTCCACGCCGGGTCTCCCCAGTCCCGGCAGCGCATCGCCGGGCTCTTCTGGCCCGAGTCCACCGACGCGCAGGCACTCACGAACCTGCGCCGCGAGCTCCACCACCTGAGACAGCTCCTCGGCGACCCGCCGCTCGTCGTCACGTCGAGGGACCTGTGCTGGGAGGACAGCCCCACCTGTCGCGTCGACGTGCGCACCTTCGACATCGAACGCCGCGCCGCGCTGGCCGCGCTGGCCGCCGACGACACCGAGGCGGTGATCAGGCACGCGGGCGCGGCCATCACCTGCTACCGGGGCGAGCTGCTACCTGGCGTATACGACGACTGGCTGTTCGACGCCCGATCCGAGCTCGAGGGCCAGTGCGTGGAGCTGTGCGACCTGAGCCGCGATGCGCGGACCCGCACCGGCGACCTCGCAGGCGCGGTCGAGGCAGCTCGGCGGCGTATCCAGCTCCGTCCGTTGGAGGAGGCCGGATACCGGTCCCTGATGACGCTGCAGGCCGACCTGGGTGACCGGGCCGGGGCCGTGAGCACCTACCACCACTGCGCTTCGGTCCTGGAGCGCGAACTCGGCCTCGCCCCCGACCGCACGACGCTCGCGGCACTCCAGCGCGTGATGGCCCGCGCCGACCCTGCGACGCCACCGCCGTCGACGATCGACGTCCCGCCGGCCCGTACGGGACCGGCCGCAGCGAAGCTCGTCGGACGGACCCGGGAGATGCAGGTCCTCCGGACGCTGTGGGCCGGCGCAGCCGCGGGGCGCCCGGTCATCGCGCTCGTCCGCGGCGATCCCGGCGTCGGGAAGACCCGCCTCGTCGCCGAGCTCGCCGAGCTGGCCCGGCGCCAGGGTGCGGTGGTGGCGAGCACCCAGTGCTTCGGGGCCTCGGGGCGCCTGGCGCTGGCGCCGGTGGCCGACTGGCTGCGCAACCCGGCGATCCGGTCGTCGATGACGGCGCTCGAACCGGTGTGGCGCGTCGAGGTCGACAGGCTGGTGCCCTCGGCCGAGGGTCGCGGGGAGCCGGGGGCCAGCCTCCGGGCCATGGTGGACGCCTGGCAGCGCCACCGCTTCTACGAGGGCCTGGCACGGGCTCTGCTCGGCGTCGGCCGCCCGATGCTGCTGGTGCTCGACAACGTGCAGTGGTGCGACAAGGAGACCCTCGAGTTCCTCACGTTCGCCCTCGGGCGTGCCTCCGACCGGCCGGTCATGGTGGCGGCCACCCGGCGGGACGAGACCCTCGACGACGAAGCCGGAGCTGCCGACTGGGCCGTCCGGATGCGGGCCACCGGGATGCTGACCGAGCTTCCGGTCAGCCCGCTGGAGGTCGCCGACACCACCCGTCTCGCCGAGGAGATCTCAGGGCAGCCCCTCCCGGACGAGGACGCGAGCCTCCTTCAGGCGGCCACCGGCGGCTTCCCGTTGTACGTCGTCGAGGCGGCACGGGCGACGGTCGATCTGGGCAGCGCGGATCCGGCGGGGGCACCGCTCCCGGTCACTGACCTCACCGCGGTGCTGCGCAACCGCCTCGACCAGGTGACGCCCACGGCCCGTGAGGTTGCGGGGCTGGCGGCCGCGGTGGGCCGGAACTTCACCCTCGACCTGCTCAGCGAGGCGAGCGACCTCGACGCGGGCGACGTGGTCCACGCCGTCGACGAACTGTGGCGGCGCAGGATCATCCGCGAGTTCCGCGACGGCTACGACTTCTCCCACGACCTGCTGCGCGACACCGCCTACGCGCAGATCAGCCCGCCGAAGCGGTGGTTGCTGCACCGGCGCATCGCGCAGGGACTCGAACTGCTGCACCCCGACGACACGGACGGCGTCTCGGCGCAGCTCGCTGAGCAGTACGCCCGCGGGGGACGCGCGGAGCGGGCCGTGACCTACTACCGGCGTGCGGCCGACGTCGCAGCAGGCAGGTTCGCCCACGACGAAGCGATCCGCCTGCATCAGGAGGCGCTGACGATCCTGCGCACCCTCCCCGCGGGCCGGGACAGGGACACACAGGAGCTGGGCGTCCTCGAAGCCCTTGCGGCGCCGGTCAACGCCCGGTACGGCTACTCCTCCCCCAGGCTGCAGAACACGCTCGAACGCACCGTCGCCCTCGCCGAGAGGCTCGGTCGCAAGAACTCCGTTCTGGACGGCCTCATCGGGCTCTGGGCGTCCCGGTTCGTCCAGGGCCGGATCGCCGACGCTCACCGCACGGCGGAGCGCCTGCTCACCGTGGTCGAACCCGACTCCGCGCTCAACGGCGCGGCCCACTTCGCCTTCGGGGGCTCCGCCGTCAGCCTCGGCATGCCGGAGGAGGCGCTGCGCCATTTCGAGGTCGCCGCCGAACTGGACGCGGCCGCCGCGCTCAGTGTCGGGACGCGTCCCGTCGTGCACGGCAAGGCCTGGTCGGCGCACGCCCACTGGCTTCTCGACCACGACGCCGAGGCCGTCGCGAGCTGCCGGGAAGCGATCGCGCTGGCCCGGTCGATCGGGCACCCGTACAACCTGGCCGTAGCGCTGGCCTACGGCTCCATCACTCACCAGATGCGGCACGACCTGCCCGAACTGAACGACACCGTCGCCGAGCTGCGCGAGCTCTGTGACCGCTACGACTTCGCGTACTACCGCGAGTGGGGGTTGATCCTCGACGGCTGGGCCCGCACGGACGGGTCGGGCGCTGACCTCGCCCGGCGCGGGATCGAGAACCTCAGGTCGGAGGGCGCATTCGCCCGCATGCCGTACTGGCTCTCGCTGCTCGCCGAGTCCTCGGCCCGTGACGACCGGGCCGGTGCGGTCCGGGCGACCCTCGACGCGGCTCTCGTCGCGGGACAGGCCCGGGACGACCTGTGGTGGATGCCGCAGGTGATGCGGATGCGGGCGGCCTACGACGACCCTGACGCCGCCGTCGCCCGGTTGCTGTCGGCGGCGGAGATGGCGCGTGCCCACGGCAGCGTTGCGCTGTTGCGGCGTTGTGGTCTCGACCTCGCCGAGCGCGGTGTTCGTCCTCCCGCGAACGCCACCACGAACGCTGCGCGAACGCCGGATTCCTAGCGTCGGCAACCGGGTCGCTCGGACGTCGAGCGCCGCAGCCGAGGAGACGTCATGACCACCACCACCGTGGCTCCGTACGACGAGTTGGCCGCCGCCCTTCGCGGCGACCTGATCACGCCGCAAGACCCGAGCTACGACGACGCCCGCTCCGTCTACAACGCCATGATCGACAAACGGCCCGCGGCCATCGCCCGTTGCCGGGACGTCGCCGACGTCATCGCCTGTGTCCGCTTCGGTCGTGACCACGGCCTCGAGATCGCCGTCCGGGGTGGCGGCCACAACGCCGCAGGGCTCGGTGTGTGGGACGACGCGCTGGTCATCGACCTGTCACTGCTCCGCAGCACCACTGTCGACCCCGTGAACCGCACCGTGCGCGCCGATGCCGGATGCACGTGGGGCGACGTCGACCACGCCACCGCCGCCTTCGGCATGGCCACCCCGTCTGGCTTCATCGCGTCCACGGGCGTGGCGGGCCTGACGCTCGGCGGCGGGATCGGCTACCTCACCCGGCGCTTCGGGCTCACGTCCGACAACCTCGTCTCCGCCGATGTCGTACTCGCCGACGGCACGTTCGTGACGGCGAACGAGAGCTCCCACAGCGACCTGTACTGGGCCCTGCGTGGTGGCGGCGGGAACTTCGGTGTGGTCACGTCCTTCACGTTCCGCTGCCACGACATCGGGGAGAACGGCACGATCATCGGCGGTCCGGTGCTCTACGACTTCGCCGACACCGACGCCGTGATGCGCTGGTACCGGGAGCTGATCCCGTCACTGCCCGAGGAGCTCAACGGCTGGATCGGGCTGATCACCATCCCGCCTGCACCACCGTTCCCCGAAGAGCTCTGGGGCCGCAAGGCCTGCGCGATCGTCTGGTGCTACACCGGCCCGCACGACCGGGCGGACGAGGTGCTCGAACCGATCACCACGTTCGGCTCGCCGCTGGTGGTCGGCCTGCACGACATGCCGTTCCCCGTGCTGCAGAGCGCATTCGACGCCCTGTACCCGGCCGGCCTGCAGTGGTACTGGCGTGCGGACGTCTTCACCACGATCTCCGACGCCGCCATTGACGTGCACCGCAAGTACGGCGCGCAACTGCCGTCGGGCCACTCCACCATGCACCTGTATCCCATCGACGGCGCCGCCTCCCGGGTGCCGGAGGGTGCCACGGCCTTCCCCTACCGCGACGGGGGCTGGGCGGGGGTCATCGTGGGCGTCGACCCGGACCCGGCGAACGCGGACGCGATCTCGCGCTGGGCCCGCGACTACTGGGAGGAGCTGCACCCGACCTCGGCCGGTGGCGCCTACGTCAACTTCCTCATGGACGAGGGACAGGACCGGGTGAAGGCGTCCTACCGCGGCAACTACGAGCGGCTGGCCCAGGTCAAGAAGCGCTACGACCCGGACAACCTGTTCCACGTCAACCAGAACGTCCGACCGGCCGAGTAACCGGTTCCGTCGGAACCCGGGGTCGCGCAGCGTGACGGGCCCCACCTACCGCCACCTGGCCCGGAAGCAGATGGTGGGTACGGGGGCCGGGTCCGTGACGGCTGCGACCCGTGGGGGGATGTAGGGAGAACGGAAATGGCGCGCATCGTCGTCATCGGCGCCGGTCTGACCGGCCTCGCCACGGCATTGCTGCTCGCCCGGGACGGTCACGACGTCACGGTGCTCGAGCGTGACCCGGCCGAACCGGACGGTGACGCGGAGTCGTTGTGGCGCAACTGGGAACGACCGGGCGTCAGCCAGTTCCGGCTGCCCCATCAGATGCTCGCCTACTGGCGACGGCTGATGGAACGGGAATTGCCCGAGGTGATCGACGAGGTCGAACGGCTGGGCGGCAGGCGCATCAATCCGATCGACACGATGCCGGTCGCCCTGACCGGTGGCATCCGCGCCGGTGACGAGGATCTGCGGGGGATGTCGGCACGCCGGCCGGTCCTGGAAGGGGCGCTGTCAGCGGTCGCGGCGCGCGCCCAGGGCGTCACGGTACGGCGAGGAGCGAGGGTGGCCGCGCTGGTGCCGGCCCCGCCGGGCGTCCACGGGGTTCCGCACGTCGGCGGAGTCGTGATCGACGCCGGCGAGAAGCTGAGCGCCGACCTCGTGGTCGACGCGATGGGCCGCAACACGTCCGTCGACCGGATGCTCGGCGCGATCGGCGCCCGCCGGCCCGACGAGCAGGCGGAGGAGCTCGGGTTCGTCTACTACTGCCGGCAGTTCCGCAACAACGAACCCGGCTCGGTGCCGCTCACGAGCGGCCTCATCCCGTACGAAGGGATGTCCCTGCTCACCATCTACGGGGACGCCGACACCTACAGCCTGTGCTTCTACGTGGCGTCCAACGATCGTGAGCTGCGCGGGCTGCGGGACGTCGACGCCTGGGAACGTGCATTGGCCCTGTTCCCCAACCTCGGCCGGCTGCGGTCGGTGTCCACGCCGATCACCGGGATCCAGGTGATGGCGGGCTCCCCCGATCGGCGCCGGTCGTTCGTCGTCGACGGGGCGCCGGTGGTCACCGGCCTGGTTGCAGTGGGCGACGCCGTCGTGCGGACCAACCCCTCGCTCGGCCGCGGCTCGGCCACCGGCCTCGTCCAGGCGTGCACACTGCGGGACGTGCTCCGCGACGTCGGGCCGGACCGGTCCGACGAGTTCGCAACCCGCTTCGCCGAGGCCATCGAGGCGGTGGTCGGCCCCCTCTACAGGAGGACGCTCGCCCAGGACCGGAACCGGATGGCCGAGATCCAGGCCGACATCGCCGGCACGCCCCACCGGCCCACCGGCGCGACCTGGCAACTGCAACGGGCGCTGCAGCGGTTGGTGCGGATGGACGCCGACGCGCTGCGCATCTACATGCGCAGCGCGCTGCATATCGAACCTCTCGACCCGGCGGTCTTCCCCGCCACACTGCGCGCCAAGATCGAGGCCGTCGACGACGAGGCGCCCCCGTACCCCGCGGGCGGCCCGACCCGTGCCCAGCTGCTGGCAGCGGTCGCGGACCAGCCCATACGGACCGTGGCGTAGGAACGCCCGAGCCCCGCGTCGGCTCAGCTGCCCTGGGAGAGCGGTGCGAGCAGCTCGTTCTCCAGCAGGTGACGCAGGATGAGCTCGTGTGACGTGACGAGGTGCAGGCGCGTGGACTCCGCGGCCGCAGCCGCGTCGCCTGCCCGAACCGCGTCGAGAATCTCCCGGTGCTCGGCATGCAGGTGCTCGAGGTTCTCGATCACCCCGATGTGCAGGTACAGGTACCGGTCGGTCAGGCGCCGGAGGTGCTGGGTCAGTTCGATCATCCGCGGGCGGTCGGCGCAGGTGAAGATGCGCGCGTGGAACCGCGCGTTGGCCTCCAGCCACTCGGCCGGTGAGACCTCCGCCTCCATCACGTCGACCAGCGCAGCCATCTGCGCCAGCTGGGCGCGGCCGACGTTCGGCACGGCCAGCCGGGTGAGCAGCGGCTCGACGGCCTCGCGCAGTTCGTAGAGCTCCTGCAGCTCGGCGATCGACAGCTCGCGCACGACGGAGGTGGCGGGCCCGAGGTCCACCAGGCCCTCGTTGGCCAGCACCTGCAACGCATCGCGCGCGGGCATCCGGCTCACGTCGTACTCCGCCGCGATGCGGGCCTGGGACAGCACCGTGCCGGGCTTGAGATCGCCGCTGAGCACCCGCCGTCGCAGATCGCGCGTGACCCGCCCCGCAGCCGACTCGGCCGCCGCCATGTGACCTCCTGCCGTTCGTCACGGCAAGTATGCACTTCGGTCATGAACTCACAAGGTGTCCCAACCTCGTAGCCCTTGCCACTCCGAGTGTCGCTGCCTAACGTCGGCTGTATACCGATAATGGCAAGCCGTATACCGAACAAGGAGCCAACGATGTCCATCACCGCTCCGTCGACCCAGGGGGCCGACCCGATCGAGGGTCTGCCGACCGGGCTCCGCATCGGAGGGCATGTCGTGGAGGGCCGCGCCCCGCGGATCCCCGTCACGAACCCCGCCACCGGCGAGGTCTTCACGGACGTGGCGGGAGCGAGCGAGGAGGACGTCGACGAGGCCGTCCGGGTCGCCGACGAGACGTTCCGCTCGGGGGTGTGGCGCGACCTGCCGATCCACGACCGCGCACGAGTGATCAACCGGTTCGCCGACGGCATCGAAGCTCGGATGACCGACCTCTACCGGCTCGAGACCCTGAACAACGGCCGGCCGATCACGGAGACCAGGGCGCAGATCACCCGGCTCGCGGAGTGGTACCGCTACAACGCGGCCCTGCTGCTCGCCGACCGCGGGTCGGTCGTCCCGCTGCGGGGCGACTACCACGCCTACACCAGCCGTTTCCCCCTCGGCGTGGTCGGGATCCTGTCCTCGTTCAACCACCCGATGATGATCGCGTCGAAGAGCCTCGCCCCCGCGCTGGCCACCGGCAACACCGTGGTGCTCAAGCCGTCCGAGCAGACCCCGCTCACCGCGCTGCTGCTGGGCCAGATCGCGCAGGAGGCCGGCATCCCCGACGGCGTGCTCAACGTCGTGCCCGGTCTCGGCCCGACCGCGGGAGCCGCCCTGACCGAGCACCCGCTGGTCAAGAAGGCCGTCTTCACCGGGGGCACGGAGCCGGGCCGGGCGATCGCGGTCGCGACGGCCAAGCGGTTCGCCAAGGCCACACTCGAGCTCGGCGGCAAGTCCCCCGTCCTGATCTTCGACGACACCCCCATCGACGTCGCCGCTCGAGGTGCCGCCTTCGGTGGCTTCATCGGGGCCGGTCAGACGTGCATCGCCGGAAGCAGGCTGCTGATCCAGCGCGGCATCTACGACGACGTCATCGAGGCGCTGTCGAAGGTCGCCAGGTCGATCCGCATCGGCGACCCCGCACTGGAGACCACCCAGCTCGGCCCGGTGATCTCGAAGCGGGCCCAGGAACGCATCCTCGGGTACGTCGAGCTCGGCCGCAGTGAAGGCGCACGGGTCGCCACCGGCGGGCGCGCAGCTGAGGTGCCCGGCCTTCCCGGCGGGTTCTTCATCGAGCCCACCGTCCTCGCCGACGTCACCAACGACATGCGGATCGCCCGCGAGGAGATCTTCGGGCCGGTCGTCGTCGCCGTCCCGTTCGACGACGAGGAGGAGGCCATCACCCTGGCCAACGACTCGCCGTACGGGCTGGGCTCGTCGGTCTGGACGCGGGACGTCGCCCGTGCGCACCGGGTGGCCGGGCGGCTCGAGATGGGCATGGTCTGGATCAACGACCACCACCGGCTCGACCCGTCGTCGCCGTGGGGTGGCCTGCGCGAGAGCGGCGTCGGCCGGGAAGGCGGCTGGGAGTCGTTCAACGACTTCACCCACGTCCGCGCGATCACCGTCCGCACGGCGCCGGACGACGTCGACTGGTACGGCGGCGTCGCGACGGAAAGGCTCAACTGATGGGCGGCCTGACCGTCTCCACGCCGGCCGAGGGCATCGTCGATGTCGAGTTGGACAACGGGTCCGACAACCTCCTGAGCATCGCGATGGTCGAGCAGCTCACCGAGCTGTTGCTGCGCCCGCCGGCCGGCGCACACGTCCTCCGGTTGCGGGCCAACGGCTCGGCGTTCTGCCTCGGCCGTGAGCGGGCAGGCACCACTCCGGAGGATCTGCACGCCGAGACGGAGGTGCTGGTCGGTCTCCAGCGCGCGCTGCGCCGGACGAAGCTGGTGACCGTCGCGCAGGTGCAGGGCGACGCAGCCGGGTTCGGCGTCGGCGTCCTGGCGGCGTGTGACGTGGCGGTCGCTGTCTCGACCGCGAAGTTCTGGTTCCCCGAGGTCGGCATCGGCCTGGCACCGGCACTCGTGCTGGCCTGGCTGCCCAAGGTGGTCGGTGAGCGGCAGGCGTTCTGGCTCACCGCCACCGGCGAGAAGATCACCGCCGCACGCGCGGTGGAGCTCGGCCTGCTCAACGCCGTGGTCTCCGGGCCGGACGAGCTGACCAAGGACAGCGACGAGCGCATCACCGCGTTGCGTCAGCACGACCCCCGCATCCACGCCGAGATCCGGGAGATGTTGGAGGCCGGCCGCTCCCTCGACGAGGACCAGGCCCTCGAACTGAGCATCGACCGCCTGGTCGTCGGGGGCTTGCGCCGCCTGCGCCTGCTCGGCGACGTCACGAATTCCTGATCCCCGCAACGGCCTGGCAAAGGAGCCGACGATGGCAGTCGCACGCCCCGGCGCGCACTCCTGGCGTCATGAGATCAGCCGTTACCAATGGGCCGTCCTGGTCGCCACCACAATGGGGTGGGCGCTGGACGGCTTCGATTCCAGCCTGTTCACGCAGGTCGCCGGCCCGGCGACCACCGACCTGCTCGGTCACCCGTCCTCGTTCTACAGCGGCCTCGCCGTCACGGTCTTCCTGTTCGGCTGGGCGGTGGGCGCGATCGCGTTCGGCGCGCTGGCGGACTACGTCGGACGCGTCCGGGTCCTGATCATCGGAGTGCTGACCTACTCCGTGTTCACCGCGCTGGCCACGCTGTCCGGCGAGTTCTGGCATTTCGCGGTTCTGCGTTTCATCGCCGGGATCGGCTCCGGCGTGGAGCTTCCGATCGGCGCGGCGCTGGTGGCCGAAGCGTGGAACAACCGCCACCGCGCCAAGGCCAGCGGCATCATGATGTCCGGCCTGGCGATCGGCTCGTTCCTCTCGGCGATCGTCTACAACTTCGTCGGCGGCTTCGGATGGCGGATCACTCTCGCCTTCGGCCTCATTCCGGCCCTCCTCGTGCTGTTCATCCGCCAGCACGTGCACGAGCCCGAGTCGACGGCGACGGTCAAGGCCGCACGTGCGGTGCGCAAGCAGGAGCGGGCGGCGGGAGCCCGCAAGATCGCGGCCGACCGCTTCGTCCTCACGCAGCTGTTCACGCCTCCGATGCTCCGGCGGACCCTGCCCTGCACGGTCATCTGCATCGGCGCGCTGTTCGCGTTCTGGGGGGTCACCACCTGGACCCCGCAGATCGTCCGCGAGATCGTCGGGGAGCACGGCGTCACCGGGAACGCCGTGGTCGGCTACGTGTCATGGGCCACGGCCATGCTCAACCTCGGTGGCCTGATCGGGTACGCCAGCTGGGGGTTCATCGCCGACAAGATCGGCCGCAAGCCCACCTTCGTGATGAGCCTGGTCATCGGCATCATCGCCGTCTGCGTGCTCTACCCGTTCGGCACGAGCTTCACGGCCTACATGTGGCTGCTGCCCTTCGTCGGTTTCGGCGTGTTCGGCGTGCTCTCGGGCAGCGCCGTGTTCTTCCCCGAGCTGTTCGGCGCCTCGGTGCGGGCATCGGCCCTCGCGGTGACCAACAGCATCGGCCGGCTCTTCACCGCCGCAGGCCCACTTCTCGCCGGCGCAATTGCGACGCAGTGGTTCGGCGGCAGTTTGGCCCTGGCCACGACCGCGGTCTCCGCATTGATCGTGATCGCGTTCATCGGCCTGGCATTCACCCCGGAAACCCACGGGGAGTTCCTCTTCGACGACAACCCCGCGACTTCGGTCGACGGGCTCGTCGCCGGGGGCATCGTCAGCGAAGGAATACGACCATGAGAACCATTGACCACTGGATCGGCGGCAAGCCGACCGCAGGCACGACCCACCGGGTCGGCCTGGTGTACGACCCGGCCACCGGCCGGCAACAGGCCGAGGTGGCCCTGGCCGACGCCACTGACGTCGGCCTCGCCGTCCAGGCCGCGTCCGAGGCGTTCGTCTCGTGGTCGCAGACCTCGCTGAGCAAACGGACGGGCATCCTGTTCGCCTTCCGCGAGCTGGTGCGGGCCCACACCGACGAGCTCGCCGAGCTGATCACGTCCGAGCACGGCAAGGTGCTCGCCGACGCCCGGGGCGAGGTCCAACGGGGTCTGGAGGTCGTCGAGTTCGCGTGCGGGATCCCGCAGTTGCTCAAGGGCGAGTTCTCCGACCAGGTCTCCACGGGCATCGACAGCTTCTCGTTCCGCCAGCCGCTCGGGGTGGTCGCCGGGATCACGCCGTTCAACTTCCCGGTGATGGTCCCGATGTGGATGAACCCCATCGCCATCGCCTGCGGCAACACCTTCGTGCTCAAGCCGAGCGAGCGGGTGCCATCGGCGTCCGTGCTGCTCGCCGAGCTGTGGGCGGAGGCGGGGCTGCCCGACGGCGTCTTCAACGTCGTGAACGGCGACAAGGTGGCGGTCGACGCGCTGCTCGACCACCCGGACGTTGCCGCGGTGTCCTTCGTCGGTTCCACTCCCATCGCCCGCTACGTGCACGAACGCGCGACGCAGGCAGGCAAGCGCGTGCAGGCGCTAGGCGGCGCGAAGAACCACGCCGTGGTGCTCCCGGACGCCGACATCGACTTCGCCGCCGACCACCTGACCGCTGCGGCCTTCGGTTCCGCGGGCCAGCGCTGCATGGCGATCTCCGCTGCGGTCGCCGTGGGCGACGCCGCCGACAGGCTCGTCGCGACGCTGCGCGCGAAGGCGGCAGCCGTCCAGGTCGGTCCGGGCACCGACTCCACCAGCGAGATGGGTCCGGTGATCACCCAGCAGTCCAAGGACCGGATCATCGGGTACGTCACCTCGGCAGAGGGCCAGGGCGCCACCCTCGTGGCCGACGGCCGCGCGATCCAGTCCGACGCCCTGCAGGACGGGTACTTCGTCGGGCCGACCGTGATCGACCACGTGACGGCCGAGATGGACGTCTACCGCAACGAGGTCTTCGGCCCCGTACTGGTGGTCCTGCGCGCCGAGACGCTCGACGAGGCGATCGCGCTGATCAACGCCAACCCGTACGGCAACGGCACGTCCGTCTTCACGGGCAGCGGGGAGGCTGCGCGCCGGTTCCAGCGCGAGGTCCACGTCGGCATGATCGGAATCAACGTTCCGATCCCGGTGCCCATGGCGTACTACTCGTTCGGCGGGTGGAAGGACTCACTGTTCGGCGACACGCACGTGCACGGCCCCGAGGGCGTCCGCTTCCACACCCGGGCCAAGGTCGTCACCTCCCGCTGGCCGCACTCCGAGACGGGCGGGGGTGCCAGCTACAGCTTCCCGACCTCGAACTGAGAAAGACGTGCGCGCACGAAGAACGTCCGCTCCCACGCGCCGGCCACGGACCGTAACGCAACGGACCCCGTGGCCGGCGCGTCCTTCGCATTATGGAACCGTAATGCTTCCGGACGGGTACTCCTGACAGTTCTATGGCTCCATAATCACATTCGCGGGAGAGGATCGCGTAAACGCGACCTTCACGACGAACGACGGCGTGCGCCTCAGCTACACCGACCACGGCACCGGTGCGCCCGTGGTGTTCGTGCACGCCTGGCAGGGCAGTTCCCATTTGTGGAGCCCGGTCGCCGAGCAGCTTCCCGGGTACCGGCGGGTGCTCTACGACCAGCGCGGCCACGGCGCGTCCGGGGACCCGGAGGCAGGCTGGCACCTGCACCGGCTGGCGTTCGACCTGCACGAACTTCTCGACCACCTGGCTCTCGACGACGTGACGCTCATCGGGCACTCGATGGGCTGCTCGGTGATCTGGGCCTACCTCGAGCTGTTCGGCCCCGCCAGGGTGCACAAACTGGCGTTCGCCGACCACACCCCGCTGATGATCCACGAGGCCGGTGCGGACGAGGAGTCCTCTTCTCGCGGGATCTCGGCGCTGTCCGAGGAGCAGATCTCGGGGATCGTGAAAGGCATCGCCAACCCGGCGACGCGCGAGTACATGCTTCCCGGGTTTCTGTCGGGGCTGTTCCTCCCCGATTTCCCCGAGGAGCGCAAGCGCGAGGTCATCGCCGGAGCCATGCGCGTCGACGGTGCCTTCTCCTCGGCGCTGTTCGACGACTTCGCGCACCAGGACTGGCGTCGCCAGGTCCTGCAGATCGAGCAACCCACCCTCGTCATCGCCGGCGGGGCGAGCCTGGTGCCGCTGACTGCGCAACAGTGGGTTGCCGACCAGGTGCCGGGCGCGCGTCTGGAGGTCGTGGACGGTGCCGACGGCGGCAGCCACATGCTCGTCCTCGAAGCCGACACGCAAGTGGCCGGGCTGCTGGCGACGTTCCTCGCGGACTGACGCGCCGATGGCCGGGCGCCTCGCTCGTCCGACGTGAGTCCGCCCACCGGGCGCATCTGTAGGGTCCGCTGGCGTGATTTCTGCTGACGGCCGCGCACCCGCCGAGCTCGACCTCGTGGTCTGGGGAGCCACCGGATTCACCGGCAGGCTCGTTGCCGAGCGCCTCGCGAGCCACGGCCACGGCCTGCGGTGGGGATTGGCCGCCCGCGACGAGATGGCGTTACATCGGTTGAGCAAGGAGATCGGCGCCCCGCCGGACACGCCGTTGATCGTCGCCGACGCACACGACGCACCGTCGCTGCTCGCGCTCGTGACCCGCACCCGGATGGTGCTCAGCACGGTCGGTCCCTTCCAGCACGTCGGAGCCTTGCTGGTCGAGCTGTGCGCGACGAACGGCACGGACTACGTCGACATCAACGGCGAGCCCCTCTGGATGCGGAGCATGATCGATCGCTTCGAGGCCGACGCCCGGCGCACGGGCGCCCGGATCGTCTTCTCCTGCGGTTTCGAGTCCGTTCCGTTCGAGCTCGGTGTGCACGTCCTCGAGTCGAGAGCCGTCACGCGCTGGGGGGTCCCGCTGCCGCGGGTGAACAGCCGGATCGCCCTCGCCGACGTCGGCGGCTTCACCGCCGGGAGCATCGCGAGCCTCGTGGCCTCGGCCGAAGCGGCACGAACCGACCCGGCGCTGGGCGCCCTGGCGAACGACCCGTTCCTGCTGGCCGGGGGCTTCCGCGGCCCGGAACAGCCCCGGCCCACCGAGCCCGAGTTCGACGACCGGCTCGGGATGTGGGCGGCTCCGTGGGTGATGGGCCCGATCAACGCGGCGAACCTGCACCGCTCGAACGCCCTGCAGGGGCACGCCTGGAGCGAGGACTTCACCTACGACGAGCTGATGCTCGCGGGCCCAGGAGATCTCGGCCGGGAGATCGCCGCGGAGATGACCGCGGTGATGGCAGCGATCGTGGCACCCCGTGCAGCCGGCGCCGCGCACGGCAACCAGGCCGATCTCGTCGCCGGGGCCGCGCCCACCTACCGGATCCTGCTGGTCGGCACCGACACCGACGGACGCCGTCTGCGGACCACGGTCGCGGGTGAGGGCAACCCCGGCGACGAGGCGACGGCGGCGATGGTCACCGAGGTCGCCCGCTGCCTGCTCGACGACGTATCCGGCGCTGCGGGCGGCATGTGGACCCCGGGGGCGCTCGCGGGCGACCTCCTCGTCGCCCGGCTGGCCGAACGCGGTGTGATGACCTTCTGACCATCTTACTTGCAGATCAATAGTCAGAGTGGCATCGTCGGACTCACACAGTCTCGACGGAGGGCTCGCTATGAGTGCCATCTCGGACACAGGCCGTCCGGCCCGAATTCTCGTCGTCGGTGCAGGCGCGGTCGGCGGACTGTTCGGTGCCCGGCTGACCGACGCCGGTCGCGACGTCACCTTCCTGCTGCGTCCGCGCCGGGCAGAGCAGGTCCGCAGAGACGGGCTGCACATCATCGAGGGCGGCGAACACCACGTCGTGCATCCCCAGGTGACCACCGCGGACGCCATCGAGGACCCGGCGGACGTGATCCTTCTCGGCCTGCGGGCCACCGCCCTCGCCCCAGCCCTCGACGACGTTGCGCCGGCGGTCGGCGAGGACACCGCGATCGTGCCCGTTCTCAACGGCATGGCCCACCTGGACGTCCTCGACGCCCGCTTCGACCGCAAGCGTGTTCTGGGCGGGGTGGCGCTGACCGTCACGTCACTCGACGAGGACGGCAACGTCGCCGTACTGGCGCCGACCGCACAACTCACCGTCGGCGAACGAACCGACTCCCCGCCCGACCGCGCGAAGGCCGTGCAGACCGCCCTGGGCGGTGCCGGCATCGACGTGCGGGTCTCCGACGACATCGTCGGAGAGATGTGGGCGAAGTGGTCGTTCATCGCGACCGTCGGGGCGCTGACGTGCCTGATGCGCGCCCCGGTCGGCGAGATCGTCGCCACACCGGGCGGCACCGACCTCGCTGTCGGCCTGCTCGACGAGACCGCCACGGTCGCCGCGGCGGCCGGGCACCCCGTCCCGCACGAGGCGTTGGCCAACACCTGCGGCGCGGTGACCAAGCCGGGATCGACCCTGGCCTCGTCGATGTACCGCGACGTCGTCGCGGGCCGGCGGACCGAGGTGGAGCACGTGCTGGCCGACCTCGCCGACCGCGGGCACGCCCTCGGTGTCGCGACCCCGCTGCTCGACCTGGCCACCCTGCACCTGCGTGTGCGCGAGCGGATGCTGGACCATTGACGGCAGCGACGTCGTAAGCTATTGAGCAGCAAGTCAGCTGGAGTGCAACAGGAGGGCGAATGGCAGGACCCCGACGCGGGGACGCCCGCGGTCCCTGCCCGATCGGACGTGCGATCGACGTGCTCGGTGACCGATGGACGCTGCTCGTGCTGCGCAACGCCACCGTCGGCATGTCCCGGTTCGACGAGTTCAAGGCCGACCTCGGCATCGCCGACAACATCCTCTCCGACCGGCTGAGGAAGCTGGTGGAGCACGGCCTGCTCACGAAGCGGCCGTATCGGGACGAAAGCGGCGGCCGCACCCGCAACGAGTACCGGCTGACCGAGGCCGGAGCAGCGATCCTCCCGGTGCTGCATGCAATGTACGACTGGGGAGCCACACACACGGGCCCGGCGGAAGCCACCGCGCCCATGCAGGTGGTGCACCGTACGTGCGGCGAGCCCGTCGAACCGGGCGGGGACTGCCCTCGCTGCGGCGTCCACGTCACCCGCGAGGAAGAGGCCTGGGTCCGCCCCTGGCGCTCCCCCGAAGCGATCCCGCTCGCACCGGCCGTCTGAGGCCACCCACCCACACCCTCCGGTTCCCCGAGTGCACGGGAGTGGGTCTCCAGGTGGCGGAGAAGTGTCCCGCTTGTCACGCCGCGCTCGGGCGCCCGACCCGGACCGCATAGTTAGCATTGGCAAGTGGCTCGGATCCCGGATGTACTCCGTGCGCCTCTGACGAGCATCGGCCCGATCGGGATCGGTGCGCCGGAGCGGTTCGACCGGGCGTCGCCGCTGCCGGACCGTCCGCTGCCGGCCGAGGGATCCTGATGCCGACGGAACTGGAGGGCCGCCAGGCGGACGCCGGCCCGGACGACAACTACAAGTGGGTGGCGCTGGCCAACACGACCGCCGCCGTCTTCATGTCGCTGCTCGACGGCTCGATCGTCCTCATCTCGCTCCCTGCCATCTTCCGCGGCATCCATCTGGACCCGCTCGCGCCGGAGAACGTCAGCTACCTGCTGTGGATGATCATGGGCTACCGGCTCGTCCAGGCCGTATTCGTCGTCACCCTCGGCCGCCTCGGCGACATGTACGGCCGCGTACGGATCTACAACGCGGGCTTCGCCGTCTTCACCCTCGCGTCCATCCTGCTGTCCTTCGACCCGTTCGACGGCGGCCACGGTGCGATGTGGCTGATCGGCTGGCGGACGCTGCAGGCCATCGGCGGCTCCATGCTCACCGCCAACTCGGCCGCGATCCTCACCGACGCCTTCCCGAGCGACCAACGTGGGTTCGCGCTGGGCATCAACCAGGTCGCCAGCCTGGCGGGCCAGTTCGTCGGGCTGATCGCCGGCGGCGTGCTGGCGATCTTCGACTGGCGGGCGGTGTTCTGGGTGAACGTCCCCGTCGGGATCTTCGGGACGATCTGGGCCTACCGCAAGCTCCGGGAGACCAGCACCCGGCCGACCGGCACCGTCCGCATCGACTGGTGGGGCAACATCACGTTCGCCGTGGGGCTGGGCGCTCTCCTCGTCGCGATCACCGAGGCCATCCGTCCGTACGGCGGCCATTCCATGGGCTGGACCGATCCTTGGGTGCTCGGAACGCTCGTCTGCGGGGTGGTGGCGCTCGCGGCGTTCGTCGTGATCGAGCTCAAGGTGGCCGAGCCGATGTTCGAGTTGGCGCTGTTCCGCATCCAGGCCTTCACCGCAGGCAACCTGGCGGGCTTCGCCACGAGGCTCGCGCAGGGCGGCTTGCAGTTCATGCTCATCATCTGGTTGCAAGGCATCTGGCTACCCCTGCACGGCTACGACTACAGCGACACGCCTCTGTGGGCCGGGATCTTCCTGCTCCCCCTGACCGCCGCCTTCCTCGTCGCGGGTCCCATCTCGGGGTACCTCTCCGACCGGATCGGCGCCGGTGGTCTCGCGACCGGCGGAATGGTCCTGTTCGCCGGCAGCTTCGTCGGCCTGATGCTGCTACCGATCGACTTCGGCTACTGGGTCTTCGCGCTGCTCATCGCCGCCAACGGGGTCGGCATCGGCATGTTCAGCTCCCCCAACTCCGCCTCGATCATGAGCAGCGTGCCCGCCCGGGCTCGCGGCGAGGCCTCCGGAATGCGCTCGACGTTCCAGAACACCGGCACGTCGCTGTCGATCGGCGTGTTCTTCACGCTGCTGATCGCCGGGCTGGCCGCCGGCCTCCCGCACTCGCTGACGGCGAGCCTGCAGCAGCAGGGCGTGCCGCACGGCGTCGCCCAGCAGATCGGCGATCTGCCGCCGGTGTCGTCGCTGTTCGCGACGATCCTGGGCGTGACCCCCATCCAGACGCTGCTCGGACCCAGTGGCGTGCTCACGTCGTTGCCGGCGGCGAACCAGCAGACACTCACCGGTCGCGAGTTCTTCCCGCACCTGCTCTCGGCGCCGTTCCACGAGGGCCTGGTGCTGGTGTTCGCCGTATCCACCGGACTCGCGGTGTTGGCCGCCATCGCGTCGGCGCTGCGAGGAGGGCGCCAGGCCGGGCGGAGCGCCTGACCGCGGCACGCAGGGGCGAACGTGCGGAGCGACTCCTCCGTTTGCGGCTGCAAAAGCAACGAATTCACGAATAAGCGGCATGTCCATTTCGTCGCGTCGACGATTGATCGCGATGCCCGCCGCGCATGCCGTCGCGATAACAAGCATTTTCCGCGATCGCTTTCCGAATCTACGATCACCATCATGACCTCCACCCAGAACTCCAGCAGGCGCCGCAGCGAGGATCTTCGTCCGTTCGTTGCTCCCTCGGAGCTGGCCGACAATCTCCAAGCCGTACTGGTCGATCTCGTGGAGCTGCATCTGCAGGCCAAGCAGGCGCACTGGAACGTGATCGGGCCCGGGTTCCGCTCCATGCATCTCAGCCTGGACGAGCTGGTCGACACCGCCCGGGAGGCGAGTGACACCATCGCGGAGCGGATGCGCGCCCTGCAGACCGTTCCCGACGGGCGGTCGGACACGGTCACGGCGACGACGAGCCTGCCCGCCTACCCCAGCGGAACACGGCAGAAGGCGGAGACGGTCGAGCTCGTGACCGCACGGATCACCGCTGCCGTCGGCACCATGCGGGGTGTGCACGACAGGGTCGACGCCGCGGATCCCGCCACCTCGGATCTGCTCCACGCGATCATCGACGACCTCGAGAAGCGCGCCTGGATGATCGCGGCGGAGCAGTCCCCCACGCCGTGATCCGGGACCAGCAGGCTGCCGTCATGCCCTCTGGTAGCTACGGCCCGAGGGCATGACCGTCGGGGCCGGCTGCTCGTGGGCGGCCGAGACCGCGGCGTCGAGGAAGCACCGCAGCAGCGGATCCGGCTGATGCGGCCGGTACAGGAGCCGCACCGGAACGGAAGGCGCGCCGACCAGAGGGATCAGGGCGACACCGGGGTGCAGCCCCGGCCGGGCGACCGAGGCGGGGACGGCACCGACACCGTGGTCGGCTCGGACCAGCTCGAGCCAATCGTCGAAGTTCGAGCAGGTCACGATCTGCTGCGGGCGATGCCGAGGGCCCCACTGCTCCGGCCGGGTGCTCCCGTAGACGGTGTTCACGACCAGCGGCCGATCGGCCAGCTCGTCCCAGTGCAGCTTCTCACGCGTGGCGAGCGGAGAACGCGCGGAGACGGCTGCGACGCGGTCCTCGTCGAACAGGTGAACGGCGGTGAGCCCGGGCAGCGTCCTGGCGCCGCGCAGGACCACCACGTCCACCTCACCGGCGGCCAGATCTGCCACCAGGTCGGCGCAGCGTGAGACCGTCACCGTTGCCGCCGTCGCCTGCTCGAACCGGTCGATGGCGAGCTGTGCCCACGGGTGCGGCAACACCCAGTGGAACCCCAGCCGCAACTCCCGCTCATCGCTCGTCGCGGCCATGGCACGGTCGAACTCGGCGAGCACCCGGCGGACGCGCTCCAGGAACCGCCGCCCCACATCGGTCAGCTCCACCGGCCGCGCGTTGCGCGCGATCAACCGGACCTGCAGCGCGGTCTCGAGCTGCTGCACCGTCCGGGTGAGCGCGGGCTGCGTGATCATGAGCTCCCGGGATGCCATCGTGAACGATCGGTGCGTCGCGACGGACGCGAACGCCCGCAGATGCCGCATCTCGACATTCATCGCAGCTGCCGACATATTTCCCCCCTTGCCGAACGGTTCGCCGGGGCCACATCAGAAACTAATCGCGGCCGGGCGCGCTGTCTGCCCACGACGCATCGACCCACAGAACGCCGTACAGCCACCGCCGGGAACCGGTGATCGAATGGGCGCCGACACGAGCGCGCGAATTATTTCCGTTCATGGGGAACGCCTTCTAGCGTGGGGACAGCCGAGCCCAGGAGGAGACCGATGACCGACCCGACGACACAGTCGAACAGCCGGCGAACCTGGTTGGTCACGGGCGCCACCTCCGGCATCGGCCGCGAGCTCGTCGCGCAGGTTCTCGCCGCCGGCGACCAGGTCACGGCCGTCGCCCGCCGCAGCGCACGGCTCGGCGACCTCACGGAGAAGTACGCGGGCACCGTGCTCGCGATCGACGCCGATGTGCGCAACGAGGACGACGTGCAGCGGGCCGTCGACGCGACCGTCGAGTCGTTCGGACGCATCGACGTGGTCGCCAACAACGCGGGTTACGGCCTGTTCGGCGCTGTCGAGGAGGCCGGTGACGAGCAGGCGCGGGCGATCTTCGACACCAACGTCTTCGGGGTGCTCAACGTCCTGCGTGCGGCGCTGCCCGTGCTGCGCAGGCAACGGTCCGGGCACGTGCTGCAGGGCTCCTCCTTCTACGGCCAGTTCGCGCACCCCGGCGTCGGCCTGCTGGCCGCCACGAAGTACGCGGTGGAAGGGCTGAGCGATGCGCTGGTCAGCGAGCTCGAGCCGCTCGGTATCCGGGTGACGATCGTCCAGCCCGCGCCGACGGCCACGAACTTCCTGGACAACCTCGAGATCGCCACGCCGATCAGCGACTACGACCGGACGGTGCGTCAGGTACAAGCCGAGATCGACTCCCTGCCGCCGGGCGCGTTCGTCAGTGCCGAGCAGATCGCGGCCGGCATCATCGCTGCGGTCGACAGCGACCGTGCACCGTTGCGCCTCGCCCTCGGCAGCAGCGGGGCGAACGCGATGCGTACGGCCCTCAACGCCCGGCTGGACGATCTCGACGACTGGGCCGCTGTCACCGACGGTGTATTCGACTGACGGGACGATGCACGGTCACTCGCCGACGCCCGGTTGACAGCAATAATCCCTTCGTAATGATTTCGGGCCGGCACACAGGAATGGCCGGGGCCGATCCGCTCCCGTCCGGACCAACTGGCGGAGCGCACCGCTTGAACGAGCGATACGTGCGGGAATGACTCGCCGGTTGCCGACGTCGGATGTAGGTTCGACCGTTCCACCATGCTGACAGCCGAGGTGTTTCCGAAATCCCTCTTCCACGGTTACGACTTCCATGGCCCGTCCATCGAGAATGCACGGAAGATCGCAACCGGACGAGACAGAACACCAACACGGTCGGGCGGGGCCTGACCGCGTCGTCGGACGCCTGTGCCTGTCGGCGGCATCAACCGGGTCTACGCCGTCCGGCGCTGACGCCGATGCACGTATACCAAACCTCGACTCTCTTTTTGCGAACGCATTACCAGCACTACCTCTGAGAGAACGCAGGCGGCCGGCTTTCGGTTGTGCTCGGACGGCATGATTTTCACCTCCCGATCACGCTGAACGCGGCGGGTCGGTCGCTGCGTGATCAACCTCGTGAGGCGGTGCACAGGGCATCGGCTCGCAAAACAGGAGGATCGACATGAACCGCAGCCTGAGCCGCCGCGCCCTCGTCGGAGTCGCCGCCACCGTGGCTGTCGCCGGACTGGCGCTGGGCGCCGGCACGGCCGCCGCGGCGCAGCCCTCGGCCGCCGCGCCGAGCGCCGTCACCGTGGCGGCCGTTCCGGCCGCCACGATGAGCGCGGGCCACGAGGCCGACTACGACAAGACGTGGTCTTTCTCCGGAGTGCTGAAGGGCAAGAACGAGGTGCCGGTGAAGGGTGGACCGAAGGTCGGCGACAAGGACGGCATCGCGATCGCGCGTATGCGGATCCAGGGCGACAAGGTGTACTACTACTTCAGCTGGACCGGCATCGGCACGCCGATCATGGGCCACATCCACGAAGGTGTGGCCGGCAAGAACGGTGACGTGAAGATCCCGTTCTTCGGCAAGAAGCTCCCGGGCGGGCGCAATTACACGAGCGGCTCCGTGACCGTGAAGGACCGCGATCTCCTGAAGCGGATCGAGGACCACCCGGAGCGGTTCTACTTCAACCTGCACACCGAGGAGTTCCCCGGCGGCGCCGTGCGCGGCCAGGTGCACGAAAGCTACTGAGAACGACACCCACGACGCAGTGAGGCAGGTCGGGTGATCGGGTCGATCATGGCCCGATCACCCGACCTTGCCGATGCGCGATCCGAGCGGGCTCGAGCCACCCGCAGGCGCGTGATCGCGGAGGCTGCGGGCACGCGGACGCTCGTGGTGCCCGCGCACTTCCCCGGTCATGGCGCGGCCGAGATCAATCGCGACGGCGACAGCTCACTGTGCGGGGCCGGGCCCGGCTGGGTCTTCCGGCAGCGCCTTACGTGTCGACGTGATCGCGCCGCCGGGTGCGCCCAGCACCCGGTTCAGGTAGGCGTTGGTGAAGCGGCCTTCCGGGTCGAGGCGGTCGCGCAGCGCCACGAAGTCGTCGAACGCCGGGTAGCGCTCGCGCAGTGTCGCCGCGGTCTGCGTGTGCAGCTTGCCCCAGTGCGGACGCCCGTCGAGGGCTGTCATCACCGCCTCGACGGCACCGAAGTAGGCCTCGTGCGGCTGGCCGCGGTACACGTGCACGGCGACGTAGGCGCTCTCGCGGCCCGTGGCGGTCGAGAGCGGCACGTCATCGGCGGCGGCGAACCGCACCTCCACCGGGAACGTCACCGCCTGGCCGTGCCGCTCCGCTGCTGCCCGCAGCCCCGCGAGGGCCTCATGGATCGCGGCCCGCGGGATCCCGTACTCCATCTCCAGGAACCGCACCCGCCGCGGGCTGGTGAACACCCGGTAGGAACGGTCGACGTACTCGGCAGCCGCCATCTGCCTCGCCATCAGCTGGTTGACCCGCGGCACGAGCGTGGGCAACGCCGCGCCGAGCCGGCAGGTGAGCTCGAACGCGCCGTTGCCGAGCAGGTCGTCGCCCACCCACTCCGCGACGCGCCCGCGGGTGGGGCCGGTCGCCTCGGTGCGGTTGTTGCGCTTCGTGGCGGCGATCCCGGTGTGCGGGAACCAGTAGAACTCGAAATGCTCGTTGCCCGCGACGAGCTCGTCGAGGCCGTCGAGCACGTCGTCCAGGGGCATCGCGGTCTCGACGGCGTGCAGCCGGAACGCCGGTAGGGCCTGCAGCGTCACGCTCGTGATCACGCCCAGTGCGCCCAGCCCGATGCGCGCGGCGCTGAAGATCTCGGGGCGCTCGGTCGGCGAGCACGTCACGAGCGACCCGTCGGCCAGCACGATCTCGATCCCCCGCACCTGCGCGGCGAGCCCCTGGTGGGTCACGCCGGTGCCGTGGGTGCCGGTGGAGATCGCCCCGGCGACGGTCTGCGCGTCGATGTCGCCGAGGTTGGGCAGGGCGAACCCGCGCTCCCACAAGAGCACGTTGAGTCGGTGCAGCGGCATCCCGGCGGGAGCGGTGACCAGTCCCGTCGCCGCGTCGACGCGCAGCAGTGTCGGGTCCGACGGCGGTCGCAGCGCCACGTCCTCGGGCACGGCGATCCCGGTGAAGGAGTGTCCCGTGCCGAGCGCCTTGACCCGCAGGCCGTCGCGCTGGGCGTTCTTCACCGCCTCGACGACCTCGTCCGCGTCCCGCGCGACGACCGTCCGACGCGGGTCGGTTCGCTGGTTGCCGGCCCAGTTGCGCCAGGTCATGCGATCTCCACGGGGTCGGGGCGAGCTGATCCGATGCCGGCGGTGCCGTCGCGGAGCCGCCTGCGCAGCGCGGCGACGTACCAGATTCCGGCCAGCGCCAGCGCGCCGATCACGACGTAGTCGGCCGAGCGGAAGGCCTCCGGCAACGTCAGGGCCGCCACCACGACGACGAGCCAGAGCAGCGCCAGCCCCGCGACGGGCAGGGCGAGGGCCCCCAGCCGGAAGCCGCCCTCGCCCGCCTCGACGAGAGCCCGCCGCCGGGCCAGGTATCCGCCGAGGGTGAGCAGGTAGACCAGGTACGGCACGAGCGCCGTGGCCCCCACCAGCACCGCGAACGCGTTGCCGTCCGCCGTCCCGTAGATGAGCAGCACCAGGCAGACCACCAGCGACGCGACCAGCGCGGGCACGGGCGTCCCGGTACGAGGGTGGACGCGGCGCAGGGCGGCGGAGAACGGCAGCATCCCGTCGCGGGCCATCGCGAAGATCAGCCGGGAGTTCGATGCCGCAGCGACGACGATCAAGGCGAACATCGAGAACACGACGATGGCCAGGAAGATCTTCGTGATGACGGGCCCGAGCCAGTACTCGGCGATCGCGGCCAGCGGCACCGGCGACGCCTGGATCGCGGGCAGGTCGGGGATCGCCAGCGTGAATCCGACCAGCGCGAACATGCCCAGCACGCCGGACACCACCACGGAGAGGATCATCGCCCGCGGCACCGCGCGCCGCGCGTCGACGGCCTCCTCGGCCATGTCCGCCGCGGCCTCGAAGCCGACGAGGGTGAAGATCCCGATCAACGCACCGCCGACGATCGCGTCGGCGAGCGGCGCCCCCGTGGCTGTCGTGAACAGGAAGCCGAAACCGTGGCCGCCACCGGCATTCTCGCCGCCGCGCACCCACGCCAGGAACACCACGACGCTGAGCACCACGGTTCCGATGATCTCGGCGAACACCGCCACGTTGTTCACGCGAGCGGCCAGCTGCACCCGCACGACGTTGATGAGGTACGCGACCACCAGCGCGAGGACCGCGATGAACAGCAGGAGCCGGACGTTCTCGGCGTCCAGCCCGAGTACGGTGGCCGTCAGCGGGGCCAGGCCGATCAACGCGATGCCGGGCAGGCCGACGGCGCCGTAGAGCACGCCGAGGGACCCCACGACGTAGCCGAAGCGGGAGCCGACCAGGCGAGCGGTCCACTGGTAGTTGGCTCCGGCGAGCGGGAAGTGCCCCGCCAGCTCGGCCAGCACGAGCACCACGAGCAACTGACCGACCGCGGCCACCGGCCACAGCCAGACCGCCGCCGGACCGAGCTGGGTGAGCCCGTAGGCGTAGTTGACGAAGATCCCCGTGGTGATGGAGACGATCGAGAACGCGATCGCGAAGAGCGCGAACCGCCGGAGCACCCGCGGGAACTGCGACGCATAACCGAACTCACTCATCGCGTTCCCCCCTGTTTGTCAGGTGGATCACAGAGTGCGACGGAGAGGCGAGTGTGTCAATCGTCTGGGACGATTGACCCAGAAGTCCGAATCGAGGAGGCCGCCATGGCGCGAGTACCGGCTCAGGAGCGTCGCCGGCAGCTCGTCGACGCAGCGTTCCGGGTGATCGGGAGCGAGGGCTTCGCCGCGGCCACCACGCGCCGGGTGTGCGCCGAGGCCGGTGCACCGCTCGCGGCGTTCCACTACTGCTTCGCCTCGAAGCAGGAGCTGCTCGCCGAGCTCACCGCGCAGACCATGGCCGGGCTCGTGGCCGCACGCGCCGACGTCCACGTCAGCGGCGACGTGACGCAGTCGCTGCGGGCGACGCTGCGCGGTTACTGGGAGACCGTGGAGAACGACCCCAACCGCGAGTCGGTGCTGATGGCGCTCACCCAGCACGCGCTCCACGAGCCGGAGCTCGCGGGCGTCGCCGAGCAGCAGTACGCCGCCTACCACCGCACCGCCCGGGAGACGCTCGAGGAGATCGCCGACGCGTGCGCGGTGCGCTGGACGCTCCCGGTCGCCCAGCTCGCCCGCATGCTCGTCGTGGTCACCGACGGCGTGACGCTCGCCTGGCTGGTCGACCGCGACAGCGACGCCGCCAGAGCCGCCCTCGACGCGTTCGCCGACCAGCTCGGCGGGCTGGCCGTCGGTGCGGGCTGACTGCCCCGTCAGGTCGTGCGGGGTGCGGAGAGCCGTCGCGAGCCCGCCGCCCGCCGCTTCATGGCGGCCGCGGCGAGCTTCTCGTCGATTCCGACGTAGACGTGCCCGTCCTCCTCACGAACCGGGAACACCGTGATCGGACGGGTCGCGGGCGGGCAGAGCGGCTCCCCGCTCACCAGGTCGAACACGCTGCCGTGGCACGAGCAGAGGAGACCTTCGTCGGTCACCTTGCCGCTCGAGAGCAGGCAGTCGAGGTGGCTGCAGTAGTTCGACGTCGCGTGGATCTCGCCATCGGAACGCGACAGGGCGACCTCGACGTCGCCGACGAAGAACCGCCGGACGACGCCCTCGGGGATCTGGCCGGAGCGGGCGATCTTGTGAAACTCCACCGTCGTTCTCCTCAGGCGCTGATGGTGTCGAGCAGGTCGAACAGGTCGGTGTCGTCGTCGGCGAGGGCCGCCGGTGACACCGGCAGGCCGCTCGCGATCAGCTGCTTGGCGGCCGGGACGTCTCCCCCGCGGTCGACGGCGAACGCGGCATGCACGCACCCGTCGGCGAGGTAGAAGGCCGTGAAGTCGCGGTCGTCGACGCTGCCGCGCACCACGATCTCGGCGCCCGGACGCGGCCTGCCGACGAACTGCAGCCCGAGCTCGTACTGGTCGGACCAGAACCACGGCACCTCGTCGGCCGGACCAGCCGGCTTGCCGATGAGCGCCTTCGCGACCGCGGTGCCCTGCGTCGTGGCGTTGTCGACGTGCTCGACGCGGACGAACCCGCCGCCCACGGCGCGGCTCGCCACGTCGCCCGCAGCGAACACGCCCGGGACCACCGTGCGACACCCGTCGTCGACGACGATGCCGCCGCGAACCGGGTCGACCGGGATCCCGGAGACGCGCGCGATCTCGTCGTTCGGCACCGCGCCGACCGCGACGACGACGAGGTCGGCCTCGACATCACCTGCCGCGGTGCGGACTACCACACCGCCTGCGGTCTCGTCGACGGCGCCGATCTCCTGCCCGCAGCGCAGGTCGACGCCGTACTGCCGGTGCAGGCCCGCATAGAAGCCGGCCATCTCCGGGCCGAGCTGGGAGATCAACGGCAGCGTCCCGGCCTCGAGAACGGTGACGGCGACGCCCGATTCACGGGCGGCGGAGGCGACCTCGGAGCCGATCAGCCCGCCACCGACGACGGCGATCCGCTCCGCGGCCGACAGCATGCCGCGCAGCCGGGCGGCGTCGTCGAGGGTGCGCAGGTACACGACCCGATCGCCCCCGACGCCCGGCAGCCGCCGGGCGCTGACGCCGGTGGCCAGCAGGATCGCGTCGGAGGCGAGCTCGCTGCCGTCGATCAGCCGGACGACTCCGGCGGCCACGGACTCGGCGCGGACGCCCAGGCGCAGCTCGACGTCGTTGTCCGCGCACCAGGCCTCGTCGAGCAGGGTGAGATCCTCCGGCTCGGTCTCGCCGCGGAGGAACTCCTTGGACAACGGCGGGCGCTGGTAGGGAGCGTGCAGCTCGTCGGACAGCACGGTCACGCGCCCGTCGAAACCGCGCCGGCGCAGCAGCCGGACGGCGGCGACGGCGGCCTGACCGGCGCCCACCGTGACGAGGCTGCGCGGTAGGTCGGACATGTCGTCTCCTCTATGGACGGGGGTGGGCGCTGACGTGCACCACGCCGTCGATCACTCGGACCTCGTGGACGGGCTGGCACTCGTCCTGGTCGTCGGCCGCTCCCGTCTCGGGGTCGAACGTCCACTGGTGCGCGGGGCAGACGACCTTGCCCTTCCACAGCACCCCACGGGACAGCGACCGTCCCTTGTGGATACAGACGTCGTCGAGTGCGAAGACCCGCTCGCCGACCAGGAACAGGGCGACCGCCCGGTCACCCAACTCGACGCGGAGCTTCTTGCGGCGCTTCAGGTCCGCGAGCGGGACCGTGGCGATCCACTGCCCGGTGTCGGTGTCGCTCACGGGTACTCCCGGGCGTCGGGCCGCGGCGGCCACGATGGTGCGGCCGCCGCGGCGAGGCGGTCAGAGGGTGGGCGCGACGTAGGTGTCGTAGAGCGCGCGGGTGTAGGAGAAGCGCATCTCCGCGCCCCAGCGGACGTACTGGAGGCAGCGCTGCTGCAACTCCGGCGTGTCGGCGTGGTCGAGCACGATCTGGTAGCCGCGCTCGCCGTGCACCTCGTCCGAGGTGATGTGGAGGTCGAAGAACTCGATCTCGTCCTCGGTGAAGCCGTAGGACTCGCGCAGCGGGATGATCTGCTTCTTGTAGATGCTCGGCACCTGCGACTCCAGGCCGACGACCAGCGCGGCCGTCGCCACCACGAAGTGCTCCCGCATCGCCACGGCGTAGCACCACGACTGGAGACCGCGGGTCACCGCGTTCATGTTCTCCGGATCCTCGATGCGTTCCCTCGTGGTGCCACAGGCCTCACCGAAACGAATGAGGAGGTCGGTGTGCCGGATGTCGGCGAGCTCCTCCTCGTACATGTTCTGGAGCGTGAAGTCCTTGGCGTCGGTGAACTTGTCCGGGGTGTTTCCGTAGATGTAGCCGAGATAGTCGGCGAACGGCCCGACGTAGTGGAAGTGGTTCTCGGCCCAGCGGGCGAAGTGCTCGCGGGTCAGCTCACCGTCGGCCCAGGCCTTGCTGAACGACGCGTTCTTGGCCTCGCGGCCCTTGATCGCGTTCTCGAGCGCGGCACGGAAGTCGTCGCGGGACAGGAGACCCGGCGTTCCGTCCGCAGTGCTGGCGGCGCTGTCTGCGGTCAGGGTCATGGCGAACCCTCCTCGGGAGTTCTGGAAGTGGTGGAACGGGGTGATGACGAGAACGCTAATCCGGTGCGGCGTCCGAATCCTGGTCATTCAGCACAAGGACCGGGGCCATCTTGCAGGGGTGTGCACACGGCTCTCCGGAGACGACACCGGCCCCGGTAGGGAGCGCCGGGGCCGGTGTCCTGCATTTCTTTTCCGAGCGGGAGTGCGCGGGAATTGCTCAGAAGAACAACGCAGCAACCAACGTGGACAGCACGAGACCGGCCACGACGGGAAGGAAACATTTCCGGGCCAGCTCGATCACGGGCACGCGGGTCACCCCGGCCACCACGAGCAACGAGGACCAGGCGATGAGCACACCGCCGCCCGTCCACACCGAGCCCATCTGGCCGACGGCAGCCAGCGTCGCGGGATCCATTCCGGCATGCGGGCCGAGCGCGCCCGCGAGCGAGCCGGTGAGCGGGAGTCCGGAGAAGCCGGAGCCCTCCAGCCCGCACATCATCCCGATGATCAGCACGCCGAAGCACATGACGATCGGGTTGCCGGGGATGAAGTGCTCCGAGGCGGTGACGAGGTCGACGAGCAGGCCGGGCGCCTGCTGGCCGTCCTCGTAGCCGAGGATCTTCCCCGCGAAGTCGGCGTTGCCCAGGAAGAAGAACCCGGCGATCGGCAGCACCACGCCCATCGCCCGGAACGCGAACACCAGGCCGTCGGTCAGGTGCTCGCCGGTGGACTGCAGGGCTTTCTTCGGTCCGTCCAGTGAGGCCGCCGCGACGACCACCAGGATCGCGGCGAGCCCGCCGACCAGCGCGGCCGCCGACCCACCCTCGAGCGAGGGGACGAGATCGGTGACCTTGCCGAGCACCATGTAGACGATCATCGCCAGGAATGCGACGGGGACGACGATCGAGAAGATCTTCGACAGTCGCTCGATGCGGGCGTCCGCCACCTCGTCGGCCGGCGTGTCATCGCCGGCCTGCCCGCCGCCGGCGCCGGAGCCGCCCGAGGGAGGTCGCCCATCTGCGGGTCCTCCTGACCCGGTGGACGGCGGCCCGCCGACCGTCGCACCGACCGGCACCTTCTCCTCGACCACAGCGATCGGCTCGGCGATCCGTTCGGCGGAGGTCGCGGGGACGAGCTTGCGAGCCGGCGACACCGAGATGCGACGCAGGAGCCGACGCGGCGGACGGGGCTCGGCGACGACCCCGGCCTCCCATTCCTCCAGGTTGGCCTCGGCCGGCGTGCGCATGTGCCTGCGCAGCATGACGCCGACGATCACGAGCGCGGTGATCCCCGTGACCAGGGACAGGACGAGCGCGACGTCGGCGACCGCCGAACCCTCCACACCCGCCGCGGTCGCGGACAACCCGGGCGCGACCTGCATGACGTAGTCGCTGGACAGGGCCATGCCCTGGCCTGCGACCGCGATCGCCATCGCGGCACCCATGGCCGGGAGACCTGCCCGGATAGCGGCCGGCACGAGAATCGCGCCGATCAACGGCACCGCGGGCGTCGGCCAGAAGAACAAGCTGATCCCGTAGGTGACGACGGCCAGCACCACGTAGGCGGACCAGCCGCCCCGCATGACCTTCTGGAACGGCGTCACCATGCGCTGGTCGGCCTTCATCGCCCGGAGCGCGCCGAGCAGTGCGGTGACCATGGCGATGATCAAGAAGATGTTGAACAGTTCGGATGCTGCGATCAGGCTGGCGTTGAAGATCGCCTGGATCCCCGTGACCGGACTTCCCGTCATGACCCACGCCGTGACGGCGGTGGCCAGGAGGGCGGGGACCACGACGTTCTTACGTGCGACGGTGACTCCGATGATCAGGAGCACACTCGCTAGGTAGACCCAGTGCGCGGGGGTCAGTCCCACCGCGGCCTCCTTCCCGCCGACGTCGGCGGTCATCTGCTGTGTGGCGGGACACAGTCCTCTTACCAGCGTGATCGCAGCTACGACAACAGTGCACAGCGCACGGGTTTCGGATTGTGCACGTTGTCGTTAAGGCACAGTGCACGTCGGAGCCGCCCGGTTCTGTGCACATTTCACCTACTGGTCCCCGCGAGGCCCGTCCATCGTGCAGGTATGACCGTCACGGCACCCCCTGCCTCGTTCCCGGACGCGCTCCGGCCCGCCGCCCTCGGCGCCGAGGGGATGGTCGCCGCGAGCCATCCCGCGATCAGCCGGGCGGGCGCGGACGTGCTCGCGACCGGCGGCAACGCGATCGACGCCGCACTCGCGATGGCCGCCGTGGCATGGCTCGCGCTCCCTGGCCAATGCGGCATCGGCGGTGACGCGTTCGCGCTGGTCCGGGAGCCCGACGGCTCGGTCCACGCCTTCTGCGGCAGCGGCTTCGGCCCCGACGGCGGAACGCCCGAGCACTACTCCGGGCTGACCAGCCTCCCGCGGTACGGCCCGTTGTCCGTCGCGGTGCCGGGTGCGGTCGCCGCACTGTCCGCCCTTCACGCCGCCGGCGCCACCCGCTCGTTGCCCGAGCTCTGGGCACCCGCCGTGACGATCGCGCGAGCCGGGCTGCCCTGCACCGCCCGGACCAGCGGGGACCTCGCGCGGCACGCTGCACGGCTCGCCGCCGACCCCGACACCGCGGCGACGCTGCTGCGTGACCGGCAGGCACCTGCCATGGGCACCCGCCTCGCGCAGCCGTTGCTCGCCGCGTCGATCGAACAGTTGGCGGCCGATCCCGCCGCCTTCTACACCGGTGCGCCGGCCGAACGGGCCGTCGCCTTCCTCGCCGGGCTCGGCGCGCCGTTCTCCGGCGAGGAGTGGGCCGCGAGCGGCGAGGTCCGCCCCGAGCCCGCCCTGCGTGGCCGCTACCGCGGGCACTGGGTGCACCAGACCCCGGTGCCGACGCCCGGCTGGATGGTTCTCGACCAGCTCGCCGTCTGCGAGGGCGAGCTCGGTGGCCCGCCACTCGCGGCCGACGCCGTGCACTGGCTCGCCGGGGCCGCGCGGATCGCATTCGCTGATCGCTACGCCCATGCAGGCAGCGACACGGACGGCTGGCGCCGCGGCGGCGAACCCACCGCGATCGTGCGATCGCGGGACCGGATCCGGGCCGGTGACCTGCCCGCACCGGCAGGGGCGGACCCGGCGGGCGACACGACCTCGATGGTCGCGGTCGACGGCGACGGCCGCGCGGTGAGCCTGATCCACTCGCTGGCGTTCACCTTCGGCGCCGGGATCACCATCCCCGGCACCGGCATCGTCCTGAACAACCGGCTGGGCCGCGGCGCCTACCTCGTGCCGGGGCATCCCAACGAGGTCCGGCCGCGGCGGCGCCCGCTGCACACCCTGAACGCCTGGCTCGTGACCGACGACGAGGGCCGGCTCCGGCACGTCGGCAACACCCCCGGCGGCGACGGCCAGGTGCAGTGGAACACCCAGCTGATCTCCCACCTGCTCGACCACGACGCCGGTCCACAGGCCGCCGTCGACGCGCCGCGCTTCTCGGTCTTCCCCGGCAGTGACGCCGAGGATCTCGGTTCCGCCGCCGAGCTCCGCTGCGAGGACCGGCTCGGGAACACGACGCTCGACGGCCTGCGGGCGCGCGGGCATGAGGTTGTTCGGGTCGGGGACTGGGGCGCCGGCGGGAGCGCCCAGGTGATATCCGTTGACCATCAACGTGGCTGCCTGGCGGGCGGCTCCGACTCTCGCCAGGAGGGAGTGGCGCTCGGTGTCTGATCTTCCCGCATCTCCGGTGCCGCAAGGGCGCTACGCCGCGGCCGTCCTGGTCGGCGGGCTCGCCTACAGCGCGGGGATGACCCCGCGCCGCGACGGTGTGCTCACCGTCGTGGGACTCGTCGGCGAGGACGTCGACGTGCCCACCGCCGCGGCTGCTGCCGGGGTCGCCGCGACCAACGCCCTGGTGGCCGTGGCGGAGGCGGCAGGCGGGCTGGACCGGATCGAGCGCTGCGTCCGGATGACTGTGTTCGTGGCCTGCGCCGAGGGGTTCACCGCGCTCTCCGCGGTCGCCGATGGCGCGTCGGCGGTGCTGGCCGAGCGACTCGGCGAACACGCGCTACCCGTCCGGGCCGCGGTCGGGGTGCGGGCGCTGCCCGGCGGCGCGCCCGTCGAGGTGGAGCTGACCGCTGCCGTCAAGGGCGCGACGTGACCCGAGCGGTACGGGAACAGCGACCCGCGAGCTCGGTCACCGGAGGGCCGCTCGGGCTCGTGGCTGCCGCGCTGGTCGTCGGGACCTTCGCGAGCACGATCGCGAACACGCTGGTCAACGTTCCGCTGGCGGTGATGACCGCCGACCTCGGGGCGCCGCTCACCAGCGGCACGCTGATCGTCGTCGCGTTCAACCTGACATGCGCGGTCGTGCTGCCGTTCGCAGGCTGGCTCGGCGACCGGCTCGGCAGGCGCCGGGTGTTCCTGCTGTCGATGATCGGGGTGACGATCGGCGCGCTCGGTGCGGCGATGGCACCGACGCTGCCGCTGCTCGTCGGATTCCGCGCGGTGCAGGGACTGTCCGGTGCGCTCGTGCTGCCCACCGTCCTCGCCCTGCTCACCGCGGTCGCCGGGCCGCAGCGGCGAGGTCGTGCGGTGTCCTGGTGGGCGGCGGCGAACGGGGCCGGGCAGGCCGCCGGCCCGACGGTCGGCGGACTGCTCACCGATGCCTTCGGCTGGCGTTCGGTGTTCGTCGCGATCGTGCCCTTCGCCGTCGCCGCGTTCATCGGGGCCTGGCTGTGGGTGGCGCACACCCCGCCGCGCACCGTCCGGCTCGACCTCGCGGGCGCACTGTCGCTCGCCGCTGGGGTCGCGCTCGTCCTGGTCGGCGCCTCCGCGGTGGCACCGGCCGGGCTCGCCTCGCCCGTGGTGTGGGTGGGATTCGGGTGCGGCGCGGCGGCGCTCGCGACATTCGTGCTGGTCGAACGCAGGCGTTCGGCGCCGTTCGTGCCGCCTTCCCTGCTCGTCGAGCCACGGTTCGCCCGCTCGGCCGTCGCTGCGCTCTGCCAGATGTTCTGCCTCACGGCCACGCTGCTGACGATCCCGCTCTACCTGACCACCCACCTCGGAGTCGCCACGCGCACCGCCGGGCTTCTGATCGTCGCGCTGCCGCTGGCGATGACCCTGCTCGCACCGGTGTCCGGGGTGCTGACCGAACGGTGGAGCCCTCGGTGGGCGCTGCGGTGGGGCCTGCTCGGGCTCGGTGCGGCCGAACTGGCGCTCGCGGCCGTCGTCGGGACGGGCGGCGCCGGGGTGGGCTCGGCGATCACCCTCGTCGGCGCGGCCGCGGTGATCGGAGCGGGGATGGCGTTCACGCAGACACCGGCCGCCGCGGGCGCCACCCGCTCGGCGCAGGAGGCCGACTCCGGCGCCGGCCTCGGGGTGTTCAACATGCTGCGCTTCGTCGGCGCCGCACTCGGCGGGGCCGTGGTCGCGGTCGTCGTCGGCGACTCCCCGACCGGCACCGGCCCCTTCGCCCTGATGTTGCTGGTCTGCGCGGGCGCGGCCCTGTTCGCTCTGGTCTTCACGTTCGCGGGCCGCTCACCCCGCTGACGGGGCGATGACCGGCGCGAGATCCGGTTGTTCGCCCTTGCGAGGGCGGAATTCCCCATCTCGTGACGATCTTCGCTCGCGCGGCAGCGGTCGGGCGGGCCGAGAACGGCGCCCTCGCCGTGAGGGCGCCGTTTCGCGGCCGGTCCTACGCGGGGACGGAGCCCGCGATGTGCTCCTCGAAGGCGGCCAGCGCCGCGGCCCCGACGGCCTTGTCCTGCTCGCCGTTGCCACCGCTCACCCCGACCGCGCCGATGACCTGACCCCGGTAGACGATCGGGAAGCCGCCGACGAACACCGTGAACTTGCCGGTGTGCATGTGCTGGATGCCGAACGCCTCGTTTCCCGGCAGCGCCGGGCCGTTCGGCGGCTCGTTGAACAGGTGCGTGGCACGTTGGTGGCCCGCGGCGGTGAACGCCTTGGCCATCGCGATGTCCACCCCGGTGAGCCGCGCCCCGGTCATCCGGTGCAGCGCGATCGGATGCGCCCCCTCGTCGGCGATGCAGATCGTCTCCTTCACGCCGATCCGCTCGGCCTCCGCCTCGGCGGCCTTGAGGAGCACCAGCGCGTCTTCGAGGGTCAGGCGGTGGATGGTCTGCATCAGCTCTCTCCGTGGGTTCCGTGGGTGAGGTAGACGGTCTTGGTGTCGGTGACGAAGTCCAGCGCCTGCCGGCCGCCCTCCGGGAAGGCTCCGCCGGAGGAGGCCTTCCAGCCGCCGAACGGCGGCGCGACCCCGTTGCCGGTGGTGGGGGCGTTGACCTTCACGATGCCGCAGGCTGCCTCGGCCGCGAACCGGTGCGCCACGGCGAGATCGCTGGTGTGCACGGCGGTGACCAGGCCGTGCGTCGAGGAGTTCACGATCCGCAGCGCCTCGTCGGCGTCGTCGACGGCGACCACGGAGCAGAACGGCCCGAACACCTCTCCGTCGATGAGCGGGTGACTCCCGGGCACGTCGGCGAAGAGCGTCGGGGCGACCCAGAAGCCGTCCGGGTCACGGTCGTCGAGCAGCTCGGCCTCGGCCACCACTCGCGCACCGGCCGCGATCGCCGAGTCCTTCAACGCGCTGAGCCGTTCGAACTGCGCAGCCATCGCGACCGGCCCCGTCGTCACGCCGGTCCGGTCCCCCGGCCCGACCCTCAGCGCGCGCACCTTCGCGGCGAGCAGCGCCGTGAACTCAGCGGCGACGACCCGGGCGACCAGCACCCGGTCCGTCGACGTGCAGGCCTGCCCGGTGAGCCCGAACGCGCCCGCGGCGACGTCCGCGGCAGCCTTGTTCAGATCGGCATCGGCGCAGACGACGGCGGCGTTGCGGCCACCGAGCTCCAGCTGCAGCCGTGCGTGCCCGTGGGCCTGCGCGCGCACCAGAGCGCCGACGGCGTCCGAACCGGTGAAGCTGATCCCGCGCACCCGCACGTCACCGAGCAGCGCACCCATCGCCCCGGTGTCGTGGCCCTGGACCACGGGGAGAGCGGCCGGGGGAAGGCCCGCCTCCACGGCGATCTCGGCGAGCAACGCACCGACCCCCGCCGTGACCGGCGACGGCTTGAACACCACCGCGTTGCCCGCGGCCAGCGCGGGAGCGATCTTGCGGGCGGCGAGCGAGAGAGGGAAGTTCCACGGCGTGATCGCCGCGACGACGCCGAGGGGCCCGCGCAGGGTGTAGGCGAACGTGCCAGGTGTCTCGGTCGCGTACGTGCTGCCCTCGACGAGGTACGCGAGCTGCGCCGCGAGCCGGAACTGCTCGGCCGACTTGCCGACCTCGCCGCGGGCAGCGCCGAGGGGCTTGCCCTCCTCGCGGGTGATCAGTGCGGCGACCTCGTCGGCCCGGCGCTCGAGGACGTCGGCGATGCGGGTCAGGACGGTGGCCCGGCGCAGCGGCGGAGTCTGTGCCCACTCCCGGGCAGCCCTCTCGGCTCCGGCCACCGCGGCACGGACGTCGTCGGCGGTGGATGTGCGGTACGCGTGGACGACCCGGCCGGGTGAGGCGGGATCGACGGACCGGTCCGACGACGGGCCGGGGTGGATCGAGAGCCCGGCCGACGCAACCGATGGTGCGGAGTGCACGAAGAACCTCCGACGGATTGTGGAGTGTGACGGCTTCCGGCGATTGTGCGGGCGGGTCACCATGGCTGGCACTGGACGAAGTGCACCCGAACACGGACGGGATCTAGGCACATGGCACAGGCCGAGCACGTGGGATCACCACACGAGTCGCTGCACCGGCACGCTCCCGCGCCGGACCCCGTCACCGTCTCCGATCTGCTCGCCGAGCCACTGCTGCGCAACACCCTCGTGGCTGGAGCGACCGGCGCAGGCCGTGCGGTGCGCTGGTGTCTGCCCCTCTCGGAGATCACCGGCGACCCCGACGCCGCCGAGGAGGGCGTGGCGGTGCACGCCCACGCCGACCACCTCCGCGACGGAGCAGGCCCCGCCACCGTCGAGCGTGTCGCGGCGTCCGGTGCCGTGGCGTTGCTGGTTCGGCTCGGTCGCGCGGACGTCGCCTCCCCCGCCGAGCTGCGCGTCTCGTTCCCGGAGGCCAGGGCGGCTGCCGACGCAGCGGGGCTTCCCCTTGCCCTGCTCCCACCCACCGCGGACTACCGGGCCGTCAGCCAGCTCGTCGCGACAAAGGTGCTGGCCCAGGCGACCCACGTGCTGCAGTACAGCGACCGCGTGCACCGCTCCCTCGGCGAGATCCACGCCCGCGGCGCCGGCATCCCATCGCTCGCCTACGGGATGGCGCGGATGGGCGAGGCGCCCGTGATGGTCGTGGATCTCGACGGCACCGTGCTCGCCTACGAGACCACGGCCGCCGGCACCAAGCCCGCTCCGGCGCCCGTGGCCGCGGTCCTGGCCCGGCACGTGGAGGGCCTCGTCCGCGGAGAGCTGCCGATCGGCGCGACCGTGCTGGATCCGGTGGACGCCGCAGGGTCGGCGGTCGTCCCGATCGCCGCGGCGGTGATGTTCGGAGGTGAGATCAGCGGGCTCGTCGCCGTCCTCGAACCCCCGCACGGCGACCCCCACGACCGGGCGCAGCGGCGGATCATCGCCGAGGAAGGAGCGGTCCTCGTCGGTTCCGAGATGCTGCGGATCCGGTCGATGACCGAGGCCGAGGAGCGCACGCGCGGAGACTTCGTAGTCGAGCTCGTGCACGGCCGGTTCGCCGACGGCGGGCAGCTGCAGGCCAGAGCGCGCCACCACGGGTTCTCGGTGGATGGCAGGTACGCCGTCTACGTGGCCGAGCTCGACCCCCCGGCGTCCGACGACGTGCGCGCCGTCCGCCGTTTCAACGCCGCCGCCCGAGCGGTCGAGCGGCTGTACCCCGAAGCGGCGCTGCCGACCCTCGCCACCCAGATCGGCGGCAACCTCGTCGTCGTCCACCCGGTCGCCAACGGCGTCGACGCCGCTGCGGTCCGCGACGTCGCGGGTGCCGTCCGGCGCGTGCTGCGCGAGCGGCTCGACGCCGAGGCCCGCGTGGCGTTCGGCCGCGTGGGCACCGGGGCGGGCGGTGTGGCGACCAGCTACCGCGAGGCCCGCACCGCGCTCGCGCTCGGCCGCCGGATCGACGTCCCTCCCGTCGCCGGATACGACGACCTGCGCATCTTCGTCGCCCTGCGGGACCTCGCCGACTCCGAGAACGGACGCTCCTTCGCCACCGAGATGCTCGCCCCTCTCCGCCGCGCCGACGGCAACGCCCGCAGCCTGGAGAGCGTGGTGTTCGCCTACATCGCCGAGTCCGGCAACCTCAACGCCGCAGCCCGCCGACTGGGTCTGCACCGCAACACCACCCTCTACAAGCTCGACCGCGTCTCCCGCGTGCTGGGCATGGACATCCGCTCCGCCGACACCCAGTTCATGGTGTGGCTCGCGCACCACATCGACACGCTCACGCAGGTGAACGACAGCCTCGACGAGGAGCTGGCCCCGCCGCCCTGAGCCAAGATCGCCGCGAGATCCGCCGATCTGCCCCCGCCAGGGCGTACAAGGGGATCTCGGAACGATCAACGCGCCAAGATCGCCGTGAGAGGTGGCTACGCGCCCTCGCGAGGGCGGAAACACCGATCTCGGAACGCGGGCGCTCGCGCCCCGGACCCACTACGGCCGGGCGCGCCCGCGGGCGGCTGCAGGAGCTGGACGAACGGCACTCTCGAGGTCTACGTCTGGGCGGACGGACCGCTGGTGCGGGTGGGGGCACACTCAGGCCGCTGGGTGGCAAGATCGCCGCGAGATCCGCCGATCAGCCCCCGCCAGGGCGCACAAGCGGATCTCGGAACGATCAACGCGCCAAGATCGCCGTGAGACGTGGTTACGCGCCCTCGCGAGGGCGGAAACACCGATCTCGGAACGCGGGCGCTCGCGCCCCGGACCCACTACGGCCGGGCGCGCCCGCAAGCTCCGCGCTCCGCGCTCCGCGCTGCGGGCGGCGGGCTCCGGGCTCCGGGCTCCGGGCTCCGGGCTCCGGGCTCCACGCTGCGGGCGGCGAGCTCCGCGCTCCGCGCTGCGAGCTCCACGCTGCGGGCGGCGGGCTCCGGGCTCCGGGCTCCGGGCTGCGGGCTGCGGGAGCTGAACGAACGGCGCTCTCGTGCGCTAGGTGTGGGTGAACGGGCCGCTCGTGCGGGCGGAACGTCGGGCCGGCCGCCGCCCGTATCGAGCGAGCGGCACTCGTCCGGTAGGTCTGCGCGGGCGGGCCACTCGTGGTCAGCAGGCACCAGGACTGATGACCACCGTGCGACCGATTGGGCGCGAGCGCGACCGAACCCGTTCCGGCTCCGGGCCGTGTGGGGGGTGGATCTCTAGCCCACCATCAGCAGCGGGCCTTCAGGATCAGGCCCCTGGGCACACCGGGAGGAACTGTGTCCACCACAACCGCCATCAACCCGGCCGGCATCCACGCCATCCAGACCCTTTCCCCCATTCTCAGCGCGATCGTCGTCGGTCTCGTCATCGGCGCAATCGGGCGGATGTACGCATCGCGCAGGCGGGGGATCCCGGCCTGGCGCTCGATCCTCGACGCGGTCGTCGGCGCCTTCGGCGGCACGGCCATCGCCCACCTCGTCGGACTCTCCAACTGGGCGCTGCTCTTCCAGGTCGTCATGGCGACGCTCGCGGTCTTCATCGTGACCCCGGCCTACCGCCGCCGATTCGCCCGCCGCGATCACGAGGCCCTGACTTCCGAATCATGGAAGTGAGAGTCCGCCTCGTTTTCGGACGGGCTAGTCCCACAGGCACGCGATGCCCTCGTGGCGCAGGCTGGGCAGAATCGGGTGACCGGCACCCAATCGCACTGGCCTATACTTCCGCATGTCGGAAGTTGCCGGCAGTCAGCTGGCGAACGAGGGGGACATGTGGCCGGGCAGATCGAATCGACCGAGCGCGGCGCGAGCCGCATTCAGTCGGTCGAGAGAACGTTCGAGCTGCTCGAGGCGATGAGTGACCTCGGTGGTACGGCAGGCGTCATGCAGCTCGCGGCCAGGTTGGAGACGCCCCCGCCGACGATCCATCGATTGATCCGCACGCTCGTGGAACTCGGGTACGTGCGCCAGCAGCCCTCGCGCGAGTACACGCTCGGGCCCCGCCTCATTCGGCTGGGAGAACACGCCGGCACCCTGCTCGGAAGCTGGGCGCTCCCGTACCTCCGACAGCTCGTCGACAAGATCGGTGAGAGTGCCAACCTGGCGACGCTGGACGGTGACCACATCGTCTACACCGCACAGATGCCCGGCACCCACGCCATGCGCATGTTCACCGAGGTGGGCAGGCGGGCGCAGGTCCACTGCACCGCGGTGGGCAAGGCGATGCTCGCCCAGATGCCGGTCGAACAGGTCCGCACGATTGTCGAAGGCTCGGCGATGCAGGCGCAGACCATCCACACCATCACCGCGATCGACCTCTTCCAGGAAGAGCTCGACATGGTCCGGGCCGCGGGTTATGCGGTGGACAACGAGGAGCAGGAGATCGGCGTGCGGTGCGTGGCCGTGGCCGTGCCCGGCCGGATGCCCCGCGCGGCATTCTCGATCTCCGGGCCCTCGCCGAGGATGACTGACGCACTGATCCACCGGGCGGTGCCGCTGCTGCGGCAGGTGTCCGAGCAGCTTGCGGGCGAGTTCGACAAGTAACCACGCCCCGCCCCGCCCCCGCGTCCGGGCCGCGCCCGCGAGCTGTGGCCGCCGGGGCTGGCTCATTGCCCTCATGATCATCGGTTCGGGGTCGAGAACCGGGTCATGCCCTGCCGCGGGGCCCAAAGTGATGATCATGAGTCCCCGACCGCTTGCCTGAGCCAGCGGGGTGCGCCGGTTCCGACGGACAGCGATCGTCGGCCGCGGTAGGTCGCGGCACGCCTCTCCACAGTTCGGAGCCGTAGTGCTGCCAGCAGCCATGTCCTGACAGCACTACGGCTCCACAACGCACCGCACCCTCGTCGGCGTAGCGGAATGGAAGCGGATGCGCGATCCCGCACATCGCCCCAGCTCACGGCACGTTCCCACGGGTCCACGGTTGACACGCCCGCCGGGCCGGCCCTACCTTCCATACAGAATTCAGGAAGTTCTATTCCGCTGTACGGAAGTTGGTGGATCATGGGTGCGCCGCAGCTCAGCTACCTGCCCAACTGCTCGCTCCTGTTCCAGGAGCTGCCACTGCTGGAACGCCCAGCGGCCGCGAAGGCAGCGGGCTTCGATGCGGTCGAGTTCTGGTGGCCGTTCCCCGAGGCCGTGCCCGCGGATGCCGACGTCGATGCGTTCGTCACCGCGATCGAGGACGCCGGGGTCGCGCTCGTGGGCCTGAACTTCTTCGCGGGCGACCTCGCGGGGCCCGACGCCGGTGCGCTGTCGATCCCGAAGCGCTCCACCGAGTTCCGCGACAACGTCGCGGTGGCGGCGGCCATCGGCGCGCGGCTCGGTGTCCGGGGCCTGAACGCCCTGTACGGCGTCCGCGTCGCAGATGCGACCCCCGCGGAGCAGGACGACCTCGCCGTCGAGAACCTGGTGTTCGCGGCGGACGCCGTGGCCGAGTTCGGCGCGACGGTCCTCGTCGAGCCGGTGAGCGGCCCGAAGCCCTACCCGCTCCGGACCGCGTCGGACGTGCGCACGGTGCTCGATCGGGTCCACGCCGCCGGCGCGGACAACGTCGGCTTCCTCTGCGACCTGTTCCACCTCGCGAGCAACGGCGACGACCTCGACGAGGCCATCGCCGCAAACTTCGCCGACATCGCCCACGTGCAGATCGCCGACACTCCTGGCCGCGGCGAGCCCGGCTCCGGCGAGCTCGACCTCTTCTCCCGGCTCGAGGACCTGCGTGCCAGGGGTTACGACGGCTGGGTCTCGCTGGAGTACAAGCCCACCGGCGGCAACACGGTGGAAAGCCTCGGCTGGCTGCCGAGGGAACAGCGCGGAGCGCACTGACACCCGGCACCCAGTCGACGCCACGACAACTCTTGGAGAAGGACACCGTGAGCAGCACCAAGCAGACGATCGCGTTCATCGGGCTGGGCATCATGGGCCGCCCGATGGCCATCAACCTCGTCAAGGCCGGCTTCGACGTCGTCGGCTACAACCTCGAGCCGGCAGCCATCGAGGCCGTCGCCGCCGCGGGCGGTCGCGGTGCCGGCAACATCGCCGAGGCCGTCAAGGGCGCCGACGTCATCGCCGTCATGGTCCCCGACTCCCCCGACGTGGAGCTCGTGCTCACCGGCGAGGACGGCGTCTTCGACAACGCCCGTGACGGCGCCCTCGTGATCGACTTCTCCACGATCCTGCCGGACGTCTCGCGCCGGATGGCCGAGGTCGGCGCCGCGCGTGGCCTGCGCGTGCTCGACGCACCCGTCTCCGGTGGCGAGGCCGGCGCCATCGAGGGCAGCTTGTCGATCATGGTGGGTGGCTCGGCGGACGACTTCGCGCTCGCCGGGCCGGTCTTCGACGCGGTCGGAGCCACGATCGTGCACGTCGGGCCGTCCGGCTCTGGCCAGACCGTCAAAGCCGCCAACCAGCTCATCGTCGCCGGCAACATCGAGCTCCTCGCCGAGGCGATCGTCTTCCTCGAGGCACACCACGTCGACACCGAGGCGGCAGTCAAGGTGCTGGGCGGCGGGCTCGCGGGCAGCACGGTGTTGCAGCGCAAGGCCGGCAACATGCTCTCGCGGAACTTCGCCCCGGGCTTCCGGATCGCCCTGCACCACAAGGACATGGGCATCGTCACCAACGCGGCACGCGAGGCCGGCGTGGTCATCCCGCTCGGTGCCGCAGTCGCGCAGCTCATCGCGTCGCTGAACGCGCAAGGCCACGGCGGTCTCGACCACTCGGCCCTGTTCAAGTCCGTCGAAGAGCTCTCCGGCCGCGCCGGCGAGTCCCACCCCTCCTGAGAGGAACCCCCATGCCCCGCATGAGGACAGTCGACGCCGCCGTCGCGATCCTGCGCAAGGAGGGCGTGACCGACCTGTTCGGCCTGCCTGGTGCCGCGATCAACCCGTTCTACTCGGCGGTCCGCGCCGACGGAACGCTCAGCCACACGCTCGCCCGGCACGTCGAGGGTGCGGCGCACATGGCCGAGGGCTACACCCGCGCGAAGGCCGGCAACATCGGCGTCTGCGTCGGGACCTCCGGCCCCGCCGGCACCGACATGATCACCGGCCTGTACTCCGCTTCGGCCGACTCGATCCCGATCCTGTGCATCACCGGCCAGGCCCCGGTCGCGAAGCTCCACAAGGAGGACTTCCAGGCCGTCGACATCGCAACTGTCGCGGGCTCACTGACCAAGATGGCGATGACCGTGCTGGAGCCCGCGCAGGTTCCCGGTGCGTTCCAGCAGGCGTTCCACCTGATGCGTTCGGGCCGGCCGGGTCCGGTTCTGATCGACCTGCCGCTCGACGTCCAGCTGGCCGAGATCGAGTTCGACATCGAGACCTACGAGCCGCTCCCGGTCTACAAGCCGGCGGCCAGCCGCGCGCAGATCGAGAAGGCGCTCACCATGCTCGCGGCGGCGGAGCGCCCGGTCATCGTGGCCGGCGGCGGCATCATCAACGCCGACGCCTCCGATCTGCTCGTCGAGTTCGCGGAGCTGACGGGCACGCCGGTCGTCCCGACCCTCATGGGCTGGGGCACGATCCCCGACGACCACCAACTGATGGCGGGGATGGCGGGCATCCAGACCTCGCAGCGCTACGGCAACGCCAACTTCCTGGCCTCGGACTTCGTCCTGGGCATCGGCAACCGCTGGGCCAACCGGCACACCGGCGGCCTCGAGACCTACACAGCAGGCCGCAAGTTCGTCCACGTCGACATCGAGCCGACCCAGATCGGGCGCGTGTTCGCCCCGGACTACGGCATCGTCTCCGACGCGAAGGCCGCGCTGGAACTCTTCGTCACGGTGGCCCGCGAGCGCGCTGCGGCCGGGACCCTGCCCGACCGCAGCCAGTGGATCGACGAGTGCGACGAGCGCAAGAGGACGTTGCTGCGCAAGACGCACTTCGACACGGTGCCGATCAAGCCGCACCGCGTGTACGAGGAGATGAACCGCAGCTTCGGTCCGGAGACCGTCTACGTCTCCACGATCGGGCTCTCGCAGATCGCCGCGGCCCAGTTCCTGCACGTCTACAAGCCGCGACACTGGATCAACGCCGGGCAGGCCGGGCCGCTGGGGTGGACGGTGCCCGCCGCGCTCGGCGTCGTGAAGGCCGATCCGGACGCCCAGGTCGTCGCGATCACCGGCGACTACGACTTCCAGTTCATGATCGAGGAGCTGGCCGTCGGCGCGCAGTTCAACCTGCCCTTCGTCCACGTCCTGGTGAACAACGCCTACCTCGGGCTGATCCGCCAGGCTCAGCGCGGGTTCGACATGGACTACGCCGTCCAGCTCTCGTTCGAGAACATCAACTCTCCTGAGGTCAACGGCTACGGCGTCGACCACGTCAAGGTCGCCGAGGGGCTGGGCTGCAAGGCGTTGCGGGTGTCGCTGCCCGAGGAGATCCTGCCCGCACTCGAAGAGGCCAAGAAGCTGGCCGAGGAGTTCCGGGTGCCGGTCGTCGTCGAGATCGTGCTCGAGCGGGTCACGAACATCGCGATGGGCACCAACCTCGACAACATGACCGAGTTCGAGGAGGTCACCACCACAACCGCGGACGCACCCACGACGGTCGTTCCGATCACCGTCTGACGCACGTCGTCGTCGCCCCCGACAGGTTCACGGGGGCGACGACGACACATTCGTCGTGGTGGCGGCCATCCCCGGCCGACCGTGCGGAGCGGCCCACAACGGCATGGCGCCCGATCCGAGTGGTACCTGACCACATTGGCGGCGCGCCGTCGTCCGGAACGTCGCAGAATGGGCCTCGTCCGAGGTGTGCGCAGCCGCGAAGCACAGCTCCACCGATCGGCGCGCCGCCCCCGCACGTCCGCCACGAGGTTGCCCCGATGCCCGACGTCACGACCCTGCGTGCCCTCAGCGGCTTGCCGAGCGCACCTGCGCCGCTCGCCGATTCGACGCTGATCATGATCGATTTCCAGAACACCTACACGCGCGGCCCGCTGGAGCTCGACGGCGTCACGCGTGCCATCGAGGAGGGCGCAGCGCTGCTGGACCGTGCCCGTTCGGCCGGGATCCCGGTCATACACGTCCAGCATGACGGGGGCGAAGGTTCGCCCTACGACATCCGCGCCGAGATCGGTGCCATCGCAGGCCCGGTCGCGCCGCGCGAGGGCGAGACCGTGATCGTCAAGAACCACCCGAACTCGTTCATCGACACCGATCTGGACGAGCGTCTCAAGGCGGGGGGCGCGAAGAACCTGGTGCTCGCCGGCTTCATGACGCACATGTGCATCAACTCCACCGCCCGCGGCGCGTTCAACCTCGGCTACGCGCCAGCGGTGGTCGCCGCTGCCACCGCGACCCGACCGCTCCCGGTGACGGGTGAGGTGGTCAGCGCCGCGGCCCTGCAGATCGCGAGCCTCGCCGGGTTGGCCGACGTGTTCGCGATCGTGGTGCCCGACAGCACGGCCCTGCCGGACTGATCTGCCTGGCACGAACCACTCGCCCAGCTTCGACAGCGCTATCTGATTCGCCCGAAGAGCCTGCTCCACCACCATTTTCAGGCATTTCCGAGCGCCTGGTACTACTCACGCGATGCACTGGCTCGCGACGTCCGCGTGGGATGAGATGGAGTCGATCGAACGCGCGGGCGCGCGTTCGATCGAACTCATTCTCAACCGAGAGGGGATCGGGATGCGTGAGTTGTTGGACGCCGTGCTGGAAGCGCACGGTGGACTCGAGCGGTGGCGGCGGTTCTCCCGGGCGGAGGCCACGATCGTCACGGGTGGCGAGTTCTGGGGGATGAAGGGTCTGGTGCAGGACGCCGATCCACGGCGGATGACGGTGGCGCTGCACGAGGAGTGGGCGTCGGTGCAGCCCTTCGGAGCGTCGGACCAGAAAACCGACTTCACCCCGGGTCGGATCGCGATCGAGAAGCTGGACGGGCAGGTCGTGGCCGAGCGGGCGGATCCGCGGGAGATGTTCGCCGGGCACGAGATCGACACGCCGTGGGGCCCGCTGCACCGGGCGTATTTCAACGGGTACGCATTGTGGACGTACCTGACCACGCCGTTTCTGCTGGCGATGCCGGGGTTCTCGGTCACCGAGATCGACCCGGTCGAGGAGGACGGGGAGCGGTGGGCGGTGCTGCAGGCGCGGTTCCCGGCGCAGATCGCCAGCCACAGCAGCGTGCAGGAGTTCTACTTCGGTCCCGACCATCTGCTGCGCCGCCATGACTACCGGGTCGACGTGGCGGGCGGATTCGCCGGGGTGCAGTACGTCCACGACATCGTGGAGGCCGACGGCGTGCGGCTCCCGTCGAGGCGGCGCGCCTATCGGGCCGACGCGGACGGCACAGTGAGCTTCGACCAACTGATGGTCGGGATCGACCTGAGCGACATCCATTTCCGCTGAGCTGTCCGACCGCCGTTCGTGCGTCCGAATACGCGGGCAGTCTGGCTGAAAGCGAATGCCGAGACCCTTACCCGAGCCCGGCCGGAATAGCCGACGATTCGGTGGTCATCGCGTGAGCTGCCGCTCCCGGGCGACGCTGGTCGGGTCGTATCCGTAGAGCCAGTCGACGATGTCGAAGTCGTCTCCTGCGCGCGGGGAGAGGAGTGCCGACCGCATCATCGCGCTGACGCCGTCGACATGAAGGATGTCGCCCCACATCTGGGCAGTGGTCTGGACGCGGGACGTGCGCGGGAAGCGGAGGGCCTCGTAGGCCGCGAACGCGGCGTCGACGTCCCCGGGATGCGCCGTGACGCTGTCCGCGAGCACGACCGAGTCCTCGATCGCCTGGCAGGCGCCCTGTGCCAGGTACTGGAGCATCGGATGCGCCGCGTCACCGACGAGCGTGATGCGTCCGCTGGTCCACCCGCCCGCAGGAGCCCTGTCCACCATCGGCCAGCGCCGGGAGTGATCCATGAGCCCGACGCCATGGGCGACTGCGGCGCATGTGCGCTCGAAGACGCGGTCGACCTGGCTGCCGATGTCCTCCTCCGACGGGTAGCGGCGGGTGTCGAAGGTGGCGACCTGGTTGACCAGCTCGCCGCGGCGCACCGGGTACTGCACCAGGTGCAGGCCGGGACCGGCCCAGATCACCATGCCGTCGGGCACGCGCAGCCCGCCGTGCCCGGCCAGGGCCTCGACCGGCACCGTGCCGCGATAGGCGACGTAGCCGGAGTCCACCGGCGCACCGTCGTCGATCAGCATGTCGCGGGTGGTCGAGCGGAGCCCGTCCGCTGCCACCAGCGCTGCGGTCTCGTACTCGGTGCCATCGGCGCAGGCAGCCAGCGCTCCGCCCTCGCGTGGCTCGACGCGCACCACGTGCTTCGACGGCAGCAGCTCGACGAGCCCGCTCTCCTCACACGCCGTCTGGATGGCGCGGTGAAGGTCGGCCCTGTGGGTCACGAAGTAGCGGTGACCGAAACGTTCGAGGAACGCGTCGGCCGTCTCCAACACCGTGATCGGCTCGCCGGTCATCGCGTCGCCCAGGACGAGCCGGCTGGGGAAGAACGCGTCGCGCACGACGTCGGGCAGGACGCCGAGGCGGTCGAGCACCCGAGAGGCGTTCGGCGCCACCTGGAGGCCCGCTCCGATCTCGCCGAACCGGGCCGCCCGTTCCAGCACGCGGACCGGGCGGCCCGCCCGGGCCAGGGCGAGTGCCGCAGTGAGGCCTCCGATACCCCCACCGATCACGAGGAACTCACTGCGTTCCGGGCCGCTCATGGGACGCCGACCGGGCTTGCCAATGTCGTCAGCATACGGATGAAATTAGGATCGACTCCGGTTGACGTCAAGGCACGACGAGGTGGCCGGCGACGCAACCAGGTGGGGCCACGCCACGACGAACCCCCGAGCAGCGCGCCGAAGAGCCCGTTGTAGCTGGTATTTCGCGGTAGTCCGCAACTCGATTTGTGATCATCGAGCACAGCGGGGAATGTGCGACGAAGCACAGCCGGCGCCACTCACCGACCAGAAACAGATTCGTCCGCATGCTGACAGGTTCTGGAAACTCGCCCAATTCGCCGTCCGCGAGCACGCCGCGGGTCGCCCTCGGGCACGACGCACAGCCGGCCTCGTGACAATGTCGCCGGAACGGCCGGGAAAAGGGAGCCGCAGCTCAGACATCCCATGTGCTGCGGGGTCAAGCAGCGGCGTGTTGGTGGGCCCAGGCGGTGGCTTCGTTGTAGCGGGTTCGGGTTTTGAGGCAGCCGTGGAGGATGCCGACGAGGCGGTTGCCGAGTTGGCGTAGTGCGGCGTGGTGGCTGGTGCCGCGGGCGCGGAGGGTGTCGTAGTAGGCGCGGGCGCCGGGCGAGTTGGTGAGTGTGCAGAAGGCCCATTGGTGCACGGCGTCGCCGAGGCGGCGGTTGCGGGCGTAGCGGGCCAGCACAACGGTCTTGCGGCCCGAGGCGCGGGTGATCGGGGAGGTGCCGGCGTAGTTCTTGCGGGCTTTGGCGTCGGTGTATCGGTGGGGGTCGTCTCCGAACTCGGCGAGCACCCGGGCGCCCAGGATCGGCCCGAGGCCGGGCTGGCTGGTGTAGATCTCAGCGTCCGGGTGCTGGCCAAAACCCTGCTCCACCACCGCCTCCAGCTGGGGGATCTGGGTGATCAGCCCGGTCAGCAGCCGCACCTGGGAGACCACGATCGTGGCGTAGGCCTGCTCCACCAGGGCGGGTTGCCGCAGCGCCGGAGCCCGTAGCAGTGTCTGGATGGTGTCGGCCTTGGCTTCGGGGTCGCGGCGGCGGGCCCGCTTCAACGTTGCGGTGATCTTCGAGCGGGACAACCGGGCAGCTCGGTCCGGGTCAGGGGCCTGGCCCAGTAACTCCAGCGCGTCCGATGCCCCCAGGTCGATTCCGGCGGCGGCGAACGCGTCCAGGGCGGCGGGAAAGAACTCACGCAACGCCGAGCGCAGCCGTTGCAGATGCCGGGTTCGCTCCCAGATCAACGACTGGTGGGTCCGGGCGACGAGATTGAGCCCCTCGACGGCGGGGGAGTCTCCGGCCACCGGCCGGTGATGCGCCCGATCCAGCCGGACGATCTCGGCCAGCACGTGCGCATCCCCCGCATCAGACTTGGCCCCCGAACTCGAGTGCCGCTCCCGATACCGCGCCACCGACATCGGGTTGATCGCGAACACCCGGTAGCCGGCCGCGAGCAGGGCCTGCACCCACGGCCCCCGATCGGTCTCGATCCCCACCACCACCGCGCCCTCAACCAGCGTCCCGGTCAGCGGATCGATCGACTCCTCAGACAGATGCCGCGCCAGCAACTCATGCAGCCGACCGATGCCGACCACACCCTCAGGCAATCTGGCCCGACCCAGCCGCTGCCCGGTCTGATCGACCACCTCGACATCGTGGTGGTCCTCGGCCCAGTCATCCCCCACGAACAGCACGCCAACGCCCTCCCGGCAACCCTGCGATGACACGATCGGCAGCGCGGAGGAGACAGCCGCGGACTAATGGTCAAGTGCTCACCCCACCCGCCGATCCACACTCGAGGGCCGCGGGGCACGTCATCCCATCAGCGGTCACGCTCCTCACGACCGGCGGGCGCACGATCTGACCTTAGAGCTCAACCGCTCTGTCGTCGCGAGTGCTGACCCACCGGCCGCTACCGGAATCGAGCCTGCCAGAACCACGGCCCGACGAACCCATTAGTCGTCGCCGCGGTAGCCGAGGAGCCCGCGGTGGTTGTCGAGCAGCTCGTTCAGGAGCGAGACCAGCTGCGTGCGCCGCGCGTCGTCGAACCCGTCGAGCATCGTCTCGTTGACCTGCAACGCACGCTCGACGGCCTCGGCATGCACCGCCCGCCCGGCGTTGGTCAGGCGCACGAGACGGCGGCGGGCGTCGCGGGGGTCCTTCACGTGGCTGATCAGCCGCCGCGCCGCCAGGCGACGGATCACGTCGGCCGCGGTGGAACGGTCCAGCCGAGCGCGCGACCGAAGTGTCGTCTGGTTGAGCTCGCCCTCCGTGGCCAGCGCGTGGATCACGGCGAACTGCGGGGACGTGAGACCGGCGGGGAAGGCCTCGGACCAGATGGCGACATGGAGCTGCTGGCAGGCGCGAAGCAGGTGGCCGATCATGGCCGACAACTCGAGCTCGACGGCCTGCGTGCCGGCCGCTCCGGACGCCATCACAGCCTCGCTTTTCGCAGCTTGTTCACTCATCGGAAGCGCCGACCGAACTCCTCGATCGTACAAGCGACCAGTGGCGGAACCCGCTCCGTGCTCACGGGCGGCAGAGCACCTCGCCGTTCACGATGGCGAACCAGCCGTCGGGGTGCGCGGCCCATTCCCGCCATGCGGCCGAGATGTCGGCGATCTCCTCGGCGCCGGCGTACCCGCCGTCGAGCGCCTGCTGCCTGATCGAGGAACTGAGGATCCGATCCGCCCACAGCCCACCCCACCACGCCCGCTGCTCGGGAGTGGCGTAGTACCAGACGGAAGCGCTGGGGACCACAGTGCCGGCGCCGGCGGCATGTGCCCACGCCAGCAGGTGGCGGGCGGCATCCGGCTCCGCGCCGTTGCTCTTCGCGACAGCACGGTAGATCTCCAGCCAGCGGTCGAGCCTCGAATCGGCCGGATACCAGGTCATCGCGGCGTAGTCCGCGTCGCGCACGGCGACGACGCCGCCCGGGCGGCAGACCCGCAACATCTCCCGGAGCGCGGCGACGGGGTCGCCGAGGTGTTGCAGCACCTGGTGGGCGTGCACGACGTCGAACGAGTCGTTCGCAGCGTCGAGCGCGTAGACGTCTCCGAGCTCGAACGTCACGTTGCCGGCACCGGCCTGCGCGGCCAGCACGCGGGCCCCGTCGAGAACGCCTGCTGAGCTGTCGATCCCGAGGACACGCCCCGGAGCCACCCGGGAGGCGATGTCGAGGGTGATGCTCCCCGGCCCACAACCGACGTCGAGAACCACGGCGCCGGGTTGCAGGTGGCCGGCGAGATACGCGGCAGAGTTGTCGACCGTCCGTATGAGATGCGAGCGCAGCACGCTCTCCGCATGGCCGTGGGTGTAGGTCTCCTGAGCAGCACGCACACCCGGATCCTCAACCCGAGCGTCCACATCTTGCAACGATTCTCCCACTATCTGGGATGAAATCGGCTCATGTGGACGGTACGCCTGCGAGGCGGTCTGCGGTCAGACGGGCGATGACATGGTCGACGGTCATCACGTCCCCGAACATGTGCCAGAAGGCCGCGAGCGAGGCGTTGTGCTCGGCGTCCGACATCGCCGCATTGGCGTCCGCCACCATCACGGTGCGGAAATTCATCATCATCGCGTCGCGTGCGCTGCTCTCGCAGCAGACGTTGGTGACCGTGCCGCCGATCAGCACCGTGTCGAAGCCCTCCGCTCGCAGCCGCTCCACGATGTCCGACGAGCCCTGGATGAAGGCGCTGAAGCGACGCTTCGACACGCGCCGGTCCTCGGGCCGCACGTCCATCGCAGGCCACAGCGCATGCCCGGCGCTGCCCTCGGTCATCGCGGACCCGCGACGGGCCCGCGCTTCCGGAGTGGCCATGCCCCGCATGACGCTCCACTCCGTGTCGCAGCTTGCGTCGTACACGTTCTGCACCCAGAAGACGCCGCCACCGGCGTCCCGGACGGCGGCGGCCAGGCGGTTCACCGCGGGCACGATGCGTTCCGCCATCGGGCAGGCCGCGTGGCCGATCTCGGGGTCGATGAAGCCGACCTGCATGTCGATCACGACGAACGCGGTGCGGGCGGGGTCCAGGTCCTCGAACGGGTGCTCGGTGCCGCACCGCCTGACGACGCGCTCCAGGATCTCCGGAGGGATGGCGATTTCGTGCATGGCGATCTCCTGCCCGTCTGTACCGTCCGGCCGGTCCGCGTTCTTTCTCCCGAGGACCCTAGATCGTCACCGCGGTGCGGTCAGCCCCTCTCCGGGTCGATCACATCGCCCTGATACGCGAGGCCCCGTCCGAGCGACGGCCTCTCTCGATGGCGATGGCATCTCCGGCCCGATGGATAGCATCGACGGATGTCGGTAGAGGATGCGCCGGTGGAGTCACCGGAGCAGCGGTTGCGCCGCATCGAGGTCGTCACCGACGCCGACCTCGCGCACCTCGACGTCGAGGACCTCCTCACCGCCCTCCTCGAACGTGTACGCCTGCTCCTCGACGTCGACACCGCGGCGGTGCTCCTGCTCGACCCCTCCGGCAGCCAGCTCGTCGCGACAGCTGCGCAGGGCATCGAGGAGGAGGTGCAGCAGGGTGTGCGCATTCCCCTCGGCAAGGGGTTCGCCGGTCGTATCGCGGCGGAGAAACAACCGGTCATCCTCGACGAGGTCAACGCCGGCAACGTGCAGAACCCGCTCCTGCTCCGCCGCGGCATCCGCTCGCTGCTGGGGGTGCCGCTGCTGAACGAGGGCAGGGTCCTGGGCGTCCTGCACGTCGGATCTCTGCACCCGCGGCGCTTCACCGAGGAGGACAGTCACCTGCTGCAGCTCGTCGGCGACCGCGTCGCGCTTGCCACCCAGGCACGGCTATCGCACACCGATCGCACCGCCGCGGCCGCGCTGCAGCGCAGCTTGCTGCCCGCCGCACTGCCGTCCCTACCCGGCCTGGAGTTCGCGGCCCGCTACGTGCCCGGCGACGGCTCGATGGGTGGCGACTGGTACGACGTCTTCGCACTCCCGTCCGGCCGGTTGTGCCTCGTGATGGGCGACGTCGCGGGCAGCGGCCTCACCGCGGCGGTGACGATGGGCCGGCTGCGCACGGTGGTGCGAGCCTGCGCGCTGGAGCTCGACGATCCCGCGCTCATGATCGCCAAGGTCGACGAGCACATCCGGCACTTCGAACCGCGGACGATGGCCACCGTCCTCTGCGCGACGCTCGAACCCGATAACGAGTCGCTGCTGATCTCGACCGCCGGTCACCCCCCGCCGGCTGTGGCCCGGCCCGACGCCGACGCCGAGCTCCTGGAGGTCCACCACGACCTGCCGCTCGGCGTGGAGCCGAGTTGGCCGCGGCACACCACCGCCACCCGCCTCACGCCCGGCAGCTCCATCTGCTTCTACACCGATGGGCTCGTGGAACGGCGCGGTGAATCGCTGGACGACGGATTCGACCGGCTCCGCCAGGCCATGACCACCGACCGCGCGGAGCGGCTCTGCGCCGTGATCATGGCCCAGCTGGTCGGTCGCGACCAGGCCTACGACGACATCGCCATCCTCACCGTCTCCCGGGAAGCGACCGACCGATCCATTGGGTGACACGATCGCATGTCGATTCGTGCCGCCGCGTCGAATCAGACGTCCATCCGTGGCAGGCCGGACAGCACCTTCTCGATCGTGATGGGGAAATCGCGCACGCGTACCCCGGCGGCATTGAAGACCGCGTTGGCCACCGCCGCGCCCGCCCCGCAGATTCCCAGCTCACCGATGCCCTTCGCGCCGAGAGCGTTGGCCTTGTCGTCGGACCCGTCGAGCATGAGGGCATCGACCTCGGGAATGTCGGCGTGGACGGGCACGAGGTACTGCGCGAAATCCCCGTTGACGAACGCGCCGCTCCGCATATCGACAACGCCCTCCTCGTGGAGGGCCGCGCTCACGCCCCAGATCATGCCGCCGACCAACTGCGAGCGCGCGGTCTTCGCGTTGAGGATGCGACCCGCCGAGAACACGCCCAGCATCCGGCGCATACGGATCTCCCCGGTGTCGGTGTCGACTCCCACTTCGGCGAACTGTGCCCCGTAGGTGTGGATCCCGTACTTCTGGTAGTTCGGCTCGTCCGACATGAAGCGAACCGATCCCTCCGCCTCGATCCCTTCGGGGTAGAGGCGGTCGACGATCTCACGGAGCCCCTCGGAGGCGCCGTCGATGCTCACCCTGCCGTCCGAGAACACCGCGTCCGCTGCGTCCCGACCGTGCAATGCGGAGCGCGCGTCGCCACACGCCGCGGCCAGCACCTTCTCGCGCAAAGCCGCACAGGCACGGTGGACGGCGGTGCTCGAACTGCCTGCTCCCCACGACCCGCCCGACCCCATGCTGACCGGGAACTCGGACGAGCCGAGCTCGACCCGCACGCGCTCAGGAGGCAGTCCCAGCCCATCGGCCGCCACCTGGGTCAGGATCGTGTAGGTACCGGTACCGATATCCGTCATGTCCGACTCGACGACCGCGGTTCCGGCTTCGAGTCGGACCCGCGCCGTCGCCGTTGTCTGGGAGTGTCGGCGAATGGCCGTGGCCATGCCGTACCCGAGCAGCCACCGCCCGTCGCGCACGCTCGCGGGCTCGGCGCTGCGGCGCTCCCAGCCGAACCGCCGGGCGCCTTCCCGCAGGCACTCCACGAGCTTCCGCTCGCTGTAGGGCACACCACGCTCGGGATCGACGGAGGGCTCGTTGAGGATCCGCAGTTCCACCGGATCCATGCCGAGCTCATGGGCCAGCTCGTCCATCGCCGACTCCACCGCCAGCAGGCCCGGCGCCTCACCCGGCGCCCGGACAGACTCACCCCGCACCAGATCCAGCGGGACCATCCGGTGGCTCGTCAACCGGTCCGGCGCGGCGTAGAGGCTGCGCGTCGTGACGGCGGTCGCCTCGACGAACTCCGCCTCGGGGCTGGTGTGCATCGTGGCCTCGTGGGCGATCGCGACCAGCCGCCCGTCCCGTCCCGCGCCCAGGCGCACCCGCTGGCTCGATGTGGGACGCAGGCTGACGAGGTGGAAGGTCTGTTGCCTGGTCAGCGCGATCTTGACCGGACGGCACAACGCGCGGGCCGCCAACGCCGCCAGGATCGTCTCGTAATGGATCCTCAGCTTGGACCCGAATCCCCCGCCGACGTACGGGGTGACGACGTGAATCCGCTCCGCGTCCATCTGCAGGGTGGCTGCGATCGACGTACGGGCCGCATCGACGATCTGAGTGCTGAGATGAAGGATCAGATCGTCGCCCCGCGGCACCGCCAGACACGCATGCGGCTCCAACGGCAGAGAGAACGCGTACGGAGTGGTGTATCGCTGGTCGAGCTTGATCTCGGCGGCCTCGAACCCGGCAGCGAAATCACCCACCGCGGTATCAACGGGCATCCCGAAAACCAGCTTCTCCGGGACGTACGCCTGATCCTGGAACGCGGCGAAGTCGTACCTGCCCGGCTCAGTGGCGTACTCGACATCCACCAGGTGTGACGCTGCCCGTGCCTGCTCGAACGTCGAGGCGACAACCAGGGCCACCGGCTCCCCGTAATGATGGACATCGGGACCGCTCAGCACCGGAAACGCCCGGTAGAACTCGAGGCGAGCGGAGTGATCCGGGCTGCCTTCCGGCGGTGTGTCGTGATGGGTCATCACCATCTGCACGCCGGGCGAGGCCTCGGCGCGAGCGGTGTCGATCCGGGTGATGCGCCCCTTGCCGATCGTCGCGCCGACGATGAAACCGTAGAGGGGCGAAACGCCGCCCTCGTCCCACTGTTCGTAGGCGTAGGTGGCCTTTCCGGTGACCTTCAACGGGCCCTCGACGCGGTCGAGTGCCTGCCCGATCATCATGATCACCGTCTCGACTCGACAACGGAATCCCGCGCATCGGCCGCTCGCTCGTCGGTGAAAGTCGTCATCTCTGCCTCCTCATGCGGCGTCACGGATGGCCGCGACGTTATGCGGACAGGCGGCGCGTCGGCAGAGGTTGGCGCGCATCCATACGCGAATCGCCCGGGACCAGCGGCGCGGGCGGCCGCCGCCGGGCCGATCGCCGGTGGAGGAGGCCCGCGACACCGAGCACGACGATCGTGAGCGCGAGCACGGCCGTGGTCGCTGCGTAGACCGCGGGCGTCGTGCCGTAGTTGAGGCTGCTGTAGAGGTACACCGGCAGGGTGTTCACGGACGGCGTCGTCAGGAAGGCCGAGATGACGACGTCGTCGAAGGAGAAGGTGAAGGCCAGCACAGTGCCGGTCAGCACGGCCGGTAGCAGGGCGGGAGCGACGATGTCGCCGAGGATCCGCAGCTCGGACGCACCGAGGTCGCGCCCCGCGTCCTCGATCCGGCGATCGAGCGTGAGCACCCGTGCCCGGACGATGAGCGCGACGACGACCATCGTCACCGGGGTGTGCGCGGCAGCCAGCGTCAGGAAGCCGAGCGGGATGCCGACCCTGCCGACGAACTGCAGCAGCGAGACGGCGAGCACGACCTCCGGCATGATGACCAGCAGATACGCCAAACCGGCCAGCACGCGGCGCACCCGTGCCGATGGATGGCGCACCATCGAGTAGCCCCACACGGAGCCCAGCAGGCCGGAGACGGCCGCCACCACGAGGGCGATCTGGAGCCCGGTGAGTGCCGCCGTGCGGAGCGAATCGTCCTGCCACGCGTCGGCGTAGGCCCCGAGCGACCAGCCCGTGAGACGAGCGGTCTGCTTGCCGTCGATGCCCTGGTTGAAGGAGTACAGGACGGAGACGAGCAGCGGCAGGTACAGCACGGCGAGCCCGAGGGCGCAGACGACAGCCAGGGCCGTGCGGGTGGACCGGACGCTCGTCATCGCGGCGATTCGTCGAAGCCGCGAGTCAGGCGCAGCAGGAGGGCGACCAGGACGCCGACCGCCACCAGGATGAGCACGGCGATCGCCGAACCCAGCGCGTAGTTCTGGGACTGGACGTACTGCGTCTGCACGAGCTGCCCGAGCAGGAGGCCGCGGCCGCCGCCGAGCAGTTGTGGCACCACCAGTTCGCCCAGCATCGGCACGGCCGTCAGAAGAGCAGCGGTGGCCACCCCGGGTCGCGCGAGCGGCAACACCACCGAGGTGAACCGGCGCCATGACCCCGCCCCGAGGTCGGCCGCCGCGTCCGTGGTCGACAGCGGGATGCGGGAGAAGACCACGTACTGCGGGAGGACGGCGATCGGGAGGTAGCCGTAGACGATGCCGATGACCACCGCGGTGCGGGTGCCCACGAGGTCCAGCGGCGCGTGCAGCAGGCCGACCGAGTGGAGAACCACGTCGACCGGGCCCCCGCTCGCGAGGATGACCTGCCACGACAGCACCCTGATGAGGAAGCTCGAGAAGTACGGCAGCAGGATCGCCGCCAGCAGCGGGCCGGCCAACCGTCCGGCGTGCCGGGCGATGAAGTAGGCGATCGGCATGCCCAGCAGCAGGCTGAGGGCGCTGCAGCCCACGGCGAGCACGACCGTCTGTACGAAGGTCTGCGCGTACAGGCCGCTCAGCGCCATCCTGTAGTTGTCGAGCGTGAAGCCCAGGGTCACTTCGCCGAAGCCGGCGTGGGCGAAGGACAGGACGACGGTCACCAGCAGTGGTGCCACGAAGACGACCGTGAGCCACAGCCCGGGCGCGGCGGCCAGCAGATGGGGCAGGACGGCGGCCCCGCTCCCCCGCAGGCGGCGGGGCGCCGGATCAGGACAGCGCATGTAGCTCGGTCTGGATGTCCTGGTAGATCGGCACGGTGTCCGGGTTCACGACGAAGGTGCTGAGTTTCGACAGGTCCACCCCGGGACCACCGAAGATGAGATCGACGTTGTCGGTGCCGGGGGGCAGCTTGTCGCGCAGGCCGGCGAGCGCGGTGGGGTAACCGATGAACCGGGTGTCGGTGACCTGCGCATTCTCCGTCAGCTCGTAGTCGAGGAACTTGTAGACCGCATCGACGTGCGGGGCACCCTTCGGGATCGCGTAGCAGTCGACCCACAGTTCGCTCGTCGGAGCGGGAACCGCCCAGCGCAGCCCGGGGTTCTGCTCGATGGCGCGCCGCGCCCCCGACTGGTCGTGCACCGCCAGCACGATCGACCCGTTGACGATCTGATCGACATTGGCGCCCGTGAACTGCGGCTTCGTCTTGGTGACCCAGGCCTTCATGCGCTCGCCGCCGGCCCGGATCACCGACTGATCAGTGGTGTTCCAGTCCTCGCCGTCGGCCCACAGCGCGATCGCCACGTTCTCCCATCCCGAGGTGGCCAACCGGATCTTGCCCTGGACACCGGGGCGTTCACCGGCGTCGAGGAAGTCCTGCCACGACGTGATGTCCCCGCCCACCGCCCGCGGGTCGTAGATGACGCCGTACACCCCCCAGTCCTTCGGAATCGAGTACTGGTTGTGCGGGTCGTACTCCCGGTTCAGCAGCGCGGGATCGAGCGCGGACAGGTCGAGCCTGGTCTGGTCGATCTTCTGGATCAGGCCACGGGAGGCGTACTCGGAAATCCATCCGGACGTCGGGATGACGAGGTCGAACCCCGTGCCCGCCGGGCTGTTGAGCTTGGCCGAGAGCGTGTCGTTGGAGTCGTAGGTGCTGATCTTCGGCGTGATATGGGTCGCCGACGTGAAGCCGGCGAGGTTGTCCTGAGCGAAGTAGTTGGCCCAGCTGTAGATGTCGAGCTCCGAGGCCTGGGCAGTGCCGCCACCCGAACCTCCGCCCGAACCGCCACAGGCGGCGAGGAGCGCGGTGGCCGACAGAGCTCCGGCGGCACCGAGGAAGCTGCGGCGCGTCAGCCGAAGCGAGGAGGCGGAACGGGCGGTCGGCCCGTTGCCTCTCCGGTCGTGCAAGGTCATCGAGGACTACCGTTCATCACGAGGGATAGACGTGCGCCGACTCGGCGGGCCAATGAGCCACGACGTCATCACCGACACCGGGGTTCGGGTGGCTGCCCCATCTCTGGGCTGTGCTGACAAAGGCCGTGCCACCGGGCGTCGAGGCCGAGACCCGCAGCTCAGGACCCACTTCGACGACCTCGCTCACCCGCACGGGCACGGCGTTGTCCACGGCGGAGGGTGGAGTCGGTTCGATCGCCACCCGCTCCTGGCGCACCGCGACGACGACAGGCGCCCCCACGGCGAGGGCTCCGTGTGCGTGCTCGGCATGCAGGAGCCCGACGTCTGTGGCGATGCTCCACCGCGAGCCGCGGACGGCGTCGACCCGTCCGGTCACGAAGTTCTGCGAGCCGATGAAGCGCGCCGCCCAAAGCGTGGCCGGTCCGTCGTAGATCTCCGCGGGGCTGCCCTGCTGCTCCACACGGCCCGCGTGCACGACCACGACGCGGTCGGCGAGGGCGAAGGCTTCGTCCTGGTCGTGCGTGACGTAGACGAAGCTCGTGCCCAGCTCCCGGTGGATCCTGCGTAGCTCGATCTGCAGGTCCCCGCGTAGCCGGGAGTCCAGCGCACCCAACGGCTCGTCGAGGAGCAGCACAGCCGGCTCGTTCGCGAGAGCCCGTGCGATGGCGACCCGTTGCTGCTGGCCGCCCGACAGCTCGGCAGGCCGCCGCTCCTGCACACCCTCGAGCTGCACGAGCTGCAGGAGGCTTGCGACCAAGGCGCGCCTGTCCCTGGCCTTCACCCCACGCAGCTTCGGGCCGTATCCGACGTTCTCGGCCACGGAGAGATGAGGAAACAGCGCGTAGTTCTGGAAGACGGTGTTGACCTCGCGCTTCTGCGGGGGCAACCACGTGACGTCACGACCGCCGATCCAGACGCTTCCGGAATCCGGCCGCTCGAAGCCGCCCAGTAAACGCATCGCAGTCGTCTTGCCACTCCCGCTCGGCCCGACGATCGCAACGAACTCGCCCTCGACAACCCTCAGATCGAAATCGACGAGCGCCTCGACACCCGGATATCTCTTCGACACACTGCGCAGCTCCGCGGAACCGCCCGCCCTGGTCCACCCGCCCGAACCGGCTCGGTCCGGCGAGACTACGGACCGCCGAGAAAGCAACACAGATCGTGAGTCTATTACTGCCGCCACCATACGTCGAACGAAGCAACCACAATTCACCGATACTTTCGCCACACCGGACATGAATTCGTCCGGATCGCACCGTAGGCTCTCCATCGAGCATTTCCCACCAACCGAGCGGTGTGCGCCCGGCCGCCGCTGGATCAGATTGCGCATCTGATCATTACAGATGCCTACCCGGGGATGCCCGGGGTCGACCCCGGGGGAGACCGGTAGGACGACCAGTAACTCTCCTGGTCCGATCTCCCCTATCGCCCGGTCAGGCTCGAACGAGCGAAACGGCACGTCAGTGGTCCGTTCGGGCTGAAGTGCCGGGACCACCGGACGGCCCCCACGTGATCCGGCCTCCGGACCACTGACACAAGGACGGCCATGACGACACCACAGAAACCTCACCGAGCGCTACTCGTCCTCACCACTGCCCCTGCCGACGACGGCTACGGCAACGATCCCTGGTCCGTCTTCACGGCAGAGGGCTGGACGGTGGACATCACCGGCATCGGAGGCCGCTCCCGGGGACCGCAGAGTCCGGGAGCACCCCTGCGCGCATCCCGCGTGGAGCGGCCCCCTACCCCAGGTCAACCCGGTCTCGCGGATCGTGACCGGGCCGATCAGGACTCGGCTGATCAGGACTGGGCCGATCAGGACTGGGCCGATCAGGACTGCGCCGATCGCGACTGGGCCGATCGCGACTGCGCCGACTACGACATCGTCTGCTTCGTCGATGGCAACACCACCACGTGGGTCTCCCCTCGGAATCCCGACGTGTCGCGGCTCATGAGCCGGGTCTCCGAGTACGGCGAGGCCATCGCCGCTGTCCGGCCGGCCGCATTCAGCTGGCTCGAAGAATTCAGCCTGCGGAACCGCTGATAGGGGCGCGCGGGCGTGAGCCGGAGCACGGAAGAACCCGCACCTAGAACGAGACGCGCTCGGCGCTGTCCGCGCGGAGCACGGACTCCTGCCCGAACTGGCTCTTGTAGTCGGACCGGATCTCCTCGATGTCTCGGTCGGCCCGCCGGTTGTTGTCCGGATACAGCAGGATCAGCAGGTAGGAGTCCTGCTTGCCGCCCATCCACTGGCCATGGACGGGCAGCCAGGTCAGCCCCTCGGGGAAGGCGGGCGTCACGTCCTTGTCGAGGAACATCTCGAACTCCGCGGGCGTGATCGCACTGTCGTCCCGCCTCGTGCCCCCGAAGAACAGCTCGGTGCGCTTGTCGGACTCCCATGTCGTGGTAGCCGGCGTGGGTGTCGTGGCGGCGGCGGCCGACGTAATCCACAGCATCACCGCCACGACCATGCACACAACAGCGGCATGTCGAATCGTGAGAAGCTCTCTCCAGTGGTCGAGAAGGCGCCGGGAAGCCATCCCGAGAATGTGCCGAGGCATGATCGAGAGCGTATGAACATGATCCTGCGGGCACAACAAGTGATCCCGGCCAGGAACTCTTCTCGAATCGTGCGGTTCGGTTTTCCGCGTCGCCCCGCTATTTTTCGGCGTGCCCGGCGGACTTCTCGATCGCTGTCAGCAGGTCGCCGACGGACACGGTCCCGTGATACCGCTTGCCGTTGACGAACAGCGTGGGAGTGCCCCGCACCCCACTGCGGACACCCGAGTTGAAATCGGCCTCCACCCGATCCTCCACGAACTGGGTGGCGGGCCACACCACGTGGTCGGGCGGGACGCCGATCTCGTCCGCGTAGCGGCGCAGGTCCTCCTGCCGCAGCCGCGGCTCGTCACCCGAGATGAGCCGGTCGTACATCGGCCAGAACCGGCCCTTGACGGCCGCAGCCTCCGACGCGAGGGCGGCCGGCAGGGCGAAGGGATGCATCCCGGCCAGCGGGAAGTGACGGAACCCGAAGACCATGCGCTCGCCGAGCCGCTCCTTCAGCTCTCGGATCACCGGGGCCGCCCTGCGGCAGTACGGGCACTCGAAATCGCCGTACTCGAGGAGTGAGAACTCCGAGCTGAGTACGCCCTGCAGGTGGTCGTACGTCCCCATCGGGGGGTCGAGAACGATCGTGACCTCCAATGATGTGCCGGAAGCGCGGGTGACATGCCTCCGCGTCACCTCAACCCCGGGTCCCGCGACACGGGGCCCATCCCTGGGGCACCGCCCGGGGCATCGCACCGGGAGTTTCACGGGTGCGACCGCCACGACGGGAAAGAGACGCTGCCACAGATGCACGATCCCGGCAAATGATCACGAGTCGGGGAGAAGTCCACATATCTCGAAGATCGCGAAAATCTGGAGGAGAAGTGAGCACGAAGACCAACGGACGCACAGCCGACGCCGACACCGCCGACCACGCCTTCTGGCGTGACCACAGCACCATCGTGCTGTCACCGGTCGCCGCACCATCCATCCTCGGACTGTTCGGCTTCGCCGCCGCCACCTTCATGGTCGCCGCCAACCTGGCCGGCTGGTACGGCAGCACCGACACCCCCCTGGTCCTGTTCCCCTTCGCCCTCACCGCAGGCGGCATCGCCCAATTCCTCGCCGGCATGTGGGCCTACCGCGCCCGCGACGCCATCGCCACCGCCATCCACGGCATCTGGGGATCCTTCTGGATCGCCTACGGCCTCTACACCCTGCTCATCGCACTCGGCGCCCTCCCACCAGCCACCACCGGCAGCGGCAGCGCACCCGGAGCCTTCGGACTCTGGTTCGTCGTCCTCGCCGCCATCACCTGGGTCGGCGCCATCGCCGCCACCGCCGACAACACCGCACTCACCGCCCTGCTGGTCATGCTCGCCGCCGGCTCCACACTCCTGGCCATCGCCCTGCTCGCCGCCACCCCCACCGTGCTGGTCATCGGCGCCTACCTGCTCATCATCAGCGCCCTCATCGCCTGGTACCTCGCCGCCGCACTGATACTCGAAGCCGCCTTCAACCGGCCCGTCCTGCCCACCGGAAAGCGACACACCCTGCAGGCCGCCGACGTCCTGACCAGCAACCCGATCCAGTACGCCGCAGGCGAGCCCGGCGTCAAGGTCGGGCAGTAGCCCGTGCCGGCGCAGCCGATGTGGAGGTCATGACCGGATGAAGCCGTTTCGCTACCACCGCCCGGAGAACGTCACGGAGGCCGTGACGATGCTGGCCGATGCGCCCCACGGGGCCTATCTGGTCGGCGGCACCGACCTCGACGACCTGATGCGACTCGACGTGGCGACGCCCGATCTGCTGGTCGATGTGCGGAGCCTGACCTCCGATCGCGTCGAGGAACTGCCGGACGGTGGCCTGCGGATCGGCGCTTCGGTCCCCGCCCGTCAACTGGCGGCCGACCCACGGGTCCGGCAGCGCTATCCGTTGCTGTGCGAGGCCCTGCCGGCGGGTGTCCCCGGCCGGCCACGCAACGCCACGACCACGGGCGGGGACCTGCTGCACCGCACCCGCTGCGCGTTCTTCCAGGACGTGACATCGGGGTGCAACAAGCGCGAGCCGGGGTCGGGCTGCGCGGCGCGCGAGCGCCGTCATCCCGAGCTGGCGATCCTCGGCGGTTCCTCCGCGTGCGCGGCCACGCATCCGTCGGACATGGCTGTTGCCATGACCGCGCTCGACGCGGTGGTGCGCACCCGGCGCCCGGACGGGGAACGCACGATCCCGCTGACCGCGCTGCACCGGCTGCCAGGAGACGAGCCGGAACGCGACACCGTGCTGGAGCACGGGGAGCTCATCATCGCCGTCGACCTGCCGCCGCCTGCCTTCGCGAAGTCGCGATACCGCAGGGTGCGCGGTGGGGCCTCGTACTCGGTCGCGCAGGCCTCGGTTGCCGCCGCGCTCGAGGTCACCGGTGGGGTGGTGCGTGACGTGCGTATCGCGCTCGGTGGCGTGGCGCCCAAGCCGTGGCGGGCGACGGTGGCCGAAGCAGCTCTGTGCGGCGCACCGGCAACGCGGGCGAGCATCCGCAATGCGGCCACGGCCGAACTCGCCGCCGCGCAACCACCGCCCGGCAACGCGTTCATGCTCCCCCTCGTCCGCACCACCATGATCGCCACGCTGCTCGAACTGGTCGGGGACCGAACAGCGACCCCGGCCCCGGTCGTCGTGGGCGCAGGAACGCCGGCGCCCCTGTGACGCCGTCTCCCGCGCCCCCGTCAGTCGGCGTGCGGAGTGTGCGGCCGGGTGAGCGCATGCACGATCCGCTTCCGCATGCTGGGGTGGATCGGCAGGCGCGAGAGTTCGGCGGGGTCGACCCAGGCGGCGTCACAGGTCTCGTCGTGGTCAGGCTGGGGCTCACCACACCGCGGTTCCGCGTGGAAGCACACCGCGAACTGTTGGCGCGCCTCACCGGTGGCCGGGTAGACCATGACGTGCCCGGGATCGGTGAACACCCCCACGAGCCGAGTCACGCGGATGCTCACGCCGCTCTCCTCGGCAACTTCGCGTTCAACGGCGCAATGGCCGATTCGCCGACCTCGACGCGCCCGCCCGGCAGCTCCCAGTTGCCCGAGTCGGTCCGGCGCACCAGCAGCATGCGACCTCGTTCGTCCTGCACCGCGGCAAAGGCGGTGGGCGCGATCGAGTTCGCCGGCGGCGCAGACCGGTCGTGAAAGAACTCCTCGCGAGCCACTGGCCCACCGTCCACCCGTGGCGGCCCGGCCACATCGGGAGGTCAATATCTGGACACCAAGAGTTCACCATTCAGCAACCTCCATAAAGCGTGAGGAGAACAATCCACACGGAGCGGTCGCCCGGCGTTCGCGATCTCGATCGAGCGCCCTGTGGGCTGATCGCCGAATGGCACCACCGCGGCGGGGTTCCGGATACTCGGGCGCAAAACTGCCGACGATGCCGTGCATCCTGATCAATCCCGTGACGCAGGGACGGCTGGCATGCTTTGCGCTCATGGAGGCCTCGACTGTGCTGCGTCGCGCCGACCTGAATCTGATTCCCGCCCTCGCCGCCCTGCTCGATCAGCGACACGTGACCAGGGCAGCGGAGTCGATCGGAATCGGCCAACCGGCGATGAGCTCGGCATTGGCGCGGCTACGGCGGCTGTTCGACGACCCGCTGCTCGTACGCCACGGCCGGGTACTGGAACTGACGCCGATGGGACAAGCGCTCCTCGAACCGGTGCACGACGTACTCGCGGGCCTCGAGCACCTGTTGGCGATCACACCGGCGTTCGATCCGGAGAACGACATTCGGTCATTCACGATCGCGGCGAGCGATTACGTCACCCTCGTGCTGCTACGGCCGCTTCTCGAAGAGCTCTACCGGGAGGCCCCTGGCGTCAGGGTGAACGTGGTGCCCGTCAACCTGGCCACCTCCGTCGCGATCGAGCGCGCGCAGATCGATCTCGCCGTGGTTCCCCGACAGGCCATGACCTCGCGTATGCCGCATATCCAGCACCGCGAGCTGTTCACCGAGGAGTACGTGCCGGTGGTGTGGAAAGAGAACCGCGAGATCGGTGACGTCCTCGATCGGGAAGCGATCGAACGGCTCTCGTATGTCCGATACCACGACGAAAACAGTGGTCCTGCCCTCATCGACGCACAGTTGGCCACCCTGGGCATCGAACCGCGGGTTGCGCTGACCACGTTGAGTTTCGCGCTGGTCCCCTTGCTGCTGCCGGGCACCCAGTTCCTCGGCTTCGTGCAGAGACGGCTGCTGCGACAGGCACACCTGAGGCGTGATCTACGGATGCTGTCCACGCCCATCCCCATCGATCCGATCGTCGAGCACATGTACTGGCACCCCGTCATGCACAGCGACCCCGCGCACCACTGGCTCCGTGAACGGGTCGCGGCCCTCGCCTCCAACATCTGACCCTGTGTGCCGGATGGAGGGACGCACCCGAGTCAGGCCCCGATGACTGCCTCCTCCGCGTCGTGCCCGTAGAGCCAATCGTCGTGGCGCAGGGGGTCCTGGCCTGCGAACTCGGCGTCTCTCGCCCGCTGCTCCGGCCCGTCGGGCAGACGGTTGATGCCCGCCCGGTCCCGGTTGCCCAGTTGCACCGCCGTCGCCCGCTCGATCCGCACGTCCTGGTAGACGCGCAACGCCTTCTGGACGTCGGTGTCGCCATCGACGAGGCAGCGCGCGAGCACCGCGGCGTCCGCGATCGCCTGGGCAGCACCTTGTCCGAGATACGGGACCATGGGGTGCGCCGCGACAGCAGCGACGCGCCGTGTGGCAAGCCCGACCAGGGCCCTTTTGCCGGTATCGATGATATTGGCGTTCCGCCGCCGAACCCCACTCGAGTCATCACAGAGGAGGTGATCCCGCAAGGCGACGGCGAAGCCCCCGGTGGGCGGTCGGTTGATCGAACCGGCCGCGCCCGCTACCGGTCCGTCACGTCGTCGATGATCGCGGTGATCCCACATCGGCGCATTGTGATCATTTCCGGGCGCACCACCGTTGATGATGATGCTTTCTTGATCACATCGGGTGAGGCTCGGCGACAAGCGGTCTCGTGGCAGCATCCCGAAAGGGGATGCGTCACTCGAACCAGTTACAAGGCCAGGCGCCGGAGGGTCCCCTACTCGGGCGCTTCCTGCATTCTTCCTGATTTTGCACATTGTTCATCTCGTGGTGGTGCTACGGTCCCGCCCGTGTATTTGTCGACGGGACATCGCGCTGATCTGTGTCCGGTTCGATACGGGCTGCCGATCACATGACGGGCACATGGTTGCGCCACAGGACGGCGACCGCGCACGCGGACGGCGCCGCCCCTGTCGTCGGCGTCGCGTCGACCGCCGTGGCCGGATTCGCGTTCTGGCTCGTGGCCGCCCGGCTCTACCCGGCAGCCATGGTCGGCGTCATCGTCGTCGCGCTGTCCACCATGCAGTTGCTCACCGGCATCGCGCAGCTCAACCTCAACCAGGCCTTGCATCGTTCCGCGGCCGGACGGCACGGCCACCGGCGGATCGGACGGGCCTACCTCGTCAGCGCCATGCTCATGGCGGGAGGCGCGGTGGCCGTCGTCGCCGGTGCGAGCTTCTGGGCACCTGAACTCCTCGGGTACGCCGGGCGGGTGCCGCTGCTGGAGTTCTTCATACCCGCGACGATCATCTGGTCCTTCTTCGCGCTGCAGGACTCCGTGGTGGCGGCCGCCGCCCGGGGCGGATCCCTGCCGGTGGGGAACGTCGTCCTCGCACTGCTCAAGATCATGCTGCTGGCCATCGCCGTCGTCTGGGCGCTGCAGGATGGATCGACGTTCACCTGGGCGCTGGCCGTGGCAGCGGTCGTGGCCTGCGCCGTCGGTTACCTCTTCCTCCGAGCACTGCCCGACCGTGAGACCGAGCCCGTGCGGCAGTCCGGACTCGACCACGCCGGGCGGCTGCTCTGGTCGGCCGCCGTCCACGGGCTGCCGCTGCTGGTCCTGGTCGTCATCGGTCCGGTGCACGCGGCCGTCTACGGCATCGTCTGGACGATCGGGTTCTCGCTCCACCTCGTCTCGTCGACGATCGGCCACGCCCTCACCCCACAGGCCGTCGCGGCGCCGGAAGGAGCACCCACGGCTCGGCGCGACATGGAGCGCCGAGCGCTGACGATCCTGCTGCCGGCCGTCGTCGTGATCGAAGTGACGGCCCCGCTCGTCCTCCGCATCTTCGGACCCGAGTACGCAGACCTCGGCAGCACCGCACTGCGCATCGCCGCGTTGTCCGCGATCCCCGGCATCGTCACCACCTCGGCCATCAGCATGGCCAGGGCCCGGAAACGCGGCGCCGTGCTGTTCGTGGTGCCGGCGGCGGTCGCGACGATCACGATCGGGCTCTCGCTCATCCTCGTGCCCCAATGGGGACTCATCGGCATCGCGACGGCGTGGCTCGTGGGTCAGAGCCTGGTGGCAACCGTCGTGCTCGTCCTGCGGGCCACCTGGCTACCCCCGCAGCTCGATGCGCCACTGAGCGCGGTCCGGCATGCGCGGCTGCTCGCGCGTCTCCGCTATGCGGCCGGCGGGCAGGTCCTGTCCGGTGGCGACTGGGGCACATCCCGGATCCTGTCCGGTGGATCGCAGGGGCTCGTCGTTGCGGTCGGGCACCCGGACGGCACGGACTCCGTGCTCAAGGTGGCCGCCACCCCCGTCAGCCGCGAGGCGCTCACGCGGGAATGCACCACGCTGCTCGCCCTGCACGCGAACCCACGCGTCGGCAGCTGGCGCAGGCTGGTGCCCGAGCTCATCTCCGACGGAGACGCAGGCGGGATCAGCTACGCACGCCACACACGACTCCCCGGCAGGCCCGCCACCGACATCACCGACGCAGCCGTCCAGGAGCGGCTCGCCGCGGATGCCGTCGCGACGATCAGTGACCTGCACCGGCGCACGGCATACGCGACCCCGGCCACCGACGAGCACCTCGCCCGGTGGATCAGCCGGCGCGCCGCCGTGGTGCGGCAGCACGTGCCTCGCGCCGACCACGACCGCATCGACCAGGTCGAGCAGCTCCTGATCGAGGAGCTGCGGGACCGCCGGGTCGCGCTCGGGTGGACGCACGGCGACTACACCGCGCCCAATGTGATCGTCGCCGACGACGGTGAGATCTGCGGCGTGGTCGACTGGGAGCAGGGCGACCCGGCCGGGCCGACCATGCTCGACCCGGTGGCGTTCCGCCTGATCGCCGCCGTGCAGGCGGGCCCGGAGGAGCTCGGAGCCGTCGTCGTTCGCTGGTCGGCCGACGGCGGCCCGTACGCAGGCGAGCTCGCCGATCTGCAACGCAGGCTCGGCGCGGACCCACTCCACCCCAGAGCGCTCGTCCTGTTCGGATGGCTGCACGTCGTGGCGCTCAGCATCGAGAAGTCGGCCAGGTTCGCGGCGAACCCGGTGTGGATGCGGCGCAACGTGCGGATGGTGCTGCGCGACGCCGTGCTCGAACCCGTCGACAGAGCGCACCACCGATAGGGGCCACCGTCACCCCGGTTTCCCACATCCCCTCGGAACGACCGGATCGCCGATCCCCACGTCGGTCATCGACCATGCAGGTCCTAGCGGGATCCCGAACACACACCGCACCTCACGAACAAGCCTGTTCGGAACGGCTGTCGCGCCGCACAGGACCGTGCGCAGCGCCTGCAACTGCTGGGGCTTTCCCCGCGCGGCCGTGATCATGTCGTCGACGAAAGCGGGTGCGGCGAGGAACACCGTCGCTCCGGTCTCGGCGAGCAGAGCCAGACCGTTCTCCCCCGACCAGTCATCGAGAAGCACCACACAACCACCGGTCAGCAGGGAGGAGAGAAGGGCGAGATTCCCGGTCACGTTCATCAGGTCGTGCGGCGTGAACACCACGTCCGGCCTGCCGGAGCGGCCTGCACCCGCCCATCCGGACGAACGGGCGTGGAGGGTGTTCCACGTGTGGAGCACGCCTATCGGCTCGCCCGATGCACCGGAGGTGAAGGAGACAACCGCGACCCGGTCCGGATCCTCGTGGGCGTCGTCCAGAGCCACCGGATGACACTGTTCCCACCGCGTGTCCTCGAAGAACGAGCCGAACTCGATCTCCTCCTCGCTGGCGAGCCCTCCCAGGACCACCCGGTGTCGCAGCCACGGCAACCGCGGAGCCATCTCCCGCAACGCCCCGGCATGGCCGAACCCCGACCATCGGTCGACCGTGATACAGACGCTCGCCCCCACCCGGTCCAGCACTTGTTCGAGCTCACGCGCCACGATCCCGGTGGTGATCGACACCAGCATCGCGCCCAGCCGCGCCACCGCCAGCATCAGCGCACTTGTCTGCCACAAGTTCGGCAACTGCAGCGCGACCACGTCTCCGGGCCGGACCTCCAACTCGTACAAGGCACCGGCGAACCGCTCCACCCGGCCGGCGAACTCGGCAAAACTGACCTGCTCCGGTTGCACGCCCGACCGGTACGCCCTGACCGCCACCCCCTCCGGCGTTTCGTCGCGCCATCGACGGAGGTCGCTCAGCGGCCCGGAATCGCGCCACACTCCCGCGGAACGGTACTTCGCTGCGAGCGCATCTGGTGGACGAATGCCGAAATCGAACACAGAAGATCTCCCCGAGCTTGGCACTACGGATGGCTGCGACTTTCGTCAGCCCCGGCGGCCGCGGCCGCACACGCAATGGAAATGATTATGCCTGACGAGCCGAGGCAAGGGCAGGTTCGAAGGACCCGAATCCGGCCGCCACCGACTTCCCCATCGGATCGGAATGGCTTACCGGAAGGCCGATCGGTAGCTCAGTCCTATCGTTCCGCACTGGTCGGACAGCACCGACCAGACAGGAGAGCGAGTGCGACAAGAAGCTCGGCCCGAAATGCGGACTGCAGGATCAGCGGGCCGGTGGCGTCGTCGGCAAACGCCGCATCATGTGGTGCAGATCGCGATGGCGAGCTATTTCGGATCGACCTCCCCGCTCAACGCGGGTGCATGCGGATCGCAATCTCCGACGACCTCCACCCGAGGTGGAGTGAGCTGGCCCTGCTCATCACGCTCCCCTTTACCGACTCACGGGACGAGGCGACGGAGGCCTGACCCTTCCTTTGCCCTCCGCGCGATTGACTCACCATCAATCCCATCCCTGCCAGGTCATTCTGCCACACACTTTCAGCCATGCACCCCTCGAATTTCGACCCACCGCCATTTGTGACATGTCACCATTCAAATGAAGCTGGACATGTCGGAAATGCGCCGCCACCAGATCACCACAGTGCCGACGAAGGGGATGATCGCGCGCCGAAGACCGTGCCGCAGCCGCGAGAACGCCGACCGAGCCCCACCTCAATCGCCGGTTCGGATGATGCCGGCCTCGAGAACGCTCAGGTACGCCCCTGCACCGGGCCGCACAGCGATGCCGGCCACCTCGAAGCGGTTCTCGGCCGATAGCGGACCGCCCGACGCCGATGTGCTCGAGCGTCGAAGTGGTGATCATGTGCCCGCCCAGTTCGCGCTGATCGCCATGACATCAATCTGCCCCTCGTTCGCGGGCTCTGTCACGCAGTTCCGGCCATCCTGGCCACAGAATCGGACGCATGGACCCGGCCGGCCCCGAGCCGCATTCGTCCCGTTTTCGCGTCGCAGTTCGCGGGCAGCATGATGATCCTTCACAGGCACGAGAGAACGTCGTGCGATCGCAGTTCGCGTAGCTTGTTCCGGAGCGTGGTGGGCTGCCGTTTCAGACGGCTTCGGACATTCCTGGGGTGGGGCGCGGCGAGGAACGAGAAGGCGGTGCTGGCAGGTGTTGCGTGGCCGTCACGACGAGCGTGTGGCGCTCGATCAGCTGCTCGATGCCCTTCGGGCAGGCGGCAGCCGGGCGCCTCGAGCTCGCCGGGGGTGCCGGCGCACTCACCGCGCTCCCACTCGCGCTGTCCATGCGCATCGGCGTGCACGTGTGGGTCGGCGAGCTGGGCGCCGCAGCGTCGCTGATCGAGGAGTTGGAGACCGTCACCGAGGCGACCGGGAGCCACCTCGCGCCCTACGGTGCCCTCGCACTCGTCGCCTGGCAGCGCCGTGAAGCCGAGGGCACCGCGCTCATCGAGGCCACGCTCGATGAGGCGGCACGCCGGGGTGAGGGGATCGGCGTGGCCTACGCGCGTCCGGGGCGAGCTCGCCCGTGCCCAGCTGCTCTACGGTGAATGGCTGCGCCGCGCGGGCCGTCGGCTCGACGCGCGCGAGCAGCTGCGCACCGCCCACAACGTGTTCACCGCGATGGAGATGGAGGCGTTCGCCCAGCGCGCCGAACGCGAACTGCCGGCCACCGGCGAGCACGTCAGAAAGCGCAGTGTCAGCACCACCGGCGATCTCACCGCCCAGGAGGTTCAGATCGCCCGCCTCGCCGGCGACGGCCTCACGAATGCCGAGATCGCTTCCCGGCTGTTCATCAGCCCGCGCACGGTCGAGTGGCACCTATCACGACGTCGCAGCCCGTCGTGCGTCCTCGCAGCCCGCCGGGGGGTTGCGAGGTCACCCCACGTGCTGCGAGGTGCCGGCGCTCACCGCCGCCGCAAGCGAGGCGATGTGGTCGATCACCGTGTCCAGTGCGGCCTCCAGCCCGGCGGTGTCCCTGCGAACCTGGGTGAGCAGCAGGCCGCCCTGCAGAGCCGCAAGCAACGCCCTGGCCAGGCGTTCAGGATCGGCATGTTCAGGCAGCTCGCCGCGGTCGAGCATCGCCTGGATCCCCGCCCGGATCGCCGATTCCCACGTGCCGAAGCCGGCGGCGAGAGCCGCTCGGGCAGCTGGGTCCGTCTCGGCGAGCTCGCCTGCCAGCGAGCCCATCGGACAGCCTCCTTCGTAGTGGCGCTCGCGCTGGAGCCCGACCAGGAGATCGCGCCACTTCCGCAGGGCCTCCACGCTGTCCAGCCGGTCCAGGAGAGGCTGCTGGGCGCCGAGCACCGCATCCGTCTGACACGCGATCACGGCACGAACGAGCGCCCGCTTGTCGCGGAAGTAGTGATAAATCTGGGAGCTGCTGACCCCGGCCGCGGCCTGGACGTCCTCGATGCTCGTACCGGCGACACCATGGTCGAACATCAGCCCAGCCGCCGTGGTGACGATCCGCTCCCGGGTTGCCCGGCCCTTGCGCGTCAGACGCGGCTCCTCGGACACGACCCCGTCTGTACTCACGGGACCCGATCCTACTTTTGGACCCACCGATCGAGCTCGAGCGAGGCGAGTCGGTCACGGGTCGGCGAGCACCGCCCTTAGGGCTCTCTTACCGATCGGCCGGGACGGCCGATTCGCCGCAGCCGCCGTCGTAATTTGGAGCGCCCACACCATTCGAAGGGACCTCGATGACGCTCCTGCAGGGCGGCCCACGTTCGCGCCGACGCGCCGGACCTCCCATCCGGTTCCGCAGCCCGCTGCGCGGCCCGTGGCTGACCTCGGTGTTCGGAGCCGTGCTGCTCGCAGCGCTGCCCCTGGTGGTGATCACCGGCCTGCTCGACTACGTCGCCTACGGGCCCGGCCAGAGCATCCCCGGCGACGTCGGCTGGTTGCACCTGCCGGTCTTCGACTGGCCGACCCGCCCGTCGTGGTTGTTCCGGTTGACCCAGGGGCTGCACGTCGGGCTGGGGCTGGTCGTCGTACCGGTCGTGGCGGCGAAGCTCTGGTCGGTCATCCCGAAGCTGTTCGCCTGGCCGCCGGTGCGCACCCCCGCGCAGTTGCTCGAGCGCGCGTCGCTGCTGCTGCTCGTCGGCAGCATCCTCTTCGAGATCGTCACCGGACTGCTCAACATCCAGTACGACTACGCCTTCGGTTTCAGCTTCTACACCGGGCACTACCTCGGGGCGTGGGTGTTCATCGCCGCGTTCGTCACCCATGTCTCCCTCAAGCTGCCCACGATGGTCCGGTCGCTGCGCTCCCGGTCTCTGCGTGCCGAACTGCGCACGCCGCTCGCCGACACCCGGCCCGAGGAGCCCGACGGCGATATCGGGCTCGTCCCGGCCGCACCCGCGGCGCCCACGATGAGCCGGCGGGGAGCGCTTGCCCTCGTCGGCGGCGGGGCGCTGTTCGTCGCCGCACTGACGGCCGGCGAGACGGTCGGCGGCCCGCTGCGTCCCCTCGCGCTCCTGCTCCCCCGCAGCCGCAACCCCGGCGGTGCCGATGCCGGAGCCAACGACTTCCCGGTGAACCGAACGGCCGCTGCCGCCACGATCCATCCCGCCGCCACCGGGCCGTCCTGGCGGCTGGACCTCCGCGCCGGCGAGGTCGCACAGCGGCTGGACCGGGAGATGCTCCTCTCCGGAAACGGCCCGCTGCCCCTGCACACAGCGCAGCTCCCGATCGCCTGCGTCGAGGGCTGGTCGACAGTGCAGACCTGGACGGGGGTGCGACTGCGCGATCTCGCCACGCTCGCCGGAGTTCCGAACCCGGCATCGGCGTTCGTCGACTCGCTCGACCCCGGCCCGTTCGGCCGGGCCACGCTGTCGGCAGGCCAGGTCCTCGATCCCGACTCGCTGCTCGCCCTGCGGGTCAATGGCGCCGATCTCAGCACGGACCACGGCTTCCCGGCCCGTGTCATCGTCCCCGCCCTGCCCGGCGTGCACTGCACGAAGTGGGTCCGCTCGATCGACTTCCGGGCCGCGTGATGATCCCGTTCCACCGTCGCTACGGCGCCCATCCCGGCCATCTCGCGCTGCTGCTGGCCTGCTTCGCACTCGCCGGCTACGCGGCGTCGTTCCTGCTCGGCGATCCGACGCTGCTCACCGTGCTCGTGTGGTTCGTCGGTGCCGCGGTGATCCACGACCTGGTGCTGTTCCCGCTGTACGCCGGGGCCGACCGGGTTATCACCGCGACCCTCGCCCGCCTGCCGCGCCCGCGCGTGCCGCTCGTCAACCACATCCGGATCCCCGCCCTGGGCGCGGGCCTGACCCTGCTGATGTTCCTGCCCGGCATCATCCGCCAGGGCGGGGCGACCCACCTGGCAGCCACCGGCCTCGACCAACAGCCCTACCTGGGCCGCTGGCTCTGGCTGGTCGCGGCGCTGTTCGTCGCCTCCGCCCTGGTGTACGGGGCACGGCTACTGCTCACCCGCCGCCCGCCCGACCGTGACAGCGGGCCACCAGCGGGCACCGTGCCCGGACGCACGACGTAACCGGAATTTATGTATCCGCCTGCTCGCTCTGCGTAACACGGCGGCAGATACGGCGATGATCAAGAGTGATCAAGACATGATCCGGATCGGATACGCCGTGCTGACCGCGGTCGCCGCACTCGCACTGATCGCCGGGTGTGGATTGGCCGATGCGAGTCGATCCACAGGGCCGTCCGCTCAGCAAGTCGTCGACAACTTGAACACAGAGTTCCCGGTGGGCCGTCAACGGGACAACACCGAGTCGTGCACCTCCGCAGGCTGCGTGCAGCTCATCACCACCGATGCGGTGTCGGTGTACCAGATGCGCGACGACTCGACCGCGGTGCACTTCGCCGACGGGCTCGGCGACAGCGTCGAGCGGATCGGGCCGTTCGTGCTCTCCTACAGCGGGTCCGAGCAGCAGCTCACCACCCCGGAGACGCGCGCGGCCTACGCCACACAGGTGCGAGCGCTCCTCAGCGGCTGAGCCGCCGAGGAGCGGTCTCTCACGGCATCGCGGGGATCGCGCCGGTCTTCGCCAGCACCGGGACGTCCACGGGCACCGTGTCCGGATAGATCAGCCCGGTACCGGTGTTGAGCACCACCACGTCCTCGGCGCCGGTGAGCCACCCCGACTCCCGCAGCTGTGCGACCGCCGCGAAACAGGCCGCACCCTCCGGGCACACCCAGGAGCCCTCGTCGCGGGCCAGCGCGCCCTGCGCCGCGAGCAGCTCCTCGTCGGTGACGGCCACGGCCGTGCCCCCGGTCGAACGCACCGCGTCGAGCACGAGGAAGTCACCCAGCGCCTTGGGCACCGTGATCCCGAACGCGACGGTGTGCGCGTCGGCGGGCGGGCTGCTCTCGTCGAGCCCGGCGTGGAAGGCCTCGACGATCGGCGCACATCCGGCGGCCTGCACCGCGACCAACCGTGGCAGGTCGCCGGTGAGCCAACCGAGCTCGCGCAGCTCCAGCAGGGCCTTGTGGATCGCGATGATCCCGACCCCGCCTCCGGTGGGATAGAGGATGACGTCGGGCGCCCGCCAGCCCAGCTGCTCGACGATCTCGTAGCCCATCGTCTTCTTGCCCTCCAGCCGGTAGGGCTCACGCAGCGTCGAGGTGTCCTGGTAACCGGAACGCTCCGCCACCGCAGCCTTGATCAACGCCCCCGCGTCGCCGATCAGGCCGTCCACCAGGTACAGCTCCGCACCGGTCACCACACACTCCCGGCGGGTGATCACGGGCGCGTCGACCGGCATCGTGACCAGCGCCCGCATTCCGGCCCGCGCCGCATAGGCGGCCCATGCCGCGCCTGCGTTGCCGTTGGTCGGCATCGCGATGCCGGTGACGCCCAGCTCGGCGGCACGTGACACGCCGACCGCGGCACCGCGGGCCTTGAACGCGCCGGTCGGGACGAGCCCCTCGTCCTTCATGCGCAGCGTCGGCACACCGATACGGGCGCCGTGCCGGGGCAGGTCCAGCAGCGGGGTCATGCCCTCGCCGAGGGTGACGACGTGCGCGGGATCCCGCACCGGAAGCAGCTCGTGGTAACGCCAGAGATCCGGTGCGCGTGTCGCGATCCGGGCCGGGGTGACGGTCGCGGCCGCCCGTTCGAGGTCGTAACGGGCCAGCAGCGGGGCGCCGAGCGGGGACGTCCCCTGCACCACGTCGGCGTCGTGTCGGGAACCGTCACGCGAACACTCGAGGTGCGAGAGCGTGGAGAACTGGTCGGGACCGGTCGAGGATGTGGCGTTCACGACCAATGGGAACTCCGTCGCGATCCGGTCTCTTCCGATCATGAAGCGATGAAACGACGAACCCGGCGCCGGCGAGGGTGGTGCGGGGCACCCTAGCCCACACAACTGCGGCCCTGCACCACCCGAGCCAGTCGTTCGCGGGTGTCCGTGGTCAGGTCCGGTATCCAGATCACCATGTGCAGGTGGGGATGCCCTGCGGGGGCCAGCCGGTGGAGCCAGAGGTGGAGATCACCGGCGACGGGATGGTGGATCAAGGATCTCCTGGGGGTGAAGCCGCGGACCTCGTGATCCTCCCAGCAGGACCGAAAGAGGTCGCTCGCGGCGGAGAGCCTGCCGATCAGGCGGGAGACCGGCGGGTCGGTCAGCCGGGGACCGACTTCGGTTCTGAAGTCGGCTGCGAGGCGTCGCCCGGCGGCTTCCCAGTCGTGCATCAACTCGCGCACGTCCGGATCGGTGAACATGAGCCACAGCTCGTTCCGGTCAGCTTCCCGAACGGTCGCGACGTTGGGGTAGATCGCCTCGAGCATTCTGGTCCACCCCACGATCTGCCAGTCCGAGGAGGCGACGTATGCCGGAAGGTCGTCCAGCACGGCAAGCAACCTTCGCGCGTGCACGGGGGTGCGCCGGGGGATCTTGTCCTCGGTCGGTGGAGGAGCGGCATACCCGGCCAGCGTGAGGATGTAGGCATGCTCGGCGACCGACAGGCGAAACGTACGGGCTAGCGAGTCGAGCACGTTCCGGGACGGTCGGGTATCGCGTCCCTGCTCGAGCCAGCTGTACCAGGTGATGCTCATGCCGGACAGGGCGGCAGCCTCCTCGCGGCGAAGCCCGATGCTTCGCCTGCCGATGGGGGGCAGACCCAGATCGGCGCGGGTGAGCCGCAACCGCCGGATTCTGAGGAACTCGCCCAGTTGACGCCGTCGTTGCGCATCAGAATTCATGATTCGTGCGACGCACGCTGATAGGGGGCCATGACCTCGATTGCGGATAGGTCTCCTCGGGCTGCTCCCCCGACGGGCACGATGTGCAATCGGTCCCGACCGGAGGTGCGGATCCGGCGGCCAAATGCGATATCGGGCCCCTCGGTAAGCGGCCGGGAGCCTCTCCGGGCATGTCCTGCCGGAGAGAAACGGTGGGTGGTGATGACGGAACCGGCTCCTCATGCGAAGGGGAAGGCACCCGTGGCGCACAGCTCAGGTCCTCGACCGTGGCGGACTCTTCGGTCCGTCGCAGCATCTCTCGACCCGAGAGGGGTGGCGCCGATACTTCCGCAGGTCGGGGCGCAGGAGAATGAGCTGCCACGTGCCCTGTCTCGCGGGGATCCGTCGATCGGATGCGAACCCGCGCTCAGGCTCGTCCGGGGCTGACGACTCAGGCCCTGCCCCAGCGCACTGGTCCTGGACCGCGTGCGGCCGACGACACTCCACCCCTGTAACCCCGCCACGCTCCGCGTCCCGGCTTCCGCCGCCGTGACATCGATGCAACAGGGCACGCGTTCTCGGCTCCCCCGGCAGCCGTTTCCGGCAACGCGTCCGAAGAACTCGACCTCCTCGTGCAATTTACTCGGGATCGTGTCACAGGCATTCCTTTCGATTCGCGGGATGGCACGCTCGCAAAGACAGCTACCTCGCCCCGGATCGCCGCGCAGTCCAACCGTCATCGTCACACTCATCGTACTTTCGGAAGGTCGACAGCCGAGGACTGCACTTCTGCTATTGCTGACGCTAAGCAGAACACCGAGGTACGCACGGATCGAGCAGACTGCACGAAGAGGACCGGAGCCTGCCCATCGCGACGGTCTGCACGCCGACGTGATCAGAGTTTCCGCATGACCTTGCGGCGATTCTGCGCAACACTGACCAGCGCGCACGCACCGGACGTCCGCCGGTAGCGGGGCCGAAGACCGCACTCCTGGCCGAAACCGAAGGAGCACTCGGATGCGCACTCAACCCCGACCCGACCGCTTGTCGAAGCTCGCTGCTCCCGACATCGACGTCGCCCGGCTGCGGAAGGAACTGGAGTACGTCACCGCCCACCGCGACGAGCACGAACAACGTTTCTGGGCCCTCCGCCGCCCCGGCTGCGGCACCTCGCACTGCCTCGCCGGCACTGTCGTCCGGCACGAAGGTCTCGCCCTCGACTGGGAACCCATCACCGACCCGGTATCCCAGTGGCACGGTGCCGACTCCGCACGCAGGCTCACCGACGGACGCGAGATCCGCGGCGTCGCGCGTGATCTGCTCGGCCTCACCACCTTCGAGGCCGACGCCCTGTTCTTCGCCGAGAACGATCTGCACACGCTGTGGTGCGTCGCCGAGCACATCACGGGGGGCGAGATCACGGTGCCGCCCGAGGTCCCGAGCGAGCACAGCGATCTGTGCACCACCTGTCGCGTTGTCGCTGGCATGCGACCGCGGTTGAGCCCGCACTGACGCACGCGAGAACGCCGACCGCGTCCGCGGCCGGCGTTCTGGCCTATCAGTTCAGTTCTGCGTGTAGGCAGAACCATTGCTGCGGCTGGGCTGCCCGGCCGACGAGTACCCACCCGACGACCGCCCGTAGGCCGGCGACGGGGCAGCAGAAGCAATCTCGCTCCCCTGCGACTGCCTGTCCGAGGACTGCCCGTAGCCCTGGTAGCCCGACGAGCCACCCGACTGTCCGTAACCCGTCGAGGATCCGCCAGACCTGCTCGACGACTGCCCGTTGCTGGACGACTGCGCGTTGCTCGACGAACGCCCGTTGCTCGACACCTGCACGGCCGCGCTGCCGCCCTTCGGGGTCACGGCGGACCAGGTGTTCGAGACACCCTGGCCGTTGATCTGGCCGGGTCGGTCCTGGGAGTAGTAGTAGACCGGCGATCCGTTGAGGGTCACCTGAACGGTGCCGTCGGACCGCTGCATCACGCCGACCTTGGAAGCGTCGATCCCCGACAGGTAGATCTTCGCGGCGCCGTCCACCCGCATCGGCTGGAAGACCTCGGCACAACGGCCGTTGCAGTTGGACTGCGGAGGGTTCGTGTTGTCCGAGGTGGACTTGTAGAGGGTCATGCCGGCGCTGTCGGTGACGTAGGTGCCGACCTTGGGGCTGGAAGCCGCCTGCATCTGGATGGTCCTGGCCGGCTTGTGGCCGGCAGGCGGTGTCACGTAGCTGGGCGCCGCCTCCTGGAAGATCTGCACCTGACCCAGCGGCTCGAGCGTCTGCTGGTCCCCTTGCTGGGGAGGCAACGCAAGGGGCGTCGGCGCGACGGGGGCCTGCTGCACCACCGGCGCCAGCGAGGCGGGGGCGCCTTGGCTGCACGCGGTGAGCGCGGCGAAGCCTGCGGCGGCGATGACCCCGTACCGGACAACGGAGATGAGCTTCATCAGGAAATCCCTCGATCTGTAGGCGGTCGCTCCGACCCGGTCGCGTCTTCACACGGGCCCGTGGCCCGTCGCGGTTCGACGAATCCAGTGATCCACAGCACGGCCTCGGATCTGAACCGGAAAGCAGCCCACGCCGTGTTCACAATCGGGCGAACCTGGAGTGGCTCCGGCCGTAGCTGCAGTAGACCGCGAGTCCGGCAACCATCCACACCACGAACCGCAGCCAGGTCTCGATACTCAGGTTGACCATCAGCCACAGGCAGGACAGCACGGCCAAGATCGGAATGATCGGCATCAACGGGGTACGGAATGCACGCGGCAGGTCGGGTCGGCTGCGCCGCAGCACCACCACCCCGACGGACACCAGCACGAATGCGAACAAGGTGCCGATGTTGACCATCTCCGCCAGATCGCCGATGGGAAGCAACGCTGCGACGACGGCCACCACCGCGCCCACGATCAGCGTGATCCACACCGGCACCCCTCGGGAACCGGTCTTCGCCAGCCCGCGCGGCAGCAGTCCATCCCGGGCCATCGCGAACAGAATCCGGATCTGGCCGAACATCGCCACCAGCACAACGGTGGTCAGACCGGCGAGCGCTCCCAACGAAATGACCACGACGGCCCAGTTGATCCCGTCCAGCGCGAATGCGGTGGCCAAGGTGGCCGTAGTGCCGTCCGGTCGAGTAGCGAGCTCGGTGTAGTTGACCATTCCGGTGAGCACGAGCGTGACCGCCACGTACAGAATCGTCACCGGCACCAGCGAGCCGATGATGCCGCGAGGGATGTCCTTCTGTGGGTTGCGGGCCTCCTCCGCGCTGGTGGCCAGCGCGTCGAAACCGAGGAACGCGAAGAACACCAGCGACGCCGCCGCAAGCAGGCCGGCCACGCCGTAACTGCTGCTCCCGCTGCTCCACAGTCTCTCCAGCAGCGTCTGGTGCAGCCACGAACCGGCATGGTCCGAGGTGGACCCGCGGGCAGGCGGCGGGATGAACGGGCTGTAGTTCGCCGCCTTGACGTAGCCGACACCGACCACGACGACCAGCAACACCACCAGAACCTTGATCGCGGTGATGACCTGGCTGACCCTGTTGGACAGCTTCACCCCGAGCGCGAGCACCGAGGTGAGAGCCACGGCTATCAGCAGCGCGCCCCAGTCGAGCTCGACCGGGCCCACCGACACCGTGGCAGCGGACATCGCCACCCCGGCCTGCGCCAGGAACTGGGCCAGATACTGCGACCATCCCTTGGACACCACCGCGCCGGCCACTGCGAACTCCAGCACCAGATCCCAGCCGACGATCCAGGCCACCAGCTCGCCGAACGTGGCATAGGAGAACGTGTACGCGCTGCCGGCCACCGGGACGGTGGAGGCGAACTCCGCGTAGCACAACGCGGCGAGCCCACACGCGACGGCAGCCATGACGAACGCCAGCGACACCGACGGTCCGGCCACGTTCCCCGCCGTACTCGCCGTGAGCGTGAAGATTCCGGCGCCCACCACAGCCGCAACGCCGAACCCCACCAGATCCAGCACCCCTAGCTCCTTGCGGAGCCTCGTGCCCGGCTCGTCCGTATCGGCGATGGACTGCTCGACGGATTTGACACGCGCTCGTCCGCCACCGATGGCCGGTGCACCGCTATGCAGGCTCAAGAAGATTCCCTTCTCCAGGCATCAATGACTCGCGCTTCGACAGCGGAAGAAATTCGCGAACCGGTGATTGCGCCGGAACAGCAGCCGCCGAGTGAAGATCAGCTTCCGCCGCGCCTACGATCCATTTCGAATGTAGACCAGCGAAGACAGCGCTACTGCTAGCGCCGACGCCGACACAGCAGAGCCGTCCGCCCGCTTTCGGCAGCATCATCACGCTGGTTGGCCACCCGACGACAGGTCCGTTGAGCGGACGCTACCTGGAGTCCCCCCACAAGTCTTCCTATCGTCGTCCCATGACTTCCACTCTGATTGTCGGCGGCACCGGCAGCCTGGGCTCGGGAATCGCCCGCAACAGGGCCGCGCTCGGTGACCACGTCGTGCTCACTTCGCGCAGTGCCGATCGCGCCGAGAAGGCGGCACGCGACATCGGGGGAGATATCCACGGCCGCGCGCTCGACCTCTCGGACCCCCACGGCATCGAAAGTGCTTTGTCCGGAATAGGACCGGTCGACCACCTCGTGCTCGCCACGGCAGCCAACGACACCTCTCGAAACACCCTGGCGGCGTTCGACATCGACGCCGCGGCGGATTCGGTCACGGTGAAGCTGATCGGCTTCACCGAGACGATCCGGGTGGTGCGCGAGCGTTTCACGCCGTCCGCGTCGGTAGTGGTATTCGGCGGATTGGCCCGAAACCGGCCCTACCCCGGTTCCACCATGGTCACCACGTTCAACGCCGGCGTCAGCGGACTGGTCCGCACGCTCGCGCTGGAGTTGGCGCCGATTCGGATCAACGCTCTGCACCCCGGTGTGGTCGGCGACAGCTCACGGTGGCGGGATCAGCCCGATCACCCGGCCATCGCCCGCACGCCGCTGGGCCGGCTCGTCACGATCGCCGAGATCGTCGATGCCACGGACTTCCTGCTTACCAACACCGGTGTGTGCGCGATCGACCTCATGATCGACGGCGGACTGCGGGCCAGCTGACGCCGGGCTCACATCGGCTCGGCCGGGTGCACGGCCAGCAGCGCCGCGATACGGCTCGTGGTTGCCTGCAGAGGAGCGAGGAGCGCGCGAGGCAACCGTGGCAGCGGGACTGTCACGCCGACGCATGCGACGTCGCCGCCGGGCAGTGGGAGCGCATGCGCAGCGCAGCTCACACCGTCGATCGAACAGCCGTCGTCGATGGCGAGGGCCCGCCCGCGCGACTGCAGCAGGCGCGCCCCGGCCGAGCCTGAAGGCGCCGGTTCACCCGGCTCGCGACGGAACGGCAGCCGGCCCCTGCCCAGGAACACGTCCAGGTAGATCGGTCCCGTGGCCGCCATCGCAAGCAGGCCCACATGGGCCGGCGTTGCCGCAGCGAGTTCGATCAGCGGCCGCTGCGCCACGGCGCGCAGCCGTTCGAGCGGTGTCACGTGCTGGCCGAGGGTCAACAGGTTCGGACCGAGCCTGTAGTGCGCGTCGATGCGTTCGACCGCCCCGACTGCCGTCAGTTGGCCCATCAGGCGATGCACGGTCGTGCGAGGCAGCCCGGATTCCCTTGTCAAGTCGGCCAGCCGGGCCCGCCCGAGGACGCGCAGCAGTTCGAGCAACCCGAACGCCGACCGGATCACACCCGGTCCACCGTCGTCCCGACCCGCCTCGGCCATACCTGCTCCCCCCACTGCACCCGTGACTGCCGGCTCCTGAGCGGCACAGGAACCCCTCAGCCTACGATCCGCCGTCGACTACCGGGGGCAGGAGTAGCGCTGCTACCAGCAGCGATGCTGCCGTTGGCGCTCGCTTGACGTAGGCGCCGCCAAGGGCACGGACAGAATCAGGTCGCGACGACCCATCCCGCACCCGGTAAAGATCCAGAACAAGGCCGCCATGTGCGCCGGATCACTACTTCCAAGATGAATGCATTTCATCTGTCGAACCGACCCCGTGATCGATTCCACACATTCGCGCTGCGACCAGGTAATTTACAGAACTAGTGATCAGATCATTTGATCAGGTGAGATTGGTCACCCAGCGATCATGTGGACGGAACTCGTAGCTTCATGTGGCGGTCGTTCCGGAGAGGAGCGATCGGGAAAACATCCGGAACCGTCGCACCGCCCCCAGTCCCCGGTTCCGGTCCGCCGACCCCCCGTCGGGACTGGGCCGAGACGGCCATTTATCGAGCCGACCCCGTGGCTCGAAGAAGCACCTGGACCCCATTTTTCCGGGCTGCCTCTAATCCGCTGACCAGCAGGTTCGTCTCGGGGTGCGCCATGGAGAAAATCAGAATGAACACCCCGAAACCCCGCAAGAGTCGAGCTCTCCTCCGCGTGGCCGTGGCCGGCGCAGTTGCGCTCGGAATCCCGCTCGCCATCGCCGGAACCGCGAACGCTGCGCCGACCGCGAACGCTGCGCCGGCCTCCCTCTGGGACCGAGTCGCTCAGTGTGAGAGCAGCGGCAACTGGCAGACCAACACCGGAAACGGTTTCTACGGTGGTCTGCAATTCACGATGAGCACCTGGCGAGGATTCGGTGGCCAGGGCATGCCCCACCAGGCCAGCCGTGCCCAGCAGATCGCTGTCGCCCAGCGCGTCCTCGCTGCGCAGGGCTGGGGAGCGTGGCCGGCGTGCTCCAGCAAGCTCGGCCTGCGCTGAGCCGAGGTGTACCCGCACCCGGGCTCCCCGGCCCTCACCACTCCCGATGGGATGTCGGTGGGGTCGGGCGGGGCCCGGGCGCACCGGCTGAGATGTGGTCGGCTGCTGCTCGGTGATCACCCGGTGAGGACCAGCGCGTCAACGACGACGGCACCCTCGCCGGCCGCCCGGAGCATGACCGGGTTGACGTCGATCGCGACGAGGCCGGGGTCGGTCGCCACCATCTCGCCCACACGCACCGCCAGGTCGGCGAGGGCGTCGACGTCCGCGGCGGGTTCTCCACGGACCCCGCCGAGCACGCGGGCGAGCCGCAACTCACCGATCGCCTGCCGGGCCCGTTCGCGCCCCAGCGGCGCTAGCACGACCTGAACGTCCGGGAGGTACTCGACGTACTTCCCGCCCTGCCCGATGAGGACGACGGGTCCGAAGGTGGGGTCGCGGCGAGCCCCGACCACCATCTCGTGCAGGGCACGGACCTGCTCGGCGATGATCACGCCACCGAACGCGAGCCCGAGGTGCCGAATCCGCGCGGTGAGCCGCTCGTGTGCAGCACCGACGGCGTCGGGTGTGGTCAGGCCGAGCTCGACGAGGCCGTGCTCGGACTTGTGTGGCGCATCGATCGAACAGCCCTTTGCGACGACGGCTCCCGTCCCGAGCTCGGTGAACGCTGCGACCGCCTCGTCCCGGCTGCGGCACAGGTGATGTCGCACGACGGGAATCCCTGCGTCGGCGAGCCGCGCCAGTGCGGCGGCCTGGTCGAGTGTGACGGGGTCGTCCGACGCCGGTCCGGTCCCGTACGAACGAGGTTCCGTTCGCACCGAGCGTCGCAACTCGACGTGTGCCAGGTAGTGGTCGAGCGAGCCGATCGCGGTCGACTCGTCCGGGTAGACGGTCATGCCGCGGCGCCGGAACTCCTCCGCAACCGACTCCTGCGGCGCGGCGACGACCAGGGGTTTGCGTGTGCGCGCGGCGAACTCGGCTGCGTCGATCGCGAACCGCGGGACGTCGTAGCCCTTGCCCGCCACCGGAATCCCGAGCAGGAACGCGTCGGCGGCCGGGTCCTCGGCGACCAGGGGCAGCACGCGGCCGAACAGCCCGCTGTCGGTGAGGAGCGCCGCGGTGACATCGATGGGGTTCGCCGAGGTGGCGAAGCCGGGCAGGACCGCGGCGACGCGCTCTTCGGTCTCCGCGGACAGAGCGGCGAGCGGCATGGAGCGGTCCTCGGCCGCGTCGGCGGCGAGGACGCAGACCGCACCGGAGTTGCTGACGACGACCAGCCGCCGACCCTGCGGGCGCCAGTCCTGCAGATACAACTCCGTCGTGTCGACCAGTTCGGGCATGCTCATGGCCCGCCGGATGCCGAGCTCGGCGAAGTAGGCGTCGATCACGCGGCGCTCGCCGGCGAGCGCACCGGTGTGCGACTTCGCGGCGCGCTGCCCGGCGGCGCTGCGCCCGCCCATCAGCGCGACGATCGGCAGGTCCCGCTCGCGGGCCACCCGGGCCGCAGCAGCCAGCGACTCCGGGTCGGCAAGGTTCTCCAGGTAGAGCAGGATCAGGCGGACCTGGGGATCGGCCGCGACCGCCGTGGCCAGTTCGCCGACGGTCACGTCGGCGTCGTTTCCGGTGGCGTGCGCGTGCCGGACACCGATGCCGCGCCGCCTCAGCAGCCCGTAGGGCACCGAGCACATCGCGCCGCTCTGGCTGATGACGGCGACCGGGCCGTCCTGTGGCGGCTGCTCGGCGAACATCGTGGAGAACCCGAGGACCGCACCCGTGCCGAAGTTGGCCAACCCTTGCGAGTTCGGCCCGAACAGGCGCATTCCGGCCGCCCGGGCCGCCGTGAGCATCCGTTGCTGCTGCGCGATGCCCTCGGGGTTCCTGGTCTCGCCGAACCCGGCCGTCATGACGATCGTCGCGAGGGCTCCGGCTTTTGCCGCTGCCTCCACCGCTTCCACCGCGGCCGCTCCGGGTACCGCGACGAGCACGACGTCGACCGGTTCGTCGAGGGCCGCGAGGCTGGGCACCGTACGCAGGCCCTGCACCTCGTCGCGGCGCGGGTTCACGGGGTGGATGACGCCACCGAAGCCGTACCGGCGCAGGTAGTCGACGGGGCGTCCACCGACCTTGTCCGGATCGCTGGACGCTCCGATGATCGCCACGGATCCTGGGTCCAGCACGGCGTGCAACGGGTCACGGGCGCTCGACACGGTCGGGGTCCTCTTCTGCGGGTCGGGCCGCATCACGAGTTCGTCGGTCATGCTGCTCCGCTCGTCGGTGAGCTTGCGGCGTGCTGCCGCTCAAGATCGCCGTCGCGAGATTTCGCCGCACCGGGTCCCGGTGTCAACCGCTCGTTCCACCAGTGAAACGGCCTTGCCTGCCTTCGTGGAGACCTTTGACAGGTTGAGATCGCCCTTGCCATAGTCCGCTGACAGTGAGCCAAAGGAACGGCGTTTCATATATGGCACGAGCCGGCTATCACTCGCCCGGGGCGGACCTCACCGCCAGGGTGCTCAAGCTGCTCAGCCGCTACCGCACCCGTGAGAGCACGCTCTCCGAGATCGCCGCCGAGTTGGACGTCTCCAAGACGACCTGCCTGCGTGTCCTGCGCACCCTGCAAGGGCACGACCTGCTCTCCTACGACGACGAGACCCGCCGCTACCGGCTCGGCGAGTACGCGGTCGTGATCGGGGTGCGGGCCGAGGAAGGGCTGGACGTGCTCCACCGGGTGCGCCCGCTGCTCGCAGCGATCTCGCGGCACACCGGCCTCACCGCAGCATTCGTCCAACGCGCAGGCGACAACCGGATGATGTACATGGCCAAGGTCGAGCCGCCGTCTGCCGCCGGGGTGAGCGTCTCCGTGGGGAATCGGTTCCCGATCACATCGGTCTCCTACGGCAAGTGGGTCGTGGCCTTCGCCGACGACGAGGAGCGCGAGCGGTTGCTCGCCCCCGGACTGGCGCAGATGACGGCAGCAACCACGACCGACCCCACCAGATACCTCGAGCAGGTCGACGCGCTGCGCCGCGGCGAGATCCTCGAGTCCACGGGTGAGTACGTCGCCGGCATCTACGCCGTGTCCTGCCCGGTGGTGAACGCCAGGCACGAACTCGCCGGCGTGCTCGTGGCGCTCGGTGTGCTGGCAGCACTCGACGACGAGGAGCGTCGCGACGTCTGCCGGCACATGCGGCGTATCGCCGCGCAGTGCACGGCCGAGGCCGCTGCGCACCCCCGGCCCTCGACCGGCCGCCCCCGCGAGGCGAGCTGACCCCAGGAGGAGACATGCCCCTGTATTTCGAGGACTTCACGACAGGGCAGGAACTGGTGTCCCCCGCTCGTACCGTGACCGAGGCCGACATCGTGTCCTTCGCGGCCTGGACCGGCGACTACAACCCCGTCCACACCGACGCCGTGGCGGCAGCCGCGGGCCGATTCGGGGAACGCATCGCGCACGGCGCGCTCGGCCTGTCCCTCTGCCTGGGCCTCATCTCCCGGACGGGCGCGTTCGAGGGGAGCGCCGTCGCGCTTCTCGGGATCGACGGCTGGCGTTTCCGCGCGCCGGTGAGGATCGGCGACACCGTGCACGCGCGGGTCACGATCCTCGACACCCGGTTGACCAGCCGGGGCGACGCCGGTGTCGTGGGACGCCGGTTCTCGCTGGTCAACCAGCACGGCGACGTGACACAGGAGGGTCGGATGGACGTCATGGTGAAGGTGCGTCCGGAACCCGCAGCCCGATGACCGGCAACGGTGGCCCGTGGCTCAGCGGGGTGGGACTGACCCCGTTCGGACGGCAGCCCGGTCCCACTGCCCTCGAGTGGCAGGCTCGCGCGGCACTGGCAGCCCTCGACGACGCGCAGGTTCTCGCGACCGAGGTCGATGCCGTGATCTGCGGCTACGCGACAACCCATGGCCATCTGATGCCCGCCGATCTGCTCGCCGAGCAGATCGGTGCCCGGCCCGACGCAGCGTTCGGAATGAGCGCAGGCGGTGCAACAGGGCTCGCGATGGTGGCCGCTGCGGCACGGCTGATCCGGGCAGGCGACGCGACTACCGTGCTCGTCGCGGCGGGAGAGGACCGCGCGAGCGGGCAGAGCGGCGACGTCTCGACCAGGACGCTGGCCCAGGTCGGGCACCGCAGGTACGAGGTCCCGCTCGGGGCGACCGTCCCCGCCTACTACGCGCTCCTGGCGTCACACCACCTCGCCCAGCACAGCCTCACCCCGGCCGACCTCGCGCCGCTGGCCGTGCAGATGCGAACCCACGCCGGCCCGACCGAGGGCGCCCACCTGCGCGCACCCGTCACCGTCGCCGACGTCGAGCAGTCGCGCATGATCGCCGAACCCCTCCGGCTCCTGGACTGCTGCCCCGTCTCCGACGGCGGGGCCGCGTTCCTCGTCAGCGCGGAGCCCCGGGGCGGACGGGCGGTGCGCATCACCGGGATCGGAGAGGGACATCGCCATCAACACATCTGCGAAGCCGACTTCTCCGACCTGGGAGCCCGCCGCGCCGCGCGCGCGGCGTTGAGGCGGGCGGGTCGCGATCTCGACGACGTCGACATCGCAGGCATCTACGACAGCTTCACGATCACCCTCGCGATGCTCCTCGAAGAGATCGGTTTCTCCGCCCCGGGCACCAGTGGCGCCGACGCCGCCCGTGGCAGCTTCGATCGCACCGGCCGGCTTCCGCTCAACACGCACGGCGGCCTGCTGTCCTACGGACATTGCGGGGTCGGCGGCGGGATGGCGCACCTGGCCGAGGTGGTGACGCAGCTGCGCGGGGCCGCCGGAGCGCGGCAGGTACCCCGCCCGCCCCGGACCGCGCTCGCACACGCCGACGGCGGAGTGATGTCGGCGCACGTCAGCATCGTGGTGGAGGCAGCGTGAGGACCGAGCCCAGCCCGGACGCCGACTGGACGCGGGGCATCCCCCGGATTCTCTACAGCCGGTGCCGGCGATGCGGCCGACGAGGCTACCTGCCCCGGGACCGTTGCCCGACCTGCGGACACGACACGATCGACCGCCTCCCCAGCGACGGGGTCGGCACCGTCACCGCCATCACCGTCGTCCATCGGGCACCCCGAGGAGCGGAGCATCCGCCCACACCGTTCGGGATCTGCCTCGTCGATCTCGACGAGCAGGTCCGCGCGATGGGGCGCTGCGCACCCACACTGGCGGTCGGCGACCGGGTACGCGCCGGCTTCACGAACGAGGTTCCACATTTCGTCGCGGTCGACTCGGCGGAGTCGCCCACGTAATCGGCGCCGTACTACATGTCGGGCGAATTCACAATTCGTGATACAGCTTGTTTCCTCGATTCCGCCGGTGGACGCGCCGCCGTATCCTCGAATTCGCTACAGAGCGAGCGAAAGGGCGATCGTGGACATCTACAGCGATTCCGACACCGCTGATTATCTCGTCGTGGGCGCAGGCACTGCCGGATGTGTGGTCGCTGCACGACTCTCCGAGGACCCGGACGTGAGAGTCGTGCTGCTGGAAGCAGGGGCGGCCGACGGTCCGGAGGCGATGTCCGTGCCGTGGACCTGGCCCACGCTGCTGGGTACGTCGGTCGACTGGGCGTACATCACCGAACCGCAGACCGCGTTGACCGGAAGGGACCTGAACTATCCGCGAGGCCGGGTGCTGGGCGGGACGAGCAGCATCAACGGGATGATGCATCTGCGCGGGCACCGGGCCAACTACGACGGCTGGTCCGCTGCGGGCGCGACGGGCTGGGGATACGAGGATCTGCTCCCCTATTTCTGCCGGAGCGAGCACGCGGTCGGCCGCGACGAGCGGTACAGGGGCACCGGCGGCCCCATGATCGTGACGGGCGCCGAGGACGTCGCGCCGTTCGAGAACGCCGCATTCGAGGCCCTGGCCGAACTCGGCCTCCCGGTCTCGGACGACCTCAACGGCGCCGATCAGGACGGCGCGGGCTGGATCGAGCAGAACATCGTGGACGGGCACCGGCAGTCCGCGGCCGACGCCTACATCCGCCCTGTCCTCGCGGACCGGCCGAACCTCACGGTCATGGCAGGCGCTGAGGTCCGCGGACTGGTGATCTCCGACGGTCGGTGCCGGGGCGTGGAGTACGTCCTCGACGGTGCGCGGCGGCGGATCGACGCCACCCGGGAAGTGGTGCTGTGCGCCGGAGCGATCGGGTCTCCGCACCTGCTGATGGTGTCGGGTATCGGACCGGCCGACGACCTCCGCCGCCACGGGATCGACGTCATTGCCGACCTCCCCGGGGTCGGCCGGAACCTGCAGGACCATCCGATGACCCGCGTGATCCGGTCGGCTGCCGGGCCGGTGGCCTCCGGCACGGAGGTCCATCGGGTTCTGGGCGCCCTGCTCCGCACCACCCGGACACTCGACGCACCGGACGTCCAGATCTTCTTCTTCGACCGCCCGTTCTATCCCGCGACCGTTCCGGTCGACGGGTACGCCGTCGCCGTCGCCGCCGCTCGCCCACACAGTCGCGGAACGGTGACGCTGGCCTCGGCCGACCCCGCCGTCGCACCCCGGATCGATCCCGGCCTCCTCACCGACGACCGGGACGTGGCGGTGCTGCTGGCCGGGCTGCAGATGGCCCGGGAGATCGCCGGCACCCGGGCCCTCGCCGGCTGGAGCAAGGAGGAACTCCGGCCGGGCCCGGACATCCAGGATCAACCCCGGTTACGCGAATACCTGCGGGAGTCCGTGCACAGCGGGGCCCATCCCGCAGGTACCTGCCGGATCGGCGACGACGACCAGGGAGTGGTCGACACCGAACTCCGTGTCCGGGGCATCACACACCTGCGCGTCGCCGACGCCTCGGTCATGCCGGACCTGGTCGGAGCCAACCCCAACGCCACGGTGCTGGCGATCGGCGAGCGCGCCGCGGCGCTGATCCGGGACCGCGGAGCGGCCTAGTTCTAGGCCACGGCGTTGCTGACACCGGGGTCCGACGAGTGTGTCCGTCCGGGCAACAAGAGCGGGGTGGCGAGCAGGAGAACGCCGGAGATGGTGATCGCGGCGAGGGGGCTGGTGAGGGTGGCGAGGATGCCCCAGATCACCATGAGAGTGGCCTGCACGAGTTTGCTGCTGACACTCCATGCGGTGAGGACTTGGGCGGCGTGATCCGCGGGAGTCCGTTGCAGGCGTTCCGCGGCGTAGATCGGGTTGAAGATGCCCATGCAGGTGATCAGCAGGGCCTCGACGACGATCACGGTGAGGAGCCCCGTGATGCCGGGATGGATGAACGCGAGACCGAGCGGGAAGAGCGATCGCAGCCAGCCGGAGACGGTCATGACCCGGTGCCGGCCGTACCGCTTCACGAGGCGTGCGGAGACGCGGGCGCCCACGAAGCCGCCGAGCGCCGGGATGCCGAAGGCAAGACCGTACTGCCAGGCCGGGACGTGGTAGGCGCCCAGCAGGAGGACGGCCAGGAGCGGGACGGTGGCCATGATCAGGCCGCTGACCAGGATCGAGTTGAGGAACAGGCACCGTAGTGCGCGGTCGTGGAGGATGAAGCGCCAGCCACGGAGAAGGTCGGCTCCCCGCCTCCTGGTGGCCGGGTCGCGAGGTGCTGCGACGTCGCCTCCGCGGATGCGGCCGACCCCGAGTGCGGACAGCAGGTAGCTGAGGGAGTCGGCCGTAATGGTGACGACCGGGCCGAGCAGCCCGATGAGCGCGCCGCCGAGGGGCGGTCCGGCCGCGGTCGCCACCCAGTTCGTGCCCTCGAATCTCGCGTTCGCGGTGAGGAGGTGATCGCTGCGGACGAGGTGTTTCAGGTACGCGCCGGACGCAGCGGTGAAGGCGATGCTTGCCGCTCCGGAGACGACCGAGACCACCAGCAGCTGGCCGTAGGACAGCAAGCCCAGGAGGTACGCGACCGGGACGCTCGCCATTGCCAGAAACCGGACCAGGTCCATCGCGATCATCACCGGCCGCTTGGACCGCTGCTCGACCCACGGCCCGAGCGGGACCGCAACGACCGCCGCGACGGCAAGCCCGGCTGCCTCCAGAAGCGAAACCTCGAATGCCGACGAGTGCAGCACTCGAACAGCGATGAGCGGGAACGCTCCGAAGGCGATCCACGTGCCGTACGTGCTGACGGCGTAGGCCGACCACAGCCAGCCGAACCCGGACCCGAGTTTCACGCGCACATGACTCCTCCGGTACAACCGATGTTTGGACCCCTTGATCACATCGGCTACACGAGAGCGAGATCAAACAACCGCCTTTCGGCGAGTCACAACGATTGGTTGGGCGACCATAAGCTGGATCAGTGGATACCGAGGCAGTGCGATCGTTCGTCCGGGCGGCCGAGTTCGGACAGCTGCAACACGCTGCCGACGAGTCGGGCGTGACACAGCAGGCGGTCTCGAAGCGGATCGCCGCCCTGGAGCGCGAACTGGAGGTCCGCCTGTTCACCCGGACCGCACGAGGGGTCGAACTGACGCTCGACGGCCAGGCGTTCCTCCCACACGCACGGAGCATCGTCGCGGGTGTTGATCGCGCCGTCACCGCGGTCAGGCCGGGCTCACGGGCCCTTCGGATCGACGTTCTCGGCCTCCGAAGCGCGCAGGCCGTCGTTCTGCACGACTACTGGCGGTCGCATCCGGGCACCGACCTCGACGTCGTGACCCTCAGGGTCAACGACCCTCACGTGGCGGCCACCGCCGTCCGGACAGGCGACGTCGACGCCTCGTTCCGCGCCGTCACCGAGCCGGCCACGCTGCCGCGCGACGTGCAGATGATCCACGCCTTCGACTCCCCGCTGGAACTCCTCGTCGGCCCCAGGCATCCGCTCGCCTCCGCACGAACACTGACACCACCCCAGCTGCGCAAGCTTCGGATCTGGGTGCCGGGTATCGCGCCCCGAAGCGAATGGGCAGAGTTCTACGATCAGCTCGCCACCGCCTTCGACCTCCGCATCGACGCGGCAGGCCCCAACTTCGGCACCGAGGTACTCATCGACGAGCTCGCGGACTCCGCCGACGTGGCCACCCTCGTCGGCGCGCGCGACCGGTACATCTGGCCGACGAACTACGACCTACGCCGCATCCCGATCGTGAACCCGACGCTCGCCTACCCACTCTCCCTCATGTTCCCCAGAACGAATCCGCATCCGGCACTTCGGGCGATCATCAACCACTTCGCCGGCCTGACACCGCTCCCCGAGACGGCCTGGCTCCCGTCATGGGCAACGACACCACGCCGCCGCGCCGGCGACATCGCGCACGCCCGCCACTGACCCCGATGATTCACGACCGTGATAGTTGATCTTCTCGGGCGGGCTGCTGTGCGTTTCCGGGTCCGGGCGTGCGGGAGTGCGAATGCCGCCGATCTACTCGTGGAATCGGGTCAGACGCTCGCTCAGGACCCGGTCGAGCGCCGCCCGTCCCGCCGGACCCCACGCCGGCTTGCCGCCGGGCACGCCGCGGTCCCCGTTCTGGCCCATCAGCATCAGGAAGAGGCTCTTCAGCGCGGCCAGCCCGCGGGCGCGCCGGACCGCCGCCTCGTCAGCCTCCGCGTACGCGGCGAAGAAGCGTGCGGCCGCGCCCGCCGGCAGCAGCACCCAGGCGGCCGCCAGGTCCGACGCCGGGTCGCCGACGAACAGGTCGCCGAAGTCGACGACGCCCGCCAGCGTCCCGTCCGCGACGACGACGTTCGCGGGATGGAGGTCGCCGTGCACCCAAACCGGCGGACCCTCCCACGCGGAGGCCGCGACGGCGTCGTCCCAGACGGCCCGGACGGCGGCGGCGTCGGAGCCGATCGCGTCAGCGTCGACGGCGTCGAAGAACTGGTCGAAGCCGTCCGTGCAGTCCTTGGGGTGCGCGCCACGGCCTGTATCAACCGGTGCGTCGGCGGGCGCTGCCACATGCAGCGCCCGGAGGAACGCCGCCAGGGTGTCGGCCGCGTGCTCGCCGCGGGTGATCGACCCGTGGTCCAGCGGCAGGCCCGGCACCCACGTCATGATCGTCCACATCTTGGGGAAACGCTCGGAGGGTGCACCACCCCGCACCGGGACGGGGATCGGCAGCGGCAGGCGTGGGGCGAGCAGCGGCAGCCACCGGCGCTCCTTGAGCTGATGATCGGGGTCGGTGTCCATGCGCTGGATCCGCACGGCCAGATCGTCGCCGAGGCGCCACATCTGGTTGCCCCAGCCGCCCTCCACCTCGCGGAGGGGCAGCTCGGCCAGGTCCGGGTGCTGGTCCCGCAGCAGGTCGCGGATGAGACCGGCGGTGATCTCGGTCTCGATCTTGGTCACGCGGAGAAACCATACTGGGTTCGACCACGGCAAAGCTTCGCGACCGTTCCGACGTGCGATCGATGCGCCAGCTCGTGGACCTGCGACAACTCCCCGCTCAGCGGTGCGATCCGCGACGTCGGCACCGAGCCCTGTCATACCTGGCCACGGGGCACTTTCTTCTTTCGGGGTCACCCACACCGCCGCTCACTCATGAAGAGCCGGGGCTAACAGTCGGCCGATATCGGCAACGAGTTCTGCCTGCTCAAGGCCAGCCCGATCATCCCGGATGGACGGACGAGGACGGTCCCGGGCCCGGCCGGATCTGAGGAAACCGGCGCCGTCGCAACGTCCGCAGCAATGTCTCGGCGGCCAGTTGGCCGGAGATGGCGTTGACGCCGCCGCCCGGCCAGGTTCCTACGCCGGCCAGGAAAAGACGGGGTATCGGCGTGCGATAACGACTGAGCCCCAGGCTGGGGCGCAACATCAGGAACTGATCGAGATGGTGGCTGCCGGAGATCGAGTCGCCGCCGGCGAGATTGCTGTTCGCCCGCTCCAGGTCGTCAGGAGAAGAGATCGCCCGAGCGCGCACCTGCCCCGTGAGACCCGGGGCGTGCGCCTCGAGAATGTCGATCACGCGATCGGCGTAGGCGTCGCGCACGTCCGGCCAGTGTGTTCCGCTGATCCGGCCGCCTGCGTCGCCCGTGATCTGTGCCGGCACCATGCGAACCTGGATCCACACCACGTGCTGTCCCGCCCGTTGAACCCTGGTGGGATCGACGACGCTGGTCTGGCCGACCACCAGCAACGGGGCCTCGGGCAACTGGTGTGCGAGCGCCTGCTGATACGTCCGCGCCATGTCGTCGACGTACGAGCCGACATGGACGTAGGCGAAATCGGACAACCGCGGATCCCGCCACGGAATGCGGCCGTCGAGAGCCAGGTGCAACATGAAGGTGGCCGGCCCGAATCGATAATTTCGCGCGGCCGCCGCCATTCCGTTGGGGAGCGCGGTGTCGGCGAGGAGATCCTGCACGAGACGAGGCAGCACGACGGTCGAGACGACCCCGTGCCGCGCACTGATCCGCTGCCCGTCGGCGAGGGTCACACCGCGTGCACCGCTCCCGTCGACGTCGACGCGGGCCACCCGCGCGCCGGTGAGAACGGTGCCGCCGCGAGCTTTCACCAGTGCGGCCATCGCCTCCGGAAGCCGCCCGGCACCGCCTTCCACCAGCGACATGCCCCCCAGCATGTCGGCGAACATCTCCAGCAAGGGAAAGACGGCACCACCGGCGATGTCGGGCGCGTAGTCCAGATGCATGCCCCAGGCAGCCGCCAACGACTTAGCCTCGGGCGTCGAGAAGTATCGGTCGCCGAGCGCTCGCGTCGAGGAGAGGAGCGTTGCCGCAAGATCGCCCGGCGAGATGCTCTTCCGATGGCGCCACACCTCGCGCACGGACTTCATGGCGACCCACGACGGCTGAGGGCTGGTGTAGATCGGTAGGTAGGCGGCAGCAAAAGCCTCGAACAGTTCGCGAAGGCGCCCCCACCCGGCCGCATCCGCCGGGGAGTGTTCCTGCCACATCGCGAGAGTGGTGTCCTGGTCGCATGTGACGCGAAGATTCGCACCGTCGGGGAAGGCCGATGCGTACGGATGAGCGGACCTCGCGAACCGCAACCCCTGGTTGCCCAGCTCGGCACCGTACTTCGCGAAGAACGGCGATCCGAGGAACAGGTTCATATTCGTGGCATAGAGATCGTGGACGTATCCGGGCAGCGTCACCTCGTCACTCTGTACCGCCCCGCCCACCGTGGGGTTGGCCTCGACCACCACCACGGACAATCCCGCGTCGGCGAGCACGGTGGCAGCGACCAGGCCTTGATGGCCGGCACCGATGACCACCACATCACACTCGTCCACGCGGTTCTCCTGTGCGTCTCGTCATCCGGCGAAGTCTCGCCAGCCCATCACACCCTCAGCGAGGCGTACAGGGCTCAGCGTCAGTTTCCAAGGTCGCGATGAAGGGCAGGTCGCGGTAGCGCTCGGCGAAGTCGATTCCGTAGCCGACCACGAACTCATTCGGGATGTCGAACCCGACATAGCGCACCGGAACGTCGGCTTTCTGTGTGGTTTGCTTGCGCAGGAGGGCACACACCTCGAGGGAGGCAGGCTTGCGCACCTCGAGGTGTTGCAGCAACCAGGCCAGGGTGAGGCCGGAGTCGATGACGTCCTCGACGATCAGTACGTGCCGGCGCCTGAGATCCGTCTCCAGATCGTTGACCAGCCGCACCTTGCCCGAGGACACGGCGGCCGACCCGTACGAGCTCAGTGTCAGGAACTCCAACTGCGCCGGGATCGACAGCGCGCGGGCGAGATCCGCCAGGAACATGATGCTGCCCTTCAGCACCCCGACCAGCACGAGGGCATCGGCGCTATCCCGGCAGCGCTCTCGGAAATCCCCGCTGAGCTGCTCGGCCAGCTCATCGATCTTGTTGCGGATCTGTTGCTCCGTGAGGAGCACACGAACCAACTCTGCGTCATACACGCCGTATCGTCCCGTCTGCGTATAACAGCAAGATTCTTCCCCGATCCCGTCAATTCAGGGATGAACGTCACGTCGTGCATGGTCGACGACCAGCAGGCCCTAGCCTCGCCCGAGCGCCACTCACGATGCTGAGTGTGGGCGGACCCGAAAGATGGCGACCAGCGCCGGATAAACCTGAGGATTGCGAGCCCCCCGGGTTTCGCCGCATCCAGCAGCACGCTAGCCGCCTGCGAGGAATGCCGCAACAACATGCGCTCGCCTGCCCGGCGTGAAGCCGGACAGAGCGTGCGCATTCCGGAAGCGCACAGAAGGTGTTCCATTCAGGCCACGGCACCAGAAGGAAGCTCCCGGGAGCCCTCCCACCACGAACCATGCTGGAGCTAGTCCGCCGGGCGCGCAGCCACGAGATGAATCGTCGATCGGACCGCTTTCAGCGCCTCCTCGTCGCGCGTGGCGATGCACAGGACGAAGGTGCCCTGGATGAGGGCGAGTATTGCGTTCGCCAAATCCTCTGCCGCGCGGTCGGCACGGACGTCGCCGCGCTCCTGCCCCTGCGCGAGGAGGGCAGCCAGGCGCTCCCGCCAGGCGAGCAAGGAGGCGCCGATCTGCTCGCGGAAGGCGTCGGAGCCGACGGCGACCTCGGTGGAGAGCTTCCCCACGAGGCAAGCCCGCCGGTAGCCGGACCGCACGAAGAGCTCCACCAGTTCGTCGACGTATCGGCCGAGCCGTTCGGTCGCGGAGAGATCCGGCTCGCTCGCCCAGCGGTCGAGCAGGGCGAGCTGGAAGTCCGTGTAGCGAGTCAGGACGGCTCGGGCAAATTCCTCTTTCGACCCGAAGTGGTGATAGAAGGAGCCCTTCGGCACTCCCGACGCCTCGAGGATCGCATCGACCGTGGTGCCGTGGAAGCCACGGTCGTAGAAGTACTTCAGGCCTTGCCGAAGCAGCCGCTCCTTGTGCGGCAACGGCTCGCTCTGCTGCGTGCTCATGTCGTCTGCGTCCTCTTATGGAAAAGGTCCTTTCCGTCCATTCTAACTGTTCGTTGACGCGCCCATAACCTTCCACAATTCCTTGACGACCTGGTCTAGACGATTTAGTCTAACGCTCAATATGAGGCCGTGACCAGCGCAAATATCCGAAGGAAAGGTGTAAATGGGCCACACCGACTATCAGGCCGTGGACGCCGTCGCGGTCGTGACGATGAGCAGCCCACCAGCGAGCCTGTTCGACGAGGAGTTGTCCGATCACCTCCTGGCCGACGTCGAGCGCGCCTCCGACGAGGGCAAGCGTGCACTGATTCTCCAGGCCGACGGCGCCGTATTCTCCGGTGGCGCAGACGTTTCCATGTTCCGGTCCCGCACGATCAGCGGCGCGCGCGAACTGATCGGCAGGTCCATGCCACTGATCGCCGCTATCGAGGACGCCCCGTTCCCGGTCATCGCGGCGGTGCACGGCCTGTGCCTGGCCGCCGGGCTGGAACTCGCGCTCGCCTGCGACCTGATCGTTGCCGAGGAGTCGGCCCGTTTCGCCCAGGTCGAAGCCATGATCGGGGCGACGACGTTCCTCGGCGGGGTCTACCGGCTGGCAGAGCGCTGCGGACCGGCGCGTGCCCGGGAGATCACCTTCGGGGCCGAGCAGTACACCGCCGCCACGTTCGAGCGCTGGAACATCATCAACCGGGTCGTCCCCGACGGTGAGGTGCGGGAACACGCGCTCGACTGGGCACAGCGCCTTGCGAAGGGACCGACGGCCGCGCACGCGGTCACCAAGCGACTCGTCCGGTACGGGCTCGCGCACGGGCCCCGGGAGGCCGACCTCTACCTGCTCGACGCCGCGACGCCGTTGTTCGAGAGCCACGACATGCAGCACGCCGTCGGCGAGCTTCTCTCACAGGGCGCCCGGAAGTTCCGGGCGAACCACAACCAGTTGGTCTTCGAGAACCGCTGATGCTCGAGACCGCGTCGTCGCAGTCGATCTGCGCCTTGCTGGAACGGCAGGCGCGGCAGCGTCCGCAGGCGCCTGCCGTCTCCGAACTCCGCGACGGCGAGCTGCACACGACGACGTGGGCGGACTACCACCAGTGCGTCCTCGACGCCGCGGCGGCGTTTCTCGACCTGGGCCTGCAGGCGCGCGAAACCGTGGCCATCCTGGCCGGCAACCGGATCGAGCATCTGGTCGCCGACCTCGCCACCGCACACTGCGGCGCCGTTTCGGTCACCATCTACCCCACGCTGTCCGCCGAGCAGCTGGCCCACGTCGCCTCCGACGCGGAACCGCGCATCATCGTCGTCGACGGCCCTGCGTCACTCGCCCGGATCGCGGAGATTCCGTGGGTCGCGCAGAACCGGCCGGTCCTCGTCACGCTCGACGCCGACGGCGAGCCCACGCACGGCGAGCTCCACTGGCAGGAGCTGACAGCGGCCGACGCAGGCCACCGGGAGCAGCACGACGCAACGCTGCGGGCCCGCCAGGCGGCCATCCGCGCCGACGATCCCGTCACCTACGTCTACACATCCGGCACCACGGGTCCGTCCAAAGGCGTGGTGCTGACCCACGGCAGCATGCGCTGGATGGCCGGCGCCATCGAGCGAGCCGGCCTGACCGACTACGAGTACCGGGGGATCTCCTACCTGCCGCTCGCACACGTCGCCGAACGGCTGTGGAGCATCTACCTGCTGCTGCAGACCGGCGGACACGTGCTGTGCTGCCCTGCCCCGGAGCGGCTCGCGGAGTATCTCCGTGTGTTCCGGCCGAGCTTCTTCATGGCCGTTCCCCGCGTGTGGGAGAAGCTGCGCCAGGGCGCCGAACGACTCCTCGCCTCGCCCGCGTTCAGCTCGCGGGGCGACGAGCTCGCGCGCGACCGCGACACACTCCTACGCGAGTGGGCGCAGCGCTACGACGACATACCCGTTCCCGCAGCTCTCCGCATGCAGGCCACCGAGGCCCGCGAAGGAGTGCTACGAGACGTGCGGGCGGCGCTCGGGCTCGACAGGACGCTGGTGCCCGCCAGCGGCGCGGCTCCGATCGGGGACGACGTGCGGGGCTTCTTCGCCTCCCTCGGCGTCGAGATCATCCAGGGATACGGGCTCACCGAGACCAGCGGCGTGGTTGTCTGCGACCGCGTAGGCACCGCTTCCCGCGGCTCCGTGGGCCTCCCGCTGCCGGGCGCCGAGATCCACATCGCCGACGACGGCGAGATCCTGGTGCGCTCACCGGGCAACACCCCCGGCTACCGCAACCGGCCGGATGCGAACGCCGAGCTCTTCGACGCCGGGGGCCGGCTGCACACGGGCGACATCGGCCGGGTCGACGAGGCCGGGCGCCTGCACATCACGGACCGCAAGAAGGACATCATCATCACCGCGGCCGGCAAGAACATCTCGCCGACGGCGATCGAGTTCCGGGTGGCGGGGCAGTCGTTCATCGACCAGGTGCTCACCTTCGGTGACGCACGGCCGTACGTCGTCGCACTGCTCACCGCCACACCGGAAAACCTGCTGGAGTTCGCCCGGGACCAGGGCATTTCCGGTGCCGACCCGGACGAACTCGTCCATCATCCGGCCGTGCTCGCACAGGCCCAGCGCGTCGTGGACGAGGCCAACAGCCACCTGTCCCGACCCGAACAGATCAAGCGGTTCCGGTTGCTCGCAACGACGTGGACCGTTGAATCGGGCGAGCTGACCCCCACGTTCAAACTCCGGCGAGCAGAGATCCACCGCCGGCACGCCGACGATCTCGCTACGCTGTACGCCCAGCGCGACCGGTAGAGAGCTCTCAGCACGACCACAGCCACCTGCTGCCATGGTGGGTTCGTCCCGTTGAGCCCATGTGACCGAATGGAGGCTCGTGCCACGACGTCGAAGATCGGCGCCCGGTCGGATCGGATAACCACGGCGGTCTCTTGCACGTGGTGACGAGTGACGGTCACATTTTCTCGTAGGAGCTTGTGGCCGTGAACCTATCCACTACTCGTCCACTGGCCGTGGTCACCGGCGCCTCCAGGGGGCTGGGCCGGGCGATAGCGGCCGATCTGGCGATTGATCACGACGTGCTCCTCGGCGGCCGCGACCAGCAGGCTCTGTCGCAGACCGCCTCCCGATGCGGGGGGCGGGCATGGCCGGTCGAACTGACCGACTACGACGCCCTGCGAGCGGCGACGCGTGAGATTCTCAGCCTCGATGTTCTCGTGCACAACGCCGCCATCTGGACCGCCGGAGCGATTGCGGACACACCGACGAGTACGTGGCGCAAGATCTTTGATGTCAACATGTTTGCGATTGTCGAGCTGACTCGACTTCTGCTACCGGCGCTGCGGGCCGCCGGGGGCCACGTCGTACTCATCAACTCGACGGTGAACGCGAGCGCAGCCGCCGGGCAAGCGGCTTACGCGGCCTCGAAATCGGCATTGCGCGCGTTCGGTGACGCACTTCGCGCCGAAGAGCAGGTGCACGGGGTGCGGGTGACCTCCCTCCAACTGGGGCGCACCGACACCGACATACAGCGTGCAGTGCGTGCCGCGGAGATGGGCCGCTACGAACCACACCGCTATCTGCAGCCCAAGGACGTGGCCGACACCATCCGCGCGGTCATCACCGCGCCCATCACGGCACCGATCTTCGATCTCGTCGTCCGACCGCCACTGCCCGCGACGTGAGCGGGAGAAACCCCCTGCGGCACTGATCGTGGCGTCGAATTTCACATACCGCTGCAGATCACAACCAGCTGACCTAAGGTGGTTTCAGTTTACTACCACTTTGAGTCCGCGCCACGAGCCGGGAACCGAGCACCCTGCCGGGCGGCGAATGACCGGAAGCCTCGGGAAGGAGGGCCGCGATTTGTCACGAGTCGCCGTGGTGACGGGAGCAAGCCGCGGGATCGGGAGGGCATGCGCAACGCTGCTCGCCGAGCGCGGGATGCGGACCGTGGTCAACTATCGCTCGAGCCGTGAAGAGGCCGACGCCGTCGTCGCCGCGATCAGCGCGGCCGGCGGTGAGGCGTGGGCCGCGCAGGCCGACGTCACCCTGCCCGCCGACGTGGATCGGATGTTCGCCGAGGTCCGTGACCAGTGGGGCGGGGTCGACGTGCTGGTGCACAACGCACCCACACCGTTCGCGATGGGCTCCTTCCGCGACCTCACCTGGGAGGAGTTGGGCGGGAAGCTCGACCAGGAGATGCGTGCGGCGTTCCTCGTGACGAAGGCGGTGGTCCCGGGCATGGTCGAGCGCGGCCGTGGCCGGCTGGTCTATCTGAGCACGGGCCTCTCGCGCCGTCCTCGCGCCGGGATGATCGCGCTGGGCACGGCCAAAGCCGCTCTGAACCAGTTCGCCCGCTACGTGGCCCAGGAGTTGGGCCCGCACGGCATCACGGCCAACGTCGTGGCGCCCGCGACCGTCGAGGAGACCTGGTCGGAGGAGAAGCTCGACCCGGCGCTGCTGGCACAGATGGCGGCAGCCACACCACTCGGTCGCCTCGCGCGCCCGGCCGACGTTGCCCGCACGGTGGCCTTCTTCGCCGGCGACGACGCCGATTTCACCACGGGCAGCTACGCGCCGGTCAACGGCGGTCTCGCAATGGACTGAGAGGAAAGGCGTGTTGGAAACGCTCGATCTTGCTTATGTCGGACGCGGTATTCACGAGGAGCTGGTCGCGTACATCGCAGACCAGGAGGGCTATTTCGAGGACGAAGGCGTCCGCGTCGCACTGCGCGACGGGGTCGCCTGGCCGACAGAGCGCCTGCGTCGCGGCGCGACGATCGGGTTGGGCCGGTCGATGCTGTCGCGACTCACCGACGACATCCCGTGGACCGCACTGAGTGTCAGCACCCACCGGCCGCTGTTCTGGTTCGTCGGCCGCGCCGGACTGGAGTCACTGCAGGACCTGAAGGGTCGCAAGCTGGTGGTGCACGCTCCGGAGACCGCCCCGGGATGTTTCGCCCGGATCGTGTTGCGCCGGGCCGGACTCGACCCGGATCGCGACCTCGAATGTCAGTACCGCATGCCCGGTGACTACGGGATGCACCTGCGCAGCCTGCGCGCCGGCGAGATCGACGCCGCGCTGATCGGCAGCACGATGGCTCCCGAACAGGTGGCCGAGCAGGAGGGATGGCGGGTGCTCGCCTGGGTGGGCGACCATTTCCAGATCCCGACAGTGGGAGTGATGGTCGACCCGACCTACGTCCCGCTCGACAGCCCGGCGCTACACGCGATGGTCCGCGCCAACCGGCGCGCCCTGCGCACCATCCAGGACCGCCCCGAGAACGTGGTCGACCACGTACGGACCTTCATGGGCCGCCACACCGACGAGGAGATCCGCGCACACCTCGACCGATTCGTGATCCCGCACTTCACCCACGACGGCCAGGCCGACCTCGAGATCGGGGACGCCGCGATCACAGCCGTCGCCGCGGAACTCGGCGTCCCCGCAACATTCCGGGCGGCCGACGTGTACCGCACCGACCTCGTCCTCACCGACCATTAGAATTGCGTCCGACCTCGTCATACCGAGCTGTCCACATTCGACGGTCTGGACTTCTGCCATGGCCAGCGGCCGGTGATCTCCAGCTCCAACGAGAAGCTCAGGAACGTACGGATGATGACGATTCCACCCAGCACCGCCACGCTGTTGAGGCTGGGCAGGATCGCCACGGTACGGACGATGTCGGCGGCCACGAGTAGTTCCAGTCCCAGGAGGACGGTCCGGGCGAGCATTCGCCGGAACTGGCGGTAGACATCTGACCCGGCCCTGCGCTGCGCCAGTCGTATGACCGCAACTACAGCCGCGATCGCAGCACCGACCGCGATGATCGCGACGCCGGCGGCGTCGATGGCCATCCCGATCTTCTCGATCACTTCATCGAAGAGCATTTCACCCCGTCCCGGTGTACTGGTGACTCCTCTCTACAGCATCCATCGCCGAATCGGATCCGGATTCACCGAGCAGGCCTAACTGTGCAACAACCTTGGAAAGCCGTATGCCGAAGCTGTTCTTGCTAATTCCGGCGCGGCCACTGCGATCACGAGGTTTCCCGTGGGTGCGACCCGGCATCCGCCACGGACGCCCGACCAGCAACGTCGCAGGCTCCGTTCCGCCAACTCGTCCGGTTCACCCACTAGGAGCTTTGTGTCGCAAATTTGACGTCCGAAAACCAGACGCGATACCCTTTCCATACTCAGGAGGCCGTCACGACCGCCTCCCCACGGATCCGAGTGGAGATCCTCATGCCCGATCGTGCCGCCTACCCGAAGCCGGGCGCAGACATCGTGATCCGCGCAGGGGCTGTGCACACGCTCGTCACCGGCCAAGAGGCACAGCGCGCGGTCGCCGTCCGCGGCGACCGGATCGTCGCTGTTGCGGCGGACCGTGACGGCCTGGACGACTGGATCACGCCCGACACCACCGTCATCGACGAGCCGACCGCAACTGTGCTCCCGAGCTTCGACGACACGCATACCCACCTCATCTTCGCCGCGCACGGCGCGCACGACGTCCCCGTCCATCGCGCCAAGGACATCGCCGAGTTCCTCGACCTGATCCGAGAGCGAGCAGCGATCACCCCGGACGGCGAGTGGATCCGCACCACCACCAACTGGCAGGAGCTCAACCTCGCCGAGCGCCGAATGCCGACTGCGACGGAGCTCGACACCGCGACGGACCGGCATCCGATCCTCGTCAAGCGCGGCGGCCACAACGACGTCGTCAACTCATACGCACTGCGACTGGCCGGCATCACCGAAGACACGCCCGCGCCGCCAGGCGGTCTCATCGGCCGCAACACCGACGGCACGCTCAACGGCCGGCTGGTCGACACCGCCATCCATCTGGTCGAACACCTTCTTCCGCCTGCCGACGACCAGCGCCGTATCTCCGGCCTGGACCTGGCCTCGCACGACTACGCCCGCACCGGGATCGGCACCGTCAGGGACTGCGCCGTACCGCTGCCGGATCTCGACCTCCTCCAGCGCACGCTCGACGCCGGCCGACTCGGCACCCGCGTCCGAGCCCTGGTGTCGGCGCTGGGTAAGGCCGACCCGTCCGACGTCGACGGGCTCCTCGACGGAATGGAGACGTGGCGCTACCGACACGACCCCTGGCTGCGCGTCTGGGGAATGAAGTTCATGCTGGACGGCGGGCTCGAGGGCGGCGCGACCGAGGCGCCCTACGTCGGGCACGACGATTTCTGCGGCCTGTTGCTGTGGGAACCGGACGCGCTGACCGAAGCGATCGAGCGCGTCGTCCGGCGAGGGTGGCGAGTCGGCACGCATGCCTTCGGCGATCGTGCGGTGCGCATCCTGCTCGACGTCTACGAGAGCGTCCTCGAACGCAATCCCGGGCTGCCACCGCACTCGCTGGTCATCGAACACGGCGGCCTGGCCGGCCCCGAACAGCGCGCACGAGCGATCGCACTCGGCATCCCCGTCACGATCCAGCAGCCGCTGCTGCACGACACCGCCGAGGTCGGGATCGGCCACTGGGGACAGGAGCGCGTCGGGAACCTGTTCCCGGCCCGCGAGTGGATCGACGAGGGCGCCCTCGTCACGGCCGGGTCGGACTTCCCGGTCGGCCCGTTCGGCGCCATGCCATCCGTGTGGGGCATGGTCACCAGGCAGACGGTGGTGGGAGTTCAGGGACGGGAGCATGCGATCAGCCGCGACGAGGCGATCGCGCTCCACACAACCGACGCCGCCCGCTTGGTGGGCGAGAGCGACCTGCGAGGGCGCCTCACTCCAGGCAGGCTCGCCGACCTCACGCTTTGGCCCACGGATCCGCGACACTGCTCGATCACGGAACTCCGCGACCTCACACCGAGTCTCACAATCGTCGGTGGTCGCACAACTCACGACGCGAGACTCACGAGCTAGCGTCCGTGCCGGCAGGCGAAAAGGGCCATTCGCCCTTTCTTCGCTCATCCAGGCCGTGGACCTGCGGATACGGGCTCGGCGGACGCCGCGCCTGGTTCAATGGTCGGTGCGCCTCGATGCGAATCGAGCACTGCCCAAGCCGGTCGAGGGGCGGACGTGACCGAACACCTGTCAGCCGGCCTGAGCGAACAGGATGACGGTGCGCTGTGCCGTCGCGGCGCCGAGGGCAATCTCCCGATCGAGCTGACGAGTTTCGTCGCGACACCCGCAAGGCTCGATGTGATCAGGATGGCGCCTCTGGCGCGGCGCGCAGCCGCCCTGTTCCCGTTCTGGAACTCACGCGGCCGGTTCAGTGAGGGGCGCCACTGGCTCGATCGGCTGCTCGCGCTATGCGACCCTCGTCGCGGACAACATTCGGTTCATCGCCGAACCGCTCCCCGGTCTGGACGAGCCGGTGGGGCAACCCGGCGGCGCCGAGGACCTCGGTCCCGTGGGGGTGGACACCGAGTTGGTGCAGGACATCCCCCGTCGCGACGCCGGCTGACGACCGAAGTCCTCTGCGACGACAAGCTACGTCGCAGTTCCCCGCTCCAGCCGGGTGAGCCTCGACCGGATGTCCTCCAGAATGGCGCGAACCGGCGCGGACAGGCCTGCCGTGGCCTGCTGGGTTCGGCTGAACACCACCCCGGCGACCGCGGCACTGACCGCCGTGCGGAGCCTGGCGAGATCGGCGCCCGTAGCTCGGAGAGCAACCGCTACGCCGTCATCGTCCGGCCCTGCGGCGAGCCCCAGCAACAGGTGTTCGCACCCGACGAAGTTGTGCTGCAGGCGGACCGCCTCGCTGACGGCTCGATCCAGAGCGCCGCGCAGATCAGTGCCGTTGCCGTGTCCCCGGGCCTCCGCGACGACATCCGGCGGCTCCACGTCGAGCGCGGCGAGAACGGTCAACGCCAAGTTCTCGCCTTCTTCGACCAGGGCGCTCAGGAGCTCGACAGTGGTGGTCGGCTCGTTGCGCAGCGCACGATCGACCGCGTTCCTTGCCCGCGCTGTGAATCGGTTCCAACTCGCCGTCTCGGTCATGTCGAGTCCTCCGCTGGGCGCTGTGCCGCCGGTGGCTGCGAGTACCGCCTCTGCCAGCGCCTGTTGGCACACCGAGGACACCGGTACCCCGGCCTCCTTCACGGCGGCGGCCAGGTCGTCCGGCAGGTACACGTTGATCTTCGGCACGGCAGTCTCCGAGGCTATGGGTACAAGGGGTTATAACCCTCTATAACCCCACCACGCAAGCCGTTCGCCGACGGGTGTGCGGCCTCAGCGTCCGCGGCCCGATCGACTCTCCGCGCAGGCGATACAGGTCTCCGCCGCGGGCAATGCCTCCAGCCGCGCCTCGCCGATGGCACGCCCACACCGCACACACAGGCCATAACCACCCGCGGCCAGGCGATCCACCGCCCGATCCAGTGCGGCCAGATCTCGTCGGGCGCCGGCCAGCAGTCCCTGCAACTGCGCACGCTGGACCGCGATCGTCACCCCCTCAGGATCGTGCTCGTCGTCGTGCGTGGTGAAGGCCTGCTCCTCCGCCAACGACCCGACCTGCCGCTCCAGCCCGGCGATCCGATCCGCTGTCTCCTCCCGCTCAGCAGCGAGCTGTGCAGCGACATCGGGCCTGTACATGCAGGTGGAACGGGCATGTGCGGGCGACGGTTCCGCCGGGCGAACGACCGACGCCGGTACGCGCACACTCCGACGGAAGATCCTCGAGGGACCGGGGCGCGGACGTACGCTCCTTGCCGACAGCGGCTGCCACGACGGGCTGCCGTTCGTCCTGCGATTCTCAGAAGCGCTCCCCGAGTTTTGCCGGTGGAGGGTCCGACGCGGAGGTTCCCTGGTGGACGTCGCTTTCGATACCGCGAGCACCGCAGCCGCCGACGTGCTCCGGCGGCTGCACGACGCACTCGACACCAGATTCGTAAGCCTCGACGTTGCGCCTCGCACCTGCGGTCCGTCACCGTCCGGGCTCGATGTCAGGTTCTCCGCCGGCGAGGTCGACGACGTCAACATCGCTCGCTTCAGCGGCACCCCGGTCTCCGCATATCGCACGCCCCGCCATATCCACCGCAGCCCCCGTGACGAGTACATCGTCGCCCTCCACCTCAGCGGCCCGGCCCGCCTCGCCCAGGACGGGCGGCGCGCCGTCCTGCACCCTGGGGACATCGCCGTGCTCGACTCCGATCAGCCCTACGCAATCGAGCTGGGCGGTGCAGAGCCGTTCGAGCACGTCGCAATCCGTGTCCCGCGTGGGCGGTTCACCGCAGGACGCCCGCTGCCGGTCGGGGTCACCGGGGTCGGGCTGGCCGCCACCAGCGACGCCGGCAGGCTGCTGTCGCCGTACTTCCGAACGCTCACCGCGCCGGACTGGAAGGCGACCGTCCTCACCAGCCGCTTTCTCGACTCCGGGCTCTCGCTTCTCGCAGCTGTGCTGGAGGAGTCCGCCTCGGACAGGACTCCCCGCACGTCAGAGCACCTGCACCGCATCCAACGCGAGGCCCGCCGGCAGCTCACTGATCCGGCCCTCTCGCCTGCGACCGTCGCAGCCGCCTGCCACATGTCCATCCGCCAGTTGCATCGCCTTTTCGCGGAGGACGGCACAACGTTCGGCACGTGGCTGCGAAATGAACGCCTCCAGCACTGTTATGCCGACCTCACCGACCCTGCCCTCCTTCACCTGCCGGTCGCCGACATCGCGCAGCGCTGGGGCTACCGCAGCCCGGCGCACTTCTCCCGCGCCTTCGGCGACCGCTACGGAACCACGCCGCGCAATGTCCGCCGGAGGGCCGGCACCCGTCGGCCACCAGCGTTCGACCTGGTGAGGAACGTGCGGAACTAACGGAGCGTCGACAGGCCGTCCCGGATGCGGCGCCGAGTTGTCCGAGCGTGCCAGGGTCATTGCCGCAACGTGCCAGCGGGACGCCCCGAGCAGTACGGGGACCTAGCGTCCCCACCATGACCTCGCGACGCGACGGCCGCTCCACTGCACCGCCGTCGTCCGTCGACGGCCTGCTGGCCCGGGCGAGGTTCGACCGGGGGTGCACCACGAGGGGGGTGCGCCCCCGGTCGAACGACGTCCGAGCCCTGCGACGGATTCGCCGAGCCGCACCGCGTCGGGCGTTGGTGCCAACGTCTATTTCCTCGATTGCCACTATTTCGTCATCTTTCGGTTGAGTGTCGGCCAACCGGAGATAACAGCAGTGCGGGGGCGTGGGCCTGATCACCGTGCTACCTTCACGCTCCTCTACCCTCACGCGGCGTGCCCGCCGTTCTCGAATTCATCCGACAGGTGGCAGCCGGCTTGTTCAGCGCCGGCTCGGTCTACATTGCAATTGCGTTGGCGCTTGCCACGATCGCTCTGTTAACGCGCTTGTATGCCAGTCGGAAGCGGTTGTCGTTCGAGGAGGACTTCAACTCCAAGATCGGCATCGTGCCGTTCGGCCACAACAACGATCCGGCCGCGACGATCCTGAGCGTCTTCAACAGCGTCAGCGTCGTCGTCATCCGGGTATGGAACTCCGGCCGGGCCACGATCGAGGCGGACGACTACCGCCGCGCGCTGCGCTTCGTGGTCCGCGGCCGCTACATCTTGGATTTCCGGCTCTCCCAGCCGCAGCCCGACGACCTTCGGAGTCCGGTCGAGAAGGAAGCGCAGATCAGCGCTGTGGTGACCGACTCGGGCACCCCACCCCCGTTCCGCAGTCGAGAGGACCTGCTGAAGGAACTTCCCGAATCGTTGCTGAGCCCAGACACAGAACACAAGAACAACAGCCGCGAGCTGCGGCTACCCAGGCTCAAGCTGCGGCCACGAGACGAGTTCCGATTGGTGGTCGCGCTTCGCGAGGACGAGAAGGCCCCACCAGAGGGCAGGCAACTGGACAAGGGCTACGAGTTCGATGGTGAGCTGCATTCGGGCAAGCTCATCGATCACGGCGCACCGCGGCGACGCCCCTCAGCCAACCAACTCCTCGTCGGGGCCGTAGCGGTACTCGCCGTGATGCTCGTTCTGGCGCTCTTCGTGCGGCCGATGAGCCCGGAGTTCTGCGCTGACGGCGAGCTCCGGATCGTCGGGTCGAGCGCTATCGAGCCGACGGTCCGGGCCATCTCCGACGGATATAGGGCCAGCTGCGGAGGTGCCCGGTTCAGCCTGGACAACATGGACGGGAGCCTCGAGGGCATCCGAGAGCTGCAGGACAGACCCGACGAGCGACAGCGCCTCCTGGCCTTCTCCGACGGCCCTGCGAATGGGCCGACCGGACAGCTCGATCGACGCCCGGTCGCGGTCCTCGTCTACGCGCTGGTGGTCAATCGCGCCGCCGGTGTTCAGAGCCTCACCACCGACCAGGTCCGCCAGATCAACGCCGGAACCGTGCGCAACTGGTCGGAGCTGGGCGGCGCCGACCTACCGATCCGGCTGGTCGGTCGAGGGCCCGACTCGGGGAGCCGGCAGGCGTTCGAGAGTCACGTCCTCGGCGGTGCCGAAGCGCCGGTGTCGTCGAACTCGTGCTACACCAACGACCGGGTCCCCGACGCACCCGTGATCCGCTGCGAACGATCGACCACCACGGAGTTGCTGACCGAGGTCGACCGCGTCGAAGGCGCCATCGGCTACTCCGACGCCGCACCGGCCGCGCAGTTCGGCGGGCTGATCCGCCTGCGCCTCGACGGCGCCGAGCCCACACGGGAGTACCTGCAGACCGCGTACAAGTTCTGGACGGTGGAGTACGTCTACACCAACGGCGTTCCTGAGGGCGAGGGCCTGTTGAACAACTTCGTCGACTACCTCGCCGCCGACCCTGCGGCCCGGCACCTGCAGGACGCGGCCTACGTCCCGTGCGTACGACCCGACCGCAGCATCGAGCAACTCTGTCTGATCGAGCGCTAGGCCCGGATTACGGGTGCAAAGCATCAGGCCGCTGGATGGATCTCATCCAGCGGCCTGACGAAATTTGTTGTCGGACTATCTGAGTTTTCCGGCGTGGAACCTGAGACCGGGGATCAGCCCGCCGAGAATTCCGGCGATAACACCGGTCAGGACCACCAACAACTGGATCCAAGGGGATCCCAACACCTCGGGGACGGTTGCCGCCAGGACGATCGCCGCGATCACTCCGAGGGCCAGGCCGCCCAGGCCCCCGAGCATGACGAAGCGAGCATCCCGCCGTTCACGCCGGCTCTGTTCCTCCTTGATCCTGGACTGATACCAGGGAAGAACGGGATCGTCCAGAGAGGAAGAGGATGGAGTCTGCGCGGGCGGGATGGCCGTGCTGTAGAGATCTCCCTTGTCAGGCTTGGACCAAAGATCGTCAGTCATCGATGCAGAACCTCCATTGGGGCATCGACCGGTCATGGCGGCTCAACGAGAGCGCGATGGTCAGCCCTGATACCCGGGCAGCAAGGTTTTCGCCAGGTGACACCGACGATGACAACACCATTCTCACACGTCACACTGTTTTGATGTAAAAGTAAGGACAAACCTCATCCCGGGCATCCCGAGCGCGCCAATAACCATCTGACTTTCAAATTTGTAATCAGAAGTGCTACGGTCGAATCCCCGGCCCCGGACCTCAAGGAGCGCACCCGTGGGTACGCCCGACCACAGCTACTCGACCGCGACGGAGCTCATTGCCGCCATGGATGCGGGCGAGGTCTCCGCCGTCGAACTCACCCAGGCGGCGATCGATCGGATCGAGCAGTACGACGCACCGATCAACGCCATCAGCGTGCGCGACTTCGACCGTGCGCTGGCGGCGGCCCGCGAGGCTGACGCCGTTCGTGCACGCGGCGAGACTCGTCCACTCCTCGGAGTCCCGATCACGATCAAGGACTCCTTCAACGTCGCCGGTCTCCCCACGACCTGGGGCATCCCGCCGTTCAAGGACTTCATCCCCACCGAGGACGCCGTCGCGGTCGCACGCCTGAGGGCCGCCGGGGCCGTGATCCTCGGCAAGACCAACGTGCCCTTCGCGCTGGGTGACCTGCAGACCTACAACGCGATCTACGGCACGACGAACAATCCGTGGGATCTCACCCGGACCCCCGGCGGATCGTCGGGTGGCTCGGCCGCGGCCCTCGCGGCGGGCTTCGGTGCACTGTCCGTCGGCTCCGACATCGCCGGCTCACTGCGTATACCGGCCCACTTCACCGGCGTCTACGCGCACAAGTCGTCGTTCCGCTTGTTGCCGTCACGCGGCCACTCGGCTCCGCCTGCGCCACCTCTCGCGTACGACCGCGACCTCACCGTGATCGGCCCGATGGCACGGAGCGCAGGTGACCTCTCGCTCATGCTCGACCTCCTTGCCGCACCGGATGAGACCGGGATCGGAATCGCCCATCGGCTCGACCTCCGCCCCGCACGTCACACGACGCTGGCGGACCACCGGATTCTCGTCGTCGACACACATCCGCTCATCCCGACGTCCGACGAGATCCGCTGCGCGATCGACGGCCTCGCATCCGAGCTCACGGCGGCCGGCGCACGAGTGGTGCGCCGGACCGACCTCCTGCCCGACCTGGTCGAGGCCGCTCGGCTCTACATGCGTCTACTTCTCGCTTCGATCACCGCCACCTCCCCGCACGAGGCCTACGAACGCGCCCGAGCGGCCGCGGATCGCGTCGCGCCCGAGGATCTGAGCCTCGCCGCCGAGCGGGCGCGGGGCGCGGTCCTGAGCTACCGCGACTGGGTCGCCGCCGACACGGCACGCACGCGCCACAGCGCCCAGTGGCGTGCGCTGTTCACCGGGTACGACATCGTCGTGACACCCTCCGCGCCGACGACGGCCTTCGCCCACGATCAGAGCCCCGACCAGTGGGCACGCACGATCTCGATCGACGGTGCCGATCACGACTATGCCGACCAGCTCGTCTGGGCAGGCCTCGCCACGGCGCCAGGCCTGCCGGCCACCGTCGCTCCCATCGGCCGCTCGGCGGAAGGCCTCCCGATCGGAGTTCAGCTCGTCGGACCAATGTTCGAGGACCGCACTCCCCTGCGCTTCGCCGAGCTCCTCGAACGCGAGTTCGGCGGCTTCACCCCGCCTCCGGCCTTCTGAGCATTGTTCGGGCCGCCGGACGGGTACCTCGACTGCGGACAGAGCGCTCCACACCACAACCGAAGGAACGCCATGACCGCACTGACGCTCGCCGATGCCCGCAAGATCATCGCTGCCGCCGAGGCCAAGGCCGAGGAGATCGGCCAACCCATGAACGTGGCCGTCGTCGATGCGGGCAGCAACCTCATCGCCCACATCCGCATGGACGGCGCCTGGATCGGGTCGGTCGACATCTCGATCAACAAGGCCTGGACCTCGCGTGCCTTCGACATCACGACGAAGCACCTCGGTGAGAACTCCCAGCCCGGCCAGGACTTCTACGGCATCCTCGCTTCCAACAACGGCAAGGTGATGATCTTCGCCGGCGGAATCCCGCTCAGCCGCGACGGCAAGGTGGTCGGCGCGATCGGCGTCAGCGGCGGGACCGGCGACCAGGACCAAACCGTCGCCGAAGCGGGCGCCGCCTCACTCTGACGCCATGACGGTCCCGCCCACCGGGGCGTGGAGCAGGAATGGCGCGACGACCTGAAGGAGTCGCAGAGCGGCCGAGATGCGCGCTGAGATCTGAGACTCACGTCCGTCGTGCTGCTTCGTCGTCTTGATGAAGGAGCGTTCAGCGGCGTAAATGCCGTCGTGACGTGATGTTGAGTTTGGCGAAGATTCTGCTCATGTGCCATTCGATGGTGCGCGGGCTGAGGAAGAGCCGGGATGCGATCTCGGGATTGGACAACCCCTCGCGGACCAGGCGGACGATCTGCATCTCCTGAGCGGTGAGCTCGTTGCTGGTCTCCACATTGCGCTTTCGCGCCGTCGCGCCGGTGGCTCCCAGCTCACGAGCAGTGCGCCGGGCGAACCCCTCCGCGCCCATCTCGCTGAACATCTCATGCGCCGCCCGCAACTGTTCATGCGCATCCGACCGCCGCCGCTCACGACGCAGCCACTCGCCGTAAACCAGATGCGCCCGCGCCAGCTCACCGCGAATGCCGGTGCGGCCCAGACGCTCTATCGCCTCACGGTAGGCACTCTCGGCGGCCTGCCCGCCGCTGAGCAGGCCACGGCAGCGCGCCTCCATCCCCAGCGCCCAGTCGGTGCCACAGGCCCGAGTCAGCAGGGTGAGCCGCTGGAACGCCTGAGCCGCAAGTGCCGGCTGTCGGACACGGACTGCGGCCGTGACGAGCTCGACCAGGGATGCCCAGGTCGGCATACCGATCTCCACGGGTGGGTCGGTGGCCTGCCGTGCAGCCGTCAGCGCCTCGTCGTACTTGCCGACGCCGTTGCACAGCAGGGCTTTCATCCACCCGCAGCAGATTACGCCGGTCCCCTCGCCGCGGCGCGTGTTCTCTTCGAAGGCAGCCTCGATCAGCTCGAAGGTCTCCGCTTCGCGACCCTGCCAGGCAGGGAGCAACATGGTGCCGTACGAGGCGACGGGCAGAACGGTCTCCCCGAGGACCACCTTCTGTTCCTCGAGCAGCGACGCCGCCGCGTTCAGCTCGCCGGCGAAGGTGTGCCAGCTGATGCGGGCCGTCAGGGCGAGCGGCAGCAGTGCGAGCGCGCCGGCATCGCGGGCGAGCTGGAGGTAACGCCTGCTGAGCACGTCATAGGTGTCGTCGTCCGCGAGAAGCGCGGCGACGGCGATGTAGGTGAACCAGGGCACGCTCAGGCCCTCTTCCCCGGAGGGGCCTCGGTCGCGGAAGACTCGAAGTGCCCGCTTCAGGCTGGGTGCGGCAGCCACGTATCCCTCCGTGAAGCGCAGCGCCAAGGCGTCGAGGAGGAGGTCCGTGGTCGACGGACGCGGCGGCGCTGGTGCGTTCCGGACGGCCTCGCCCACCTCGCGCATGTCGCCGCCGCTCGCCAGGTGGGCGGCGAACCAGGCAGCCATCGACGCATCAAGGTACGTGTCGCGAGCCAGCCGGAGGTCCAACGGCTCCAACTGGGCGGCAGCCTTGAGCAGCAGCGACGACACCTCACCGCCGCGGTTCATCGTGAATGCGATCCGCGCATGCAGCAGGTCGACTTGGGCGCGCTGGAGCTCGGCCAGCGAACTCGCCTTCGCCACGGAAAGCAGTCTCAGCGACGAATCGGGCAGGCCGGCGAGGTGTTTGGCCTGTGCCGCAGCGAGTGCTCGCTGCCCGCGCCGTCGCGGGTCCGGTGTCAGCTCGGTTGCACGTTCGAGGAATGCGGCTGCCGCGGCCAGACCGCCGCGAGCTTGCGCTCGCCCAGCCGAGCGTTCGAGTTCGAGAGCAACCTCCTCGTCGGGTTCGGCCGCCGCCTGAGCGTTGTGCCAGGCGCGCCGGTCCGGATCGGCATCCGGGTCGGTGACCTGCGCCAAAGCCAGATGCGTGGCGCGCCGGCTCTCCGGCGGCGCCGCGCAGTAGATCGCCGAGCGAACCAATGGATGCCGAAACCGCACCCGGTCGCTGAAATCGACCAAGCCCGCCGCCTCCGCAGGCGCAGCCGCTTCGACGCCGATGCCGAGCCGGTAACCCGCCCGCCACATCAACACCGGGTCACCCACCGGCTCCGCCGCCGCCACCAGCAGCAACTGCCGAGTCTCCACCGGCAGAGCCGCGATCTGCCGACGGTAACTCTTCTCTATCTGACGCGGCAGCCTGCCCCGACCCGACAACCCGAACCCGCCCGCCAACTCCGTCGGCGTGAATCCTCTCGGCAACTCCAGAAGCGCCAGTGGATTGCCCTGGGTCTCCGCGAGCACCCGCTCCAGCACCCGCTCATCGACCGGACCGCGATGCTCCGACAACAACAGCGCACGCGCATCCTCGTCGGGCAGACCAGTGACCAGTACCTCCGCCAGACCGTCCAACTCCGGCACCTCGGAACGCTCCCGGCCAGTGGTGGACTCACGCACCGCGAAAACGATCGCCACCGACTCCGCCAGCAGCCTGCGTGCCACGAACCCGAGCACCTGCGCTGATGCACGATCCAGCCACTGCGCGTCATCCACCACACACACCAGTGGCCGCTCCCGGGCAGCCTCGGCGAACAAACCCAGGACCGCCATCCCGACAAGAAAACGGTCAGGCGGGTTACCGGCGCTCAACCCGAATGCGGTACTCACCGCCTCCTGCTGCGCATCCGGAAGAAACGCGAGCTGATCCAGCATCGGCGCGCACACCTGGTGCAACCCGGCGAAAGCCAACTCCATCTCGGCCTGCACACCCGTGGCCCGCACCACCCGGCAGTCCGCCGACCGCCCGAGCAGATATTCCAGCAACGTCGTCTTGCCCACACCGGCGTCGCCGCGCACTACCAAGGCACGGCTCTGTCCCGTCCGGACGCCCTCGAGCAGTCCGTTGAGTAGCTCACGCTCGCTGCGCCGGTCCAGCAATACCGCTGTCACCTGTCAGCCCATCGTCGACGCACCACACGTTATCCGCGCTGTCGATCCAGGCGCCATCCTTGGGGACTCGGCAACGTTTGCCCGTACATTCGCCAGCCAGCCCGTGAAACACCGATCCCCCGTCCTATCGGACGCAATCCGCGCCGCCGCCCGGTAGGACGGATTGCGGCCTGCGCCGAGGAATCCTCGGCGGAATGGTCGATCGTGCGAGCCCCGCGCACCAGGCGCTAGCCCGTAGCCGAGGGGTGGCTCCCGGAGTGGTGACGGTGGTAGTGGCGCGCGACGCGAGCCCGGTTGCCGCACACGGCCGAGCACCATTCCCTCCGTGGATGCTGCTTGACGAAGTACAGGAGACAGCCAGGGGCCAGGCACGCGCGGAGCTGGGTGCGTTGCGCGCCCGCGAAGAGCTCGACGGCCTGGTGAGCGATCAGGGAGATCGCGAGTTCGCCGGTGGTGGCGCTCGTCCGGAAGGCTCGCGCCGGCTCACCGCCGGTCGGCCAGAGCAGTTCGGGCCAGGCCGGTGCGAGCGCGTTGACGGTGTCGATCGCGTCCTGCCGCGCCGGGATCGCGGGCGTCACCGGAACACGTGGGTCGTCAGTCGTCTCCGCAGCCAATCGGCGCAGAGCGTCACGCAACCCGCGTAGCCGTCCGGCGACCTCACCAACGGCTCCCCCGTGGAGCTCCGCCGAATCCACGTTTCCGCCGGACTCCGCCTCCAGGCGATCGCCGATCGCGTACAGCCAGCCGACCGCGGCGGCGTCGTCACTCAGTGCGTCCTGCACGTCGCCCCGGTCCATCCGGACCGTGTTCATCAGCTCAACCGCGAGCGGCTCGCCGAGCAACGTGGCGCCCGCGGGCACCTCTGGACGTCTCATCTGTCCCACACTACCACGCGAACTAATGGTTTGATGCCGTGCTTCCCATTTGACAGCGGTCCACAGCCGTGGCAGCGTTGCTAATGGATGCGATGCCATCCATCCGTTAGAACCAGAGAGTGGTCATATCGCCACGGAAGGGACATCACCATGTCCGCGCTGCCTCAGCTCGAACCCGCCGACGCCATGGGCGCCGTAGCCGACGTGCTCGTCCAGACCAGGAAGACCCTCGGGTCCGTCCCGAACATGGCCAAGGCCATGGCCAACAGTCCCGCCGTGCTGAAGGGCTACCTCGCGCTGTCCACCGCCCTGAGCGGCGGAGTGATCCCCGCGCCCGCACGTGAGCAGCTCGCCCTCGCCACGGCCGAGTACAACCGCTGCGAGTACTGCCTGTCCGCCCACACCTTCATCGGTTCGAAGGTCGCCAAGCTCAGCCCTGAGGAGATCGAGCGCGCGCGGCACGCCGAGTCCTCCGATCCTCACGTCGCCGCTCTCCTGGCGCTGTCCGACGCCATCGCCAGGGGACACGGCGCCGTCGACGACACCGTGCTCAAGACCGCCAGAGCCGCCGGGGTTACCGACGCCGAGATCGCCGAGGTCGTCGGCAACCTCGCGCTCAACATCCTCACCAACTACTTCAACATCCTCGCGGACACCGACAACGACTTCCCGGTCGTCACACCGCACGAGCAGAACTGACGCCGACGCCTTACCGGTCGGCGATCACGAGCGGGGCCGAGGACCACCCTTCAGAAGGTGGGAACCGGCCGACCAAGCTCCGTGGCCGAGGGCTCATCGATGAGCTCGTCGGCCACGGAGCGCCAAACTTCTGACCGAGGACAGCAGCAAGGACGGCACGACGAATGTCGAGACGGCTGTGTCGGCCCCGACTCCATGACGGATCGTTCTGACAACGCCTCCGAAGGAGCCCCGATGTCCCGTCCCGCCACGGAGTCCGCTCGCGTCGTCCAGGTCGCCGCCGGTGTTGAGTACACCGACCGGACGGCGCCCGTCCGCGACGGCCGTCACCAGGCACTCGAAGTCCTCATCGGCAAGTGGATCAACGAAGGTCGCACGATCGGGACCGCGCAGACCCCGTCGGTTCCGATCCTCACAAGCGACGTCTACGAGTGGGCGCCCGGTGGGTTCGTCGTGGTGCACTCGGCCTTCGGGAGGATCGGCGACACGGCCGTCGGCGGCGTCGAGATCATCGGCGTCGACGGCGAGGCGTACGGCTCCACGTTCTACGACAGCTTCGGCAACGTCCACCGCTCACGGCTGGAGATCGAGGGCGACGTGATCAGGTGGATCGGGGAGCGAACGCGCTGCACCGTCACGATGACCGACGCCGGCATGACCCAGGTTGCCCACCACGAGTCCAGTGCCGACGGCGTGAGCTGGGCCGCATCGATGGACGTGACGCTGCGCAAGATCACCTGAACCGGAATTGGTCCAGCAGGCGCAGGGCGACGAGGCAGGTAGCCCAGTGAGAGTGACCCGGTGCTCGACAGGTGGCACCGCATCGGAGTCACCTGGATGCTGGTAGGGAGCACACCAGAACCGACACGAACCGCAGAGCGAACACCAGGAGTGAACAGTGACCGAACAGCAGAAGGCCGTCCTCGCCGGGGGTTGCTTCTGGGGGATGCAGGACCTCATCCGGAGACGCCCCGGCGTGCTGTCGACCCGCGTCGGCTACACCGGCGGTGACACACCCAACGCGACCTATCGCAACCACGGCACGCACGCCGAAGCGATCGAGATCATCTTCGACCCGTCCGTCACCTCGTACCGCGAGTTGCTCGAGCTCTTCTTCCAGATCCATGACCCCACGACGAAGAACCGCCAGGGCAACGACATCGGCATGTCCTACCGCTCGGCGATCTTCTACCTCGACGACGAGCAGCGCCGCATCGCAGAGGACACCATCGCCGACGTCGACGCCTCAGGCCTGTGGCCCGGAAAGGTGGTCACCGAAGTCACGCCGGCAGGCCCGTTCTGGGAGGCCGAGCCGGAGCACCAGGACTACCTCGAGCGCTACCCCAACGGGTACACCTGCCACTTCCCGCGACCGAACTGGGTGCTGCCGCGGCGAAGCGACGCCGTCGCCGGGTAACCGGCCATCCCCATCGGCCTGAGTTGCCCGAGGTCGAGTTGGTAAGACCGGCACCACTTGACCTCGGTCCGGGTGACCTGCCGTCGGGGTGGCTTAGCCTCACCGTGTGACTGGTGGCTCCTCGATTCCCGATCCGCGAACCGTCCGAGCAGCCACCGCGGCCGGCGTACTGGTCGCCGCTGTCGTGTTCGTCGTGGCGCTGCTGTGGGCGAAGTGGCTGCCGTACGCGGCTCGGGCGAGCAGCCTGCACGAGAGTGGGGCGTGGAGCGGGTCGAGTGTGCTCAGCGTCGGCGGCGTCCAACCTGGGGACGCCCCGTCCTGGAACGCGGCCTTCTCGTTCACCGCCGCCTACATCGACGCGGTGTGGAAGGCGCTCGTCGCCGCCCTGCTGATCAGCGCCGCCCTGCAGGCGTTCGTTCCCCGGGCCTGGCTGCTGCGGTTGCTCAACCGTCGTGGTCGGGTGACCAGCGCCCTCGCCGGCGGACTCTGCAGCACCCCGTCGATGATGTGCACCTGCTGCACCGCGCCGGTCGCGGTCAGCCTGCGCCGCTCCGGTGTGTCGACATCCGCCGCGGTGGCGTACTGGCTCGGCAACCCGCTGCTCAACCCCGCGGTACTGGTGTTCCTCCTGCTCGTCGCGCCGTGGCAATGGACGGTGACCCGCCTCGTCATCGGCCTGCTGGTCGTCGTCGGAGGAGCTGCTCTCGTCGCTCGGCTCACCGAGAGCAGGCGCGACGTCGCGATCTCGGACGCCTCACAGCTGACCGGGAACGACGAGCAGGAAACGCTGGGGACGGAATGGCTGGCATCGGCACCAGCACGTTTCGGGAGAGCGCTGCTGCGCCTGTCGATCGTCCTGGTCCCGGAGTACGTGATCGTCGTGATGCTGGTCGGGGCGGTCCGGGGCTGGTTGTTCCCGATCAGCGCCGCGTCGGGTTTCGGACTGCTGGCCGTGTTGATCGCGGCAGGCGTCGGAACCCTGCTCGTCATCCCGACCGCGGGTGAGATTCCTGTTCTGCAGGGCCTCGCCATCGCCGGTGTTGCCGCAGGTCCGATCGGGGCATTGCTGGTCACACTGCCCGCTGTGAGTCTGCCGGGGATCGCCATGGTCGGCCGAGCACTTGGATGGAGGACCACTGCCGCGACGGCCGCCATGGTCGTTGTCGGCGGCCTTCTCGGAGCGGGCCTGCTCACCGTGCTGTGACGGCCTGGCGTGCCGGTGCCACCTCGCAGCCCCAGGTCGGTCTCAAATCGATTACAGAGCGCGATCCTGGATTCCGCCCGGCCCCGAACGGGAACAGATCGTCAGACCGGGCCGAGCATCGGCCCGCCGTGAGCTGGAGGGACCGTGACCATCACCGGCATCATCACCGCGATCGTCGTCGGAGCGATCATCGGGGCGTTGGGGCGCCTGGTCGTTCCCGGGCGGCAGCCCATCCCCATCTGGCTCACCATCGTGATCGGGATCGTGGCGGCATTCATCGGGACCTTCATCGCCCGCGCGCTCGGCATCCCGACCGCCACCAGCGGCATCGACTGGCTCGAACTGGTCGTGCAGGTCGTCGTCGCGGCTATCGGCGTGATCCTCGTGTCGAACCTCTACGGACGTCGTTCCATACGACGCTGACACGCGTTCCACGGCGCCGGGCCCACCTCACTCCGAGGTGGGCCCGGCGCCGTTATCGCAACTCGATCCCGGCCTCGTCCTCCAGAAACGCGACGGCCAGCAACTCCCCGTCGACCGGCCCGTACCGCGTGAGCGCGCGGCCATAGATCCGGCCGACGAGATCCGACAGCTCGAACGGCAGCCCGTAGCTGTGGGCTTGAGCAGACACATTCGCGAGTTCCTCGTAACAACGGTCCAGGCCGAACGACCTCATGTAGTCGCCGGCCAACAGGGCGTCGAGGTCCCGCCGGATGAAGTCGCCTGCCGCGGCGCTGTCGGCCAACGCGGTGCGCAACACACCGAGATCGATCCCTGCACGCCTGCCGAGCAGAAGAGCCTCCGCCGTTGCCACTGCCTGGCCGAACCACAACAGGTTGACCAGCAGCTTCGTGGTGTACCCGGCACCGGGGCCACCGACATGGATGATGCGGTGCGGGTCACCGAGGACCTCGAGCAACGGGCGGTGCCGTTCGAGGACCTCGGCGTCTCCGCCGACGAACAGCTTCAGCGACCCAGCCTCGGCGGCGGGCACGCCGCCGCCAACGGGCGCCTCGAGGACATCCACACCCCGGGCGACAGCCAGGAGCCGAATCGGCTCGGCCGAGGCGGACGAGTTGCTCGTCATGTCGATCCACGTGGCCCCGGCAGGCAACGCGCGGAGCGCCCCGCCTGGACCGGTCATCGCCTCGACCACTTCGTGGGGACCGGGCAGCATCGTGATCAGGACCTCGGCCGCCGCGGCGGCCTCGGACGCCGTGGTCGCCCACCCGGCCCCGATCGCGAGAACCTCCGTCTCCAGTTCGGGCCGACGATCATGAGCCACGACGTGGTGCCCAGCACGAACCAGGTTGGCACACATCGGCAGACCCATCCGCCCCGTGCCCAGGAATCCGATCACCTATCCAGCATCGACCACGGCGGTCCGACCGACGATCGACAGAGCCGCTGGACGGCGCATCAAGCCTCCGTCCCCACGCGGTCCGACGTCGCACAGCTCGGCCACTCCGCGTCCGCGATCCGGACCGAGAACGACTCGCCGAAACGCTCTGCGGTGAACCCGAGTTCCGACAACACGTCCACCAGCGCGTCCGCCATGATCTTCTCGACCGCGGTCACCCGCTCATCGATGGGTGAGAAGGCAGCGACGTGCGGTGCCCAACTGACCAGCAACCCACCGCCGTACTCGGCCGGACACGGCCTGACCTCCACTCCTCCTGCCGGGCCCCCGCCGTGGATGGTGAAACCCGCCAGTTCGAGCTGCTGCCTGACCGTCCGCGACAGTGGGGAGTCGATGACGGTCTCCTGAGGGGACGGCTGGTCCAAGGCGTCCAAGGCCGGCCCGCACAGCTTGCAGGTCCGAGGAGACCACGCGCCGGTCAGCCGCAAGACAGCCGCGATGATCACCGCGCCGACGAGCGGAGCGAGCATGTAGAGCCAGAAGAAGTGGAAATCCGAACCGAGCACGAACGGACCGAAGTCGCGTGCGGGGTTGAAGCTCCCGCCCGAGGTCGGACCGGTCGCCACGATCAGAACCGCGATCAGTCCGCCGATCACCCACGGTGTCTCCCGTGGCCGTGGCTTGGAAACCAGCCACGACAGCACGAACAGCAACACGATGACACTGAGCGTCTCGCCGACCACAACACCCAGTGCGCCCACACCAGAGCCGGGTTGGATCAGACCGTTCGAGACCTCGTCCATCCGCCCGGCCCAGCACAGACGTGCCACGAGCACACCGACGACCGACCCGATCAGTTGTGCCAGGGAGTACGCGAACGCATCACGAGCCGGCAAAGCTCCGCGCAAGGCCATGAACATGCTCACCGCGGGATTGAGGTGCGCGCCCGACCTCTTTCCGGCAGGCGTGACGGCGAATACCGCGACGGTGCCTCCGACAGCGAGACCGATGACGAGCAGCCGCATCTCCAGCGGCCAGGTTCGCAGCGGAGCCGCCGGAGCCATCGTCACCGCGATTGCGCTCAGCGCGTCGAAGACCAGCAGCGCAGTTCCGAGCGCTTCGGCAGCCCCTGAGGCCAGTAACCCCTCGGTCTGCCGATCAAGCAGCCGGCCGCGGAGCCGTCCGGCCAATGTCACGGCTTGCGGGCCGTCGTCACACCGATCATCGCGTCCCGGGTGACCAGCTCCGCGAGTTGTTCCTCGCTCCAGCCATCGGTGCCCTCCGGACGCATCGGGAGAACGAGGTAGCGCATATTCGCGTTGCTGTCGTGAACGCGGATCGTCACGTCATCGGGCACGTGCGTACCGAACTCCGCCAGCAACGCCCGCGGCTCGCGGACCGCCCGGGCCCGGTACGGGCGGCTCTTGTACCAGTCCGGCGGCAATCCGAGGACCGGTCGCGGATAGCACGAGCACAAGGTGCACACGACAAGGTTGTGGGTGTCGGGCGTCTGCTCGAGGACGATGAGGTGCGTTCCGTCGTAGTTGTCGATCCCGAACTCTTTGATGGCGGCCGTGCCGTCAGCAAGCAACCGCTCTTTGAAAGCCGGGTCGGACCAGGCATGCGCCACGAGAGCGGAGCCGTGGGCCGGTTCGTGCGCGTCGAGCGTCTCGATCATGGCCCGGACCTCGTCGGCGCCGATCAGGCCCTTCTCGACCAGGATCTCCCGAATCGCCATCTGGAGCACGTCGAAGTAGTCCGGGCTCTCCGGCATCTCCTCGATCGGCGCGTGCGGGTCGGCGTGCGTATGTGATTCCACGGTCACTCCTTTTCGTTCGCAACGAGCTGGATCGGCTCCAGCCAGTGCTCGAAGATCTCGAGCTCGACCACATCGGACGGCCGGCCTTCGTAGTCCGGCCACAGCGAGTTCTGGTTCAACCGCACGCGATAGAGCTGCGTCTCGGTTCCCTCGTTGACCCCGTACGCCTCCAACTCGGGGTTGATGAAGCGAGACAGCACGCGTTCGATCGATCCTTGCTTTCCGCGAACGTAGACAGGTGTGCGCACATGCCCGGGGGCGTACCGTTCGGAAATCCGCACCGCGTCGCCCTGCTTGAACCGTGTCGTCGTCACGCGTCCGCCCGCAGCCGCTCGTTGATCTCGGTCATCTTCTTCCCCAGCTCTTCGCTGGTGATGATGTTCTTCTGAATGAGGACCTCCGACGCCGAGACCGCCCAGTGCTCGTAATAGGTCAGCTTCACGGCCATTTCCGACCCGAGGTCCTCGACTCCCCGCCGCTTCTCCTCGGTGTTGACCAGCAAGTGCTCATTGAGCACGTTCAGCAGCGCGTGGCAGCTCTTCTCGAACGGCGTCATGTCCTGCTCGGTCCGGCTCAACGGACCTGCGGACACCCCGCCGAGATCGTGCGGTGGATGAACCACCAGACCACTCTTCTCCGTCATTCACTTCCCCTGTTCGATTGGCACATGTTCCCGGCCACCCGGGATCTTTTCGGACAAGCAACCGGGCCGGGGACGACCAGATTCGCGAATGCTCGAGAACCGACGTTTCCGGTCACCCATGTCGTCCATCCCCCATGGTGCTCGCGAGGCCCCGGACGTAGCCCTCGTTACGAGCCTCGGGTCGTCCTCGGCAGCCGTCAATAACCCTCAGGAGGAATCTCGGACAGCTCTCACAGAATCGGCTGGGCACCATCGGGGACCGTGCCACCCCCATTGGGCCGACGAAGAGGACATCATGTCGTCGTACGGCATTTGTCGGGGAGCCTCATGGCGAAACTGCGTGATTTCGTCGTCGAACTGCGGAATAGAGCACGATGTCGGCGATCAACCAGGCCGCGAACGGCGAGGTGCCCGGACGGAGACCGCGGAGGTGGACCAGGGTCCCGTCGGGTTGGTCGGAGCCCGCTCCGCGCCGCTCGACCGACAGCCCGGGCGGTCGCCTCAGAGCATCTTCGTGCGGGCGATGCGCTCGGCCAGCATGATCGTGGTGACGTTCGGGGCGGTCGAGGGCACACGCGGCATGATCGAGGCGTCGACGACCCGCAGCCGGCTCACACCCCGGACGTTGCCCACGCTGTCGACCACGGACCACAGGTCGTCGTCGCCACCCATGGGCGCGGTCGAGGTGGGGTGCTGGTAGGTGTCCAACTGCTGTCGGATCACCTGCTCGAGCGCGGCGTCGTCGCGCACGTCCGGCCCGGGGGTCAGCTCACTGTCGACCACTGCGGCCATGGCTGCATCGCGGCCGATCCGCCGGCTGATCTGCACACCCTCGATCATGCGGCGCCGGTCGCGCGGCTCGGCGAGGAAGTTGAGGTTGATGGCCAGGCCGTCCTTCGGGTCACGGCTGCGCAGCGCGACGGAGCCGATCGAGTCGGGCTGCGTCACGGCGGTCGCGAGCACGATCGCTCCCCCTGTCGGGCTGATGCTCGGGTCGGCCAGATGAGTGGCCGAGATGTGCAGATCGAGCTCGTCGCCGACGGCCTCTCCGCTTCGCGTCCACACGATGGCGCCTGCCGCGGGGGACATCGCGTTCGCGTCCGGCCTCAGTGCGTAGATGTTGTAGTAGAAGGGGTGGTCCTGGAATCGGCGGCCGACGGGCAGATCGCTCACCACCTCGATTCCGTGCCGACCGAGGTCTGCGGCCGGGCCGATCCCGGAGCGCATCAGGATCCCCGCGCTGCCGTAGGTGCCGGCGGAGAGGACGACCTCGCCTGCCCGGAGCACCTGCCCGTCGAGTGTGACGATGCCGGTTGCGGCCGTTCCGTCGAACAGCACGCGGTCGACCGTCGTCCGGCCCCAGATCGTGAGGTTGGGCCGCCTGCGGACCTCATCGGTCAGGTAGACCAGGCCCGTGTTCTGTCGTACCTCGTTCACGACGTTCAGCGGGTACGGCGCCACGCCGTTCTGCTGTGTGCCGTTCGGGTCGTCGAGCCTCGCGAACCCCTGTGCCACGGACGCGTCGACGAACGCCCGCAGCGAGGGCGTCAGCTCGGCGCGAGACCGCTGGCGGATGGGGAACGGCCCGGACCGCCCGCGCAGCTGCGGGTCGCCGTCGGGCGTGTTCTCCAGCGCCCGGTAGGTCTCGAGCACCTCCTCGAAGGACCACCCGGTGGCCCCGTGCGCGGCCCACTTCTCGAAATCGTCGGCGCGGGCACGCAGGGCGACCGCCGCGTTCACCGCGGAACTGCCCCCGAGCACTTTGCCCCGGGGCGTCCGGATCACCCGGCCCGTGCCATCGATCGTCGCCGTCAGGCCCCAGTCGTGATCGACGTCGTCACCGACCCGCGCGGGGTTCCGCAGTGAGGCGGGGTACTGGTCCGGCGCGTAGGCGGGACCGCCCTCGACCAGGAGGACCGTACGTGCCGGGTCCGCCGACAACCGGTTGGCGAGCACCGCGCCCGCCGACCCGCCACCGACGATCAGGACGTCGACTGTCTCCGCACCGTCATTCGCAGGCATCTCTGCAGCTCCTCACCGAGCAGGACCGGGCCCGGAGCCTTCCACGCGCCCCCACCGGTTGGCGCCGCCGGTTCGGGGCCGGCCGATGTCACTTCCATGGCCGCTGCAGCGCACTGTGTGGCGGCCGCGCGACAGCCGGCAGCGCCCCGAAACGACGCCCGACAGGAGCATCAACGCTCCGGACCTGCTCCTGCAACTCCCGAAGAGGAAATGCCTGCCGGCTGACGAGAGAACGTCCCGCCAGGGGCCAGTCGTAGAGCGTAGAACCCACGAAACCCGCCTGCTGCCGGCTCAGGACAGATTGACGATCTCGCCGGCGGCATCGAGGTCGATCCGATGCGCCGCTGGGTTCGTGCCCAGGCCGGGCATCGTCCGCATGTCACCGCAGATCGGGTAGATGAACCCGGCCCCGACGGAGGCGCGGACCTCCCGTACGGGAAGCCGCCACCCCGTCGGGGCCCCGCGAAGCGTGGGATCGGATGACATGGACAGGTGGGTCTTGGCGATGCACACCGGCAGGTTGCCGAAGCCGTTGTTCTCGTAGGTGTTGATCTGGCGGGCAGCCTTGGTGTCGTAGTCCACCCCATCCGCGCCGTAAACGCGCTTCGCGACCGTTTCGATCTTCTCGTGCAGCGGCGCGTCGTCGGGGTAGAGGAACTGGAACGACGCCGATTCCTCCGCTGCCTCGGCAACCGCCTCGGCGAGTTCAACGGCTCCCCAACCACCCTCCACGAAGTGCGTGCAGACGGCCGATCGGGCTCCCATCGACTCGGCGACCTGCCGGATGGCCTCGACTTCGGATGGGTGGTCGCCACGGAACGCGTTGATCGCCACCACCGGGGACACACCGTGGAGGCGGATGTTCTCGATCTGCTTGCACAGATTCACCCCGCCTTGGAGAACCTCCTCCGGGTTCTCGTGAAACAGTGCGTCCGGCAGCGTCTTGCCGGCGACGATCGTGTGGTTGCCGGAGTGGGCCTTGAGCGCGCGCACGGTCGTGACGACGACGGCAGCGTCCGGGATGAGCCCGGAGGCCCGGCATTTGATATTGAAGAAGCGCTCGGCGCCCATATCGGCACCGAATCCAGCCTCTGTGATGAGGAAGTCGCCCGTTCGGATGCCGATCAGGTCGGCAACCACCGACGAGTTGCCGTGCGCGATGTTGCCGAACGGCCCGGCGTGCACCAGCACAGGTGTGTTCTCGAGAGTCTGCATGAGGTTCGGCTTCAAGGCGTCGCGCATGATCACCGCCATCGCGCCCGCGCCACCGATCTCTTCAGCGGTCACGGCCTTGCCGGCGACGGTGTAGCCGACCACGATCCGGCCGAGCCGCTCGCGCATCTCCTTGACGGACTTGGACAGGGCGAGGATCGCCATGACCTCGGACGCGGCCGTGATGTCGAAGCCTGTCTGCCGCATTACGCCGTCCAGCCCCGAGCCAAGGCCGATGACGACGTTGCGCAGGGCTCGGTCGTTGACGTCGAGAACCCGGCGCCACGTGATGTTGTGCAGATCGAGCATGGCCTCGTTGCCCTGGAAGAGATGGTTGTCCAGGACGGCGGAGAGCATGTTGTGGGCAGAGGTGACCGCATGGAAGTCGCCGGTGAGGTGGAGGTTCAGGATCTCCATCGGCACGACCTGGCTGAAGCCACCGCCGGCGGCCCCACCCTTGATACCGAACGTCGGGCCCATCGACGGCTGACGGATGGCCACCGTGGCGCTGCGGCCGATGTGCCGCATCGCCTGCCCCAGGCCTACCGTCGTGGTCGTCTTACCTTCCCCCAGCGGGGTCGGGGTCACCGCCGAGACCACCACGTACCGGGCCCGCGGCCGGTCCGCCAGCGCCTCGATCGCCGACAACTTGATCTTGGCGACATGCTCTCCGTATGGCTCGATCAGGTTCCCGGCGATGCCCATCCGGGAGCCGATGTCGAGCAATGGCTTGAGCGTTGCCGCCTTGGCGATTGCGAGGTCGGACGGAAAAGCCATTGTTGTTCCTCTTTCCATGCTCTGGAGACACCTCGACATCAACAACAGGCTCGAGTCTCGATTGCGAGATCGTCCGACCGGCTCAGCGCGCCGATCTTTCATAATTTCAGCGCGGCCGCCCAGCGGCGCATGTCCTGAACATAGAGCTCGGGCGCCTCCATCGCGGCGAAGTGGCCACCATGGGCCACGTCGGCCCAATATTGGAGGTTGTAGCCCTTCTCGACGATGCTGCGCGGCGGCGTTGGCGAGCGGGAGTCGCCGGAATAGGATGCGAAACCGGTGGGCACAGTGACACGCGTTCCCTCGGGCATTTGCTTCACATGCTCCTCCTCACTTCCGGCGTAGAACCATGTGGAGGTTTGGAACGCATCGTTCATGACGTAGATCATGACGCTGGTCAGCAGCTGATCCATGGAGAACACTTGATCGAAGGAACAGACGCGCTTGTCACTCCATTGATAGAAACGCTGGATCAACCATTCCGCCTGCGCGACCGGATTGTCGGTCATGGCATAGGCAAGCGACTGAGGCTCGGTCGCCTGCAGCTGATAATAGGCACCCCAGAGCTTCTCATCCCTTTCCGACTCCGCATAGAATTTCTTCTCCGCGGCAGTCTCCGCGGGCACCTGCGGCGCCACGATCATCAGGTTGAGATGGATCGCCTTCACGACTTCGGGGAAATCGATCGCCAGCCAACCGGTCACACCGGCACCCCAGTCGCCGCCTTGCGCATAGTAGGTCTCGTAACCCAGAACATCCCGCATCAGCTTGTTCCAAAGCCGCGCGGTTGTACGCGCGCCAATCGGCCGCGACGGCTTGCCCGACGCACCATGACCGGGCAGCGAGGGGATGATGAGATCGAACGCCACTCCCGACTTCACACCAAAGCGTGACGGAAACGCGAGCGGCTCGATCACCTTCCAGAACTCGAACGTCGAGCCGGGCCAGCCATGAGTGCTGAGCAGCGGAAGCTTTGCCTTGTTGGGGCCGCTTTCGCCGATGACGCGGACGAACTGAATGTCGAGATCCTCGACCCTGGCCATGTACTGCGGGTAGCGGTTGAGGTCCCTGGCCGCCCCCTCCATGTCGAACCCAGTGGCCCAGTAGTCGATCAAGGCGCGAAGGTAGTCGGGGTCCATGCCATATTTCCAGCCCGACCCAGGAATAGCGCGCGGGAACGTGAACGTCTTGATCTTCCTGAGCAAGGCCTCCAGCCGCTGATCACTCCAGACCACCTCGTACTCTCGCAGCTCGCCGGGCCGAGCCGATGGCGTGGTCGACCCGAAGGCCGGCGTAAGGGCGCCGACAGCGGTGGCTGCCGCCGCGCCGAGCCCCGCCTTCAGCACCATGCGCCGTTGCAGATCAGCGGGGCGGTTATCGGCCGCAGTGCGGGGTGCGGACGTGATTTTTCGACCAAACAATGATTTGGCTCCACGGTGCGATTTCAGAATGTTGCCGATCGACGGCAGCTCCGCCGATGAAGATCGACTTCAGCCCGTCGTTGTTCATGAATTTCTCCGATCACCGCCCACCTCACGGGCGGCGTACGGCCATGGCCGGCTGCGGAACCGTCGACCGTGACGGATGCGGGTCGTGGCACAGGTCAGCAGCCGCGTGCCCACCGGTCCAGGCAGGTGTCCTGCATTGTTGGACACCTTCAGCAACCGGGTATCGAGTCGTGCTCGTTATGCGCCGCGCGGGGCCGAATCATCTCATTTGTCGGAGCACCTGCCCGAGAACGATCACGTGGCAACGGCCACCCCGGAGCCCGGTTGCCAGCCCCACAGGCACCGGAATTTCCTCACACAACACACCGAGTCTGCCGGACCGTCGGATCAGTGCGTTTCCACTCCTCCAGTGATGCGATGGTCGGTGCGCACTGGTCGAGCGCGATGTCCTGCAAACTCGATAAACTCCAAGACATCGTCGGGCCAAATTCGATGCCAGAGACTGAAAACCGATCTGGAGCGCGACTCAGATGCGACGGGCACGAGTGGCGATGAAACGGAAGCTGTCCTGCCGGCCGGACACGTAGTCGAACTCCACCGGATCCCCTTCTACGAAGGACCGGTAGCCGTCGGCCTCGATAGCACTGAAGTGGACAAAGACATCGAGGTTCTCGGGAAGTTCCGGGCTGGAGATGGCACCCCAGCCGCGTTCCGCCTTGTAGAACTTCACGACGCCGATGGCCATCTCCGGATCGAAGCTGATTCTCGGCCGATCCGCAAGACGTGCAGCTCGCCGCCATGGGAGCCGACCCACGGGTCGGCACGAACTCGCAGCCGACGACGGCCTCGAACTCAACGCGATCGACCTGTCCATCCATCCATACGCGACACGACGTCGGGCAACACGATTCTTGACGAATTCGATATACCCGCCCTTGTGTGGCGTAAGGCCGAAACGGTCAGCCATGGCCAGGCGGTGACGATTGGTACGCCGGCCCTACGATGGTCGCATGCCGAGAACCGATCAATTGACGGTGATTGCCAAAAGACGCCTGGTGCGCGCCCGCGCCGTCATCTACAACAGGGTGGACCTGACCAACTATCCGCACCGGATCCTGGTGGTATACGCGGCGCGCAACCTCTTCTTTCAGCGGTTCACCGACACGATCATCGCGGCGGAAATTCTCGAACAGCAAGGCTGGGAGCTGATCTCCGTAACGCCGGATCACGGGAGGTTTGTTTTCGCGACCATGCGCCGACGCTGGATCCCGTTCACCTGAGGTCTGCCAGCGAGGCCGTCCTGACGATGACCCGTGGTCTCTGGCGTCACTGATCAGACGACGGCGCTTCTCGCCCACTGAGCGGCCTGCGCAGTTAAACGCGACCTCTCCCTCGAAGGCGCCGGGAAAGAGCCAATACGCGGGACTGGCCGTGAGGCTGACCGGATGGGTGCCGCGGCTCGCGGCTCCGCTGACCTGGACGGTGCTTGATGTCATGCTGATCGTCGACCTGCTCGGCGAGTTCGGACTCGTCGACGAGGCCTTGCTCCGCATCTCGCCGTTCCTCACGGCCCTCACCCCGCTTGTCCACCAGAAACGGGCTCGTGCCCGCCCTGGCAGGTCTACGCAGGCGCGCGCTACTGGGGTACTCGGGCTGGTCGGCGTCAGGCCCGCGATCTCGTCGCATCCTGAGCGAGATACAGCGTCAGCTGCGCCGGTGCATCGCGTCGCGGAGCTGCTCCGGAGGCGAGACTACGAGCCTTCGGCGAAAGCAGAAACATCGCGTTTCGACGTCGCGCTGGCATATCGTTCGGGCCTCTACAGAAGGGGTATCGATGCACCTGCCCTGCGAGCCCGAGGTCTGGATGAAGATGGATGCAGGTGCGACACCGGGGCAATGCCGCTGCCCCCGGCTCCTGCCGGGTGCGCCGGAAGACGCCCCGCAGACTTACTGGGCGTGCCTAGACCGAGGCCAGCACGACTGGATCTACGACGGCTCCACGTGCTGCCTGGAGGCGCCGCGGAACTGGCGGCAGGTTTGTCACTGCGGCGCACAACGCTGGACGGAGGCACCTCCGTCTCACTCTCGACGGCTCGATCAACTCAGAGCTGAGATGAGCACCGTCCCCATCCTCGCGAGGGGATAGATCAAGAGCGTATGAACACGGTGGGATCGTGCTTCACGTTGCGGTTCCACCGACGGGGACGATCTCGTGTCGCTGCGCCAGGCGGAGGTGCGAGATCAACGCGGGCCTGGCTGAGGCGTGCCCGACCATGTTGCTCTTCGGAGGAGTACGGCTTCCATGAGCAGCATCAGGATGCCCGCCAGGATGGGAGCGCGGGTGCCGCCAGTTGTCGGACCGGCCGCGTTGATGTCCAGCGGTAGTGCTGCAGCCTGGCCCGAACAGCGCGCCTCCCGCCGGTGGCCCGGTGAGTTCTCGCCGACCAAGCCGCTGGCGACCAGGCGGCCGTTTGCGACGTCGAGTTGCCGGCCAGGTCATCCGTCAGCGCATGCCCGCCGCGCGGCAGCGCGCAGAGCTAAAGTGGCCTATCTGCTTCGCTTCGGCGAAGGATCTCGTCAACGACATGCGCGATCGGCGCGGTTGCATCGATTACGATCCCGTTTGTCGGGACGTCCTCCTTCATCTGATGCAATCGCAATACGAGATCCCGTTCCGATTGTTTTCCGCCCCACTCGCCTTCGGGTCGCCCAGCAAGCCGCCGGTTCAGTGTGCCACGATCGATCTCAAGGACGAAAACTCCGTCAAACAGATCTATGAACTTCGAGAAGTTCCTGGAACCTCCACAGAAGAAAGTTACCGACTCGTCCCGCCTGGCGACTATGGCTTTCACCTTGTCCACTCGCCAGATATGGTGCTCGTGACCACCCGGGCCATCCATCGGTTCACCGGTTTCCGGATCGCCTTGATACGCTAATTCACGGTCACCGTTGATGGCATGATAGCCGCGCCGCTGTAATTCTTTGCAGACCGACGTCTTCCCGGTCCCGGAAACTCCTTCAACCAGGTAGTTTCTCATGCCCATTGGCAGATCATAGCGAATGCGGGCCTGACGCTGCCCATCGAACGCGGCGCCAGCCCGGCCAAGATTTGGTCTGCGCGCGAGAGCCTGACGGCCGGTTTCTCCTGCGGTCCGCAAGCCTCTGACCCGCCGGCGGGAAGCCGCCGCGTCCGGCGGGCTCAGAACAAGCGCAGGAGAGCGAAATCGAGGTCGGGCAGGCCGGAGAGGTCGATCAGGAAGTATTCCTCCAGTGCGGCCCGAACAGCGGCCGGCGACTCCAGGCTGGAGCGCTCGGACGGCCCGTCGACGTGGTGGACAGCGAGCTCGGCACCTCGGGAAACGCCGCCTGACATGGTGTATCGGCAGCCGGCGCCGGCCCGGCCGATCACCAGCTCGCTGACGAACATCGATTCGGGGTAGTGCGAGCTGTACCACGAAGCCATCTCGTAGTCCGGGTAGAGCTGCTCGCTCAGGTCGAACCGGTACATCCGTCGCCACTGCTCGCCCGTGCGCCCCTCCACCACGTAGTCGGGGCCGTCGGGCCGCAGGCGGTACGGACCGTGTGGCGTGTCCTGCTCAGCGTGCGACTCGATCGCGAGCGCGCCGGTGATCGTCAGACTTCCGAACCCGACATCGACGAGGTGCGGGCCTTCCGGCAGGTCGACGCGCACGAGCATGTGGCCGAGACGCGGCATGACCGCGTCCTCGGGCAGGTTCCACAGGACACGGCCCGACAGGCCCGTGGTGCGGTAGCCGAGCGCGTCGAGGACGTGGCGGAGCAGCATGTTGTTCTCGTAGCACCCGCCTCCGCGCCCGCCGTGCACCAGCTTGGCATTGAGGGCGGCCACGTCGAGGTGCACATCGCGCCCGGTGAACTTGTCGAGGTTTTCGTAGGCGATCGACTGGGCGTGCGCGGCGACGATCTGCTCAAGGGTGGCGAGATCGGGCGCCGCCGACTCCTCGAAACCGGACAGACCGATTCGGCGGAAATAGGCGGCGATGTCGACAGCAGTCTTCGGCGGAGCGGCGCCATCGTGAGTGAGAGTCATCGAGCGGTGTCCCGTCAGCTTCGAAGTGACGAAGATCGGCCATGCGTCGGACGCGGAAACAATGCGATAACCATGATACCCAACCGGGCACCGATCGACAGATGGCAGCGGAGAAAACCATCGAGCCTGGCTGCGTGTTATCCAAACACACGCAACTTCGGATATCGGAGGATCACACCACTTCGACCTCATTTACCAATCACATACAGAACCATGTTGGACCGAGTAGACAGCACTCGCCCGGCTACCTCTGACGCCTTGATGACTGCCGGGCACCGGTGTTGATCCTGGACGCTGCTACCTCACGCCGTCCGCGCGGGTGAAGTGTCCACGGAAGTGAGTTGTACCGTCTTCGACGTGCCGGTTCGAACGGGCGAGCCATCCGACGCGGCGTTCATCGTCGAGATGGCCCGACTCGCCTCGGCGATCGAGGGCCGCCCGCTGCCCCCGGTCGACGATCCCTTGTTGGCGCAAGGTCTTCCCCCATCACCGGATACGAGTGTGCTGGCGCTCGACCACGACGGTCATCCGATCGGTGCAGCCTGGTGGCACTTCCGGGAACCCCTGCTGGTCGTGACACCCGACGGCGCGCCGGTCCCCGAGCTCGTCATCGCGGTGATGCCCGCCGACCGCGGTCGCGGTATCGGTCGGTGTCTGCTCGACGCGCTCACCGCCCGCGCTGCTCACCATGGCTACGACCAGCTGGCTCTCAACGTCCACATTCGCAACCCCGCAGTCCGGCTCTACAGTCGCGCCGGCTTCGTCGTCGCGGGGAAAGGCCGCGGCCCGCTCGGCGTCGCCATGGTCCGCCACTTGCCGTGAGCTGATTGCTCGGCAAGGACTGTTCGATCTCCCATGAGCTACCCCGCCACTGGACAAACCCGGACGGCGGCAGAAGTGCCGCGCAGTCCACGGCGGCAGCCAAGGCACCATCCGCGCTCGCCGCGCCGGGCGGAGAGGACGTCGGGTGGCAGACGTGGGCGTTGCGCCAGATGGTCGCTCTCCCACCACGACGTCGTAGAGGTACGACTTGGCCCCTTCCAGCTGAGCCAGACGCCAGGCGGGGGATGTTGATCGTCATCACTGGGAGTCAGCGGCCCCCGGAGTCGGTGCCATCGGCATCGTCCACGCCCCAGCCATAGCCGGCAGCTCGCCGCCCTCGCGCTTGTAGGTGGGCCGGTCGCCTCCCGGCGGGAACCGGTATGTACGCCGGTCAACGTGCAGGACGAAGGCGAAGCCGGCGACCTCCACAGCACGCCCCCTCGCCCCAGTGCGGCATCGCGTCGACCTGGCCCAGCCCGATCACATCGCCACCTTGCTATCCCCGCTACGGCCAGGGGTTGCGCGACGCTTCGAACACGCAGGCCGATCTCCGGGTGGTCTCGCCGATGCCGGCTACCCGTGGGTGATGGTGCCGATGATCTTCCATCTCTCCACGTCGCAGCCCGCCGCGCCTATCGGAACTGCCCGGATAGAGCTGTCGGACTGTCGCCCTTGGCCATCCCGGTCTCCGGACACGGGCCCTCGGGGCGAGCCCGGTGTCTTTTACTGGCGCGACCAGCGCTGTGCTGGACGACAGTCTCCGGTCAGTGGCACAGATCTTAAGACGTATCCACCGATCCTCGCCACGGACTGGAGCTGACCATGTCCCGGAAGCCGCAGCGACCACCACTGTGCGACCAGGTCACAGCCCCATGAGCTCCTCCGAGCTGGACTCGTCACGATCGCCGAAGCGGGGATCGGTGGGGCAATGCGTCGCGGCCCGCACAACCATCAGCGGACGTCCGGCCTCGAAGCCGCGTGACAAGCCCTGACGTCTCGCACCGCTAGGAGGAATCGATCGATGAAGATACACATCGGCAAGCGCGCGGTCACCGGGGACGGTAATGAGGAGCGTCTGGTCCGCGAATGGCGAGCACTTCAGCTACAGCGACTGGGCCTCTCGCAGGTGCTCGCAGGCAGATTCGCCGAAGTCGTCGACTGGCACGAGGTCGCCGCACTCGTCGAGCGCGGTTGCCCGCCGGACCTCGCACTCATGATTGTCTGCTGAGCCCAACCACGAACGAAAAGGAGCACCATGCCGATCACCAGAGGTTTCACAAGGCGAGGCGCCAGTGAGCCCGACCCGCGCCTGCCACCCGGCCAGTACGACAGCGGCGACACATGGCCCGTCCTGCATACGGAAGCCACTCCACAAATCCACACCGATACGTGGACCTTCACAATCGACGGCTTGGTAGCAACGCCCACCACGTGGAACTGGAGGGAGATCCGAGCGCTTCCCGGATCCCGATACCAGGGCGCCATCCACTGCGTCACCACGTGGTCGAAATTCGGCATGACATTCGACGGTGTCTCCGTCGATTCCTTGCTGGAGCTAGCGGGTCCACTCGACAACGCAGCGTTCGTACTCGCCCGTTCACACACCGGCTACACCACCAACCTGCCGATCGAGGACGTGACGGATGGCAAGGCCTGGGTGGTCTGGAAGGTGAACGGGGCGCCCCTGGAGGAGATCCACGGAGGCCCGGCCCGGCTGCTCGTGCCCCATCTGTACTTCTGGAAGAGCGCAAAATGGGTGTCGGGGATGACGCTGCTGGCCGAAGACCAGCCCGGATTCTGGGAGCGCAACGGGTACCACGACCGGGGAGACCCCTGGCTCGAGCAGCGCTACCAGGGAGACTGAGAGGGCATGACACATCCCTTCTCGATCGAATCCGGCACGGAGGCCGATCGAAGGGCGGGTCGTATACGGCGCGCTCACGCCAAGTCCGTGAGCGCCGGCGCTTCTCGCACCGGGTCCAGATGCCTGCAGCGCGTTCAGTCGACCCTACTGAACATGATCCAAGGAGGAACTGATGCTCGAATCGCTGAAGAACATCCATGTCACGGACGGCGACGCCGTGACCACTGAACACATTCGGATCGCGTTGACCGCAGGGAGCTTCGTCTACGACGACGGCGCGACCCAGGTCTTCGAACCGACCGGTGCCACCACGTACGTCGAGCAGGGCCAGCAGACACGAGGTGAGTGGTATCTCGACGACGACGGCCGCTTCTGCTCGTTCTGGCCCCCGGCCTATCGAGCCTGCTACGACCTGCAATGGATCGTGGAAGACGGCAGGATCGCCGGTCTCCGGTTCACCGAGCTCGGTCGGGGATCACACTTCGACGGCCGTTACCGCTGAGACCCGGCTTTCCACGGCTGAAAGAGCCACCACGTGATAGTCGGCCGGGAGTCCTCGGTCCAAGGCTGCAGCATTGGCTCCACCTCGGTTGGCGCTACAACGGCACCGACGATGTCCGACATCAGCTCACCCGAGAATTCCCCTGGTGCCTGACCGGCTGCCTGTGAGAAGAGAGCGTGAAGTGGGTGAAGTGGGTGCGCGGCCCGGACGCTGCTCGCCGACGACGAGCCCGGATCTCGGAGCGGGGCGCCTACCACAACTACAGCGACGCCAGGTCAGTTTTTGCCCCGCTGGTCCTCGCGCTGCTTGATGATGAATCCCAGCTTTCCGAGCACCCTGACCGCACCGACCTTCCCGCCTTCGAAATCTCCGGAGGCAAGACGCTCACCCGTAGCGAACTCGTAAGCTGTGCCCAGGATCGCTTTTGGCGGGTAACGGCGTTCGTCCCAGACCAGCTCATAGGCCCGGGCGGGGGCGAAGCCGTGCTCGCAAAAGAATCGCTCCGGTCCCAGTCGGTCGTACTCCTGTATCGCCTGCAACACGTGAGCCTGGGTCACACGGTTCCATGTGAGTGAATGTCCCATCGAGTCCTCTCAAGATAGATCTGCACCTCAGCCGTTCGGCTGCCATTCCGCTGCTCCCCCGACTGCGATCAGCGCGCGGCCTTCGACGTTCTCGGTTCTGACAATCACGAAGGCAGCCGCGCCGACCCCGGCCGCTTCCGTTGCCGCCGGTCGGGCGTACGTCGCCGAACCCGAGGCGTGTTCACCTCGTAGAGGTCGCCTTCGACGGTGTACACGCTTGCCTCGCCGAGCGGCGATCGGACCCGTGATAAGCACTGGTGAGCGCAGAGGATCTTGCTCGGAGCGGCCAGGGTGTGCCGTGCCGTCAGCCGCGGGCGCTCATTCCGAAGAGCGGCATCGCCCAGCTACATTCGGACCCGACGCCGCGCGAAAGGATCTACCAGATCTGTGCCCACTGGGAAGACGCGGACGCGACCGGCGTAGTCGAAATCGATCACACACGCGTCCGGATCAAGGGCGTCGGCCTGACCCTCAAGGGAACCAGGAGCGTCGCCGCGCTCCAACGCTACGGTTGCCTGCCTTCGCCCTCACCATGCCGCGGACGGGGCAGGCCGCGGTCGATTTCGCCGGCCGTCCGGCCGGACGTCGTGGTGACGGACATCCGCATGCCGGTGCTCGGCGGCATCGAACCCACCTGCCCTACACCTCCGTCAGGCCTCGGATCGCGTTCACGAATCACCGGCGGTCTGCGAGGTCTTCGGGGCGGGTATGAGCACCAGCGGGCACACGACGTGGTGAGCGCAGCGCTGCGCGACGGAACCGAGCACGGCGGAAGCCAGCGCGCCGCGTCCATGATTTCCCAGCACGAGCAGATCAGCATCGCGGGCGGCATCGAGCAGAACCGTCGCGGCATCGCCGTGCACAACGTGCCGCTCCACCGCCCGGACGGTCCCGACCGGAAGCGCGGCAATCGCGTCCGTGAGCCATTGCTCGGCCACGGCGGCCATCTCCTCGTCTTCGATCAGCTGCGGGACCATGACGCCGCCCACGATCCCGAGGTCGCCAGCCAACACCGGTGGAGGTTCGCTGACCGCTAGAGCCACAACCCTGGCCCCGCTGAGCTGCGCCTGTTCGAGCGCCCACTCGAGAGCGGCGACGGCGGCGGCAGAGCCGTCGACTCCAACGACCAACACCGGCCGGCGGCTCCCTTCGGCATCTTCCATCGCGGGACGCTGCGACTCGCCCGAGCCCCTGGTGACGGTCATGTCGCCGGTTCTCCTCGGATCGATGATCGTTTCGACGACCGTGGGGTACCCACACGATCACAGATACATCCGCTCCGACGATGCTCCTCAGGCAGCGCGAGCTAGCTGCCGGGCGTGACCAGACCCGTCTCGTAGGCCGTGATGACCAGCTGTGCGCGGTCCCGCGCGTCCAGCTTCGACAGCAGGCGTCCGATGTGGGTCTTCACCGTGCCCAGCGTGACGTGCAGGTCCTGGGCGATCTCGGTGTTGGACAGGCCGCGCGCGATCAGGGTGAGCACATCCCGTTCGCGCTCGGTGATGCCCCGGAGGGCCGTGGCCGCGGCGACACCCGGACCCCTCTGACGGGCGAACGCGGCGATGAGGCGGCGCGTCACGCGCGGCGCCAGCAGCGCCTCGCCGGCGGCGACCACTCGGATCCCGGTGATGAGCTCGGCCGCGGTGGAGTCCTTGACCAGGAACCCGCTGGCCCCGGCACGGAGCGCGGCGTAGACGTACTCGTCTAGGTCGAAGGTGGTGAGGATGAGGACGCGGACCGACGCTGTCTCGGGTGCGGTGCAGATGCGGCGCGTGGCCTCGATCCCGTCCATCTCCGGCATCCGGACGTCCATCAGCACGACGTCGGGCTGGTAGTGACGGGCCAGCCGCACGGCCTCGGAGCCGGTCCCGGCTTCACCGACCGGCCGGAAACCGGGCTCGGCCTCGAGCAGGGCGCGGAAGCTCTCCCGGATGAGCGCGTGGTCGTCGGCGAGCAGCACGCGGGTGCCCGCCGTCGGCTCCGGAGTCGGGGTGGTCGACGCCGTCACGGGGCGGCGTCCGGCTCGACGCGGGGTATGTCGGCGACGACCTGGAACCCGCCGTCCGCGAGTGGCCCGACGGTCAGCGTGCCGCCGTACACGGCGATCCGTTCCCGCATCCCGATCAGACCCTGCCCACCGCCCGGCCGGCGGCGCAGGACCCGGCGTGCCGGGCCGTCGTCGACGACCTCGATGCGCACCGACTCGGTCGTCCTCCGCACGACGACCCGGCAGTGCCGGGCGGCAGCGTGCCTGACGACGTTGGTGAGGGCTTCCTGCACGACGCGGAACACTGCCAGGTCGATGCCGGGCGGGAGCGCGACGGCTCCGCTCAGCTCGAGGTCGACGTCCAGGTTCGTGGCGCGGAACCGGTCGACCAGAGCGGGCAGGTCCGCGCTGCCGGGCAGCGGGCCTCGTTCGGCTTCACCGCTGTTCTCAGCGGTGGACGGTCGGCCCACCTCGTCGGAGGCGGGCCGCAGCACCCCGAGCAACTGGCGGATCTCCGTCATCGCAGCCCGGCTGGTCTGCTCGATGGCGCTCAGCGCGGCCTTCGCGTGCTCGGGGTGTTCGTCGGCCAAGCGGCCGGCCACGGAGGCCTTGATCGCGATGAGGCTCATGCTGTGCCCGAGGACGTCGTGCAGTTCGCGGGCGATCCGGAGCCGCTCGTCGGCAACCGCCTCCCGGGCCGAGCGACGGGCGAACTCGGCCTCGGCCACGCGCCGCGACCGCACCACCCGCCCGGCGGCCCAGGCCGCGCTGAGCAGGACGACGACGATCCCGAGCTCGAACTGCCACCACAGCGGCACCTCGCTGCCGGACGCGCCCCGGTCCGCAGGCGAGTGGATCCAGTAGAACGCGGGGATGGACGCTGCGGCCGCGCCGAGGCCGACCGCCAGCGCCGCCACGGCGACGATGGTCCGGCCGGTCAGGCTCGCCGCCGTGTACGTGGCGACGGCGACCGGGACGTAGGTCGCCCACACCGCTCCCGCGCCTACGACACCGAGGACGGTCGCCGTCACGGCGACCAGCACGACCCAGGCCAGCACCGGCATGCTCCAGCGACGGCGCAGCAGCAGCGGCGGCCCGGCGGCTGCCCCGACCAGCACGGCGGCCCATGCCGGACCGGGATAGGGGGGTCCGGGCGGGTCGAGCGGCGTGTACACCGCCAGGCACGCCAGCGCCGCAGCCGACGCGACGTCCACGACTACCGCACGGCGCCGTCGGGACTCCGGACGCGGGCCCAGGCCGACGACGTGGCGCACACGAGCACGCTAGGCCCGGATCCGGCACGAGCGCGTCTGACCCCGGTCAGACAGCCCGTGTCCGACCCGGGTCAGACGCGGAGCACGGTCCCGCGCTGCGATCGTCCGTCCATGACCATGACGACATCGGGCGGGCCTGGCCCCCGGCCGACGCACACCGGTTCCGACCCGCGTGCCGACCTGCGGGCGGCTGCGGTCTTCTTCGGGGCCGTGACCGTCGGCGGGGTGGCCGGGTTCGCGCTCGTCGAACTGCTCGGGATCGGCGGATTGCGCTGGAGCGGCTCCGAGCTCTCGGCCATCACCTCGGCGATCGGCGCGCTGGTCGCGGGACTCGTCGCCGGCCGGCTGCTACTGGGCGGCACGGGCCCGGCCATGACGGTGCGCGCACCGCGCCCCCTCACCAGCTGGCCGGGGACCCGCTTCGGCGCGGGTGCGCTCATCGCGGGGCCGCTGCTGCTGCTGGCCGGTGAGGCCGTCCGCTCGGGGCACCACTACTTCTTCCCCGCGCAACTCGCCGGGATGGTCAGCGCGCCGGGAACCATGCTGACCTCGTATGCCCTCTACACCGCGGGCCTGGTCCTGATGATCCCCGCGTTCCTCGCCCTGGCGGGACTGATCGCCCACGAGCGGCCCGGTTGGGCCTTCTGGGGAGCGACCATCGCGGTCGTCGGAAGCACGGTGCGCATCTTCCAGGAGGGCATCAGCTTCCTGGGCCTGCAGCTCGTCGGGGCGCAAGGACTGGAGGTCGCGACGGCGGCGGTGAGCGACACCTATGGAGCCTGGTACGTCCTGCAGACCCTCAACGGCAGCGACAACATCGCGTGGGTGGTGCTCGCGATCGGCGCGTACCGGGCCGGAGTGCTCGGCTGGGTGCCCGCGCTCGGCGTGGCGTTCATGATCACCCACTACAGCGGGGTGCTGAAGGGCAGCGATCTCAACTCCCTGACCGGCGCCGTGCTGCTGGCCGGTGCGCTCGTCCCCCTGGGGATCAGCCTGTGGCGGCGCGCCGAGCCCGTCTCCCGCAGGGTGTGGTGGGGCGGCGTCGCATCGTTGACGCTGCTGGCGGCCCAGTACCTGCTCACCGCACTGAGCGGGTTCCAGAGCCTGGGATGAGCGGAGCGACCCCTGTCGCGGACCGTCCCCGGTACGGGATTGCCGGACGTCCCGGACGGCCACAATCTCGCCACACAGCCGGTGATAGCTGATGGATACGCGATGTGTTGATCTCGGCGTTGACGCCTGACACCGCCGCTGACCTGGGAAGAAGCTCCTCCGACTGGACTCGAACCAGTAACCCTGCGATTAACAGTCGCATGCTCTGCCAATTGAGCTACGGAGGACCGTCTGACGCGGGGGCATCCCCCGCGGGCAGGAGAACTTTAGCGCACCGCCCCATCCCTCTTCGCACGCCCCCCACCGGCTGCCCGGTTGCGTCAGTTGACGCCGGAGCTGCTGGTGCTGGTGGTGTCGGCGTGCCTGCCGCCGTTCATCGTCGCCTCGACCCGGGCCCGCACGACGCCGGCCGCACCTTGAACGGCCGGGTGGTCGGCCACCCGCTGGTAGGTGCGGCGCAGCTGCTCGTAGCGCTCGTGGCCCGCCTTAGCACCCAGCACGTAGCCGATGGCTGCACCCAGCAAGAACTTCAGCATGACGCCTCCCGGCTCGTGGAATCCCTTGCCCGAACATCCTGCCCCAGGGCTCGCGACGGCGTCGGGACGCCCGTCGTCGATACGTGCGTTCAGCGCAATGCGATGGGCTTCATGGTCGACACGGCTGCGGTTCGCCGCGATGTTCGGACTTGTTCGGTCTGGTGATCGTCCGATCAGAAGCGATCAATTCGAGACCTTCAAGGCCTTGACGTGTGGTCTCCGCCACACGATTCTTCCTGCGGTTCTGTTCGAACTTGTTGCGTTGTGTTCGGACGGTCGCCTCACTGTGCCCTGCGTCAAAGGAGACGAGATGTCACGTCCGCAGTCCCAGGCCGAGTACCTCGCAAGGCTCGTCCCGCCATCCGTCGCGGCGCGGGGCATCGGCCGCCGCGCTCTGCTGCGGGGGGCGCTCGGGGTCGGCGCCGGTGTCGGCCTGACCAGTCTGCTGGCGGCATGCGGCGGCGGAGGTGACCAAGGTGGCGCGGCGGCCGGGCCGGGCACCGTCTCCTTCGGCTCCAACGAGAGCGGCACGACCTTCGCGAAGCAGCGCGACGCCATGGCTGCCGACTACCTCAAGGCCAGTGGGACGACGATCGCGATCAACGCGGTCGACCACAACACGTTCCAGGAGAACATCAACACCTACCTGCAGGGCAACCCGGACGACGTCTTCTCCTGGTTCGCCGGCTACCGCATGCGGTTCTTCGCCGACCAGGGCCTGATCGGGGACGTCAGCGCGGCCTGGCCGCTGCAGGGCATCCCGGACAAGTTCAAGGTGCAGTCCACCGCCGACGACGGCAAGCAGTACTTCGTGCCGCAGTCCTACTACCCGTGGGCCGTCTTCTACCGGAAGTCGATGTTCCAGGCGGCCGGGTACCAGGTGCCGACGACGTTGGACGAGTTCAGGGCGTTGTGCCAGCGGATGCAGGCCGACGGGCTCGTGCCGCTCGCGTTCGGCGACAAGGACGGCTGGCCCGCGATGGGCACGTTCGACATGCTCAACATGCGGATCAACGGCTACCAGTACCACGTCGATCTGATGGCGGGTAAGGGTTCCTGGGACTCTCCGCAGGTCAGGACGGTCTTCGACACCTGGCGGGGGCTGCTCCCCTTCCACCAGCCCGACGCGCTGGGCCGCACCTGGCAGGAGGCGGCGCAGACCCTGCAGAAGAAGCAGGCCGGCATGTACATCCTCGGGACGTTCCTCAACGAGCAGTTCCCCGACGACGAGGACGACCTGGACTTCTTCACGTTTCCCGAGGTCGACTCGCGGATCGGGGCCACCGCTATCGACGCCCCGATCGACGGCTTCTGCATGTCGGCGAGCCCGGACAACGAGGAGGGCTCGATCGCGTTCCTCAAGTACCTCGCCTCCCCGCAGGCGGCGGCGGCCGCCGCGACCACGGGGTTGCCGCTCATCGCGGCCAACACCGAGGCCGACACGAGCCCCTACTCGCAGTTGCAGCTGAAGTCGGCCGAGCTCGTCGGCCAGGCGACGGAGATCGCGCAGTTCCTCGACCGCGACACCCGTCCCGACTTCGCCTCGACCGTGATCATCCCGGCGTTCCAGCAGTTCATCGGCAACCCGGATGACATCGACGGCTTGGTGAAGAGCATCGAGGCCCAGAAGCAGTCGATCTTCACGAGCTGACGGGACGCTCGAGATGACGTCGGATACGTCGACGGCGCGCCGGGCCATGCCGCGCACTCGGCGGCAGCGCAAGCTGGCACCGCGCGACCGGGTCGTGGTCACGCTGATGGTCGTGATTCCCGCCGTGTTCGTGATCGGCCTGGTCTGGCTGCCCGCGCTCGGATCGGTGCTGCTGTCGTTCACGTCGTGGAACGGGATCGGGAGTCTCGACAGGATCAAGTTCGTCGGCGTCGACAACTACGTCGACATCGCGACGATCTACCCGCCGTTCTGGCCCGCGGTGCAGCACAACGTCGTGTGGCTGGTCTTCCTGATCCTCGGCCCGACGCTGCTGGGCGTCCTCCTCGCGGTGCTGCTGGACAAGGAGATACGCGGAACGCGGATCTACCAGACCGCGCTGTACATGCCGGTCGTGCTGTCGCTGGCGCTCGTCGGGTTCATCTGGCAGTTGCTGTACAGCCGCGACCAGGGACTGCTCAACGCGGTGCTCGGCACGCAGATCGACTGGTACGGCGACCCCGACGTCAACCTGTGGGCGGTGCTGTTCGCGACCGGCTGGCGCCACACCGGCTACATCATGCTGTTGTATCTGGCCGGTCTGAAGGGCGTGGACCCTTCGCTGCGGGAGGCGGCGGCGATCGACGGCTCCGGTGAGGTGTCCACGTTCTTCCGGATCATCCTGCCGGTGATGCGGCCCATCAACCTGATCGTCATCGTCGTGGTGGTGATCGAGTCGCTGCGCGCGTTCGACCTGGTCTGGATCGTGAACCAGGGCCGCAACGGCCTGGAGATCATCGCCGCGCTGGTGACGTCGAACGTGGTGGGTGAGGCGAGCCGGATCGGGTTCGGATCGGCGATGGCGACGATCATGCTGCTGATCTCGTCGATCTTCATCACGATCTACCTGCGTGTGGTCATGCGGGAGGACGAGTCATGAGCGAGCTTGCGAGCGAATCATCGACACAGCGCCTGCGCCCTGTGACGTCTTCATTCGGGCCGGCCGAGCGTAGCGAGGGCGTGCGATGAGCATGACGACGGTTGCACCGACCGCACCGCCTGCACCCGGCCCCTCCCGGCGGGCCGGCCCGCCGAGACGGCGCGGACCGCGGATGCTGCTGCACGCGTTCCTCATCGTCGTGTCCGTGGCGTGGCTGTTCCCGCTCGCCTGGGCGGTGATCAACTCCTTCCGCGACTACTCCTACACCGCGGAGCACGGCTACGTCTCGTTCGGCGGGTTCACGATCGACAACTACGTGAACGCGTGGGAGCGCGGGAACTTCGGACAGGGCTTCCTCAACTCGGTGATCATCACCGTCCCCGCCGTCGTACTGGTGTTGTTGCTGGCCTCCAGCACGGCGTTCGTCCTCGCGCGCTTCAACTACGCCTTCAACCTGACGCTGCTCGGCGTGTTCCTGGCTGCGAACCTGCTGCCACCGCAGGCGCTGCTGATCCCGATCTTCCGGCTGTACCGGCAGATCCCGCTGCCGGAATGGTTGAGCGACAGCGGCTCGCTGCTCGGCAGCTACTGGGGCCTCATCCTGATCAACGTCGCATTCCAGCTGGGCTTCTGCACGTTCGTGCTGAGCAACTACATGAAGACGGTGCCCAGGGAGATCTACGAGTCGGCCGAGATCGACGGGGCGAGTGTCTGGCGCCAGTACTGGCAGCTCACCCTGCCGCTGTGCCGGCCCGCTCTCGCCGCTCTGGCCGTGCTGCAGACGACATGGATCTACAACGAGTTCTTCTGGGCCACCGTGCTCATCCAGGACTTCGAGAAGCTCCCGATCACCAGCTCGTTGAACAATCTGCGTGGCCAGTTCTTCGTCGACTACAACCTGCTGTCGGCCGGGTCGGTGCTGGTGGCGCTCCCCGTTCTGGTCGTGTTCTTCGCTCTTCAGAAGCAGTTCGTCTCCGGGCTGACGCTCGGCTCCACGAAAGGTTGACGTGACTTCCTCCCTCCCGTTCGACGGCATCAGCATGGGCTGCGACTACAACCCCGAGCAGTGGCCCCCGTCGGTCTGGCGCGAGGACGTGACGCTGATGCGCGAGGCGGGCGTCGGGTTCGTGACCCTCGGGGTGTTCTCCTGGGCGCTGCTGCAACCCGAGCCAGACCGGTACGACTTCGGCTGGTTCGACGAGGTGCTGGAGCTGCTGCACGAGGGCGGGATCGCGGTGGACATGGCGACCGCCACCGCGGCCCCACCACCGTGGCTCACCACCGCGCACCCGGAGATGCTGCCCGTCGACGCCGAAGGCAGGACGCTCTGGCCGGGCAGCAGGCAGTCGTGGTGCCCGAGCTCGCCGGTCTTCCGGGAGCACGCCGTGGCGCTCGTCGAGCAGATGGCGCGCCGCTACGGCAGCCATCCCGCGGTGCGGCTCTGGCACGTCAGCAACGAGCTGGGATGCCACATCGGCAAGTGCTGGTGCGACGTCAGCGCCGCGGCGTTCCGGCGCTGGCTCTCCAACCGCTACGGGTCGATCGACGCATTGAACGACGCCTGGGGCACCGCGTTCTGGTCGCAGCACTACCGGAGCTTCGAGGAGGTGCTGCCTCCCCGGATCACGCCGGCCGTGCCCAACCCCACCCACGAGCTGGACTTCGCGCGCTTCTCCTCCGACGAGCTGCTCGACTACTACCGGGTCGAGCGGGACGTGCTGCGGAGGCTGTCGCCGGACGTCCCGGTGACGACGAACCTGATGGTCAGCTCGCACCAATCCGAACAGGACTACTTCAGCTGGGCCCCGGAGCTGGACCTCGTCGCGCAGGACCACTACCTCGACGCCCGGCTGCCTCACCCGCGCGCCGAGCAGTCCTTCACCGACGACCTCACCCGCGGGGTCGCAGGCGGCGCGCCGTGGCTGCTGATGGAGTCGGCGACGTCGGCGGTGAACTGGCAACCGGTCAACGTCGCGAAGCGGCCCGGTGAGCTGCTGCTGGACTCGCTGCGCCACATCGCCCGCGGTGCCGACGGGATCGGGTTCTTCCAATGGCGGGCCTCGCGGGCGGGTGGGGAGAAGTTCCACTCCGCGCTCGTCCCCCACGCGGGCCGGGACTCCGAGCGCTTCCGGGAGGTCGTCGGGCTGGGCGAGGCGCTGCGGCGGATCGGTGAGGTCGCCGGCAGCCCGGTCGAGGCCGACGTCGCGCTGCTGTTCGACTGGAACTCGTGGTGGGCGTGCGACCTCAGCTCCCACCCTTCCGCCGAGCTCCGCTACGTCGACGCCGTGCACCGGTGGCACCGCGCCGTCACGGAGCTGGGCGCGACGGCCGACGTCGTGCACCCGGAGTCGGACCTCTCCGGCTACCGGCTCGTCATCGTGCCCACCCTGTACCTGTCCTCCGACGCCACGACCGCCTCGCTGGACGCGTACGTGCGCGGCGGCGGGCAACTGCTCGTCACGTACTTCTCCGGGATCGTCGACGAGAGCGACCACATCCGGCTGGGCGGCTACCCGGGGGCGTTCCGCGAGCTGCTGGGCGTGCGATCCGAGGAGTTCGCGCCACTGCTGCCAGCAACGACCGTCACGCTGGACGACGGGAGCACCGCCGACCTCTGGACCGAGGTTCTCACCGCGCTCGACGCCGAGGTCGTCGCCCGCTACACCGACGGGCCGCTCCCAGGCACGCCTGCGCTCACCCGCCGGGCCGTCGGCGACGGCGTCGCCTGGTACCTCGCGACCCGGCTGGACGACGCTGCCACCGCCGCCCTCGCCAACCGGCTGACCCGGGATGCCGGGGTGAGGCGCCTGGCAGGAGCGGCGGCGGGTGTCGAGCTGGTCCGCCGCGGGCGCTACCTCTTCGTCCTCAACCGCGGACACGAACCTGTGAAGGTGCCCGCACACGGCTGTGACCTGCTCACCGGCGCCAACGTCGAAGGTACGGTCGTCGTGCAGGCGGGGGGCGCCGCCGTCGTACGTGAGGAGGAGTCCTGATGCTGGCTCGCCAGCGACAGGAGCTGATCTTGGACGCCGTCCGCACCACCGGAGGCGCGCGCGTCTCCGAGCTCGTCGAGCGGCTCGGGGTCTCCGACATGACCGTGCGCCGCGACATCGAGGTCCTCGCGACCCGCGGCCTGGTCACGCGCGTGCACGGCGGGGCGACCGCCGCCGGCAGCAGCGTCGACGAGCCGGGGTTCGCCGCGAAGTCGGGCCTGCACACAGCGGCCAAGCAAGCCATCGCCGCGGCGGCGGCCGCGCTGATCGAGCCTGGCGCGTCTGTGGCGCTCTCGGCGGGCACCACCACGCATGCCGTGGCATCGGCGCTCCTCACCGTGCCGCGGTTGACGGTCGTGACCAACTCGCTGCGCGTGGCGGAGGTGCTGCACGAGTCGCCACGTGACGATCTGACCGTGGTGCTCACGGGCGGGGAGCGCACCCCGTCGGACGCGCTGGTCGGGCCGGTGGCGGTGGCTGCGCTGCGGCAGCTTCACGTCGACTGGCTTCTCATGGGCGTACACGGAATGGACGCCGAGGCGGGATTCACGACGCCGAACCTGGTGGAGGCGGAGACGAACCGGGCTCTGGTCGCGAGTGCCCGCCGCGTCGCCGTGGTGGCCGACAACTCGAAATGGGGAGTGGTGGGGTTGAGCACGATCGCGACACTCGACGAGGTGGACGTGGTGGTGACGGACGTGGGGCTGGACGAGGACGCCCGCAAGATCCTCGAGAGCTCCTGCGGACGGCTGGTGCTGGCGTCATGAGCGAGCTTGCGAGTGAATCATCGATACAGCGCCTTCGCGCAGCGCCGACCGAGCGCAGCGAGGGCGAGCGATGAGCGGGTCCTCGACGGCGCACAGGGTCCGGCGCACGCAAGCGCAGATGGCTGACGGGCGCGAGCTGTTCTACTTCGACGACACCGAGCCGTACGTCAGCGGTGGCGCGAGCCGGGTGGTGCCCGACACGCGTGATCTCCCGACGGTGCAGCACGGGTCGATCATGCGGTTCGACGTGCTCACCGGCGAGTGGGTGACTATCGCGGCGCACCGGATGGACCGCACCTTCCTGCCTCCGGCGGAGCACTGCCCGCTCGACCCGACGCGGCCCGGACGCGAGCCGACAGAAGTGCCCGCGTCCGACTACGACGTGGTGGTGTTCGAGAACCGGTTCCCCTCGTTCGCACAGGACATCGCGGTCGACGTCGCGCCGGAGGTCGACGGCAACCCATTGTGGCCGCAGCGCCCGGCCGTGGGGCGGTGCGAGGTCGTGCTGTTCACGAGCGACCACAACTCGTCCTTCTCTGCGCTGCCCGTCGAGCGGGTGCGCACCGTGATCGAGGCCTGGGCCGACCGCACCGCCGAGCTCTCCGCGATGCCGGGGATCGACGAGGTCTTCCCCTTCGAGAACCGCGGCAAGGAGATCGGGGTCACCCTCGAGCACCCGCACGGGCAGATCTACGCCTACCCGTTCGTCACCCCGCGCACCGCTCAGTTGCTCGCGCGTTCCGCGGAGCACCGCCAGCGCACCGGGCGCGACCTCATGGGCGATGTGCTCGACAGCGAGCGCAAAGCCGGCACGCGGATCGTCCTGGAGGGCCGGCACTTCACGGCGTTCGTGCCCGCGGCGGCGCGCTGGCCCGTCGAGGCGCACCTCGTACCGCACCGGGCCGTTCCCGACTTCGCTGCCCTCGACGACGCGGAGCGCGACGAGCTCGCCGTGCTCTACCGGGACCTGCTGCAGCGGTTCAGCCGGTACTTCGGCGAGCTGCCGCCCTACATCGCGGGGTGGCACCAGGCTCCCGTCCACACCGGACGTGACCTCACCCGGCTGCACCTGCGGCTGTTCTCGCTGCGCCGGGCGCCGGGCAAGCTCAAGTACCTCGCCGGGTCCGAATCGGGCGCGGGCGCCTGGATCAACGACGCCGCACCGGAGCGGATCGCCCAGCGGCTACGCGAAGTGGGCACGACATGACGGGCTTCCGTGAACTCTTCGGCCGCGAGGCCGACGGCCGGTGGGCCGCGCCGGGCCGCGTCAACCTGATCGGCGAGCACGTCGACTACGCGCAGGGGCTCTGCCTCCCGTTCGCGATCGCCGAGCGCACGGTCGTGGAGGTCGCGGCCCGCGACGACGACCGCGTCCGGCTGCACAGCCTCGCGGAGCAGGACTCCTGGAGCGGCACGCTCGACGAGATCGCCCCCCGCTCCCCCGACGGCTGGGCCGGATACGCCGCAGGGGTTCTGTGGGCGCTGCGGCAGGCCGGGCACAAGATCGGCGGGATCGACCTGCTGGTCACCGACACGGTCCCACTCGGGGCCGGACTGTCCTCGTCGGCGGCCCTGGAGTGCTCCACCGCCCTGGCCGTCGACGAGCTGTTCGGACTCGGGCTGGGCGACACCCCGTCCGGTCGTCGTGCCCTGGCGGCGGCCTGTATCAGCGCGGAGAACGACGTGGTCGGCGCGGCCACCGGCGGGATGGACCAGGCCACGTCGCTGCTGGGCGTCGCAGGCCACGCGCTCCTGCTCGACATGCGCGACGGAACGGATCGGGCGGTCCCGTTCGCCCCTGCGGACGACGGGCTCGTCCTCATGGTGATCGACACCCGGGTGCGGCACCGGCTCGCCGACGGGCAGTACGGGATGCGCCGTGCCGCCGTCGAGAAGGCGGCGGCGGCGCTCGGCAGGCCCAGCCTCCGCGATGCCACGCTCGCCGAGGTCACGACGCTGGATCCTGACCTCGTCCCGCGGGCGCGCCACATCGTCACGGAGATCGCGCGGGTCCGTGAGACGGTCGAACTTCTCGACGCGGGCCGGCTGCCCGAGATCGGCCCGCTGCTGGACGCGTCGCATGCGTCGCTCGCGCACGACTACGAGGTGTCCTGCGACGAGCTCGACCTGGCCTGCTCCGCCGCGCGGCGAGCGGGGGCGCTCGGCGCGCGGATGACCGGCGGCGGGTTCGGCGGCTCGGCGATCGCGCTGGTTCCCGTCGAGCAGGAGGACGCCGTGGCGTCGGAGGTCCGGGCGGCGTTCGCGGAGGCTCGCTACCGGGAGCCGGAGATCCGCGAGGCTCAGCCGTCGGCGGGGGCGGAACGGGTGAGATGATCGCCGCGAGATCTGGGTTCGGGCCCTCGCGAGGGCCGATCGCCGGATCTCGTAACGATCATTCGCCTAGTCGCGGTCCTGGCGAGGGAGCAGTGGGCCCAGCGGGCCCAGGTCGATGTTGAGATCCTCGGCCCGCAGCCCGAAGTGCTCCCGCAGTTCGGTCATCGCCTCCTCGAGGCGCATCAACCCGAGCCCGAGCCGCTCGACCGTCTCGTCCGGGAGATCGCCCATCTCGACCCGGCGGATCGCCTGGCGCTCCATCAGCTGGCGCACCAGCTCCACGATCGTGAGGACGAGCCTGCCGAGGTCACGGCCCACGGCGTCAGGGTCGAGCGGCAGGCGCGCCGGGAGCTCCGCCACACCGTTCACCTCCATGTCAGGGTTCGCGTTCCATCAGGGTCTCGACGGAGCTGATCAGGGCGCGGAGCGAGACATGCACCAGGTCGACGTCGGCCAGGGAGATGGTGATGTCCCCGGTGATCACGACACCGCCGGTGAGGAGCCGGTCGAGCAGGTCGACCAGCGCCACATCACGGTCAGGCACCACGCTCACGGCCCCTCCTCCAGGGTGGCGAAGGAGTACGGCGCCCACGGCCCGGTGAGCTCCAGCCGCAGGCTCTCCCCCTGCTGCCGCTCGACCAGCCCACGCAGCACCTCGGCACCGGCTTCGTCCACGAGGTAGGCGACGTTCAGAACCATCTCTTCCCGACGGCCGGACAGGCGCGGGTCCTGCGGCTGGTAGCGGCGGCTCGCCACGGCGACGGCCGACACCGCCCGGTGCACCGCCTCGGCAGCTTCCGCGGCGTCCTGCAGTCCCCTGGCCGCGCGGTCGCGCTCGGCGCGCCGGCGCATCAGGTAGGCCGTGCCGGGCTTGGACTCCTCGGTCGCCTGCGGCGACGTGTCCGCCTCCGCACGGACGGCGAAGCCTTTGACCCCCCACTCGGCACGCCCCCGGATGCGGTCGAGCGCGGCGGTGAACTCCGAGGCACGCTCGTCCAGGAGCCTGCGGACGTTCTCGTCGTCGAGGTAGACGGTGGCCAGCCGGACGGGCGCGACCGGACCCGACCGGGCCACCGCGGTGACCACGGCGTTGTGGGCACGCGCGATCCGCTCCAACCACTGCAGGTCCTCCAGGCTGCGCCTGAGCGCCTCCTCGCTGAACCGCGTGGGGTCGACGGAGCTGACCACGGCCGCGAGGTCGCCGGAGACGATCCGGCGCACCGGCACTCCGTCCACCCCGGCGAGCACGTGCTCGTCGGCCGGTTCTTCCGCCGGGGCGTCGGTGACGGCGTAGAGGTACACGACGGAGTCAGCCATCGCGACGGCTCCGTCGCTCGGTCGTCCGTTCCGGTCTGCGCGCGGACCTTCTCGCACGTGGCCGCGGTTCGGCAGGCTCTTCCTCTTCCTCTTCCTCTTCCTCTTCGTCGTCGTCCAGAGCCGCCTCGAGCGTTCGCTCCGAGGTGCGCGAGCCGGCGTCGAGCTCGGCCGCGTTGCTTGCCTCCAGCTCTTCGATACGTGCTTTGAGCAGCCGGTTCTCCTCGGCGAGATCATTTCGGCCTGCGCCGGAGCTCAACGTGGGGTCGTGCTCCCACCAGTCGATGCCGATCTCCCTCGCCTTGTCGACAGACGCCACGAGGAGCCGGATCTTGATCGTCAACAGCTCGATGTCGAGCAGGTTCACCCGGATGTCGCCGGCGATCACGATCCCCTTGTCGAGGACCCGTTCGAGGATGTCGGCCAGGTTGGTCGAGTCCTGCCGGGGTTCGGGGGGACGCGCACGGCTGCTGGGCAGGGGTAGTCCACCCGAAGTCATCGGCTCTCCTTGTCCAGTTGACCACGCGAGTACCGGCGGGTGCGGTTGTACGAGAGCAAGTCACCGCTGCCGTCGAGACGCACCTGGTAGATCGCGAGGATGTCGGTGGTGTCCGGGATCCGGTGGCTCTCCACGACCTCGACGTCGACGTACCAGTCACCGTCCCTGCGCTCGATCGCGACCACGTTCTCCAGGTCTCGCCCGGTGAACTCCACGACGTTCTTGGTTGCCAGCCGGGCCGCCACCGAAGCCGGGATGGGCTTCTCGTCCCGTTCCTCGTGCCCGTTGCGCTCGGCGGCGGGTCGTGCCCGTCGTCGAGGAGCGGGCTCTCGACGCGGCCGCGGGCGGCGCTCCTGCTCGTCCTCGGGCTCGTCCGCTAGCTCATCCTCGGGCTCGTCTTCTAGCTCGTCATCTGTCTCGTCGTCCTCCAGCTCGTCGTCCTCTTCTTCGGGTGCATGACGGCGACGCACCTTCTCCCGGGCAGCGGACGACAAGCGTTGCTCCTGCCGCCCGCTGCGCGCTCGGCGCATCCGGCGCGGCGCAGCCTGCTCATCGTCGGTCACTTCGGCTCCATCCCTCGCGGGGCCATGACGTGTCGGTCGGACATCGTGACATCCATCCGGCTGTGCGGCACCCGGACAGCGGATCGGGGACGGATCCAGCTGATCTGTGCCCTACTGCGGGCGGTGCATCAGCCGCTGCAGCAGGTCGTTCTCGAGCTCGTCGCACTCCTCCTCGGACAGTTCACCGGTGCGACGGGCTTCGTCGACCCGCTCCATCTCCGCGCGGATGCGGACCGGGTCGTAGTACTGCTCCTCCGCATGCTCCTGGATCTGCTCGGCCAGCCACAGGACCCCCTTGAGAGGTATCAGCGGCAGGCCGAGCAGACCAGTTACAAGTCCCACAAGATCACTCAGCCGGCACGAAGTCGTACGGCGCCTGCGGCCCGAGCAGCCGCAGTTTGATCCGGCCATCGAGCTCCTGGCCCACGTTCTCCAGCGCGTCGTCGAACTCGGGCACGCGATCGCGCTGCACCAGGAAGGCCGCGTTGACCACGTCCTCGGGCGCCCCCGGCTGGTTTTCCACGATCGACACGGCGAACTGTTCGAGACGGTCCAGAATTTGCGCGCCGTCCTGCTCGCGCTGCTGCTCGAGCACCTTGACCACCAGCTCACCCAGCCGGACCCGGTCGTAGTAGGAAGCGTCCTCGGGCAGCTCGCTGATCTTGTCCTGCAGGGCCCGGATCTCGGAGTTGCCCTGCAGCACCTCGCCCAGCACCGAGTCCTCGACGTATCGGCCCTTGAGGGTGTACTGCACCCGGCCTTCGAACTCGTCGAGGACCGTCAGGAAATGCTCTTCGTTCGGCGCGAGAAGCTCCTCGACGACGGCATCCTCCGCGGTGACCGCTGGGAACCGCATCGGGACGACGGCATCGTTGGCCGCCACGGTGTCGACCACTGCCTCGTGCGCGAGCAGGTCGTTGCGGGTGCCGAGTGGACGGTCGAGCGGGATGTCGCTCACGATCGCGGCGATGTCACCGTGCTCGACCACCGACACCCGACCGGACGGGCCGAGTCCCGGAAGGTCGTCGGGGATCTGTGTACCGACTCGGATCAGCCCGTAGACGTACACGGGGACGACCTGCTCCTCCGCGCCCTCGACCGGCTCGTCGCTCACCAGATCGCTCATCGCTGGTCCTCGCTGCGCTCGGCCGACGCTTCGCGACGGCGCTGTAACACTGATTCGCTCGCAAGCTCGCTCATCGCTCGCCCTCGCTGCACTCGGCCGACGCTTCGCGACGGCGCTGTAACACTGACTCGCTCGCAAGCTCGCTCATGCGTCACGCTCCCGCTGCCGAGGGCGCCGGCGTGGCGCCTCCTCTCGATCCTCACGCCCTCCGCTCATCAGCTCCCCGATCTTGTCGACGGCCCCGTCGAGCGCACCGGACGTCTTTCCCTTGGCACCGCCCTCGGTGATGCTCTGCGCGAGCTCTCCCAGGTCCTTCGGCTTGGCGCCCTTGCTGTACAGGTCGGCGCGGTTCGTCGCCTCCGCGAATCGCAGGAATGTGTCCACGCTCGCCACGACGACCCGGGCGTCGATGGTCAGGATCTCGATCCCGACCAGGGAGACGCGCACGAACACGTCGATGACCAGGCCCTTGTCGAGAATCAGTGCGACGACGTCCGCGAGTCCGCTTCCGCCGGCGCCACCGCCCCGTTCGACGACACCACCGCCGCCGCCGCCCCTCTGTGCTGCCACTGTCATGGGTTACCGCCCCCGTCGCGATCGGGAAGCCGTGACCGGCTCCCTTGTCTCGTCGACCCGGTCGCCCGAGTCCTCGTCCTCGTCCTCGTATTCGTCTTCGAGGTCCTCGTCGCCCTCTTCGCCCTCGTCGCCCTCGTCTTCGTATTCGTCCTCCTCCTCGTACGGCTCTTCGTCCTCGTCGTAGGGCTCCTCCTCGGCCGCCTCCTCAGTGCCTTCTTCCTCTTCTTCTTCCTCGCCTTCGGGCAGCTGCTCCTCGGCGGCCTCCTCGCCGGTGTCCTCCTCGGCGCCTTCCTCGGGCTGCTCGGCGCTCTCCTCCTCTTCGAGGGCCTCCTCGTGGGTCTTGACGACCTCGCTGTCCCGGATCTCGCCGCGCCAGCCCTCGACGTCTTCCTGGTGGATCAGGACGTGGCTCATGGCGTGCCGGCGGAAATGCTGGAACTCCAGCCGGGCCCGGCGGCCCTGAGCGCGCCAGATGTTGCCGGTGCGCTCGAACAGGCCCTGCGGGTAGTACTCCAGGATCAGCGCCACGTGGGTCAGGTTGGGACCGATGCTGGTGAAGCTGACCCCGCCGTCGACATGGCCCTTCGCACCCTTCGAGCGCCACACGATGTGGGAGTCGGGCACCTGCTCGACGATCGTCGCCTCCCACGTGCGGTGGGACAGGAAGACCTGCGCCTTCCAGTTCAGCTTCTCGTCGGACGCCTGCTCCACGCTCTCGACCTTCTTCATGAAGGTCGGGAAGTCGGCGAACTGGGTCCACAGGTCGTAGCACGTGCGCAAGGGCAGACTGATGTCCTGACTCTCGCTGATGACGGTGACCTTCAGCTTCTTCTTGCCGCCCGAATTTCCACCGCCGCCGCCGAAGGCGTTTTTCATCTTGTCCTTGAGGGCGCCGAACCCTCGCTTCAACAGCCCGGGGCGCTTTTCGCCGTCGTCATCGTCGTCATCGTCGCGCTCCCGGCCGGTGAGCGCGGTCCGCAGACCCTGCCCGCCGTTGTCGGCCACGCCGGTCAGGCGCTCGGACAAGCCGGAGACGCGGTCGGTCGCCGCCTCGGCCGCGCGCTGGACGAGCAGGCCCAGCAGGCGCTGGCCGGCGTCTCTCAGCGCGTCGGTCGGCAGGGCTTCCGTGAGGTTGGTCTTGTCCTTCGCATCAGCCATCGCCATCGCTCCGCGGGGTACGAGGTGTCCGGCTGCTCTTGCGGCCGGCTGCGGCCTTGCCGGCGGCACGGGTGGCGCCCGACGCGGAACCAGCGGTCCGCTTGAGGGTTGCCGTCGCGCCGGCGGCGGTCTTGCCGCCGCGGGCGGGTGCCGCCTTGCCCGTGCGGGCCCGCGGCCGCGCCCGGCGTGGCGGTAGTGCCTCTTCCTCGTCCTCGTCCTCTGCCTGCGAGGCCTCGTCATCGACGTCGGCGCGCTCGGCTTCCTCGTCGTCGTGCTCGTCCTCGGGCTCCGCGCGTCGCTTGCGACTCGGGACGCCGACGTCGCCGAGGGACTCCACACGCTTGCCGACCCGGTCGGTGAGCGACTCCACCTGCCGGGCGGCCACTGCCAACGCGGCACCCTTGCCCGCTTCCAGCAGCCGGCCCCGTACCTCGTCGGTGAGCCGTGCCAGCTCAGGGGAGCTGTTCAAAAGCTTCGTACCGGTTCGCAGCAGTTCCCCAGGACCCCCTGCCCGCCGCCCAGCGGCCATTCCGCCGAGCATGAGGGCGAGTTTCATCTTCTTGGTCCGTCCGAGGAAGTAGCCGCCCGCAACACCGAGGGCTACTCGGGCTCCACACTTCACTGGATCTCCTCTGTCCGTGGTCGCGGTTGTCGGGTGCTCGACGCCTGTGCGAATGGCGCGGAGCCACACCAACTCGCCGAGACCATTTCTGCGCAATTCGCGCCCCCGACCACCGCCACAGCGACTACCCCGAGGGAAGATCGCACACACGCCCGTCTGGCCTATTCGGAAGAATCACCCGGAAATTAAGCCGTTCGGCGTAGGCGACACCGCCGAGGGATGGCACCCTGCTGGCGCAACCCGTTGTCGTCGACCGCATTACCGTCATGTCGACAATGGACGGACCGAGCAACCACGCTGCCCGCGGTCGCCGGTGCGAGCTCCGCTGACGACGCTCGCCCACCTGCGTGCCGCCTGGATCGACCGGATCACGCCACAGCCCTGGCGTCGCAGAGCGCGGCCCGAACCGGGCGTCGGCCTGAGTGCCACCGGACGCTCGGCACTCTTGCCGGACGGAGCATCGGTGCGCCCGCCGGACGCAGTCGCCACTGCGCCGGCGGCCGAAGGTCACGATGGGGCCGTCCGGAGCCATGCTGGGGCCACCGCGTTTCGCCGTCAGTTCTGTCCCTGGCTGCCGGCTCGCACGGCCGCCCAGATGGCGAAGACGATCAGCGCGAGCAGAAGCAGCACGACGGTGACCGGGAGCAGCAGCAACGCGAGCACCAGCACGATGATGACCAAGGCCTTGACCCCGGGGCTCAGCGCTGCGAACGCACCCCGAATCGCACCCCAGATCGGGCTGCGGCCCTGAAGTTTGGCCCGGAGGCCGCCGAACAGTGCACTGACCGGGACCCCGCCCCGGGCCGCGATCTCGTCGAAACTCGTGGCCAAGGTCTCCACCTTGTCCAGCGCGATTCCGAGCGCCCGGTCGAGCAACGTGGCGAGCAGCCGGCGGAGGCTGACCTTCAGTTCCTCCAGCGCTTCCTCGGTGGGGTTGGCAGTGATACCGGCGGAAGCCGCCGGCGCGGCCCGCCTCAACGTCTCGACCATCAGCCCCGCCCCCTCCTCGGCCACTTCCCCGCACACGCAGAACTGCGTGACGCATGCTGCGACCGCTTCCGCCGCATACCCGTCCACCGATGCTTCTACCCGGCCCGGATGCGACTCGCGGTGCAGACCGTGGCGGACCGCGTATCAACCTCGGCCCTCGCGCTACCGCTGATCCGACTATTTCCTGGCGGTTTCCCACTCGATTAACTCGCGACGTTTCCGCACTGAAGAGGGCTCCTGCACCGGCAGTGATCACCGAAGTGGACACTGGCTGACGTGTACATTCCCACCCACTTCGCCGCTGACGACACCACTGTGCGGGAACTGCTGTCCCGGGGGCAGGCGGCCGACCTGATCACGGTGACGGAGCAGGGCATGCTGGCCACGTTCCTGCCTCTCGTCTTCGATCCCGACGAGGGCGAGCACGGTGTCCTGCGCGGTCACGTGGCCCGCAACAACGACCAGTGGCGGCAGCGGCCGATCGGCGAGGCATTGGTGATCGTGCACGGTCCGGACGCCTACATCACGCCGAGCTGGTACGCGTCCAAGGCCGAGCACGGCCGCGTCGTACCGACGTGGAACTACCTCACCGCCCACGTCTACGGGGAGCTGCGGACGCACGACGACCCCGGATGGCTCGACGCGCACGTCCGCGGGCTGACGGCGCTGCAGGAGTCCGCCGAGCAGCCGCCGTGGTCGGTCGACGACGCGCCTGCGGCGTTCGTGGCCGGGCAGCTGCGCGCGATCGTCGGCGTCGAGGTGGTGATCAACCGCGTGGAGGCGAAGGTGAAGATGAGCCAGAACCGCCCGCCCGCCGATGTCGACGGCGTGGTGGCCGGGCTCCGGGCCCGCGGCGACGCCGACACCGCCGCCGCGGTGCAGAATGCCCGCCGCCCCGCCTGAAGGCGGCGGGGCAGGCAGGGGTCAGACCAGCGGTTCTCCGGCGTGCTCGATCTGGGTGCGGATGCTGAACCCCGGCTTCAGCATCATCGTCACCTCCGTACGCTCCATCGCGTCGGCGAGGCGGTGGGCCTCGTCGGATTCGAGCCGGAACCCGAGCTGCACCCGCCGGTAGAACAGAGTGGGCGGCCCCGCGTCCAGCGTGACGATCACCGTGATGTCGCCCGGATCGCCGTCGCGCTCCAGATGGGTGCGCACGGTCATGGCGCTGCACGCGGCGAGCGACGCCGCGAGCAGTTCCAACGGGGTGGGGCCTTCGCCGGGACCGTCGTCGGCGTGGTCGGACACCACCTCGTGCGGGCCGAGCCGTACCTCGACGGCCCGCCGTTCCGTTGCCGCCAGCCGCGCGTCCGCCGATGCGAGGGGTATCTGCATGGTCATCGCGGCACTCAGGGCTGCTCGGTGATCGGAAGGCGCACCCGGAAACGCGTGTCTCCCGGCTGCGACTCGACCGCGAGGTCACCGTGGTGGCGCGTGACGATCACCCGGTAGCTGACGTCCAGGCCGAGCCCGGTGCCCCGGCCCACGGGCTTCGTGGTGAAGAACGGCTCGAAGATCCGCTTCCGGACCTCGGGCGGGATACCCGGGCCCGTGTCACCGATCTCGACGAGCACGCACTCCTCCACCTTCGAGGTGCGCACCGTCAGCGTGCCGGACCCGTCCATGGCATCGATCGCGTTGTCGATGATGTTGGTCCAGACCTGGTTGAGCTCGGCGGGATAGGCCGGGATCAGCGGCAGCGAGCGGTCGTAGTCCTTGACGATCTCGATCCCCTTCGCCTCCCCCAGCTTGCGCCCGAACATCACCAGGGTGGCGTCGAGGCCCTCGTGCACGTCGATGAAGCGGTGCGGAGCCCGGTCCATCTGCGAGTACTGCTTCGCCGCGAGCACGAGGTTGGAGATCCGCGTGGTGGCGTCGAGGATCTCGCGCAGCAGGCTCTCGGTCTCCACGGTGTAGGCGAGCCAGCGGATCGCGCCCTCGAGTGTGGTCTCGTTGGTGGCCGTGTACACGGCGTCCATGTCCTCGACGCCCAGGCCACCCGCGACGAAGACCGGTGCCAGGTCCCAGCTGCCGTCGATGCCGTGGTCGTCGAGCCAGTCGCCCAGCTCGTCCTCGCGGTCGGAGGCCTCGATCGCGGAGAGCGAAGGTGCGTTGCGGACCTTCTTGACGAACTCGTCCTGGGCCATCACCAGCTTCTTCAGCTGATCGCCCGCGATCTTGCCGTCGGCGATCATCGCGAGCTTCGCGCGCATCCCGGCGACCTTGTCGCGCAGCGTGTCGGCGGCCCGGCTGGCGGCGGCCGCCGGGTTGTTGAGCTCGTGGGTGAGGCCGGCCGACAGCTTGCCCAGTGCGAGCAACCGCTCCCGCTCCGCCACCAGGGCGTTGCCGCGGCGGAGGCCGAGGAGCATGCCCTCGAGCAGGTGCACCGCCATCGGGAACCACCGGGCGAACACGGTGGCGAACTCCGAGGCCGGCAGGGCGAGCGCGGTGCAGTCGGTGAGCGCGCGCACCGTCATCGCGTAGTCGCGGGCCGTCTCGTCCTGGAGGTAGAACTGGACGGCTCCGAAGTAGACACCGCGCTGGTCGGTGCGCCCGGTCTCCACCTTCTCGCCCTGGATCACCCGGCTCATCGCGATGGTGCCCGACAGCAGCACGTGGAAGCAGTCCGCCGGGTCGCCCTCGACGACGACGTCCTCGCCCGCGGGCACGGTGATGACATCGGCGTTCTCGGCGACCCACGCGAGCTGCTCGTCGTCGAGGTCGGTGAACAGGAAGAGGCTGCGCAGTTCCTCCGACGTCAGGTGGGCCCCCGCCCGCCCCTCCAGGGTGCTCACTGGTCCGCCAGGAAACGGTGGACGAGCGTGACGGCCATGGCTCCCTCGCCGACCGCGGACGCGACACGCTTCACCGAGTCGGCCCGGACGTCGCCCGCCACGAACACGCCCGGCACGCTCGACTCCAGGTGGTACGGATCGCGGTCCAGCGGCCAGCCTGGCGGCCGTTGCCCGTCGACGACGAGGTCGGGGCCGGTGCGGACGAATCCGCGCTTGTCGCGCTCCACCACGCCGTCCAGCCACTCCGTGCGCGGCGCTGCACCGATGAAGACGAACATCGACGCCGCCTTCACCGAGTCGATGTCTCCGGTCTCCCGGTCGCAGATGGTCAGGGACTGCAGGTGACCGTCACCATTCGCCTCCACGACCTCCGACCGGGTGCGGACCGAGACGTTGTCGATCGCCTCCAGTTGTTTGATCAGGTACGTCGACATTGACGCCTCCAGGTTCGGTCCGCGTACCAGCAGCGTGACGGTGGCGGCGTGCTTGGAGAAGAACACCGCAGCCTGACCGGCGGAGTTGGCACCGCCGACGATATAGACGTCCTCGCCACGGCAGCCGGGCGCTTCGGTGGCCGCGGAGCCGTAGAACACGCCTCGGCCGGTGAGCTCCTTGACCCCCGGTGCGTTCAGGCTCCGGTAGGAGACGCCGGTGGCCAGCACCACGGCGTGCGCCGCGATCTCGCTGCCGTCACCGAACCGCACGACGCGGGCCGAGCCGCGCACTTCCAGCGCGACGACGTCGCGGGCCGTGAGCACCTCGGCTCCGAACTTCGCGGCCTGCCGACGGGCCCGGTCGGTGAGCTGGGCGCCGGAGACGCCGTCGGGGAATCCGAGGTAGTTCTCGATCCGCGAGCTCTGCCCGGCCTGACCACCGGTGGCCTGGCGCTCCACCAGCACCGTGCGCAGACCCTCCGACGCGCCGTAGACGGCCGAGCCGAGCCCGGCCGGGCCACCGCCGATCACGATGAGGTCGTAGAAGTCCGACACCGGGTCGGTGGTGAGACCGCACGCCGAGGCGATCTCGGCGTCGGACGGGGAACGCAGCGCCGTGCCGTCGGTGGTGATCACCAGCGGCACGTCCTCGGGCGAGGCGCCGGCGGCCTCGAGCAGGCGGGCGCCCTCCGGATCGTCGATCGAGTAGTAGAGGTAGGGCACCGAGTTGCGGGCCAGGAAGTCGCGGGCCGCGAAGCACTCGGCCGACCACCGGTGCCCGACGACGCGAACCTCCTCCACGGGCCGCACGCCCACGGCGCGCCACGTCTCCACGAGCGCGTCGATCACCGGGTAGAGCTTCTCCTCCGGTGGGTCCCACGGCTTGAGCAGGTAGTGGTCGACGTCGACCAGGTTGATCGCCTGGATGGCGGCGTCGGTGTCGGCGTAGGCGGTGAGCAGTGCTCGCCGTGCGTGCGGCGCGACGTCCATCGCCTGTTCGAGGAACTCGATGCCGTTCATCTCGGGCATCCGATAGTCGGCGAGGATCGCGGCCACCGGTTCGCCGCGCAGCGTCAGCTCCCGCAGGGCCTCCAGCGCCTCCGACCCGGACTCGGCGCGCACCACGCGGTAGTCCTGGCCGTAGCGGCGCCGCAGATCACGCGCAACGGAGCGGCTCACGCCGGGGTCGTCGTCCACGGTCATGAGGACGGGTTTGGTCATTCGGGGGCTCCTGCCGAAATTGCCGTTCCGTCGATAATGCCCACGCGACGGTGCGTGGTGCTGCCGGCGTCCGCCGGCGGCGAACACGCCTCTTCGAACCTATCCCCGTGAACGCCCCGCCGCGAGGCCCTTTGCCCGGATGCTGCTCCGGGTGGCGGCACTAGGATCTCCACGTGGGCGAACTGGGGGTCGCTGCGGATGACGTGCGCGAGGTGGTGGCCGCTGCCGTTTCAGCGCTGCGTAGCGGGCGTGACAGCGACTGGTCCGTGCCGGCAGGCGGGCTGGAGTGGACCTGCTGGGAGACCGCCGAGCACGTTGCCGACGACCTGTTCGCCTACGCCGCTCAGCTCGCCGGTGGCGTCACGCACCGTTACATCCCCTTCGTGAGAGCGGCCCGGCGCCCGGGAGCCGACGCCACGACGATGCAGGCCGAGACCGACGCAGGGCCGGACGGCCTGTTCGAGGTGCTGACCTCTTGCGGCGCGCTGCTCGCGGCGGTGGTCGCCGTGACGCCCCCCGACGTGCGGGCGTGCCACACGTTCGGGCTCGCCGACGCCGAGGCGTCCGCGGCGATGGGGGTGCTGGAGACCGCCGTGCACACCCATGACATCGCCCGCGGGCTGGGCGTGGCGTGGCGGCCCGACGACGACGTGTGCGCCCGGGTGCTCGCCCGGCTCATGCCCGACGTCGAGATCGACGACGCCGGTGCCTGGGAGACCCTGCTGTGGGCCACCGGACGCACGGCCCTCCCCGGCCGGCCCCGCCGCACGAGCTGGCGCTGGCACAACGAGCGTTCGTAGCCACGGGCCGCGCGGTGGTCACGTACGGGCGGCCCGCGCTCGCGGCGGACGGGACAGGTCCTGGGTGGGCAAGCCGCCCCGCGGCCACCAGCACCGCTCGCCGAGCATCGTCATCACGGCCGGGAGGATGAGGATCCTCAGCACCACCGCGTCGAACAGCACCGCGATGGTGAGTCCGACACCCACCTGCTTCATCTCGATCCTGTCGATGAAGATGAAGCTCACGAACACCGACACCATGATCACCGCAGCACTGGTCACCACGCTCGCCGACGCCGCCATCCCGTCCAGCACGGCTTGTCTCGTCGGGACTCCCCGGCGCACAGCTTCCCGGATCCGGCTCACCACGAAGATCTGGTAGTCCGTGGAGAGGCCCACCAGGATCGCGAGAATCATCAGGGGCATCCGGGAGCCGATGAACCCGGTCGAGGTGAAGCCGAGCAGCCCCTCCGCCCAGTCGTTCTGGAAGACCAGCGTCAGGCCGCCCCACGCCCCCACCACGGCGGCCAGGTTGATCACGACCCCGATCAGGGCAAGTACGACCGACCCGAACGCCACGAGCATCACCACCAGCGTGGCCACGCAGACGAACCCGATCACCCAGGGGATGCGCCCGGCCTGGTGCGCGGAGTAGTCCACGCCGCGCGCCACCTCGCCGGAGACCGCGTACTCGGCGCCCGTCCCGCCGAGCGCCGCGGGAAGCAGTTCGGCGCGCAGCCGGTCGAGCGACGCGCGGGCCGCGAGCGAGTTCTCCGGATACCCGACCGGCACCTGGAGGACGGTCGTGGTTCCGTCCGCCGAGACCGTCCGGGCCGGACCACCTCCGATGCGGCGCACCAGCTCATCGATCCCGGCGGCCGCGTCGGCCGTCCGCCCGGGATCGGCACGTACCACCACGAGGTGCTGCGCACCCTCGTCCGGGAACGCCTGGGTCAGCCGGCTGTAGGTGGCCACGGCCGGAATGCCGGCCGGGAACGTCTCCTTGCCCTCGTTGCCCAGGCGCATCGACGCAGCGGGCAACGCCAACGCCGCGGTCAGCACCGCACCGACCAGCAGGGTCGTCACGGGCCGCCGTAGCGCGGGCTGCAGCAGAGCGCTCCACCGGCCGTCCGAGGCGGCCCGGCGCCGGCCGATGGAGCGATGGCCGACTCGGCCGCCGAGCCCGACGAGCAGGGCCGGTAGCGCGGTCAGCGAACCAGCCACGGCCACCGCGACGACGAGCACGGCGCCGGTGGCGACCGAGGAGAAGATCACGTCATCGACGACGTACAGCCCGGCCAGTGACACGATGACGGCCACACCCGAGGTCATGATCGACCGTCCGGCTGTGGCCGCCGCGATCTCGACGGCCGCGGCGTGCGTGAGCGTGTCGCCGGAGCGGGCGCGTTCCTCCCGCACGCGCTTGAGGTAGAACAGCGCGTAGTCGACGCCGACCGCCATCCCGAGCAGGAACACCACACTGATCGCTGCCCCGCCGGCGTCCGGGAAGACCCAGGACGCCACCCCGTAGAGACCCACGGATCCGGCGAAGGCCGACAGCGCGAGCACCACCGGGAGCGCGGCCGCGAGCACCGCACCGAACGTCACGAGCAGCACGACGAACGTGATCGGCAGGCTGATCATCTCGGTACGGGCCAGGTCCTGACCCTGCTGGTCGTTGACGCCCACCGAGACGGATGCGCTGCCGGTCTGCGCGATCGTCACCTCGGGGTGCGCGGCCTGCACAGCCGCCGTGCGCTCCAGGACCCCGCGCACGGTCTTCTTGGCGGTCTCGGTGTCGCCGGCGAGCGTCACGGGGATCCGGAGCGTGCCGCCGTCGGCCGACCGGACCGGTTCCCCCACCTCGGCGACGCCGGGCGATTGCCGGAGGGCGCCCTGCACATCCCGGACCGCCGCAGCGGCAGCGTCGAGCGACCTGCCGGGTGCGGTGATCAGGACGTGCTCGACGGACCGTGGGGTGACCCCGGCCGCGGCTGCCGCGGCCTCGGCCCGGCCGGCCTCACCCATCCAGAAATCACTGACCACACCCTTGTTCGTGCCTGTCGCGGCCCCCGCAGCCACGCACAGCACGATGAACGCGACCCACCCCAGCACAGCTCGCGCGGGATGGTGCGCGCTCCACATCGCGATCCGTACCGACACCGCCTGCCCGCCCGCCATCCCCACCGCCTGTCGTCGCCAGCGGTAGCAGCGTGGCCGGGGTGGCCTGCTCACGTCGTTGGAGCAGGCCGGTGGATCAGGGGTGAGGAATACCCGAACCCTCCTGGGTCACGACCCCGTTCACTCGCCTCGGCAGGCCGAGGGGGTTGTCGTCCCGCAGCGCCTCGGGCAGCAGGGCCTGCGGCGTGTTCTGGTAGCAGACCGGCCGCAGGAACCGGCGCACCGCGGTGACGCCGACGGAGGTGTGGATCGACGCCGTGGTGGACGGGTACGGGCCGCCGTGGTGCATCGCCCAGGCCACGGCCACCCCGGTGGGCCAGCCGTTGTAGACGAGCCGGCCGGCACGGTCACGCAGTACGTCGATCAGCGGCGACAACGCCCCGGCGTCGGTGTCCTCGGCGTGGATGGTGGCGGTCAGGTTGCCGCCGAACGCCTCGGCCGCCGCGCGCAGCTCCTCGGGACCGCTGTACTCGACGACGATCGAGGTGGGCCCGAAGCACTCCTGCAGCACCGGGTCCGGGTCGGCGAGAAGCTCCTTCGCGGTGGTGGCCAGCAGCGTGGGAGAGACCCTGGCCTCGGCGTCGTCCCCGCGGACGAGTGTGCGCAGCTGGCTGAGCCCGGCCAGCCTCTCGCGTTCCTCGGCGTGCCCGGCGCGGATGCGGTCGTTGAGCATCCCGGCCGCGCCCACACCGCGAGCACCCTCGACGAGCCGCTGCTCCAGCCCGTGTCCCTCGGGGAGGAACATCAGGCCGGGCTTCGTGCAGAACTGGCCGGTGCCGAGGGTGAATGAGCCGATGAAGCCGTCGACGATCGCCTCTCCGCGCGCGGCCACCGCGGCCTGCGTGACGAACACCGGGTTGAGGCTGCCCAGCTCCCCGTAGAACGGGATCGGTTCCGGACGCGTGGACGCAATGTCGAGCAGCGCGCGGCCACCGCGGACCGAACCGGTGAAGGCCGCGGCCTTGATCCGCGGGTCGACCAGGGCCGTGGTGCCGGCGTCCATGCCGTGCACCACCGCGAACGTTCCCTCGGGGGCGCCTGCGGCGCGCAGCGCGTCGACGAGCACCTCGCCGGTGCGCCGCGACAGCTCGGGGTGGCCGGGATGGGCCTTGAGCACGACGGGCGCGCCCGCCGCCAGCGCCGAGGCCGTGTCGCCGCCGGGCACGCTGAACGCGAAGGGGAAGTTGCTCGCCGCGAACACCAGCACCGGGCCGAGCGGCACGAGCATGCGCCGCAGGTCGGGCCGGGGAACCGGCGCCGCGTCAGTGTCGGCGGTGTCGATGATGACCTCGAGGTAGGAACCCTCCTCGAGCGCCTCGGCGAAGAGCCGCAGCTGCCCGCTGGAGCGAGCCACCTCGCCGGTCAGCCGAGGCTCCGGCAACGCCGACTCGGCGATGGCGATCGGCACCAGCTCGTCGGCAGCGGCATCGAGTGCGTCGGCAGCGGCCCGCAGCAGCGCTGCACGTTCCGCCGGACGCAGCGCGGCCAACGGGGCGGCGGCACTCGCGGCTGCGGCGAGAACCGCGGCGAGCTCGTCGTGGGTGGTGTCGTTCACAGCTGCGCCTTCCTTCTGGCGTCCGGTCGGTCGAGAGCGTCCACGAGCCACGACATCGGTTCGCGGCCGCGGACGACCGGGTTGGTCAGGGTGCCCACCTCGGCGATCTCGATCTCCACCCGGTCGCCCTCGGCGAGCGAGAAGCTCAGTTCCGGGACGATCCCCGTGCCGGTGGCGAGGATCGCCCCGTCGGGGAAGTCGGTGGGCGCGAAGAGCGCCGCGACCAGCTCGTCGAGCGTGCGGTGCAGGCGGGCGGTGCTCGTGTCGCCGCTGAAGACGACCTCCTCGCCGCGGCGCACCCGCACGGAGATGGCCAGGTCGCCCGCGTCGGGCACCTCCCAGGCCGGCCGGATGCCGGTGGCCAGCGCGCAGCACCCGCTGAAGATCTTCGCCTGCGGGACGTACAGGGGGTTCTCGCCCTCGATGGAGCGTGAGCTCATGTCGTTGCACACCGTGTAGCCGACGATCTCGCCGAACCGGTTGGCGACGACCGCGAGCTCGGGCTCCGGGACGTCGACGGTGGAGTCCGAGCGCAGCGCCACCGGCTCGCCGTCGGTGACGACCCGCCAGGCCACCGACTTGAGGAAGATCTCCGGACGCTCCGCGTCGTACACCTTCTCGTAGACGGAGGCCTCGCTGCTCTCCTCGACGCGGCCGGTGCGCGAGCGCTCGTAGGTGACGCCCGCCGCCCACACCTCGGTGCGGCCGTCCACGGGCGGCAGGAAGGTGACGGCGTCCGCGTCCACCTCGGCGTCTCCTGCCGCGGTCAGCCGTTCGCGCAGCTCGTCCCGCGACTCGCGCAGCAGCTCCGCGACACTGGCCCAGGGCAACGGCAGCACCTTGCCGTCCCGGCGCAGACCGACGCGGGGGCTCTGCGCTCCCGGCTCGATGTAGCGGACGATCTCCATGCGCGTGCGCACCCCCGGTTCCTGGAGCTCCGGCGCCCCGACTGGATCGTATTGCCCGAACAACGGATCGGGGTGATCGCCACGAGATCCGGGTTCGCACCTCACAAGGACCGGTACGCAGCTCTCGTGACGATCAAGGCGCCTGCCACCCCGCGCTGAGCCGTCGATCACACGACGGCAGGATGGCGAGATGACGGACCAGCTCGACGGCGCGATCGCACTGCCCGACGGAACCCCGGTACGAGGGCGTGGCCGCAGCAAACCCGTCCCGCCCGGGCCGTCCCCCACGTACGGGCTCTACCTCGGCCGGCCGCCCGAGGCGAAGCGCCGGTTCTTCGACCGCGCACCGGCGTGGCGCCCCGACTGGCCCTCCGACTGGATCGACTGGCCCGACTTCCGCGTCCCGCGCGATGACGAGGCGGCCGCCGCGCTGATCGAGCACGCCTACTCGCTCGCCCGCACCGGGGAGCTGGTCGAGGTGGCGTGCGGCGGCGGCAACGGCCGGACGGGCACGGTGATCGCCTGCATGGCCGTGCTCGCGGGCCACCCGGCCGATGACGCCGTGCGCTGGACCCGGGAGCACTACCGGCCCCACGCGATCGAGACACCCGGCCAACGCCGTTGGATCACGTGGTTCGCGACGCAACGCCCGGCAAAGCCGGCGGGCTGAGCCGGCAGTCGCCGGGCGAGCGGTGTGTTCGTCCGGACCTGTCGGCCGGAAGTGCCGATCGTCCGGCGATCAGCTCGCCTTCTGCTCAGCGCAGGTGCGCCACCAGGGCCTCGGTCACCTCGGAGGTCGAGGCGCTGCCCCCGAGGTCCGCCGTGCGCGTCTCCGGCTTCGCGAGCGTGGCCTCCATCGCAGCCAGGACGTCGGCAGCCGCGTCCGGGTGGCCGAGGTGCCCCAGCATCAGCGCCGCCGACCACACCGCCCCCACCGGGTTGGCCACACCCGTGCCGGCGATGTCCGGTGCCGAACCGTGCACCGGTTCGAACATGGAGGGGAACTCCCTCGTGGGGTCCAGGTTGGCCGACGGCGCGATCCCGATCGAGCCCGCGACGGCCGCGGCGAGGTCGGAGAGGATGTCGCCGAACAGGTTCGAGCCGACCACCACGTCGAACCGCTCGGGCTGCAGCACGAACTTCGCTGCGAGGGCGTCGATGTGCTCGCTGTCCCACCGCACGTCCGGGTGCCGGGTGGCGCGCTCGGCCACGACCTCGTCCCAGAACGGGAGGGTGTGCACGATCCCGTTCGACTTCGTCGCGGAGGTCAGGTACCCGCGCCGGGACGCCGCCAGCTCGAAGGCGAAGTCGGCGATCCGGCTCACCCCGACCCGCGTGAAGATCGACTCCTGCACGGCCATCTCGTCCGGGAAGCCCCGGTTCACGCGGCCGCCGACCTCGCTGTACTCGCCCTCGACGTTCTCGCGGACGACGACGAAATCGACGTTCTCGGCCCCGCGCAGCGGGCTCTGCACGCCGTCGAACACCCGGATGGGGCGCAGGTTGACGTACTGGCGGAACGCGCGACGGATCGGGATCAGCAGTCCCCACAGCGACACGTGGTCCGGCACGCCCGGCCAGCCCACGGCGCCGAGCAGGATCGCGTCGAACGCACGGAGCGTGTCGATCCCGTCCGGCGGCATCATCGCGCCCTCGCGCTCGAAGCGACGGCACGACCAGTCGAACTCGGTGTAACCGAGCTCGATGTCGTGGCGGGCGCACACGGCGTCCAGCACAGCCCTGGCCGCATCGATCACCTCGTGACCGATGCCGTCGCCAGGGATCACGGCGATTGTCTGGGGGGTCATGCGACGCCGAGCCCGAGGGCGGCGACCATCAGCGGAAGGAACACAATGATGAGTATCGCTCCGACGAGGTCGAATGCGGCGCCGGACCGAATCATCGTGGTGATGGGCACAGCGCCGGACCCGTAGACGATGGCGTTCTGCGGCGTCGACACCGGCAGCATGAAACCGAACGACGCCGCGAACGTGGCGGCCAGTGCGGGCACGAAGGGGTTGACCCCCGCGGCCACCGCGATCGGGATGACGATCGGCACTACGACGGCCGCCGACGCGGTGTTGCTGGTGGTCTCCGAGACGAGGATCGCCAGCAGCACCGCGAAGATCGTGATCGTGACCACGCTCGAGAGCCCGAGCCCCGTCGAGACGGCCTCGCCCAGCGTCCGGGCCAGGCCGGTGTCAGCGAGCAGCGCCCCGAAGATGATGCCGGTGCCGAACAGCAGGATCGTGCCCCAGTCGATCTGCTGGGCGTCCCTCCAGCGGAGCGTGAACTCGCGGTTGGGCCAGTCCGTCGGGAGCAGGTAGAGCAGCGACGCGCCGAACACGGCGACGATGCCCTCGTCGAGCCGCTCGCTCACCACGTCGTAGGCGACCGAGTCGTTGCCCGCGACGAGCGCGACGAAGCCGGGCAGGATCCAGAGCGTCACGGTGACGCCGAACGCGATCAAGGTGTTCTTCTCGGCGCGCGAGAGCGGTCCCAGCTGCGAGCGTTGCTCGGCCACGTACTCCGCGACACCATCGATGCGGCGGATCTCCGGCTTGTTGAGCAACAGCAGCACGACGGCCAGCACCACGAACATCAGCAGGCAGATCGGGAACGCCAGCGCCACCCACTGCGCGAAGCTGATCCGCTCCCCGGTGGCCTCCTCGATCAGTCCGCGGCCGATCAGGTTGGGCGGGCTGCCGACCGGCGTCAGCAGGCCGCCCACGCTCGCGCCGTACGCCAGCATCAGCATCAGCGCGGCCCCGACGCGCAGCCGCAGCGGGTCGAAGTCATCGGCCACGAGCCCGCGGTCCTGCAGCAGCTTCGCGATCACGCTCAGGATGCCCAGTGCCGTGGGCAGGAGCATCGCCACCGTGGCGGTGTTCGACACGAACGCCGAGAGGAGGCACGTGACCGCACCGAACGCGATGATCACCCCGACGCTGGAGCGCCCGACCCGCGGCAGCGACAGGATCCGGAAGGCGAAGCGGCGCGCCACGCCGTGCTTGAGCATCGCCTGGGCGAGGATGAACGCCCCGATGAAGGTGAACACGGTGCTCGACCCGAAGTTCGCCAGCACGTCGTCGGCGGGCGCCACCTGCAGCATCACGATCAGCGCGACGCCGATCAGGCCCCCGACCGGGATCGGCACCGCCTCGCTCACCCACAGCACGATCACGCCGAGCAGGATCCCGGCCAGCACCTGCTGCTGGGGCTGGAGATTCAACGGCAGCGCCAGGAACACGATCGTCACGATCGGCGCGAGGAACAGCCCCACCGTGCGGCGGCCCTTCTCGAACCGTTCCTCGGCCGGGGAGAGCCGTTGCTCCCCGAGGCTGCGATAGGTGGCGTGACCGAGCAGGGCCTTGTCGACGTCGGTACGGGTGCGCTGGCTCTCGGCGGTCATGGTCCCCTCCACTATGACGGGATCAACATCGCCGAGAGTGACACCGATCACCCGTTCGTGCCACCCCTGGTTTCCGCACGCCAGGAGCGGTCAGCGCTTGCGGGCCACCGCGAAGATGCGCCGGAACGGCAACCACGTGGTGCCGTCGGGCCGAGCGGGGTACGCGTCGCGCAGCCGCGGAGCCAGCACCGAACGGAACGTGGCGTAGTCGTCGCCGAGCGCGTCACGCACAGGCCGCAACGCCGTGCCGCTGATCCACTCCAGAACCGGGTCCGCGCCGGTGAGGCGGTGCAGGTACGTGGTCTCCCAGACGTCGACCTCGGCGTTCGCGCCGGCCAGCAGCTCGGCGTACTCGTCCGGTTCGGCCACCGCGATCTCCCCCCGCAGGTCGATCCGGCCCCGCCAGGGCGTCTCGCCTGCGAGCTCGCGGATCAGCGCGTGGGTGGGGGCGCCGAGGTTGCCGGGCACCTGCATCGCGAACCACGCCCCGCTCGGCAGGGCGTCGACCCACCGTGGCAACAGCTGCCGGTGCGTCGGCACCCACTGCAGCACCGCGTTGGTGATCACGACGTCGGTGTCCGGCGACGGCATCCAGTCGGCGACGTCGGCCTGCTCGGCCACGACGCCGCGTTCGCGGGCGGCGGCCACCATCTCGGCCGACGAGTCGAGCGCGACGACCTCGGCATCCGGCCAGCGCGCGCTCAACAGGGCGGTGAGGTGGCCGGGGCCGCAGCCGAGGTCGACCACGCGGCGTGGAGCGTTCGCGCCCACGCGGGCCAACAGGTCGTGGAACGGGCGGGAGCGGTGGTCGTCGAAACGGAGATACAGCGCCGGATCCCACGTGGTGCTGCTGGTCATCCCGGACCTCCTAGAAATTCAGCTCAGCTTGAGCGTGCGGGCGACGTCGCCCACCACCTGTCGCAGCGCGGCCTCGTCGGTGCCCGGGTCGGCGCGCACCTGCATCACGATGCCGTCGCGGCCGGGCACCTTGCGCTGCACGAACCACGCGCCGCCGCCCGGCAGGTCGCGGTGGTGCCTGCTCTTGATCGAGCCCGTGACGCGAGCGTGCACCACCTCCGGCACCCGGCCGGGCTCGGTGAGCCGCAGCCGCTGCGGCGGAAGATCGGCGATCAGCACCGCCCCGTCGATGACGTCGCGCTCCTGTGCCTCGACGAACTCGAGGGCACCGTTCTTCCACGACGCCTTGCTGACCAGGTGCCAGCCCAGCCGCCGCACGCCGTCGGGGGTGGGCAGCCACAGCCCGCGCGACGTGACGACCAGGTGGCCCCCACCGCCCAGCGCCGCCGTGGCGAGCACCTGCTCGTCGGCGTCCAGACGACCGTTGAAGCCCTCGGGCAGGTCGTCGTGCCCTAGTAGGCGGCGCACCGCCTTCAGCAGGTTCATCGCACTCCCTCCCTGATCACCGGAGCGCTTTCTCCCGCAGTGCAATCCTGTACTGCTCCAGCGGCACGAGGTCGCCGAAGAGCTGGTGGTAGGCGTCGGCCTCCTCCATCGGGTTGGTGCGCTGCAAGCGTGCCTTCAGCTCGGCGACCTGGGCCTCCACCAGTACGAGCCGCACCCCGGCGATCACGCTCGAGACGTAACGCGCTTCCTCGGTGTTCTTCCGCGGCAGCTCCAGAGGCTCTACGGCGAGCTCGGTGACGAGCTGGCGTGTCTCAGTGGAGCACTCGGCCTGCACGGCGTCGACCCAGACGTGACCCTCGCGGCCACCGCACACCCCGCCCGCGGCCTGCACCGCCCGGTGCACCGCGGCGAACGCCGGGTGGGTGAACACCTGTTCCGGCAGCTCGTCGTAGGCGGGCCCGGCGATCACCGGCACCTGAAGGGCTGCCTTGAGCGCCTCCCGCTGCAGGTGCAGCCGCGGATCGTCCTTCTGGGGCGGCGCGGGCACCTCCCGCCGGGTGCCGTTGCGGCCGCGCACCGGCTCGACCGGCGCACCCGCGGACTCCCGCACCCGCCGCACGACCATCGCGATGTCGTCCCAGCTGGTCCAGCCCGCGAGCCTGCGGGCGTACTCGTCGCGCAGGTCCTCCCGCTTGATCCGCGACACGAGCGGCACGCACCGCTGCAGCGCGGCGACCCGGCCCTCGGCCGTGTCGAGGTTGTGCTCACGCAGCATGCTGCGGATCGCGAACTCGAAGAGCGGCTCGCGGCGGGCCACCAGGTCGCGCACCGCGGTGTCGCCGTTGCTCTGACGCAGCTCGCAGGGATCCTGGCCGTCGGGCGCGATCGCCACGAACGTCTGCGCGGCGAAGCTCTGCTCGCCCTCGAAGGCCTTGAGCGCGGCCGCCTGCCCGGCGGCGTCGCCGTCGAAGGTGTAGATCACCTCGCCGAGATCGAACGAGTCGTCGCCGATCAACCGGCGGATCACCGAGATGTGCTCGGCGCCGAAGGCCGTGCCACAGGACGCGACCGCGGTGGGCACGCCTGCCAGATGCATCGCCATCACGTCGGTGTACCCCTCGACGACCACCACCTGGCGGCGCTTGGCGATCTCGCGCTTGGCGAGGTCGAGCCCGAACAGCACATGGGTCTTGCGGTAGACCGGCGTCTCGGTGGTGTTGAGGTACTTGGCCTCGATGCCGTCGTCGTCGAAGAGGCGGCGCGCCCCGAACCCGACGACGTCGCCACCGAGGTCCTTGATCGGCCAGAGCAACCGGCGGTGGAACCTGTCGATCGGGCCCCGGCGGCCCTCCTTCGACAGACCGGCCTTCATCAACTCGTCCAGTGTGAAGCCCGCCGCGAGCAGGTGGCGGGTGAGCGTGTCCCAGCCGGCCGGGGCGTACCCGCAGCCGAACATCTGGGCCGATGCCGCGTCGAACCCGCGGCTGGTGAGGAACTGGACGGCGGGCGCGGCCTCGGGCGTGCGCAGCTGCGTGGCGTAGAACTCGGCGGCGCGCTTGTTGGCCTCCAGCAACCGGCTGCGGGTGCCGCGGTCACGCTGCACCGAGCTGCCGCCGCCCTCGTAGGTGAGCCGGAAGCCGACCCGATCGGCGAGGCGCTCGACGGCCTCGACGAACCCGACGTGCTCGATCTTCATGATGAACGCGACGGCGTCGCCGCCCTCGCCGCAGCCGAAGCAGTGGAAGGTGCCGTGGCTCGGCCGCACGTTGAACGACGGGCTCTTCTCGTCGTGGAACGGGCAGAGGCCCTTCAGCGCACCGGCTCCGGCCCGCCGCAATGCGACGTACTCGCCGATGACCTCGTCGATCCGGGTCCGGTCGCGGACCTCAGCGATGTCGTTGTCCCGGATCCGCCCCGCCACGGGCCGAGTGTAGGCCCGGCTTCGGTCGGACCTGCGGGCGCCGCGATCAGCGTCCCCCGCGCGGGCGGCGCGACTACTGAGATGCTGCGTGCAATCTCGTCACGCGCGAGGCGGGCGGCACGAGACCGAGTGCCCCGCGCTGGGTGGGGATCACGACGGACGGGTCACCGGCGGGCTTCGCGGCCGGTTCGAGTGGGCGGTCGGAGCGGGGCCGATACAGGTCGATGAACAGCGGCGTCAGTGCCATGACCAGCAGTACGGCGAGTCCCGCCGCGGCCCCGACCACCGTGAGAACGATGAATGGGTCCATATGTCCACCTTGCGCCGCGAAACCTGAGAGGCGCCTCGGTCGGAGTTACGGATTACCCGAGAACCTGCTCGGACCTTCGGCCGATCCGATCACCGGGGCAGCAGGAGCTGTACCGCAGCGAGACCCGCCAGCAACGCTGGTCCGCGCACCAACTGACGCACGAGATCCACCTGGACGGCTCCCATTCCAGTCTCGAACACGGCCGCGCCGTAGTCGGGCGCGGGCCGGGTGGCCGAGCGTTCCACCACGGCGACCGCTCCGAGCGGGATCAGCAGCACAGCGATCGGGTTCAGCGGGAGCAGCGCGGGGAGCAGGGCCGCCGTCCACACGGCCACGACCACGAGGGGCGCGACAAGGTGCGCCATGATCAGCGCACGGTCGGTGCCACCGAGCGCACGCCGCAGGGCCGCGGAGCGGGTGACGGCCCGCACGCCCGACGCCACCCGGCTCGCCACCGCGTACGCGGCGACGACGGCGACGGGCGGCACGGCCACGGCGGGCAGCACGTCGGCAGCCGCGTAGGTCACGAGCAGCAGGCCCACCGCGAGCGGCAGCGCGCCGGGGGTGCGCAGCACGCGGCGCAGGTCGGAGTGCACCAGCGCGCCGTACCCGAGACCGCGCCCGGGACGTGAACGCCCGTGGTGGGCGGAGCGCCAGCGCCGCTCCTCCAGCAGGCCGAGCAAAAGCGAGGGCTCCATGAACGTCCCCGCAGCCTGGACGGCGGCGGCGAGCCCGCTCCCGGCTCCCAGAGCGGCCCGGTCCAGGACGCCGAGGCGCCGCCACCCGCATCCGAACAGGAGCAGGGCGAGCACCCACGCGACGGTGGTGGCCGCGGGGGCAGGCAGGGCCGGGACGGCGGACGCGCGGGGAACCAGCAGTGCTGCCGCGACGCTCGCCGCGCCGGCCACCACGAGCGCGGTGCCCACGGACCGGCCGATCCGAGTGTCGCCCGCCTGCCACATCACGGCCGCAGCTGCGAGCGCGGCCGCGGCACCCGCTCCGGTGGCTGCCCACCACACCGCCTCCCACCAGGGCGGGGCCACCGCGGCGACCAGGGCCGCTAATGCCCCGCCGCCCGCCCCCGCCAGCGCCGCAGCAGCAGCCAGGGCGAGGTAGCGGGGCCGGAGCATGGCGGCGCGGTCGACGGTGCCGGCGAGCAGCCAGTGCCGTACCGCCGGGCCGGCGAGCATCGGGCCCAGCGCCAGCGCCGCGCGGAGCACCACACCCGCGAGCACCAACCCGACGGCGCCGAGCAGCAGCCCGATGTGCGGTGCGTGCGGCAGCGGGCTCGCCTCGGCGCCCATCACCCGGCGCACTCCCTGCACCAACAACCCGGTGAGCACGGCCACGGCGAGCAGCGGGGTGTACCAGTCGCGGTCCTGCCCCTTCCCGGCCGCGGCGCGCTGGGCCCGCCGGGCGCGGGCGAGGTGGATGCGCAGGTCACGGGCTCTCGGCACCTGCACCGTCGGGGCGGCGGTCACGTACCCAGCTCGACCGTCTGGTCGGCCACCGCGTCGACAACGGCCGTGTCGTGCGAGGCGAACAGCACGGCGCGGCCTGCGGCCTTCTCCTGCTCGAGCCGCTCCACCAGCCACTGCCGGCCCGCCGCGTCGAGCCGCTGCTCCGGCTCGTCGAGCACGAGCAGGCGGCGCGGGCGCACGAGGCAGGAGGCCAGAGCCAGGCGCCTGCGCTCGCCGCTGGAGAGGCCCACAGGGGTCCGGTCGGCCAGCGCGGTGAGGCCCAGCTCGGCGAGCACCGGCGCGGTGTCGGGCTCGGCGCCGTGCGCCCTGGCGAGCAGGTCGAGGTGCTCGGCGACCGAGAGGTCAGGGAAGAACTCGACGTCGTCGAGCACGCTCGCGACGGTGGCGCGGACCCGGGGGTCGTCCTCGCGCAGCGAGCGGCCGTCGAGACGCACCTCGCCCGCGTCGGGCCGGTCGGCGCCGACGACGCAGCGCAGGAGGGTGGTCTTGCCCGCACCGTTGGGTCCGACCACGGCCGCCGCCCGGCCGGGCTCGAGCGAGAAACCGACACCCGCCAGCACCACAGCGGGACCGAACCGCCGGACGAGGCCGTCGACGATCAGCACGTGCTTGCACCTCCAAGTCGGCCGCGTAGGTTCAACTGCCGTGGACGCGGACGTCGAAGTGTTCGAAGCACACCGGGCACACCTGATCCGGATCGGCTACCGCATCACAGGCAGCCTCGCAGACGCCGAGGACGCCGTGCAGGAGGCCTGGCTGCGCCTCGCCGGGCTGGACGACGCAACGCGCGCCGGGCTTCGCGACGAGCGGGCCTGGCTCACCACCGTGGTCGGACGGCTGTGCCTCGACCGGCTGCGCTCGGCCGCGGCGCGCCGCGAGCGGTACGTCGGGCCGTGGCTGCCCGAACCGCTCGTCACCACCGGCGACACCGACGACCCACTCGCGACCGTGGTGCGCGACGAGGGCGTACGCATGGCAGCCATGGTCGTGCTGGAGCAACTCACGCCGCCGCAGCGCGTGGCGTTCGTGCTGCACGACGCGCTCGCGCTGCCGTTCGCCCAGATCGCCGACGTGCTCGGCTGCAGCGAGGCCGCCGCGCGTCAGCACGCCACCCGGGCGCGGCGAATCGTCGCCGAGGCCGACCCGCCGTCGCAGGCGCAGGCGCAGACGGCCGAGGTGGGCGCGCTGCTCACGCGTTTCGCTGAGGCGATCTCCCGCGCCGACGGCCCGGCGCTGCTCGCGGTGCTGCACCCCGAGGCCGTGTGGGTCAACGACTCCGACGGGCGGACGAAGGCGGCGCGCCGCACCATCGTCGGTGCGGAGAAGGTGATGCGCCTGATCCTCGGCCTGCTGGAGCGCTACGGTCCCGCCTTCACGAAGGGGTGGGTCCCGGTCGAGGTCAACGGCGAGACCGGGTTCCTGACCCCTTCCTACGGCGAGACGGGCCCGGGAGTCACCGCCGTCTCCGTCCGCGACGGCCGGATCTCGGGGCTCTACTCGGTGCTCAACCCGGAGAAACTGGAGCGCCTCCCCACCTGACGCGCGGTCAGCCCGACAGGCGTACCTGGCACGCCGTGTCGAAGCCCTGGTCGACGATGCCGAGAGCGTGGTAGGCGCGGGCCCGCATGTTCTCCAGCGCGATGGAGTGGGTGAGCTCGATCAGGCCCGCCCGCCCCAGCTCCGCCTCCAGCTCGGCGACCTGGGAGTCGGTCACAGCAGGCGGGAGGGCCGTCATCGCGTCGGCGTAGGCGAGCACGCGCCGCTCGACGGGCTCGAAGAGCGGGTGCGTCGCGTACTCGTCGATGTGCCGGAGCCGTTCGACGTCCAGGCCGCCGAGACGCTGCAGCATCGTGCCGAAGTCGACGCACCACGAGCACCCGACGACGGTCGCCACGCGGAACACCGCGAGCTCCCGCAACCGCGCGGGCAGCACCGTGGACGCGCGGTCGTACGCGGCCTCCGAGATGGTCGAGGCCCAGAACAGCCGCTTGTGGTGGCGGAGCACCGCGAACGGCTCCGGGACGTCCCCGAACTTCTTCCGCATCAGCCGATACATCAGCCGGCCCACCACTCCCGCCTCTTCGGCGGGCACCGCCGGAACACGTGCGCTCATGTCGCCCTCCTCGAAATACGACGTCCGATCACGAAGGGGACGAGACGGCGGGGTGATCCGTGACGAGACGGGCGTCACGACACGCGGGAACCCTCGTGCCCGACGTCCTAGCGTCGGTGCCATGACCGGCCCCGTCGTGCCCGAGACCCACATCGATCTGCTGGCTCGGCCACTGATCGCGCACCTGGGCACGGTCCGTCCGGACGGGTCGCCGCAGGTGAACCCGATGTGGTTCGCGTGGCACGGGACGCACCTGCGGTTCACGCACACGTCGGAACGCCAGAAGTACCGCAACGTGCAGGCCGACCCGCGCGTCTCCGTGGCCATCGACGACCCCGACCGGCCGCCCCGCTTCGTCGAGCTCCGGGGACGGGTGGAACGGATCGAGCCGGATCCGGAAGCGGCGTTCTACGCTGAGCTCGCCGAGCGCTACTCCAGGAAGTTCGACGAACCGCCCAGCGACGCCGCGGTCCGCGTGGTGCTGTTCGTCCGCCCCGAGACCGCGTACTGCAACTAACCGCGCCTGGCGAGCGCGGCGTGCCGGGCGACGGCCTGCTGATCGGTGAGCACGGCGACCTGATCGAGCACGACCCGCAGCCGGGCGGCGTCGTCCGGCGCCTCCGCCCAGTGCTCGGCGAAGAGCGGATCCAGCGCGTCCGGTGCCTTGGCCAACAGTGCCGAGGCGAGCTCGGCGAGCAGTTCCCGTTGCCGTGCCTGCATCGCGCGCCTGCCGGGGTCGCTCATCACGTACCGCAGCGCGACGGCCTTGAGCAGCGCGACCTCCGCCCCGGCACCCGGTGGAACCACCAGGTCGGCGGAGTACCGGCGAAGCGCCTCTTCTCCGTACGCCGCACGGGTGGCATCGCCTGCGGCCAGCGCGAACCGGCCGACCAGCTCACTCGTGAGCCGCTTGAGCGCCACCTGCGCGGGCGCCGCGGCCGTCGCCGCCGAGAAACCCCGCACGGCCGCGACCACCGGGAGGGCGATCAACGCGTCTGCGGCCTCCGCGAGCGCATCCGCCGAGGCGCCGAAATGGGTGGCGGCGAGCTCCACCACGGCCGCTCGCTCCACAGGGGACGCGAGGGCGGCGAGGTCGATGCGACCGCTCACGATGCCGTCCTCCACGTCGTGCACGGAGTACGCGACGTCGTCGGCCCAGTCCATGATCTGGGCCTCGATGCACCTCCGGTCACCGGGCGCACCCTCCCTGACCCAGGCGAACAGCTCCGCGTCGACGACGTACGCGCCGTACTTGCGGTCGCCCGGCCGGTGCACCCACGGGTACTTGCACGACGCGTCGAGCGATGCCCTGGTCAGGTTCAGCCCGCTGTCGCCGATCTTCGGCTCCAGCCGCATCAGGATCCGCAACGTCTGCGCGTTGCCCTCGAACCCACCGCACGCCACGCCGAACTCGTCGAGCGCCCGCTCGCCGTTGTGGCCGAACGGCGGGTGACCGATGTCGTGTGCCAGCCCCGCCGTATCGACGATGTCGGGGTCGCAGCCCAACTCCTCGGCGATCCCGCGCCCGATCTGCGCGACCTCCAGGGAGTGCGTGAGCCGGGTGCGCGGCACGCCGGTGATCTCCGCGCCCTCCCCCGGGCCGACGACCTGCGTCTTTCCGGCCAGCCTGCGCAGGGCGGCCGAATGCAGCACCCGGGCCCGGTCGCGGGAGAACGGGCTGCGCCGTTCGGGCCGCCCGCTGCCTTTGGGCGGCTCGGGGTTCAGGCGGGCCGTGTCGTGCTCGCCGTAGCCGCCCCTTCCGAGGTCGGTCACGCTGTCAGCCGAGCCCGCTGGTCTGGGTGTCCACCGAGGCGTGAGTGAGCCGGTAGTACAGCAACGCCCCGGTCTCGCGGACGATGTACCGGAACTGCGTCTCACGGGTCTGCACCACGGGCCCGGTGCGGGTGGGCGACGTCCACGCGAGCAGCCCGCTGTCACGGGCCATCGTGCGGGCGCGCAAGGAGTGCCACGGGTCGCTGACGATCTCCGCGCTCTGCCAGCCGTCCTGCTTCGCCCTGGCCGCCACGGCCTGCAGGCTGAGCAGCGTGTCCGAGCCCTCCCCCACCGCGATGACGGCCTGTGGAGGCACGCCACGGTCGATCAGGTAGCGCCGGCCGGCCTCGGCCTCGGTGTAGACGTCGCCGGGACGCCCGCCGCCGGTGGTGACGATGCGCGGGGCCAGCCCGTCCTCGTACAGCTCCTCGGCATGGCGCAGCCGGGCGGCGAAGATGGAGCTGGGGTCACCGTCGTACTGCGCGGCGCCGAGCACGACCACGGCGTCGACCGGGCGGCGGTCGTCGACGCGCGCCACCTGCCACACCCGGAACGCGGTGCCACCGACCACCGCCACAGCGACCAGCAGGCCGCCGACCAGCAGCCGGAACAACCAGCGACCACGCCGGGGGCGTTCGAGCACAGCCGTCGGAGCCCGCGTGCCACGCAAGGGCTCGGTCGGCGCCTCCGAGGGGACCTGCCGGCCGAACCGGGGGCCCGGCGGCGCCGTCATCCGCCGATCCGACCGTCCGTGGCGGCGAGGGCCGTGCCGGCGCGTCCGGAGCGGGCGGCGATCACCTGGGCGACGATGGACACTGCGGTCTCGGCGGGGGTGCGGGCACCCAGGTCGAGACCGACGGGACCGCGTAGTGCTGCCAGATCGGACTCGGTGAGACCGGCCTTCAGCAGCCGCTGCCTGCGGACCGTCTGGGTGCGGCGGGAGCCGAGCGCGCCGATGAACCCGCGCCCGCGGCGCAGCCCGTCGATGAGCACGGCGTCGAACGACGGGGCGTGGTCGAGCAGCACGAGGACGTCGGCGTCGGTGAAGGCGCCCACCGCGGCCTGCACGACGGAGAGCTCGGTTTCGGTGCGGGCGCCCCAGCCGAGGAGCCTGGCCTGCGCGACCAGGGCTTCACCGATCGCTCCTGCCCCGGCCACCAGCACGGAGGGCACCGGCACCCACAGGTCCAGCAGCAGCTCGTCGCCCTCGACCTGGACGCGCTCGGTGACCGTGGCCCCGCGCCGCATCAACTGCCGGGCGGCGTCCACCGCAGCGGCGTCGAGCTCGGGAGAGCCGAGGCCGCCGTGGACGTCGCCGAGCTCCGGACCGCTGAGCACCAGCGCACCGCCACCGCCGGTGGTGGAGACCAGCGCCGCGGGCACCTCGCGCTCCAGCGCCTCCCCGAGCGCGAACGCGGGCTCCGCGGGCAGCGGATGGCCGAGCAGTGTGGCGCCACCGGCGCAGGCGAGGCCGACGTCGAGCGCGACGGCCTCGGAGACATGGGCCTCCTGGGTGTGCGGCCCGCCCACGGCAGCGGCGGCGAGCGGGCCGACCGCATCGTCGAGAGCGCCGCGGTACAGAGCGCCGGCCACGGAGCCCGCGGCGGTGCCCGCCACGAGCTGGCCGCTCTCGACCGTGCCGAAGCCGTGGCGGTCCAGCACGCGGACGACCCCCACACCTGTGGTGGCCCATTCGCGCAATGCGGCACCAAGGTCCCGTAGTGGCGAAGATCCCCGTGGCGTGGTTCCCGTCCCCGATGCGGTAGTCACGTCGCTCACGATCGCCAGAGTAGCGATCGATCGGCCGGTCCAGGTTGCACGTGCGGGTGGGTCCTGTTCAGCACCGGGCGCCGGGCCGGAGCAGCACACGGCCTACGTTCCCACGACCCTCGACGATCCGGTGGGCCTCACAGGCCCGCTCCAGTGGGAGCACGTCGTGGACGAGCGGGCGGAGGCGTCCTTCGAGGGAGAGGTCCCACAGCTCGCGACGGTGACGGGCGTAGGTTTCGCGGCGGCCGCCGGCGTGGTGGGCCATCGCGAAACCGATGATCGTCCTGGCGTGCATGCGCAGCTCGTTCACGTCGACCGTGACGCCCGCGCCGCTGAAGGCGACCAGCCTGCCCAGCGGGGCGAGGCTCGCGAGGCATGCCCTCTGGACGTCACCCCCGACGCCGTCGAGGACGACGTCGACCTGCCCGGCGCGGCCTGCGGACAGCTCCTCGTAGGTGACCACCTCGTCGACCCCGAGCGAGCGCAGAGCGGCGGCCTTCGTGGAAGCTGCGGTCGGCCCGATCGCCGCGACCACGCGGCCCGCTCCGGCGACGGCGGCCAGCTGCACCGCCAGGTGCCCGACACCACCCGCCGCCGCGGTGACCAGCACGCTCTCCCCGTCCTGGAGCCCTGATGCGCGCAGCACGCCGAGCGCCACCTGCCCACCACGCACCAGGTGCACGGCGGACTCGTCCGTGATCCCGTCCGGAACCGGGGCCGCGAACGCCGCAGGCACCACGACGTACTCCGCGTAGGCGCCTGTGAACGCCAGGGCCGCCACACGATCGCCCACGGCGTAGCCGGTCACCCCCGCACCGACCGACGCCACCGTCCCGACCACGTCCCCACCGGGCACGTGCGGCAGCGGGACGCCGGTGCCGTCCGGCACGCCGCGGGTGAGCCGCACGACGGGGAGCGTGACCCCGATCGCCGAAACCTTGACCAGCAGCTCTCCCTCCCCCGGTGCCGGCACCGGGGCCCGGTCGAGGGTCAGCACCTCGGGCCCGCCGTAGGTGTGGAACCGGATCAACCGCACTGGCAACTCCCCTTCTTCAACGCCGTTGAACTTCAACGCTGTTGAAGCGTGCGGCATACTCCCCCGCGCGGCAACACGATTTCGGAGGGCCGAGTGCGACTCACGCGCGAGCACGTGGTGACCATTGCCCTCGACGTCCTGGACGAGGTCGGGCTCGAGCAGCTGACCATGCGCAGGCTGGCCGAGGCGCTCGACGTGCGCAACGGCGCCACCTACTGGCATTTCCGCAGCAAACAGGCCCTGCTGGAGGCGATGGCCGACGCGCTGCTCGCAGGACTCACCGACGACATGCCTCCCGATCGGCCGTGGCACGAGCGCGCAACCCAGCTGGCACACCGGCTCCGCCGGGCGCTGCTCTCACGGCGAGACGGCGCCCGGCTGTTCTCCGGGAGCTTCTTCCCGCTGCCGCACGCTCTCACCTACGGCGAGACGATGGTGGGGCTCCTGGTGACCGCGGGCCTCGACCATCGCGCGGCCACTTGGGCCACCGACACGCTGACGTACTACGTCGTCGCCCACGTCACCGAGGAGCAGCTCGCAGTCGCGCTGCCCGACGGCGGGAAGGACGCCCGCAACCGACTGGACGCCGCACTCGATCCGACCGAACATCCGCACCTGCTCGCCGCCCGTGACGACCTCGCGGCCCCGCATCCGACCGCGCACTTCGACTACGGGCTCTCCCTCGTCCTCGCCGGGATCCGCGGCGAGCTGACAGGCTGACCTACAACCAGCCGCGTTCGTCCGCCAGGCGCACGGCCTCGGCACGGGTGCGGGCCGATGTCTTGCCGATCGCCGCGGAGAGATGGTTGCGCACAGTGCCCTCCGACAGGTGCAGCCGCGCCGCCACGTCCGCCACCGTGGCACCGTCGGCCGCGGCGAGCAGCACGTCCCGCTCACGGTCGGTCAGGGGGCTCGTCCCGGTGGACAGCGACTCCGCCGCGAGCACCGGATCCACCACCCGCAGGCCCGCGTGCACCCGGCGCACGGCGTCGACGAGCTGCTCGGGCGGAGCGTCCTTCACCACGAACCCCGCCGCACCGGCGCGCATGGCACGGGCCAGGTAGCCGGGCCTGCCGAACGTCGTGAGCACGACGACGCGGCACGTCGGAAGCGCGGCGCGCAACGCACCGGCGGCATCGAGGCCGTCCCCACCAGGCATCTGGACGTCGAGCAGCGCGACGTCCGGCAGGGTCCGCAGCGCGGCGGGCACCACCTCGGCACCCGACCCGACCTGGGCCACCACCTCGATGTCGGGCTCCAGGCCGAGCATCGCCGCCAACGCGCCCCGGATCAACGCCTGGTCGTCGGCGAGCAGCACGGTGATCATCCGGCAGGCTCCGGCCGCCGGACGGGGCCGGTGCGCGGCAGGACCTCGGCACGCAGGCGGTAGCCGCCGCTGGGCGTCGGACCGGCGTCGACCCAGCCCCCGATCGCCGCGAGCCGCTCGGTGAGGCCGCTGAGCCCGTGACCTGCCGGCGTTCCGTCCGGGCTGCCGACACCGTCGTCGACGACCTCCACCGAGGTCGGGGTGAGGCGCACCGTGCAGTTCCCCGCCCCGCTGTGCCGGATCGTGTTGGTGACACCTTCCCGCACCACGTGCGCGAACGCCTGCTGCCGGTCCGGAGGCACGTTGTCCACTGCGGCCGGCAGGTCGGCCTCGATGCCCGCCGCACGCAGAGCCTCCCGGGCTCCCGCGAGCTCGCGTCCCAGTGAGGCCACGCGGTTCGCCGCGACGGTCGAGCGCACCTCGCCCAGCGCCTGCCTGCCGAGCTGCTCGACGTCGGTCACCTCCTCAGCCGCGCGCCCCATATCGCCGCGCTCGAGCAGCCGCCGGGCGAGTCCGGCCTTGACCGTGATGGTCGTGAGGCTGTGCCCGAGCACGTCGTGCAGATCGCGCGCCATCCGCTCGCGCTCGGCGGCGACCGCCAGCCTGGCCAGCTCCTCACGGGCTTCTCGCAGCTGCGAGTTGGCCTTGACCAGCCAGAACTGCCCACGCATCGCGATGCTGATCGCTGCCATCCCGAAGACGTCCGGTCCCGTCAGGCCGTCCCCGACGAGCCAGTCGAACCCCACCGCCCCGCAGAAGGCGACGACGGCCGCCACAGTGGTCCACGGGGCGGGAACCAGCGCGATGACCATGACGAGCAGGTAGCTGACCGTGTAGACCGCCCCGTCCTGCGCGCCGAAGCCTGCCGCCGTCACCAGCCACAGCACGCACATCACCACGAGGAGCGCCGCCGAGAACAGCCGCTGCTTGCGCTGCATCGCCTCGTACAGACCGAAGACGAAGCACGCGATGTAGGCCAGCACCGCGAGCACCAGGAGCACGCGGACGACGATCGGCTGGCTGGACGTGGCACCGATGTAGATCCACGGAGTGAGGAGCAGCGACCACCCGCCCGACATCACATACCACCGCCGCGGATGCAGCCGGGTGGGATCGCGGACCTCGCCCGCGTCCCCGGGTGACGGTGGCATGCCGATCACCGTAACTCCGCCCAAGCCCCGCAGATCAGACGCGGAGCGCATCGCGCCGATACAGCACCGCAACCCCGGCTCCCACGACGAGCAGCCACACCAGCAGGACGGCCACGCCCGCGATCGGCACGCCGTCACCGGTCGCCTGCCCGCGTGCGATGGTCGCGAGCCAGTAGCTGGGCAGCAGGTGGGCCACCGAGACCATCACCGGCGGCAGCACCTCCGCCGGGATCAGCACCCCGCCCAGCAGGCTGAACACCAGCATCGTCACGGTCGACATGCCCTGCGCCGAGTCGGGCGACGCGACGAGACCGAGCAGCAGCCCGATCGCTGCGAACGGCAGCATCCCGATCCACGCGGCGAGGAAGACCCTCGCCCAGGTCACCGCATCGAGGTCCACGCCCTTCACCACGCCGCCCACCGCGAACACGAGCACGAGGGCGGGGAGCGCCACCAGCATCGCGACGGCCGCCTTGATGGCGACGTACCCCCACGCGGGGAGCGGGGTCAGCCGCAACTGGCGGTTCCAGCCGATGCTGCGCTCCACCGCCACCCGGCCGCCGGTGCTGACCGATGCGGAGATCGCCCCGAACGCAGCCATGTTGACCATCAGCAACACCGTGGCGGCCGCGGCATCCGGCCCGGTCGCGAAGATCCCGGTGAAGACGACGAAGTAGACGACGGGAAAGCCCACCGTGAAGATCAGGAACCTCGGCGACCGGTAGATCCGGCGCACCTCGGCGAGCAGCAGCGCGCCCATGATCACTCACCCTCCGATGCGGTCAGCGCGACGAAGGCGTCCTCGAGACCGTGTGCCGAGACCTCGATGTCGTGGGCCTGCGGATATCCGACGACCAGTGCCCGCAACGCGGCGTCGGAGTCGGAACACTCGAGCCGCACACGCGGCCCGTCGACGTGCACCTGCGTCACCCCGGGGAGCCGTCGCAGCGCGGACGGGTCCGCACCCGGCGCGGTCGCCGCCACGACCCGGCCCGAGGCGAGCGCGCGCACCTGCGCGACGCTCCCGTCAGCCACCACCCGGCCTGCCCGCAGCAGCACGACCCGGTCCGCGTACTCCTCGGCCTCCGCCAGGTAGTGCGTGGCGAACAGCACCGTGCGGCCGGTGCGCGTGTAGCCCCGCATCGCCGCCCAGAACTCGCGCCTGGCCTGTACGTCCATCGCGACGGTCGGCTCGTCCAGTACGAGCAGGTCCGGGTCGCTGACGAGCGCGGTGGCGAACCGCACACGCTGCTTCTGCCCGCCCGACAGCCGCCCGTAGCGCCTGCCGGCCACGTCGGCGACACCTGCCCGGAGCAACGCCTCCGGAACGGTCAGCGGCTTCGGGAACAACGCGCCCGTCAGTCGGACGACCTCCGCCGCCGTGATGTCGTCCGGAATGCCCCCCGACTGCAGCATCGCCCCGACCAGCCCGTCCACCACGGCCTGCCGCGGTGTCCGCCCGAACAGCCGGACATCGCCGGAGTCCGGGCGGGAGAGCCCGAGCAGGATGTCGATGGTCGTCGACTTGCCGGCGCCGTTGGGCCCGAGCAGGGCGACCACCTCGCCGGGGGCGATCGCGAGGTCGACGCCGTCGACAGCGCGCACCCCGCCGTAGCTGCGATGCAGGCCGCGGACCGACACAGCCGCACCGGCGGCGACGGCGGGAGGAGAAGTGGATCTCGTCATGCGGACGACACTGCCGCCGCACCCGGTGCCGCCCCCGGATCGCCCGTCACGACCTCCCCGTGACGAATGTCAGGCCCACCGCCCGGGCCCCTGATCGGTGGCCGAGCCGACGCGAGCAACGAGCGGCCCGTCATCCCGTAGACCGAACAAGCGCGCCACTCGTCCGAGAAGCAGCGCGCCGGCTCCCGCACACCCCTGATCCGCGCCAGGCCACAACCCCGAACCGGGCAACGAGCGGCACCCTCGTCCAGTAAATCGGGACCACTCGTCCACCAGCCGCGGCGCGGGCGCCCACACCTTCACGCCCCGGCACCCGGTCCACCGCAACGAGCGGCGCGCCCGTCCGAGAGATCGGGACGGGCGCGCCGTTCGTGCAGAGGGTCGGGTCAGCAGCCCAGCAGGCGGGCGGCCAGGTAGCTCTCCACCTGGTCCAGGGCCACCCGCTCCTGCGCCATCGAGTCGCGCTCGCGGATGGTGACGGCCTGGTCGGTGAGGGTGTCGAAGTCGACCGTGATGCAGAACGGTGTGCCGATCTCGTCCTGGCGGCGGTAGCGGCGACCGATCGCCCCGGCGTCGTCGAACTCGACGTTCCAGTGCTTGCGCAGCACCGCGGCCAGGTCGCGGGCCTTGGGCGACAGCTCGGCGTTGCGCGAGAGCGGCAGCACCGCGGCCTTGACGGGCGCGAGCCGCCGGTCCAGCCGCAGCACCACCCGCTTGTCGACGCCACCCTTGGCGTTGGGCGCCTCGTCCTCGGTGTAGGCCTCGACGAGGAACGCCATCATCGAACGCCCCACACCGGCTGCCGGCTCGATCACGTACGGCCGGTACCGCGTGCCCGACGCCTGGTCGTAGAACGACAGGTCGACGCCGGAGTGGTTGGAGTGCGTGGTGAGGTCGAAGTCGGTGCGGTTGGCGATGCCCTCGAGCTCGCCCCACTCCGAGCCGGTGAAGCCGAACCGGTACTCGATGTCGACGGTGCGCTTCGAGTAGTGGGAGAGCTTCTCCTTGGGGTGCTCGTACTGGCGCAGGTTCTCGGGCGAGATGCCGAGGTCGACGTACCAGTTGGTGCGCTCGTCGATCCAGTACTGGTGCAGCTTCTCGTCGGTTCCCGGCTCGACGAAGTACTCCATCTCCATCTGCTCGAACTCGCGGGTGCGGAAGATGAAGTTGCCGGGCGTGATCTCGTTGCGGAAGCTCTTGCCCATCTGGCCGATGCCGAACGGCGGCTTCTTCCGCGACGTCGTCTGCACGTTGAGGAAGTTGACGAAGATGCCCTGCGCCGTCTCGGGACGCAGGTAGTGCAGGCCTTCCTCGGACTCCACCGGGCCGAGGTAGGTCTTGAGCATCATGTTGAAGTCGCGCGGCTCGGTGTACTGGCCGCGCGTGCCGCAGTTGGGGCAGGGCACGTCGGACAGGTCGTCCTCGGAGACCTCCTTGCCCGTGCGCTCGGCGTACTCCTCGGCCAGCTGGTCGGCGCGAAACCGGCGGTGGCAGCTCAGGCACTCCACCAGCGGATCGGTGAAGACGCCGACGTGGCCGGAGGCGACCCAGACCTCGCGCGGGAGGATCACGGAGCTGTCGAGGCCCACGACGTCGTCGCGGCCGGTGACCATGCTCTTCCACCACTGCCGCTTGATGTTCTCCTTGAGCTCGACGCCCAGGGGCCCGTAGTCCCAGGCCGACCGCGTACCGCCGTAGATCTCACCCGACGCGAAGACGAATCCGCGCCGTTTCGCGAGCGCGACGATGGTGTCGATCTTGGCGGAGCTCGGCTTGCTGGCCACGGGGCTGTACTCCTGGGCGGGGCGACGGAGGAACGAACCTCCAGGGTAGCGACCGAGCCCGAGCGGGTTTCCGCGCCGTCTTCGCAGAGGGCTGATCCTCTTCGCAGAGGCCTCGGCTGCTGCGCGGAAGGCAGAGCCTCTGCGAGGACGCTCACCCGTGGACGAACGCGCGGCGGATGCGGTCCGACACCGGCCCGAACGCCTGCAGCTCGGGCCACGTCCAGCGGGCCATCCCCAGACCTTCGGCCCGCATCGCGTCCTCGCGCACCTTCTCGTCGAACACCGCGTCGCCGGGCTCCTGGCCCGGCCGCAGCAACCGGCCGTACTTGACCCGCCCGTCGAACTCGCCGACGGTCGTGAACTCCTCCCAGTAGAAGTCCGTGCGCCCCAGCCGTCGGCCGCCCGCGCTCCGTACCTCGTGCTGCAGCGTGGGCGGAGGCAGTCCGGCGCGGTGGATGGCCAGCCGGCTGCGGGTCTCCCCCACGCTCTCGGCCCGGCCGTCGGCGAACGCCACGACCCTGCGCGCCGCCGTGTTCCCCCGCCGGTGCGCGCCCCGCTCGATGCCCTCGAGCAGCGCAGCAGGCGTCACAAGACCGCGGTGCAAGGCCCCGTCGGCCACGATCAGCGCGGATTCGAACGGCAGGAACCGGGCGAGGTCGGTGACCGTGCGGGCCACCGACGTGACGAGGAGGCCATCGACCATCACGACCTCGTCGGGTTCGAGGGCGGCCGCATGGAGGTGGACCAGCGAGTTTCGGCGTGCGCCCGAGCGCCGGTCACGGGTGGCATGCACCCGGCCAAGAGGAGTCGGTTGTGAGCGAGGAAACCACAACGGCAGCCCGTGGAGGACCGCGGCGGATACGTGGCTGACAACGGCCCCCGCCCCGAGCTGCGACGCCGTTGCGTGCACCGCAGGCCGATGCCGGGCGACCGCGTCGGTGGCGACGTCGCCGTAGACGTACGCCCCGGGCCGGACGGTGGCCAGCGCGCCCGTCCGCCGCAGTCGTCGCAGCTCTCGGTCGGTGACGCCGTCGGCCAGCAGCCGGGATCGGAGGTTCAACCCGGGCACGAGCGCATCCACGAGCAGAGAATGAGCGAAACCACAGCCCGCGCGGAGGCGAACGACCAACTCCGGTCGTCATCGCAGACACGCCGTGCTCCTCGCAGGCCGCCGGGCGTCTGCGACGAGCCCGCTGCGTCTGCGAGGACTAGGACCAAGGCTTACGAGAGGAGGCTTTCGTGCTCCTGGCTCTTTCCCTTCTGTGCCGTCAGGAGGGTCTCGAAGGTCGACGGGGTGTCCGTCAGGGCCTCCGCGAGCAGGGGAATCACGTGCTCCCGCACCTCGAACGGCGAGAGTGCGCGGCGGTAGGCGTCCACTGAGACGAATCGGACCGCGAGCACCCAGTGGTGACGCTCGTCGACCGAACGGCCCAGCTCCCCACCGAGGCAGCCGTCCGCCGATGTGAGCAGCTCCAACGCCCGGCGGGCACGCGCGATGAACGCGGGTGCGGGAGAATCGGCGACGAACCGGCAGACGAGCAGCACGAACGGAGCATGCCACCACACGCCTACGATGGGGGTGCGGCCGCCGGAGAGCTGGACCACCGGGGGGCGTGGCCGCCGCTTCCGGGGATGGGGACCAATGTCGATCGTCGCTGGTGCCGGGCGGGCAAACGCGTCCACGGGGGAGGCCGCGTACGCCCAGGTCGACGACCAGACGGCAGCGAACACCACCACTCATACCACCGCACACCGCACCGCGGCCCCCGCGCCCGTCCGCACCCCCCGAACGCTCGCGGAGGCCGGTGACCTGCTGCGGGCGCTCGCCGCCCCGGTGCGGATCGCGATCGTGCTCCAGCTGTTGGAGTCCAACCGGTGTGTGCACGATCTCGTGGACGCGCTCGGGGTCACACAGCCGCTGATCAGCCAGCACCTGCGGGTACTCAAGTCGGCAGGAGTGGTCCAGGGCGATCGGCAGGGCCGCGAGGTGGTCTACTCGCTGGTCGACGACCACCTCGCCCACATCGTCGTGGACGCGGTGGCTCACGTGGAGGAGGGGGTCCGATGAGTACGACGGGGCAGGCGCCCACGACACGGGCGCTACGGGCGACGCGACAGCGGGCCGCTGTGTCCGCGCTGCTCGACCGGCTCGACGACTTCCGCTCGGCCCAGGAGATCCACGAGGAGCTCCGCAGGCTCGGCGAGGGCATCGGACTCACCACCGTCTACCGCACGCTCCAGACGCTCGCCGACGGTGGCGAGGTCGACGTCCTGCGCACCGGCACGGGCGAGGCCGTGTATCGCCGATGCGACACCGCTGATCACCACCACCACCTGGTGTGCCGCCGCTGCGGCCACACGGTGGAGATCGAGGGTCCCGACGTGGAGAGCTGGGCGCAGCGGGTGGCCGAGACCCACGGGTTCGTCGAGCTCAGCCACACGGCGGAGATCTTCGGCCTCTGCAAGGACTGCGGCGCCACCCGCTGACGTCCGTCTCAGAACGACACATCCGCCGCGCCCCGCGGCCGCTAGCGTCCGCAGCGGAACGCGAGGAGGCGCTCATGGCGGACGACGTGGCGGGGAACAACGGGGCGGCCACGGCCACCGCACCGAGCACCGTGCGGAGGCTGGACGGGTCCGAGGCGGCGGAGCTGGCGGGCCTCGCGGCGGTGTTCGAGGATCTCCAGTACGTGCTGCGTTGCTGCGAGCACCTGGTCAGCGCGCTGGCGCCCCCGCAACCGGACCCTGCCCTCGTCGAGGCACTGTGGACGGGCGCCCTGATCGGCTACGTCCGCTGCTTCTCCGGCCGGGCGGGTGTCCTCACCGACGCCGATCTCGGCCGCCTCGAACTCGACGGCGACGTCCGCGAGTTCCACGGCATGATCAAGAAGCTCCGCGACCACTACGCCTCACGCCACGTCAACCCGCGCGAGTCGTTCACGATCGGCGCGGCGCAGGGCGACGACGGCCGGCCCACCGGCGTCGCGGTGGTCTCGGCGCCGCGCCCCCTCGTCGACGACACGACGGTGCGCCTGCTCGGCCGCGTGGCCTACGCCCTGAGCGCGCTCGTGGACAGCAAGATGCAGGAGACCCAGACGCGAGTACTGGCAACAGCCGGAAAGCTATCGCCACAGAAGCTCAACAGCCTCCCGCTGGTCCACCTCTCCACATAAGCCCGTAGCACTGTGGAGCCGTAGCGCTCCGGAGACACCAGGACAGGCAACACTACGGCTCCACAGTGCTCTGTTCGCTCGTGAGCTCCGCTCGCATGCTCGATGCGCTGCTCACCACCAGCATCAGCAGCGTTCCCATCGCCTTCTCGTCGAGTCCGCTCGCCGGGAAGGCATAGCGCAAGGTCACATCCCAGCCGTTCTGGCCGCGGATCACCCGCGGGGTGCCGAAGAGTCCCTCGCCTGCGCCGAGCGCCACGCGAGTGGGCACGTCCGACTCCACCGGCAGGTCCCAGGCCACCACGCACGTGAGGTTGAGGACCGGCAGGCCCTCCTCCAGTTCCAGCCCCTGCAGAGCGCAGACGACTCCGCCGTGGGCGAAGGTGAGTGCGCCGTCGTCGTCGGTGGTGACGTCGTGGAAGCGCTCCAGCGCCTGCCGCGCGATGCCGAGCATCTCGGGGATCGAACGGCCGCTCACGACGCCGCTCCCGGCTTGTCGAGCGCCCCGCCGAAGCGGCGGTCGCGGCGTGCGTAGATCTCGATCGCCTCCCAGAGATGGCGGCGGTCGAAGTCGGGGAAGAGGGTGTCGAGGAAGACCATCTCCGCGTAGGCCGACTGCCAGAGCAGGAAGTTCGACGTGCGCTGCTCGCCCGACGAGCGAACGAACAGGTCGACGTCCGGCATGTCGGGCTCGTCGAGGTGGCGCGCGATCGTGCGCTCGTCGATCTTGTCCGGGCGGATCCGGCCGTCGGCGGCGAGCTGCGCGATCTTCCGCACGGCGTCGGCGATCTCGGCGCGCCCGCCGTAGTTGACGCACATGGTGAGCGTCAGGACGTCGTTGTGCCTCGTCTTCTCCTCGGCGATCTCCAGCTCCTTGATCACCGAACGCCACAGCCGGGGCCGCCGTCCCGCCCACCGGACCCGGACGCCCATCGCGTCCATCTCGTCGACGCGGCGGCGGATGACATCGCGGTTGAAGCCCATGAGGAACCGCACCTCGTCGGGGCTGCGCTTCCAGTTCTCCGTGGAGAAGGCGTAGGCGGAGAGCCAGCGGACGCCGATGTCGATCGCTCCACGGGCGACGTCCATGAGCGAGGCTTCGCCGCGCCGGTGCCCCTCGATGCGGGGCAGCCCCCGTGCGTTGGCCCAGCGGCCGTTGCCGTCCATGACGAGTGCGACGTGGTTCGGAACCAGCTCACGAGGGATGGCGGGGGGCCGTGCGCCCGACGGATGCGGTGGCGGGGGCTGGAAACGTGCCATGGCTGGCCACCCTACGGAGGGGGGTGAGGGCGACCGCAGGGTGCGTCCGGCGAGCGCCCCAGTTCCGGGCGGAACGGACTTTCCTACCATCATCGGCATGGTCTCCCCTCCTGAGCTCGATGGCGTGGTGGGCTGGGTCGTCGCCCTGATGGACGCCCTCGGCGCTCCCGGCGTCGGACTCGCCATCGCCCTAGAGAACGTCTTCCCCCCGCTCCCCAGCGAGGTCTTCCTCCCGCTCGCAGGCTTCGCCGCCGCCCGTGGCGAGATGAGCGTCGTCGCCGCGATCGTGTGGACCACACTCGGCTCGCTCGTCGGAGCGCTGGCGCTGTACGGGATCGGCGCCGCGCTCGGCCGTGACCGGCTGCGCGCGGTCGTCGATCGCATGCCGCTCGTGAACCTGCGTGACGTCGACAAGGCGGAGGAGTGGTTCGCCCGGCACGGCAACAAGGCCGTGTTCCTCGGCCGGATGGTGCCGCTGGTGCGCAGCCTGATCTCGGTGCCGGCGGGCGTCGAGCGGATGAACCCGCTCCTGTTCGCCGGCCTCACGACGGCCGGCAGCCTGATCTGGAACACCGCGTTCGTGATGGCCGGCTACACCCTCGGGGAGAACTGGCACATCGTCGAGCAGTACGCGGGCATCGCCTCGAAGGTGGTGCTCGTGGCGATCGTGCTCGCCGTGGCCGTGTTCGTCGTGAAGCGCGTGATGCGCCGTCGCGCGGAGCAGGGCGACCCGGAGGGGGCCGAACTCGGTCTCACCGACAGCCCGACGGAACGGATCCCCGTGATCAGCGGGGCGGGTGACCCCACCGAGCGGATCCCCGTGGTCCGGCCCGGCTCCGGTCAGCCGCCCGTGTACCGCGGCCCCCGACGCTAGCCTCCGGTAGTGACGACGATCGTGCGGGCCGCTCGCGCGGGTGGCGGGCTCGCCCTCGGTGCCCTGACGGCCGCCGCTCACGTACTTCTCCTGCTGCCGGCCGCGATCGCCCTGCTCGTCCCCGCCGCCCGGCCGTCCGTGGCCGCAGCGGCGAACTTGCTGGCCGGCGTCGAGCGCTCCCGCGTGACGACGTGGCTCGGCGGGGTAGGCGCGGCTGCCGCCGCACCGTCGGCCCCACGGGCTCTGCGCTACCTGGGCGCCCGGTTGCCCGTGGCCTTCCTGGGCGGGATCGTGATCGCCCTGCTCGTCGGGGGCACGGGGTTCGCGATCACGCTCCTGTGGTCCTGGATCAGCGGCACACCGTGGGTCCTGGACGGGCCACCTGCCGCCGTGGTCACCGGCGAGATCGTCCTGTACTACGCCGCTTCCGGGGTGGTGCTGCTCTACCTCGGCATTGCCGGGGCGGCGGTCGCCGTCCGGTGGGAGCGGGCGCTGCTCGCCCGGCTGCTCGCACCGTCGCGGGAGGAACAGCTCACCCAGCGCGTCGCCGAACTGGCGAGCACGCGCGATGCCGTCGTCGCCGCCGTCGACGACGAGCGCAGGCGCATCGAACGCGACCTCCACGACGGCGTGCAGCAGCGGCTCGTCGCCCTCGGCATGCTGCTCGGCAGGGCGCGCCGCCACCCCGACCGCGCCGCCGAGCTCGTCGCGCAGGCGCACGAGGAGGCGCAGCGGGCCCTCGTCGAACTGCGGGACGTCTCGTGGCGGGTCTACCCGGCGGCGCTGGACACCGAGGGCCTTGCCGCCGCCCTCGAGTCCGTGGCCGAACGGGCGCCGCTCCCGGTGCGGATCACCTGCACGCTCGCGACCGAGCCTCCCGCCGCCGTACGGGCCGCCGCGTGGTTCGTGGCCTGCGAGGCCGTCACCAACGCGGCGAAGCACTCCGGAGCCACGGCCGTGACGATCGAGGTGGGGGCCATGGCCTCCGCTCTGCACGTCAGCATTCGCGACGACGGGTGCGGCGGCGCCGACCCTGCGGGCACCGGCCTGGCCGGCCTGGCGCGCCGGGTAGCCGCCGTCGATGGCGAGCTGACGGTGGAGAGTCCACCCGGCGCCGGCACGCTGATCGCGGCGCACCTGCCCGTCGTCGAGCCCGCGCACGCGGTGCTCCCTGAAAGGACCGCATGAGCCTGCGCGTCACCATCGCCGAGGATTCGGCCCTCCTGCGTGAAGGGCTCGTCCGGCTGCTCGCCGACGAAGGACACAAGGTCGTGGCCGCGGTCGGGGACGCCCGTGCGCTGCTCGGCGCCGTCGAGAAGGACCGTCCCGACGTCGTGGTCGCCGACGTCCGGATGCCGCCGACGCACAGCGACGAGGGGATCGTCGCGGCGCTGGAGATCCGCCGCCGCTGGCCGGACGTCGGGGTGCTGGTGCTCTCCCAGTACGTGGAGAGGCGGCACGCCGCGCAGCTCATCGGCGACGAGGGGGCGAAGGTCGGCTACCTGCTCAAGGACCGGGTGGCCCAGGTCGGCGAGTTCCTCGACGCACTCGAACGCGTCGGCGCGGGCGGGGCGGCGTTCGACCCGGAGGTCGTGCGCCAACTGCTCGCCCGTGGCACCCGTGCCGACCCCCTCACCCGCCTCACCCCCCGCGAACGTGACGTCCTCGACGCCATGGCCGAAGGGCTGACGAACGCCGGCACGGCGGAGCGGCTGCGCATGTCAGTGAGCGCCGTGGAGAAGCACGTGGCGTCGATCTTCGGGAAGCTCGGGATCGCCGAGGCGGCGGGGTACAGCAGGCGGGTGCTGGCGATCCTGCGCTACCTGGGCTCCTGATGCCGGACGCCCCCTCACCGTGTGCAGCGTGGTGTGCACCGGGAGTACGCGACGCCGACAACGCCGTGCGCCTCGATGAGCTCCCGGCAGCCTGATCGCGTACGGCTAGATTGCATGCGTGACCGCGATCACCGTCCGCAACGTCCCCGAGCACGTCCGGCGCGGGCTGGCCGCGCGAGCGGAGCGCAGCGGGCAGTCGCTGCAGGAATACCTGCTCGCGGCGCTCGCCGAGCTGGCCACCACACCCCGTCCGGACGACTGGTGGGCTCAGGTTCGGGAACGTGCACGGACCTACCGCGGCTCGGCATCGTCGGATGACATTGTCGAGGTCCTGCGCGAGGTCCGTGGCGAGTGAGCCACCCCGAGGCCCTCTCGCCGGCCTCACCAGCAACAAGCCCTCTCGGCACGATGGGGAGAGGGGCGGTTCGTCCGCTGTCAGCCGGCCGGCTTCATCAGCTGCGACACCCGCTGTGGGGACACGCCGAGCACGGCCGCGACGTCTCCGCCGGTAAGGCCGACGCCATCCTTGAGGTGGCGGGCAAGCGCGCTCCAGCGCCTCGCCGCGTCCTTCTGCGCCTGCTCGGCCTCCCGTGTCGCACTGCGCGCCTGTTCGACTTCCGCGGCCACACCGGCGCCGAGGTCAGGGTGGATCTCGAACTCGAAGCCGGCGGGATCGGCGTCGTAGAGCAGTGCGAGGTAGTCACGCACCATGCGGTCGGCACCGGCGATGGTGTGTGACTGGGTAGCGCCGACCTCAGTGCCGTCGGCGTCGACGATGTGGAGCTCCCAACCGCGCGCCCATCGCTTCGCCTGGACGGTGTAGGTGCTCACTGCAACCACCCTTCCGGCAGGCAGGCGAGCTGCTTGCCGATGCTCTGCACGACTCCCGGAGAGACGTGCTTGTGCCGTGGCACGAGCGCGATGTGCCTGCCGCACGGGCAGATCCACTTGGTGTGGTCTCCACGGTCGGACTTGACCGCGCAGCCCTGCTGCAGGAGCACTGCCTCGACGTCGCGGCGCTTCATTTCCTTGAACACCACAAGGCTAAATCTAGCCCCCCTAGATCACAAGTCTAAAGGGGGGATAGAGAACCTCATCATGCTCGACCGTCGGCCGCCACCGGCTCCGAGTCGGCGCTGCGGGTTCGCGACTCCGCCGGAGGCGTGAACGAACGTCGCTCCACCAGCGGCAACGACCTCAGCTGCCGCTCCATGTGCCACTGCAGGTGGGCGGCTACGAGCCCGCTGGTGTCGCGGCGGGTGGCCGGTGCGGCAGCGTCGGCGGCGTCCCAGTCGCCGTGCAACAGGGCATCGAGAAGCGCGAACGTCTCGCGCGACGGCATGACCGAGCCGGGTGGACGGCAGCGCGGGCACACGGCCCCACCGGCGGCGATGTTGAACGCCGGGTGCGGGCCGGGCTCGGCGCAGCGCGCACAGTCGTTGATCGCGGGGGCCCAGCCGGCGTGCGTCATCGCGCGCAGCAGGAACGCGTCCAGCACGAGCGATGGGTCGCGCTCCCGGCCGGACAAGGCGCGGATCGCCCCCACCAGCAGCAGGTACACCCGCATCGCGGGCTCGCCCTCCTCCGCGACGAGACGGTCGGCCGTCTCGAGGATGGCGCAGCCCGCCGTGTAGCGGGAGTAGTCGCCGACGATGCCCACGCCGAACGCGTCGACGGTCTCGGCCTGCGTGATGATGTCGAGCGAGCGGCCGGTGTAGCACTGCACGTCGACGTGGTTGAACGGCTCGAGCCGCGCACCCCACCGCGACCTCGTGCGCCGAACCCCCTTGGCCACGGCGCGCACCTTGCCGCGGCGGCGGGTGAGCAGCGTGACGATGCGGTCGGCCTCGCCGAGCTTCTGCACCCGCAGCACCAGGCCGGTGTCGCGGTAGAGGCTCACCGCGCAAGCCTACGGCGGTCAGGCGTGCGGCCGCGCGTACCGGGCCGTGCAGAGCGGCACGAACACCAGCAGGAGAAGCGCCGTCCAGCCCAGCGAGGCGGCTACGGGATGCTCCAGGGGCCAGGCCCCGTTCGTCGGTGCCGTGGGGTTGCCGCAGAGCTCGCGGACGGCCGCCGCCAGTGCGCTGACGGGGTTCCAGTCGGCGATCGTCCGCAGCCAGGCCGGCATCCCCGCCGTCGGGACGAAGACGTTCGACAGCATCACCACGGGGAGGACGAGCACCGACAGCTGCCCGGCCGTCTCCTCCTTCCCGATCAGCAACCCCAGGAACATGCCGATCCAGGTGGCCGCGAACTGGAATGCCACCAGCAGCCCCAGCGCAGCGAGCGCCGGTGCGATCCCCGTCTGGATCCGCCAGCCGACCAGCAGGCCGCAGACGGCCATCAGCAGCAGGCAGAGCACCCCGTAGACCACGGTCGCCGCCGCCTGCCCGAACGGCACCGCGACCCGCGAGATCGGCATCGATCGGAACCGGTCGACGACACCGCGCCCGCTGTCCCGCGCCATCGTGATCATCGACGGGATGATGTTGAACGCGGTGGTGGCGAACAGCCCGGGCACGAGGAACTCGCGGTAGTCGCCCGAGCCGGGCACGGCGATGGCGCTGCCGAAGATGTAGCCGAACACGAGCACGAGCACGACCGGTGCGGAGAGAGTGATGACGATCCCGGCCGGGTCGTGGCGCAGTTTCAAGAGCACACGCGCAGCGGCCGCGGCGCCGTCCGCGGCCGGACGGGAGCGGGTGGGCGTCATGGGGATGGTGCTCATGCCGCTGCCTCCTCCTGCCGGGACCGGCGGCCGAGGAGGTGCAGGAACACCTCGTCGAGCGTCGGACGGCGGATGCCGACGTCGAGCACTGCCACGCCTGCCGCGTCGAGCATGCGCACGACGCTGGGCACGGTGACGGCCGCGGCGGCGACCGGTGCGCTGATCCGCAGGGACGCCTCGTCGATCTCCGGCTCACCACGGGTGTACGCAGCGATCGCGGCCGCGGCGGCGGGCAGCTCGGCAGGAACCTCGACCAGCACGTCGACGCGGACGCCGATCGAGTCCTTGAGGAAGTCCGGGCTGCCGGTGGCGACCGCGCGTCCGCCGTCGACGATCACGATGTCGTCGGCCAGCCGGTCGGCCTCCTCGAGGTACTGGGTGGTGAGCAGCACCGTGGTGCCGGCGGCCACCAGTTCGCGGACCGTCGTCCAGATCTCGGTGCGGCTGCGCGGGTCGAGTCCGGTCGTCGGCTCGTCCAGGAACAGCACGGGCGGCGCGACGACCACGCTCGCGATCAGGTCCAGCCGTCTGGCCATTCCCCCCGACCAGGTCTTGACCAGCCGGTCGGCGGCGTCGGCGAGGTCGAAGCGGTTCAGCAGCTCATCGGCCCGTTTCCGGGCGCCGCGGCGGCCGAGGTGCTGCATCCGGCCGAGGATCTCCAGGTTCTCCCGGCCGGTGAGGTCGTCGTCCACGGCGGCGTGCTGCCCGGCGAGGCCGATCGAGGCGCGCACCGCCGCGGCGTCCCGCACGACGTCGTAACCGAGCACCGCGGCCCGTCCGGCGTCGGGCACGGTGAGGGTGGCCAGCACGCGGATGGCCGTGGTCTTGCCTGCTCCGTTGGGCCCGAGCACGGCGCACACGCTGCCGCGAGCGACCTCGAGATCGAGCCCGTCGAGCGCCCGTACCGGGCCGTACGCCCGTACGAGGCCTTCTGCTACCACTGCAACTGTCATCGGTCCTCCCATACTGCAATCAGTGTTCGCAGTAGAAGGGTAGCCGACTGGGTACATTGTTCGCAAAGGAGGCGCCATGGCCCGGAGCATCTGGCTGCGCCAGGAACGGTCAGGCCGGGGCCCCGCGCCCGAGCACAGCAGGGCCCGGATCGCCGCGGCCGCGGTGGAGCTCGCCGACGAGGGCGGTCTCGACGCCGTGTCCATGAGGAAGGTCGCTGCCGCCATCGGCGCAGGCGCCGCATCGCTCTACCGCTACGTCGAGACGCGCGATGAGCTGCTGGAGCTCATGGCCGACGCGGCCGCGGGGGAGATCGATCTCTCCCGGCCGCCGTCGGGCGACTGGCGCGCCGACCTCATCGCGCTGGCCCACGGGCTCCGGGACGTCTACCGGCGCCACCCGTGGATGCTCGACATCTCTCCGGGGCGCGTCGCCCTCGGCCCCAACACCGTGGACGTCCTGGAATACGCGCTCACCACGATGCAGGATCTCGACGCCCCGACCAGGGCCAAGATGGAGGCCTTCGCCCTGCTCAACGGCTTCGTTGCGCTACTCGTACGCACCGAGAAGGAGCTGGGCGGACGCACGACGGAGTGGCACGAGGCGCAGGCGGAGTTCCTCGCCTCGGTGGTGACCGCCGGGCGGCACCCCCACCTCGCCGCGGCGTTCGCCGACCCGTCACCCGCGCCGCCCCGCGACACCGACATGCTCGACGGCGTACTGCCCCGGGTGCTGACCGGCCTGCTCGACACGGGCGGCGACCGGACATGAGGTGAGTGCGGCGGGCAGGCTGCTCGGGCGGACGGTCAGAACCCGAGCTTGCGCAGCTGACGCGGATCGCGCTGCCAGTCCTTCGCGATCTTGACGTGGAGGTCGAGGAACACCTTCGTGCCGAGCAGCGCCTCGATCTGGCGGCGGGAGTCGGTGCCCACCTGGCGGAGCCGCTCCCCACCCTTGCCGATCATGATGCCCTTCTGGCTCTGGCGCTCCACGTAGATGTTGGCGTGGATGTTCAGCATGGGCGCGGCCTTCTGGTGCCTGCCCTCGCGCGGCACCATCTCCTCGATCACCACGGCGATCGAGTGCGGCATCTCGTCGCGCACGCCCTCCAGCGCGGCCTCCCGGATCAGCTCCGCGACCAGCGTCTCCTCCGGCTCGTCGGTGAGCTCGCCGTCCGGGTAGAGAGGTGGCCCCTCCGGCAGCCGGGCGACGAGGAGATCCGAGAGCAGATCGACCTGGAACCCGTCGACCGCCGAGCACGGCAGCACTTCGGCGAAGTCCATGAGCCCGGAGAGCTGCGTGAGCCGCTCGGCGATCTGCTCCGGCCGCGCGATGTCGGTCTTGGTGACGATGCCGAGCACGGGCGTGCGACCGGCGACCGACCGCAGCTCGTTCACGATGAACTCGTCGCCCCGGCCCACCGGCGCATCGGCCGGCACGCAGAAACCGATCACGTCGACCTCGGCCCACGTCTCGCGGACGACGTCGTTGAGCCGGCTGCCCAGCAGCGTGCGCGGCTTGTGCAGGCCCGGGGTGTCGACCACCACGAGCTGCGCGTCGGGCCGGTGCAGGATGCCGCGGATCGCGTGGCGCGTGGTCTGCGGCCTGCTGGACGTGATGGCGATCTTCGAGCCGATCAGGGCGTTCGTCAGCGTCGACTTGCCGGCGTTGGGACGTCCGACGAAGCAGGCGAACCCCGATCGGAAGCCATCGGGAACCGGCGCGAACCCGTCGGTCACCGTGCGCCCCGCGCGGATAGCGCCGTCATGCCGCGTTGAGCGGGGCGATCCGCTCACCCGTGAGGCGCTCGAGGATCTCCCGGCCGATCGGCATCGCCGCGGTGGCGGCAGGCGAAGGCGCGTTGAGCACGTAGAGGACCGAACCTGCGCCGCGCTCACCGTCGGCGCCGCCCTGCGCGACGAGCAGGAAGTCGTCGACGAGCGAGCCGTCCGGCTTGACGGCCTGGGCACGCACGCCCGCGCCCGAGGGCGTGAGGTCCTCGGCCTGCACGTCCGGCAGCATCCGCTGGATCTGCTGAACCATGGCCTTCTTCGACAGCGAGCGGTGCACCTCACCGAGCCCGTAGCGCCAGTGCTTGCGGGCCAGCCGCATCATGCCGGGGTAGGCCAGCGACTGGGCCAGCTCCTTCGGCTTGATCGTGCCCCACGAGTACCCCTCGCGAGCCAGCGCCAGCACGGCGTTCGGGCCGGCGTGGACGTGCCCGTCGATCCCGCGCGTGGCGTGCACGCCCAGGAACGGGAACGCCGGGTCGGGCACCGGGTAGATGAGGCCCTTGACCAGCTCTGCGGCCCGGGCGCTGAAGCCCGCATACTCCCCGCGGAAGGGGATGATCCGAACACCCGGGTCGGCGCCGGAGGCCTTCGCCAGCTCGTCGCCGCGCAGCCCGGCACAGACCACCACCTGCTTGGCCAGCAGGTCGGTGCCGTCGGTACGCACGACGACGTCTTCACGACGGCGCACCAGCCGCAGCACCGAGCGGCCGAGCTGGATCTCGCCGCCCTCCTTCGCGACGAGCTCGCCGAGCTTCTCCGCGACGGCGCGGTAGTCGCAGATGCCGGTGGACGGCACGTAGAGAGCGGCGATCCCGCGGACGTGCGGCTCGTGCCGGCGCATCTCCGTCTGGTCGAGCTCGTGCGCCTCCACCCCGTTGGCGGCGCCGCGCCGGGCGAGCTCCGCCATCCGCGGCAGCTCCTCGGGCTCGGTGGCGACGACGAGCTTGCCGGTGACCTGGTGCGGCAGGTCGTGCTCGCGGCAGAACGCCACGGTCTCCGCGCAGCCGGCCACGGCGAGGCGCGCCTTCAGGCCGCCGGGGGCGTAGTAGAGCCCGGAGTGGATGACGTTGGAGTTGTTGCCGGTCTGGTGGGTGGCGAGGCGCGGCTCGCGCTCGAGCACCGCGACCGAGCGACCCGTGCGGGCCACGGCGTGGGCGGTGGCGAGGCCGACGATGCCGCCGCCGACCACGACGACGTCGAACCTCGGTGTGGCGGGGAAGGTCATGCGGAAGTCTCCGTGGAAGTCTGCGAGGCCGGGATCTGTGTGGTGGGGGCCTGCGGGCGGTGGATGTGCCGGACGGCGCCGGTGGGGTCGGCGCGCAGGAGATGGGCGGCGGGAGCGAGATCGTGGACGGCCGCGAGTGAAGCCCCGTCGATCGAGTCGGACGCGGTGACGACCGCGGCGGCCTCCAGCCCGGGGGCGCCGCTCGACACGGCGGCGGCGACCGCGGCCTGCAGCGCGGTGAGCGACAGCGACGGGAGCGCCACCGAGGTGGCGGAATAGGTGCGGCCGTCGGTGTCGCGCACGGCAGCACCCTCAGCAGCTCCCGTGCGGGCACGCGCCGAGCGGGCAAGCGTCACGATCTTGGCGTCCTCAGGGTCGAGTGCCTCCCCCGAATCACGCTGGTCGGACATCGCTCTCCTCCCGACGGCCGGCGCGTTCTGCGCCCGCATCGTCCCGTTCCTCGTCGTCCCCGCCCGCCTCCACCGGCTCAACGAGCACGGTGTTGATTCGGATCCGGCCGCGGGCGTCCTTTCCGCCTTCGGCGAGCAGCCGCAGCCCGGGTATCTCGGCTTCTGCGCCCGGAAGCGGCACCCGGCCGAGCTGCTGGGCTAGCAGGCCACCCACCGTGTCGACGTCGGCGGCTTCCAGCACGTCGCTGAGCAGGCTGTCGACGCCGTTGGCCCCGGGGAACAGCTCCACGAGATCCTCCACCGGCAGGCGCGCCGAGACCCGAAGCCTACGACCGTCGAGCTCCTGGACGTCGGGCACCTCCTCGGAGTCGTACTCGTCGGTGATCTCGCCGACGATCTCCTCCAGGATGTCCTCGATCGTGACCACGCCCGCGGTGCCGCCGTACTCGTCGACGACGATCGCCATGTGGTTGCGCGTGCGCTGCATCTCCTTGAGCAGCTCGTCGATGCGTTTGCTGTCGGGCACGAAGACCGCGTCGCGCATCACCGACTCGAGCGGCTCGACCTCCTGGGTGGGCTCGTCGCGCGTGGCACTCGCGCCCTGCACGGCCTGGACGAGGTCCTTCAGATAGGCCACGCCCACGATGTCGTCGATGCTCTCGCCGAGCACCGGGATCCGCGAGTAGCCGCTCTTGAGTGCCAGCCGGAGCACCTTCTCGACCGGCGTGTCGCGCTCGGTCCACACCACGTCCGGGCGCGGCACCATCACCTCGCGCACGAGCGTGTCGCCCAGCTCGAACACCGAGTGGATCATCTGGCGCTCGTCCTCGTCGACCACGCCACTGGTGCTCGCCATGTCGACGAGCTCGCGCAGCTCCACCTCGGAGGAGAACGGGCCCTGCCGGAACCCCTGACCGGGGGTGATGGCGTTACCGATGAGGATCAGCAGCTTCGTGAGGGGGCCGAGCAGCGTGGCGAGCGCGCGGATCGGCGCCGCGACGATCATGCCGACGCGATACGGGTGCTGACGACCGAGCGTGCGCGGACCGACCCCGATCAGCACGTAGCTCACCACGACCATGATCGCGCCGGCGATGAGCGCCGCCATCCACACGGGCTGCATGGTCTCCACCAGCGCCACGGTGAGCAGGACGGTGGCGGCGGCCTCGGCTGCGAGTCGCAACAGCAGCAGCAGGTTGACGTGGCGCGGGCGGTCGGCCACGACCGCGGCGAGCGCACGCGACCCGGGCCGGCCCGCACGGACGAGCGCGTCGACCCGGGCTCGGGAGACCGAGTTGAGCGCGGCGTCGGCAGCCGCGAACAAGCCCGCGAGCGGGACGAGCAGGACCGCGATGACGATCAGCGGGGTGCTCATGATGAGGCCGTCAGCTGTCTTCGAGCCCGACGGTGCCGAGCACTGCGTCGTCGCTGCGACGCTGGGCCTCGCGAGCGGCGGTCTCCGCGATGGCGGCGCGCCAGTCGGTGAGGAGCTTGTTCTGCAGGGCGAACATCTCGCGTTCCTCGTCGGGCTCGCCGTGGTCGTAGCCGAGCAGGTGAAGCACGCCGTGCACGGTGAGCAGATGCAGCTCGTCGGAGAGCGTGTGGCCGGCCTGACGGGCCTGCGCCTTGGCGAACTCCGGGCAGAGCACGATGTCGCCGAGCAGCGCGGGCCCCATGTCCGGGGCGTCGGGCCGTCGGGACTCCTCGGTGAGCTCGTCCATCGGGAACGACATCACGTCGGTGGGGCCCGGCTCGTCCATCCAGCGCTCGTGTAACTCGCTCATGACTTCCGTGGTGACGGCCAGGATGCTCAGCTCGGCTGCGGGGTTGACATGCATCGCGTCGAGGGCGTGCCTCGCCACCGAGGCGATGAGCGACTCGTCCACGGTGACGCCGGACTCGTTGCATACCTCGATCGACACCCGATTAACCCCTGATCCGGCCGGTGATGAACAGGGGCCCAGCCTAGCCCGTGGCCGTGGGTAGGTTCGGCTGCATGGGCACCAGCGCATCCGTCACGAACTGGGCGGGCAACATCGTCTTCGGGGCCGGCAGATTCCACCGGCCGGACTCCGTTCCTGCGCTGCAAGAGCTGGTGGCGGGGAGCGACAGGATCCGGGCCCTGGGCACCGGACACTCGTTCAGCCCGATCGCCGACACGACGGGTGACCTGGTGTCGCTCGCCGACCTGCCGAAGATCGCGCACATCGATCCGGACGCCGCCACCGTCACGGTCGCGGCCGGGGCGCGCTACGGCGAGGTGACCGGGATGCTGACCGCGGCAGGCTTCGCCCTCCCCAACCTCGGCTCGCTGCCCCACATCTCCATCGCGGGTGCCTGCTCGACCGGCACCCACGGTTCCGGGAACGGGAACGGCGCCCTCGCGACGGCCGTGTCGGCCATCGAGCTGGTGGGGGCCGACGGCGAGCTGCGCACGGTGCGCCGGGGTGACGCCGAGTTCGCGGGCTCAGTGGTCGCACTCGGCGCGCTGGGCATCGTCACCACACTCACGCTCGACCTGCGCCCGGCCTTCGACCTGCGGCAATGGGTCTACGAGGGCCTGCGCAGGTTCGACGACGTCGAGGAGGCGCTGGCGGCCGCCTACAGCGTCAGCCTCTTCACCTACTGGGAGGGCGAGGGCTTCGAGCAGGTGTGGATCAAGCAGCGCGACACCGACCCCGAGCCCCCGTTGCGCTGGCTCGGCAGCACCCGCGCCGACGGCCCGCGGCACATGGTGCGTGGGGTCGACCCGCGGCACTGCACGCCACAGCTGGGCGTGGTGGGCCCGTGGAACGAGCGGCTGCCGCACTTCCGGCTGGAGTTCACCCCGAGCAGCGGCGAGGAGTTGCAGTCGGAGTACCTGCTTCCGCGGGGCTCGCTCGTCGACGCCTTGCGGGCCCTCGACCGGATACGCGACACGATCGCGCCCGTCCTGCAGGTGTGCGAGATCCGCACCATCGCCGCAGACGACCTGTGGCTCTCCCTCGCCCACGAGCGTGACAGCGCCGCGGTGCACTTCACCTGGGTCGCCGACACAGCCGCCGTGCTCCCGGTGGTGGCCGCCGTGGAGGCGGTGCTGGAGCCCTTCGGTGCGCGGCCGCACTGGGGCAAGGTGTTCGGCATCGAGCCGGACGCCGTGCGGGCGCTCTGGCCACGCCTGCCCGACGTGGAGCGGCTCCTGCGCCGGCACGACCCCGCAGGCAAGTTCCGCAACGCGATGGTGGACCGCTACCTGCCTGCCTGACGCACCTGGCCCGGCGCGGATTCCGCGCCGGGCCAGGAGAGCCACTCGTCCGTGGAGCCTGCGGCTCAGCCTCCTGCCTGAGGAGCCGGCTGACCGCCGGACGCGGCCTGCCGCGCGCAGGTGGTGTCCTGCGCCGGGAGCGTGAGATCCACGAGGTAGCGCGTCGCAGCCGCATCCGCGCAGGCGTTGGCCCCCTGGAGCGCCACCGTGTGCCCGTCGTTCTCCACGGTCAGCAGCCGGGCCTTCATCTGCCTGGCCAGCGACACGCCGTCCTCGTACGGGGTGGCGGGGTCGCCGGTCGAGGAGACGACCAGCACGGTGGGCAGGCCCGGCGCCTCGACGGGCCCGGGCTGGCTGGTGGGCGGCACCGGCCAGAACGAGCACTGCTCCAGCGCGTCGGACGGCCCGACCCCCGCGTCGTAGAACGGCGCGATCTCCAGCGACTCCTTGCTGATCTCGAGCGCGACGCTGCGGTCGGTGAGCCGGTCGGAGTCGACGCAGTTGATCACCGGGAAGGCTTCCAGCAGGTTGCTGTAGCTGCCGTCAGGTGCCCGCTCGTAGTAGGCATCGGCCAGCCGCAGCAGGTTGCCGCCGTTGCCCTGCGTGACCTGCACGAGCCCTTCCTGCAGGAAGCCCCACAGCGACTGGGAGTACAGCGCGGTGAGCACGCCGGTCATGGCGTCGTTGTAGCTCAGTGTGCGCCCGCCCTCGGCCGGGATCGGCGTGTTGATCAGCGGCCGCAGGAGATCCTGCAGCTTCTTCGACGCGCCGGGTACGTCCGTGCCCAGCGGGCATCCGGCCTGCCCGACGCAGGACTTGGCGAAGTTGTCGAAGGCCCGCTGGAAGCCACGGGCCTGCGTGAGCCGCGACTCCACAGGGTTCAGCGACGGATCGACCGCGCCGTCGAGCACCATCGCGCGCACCGACTGCGGGAACTGCTCGGCGAACTCGGAGCCGATGTGCGTGCCGTAGGAGTAGCCGACGTAGTTCAGCTTCTCGTCACCCACCACCTGGTGGGCGATCTGGAGGTCGCGGGCCACGTCGCGGGTGCCTACGTTGGCGAGGACGTCGAGGCCCACACGGTCGGCGCACCGCTGCGCGAAGTCCTTGTACTCCTGCTCGGTCTGCGCGACGCCCTCCGGCGAGGTGTCCAGATCGAGGTCCGCGCGATCGGCATCGATCTCAGCCGTGTTGGAGCAGTCGATCGTGGGCTCGGAGACTCCGACGCCGCGCGGGTCGAACCCGATCAGGTCGAACTTCTGGGCCACCTCGCCGTTGCCGATCAGGCCGGCGATCGACGGCAGGAAGCTCACACCCGAGCCACCGGGGCCGCCCGGGTCGGTGAACAGCGAGCCGATCCGGGCCGCCGGGTCGAGCGCCTTCTGCCGGAGCATGGCGATCTTGGCGGTCTTGCCCTCCGGGTTCGCATAGTCGAGCGGCACCTCGAGGTAGGTGCAGTCGAACTTGGGGTCGGCGAAGGTCTGCCGGTCGGCATCCGTGCGCGCGAAGTCGGTGCAGGGACCCCAGGACAGCTCCTGGGACAGGAAACGATCGAGCCCCGGCTGGGCGGGCGCCGGTGCAGGCGCCGCCGCAGCCACGGGCGGGACGGCTATGGACAGTCCTACCAGGAGCGTGAACGTGCTCGCGACGACCGCGCGACGGGACAACCTCACGAACGGGAATCCTGTCGGTGTTACGTCCCTCGGGCAACCACCGGGATCGGCACGGCGGTGTCAGCGCCGACGCGATCGCCTGTCCTGCGGCGGGCCCGTGCGCGGCGCCGCCGCCCGCAGGTTCGGCCGCTCGTTGCCGGCGTCCCACCGCGCGTAGGCGTCGACGATGTCGGCCACCAGTCGATGGCGCACCACGTCGGTGCTGGTCAGCAGCGAGAAGTGGACGTCGTCGACCTCGCCGAGGATGTCGCGCACGACGTTGAGCCCCGATCGGGTGCCGCCGGGCAGGTCGACCTGCGTGACGTCACCGGTGACCACGATCTTGGAGCCGAACCCGAGCCGCGTCAGGAACATCTTCATCTGTTCGGGCGTGGTGTTCTGGGCCTCGTCCAGAATGATGAAGGCGTCGTTGAGCGTGCGGCCGCGCATGTACGCGAGCGGCGCCACCTCGATGGTGCCGGCAGCGATCAGCTTCGGGATCGACTCGGGGTCGATCATGTCGTGCAGCGCGTCGTAGAGCGGGCGCAGGTACGGATCGATCTTCTCGTAGAGCGTGCCGGGCAGGTAGCCGAGCCGCTCCCCCGCCTCCACGGCCGGGCGGGTGAGGATGATCCGGTTGACCATCTTGGCCTGCAACGCCTGCACGGCCTTGGCCATGGCGAGGTAGGTCTTGCCCGTGCCGGCCGGGCCGATGCCGAAGACGATGGTGTGGGCGTCGATGGCGTCGACGTAGCGCTTCTGGTTGAGCGTCTTGGGCCGGATCGTCTTGCCGCGCCGGGACAGGATGTCGAGGCTCAGCACCTCGGCGGGCGACTCCCCGATGCGGGCGCGCTCGTCGGCCTCGCCGTCGGCGAGCATCTCAACGGTGCGCCGCACGGCGTCGGTGGAGACCTGCTGCCCGCGCTCGGCGAGCATGATCAGCTCGGTGAACACCCGCTCCGCGAAGGCCACGTCGGCCGGGGATCCGGTGAGGGTGAGCTCATTACCTCGGACATGGACGTCGGCGTCGAGCAACTCCTCGGCGACGCGCAGGCTCTCGTCGCGCGAACCCAGCAGCGCGAGCAGAGCGGTGTCCGGAACGGCCATGCGGGACTGGACGGGATCCGGATGTGACAAGGGCTGTGCCGCCTGCTTTCCATCTGCTGGGACTCTGCTGCCTGAGGACCCTCAGATGTTACCGCCACACCCCGACAGAACGCCCGACCTTTCCGTAGCCGATGCCTCCGCGTTCGGCCGAGTGAGGTCCGGCACCTCCCGGAGCCCCGCACGTCATCCGGTGTTTACCTTGGGTGGCCGGTTTGCCGTGCCTGGGTAGGCCAACAGACCCGTCGGCCCCCGGATGTGAGGCCGCGGTGCAGAGCACCGGGAAGGTGTGAGAAATGGGCCGCCGGGCCATCCACCGCGTGCACGCGTCCAGCGCCCGACCGGCCTCAGGAGGCTGCGCGTGACCACCACTGCCGCTGTTCAGGTCGGCTCGGCCGCGCGGCCTGCGGTTTTCACCACGGATGTCGCAGCGCCGCAGCGCACGTTGCTGGACATCCTCGCGGCGACCGCTGCGCTGCACCCGAACGCCACAGCCCTCGACGCCGGTGGGGTGGCCCTCAGCTACCGACGGCTCGCCGCCGACGTCGAGGTCGTCCGCCGCAGGCTGGCCACCGCCGGCATCGGCCGCGGTGACCGGGTCGGGGTGCGGATCGCCTCCGGCACGGTCGAGCTCTACGTCGCAATCCTCGCTGTGCTCGCGGCGGGGGCTGCGTACGTCCCGGTCGACGCCGAGGATCCCGACGAGCGCGCGGAACTGGTGTTCGGCGAGGCGGCGGTCTGCGCCGTTCTCGGCGACGGCTGCGCGCTCGCGATGCGCCACGACCCGGTCGGCACGCCCGGACGCCCCCGCCCCGAGGACGACGCCTGGGTCATCTTCACGTCCGGTTCCACGGGCACCCCGAAGGGTGTGGCGGTCCGGCACGGCGGCGCTGCCGCGTTCGTCGACGCGGAGGCGCGGATGTTCCTCACCGACGAGCCGATCGGACCGGGCGACCGGGTGCTCGCGGGCCTGTCCGTGGCCTTCGACGCGTCGTGCGAGGAGATGTGGCTGGCCTGGCGGCACGGTGCATGCCTGGTGCCGGCCCCACGGTCGCTGGTGCGCACCGGCGTCGACCTCGGCCCCTGGCTCGCGGCGCAGCGGATCACGGTCGTCTCCACCGTGCCGACGCTCGCCGCGCTGTGGCCCACCGACGCGCTCGAGGACGTCCGGCTGATGATCTTCGGCGGTGAGGCGTGCCCGCCCGAGCTCGCCGAGCGGGTCGCTGTGGAGGGCCGCGAGGTGTGGAACACCTACGGTCCGACCGAGGCGACCGTGGTCGCCTGCGCCTCGCCGCTCACCGCCGACGGCCCGGTGCGCATCGGGCTCCCGCTCGAGGGCTGGCAGCTCGCGGTCGTCGACGCCGAGGGTGAGCCGGTCCCGATGGGCGGGACGGGTGAGCTGGTGATCGGCGGCGTCGGGCTCGCCCGCTACCTCGACGGGGCGAAGGACGCCCAGAAGTTCGCTCCGCTGCCGTCGCTCGACTGGCCCCGCGCCTATCGCAGCGGCGACGTCGTCCGCGCGGAGGAGGCCGGCCTGCTGTTCATCGGCCGGGCCGACGAGCAGGTCAAGCTGGGCGGCAGGCGGATCGAGCTCGGCGAGGTGGATGCCGCGCTGCAGGCGCTCCCCGGTGTGCGCGCTGCCGCGGCCGCGGTGCGCCGGACGCGGGCGGGCAACCAGGTCCTGGTCGGCTACGTCGCCCCGGAGACCGGTGAGTTCGACACCGACAGCGCCGCGCACCGGCTTCGCGACCGCCTGCCCGCCTCGCTCGTCCCGCTGCTCGCGGTGGTGGACGAGCTGCCCACCCGCACGTCCGGGAAGATCGACCGCGAGGCACTGCCCTGGCCGCTGCCATCGGGGTCCGGCGAGGACCTGGTCGCGGCGGGCGTTCTGACCTCGACGGAGGGTTGGCTCGCGCAGGGCTGGGCCGAGATCCTCGGTGCCCCCGTCACCGATCCGAGCGCCGACTTCTTCACCCACGGCGGTGGCAGCCTGACCGCAGCCCAGCTGGTTGCACTGATCCGCGTCCGGCATCCGCAGGTGTCGGTCAACGACCTCTACCTGCGCCCGACGCTTCACGAGCTCGCAGGCTGGCTCGACGCGCAGAGCACCGCGCCCACCGCCCGTCGCGAGGTCAGGCCCACTCCGCGGCCCACCGGGATGGTGCAGGCGCTGCTCCTGGTGCCCATGCTGGCGCTCGTCGGGCTCCGCTTCACCACGACAGCGGCCGCGCTGTTGACGCTGGCCGCGCTCTCCGGGGTGCTGCCGTGGGCGCCCGCGGTGCCGTGGTGGTGGCTCGTGCTGGGGTGGCTGGTGCTGTTCAGCCCGCCGGGCCGGATCGGGATCGCCGCAGGCGGGGCCCGGCTCCTGCTACGCGGGGTGCACTCGGGCAGCTATCCCCGTGGCGGCTCGGTGCATGTCCGGCTGTGGGCCGCCACCCGGCTCGCCGAGCTCTCCGGGGCCACCGGCGTCACCGCGGCGTCGTGGACGACGCAATACGCACGCTTGCTCGGGGTGAAGATCGGCAAGGACGTCGACCTGCACTCCGCACCCCCGGTGACGGGGATGCTCAAGCTCGGCCGGGGCGCCGCGGTGGAGCCCGAGGTCGACCTGTCCGGCCATTGGGTCGACGGCGACGTCGTGCACGTCGGCAAGATCCGGATCGGTGCTGGGGCACGGGTCGGCGCGCGCAGCACCCTGTTCCCCGGCGCTCGCGTCGGCCGGGGCGCCGAGGTCACCCCGGGGTCGACGGTGCAGGGCGCGGTGCCCGCGGGTCAGCGCTGGTCGGGCTCGCCTGCCCACCGCACCGGCAGGAGCGACCTGAGCCGGCCCGCGGACCGGCCGCCCCGCTCCCGGTTCTGGGTGGTGGCCTACGGCGTCACGTCGGCCGTGCTCGGGCTGTTCCCGGCGCTCGCCGCGCTGCCCACGCTCGTGATCGTCGGCTTCGCGGTGTCCGGAGCCTCCACGCCCGCCGCCGTGGCGCGCGCCGCGCTGCTGGCCGTCCCGCCGGCTGCGCTCGCCTACGCCGTCGGGTACGCCGTACTGGTGCTCGTCGGTGTGCGCTTGCTCGGCGCGGGGATGGTGGCGGGTCGCCACCCCGTCCACAGCCGGGCGGGCTGGCAGGTCTGGACCACCGAACGCCTGATGGCGATGGCCCGCATCGCGCTGTTCCCCCTGTACGCGAGCCTGTTCACGCCGGTCTGGCTGCGGCTGCTCGGGGCTCGTGTCGGCAAGGACGTGGAGGCGTCCACCGTGCTGGCGCTGCCCCGGATGACGACCGTCGCCGACGGGGCGTTCCTCGCCGACGACACGATGGTGGCGACGTACGAACTGGACGGCGGCTGGATGCACGTCGGGCCCGCACGGATCGGCAAGCACGCGTTCCTCGGGAACTCCGGCATGACCGGCCCGGGCCGCTCGGTGCCCAACCGTGGCCTGATCGGGGTGCTCTCCTCGACACCGCGGAAGGCGAAGAAGGGCTCGTCATGGCTCGGGCTGCCGCCGATGCCGCTGCGCCGGGCGGTCGAGCAGGGTGACACGAGCCGGACGTTCCATCCTCCGCGCAGGCTGAAGGTGGCGCGCGGGCTCGTCGAACTCTGCCGGGCCGTCCCGGTGATGTGCTCCGTGGCTCTTGCCACGGGCGTGCTCGCCGCGTTGCTGGCCGTGGACGTCGCCGGCGGGCTGCTGCTCGCCGCTGTGCTGGCCGGCCCGTTCCTGCTCGCCGCCGGGCTCGTCGCCGCCGCCACGGCGACCGCCGTGAAGTGGCTGCTGATCGGCCGGTTCCGCGCGGTGGAGCACCCGCTGTGGAGCTCCTTCGTGTGGCGCAACGAGCTGGCCGACACCTTCGTCGAGGTGCTCGCGGTGCCCTGGCTCGTCGGCCCGGCGAGCGGCACCCCGGTGCTCACCGCCTGGCTGCGCAGCATGGGCGCGAAGGTCGGCCGCGGTGTGTGGCTGGAGACCTACTGGCTGCCCGAGTCCGACCTCGTCCGGCTCGGGGACGGGGCCACCGTCAACCGCGGCTGCGTCGTGCAGACCCATCTCTTCCACGACCGGATCATGAGCATGGACGGGGTGCGGCTCGACGAGGGCGCGACGCTCGGGCCGCACGGGATCGTCCTGCCGGGCGCCGGGATCGGCGCGCGCACCACAGTGGGCCCGGGATCGCTGATCACCCGCGGCGACGCGGTGCCCGCCGACACCCGCTGGCTGGGCAACCCGATCACGTCGTGGCCCGCGCGCGGAGGACGGTAGGGATGGACCCCAAGGCCGGGCCACCGGCCGGTGCCCGCCGCTCGGCCGACCCCTATTTCCCCGAGCACGGCAACGGGGGCTACCGGGTCGAGCACTACGACCTCGACCTCGCCTACAAGGTCCGCTCCAACCGGCTCTCCGGGCGCGCCACGCTCACGGCCGTGGCCGGGCAGCCGCTCGGCCGGTTCAGCCTCGACCTCGGTGCGTTCACGGTCCCCCGCGTCAGCGTCGACGGGAGGCCTGCACGGTTCAGCCACCACGGCGGGAAGCTCCACGTCACACCGGCCCGGCCGGTGGCGTCCGGCGCCTCGTTCGTCGTCGAGGTGCGCTACGGCGGCAACCCGCGGCCCATCGACAGCCCGTGGGGCGACATCGGCTGGGACGAGCTGACCGACGGGGCGCTCGTCGCCGCCCAGCCCATCGGCGCGCCTTCCTGGTTCCCGTGCAACGACCACCCCGCGGACAAGGCCGCGTACCGGATCGCTGTGACCACCGAAGCGCCCTACACGGTGCTGGCGACCGGCGTACCGACCGGTCGGCGGCGCTCCGCCGGCAGCCGTACGTGGATCTTCGAACGGCCGGAGCCGACGGCGACCTACCTGGTCAGCGTGCAGATCGGCCGCTACGACCAGCTGGAGCTGGCCCGCGGCGGTGTCCCCCAGACGGCCGGGGTGCCGGCACGCCTGCGCAAGAACGCCGCCCGCGACCTGGGGCGCCACGGGCAGATCATGACGACCTGCGAGGCGTTCTTCGGGCCGTACCCGTTCGGCTACTACGTGGTGGTGGTGACCGACGACGACCTGGACGACCCGATCGAGGCCCAGGGCATGTCGATCTTCGGCGCCAACCACATCGACGGGAGGCGGACCCACGAGCGGCTGGTGGTGCACGAACTCGCTCACCAGTGGTTCGGCAACAGCCTGACGATCGCCGACTGGCGCCACATCTGGCTCAACGAGGGTTTCGCGACGTACGCGGAGTGGCTGTGGTCGGAGGCGTCGGGCGGGCCTGCGGCTCAGGCGCACGCCCGTGAGTGGCACGCGGTGGTGGCGGGCCTGCCCGCCGACCTGGTGCTCGCCGACCCCGGCGTCGAGCGGCTGTTCGACCAGCGCGTGTACAAGCGCGGCGCGCTGGCCCTGCACGCGCTGCGCCTGCGGATCGGCGACCAGCGCTTCTTCGCCCTGCTGCGCACCTGGACCACGCAGCACCGGCACGGCTCGGTGACCACCGAACAGTTCACCGCGCTCGCCGGCGTGCACGCAGGCGCCGATCTGTCCGCGTTCTTCTCCGAGTGGCTGTACGGCGAGGCGCTTCCCGATCTGCCGCGCTGAGCCCACGCCGTCCGAGGCTTCTGCGCAGCTGCCGACGGGAGTCAGGATGGGACCGTGCACGATGACTCGGCTCTCGTCCTCCCGCGGATCGCGCGGTTCTTCCGCGAGCGACTCCTCCCCGCTGTCTACCGGGACCGCGTCCCGGCCCAGCTGACGGCCTGGACGGCGCCTGGTGAGCCCGTTCCGTTCGCTGAAGCCGTACGGCAGGAGTACACACCGATCACCCCAGGCACGGCGTGGGGAAGGCCGTGGGGCACGGTCTGGTTCCACGTCACCGGGTCCGTCCCGGCGGCCTGGACCGATCCCGCCACGCGGCCCGAGCTCGTCGTCGACCTAGGCTTCTCCTCGGCCGTCCCCGGTTTCCAGGCCGAAGGGCTCGCCTACACGCCCGGCGGCGTGGTGGTGGCCGCGGTCGAGCCGATGAACATGCACGTGCCTCTCCCCGACGGCGCTGGATCCGCCGTCGACCTCTACGTCGAGGGCGCCTCGAACCCCGACGTCGGGAGCGGCTGGACGTACTCCCCGAGCCCGCTCGGTGACCTCCTCACCGCGGGCTCGGACCCGATCTACCGCCTCGGCGGCGTGGACGTCGCGCTGGTCGACCTCCCCGTCTGGGAGCTGACCCAGGACGTCTGGACGCTCTCGGGGCTGGTCGGTGAGCTGCCCGCCGACCTGCCGAGGCGTGCCGAGGTGCTGCGCGCGCTCGAACGGGCCGTCGACGCCGTCGACCCGGACGACGTCTCCGGCACGGCTGAGCTGGGCCGGGCCGAGCTGGCCGGTGTGCTGGCGAGCCCTGCCTACCCCAGCGCCCACCGGGTGCACGCCGTCGGCCACGCGCACATCGACTCGGCGTGGCTGTGGCCGGTGCGCGAGACGGTCCGCAAGATCGCCCGAACATTCGCCAACGTCCTGTCCCTGATGGACACCGACGACGAGTTCGTGTTCGCCGCGTCCTCCGCCCAGCAGTACGCCTGGCTCAAGGAGCACCACCCCGAACTGTTCGAGCGGGTGAAGGCGCGCGTGGCGGAGGGCCGGTTCGTGCCGGTCGGTGGGATGTGGGTGGAGTCGGACACCAACATGCCCGGCGGCGAGGCGCTGGCGCGCCAGTTCGTGGCGGGCAAGCGCTTCTTCCGCGAGGAGCTGGGCGTGGACCCGCAGGAGGTGTGGCTGCCGGACTCGTTCGGCTACTCGGCCGCGCTGCCGCAGATCATCGCGGCGGCGGGGGCGCGCTGGTTCCTCACCCAGAAGATCTCCTGGAACGAGACGAACGTGATGCCGCACCACACGTTCCGCTGGGAGGGCATCGACGGCACCCGGATCTTCACCCACTTCCCGCCGGTCGACACGTACAACTCGCAGCTCTCGGCGCAGGAGCTGGCACGGGCGCAGCGTCAGTACGCCGAGAAGGGCAGGGCCAACACGTCGCTGGTGCCCTTCGGCTGGGGCGACGGCGGTGGCGGGCCGACCCGGGAGATGCTCGCCGCCGCGGCGCGCACCCGATCGCTGGAGGGCTCACCGGCCGTGCGGATGACCTCGCCCGCGGAGTTCTTCGCCACGGCCGAGGCCGAGTACCCCCTGCCGCCGGTGTGGTCGGGCGAGCTCTACCTGGAGTTCCACCGCGGCACCTACACATCGCAGGCACGGACCAAGCGGGGCAACCGGCGCAACGAGCACCTGCTGCGCGAGGCCGAGCTGTGGGCCGCCACGGCCGCCGTGCGCACCGGCGCGGCGTATCCCGCGGACGTGCTGGAGCGGTGCTGGCACACCGTGCTGCTGCAGCAGTTCCACGACATCCTGCCGGGCACGTCGATCGCGTGGGTGCACCAGGAGGCAGAGCGGAACCATGCCCGCGTCAGCGCGGAGCTCGAGGAGGTCATCGCGCGATCGCTCGCGGCACTCGTGGGACAGGGCGACGAGGAGATCACCGCGAACGCCGGCCCGTACGTCCGCGACGGTGTGCCTGCCCTGGGCGGCGCGACGCCGTCGCGTCCCGGCGGGCGGGCGACGATCGAGGAGAGCGGTGAGGGCCTCGTGCTCGCCAACGACGCGGTCCGGGTCGTCATCGACGAGCGCGGGCTGTTCACCTCGGTCCGCGACCTCGCCGCCGACCGCGAGGTCGTGGCACCGGGCACCACCGCGAGCCTTCTCCAGCTGCACCGCGACACCCCCGCGAAGTGGGACGCCTGGGACATCGACGAGACCTACCGGCGCCACGGCCGCGATCTCGTCGACGTCGACGAGCTGACGGTGCTCGAGCGCGGACCGGAGCGGGTGTCCGTGCGGATCGTCCGCAAGCCGGGGGCGTCCACGATCACGCAGGTCGTGAGCCTGACCGCCGGCTCGCCGGCGATCGACGTCGTCATCGACGTCGACTGGCACGAGCGGCAGAAGCTGCTGAAGCTCGCGTTCCCGCTCGACGTGCACGCCGACCGCGCGACCTCGGAGATCCAGTTCGGGCACCTGCACCGTCCGATCCACACGAACACCTCGTGGGATGCGGCGCGGTTCGAGACGGTGGCCCACCGGTGGGTGCACGTCGGCGAGCCGGACTACGGCGTGGCGGTGGCCAATGACTCGACATACGGCCACGACGTGAACCGCAGCACCCGCTCCGACGGGGGCACCACCACAACCGTGCGGCTCTCTCTGCTGCGCGCGCCGCTCTTCCCCGACCCCACCGCCGACCAGGGGGAGCACCGGCTCGCGGTCTCCTTACGCGTGGGCGCCACGATCGCCGACGCCGTGGCCGAGGGTTATCGGCGCAACCTGCCGCTGCGGACGGTACGTGGCCGGGCCGGGATCGACCCGCTGGTGACGGTCGATCATCCCGCCGTTGTCGTCGAGGCCGTGAAGCTCGCCGAGGACGGAAGCGGCGACGTGGTCGTGCGGCTCTACGAGGCGCACGGCGGCCGAGCCACGGCCTCGATCAGGGCGGACTTCGCGCACTCCGGTGTAGTCGAGACCGACCTGCTGGAGACCCCGCTGGATCAGCCGGTGGCCCTGTCCGCCGACGGCACCCGGCTGGCCCTGCGCCCGTTCCGCATCGTCACGCTGCGCTTCGCGCGTGGCGCAGGAGGCTGACAAATCGGCCGAACCCGGCCATGCAAAGCTACGCCCCGTGATCATCGCGGAGTCGAACCTGGTCCGGATCGGCCTCGTGGCGCTCGGCGTGGGGGTGCTCCTCACGCTGGCCGGGCCCGTCGCCGGCGCCCAGGGCGCGCAGGAGCCTGCCGAGCTCGCGCCGACGATGCTGGTGCTCGACGCGTCCGGCTCGATGACGGGCGCGGACCCTGCGGGCGGCACCAAGATGGACGCGGCCAAGAAAGCGGTGCACGCGCTGGTCGCCGCCGCACCCGACGGCGCTCCTGTCGGCCTCGCCGTCTACGGCACCGGCACCGGCAACTCCGACGCCGAACGCGTTCAGGGTTGCCAGGACGTCACGGTGCTGCGCCCGCCGGGCGCGATCGACAAGGCCGCACTCGCCACGGCCGTCGACGGTGTCGTTCCCCGCGGCTACACCCCGATCGGGCGCTCCCTCCAGGTGGCCGCCGAGCAGCTGCCGCCCGAGGGCCCCCGCTCGGTCGTGCTCGTCTCCGACGGCGAGGACACCTGTGCCCCACCCGAGCCCTGCGATGTGGTGCGCACGCTCTCCGGGCAGGGCGTCGACCTCGTCGTCCACGCCGTCGGCTTCGGCGTCGACGCCGTCGCCCGCGCCCAGCTCGCCTGCGTCGCCCAGGCCACCGGCGGCACCTACACCGACGCGCCCGACGCCGGCGCACTGCAACGCGTGCTCCCCCGCGTCACCGCCACGGCGCTGCGCAACTACCAGCCTGCGGGCACGCCCATCACGGGCACTCCGACTTTCGACGCGGCGCCGCCGGCCGGCCCGGGACAGCACCTCGACACGATCGGTCAGCACGAGCAGCGCTACTACGCGGTCGACGTGCCCGCAGGCGCCACGGCCTACTTCAGCGCGACGGTCTCCTTCCCGCGCCTGCGCGGGATCGATGTGGTCAGCGACTTCAACACCCTCCAGCTGCGCACCTACGGCGACGGCGGCGAGGACTGCCACGAGTTCGTGTCCGAGCAGACGAGCAGGTCATCGGACGGAGCCGCGCTAACCGTCGCCACCACATGGGACGGCGCCACCAAGGACGCCACCGGCAGCAGCCCGACCGGCGACGCGTGCAAGGGCGGTGGCCGCTACTGGTTCGCGCTGGAGTGGGACCGGGTGTCGGCGGGCGTGCCGGAGCGGCTCCCTGTCGAGCTGCTCGTCGGCGTCGAGCCCGCGGTGACCGACCCGGGGCCCGTTGCGGTACTGCCTCTGGGCGCGTTCGTCGAGCCGACGGGTGCACCCCGGCCCGTGGTGGGCGGTGGCTCCTTCAACGTCGCCGGCACGCTGGACGGCTCCGGCAGCTACGCAGACGTTCTGCAGCGCGGTGAGTTCGTGTTCTACCGGGTGCGGCTGGACTGGGGGCAGGGACTCACCTACCGCGTGCGGCTCGGCGAGACGCCGGGCCGAGGGACCGAGAACCTCTCTCCCGTCTCCACACGGGTGTACACGCCGACGCGCGAAGAGATCGGCGAGGAGTTCTCGTCGTACAACGGCGACGCCCGGCAGCTGCCGAGCAACAAACCCGCGCTCACCACCGTGCCGGTGCGCTACGGCAACCGGAACGCCGACGTGGTGGCGACCCGCACGCAGAGCGTGGCCGGCTGGTACTCGATCTCCGTTCAGGTGGGCGCGCCCCACACCGACAACGGCACCGCCGCCCCGGTGCCGATCCAGCTCGACCTCACCGTCACCGGCGACCCCGAGCCCGGCCCGGCGTACGCGTTCTCCTCGCCCGAGGCGCAACGGATCGGGTTGTTCGGCGAGCCCGGCAGGCCCGCCGCCGGGCCGGTGGCCGCCGCCCCGGGCTCCACCCGGGGCGAGGCCACGAGCACCACGGTGATCTCGCCTGCCGGTTGGGCCACGATCGCGGGCGGTGCTGCGCTCGTGGTGGCCCTGGGCACCGGCATCGTGCTGCGCAGCCGCCGCCGCGCCCGGTAGCGGGAAAGCCGCTAGTGGCCGCGGAACGCCTCCGCGAGCCACCACGAGCCACCGTCCGAGGCGATCTTCGCGTCGACCAGCATCGGGGCGGTGCGCGGACCGTCCACCCACTCCGCCACCGGCTTCAGATCGTCCGGAGTACGCACCGTCACGGCGTCGAAGCCGAACCCCCGCCCGATCGCGGCGATGTCGGTGTCGGGGAACGTGACGGTGGTGTGGTCGGCGCCGGTGAAATGGTGCACCTCGGCGCCGTAGCCGCGGTCGTCGTAGATCACGACGACCATCGGGAGCCCGAGCCGCGCCACGGTCTCCAGCTCCGCGGCGGCCATCAGCGCTCCGCCGTCGCCCAGCGCGGCGACGGCGAGCCGGTCCGGGCGGGCGAGCGCTGCCCCGACCGCCGTGGCGAGGCCGAGCCCGATCGACTGGAACGCCTGCGTGAAGCAGAACCCGTGCTCGTCGGGAACGCGCAGGTAGGCGCTCGGGTAGCCCATGAAGTTCCCGGAGTCGACGGCCACCGTCCGATCGTCGGGCAGCAGATCGTCGAGCGCGATCGACAGGGTGCGGGGGTCGATGCCGTCGGGGCCGGTGAGGTCGTCGTAGGCGACGGTGTTCCAGCGACCGCGCTCGGCGATCGACGCCCGGATCTCGCCGGTGCGGTAGCCCGTGCGGTGCTCCTGGTAGACCGCCAGCACGTCGGCTGCCGTCGCGCCCACGTCACCCAGCACGCCAAGGTCCACCGGCCGGTTCGCGCCGATCGCGTCGGCGTCGAGGTCCACCTGCACGACCCGGGCGCCCGGCCCGATCAGCGCGCCGTGGCGCATGGTCCACATGTTCAGCGTGCAGCCCCAGCCCACCACCAGATCGGCCTGCGTGATCAGCTCCGCGGCCAGCGGCGAGGCGAACCCGCCGGAGATCCCCAGCGACCAGGGGTCGTCGTGGAACAGCCCGTTCGCCACGGCCGACGTGGCCAGCAGTGCGCCGCACGCCTCGGCCAGCGCGCGAAGCTGCTCCCGCGCCTCGCGCGCGCCCCGACCGGCCACGAACACCGGGCGCTGCGCCGCCGTCAGCAGCGTGACGAGCTCCGCCACCGACGCAGCGGACGGCCGCACCGGCGCCAGTGCGGGCAGCGCGGGCACCTGCATCGGCTGCGGAGCTGCGGCAGCCTGCACGTCGAGCGGCAGGTTGAGCACCACCGTGCGCCGCTGCTCGACGGCCGTCCGGAAGGCCCGGACGACGTCGTCGGCTGCCGACTCCGGCGAGTGGACGCGCTCGGCGACCGCACCGACCGCTTCGACGAGCGAGTCCTGGTCGATCCGGAAGTTCGACCGCACAGCGGCGCCGCCGGTGTCGGCGGCCAGCACCAGCATCGGCGTACGGCTCTTCGCGGCTTCGGCGATCCCGGTCATCGCGTTGGTGAGCCCGCAGCCCTGGTGCACGGAGAGCACGCCGACGCGCCCGCTCGTGCGGGCATAGGCGTCGGCCATCGTCGCCGCGCCGCCCTCGTGCCGCGCCGCCACGAACGGGAGGCCGCCTGCGCGCAGCGCGTTGGTGACGTGGAAGTTCCCGCTCCCGACCACCCCGAAGGCGTGCCCGACTCCCAGTTCGGTGAGCGCACGGCCCACCAGCTCGGCGACGATCATGTGGTCACCTCCCGATCGCAGGGCCCATACGGCCGGTTCAGCCGGGCGCCCTCGCCGTCCGCCATCACGGCTCCACCAGCGCCAGCACCCGGGCCGGGCTCCCCGACCCGCCGACGATCGGCAGCGGACCCGCGATCACCACCGCGCCGGTGGGGGGCAGCTGCGCAAGGTTCTGCAGCTGGGTCAGCCCGTACTTGCCCGCGCCCAGCATGTAGGAGTGGCACGGGAACGGCGGGTCGAACGAGTGCGCCGCACCCGCGTCGGTGCCCACGGTCTCCACGCCGAGCCCCATCACCGGAGCCTCCTCGGCGAGCCATTTCGCGCACTCGACGGAGATACCGGGCGTGTGCGACCCCGTCTCGTCGGCGTTCAGGAACGCGTCGGCATCATCGCTGCGGGCGTCCCAACCCGTCCGGTAGAGCAGCCAGCCGCCCTCCGGGAGCGGCCCGTGCTCGGACTCCCACGCACGGACGTGGTCGATCTCGAGCAGGAAGTCCGGGTTCTTCTCGCACTCCGCCGAGAAGTCCAGCACGGCGGCGGGCGCTACCAGGCGAGCGGCCGGCACCTGCGCGATGTCCTCGCCGTCCTTCGCGGTCACCCAGTGCACCGGCGCATCGAAATGCGTGCCCGTGTGCTCCGAGGTCTGGATGTCGTTCCAGTACCAAGCGGGGCCACGGTCGTCGTAACGGCTTATCTCGGTGACCCCGAACGGCGAGGCGTTGGCGAACTGCGGAGGCAGCTGGAGAACCGGGGTTCCGCTGTGCAACGGCGCGGTGAGGTCGATGACCTCGACGGTGCGCGTGCGTAGCGCGTCGAGCAGGTTCTGCAGCACCGGCATGGCGGTTCCTCCGAGATCGGCATGTGGTCGTGGGCGTAATCGCGATCCCCAATGATCCTTGCGCATGACTGCATATCCGCCCAGTGCGCGAAGTACTAGTCCTTGAGGAGGCTCTCCAGGGCGTCGCGGCAGGCGCGCCACGCGGCGCTCGACGGGTCGATCAGCGCCATGTGGTCCACCCCCGGCAACGTGACGAGCTCGGCCTCGGCTCCGGCCGCAGCCACGAACCGCTCGCTCTGCCGGATCGGCACGTTCACGTCCGCGGTGCCGTGCACGCACACCACCGGCACGCCGATCGGGAGACGGGCGATGGGCGAGGCGAGCGCGTACCGGTCCGGGACGTCGGACGGGTCACCGCCGAGCAGCGCCTGCACCGCACCGCTGCCCACCCGGCGTTCGGCGGCGTCGACGAGGTCCAGCACACCGGCCTGGCTGACGACGCCGCGCAATGCGACGAGAGGAGCCGCGCCGGCCGCACCCGCGGGAAGTCCCGGACGGGCGGCGAGCCATGTGGCGAGGTGCCCGCCGGCGGAGTGCCCGACGGCGACGACACGGTCCAGCGGCAACCGGCCACCGACCGCGTCCTGCACCGGACCGGCCAGCGCATCCACTGCCGCCGCGACGTCATCGAACGTACGGGGCCAGCCGCCGCTGTTGTCGTCGGCGGAGCCGGTGCTGTCGGTCGGCACCGGCACCCGCCGGTACTCGATGTTCCATGCGGCGAGCCCGGCGTCCGCGAGGTCGGCGGCCAGCGGGCGACCCAGCTCGAGCCCGTAGGTCTGCCGCCAGAAACCACCGTGCACCACGACGGCCACCGCTCGGACATCGCCTGACGGAAGGGTCAGCTCGCCGAACTGGGCAGGGTGGATGCCGTATTCGAACCGGAGTGGGGCCTCTGGGCGACTCACGGACGGGATCATGACACGGAAAACCCATTCGTCACGTCGCGGTGGACGTGGGGGGACACCCACCGCGACGTGACTCCGCCGGCTGAGGGGGACTCCACCGGCGGCCCCGTGGGCGAGCACGCTCACGGTGCGGGCCGGCCGCCTGCACGACCGGATTCCGACAGAAGGTACCGCGAGGAACGAACCGCGAAAGCCGTCCTCACCCGGATGAACCCGCAGGTCCGACGTATCTGGACCCGGACGGGGGCACCCGGGGTCGTCAAAGCTGATGAGAGCGCCGGTAGTCCGCCGGGCAAACGGCGGATCGGTACTGACCTGACGAACGGGTGTGCCGCCCATCCGGGGACCGGCGCCCGACTGATCAGCTCCAACGATCGGTCAGCACACCGAGCGCACCGAGCGCGACGGCGGCCGCGGTCGAGGCCCGCAACACCTCCTGACCCAGCCGCACGGACCGGGCACCCGCAGCCACGAGCGTCTCGAGCTCCTCGTCGGTGATCCCACCCTCCGGGCCGACCATGAGCAGGAGGTCGCCGGTGCGTGGAATCTCGTCGGCGATGTCCGCGAGCCGGTCGCCCGCGCCCTCGTGCAGCACCAGCGCACCGGCCGCGGCACCCACCCGCCGCGCCAGATCCCCGGTCGTCACGGGCTCCTCGACGTGCGGCAACCACGGGCGCCGGGACTGCTTGGCCGCCTCGCGGACCGTGCTGCGCCAACGGCCCAGCGCCTTCTCCCCGCGCGGCCCGTCGTCCCAGCGCACGATGCACCGCGCCGCTCGCCACGGCAGGATCCCGTCGATCCCGGCCTCGGTGGCCATCTCGACGGCCAGCTCGCCGCGGTCACCCTTGACGAGGGCCTGGGCGAGCAGCACGCGAGGCGCAGGGGGGTCCAGCACGACCCGCGAGGTGATGGTCAGGTCGACGGTGTCGCGGCCTGCCGCGTCGACGACGGCATGGGCGAGCCCGCCGTGGCCGTCGGCGAGCTGCACGGCCTCGCCCGGACGCAGCCGCTTGACCGTGGCCGCGTGACGCCCCTCGGGCCCGTCGAGGACAGCGCGGTCGCCGGACGGCAGCGCGTCGACGAGGAACAGTGGTGCGGTACTCACGAGACGATCCTCCCGCGCCCGGGACCGGGGCGGGCGGCAGCGGGTTCAGGAATGCGCGGCCCGGCGGACCGGCGCGATCGTGGTCACCGGATCTTCCGTGAGGAAGCCCAGCACGAGCCTCGTGACGAGCTCGGGCTTCTCCGCGACATGGACGTGCGATGTGCCTGGCACGACGGCGAGCTCCGCGTTCGGCACCAAGCCCGCCAGTCGGCCGCGGCCGCCTCCGAACTCCCGAACATCCCGGGCAGCAGTCCGGTGTGGTGGAACTGGCCGCTCATCAGGACCAGTGACCGGACGAGGTCGGGGCGGCGCAGCGCGACGTGCAGGGCCGGCGTGGCCCCGTCGCTGTAGCCCACGAGATGCGCCGACCCGCCGACCACGGGCTCCAGGAACGCGACCGTGTCAGCGGCCGTCACCTCGTACGTGAACGGCCCCGGCACGTCCGGGGTGCGCCCGTACCCGCGGCGGTCGGGCGCGAAGACCCGGAAGTGCGCGGCGTAGGCCTGCACGGCCGGCCCGAGCTCGCGCGAGTCGCCGAGCCCCACTGCAGGTACACGAGGGGCTCGCCCGAACCGCGCACGGCGTACCAGGTGGGCAGACCACCGGCGTCGACGAGTGTGTCCACCTCAGTGGAACCGGGCATTCACCGGTCAGGCAGGTCAGCGGAACGAGTCGCGCAGCCGGGAGAAGATGCCGTGGCCGTTGCGGTTGCCCGCGGCCAGGTCGGGCTGTTCCTCCCCGCGCAGCGCGGCGAGCTGGCGCAGCAGCTCGGTCTGCTCCTTGGTGAGGCTGGTCGGCACCGCGACGTCGACGTGCACCATCAGGTCGCCGTGGCCGTCCACCCGTCCGCTGGAGCGCAGCCGCGGCATCCCCTTGCCCCGCAGCGTGCGCACCGTGCCCGCCTGCGTGCCCGGCTCGACGTGCAGCTCCTCCATCCCGTCGAGGGTGGGCAGCGGCAGTGTGGTGCCGAGGGCGGCCGCGGTCATCGGCAGCTCCACGGTGCAGTGCAGGTCGGCGCCGTCGCGCGTGAAGAGCTCGTGCGGCTCCTCCTCGACCTCCACGTACAGGTCGCCCGCCGGACCGCCACCGGGCCCGACCTCGCCCTGTCCGGCCAGCCGCACCCGCATGCCGTCGGCCACACCGGCCGGGATCCGCACGCCGACCGAACGCCGCGAGCGCACCCGCCCGTCGCCGCCGCACTGCCGGCACGGCTCGGGGATGACCTCGCCGAACCCGCGGCAGTTGGGGCACGGCCGGGACGTGACGACCTGGCCGAGGAACGAGCGCTGAACGCTCTGCACCTCGCCGCGGCCGTTGCAGATGTCGCACATCGTGGGCGCGCTGCCGGGCGCGCAGCCCGAGCCCGTGCACACCGAACAGAGCACGGCGGTGTCGACGGTGAGGTCACGCGTGACACCGGTGGCGCATTCCTCGAGCGTGAGGTGCATCCGGATCAGAGCGTCGGCCCCCGGCTGCACACGGCTGCGCGGGCCACGTCCACGGCCACCGCCCTGGCCGCCGAAGAACGCGTCCATGATGTCGCCGAAGCCGAAGGCGCTGAACGGGTCGCCGCCGCCACCGCGGGCGCCTGCGCCGTTACCCAGGGGGTCGCCGCCCAGGTCGACGATGCGGCGCTTCTCCGGGTCGGACAGCACCTCGTAGGCCGCACTCACCTCGCGGAACCGCTCCTGTGCCGCCGCGTCGGGGTTGACGTCGGGATGCAGCTCGCGCGCGAGCCTGCGGTACGCCCGCTTGATCTCGTCGGGCCCGGCGTCGCTGTCGACGCCCAGGATCCCGTAGTAGTCCCGTGCCACCCTGGCGTTCCCCATGGTCCTTCTCGCTCAACCGTTCACAACTCGTGCCGGATCGATAATGCCCTGTCAGCGCCCTGCCAGGATCTCACCCACGTACCGCGCCACCGCACGGACCGCCGCGATCGAGCCCGGATAGTCCATCCGGGTGGGGCCGACAACACCCATGCCACCCAGAACGGTGCCGGGGCCGTATCCGATCGACAGCACGGATGTGTCGCGCATCTCCTCGGCCTCGTTCTCCTCGCCGATGCGCACCGTGACGGTGCCGGGATCCTGCGCGGAGGCGAGCAGCTTGAGGACCACCACCTGTTCCTCGAGGGCTTCGAGGACCTGCCGCAGCGAACCCGGGAAGTCGCCCGCGTTGCGAGTGAGGTTGGCGGTGCCGCCCAGCAGCAGCCGCTCCTCGGGGTGCTCGACGAGGGTCTCGATGAGCACGGTGGAGAGAGTGACGATCACGTCACGCAGTTCGGGCGGGACGGACTCGGGCAGGTCGGCCACCGCGACGGACGCGGCCGCCAGCCTGCGGCCGGCAAGCGCCCCGTTGATCAGGCTGCGCAGCTGCGCGACCTGGTCGTCGGAGAGCACCTCGCCGAGATCCACCACCCGCTGGTCCACCCGGCCGCTGTCGGTGATCACCACCAGCATCAGCCGCGCCGGGGTGAGCGCCACGATCTCGCAGTGGCGCACGGTGGAGCGGGTGAGCGTGGGGTACTGCACCACGGCGACCTGGCGAGTGAGCTGCGCCAGCAGCCGCACGCTGCGCCGCAGCACGTCGTCGAGGTCGATCGCGCCGTCGAGGAACGCCTGCAGCGCACGCCGCTCGGCCAGCGACAGGGGTTTGACCTGCGCCAGCCGATCGACGAACAGGCGGTAGCCCTTGTCGGTGGGTACCCGCCCTGCGCTGGTGTGCGGCTGGGCGATCAGTCCGTCCTCCTCGAGGACGGCCATGTCGTTGCGTACGGTGGCGCTGGAGACGCCCAGATTGTGGCGCTCGACGATCATCTTCGAGCCCACAGGCTCATGCGTGGCGACATAGTCCGCCACGATCGCCCGCAGGACCGCGAAGCGACGCTCGTCGGCGTTCACGCGGCGTTCCTCCCCGGTTCGTGGTGTTCTCACCAGTCTAGGTGTTCTCCACGAGTTGAGCGCTCATCATCGCCCCGCCGGTGGCCGACCGCACGTTCCGGCGGGGTGGAGAGCCTGCCCGGGGGCGTCAGGAGCCTGCCGGCCCCGCATCCGCCAGTGCCGCCGGGGCGACGACCGGGGCACCCCGACCAGCGGCGACCTCCCGCGCCACCTCCTCCACCGTCTTGCCCTTCGTCTCGAAGGTGGCGGCGAAGGCGATGATGCCGGCGACGATCGAGATGACGCCGAAGAGCAGGAAGAACGCGTAACGCGAGGTCTGCATGGCCAGCACGAAACCGACCAGCACCGGCATCACGAGGCCGCCCACCTTCTGCATCGCGGCGGCCCAGCCGATGCCGGTGGCCCGGCTCGACGTCGGGTACAGCTCGCTGGCGTAGGCGAAGAGCGTGGCTCCACCCAGCCCGCTGCCGAAGAAGGTGGCGAGCGAGCCGAGCACCACCACCGCGACGGCTGCCGACGCGGTGCCCCACACGAAGCAGAGCAGCCCGCTGACCAGGAACGACACGCCGAGCACGACCCGGCGGCCGATCCGGTTGATCAGCTGGCCTGCCAGGATGCTGCCCACCACACCCACAGCGGTGATGATCGCGGTGTAGCCGAAGCTCTTGAGCAGGCCGACGCCCTGGCCCTCCAGCACGGAGGGCAGCCAGCCGGAGAGGCCGTAGAGGAACGCCCCACCGCACACCTCCATGATCCACAGCGCGATGGTGTAGCGGAGGTAGGAGCGCCCGACCAGGGTGCGCAGCGACCCGGCGGATTCCTGCGGTCCACTGTGCGTTGCGGTGATGTCACCCGTGGCGCCGCGCGAGTCCGGGCAGAGCCGGTCGACGATCCGGAGCGCATCCTGTGGCCGTCCGCTGCGCAGCAGGTAGCGCACCGACTCCGGGAGCCGGGCCAGCATGAACAGGCTGACGATGACCGGCAGCGTCCCGATCACGAACATGGCGCGCCAGGAGAACGCGGGCACCACCAGCGCACCGATCGCGGCGGCCACCGGCGTGCCGATGAGCCAGGCGGAGGTGGCCATGGTGACCATCGGGCCGCGGTGGCGGGAGGGCGCGAACTCGGCGATGTAGGGCAGCACCACCGCGATCTCCGCGCCGAGGCCGACACCCTGCAGCCCGCGGAACACCAGCAGCGACGGAAAGCTCCAGGCGAACACCGCTGCGAGGCAGAACACGGCGTAGATCGCGATACTGGCGGCCAGTGGAACCCGGCGTCCGAACCTGTCGGAGACCGAACCCGCGAGCGCCGCGCCCACGAGCATTCCCGCGAACAGGACCGACGAGTAGAAGCCGGCCTGCTCACTGGCGAGATGGAACGTGCCGATGATTCCGGGGAGGGTGACCCCGGTTACGTTGATGACGAAACCGCACAGGAAATGCCCGGTCAGGACCGTCAGGTAGAGCGTCAGATGCCGATTGGTAAATCCGGATTCGTCCAGCCGGGTGAGCAGCGAGCTGGAACCGGGGGCGGTCGCGGCGTGGTGGGACATGGAGATACCACCTCCTTGTGGCGCGAAGCTGAATGTGTGTCGCGGAGGCCGTTCGGGTGGGCCGCGCGATCAGCGGTTGTCCAGGTGACCCTGGGTGTCGAAGTAGATCCGGCGCAGCGCCGGAAGGAGTGGGGAGCACATCTCCGCGGGCAGCCCGGCGGTGAGCTCGGCGGCGAACTTCTCGAGAGCCCGCCGCGCCGCATCCCGGGCTTCCACGCCCAGCGGGGTGAGCGCGAGCCGCATCGTGCGACGGCTGGTGTCGGACGTGCCGCGAATGAGGAATCCGCGGGTGACCATCTTGTCCACGCTCTCGGACATCGTGGACGGGTTGCGGTGCGCAAGTTTGCACAAGGCGGTGAGCGAGGTGTGCCCGCTCCCGACCCGGGACAGAATTCGGTACTGCCGAATAGTGAGGGACTGGTCGAGCCCGGCGAGAATCTCGGTCTGCAACCTGGTGAGTCGCCCTCCGAGGGCGAGAAGCACTTCTCCGATGCCGGCATCAGAGCCGACCTCGTCGAAAGTTTCAGTATCGTCGTTGATCACTTTGGTGTCCGCACTGTCCGGTGCCCGAAATGATGTCCGCCGTGAGACTACTGGCGTGATGGCGTTCACGGAAGAGGCAATTTCGATCACCCGAAACATCGCATAACGACCATATTGGAATGAATGGTTAAACTAGTGGAAAAAGGATTAGCAGGACACGAGTGCAGGGCGTGGCGGCACCGGCGCGCCACCTCGCCGTTACCGGTCGGCTACCCGCGCAGGTTCCGCGGAACTCCCGGCCGGGTGTGATCGTTGGGTTGGCGTGGATCATCCGTTTCGCGAACTTCGCGAAGAACGACGCCAGGGAGCCGCGCGCTGATGGGCCTCTTCGACAAGCTGAGGGAACGCTTCGCTCAGCCGGCGCACACCGCGCACCCCACGCACGATCATCACCGGGCGCACGATCATCACCGGCCGCAGTACGGCCACGACCACGATCGCGACCCTGACGAGGTCGCCGTCGAGCGGTACAGGTACATGCTGAAGACCGCACCCCCCGAGACCATCGAGCAGGCACACGCCGAGGCGTTCGCCAAGCTCACTCCAGAGCAGCGCTCACGGGTGCTCGCCGAGATGAGCACCAACGTGCCCGAGGCGGAGCGGGCGCGCTCCACCGACCCGCGGGAGATGGCACGGATGGCGACCCGTGCCGAGATGCACAACCCCGGCACGATGGAGCGCACGCTCGGCGGCGGCCGTCAGGGGCCTGGCATGGGCAGCATGATCGCCGGCACGCTCCTGGCCAGCGTCGCAGGCGCGTTCATCGGCACCGCCATTGCCGACGCCTTCTTCGACGACGACGAGGACGACATGGCCGGCGGCGAGGAGGATTTCGCCGGCGGCGAGGAGTTCGCCGGCGCTGAGGACTTCGGCGGCGAGGAGTTCTGACCTCCGCCCCGTGCGCGGTGACGGGTGTTCGCGCTGGTCACCGCGCACGGGCTGCTGGGAGGATTCGCCCTGTGCTGATCCGGCGCATCACCCTGGACGCAATCGCGGCGGGCACCGTCACCGCGGTGTTCCGGCGCTGGGACCGGCCCCGGGTGCGCCCGGGCGGCACACAGCGCACCCCCGTCGGCGTGCTGGAGTTCACCACGGTCGAACCGGTGGAACCCACCTCCCTCACCGAGCAGGACGCCCACGCCGCCGGTTTCGCCGACCTCCCGGCGCTACTCGCCGCACAACCGGGCGATGGGCAGCTCTTCCGCATCCGGCTGCGGGTCGCCGGTCCGGATCCGCGCGTCGAGCTGCGGTCCCGGGCGAGTCTGAACGCCGAGGAACGCGCGGAGCTGACCAAGCGGCTGGACCGTCTGGACCGCGCGTCGCGCATCGGCCCATGGACCTCCACGGTGCTCGACCTGATCGCCGGCAACCCCGGCATCCGCGCCCCCGACCTCGCCGCACAGCTGGGCCGGGAGACGCTCCCGTTCAAGCGTGACGTGCGCAAACTCAAGGAGCTCGGCCTGACCGAGAGCCTCCAGGTCGGCTACCGGCTCTCCCCGCGCGGCGAGGCCTACCTCCGCGGCTGACGCCGAGATCCCTGCGCTCCATCTGCCTCTGCGGGGGTACGAACGACCACCTGCGCGTCCGCCTCGGCATCGGCCGGTCGCCGGGCCGGCAGGACCGGCCGGCTTCGTGTTGAGCGCTTCCCCGGGGCGAGCAGTTCGGCCGTCGACCTCGCCGCCGACGGCCTTGAGCCGGCGCAGAGCAGGTCCCACTCCCTCTCAGGCGGCCGTTTGCGCCCTTGATCAACGTTTGTGGACGCGCAACCGTGTCAATCGCAGCTGCGGGTCCCGAAACGATGATCATGAAGCGCGCGCGAATCAGCCGACAGGTGGACACCGACCATGATCAACGAACGGGGACGCGCAACCGTGTCCTGAGCGGTTGCCAGGCCCAAAACAGTGATCATGGAACAGCCGCGAGTCAGCCATCGGGCGACCAACAACCATGATCAACGAACGGGGGCGCGCAACCGTGTCCTGAGCGGTTGCCAGGCCCGAAGCGGTGATCATGGGGCAACCACGGCTCCCCCGGGGACATGGCCGCCGACAGTCATGCAGCGATCAGGCGGCACCCCGACCCGCCCCTCACACCGCTGGGCCCGCCCAGATCCCCCGCGGCCCCCACCCCAAGCGCCTGCGACGTCATGATCATCGATTGGGACCACGGAACCGCGCCCACCGCGGCCACGGGTCCCGAAACGATGATCATGGACCGCGCGCGGACCAGCCATCAGGTAACCAGCAACCGTGATCAACGAACGGGGACGCGCAGCCGCGCCCTGAGCGGTTACCAGGCCCGAAACAGTGATCATGGAACAGCCGCAGCTCCCCCAGGACGTGGACGCCGGCGGCAGCGCAGCGATCAGGACAGTCCGAGCCGCCTCCCGCGGCTGGCCCGCCCAGATCCCCTTGGCAGCAGCCCACCCGCTGCCCTTGTGATCATCGGTTCGGGACGCACAACCGCGCCTAGAGCGGCAGCGAGGCCCGAAACGGTGATCATGAGGCAGCCACGGCTGCCCCGGGACGTGGCCGCCGACAGCCGTGCAGCGATCAAGCGGGACCCCGGCCCGCCCCTCGCACCACCGGCCGCCCAGATCCCCCGCCGCCCCACCTCAAGCCCCGCGAGCCCATGATCATCGATTGGGACCACAGAACCGTGCCAACCCCGGCCGCGGGTCCCGAAACGATGATCATGAACTGCGCGCGGATCAGCCGACGGGCGGCGAGTCGTCATGATCAACGAATGTGGACCCGCAGCCGTGTCCTGAGCGGTTGGCGGGCCCAAAGCGATGATCACGAACCGCACGCGGACCAGCCGTCGGGCGACCAGCAACCATGATCAACGAACGGGGACGCGCGGCCGTGCCCTGAGCGGTTACCGACCCCGAAACGGTGATCATGGGCAACCACGGCTCCCCCGGGACGTGGCCGCCGACAGCCGTGCAGCGATCAAGCGGGACCCCGGCCCGCCCCTCGCACCGCTGGGCCGCCCAGATCCCCCGCGGCCCCGCGGCCCCACCCCAAGCCCCGCGACCTCATGATCATCGATTGGGACCACGGAACCGCGCGAAAAGCGGCCCCAGGGCCCGAGACGGCGATCATGGATTGCCGCCAGGGCCCCCCGGACGTCGCCGCCGATGGCCATGCGGCGATCCGAGCCGCCTCCCGCAGCTGGGCCCTCCCAGATCCCCGCGACGGGCCCACCCACTGCCCCTCATCATCAGCGATTCGGGCCGAGGAACCCCACCGAAAGGGGCTTCTCCGAACCGGCGAAGGTGCTGACCACCCGGGCCGGTGGCAGTGTGGGTGCCGTGGCTGGCCAACGCTTCAGCCGGCGGTGGCTCCTCGTCGCGGCCGGGGCCGCTGGCCTCGTCGCAGCGGGCGCGGTGCCGTGGCCCGCCGGTGCGGTCGAGGTCGAGCCCGCAGATCTGCGCCGTCGGATCCTCGGCGCCGTTCCACCCCACGTCGGCTACGCGGAGAGCATCGGACGGTTGGGCCTGCCGCAGATTCCGCAGCTCGGATCGGCGATCGCGCTGTTCACCTCCACCACCCGGATCCGCGCCTTCGTCGCGGGCGCGGACCGCTGGCGTGTCGCCGAGCTGACCCCTGCCGGCGAGCGCGACACCTACCACCTCGACGGGACCCAGTACCTCTGGGACTTCGGGGGTGACCAGGTCACTCGGGTGGTCGGTCAGGCCCCGCTGCGGCTGCCCCGCGCCGCCGACCTGCTCCCGCCCACCATCGCGCGGCGGTTGCTGGGTCCTGACGCGGGCCCGGTCACGTCACTGCCACCCCGGCGAGTTGCGGGACGGACGGCCGCCGGTCTGCGGCTGACCCCGTCCGATCCGGCGACCACGATCGGCACCGTCGACGTCTGGGCCGATCCCGCCACCGCGTTGCCGCTGCGTGTCGAGGTGGCGCCGCGTGGCGGTCCGCCGCTGCTGACCAGCGAGCTGATCGACGTCGTGGACCGCGGGCCGGACCCGTCGGAGCTCATGCCGACCGTCCCGCCCGGAGCGGCATCGGTGGCGACGTCGGCGGCCGATGTCAGCGGAGCCTTCCGCCAGCTCGACGCGCCACCGGCGCCGCGGCGGCTCGCGGGCCTCGCCCGGGCACCGCGGTCGGGCACGCCGGACGCCCAGCTGCCCGGCTCAGGGATCTACGGATCGGGTCTGGCCAGGTTCGCGCTGGTGCCCGCGACGCAGGAATTCGCCGCGCGCGTGGTCGGCGACGCGACGGCGGCAGGGGCCACAGTGGTCTCTGTCCCGTCCGGGCAGGCGGTCCGGCTGGCCACGCCGCTGGTGTCGGTCGCCGCCATGGCGGCCGGGCGCAGCGGAGCCCTCCTCATCGGGCCGGTCGTGCCGGAGTTGCTGGACCAGGCCGTGCGGGAGATCGCGGAGCGGAGGAGGGCGTGACGACCGGACTCGTGATCAGCACCGCCGGCCTCACCAAACGCTTCGGCCACGTCACCGCCGTGAACGCCGTGGACCTGCACGTCCCCGCCGGCAGCCGCTTCGGGCTGCTCGGACCCAACGGCTCGGGCAAGACCACGCTCGTGCGGATGCTGCTCGGCCTGGTGCACCCGACGTCCGGGTCGGTGGAGCTGCTGGGGCGCGCGATGCCCCGCCACTCGGCCAGTGTGCTTCCCCGTGTGGGCGCGCTCGTCGAGGGCCCGGCCGCCTGGCCGCACCTGTCCGGACGGGCCAACCTGCGCCTGCTCGACGCCGCGGGATCCGGGGGCAGGTGGCGCGACCGTCGCGCCAGAATCGAGGACGTCCTGCAGCGCGTGGGGCTCGGCGGCATCGACCGCCGTCCCGTCCGGGCCTACTCCCTTGGCATGCGGCAACGCCTCGCCATCGCGGCGGCGCTGCTACGCGGGCCGGAGCTCTTGCTGCTGGACGAGCCGACCAACGGCCTCGACCCCCGTGGCATCGGGGAGGTCCGGGACCTGCTGATCGCGCTCAACGAGCGCGGGACGACGGTGGTGCTGTCGAGCCATCTGCTCACCGAGGTGGAGGCGCTGTGCACCCGTGTCGGTGTGATGGACGCCGGGCGACTCGTGCTGACCGACGACCTCGAGACGCTGCGCACGCCGACCGGCCAGGTGCTGCTGCGGTCGCCGCACCCGGCCGCGGTGGTCGGTTTGCTGGACGGGCAGGTCGTGGAACGCAGCGGAGACGCCGTGGTCGTGCGGGAGGAAGACCCCGCCGCGCTCAACGCCCGGCTGGTCGCCGCCGGAATCGCCGTGACGGAGCTGACCCCGCTACGCCGCTCCTTGGAACAGGTGGTGCTGGCGGTCACCGGAGCCGGCTCGGACCGGGTGGACAGGACGTCGATCACGCCTCCGAACGCCGAGGAGGCCCCGTGATCGGCGTCGAGCTGCGGCTGATGCTGCGCCGCCGGCGGGTGTGGCTGTGCTGGGTGTTGCTGTGCGCGCTGCCCGCGTTGGTCGCGGTACTGCTCGCCACCACTCGGCTGGCTCCGGCGCCCGGGCAGGGCCCCGCGTTCCTCTCGGCCGTGCTCGACAACGGGCAGCTCTTCCCGGCGGCCGCGCTGGCCCTGGTGCTCCCGGTGTTCCTGCCGATCACGGTGGCCGTCGTGGCCGGGGACGCGATCGCGGGCGAGGCGAGCACCGGAATGCTGCGCTACCTGGTGGTCCGCCCGGTCGGACGGCTGCGGCTGCTGACGGCCAAGCTCGTGTCGGTGGCGGCGTTCGTGCTGATCGCCGTCGCGCTGGTGACGCTCACCAGCTACGTCGTGGGGGTCGCGGCGTTCGGTTTCGGCGCAGGCGCCGCAGCGGGCGGAGCCGTTGGCATCACGTCGCTGTCCGGTCCGGTGATCACCCCCATGGGGCTGGCCACCCGAACCGCGATCGTCGTCGGCTACCTCGCGCTGTGCATGCTCGCGCTGGGGGCGATAGGGCTCTTCTTCTCCACCGTCACCGACTCCCCTCTCGCCGCCGCGCTCGGGGTGCTCGCGGTGGTCGTCGTCAGCGCGTCGCTGCTGCCGCTGGACGCGGCCGCCGCCATCCGCTTCTACCTCCCGACCACGCACTGGCTGGCGTGGATCGACCTCTACCGCGTGCCGATCCTGTGGACTGCCGTCCGTCAGGGGGCGGAGGTCCAGCTGTCGTACGTGCTGGTCGCGTTCGGAGCAGCATGGGCAAACTTCGCGACCAAGGACGTCACGAGCTGACGGGCATAACCTCAGCGCCATGGCCGCGCTGGAGTTCGACGAGCAGGCCGCTCGCCACGTCGAGCGGACCTACGCCACTCCCGACGTCGTGGCCCAGCGGGCGCAGGTACTGGCGTTGCTCGCGCCGCAGCCCGGCGAGCGGGTGCTCGATATCGGCTCCGGGCCCGGATACCTGGCCGTGTCGCTGGCCGACGCCGTCGGGCCGACGGGCACCGTGTGTGGGCTCGATGTCAGCGAGGCGATGAACACGATCGCCCGGTCCCGCTGCGCGAGCAGGGCCTGGATCCACATCGACGACGGCGACGCGGCGGCCCTGCCCTACCCGGACGCCTCGTTCGACGCGGCCGTCTCCACGCAGGTCTACGAGTACGTGCCCGATGTGCCGCAGGCGCTCGCGGAGCTGCGCCGGGTGCTGCGACCCGGCGGCCGCGCGCTGATCCTGGATACCGACTGGGACTCGGCGGTGTGGCACGTGGCGGACCGTGAGCTGCACGAGCGGGTCATCGCGGCGTGGGAGGAGCACCTCGTCCATCCGCACCTGCCGAGCACGCTGGCAGGGTTGCTGCGGCGTGCCGGCTTCACCGTGCCCGAGGAGCGGGTCGTGGTGCTGTTCAATCCGCGGCTGCACAGCGAGGCATTCAGCGCCAACATCATGGAGCTGATCGCGGAGTTCGTGGTGGGCCGCCGCGGCCTCACAGCGGAGGACGCGCAGGCCTGGCTCGACGACCTGCGCGCCCGTGCCGACGAGGGCGACTACCTGTTCAGTCTCAACCGGTACGTCTTCCTCGCGACCGTCACCTGATTCCACATCGGGACTCGATCAGGACGTGGCAGGCACCGGCTGCCGATGCTTGGCCGTGGGACCGCCCCGAACGCCGCGCCGCGTGCGGGTGCGGTGTAGCCAGTACTCGGCGACCAGCAGGTTCACCACCCAGCTCAGCCACATCGACACGCCGGCGGCCTGAGCGAGTACGGCCGGATCGACCGGACCGGTGCCCATCACCTCGGGGGCGAACACGGCGATGCACAGCATGCTCCACGGCCGGTTCGCGACGATGGAGAACGTCAGGGCCACGTTGCGCACCATCCACTCGCGATGCTCACCGAACCGCCGGGCCCGGGCGGCCCGGTAGCCCGCCACCGCCGTGGCCAGCCAGAGCAGCGCCAGCATCGTGTTCGCGACCTGGCCGGTCGGCCCGCCCGTCTGCCCGAACGGTGCGACCGCCAGCACAGCAACCCCGCCCGGGATGACGCCGAGCCCGAGGTAGATCCGGCCGCTCCAGCGGTGGACGGCGGGATGGGTCCGTCGCAGCCACGGCCACACCTGCAGCGCCGCCGTCAACAGCGCGATCGAGCCGAACCCGATGTGCGCCACGAGCGCGGGGTAGAACCACGGGACGTCCTCGGGGACGGGCAGGCGGGCCTTCGCGGGATCGAGCCCGAGGTAGGGCGGTAGCGAGATCACGAGGAACACGACGGTCAGCACGGCCAGCGGGACGGCGAGCGTCCGGAATCTGCGGACAGTGGATGTGGCGGACACCGGGGGAACCTCCGAGCTCGGGAGCAGTGCGTTCACCCTCCGCTCCCACGGGCTCGCCGACATGCCGGTGCGCCACCGTCCGGTGGTGGGGAACACCCCACCGCGGTCACCGACAACCCGGCCCGGGCGCGACATGGCCACATGTCGCTGTTCTGCGCCGGGTTCGTTCCGCGTCAGGTGTCCATGTCGCCTGCGATCGGCTCCTGGCGCGACCGTCAGCCCGCTCCTGCGGCCCGCAGGGCTGCGCAGTCCCCGCCCGTCGGGAGGGCGGACGGCGAGATCGCCTCCAGCACGAGACCTGTGACGGCGGCGTCCGTCGGCAGTCCGCCATGGCTCACCGCGGCACCTGGGCAGATCGACTGCACCGGCACGTTCACCGCGCCGTCGAGCCGCGCCGAGTCCGGCGGGGTGACGACCTGGTCGTCGGTGGTCCAGATCGAGAGCCACGGCAGCGCCGTCCCGACCTTCGCATTGGCCAACTCGACGAGGTCGGCGCTGCCCGGGGCCAGCTCCCGGCACGCGGCCGGGCAGGCGTCCGGCGCGCTCGCCACCGCGGCCGCCGCCACCGTCGTGCCGGCGAGGGGCGAGCCCAGCGTGATCACCCGGCGGGCCTTGGTGGCGCCGCCGTCGCGCGCGACCCACAGCCCGGCGACCACCCCGCCCGCCGAGTATCCGATCACGTCCACCGACGGCGCCCCCGCCGCCAGCGCGTTCCGCACGGCCCCGTCGAGCAGGTCGACCTGCGCGGACAGGTCCCCCGTGCCGTTGCCCGGCAACGTCAGCACCTCGGCGGTACGGCCGGTCGCCTCGATACGCCGGGCGAGGGTGAGCAAGCTGTCGCGAGAACCGCCGTAGCCGGGAACGAGCAGCACAGGGCCGGGCCGGTCCTGGGGTGGCAGCGGCAGCGCAGCGGGCCCGGCGGCCCCGCCCCCACCCCCGACGAAGCGAATCCCGACCACCACGACGAGCGCGACGACGAGCACCCCGACCAGCGCAACCAACAACCGCCGCCGCGGACTCACAGGTGATCCACCCACCCGCGCACCCCGGTCCCCACAACCACACGTCCACGACCAGGGGTAACTCCCCCGCAGAAACCAGGCGACTCGCGCCGGCCCCGCGAGTTGCCCATCGCACGGGAGGGGCCGGATCGCCCGGACACGTCCGGGCTCACAGCCGCATGCCCTCGATCAGGGGCGACTCGCCCACGCGAACCGGGCGACTCGCGCGCTGGGAAGGGGCGCCTCGCGGGTGTTGTCACACAGGAGCTCCTGCCAGGAGGGAGTTGATCACCCCGTCGGCGAGGAGGCGGCCGCGGCGGGTCAGCACCGCGCGGCCGGTGGGGAGTGCCGCAGGGTCGAGCAGCCCGTCCTCTGCCGCACGGACGGCGGCGGCGCGGCCGTCGTCGTCGAGGAGGTCCAGAGGCAGGCCCGCCGCCAGGCGTAGCCGCAGCATCACGCGCTCGGTGTGGCGTTCCGACTCGGTCAGCACCTCGCGCCCGGCCTCCGGCGACTCTCCCTCGGCCAGCAGCGACGCGTACCGGGCCGGGTGCTTCACGTTCCACCACCGGACGCCGGACAGGTGCGAATGCGCGCCCGGACCGAGCCCCCACCAGTCCCCGTCGAGCCAGTACCCGAGGTTGTGCCGGCAGGCCGCCGGCTCGGACGCGGCCCAGTTCGAAACCTCGTACCAGCGCAAACCGGCTGCATCGAGACGATCGTCGATCAGCTCGTAGCGGGCCGCGGCCACGTCGTCGTCGGGGGCGGGCAACTCTCCCCGAGCCACGCGGCGAGCCAGCGCCGTGCCGTCCTCGACGATCAGGGCGTAGGCAGACACGTGGTCCACTCCCGCATCGAGCACCGCGTCGAGCGAGGCACGCAAGTCGTCGTCGGTCTCGCCGGGTGTGGCGTAGATGAGGTCGAGGTTGACGTGCACGATCCCCGCAGCCCGGGCCTCTCGCGCGGCGGCTACCGCCCGGCCCGGCGTGTGCCGCCGCTCCAGCACGCGCAGCACGTGCGGCGCGGCGGACTGCATCCCCAGCGACACCCGCGTGAACCCGGCCTCGACGAGGCCTGCGAAGAACTCCGGTGACGTCGACTCGGGGTTGGACTCGGTGGTCACCTCGGCGCCCGGGGCGAGCCCGAACGTTCCCCGGATGGCGTCGAGTACCTCGCCGAGCCGGTCGGCACCCAGGAGCGACGGGGTGCCGCCGCCGACGAACACGGTGTCGACGGCCCGCGGCCCCACGGTGCGCACCGCGAGATCGAGCTCGCGGCGGACCGCGTCGAGCCAGCCGTCCGGCGACGCTCCCGAGCCGGCCAGCTCGACCGGTGTGTAGGTGTTGAAGTCGCAGTACCCACAGCGCGCCGCGCAGAACGGCACGTGGACATAGACCCCGAAGGGCGAACGGGCGGGCACGGCATCCCAGTCTGCCAGTCGGTCGGACGGCACAGGGTTCACCGGTCCGTCCCCTTCGCCACCGCTCGCTCCGTTCGCCCCGGAGTCCTCGATCACATCACCCGAGCGGGTCGCGACGCCTCCGGTGATCGTGGCCTAACGTCCCGATCAAGCTCCGGTTGCCGGGGCGCCGCTCCCGGGACAGGACCGCAGGAATGCCGATCTCCCGGCCGCTCAGTCCGGCCCGCATGTTCGCCGACCTCGTCGGGTCGACGACTCCCGCCCCCGCGCGGCCCCTGCTGAAGCGGGTCGTGGTGATGGGCGGCTCCGTCGCCGGGCTGCTCGCGGCGCGAGCACTCTCCGGGGCGGCCGTCGAGGTGGTGATCGTCGAGCGCGACGAGCTCGACGAGAGTGCCGACGCCCGCCGTGGCGTGCCGCACGGACAGCAGGTGCATGCGCTGCTGGCGGTGGGGCGCATGCAGCTCGACCGGTGGTTCCCCGGGTTCTCCGCCGCGTGCGTGGCGGAAGGCGCCTTCGTGGCGCCTCCGGCGGATCTGCGTCCGGCGTTGACCGGGCGCAACCGGCGGCTCCGGAGCGTCCACCCGGGGATCATGTCGGCCAGCCGCCCGTTCCTGGAGGCGATGATCCGCCGTCGGGTGATCGCGCTTCCCGCGGTCACCGTCCTCACCGGGCGGGCCACCGGGCTGGAATTCGTGGGCGAGACCGTCACCGGCGTCCGTGTCGAGGTCGGCGGCGATGAGCGCGTGGAGCGGGCGGACCTGGTCGTCGACGCGACCGGGCGTTCGAGCCGGCTGGGCGAGTGGCTGGAGCAGGCCGGCTGGGAGCGCCCGGAGCTCGTCCGGCTGCCGATCGCCCTGACGTACGCCACGGGGTACTTCGCACCGAGCGAACAACCGCCCGAGCCGCCGATCACCCTGCTGCGCGACCTCCCCGGCCGGACGAACGTCGCTGTCTACGGGCCGATCGAGGGCGAGCGGTTCATCGTGATGCTCTCCGGCTACGGCGAGGACCGGCCCGCCACCACGATCGACGACTTCCGCGCGCAGATCCGTGACGATCTTCCGGAGCGCTTCACCCGTGCGGCAGCCGGGGAGCCGCTGGGGCCCATCCGGCTCTATCACATGGGCGACAGCCGCCGCCGGGAGTTCGCCTCCGCCTACCGGCTCCCGGCGCGGCTCGTGGCGGTGGGCGACGCGGTGGCGTCGTTCAACCCCACCTACGGCCAGGGCATCTCGTCCGCGGCACTGCATGCCGTGTGCCTGGAGTCGTTCCTGGCCACCCAACCGGACCTCGACGCTCCCGCGTACGGATTCTTCGAGCGCCAGCGCCTGGTGGTGGACGCGGCCTGGCGCATGTCGACGATCATGGACGAGCTCCGTGTCGGTATCCCGCTGCACCACACCGTGCAGGAGCGGATCGCTCGGCTGCTCACCCGGTTCGTCCTGACGGCCGCGCCACTCGACACCACGGTGGAGGCGACGGCGACCGCCGCCGGTTTCATGCTCGTGCACCCCGATGCGCTGCTCTCGCCGCCCGTCATCACCCGGGCCGCGGTGGCGCACGGACGGGAGGCGGTGTGCCGGGCTCAGGCGGCGGGCCGGCAGGGCCTGGGGTGGCTGACCGAGCGGGTGAACGAACTCCGTGGCCGCGACCCCGTTCCGGACGAGGCGACCTGACGGCGAGACGCACGTGCGGATCTCATCGAGGATCCGCCAGCAGCGACGCCGAGTGTTCCCCTCGCCAGAGTTCCGGATGCCACCGCTGCACGAGCGCGCCGACCGGTGGTGGAGTGCCCGCGCCGCCCATGATCACGAACAGCCAGCACCGCTCGTGACCCAACTGCCATGCCCCGCGCAGCTCGGGATGCCGGCGTACGGCCTCCTGGTCGGCCGGGTAGAGCTCGAGCGCCGCAACGATCGGCGTCGCCGTCGGCGGTAGATCGAACCACCGGTAGTAGATCCGGGCGTGGATTCTCCGTCGTTTGTCGGAGAGGCGCAGGGAGACCGCTCCGATCTCCGTCCACGCCAGGCGGAACGCCGGTGTGCGCCGGCCGGTGTCGAGGCGGATTCCCTCGTGATCGATCAGCAGCCGGCGCGGCCGTCGCAGGTCGAACAAGACCAGGGACACGACAAGGGCGAGCAGCCCGAAGCACCCTCCCAGCACCCCGACGACCACCCGGGCCACCGGCCCTCCGTCCACGTCGCCACGGACCGCGGCGACGACGACAACCGCGCTCAGCGCCCACAGGATCGGCGCCCCGAGCAGCAGCCACCGTCCGTTGAGCCTGCGCAGGTCGATCACTCCGCTCTCCACGCGCGGGACGGTACGCAGGGTGCGCGACGCGGTGGGGCCGTTCGGCAAAGCGTGTGAGCCCGCTCCCAGCATGCGGACGTCGATGGATCGCGGACCGGACAAGTGGCACGCTGTCCGTTGTGACCGCGCTGACCCTGCGACTCGTGGCCCGGCGCCACGTGGACCTGCACCGGGTGAGCAGCGCGCTCTGTCGACAGCGCTGATCTCGCGCCCCGACCACCACACACAGCCGGCGCAGAGGCCAGTCGCGCACGCCCGCGGCCGCCTCGTGCCGCAATCCGGAGGCTCGTCTTGCCCCCCACCACGTCCGTTCCCGGCAAGCGCAAGCGCGGCGAAGGCCAGTGGAAGCTGGGCTACCGAGAGCCGCTCAACCCCAACGAGCGCACGAAGAAGGACGATGACGGGCTGAACGTCCGCGCCCGCATCGAGAACATCTACGCCAAGGGCGGGTTCGACTCGATCGACCCCGCCGACCTGCGTGGCCGTATGCGCTGGTGGGGCCTCTACACCCAGCGCCGGCCCGGGATCGACGGCGGCCGCACCGCGGTGCTGGAGCCCGAGGAGCTCGACGACCGCTACTTCATGCTCCGCGTGCGCATCGACGGCGGGGCGCTCACCACCGAGCAGCTCCGGGCGGTCGGCGAGATCTCGCAGGACCACGCGCGCAACACCGCGGACGTCACCGACCGGCAGAACATCCAGTACCACTGGATCCAGATCGAGGACATGCCCGCGATCTGGAACAAGCTGGAGGGCCTCGGGCTGCTCACCACCGAGGCGTGCGGCGACACCCCCCGCGTCATCCTCGGCTCGCCGGTGGCCGGGATCTCCGCGGACGAACGGATCGACCCGCGTCCGGCGATCGACACGATCATCGAGCGCTACATCGGCAGCCCCGAGTTCTCCAACCTGCCGCGCAAGTTCAAGACCGCGATCTCCTGGCAACAGGACGTGGCACACGAGGTCAACGACGTCTCCTTCATCGGCGTCGAGCACCCGGAGCACGGCCCGGGCTTCGACGTCTGGGTCGGGGGTGGGCTCTCGACGAACCCGAAGATCGCCCAGCGGCTCGGGGCGTGGGTGCCGCTCGACGAGGTTCCCGACGTCTGGGCCGGCATCGTCTCGGTGTTCCGCGACTACGGCTACCGCAGGTTGCGCACCCGCGCCCGGATCAAGTTCCTCGTCGCCGACTGGGGTGTGGCGGAGTTCCGCCGCGTGCTGGAGGAGGAGTACCTCGGGAAGAAGATGGTGGACGGTCCTGCGCCGGCCATCCCCGAGAGCCCGATCGACCACGTCGGCGTGCACAAGCAGGGCGACGGCCGCAACTACATCGGCGTGGCTCCCGCATCGGGGCGCGTCTCGGGCTCCACTCTGGTGGCGCTGGCCAAGGCCGCGGAGACGGCAGGCTCGCAGCGAGTGCGGCTCACCCCGCAGCAGAAGATCGTCGTGCTCGACGTGCCCGACGAGAACGTCGCCTCTCTCGTGGCGGAGCTCGCCACCCTGGGTCTGCAGGCCGAGCCGTCGCCGTGGCGGCGCGCGACCATGGCCTGCACCGGGATCGAGTTCTGCAAGCTCGCCATCGTCGAGACCAAGGAGCGGGCGATCCGGCTCGTCGAGGACCTGGAGCTGCGCCTGGCCGACGTCAGCCCGGACGTCCCGATCTCGATCCACCTCAACGGCTGCCCGAACGCCTGCGCCCGCACGCAGGTGGCCGACATCGGCCTCAAGGGCCAGCTCGTGACCGACGCGAGCGGCAACCAGGTCGAAGGCTTCCAGGTGCACCTCGGCGGTGGCCTCGGTCTCGACGCCGGTTTCGGCCGCAAGCTGCGCGGCCTCAAGGTCACCAGCGCGGAGCTTGGCGAGTACGTCGAGCGGATCGTCAGGCGTTTCGTGGCCCAACGCGAAGACGGCGAGCGGTTTGCGCAGTGGGTCACACGCGCCGCCGAGGACGACCTCAAATGATCGCCGGTATAACCGAGCTGGGGGCGACATGAGCGAGCGCGCGGTCCCCTTCTACTGCCCGTACTGCGGCGAGGAGGACCTACGACCCGCAGAGCAGACCGAGCGGGTGCCCCACGGCGCCTGGTACTGCGCGTCCTGTCTGCGGACGTTCTCACTGAAGTTCGTCGGAATCGGAGTGCCGGAGGTGTCGCGGTGAGCGGAGCTTGCGTAGCGAACCATCAACACAGCGCCGGAGCTTGCGTAGCGAACCATCAACACAGCGCCGGAGCCGGCGGAGCGAACCATCAACACAGCGCCCCCGCGAAGCGGTCGGCCGAGCGCAGCGAGGACGAGCGATGAGTGTGGCGACGGAGACCGATCTTCGTGGGCTTGCGGAGCGGGGAGCGGTCGAGCTCGGACCGGACGCGACCGCCGAGCAGGTGCTGGCCTGGGCCGCTGAGACGTTCGGCGAGCGGCTGATCGTCGCGTCGAACATGCAGGACGCGGTGCTCGTCGACCTGGCCGCCCGCGCGCGCCCCGGTGTGGACGTGCTGTTCCTCGAGACCGGCTACCACTTCGCCGAGACCATCGGCACCCGCGACGCCGTCGAGCTCACCTACGACGTGCGGATCGTGAACGCCACGCCGGAGCACACCGTCGCGGAGCAGGATTCGCTGCTCGGCAAGGACCTCTTCGCGCGCGACCCGAACCAGTGCTGCGCGCTGCGCAAGGTCGCTCCGCTTTCGCGCACCCTCGCGGGCTACGACGCGTGGGTCACGGGGGTGCGCCGCGTCGAGGCTCCGACCAGGGCGAACACGCCGCTCGTCACGTACGACGAGAAGTTCGGGCTGGTGAAGGTCAACCCGATCGCCGCGTGGAGCGATGAGGAGATGGACGACTACATCGCCGAGCACGGGATCCTCGTGAACCCGCTCGTCGCGGAGGGCTACCCGTCGATCGGGTGCGCGCCCTGCACGGCGAAGCCGGCACCCGGCGCCGACAAGCGTTCGGGCCGGTGGGCGGGCACGGGCAAGATCGAGTGCGGGCTGCACGTCTCATGACCCGCATCCACGCACTCTCGACCGTGGAGGCCCACAAGTGACCGCGACCCTGCCCCTCACGGCCCCTTCTGCGCTCGATGCGCTGGACGCCCTGGAGAGCGAGTCGATCCACATCTTCCGCGAGGTGGCGGGCGAGTTCGACCGTCCGGTGATCCTCTTCTCCGGCGGCAAGGACTCCACGCTGCTGGTGCATCTCGCCGCCAAGGCGTTCGCGCCGGCACCGGTGCCGTTCCCGCTGCTGCACGTCGACACCGGGCACAACTACCCGGAGGTCATCGACTTCCGCGACCGGCTGGTCGCACGGCTCGGGCTCCGCCTGGAGGTGGCGCACGTCCAGGAGTGGATCGACGACGGTCGCCTGGTCGAGCGCGCGGACGGCACCCGCAACCCGCTGCAGACCACTCCGTTGCTCGACAGCATCACCGACCACCGGTTCGACGCGGTGTTCGGCGGCGGGCGGCGCGACGAGGAGCGGGCGCGGGCCAAGGAGCGGATCCTCTCGCTGCGCGACGCGTTCGGCCGGTGGGATCCCCGCAGCCAGCGTCCGGAGCTGTGGAACCTCTACAACGGCCGGCACGCGCCGGGTGAGCACGTGCGGGTGTTCCCGATCTCGAACTGGACCGAGCTGGACGTCTGGCGCTACATCCAGCGCGAGGGGATCGAGCTGCCCTCGATCTACTTCGCCCACCAGCGCGAGGTCTTCCGGCGTGACGGGATGTGGCTCGCCGAGGGCCCGTGGGGCGGACCGCGCGGGGCCGAGGCCCTGGAGCTCAGGTCGGTGCGCTACCGCACCGTCGGCGACGGCTCGTGCACCGGTGCCGTCGAGTCCACCGCCACCACGCTCGACGAGGTGATCGCAGAGGTCACCGCATCTCGGCTCACCGAGCGCGGGGCCACCCGTGCCGACGACCGTCTGTCCGAGGCGGCGATGGAAGACCGCAAGCGCGAGGGGTACTTCTGACATGAGCGAGGTCACGAGCGAATCACACGGCAGAGCTCGGGATCTGCTCCGCTTCGCCACCGCCGGCAGCGTCGACGACGGGAAGTCGACACTCGTCGGGCGCCTGCTCTACGACACCAAGTCGGTGCTGGCCGACCAGATCGAGGCCGTTCAGCGCGCGTCGGTCGACAAGGGGCTCTCCGCCCCCGACCTGTCGCTGCTGGTGGACGGGCTGCGCGCGGAGCGCGAGCAGGGCATCACGATCGACGTGGCCTACCGCTACTTCGGCACGCCGACCCGCGAGTTCGTGCTCGCCGACACGCCGGGCCACGTGCAGTACACCCGCAACACGGTGACCGGCGCGTCCACCGCGGAGCTCGCGGTGCTGCTCGTCGACGCCCGCCACGGCGTGGTCGAGCAGACCCGTCGGCACGCCGCCGTGCTCGCCCTTCTGCGGGTGCCGCGGCTCGTTCTGGCCATCAACAAGATCGACATCGTCGACTACGACGAGGCCGTGCTCGCCGCGATCGCCAAGGACTTCGCCGGGCTCGCCCGTTCGCTCGGCTTCGCCGACGACGCCGTCGTGACGATCCCGGTGTCGGCGCTCGTCGGCGACAACGTCGTCGAACGCTCGGCGCGCACCCCCTGGTACGACGGGCCGACGCTGCTCGGGCACCTGGAGTCGGTTCCGGTGGCGGGGCCGGAGGTGGCGGCGCCGTTCCGCATGCCGGTGCAGTACGTGATCCGGCCCAGAACCGAGGACCTGCACGACTACCGCGGCTACGCGGGTCAGGTGGCGGCCGGCACGGTGCGGCCGGGTGACGAGGTCGTGGTGCTGCCCGGCGGTGCCCGCACCAGGGTCGCTCGCGTCGACACGGCGGACGGGCCGCTCGACGCCGCCGGTGCCGGGCGCAGCGTCACGGTGCTGCTGGAGGACGACATCGACATCTCCCGCGGCGACCTGCTCGCCTCGGCCACCGCTCCGCCGCGGCTGATCAACGAGCTGGACGCCACGCTGTGCTGGCTGGCCGACAAGCCGCTGCGGCCGGGGGCCCGGCTGCTGCTCAAGCACGGTGCGCGCACCACCCAGGTGATCGTCGGCGCGCTCGGCGAGCGGTTGGACACCGAGACCGTGTCCTACGTGGACGCGCCCGAGCAGCTTGGCATCAACGACATCGCGCGAGTCGCGCTGCGCACGGCCGACCAGCTCCCCGTCGACGAGTACGCGGACATCCGCGCCACCGGCAGCTTCCTGCTCATCGACCCGCCCACCGGCAACACGCTCGCGGCGGGCCTGGTCGGCCATCCGCTGTCGCTAGCGGGGTAAGGTCGTGCCGCTCCAGCCCGTCCTCGTCCGCCGGTCCCGCGCCGCCCTGCGGCCCGAACCGGCCGACGCCGGGGGGCAGGCTCCCGTGCTGGTCGCGGTCGCGCACGGCAGCCGCGACCCGCGGTCGGCTGCCACGGTGGCAGCGCTCGCCGACGAGGTGCGCCGGCAGCGCCCGGATCTCGACGTGCGCGTGAGCTTCCTCGACCTGTCCGCGCCCCGGTTGCCGGACGTGCTCGCCGGGGTCGCCGCCGAGGGCCACCGGGCCGCGGTGGTCGTCCCGCTGCTGCTCGGTCATGCCTTCCACGCCAGGGTCGACGTCCCCGGCGAGGTCGCTCGCGCCGCCCGACGGCACCCGCAGCTCCACATCACGACGGCCGGCGTCCTCGGCGGCAGCCCACTGCTGGAGACCGCCGCGCTGGATCGCCTCACCGCCGTCGCAGGACCGCTCGACGACCCTGGGCTGGGTGTCGTGCTCGCCGCGATCGGCTCCTCGCACGCACCGGCCAACGCCGCGGTGGCGCAGGTCGCCGACGGCTGGCACCGGAAGTTCGGCTGGGCAGGCGCCACGGCGGCGTTCGCGACCGCAACGGAACCGACGGTGCCGCAGGCGATCGCCGCCCTCCGCAAGCAGGGAGCGGAGCGGGTGGCGGTGGCGCAGTGGATCCTCGCCCCGGGCCTGCTCCCGGACGCGATCGCCCGAGCCGCCCACGCCGCAGGCCCGGACGTGCTGCTGGCGGGCCCACTAGCGGCGCACCCAGCAGTGGCAACCCTGGTGACCAAGAGATACGCGTCAGCACAAACCCCCGCCGCCTCCCGTGCCGCAGGCTAACCCCCCGCACCTTGGAGCCGTACTGCTGCCGACGCGGGCGCATGACAGCACCACGGCTCCGGAACGCGCTCATCCAGTGATTCACGTGTCCGGACATTTTGGGCTCTTCCCGCTGCTCGGACACCTTGTTGTCCTCCGCCGGGCGGCGACGCACGATGGTGGGGTGAGGTCGACGCAGGAGTGCCCGCAGGGCCGCGCCGCGTCCCGGCGTGCCCGACTGGCGGCCATGTCGAACCTGCTCTTCACCGATCTCGAGAGGTTCTGGCCGTCGCGCCGCGGCCACGCCTTCGACGAGTTCTGTCGCTGAACCTCCACGCCCCCCGCTGATCAGCCGCCGCGATCCCGCGCGCCGTCAGCACGCGTGTCCCCGCCCGCGCACTGGCCGGGCACCCCCATGCAGAACAGGACTCCATCCGATGCCCCGGCTCCGCGCCTCCGCCCTGCTATCGGCCGTGATCGTCATGGCCCTGCTCGCCGCCACCGGTTGCTCGAGGGCCGACCGCCCTGACTCCGGCACCGCGGCGGCACCCGTCGACGGCGGGAAGGCGCAGGAGGTACGACTCGGCTACTTCCCCAACGTCACTCACGCTCCGGCGATCATCGGCGTGGAACAGGGCCTGTTCACCGCTGAGCTGGGCAGCACCACGCTCACGCCGCAGACCTTCAACGCCGGCGGCGACGCGGTCAACGCGCTGCTCGGCGGCTCGCTCGACGCCACCTACATCGGCTCCGGCCCGGCGATCAACGCCTTCGCGAAGTCCGACGGCCAGGTGCGCATCATCGCAGGCGCCACCGAGGGCGGCGCCCAGCTCGTCGTGAGGCCCGAGATCACCAGTCCCGAGCAGCTCAAGGGCCGCACGATCGCCACCCCGCAGCTCGGCAACACCCAGGACATCGCCCTGAAGGTGTGGCTGAAGAAGAACGGGCTCACCGCGGGCGATGGTCCGGGCGACGTGAAGATCGCCAACCTGGACAACCCCCGCACCCTCGACGCGTTCCGCCAGGGCAGCGTGGACGGCGGCTGGCTCCCCGAGCCGTGGAGCTCGCGGCTCGTGCTTGACGCCGGCGCGACGGTGCTGGTCGACGAGAGCACCCTCTGGCCGAACGGGCGCTTCCCCACCACGGTGCTGCTCGTCCGTGCGGATTTCCTGCAGAAGTACCCGGAGACCGTGCGTGCGCTCCTGCGGGCCCACCTGAAGGCGATCGACCTCGAGCAGCGGGATCCCGCACAGGCCAAGACGATCGTCAACCAGGGCCTGGAGAAGCTCGCAGGCAGCGCGCTCGCCGGGCCGGTGATCGACCGCGCCTTCGAGAACATCACGCTCGATCCCGACCCGCTGGCCTCGACGTTCCCGCAGCTCGCACAGGACAGCGTGACGGCGGGGATCACCGAGCAGCCCACTGATCTGGCCGGCTTCATCGATGTCGCGCCGCTGAACGCCGAACTGCAGGCCGCCGGCAAGCCCGCTGTGGACGCGGCCGGACTCGACAAGCCCGGAGGCAACTCATGACCGCCATCCTCGATCGTGCCGTCGGCGTCCAGCACGGGGCGGCCGTCGACCTGACGGGCGTCGGGAAGGTCTTCGGCCGCGGAAGGGAGACGGTCACCGCGCTCACCGACGTCGACCTGCGGGTGCGGCCGGGTGAGTTCGTGGTGCTGCTCGGGGCGTCCGGCTGCGGCAAGAGCACTCTGCTCAACCTGGTCGCCGGGCTGGACCAGCCCACGTCCGGCACCGTGACGGTCGACAGCGGCCGGCCGGCGGTCATGTTCCAGGAGCCTGCCCTCCTGCCGTGGCTCGATGCAGGCCGCAACGTGGAGCTTCCGTTGCGGCTCGCCGGGGTCGGGCGCTCTGCACGGCGCACCCGGGCGGCCGAACTGCTGGACCTCGTCCGTCTGGGCGGTCAGGCGCGCAAGCGCCCCCACGAGCTGTCGGGCGGCATGCGCCAGCGTGTCGCGCTGGCCCGCGCACTCGCCGCCACCTCGAACGGCACGGGCGCCCCCGAGGGCGGGCTGCTGCTGATGGACGAGCCGTTCGCCGCGCTCGACGCCATCACCCGCGACTTCCTGCAGGGTGAGCTGCAGCGGATCTGGCAGGCCACCGGCACAGCCGTGCTGTTCGTGACCCACGACGTCCGTGAGGCCGTCCGGCTCGGGCAGCGGGTGGTGCTGCTGTCGTCCCGGCCGGGCACCGTCGTGCGCGAGTGGGATCTCGACGCCGACGGCGCCGACCGCGAGGAGCTCACCGAGGAGATCACGGCCAGGCTCCGGGAGGTGATCTCGACGCATGGCCGTGCCTGAGGTCGTCTCCCGCCCCGACACCGCCGCGGTCGGGGCAGGGCTCGACGCGCTCGACACCCCCACCGAGGCGCGCAAGCCGGTGCTCCGGCGGGTGCTGGCGACGGGGCTGCCGCCGCTGGTCGCGATCGCCCTGTTCTTCGCCGTGTGGCAGGCCGTCTGGGCGTCGGCGATCTACCCGGAGTATCAGCTGCCCGCCCCGCTCGCGGTTTGGCACGAGTTCGCCGGCACGGTCGTCGACGGCAGCATCTGGAGCATCGTGTGGGTCTCGCTGCACCGCGCGGTGCTCGGGTTCCTCGCCTCCGTGGTGATCGCCACGCCGCTCGGGCTCCTCGTCGCGAAGGTCCCCGTGGTGCGGGCGGCGATCGGTCCGCTGCTGGCCGGCATGCAGAGCCTGCCGTCGGTCGCCTGGGTGCCCGCAGCCGTCCTCTGGTTCGGGCTGACCGACACCACCATCTACTTCGTGGTGCTGCTCGGCGCCGTCCCCTCGATCGCCAACGGCCTCGTCTCCGGCATCGACCAGATCCCGCCGATCCTGCCGCGCGTGGGTCAGGTGATGGGCGCCGGGCGGATCGACTCGGCGCGGCTGATCCTTCTGCCCGCGGCGCTGCCGGGCTACATCTCCGGCTGCAAGCAGGGCTGGGCGTTCTCCTGGCGCTCGCTGATGGCGGCCGAGATCATCGCCACGTCACCGCAGCTGGGCATCGGGCTGGGCGCCTACCTCAAGGAGGGCAGCGACTTCAACAGCATGCCCGGGGTGATCGCGGCGATCTTCCTGATCCTGCTCGTCGGCATCGGTATCGAGCTCCTGGCGTTCCGGCCGCTGGAGCGCCGCGTCCTGCGGGCCCGAGGGCTCGCCTCGGCGACGTGATGGCGCGGCGGTCGATCGGAGCGCCGGCGTTCGCCCGGCGCAGGCACATCGACTTCTGCCGCATCCCCAGCACGTGTTGTCCGTCCTGATCGGCCCCTCCGGCGGCGCGTGGTGCGCCGAGCTGCGATTCCGGCGACAGGACGGACAACCGTGGATATGACCGAACCGCGCAACGACCAATATCCGCCGCCCGACGTGCGCTTCGGCGAGGCCGTCGGCGAAGCGTCGATCGATGGCAATATCGATAGCAGAGCGGCGGTGAGCGCCGCTGGAGCGATCGTCGGCGAGGAGGACCAGCTGATCGCCACAATCGCGAAAACCGCCGCGTAGGGGTACCGGTGCCCCCCTCAACCCGGTCGTCGTCGCTCACGAGGCGATGGGATCGGGATCTGGCCCACCACGCGAGCGCGCTCTGTCGGACGGGCCGTCGATCCGTCCCGTCCGACTTCCATCTCCAGGAGGCAACGATGTCCCCTTCCGCGTCCGGGTCCGCGTCCCCACCCGCAGGCGAGTCCGTCCGTCCGAGCGTCGCCGACCGCCTGCTCGACTCGCTCGAAGACCTGGTCCGCAGGCACCGGGCACTCGCGCTGCAGGAATCGTGCGACAGGCAGAAGGCCGCTCTGCACGCCGAGCTCATCGCCGCTGAGGTGGCACACGAGCTCGCGATGGCCCGCAGCGCCCTGCACCGTCACCCGGCACTGGGCGCCACCTGATCGGACCGGCGGGGCCCGCGTGGCCGTGGCCCCGCCGTGACGGCCGTCGGTCCTATGCCGCGGAGGCCTCTGCCGCGCTGTTCGGGAGGCTGCGCAGCACCGCGCGTGCCACGGCGTCGTTGTAGCGCAGGCTCTGCGAGTTCATCCCCGGTCGTGTGAACGCACCTGCCAGCTTCACGGCGGTGTGCGGGCCGACCGCGAAGCGGTGCGGGTGCACCGCACCCGACGCATCGATCAACGCACCGTCGGACGGACGCACGCGGAGCTGACCGGTGTTGCGCAGGACGGTGCCGTCGGCGTCGACGAGCTCGAGTTCGCTGGCGGCACCGCTGCGCATCAGGCCGGCCACCAGCGGGTCGACGGTGCGTGCGGCGCTGGCGTGGGGCAGCCGGGCATCGACGAGCACGGTGGACGTGACCGGCGGCGCGTCCTGAAGCGTCGCGCTGCCCGCGTGGAAGACGCCGTCGGCGATGTCCACCCACATCCCGGCGCCGAGGAACTGGACGAACCCCGCCCGGGCGAGGGCCAGCAGCTCACGCACGCGGAATCCGGGGGGCCCGCTCGCGACGGAGTTGAAGAAGCCCTGCCACCAGCTCAGGTCGAACGCCTGCGAGCGCCCGGAGAGCGCGCCTGCGCCGACCATGCGCCCGACCTGCCCGTACACGGAGAGCATCGCGACGAAGGCGCCCAGGTGCGGGGTGTGCGCCGGGTCGACGTGCTGGCGCAGGTCCTCGGCTATCCGCTCCTGCACGAGCGGCTGGAGGGTGGCGAGGTCGGGGGCGTGCAGCCCGTCGAGCGGGCGGTCGAGAGCGGCGAAGTCGATCCTGTCGACGGGGCCGGGCACGGCGGCGGCGAGCAGCTCGTCCATCTCCGGAGTGCCCCACTCCAGCTCGGCGTACCGGGCGGCGAACTCGTCCCAGGAAAGCCGGACGCGGTCGGGGTGGCCGAGGAACAGCTCGTGGTACCAGCCCCAGCCGATCTCCTTGGCCATCAGCGGCCACACCTGCGGCAGCAGTTCGACAGGACCGCCCTCGGCGATCAGCGGGTCGATCTCGGCCGGTCCGAGGAATCGCGGCAGCGGTGGACGTCCGGCGCGCAGCTCGTAGTGGGTCTTGGAGTGGTAGGGCGCTCCGCGTGGCGAGCCCGCGACCAGCCGTGGTTCGGCGCCCGACGGGATGTAGCGCAGGGTGTCCTCGCCGGGGCCCGTCGGCTCGAACCGGCCACCGCGGCCCTCGAAGATCAGCACCATGAGGTCGACGAACGCGAGCCCCATGCCGCGGACGATCACCGTCTCCCCCGGCTCGATCACCGACAGGTCGGAGTCGGTGGTCTGCTCGGGCGGCAGGTAGCGCAGTCCGAGCCCGGTGGCCCGGGCCACCAGCGCGAGCTCCTCGTCGGTGGGCGTTGCGTCGAGGTGCCCTGAGGCGAGCACGACCGCGTCGACATGCAGGGCCGAGCCGTCCTCCAGGTGCACGGCCTGCGTCTCGCCCTCCTCGGTCAGCTCGACCGCCCGGGTGCGGTGGATGTGCACCCGCACACCCGGGGGCAACCCGGCGATCACCTCATCCAGCACCCAGCTCAGGTACGCGCTCTGCAGCCGCCTGCTCGGGAAGGTCGAGGCCGTGACGGCGCGCAGCTCGGCTGCCAGTTCGGGGCCGAGCACGTCCGGGTCACCGCTCGCGCGCAGGTCCTGCGCCCAGTCCCAGAACGAGGGGCCCGGCCGGATCGGCCCGTCGCAGACGACGGTGTCGTCGGTGAACATGGTGACGTCGGCCGCCATCGAGTTCATGGCCAGCAACGGGGACTGCTCGTGGCGCCAGATCCGCCCGGCACCCGCCGGGTACGGATCGATCAGGTGCACGTCGACATCTGCCCCGCAGCAGGTGGCAGGGAGCAGCTCGGGGATGCTCGCGCCGAGGCGTTCGAGCAGGCCGACGCCCCGCGGTCCCGCGCCGACGATCGCGATCGCGGACGTCACAAAGGGTTCCTCTCGGCAGGCGGACGGAAGACGGTCCGGGCCTGCCTCTCAGAGAGCTGCGCTGGTGCGGCACAGGTCCACGTGCCACCGACGCGACAGCTGGAACCCCATACCTCGACTGTAGATCGGTGCATCCAGCACGGCCAGTGAACCGGTCTCGCGTCACGTCCCGGACTTCATGGCCGCGTCGACGAGGTCCGCGAGTGCGGCGGCCACCCGAGCTGCGCCCGGAGTGGGAGCGCCCCCCGGCTCGTCCATGTACCCGTCCCGGCGGATCTCGATCATGATCGAGAGCACCCGCGGGTCGGTGCCGTAATGCGCGAGGGGGACGTAGGTGCCGGCGAACGGGGAGTTCACCGCGACCGACCCGATCGCGGCGAACGCCGTCTCCGCCGCCGCGACGAGCCACGACGGCGTGTGCACGGGGTCGGTGCCCAGGCACACCGCCGGACGCGGGCCGTCGGCGTGCAGCTCGTAGGGCAGCGGTGCCGTGGAGTAGGAGTGGACGTCCACGAGCACGGCGCGTCCGGTGGCCTCGATCCGGTCGTCCACCGCGGCCCGCACCGCGGCGGCCCACGGCGTGTAGTAGGCGGCGAGCAGCAGGTCCCGATGCGCCGCATCGTCCGCACGGACGGGCTGGCCGCGGGTGCCGCGCGTGTAGACGGCGGCCATGCCGGCCCCGGCCATCTCCTCCCGCTCGTCCGGGAACCGCTCCGGGTCGACCACGAACCGCGACACCCGGTTCACGAGCACCCAGGGCCGCACCCGTGCCCGCTCCGCTGCGACGGTCGCGATCAGGTCGGTGTGGTGGTCGGTCAGTGCGGCCAGCTCGGACGCGAGCTCGTCGTCGTCGAGCACGAGGTGCGGCCGCGTCCACGAAGGGATCTCTGTGCCGGCATGCGGGACGTGCAGCAACACGGGGCTCCGGGCGTCGCCCACACGGGCGTCCGGGGGGCGGGGATCCGGCACCCGACCATCCTGCCCGTCGGCCGGCACGCCGGCAGTGCTTCATCCCGTGTGACCGGTTCGAAGTCTTGTTGACGGACCCACTCCGCGGTGCTGCAGTGGAGGACGTGACCATCCGGGTTCCCCTGGTGACGCGAGCACACATCGACCTCGGCCGGGTGTGGTCGGCGGCCTGTCCGGGCCACTGAGCCCCCAGCCCGCATCCCATTCACCCGGAAGGACCACCATGCCCGTCGAGTTCCTCGGCATCGGCGCCACCAACAACGGCACGGAGACGACACCGCGCACCGGCCCCGCGTTCGACAAGGACTACACGCTCGCCCTCGCCCGCGCCCACGAGGAGAGCGGCTGGGACCGGGTGCTCACGGCGTACAGCTCCGGCAGCCCGGACCCCGCTCAGGCCGCCGCGCTCATCGCCACCCACACCGAGCGGCTGCAACTCCTGCTCGCCCACCGGCCGAATGTCTCCTACCCCACCTTCGCCGCGAAAACCGTCGCCACGCTCGACCAGATCAGCGACGGGCGGCTCACACTGCACGTGATCACCGGCGGCAACGACCACGAGCAGCAGCGCGAGGGCGACACCCTGCCCAAGGACCAGCGCTACGACCGCACCCGCGAGGCCATCCAGATCTTCAAGAAGGCCTGGACGTCACGCGAGCCGTTCGACTTCCACGGCGAGCACTACGACTTCAGCGACTTCGTGCTGGACGTCGAGCCCGCCCAGAAGCCCCGCCCGCGCATCTCCTTCGGCGGTTCCTCCCCCGCGGCCTACAAGGTCGGGGCCGAGGAGGCCGACATCTACGCGCTGTGGGGCGAGCCGCTCGCCGGCACGGCCCAGCAGATCGCGACGATCAGCGAGCTCGCCCGTGCGGCGGGTCGCCCGGTCCCGACGTTCCAGGTGGCGTTCCGCCCGATCCTCGGCCGCACCGAGGAGGAGGCCTGGGAGAAGGCCTACGCCACCGTTGCCCGCATCCAGGACCGGACGAAGGGCGGCACGGCACAGCTGACCCGCCGCCACAAGCTGTCGGACCCGGAGAACGCGGGCTCGCAACGGCTGCTGGAGGTGGCCGCGCAGGGCGAGCGCTTCGACCGCGCACTCTGGACCGTCACGGCGAAGGCCACCGGCGGGGCCGGTAACTCCACAGCGCTCGTGGGCACGCCGGAGACGGTGGCCGCGGCGCTGCTGGACTACTACGACCTCGGCGTCCGGATCCTGTCCGCCCGCGGCTACGACCTGCTCGCCGACGCCGTGGAGTTCGGCCGCGAGGTGATCCCGCTCGTGCGTGCCGAGGTGGCCAGGCGCGACGCCAAGGAGGCGCGCACCGCCGTGCCCGCCTGACCCGTCTCACGTACAGGCGATGCGCTGGGCCCCGCCGATCACGCAGGGGCTCAGCGCAGCACCGCCTGAGTCTGTGTCACCCGCGCCGCGAGTTTCCCGGCCGCGTCGCGCACCTCCGTGTCGACGATGATCGTGGTGCGGCCTCGGTGCAGCACGCGGGCCACGGCCTCGACATGCCCTGACGTGACGGGGCGCAGGAAGTTCGTCGCCGACGTGACGGTGGCGGTGCCCGTCGCGCCGTCGGGCAGGTTGAGGAAGGCACACCAGCCCCCCGCGGCATCGGCGAGGGCCATCAGCGCTCCACCGTGGAGCAGCCCGGCGGTTGTGCACCGGGACTCGTCCCAGTCCAGCCGCAGAGCCACCTCCTGCGGTTCGGCGCGCAGCGCGGTGGCGCCGAGCAGGGCGGTGAAGGGCATCAGGCGGTGCATCAGCGCGGTGGGTTCGCCAGTTTCGAGTGATCCGGTCACTCGGTGAGACTGTCGCGGTCATGGCCGCCGGTCCATTACCCCGGACGTTATCGATCAGCCCCACCGGCGCCGCTAGCGTGCCTGCCATGACCGCCGCGACAACCACCGGCACCGCGTTCGGCGCGCTGCTGCGCGACTGGCGTCAGCGCCGCCGGCTGACCCAACTCGACCTCGGTATCCAGGCCGACGTGTCCGCCCGGCACCTGAGCTTCCTGGAGACCGGACGGTCGAAGCCGAGCCGGGACATGGTGCTGCACCTCTCGGAGGAGCTGGACGTGCCACTGCGCGGACGGAACGAGCTGATGATCGCGGCCGGGTACGCCCCGGCCTACTCCCAGCACGGCCTCGACGATGCGGAACTGGGTGAGGTGCAGCGCTCGCTGCGCCGGATCCTCGACGGTCAGGAGCCCTATCCGGCCGTCCTCGTCGACGGCATGTGGAACCTCATCGCGGCCAACCGGGCGATCGCGCTGCTTACCGACCTCGTCGACCCCGAGCTCATGATCCCGCCCGTGAACGTCGCGCGGGTGAGTCTGCATCCGCGCGGGCTCGCGCCGCACGTCGCCGACCTGGAGGAGTACGCCGCGCACCTCGTGTCGCGGGTGCGCCGGCAGGCGGAGCGGGCGGCCTCCACGGGGCTGCGTGCGCTGCTCGGTGAGCTCGTCGGGTACTGCCGGGACGCCGGGCTCGACCCGACGGCACAGCCGCGCGACCGGATCGTGCTGCCGCTGCGGCTGCGCCACCCCGATCAGGAGCTCACGCTCTTCAGCACGGTCGCCGTGCTCGGCGCGCCGCTCGACGTGACGTTGGAAGAGGTGGCCATCGAGAGCTTCTTCCCCGCGGACGACGCCACCGCCGCGTACCTGCGGGACCGCTTCGCCTGAATTCGCTCCCCGTCACGACTCCGGTCCGGAAGCATGAGGGCACCGAGCGTGATGGGGGGATCGCGTGGGGAAAACGCCGGAGCCTGCTCCGCTGATCGGGGTCGACGACATCGGCACGCCGCCATGGGCACGAGGCTTCGAGTCGGCGGCGAACGCCGGGTGGCTCGCCGTGGCGCGCACCGCACCGCGTACAGCTCTGCTGGCGGCACGCTGGGCATGGCGGACGTCGCCCCCGCTCACCGTCACCACCGGGGTTCTCCAGTTGCTCGCAGGCGTGGTCACGGCGTTCGGGCTGCTGGCCACGGCGAACGTCTTCACGAGGCTGCTGGAGCAGGGGCCCACCCCGGAGCGCGTGGTGTCAGCGCTACCTGCGCTCGCCGTGGTGGTGGCGGCGGCCGCGATCCGTGGCCTGCTGGACGCTGCTGTCGCGGCGTCCTCCGGAGCGCTCGTGCCCCGCGTCGAGCAGCGGGCGCAGGACATGCTGCACGCCGCGGTGATCGAGGTGGAGCTCGCGGCCTTCGACGATCCGGACTTCGCCGAGCTCGTCGAACGGGCCACCACCCACGGCCCGGACCGCATGCGGCACGTCGTGGGTGACACAGGCGATCTGCTCGCCTCTCTCGTGTCGGTGGGCGCGGCCGTGATCACGGCCGGGCTGCTGCACCCGCTGCTGGCACCGGTCGTGCTGCTCGCCGCGCTGCCGCAGGGCTGGGCCTCGATCCGCTCGGCACGGCTGATGTTCGAGTCCTTCGTGCGCATGAGCTCACGGCGCAGGCGCCTCGGGGTGACGAGCGGCCTGATCACCGGACGGGACGAGGCGGCCGAGGTACGGGCGTTCACCACGCAGGAGGTGCTGCTGCGCGAGCACCGGCGCATCTCCGACGAGATCACCCGCGATGCCGTCCGCCTCGCCCGCGACCGGACCCTCGTTCAGCTCGTAGGGCGCTCGCTCTCGGGTGTCGGCACCGCCGTGGCGTACCTCGTGCTCGCGCTGCTGATCTACTTCGGGATCCTCGAGCTGGCCTTGGCCGGCGCGGCCGCGTTGGCCATGCGCACCGCCTCGCAGTCGGTCTCCAACATGATCTACCAGGCCAACCACCTCTACGAAGCCACGTACTTCGTCGACCTGTTCCGCGTCGCGGTCGCCGACGCGGCAAGCCGACGCCGGGATCAGCCGGTCAGCGAACTGCGCGGCGACCCCGAGGTGATCACGCTGACCGGGGCGTCGTTCCGTTATCCCGGCCAGGACGAGGACGCACTGTCCGACATCGACGTCACGGTGCGCCGCGGCGAGGTGATCGCGCTGGTGGGAGAGAACGGCTCCGGCAAGTCGACCCTCGCGAAGCTGATGACCGGCCTCTATCTCCCCACCGCGGGCAGCGTCACCTGGAACGGGATCGAGACGGCGGCCGTGGCCACCCGCGCGCTGCACGACCGGGTGGCGGTCGTGCTGCAGGAACCCGTGCGCTGGCCGATGACCGCAGAGAACAACGTCCGGATCGGGCGGCTGGAACAGGCGGACCCCGACTCGGAGCAGCTCACCACGGCCGCCCGGCTCTCGGGCACCGACACCGTCGTGGCCGACCTCCCGGAAGGCTGGACCACCGTGCTCTCGCGGCAGTTCCAGACCGGGCGGGACCTCTCAGGTGGACAGTGGCAGCGGTTGTCGGTGGCCCGTGGCCTGTACCGCGACGCCCCGCTGGTGGTGGCCGACGAGCCGACCGCAGCCCTCGACGCCCGCGCCGAACATGCCGTCTTCGGCACGCTGCACGGACGCTCCGGGGCGGGTGCGCAGCGCATCACCGTGCTCGTCACGCACCGGCTGGCCAACGTCCGCCACGCCGACCAGATCCTGGTGCTGGAACAGGGCAGGCTGATCGAGCACGGTCGCCATGACGAGCTGATGGCGCACGGCGGCACCTACCACGAGCTGTTCACGTTGCAGGCCCGCGCGTACGCCGAGTCCGCGGGCGAGCCGGATACCGTCCCAGCATGACCGACGAGCTGGTGCACCTCGACGTCGCCGCGGGCGTCGCGACAATCACGCTGGACTCCCCCGCCAACCGCAACGCGCTCTCCGCACAGGTGCGCCGGGAGCTACTGGCGCACCTCGACACGGCCATCGCGGACGGCGGGGTGCGGGTGATCGTGCTCACCCACACCGGCCGGGTGTTCTGCTCGGGGATGGACCTCAAGGAGTCCCGCGGGGCGGGAGCGCAGAACCAGGGCATCAACGAGTTCCCCGCGATCCTGGAACGGATCTGGGCGTCGCCCACCCCGGTGCTCGCGCGGGTGACCGGTCCGGCCCGGGCCGGAGGCGTCGGGCTCGTGGCGGCGTGCGACATCGCCGTGGCCGCCCAGAACGCCACGTTCGCGTTCAGCGAGGTGCGCATCGGCGTCGTCCCGGCGGTCATCTCGGTCACCGTGCTCCCGCGCCTCCTGCCGCGCGCCGCGCACGAGCTGTTTCTCACCGGCGAGACCTTCGACGCCACCCGCGCCGCCCAGATCGGCCTGATCAACACCGCCGTGCCTGCCGCGGCGCTGGACGCCGAGGTGCACCGCTACACCGAGGCCCTGCGGATGGGGGCCCCGGGCGCGCTGGCGGCCACCAAGGAGATGCTGCGCCACGAGCGGCCGGCCGCGTTGACCGACCAGCTCGCCGAGATGCAGGAGCTCTCGGCCCGCTTCTTCGCCGGCGAGGAGGGCCAGGAAGGGATGCGGGCGTTCGCGGAGAAGCGCGCGCCCTCCTGGGTGCATTAGGGCGCGCCAGGGCGCGGCTCGACGATCAGCCCGCCGGGGTCCAGCGCGGGTCGCGACCCGACGCTGCGAGTGCCCGCTCGAACACCGGCGCGTCGGCGGCCACCGTGACCTCGGCGCCGAACCAGCCGCCTTCGCGTCCCATCGGCGCCATCGCCTCGACGCCGTCGAGCACCACCTGGTCGAGGCCGGACGGCACGTGGAACGGCTGCCCGGTGGCGACGGCGAGGTCCCAGGCGTGCACCACGAACTCCGACGTCATGATCGAACCGATCATCGCCGCGGGCATCGGGGAGCCGCCCATCTGCGACTCGCCCTCCCACGCCGACGGTGCGGCCCACGCCTGCGCCGCGGCCGCGGCCTCCTCCACGCACGCCTGCGCCCACTCGCTCTCCGGACGTCCCTGGAGGTAGGGCGTGCGGTCCGCGGCCGTCCAGGACGAGTCCCAGGCCTGCCTGGTGGCCGAGCGGTGGGCCAGCAGGAAACCGAACGCGAGGTGGTTGACCACCTCGCGGACGCTGTAGTCGGAACACGGGGAGGGATCGTCGTACCGGGCGAGGCTTGCGCCCGTGATCGCGGCGACCGCGAGGTCGATGCTCCGGCTGAGGTGATCGGCACTGTCCATGTCGTCAATCTCCCGCGATGCCCGCACCCCGGTATTGCACGAACGCGACAGCCGGGGCCGCTGCAGCCGACGGTTAGCCTGGTCACGTGGACGTGCTGGAGGGGGCCCCTGACACCCCCGGCAAGGCTCTGGACGAGGCGCTGGACCGGGCGCTGGGCGTGCTCGCCAAGAGACCGGTGGTGGCGCTCACGGGCGCGGGGCTCTCCACCGACTCCGGCATCCCCGACTACCGCGGCCCCGGCTCCCCCCGGCGCAGCCCCATGACCTACCAGGAGTTCGTCTCCGGGGAACACGCCCAGCGCCGCTACTGGGCCCGTAGCCACGTCGGCTGGGCCCGGATGGCCCGCGCCGAGCCCAACCCGGGCCACCACGCGCTCGCCGAGCTGGAACGCGCAGGCGCCCTGCACGGGCTCATCACGCAGAACGTCGACGGGCTCCACACCGCCGCCGGCAGCCGCACACTGATCGACCTGCACGGCTGCATCGCCGACGTCGTGTGTCTCGGGTGTGGCCGGCGCAGCCCGCGCGACGAGCTCCAGGGCCGCCTCGCCGCGCTCAACCCGGGTTTCGTCGAGGCGGCAGGCGAGAGCGTCGAGACCGCCCCCGACGGTGACGCGGCACTCGAGGCCACCGACGGGTTCCGGCTCGCCGAATGCGCGGGCTGTGGCGGCGCGCTCAAGCCCGACGTCGTCTTCTTCGGCGAGAACGTCCCGCGGGATCGCGTGGCGCGGGCCTACGCGATGGTCGACGCGGCGGGCTCACTGCTCGTCGCGGGCAGCTCGCTCGCGGTGATGTCCGGGCTGCGTTTCGTGCGGCACGCGCGCAAGATCGGAACGCCCGTGGTGATCGTCAACCGCGGTCGGACCAGGGGCGACGACCTCGCTGACGTGCTGGTGGACGGCGGCTGCTCCGAGGTGCTCCCCGCGATCGCCGCGGTGGCACGGCTCAGCTGGACCGACGGCGGCCGGACGAACGGCACTCCCGTGCGTTCCTAGCGGGCCGACGGGCCGTTCGTACGGTCGCGCCCCAGCTGGGCGGCTGCGAGGTCGACCAGGCGGTCCACACCGGCAGCTGTGCCCCAGCAGAGCGGCAGCACCACGAGGATGGCGAGCACCACCTGCATCGGGAACGGGAGCTGGGTGATCCACAGCTCGACGGCATCCCACCAGTCGGCCACTGCGCGCAACATCAGCTCACCTTCTCCCTGTCTCCGCATCCACACGGTAGCGGCTCACCGATGCGACTAGTTTCCGTGGCATGTTCGCCGTCTACGCCGCAGAGCCCAATGCCGATGCTCCCCTCGACTCCCTGACCGTGGGCGAGCGCCCCGAGCCCGAGGTTCCCGACGGCTGGGTGGCCGTCCGTGTCTCCGCCGCGAGCCTCAACATGCACGACCTCTGGACGCTGCGCGGCGTCGGAATCAAGCCCGAGCAGTTCCCGATGATCCTCGGCTGCGACGGGGCCGGCACGCTCGAGGACGGCACGGAGGTCGTGCTGCACTCGGTGATCGGGGACGCCTCGCTGTTCGGCGACGAGACCCTCGACCCGAAGCGCTCGCTGCTCACCGAGAAGCACCAGGGCACGTTCGCCGACACCGTGGTCGTCCCGAAGCGCAATGTCCTGCCGAAGCCCGAGAACCTCACGGCGCCGCAGGCGGCGGTCATGGGCACGGCCTGGCTCACCGCCTACCGGATGCTGTTCGTGAAGTCGGGCCTGCGGCCGGGCCAGACGATGCTCGTGCAGGGAGCCTCCGGTGGCGTCTCCACGGCCCTGGTACAGCTCGGCAGCGCGGCCGGGATGCGGGTCTGGGTCACCGGTCGCACGGAGGAGAAGCGGGCGGTGGCGGAGAAGCTCGGGGCGCACGCCACGTTCCCGTCGGGGGAGCGGCTGCCCGAGCGCGTCGACGCCGTGTTCGAGACTGTCGGTGACGCCACGTGGTCACACTCGATGCGGGCACTCAAGCCCGGTGGGGTGGTCGTGGTCAGCGGATCGACGAGCGGTCCCAATCCTGGAGCAGATCTCCAGCGGCTTTTCTTCCTCCAGCTGCGCGTCATCGGCTCGACCATGGGCACCCGGGGAGAGCTCTCCGACCTGCTCACTTTCGTCTCCAACGCGGGAATCAGCCCCGAAATCGGGCTCGAGCTGCCGATGGAACGGGCAGAAGAGGGGTTCCGGGCAATGCTCGAAGGAGACACTTCCGGCAAGATCGTCTTCCGTCGATGACGCCATCCGTCGCGTTGGATCAGCCGCTCGTCTACGGCAAGTGGTTTCTGAGAGACCCGCTTGGCCCTCTCAGGACGTACAGTAAGTAACCGTGTCTGAGCCACCAAGTCGAATGGCGCCGGGGTCCGTGTACATCCCGGTGCCACGAGTGACAGGTCTGGTCGAGCTACTCGACCGGTTGGACCGTGCGGTTGCTGCCGCGCTGTCACCGGTCACCTCGGCGGAGGGCGTCAGCCGTGACGGCTGGCGAGTGCTGCTGATGCTGGCCCGTGGCGGCGGCCGGAGCATGGGCGAGATCGCCTCGCACACTGCTCTGCCGGCGCCCACGGCAACCCGCGTCGTGGATCGGTTGGTCGCTGCCAAGCTGGCCTACCGGCGCACTGATCCGGTAGACCGCCGCCGCGTCCTGGTCCACCTCGCGGGGGACGGACGGGCAGTGGTCGAGCGGGTCTGCGGGCGAGTGGAACGCCGCGCAGGTGAAGCACTCGGCTCCCCCCACACGCCCGAACGTGCCCAGCTCGCCGAACTCCTCGAGGCCCTGGCAAGCCAGGGCGTCACAGCCTGATCAGACCCCTCGCCCCCCGCAAGCCTCCCCCCATCGACCGTCTCCCCGCCCCACCGCTTCCCCAACAGCCCCGATCAGGTCCTCGTCACTTCGAGCGTCCTGTCCAGCCAAGCTCGTCCACGAGCACCTAGGTGCTCGCGGGCGGTTGCCACCTGCGGCAGGAGACTTCGCTCGCCGGTGCGTGCCGCCAGGATGTGGGCCACGGTGACGCCGTGGGCGGGGCGGTCGACCACACGCACGGTGTCGCCCACCTTCACCGCTGCGGGCTGTAGGACGGCCAGGTACGCGCCCGGCCTTCCTGCAGCGATGAAACGCTTCACCAGGTCGGGCACGCCGCGGAACCCGGCGAACACCCGGCACGGGATGCGTGGACCGCGCACCTGGAGCACGGCGGCGCCGACCTGCCAGCGCTCGCCCACCACGGCTCCGGAACAGTCCACCCCGGAGAGGGTGAGGTTCTCCCCGACCGCGCCCGGCGACAGCGGCTGTCCGAGCTCGGCCGTCCAGAACGCCAGGTCGTCACACGAATAGGCGTAGACGGCCTGGTCGGGCCCACCGTGGTGCTCGAGATCACAGATGGTGTCGCCTTCGACGCCGTCGGCGGCGAGCAGCACCGAGCGATCCACGGGGCGCTTGTCGATGCCGGATCGCCCCTTCTGCATCGTCCACTCGCCGGTGCGCACGACGGCCAGGTTCACGGACTCGACACGGCCTTCCCCCGGCGCGGTCGATGTCGTCATCACGGTCCCCCCTGTTCTCCTCCCGGCACTCCGACCGGCGCACCGGGCAATGTGTCGGCCGTGATCCGGCCCGCTGCGGTATACGGGAACGCCGCGACGATCAGCGCCGCCACCCCGACCACGACCACACGCTGGATCCAGCCGGCCCTCCCGCACAGCCATCCAGCCGCAAACGCCACGAGGAGCGGCACCACCACGGTATAGAACGCCGTCATCTCGGCAGCCCGATCGCCGGGAACCGCCGGATCGGGAGCCCCGGCCACCGCGATGACAAGGACACCGAACACCAGCACCCCGAGCAGCCCGGTGAGCAACAGCGCCCACCGCCGTTTCGTGCGTCCGGCGACCACCCCGACAAGCAGCACGAGCACCAGCACGAGCCCCGCGACGCCCGGTGATCCCCCGCCGGGGAACACCGGCGCATCCGTCATGGCGCCCATCGTAGGCTGATCGTTGATCAGCGACGATCAGTATTCAGGGCCCGAACTCGGGGGGAGGTGCTACTTCTTCCCGGACTTCGCGTCGCCCGCGGAGTCGGTGGACAGCGCCGCCACGAAGGCCTCCTGCGGCACCTCGACCCGTCCGATGGTCTTCATCCGCTTCTTGCCCTCCTTCTGTTTCTCCAGCAGCTTGCGCTTGCGGGTGATGTCGCCGCCGTAGCACTTGGCGAGCACGTCCTTGCGGATCGCCCGGATGTTCTCGCGCGCGATGATCCGCGACCCGATCGCCGCCTGGATCGGCACCTCGAACTGCTGGCGCGGGATCAGCTCGCGCAGCTTCGTGGTCATTGCCGTGCCGTAGGAGTAGGCGTCGTCCTTGTGGCGGATCGCCGAGAACGCGTCAACCGGCTCTCCCTGGAGCATGATGTCGACCTTGACCAGGTCGGCCTCCTGCTCGCCCGCCTCCTCGTAGTCGAGGCTCGCGTAGCCGCGTGTGCGCGACTTCAGGGCGTCGAAGAAGTCGAAGATGATCTCCGCGAGCGGCATCGTGTAGCGCAGCTCGACCCGGCTCTCCGACAGGTAGTCAATCCCGCCGAGCTGGCCACGCCTGCCCTGGCACAGCTCCATGATCGTGCCGATGAACTCCGACGGGGCCAGGACCGTCACCTTGACGACCGGCTCGAAGACCTGCGCGACCTTGCCCGTCGGCCAGTCCGATGGGTTGGTCACCGTCATCTCGGTGCCGTCGTCCTTGATCACCCGGTACACCACGTTCGGCGCGGTGGAGATGAGGTCCAGGCCGGCCTCGCGCTCCAACCGGTCGCGGGTGATCTCCAGGTGCAGCAGCCCGAGGAAGCCGCAGCGGAAGCCGAAGCCCAGCGCGGCCGACGTCTCCGGCTCGTAGGTGAGCGCGGCGTCGTTGAGCTGCAGCTTGTCCAGCGCCTCGCGCAGGTCCGGGTACTCCGAGCCGTCCACCGGGTAGAGCCCGGAGTAGACCATGGGCCGGGGCTCGCGGTAGCCGGTGAGCGGTTCGGTGGCGCCGCCCCGCTGGCTCGTGACGGTGTCGCCCACCTTCGACTGGCGAACGTCCTTCACGCCGGTGATCAGGTAGCCCACTTCGCCGACCCCGAGCCCGACGCTCGGCTTGGGATCCGGCGAGACGATGCCCACCTCGAGCAGCTCGTGGGTGGTGCCGGTGGACATCATCTTGATGCGCTCGCGCGGGGTGATCTTCCCGTCGACCACGCGGATGTAGGTGACGACGCCGCGGTAGGTGTCGTAGACCGAGTCGAAGATCATCGCCCTGGCCGGGGCATCCGCGTCGCCGACCGGCGCCGGAACCAGCCGGACCACCTCGTCGAGCAACTCACGCACGCCGAGCCCGGTCTTGGCGCTCACCCGCAGCACGTCACCGGGCTCGCAGCCCACGATATGGGCGATCTCCGCCGCATAGCGGTCGGGATCGGCGGCGGGCAGGTCGATCTTGTTGAGGACCGGGATGATCGTGAGGTCCTTCTCCAGCGCCAGGTAGAGGTTGGCGAGAGTCTGGGCCTCGATGCCCTGCGCGGCGTCGACGAGCAGGATCGCCCCTTCGCACGCCTCCAGCGCCCGGCTCACCTCATACGTGAAGTCGACGTGGCCAGGGGTGTCGATGAGGTGCAGGACATGGTTCTGCCCGTCGACCTGCCACGGCAGCCGCACGTTCTGCGCCTTGATCGTGATGCCGCGCTCGCGCTCGATGTCCATCCGGTCGAGGTACTGGGCGCGCATGGCCCGCTCCTCGACCACACCGGTGAGCTGCAGCATGCGGTCGGCCAGGGTGGACTTGCCGTGGTCGATGTGGGCGATGATGCAGAAGTTCCGGATCAGCTCCGGAGGCGTGAAGGTCTGGTCGGCGAACGAGCTCACTCACGGATCCATTCAGTACGGGTCCTTCTATCGTCCCATGCGGCGCGGCGGGCACGGCGGTGCCGGTCAGCGCGACGGCGCCGACGGTCCGGCTACGCCGCCGGGTCGCTCCCGTCCCATTCGTCGAGGGGCGCGCAGTGCCATCGCCAGCCCTCGCGCCGCGGCCGCTCGCCCAGCGGTGCTCGGCCGTTGCACCACAGCAGGACGGCCCACGGATCGGGGTGGCCGGGGGCCCACGGAAAGAGCCGGTGCACCACGCGGGCGGCAAGCGCCGGGTCCGGCGCGAACGGCACGCCGAGCCCGGCCGCGGCATCGGCGGTGTGCACCAGGATCTCGTCGCACCCCATCGCGGCGAAGCCGGACGCGTCGGCGAGCCCGGCCGGATGCCAGCCCCGCTCCGACGCGGGAGTCACGGTGACGACGGCGGCAAGCACGGCCGCGTGGGCCTGCACGGTCGCGAGCAGCCCGGCGGGCGGCGTCTCCGGGCGCACCCGCAGGTCCATGGTCGACAGCTCGGAAGGCCCCGCCGCCGCATCCGCGGCGTACCAGAGCAGTGTGTCCCCGACGTGCGCCACGGTCTCGGCGACGCTCATCCGAAGGTCACCTGCCGGTCCCGACCAGTCCTGGCCCCTGGTCTCGCCGAGCACGGCAGCGCAGACCGCCGCCGCCTCCCTCAGGTCCGTCGCATCCACGACCGGAACGTATCCGGCATATCGATCCGGTCGATCATCACCACCCGTTTCATCTGCACCAGGAGTACCGCCGGATTACGACGATCGGCTGTTTTTCGATCACTCTCCGCGAAGAGTGCAGCACGGCCGAAACCCGAACTCCCCGCTCGAGCGGATCACGTGCCACCATGGCGAGATCGTGCGGTCGCGGAGCGACGGAGGAGCTCCCGAGCCTCACGCGCGCCGGAACCCCAGCTCCGGCGTTCATCCGAGCAACCCGATGGCCCTCCAGGGGAGCGATCTGTGATATCGCGCTCGTCCGTGGCGATCACTGCCCCGAGCGAGTGCGCCCTTGTGGCAGGTGAGCCCAGCTGCCGGTGCTCGCAGGACGCCCACGGGCTCACCGATGAGGAGCTCATCGTCCGAGCCACCGACAAGTTTCGCTGGCAGCAGCGGGCGGCCGCCGAGGGGCGAGCCGCCGCGCGTGTGGGGCTCGACGCGTTGCTCGTCGCCGCCCGTCACGACCGACCGTCCACGCTGGTGTCCGAACTGCTCCGGATGTGCATCATGATCCGGATCTACGACCCCGGCCTCACGATTCCGGGCCACGGCGAGGCCGACACCGTGCGGACGGAGGTCGAGACGCTGCTGCAGGAGTACACGGAGCTCGCCGAGCTCGACAACGACCCCCGCAGGCTCGGCGAAGCGGCCACTCTGCGCGCACTTCGCACCAGCACCTTCTGCCAGGGGGAGAACGCCCTCGCCGACACCGCGGCGGCGCACGCCATCCTCACCGATCTCGCTGCCCCGATGCCGGGCGAGGATCCGAAGGAATGGTCACGTCTGCTGTCGCGGAGCCTCAACGGGCTGGTCCTCCTGCTCCTCAAGCTCGGCTCGCACGAGCTGGCCGACGAGGTCTCGCAACAGGGGATCGCGGTGACCGAGAGCGGCGGGGTTCCGGCGATGGACCGCCTCATCCACCAGCTCAACCGCGTGCGGCTGCAACTGTCGTGGGCGTTGCGCCTCGAGCGTGGTGGGCGGGACGCCGCCGCAGCCACCCGTTTCGTCGGGGCCGCACAGGCCGCCCACGCGGCCGCACAGCTCTGGGGCCCCGCGCACGGGATCCACGACGACGGGTCGGCGGCCATCAAGGGCTGCTCGATCATCAGCACCGCCTACGCCCTGAAGCAGCCGACACCCGACCAGATCGACCTGCTCGTCTCCCTGGAGGCGACCACCCACTTCACCGAGGACCGCATCATGCTCGCCATCGCCACGGCGCGCTGCTTGCTGGTCGCGGGCCGTCCCGCAGCCGCGGCCGCGGCACTCGCACCCCTGCAGCGGGAGCTGCGCATCGCCACCCCGGATGCGGTGCTCACCCTCGCCCTGCACCGCGAGTTCGCGAAGATGGACGGGATCGCCCACGGCGCACCCCGGCGGCCCGACGCCCTCGCCCGCTACGCCGAGGCCCTGGAGTCCGAGCTCTGGGCGCTGCGCGAGGCACGGCTCACGGCCCTGCGCAGCCACTCCGAGCACCACCGCCTCGCCCTCGAGCACGGCGCGGTGGCCGCGCAGGCCATGCAGGATCCGCTCACGGGGCTGCCCAACCGACGTGCCCTGGACCTGCGGCTCGCCGAGGCCGTCACCACGCCGTCCGCCCAACCGTGCGCCGTCGCCCTGATCGACCTCGACCGGTTCAAGGACGTCAACGACGACCGCTCGCACGCCGCCGGTGACGCCGTCCTCCGCGAGGTGGCGACGTGCCTGCGCACGATCCTGCGCTCGCACGACCTGGTGGCCCGCTACGGCGGCGACGAGTTCGTCGTCGTCATGCCGGCCACCCCACCCGCGGAGGCGCGAGCGGCGCTGCAGCGTGCCGCCGACGCCGTGGCAGCGCTGCCGGTCGAGGTCGCCGCCGGCGTCACGATGTCGGTCGGCGTGGTGCGTGCCCCGCTGGACGGCGACCCCGCTGCGGCGCTCGCGGCCGCGGACGCCGCGATGTACCGGGCCAAGCACGCAGGCGGCAACACCGTCGTCTCCGGCGCGGTCGCCCCGGCCGCAGCCACCGCGGCGGAGTCCGGGCCCGTGCACTCCAACCGCGTCATGTCCACCCTGACGTCCACGTCCGTGGCGGCGTCGAACACCGTGACACCGGCGACGGTCAGCTCGAGAGCGGGACGGCCGAGCGCAGCTACCGTCCGGTCCGAGTAGCCGGCAGACGCCTGCTGGTCACAGCGAGTCCCAGAACTCGGTGAGCACGGCGGCGCCGCGGTCGGGATCCTGGGCCATCCACCAGTGTCCGAGCCCGTCGAGCACCCCCACGCGAGCCCCCGCCCGAGCCGCGGCGCGCCGGCGTTGCTCATCGGTACCCACGAAGTGATCCTCGGTGGCGGTCAGAGCGAGGCCCGGGCGCGCTGCTGCGTCCGGCAGCCGGGCGCCGAGCTCGCGGAGCACCGGCTGGGCAGCCGAGCGGTAGAGCGCCAGGATGCACCGCCCCATCTCGGCGTCGAAGCCCGGAGCGACGCGCCGCGCCACCCCTGGGTCCATACCGAGGTCGACCAGGCCTCCAGCGAGCTCCTCGACGGGAATGGCGAGGCGAGCCTCGATCGCCTCCTCGCCCTCGCCGGGTGTCTGCCAGACCTGCGCGAGGTCGTGCCACACGTAGTCGGGGTCGTAGATGCCGATGACGTCCGAGCACCAGCTGTGCAGCAGGTCGGGACGGCTCATCGCGACGTTGAGCACATGGCCGCCGCCCCAGTCGTGACCGACCAGGTCGACCGGTTCACCGATCTTCTCCAGCTCGGCCACCAGCCAGTCGCGGTACTCGTCGACGGTCGCCGTCCACCCGTCCGGCACCGGAGCGCCGAAGCCCGGCGGCGACAACCGCACCTGATCGGTCCGACCGCGGGCGGCGAGCCGCTCGCTCAGCAGGTCCCAGATCGCCTCGGTCTCGGGGTTGCCATGCACCAGAACCACAGTCACGCACGTAGCCTAGGCGTCACTCTCGGTGCGGGGGCCCGGGCCGATTTCCGACCGGTCGTCGCCGAGCTGTAGCATGGACCGCTGAGCGCCCGGCGTGAACGCACGATCCCCCGCCGCCGGTGCCGACCGGAACAAGGCGAAGAAGAACTCGAGGCATTCGCGTGGCCAACATCAAGTCCCAGATCAAGCGGGTCAAGACCAACGAGAAGCGCCGCCAGCGCAACAAGTCGGTCAAGTCCTCCGTGCGCACCGCGGTGCGGCGCTTCCGTGAGGCTGTGGAGGCCGGCGAGAACGAGAAGGCCATCGAGCTGCAGCGCTCGGCGGCCCGAGCCCTGGACAAGGCGGCCAGCAAGGGCGTCATCCACAAGAACCAGGCGGCCAACCGCAAGTCGGCGCTGTCGAAGCGCGTCGCCGCGCTCTGATCAGGCTCTCCCAACGGCGCTGCCCTTCGGGGCGGCGCCGTTGTGGTGTGCTCGACAACTCGCCGGCCGCCCCCTGAGGGACGCGCTCAGCGGCTCTCGCGCGCCGCGCAGATGCGCAGCACTGCCCGTTCAAGGGCGTAGCCGGGATCGGCTGCCGCGCCCTTGACGTCGGCGTTCACCTCGGCGGCGGCCTCGAAGGCCAGTGCGAGCGACTCCGGCTGCCAGGCTCGAACCTGCGACTGGGCCTTGCGAATCTTCCACGGCGGCATGCCGAGCGTGCCCGCGAGCCGGTTCGGATCGCCGCGGCCTGCCGCTCCCACCTTGGCCAGCGTGCGTACTCCGTCGGCCAGGGCGTCGGCCACCAGCACCGGCGCCACGCCGAGCACCATCGCCCACCGCAGGGCCTCCAGCGCCCCGGCCCGGTCGCCCGCCATCACCTTGTCGGCCACCGTGAACCCCGACGCCTCGGCCCGGCCCCGGTGGTAGCGGCGCACCGCGTGCTCGTCCACCTTGCCGCCCGTGTCGGCCACGAGCTGGCCCACCGCGGCGGCGAGCTCCCGCAGATCGGACCCCACCGCCTCGAGGATGACGCCCACGGCGTCCGGCGCGATACGACCGCCGGCCCGCCGGGCCTCGGCCCGCACGAAGTCGGCCCGTTCGTCGGAGCGGGTGATCTTGTTGCACATGGTGACGACGGCGCCGCCCTTGCGCAGCGCGTCGGCGAGCGGCTTGTTGCGCGCGCCCCCCGCATGGACCACGACCAGCACGATGCCCTCGGCCGGATCGGCGGACTGCTGGACGATCGCCGCCGCCAGATCCTTGCCCACCTCGTGGGCGGCCTGCAGGACGATCACCCGGCCCTCGGCGAAGAGCGACGGGCTGAGATTGTCGGCCAGGTCGGCCGGTGTGAGGTCGGCCGCCCGATACCGGCGTAGTTCGGCGCCGGGCTCGCCGACCCTGACCTCGGCCACCACCTGCTCGACAGCGCGCTCGACCAGCAGCTCCTCCTCGCCGAGGACGAGGTGCAGCGGCGCAGGTGCGGATGGCGCGGGCACGTCGTCCATGCTCGCGCACGGCACCGACAACGCGTGAGCCGGCTCCCAGATCGTGGGCCACGGGTTGGGATTCGAGTCGATCGTGTCGTAACGTGTCTTGCATCCGGCGGTCCGAACTGCCGGACACAACTTCACATGGCTCATCCAGAGGGGCAGAGGGAACGGCCCGGCGAAGCCCCGGCAACCGGCGATGCGCGATCACGCGTTCGATCACGGTGCCAATTCCGACCCGCACGATGCGGGAAAGATGAGGAGACTTCTCATGACCTTGACTGCCGACGCCTCGGCCACCACCTCGTACGACCTCGGGCCTGCCCGCGCCCTCTCCTGCCGCGAGTGCGGCCACCAGATCGCGCTCGCCGCGGAGTTCGCGTGCCCGCAGTGCTTCGGGCCGCTCGAGGTCGCCTACGACTTCGGCACCGTCACCCGCGAGTCCATCGAGGCCGGCCCGAAGTCGATCTGGCGCTACCGGCAGCTCCTCCCCGTGCCCTCCACCGTGCAGGAGCACCCCAACACCGAGCCCGGCCTCACCCGCCTGATCAAGGCCGATCGCCTGGGCGCCGCTCTGGGCCTGCGCAACCTCTGGGTCAAGGACGACACCGGCAACCCCACCCACTCCTTCAAGGACCGCGTGGTGGCCGTGGCGCTCGCCGCCGCGCGCGAGCTGGGCTTCTCGGTGCTCGCCTGCCCGTCCACGGGCAACCTCGCCAACGCCGTGGCGGCCGCGGCGGCCCGTGCCGGGTGGGACTCGGTGGTGCTCATCCCGTCGTCCCTGGAGACGGCGAAGGTGCTCACCACCGCCGTGTACGACGGCACGCTGCTCGCGGTCGAGGGCAACTACGACGACGTGAACCGGCTGGCCACCGAGCTCGCCGCCGAGCACGAGGACTGGGCGTTCGTCAACGTCAACGTGCGGCCGTACTACGCCGAAGGCTCCAAGACCCTCGGCTACGAGGTGGCCGAGCAGCTCGGGTGGCGGCTGCCGCAGCAGGTCGTGGTGCCCGTGGCGTCGGGGTCGCAGCTGACCAAGGTGGACAAGGGCTTCACCGAGCTCGGAAAGCTGGGCCTGGTGGATGCCACGCCCTACCGCGTGTTCGGTGCGCAGGCCACGGGCTGCTCGCCGGTGGCCAAGGCGTTCGAGGACGGCCACGACGTGGTGCAGCCCGTACGCCCCGACACGATCGCCCGCTCACTCGCGATCGGCAACCCCGCCGACGGCCCCTACGTCCTTGACGCGGTGCGCCGCACCGGTGGCGCGATCGCGCACGTCAGCGACGCCGAGGTGGTGGACGCCATCCGGTTGCTCGCACGCACCGAGGGTGTCTTCGCCGAGACCGCCGGTGGAGTCACCGTGGCCACCACGAAGAAGCTGGTGGAGTCGGGCGCGCTCGACCCCGACGCCGAGACCGTGCTGCTGATCACCGGCGACGGTCTCAAGACCCTCGACGCGGTGGCCGGTCAGATCGGCCCGTCGGCCACGGTCCCGTCCACCAGCAAGGCCGTGCGCGAGGCCCTCGCCGAGCGCGGTCTCTGAGCCCACCGGCCGGGCCTTGGGCCCCTGGCCGCAGGACGCAGCCCCGGGGGACGCTGACCCGGGGGCTGCACCCGGACAGCGCTGCGGGCGGGGAACACGGCGGAGCGGTAGACGCCATGACGGGCTGCGACGTGGAGCCGGCAACGGGCTGCCCTTGCTGACGACCCGCAAGGGTGAGCGCTCCAAGTCGCCTTCAGCCGGGCGAAGTAGAGCAGCGTCGGCCTCGGCGTGCCCGGAACGGAGAACGGCTTCGGCAGCAGGGTGGAGTTGGGCGTAACGCGTAGATCGGGTGCAGGATCGCCGACGCGAGAAGCACCGTGACCACGTCGCCGTCACCCTCGATCAGGACGACGTCGACGCCGCCGCCGCGCAAGGTAATCGCGGTAGCGAGAGTGATGAGATAGCTCGTCCGCCGGCCGGCGAGCCGCTCCGGCCACCGCTGGTCACCCCGCCGCGCCCGGCGCACCCGCGACACCCGGATCTCGGCGTAGCAGGCGTCGAGAACGATCCACGCCGGGCTCACGAGCACGAACGTGGCGAGGTCCTGCCCGGGTTCCTCCGGATCGAGGATGTTCACCACGCTCGCCACGAGCAGCGGGCGTCCCACGGCGACAGTCCCGCAGGCTGCACAGCCCCTGGTTTGTTCAGTGGCTTCCGGTTCGGCGGCCGCGGACGTGGTGTGCTCGTTCACGCTCAGCGAATTCCATGGATCACGACCCCGACGAAGAACAGCGGCGACCCACTCACGAGTGCCCGCATTCCACTGCACCAGGTCACTTCGCGCTCCTGTCGCACGCGGCGGATCCGCAGTTCGAAACAACAACTGAGCGGCCGCGTTTCGCCTTCCCCACCGAAGATCCGTCCGGCTTCGGCCGACCCTTGCCGAGCACAGCGCCGGTCGCCACCGCGCTGCTCAGACCGGAGACGAAGCCACAGAAGCACGCATTCGGCGGGTAACCCGATGGACGACGAAGGATCCGGCCGGTCGGCCGGCTCCGCAGACGGACGGCACGACGACGCGTCCCCAGGCGTCACGAAGCAGAGCAAACCGCCCGGTTCGACCCCGGAGGACGACCGGGACGCCTTCCCGAGTGTGATCCAGAACATTCAATCGCAACATACCCGCGTCAGTACCGTGTGTTTGCCACAACGATTTTCATCCGACCGATCGGATTCACCCGGATCACCGAAGCCAACCGGCATAGAGGTCGATTCCGGCGTCCGACAGAGCGTCATCCCAGTAGCGCAGCGCCAACGACAGAAGGGCTCGCCGTGGCCGACGGGAGTGGTAAATGTGCCTACAGTTCCGTATCCGACAGCGGAACTCCGCGCTTTCCGGATAGACACTCGCGCTCCGCGCATCAGGCCCGCGCCGCCGCCGCAAGTCTCATCGGCACGACGATCGAGTTCTACGACTTCTTCATCTACGGGCTGGCCGCCGGCCTGGTCTTCGCCAGCCGGTTCTTCCCGTCCTTCTCGCCCGTCGCCGGGACGCTGGCATCGCTGAGCACGTTTCTGGTGGGCTTTCTGGTGCGCCCGGTCGGCGCCGTCCTGTTCGGCCACTTCGGTGACCGCATCGGGCGCAAGCGCCTGCTCGTGGTCTCCTTGGTCACCGCGGGCGGCGCGACGTTCGTGACCGGCCTGCTGCCCACCTATTCCGACGTCGGCGTGGCGGCACCCGTGTTGCTCGTGGTCTGCCGAATCATCCAGGGCGTCGGCCTCGGCGGCGAGTGGGGCGGCGCTGTGCTCATGGCTGTCGAGCACGCACCGCCGAACCGCAGGATCGTCTACGGCTCACTCCCCCAGTTGGGCAACCCGGCGGGCCTGGTTCTGGCAACCGCGATCACGTTGCTCTGCAGCACGCTGATATCGAGGGAGCAGTTCCAGGCGTGGGGATGGAGAATTCCGTTCCTCCTGAGCATCACGCTGGTCGTCGCGGGGGTGATCGTGCGCCTGTGCCTGCGTGAGAGCGCGGCGTTCGATCGCGTGCGCGAGTCACGACAGCTCGTGCGGTTCCCCCTCGGGGCACTCGTGCGCAGGCACCCGAGAGCACTCGTTGCGGGCACCCTCGCCGTCACCGCGTCCCCCGCGGTTGGGCTGCTGCTCTCGGTCTACCTCATCCCGTACGGACAGCAGGTCCTGCGCTTCTCCCCCACCGCGATGCTCCTGCTCTCCGGGATGTTCGGAATAACGTTCTTCCTGGGGGTCCTCGTGTCCGCCAGGATCTCCGAACACCTGGGTGTGAGACCGCTGACCGTGCTCGGGCTGGTGTCCATGGTGGTCTGGGCGATCCCGTTCTTCCTCCTCCTCGACAGCCGTTCGTACCCGGCGGCGCTGATCGCGTATGCGGTCTCCGGTCTCACCGTCGGCACGGTGAACGGGCCGCAGGCCACCTTGCTCGCCGAGTTGTTTCCCGCGCAGGTGCGCTACAGCGGAGCGTCCGTCGCCTTCCAGATCTCGTCCGTGCTGGGCGGCGCGCTCACCCCCATCGCCTCGACGGCTCTCCTGGCCGTCGGCGGTGGCAACGGCCTCGCCGTGGCGGTCTGGGTCGTCGGGATCTCCGTGACGAGCTTGGTCTCGCTCCCTTGCCTCCGCCTCGGCGTCGGCGTCGAGCCCGGCGAGGTACCCGCCGCCGAACTCGGAGGCCTCACCTGACCTCCCTACCCGACCCCGGCGAGTAGACCCCCCGTGGGCTTGAGCCGTCGCTTCCGGACGCGAGGAGGTGGTGCGCCCGTGCGCCCCGACACGATCGCCCGGGCAGCGGTGGTCAGCGCGGTCCCTGGGCCCATTACCGAGCCTTGGCCCTGGCCTGGTGGACGCAGCCCCGGGGGGATCACGCTGGCCGGGGGCTGCATCCCGGCGGCGCCGGCGGCACGTCCACCCGACGCGCCGGCGGCCCCGCCGGCCGGCATCGGCGGGAACGCCGGTGGCGCAGCGCTGCGGGCGGGGCACGGGGCGGAGCGGCGGACGCCATGACGGGCCACGGCGCGGAGCGGGCAACGGGCTGCCCCTGCTGACGACCTGCAGGGGTGCGCGCTCGGCGGCGCCGGCACCCGCTGCCACGCCGGCCACGACTGCGATGTCGCCATGGAGGTCGGTGCGCCGCACCGCCACTCCACTCTGCTCGAGGCCGCCGAGCAGGCCGGGATCGGGGTGCCGATACCGGTTTCCCGCACCGACGCTCACCAGCACCGTGCGCGGAGCGACGGCGGTGAGGAAGCTGCCCGACGTGTAGCGAGAGCCGTGGTGTGGCATTTTGAGCACGTCCGCGCGCAGGTCGGCTCCGGATACCAGCAGGTCGGCCTGAGCTGCGAGTTCGACGTCGCCGGTGAGCAACGCGGTGGCCGCCGGCATGGTGGCCCGCAGCACGAGCGAGCCGTCGTTGACCGCCGTGCCGTCGTCGGGATCCACACCGGCAGCCGGATGCCGGGGAGCGAGCACGTCCACGGTGAGCCCTGGCCACCGGAGACGCTGCCCCGCCGTCAGCGCCACGAGAGGTGCGCCGGCCTCCGCTGCCTGGCGCGCCACGGTCCGCAACGCCCAGTGCGGCTCATGGACCGGGCCGACAGCGACTGCCCCTACCGGCCGCCCGCGCACCGCTCCCGCCAGGCCACCGACATGGTCGGCATGCAGATGGCTGAGCACGACCATGGCGATGCCCTCCACGCCGAGCCGGTCGAGGCACGCATCGACCGGTCCATCACCGGGGCCTGCGTCGACGAGCACCACCCAGCCCGGACGGCCGGTGGCGAGCACCACCGCGTCGCCCTGTCCGACGTCGCACGCCACCACGGCCCACCCGGCAGGCGGCCATCCCGGCGGAACGAGCCGCGTAGGCACGAAGACGAGCCCCAGCCCGACGAGCACCGCGAGCAGCATCGCTCTCCACCGCCGCGACCGGCCGAGCACGAGCAGCACGATCACCAGTCCGCCGAGCAGCAGGGCACCTGTGAGCCCGTCGGGCCACGGGAGCACGGCACCCCGCACGGCCGCTGTTCGGTCGGCGACCTGGACGAGCCATCCCACCGCCGGCCCGGCCAGCCAGGCGCACGCCTGCGCCGGTGCGGAACCGAGCGGCGACAGCACCGCGGCAAGCACGCCGAGCACGGTCGCCGGGGCGACCGCGGGCACGGCGAGCAGGTTGGCGACCACCGCGATCGGGCTGACCGCTCCGCTGAGCCCGGCCACCAGGGGCGCCGTGACGAGGAACGCCGCGGCGGGGACCGCGAGCGCCTCCGCCGCCCATGTGGGCACGCCCCGCCGACGCAGTGCGTCGCTCCAGCCGGGTGCGAGGAGCACCAGAGCGGCGGTGGCCAGCACGGACAGCGCGAACCCGGGGTCGACGGCCAGCGCCGGATCCACCAGCAACAGCACCAGCACGGCCACGGCCAGCGCTGGGAGCGCGGAGCGGCCCCGCCCGAGCGCCAGTGCGAGCAGCACCACCGCGCCCATCGCGGCGGCTCGCACCACGCTCGGCGACGGCCGGGCGAGCACCACGAACCCGGCAATCGCCACGGCGCTCAGCGCTGCGGCGAGCCGGGGGTCGGCTCGCAGCAGCCGCAGCAGGGCCAGCACCGCGCCCCCGACGATGGCGAGGTTCGCGCCGGACACCGCCAGCAGGTGGGTGAGACCCGCAGCCTTGAAGTCGGCCTCCACCTCGGAGGTGAGACCGGCGGTGTCGCCGACCGCCAACCCGGCAAGCAGCCCGGCCGGTGCAGGCGACAGCACGGCGGCGGCGGCCTCGCGGAGGCCGCTGCGCAGCCCGCCGGCCGCGTGCTGCCACCACGGCGCCGGCGTGACCTCGTGGGGCGGCCCGCGCACCCGCAACACGGCGATCGTGAGATCCCGGCGCCCTGCGGGGGCCAGCAGGCCCTCGGCAGTGGCGCTCTGTCCCGGCAACAGCCCGGCCCACCCCTCGGCGGGTGCGATGAGCAGCACCCTCCCGCCGGCGCTCCAGTGGCCGGCATCGACCTGCGCCCCGGCCAGCACGGACGGGATCAGGACCTGCCCGGCGGTGCCAGGGCTGGAACCGTAGGCCTCGGTGCGGATCGCCCGCGGGTCGTCGCGGAGCACCACCCGCAGCGTCGCCGCCGCTCCCCGCTCTGCGGGCTCCCGCAGCGGATGCTGGACGAGGAGCAGGGTGTGCGCGGTGGCCACCACAGCGGCGGCTGCCGCACAGCCCGCGGCGGCCAGCACGGCGGGTGCGCCACGCCTCGGTCGCAACGCCGGCATCGCGAAGACGGCGAGTATCACCACGGCGGCTGCACCGGCGCCGAGAGCGACGACGGGCCCGAATCCGATCCCGATCAGCATGACGGCCCACACCGCCAGGGCAGCGGGCACGAGCCGAAGATCGGGCGGGCGCCGGGGCTCGCCGGGATCGCGGGCGCGCATCAGACCTTGACCAGCTCGCGCAGCTGGGCGAACCGACGCTCGCCGATGCCCTCGATCTCCCGCAATTGTTCCACGCGGGCGAACCGGCCATGGCGCGTGCGCCACTCGATGATGCGCTGGGCGGTGACGGGCCCGACTCCCGGCAGGACGTCGAGCTGCTCCACCGTGGCGGTGTTGAGATCCACCCGGCCGGGCGGGACGCCAGGACGCGGCGGGCCGGGCGGCACCGGGCCGCCGGCACCGGCTGCGGGCACGGCATCCGGCGCCGGCGGGACCCCGACGGCAACCTGCTCGCCGTCGACCACCCGCCGAGCGAGGTTGACCCCGGCCAGGTCGGTGCCCGGGAGCGCGCCGCCCGCCGCGTGCAGGACGTCGGCGACCCTGGCGCCCGCGGGAACCTCGACGAGCCCCGGCCGCTGGACCCGGCCCGAGACGCTGACGACGAGCGGCACAGGCGGCTGCGGTGGGCCCACACCGGTGGCCGGGGCCGGACCAGCCGGGGCGCCCGGCTCGGCCCCGGCCGGCGGCCCGGCGACGATCGACCCGGCAACGATCGGCTCGGCAACGATCGGCTCGGCAACGATCGGCTCGGTGGCCCGCTCATCGGGCGGCTCGCCGGCGGCCTCGTCGCTGACCACGGCCAGCCCCGGCGGCGCGCCGACGGGGTCCGCGCGCGGCCGTTCCACCCAGACGCCGATGGCGGCCACGACCGCCGCCGCTGCCGCGATGAGCGCCAACGCGGTGGCTCCGGGCCGTCCCGGATCGATCCGCGCGCCCTGCCAGCCGGCGGGCAACAGGCGGCGCAGCGCTCCGCCTGCGCGGCGGTCGTCCGGCGGGGGGTGCGGCTCGACGGGCCCTGCCAACGGGACGGGCACCGTGGGCGGCTCGCCGGTCTGACCCGCGTTCCACGCCCGCCCGGCATCACCCGGCCCGTAGGCCCCGGCCCCCTGACGCGCTGCCTCGTGCGGAGCGGCGAGCACGGCCGCCAACCGTGCGGGCGGGGAGGGAGGGTCGGGTCGGGCCACGGATCGACGCTAGGTCCGGAATGGCGCCTGGCCCGGACGACTTCCGAACCTGTGGACAGCCGGCCGGTGATGGGGACAACTCGCCCCCACCACCACCTCGCCTGCTGTGATCTGTCGGCCACCGCCCCGGGCGGCGGCCATCACACCCCAAACATCATCGGAACGGGTACCGCTAGTAGTTGTTGCCGATGTTGTTGAAGGTGTTGCCATTGGCGAAACGATCGAAACTGATCAGACCACCGGACGGCGGAGTGGGCGGCGGTGCGTCCGAAATCTCCACTGTCGTCTCGTCGTTCGATGCGGAGCAGATGTCGTTGCCGTTGTAGGCAGCCGTGATCGTGTGGGTGCCGGTAGTGACAAATGAAGTCGCCAGCTCTGCATTCCCTTCGGCATCGACCGGCGCGGTGGCCAGCAGATCCGAACCGTCCCAAAAAGTTACGCCGAGCCCACCCTCGGGTGATCCTGGACAGGTGATTGTCGCCATCAAGACGACTCGCTCCCCGACGGTCGCCTCCGAAGGCGATGCCCCCGCTACCGTTGACGACTCTGCAGGCTGAGCGGAAGCTTGCGGCGCGAACGCCAGCAGAGCAGAAAGCGCTATGAACGCCAACACGACGCGGCGGCGCCCCAACCCGTAACCGAATCTGGTGCCCATGCTTGTCATGCACAAGTAACGACCGTGTTCAACGCCAAGGAATCAATGTTCACCTGGCAGAGGTGGTTCACTCGACCACCGGGTTCAGCAGGCCGATTCGAATACCGTGCGTAGAGGTGGGTCGCGGCCGAGACCCAGGTTGCATCATCCGATCTGGTTACGCACGACCATGCCGGTGGCTGCCCGGCGTGATCACCGATCGCCCTTCGGTACCACCACCACCCCGAGCAGCCCCAGCCCGACGTGCGCCCCGATCACTGCGCCCACCTCCGACACGAGCAGCCGTGTTGCCTGGGGCAGCCGTTCGCGCAACAGCGCGGCCACCTCCTCCGCGCGGGCGGCTGCGCCGAGGTGATGCACCGCAAGGTCCACCGGCCCGTCACCCGCGGCCCGCACCGCGAGCTCCACGAGCCGCTGGACCGCGCGCGCGGTGGTCCGCACCTTCTCCAGCGGAACGATGCGGCCCTGCGCCACGTGGAGCAACGGCTTGACAGCAAGGGCCGTACCGACGAGCGCCGCCGCGGGCCCGATCCGTCCACCACGGCGCAGCCGATCGAGGGTGTCGACGGAGAAGAAGACGCGGCACCGGTCCGCGACGTCGGCTGCCGCCTCCTCCACGACCTCGATGTCGCCGCCGGTGTCCGCCGCGTCCGCGGCGGCCAGCACCGCAAAACCGAGTCCCATGGCAGCCGCTCGGGAGTCGACGATCCGGATGCGCCGCCGGCAAACCTGCTCCGCTGCCAGCCGCGCCGCGTCCCACGTGCCGGAGAGCTCTCGGGACAGATGTACCGACACGACTCCGTCCGCACCGGCGGCGAGGGCTCCGCTGTAGCAGTCCGCGAAGTCGGCGGGCGCCGGCCGGGAGGTCTGCACGTCGAGGTGCCGGTCGGCGAGCGCGGCGGACAGCTCGGCGGTGTCGATGTCGGAACCCTCCCGCCCCACGCGCTGTCCCAGCCGGACCTCCAGCGGCACCACCCGGATCCCGCGTTCCTCCGCAACTCCCGGAGGCAGGTAGGCGGTGGAGTCGGTCACGACAGCGACGGGCACAACCAGGAACTTTATGGTCACGCTCGCGCGCGGCCCAGCGTGGGACGCAGCGCGTCGGCGCAGGCCGCGCCGACCGTCGCGTGCGCCTGCCATCCCCAGTGCATCCCGTCGGGATTGCCGTGGCCACCGAGGACGTGCTCACCGATCAGGGCCGCCACGTCCACGAGCGCCACCCCGCACTCGCGCGCCCATCCGCGGGTGGCGCGCTCGGCCGCGGCCCGACCGGCGTGCACCGCCCCGTAGGCCGCGGCACGGTGCACTGACGGCAGCATCGCGACGACGGGAATCCCCGGCCGGATCGTGAGCACAGCCTGCCGGCAGCGCTCCAGGTGGCGGACGGTCAACCGCGGCGGGAGCGCGACCGGCCCGCCGCCGGGGACCGTCGCGGCGAACGCGCGGGCAAGACCGGGCTGGGCCGTGCGGTACCCGGCCCGCACCGCCCGGCGCAGCCCGTCAGGACGCAGCACCGGGATCAGCTCGCGCAGCGCGGTGGGCAGCGGCGACGGCAGGCTGTCCATCCCGCCGACGGCCAGCACGAGCGCGTCGACCCTCGGCATGACCGCCCACACGCGGGGGTCGTTGATGAGCGCGTGCCAGGCGTGGCGGGCCGTCCATCCGATCCCTGCGACGAGCTCCGCGCGACCACCGAGCGCGGTCGCCGTGACGTTGGGCCACAGCCTGGGCTCATCGGCCGGCTCGGCGCGTTGCGGGCCGTGGAAGGTGAGCGAGTCGCCGAGTATCAGGAGGAGCGGGCCGGCCCCGGAGCCTGCTCCGGTCATCCCTGGTCGTCGGGACCGGTCACGACGTGCCGACGTTGTAGCCGGCGAGCCGCCAGCGTGGGTGGTCGGCGCGGCGGGCCAGCACGGCCCAGTGGCAGTTGCCGATCCCGCCGATTGCGGGCCATGACGACGTCGGCAATGCCAGCAGCCCGCTGACCAGGCCTCCGATCAGGCCTCCGTGCGCGACGAGCACCACGGTGGCGTCCGGCGCCGAGGCGTACTCCTCGTCCAGCTCGTCGACCACGGGCTGCGCGCGGCGAACCACGTCGATCCGCGACTCGCCTCCGGGCGGGCGCCACGCGGGATCGGAGCGCCAGGCGGCAATGGCGCCTGGCCAGCCCTCCTCGATCTGCGGCACCGTGCGGCCCTGCCACTCACCGAGGTGCGTCTCACGAAGCCGCGAGTCGAACTTGACGGGCAGGCCGCACGCGGCGCCGACGACGTCGGCGGTGTCCACAGCCCGCCGCAGATCCGAGCTGATGAGGCGATCCGGGGCGATGCGGGCGATCTCCGGGGCGACGGCGGCAGCTTGGGCCACGCCCGTTTCGGTGAGCATCGAGTCGATGTGGCCCTGCATCCGGCCTGCGACGTTGTAGTCCGTCTGGCCGTGCCGCAACAGAACCAGTCGCCGCAGGCTCACCCGATGCCGTCCCCGTCGAGGCCGCCCGGCCCGGAACCGTCCGTGCCGACCTCGGCTTCGGGGAACGCGATCCGCGGGCAGTCCTTCCAGAGCCGGTCGAGCCCGTAGAACCCGCGCTCCTCGCTGTGCTGCACATGGACCACGACGTCGACGAAGTCCAGCAACACCCAGCGCCCTTCGCGGGTGCCCTCGCGGCGGGTGGGCTTCGCTCCGTGCTCGCGGAGCTTCTCCTCGACCTCGTCGACGATGGCCTGCACCTGCCGTTCGTTGGGCGCGGAGGCGATCACGAAGCAGTCGGTGATCACCAGCTGGTCGGACACGTCGAGCACGACGATGTCCTGCGCCTTCTTGTCGGCTGCAGCGGCTACCGCCACACGGGCCATGTCGAGCGCCTCGTCGGTCGCCGTCACCGTTCCCCTCTCCCGGCGGACCTCGGCCCACCTCGTCACGCACATTGTCCCAGCCGCCGCAGCGACGCGAGGAGTCGGCCACCTCGGCCGGCACGACCGAGGTTTGAATTCCGCCATCGAATGGGTACCGGCATGATCAATGGGTGTGGGGACGAGGGCAGCCGGGGGGCCGATGGGGCAGGAATCGACGGTGCGCGAGCCGACGATGGCCGAGCTCGACGAGGTCGCCCAGGCGGCGGCCCGTGACGTCGCGCGCCTGCTCGACCGCCGCGGCCTCAAGGACATCGTCGCCCTGGCCAAGCGGGTCCTCTGCGACACGCAGTGGCGAACGAACACCATTGCGGTACCTCACGGAGGTGACTCCTGACGGACCATCTGTACGCTGCGCCAACATGAACGGCTTCCTGGGCGGGATGCCGCCGGCCGAGCAGCTGATGACACTCAACCGTGACGACCGGGACGGCTGCCTGGTACTCATGGTCCAGGGGGAAGTGGACCTGAGCACCGGTGGCCGGCTGCTCGAGGCGGGCAGCGAGGCCCTCCAGCAGGCGGCGGGACGGCCTGTGGTGCTCGACCTCTCCGGCGTCGACTTCCTGTCGTCGTCCGGCATGGGGCTCCTCGTCGCGCTGCACGACGAGGGCCGCGCTACACGTACCCCGCTGCGGGTGGTCGTCGACGAGACGCGATCGGTGATCAGGCCCATCAGAACGATGGGGCTGGACGAGGTGCTCTCGCTGTTCGGCTCCCTCGACGAGGCCCTCACGGCCTGATCGGCGCACGGGCGATGGTGTACTCCGAAGACCTCGACGCCGTGATCTCCATGGTGCTCATGGCTGATCCGGTGTCGCTGTCGGTCGTACGCCAGCGGTTCCGTCGATGGCTGGGCAACCTGCGCTGGCCCGACGAGGAGATCGACGACGTGGTGATGGCCGTCAACGAGGCGGTGTCGAACGCCATCGAGCAGATCCACCCGTCGGAGATCGGCGCGGAGGTGCGCGTCGCGGCCCGGCAGTACGCCGAGCCCGACGGCGGCAGGCGCGTGCTCGTCGCCGTGGCGGGCGGCAAGCTGTGGCGGCCCGAGCCTGCGGGTTTCCGCGGTCAGGGCCTGTTGATGATCCACTCGTGCATGGACGACGTCGGGGTGAGCCGCGAACACGACGGCATCACGATGATGATGACGAGCGCGAAGGTGCCCCCGCTGCCCCGCGAGGCGTAGCTCCCGGCACCGCACACCCCACGGACAACGCGCCGCGAGGTGTGCGGTGGGAGATTGTTCTCAGAGGCGCCCGTACTTGTTGTAGACGTCGATCACCGGAACACCCGACTGGACCTCCTCGCGGACCTTGTCCTCGATGTCCTTCGCCTCCTCGGACTTCGCCAGCACCTCGTCCAGCGCGTCCTTCGGGATCACCAGCACGCCGTCCTCGTCCCCGAAGATCCAGTCGCCGGGGTCGACGCGAACCTGGCTGCTGATCGTGCCGGTCATCGAGATCGGCACCTCGAGGTCGTGGATCCGCGAGCGGCGCAGCGACTCGATCGGCGACGTGTACCGCGCGAAGACGGACAGTCCGTCGATCTCACGCACCAGCCGACCGTCGCGGATGCCGCCGTCGATGACCACGCCCGTGGCTCCACGGGCTCGGCTCGCGTTGCTCATCAGTTCGCCCCAGATGCCGCTCTGGCGCTCGCCCGCTGCGGCGACCACGACGACGCAGCCGTCGTACATCTGCGTGAAGACGCCGAAGTCGGCCAGCTTCGTGTTCGGCGGCATCTCGGCGCGCTCCCGCATGTCGGGGCCGGCCGAGACGGTGTACGCGGGGCCCGCCACCTGCATCGAGCGGTCCAGCGGCGCGATGGCAAGGTCGAGGCACTGATGGGGCAGGCCCATCTCGTCCATGATGTCGTAGACGACAGCCGAGTACAGCGCCTTCAGCCGCTTCGCGGTCTGCGCCACCCAGGCCGGATCGGGACGTGCGGTTCCGTTCGTCATGTCGTGCGTTCCCCCTCTTATTCGAAGATCCCGTAGCCGGGTACGGCGTGCGCGCGGACGCCGTCCATGTCGAGCTCGACGCCGATGCCAGGGCTGTCGGGGAGGGTGATGTACCCGTCCTTGACGATCGAGCCGCTGCCGTCGGGCGCCGTGACGTAGCTGTCCCAGACCTCGCGCTCCTCCAGCGCATGCCATTCCTGCACCAGGAAGTTGGGGATCGCGCCGCACTGGTGGGCCGTGGCCATCGTGCCGAGCGGCGTGGAGACGAGGTGCGGCGCGAACGGCACGTAGTGCATCTCGGCGAGGTTGGCGATCTTCTTGGCCTCGGCCAGGCCGCCGCACTTCGGCACGTCGGGCTCGATCACGTCGACCGCCCCGCGCTCGAGCAGCTCACGGAAACCCCAACGTAGGTAAAGGTTCTCGCCTACGCAGATCGGCGTGCGGGTCTGAGCACGTACCCGGACGAGCGCGTCGATGTTCTCGGCCGGGATCGGCTCCTCCAGCCACATCAGGTTGAACGGCTCCAGCTCCCAGGCGATCCGGCAGGCGCTCGGCACGTCGTAGCGGGCGTGCAGGTCGATGGCCAGGTCGACGTCCGGACCGATCGCCTCCCGGACGGCCGCCACCCGCTCCACCATCGAGCGCAGCTCGGCGGCGTTGACGGTGTGGTTGAACTCGTCGAACTTCGCCGGGTGCTGCAGGTCGTCGATGTCGAACTTGATCGCGGTGAAGCCTTCCTCGACCATCCGCTGGGCCCGGTCGACGCAGCCGGACACCGAACCGTCGGGGTCGTCGCCGTCGCCGCAGTCGGCGTAGAGCCGGATCCGGTCACGGAACTTGCCGCCCAGCAGCCGGTACACGGGCTGGCCCGCGGCCTTGCCCGCGATGTCCCAGAGCGCCAGCTCGATGCCGCTCAGGGCGATCACGAACACGCCCGCCTGCGGACCGGCGAAGACCTTCCTGCGCCGGAGCTTCTCCCAGCACCGCTCGACGTTGCGCGGGTCCTCTCCGATCAGAAGGGCCTTCAGAAAGTTGATCATTCCGACGACGCCCCCGGCACCGGCGTCGGGATTGGCCTCGCCGAAACCGCTGATGCCCTCGTCGGTGTCGATCCGCACCAGCGTTGCCTCGCCGTGATAGCGGACGACGGCCGTCGTGACGTTGACGATCCTCATGTGTCTCCTTCCGGCCCACGGGCCCGGTGACGGGAATCCTGCAGGTCAGGCGATCAGCTGGCCGCCGGACACGTTGATCTCGATGCCGACGGCGTGCTGGGCGCGATCGGACGCCAGGAACACCACCCAGTTGGCTACGTCGTCGGGCTGACCGACGCGGCCGATCAGCGTGCGTTCGCGGACCCGCTCGTACGCCCCGGGCTCCGACATCCAGCCCTGGGTCATTGGCGTCTCGATGTTGCCGGGCGACACGCAGTTGACGTTGACGTTGTACGGCGCCGCAAATCTCGCCAGGTCCTTCGTGTAGGCGAGGATCCCGCCGAACGCGGCGTCGTAGCCGGGGATGTTCGCGCTCACCCCGTGTGCGGTGAACGAGCACATGTTGATGATCTTTCCGTATCGACGCTCGATCATCTGCGGCAGAACGGACTGACAGCCGAGGAAGACGCCGGTCAGGTGCCCGTCGATCTGGCGATGCCACTCGTCGTCGTCGGTGTCAAGGTGGCCGCTGGGGGATGCCGGCGCGGGACCTGCGATGTTGCAGAGGATGTCGATCTCACCGAGGTCCGCCCTGACCGTCCGGACGAGCTCGCTCCAGCTGTCGCGCTGCGAGACGTCGAGCCTGTAGCCGCGGCCGCCGCTCAGCTCCTCCATCACCGACTTGACGCCTGCCTCGTTGAGGTCGGCGCCCGCGACCCGCGCGCCCTCGGCCGCGAGCGTGGTCGTGACCGCCCTGGCCAGACCGGACGCGGCGCCCGTCACGAGCGCCACCTTGCCGTCGAGCGAGAGATCCATCAGTCCTCACATCCGTTCCGGAGAGATGCCGGGTCAGCCTCGAACGGCGCCGGCTACTAGTCCTTTGACGAGGTAGCCCTGCGCGAACCAGACGAAGAGCAGAGTCGGGACGACCATCAGGACACCGGCGGCCGACATCGGGCCCCAGTCGATGCCGAACTGCGTGACGAAGTTGGTCAGGCCCACCGGCAGCGTCTGGGCGGCCTCGCTGGACGTCAGCGTCAGCGCGATCAGCAGGTCATTCCAGGTGAACAGGAAAGTCAGCACCGCACTCGCCGCGAGCCCCGGCCCGATCAGCGGCGCCACGACCTGGATGAGCTTGCGGAACACCCCCGCACCGTCGATCTCGGCAGACTCCTCGATCTCCCTCGGCAGATCCTGGATGAAGGCCATGAGGAGCCAGATCGCCACGGGAAGCTTCGCCGCCGTGTGGGTCAGGATGAGCCCGAATACCGAGTCCAGCAGCCCGAGCTGCGAGAACACCGCGAACAGCGGGATTGCGAGAGCGATCACGGGAATCATCCGCATCAGCAGCAGAACCGTGACGACGACCTTGACGCCCGGGAGGCGGAACCGAGCAAGCACGTACGCGCACGGCAGTGCGAGCACCGTCACCAGCGCCACGGTGGCGAGCGACACCACCACGGAGTTCTGTAAGTAGCCCGCCATGCTGTACTCGGTGAAGACGGTGACGTACTGGTCCAGCGTCACCGAACTCGGCAGGAGCTGCACCGGCACGGCAAAGAGCTCGTCGGACGTCCGCAGTGAGGTCAGCACGAGCCACACCAGCGGGAATATCGAAACGAGCACGGTCAGGACGAGCACGACGTACCGGGCCACGAGCCCGATGACCGCTCCAGTGCGGCGAGGATGCACGTGCGCTGTCCGAACCGTCCGGTCGAGCATCAGCTCTGCCATGTCGCCGACCTCCGTGCCACCAGACGGGGAATCCCGTAGAGGAGTGCCAGGACGATCAGGGAAAGAACCAACGCCACGTAGGACACGGCCGCCGCATGGCCGAAGTCGACGCTCTGGAACGCGAGCTTGTAGGCCTCCACCGTGAGCAGGTTGGAGGCGTTGCCCGGCCCGCCCTGAGTCATCAGCCAGACCACGTCGAACGTGCGGAAAAGGTCGATGATGCGGATCATCAGCGCGATCACGATCACCGGCCGCATCAGCGGCAGCACGATCGACCAGAACGTCCGCCACGCCGACGCGCCGTCCACTGCCGCGGCCTCTAGGGGCTCTCTGGGGATCGCTTGAAGCCCGGCAAGGAACAACAGAACCAGCAGCGGTGTGTTTTGCCAGACGCTCGCGATGATCACAGCCACCAGCGCCCAGCCGGGGTCGGACAACCACGGGATCGCCGGCAAGCCGAGCTTCAACAGCACGCCGTCGATCAGTCCGTACTGCTCGTTGAAGAGCCAGCGGAAGTTGAGCCCGACCACAGCGGGGGCGACCATCGGCGGGATCAGCAACAGCGTCCGCGCGGGCCGGAGCCCACGCAGTTTGCTGTTGAGCAGCACGGCGATCGCCATGCCCCCCACCACCTCGACGACCATCGACGCCACGGTGAAGACCACTTGATTCTGCAGCGTCTGGGCGAACGAGCTGCCGGTGAACTCGTCGATGTAGTTGCCGAGGCCGACGAAGGGGGTTTCCACCGAGTTCAGGTCCCAGCGGAAGAAGCTCATGACGAACGAGTGGCCGAGCGGGTACAGGAAGATCACAAGCATGAGCACCAGCGCAGGCGCAGCGAGCGCATAGCCGGTGATCCATTGAGGTGTGATGCGAGACCGACGAGCGGCTGAGCCGGGCGGCCGAGCCTTCAAGATCGTCGCCATGTCAGCGCAGCGCCCCGGCCTGCTGCAGAATCCGGGTGCTCTCCTGGGCCGCGCCGTCAAGCGCGACCTTCGGGCTCATCTGGTCGCTCAACGCGTTCTGGACGGCGGTCTGCACGACCGTCGAGACCTTGTCGAAGCCTGGCACCTTCGGCCACTCCCTGCCGTTCTGGATCGTCGTGCGCAGGTCCGTGAGCCATTGCTGCTCCTTGCCCTGGGCCTTTGCGATCACCTCCTCGGCGGTGGACATCCGGCTTGGATAGTTCTTGAACTCGGCGTACTGGTCGAGCAGGGCCTGCGGGGTGACAGTGAACTTGAGGAATTCCGCCGCAGCGTCCTTCTTTCGGGAGTACTTGTTGATGGCCAGCGCATGCGAGATCGCGCACGAGACGGCCGTCTTGTGGCTCGCCAGGGGCGCAGTTCCGAATGTGTCGGACACCTTGGAGAGCGACGGGTCACCTAGGCTCGCATACGCTCCCGGCCAATCGAACACGGCGGCGCAGGTGCCATTCGAGAAGCCAGCCGAGTTCTCATTCCACCCGTAGGTGACTGCATCACCGGGGACGACCTGGAACCGCTTGATGAGGTCACGGTAGAACGTCAGCGCCTCAACGCCTTCCGGGGAGTTGAACGTGACGTTGTTGCTGTCGTCGAGCCACTCGCCCCCGGCCTGCCACAGGAAGTCGGCGAACTGGCGCTGTGCCGGGTCGCCCTGGCCCGGGAGCACGAGACCGAACTGGCCACCACCGGTGAGCTTCTGGCTGACGTCGATCAACTCGTCCCAGGTCTTCGCCGGCTGTAGCGAACTCCGCTCGTACAGGTCGGTGCGGTAGTACTGCGTACGGGAGTCCATGTTGCGCGGAATCGCGGCAAGTTCACCACTCGCAGGGTTGGTGAGGTACTTGATCGCGACCGGGAAGAAGTCCTCCAGGTCCGACGCACCGAAGTAGTTATTGAGCGGCTCGAAGTGTGGAAAGAACGCACCGATCTGCGCGGTGTGCGTGCTGTAGACGTCGTACTGTGTACTCCGCGCCGCCGCGAGAGTGATCTCCTTAGACGTGAGCGGCGTGAACTGGAGCAGATCGTAGTTGACTGTCACCCCCGTCTGCTGAGTGAACGCGTTGGTGACCGTCTCCCAGTACTTCGGGTAGCGGTCGCCGCCCGTGATGAGCAGCGCGTTGATTTCGGTGACGTTCCCGCCGGAGCCGCCGCCACCGCACGCGGACAACAACGGCACCGCGCTTGCGCCCGCAAATAACGCGATAGAACCGCCGAGGAACCGGCGCCTGCTCAGGGCACTGGGCATGTTTCCCTCCCGGGGTGAGCACCTCGTCGTTGAGGCCTTGCAGTGGCCGTGTCGGATCGCGTGACCCAGGCATCGATCAGGTGGCGAGAAGGCATTCGCCTGATGGTGGTCGGACTCTAGGAATCGCCGGCGCTGTGGTCACATCGCCGGCCCGGACGCGCGGCGGCGTCGGACGACCGACGTCCGCCGCACCTGCTAGATGCGTCAGCTCGCCATGCCAGGCGAGTGCCATGACCGCCCAGGCCCGTACAGGAGCTCCTGACATTGGGTGGTCACCGCGCGCCACGCCGAGCCGCGCTCTGCTCCACGCACTCTTGCCCTCCTCCGCTCGCCGACGCTGGCTCGCACGACGGTCGAGGACCGTCAGGGCGCAACCACGACCGAGCATCGGAATGGCCGGGTTGCTATGAGCATGTCAGCTTGTCCTATAAGCTGCTGACGTGACTAGGAGACAAGAGCTCGCGGACGTTGTCAAGGTCCGCACGCTCCCGGTGCAGGTGGCCGCCCACCTGACGCGCCGGATCGTCAACGGGGAGTTCGAGGAGGAGCGCGCCCCGTCGGAGCTCGACATCTCGCAGGAGTTCGGGGTCTCCCGCGTGGTCGCGCGCGAGACGCTCAAGATCCTCGCGTCGCTCGACATCGTGGAGATCGCGCAGGGCCGTCGCGTCGTCGTCCGGCCGCAGGCCGAGTGGGACTACCTGAATCCGCTCCTGGCCGAGTGGCTGCCGGAGGAGCACGTCGTCGAACTGCTGCAGGAGCTGCATCAGATGCGGCTGCTGCTCGAACCCGAGCTTGCCGCGATGGCTGCGGTGAACATCAGCGAGGAGGCACTCGCCGGGCTCCGTGAGGAGATCGACCGGATGGCGAGCCTCGAGCACGAGCCGGACGACTACCTCGAGGTCGACCACGAGTTCCACATGGCGATCTGCCGCGCAGCCAACAACCGGATCCTCGACCGGATCATGTACTCGGCGCGCTGGCTCGGCACCGCGAGCCGGCGTGTGACGAACGAGGTGCCAGGCGGCCTGCACCGCGCCACCGACGCCCACAGCCGGATCTTCGCGGCGCTCGAAGCGAGGGATCCCGACGCCGCACGCGAGGCGATGCGATCACACCTGCAGCGGAACGTCCCGATCCTCGCCGAGAAGGAGCAGAAGACGAAGGCCCGGACGGCGAAGCGGTAGGAGACGACGACTCGACCGCAAGGCCGCGGCGAGTCCCCTTTCGATGCCCCAGCGTCGGGGCGGAGGGACGGGTGCATGTTGGGAGCGACCGAGGCAGGGCCGATCCGGCTCGGGCTGATCGGCACCGGACTGGCCGTCGAGAAGTTGCACTGGCCGGCACTGCGCCGGCTCCCCGACCGATTCGTCGTCACGGCGTTCGCCGACCGGTCGGCCGCTCAGGGCGAGCGCTTCTCGTCCTACAGCGGCGTCGACATGGCCGGCTTCACTCCCGATCACCACCGGCTGCTCGCCCGTGACGACGTGGACGCGGTGCTGATCTCGGTGCCGATCCCCTCCCTGTACGAGGTGGCGGAACACTCGCTCGCGGCCGGCAAGGACGTTCTCTGCGAGAAGCCGACGGGCACCGACGAGGAGCAGGCGCAGGCGTTCCTCGCACTGGAGGACCGGCATCCGGACCGCACGATCCTGATCGGGGAGAACTACCTCTACCGCGACGACATCCGCCACGCACGTGCCCTGCTCGACGACGGCGCGATCGGCAAGCTGCACCTGATGGCCTGGCGCCGCGCCGGGCATCTCGTGCCGCGGGAGGGCTCGTTCACCAGCACGCCGTGGCGGCACCGGCCGCAATATCGGGGCGGTGTGTACCTGGATGCGGGTGTGCACGACATCGCCCAGATCCGGATGCTGTGCGGTGAGGTCACCCGCGTCCACGCGGCCGTCCAGTGGGTCAACAGCACGATCGACTCGCCATCGGACCTGACGTTGAACCTGGCGTTCGCCGGCGGCGCCATCGGCAACTACACGTCCACGTACTCGGAGATCGCCGTTCCCGAGGAGCCGAACGACATGCGGCTCTATGGGACGGAGGGCGTGCTCGTCCTGTCCGGCCCGGAGGCGGAGCGGCGGGTGACGCTGAGCCGCCCGGACGGGACGTCGCAGACCGACGTGTTCCGCGGGATCGACAACGGCTACTACGCGGAGCTCTGCAATTTCTCGGACGCCGTGCGGCACGGCGAGCCGGTGGTGGGCACCGTCCGGCAGAGCGTCGCGAACATGCTGGTGGTCCTGCGGGCGCTGGATTCGGCCGAGCAGCACGCGGTCATGCCGCTCGACGAGCTGGACGGGACCGGAGGGGTCCCGCTGTGGCGTCCGCGCAGCGCGTCGGGGCTGTTCGACGGCCTGCCCGGTGATCGCTCGCGAAACACGGTCATTTCGGCCGGAATCGACCACCCGCTGATCTCCACCGTTGACAGTCCCTGATCACCCTCCTACTGTGATCCGCGTCGCATTACGCGATACGACGTTCCGCTACATGAAACCCAAATATGGCACAGCGCTCTCTCCGGCAAGGGGGCCGGAGATCGCTGCGCTCGCGCCGACCCGGTGTCCGTTCTCGGGGAAAGCGCGGTGGGCCCTGCATGCGGGCCCGTTCGTGGCACGACCGGGGAGGTACAGCGCCTCCCGGCCCCCGTCGGTTGCACCGTCGCCCCGTCGGCACGCGTCCCCTTCGGCAGGACGCGGGAGGAGTGGTCATGGCCCAGCGTTCGGAATGGTCCCGGAGGAAGTTCCTCGGAACGAGCGCACTGGGAATCCTGAGTCTCACCGCATGCGGCGGTCAGCCCGCTGCCCCGCAGGTGCAGGTCCAGGTCCCGCAGGAGGTGATCGACGCGGCGGCCCAGTTCCGCGGCAGCTCGATGGGATCGCTCTCCCAGAAGCTCTACTCCGAGGCCGCAAACGCGGCCTTCGACCGGTCGCTCCAGGCGTTCGCGCAGGCCACCGGCACCACGATCCAGAACGACCTGGTGCAGGGCGACTCCGGCGACATGGTCGCCAAGATGGACGCCGAGGTGAAGGCGGGCAACGCCCGTGACCTGGCGTTCATGAGCGACTCCCGGTTCGTCGGCCAGCTCCACAACCTCGGCGACCTCACCGACCTCACCGACGTGGTGGAGGAGATGCGCGGGCTCTACGGCGAGCCGGCCACGGAGGCCACCAACTACTGCGTTTTCGACGGGCGCTGGTACGCGATCCCCTATCACTTCATCGCGGCCGGGATGTACCTGCGCAAGGACTGGTACCAGGAAAAGGGAATCGAGATCAAGCCCACTTACTCCTGGGAGGAGCTGCGGGACAACGCGCTGGAGGTGTCCGATCCGGCGAAGCGGCGCTTCGGGTGGGGCATCACCGTGAACCGCTCCGGCGACGCCAACGGGTTCATCGAGAACGTCATCAACGCCTACGGCGGGGCGATCGCGGACAACACCGGGCAGAAGGTGGTGCTCAATTCGCCGGAGACCGTCGAGGCCGTCTCGTTCATGGGCGACATCTACACGAACCCGAAGTACGAACCGATGCGCCCGCCCGGGATCGAGAGCTGGACCGACTCCAGCAACAACGAGAACTGGCTCGCCGGCATCATCGGGCTGACCAACAACCAGTACAGCATCTACGCCGACTCGAAGACCAAGGGCAATCCGGTCTACAACAACACCCACCCGTTCAACGGTGCCTTCGGCCCTGCGATCGACAAGCCGCTCGCGTACGGCCAGTCGAACTCCTTCGTCGTGTTCAAGGGGGCGAAGAACCCCGACCTAGCCAAGCAGGTGGCGAAGTACATGGTCAGCGGTTCCGCCCTGCTCGGCGTCGCGAAAGAGGCGCCCTGCCTGGTGAACCCGGCGTGGGACAAGGTGTGGGACTCCGACCCGTACTACACCAGCGGTGACCCGGCCTTCGCCGCGATCCGCGAGCAGACCCGGACGCCGCTCCCGCTGACCACATCGACCGGCTACTCGTTCCCGCAGCCCCCGAGCCCGGGCCAGCAGGCCGTGGTCGCGGCCTACCTGCTGACCGACATGATGCAGGCGGTCATCCAGGGCACCCGCCCGGCCGACGCGGTGGCGACGGCACACCAGCGCATGGTCCAGATCTTCGAGCAGCAGGGCTATCGGCAGTGACCGTCCTGCGCCCCCGGCCTGCACCCGTCCGCCCGGCGTCCCGTGCGTCGTCCTCGCTCACCAGCACGCAGCGGGTGCTCGGGCGCGACTGGCGCCTGGCCGCAGTGTTCATCGGCCCCACCCTGATCCTCATCGCCGCGCTGATCCTTTTCCCGATCGTCAGCTCGATCGTCACCAGCACCACCGAGCGGCACGGCGCGGAGTCCGTCTTCGTCGGACTGGACAACTACACCGCCCTGGTCGACGACCCGGTGTTCCACAAGGGCGTGCTCAACTCGTTCGTGTTCACGGCCTACGCCGAGATCTTCAAGGTCACCCTCGGCCTCATCGCGGCGCTGATGCTGCACCACATGCGCCGCGGGAAGGCGATCGTCGCCGGGGTGATCCTCCTGCCGTGGGTGGTCCCGACGGTCGTCACGGCCTTCACGTGGCGGTCGCTGTTCGACCCGATCTTCGGCAGTGTCAACGTCCTGCTCACCGACTCCGGCATCGGCCCGGTGCTCGAGGCGATCGGGCTCGTCGACAGCTGGCCTGCGGGGTGGCTGTCCGATCCGGAGCTCGCGATGCCCGCGGTGATCCTGGTGAACGTCTGGAAGGGCATCCCGTTCTTCGCGGTGACCTTCCTCGCCGGGCTCAAGGCGATCGACAGCGGCCTCCACGAGGCGGCGATGGTGGACGGGGCGACGCCATGGCAGCGGTTCGTGCACGTGACGTTGCCGGGACTGCGCCACGTCATGATCGTGACGGTGTTGCTGTCGTCCATCTGGACGTTCAACAACTTCGATCTCATCTGGCTCATGACCCAAGGCGGGCCCGGCGATGCCACCGCCCCGTACGTGATGGTGGCCTACTCCAAGGCCATCCAGCAGTTGCAGCTGGGCGCGGGTGCAGCCGTGACCCTGGTGATGGTGCCGATCGTCGGCATCCTGGTGCTGATCCTCGTGCGGATGATGCGCCGCAGCGACCTGCCCGGCACGGGCGACCTCGGGCGCAGCCGGCTCACCCCGGCGCAGCGCAAGGCGATGCCGTGGGTGATCGTCGCCGTCGCCACCGCGGTGCTCGCCTGGGTCTCCCCGCACATCATCTGGAAGGCCGCGCTCGTGCTCGGCGTGTGCGTGCTGCTCGCCGCCGCCGTCGGACGGATCGTGTCCACGCTCGCCGCCCGCGGTAACCGGGCAGCGTCCCGGCTGGTCAACGGCGTCGGCTCGGGTGTCGCGCTCGTCGCGCTGCTGGCGTTCGTACTCGCCCCGCTCTACTGGGTGACGGTCACGGCGTTCAAGTCCGACGACCAGATCGTCATGCGCACCAACGACCTGTGGCCCACTCCGTGGAGCACCGAGCAGTTCACCGACCTGTTCACGGGCCGGGCGTTCGGCACCTGGTACATCAACACGATCCTGGTGTCGGTGGCCTCCACGGTGATCGCGCTGGTCTGCGCCGCGCTCGCGGGCTACGCGCTGGCGCGGCTGAAGTTCCGGGGGTCGGAGAGCTTCACGGTGACGATCCTGCTGACGTACGTGATGCCCGGCGCGCTGCTGTTCATCCCCCTCTACCAGCTGATGAGCGGCATCCGGCTGAACGACTCGCTGTGGGCGCTGGTGATCACGTATCCGACGTTCACGCTGCCGTTCGCGACGTGGCTGCTCGTCGGTTACTTCAAGTCGATCCCGGCCGACCTGGAGGAGGCAGCGCTCGTCGACGGCTGCACGCGATTCGGGGCGTTCGTGCGGATCGTGCTGCCGCTGGCGAAGCCCGGGCTGCTGGCCGTCGCGCTGTTCACGCTCACCAACGCGTGGAACGAGTTCCTCTTCGCGTTCGTGTTCATCACGCGCAACGACTACATGACCCTGCCGGTCGGGATGCAGTCGATGATCGTCGGCGACGTCGTGCCGCAGGGCCAGCTCGCTGCCGCATCGCTGCTGATCAGCATCCCGGTGGTGCTCATGTACGCCTTCGGGCAGCGGTTCCTCACCGAGGGTCTGACCGCGGGCGCGGTCAAGGGATGAGTTCCGGGCTGGACGAGGCGGCGACGCCGCGACGGGGGCGGTCCAGCCCGGCGGGAACCTCGGTGGAGAAGGCGATGCGGATTCTCGAGGCGCTCGCCGTCGAGGACGGGCCGCACCGGCTGATGGACGTGGCGGAGCGGGCGGGGGTTCCCCGCTCCACCGCGTACCGCGTGCTCGCCACGCTCGGTGCGGAGGGTTTCGCCCAGAACTGCGGCGACGGGCGCTACGGGATCGGCACCCGACTGGGCGGACTCGGGGCGAGGATCGTCCGGATGCTGTCGGCAGGGGTCGGGCCGACGCTGCAGGAGCTGCAGCGGGGAGCGGGCGGCAACACCGTCCACCTGGCTGTGCGGGTCGGCGACCACGCCGTCTACCTGCACAAGGTCGACAGCGACAAGCCCTACGAGGTGCGTTCGCGAGTGGGCAACCAGCTGCGCCTGCACTGCACGGCGATCGGGAAGGCGATCCTCGCCCACCTCCCGCGGCCGGAGGTGGAGGCCATCGTCATGTCGGCCGGGATGGAGTCCCGCACGGCGGCCACGATCACCGACGTGGCCGCGTTGCACGCGGAGCTCGCCCTCGTGCGCGAGCGCGGTTACGCCATGGACGACGAGGAGAACGAGCTGACGGTGCGGTGCATCGGGGCCGTCGTGCTCGATCGCGCCGGCAGGCCGCGCGGCGGTGTCAGCGTCTCCACGGTCACCTTCGTGGTGGAGCGCGCAGAGCTGCTCGGTTACGTCCCACTGCTGCAGGCCACCGCCCGGCGGGTGGCCGACCTGATCTGACCCGTACGACCCGACGAGAGAGAAGGCGAAGAGGACGTGCGCATCCAACCCGGCAAGGACGACCTCGAAGAGCTCACAGCGGCCTGGACAGGTGAGCGCTTCGGCTCCGGCCGGCCCCGAGTGCCCGACGAGGTGCTGGACAGCCTGCGCCTCGCCACCACCGAGGAGGCGTGGGGGTTCCTGTTCAAGGCCGGATACGTGCGGCAGTTCGCGGGCGAGTGGCGCGAGACCCATCCCGGCACCGTGATCGTCGGCCGGGCCGTCACAGCGCAGTTCCTGCCGCACCGCCCCGACCTCGACGCGGTGGTGGTGGAGGCCGGGAGACGGGAAGGGCATCTGGAGGGCGACCGGCAGAACTCCTGGGTGATCGAGACACTGGAGAGCGGCGACATCATGGTCGTCGACATCTTCGGCAAGATCGTCGAGGGCACGGTGGTGGGCGACAACCTCGGCACCGCCGTGGCCACCCGCACCGGCGTCGGCGCCGTGATCGATGGAGGCATCCGCGACCTGCAGGGGCTGCAGCAGCTCGAGGGCGGGGTCAACATCTTCCACCGGGCCGTCGACCCCACGCCCATCCGCGGCGTCACGCTCGCCGGGATCAACATCCCGATCCGCATCGGCGGCATCACCGTGCTGCCCGGGGACGTCGTGCTCGGCACGCCGACGGGCGTGGCGGTGATCCCCGCGCACCTCGCGGCGGACGTGGCCGCGGCGAGCGAGGACACCCGCGTGCGGGACGTGTTCGGCAAGCAACGCCTGTCAGAGCGCCGCTGGACGAGCGCGCAGATCGACGTCGCCACGTGGAGCGAGGAGATCGAGGCGGACTTCCAGCAGTGGTGCGCGGCCCGCGCCGGAGAGGAGCGCTGAGGTGACCACCACGAACAGCGACGCGTCCGTCGTCACCGAGGAGCACGTCAGCACGGCCTCGCGCCCGAGCGCGTTGCGCATCACCGACCTGCGGGTGGCCAACCTGCACGGCGTCCCGTTCCGGTCGTCGATCATCAGGATCGACACGAACCAGGGGCTCGTTGGCTACGGCGAGGTGCGCGACCAGGCGAGCGCCACCTACGCGCTGATGCTCAAGAGCCGCCTCGTCGGCGAGAACCCGTGCAACGTCGACAAGATCTTCCGCAAGATCAAGCAGTTCGGCTTCCACGCCCGACAGGGCGGCGGCGTGTCCGGCGTCGAGATGGCGCTGATGGACCTGGCGGGCAAGGCCTACGGCGTGCCCGCGTACGCGCTGGTCGGAGGGCAGTTCCGGGACTCGATCCGCTGCTACGCCGACACCCCGTCGGTGCCCGACCCGCACGAGATGGGGCAGCGGCTGCTGGAGCGCAAGCAGCGCGGGTTCACGATGCTCAAGATGGACCTCGGCGTGAACCTGCTCTGGGACGTCCCTGGCACGGTGATCGCGCCACCGGGGGCCCGCGAGACCACGACGGTGATGCACCCGTTCTCCGGCATCCAGGTCACGGCCAAGGGCGTGGAGCACCTGGCGAGCTACGTGGAGACCGTGCGCGGGGTCATCGGGTACGACGTCGCGCTCGCCACCGACCACTTCGGACACATCGCGCTCGACTCCTGCATCCGGATCGGACGCGCGCTGGAACCGTTCACGCTGGCGTGGATCGAGGACCTGATCCCCTGGCAGTTCACCGACCAGTGGCGCCAGCTCACCGAGGCCGTGGCGGTGCCGACGTGTACCGGCGAGGACATCTACCTCACCGAGGGGTTCAAGCCGCTGCTCGACGCGGGCGCGGTCCGGGTGATCCACCCGGACCCTGCCACGTCCGGCGGCATCACCGAGACCAAGAGGCTCGGCGACTACGCGCAGGAGCGCGGTGTCGCGATGGCCCTGCACCTTGCGGCGTCGCCGATCGCGACGATGGCGTGCGTGCACCTCGCGGCGGCCACGGAGAACTTCCTCGCGCTGGAGCACCACGCCGCCGACGTGCCGTTCTGGAGCGATCTCGTCACCGACCTGCCCCGGCCGCTCATCCAGGACGGCCACATCGCCGTGCCGGATACGCCCGGGCTCGGGTTCGGCGACATCAACGAGGAGCTGTTCATGGCGCAACTCGACCCGCGCGACCCCGTGTTCTTCGCCGAGTCGGCGCACTGGGACGGCGAGTCGAGCCACGACCGGCTCTGGAGCTGAGCGGTGCGGATAGCGGTCACCGGCGCGGCGGGCAGGCTCGGCCGCTATGTCGTCGCGCGGGCACTCAAGGCAGGCCACGGCGTGATCGCCGTGGACCTGCCTGCCGTGGTCCCGGCGACGACCGCCGACGTCGAGTGGCGGGCGGCCGACCTCACCGATCTCGACGAGATGCGGGCCGCGCTCTCCGGCACGGACGCCGTGGTCCACCTGGGCGCGCTCACCAGCCCCCGCTACCCGGAGCCCGAGGTGCACCGGACGAACGTCGGCGGCACGTACAACGTGCTGGTGGCGGCCGAGGAACACGGGTTGCGCGCCGTCTGCATCGCGTCGAGCGTCAACGCGATCGGCGGGATCTACAGCGCCGATCCGCGTTATGACTACTTCCCCGTCGACGAGGAGCACCCTTCGTACTGCGAGGACTCCTACAGCCTCTCGAAATGGCTGGTCGAGCAGCAGATGGCGGCGTTCGCACGACGACGGCCCCGCGTGCCGTTCTCCGCATTGCGGCTGCACGCACTGCGCGAGGACATCACCGCCGCGCGGGCGGCAGGCGACAACGACGACCAGCACGAACGGCTCCACCTGTGGGGCTGGACGTCGTTCGACTCCGCGGCCGCGGCCTGCCTGCTGGCCCTGCACCGCCCGGCACCCGGCCACGGCGTCTACAACATCGTCGGGACGCGGACCGCCAGCACCACGCCGTCCGAGAAGCTGGCCCGGCGCTGGTACCCACAGGTGCCGCTGCGTGCCCCGCTACCGGGCGACGCGGGCTTCTACTCCACCGCGAAGGCTCTCGCGGAGCTCGGCTGGGACGCCCACGACGAGCACCCTGCGGTGTCGGCCGGTGAGCAGTCACCACCCTCGGACTGAGGTGGTCGCTACGTCGTTCGCCGCGCTGCCGCCAGGCCGTCGGCGATGAACCGGCGCGCGTGCGCCGCCAGGTCCATCCCGTCGGACCACATGTTGCGCCAGACCGCGAGACGGTCCGAGAGATCGGCGGAGACCACCGCCCGGGAGAACGACTCGAACGTGACCGGCCCGGCGTAGCCCGCTGCCGCGAGCGCGGCGAAGAACGCCGGGAAGTCGATCGTGCCGGTGCCGAGATACCCGCGGTGCGACTCGCCGATGTGGACGTATCCGAGCCGGTCCCCCGCCTCCACGACCGGGGCGGTGAAGTCCTGCTCCTCGATGTTGGCGTGGTAGACGTCCAGGTGCACCACGACGTTGGGTTCGCCGACGTCGGTGATCACGGCGAGGGCGTCGGCCACGGTGTTGATCGCGTTCGACTCGTACCGGTTCACCGGCTCCAGCCCGACCGTCACACCGTGGTCGGCCGCGGCGCGGGCCAGACGACGCAGGCTCGCGATCATGTTGTCGCGGCCGCGGGGGTCGAGCGGATGGTCGTACTTGGCCAGCGCCGAGTAGACGGCGCCGCCGAGGTAGTCGCCTCCGATGCCGGTCACCACGGCCAGCGCGTCCGCGAGCTTCGCCTCGCCGCGCGCCACTACCTCCGGGTCGGGCGAGGAGATGTCGGCGTCGAGATCGAGCCCCAGCGAGCACACGGCGCGCAGGCCGTGGTCGGCGAGCACCGCCTTCGTGTGGCTCGGATCGATGGTGGCCGGGTCGAGCGCCGGGATCTCGATCAGGTCGTACCCGGCCTCCCTTGTGCTGCGCACGGCGTGCTCGCACTCGGCATGGGACCACCCACCGGCCCAGACGAGCGCGTGGATGCCGAGCGGGTTCATGGGACCTCCGGGGGCGCGACGTTCACGAGAGCCGGCCGTACCGGCGCAGGGCCAGCGTGTTGAGCAGGGCGGACAGCACGAGCACGAGACCCAGCGCGAGCAGCTGGTACCGGCTGCCGTCCGACCCCTCGAACGCCAGCAGCATCCCGGCGTTGAGCCACGTGACGAGCAGCGCCGCCACGAGAACGCCGCCGATGCGCCCGATCCCGCCCTGGATGGCGACGCCGCCGAGCACGGCGATCGTGATCGCGGGCAGCGCCATCCCGTTGCCGACCGTGCCCGCGTCCGGCCGTGCCGAGGCGAACTGCGCCACCGTCACCAGCGCGACCACGCCGGAGAGCAGGCCGGAGATGACGTACGCGGTGAACCGGGTGCGCGTCACGGGCTGCGCGGCATACCCGGCGGCGACGTCGTTGGTGCCCACGGCGTAGAGCGACCGGCCGTAGGTCGATCTGGCGAGCGCCACCCACGCCAGCACGGCGCACGGCAGCAAGATCGTGAACACGTGCAACGGGACGGGCGGGAGCAGCGGCAGCTCCACGTTCCGGGTGAGGTCGTGCAGCGCCACGATCGGCGGTGTGGAGATCGGGGCGTTCGCGTTGGCGACGAGGGCGAGCGAGCTGTAGGCGTAGTAGGTGGCCAGGGTCGCGATGAGTGCCGGGAACCGCAGGTAGGCCACGAGCGTGCCGTTGACCGCGCCGAGCAGGGCACCCACGACGAGGCAGCCGACGATCGACGGCAGCAGGGGCCAGCCCCACTCGCCGACCATCAACCCGAACACCATCCCGGCGAGCGACACGATCGCGCCCACGGAGAGATCGATGCCACCCCGGCCGGAGACGATCACGAAGAGCTCGGCCAGTGCGAGCAGGGCGAACGGCACCATCGACTCGAGCGCGTTGCCGAGATAGCGCAGGTCGTAGGGCGCGACGAGGTAGCCGCCGCTGCCCAGCAGACGGAACCACACGACCACCACGACGAGGAGCACCGCGAGCAGCACGACCCTCTCGGTGAGCGCCACCCGCAGCACCCGCTGCGCGATGCTCTCGCCGTGTCCGACGGCCGGCGCCGGTGGGGTGCGGGTGTCGGTCATGTGGCACTCCTGCGCCGCTCGCGCAGCAGGTCGACACCGACCGCCACGAGGATGAACAGCCCGATGAAGAGCTGGGTCAGCTCGGTCGGCCAGGTCAGCAGCGTGACGGCGCTGGTGACGGTGCCGACGAGCAGCGCGCCCAGCAGCGTCCCGAGAACGGTGCCGCGACCGCCGATGATGCTGGTGCCGCCGATGACCACCGCGGCGATGACCCGCAGTTCCAGGCCGGCGCCGACGTTCTGCTGCACGAGCCCGCCGCTGCCGATGAGCACGCAGGCCGCCAGGCCCACGCACGCGCCCGTGAGGACGTAGGCGCTGATCTGCCGCCGCCGCACACGCACGCCGGCCAGCCGCGCGGCGAACGCGTCACCGCCCACCGCGTAGAGGTGGCGTCCGGTGGCCCAGAACCGCATGTAGCACCACATCCCGGCGGCCAGCACGACCGTGAGCCACCACGCCGCGGGCACCCCGAGCACCCGTCCCTCGGCGCCACCCCCGATCGGGCCGAACGTGCCCGGCACCCCCGCGACCTGCTCGTTCCCGAAGATCTGCAGGGCGACGAACCGGTAGATGTTCAGCGTGCCGAACGTGACGATGATCGGGTGGATCCCGCCGTAGGCCACGAGTAGCCCGTTGACGGCTCCCAGCACCACCCCCGTGAGGACGGCGACCGCCAGCGCCGGAAGGAACGGCAGCCCCGCGTCCCTGACGAGCAGGGCGATCACGACCATCACCACCGCGGCCTGGCTGCCCACGGAGACGTCGATGCCGGCCGTCACGATCACCGCGGTCATGCCGATGCCGATCAGAGCGATCGGCGCGACCGTAAAAAGGATGTTCTGCACGTTGCCCGCGGTGAGGAACGTCTCGGTGGTCAGCGCGAGGACGAGCCACAGCAGCCCGGTCACGCCGAGGAGCGCGAGCTCCTGCCCCTCGATCGCGCGCACGCGCGGCCGCCTGCGGGCGACCGGCACGGCCGTGGTTGTGGCCGTCACGTGTGTGCCTCCTCGTCGGCGCCCAGCGGGGCCGTGGCCTCGCCGTTGTCGCCCGCCGCGGCAGCCAGCACCTCGGCCTGGCTCGCGCCACGCCCGAACTCGCGCACCACCCGGCCCCGCCGCACGACGAGGACGCGGTTGGCGAGTTCCAGCACCTCCGGCAGGTCCGTCGAGATGACGAGAACCGCGCTGCCTCCGTCGGCAAGCTCCAGCACCAGCCGGTGGATCTCCTCCTTCGCCCCCACGTCGACGCCCTGCGTCGGCTCCTCGAGCACGAGCACGCGGGGCGCGCGGACGAGCTGGCGGGCGAGCACGACCTTCTGCTGGTTGCCGCCCGACAGCGCCGCGACGGCCGTGGTGATGCCGGGGGCCTTGATCGCGATGCGGGACAGGAAGCCCTGGGCGAGGCTGCGCTCGCGGGCGCGGTCGAACCAGAACCCGAACCGGGCGAGGTAGCGCAGGTGGGCGCTGGAGATGTTGAAGGCGATCGACTTGTCGGCGAACACGCCCTGTTGCTTGCGGTTGCCCGGGAGCATCGCGACGCCCGCGGCCGCCGCGTCCCGCGGGTTGTGCACCCGCACGGGACGGCCGTCGACCCGCACCGTGCCGCTGTCGGCGGGAGTGATGCCGTAGAGCGCCCTCGCGATCGCGTCGGTGCCCGAGCCGACCAGCCCGTAGAGCGCCACCACCTCGGCAGGCCGCACCTGCAGGTCGAGCGCCTCGAACGCGCCTTCCCTGCCCAGACCTGCGACGTCCAGCACCGGCTCACCGGTGGGCGCCGGCCGGTCCGCGGTGGTCGCACCCAGCTCGTGCCCGACCATCAGCTCCGCGACCCGGCGGACGGACAGTTCCGCCGTGGGCCGCGTGGCCACCACCTCGCCGTCGCGCAGCACGGTGACGCGGTCGCTGATCTGCGCCAGCTCGTCGAGCCGGTGGCTGATGTAGACGATCCCGACGCCCGCCGCGCGCAGGCTGCGGACCACGCCGAAGAGCACCTCGATCTCGCGGTCGGTGAGGATCGCCGATGGCTCGTCCAGGATCAGCACCTTCGCGGAGTGGGCGAACGCCTTCGCGATCGAGACGAGCTGCTGCTCGGCCACCGGCAGGTCGGCGACGCGGACGTCGCCGATTGCGGGGTCCAGCCCGATCTGTGCCAGCAGCTCGGCGACCCGCGTGCGTTGGGCGGCCCAGTCGATCCGCCCGCCCGTGCGCAGCTCGCGCCCGAGGAACACGTTCTCGGCAACGGTGAGCTCGCCGAACAGGTGCGGCTCCTGGTAGACGGTGGCGATCCCCGCTTCCATCGCCGCCTGCGTGCTGCCGCCGGCGAGCGGCTCGTCGCCGACCTCGACTGTGCCCTCGTCGGCCACCTCGGCGCCGGACACGATCTTGATCAGGGTGGATTTGCCCGCGCCGTTCTCGCCGACGAGGGCGTGCACCTCACCCGCCCGGACCTCGAAGTCCACTCCGCGCAGAGCCCGTACCCCGCCGTAGTGCTTCCGGACGTCCTGCAGCCGGAGCAGGACGAGGTGTTCTCCGACTGGCCCCGCGTTGGGCTCGGCCATCGGGTCAGTAGTTGTACTGGTCGACGTTGTCCTTGGTGATCTGCAACGGGTTGCCCAGCAGGAGCGACTTGTCGCTCTCGGTCCACTGCACCGCGGTCAGCGAGTCGTTGACCTTGTTGGTGGCCTGGAACGGCGTGCCCGACGCGAGCTGCTTGCCCGCCCAGGCGGTGAGGTAGCCGAGCTGCTCGACGTCCCACAGGATCGCTGCGGAAGAGGAGCCGTTCTCGAGGTACTGCTTCATCGACTGCGGCGTGCCGAGACCGACCGTGAAGACCTGCCCGACCTTGCCCGCCTCCGTCACGGCCTTGGCGACGCCCGGTGCGGACGCCGTGCACTCCCCGACGAGACCGGTGAGGTCCGGGTGGGCGTTCATCAGGTCCTTCGCCATCGCCACCGACCGCGCCTCGTCCTCACCCGCGTAGACGACGTCGACGATCTGCGCGCCGGGGTACTTCTCCGCGGTCACCCTGCGCTGCACCTCGATCCAGGAGTTGAGGTTGGCGGCGGTCTGGCCGCAGGAGACGATCGCGTACTTGCCCGAGCCGCCCATCGCCGTCATCAGCGAGTCGGTGAGCGCGGTGCCGACGCCCTCCGCGGTGGCCTGGTTCACGAACGCCTCACGGACGGAGCCGGGGGCGTCGGTGTCGCTGGTCATCACGTGGATGCCGGCGTCCTTGGCCTCCTGCAGCACCGGAGCCATCGAGTCCGGGTCGTTCGGTGCGACCACCAGGACGTCCACGCGCTGCTGGATCAGCGAGTTCACGATGTCGGTCTGCGCGCCCGGATCGGCGGTGGTGCCGCCGCGGTAGATCCACTCGATGCCGAGGTCCTGGGCCGCCTGCCGGCCGCCGGTGTTCATCGCCTCGAAGTACGGGATGCCCTGCAGCTTGGGCACGAACGCCACGGTGACCCGGTCCTCGCCGCCTCCCCCGCCCGCCGCCGCGTCCGGGTTCTTCTGGGTGCATCCGGCGAGAGCAACGATCCCCGCCAGTGCCACGGCCAGGGCCGTCGCCAGTGAGCGCCTACCGCCCGTGATCGTTCGCATCATCGCTCCCGCTCCCTCTCCACGGCCGCCGGAGCGGACCGCGGTTCGTGTCGCTCGGTCGGCCCCCGGCCCGGACGCCGCATGCGCCTGGACGAGGCCGGCTGGGCAGGCGAGGTTGCGCCGTCGCACGTGCATCCGCGCCGCCCGCCACTGGACCCCCTAGGAAGGGTGACCCCGATCACCCCGCGCCGGACACTAGGAAACCTGCCCGCACCCGTCAACGAGACGGAACGCGCCGAGGCGCCTGCCGGACCGTTCGACGGCCGCCGTTCGCGGGAAGTCGGCAGGCGTCATCGCGGATACCATCCGAACATGCGCGCCTCACGCCACTGCGTGCCCTGGCCTCCGGGGTGAGCAGCGAGGAAGCCCTGGCCGTCACCAACGGACGACGCGCCCGGGTCAGTCCGCACGACCAGGTCGACGCTCTGACCGGAGCCGTCGAAGACCTCGCGGGCCAGTTCAGCTTGCAGCCGCTGCTGGAGCGCATCCTGCGGCGTGCAGTCGTCCTCCTCGGCGGCGACGCCGGCTCCATCTCCACCGTCGACGAGCGGGCCGGGACCTACCGCAAGGAGGTCGACCTCGGCGTCGGCTGCCAGGAGGGCAAGGTCTTCCCGCTGGAGGAGGGCGCCACCGGCGCGGTCGTCGCCAACCGGGCGCCGGTGGTGTTCGACAGCTACTCCCAGGTCCGCGGGGGCCACGTCGCCCCGCCCGATCGGGCCCGGCTGCACGCGACCGTCGCGGTGCCCATCGAGTGGGGCGGCCGGATCATCGGGGCCTGCGTCGTGTTCAGCACCGACCCGCAGGTCCGGTTCCGCGACGAGGACATCGGCCTGCTGGGTCTGTTCGCCACCCACGCCGCCATCGCCATCGTCAACGCGAGGCTGCACGCCGAAGCCGCTGAACGGGCCCGGCGACTGGCCGTGAGCGCCGAGCGGGAGCGGGTCGTGCGTGACGTCCACGACACCGTGGCCCGCGCCCTCGGGTCGATCCTCCTACACCTCGACGCATCCGAGGAGCCGGGCTCGGAGCACATCTCCGCCGCACGGGAGGCGGCCCGCGCCGCGCTCACCGAGACCAGGCGCACCGTACTCGGCCTCGGGCCGGCTCTCCTCGAGCTGCACTCGCTGGAGGACGCCATCGCCGTCGAGCTCGCATGGGCCCGCTCGACCACGAGCATCCGCACCGACCTCGTCGTCACCGGCGAGCCGCCTGCGTTGCAGCCCGAGATCGGCCAGCAGGCACTGCGTCTGGTCCAGGAGGCGCTCACCAACGTCATCACGCACGCCAGGGCGGCGTCGGTGCGGGTCGGCATGATGTACGGCGCCGAGGACGTCGCGGTCGTCGTCGAGGACGACGGCGTCGGGTTCGACCCCGCGGTTCTCACCGATCGCCGCCGGTCCGGCCTCGGGCTGCACGGGATCGTCGCCCGGGCGCATCGGCTCGGCGCCGAACTGGAGATCGAGTCGACGCCGGGGTGGGGCACGCGGATCCGGGCGCGAATCCCCTACGAGCCGCGCGACACGGGCAGCGCGGCACGCGCGGACGTGCCGTGGCGGGTGCTCGTCGCCGACGCGCGGCCCGTCGTGCGGGCGGGCCTCGTGCGGCTGCTGGGCCAGGCGGAGCCCGACATCCTCGTCGTGGGTGAGATCAGCGACGCCCGTGACGTGGTCGACGCCGTGCGGGTGCTCGACCCTCACGTCGTGCTGCTCGACCTGCGTATGCCGGTGCTCGACGGCGCCCGGCTGACCTCCTACATGCGGGCCGCGGTACCGGGCGTCTCGGTGCTCGTGATGACCGACGACCTCTCCGACGAACTGCTGCGCGACGCCGTGCACGCCGGGGCCAGCGGCTGTATCGGGACCGACCTGGACGGCGCCGCGCTCGCCCGCGCCGTACTGGCTGCGGCCCGCCGGGACGCGCTGCTCACCGAGAGCGTGATCGGCGCCGTTCGGGGGCGCGACCGCGCCGGCAACGACCGGCTCACCAGCCGGGAGCGCGAGGTCCGCACGCTGGTGGAGCTCGGAATGCGTGACAAGCAGATCGCCGACCGGCTCGGGATCTCGGCGAAGACCGTCGAGAAGCATGTCGGAGCGCTGCTGCGCAAGACCGGGGCGCCCAACCGGACGGCCCTCGCCCGCTGGACGGACCTGTCCGAAGCCCCGAGGTAGGGGATTTCCCCCAGGCGAAGATGGGGAGAACCACGCCTGGAATTGCAATACCACCTGGCTAGCATCGAACCGTGCCTGTCGTGTCGCTCGACGACATCCTCTCCGACGCCTTCGACAAACGGTACGGCGTACCGGCGATCAACGTGTTCAATGATCTGACTCTCGAGGCCGTCCTTGCGGCGGCCGTCGAGAAGTCGTCGCCGTTGATCGTGCAGACGTCGGTGAAGACCGTGAAGTCGATCGGCGTCGACGTGCTGTATTCCATGTGGACGTCGATGACCGCGGGTATCGAGGTCCCGGTCACGCTGCACCTCGACCACTGCCCGGAGCGCGAGGTCATCACCATGTGCCTCGACCGCGGCTGGAACTCGGTGCTGTTCGATGCCTCTCACCTGCCGGTCGAGGAGAACACCCGGCAGACCATCGAGGTCGTCGCGGAAGCGCGCAGGCACGGCGCGCACGTCGAGGGGGAGATCGAGTCGATCACCGGTGTGGAGGACGGGATCGGCTCCGACACCGAGGCGAGGAGGCAGGATCTGCAGGTCGCACTCGATTTCCTCGACGCCACCCAGGTCGATGTCTTCGCACCGTCGATCGGCAATGCGCACGGCACGTACAAGGCAGCGCCGACGCTCGATTTTCAGCGCGTCTCCGACATCGTCGCGGCCCATCCGATCCCCATCGCGCTGCACGGTGGGAGCGGCCTTTCCGACGAGCAGTTCCGCGATCTCATCGACCGCGGCTGCGCGAAGGTGAACATCTCCACCGCTCTCAAGGAGACCTTCATGAAGTCGAGCCTCGCATTCCTGCAGGAGACGGCGGCCAAGGACAAATGGGACCCGCCGTCTTTGTTCCGTTCGGTGCGTCAGCAGGCCGTCGACATGACCGGGTCACTGATGGATCTGTTCGGCAGCGCCGGCCGAGTCGGCTGACCCGTGCCCGCCCTCGTCTTCGACTGCGACGGTGTCCTCGCCGACACCGAGCGCTACGGCCACCTACCTGCGTTCAATGCGATGTTCGAGGAGTTCGACCTGCCGGTCCGTTGGAGCGAGGCCGAGTACGGCCAGAAGCTCCTGGTCGGCGGCGGCAAGGAACGAATGGCGACGATGCTGACGCCTGAGTTCATCAGCTCGGCAGGGCTCCCCTCCGACCCTGCCGAGCTGGCCGACCACGTGGCGCGCTGGCACCGTCGCAAGACCGAGATCTACACCGGGATCATCGCGAGCGGGACGATCCCGCCGCGGCCGGGGGTGCGGCGCATCGCGGAGGAGGCCGCCGACGCCGGCTGGTCGCTCGCCGTCGCGTCCACCTCCGCCGAGGCATCGGTGCGCAGCGTGCTCGAACACGTGATGGGCGACGCGCTGACGCCTCGGTTCTCGGTCTTCGCGGGCGACGTCGTCGCGCACAAGAAGCCCGCGCCGGACATCTACCTGCTCGCCCTGTCGGAGATCGGGACCCCACCCGGCTCCGTCGTGGTCGTGGAGGACAGCCGCAACGGGCTGCTCTCCGCGCTCGATGCCGGGCTCTTCTGCGTGGTCACCCCGAGCAGCTACACCGGTGGCGAGGACTTCACCGGCGCCACGCTCGTGGTGTCGTCGCTGGGCGATCCGCAGGAGACCACGCGCGTGCTGGACGACCCGTTGGCGCTCGACCCCACTCCCTTCGTCCGCCTCGACCACCTCCGGACGCTCCTCACCGAGGCTGCGCCGCACCCGGCCCGACCGTCCAGCAGGGAGTGAGCATGACGTCGCCGCCATCAGCGAGTCTCGAGTTCGTCGTCCGCACGATCGCGCAGACAGCCGTCGACAACGAGCGTGAGTTCGGTGAGCTCGACGCCGTCGTGGGCGACGGCGACTTCGGCTACTCCCTCGCTCGCGGGTTCGAGATCGTGCTGGCCGAGTGGGACACCTACGACCGCAGCGAGCCATCGGTCTTCCTCCAGAAGATCGCCCTGACGATCTCCAAGCGGGTGGGCGGCACATCCGGCCCGCTGTGGGGCACGGCGTTCCTGCGTGCGGCCGCGGCGGTCAAGGGAAAGACGGAGCTGACCGGCCAGGACGCCGTCGCGATGCTCCGGGGAGCCGCCGAGGGGATCAAGAAGAGGGGCAACTCCGACGTCGGCGACAAGACGTTGCTGGACGCGCTGGTCCCGATGACGGACGCGATCGCCGTGCAGCTCGCAGCCGACCCGTCGGCCCCGGCCCCCGAGGTCGCGAAGGTCGCCGCGGGCGCCGCTCGGGCCGCCGCCGACGCGACGACATCGATGCAGGCGATGCGCGGCCGTGCGAGCTACACGGGTGAGCGCAGCATCGGGTCACCCGACGCGGGTGCTGTCGCCGTCGCGGTGATGGCCGAACGTGTCGCGCAGACCTGGGCCGGGTCGGTGAGCTCCTGAGCAGCCCGACGACGGGACGGCGAGTCCCTCGACGACGAGACCGATGGAGAACCGGATGAAGAAGTTCGTCAACGACCCGAAGAACTACGTTCCGGAGATGCTGGAGGGCCTCGCACTGGCCAATCCGGACACCCTCCGTTACGTCCCGGACTACAACCTGATCATGCGGACGGACGCCCCGCGTGAGGACAAGGTCTCGATCATCCAGGGGTCCGGATCCGGCCACGAGCCCGCCCACGTCATGACGGTCGGCACGGGCATGCTCGACGCCGCGTGTCCGGGTGACGTGTTCGCCGCTCCGCCCACCGACTACGTCTACGAGACGATCAAGCTGCTCGCCTCGCCCAAGGGCGTGCTGCTGCTGGTGAACAACTACACCGGCGACCGGATGGCCTTCGACATGGCCCAGGAGCTCGCCGAGGCCGAGGACATCACCGTCCGCACGCTGTTCATCGACGACGACGTCTCGGTCCAGGACTCGACCTACACCGTCGGCCGCAGGGGTGTGGCGGGCAACTTCTTCGTGATGAAGGCCGTCGGAGCGGCGGCCGAGCGCGGTGCCGACCTCGACGAGATCTGCCGGATCGGCGAGAAGGTCAACAGCGTCACCCGCACGATGGGCATGGCCCTCACCGCATGCACGCCACCCGCGAAGGGATCACCGCTGTTCGACCTGCCTGCCGACGAGATCGAGATGGGTGTCGGCATCCACGGCGAGCCCGGGCGCCGGCGGGTGAAGCTGATGCCGGCAGACGCGATCGTCGACGAGCTGCTCGACGCCGTGGTGAGCGACCTGCCGTTCGAGTCCGGCGACCGGGTCGCCCTGATGGTCAACGGCCTCGGCGGCACCCCGATCAGCGAGCTGTACATCGTCTACCGGCGGGCGCACAACCAGCTCACCGACCGCGGCATCACGGTGGGGCGCAACTACGTCGGCGAGTACTGCACGTCGCTGGACATGGCAGGCGTGTCGATCACGCTCGTCCGGCTCGACGACGAGATCGAGTCCCTGCTCGGCGACCCGGCGGAGATCGCAATCCGGGTGTTCTGAACGGTGGCAGGCCTAGCTGGGCCGTGCCGCTGAGAGCGGCGGCGGCGCGCCGTGCTCGACGAGGCACCGGATCACGGTGGCCATCCGTCGCCCCGACGAGCGGGCGGGAGTGCTGAGGGCGGGGCCGGACCGCGGCGCGGGGCGGGCGCCGGTGCGCCCGTGCCGACCCGCTGGATCACGGCGGTGTCGGCCAGCGCGAGCGCGGGACCCCATTCGACAGGTACGCCTTGTGCGGGCGGCGGACCCCCGAGGCCTGACGACGGGATCCAGGGTCCCGTCGTCAGGCAGGCATCGGGGAGCTCACGCAGGCGCCTGCGCATCCGTCTGACGATCCTCGACGACCCTGTGACGACGACTGCGAGAGCCAGCCGCCCGCCGAACGGGTCGGGGACGCAACGGACCAGATGGTGACGGTGGCGGTCCTCGGAGAGGATCAGCTCCCGCACCGGGTGGCCGGCGACAGCGAGCAGCGCCCGCACGACGTCCGCGTGCCCGGCACCGAGCGCCTCCGCATCACCGAGGCCCCCGCGAACCCACGCGTCCAGCACCATCCCGCTGTCGACATCAAGGACGACGGCCATATCGACCCCACCGGCCGTGACGAGCGGGCCGATGACGGCAGGAAGACCGTCGTCCCGGATGTTGACCGGGCGCCGGTGGCGCACCACGACCTGTCGCCGACCTCGATCAGCGGTGTCCGGCGTTGGCCTGGAAGTACGCGGAGCCGTCCTGCTGGCTCGGCACCGGCCGCCCGGGCGTCGGGTTGGTCATGTAGAACTGCTGCTCGATCATCCGCAGGTCGCGACGGGCCATGGCCAGGTTGGCCTGCGCCCGGTTCAGCACCAGGTAGAAGAACAGCTTCTCCTCGGCGTTTCCGCGGATCGGCCGGATGAGGTGGTACTGCGTGTCGAGGGTGATCAGGATGTCTTCGATCGACTCCCGCAAGCCAAGCTTCTGCATGACCTCGAGCTTCGTGCGCACGACGTCGCTGTTGCCGGGCGCGGCGACGTCGAGGTCGAACTCGGGGCTTCCGCCGCGCGAGCCGAGGGTCATCCCGCTGTCGTAGTCGACGATCGCGACGGCGAAGGCGCCCTTGATGTTGGCAGCCAAGTCCAGCGTGTATTCGATACTGCTCATTGCCAGAGCCTCCAGGGCAGGCCGCCACACGGTCGGGGAGTTGTGGGACAGCCTTTTCTCATCGGGTACGGAAGACCGTAACGTACAGGTTGCAGGGCGTCATTCAGTGGGGTTGTAACAACGTTTTCTCAGGGCGATTCGACATCGTCGCCCCATGCGCGCAGAGCCGTCAACAGTCGGCTCATCGTCGCGACGTCATTAGCCCATTGTCTACCGAGTACCGGGTCGGCCGACCACCGCTGCTGAGGCGGCGGAGCAAAGCCCGGAATTGCTCGTGGGCCGGCTCTGCGGGGCAGCGGAACCGAGACGGCCGCGGGTTTCGTCGTTGCATCGGCCGGCTGCCGGGCGGGCTGGGCCGGCGCGGGCGGCATTGCGGAAGCGGCGCGTGAAATCACAGGTGAGAGACCCTGCAACGACTCCGGCGGCGGCCTGGGAGCCGCCACCGTGACGGCCCGATCCTCGAACCGGACGGCGGCCAGTTCCCGCCGGGCCGACGCCAGGTTGGCCCGTGCCCTGTCCACGCAGAGATAAACCAGCAACGAGCGCGACACACCGAGCGGACGAACGAGGTGATAAAGGTAGCCCGAGGTCAGGATGACGTCTTCCAAACCCCCATCGGCTGCCGCCTCGAGAACGGTTGTCGCCTCCGTCCCCCAGCGCAGCACAACGGCCGGGTTGACCGTCGCCACGCCGGACTCGATCAGTATCTGACCGCTTTCCCGCTCGGCCACACAGGAGTACCTCGAGCCCGGCAGATCGAGCAGGCCGAGGACCATGTCGCGAATCGTCACCAGCAGAAATCCTTCCGCTCTGTGGAGTTTGCCCCATCCCTCAGGTTGAATGATCTTCAGCCCTTTCGGCGGCAGTGATCGGACTGTTCGGCCGTCCGAGGAATGGGCCGGTTGGCGTACGTCTGCGGCCATGAGTCACTGGCCGACCGCGATGAGCAGCGAGAAGGAAGCTACGAGGTGCCCGGCCGTCAACGAGCGGGTCGGAACTGCCGCTCAGCCGTCCGCCAGCGCCTCGGCGATCATCCGGTGCCCCTGCTGCTCGAAGGGCTCGTTGCCCACCTGGTAGGCCCACACCGCGGTACCGATCGCCTCTCGAACCCTGTTGCGACGCCACGCAGCCGCTTCCCGCGGGTCGCTGCCGTACCCGTCCAGAAACGCCGACTCGAGCGCCGGATCGGCCCGGAACTGCTGGACTGCGAGCCGGGCGAAGTCCGTCAAGGCCGGACGCAGGTCAGCCCGTCCGAAGTCGATGACGCTCACGACGCCCTCGTGCACGAGCCAGTTGCGGGGATGCCAGTCACCGTGCGTCGGCACGAGAGTCGCCGGCGGCGTCGGCCACGATTCCACCAGCTCACGGAGCCGCTCCACCACGTCCGCGGCGATGCGGTGTGGCCCGTCGAGCCACGCGAGCGATTTCACCTTCTCTCTGGCCTCGAACTCCTCGCCCTCGATCGCGACCTGCTCGTGCGACCGTGCCAGCAACTCGCCGGCTTGCCGGTAGATGTCCGGACGGAACTCGTGCTCGCTGCCTTGCACCAACTCGCCCGGCAGGTAACGCGTCACGAGCAGCTTGGCCTCGCTGTCTGCGTGCACGAGTTGCGGCGCCCGCCCGCGTGAGGTCCACGGGCCGAGCCAGTTGCGGTGCGCCCACACTTCACGCGCCAGGTGGTGGTCCTTCGCGTCGCCCGCCTTGGCGACGTAGCGGGCGCCGCGATGGACCAGTTCCAGCACGGTGGTGCCGACGAGTCCCCAGCTGTGGTCCTGCACGACCTCGGCCCCAGGCAGCCAGTCGTGCAGGAGCTCCCGTTGGCGTTGAGTGAGCTGATCGCCACCCGGATCCACGAGGGGATGGTAGGGCTACAGCGGTGGACGCTGGTCACTCGTCCTTTTCGCGGTAGAGGCCGCGCTTCGAGATGTACTGCACCACCCCGTCCGGCACCAGATACCAGACCGGATGGCCCTCCGCGACCCTGCGCCGGCAGTCGGTGGACGAGATGGCCAACGCCGGTACCTCGACGAGCGTGACCGAACCATCGGGCAGGTGGTGGCCGTCCAGCTCGTAACCCGGGCGGGTGACCCCGACGAAGTGCGCCAGGCTGAACAGCTCGTCCAGCTTCTGCCAGGACAGGATCTGGGCCAGCGCGTCGGCGCCGGTGATGAAGTAGAGGTCGGCGCCGGGCCGTTGTTCATGCAGGTCCCGGAGCGTGTCCGAGGTGTAGGTGAGCCCTCCGCGGTCGATGTCGACGCGGCTGACCGTGAACCGGGGGTTGGACGCCGTGGCCACCACTGTCATCAGGTAGCGGTCCTCGGCGGCGCTCACCTCGCGCTCCGACTTCTGCCATGGCTGACCGGTGGGCACGAAGACCACCTCGTCGAGACCGAAGCGGTCGGCGACCTCACTGGCCGCAACGAGGTGTCCGTGATGGATGGGATCGAACGTCCCGCCCATCACCCCGATCTTGGGACTCATCAATGGAACAGTAGTGCGCGAGCCGGTGGTCAGGGGCGATCCAGCATCCGTAACGTGCTGTGAACCACACGGTTCCCCGCACGTCAGAGCGTCGCCATGTCCTCAGCTCGCCGGGTGGGCAGCCCGCTCCTCGATCGCGGTCCGGCAGCGCTGCGCGAACGCCGCGGCGGTCACGGCGTAGCTCGCCGCCACGGCGTCGGCGTCGCCCGTGGAAATGAGGTCGAACTGCAGGCCGCGCCACAGCGCGACGATCTCGCGGGCCATCCGACCCGCGACGACAGCCGGAACGCCCTCGACTCGCAGCGCAGCGGCCACCTGGTTGGTCCAGTCGTGGCCGACCCTGGCGAGGAAGTCGTCGAAGCGGCCGGGGTTGTGGGCCGCCTGACCGAAGATCTCGAAGAAGAGCCGCAGGAACGGGAGGTTCTCCGGCGCGGCGATCCCGCGCCAGCACGCCAGCAGCCTCTCGACCAGCGGGGTGCCGGGATCGTCGAGGGCGGTCATCGCCGCCGTGAAGGCCGGGAACCGACCGGACGCCTCCAGCAGCGTCTCCCCGATCAGCTTCTCCTTCGAGCCGAAGTAGTAGAGGAGCATCCGGTTGTTCGTGCCGATCGCCGCACCGAGGCTGCGGAGCGTCATGTCGGCTATGCCCTGCTCGAGCACGTGATCGGCGGCCAGCCGGAGCAGCCGGTCCCGCTCCGAACGCGGGTTCGCCATGGGCGGACACGCTACCGTTGGCCCGCTGCCGTTACCTCCGGGCGTCGCAGCCGCAACACGGCAGCAACGGTCGCTTCCTAGCGTGTGTGAACCGCTCGATTCACCGGAGCCCGACATGCGAGCACCAAACGGCGTCACCCCCATGCCCATCGAAAGCTCGACCGACACCGCCATCGCCCTGCACGGAATCGTGAAGGATTTCCCGCTCCGGCGCGGAAGGGCGGTGCGTGCGCTCGAACGTCTCGACCTGGAAATCGCCCACGGGGAGTTCGTTGCGATCCTGGGCCCGTCCGGTTGTGGGAAGTCCACCGTCCTGCGGCTGGCCGCCGGCCTCGAGAGCCCCACAGAGGGTGAAGTGCTCGTCGAGGGACGCAGCCCGGCCGAGCTGATCACGGCCCACCGGCTCGGCGTGGCGTTCCAGGAGCACGCGCTGCTGCCGTGGGCCACTTCGCGCAACAACGTCGCCCTCCCGTTCCGAGTGGCCGGCCGCGCGGTCGACCGCGAACGTGTCGACGCGCTGCTCGAACTGGTGGGCCTGGCCGGCTTCGAGGACGCGCGCCCCCGCCAGCTCTCGGGCGGGATGCGGCAGCGCGTCGCGATCGCCCGCGCGCTCGCCCTGGAACCCGATGTGCTCCTGCTCGACGAACCGTTCGGCGCGCTGGATGCGGTCACCCGGCGGCGGATGAATCTCGAACTCGCGCGGATCTGGATGGAACAGCAGATCACCACCCTGCTGGTCACCCACGACGTCGACGAGGCCGTGCTGCTGGCCGACCGCGTCGTCGTGATGACGGGCCGGCCGGGCCGGGTGCGCCACGTGCAGCAGGTGGAGATCCCGCACCCGCGCGACAGCGAGGTCACCCGCGACCCGGAGTTCCACGCCCTCGTCGACCGGCTCACCGGGATGCTCGACGACCCCGAGCCCGCCGCGGCCCCGGCATGAGCCGCACCGTCGAATCCGCGGCGGCGACCCTCCCCCGGCGCCCGTGGCTCGCCGCCTGCGGGGTCGTCGCGCTGCTCGTGCTCGTCGAGCTGATCGGGCGTCTGGGACTGGCCGGGTCCGGCTGGCCGCCGCTCACGGCCGTGCTCGGCTACGTCGCCGAGCCTGCCGCCCAGCAGCTGCTGGGGCGCGCTCTCATCGCCACCGGCACCGCGGCGCTGGCCGGGTTCCTGCTCGGCAGCGTCGTCGCCCTGCTGGTCGCGGTGCTCAGTGCGCTGGTGCCTGCCGCCGGCCCGGGCCTCGACCGGCTCGCCGCCGTCGTGCACGCGGTGCCGCTCATCGCCCTGGGTCCGCTGCTGATCACCACCGCCGGACGGGAGGCCACCCCCACTCTGGTCGCCGCGCTGGCCGCGGGCTTCGCCCTCTTCGTGGCTGCCACGTCGGCGCTCGGGGCCGCGAGCGAGGCCCAGCGCGACGTGTTCGCCGTGCTCGGCGCCGGCCGGATCGTCACCCTGCTCCGGCTGCAGCTACCGGCCGGGCTCCCTCTGATCGTCGACGGCCTCACCCTCGCCGCGCCGGCCGCGGTGCTCGGCGCGGTCATCGGCGAGTGGTTCGGTGCGCGCCGCGGGCTCGGCGTGCTGCTCGTCAGTTCCATGCAGAACGTCCGGATCGACCAGCTCTGGGCCGCCGCCCTCACCGCGGCCGCCCTGTCCCTGCTCGCGTACGTGCTGCTGGTAGCCCTGCGCGCCGCAGTGACCCGGAGGTTCCAGTGAGCGAGCTTGCGAGCACACCATCGACACTGCGCCTGTGCCCTGTGACGTCTCCCGATGGGCCGATCGAGCGCAGCGAGGACTTGCGATGAGCACCGAAGTGCTGCCCGCATCCACGTCGCGGCGGGTCGAGCACACGGACGCCACCCGGCCCTCGCCGGTGCGGCTGATCACCCGCGGGCTCGGCCGGGTCGTCTCCCGTTACTGGACGGTGGCCGCGTTCGTCGTCGCGTGGCAGCTGTGGTCCTGGCTGAGCGGCTTCAACCAGATCGTCGTGCCGCCGCCCGCACTGGTGTTCACCGACGTCGCCGGCAACCTCGGCGCCTACCTGCCCGACCTGGCCTGGACGCTGGCGATGTCGGCGGGCGGCCTCGTCGCGGGGATGGTGCTGGGCACGGGGATGGCAGTCGCGGTGTGGGCGTCGCGGATCGTCTCCGGGATGATGACGCCCCTCGCGCTGGTCATGCGGTCGGTGCCGGTGGTCGCGATGATCCCGGTGCTTGCCAGGGTGCTCGGCTACGGCTGGGTGACGGTCCTGGTGATCACATCCGTGGTCTCGTTCTTCCCCGCCTTCGTGTTCGTCGGCTCCCGGCTACGCGCCGCGCCGAAGGCCACATCCGACCTGATGGCGGTGCTCGGCGCGGGCCGCTCCACCGTCCTTCGCCTGCTGCTGCTCCCGCATGCCGTGCCCGGGCTGCTGGTTGCTTTCCGGCTCACCGCGCCCACGGCCGTGCTCGCCGCGATGCTCGCCGAATACCTGATGGGCGGACGCGGCCTGGGCACGCTGTTCGCGCAGTCGGTCAGCTTCTACCAGGTCGACCGGGCCTGGGGCACCGCGCTCGTCGCCACGGTCGTGTCGGTCGCCTGCTTCGTGGGCGCACGCGCCGTCGAGCGCTGGGGCATCGCCCGGTTCACCTGAGCCTTCCTGCACGGCTCCCGACCCACTCCGAGGAGACCCATGTCCAGCGTCCCCACCCTCTGGTCCCGCCGCCGGCTGCTGCGCACCGCGGGCATCTCCGGCCTGGGCCTCGCCGCGCTCGCCGCCTGTGGCACCGGCGGCGATACCTCCGGCGGGGACGGTGCACGCGCCCCCGTCCGCGTGGCGCTGGGCTGGATCACCAACGTGGAGTTCGCCGGCTTCTGGATCGCCGACGACCGCGGCTACTACAAACAGGAGGGCCTCGACGTCGATTTCCTCCCCGGCGGCCCGAACGCACCCGATCCGACCCAGACCCTCGCCGGACACGGCGCCGAGATCGCGATCCCCGTGGGCCTGCAGGCCTTCCTGTCCGCGGTCAACGCGGGCAACGACTTCGTCACCTACGGCACGACGTACGAGAACACGCCCGCAGGACTGCTGTCGTTGGCGCGCCGCCCCGTACGCACCGCAAAGGACCTCGTCGGCGCTCGCGTGCTCGGCCAGCAGGGCCTGCAGCCCTACATCGATGCCGCGATGCGGCTGGCAGGCGTGCCCATCGAGTACCAGTTCATCCCCGTCGGTTACGAACCCAGCCCGCTCGTGGACGGCCAGGGCGACGTCTACACCTGCTTCGCCACCAACCAGCCCATCATCCTCGAGCAGCAGGGCATGGTGCAGAACCGCGATTTCTTCGTCACCACCTACCAGCAGCTCGGGCTCGATCAGTACTCCAGCATCGTGTGCAGCGAGCGCTCCTGGTTGCAGGCCAACCGCCCGACCGTCGAGAAGTTCATGCGCGCCACCATCCGCGGCTGGCAGGACAACGCCGCCGACCCCTCCGTCGCCGCCCACCTCGCGGTCGAGAAGTACGGCGCCGACCTCGGCCTCGACCTCGCCCAGCAGACGCGGGAGAACCAGCTGCAGATCCCCTACACCCAGAACGAGCTCACGGCGTCGCACGGGCTGTTCCGGATCGACCCTGCACGCCTGGCCGGCCCCATGTACAGGGCATACACGGCTGCCGGAGTGACCCCGCTGCCCGACGTGGCAAAGATCGTCGATACGACCGTGCTCGACAACGTCTTCCAGGGAAGGGCCACCGTCTGATGGTGCGGGATCTGGTGCAGCTGCCGAAAGCCCACCTGCACCTCCACCTCGAAGGAGCGATGCGGCCCTCGACGCTGGCCGACCTGGCCACCGCCGCAGGCGTGGCCGTCCCGCCTGTGCGGGGCTACACCTCGTTCGGCGAGTTCGGGTTGCAGTACCGGGCGGCGTCGGCGTTGATCGTCACGGAGGATGACCTTCGACGTGTGGTGCGCGAGGTCGTCGACGACGCCGCAGACGACGGGGCTGTGTGGATCGAGCCGCATTTCTACCCGCCCCGGTACGTGGGCGCGCTCGGCACCGCCGACGAGGTGCTCGAGATCGTCCTCGACGAGGGGCGGCGCGCCGCCGACCGCCGCGGGATCGGGTGCGGCTGGATCGTCTCGGCATTGCGCGACTTCGATCCCGCCCAAGCCGTGGAGCTGGCGAAGCTGGCCGCCCGTTACGCAGACGCCGGGGTGGTGTCGTTCGGGCTGGCGGCCGATGAGGCGCTGTTCCCGCCGGAGCCGTTCGCGGAGGCGTTCGGGATCGCCCGCGACGCCGGTCTGATCTCCGCTCCACATGCCGGCGAGCTCGCCGGGCCTGCCAGCGTCTACGGCGCGCTCGACGCGCTGGGCGCCCGGCGGATCTGCCACGGTGTCCGCGCGATCGAGGACCCTGCGCTGATGGAGCGGCTCGCCACCGAGGAGATCGTGCTCGACGTCTGCCCGACGTCCAACGTGATGCTCGCCGTGGTGCCGTCCTTCGAGGAGCACCCGCTGGTCCGGCTGCTCGACGCTGGCGTCCGCTGCACGCTGAACGGCGACGACCCGCTGCTCTTCGGTCCTGGCCTGCTGGCGGAGTACGAGCTGGTCCGCGCCACGATGGGCCTGTCCGACGAGCGGCTGGCGCAGCTCGCGCGCTCGTCGTTGGTGGGCTCCGGTGCGCCGCCGGAGCTCGTCGGCGACGGCGTGGAGCGCATCGAGGAATGGCTGACGACCGTGCCGTGACAGCGGCCCGCAGCACAGCGGGACGGCCCTGCCCACGAGCCGCGTGCGCAGGGCCGTCGCCCGCTCAGCGCGCGGCGTTCTTCACGAACCCGGTTTCCCGGTCCATCAGGCTCCGGTCACCGCCGTGCCAGCCGCCGCGGACGTGGCGGCGCATCGTGTCGTCGTCGGTGGCACGCGCCGCGGAATGCCACAGGTACGCGTCGTGGAGGATCGCGTCGCCCCGCTCCGCATACACCGGGATCTCCCCGCGGATCTTCTCGAAGCCGAGCGGCATCGGCGTCGGCGCCGGGGTGTCCGTGTAGCCCCGGGCGGCGGGCGTGCCGTCGGGCACGGCGACGTTGTTGATGTTCTCGAACGGCGAGGCGGTGGCCCAGAGATGGCTGCCGGGCACCACGCGGAGGAACCCGTTCGCGGGGCTGGTGCCGTCGATGTGGAACGTGAACGCCGTGCCGGGCCAGATGTCGAGGTGCGGCACGGCCTGCCAGTCGGCGTGCCAGCCGATCCGGGTGTAGCCGGACTCCCGGCCCGGCCGCGCGTCCTGGTAGACGACGCCGTTCCGGCCGGGCCAGAAGCCGGGCCCGAGGATCCGCGTCACCAGCTCGACGAGAGCGGGGGTGGCGAGCGCCGTGCCGATCGCCGGGGCGAGCTCCTCGACGTGCTCCACGTAGTTCACGAAGCGCTCGGCCTTGCGCTCGTCGTCGAGGTATTTCCGCGAGCCGTACCGCGCGTCCAGCTCACCGTTGAGCACTCCGCTCTGGGCGGCCACACACTCCGCCTCCATGGCCTCGATCAGGTCGGCGCCGACCAGGTCGCGCAGCACCACGAAGCCCCACCGGTCGTAGAAGGTCTTCGCAGCCTCGGGGCCGTCGTCGGGGGTGAACACACCGAGGTCGGTGAAGGCGGTCAGGTCGAGAACGGTCACGTCGACTCCTCTGGTTGAACCAAACGGTTCAAGTGTGAGCCGTGTCGACGCGAAGCGAAGTAACGTTCCGGTGAATCCAGCGCCTACGCGGTGGAGACCGCACCGGCACCCGCCGCCAGCGCGTCGGCGAGGAAGCACAGTTCGCGACGCATGGTCGCGCGCCCGTCCTCGGCATGCCGGGCCACCGAATGCCGGTAGCTGACGGCCGAAGCCAGCAGGTGCGCAGCACTGTCCACATCGGCCGCGGCGCATCCGTCCGGCCGGGCGGCCGCGATGACGGCGCGAACCTGCTCGACGAGCAGGTTGAAGCGCGTGCGGAGCGCGGCGAGTACGGCGGGGTGGGTGTCCGCCTCCCGCCAGAGCAGGTGCGAGAGCACGGCCGACGACGCCTGGGTGCGGTCGAGCGCGTCGACGAGCCGGTGCAGGCTCGCCGCGACGTCCCCGGGCACCACCACGTGCGCTGGATCGAGACGGTCCTCGGGTAGCCGCTCCACGAGTGCCGTCAGCAGGTCGGGCTTGCGCTTGAAGTAGTAGTGCACCAAGCCCTTCGGCACGCCGGCCCGCTCGGCGATCTGCGAGGTCGGCGTGGCGTCGAACCCGCGGTCGGCGAACAACTCCTCCGCGGCGGCCAGGATCCGGTCGCGCGCGCCCCGCTCGTTCATCTCCCTCTCACCACCAATACATCCTGACGTGCGGCACGGCCGCGACCAACCGGGTCGCGGCCGTGCTGTCGATCGGTTTCGCCAGAGATTCAGTGCTGCGATTCAGTGCTGCGATTCAGTGCCGACTTCAGTGCCGACTTCAGTGCCGACTTCAGTGCTGCCCGGCGAGCCCCCGGTGCTCCGCGTTCGCCGCCGGGAGGGCGGCGACGCCCACCGCGACCGTCAGCACGCCCGCGACCCAGGACGTCCAGGACGACCCGGTGAGGGCGGTGTAGGCCAGCACCCAGGGCGAGATGAACAGCAGCACACCGAGCACCGCATGCACGTACTCGCTGGCCACCGATCCCGGCCGCCCCAGCGACCAGAGCGCCGTGGCTGCGATCAGCACACCGAAGATGATGAGCGTCCACAACGCGGTGGCGTCGGTGCTCACCACGATCGGCGACAGGGCCGTCAGCACACCGATCACCAGCGCCGCCCAGTCCTGCCACCGGTGCCATGACCTCGCGGTCATCGCGATCACTTCCCTCGTGAGGAGTTGATATCCAATACACCGAGCTTGCGCCTTGACTGACCGCCCGGTCAAGTCGACTCCGCGATCCGGACTGCGATCTACGCCATAGGCGTCAGCGCTGGTAGGCGTGCCGAAACTGGATGCTGGCGCGCGGCCCGACCGCACGGGTCTTGGGCACGCAGTGCTGCCACGTGCGCTGACAGGACCCGCCCATCACGAGGAGGTCGCCCGGCCCCGGGAGATAGCCCAGCGAGGCGCCGCCGCCGGTGGGACGCAACCGGAACGGCCGAACCGCGCCGAGCGAGACCAGCGCGACGATCGCCTCCGGGAGATCGCGGGCCACGCGGTCGCCGTGCCACGCGACGCTGTCGGAACCGTCGCGGTACAGGTTGGCGCCCACCTGCGTGAACTCCACGCCGTAACGGTCACTCAGCACCCGTGCCATCTCCTGCAGCTCGGAGGGCGGCGCGGGACCGTCGTCGAGACGCCAGCGGTGCGTGAGCCGCGGCTCGGGCAGCACCCGGTCGTACATCCGCACATCCCGGCCCGCCCACGGAGTGGCGGCGAGGAGACGGGCGAACAGATCATCGGCACCACGGCACCAGCCAGGCCCGTAGTCGACCCACGCCCCGTCGCCCAGCTCGCGGCGCTGCACACCACCGAAGCCCGCGTCGAGCTCGACGCCCTCGGAGGTGGCGCCGAGCAGCGACGGCTGCCAGGCGAGATCGAGGTGTGACACCCCGGCGACGCTACACGGAATCGAACATCAGTTCGATGCCGATCACATCTCGTGACTCGAAATCAATGGCAGCGTCAGCTACTTGGGCTGGCCAGGGAGGATGCTGACCATGAGTCGGACTCGCTGCGTTTCCCAGGACGCCTGGCCGTCTATCTGACTCGTGACGGAGACGGTGGATGGTTGGACGTGGTGTTGTGGCGAAGCCGGGCCGATGCCGAGGAAGCGGCGCGGTTGGTCAATGAGGTCCCGGAATGCGCAGCCTGGCTTCGTCATATCGCGGAGTCGGGCGGGTTGCGGCACGTCGAGGTGGCGGCCGCATGGACCGCGACCGGCGCAGGCACCGGCGGGTAGCGCTCGCGCGCGGTGTCCGGTTGATCTCCGTGGATCGCCCCGGCCTCGGCGCGTCCAGTCCGAGCCCCAGGGCGCAGATCAGCCCTCAGTCGCACGAAGCATGCGCAATCGTCATGCGGAGTGGCTGCTACGTCGTGGTTTTGGTGAGGGTGCCGCTGACGTAGCGCACGTCGCCCATGCGGAGGTCGTCGTCCTCCAGGGGCGGAAGGTCGTTGGCGACCAACAGATCGCGGGTGCTGGTTCCGTGCAGCGCCCAGCCGAGGCCGGTCAGGTAGGGAGCCGCCTCGTTGCGCTCCCCGAAGTACCGCAGGCTCACCATGTCGGTGTCGAAACCCTGCGCGCGCCAGCTCTCGGAGATGCGGTGCAGGCGTTCCTTGGTTCTGTCCTCGTCGCCCGGTCGCGGGTTGGGCCGGCTCTCGGTGGCCACCCGGCTGCCCGGTGCGCTGAGCTCGGTGACGGTGTCCAGCAGGAGGTCCTGCGCCTCGGCCGGCAGGTAGCCCAGGAGGCCCTCGGCGCTCCACGCGGTCGGCCGGGCCGGGTCGAAGCCGGCGGTACGCAGTGCGGCGGGCCAGTCGTCGCGCAGGTCGACCGGGACCGCCCTCCGGTCGGCGGTGGGTGCTGCGCTCAGCTCTGCGAGCGTGCGGGTCTTGAAGTCGAGGACGCGCGGTCGGTCGAGCTCGTACACGACGGTCCCGGCCGGCCAGGGCAGCCGGTACGCGCGGGAGTCCAGCCCCGAGGCCAGGATCACGACCTGCGTGATGCCCGCGCTCGTCGCATCGAGGAAGAACTCGTCGTAGAACCTGGTCCGCACCACGCCGACGTCGATCGTCGCCGGCCCGACCAGGTCGTTGGTCCCTTCGCCGGTCGCCAGCCGGGTGAGGGCGTCGACGCCGACCGCCCGGACGAGCGGCGCGGCGAACGGGTCGTCGATGAGGGGACGCTCCGCGCGGGTCGCCATCGCCCGGACCGCCGCAGACATGGTGGCGGTCGCGCCGACACTGGACGCCAGGTCCCAGGTGTCTCCGTCGTGCCGCGTGGAAGTCATTTCGCCTGCCGATCAGCCATGCCGCCGAACCTATCGGCCAACTCGGACAATCCCAGCCAGGCAATGACGGCCGCTGTATGTAGTCAGGACATCCGTGGGGCGTCGGCAGGCAGGGCCTCCGACATTCCGCTGACACCTCCTCGCCTGCTCAGGCACAGGACACACACCGCGCGCGGATCGCCTCGCCGTCGAGCGCTGCGATTAGCGTGTGGCGTTCCGCCGACCCGTTTCATGACCGGGAGGTCCTGGCATGGCCAGTAAGTTCACCGAGCTCGCGATCGACTGTGCCGATCCCCGCGGTCTCGCCCGGTTCTGGTGCTCGGTGCTCGACTACGAGGTGCAGGACGAAGACGACGGCCTGGTCACGATCGGCTCCCCCCTGGCGCCTGAAGGCAGGAACCACCTCGGCCCCGTACCACCGACGTTGACGTTCGCGCAGGTACCCGAGGGCAAGACCGTCAAGAACAGGCTCCACCTCGACCTCAACCCGACCGACAGGGAGCAGGACGACGAGGTCCGCCGCCTGATCGACCTCGGGGCCCGACACGCCGACGTCGGCCAGGGCGACGAGAGCTGGGTCGTACTCGCCGACCCGGAGGGGAACGAGTTCTGCGTCCTTGCGGGCCGCCACCCCTGATCCGGTCGTCTACCCCGGACGATCGCCCTCCCGGGCTTGACACATCGCGGACCTGCCCATTCGTGCTCCGCCTAGTCGACGGCCTCGCCCCCGCCTCTGGCACGTGCAGGGCCCATGATCAACGCTTCGGGCCCCGCAGCAGCACATGACCCGGCTGCCGACCCCGGACCGATGATCATGAAACGTCTGCTGCTATCGGCGGATCTCGTTGAGGTAGTTGTAGATCGTGTACCTGGTGACGGCCAGTTCAGCGGCAAGGCGGTCCACCGAGTCCTTGATCAGGAAGTAGCCCGCCTCGTCCAGCTCCTGCACCACGGCAGCCTTGTGGCTCTTCTTCATCAGGTCCACCGGCACCCCGGTGCGGTCGATCGCATGGTCCACCAGGAACCGTTGCAGGCTGTCGACGTCCGGTGGGAAGGTCTCGCGTTGCTTCACCTCGCCGCGGGCACCGGTCGTGGCGGCCGGACTTTCGCTGTTGATGCACAGGCAGCCGATCGCCACCCCCGCCTCGTCCCGCAGGAAGATCGTGGACGAGCGGATGGGACGCCCGTTCGGCCCGTGGGTCTCGTAGTCGGTGAGGTCGTGCGTGGTGCCGCGGCGCACCAGCCCGAGCAACAGGTCGGTCATCGGGCCACCCGTGGCGCGGCCGGTGACGTCGCCCGCCGTCGCGATGATCGAGTCGGGTAGCCGCGACAGGTCGTGCAACACCACCTCGTTGCCCGGACCGAGCATCGTGGCCAGGCCCGACACCGCAGGGATCAGCGCAGTGAGCACACCGTGCGACGCCTCGACGGACGACCCGACCGTAGGCCGTGACGACGAGGAACGTGGAGCTCGTTCGAGCCGGGACAACGTCGACCGGACATGCTCCGCGGCCGATGCCGGGGTGGAGGCGTGGGGCGATAGTCGGACGTGCTCGGTGCGCACCGTCGCGGCTATGCCCTCGGCGGCCAGCGCGGCGCCGACCCGCTCGGCAGGCTGCTCCGGCAGCTCGAAGGCCAGGATGCCCCCACGCCTGCCGGTGGCCGACACGATCCGTGCCCCCAGCGACCGCAGTGCCTCCTCCAGTTCCCCCACACGCTCCTGGATGCGGCCCTCCACCGCGGCGATGCCGGCGTCCTCGACGAGCTCGAGCGCGGCGGCGAAGGCACCCGAGGTGACCGGGCTGAGGTTGCTGATCGACCAGGCCGCTGCGGTGTCGGCAGGCGGGTGGATCTCGTCGTCGAAGAGCCCTGGGTCACGGGCGCCGGTCCAGCCGGAGAGCACCGGCTGCATCCGCTCGAACGCGCGGTCCGACAGGACCACGAAGCCCGTGCCCCAGCCCGCTCGCAACCACTTCTGGCCGCCGACCACGAGGACGTCGGCAGCGTCCCACGGCGCGTCGACCGCACCGAACCCTTGAATGCCGTCCACCACCAGGAGCCGCTCGCCCACCACCTCACGGAGCGCGGCGAGGTCCGCCCGATAACCGGTGCGGAAGTCGACCGCGCTCACCGAGACCCCAGTGGTGTCGCCGGTGAGGGCGCCTGCGACCGCGTCGGCGGTGACGTGCCCGTCGGGCGGGGACAACCAGCGGACAGTGCTGCGGCCCGCTGCCTCCGCGCGGGCCCACGGGTAGGTGTTGGCCGGGAACTCCGCGGCCGCGACAAGTACCTCGCCGCCCGGCGCGTTGAACGCCGCCTGGAAGAGGCCCGTGCTGGTGTTCGGCACGAGCACGACATGGTCGGTGTCGCTGCCACACAGCCGCGCGATGGCTGCCTTCGCGCGCACCTCCTGCCGCATCAGCTCGTCGACCGTGGCGGGACCGGCCTTCGTCGACAGCTCCAGCAGCTGCGCGGTGGTGTCCAGCACCGCATGCGACGGTGGACCGAACCGCGCGAAGTCGAGGTACCCGGCCGGTTCGTCGAACTGGGCGAGGTAGCGAGGCGAGAGCCGGGCCTCGCGAACGTCGCCGCTCACAGGACCCTGGCCAGGAACTGGCGGGTGCGCTCGTGGCGCGGCGCGCCCAGCACCTGATCCGGCGGCCCGGTCTCGACCACCGCACCGTCGACCATGAACACCACTTCGTCGGCGGCCTCCCTGGCGAAACCCATCTCATGGGTCACGACCACCATCGTCATGTTCTCGGCTGCCAACGCCCGCATCACCTCCAGCACCTCACCCACCAGCTCGGGGTCCAGCGCCGAGGTCGGCTCGTCGAAGAGCATCAGCTTGGGCTTCATCGCGAGCGAGCGGGCGATGGCCACCCGCTGTTGCTGCCCGCCGGAGAGCTGGCCGGGGTACGCGTCGGCCCGATGGGCGAGCCCCACCCGGTCGAGCAGTTCGAGCGCATCCCGGCGAGCGGCAGCGGCCGCCACGCCGAGCACCTTGATCGGACCCTCCACCACGTTCTCCAGGACGGTGCGGTGGGAGAACAGGTTGAACCGCTGGAACACCATGCCGATGTGGCGGCGCTGGCGGGCCACCTCGCGTTCGGGCAGCTCGTACAGCTTCCCGTTGCGCAGCCGGAAGCCGATGGGCTCCCCGTCCACCCAGACCTGGCCGCCGTCGATCGTCTCGAGGTGGTTGATGCACCGCAGGAACGTGCTCTTGCCCGCGCCCGAGGGACCGAGCAGACACACCACCTTCCCCCTCGACACGGTCAGATCGACGCCGTGCAGCACCTCCGTGTCGCCGAACCGCTTGCGCACGCCCACGGCACGCAGCACGGGCGCCTGGTCGTGGATCGCGTCAGACATCCCGGCTCCTCACCGTGGGGGCGGTACGGAGCGCGCGGGCCGCTCGTGACCAGGCACCGCCGGCCGAGCCCACGCGGTCGGCCGCGCCGAACGACCGCTCCAGGTAGTGCTGGCCGATTCCGGCGATCGTGACCACGACCATGTACCAGATCGCGGCGGCGAGGAGCGTCTCCATCACCAGCAGGTTGTTGGACGAGATGTTGTTGGCGGCGTGGATCAGCTCGGTGACGCCGATGACGGAGGCGATCGAGGTGCCCTTGAGCATGTTGATGAAGTCGTTGCCCGTAGGGGGGATGATCACCCGCATCGCCTGGGGCAGCACCACCCGGCGCAGCGTCAGCAGCGGGCCCATCCCGATCGACTTCGCCGCCTCGGTCTGACCGCCGTCCACGCTGTTGAGCCCGGCCCGGACGATCTCGGCCATGTAGGCGCTCTCGTTCAGCGCCAGCCCGAGCAGCGCCGCCACGAACGCGGTGACCAGCACGTTGGTCTGCTCGTGCAGCAGGTAGCCGCCGAACGGCAGTGGGATCGAGATGTAGGTGAAGACCAGCGCCAGGTTGTACCAGATCAGGATCTGGAGCAGCACCGGAAGACCGCGGAACAGCCAGATGTACGCCGCCGCGAACCACCGCGCGACGGGGTTGACCGAGCGGCGCATCAGGGCGATCACGACCCCGATCACGATCGCCGACCCCTGTGCGATCACGGCGAGCAGCACCGTGTTCAGCAGGCCGACCAGCACCACCCGGTACCAGAGGAACTCGGGAACGGAACCGTAGTCGATCTGTGCCTGCGCCAGTGCGACCCCGAGCAGAGCAAGCAGGGCGAGGACGACGGCGCCGCTGATCCAGCGGCCCCAGTGGCGGAGCCGGACGATCGGCAGCTCCTCGCCCACGGCGAGCGAGCGCCCCTGCTCGACGTCAGCTTCCGGCATTGGTGCCCGCCTGCTGGACGGCCCCCTGCTGGACGCCCCAGGCGTCGAGGATCTTGCCGTAGGTGCCGTCCGTGATCAGCGACTGCAGAGCCCCGCGCACCGCCTCGGTGAGCTGCGTGTTGGTCTTGTTGATGCCGATCCCGTACGGGCCCCCGTTGATCGGCTCGCCAGGAACGACCTCGAAGAAGTTGCCATCGCCCGCCGTCCGCGAGATGTAGACCGCGCTGGGCAGGTCGTTCAGGATGGCCGCGACCCGGCCGGTGCGCAGCTGGTTCTGGTTCTGCGTGTCGCTGTCGGTGGCGGTGATCGTGATCGCCGCCTGACCGGACTGGACGCACTTCGCGCTCTGCTCGGTGGCGAACTCCTGGTGGCTCGTGCCCTGCACGAGCGCCACCGCCTTCCCGCACAGGGTGTCGGGGCCCGTGATGCCGTCCGGGTTGCCCTTGCGGACCATGATCGTGATCCCGGACGTGAAGTAGTCGACGAAGTCGATCTGCTTCTGACGCTCGGCGGTGTCGTTCATCGCGGCCATCGTCAGATCCACCCGGCTGGACTGGAGGCTCGTGATGAGCGAGCCGAACGCCATGTCCTGGTACTTGACCGTGACGCCGAGCTTCGCCGCGATCGCCTTCGCCAGGTCGACCTCGTAGCCGACAGGCGTGGTGCCGTCAGCCGCGTAGAAGTTGTTGGGGGCCGACTGGAGGTTCGAGCCGAGAGCCAGGACGCCCGCCTGCGCGATCGTCGGCGGCAGCATGGCGGCGAGTTGCGGATCCTTCTGGACTCCGGCCACCACCGCGGAGACATCGGGGATTGCGCCGCCCCCACCGGGGGCCTGCGGCGCGGCGGCTTCTCCGCCGTCCCCGCCGCCACCACACCCCGCAAGCACCACGGCCAGGAGCCCCGCGAGCACGGCGGTGCACCAACTGCTCGATCGGGACCGGCCCGTCGGATTCTGCGGCAGGACGGGCACGGATACCTCCAGGAGCGGGGAGCGGCAGGATGGGCGCAGACGCTACAACTCCGTGTTGAAGTGGTCAACAGACAGTTGAAACAGCCGAAGCGCAGTCCCGTTTCTGTCGGTTGCTCCCGCTAGCGTCCCCATCGTGATTGATCACCGCAGCTCGTACGGGCTCGTCACCCACTTCGATCCGTTCCTGCGCATCGAAGCCGACACCCTCGCCCTCGCCGACGCGGCGGAGGGCCATCTCGCGTCACCCGTGCCGAGCTGCCCGGGGTGGTCGGTGGCCGACCTGGTGTGGCACCTGCTCGAGGTGCAGCAGTTCTGGGGCACCGTCGTGGCCGAGCACGTGCAGGATCCGGCCACGGTTCCCGAGGCAGCGCGGCCCGAGGAGGAGCGGCTCGTGCCCGAGCTACGCGCCGGCGCCGACCGGCTGGTGAAGTCACTCCGGGGGGCAGCGCCCGACGAGCCCGTCTACACCTGGGCCGCCCGGAGCGACGCCGGCTTCGTGGTGCGCCACCAGGTCCAGGAGGCCGCCGTCCACCGCTGGGACGCCGAGCAGGCCGTCGGACGCCCACAGGCTCTCGACGCCGCGGCCGCCACCGATGCCGTCGAGGAGTTCCTCGAGGTCAGCACCCCGTTCCGCACGAAGGAAGCCGCCCCGGTCGGGGGCACGCTGGAGCTCGCGGCCGTCGACACCGGCATCCGATGGGCCGTCGGCGAGGACGAGCACGGCACCGCACGGTGGCAACGGCTGACCGACGGAACCGATCAACGACCGGATGCGCTGATCCAGGCATCCGCGTCCGACCTGCTGCTCTACCTCTACCGCCGCCGCCCCGCCGGCGAACTGCCGGTCACGGGCGACGTCGCGGTGGCCGAGCGGTTCGCCCTGCGTACCGGCACCGACTGAGCGCCACCGTCAGGAGCGGAGGCCCTCATGGTCGTGCGCGAGCCCGCCGCCACCCGCGGGAGGTGCGGCCGGCCCGGACGGTGCCGCCGGCGCCGGGCCCGTGATCAGCGTCGGATCGGATGCGAGTGTGAGGGTTGCGAAGGCGATCCCGTCGGCGTTCTCGTCGAGCACCGTGTCACTGATGTTGGCGATGGTGTCGCAGGCCTGGTGATAGCAGGGGTCGAAGGGAGCTCCCGCCGTGCCGCCGTACATCGAAGCCTGCTCCGGTGTCTTCACGCCCTCTGCGCCGGTGAACAACCCGCCGGCGGGGATCCCGGCCGCGATGAACGGCCCGTAGTCGGAGCGGCCGTCGAAGTCCGTGCCCTGGTAGGCCAGGCCACGGTCGGCGTAGAACTTCTCGAACACGTCCTCGATGGCAGCCGAGCCCTCGGGACCGGGGCCCGCGCCGGCGGCGTCGGAGTTGTCGCCGTCGTAGACGAACCGCGCGAAGTTGGGCGAGCCGACCATGTCGAAGTTCAGGTAGCCCGCGATCCGGGAGCGCTCCTCCTGCGGCAGCGTCTGCACGTAGTGCTGCGAGCCGAGCAGCCCGAGCTCCTCCGCACCCCACCAGGCGAATCGCACCGTGGCGTCCGTCTTCACCCCGGCGATCTGCCGCGCCACCTCGAGGATCGCCGCGCTTCCGCTGCCGTTGTCGTTGATGCCGGGGCCTTCGGGCACCGAGTCGAGGTGGGCCCCCACCATCAGCACGGTGTCGCCACCGTTCGGCGTCTCGGCGATGACGTTGGTGGTTGTGCGGTTCTCGCTCACGGCGTCCACCTGCAGCTGCACGGTGGCGTTCTGCAGCGCCTCGCCGATGGCGAAGGTGGTGCCCACCACCGGGATGCCGATCGGCGCGCCGAGCGTGCCCTGCAGCAGCTCGGTGCGATCCGGTGCGTCACCCTCGTTGAAGATCACTGCGCCCACGGCGCCTGCGGCCTCGGCGTTGCGTGCCTTCACTCCGAACTCGCAGGTGCCACGCTGCAGCAGGGCGATGCCCCCGTCGGGGAAGTCGGCGAAGTCCTCTGCCTCGCACCCACTGGTCGAACCGCCGGTCGAGGGCAGCCGAAGGTCGACCGGCACGGCCGTGCCGGTCACGTCGCCGCTGCCCGAGAACGTCGTCGCGACGAAGTCGGTGCCCGCCGTATAGGTCACGGAGGTGGGCTCGGTCTGCGCCAGAGCCTGGCTGTTCAGTTGGAAGAACGCGAAGTCGAAGTCCTGGGTGCTCACGTCGAGCCCGGCATCGCGGGCCTGCTCGGCGACGTACTCCGCCGACGCCGTGTAGCCGGGGGTGCCCGAGGCGCGCGTGCCGTCGTTGGCGTCGGCGATCGACTGGAACTCCTCCAGGTGCGCGCGCACGCCCTCCACGGAGACGCACTCCATGATCTGGTCCACCGTGCCGCACTTCTGCGCCCCCGCAGCGTCGGCAGAGGCCGCCGCGGCCGGAGTGGCGCCCAGCAGCGACGCGGCGAGGGCAACGGCTGCCACGGCAACCACTCGTGATCGACGGGACACCGAAGCTGCGGTCATGAGGCACTCCACCGTTGTCAACGATGACCCTTTTGCGTGGATCACTCTGACGGACGAGAATGCCGAGTTCCGTCACGCAGGGTCAAGTACTGGACTCGCTCGGTACAGGTGTGCTAGCGACTCGAGGTCAGACCGGAAGCAACCCCTCCACCACGTCGGCGAGCTGCCCTGCCGTGCGGCACTCGTGCATCGGTAGTACCTCGCCATAACGGAGGGCGGCGGAGTCACCGGTACCCCACTGCCGGCGCGGCTCCGGGTTGAGCCAGTGCGCGTGCCGTGCCTGGCCGACGAGCCGGCGCAGCACCACGAGGTTCGGGTCGCGGTAGTTCGTGCGTGCGTCACCCAGCACCAGCAAGGAGGTCTTCGGCGTCACCACGTCGCCCCAGTTCTCCGCGAAAGTGCCGAAGGAACCGCCGTAGTCGCTGTGGCCGTCGAAAGCCACGAGGTCGGCCTCCCGCAACACCCGCTGCATCACCCCGGAGAGCTCCGCCCCTGGGTCGAAGAGGTGCGTCACCTCGTCGGCACGTTCGACGAACGCGAACACCCGCACCTTGCTGAACTGCTCGCGCAAGGCCTGCACCAGCAGCAGCGTGAAGTGGCTGAACCCGGCCACCGAGCCGGAGACGTCACAGAGCACCACCAGCTCCGGACGGCCGGGGCGGCGCTTGCGGTACGCCGGGCGCATCGGCACGCCGCCGGTGGACATCGACCGGCGCAGCGTCCGGCGCATGTCCAGCGTGCCGCGCTTGGCGTGCTTTCGGCGCACCGCCAACCGGGACGCGAGGCGGCGGGCCAGCGGATGCACGGTGCGGCGCAGCAAGGCGAGCTGCTCGGCGTGCGCGGAGAGGAACTCGACCTGCTCGGCCTGCTTGGGCACGGCCGTCTTGGCCACGTGATCGCGTCCGCGCTGCTCGGCGGTGCGCCGGCGCACCTCGTCGGTGACCATCTTGCGGAACGCCGCGATGCGATCACGGATCTCGCGGCGGCGCACCTCGTCGCTGAATGCGTCCTCGTCGGTGCCGCTTGCCCTGAGGTCACTGAGGATCCGGGCCAGGAGCGTCTCGGGCGAGAGCACCCGCAGCGCCTGGTAGGCCGACCAGCTGGGTTGCCCACCTGCCCCCCGCACGCCCGTGCCGGAGGCGCCCGAGTGCCCAAGCGCATCCACCACCGCGCGGGCGAGCTCGGCGAGCGCTTCGGTGTCGCCGTCGCGCAGCAGGTCGGCCAGGATGTCGCGGAGCGCGTCGACGTCCACGGGCCCGTCGGGCACGTCGTCAACGCGGGGCACCTCGACCTCCGCGGAACCGGAGCCCAGCGCCGCCGGGAAGTACAGCTCGAACAGGGTGTCGAACACCTGCCGCTGACCGGATCGGCGCAGCAGGGCCGCGGCGAGTCCCTCGCGAACGTGCTCGCGATGGATCAGGTCGAGCGCACCGAGCACGCGCGCGGCGTCCACCGTCTCCCCCGGCCCGACCGACACTCCATGACGCCGCAGGGCCGCCACGAAGTCGACGAGATGTCCGGGCAGGCCGTGCTCCGACCTCTGGCCGGCCACTGTGGTCACCGTCTCATCATGAGCCATCGTCGGGCCACCGGGCCAGCTTCTCGCCGACCCGTGAGCCCTACGAGCCCGGTCAGTTCAGGCGCAGCTCTGCAGCCGCTTTCACCGCGTCGGACTGGTGCTTGAGCACCACACCGAGGGTGGCGCGCACGGTCTCGTCGTCCAGCGTGTCGAGCCCGAGCGCCAGCAGGGTGCGACCCCAGTCGATCGTCTCGGCCACCGAGGGCGCCTTGCGTAGCTCGAGTCCACGCAGCACGCGGACCGTGCGCACGAGGGCATCCACCAGCGCCTCGGCCAGCTCCGGCACGCGGCTCTGCACGATGCGCCGTTCCAGGTCCGCGTCCGGGAAGTCCAGGTGCAGGAAGAGACAGCGACGCTTGAGCGCCTCGGAGAGCTCGCGCGTGGAGTTCGACGTGAGCAGCGTGAACGGACGGCGGGACGCGGTGACGGTGCCCATCTCCGGGACGGTGACCTGGTAGTCCGAGAGCACCTCGAGCAGCAGACCCTCCACCTCGACGTCCGCTTTGTCCATCTCGTCGACGAGCAGCACCGTCGGCTCGGTGCGGCGGATCGCGGTGAGCAGCGGGCGCGCGAGCAGGAACTCCTCCGAGAACACGTCGTCGCGCGTGTCGTCCCAGGACTCGCGACCCTGACCCGCGGTGATCCGCAGCAGCTGCTTGGCGTGGTTCCACTCGTAGAGCGCGCGGGCCTCGTCGATGCCCTCGTAGCACTGCAGGCGCACCAGTCCCGATCCCGTCGACTCCGCGACGGCCTTGGCCAGCTCGGTCTTGCCGACCCCGGCCGGTCCCTCGACGAGCAGCGGCTTCCCCAGCCGATCGGCCAGGTAGACGGTGGTGGCCACGGCGGTGGAGGCCAGGTAGCCGACGCCGGCCAGCCGCTCGGCCACGTCAGCGACCGAGCCGAACAACGGGGACTGGGGAGCACTCACCCGTCCCATCCTGCCTCGCGACAGCCCGTGAACGAAGTGGTGGCCCGAACCGGACAGGAAGGCACACTGCTCATGGTCGCGGCTTCACCGATCAGAAATCCTCCGCCATGTCGTCAGTTCGGGTAGCCCTCGCACCGGTGGAAGGATTGATGACCATGACCGACGCCAGACCGCTGGGCGCCGATGAGGCCACGTTCATCGCGGCGGCCCGCTCAGGCGACACGGCGCGGTTCGCACTCATCACGGAGCGCCACCGGCGTGAGCTGCAGGTGCACTGCTACCGGATGCTCGCGAGCTACGAGGACGCCCAGGACATGACGCAGGAGACGTTCCTGCGAGCGTGGAACAAGCGAGAGTCGTTCAAGGGCCACGCCGCGCTGCGGACCTGGCTGTACCGGATCGCGACGAACGCCTGCCTCGACTTCCTGGAGAAGCGCAACGACCGGACACCCGTACCGTGCGGGCTGTCGGACCCCGGCTCCGAGATGCTGTACCTGCAGCCGTACCCCGACCGGATGCTCCCCGACGACCCGCAGGAATCGGTGGTGGCGCGGGAGACGATCGAGCTGGCGTTCATCGTCGCCGTCCAGCACCTGCCGCCGCGGCAGCGGGCGGTGTTCATCCTGCGCGACGTCCTCGGCTGGCCGGCGTCGAAGGCCGCCGACGCCCTCGAGCTGACCGTCGCATCGGTGACCAGCGCACTGCAGCGGGCGCGCGTGACGATGCGCGAGCAGCTGCCCGACCGCCGCCTCGACTGGCGGAGCCCTGCCACTCACGAGCTGTCGGATGACGAGCGCGGCGTGGTGAAGTCGTATATCGACGCCCATGAGCGCAACGACCTCGACGGGTTGATGTCCCTGCTGCGCGACGACCTGCGCTTCGCGATGCTGCCCGATCCGGGCACCGTGATCATGGGGGCCGAGGACGCGGTGGAGGGCTGGGTCTCCGGTGGGCTCTTCCAGCCCGGCTACGACGACTGGCGCTGTATCACCACGACGGTCAACCGCATGCCTGCCGCCGCGCTGTACCGCCGCACCCCCGACGACCCGGAGTACCGGCTGTTGAACATCGCGGTCCTGCACATCGCCGACGGGAAGATCGCCGAGCTCACCGGATTCGACGCCACCGACAAACCATGGCTGGGCCTGCCCCCGACACTGTGATCACAGAAGTCCCGCTCGTCGACGAGTCCAGCGCACGGACTGGACTCGTCGAAATCACCCGTGGAATGACCCGGCCGGCAGCACCCAGCGCGAACAACGAGAACACCGTCGCCCCGCCGGCGTTGCCGACGAGGGCGTCTTCACGCCCCGAAGAATTCGTCACGATCGACGACGCCGTCGTCCTCATCTCCAGCGAGTCGGTCAGCACCTCACTCGGAACGCGACGAAGGGGCCGGGGGAAGTTGCCTCGAAGCCGAGGGCAACGGTGAGCACGTCAGAAACGCTTTCGACCTCGCCTCACGAGCCGAGCATCCGGCCCGTGCTCATCGCCTCGTCTCGTATCGGGTCAGCACCACGCCGCCGGGAAACGTCCGCGTCTCCACCAGGTTCAGGTTCACCCAGCTGTCCAGCGCGGTGAAGAACGGTGTGCCGCCGCCCACCAGGACCGGATGGGTGACGATCGCGTACTCGTCGATCAGCCCGGCCCGCATGGCAGCCCCGGCGAGCGTCGCGCCGCCGATACCCATCGGGCCGCCGTCCTCGGCCTTGAGCCGGGTGACCTCGGCGACCGCAGCGCCGGTGACCAGGCGGGTGTTCCAGTCGACCTTGTCGATCGTCGAGGAGAACACCACCTTCGGCGTGTCCCGCCAGTTCCGCGCGAACTCGATCTCCGCCGGGGTGGCGTCGGGCTGCTGGTCGCCGGTCGGCCAGTAGGAGCTCATCGTCTCCCACAGCTTGCGCCCGTACAGCGACAGGTCGTTCGCCCGCTCCTGGTCGAGCCACCACTGGAACAGCTCGTCGTTCGGCGGGCCGCTCCAGCCGATGTCGTCGCCGGGCGCGGCGATGTAGCCGTCCACGGTCACGTTCATGCCGAAGATCAATTTCCGCATCGTGCCAGCCTCCCGTGAGTCGATCTCACACATACAGACGGGCGCGGCGCGGAAACCTGATCTGTGCTCGATCTGCGCCCGCAGGTGGTCCTCGCGTACCGGACTCAGCACGGCGCACTCCGCTGGGCTCGAGCACCACCCATCGGATCTTGAGTTCACCCTCGGATGGGGAGGGGCACACCCCATGGCCGGCTCTTCGAAGCGGTCAAGTCCGCCGCCGTGGAGTGGGTTCTTCGAGAAGCGCTCCTCGCGCTCATCCGCGCCGTCGCCACGTTCGAGGCCGGCAAGATCGTCGAACGACCCGACGAACACTCCCAACCCGAAGCCGCCTGAAAGATCTTCATCCACAGATCTTGACTATTGCTCTCGGCATGGGTGCTCGACACGATCCGCAGGTTCGCGGGCGCAGGCGTCACACCGGTTGTCCACAGCCGGACTCCCCTGCCTGCCCGGCTGTCGGTGTGCTCGTCCACCATGGGATGCGTGACGACAGGTACCTCCACGCACGAAGATCTGACACAGCAAGATCTCCGGCAGCGCGCCGAGGCCGTGCTCGCCACCCTGGCCGGTCCATCGGCCCGATTGCGCGACGACCAGTGGACGGCGATCCACGCGCTCGTCGCAGATCGGCGGCGGGCGCTGGTGGTGCAGCGCACGGGGTGGGGCAAGTCGGCGGTGTACTTCGTCGCCACGGCGCTACTGCGGGCCGCAGGCGCCGGCCCCACCGTCATCGTCTCGCCGCTGCTGGCGCTCATGCGCAACCAGATCGACGCCGCCGCGCGCGCAGGCATCCACGCCGCCACGGTCAACTCGGCCAACACCGCCGACTGGGAACGCACCTATGCCTCGGTCGACGCCGGCGAGGTCGACGTCCTGCTGGTGAGCCCCGAACGGCTCAACAATCCGGATTTCCGCGATCGCGTGCTGCCCCGGCTCACCGCGAGCGCCGGCATGCTCGTGGTCGACGAGGCCCACTGTGTGTCCGACTGGGGCCACGACTTCCGTCCCGACTACCGGCGGCTGCGCGCGCTCATCGCCGACCTGCCCGCCGGCATCCCGGTGCTCGCCACCACCGCCACGGCCAACGACCGGGTGGTCGTCGACGTCACCGAGCAGTTGGGGCTCGCCTCCGGGGAGCCGCTGGTGCTGCGCGGCACGCTCGACCGCGAGAGCCTGCGGCTGTCCGTCGTGCGGCTGCCCACGCCCGCGCAGCGGCTGGGCTGGCTCGCTGCGCAGCTCGACGCCCTACCCGGCGCGGGCATCATCTACACGCTCACGATCGCGGCCGCCGAGGAGGTGGCGGAGTTCCTGCGCGAGCGCGGCTACCCGGTGGCGTCCTACACGGGCAAGACCGAGCCCGAGGAGCGGCTCGCGGCCGAGGGCGATCTCCTCGCCAACCGCGTCAAGGCTCTCGTGGCCACCAGCGCGCTGGGCATGGGCTTCGACAAACCCGATCTCGGGTTCGTCGTCCACCTCGGCGCTCCTGCGTCGCCGGTGGCCTACTACCAGCAGATCGGTCGTGCAGGCCGTGCGGTCGAGCGTGCCGAGGTGGTGCTGCTGCCCGGCCGGGAGGACCGCGACATCTGGTCCTACTTCGCCTCGCTCGCCTTCCCGCCGGAGCCGGTGGTTCGCCAGACACTGCGGGTGCTCGGGCCCGAGTCGCTCTCCACGGCCGCCATCGAGACGCGCGTCGACCTCTCGCGCACGCGCCTGGAGATGCTGCTCAAGGTGCTCGACAGCGACGGCGCGGCGCAGCGCGTCAAGGGCGGATGGGTCGCCACCGGGCAGGAGTGGGTCTACGACGAGGAGCGCCACCGGCGCATCGCCGAGGCCCGCCGCGCCGAGCAGCAGGCGATGCTCGACTACATCGACACCACCGACTGCCGGCTGGTGTTCCTCCGCCGCCAGCTCGACGATCCCGACGCCCAGCCGTGCGGGCGCTGCGACAACTGCGCGGGCCCGATGTGGAGCACCGACGTCGACACGAACGCCGCCACCGCGGCGGAGGAACGGCTCGCCCGTCCCGGGGTCGAGGTCGCCCCGCGCAAGCAGTGGCCGAGTGGGATGGCCGAGCTCGGGGTCCCGGTGTCCGGCCGGATCTCCGCGGGAGAGCTCGCCGACACCGGGCGCGTCATCGGGCGGTTGTCCGACATCGGATGGGGCACCCGGCTGCGTGAGCTGGTCACGGGCCAGGACGCGCCGGTTCCCAAGGACGTGCTCGACGCGTGCGTCCGGGTGCTTGCCGGATGGGGATGGGCCGAGCGCCCCGTGGGTGTGGTCGGCATCGGCTCGCGCACCCGACCCGACCAGCTCGACCACCTGGCCCGTCGAATCGCCGAGATCGGCCGGCTCCCGCTGCTGGGCAGCGTCGTCCCCGCGGGGCCGCGGCCCGGTGAGCACTCCAACAGTGCTCAGCGGCTGGCTGCGGTCTGGCCGGCGTTCGAGCCACCGGCGTTCGCCGTCCCCGACGGGCCCGTTCTGCTCGTCGACGACGTGATCGACAGCGGCTGGACGACCACGGTGGCCGCCAGAATGCTGCGCCGAGCCGGGGCGTCCGCCGTGTTGCCGTTCGCGCTGGCGCAAGCCGGCTGAGCCCGAGCGACCGGTTCCTCAGCGGCTGTTCTTGAGGAGCCCGCTCAGCTCGGCACAGGCACGGGTAGGTCCACGAGCAGGCTGCAGTGCACCTTGCGCACCACGCCCACGCCAGGCGGCGGGTCCTCGTAGACCGCTCCGGCGGGCACGGCGACGATCCGCCACTCCGCCGCGCCCGGCCGCCCCGCGGCGAGCCACCGGTCAAGCGCGGCGAGCAACCGCCCGGCGAGGGTCGGTCCGCCCCGGCCGAACTCCCGTACGGCCACGGCTCCAGGCCCGCGACCGTCCGGTCGCCCGGGTCCGGCCACCACCATCGCGAGACCGGGCGGCTGCGTTTCGGCCATGGAGGCGAGCGCGATGGTGCCGGAGCCCGGACCGAGGGGCAGCAGGTCGTCGGGCAGGCCGGTCTCCGGCTCGGCCGCCAGCAGTCGGCACGCGCCCGGCTCGGTCAGGGCCAGCCAGAGTCCGAACCCGTCCCACACGTCCGCGGCGCCGAGCGCCACCGGCACGGTGAGCAGTGCACCCGGTTCGGCGAGCGCCGCGGACACGTCAGCCGGCTCCGCCCGGGGTCCGTCCTCCGGCACCTGCAACATGAGGCCGATGCCGTGGAGCCGGGTCGCGACGTCCGTGCTCGCCCCCACGCCGCGAAGCCGGATGAAGGCGCAGCTGCGGACGGAGTGGCTGCGCAGCACGCCGTCGGGCCCGAGGTCGAGGGCCGTGGACAGCTGGCTCCCCCGCACGGCGATCGGCAGCAGCAGCCGCCCGCCCGGCACGAGCTGGGCCACCCACTCTGGCCGGATGTCGCCGCTGCCGACCGTCAGCACGATCCGGTCGTAGGGCGCTGCGGGCGGATAGCCGAGCGCGCCGTCCGCAGCCACCAACTCCACGCCGTCCACCCCGGCGCTCGCGAGGTGGAAAGCGGCGCGCTCGATGAGGTCCTCGTCGATGTCGACAGCCGTGACCGTTCCGCTCGGGCCGATGATCCGCGCCATCAACGCAGCGTTGTAGCCGGTGCCCGCCCCGATCTCCAAGACGCGCTGCCCGGGCCGCAGGTCGAGCTGCTCGAGCATGATCGCCATCATGGACGGCTGGGATGCCGAGCTCGTGGCCACACCGTCGGCGAACTGGACCGCGACCGCTTCGTCGGCGTAAGCCTCCTCGAGGGAGAGCCCAGGTAGGAACAGGTGGCGCGGAACGTTCCGGAACGCGTCCTCGACGGCGGGCGAGCGGATACGGCCGGCGTCACAGAGGACGTCGACCATGCTCGCGCGAGCGCGGTCAGCGGCAGCCACCGCCCGATCCTCGTCCGGGCGCCGGGGTGGCGACAACCCGGGTCAGCCGTCTCGCAGGCGAAGCGTGGGCAACGCTGAGCAGGAGACTGGCGTGCGGGCGGACAACGCGCGTGAACGGCGGACGATTCGCAGACCGGAGTGAGCCGCTCGCGGGGGAACCGGCGACTCGCGCAAACAGGCCGGCGGCCCCGAGTGGCCCATGCAAGTCAGCAGCGACTTACGCCCGGAAACCGATGACCGCCGTGACGAGCGAGCGGCGCCCATCCGGAAAACGGGCCTCTCATAGGTCGTGGACGATTCACCTCGAGAACGTGCGACTTGCGCAAGGCATAGGCAACCCACGCGCGGAACGGGGCGACTCACGCCCGCGCAACAGGCGACCCGGAGGAACGGGCAGACAATGCGCGCGAGTCGCGCTTGCGCCTGACGAATCCGCGACTCGCAGGAACGAGGACGAACCGCGCTGCGGGGACACGGCGTCGTGGGTCAGAAGGTGGTCAGGGGGACCAGGTCGTCGGCGTGAACCACCTCGCGGCGCTGTTCGGGGGCCAGGTCGCGAGAGCGGCGGCCGATGAGCGCGGGCAGTTCCGTGGCGTCGAACCCCACCACCCCGCGCGCGACGACCTGTCCGTGCGGCCCCACGAGGTCCACCACGTCACCCGCGACGAAGTCGCCGGAGATCCCGTGGATGCCTGCGGCGAGCAGGGAGCGGCGGCGGCCGATCACCGCGGCCACGGCGCCGGCATCGAGGTCGAGGGAGCCGCGCACGTCCGCCGCGTGGCGCAGCCAGAAGCGGCGGGCCGACATCCGCCGCCCGGACGGCCGGAACGCGGTGCCCACCTTGGGGCCTGTCTCCGAGGCGTCGAGGGCGGAGGTGACGTCCTCGGCCGCTGCGAGCAGCACGGGGATGCCCGCGGCGGCGGCCATCGCGGCCGCCGTGATCTTGGTGGCCATCCCGCCACGCCCGAGGCTCCCCTCGCCCGGGCGGGCGACCCGAACCGATTCGAGGTCCGTCGGCGCATCCACCTCGCTGAGCAGCCGCGATCCGGGCAGCCGCGGGTCGCCGTCGTACAGGCCGTCGACGTCCGAGAGCAGCACGAGCCCGTCGGCTCCGATCAGGTGGGCGACGAGCGCGGCCAGCCGGTCGTTGTCGCCGACGCGGATCTCGTCGGTGGCCACCGTGTCGTTCTCGTTCACCACCGGGAGCACGCCCAGGCCGAGCAGCCGCTCCAACGTGCGCTGGGCGTTGCGGTAGTGGGCGCGGCGGATCATGTCGTCGGCGGTGAGCAGCACCTGCCCGATCGCCTGCCCGTGCCGCCCGAACGACGCCGCGTAGGCCTGTGCGAGCAACAGCTGCCCGACGGACGCCGCGGCCTGCTGGGTGGCGAGGTCCCGGGGACGGCGGGCCAGCCCGAGCGGGGCGAGGCCCGCCGCGATCGCCCCCGACGACACGAGCACCACCTGGCTGCCCGCGCTGCGGCGGGCGATGAGCGCATCGACGAGCGCATCGAGCCGCAGCGGATCGAGCCCGCCGTCGAGGCTGGTCAGCGACGACGACCCGACCTTGACGACGATCCGGCGCGCCTCGGCCAGCTGTTTTCTGGCAGTCACGGCCTGGTCCGGGGCCGATCCCCGGAGTCCGCAGGCTCGTCCCACACGGCGTCGTCCCAGGTGCCACCCGCATCCGGGTCGGTCCACCGTTCGGCCGGCCCGTCCGGCTCCTCCATGAACAGCTCCGCATCGGTGCGTGGTCTGCGCCGCTCGATGCGGGCTGCCTTGCGCTCGGCGGCGCTGACGCGGGAGTCACGGTCCAGCCGCCGGTCGGTGCCGCGGCCGGACATCAGCACGGCGACACCGGCGGGCGTGCTCGGCTCCCAGTCGAACGTGACGTCGCCGATGGTCACCGGGCAGCCCGGCTTCGCGCCTGCCTTGGCGAGGGCCTCCTCCACGCCGAGCCGCGCGAGGCGGTCGCCGAGGTACCCGACGGCCTCGTCGTTGTCGAACGACGTCTGCCGGATCCACCGCTCGGGGCGGGAGCCGCGAACAATGAAACCGCCGGGCAGCTCGGGGTCCTCCTCGATCGTGAACCCGGCGTCGTCCACCGCCTGTGGGCGCAGCACGATTCGGGTGGGTTCGGCCACCGGCTGGGCGGCACGGTAGGCCCGCACCTGCTCGGCCATGGCGAACGTCAGCTCCCGGAGCCCGGCGCGGCTCGCGGTGGAGATCGGGAAGACCGGCCAGCCGTAGCGCTCGGTGAGCTCGGCCGTGACGAGCTCGGCCATCTCCTGGGCGTCGGGGACGTCGATCTTGTTCAGCGCGATCAGCCGGGGCCGCTCGGACAGCTCGCCGCCCAGCGCCGGGGTGTAGCGGGCGAGTTCGTCCTCCAGCGCCTGGACGTCGGACACCGGGTCACGGCCGGGCTCGAACGTGGCGCAGTCGACGACGTGCACGAGCACCGAGCAGCGTTCGATGTGGCGCAGGAAGTCCAGGCCCAGACCGCGGCCCTCGGACGCCCCGGGGATGAGACCCGGAACGTCGGCGACGGTGTAGACCTCCTCGCCTGCGGTGACGACACCGAGCTGCGGCACGAGCGTGGTGAACGGGTAGTCGGCGATCTTCGGCCGCGCCGCGGACAGGGCCGCGACCAGCGACGACTTGCCCGCGGACGGGAACCCGACGAGGCCGACGTCGGCCATCGACCGCAGTTCGAGCGTGAGGTCGCGGCTCTCTCCGGGCTCGCCGAGGAGGGCGAATCCGGGGGCCTTGCGGGCCTGTGAGGCGAGCGCGGCGTTGCCCAGCCCGCCACGCCCACCCTCCGCCGCGACGAAACGGGTGCCGGCGCCGACGAGGTCGGCGATGATCTCGCCGTTGTCGTCGAACACGACGGTGCCGTCGGGCACCCGTAGCTCCATGTCCTCGGCGTTGGCGCCGGCGCGGAACCCGCCCTGGCCCTGCTTGCCGTTGCGAGCCATCGCGTGCGGGCGGTGGTGGAAGTCGAGCAGGGTGTGGACCCCGGGGTCCACGACGAGAACGATCGAGCCGCCCTGCCCGCCGTTGCCGCCGTCAGGGCCGCCGAGCGGCTTGAACTTCTCGCGGTGCACCGAGGCGCAGCCGTTGCCGCCCGCCCCCGCGGTGGCGTGCAGCACCACCCGGTCCACGAACTTCGACATCGACCTCTCCTCACACACGACGACGGCGGGCCACCCACCGAGGGCGGCCCGCCGTCTCTAGAAGAACTGGGGTGGTACCGGCCTCAGGCCGACACCGGCACGATGTTGACGACCTTGCGGCCGCGGGTGTAGCCGAACTCGACCGCACCCTCGACGAGCGCGAAGAGCGTGTCGTCGCCGCCCCGTCCGACGCCGGTGCCCGGGTGGAACTTGGTGCCGCGCTGGCGGACGATGATCTCGCCCGCGCCGACGACCTGACCGCCGAAGCGCTTCACGCCGAGGCGCTGCGCGTTGGAATCGCGCCCGTTGCGTGAGCTGGACGCACCCTTCTTGTGTGCCATGGCTGCGTCTCCTTACTTCGCGATGCCGGTGACCTGGACCTTCGTCAGCGGCTGACGGTGCCCCTGACGCTTGTGGTACCCGGTCTTGTTCTTGAACTTGTGGATCCGGATCTTCGGGCCCTTGGTGTGCTCGACGACCGTGGCGGTGACCGACGCGGCGGCCAGCGCGTCCGCGTCAGTGGTGACGTCGTCGCCATCCACCAGGAGCACGGCCGGGAGGCTGACCTCCGCACCGGGCTCACCGTCGATCTTCTCGACGGTGACCACGTCGTCGACGGCCACCTTGTACTGCTTGCCGCCGGTCTTGACGATCGCGTACATCGACGCACTGCTCCTAGCTCGTGGGACGAGAGACAGAACCGGAACCTCTGTGGCTCTGCAAGTGCCGCGGCAGCCGACGGACGGAGCGCGACGCAGGGACCCCAGGGTACGGAAGGGCTACGGGATGGTTCAAACCGGGTCTCCCCCGCTCTCCCCGCCTGCCGGCGGACCGGCCGGACGGGAGGCCGCACGGCGGGTGCGCCGCGGCCTGGTGAGGGTGGGCTCCGGCTGCGGCGGCGCGGAGACCGACGCGACCGGCTGGCTCGCCGTTGCCGTCGGCACCGTGACCACGGCGGCCACCGGTGCATCGCCTGCGACCGCGCTGGGCGCTCCGGCCGTGCGCGTGACCCGGCCCCGTCGGCGCGGCCGCGGCTCTGCCGCGGGCTCGGGAGCAGCAGGAACGGTGTCGCCGGCGTCCGTCGATTCGGCTGCGGGCGATTCGACGGCAGGCGATCCGGCGGCGGGCGATTCGGCCGGGGCCGGGGCGGTCCGCTCGGCGAGCGAGCGCTCGACGACGACCTCCTCGACGGCATCGGCGGCGACATCGACGGGCCGTGCCTGCGGCGACGTCTCGACCACCCCACGCCGGACGATCCGGCGGCCGGTGCGGCGACCGGTGGTGGCGGGCGCCTCGACGGCCGGCGGCTCTACGGCCGGAGCATCGACGACGGGCGCGTCGGCGACCTCGGCGGCGTCGACCACCGTGTCGTCGGCCACGACAGGAGCCTCGACGAGGTCCGGAGCATCGGCCGCGGGCAGGTCCTCCGTCACCGGCACCGGAGCGCCGACGTCGATCGTGGCCTCGGAGGCGTCCGGCTTCTGGTCGGTCTCGTCGGCAGGCACAGCGACGGGAGCGGCGGCGGGCTCGGTGTCGACGCGGGCGCCGTTGTACTGCCCGGCGTGGCCGTTGCGCTCCTCGCCCTCGCCGCGGCGGCCACGGCGCTGCCGGCGGCTGGACACGTCCCGGTCGGAACGCTCCGAGCGATCCCGGCCGGAGTCGCCGCGGTCACCCAGCGGATCGGTGTTGACGACCACCCCGCGGCCGCGGCAGTGCTCGCAGGGAGTGGAGAAGTGCTCGAGGAGCCCTCCACCGACGCGCTTGCGCGTCATCTGCACGAGGCCCAGCGAGGTGACCTCGGCGACCTGGTGGCGCGTGCGGTCGCGGGCCAGGCACTCGGTGAGCCTCCGCAGCACCAGGTCGCGGTTGGCCTCGAGCACCATGTCGATGAAGTCGATGACGATGATGCCGCCGATGTCACGCAGCCGCAGCTGGCGGACGACCTCCTCGGCCGCCTCCAGGTTGTTGCGGGTGACGGTCTCCTCGAGGTTGCCGCCGGAGCCGGTGAACTTGCCGGTGTTGACGTCGATGACCGTCATCGCCTCGGTGCGGTCGATCACCAGCGTGCCACCGGACGGCAGCCAGACCTTGCGGTCCAGCGCCTTGAGCAGCTGCTCGTCGATGCGGTACTCGGCGAAGACGTCGGACGGGCCGACGTGGCGGTGGAGCCGGTCGGCCAGCTCCGAAGCGACGTGCCCGACGTAGTTCTGCAGGGTGTCCCAGGCGTCGTCGCCCTCGACGATCAGACGCGAGAAGTCCTCGTTGAACTGGTCACGGACGACCTTGAGGAGCAGGTCGGGCTCCTCGTAGAGCAGCACGGGGGCCTTGGGCTTGCTCGGGCCGGTCTGCTCGGCCTTGGTACGGATGACGTCCCACTGCGCCTGCAGCCTGCGGACGTCACGCTCCAGCGCCTCGTGGCTCACGCCCTCCGACGCCGTGCGGATGATCACCCCGGCGTCGTTGGGGACGATCTCCTTGAGCATGTCCTTGAGCCGCTTGCGCTCGACGTCGGGCAGCTTGCGGCTGATCCCCGCGGCACCGCCGGACGGGACGTAGACGAGGAAGCGGCCCGCCAGGCTGATCTGGGTGGTGAGCCGGGCGCCCTTGTGCCCGATGGGGTCCTTCGTGACCTGCACGAGCACGCTGTCGCCACTGGAGAGCGCCTGCTCGATGCGGCGTGCCTTGCCGCCGAGACCGGCGGCGTCCCAGTCGACCTCGCCGGCGTACAGCACGGCGTTGCGACCGCGGCCGATGTCGACGAACGCGGCCTCCATGCTCGGCAGCACGTTCTGGACGCGGCCGAGGTAGATGTTGCCGACCATCGACGGCCCGGTGCCGCCGTGGTCGGTGACGAAGTGCTCGACGAGGACGTCGTCCTCGAGCACCGCGATCTCGACGCGGTCGCCGTGCTCCCGCACGACCATCGCCCGGTCGACGGACTCGCGGCGGGCGAGGAACTCCGCCTCGGACAGGATCGGGACGCGGCGGCGGCCGGCGTCGCGGCCGTCCCGACGGCGCTGGCGCTTGGCCTCCAGCCGGGTGGACCCGCGCACGCTCTGCACGCCGTCGCCGTCGCTGCTGTCGTCGGAGCGCTCGCGCGGCTGGCGCACTCGAACGACGGTGTTCGGCGTGTCGGCCTCGTCGGGCTGGTCGCTCTCATCGCCCGTACCACGCCGGCGCCGGCGCCGGCGGCGGCGGCGCGAGCCGCCGGTCTCGTCGTCTCCGTCGCGGTCGCCGTCGTCGTCGTCGCGGTCGGCATCCGACTCGGCGCCGGAGCCCTCGGCTTCGGCGGTGTCGGTGTCTCCTGTGTCGGCCCGGGCGGCTTCCGCCGAGTCGTCGCTGTCGTCGGACTCGTCGGAGCTGTTCTCGTCCTCGAACCCGTCGCCACCACGGCCGCGGCCACGGCCACGGCGCCCACGGCGTCTGCGGCGGCGGGTGCCGTCGCCGTCCTCGTCGGAGTCGTCGCTCGCCTCGGCAGCGACGGGCTCGGCGGCCGGTTCGGGGGCGCTGATCGGCTCGGGGGCGGGAGCCGGCGGGCCAGGTTCGTCGGCCACGGCCTCGGGCTCGCCTCCGCGACGGCGGGTGCGGGCGGGCCGGGTGGGCGGCTGGAACAGCGGCGTGGGGGGCGCGAAGACCGGCGTGAGCGGCGCCGCGGGCTCCTCGGCGGCGTGCTCCTCCTCGACAGTGGCCGCGGCGGGCTCATCGGGGCCGCTCGCGGGCTCGGCCTGACCGGCCGAGGACTCTGGAACGCCTGGCAGCAGGGCGGTGACCACCTGCTCGGCGGACTTACGGTCGATGCTCGACTGCGCGCTACGCGCCTCGACGCCCAGATCGGCCAGCGTGGCGAGCACCTCGCGGCTCGTGCGCCCGAGCACCTTCGCCAGCGCGTGCACCCGCATTCGTTCGGGCAGTTCGTCCAGGCCGGGTACGGTGACGGGCCCGCCGGCGCTACCGGCAGGCGAATCGTTATTCGACATTCAGCTCCTCCGCCCCCGGGCGCCTCCTGGGAGGCGGCCACGCGGGGACACGTGCAGTTCTTTCTCTCCGCGCGGTGCGCGACGAGCAATCCTTGGTCTGGCTCCCGCCCCGGGGGGCGGCTGTGTACTCGACGACGCGCCGTGACCGGCGAGCCGACCCGCCCTTTCAGGCGCGGGTGGTGACCCGGTCGGAACCGAGTGGGTCGGCCAAGTCGCCTCGATGGTCGAGCAGTCCCTGAGCCATCCGAGTCGCCTTCGCGGGCACCGTCGGCCTGAGGCCTGCGACAACGTCGAGTGCACCCAACACGTCATCGGGTCGAACGGCGGGTGTCGTCTGCCGTACGACCACTGCCATTATCGCACAGGATGGTGACTGATCGGGCGACGTCGAACCTGAGAGACCTGACGAGACGCCGTCGGCCGCGTCCACGACGTCGGCACGCACCAGCGCAGCGCGCACGTCGATCTGCCGCCGTCCGGACGGTGTGACCCGCTCGACGACGACCGACGACTCGGCCTGCAGCGCCGAGAACGCGGCCCGAAGGGTGTCGGGCGCGACACCGGAGAGCTCGATCAACCAGCGGCTGCCGTCGATGCGCTCGGCCAGCGCAGCGCCGTCGGCCACAACGGCCTCGAGCACGTCGAGGCCGTCGGGCAGGGCCGCGTCGAGCGCGCCGATGAGTGCCGCGGGATCGACGGGTTCGGTCAGGCCGATCTCCAGGTACTCCGCCTCACTGGCCGAGCCGGTGGGCGCAGCCCCGATCCAGGACAGCCGTGGGTGTGGGCTGAAGCCGTGGGAGTGCGCCACCGGCACGCCTGCGCGGCGCACGGCACGCTCGAAGCTGCGTGCCACGTCGCGGTGGGAGAGGAAGCGCAGGCGGCCGCGCTTCGCGAACCGCACCCGTACGCGCTGAACGGTGGGCGGAGCAGGGTTCGCCGCCTCTCCGGGGCGCACGCGGGCCATGCGCAGAGCGTACGAGCATCCGCCGAGCGCTCGCGTCGTGGGCGCCCGGCCCGCTGCCATCAGGGCGTTCCGCCCGTTGCGGACTATGCGCGCCGTTGCCGCCGATAGGCCGTCGGTGATGTGCCCACGGTGCGGGTGAAAACCGTCGACAGATGGGCCGGGCTGCTGAAACCGCACAGGTAGGCGATCTCACCGACGGGCAGCGAACCGTTCTCCAGGTGATGCCGGGCGATCTCCACGCGCAGTTCGGTGAGATGGCGGTGCGGAGTTCGTCCGGTCGCCGCTTTGAACACGCGCAGGAAATGGAATGTGCTCAGCCCCGCCTCGCGGGCCATCTCGGCCAGGGTGAGGTTCTGGTGCAGATTGTCCCGCATGAAGTCCAGCACCCGCCGGATGCGCACGTCCTCGCGCCGTGGAACCGGTGAGAGGAAACGGCCGGTGTGGTGCACGAGGATGTGCACCGCGAGAAACTCGGCCGCCGACTCCGCATACAGGTCGGGCGCGCCGGCCGCGGCGGCGTTCGCGAGCGCGAGCATCATCTGCATCAGCACGGGATCCGTCAGGGCGAGCGAGTCGGCCCTGGGCGCCTCCTGCGGGCACACCTCGTCCGCCACCCGGTGGAGGACGCTGCCCGGCAGATAGATGTGGAGCCTGCTGATCGGCTCCGGCGACGTGCTCCGCCAGCGCAGCCGCGTGAGCCGGTTCGGCGCGGTCAACCCGATCGACCCAGGTGCGTACCGGGCGTTGCGCCAGCGACCGTCCGCCCCGGACTCGATAGCCATTCGGCCCGACATCACCAGGACGAGCTGCTGGTCGTCACTCGGTGGCACCTCCACCTGCTCGACCACCGGGTCGTCGTCGAAGCGGCGCACGAGCAAGGACCGCCAGCCCGCCTCCTCCCAACTGCAGAACATGCGCCGCGAGTGCGCGCTCTCGTCCAGCTCCAGCGCGTCGAACTCGGCCACCCCGGTCCCCCTTCCCGTGCCGCGGGCGAGATCGGATGCTCAGGCAGGCGGTGCCGGAAGGGTCGACGGGTCGAGCATGAGCAACTGCTCACCCGCCGCCACGAAACCCGCCCGCCGGTAGAACGGTGCGCTGCCGGCCGTGGGGGCGAGCAGCAGCCGCCGGTAGCGGCGATCCCGGGCGTGCTCCAGCGCGGCAGCCAGCAGGGCCGCCGGCACACCGCGGTCGGCGAAGGCCGACAGCACGAAGGCGTTGCCGACGTGCCCGATGCGCCCGCCCCGCGCGCCGGGCCGGGGCATGTGCACGATCTCGACGACGTTGATCGAGCCGATCGCGGTGAAGCCGCTGCGCTGCGATCCGACCTCGGCCAGCCAGAACGTCCGCCGGGGCAGCTCCACGCGCCACCACTGTTCGAAGGCTGCCTCGAACCCGGGGTCGTCGATCGGCTCGCCCGTGCGTTCCTCCAGCCACGCGCGGCGCAGGCCGGCCAATGCGAGCACATCGCGCTCGTCGGCGACTCGGATGGTGACCTGCGGACCGGACCCGGGACGCTCAGCCACTCGCGCCCGAGGCTCCGGCCACCGGATTCACGACAGCCAGCGGGATGAGCTTCGTGCCGCTCGGGCCGACCTGGATGTCCGTGCCGGTGGAGGGGCAGACACCGCAGTCGAAGCACGGCGTCCACCGGCAGTCGTCCTGCTCACGGCCCGACAGGGCGTCCTGCCAGTCGTCCCACAGCCAGTCGCGCTCCAGGCCCGAGTCGAGGTGGTCCCACGGGAGCATCTCGTCGCGGCCGCGCTCGCGCGTGGTGAACCAGTCGAGCGAGACGCCGAGCGGCTCCAGCTCCGCAGCCGACGCCCCGACCCACCGCTCGTAGGAGAAGTGCTCGCTCCAGCCGTCGAACCGGCCGCCGTCGCGCCACACCCGTTCGATCACCCGGCCCACGCGGCGGTCACCACGTGCGAGCAGGCCTTCGATCAACGAAGGCTGCCCGTCGTGATAGCGCATCCCGACGTTGCGGCCGAGCTTGCGGTTGCTGTTGACGGCCGCGCGCAGCTTGCGCAGCCGGTCGTCGACCACGTCGGGGTGCGCCTGCGCGGCCCACTGGAACGGGGTGTGCGGCTTGGGCACGAACCCGCCGATCGAGATGGTGCACCGCACGTCGTTGCGCCCGGACGCCTCCCGGCCGGCGCGGATCACGTTGTGCGCCATGTCGGCGATCTGCAGGACGTCCTCGTCCTCCTCGGTGGGCAGGCCACACATGAAGTAGAGCTTCACCTGCCGCCAGCCCTGTGCGAACGCCTCCGAGACGGTGCGGATCAGGTCGTCCTCCGACACCATCTTGTTGATCACGCGGCGGATCCGCTCGGAACCGCCCTCCGGCGCGAAGGTGAGCCCGGAGCGGCGACCGTTGCGGGAGATCTCGTTGGCGAGGTCGATGTTGAACGCGTCGACGCGGGTGGAGGGGAGCGACAGCGATGTGTTCGTGCCCTCGTACCGGTCGGCCAGGCCCTTCGTGATCTCCGCGATCTCGGAGTGGTCGGCGCTCGACAGCGACAGCAGCCCGACCTCGTCGAACCCGCTGGCACGCACGGCGGAGTCGACCATCTCGCCGATGCCGGCCAGGGACCGCTCGCGCACCGGCCGGGTGATCATGCCCGCCTGGCAGAACCGGCAGCCGCGCGTGCAGCCACGGAAGATCTCCACGCTGGCACGCTCGTGCACCGTCTCGGCCAGCGGTACCAGCGGCTTCTTCGGGTACGGCCACGAGTCGAGGTCGATGGTGGTGCGCTTGGTGACGGTGCGCGGCACGCGCTCCCCGGTCGGGGTGACCGCGGCGATCGCGCCGTCGTCGCCGTAGGTCACGGTGTAGAGCGACGGGACGTAGCAGCCGTCCGTGGCCGCGAGTCGCAGCAGCAACTCGGGACGGCCACCGGGCCTGCCCTCGGCCTTCCACTGCTTGACGACGTCGGTGATCTCCCCGACCACCTCCTCGCCGTCGCCGATCGCGGCCACGTCGATGAAGTCGGCGATCGGCTCCGGGTTGAACGCCGCGTGGCCACCGGCCACCACGACGACATCGTCGATACCGCGATCGGCCGCGTGCAGCGGGATGCCGGCGAGATCCAGCGACGTGAGCAGGTTGGTGTAGCCGAGCTCGGTGGAGAAGCTCACGCCGAGCAGGTCGAAGGCCCCGAGCGGCCGGTGACCGTCCACCGTGAACGCGGGCACGCCGTGCTCGCGCATCAGCGCCTCGAGGTCGGGCCACACGGAGTAGCAGCGCTCGGCGAGCGCGTCGTCCCGTTCGTTGAGCAGCTCGTAGAGGATCATGACGCCTTGGTTGGGCAGGCCCACCTCGTAGGCGTCGGGGTACATGAGCGCCCATCGGACGGCAGCCGACTCCCAGTCCTTGAGCTGCGCGTTCAGCTCGCCGCCGACGTACTGCACCGGCTTGGACACCCTCGGCAGCAGCGGTTCCAGCTCGGCGAACACGGTGGGGGCCATCACGTCACCACTGGTGGGAGTAGGTCGCCGGTCACGCTGATCCAGGGTAGCCCCACCGGCGAAGCGCCCGTCGACCGCGCGGCACCCATTCCGGTCGCCGGGTGGGTACGGTGACCGCCCGGACGAACGAGGGGGGCGCCGATGGCGATCGGACGCACGCCACCCGCCCTGCTCACGGCGGTCGCGCTGGTGGCCGTCCCCGCGGTGACGTTGCCGCTGCCGTGGTGGACCGCGCCCCGCCGGCCCGTGGTGCTCAGCGGCACCGGGCCCGCCGTGCCGGGAGATGCCGCACGCTGGTCGGGCTGGGAGGTCATCGGCACCGCGGGGGCCGCCGTGCTGGTCGCGCTCGTCGTGGCGGCCGCGGCCGTCGTGCTCCTGTACGCCCGACGCGGCGGGCGCTGGGCCGTCGCGGCGCGGGTGCTCGTGGCGGTGGCGGGAGCGGCGTTCGTCGCGGCCGGGGTGTCGGTGCTTGCCGGGTGGGGTTCGGGCGCGGCCCTCGGCGCCGTGATCGCGCTGATCGCCGGCACCGGTGCCGTGCTCCTCGCCGCCGGCCGGACGCCACGCTTCCTCCTCGGCGCGCTACTGGCGGTCGCGCTCATCGCGGTTGCCGTGCCGGTGCTGCCCGGTGGACCGGGATCCGGCTCCGACGACCGCACCGCCGGACCGTTCGTGCGCATCGCCGAACTGGACGCTCCGCAGCTGCGCACCGGTACAGCCGGGCTCCCCGCGTCCCCCGAACCCCGCATCGTGCCCCTCGACGGCGGGGTCGGTATCGCGAACAGGGCCGGGCTCGCCGGTGTCGACCCCCGTGGACGCGCGGAGGTGCTCGCCCTGACCCCCGACGCCCCACCCACGACGCCCGGCCCGTCGATCCTCGGAGTGGACGAGGGCCGCGTCGCGCGCTGGTCGGGTGCGGAAGAGGTGACAGTCACCGGGCTCGACGCGACCGACCCCGTCGCCGTCACCGTGCACGGGGTGAGCGCCGCGAGCGTGGTCGGCCCGGACGGCACGATGTGGTTGCGCTCCACTGGCGACCCGCCCGGCACCGCACGCGTACTCGACCTCGCGGAACGAAACGGCACCCAGTCGGCCGCGGGCACCTTCCTGCCGGTGGTGTTCATCCTCGGGCCGGCCGACAGCGTGCCCGTCGATGTCACCGCGGTGCTTCCGCTGCGCGACGGTGCCCTGCGATTCGTCCCGCAGGCGGCCGGGGTTCGCCTGGAACGGATCTCCAGCGGACCGGCCGCCCGCGCGGAGGTTGACGTGCTGGCAGGCGGGCTCGACCCGTCGTGCGGACTCACGGCGTCCGGCCCGGCGACCTTCCTCCCCCATCAGAGCCCGCTCGCCGTCGACGCCGCGGGCGGGGTCTGGTTCGTCGCCGGGGACGGTGCCACGGCCCGGCTGGTCCGGCTGGATCCCTCCGGGGCGCTGCGCGCGGTGCCCTCCCCGCTCCCGGGCCCGGTCGGCTCGATCGCGGTGGCCCCATCCGGAGACGTCGTGCTGGCCTCTCTCGACCCCGGCGGACCTGCGCTGTGGCGGCTCCCGGAACCGGACTCCGCGCTCGGCGACCTCCCGGCACCTCCGGCGGGCTGCACTCCGAGCCCCGCCGCGGTTGCCCGGCCCGTCACGCTGGTGCCGGTGGCGAGGGCGGGACGCGACTCGCTCGGCGTCCCCCTCGGTGTCGACGGGCGGTGGGCGGCCGGGGCGCCGGGCGGCGAGGTGGCCGTCGTCGCCGCGGACGGAACCCGCACGCCCGTCGGCACGCGCTCGGACGGCATGAGAGGCCCGGTGTGGCCCGACGGTTCCGGCGGCGTGTGGTGGCTCGAGTCGGCCCCCGGCGGCACGCCCCGGACGCTCGTGCACGCCACTGCGGCAGGTGAGCAACGTTTCGCGCCCGTCGCAGATCCGGCGCCCACCGGGGGTGCCGACACGTTCCTCGTCACCGACCTCGGTGGCCGCCCACCGCTGCTCGCCACGCCCACGGGCGCCTTCCGGATCGACGGCGGTGCGCCCGTGAGCACGGTCGAGGGCCGGATCGACGGTGGCGTGGTCCGCAGCGACGGCCGCGGCTGGGTGCTCGCCGACGGCCGGCTGCTCGCACTCGACGGCGACCGGGTTCTCGGACCGGTGATCGACGCGGGCGAGCGGCGCGGCGACACCACCCCGGTGGCGGTGCAGTTGGCACGGGGCGTCGCGCCTGCGGCGCTCGCGTTGCCGCGCGCAACCGTCGGGCTCGACGGGTCCGGGCGGCCGCTCGTGGTCTCCGACGACGTGGTGCTCGCCGTCGGCGCCGACGGGGCCGTCACCGTGGTGGCCCAGGACCGGCGGCTGGCCGGCCTCGGACTCTTCGCCGCCGAAGGCGGGCTGATGGCCTACGACACCGGAGATGTGCTCCGGGTGGACCTCCCCTGACCCAGCGCGCGGACGGGGTCAGCCCCAGGCGGCGCGCATCGGGTTGCCCGCAGTGGTGAGCCTGCGGGTGGTGGAAGCGATGATCATGACGATCGCGATCGCGCCGGCAACCACCACCGCGGCGGGCGGGTCGTTCAGCGCGATGCCGGCCGCTGCCCACACCGCGGCGACCGAGTAGCCGATGACGGCCGTGCCGGCGAGCACCACCCACGACGCGATCACCGACACCGCCAGCAGCACGACGACCGCCGCGATCGCCGCCAGCGCGCCGGAGCCGGGCAGGCCCATCCACGCCCCGGTGGCCGCGGTGGCGAGCGCGATGGCGAACGACACCCATCCCGTGTAGAGCGCGACCGTGCCGCGCAGGACAACACGTTCGAGGACGCTCTCGGCAGGCTGCCTGCTGAGCCGGCCGAACACGACCGCCAACGCGACCAGCAGCATCACGATCAGCAGCTCGGCCAGTGGCACCCAGCCCGACCCGAACGCCAGCACCCAGCCGATGTTGACCACCGCGGAGAACGCGAGCCACCAGCCGATCTCGCGGTGGAGCTGCCGACCCCACTGCCCCGGCAACGCCTGGTACACGGCATAGCCGAGGAACCCGACGTAGATGGGGCCCCAAATGGCGAACGCCCAATCGGCGGCCAGCAACGGCGTGGCGTACTCGCGAGCCACCACCCCGATGGAGTCGTGCGTGCCCCCGGTTTCCGCGAGCACGGAAACGACGATCTGGAGCACCGCGAACACCGCCACCAGGATCCTGCGGACGAGGTCGGCGAGCACTGGTCGCCGGGACGTCACCGTCATGGGCGCCATTGTCTGCCTGCCCGCAGGCGTCGGGCCAGCCGAGTTCGCTCGACGGAACCGGAGACTCGGACGAGCGGAGGCTAGCGCAGCAACAGGGCATCGAGCCGGCGCGACGCGACGGTGACACCGACCGCAATCATCACGACGAAGTACGTCAGGTGTCCGAGCATCCCGAGGTGCACCGCGCCGGTGGTGAGCCCCCGCATCAGCTCCACCGCATGGAAGAGCGGAAGGCACTCCACCACGATCTGCAGCCACCGCGGATACACCGAGAGCGGGTAGAAGGTGGTGGAGAACAGGAACATCGGCAGGATCACGAGCGTGACCAGGTCGAAGTCCTGCCACGACCGCATGTAGGACGTGGCCGCCATGCCGATGGCGGCGAAGGCGAACGCCACCACCAGAGCGGCCGGCAGCGCGAGCAGCGCCCAGGGAGAGACGAGGAGCCCGAAGCCCGCCATCACCGTGAGGAACCCGAGCGCGTAGAGCCCGCCGCGGATGAGCGCCCAGCCGATCTCTCCGAGCGCGATGTCGACCGTGCCGAGCGGGGTGGCCAGCATCGCGTCGTAGAGCTTGGCGTGCTTGAGCTTGAAGAAGACGTTGAAGGTGGCGTCGAACACGGCGCCGTTCATCGCCGAGGCGGCGAGTAGCCCCGGAGCGATGAAGGCCGCATAGCTGATGGGGCTGCCGTCGGGCCCGGGCAGCGTGCCGACCAGCGATCCGAGCCCCTGCCCCATCGCGACGAGATAGAACACCGGCTCGAAGAACCCCGAGACGAACGCGAGCCACGCCCGCCGGGAAGCGGTGGCCGAGCGCAGCAGCAACGCGTGGGAGCGCCCCGCGTAGCTCCCGGCCGGGAGCAGGCGCAACAACCCGCCGGCCGCCGGCGGAGCGGGAACCTGCGTGGTCACCTGGTGAGCCTCCTGGTGAAGAACCGGGTGGCGAGCGCGATCCCGAGCGCGAGGAGCGCACAGAGGTAGGCCAGGTGGCCCAGCGCGGCGAGGGGCTGCCACCGGTCGAGGGCCGCCGCGCGGGCGAGCTCGGTGCCGTGCCAGAGCGGCGAGACGAACGCGACGGGCTGCACCCACTCCGGCAGCCGGTCGACCGGGAAGAACGTGCCCGAGAACAACGTCATCGGGATGACGACGAAGCGGAACAGGGCGTTGAACGCGGCACCCTCGTTCTCGACGGTGGCGGAGAACGCGGTGACGAGCGACGCCATCGCGGCCCCGGTGAGCACGGCTGCCAGCAGCGACCCCACGATGCCCACGCTCGTGACGCCACCGAACAGGGCGATCACGACGACGTAGACGGCACCGGAGCCAGCCGTCTTGAGCGCGACCCAGACGAGGTGCCCGAGCGCCACCTGGGCCGGGGAGATCGGGCTCGCGGTCATCGCGTGGTAGACCCGCTGCCACTTGAACCCCGACAGCACCGGGTAGGTGGACTCGAACGCCGCACTCTGCACCGCCGAGACGGCCAGCAGCGCGGGCGCGAGCCACACCAGGTAGTCGACGCCGCCGGTTGCCGCCTGCGCGCTGCCGGTGCCGGCGACGAGCGAGCCGAAGCCCACCCCGAAGGCCAGCAGGAACAGCAGCGGCTGCAGCACCGACGACACGACGGTGGCCCGCCAGTTGCGCCGGTACCAGGTCCAGAGGTGCTCCACGACGCGCAGCACGCCGCCCCACCGGCCCGGCGCCCGCCCGGTGGACCGCATGACGACCGGGGCGCTCCCGGTGCCGGCGGTCATCAGTCCACCAGTGTGCGGCCGGTGAGGCGGAGGAAGACGTCCTCCAGCGTGGAGCGCCGTGCCAGCGCCGACAGCGGCACGAAGCCGGCGCGCGCGACCTCGGCGTGGGTGTGCTCGCCGTCGGCGGAGTAGAGCAGCAGGCGGTCGGGCAACTCCTCCACCCGCTCGGCGAACCGCGCGAGTGCGGCGGCATCGGGGCGCTGCTCGACGTCGAACCGCAGCTCCAGCACCTCCCGGGTGGAGTACCGCCCGATCAGCTCGGCAGGTGACCCCTCCGCCACGATCACGCCGCCGTCCATCACCACGAGCCGATCGCACAGCTGCTCGGCCTCGTCCATGTAGTGGGTGGTGATGATCTGGGTGACGCCCTCGCGCTTGAGCCGGTAGAGCCGCTCCCACAGCAGGTGGCGCGCCTGCGGGTCGAGACCCGTGGTGGGCTCGTCGAGCAGCAGCAGCTCGGGGTCGTTGACCAGGGCACGCGCGATGGTGAGCCGGCGCTTCATCCCACCGGAGAGCGGCTCCACCTCGTGCTCGGCCCGTTCGGTGAGCTGCGCGAACTCGAGCAGCTCACTGGCCTTGGCCCGCACGTGGGCGCGGGACAGGCCGAAGTAGCGGCCGTAGATCTGCAGGTTCTGCCGGACCGTCAGCTCGGTGTCGAGGTTGTCGAGCTGGGGGACGACGCCGATGCGGGCCCGGATGCGCGGGCCGTCGACGTCGGGATCCATGCCCAGGACCTGCAGCGATCCGTCGGTGCGTGGGGAGACGCACGCGATCATCCGCATCGTGGACGACTTGCCGGCGCCGTTGGGGCCCAGGAAGCCGAACACCTCGCCGCGGGCGACGTCGATGTCGACGCCCCGGACCGCCTCGAAATCACCGAAACGCTTGCGCAGCCCGCGCGCCTGGACCAGCCCGTCTGCCACGTCCCGCACGGTAATGGACCTCCCCGACATAAATCGCGCGATATCGGGCGGTCCGGACGCTCAGTAGACCGGTCTCTATAGTCACCGTCGTGACCGAACGATCGACGACGAAGCGGGAACGGGTGATCCGCACCGCCGCGGGTCTCTTCCGGGCGCAGGGCTACCACGCCACGGGGCTGAACCAGGTGCTCAGCGAGGGCAACCTGCCGAAGGGCTCCCTGTACTTCCACTTCCCCGGCGGGAAGGAGCAACTGGCCGTCGAGTCGGTGCGGCTGGCCGGCGACGAGCTCTGCTCGGCACTCGCCTCGACGCTGGCGAGCACGCCCGATCCGGTGCAGGCGCTGGAGCGAGCGGTCGATCTGCTCGGCGCGCACCTCGCCGCCACCGACTTCCGCGAGGGCTGCCCGGTCGCGATCGTCGCCCTGGACACGGCCGGGCACAGCGAGCAGATCCGTGCGGCCTGCGCGGACGTCTACGACTCGTGGCAGTCGCTCGTGGCGAACCACCTCAACTCGGCGGGCGTCGAGGACCCCGAGGAGATCGCCACGGTGGCGATAGCCGCGATCGAGGGCGCCCTCCTGCTCGCGCGCACCCGCCGCGACCTCGCCCCCCTGCACGCCGTCGGCGCCCGCCTGCGGATCCTCCTGACCGACGGACGGAGCTCGACATGAAGGTCCACCACCTCAACTGCGCCACGATGCGCCCGTTCGGCGGGAGGCTGGTGAGCGGCACCGGGCCCGTCCTCGCCACCGCCGAGCTGGTCTGCCACTGCCTGCTGATCGAGACGGACAACGGCCTCGTCCTCGTCGACAGCGGGCTCGGCACGGGCGACGTCGCCGACCCGGACGCCACTCTCACCCGAGGGTGGCGCCGCCTGGCCCGGCCCGTGCTCGACATCGCCGAGACCGCGCTGCACCAGGTGGAGGCGCTCGGCTTCCACGCGTCCGACGTGCGCCACGTCGTGCTCACCCATCTCGACCTCGACCACGGCGGCGGGCTGCGCGACTTCCCCGACGCCCAGGTGCACGTGCTGCGCACGGAGCTGGAGGCCGCGCGGGGCGCGCGCAGCGGCAGCGAGCGCACGCGCTACCCGCGCGGCCAGTGGGCGCACGGGCCGAAGTGGGCGCCACACGACCCGCAGGGCGAGGAGTGGTTCGGCTTCCATGCCGTGCGCGATATCCCCGGGCTGCCGCCGGAGATCCTGCTGGTGCCGTTGATCGGCCACACCGTCGGGCACACGGGCGTGGCGGTGCGCGGGGACGACCGCTGGCTGCTGCACGCGGGCGATGCCTATTTCTTCCACGCCGAGATGCGGCCCGACGCGCCCTGGTGCACGCCGGGCCTGCGAGTGATGCAGCGCCAGGTGGAGACCGCCCGCGGGCTGCGGCTCGCCAACCAGGAAAGGCTGCGCGAGCTCGTGCGCGCGCACGGCGACGAGGTCACCGTGTTCAACGCGCACGACCCGGTTCAGCTGCGGGCCGCCCGACAGGCGGCGGCCCGCGTCAACTGAGCCGGGCCGAGGTCAGAGGTTCGGGAACCAGAGCTTGATCTCCCGCGCCGCGCTCTCCTCCGAGTCGGAGCCGTGGACGAGGTTGTACTGCGTCTCCAGGCCGAAGTCGCCGCGGATGGTGCCGGGGGTGGCCTTGGCAACCGGGTCGGTGCCGCCTGCCAGCTGCCGGAAAGCTGCGATCGCCCGCGGGCCCTCGACGACGGCCGCGAGCACGGGTCCAGAGGTGATGAACTCGAGCAGGTCACCGAAGAAGGGCTTGCCGTCGTGCTCGGCGTAGTGCTGCTCGGCGAGCTCGCGCTCCACCGTGCGCAGCTCGAGCGCGACGATGTCGAGGCCCTTGCGCTCGATGCGCGCGAGCACCTCGCCGATCAGCTTGCGCTCGACGCCGTCGGGCTTGACGAGGACCAGGGTGCGTTCAGTCACGTCGCCCAGCGTATCGACGGGCCGCGGAGCGGCGGCGTCAGGGATCCCGGGGCTGCTGGCTGGGCAGTTCCCCGCGGGCCATCTTCCCCGCGAGGTCGCGGCGCAGCAGCAGGAGCACGACCCAGACGAGGACGAACACCCCGCCCATCACGCCCAGCGCCGGGACCAGCAGCCCGCAGGCCACCATCACGACCTGCAGGACGAGCGCCAGCCCGAGTCCCCAGGGCCGCCGCTGCAACCCCGCTGCGACGATCATCACGACGGCCAGCGCCCCGATCACCCCGACAGCGAGCGGGGTGGCGCCCTCACCGAACTTCGGCAGCACGAGCAGCGCCAGCGCCACCACGATCGCCTCGAGCGTGAGGGTGGCGGCGAAGACCCCGCGCAGCCCCTTCATGGGGTCGGGTCCCTGCACAGGTGCGGGCCCGGCGACGGGGTCGGCCCCGTTGCCGGGGCCGGGCGAGCTCATACGGGTTCCTTCCCGAACATGGCCCTCACCTCACCGGCCGTGACCACCGAGCCGGTCACGACCACACCGACGCCGGACTCGCCGCCCTCCTCGGCCAGCTCCCCCGCCTGCTCGATGGCCTCGGCCAGCACGGGCTCGACGCTCACGCGGTCGGAACCGAACACCTCGGCGGCGACCGCGCCCAGCTCGTCGGGATCCATGGCCCGCGGCGAGGAGTTGGCGGTGACGACCACCTCGTGCAACACCGGTTCCAGCTCGTCCAGGATGCCGCGCACGTCCTTGTCCCGCATCACGCCGAGCACGCCGACGAGCCGCGCGAACCGGAAGTCGGTGGTGAGCGCGGCGGCGAGCGAGCGAGCGCCCGCCGGGTTGTGCGCTGCGTCGATGAGCACGGTGGGCCCGCCCTCGCCTGCCGCGACCCGCTCCAGCCGACCCGGCGACGCGACGCCGGCGAACGCCGCACGCACGACGTCGGGATCCAGCGGCTGCCTCGGTCCGGCACCGACGAGGGCCTCAGCAGCGGCGAGGGCGAGCGCGGCGTTGCTCGCCTGGTGCTCGCCGTGCAGCGGCAGGAAGATGTCGTCGTAGGTGCCGGAGAGACCCTGCAGGGTGAGCCGCTGGCCACCCACCGCGATCTCCCGCTCCCGCACGCCGAACTCGGCACCCTCCCGGGCCACCTGGGCGTCCACCTCGACGCAGCGCTCCAGCAGCACCTCGGCCACGTTCTTGTCCTGCGCGGCCAGCACCGCCACCGCGCCCGGCTTGATGATCCCCGCCTTCTCCCGGGCGATGCCGAGAATGTCGTCGCCGAGGAACTCCATGTGGTCGAGCCCGATCGGGGTGACCACCGCGACGTTGCCGTCGGCGACGTTCGTGGCGTCCCAGACGCCGCCCAGCCCGACCTCCAGGATCGCGGCCTCGACCGGGGCGTCGGCGAAGGCGGCGAAGGCCATCCCCGTGAGCACCTCGAACTTCGAGAGCGTGCCGAGCTTCGCGTCGACCATCTCGACGAACGGCAGGACGTCCCGGTAGAGCGTGACGTAGCGCTCCGGGGAGATCGGCCGGTTGTCGATGTTGATCCGCTCGGTGGCGCGCTGGAGGTGCGGGCTCGTGTAGCGGCCGGTGCGCAGCCCGATCTCGGTGAGCAGGGCGTCGATCATCCGGGACGTGGACGTCTTGCCGTTCGTGCCGGTGATGTGCACGACCGGGTAGCCGCGCTGCGGGTCGCCGAGCACGTCGACGAGCGCTGCGATCCTCTCCAGAGAGGGCTCGATCACCGTCTCGGGCGCGCGCCGGTCGAGCGCGGCGTCGGCGGCGAGGAACTCCGCGAACCCGATCACCGACGACTGCGCCGGCACGACGTCGGGGCTCTCCCCACCGCGGATGGCGTCGAGAACGTGCGAGACGACGGCGTCCTCCGCCGCCTCCTCCGGGGAGCGGACTTCGCCCTCGCCCTCCGGCAGTTCCTCTCGGTCCCTCGTCATGACGCGGGCAGAGCCTCCAGCCTTGCCTCGATCCGGTCGATGTCGGCGGCCGCCGTGGCGCGCCGGGACCGGATGCCCTCGACGACGTCGGCGGGCGCCTTCTCGACGAACTTGGGGTTGCCGAGCTTCTTGTCCGCCTGGTCGAGCTCCTTGCGGGCCGCGGCCAGGTCGCGGGTGAGCCGAGCACGCTCGGCGGCCACGTCGATGGCGCCGGACGTGTCGATCTCCACCTGGACCGTGCCGTCCCCGAGCCCGACCTCGAACGCGGCCGTGGGGGTGAAGTCCGGGCCCGCGTCATCCAGCCGGACCAGCGCCGCGACGGCACCGCGGTGGCCGGCGAGCCCTGCCTCGTCCAGCCCCACGATGCGGGCGGCGACGCGACGGGTGTCGGGCACGCGCTGCTCGGTGCGGAAGCGGCGGACCTCGGTGACGAGCTTCTGCAGGTCGGCGATCCGGGAGGCGGCCAGGGCGTCGGGAGCAGCACCTGCGTCGACCGGCCACTGCGCGACGACGACGGACTCCCCGTCCGTGAGCCCCTGCCACAGCGCCTCGGTGATGAACGGGATGACCGGGTGGAGCAGCCGTAGCAGCGCGTCGAAGACGTGCCCGAGCACCGCCCTGGTGCCGTCGGCGGTGGCGTCGTCGCGGAGCTGCACCTTCGCCAGCTCGACGTACCAGTCGCAGAGCTCGTCCCACGTGAAGTGGTAGAGCCCTTCGACCGCCTTGGCGAACTGGAAGTCCTCCAACAGCGCGTCGGTCTGCTCGCGGACCTCGCGCAGCCTGCCGAGGATCCAGCGGTCGGCGTCGGTGGGCTCGGTGGGCAGCGGCAGCGCCGGTGACGCGCCGTTGGCCAGCGCGAACCTCGTGGCGTTCCAGAGCTTCGTGTCGAAGTTGCGGGAGGCCTGGACGGCGTCCTCGCCGATCGGGACGTCGGTGCCCGGGTTCGCCCCACGCGCCAGCGCGAAGCGCAGGGCGTCGGTGCCGTAGCGGTCCATCCACTCCAGCGGGTCGACGGTGTTGCCGGACGACTTCGACATCTTCTTGCCGAACTGATCGCGGACCATGCCGTGCAGCGCGATGGTGTGGAACGGGATCGCCCTGTCCGGGCCCTGGTCCTGCATCGCGTAGAGGCCGAACATCATCATCCTGGCGACCCAGAAGAACAGGATGTCGTAGCCCGTGACCAGCACCGACGTGGGATAGAACTTCTCGAGGTCGGGGGTCTTGTCCGGCCAGCCCAGCGTGGAGAACGGCCACAGCGCCGAGGAGAACCACGTGTCGAGGACGTCCTCGTCCTGCGTCCAGCCTGCCGGCGGCTCCTCGTCCGGGCCGACGCAGACCATCTCTCCGTCGGGGCCGTACCAGACCGGGATGCGGTGGCCCCACCACAGCTGCCGGCTGATGGTCCAGTCGTGCATGTTGTCGACCCAGCTGAACCAGCGGGGCTCGAGCTCCTTCGGGTGGACGGCCACACGGCCGTCGCGCACGGCGTCGCCCGCGGCCTTCGCCAGCGGCCCGACCTTGACGAACCACTGCAGCGACAGGCGCGGCTCGATCGGCTCCTTCGAGCCCCGCGACGAGTGCCCGACGCTGTGGACGTACGGGCGCTTCTCCGCGACGATCCGCCCCTGCGCGGCCAGCGCCTCGCGCACGGCGACGCGCGCCTCGAAGCGGTCCATGCCATCGAACTCGGTGCCGGTGTCGGCGATCCGCCCGGACTCGTCCATGATCGAGGGCATCGGCAGGTTGTGGCGCCGCCCGATCTCGAAGTCGTTGGGGTCGTGGGCCGGGGTGACCTTGACCGCGCCCGTGCCGAAGCTCGGGTCGACGTGCTCGTCGGCGACGACCGGGATCATGCGCCCCACCAGCGGGAGCTCGATCTCCCGGCCGACCAGGTGCTTGTAGCGCTCGTCGTCGGGGTGGACCGCCACGGCGGTGTCGCCCAGCATCGTCTCCACGCGGGTGGTGGCGACGACGACCGCGTCGGCACCGTCGCCGTAACGGATGGAAACGAGCTCTCCCTCGACCTCGCGGTGCTCGACCTCGACGTCGGAGAGCACGCTGCGCAGCTCCGGCGACCAGTTGACCATCCGCTCGGCCCGGTAGATGAGGCCGTCGTCGTAGAGGCGCTTGAAGATGGTTACGACGGCACGGCTCAGGCCCTCGTCCATGGTGAAGCGCTCGCGGCTCCAGTCGACGCTGTCGCCGAGGCGCCGCATCTGGCTGAGGATGGCGCCGCCGTACTCGGCCTTCCACTGCCAGGTGCGCTCGACGAAGGCCTCGCGGCCCATCTCACGCCTGCTCGTGCCCTCCGCGGCGAGCGCGCGCTCGACCAGCGCGTGGACCGCGATCGACGCGTGGTCCATGCCGGGGAGCCACAGCGTCTCGTAGCCCTGCATGCGGCGGCGGCGCACCAGGATGTCGATGAGGGTGTGCTCGAACGCGTGGCCGATGTGCAGGCTGCCGGTGACGTTCGGCGGCGGGATGACGTTGGAGAACGCCGGCTTGTCGCTCGACGCGTCGGCGGTGAAGTAGCCGGCATCGACCCACCGCTCGTACATACCGGCCTCTACCTCGCCCGGATTCCACTGGGCGGGCAGGTCGGCAGTGCGGGAGGGAAGCGTGTCGGTCACCGCTCAAGTCTACGAGCCGCAGTCGACCCGGTTCCCCGCGCACCCGTGCCCGCGGGCGGGAGCAGGAGGGCGTGCAGCCGGTGGAAACCCAGCACGGGGGCGAGCCTGCGCTGCCGCACGAGCCGCAGGTCCAGCGCCCGCACCCGGCCGAGGGACGGCTCGTAGACCCGCCACGAGTCGGTGCCCTGCACACCGAGCGCCATGACGTAGTGCCGCGGGACGACCGACCCGACGAGCATCGGCACGGGACGGCCGGCCGCGAGGACGGCGCCCGCCTCGTCGAGGGCGGCCGCGAGGTCGGCGGCCGACGTGTCGTCCACCAAGCGCACCCGGTACGGCCCCGCGCCGGGGACGTTGCGCCGCAACCACCGCACCATTCCCCACGGGGTCGTCCCGAGCGCGCGGGGCCAGAAGCGGTTGGTCTCGCGGTGCACCTGGCGCTGACGCTCGTCGTAACGGGTGCCGAAGCCGGTGGCGACCCCCGTGGTCACGCCCGCGGATCCGGTGACGGCACCCAGCACCCGCTCCCCGTCGAGGCGCTGCGTCTCGCCGGGGTCGGCCCACGCGGCCAGCGCGACGAGGACCGCGCTGCCACACGCCGTGCGGTCCACCTGGTCGAGCCGGACGCCGCCGCGGCGCTGCTCCCCGACCTGCTCGGAGAGCAGCGGCCTGCGACCACCGGCCAACGGAAGCACCTGCGCGACGCGGCCCGGCTTGCGCATGCCGCGTCCTACGAGCGACTGGATCCGCCGCGCCACTCCGCACACCGTCCGCATGTCCGCGATCCTCCCTGCGGGTGGCGGATCGCGCACTCCCTCGTTGTCCCGACCTCTACGTCAGGACCGGGACGTCACTTCGTGCGCGTCAGCGCCTTGGACCACAGCCCCGCACCGTCCTGCGCACGCAGCGTCACCCGCAGCTCCTCGCCGCCCGGTGCGACCTCGACCTCACCGAAGTGCTGGAAGCCCTCCATCGGCGAGGCGTTCGCGGCCGGGGGCGCCCGCACGTACGCCACCTCGGGGCCGAACGTCGAGTCCATCGCGTTGGGTCCGAACGCGCCGGCGTTCAGCGGGCCGGAGACGAACTCCCAGAACTCGTCGAACTCCGTGAAGGCCGCGCGGGCGGGCGAGTAGTTGATGGCCGCGGTGTAGTGCACGTCGGCGGTCAGCCAGACGACGTCGCGCACCTCGCGCTTCTTCAGCTCGGTCAGCACCCAGGCGATCTCGGCCTCGCGGCCGCTCGGCGGGCCCGCAACGCCGTTGGCGACGGCCTCCCACGCGGTGCCGTCGGGCACCTGGATGCCGATCGGCATGTCCGATGCGACGATCTTCCACGTCGCCTTCGACGACTCGAGCGCGTCGACCAGCCACTTCGCCTGCTTCTCACCGAGGATCCGCTCCATCGGCTTCGTGTTGGCGTCGTTGGCGTCGCGGTAGGTCCGCATGTCGATCACGAAGACCTCGACGTGGGGGCCGTAGGGCAGCCGCCGATAGACCCGCCCGTCCACCGCGCGGCGCGGGTCCAGCGGCACCCACTCGTGGAACGCCTGGAACGCCCGCTTCGCGAGCACGTCGACGCGCTTCTCGGTGTACTGGGCGTCCGTGATCACCTCGCCGGGGTACCAGTTGTTGAGGACCTCGTGGTCGTCCCACTGGTTGATCTGGGGCACCGCCGCGGCGAACGCGCGCACGTTCTCGTCGAGCTGGTTGTAGGCGTGCTGCCCGCGGAACTCGGCGAGCGTCTCGGCGACCTTGGACTTCTCGGGGGTCACGATGTTGCGCCACGTCCGGCCGTCAGGCAGCTTGACGGATTCCGTGACCGGGTTGTCGGCGTAGATCGTGTCGCCGCTGTGGATGAAGAAGTCCGGGTGGCGGTCGGCCATCGCCGCGTAGATCCGCATCCCGCCGATGTCCGGGTTGATCCCCCAGCCCTGTCCGGCCACGTCACCCGACCACAGGAAGCGGACGCCGTCGCGCTTGCCGGGCAGCGTGCGGAACGAGCCGCTCACGGGCTCGCTCACGCTCCGGCCGTCGAGGTCCTCCGCCGTGACGCGATAGTGCACCGTCCGTCCCTCACCGGGCACGCGCAGCTTGCCGGTGAAGTCCGTGTCCGGTGTGAGGACGGGTCCGCGGATCGTGCGGGAGCGGCGGAAGTCGGCGTCGGCCGACACCTCGACGACCATGCGCGACGGCCGGTCGGCACGGGCCCAGACCAGTCCGGACCCCGCGAGCACGTCCCCGGACTGGACACCGTGGGTGAGCACGGGGCGGTCGGGGCGGGCAAGGGCCGGAGCGGCGAACGCGGGGGCGGCGGTACCCAGCGGGACGGCCGCCGCGAGCCCGCCGATCGCGGCGGTGCGGAGCAGGGTGCGCCGGTCGACGGCGTGGTGGGAGCGCATGGTGGCATGTAATCCGATCGGGTGAACCGGACGCCGGATCGTGAAGGGGACGCGCAGGTGAACTCTGATCTATCGGCGGCGCCGCTTCACTCCGCGGGCAGTGGTCCCCGCCGGTCGAGCCGCCATGACACGAGCGCCACCACGATCGCCCCTGCCGCCAGCAACACGCCCAGGTAGGCCGGCGCGGTGAAGCCCCACCCCGCCCCGATCGCCAGCCCGCCGAGCGCAGGCCCCAGCGAGTTGCCGACGTTGAACGCCGAGGTGTTGGTGGCGCTCGCCAGTGTGGGAGCGGCGCCCGCCAGCGCGAACACCCTCGCGTTCAGGGGGGCACCGGCGATGAACGCGATGGCACCCAGCAGCACGACCAGCCCGGCGACGACCACCGGCTCCCGCGCGAACACCCCGACCAGCCCGAGCAGCAGCCCGGCGCTCGCGAGACCGCCGAACAGCGTGGGCCACGGGTACGGATCGGCGAGCCGGCCACCGACCACCACGCCGACGAGGCTCCCGAGCCCGAACCCGAGCAGCACGGCGGGCACCCACCGCTCCTCGATCCCCGCGACCTCGGTGAGCAACGGTGCGACATAGCTGAACGCGCCGATCATGGCCGACTGGTACAAGGCCGTAGTGCCCAGCGCGAGCCACAACCTCCCGTGCCGGAACGCCGCGAGCTCAGCGGCCACCCGCGGCGCGGCCCCGCGCCCCGTGCCGGGCGGGACGCTCAGCATCACGCCGAGCGCACTCACGGCGGCCAGCGCGCCGACCGCCCAGAACGCCGAGCGCCAGCCGAACTGCTGGCCCACGAGAGTGCCCAGCGGCACCCCGGCGACGTTCGCGACCGTGAGCCCGCCGAGAAGCACCGCCAGCGACCTGGCTCGCAGTTGCGGAACCACCACCGACACCGTGACGACGGCCGCGACCGCCCAGAACGCCCCGGTCGCCACTGCCGTGACCACCCGTGCGGCGAGCAGGATTCCGTACTGCGGCGCGAGAGCGCTGACCACGTGCCCGACGACGAACACACCGAGGGCGGCAAGCAGCGTGGTGCGCCGGGGTAGTCGCAGCGTCAGCACGGCCATCGCGGGAGCGCCGACGATCATCCCGACCGCGAACGCCGAGATCAGGTAGCCCGCCTCGGGGATCCCGACCCGGAGGTCGGACGCCAGCTGTGGCAGCAGCCCGGCGATCATGAACTCGCTGGTGCCGAGCGCGAAGATGCTCAGCGCCAGCACCGGGACGACTCGCGGGATGCGAGCAGGCTGCGTCGGCGCAGCGACAGCGGACACGTTCCCCCCTGGATGCCGGTCCTCGTGCTGGTGACAACCCGTTGGCCCGGTCCACCGATTCCGGCAACACGCGTGCCGGATTGCCTCGGTGGGCGGGTCAGCGCGGTGCTGCGGACTGGCTCACGAGCCGCAGCTGCGTGAACGACAGCACTCCCTCGGCCCCGCCCTCGTAGCCGTAGCCGCTCGCGTCGAGCCCGCCGAGCGGAGCGTCCGGCAGCGACGGCGCCATCTGGTTGATGCCGATGTTGCTCGCCTTCAGCCTCTCCACCGCGATCTCGCGCCGGGTGAGCGAGTCGGTGAAGACGTAGGAGGCGAAGGCGTACTCCGGGGCATTGGCCAGCTCGACGGCCTCGTCGAAGTCGTCGAACGGGACGACCGCCGCGATCGGCCCGAACGGCTCCTCGGACATGATGTCCGCGTCGTGCGGCACGTCCGCCAGCACCGTGGGCTCGAAGTAGAAACCGTCCCGCTCGGGTTGACGGCCTCCGCACAGCAGCCGGGCACCGCGACCGACCGCGTCCTGCGTCAGCCGGAGCATGGCGTCCACCCGGCCCTGGTGAACCAGCGAACCCATCGTGGTCTCCGGGTCCGAGCCATGGCCCAGGCGCAGCGATCGCGCGTGGTCGGTCAGCCGGGAGGCGAACGCGTCGTACAGGCTGCGGTGCACCAGGTAGCGGCTCGGCGCGACACAGGACTGGCCGGCGGAGCCGAACTTCGCCGGGCTCGTGACGGCGACGACGCTGTGCACGTCCGCGTCCTCGCACACGAGGACAGGCGCGTGGCCGCCGAGCTCGAACACACCCCGGATCAGCCGGGGGGCCGCGAGGGTGGCCAGCTGTTTCCCGACTGCGGTGGAGCCGGTGAAGGTCACCGCCTTGACCACGGGCGAGCCCAGGAGCTGGGCGGACACCGTGGGCGGGTCGCCGAAGACGAGGTTCACCACACCGTCCGGCAGCCCGGCGTCGACCAGCGCCTGGACGATCGCCGCAGCCGTGCCCGGGGCGCTCTCGGCCGCCTTCAGCACGACGGTGCAGCCGGCGGCCAGCGTGCCGCCGAGCTTGCGGGCGCCGAGAACGGCGGGAAAGTTCCAGGCGGTGAACGCGGCGACCACGCCGAGCGGGGTCGGGACGGAGTAGCGCCTGCTGCCCGCGACCGCCCCGCCGATCACCCGGCCCTCGACCCGGGCGGCCTGCTCGCCGTTCCACTCGAGGGTGTCGATCGCCCGCTGGATCTCGCCGCGCGCCTCGGCGCGGGTCTTCCCGGCCTCCAGCATCAGGGTGGTGGCGACCTCCGCCGCGCGCTCACCGAGCAGCATGGCGGCCTTCTTCAGGATCGCGCCGCGCTGCGCCGGCACCGTGGTGCTCCACGCACGGAACGCGGCCGACGCAGCGTCGAGCGCATCCGCGACATCGCGCTCGTCCGCCTGCTCCACGGTGCCGATAGTCCGGCCGTTGCCGGGGTCCGTCACCGGGATCCGGCCCGCCGCGCCGTCGCGCCACCGGCCCCCGACGAACAGGCGCGTCGCGGCCTGGGCCGTGGAGTCAGCGGACATAGCTCGCCCCGTTGACGTCGATGGTGGTGCCGGTGGCGTGCGTGGCCAGGCCCGAGGAGAGGAACGCGATCACGTTGGCGACGTCCTGCGGCTGGGCCACCTTGCCGAGTCCGGTGTCGCGCGCCGCGACCTCGACGCCGACCTCCTCCGCGAACACCTTGTTCAACGCGGTGTCGACGTATCCCGGGGCGAGGGCGAACGCGGTGACGCCTTCGCGCCCGTACTGGCGCGCGATGGTGCGGGTCATCGCGACGACGCCCGCCTTCGCCGCGGCGTAGTGCCAGTAGTCCGGGTCCTCGCCGCGGAAGGCGGCACGGCTCGCCAGGTTGACGATGATGCCGCCGTCCTCCTGGGTCCGGTAGGTGGCGACAGCCGCACGGCACAGAACCGCAGGTGCGAGCAGGTTGACCGCCAGCGACCGGTTCCAGACGCCCATCCACTCGGCGAGGCTCTCGTCCAGCGGCGCCGGCGGGTAGATGCCGGCGTTGTTGACCAGCACGTCGATCCGCCCGTGCACCTGCAGGGCCTCCTGCCACAGCGCGTCGGCGGCCGCGGAGTCGCTCAGATCGGCCGCGAGCCGGTGAGCCCGCTCGCCGATCTCCTCCGCCAGGGCGAGGGTGGCATCCGCGCTGACGTCGTGCAGCACGACCGACGCGCCTGCCGCGGCGACGGTGCGAGCGGCCGCGGAACCGATGCCGCCGCCCGCCCCGGTGATCAGGACGACGCGTCCGGAGAGATCGATCAACGGTTTTCCTCCCTCGACGGCCCGGCGGGGCCCGGTGGCTGGGGGTGACTGCGACCCGAAGTTCGTGTGTAAGCCTAACGACGCTGAAGCAGGCTCTCAATCGAAATGTCACCCGCAGCAGCCTTGCATTCGACAGAATCTGAGGGGAAACTTCTGTCGATCGGCAGGCGGCGTGGCTCACTTGCCGCACCACGAGATGAGGGCACAGCAGTCGGCGAGGTAGGTATGGGTCGGTTGGACGCATCATTGGCCGGGCTGGCGAAGGTCGCGGCGCAGCCCAGGGCGGCCGTGCCTCTGGACGACATCGATCTCGCGTTGCTGCGTCACCTCGCGGAACATGCCCGCATCTCCCAGCGCCGACTGGCAGCACGGCTGGGTATCTCGGCACCCACGGTGAGCGAACGGATGAGCAGGCTGGAACGCAGCGGCGTCATCCGCGGCTACGGCGCACAGATCGACTGGGACGCCGTCGGCTACGGGGTCAGCGTGTACCTGTCGGTCACCGCCGCGGCGGGGTACGACACCGCCGAGATCATGCGCAGCCTGTGGGAGATCGCCGAGGTCGAGGACGTCATGATCGTCACCGGTAGCCTCGACATGCTCGCCAAGCTGCGGGTGCGCGACCACGGGCACCTGCGGACGCTGCTCATGGAGCGGATCTGGCAGATCCCGGGAATGCAGCGCACGGAGACCCTCATCGGGATGGCCGAAATGCCCCCGAAGAACTTCGCTGCCGGCCTCCTCGACCACATCGACCGGGCCGCCCCTGCTCCGCAGGGCACCGCGGACGAGACCACCGGGTAGGGCTCCTGCGCGGCCACGGTCCCAGCGGTCGGCTCACGGCGCGGCTGGGCAGCGGATAGCCGTCGGCGTGAATACAGTGCGACGCATGACCCGGATTGACCCTGAGGTCCGCGCCTTCCTCTCCGAAGGCACCCGCACCGGCAGGCTCGGCTTCGTCGCAGCCAACGGCCGAGCGCTCGTGGCGCCCGTGTGGTTCCTGGTGGAAGGCCCCGACGAGGCACCCGAACTGGTGTTCAACACCGGGAAGAACACCGCGAAGGGGCGCGCCGTGGCCCGCGACCCCCGGCTGACGCTCTGCGTCGACCTGCCGGAACCGCCATACGCGTACGTGCAGGTCCAAGGCGAGGCGACGGTCTCGGAGGAACCCGACGAGCTCCTCCGCACCGCCACCGCGATCGCGGCCCGCTACGTAGGTGAGGAGCGCGCCGCGGACTTCGGGAAGCGCAACGCCGGGCCCGGCGAGCTCGTGGTGCGCCTGCGGCCGACGAAGGTGATCGCGGAGTTCGACATCATCGGCTGACCGAGCCGGCGGGGCCGGCCCGGGATCAGGCCTGCTTCGATGCCCCGCGCTCGCTGTCCCACCCGTCGGCGAGGCGGCTGATCTTCTGTGCGTAGTCGCGAGCGGCGACCGCAGGGTCGGCGGCCCGCCCGGCCGCCAGCCCGATCAGGAACGCCGTTACCGGCGCGCCCGGGCGGCTGACGCCGTGGGCGACGTCCGAGGTGAGGTCGAGGACCATGTCGACCGTGGTGGCGCTGTCCACCGCACCTTCCAGCCCCAGTTCCTGGGACACGGCGTCGACCCACTCGGACAGGGCTTTCGCATCACTGCTCGGGCTCACGACGAGGACCCTATGGCATGGGCTCCCGACGCGCCCGCCGCCACGATCAGCCGAACAGCGCCGGGATCTTGATCACGAGCTGGTACAGCCCGTAGCCGAGGGGAACCAGCACCCACAGCCACACGACCACCGCGATCACCCACTGCAGCGGGCCCCACGCGTCGCTCGGCTTGCCCGCGGCCTGCCCCGCAGCGCTCATCTCTCCGGCCGTGCTCATGCCTGCGCTCCCGCCTTCGACGCCGACTCCAGGGTCGGCTCGTGGAACTTCTCGTTCACGGGCCTGATCAGCTCGTTGCAGATGAACCCGATCACCAGCAGTCCGATCATGATCATGAACGCGATGGTGTATCGGCCGGGGCCCTCCACGCCCGCCTCGATCTGGGCGTCCGCGATCGCGTTCACGATGAGCGGGCCCAGCACGCCGGCCGTGGACCACGCGGTGAGCAGCCGCCCGTGGATCGCACCCACCTGGTAGGTGCCGAACAGGTCGCGCAGATACGCCGGCACCGTGGCGAAGCCCGCGCCGTAGAACGACAGGATGAGGATCGCGCAGATCAGGAACACGACCCTGTTGGAGTTCGTCATCAGCGTGACCGTGAGATACAGCAACGCGCCGACGCCCAGGTAGATCCGGTACATGTTCTTGCGGCCCAGGTAGTCGGACAGCGACGACCACAGGATGCGGCCCAGCGAGTTGGCCAGCGACAGGATGGACACGAACCCGACGGCCGCGGCCGCGACGGTGGCGGCGGGCCCGGCGTCGCCGAAGAAGTCGGTGAAGATCGGGTTGGCGCGTTCGAGGATGCCGATACCCGCCGTGACGTTGAAGCAGAGCACCACCCACAGCAGCCAGAACTGCGGCGTCTTGATCGCATTACGCGCGGAGACGTTTGCGCGGGTGATGAGCGTGCCCTGCCGTGCCTGGGACGAGTCCCATCCGAGCGGCTTCCAGTCATCGGCCGGCACCCGGATCAGCAGCCATCCGACCGACATGAACACCGCGTAGATCAAGCCCATCGTCAGGAACGTCAACGCGATTCCGTGGACGTCGGGGTCGGAGCCGGATCCGCCGAACGCACTAAGCAGCTGGCTGCTGAGTGGCGAGGCGATGAGAGCGCCACCACCGAAACCCATGATGGCGATACCGGTGGCGAGACCGGGGCGGTCGGGAAACCATTTGATCAAGGTGGACACCGGCGAGATGTAGCCGATACCGAGTCCGATGCCGCCCACGAATCCGTAGCCGATCACCACGAGCCAGTACTGCGAGAAGTACAGGCCCAGGGCCGAGATCAGGAACCCGGCGACGAAGCATGTCGACGACACGACCATCGCCCAGCGCGGTCCGTTGGCGTCGACCTTCGTGCCGAAGAGGGCCGCCGACACTCCGAGCATGATGATGCCGAGCGTGAACGGCAGAGCGCTCTCCACACCGGAGATGCCGAGCCCGTTCTCCAGCGGCGGCTTGAACACGCTCCAGGCGTAGGCCTGCCCGATGGCCAGGTGGATCGACAGCGCCGCGGGCGGAACGAGCCACCGACTCCACGTCGGTGGAGCCACGATCCGCTCCCGTTGCAGGAACCCAGCTGGCATGACCGTCCCCTTGCTTTCGCCCACGTGCCTTTGATCTCGGCACACGTTCGCGTGAACCTAGGAGGATCTTGTTGCCAAAGCAACTCGTGTGAGCGGGGAGCTGACGCGTTTAACAGGACAAAACAGACACAAGATCGGACAGAGACGACGAAAACCGGCCCCGCGGACGGGGCCGGTCTTCGTATTCGTGACCTGAGTGTTAGGCGGAGCGTTCGCGGCGCTCGCGACGCGGGGGCACCCGCGGCACGATCGTGGGGTTCACGTTCTCCCGCACCGTCTGCTCGGTGACCACGACCTTCGCCACGTCGTCGCGGCTCGGGATGTCGTACATCACCGGCAGGAGCACCTCTTCCATGATCGCCCGCAGGCCGCGGGCGCCGGTGCCGCGCAGGATGGCCTGGTCGGCCACCGCCTCGAGCGCGTCGGCGGTGAACTCCAGCTCCACGCCGTCCATCTCGAACAGCTTGTGGTACTGCTTCACCAGCGCGTTACGCGGCTCGGTGAGGATCTTGACCAGAGCTTCCTTGTCCAGCGAGGTGACCGAGGCGACCACCGGCAGGCGGCCGATGAACTCGGGGATCAGGCCGAACTTGATGAGGTCCTCCGGCATGGTGTCGCCGAAGCTCTCAGCGGACTCCAGGTCGCTCTTCGAGCGGATCTCCGCGCCGAAGCCCAGGCCGCGCCTGCCCACCCGGTCGCCGATGATCTTCTCGAGACCCGCGAAGGCACCCGCCACGATGAACAGCACGTTCGTCGTGTCGATCTGGATGAACTCCTGGTGCGGATGCTTGCGGCCGCCCTGCGGCGGGACGCTCGCGGTGGTGCCCTCGAGAATCTTCAGCAACGCCTGCTGAACGCCCTCGCCGGAGACGTCGCGCGTAATCGACGGGTTCTCCGACTTGCGGGCGATCTTGTCGACCTCATCGATGTAGATGATGCCGGTCTCGGCTCGCTTGACGTCGTAGTCAGCCGCCTGGATGAGCTTCAGGAGGATGTTCTCGACGTCCTCGCCCACGTACCCGGCCTCGGTGAGCGCCGTGGCGTCGGCGATCGCGAACGGCACGTTGAGCAGCTTCGCGAGCGTCTGTGCGAGATACGTCTTGCCACAGCCTGTGGGGCCGAGCATGAGGATGTTGGACTTCGAGAGCTCGACGCCATCGCCGTCGGCCCCGCGCCCCTTGTCGCCCGCCTGGATGCGCTTGTAGTGGTTGTATACCGCTACTGAGAGCGTGCGCTTCGTCTGGCTCTGCCCGACGACGTACTGGTCGAGGAAGTCATGGATCTCAGCAGGCTTGGGGAGCTCGTCGAGCTTCACCTCGCCGGCCTCTGCCAGCTCTTCCTCGATGATCTCGTTGCAGAGATCGATGCACTCGTCGCAGATGTAGACGCCAGGACCGGCGATCAGTTTCTTGACCTGTTTCTGGCTCTTCCCACAGAACGAGCACTTGAGCAGGTCACCGCCGTCGCCGATGCGTGCCATGAGTGCAGACCCCAAATCCCATCTAGCGCTACCCCGTCCGGCGGGCCCGGTAGGAGTGTCCTCGTGACGGTACCCGCCGAACACGTCTCCGCGGGAGCATCAGCGCACCCTGATTCGTGGACGGGTCGGCGGACGGTAGGCGCCGGGGGTCGAAGAACGGCCTCCGACGCACCACCCTGGCTCGGCTGCCTGTGTCAGACAGCCGACAGCTTGCGGCTCTGAATGATCTCGTCGACGATCCCGTACTCCTTGGCCTCCTCGGCCGTGAGGATCCGGTCCCGCTCGATGTCCTCGTGCACCTGCTCGGGAGTGCGGCCGGCGTGCTTGGCCAGCGTGGTCTCGAGCAGCCGGCGCATGCGGGTGATCTCCGCGGCCTGAATCTCCAGGTCCGACACCTGGCCGTAGAAGCCCTCGGTGGCAGGCTGGTGGATCAGGATTCGCGCGTTCTGCACTGCGAGCCGCCGCCCCGGAGTGCCGGCGGCGAGCAGCACGGCCGCAGCCGAAGCCGCCTGGCCCAGGCAGACCGTCTGAATGTCGGGCCGGATGAACTGCATCGTGTCGTAGATGGCCATCAGCGACGTGAACGAGCCACCCGGCGAGTTGATGTACATGCTGATCTCGCGGTCCGGGTCGGCCGACTCCAGGCACAGCAACTGCGCCATCACGTCGTTGGCCGACGCGTCGTCGATCTGCACGCCGAGGAAGATGATGCGCTCCTCGAACAGCTTGTTGTACGGGTTCGACTCCTTGACCCCGTAGCTGGTGCGCTCGACGAACGACGGCAGCACGTACCGCGACTGCGCCGGTGACGGGGCGCCGCCACCCGGCATCTCGAACCTGGTCACCTGGAGCTCCCGTTCTGGCTGGCTGCGTCCGGCAGCTCGCCGGCCCGCGAGATCACGTGGTCGACGAATCCGTACTCCAGCGCCTCGTGCGCGGAGAACCACCGGTCGCGGTCGAAGTCGGCGGTGATCTTCTCGACCGTCTGGCCGGTGTGGCCGGCGATGAGCTCCGCCATCTCACGCTTGTGGCGGCGGAACAGCTCTGCCTGGATGGCGATGTCGGACTCGGTGCCCCCGACACCAGCCGACGGCTGGTGCATGAGGATCTGGCAGTGCGGCAGCGCATAGCGCTTGCCACGCGTGCCGGCCGACAGCAGGAACTGCCCCATCGAGGCGGCCAGCCCCATCGCGTAGGTGGCCACGTCGCACTCGATGAACTCCATCGTGTCGAAGATGGCCATACCCGCCGTGACCGAGCCACCCGGCGAGTTGATGTACAGCGAGATGTCCGCCGTGGGGTCCTCGGCCGACAGCAGCAGCATCTGCGCAGCGATCCGGTTGGCGATGTCGTCGTCGACCTGCTGGCCGAGCACGATGATCCGCTGCTGCAGGAGCCGCTCGTAGACCGAGTCGGACAACGTCATCGACGTGGGCGCGCCCCGTCGCATCTCCGCTCCGAACGTGCGGTCCGCGCTACGCGGGCCGGTGTCCTGTGGGCTCACTTCACCCTGCCTTCTGCTGGTCAGCTCGCGTGTTTGGTCGGGTTCGACCCTACGCGGACGGGCGGGTGGCCCGCCGCGTACGGCCACGTTGTTCGCTGTGGGCGTGGCGGATCCGGCGCCGGTCAGGAGCCGGAGGGTGCCTTGTCACCGGATGCGCCCTTTGCGGCCGTGTCCGCAGCGGGCTCCTCGGCAGCAGGAGTCTCGTCGGCCGGACCCTCCGCAGCCGAGCTCTCGGCGGTGTCCTCGACTGCGGCGTTCTCGTCGCCGGGCACCTCGGGCGCCTGGTCACCGTCGTCGTCGCCGAGCACATCGGAGAGGTCGACGGCCTGCCCGGACGCGTCGGTGACAGTGGCAGCGCGGACGGCCTGGATCAGCGCCTTGCTCCGGCGGACGTCGGAGTAGATCGCACCGAGCTGGCCGGCCTCCTGGATGCGCTGCACGAACTCCTCGGGCGGCATCTGGTACTGCTGGGCCTGGTAGACGATGCGCTCGGTGAGCTCCTGGTCGTTGACCGAGACCTCCTCGGCATCGGCCAGCGCGTCGAGCACGAGGCGGGTGCGGACGGACTTCTCCGCCTCCTCACGGGCCTCGGTGTCGAACTCCTCGCGGTTCTTGCCCTGCGACTCGAGGAACTGCGCGAAGCGCTCCTCGTCGTGGTCGAAGCTGTGGACGGCGTCGTGCACTCGGGACTCGACCTCCGCGGCGACCACGGACTCCGGCAGCGGCACCTCGGTGGCGTCCACCAGCGCGTCGAGCACCTTGTCGCGGGCCTGGGTGACCTGCTCCATCCGCCGCACCCGGCCGAGCCGCTCCCGTAGGTCGGCGGTGAGCTCGTCGAGCGTGTCGAACTCGCTGGCGAGCTGGGCGAACTCGTCGTCGGCGTCGGGGAGCTGGCGCTCCTTCACCCCGGTGACCTTGACGGTGACCTCGGCGTCCTTGTCGGCGTACTCGCCTGCGACCAGCTTCGAGGTGAAGGTGGCCGACTCATCGGCCGACAGGCCCTCGATCGCCTCGTCGATGCCGTCGATGAGGCCGCCCTGGCCCACCTGGTAGGAGAACCCGGTGGTGGTGGCCTCCTCGACGGGCTTGCCGTCGACGGTGGCCGACAGGTCGATGAGGACGAAGTCGTCCTTCGCCGCCGCGCGCTCCACGCCGGTGAGCGTGCCGAAGCGGGCCCGCAGGTTCTGCAGCTGCTCGTCGACGTCGGCGTCGCTGACCTCGACGTCGTCGACGGACACGGTGATCGAGTCGAGGTCGGGCAGCGTGATCTCCGGCCGGACGTCGACCTCGGCGGTGAACGCCAGCTTGTCGCCGTCGGCGATCTCGGTGACCTCGATGTCCGGGCGGCCGATCGGCGTGACCTGCTCGGCGCTTGTGACGGCCTCGCTGTACTTGGCGGGGACGGCACCGTTCACGACCTCTTCGAGCACCACTCCACGGCCCAGGCGGGCCTCGATGATGCGGGCCGGCACCTTGCCGGGGCGGAAACCGGGCACCCGGACCTGCTGAGCGATCTTCTTGTAGGCGCGGTCGAAGTCCGGCTTGAGCTCGTCGAACGGCACCTCGACGTTGATCCGGACCCGCGTCGGGCTCAGCCGCTCGACGGTGCTCTTCACGGTGGGGTACTCCTCGGTGCTGGGCAGTGTCGGGACACACGACGCGGACGGTGCGGGCCGCAGGCGAGGTGGGTCCTCAGGCGTGCCCGGTCGCGGCGCCGGAGGGACGCGCGGCCGGTCGTTCCCGCGAGTCTAGGCGAGACGGAGTGACGTACCGCGCCGGGCCACCGCAGGCTCACCGCCACGACGGTCAGGAGCCGGTCGATGGGGCGGTCACGACGTCGGAGAACGTGATTTCCACGGCGACGGGGCCGAGCAACCCGCGGACGACCGCCCCCAGTTCCTCGGCCAGCCGGGGCAGTGGCGTCGCCGGGGTGCCGAGCCGCGCGACGACGGCCAGCTCGACGGGTTCACCGCCGGTGCCGATCCGCACGCCGACCACCCGCTCGCCGACGAAGTAGGACGCGACCGTGCCAAACGGGCCGCCGTCGAGGCTCGCGACCCCGGGATGGGCGAGCACGGCGGCGGCGAGCTCGGCCGCACGGCCGGGGACGGACATCGCAGCAGGGTACGGCTACCGTGTCCGTGGTGGCAGCGACCCGGGGGTGGGCGGAGCCGCCGTCCCCGCCCGACGCGTCCGCCGCGCGCCCGGAGCAGCGGCCAGCCGAGCTCGACGAGCAGACGCTCGTGGTGCGCGCCCAGGAGGGCGACGCACGGTCGTTCGAGGTGCTCGCCCGGCGCCACCAGGCCGCCCTCTACCGGGTCGCGGTGCGGGTGCTCGGCGACCCCGGCGAGGCCGAGGACGCCCTGCAGGAGGCGCTGCTCGACGCGTGGCGGCGGATCGGCGCGTTCCGTGCCGAGTCCGCGTTCTCCACGTGGATGTACCGGGTGGTCACGAACCGGTGCATGGCGATGCTGCGCAACAGGCGCCCGGTGCCCGTCGACCGCATGGACGACGCGGCCGCGGTCGCCGACTCGCCGGAGCGCACTGCCGAGCTCGACGCCGGCATGGTCGCGCTCGGGCAGGCCGTGGCGGGCCTGCGCGACGAACTGAGGGTCTGCTGGGTGCTGCGCGAGCTGGAGGGGCTGGGGTACACCGACATCGCGCACATCACCGGAGCGAGCGAGGATGCGGTTCGCGGCCGGATCCATCGCGCGCGGGTGCAGCTGGCGGAGGTGATGCGACCGTGGCGATGAACGCGGGCTCGCAGGCGGAGGGTCCCGACGGGCCCGACCCCCGGCTGGCGTGCGGCCGCGACGCGGCTCTGGCGTGGGACCGCGCGGCGGCCGGGACACCGCCCGACGCGCACGAGCGCGACTGCCCGCACTGCAACGCCGCCTTCGCCGACGCGCGGGGCCTGGACGCGGTGGTGCACCGCATGGCGTCGCAGGAGCTGGAGCCACCCCCTTCCATGATGGATCGTGTGATGGCCGCGGTCCTCACCGAGCTGCGCCCCCACGACCTGTTGACTCTGTCCTCCCCGCACGGACCGGCGCGGCTGAGCCGGCCGGCGGCCGCGGCCGTGCTGCGTCACGTCGTCGACCGGATGGACGGGCTGCGGGCGCGCAGCTGCCGGATCGAGCAGCCTGCCGGGGCCGATGCGGCGGGCGGGGCTCCGCACGCCGCCGACGTCGCCATCACCGTGACGGCCCGCTTCGGCGTGGACCTGGCGTCGGTGACGGCGCGGGTGCGCCAGATGGTGATCGCGGCAGGTGAGCAGGCGCTCGGGGTTCCCGTGCGGCGGGTGGACATCGACGTCGTGGACCTGTTCGGGGAGGGCACGACATGACCGAGCCCGACCCACCGGTACGTCTGCACGTCGGTGACGCCGTCGTCGCCCGGGTGGCGGCCCACCGGGCCCGGCTGGTGCCCGGCGTCGTCGCGCTGCGCCCGGACCTGGCCCAGGCGCTCATCGGGATCGCGGGCACCGTGCTCGGGCAGGACCGCTCCCGGCCCCCGGTGCAGGGCGTGAGCGCCACGGTCCACGGCCGGTCCGCCGAGGTGTCGATCACCATCGTGACGCGGCTCGGGCACAACTGCCGCGACCTCGCCGTGGCGGTGCAGCGCGAGGTGGCCGCCGAGGTGGCCGCCTACACCGGGCTGGACGTCATGGTGCGGGTGACGGTGGCCGAGGTTCTGCTCGACTGAGCCCGCCGGATCGTCACGCGCGTTGTTCCCTGGCCTGCAGCACGCAGTCGCCGCACAGGCCCCCGCCCGGCACGCGGTAGTACAGACAGCAGCTGCGCCGCCGGAACGACCAGAGGCGGTCGGGATCCACGGGCGGGAGCAGATCTCCGGTGCCGGCGAACCGTCCGGCGGCGAGGAGCCGCTGTGCCACCGCTGCGGCGCGATCGGCCGCCTCGGGGCGCTGTGCCACCACGAGCCGCTTCGCGCTCGCCACCGCCGAGGCGGCGTTGCCCCACAGCACCCGCTCGGCCACCGCCACCTGAGCACGCACGGCGGTGACGAGCGGTTCGAGATGCTCGTCGAGCAATGCTGTGGCGAGCGCCTCGGCTGCGGACGTGACGTCCGGCACGGGAACCGCGTCGGGCTCGGGACACCACAGCGGCCACGGACCGCTCTCCGTCGCGCGCCAGTGCAGGGCCCGCGGGGTCAGCCGCGGCAGCACCCCGTGCAGGACGGCGGCAGCGAACGGTGCCGACACCACGAGCGCGGCGATGCCTTGGAACGCGATGGATGCGGCGACCCTGTCGTCCACGTCCTGCCCGTCGGGACCGCCGAGGACACCGCGCACGTGCGCGATCCGGTCGCGCAGCGGGGCAGGATCGGTGCGGAGGTCGAGCATCGGGCGCCAGCAGGCGTCGGGGACCTCGGCGGAACCGGTGGTGACCGCGAAGAACGGACCGAGCCGGGAGACGTCGGCCAGGACCGCCCGAGCATTCATCATCGTCCGGCCCCTCATCGCCCGGCGCCTCATCTCAGCGTGCTGGGGCGACCACCGTTCGTTAACGAACCGTACACAATACCTGCTACCTGGCCGAAACGAGGCACGTCGCGTTGGTCATCGTGGTCACTACTGCTCTTACTGGCGAATAGCGGTATTGACATGCGACATTATCTCCGGCGATCCCGCACCCGCTGACGTGTGCGCTCGCACGCGCGCGCAAGAGCCGGCCACGCCTCACGATGGCGTACGGCCGTCAGGTCGGCTCCGGGGGACAACCGGGGTCACCGCACTGCGCCGCAACCGGTCCCCGCCACAACAGGCGTCGGACCGAACCGGTCCGTTACTTTGACGTTCCTACACCACGTCGTCCCGATGCGAAGTGTCGGGGTGCGCACCGAGACGACAGGAGGCACTCATGGCTGAGAACCCAGCGGGTACCTCGAAGGGGCTCTACGCCCCCGAGTTCGAGCACGACGCCTGTGGCGTCGCCATGGTCGCCGACCTCGCCGGTCGCCGCGACCACGCCATCGTCCGAAAAGCACTCACCGCGCTGCTGCGGATGGAGCATCGCGGTGCCCGAGGCGCCGAAGTAAACACCGGAGACGGCGCGGGCATTCTTCTCCAGGTACCGGATGAGTTCCTCCGTGCCGTCGTCGACTTCGAGCTCCCCCCGGCGGGCGCCTATGCAGTGGGCACCGCCTTCCTGCCGGCGAACGCCGAGAAGGCCGACGCCGCAGTCCTGGAGATCGAGCGCCTGGCCGCCGAGGAGAACCTCCGGGTCCTCGGCTGGCGCGACCTGCCCGTCAAACCGGATGCGGCCGATATCGGCCCCAGCGCCCGCGCCGCCATGCCGAGTTTCCGCCAACTGTTCGTCGCCGGCGTCGAGGACCTCCCGGATGCTCCCACCGGGATCGCGCTGGAACGGCGCTCCTTCTGCCTGCGCAAGCGGGTCTCGCACGAGACGGGCACCTACTTCCCCAGCCTGTCGCCGCGCACCATCGTCTACAAGGGCATGCTCACCGAGCCGCAGGTCGAGGCGTTCTACCCGGACCTGTCCGACGAGCGTGTCACGAGCGCTCTGGCCGTGGTCCACTCGCGGTTCTCCACCAACACGTTCCCCGCTTGGCCGCTGGCGCACCCGTACCGGTACGTGGCGCACAACGGCGAGATCAACACGCTGCGTGGCAACCGCAACTGGATGGCCGCGCGCGAGGCGCTGCTGAAATCCGACCTCATCCCGGGCGACCTCGAGCGCCTCTCCCCGATCGTCACTCCGGACGCGAGCGACTCGGCCACGTTCGACGAGGTGCTGGAGCTGCTGCACCTCGGCGGGCGCAGCCTGCCGCACGCGGTGCTGATGATGATCCCGGAGGCGTGGGAGAACCACGAGGAGATGGACCCGGCCCGCCGGGCCTTCTACGAGTTCCACTCCACGCTCATGGAGCCGTGGGACGGGCCGGCGCTCGTCGTGTTCACCGACGGCACGCAGATCGGTGCGGTGCTCGACCGCAACGGGCTGCGACCGGCCCGCTACTGGGTCACCGAGGACGGCACGGTCGTGCTCGCCTCCGAGGTCGGCGTGCTCGACGTCGAGCCGTCCGCCGTGGTGCGCAAGGGCCGGCTGGAGCCGGGCCGCATGTTCCTCGTCGACACCGAAGCGGGCCGCATCGTCGACGACGCCGAGATCAAGGGCGCGCTGTCGGCCGAGCACCCCTACGCCGACTGGCTGCACGCCGGGGTGATCCCGCTCGAGGAGCTCCCCCCGCGCGAGCGGGAGATGCCCACCCACACGGCACTGACGCTGCGCCAGCTGTCGTTCGGCTACACCGAGGAGGAGCTCAACATCCTCCTGAAGCCGATGGCGAGCGCGGGCGCCGAGCCGATCGGATCGATGGGCAACGACGCTCCTCTCGCCCCGTTCTCGGAGCGGCCGCGGCAGCTGTACGACTACTTCACCCAGCTGTTCGCGCAGGTCACGAATCCGCCGTTGGACGCGATCCGCGAAGAGCTCGTCACCTCGCTGCGGTCGCTGCTCGGCCCGGAGCAGAACCTCCTCGAGGCGAGCCCGGCCAGCTGCCGCACCGTGGTGCTGCCGTTCCCGGTGCTCGGCAACGACGACCTCGCCAAGATCATCCACATCAACGACGACGGTGAGTTCCCCGGCTTCGCGTCGTACACGGTGCGGGGTCTGTTCCGCGCCGCGGACGGCGGGAAGGGGCTGCGGACACGGCTCGACGAGATCAGGGCCGAGGTGTCCGAGGCCATTGCGGGCGGCGCCCGGCTCATCGTGCTGTCGGGCCGAGGGGTCGACGCGGAGCACGCACCGATCCCGTCGCTGCTGCTCACGGGCGCGGTCCACCACCACCTCGTCCGGGAGCGCACCCGCACGATGGTGGGCCTGATCGTCGAGTCCGGCGATGCCCGCGAGGTCCACCACATCGCGCTGCTGCTCGGCTACGGTGCGGCGGCGGTCAACCCCTACCTGGCGATGGCCACTGCCGAGGATCTCGCCGAGCGCGGCGACATCCCCGGCGTCGACGCCCCGACCGCGGCGAAGAACCTGGTCAAGGCGCTGGGCAAGGGCGTGCGCAAGACCATGTCGAAGATGGGCGTCTCCACCGTGGCGTCCTACACCGGCGCGCAGATCTTCGAGGCCGTCGGGTTGGGCGAGGAGGTCATCGACGCCTGCTTCCGCGGCACCACGTCGCGGCTGGGTGGGGTCGGCTTCGAGGTGCTGGCCCATGAGGTCCTCCAGCACCACCGCCGCGCCTTCCCCGCCGACGGGGTGCGCCGGCAGCACAAGTCGCTGGAGACCGGCGGCGAGTACCAGTGGCGCCGCGAGGGCGAGCTGCACCTGTTCAACCCGCAGACGGTGTTCAAGCTGCAGCACTCCACGAGGTCGGGCCGCTACGAGATCTTCAAGGACTACACCCGCCAGGTCGACGACCAGGCGGCCAGGCTCATGACCCTGCGCGGGCTCTTCCGGTTCAAGGAGGGGTTGCGTCCGCCGGTGCCGATCGACGAGGTCGAGCCGGTGGAGGAGATCGTCAAGCGGTTCGGCACGGGGGCCATCTCCTACGGGTCCATCTCGCAGGAGATGCACGAGACGCTCGCGATCGCGATGAACCGTCTCGGCGGCCGCTCGAACACCGGGGAGGGCGGCGAGAACCCCGAGCGGTACACCCCCGATGCCAACGGCGACAGCAGACGCAGCGCCGTGAAGCAGGTGGCGTCCGGCCGGTTCGGCGTGACCAGCGAGTACCTGGTCAATGCCGACGACATCCAGATCAAGATCTCGCAGGGCGCCAAGCCCGGCGAGGGCGGTCAGCTGCCCGGCGGCAAGGTCTACCCGTGGATCGCGGAGACGCGGTACTCCACACCCGGCGTCGGGCTGATCTCACCGCCCCCGCACCACGACATCTACTCGATCGAGGACATCAAGCAGCTCATCCACGACCTGAAGAACGCCAACCCGCGGGCCCGCATCCACGTGAAGCTGGTCAGCCAGGTCGGCGTCGGCACGGTCGCGGCGGGCGTGGCCAAGGCCTACTCCGACGTCGTGCTCATCTCCGGGCACGACGGCGGCACCGGGGCCTCGCCGCTGTCATCGATCAAGCATGCGGGCGGCCCCTGGGAGCTCGGCCTCGCCGAGACCCAGCAGACGCTGCTGGCCAACGGGCTGCGCGACCGGATCGTGGTGCAGACCGACGGGCAGCTCAAGACCGGCCGCGACGTCGTCATCGCCGCGCTTCTCGGTGCCGAGGAGTACGGCTTCGCCACCGCGCCGCTGGTGGTGTCGGGCTGCATCATGATGCGCGTCTGTCACCTCGACACCTGCCCGGTCGGCGTCGCCACGCAGAACCCTGAGCTGCGCAAACGCTTCGACGGGCGCCCGGAGTACGTGGTCAACTTCATGCGCTTCATCGCGCAGGAGGTGCGTGAGCACCTGGCTGAGCTGGGCTTCCGGTCGGTCGCCGAGGCCGTCGGGCACGCGGAGGTGCTCGACACCGACGAGGCCGTGCGGCACTGGAAGACCGAGGGTCTCGACCTGTCACCGGTGTTCTACACGCCGGAGCTGCCTGCCGACGCCTCCCGCCACCGCACGCAGGACCAGGACCACGGGCTCGAGAAGGCGCTGGACAACACACTGATCCAGCTGTGCGAGGGCGCTCTGACGCTGGGCGACAAGGTCCACCTGGACCTGCCCGTGCGCAACGTCAACCGCACCGTCGGCACGATGCTCGGCTACGAGCTCACCCGGCGGTGGGGCGGCGAGGGCCTGCCCGACAACACGATCGACGTCACGCTCAACGGCTCGGCCGGGCAGAGCTTCGGCGCGTTCGTCCCGAAGGGCATCACCCTGCGCCTGGTCGGCGACACCAACGACTATTTCGGCAAGGGGCTCTCGGGCGGGCGGCTCACGCTGCGGCCCGACCCCGCGGCACCGTTCGCCGCCGAGGAGAACATCATCGCCGGCAACGTCATCGGCTACGGGGCCACGTCCGGTGAGATGTTCATCCGCGGCGTCGTCGGCGAGCGGTTCTGCGTGCGCAACTCGGGCGCGACGGCCGTCGTCGAGGGCGTGGGCGACCACGGCTGCGAGTACATGACCGGCGGCCACGTCGTCGTGCTGGGCAGGATCGGACGCAACTTCGCCGCAGGCATGTCCGGCGGGGTCGCCTACGTGCTCGACCTGGCCGCGGGCGACAACTTCCTGGCCAACCGGGTCAACCCGGAGATGGTCGACCTCGACCCGCTCGGCGACGACGACCGTGCGTTCCTGCGCACCGCCGTCGAGCGCCACCACGCGGAGACCGACTCGGCCGTGGCCCGGGCGCTGCTCACCGACTGGGACATCGCCGTCGAGCGCTTCGGCAAGGTCATGCCGAAGGACTACAAGCGGGTGCTGCAGGCCCGCGAGGCGGCCGAGCGCGACGGTCGCGACGTGAACGAAGCAATCATGGAGGCCGCACATGGCTGACCCGAAGGGCTTCCTCAAGGTCCCCCGGGAGACCCCGCACCGCCGGCCGGTGGACCTGCGACTGATGGACTGGCGAGAGGTCTACGAGGAGTTCCCCGACGTTCACCTGGAGCGGCAGGCCAGTCGCTGCATGGACTGCGGCATCCCGTTCTGTCACCAGGGCTGTCCGCTGGGCAACCTCATCCCGGAGTGGAACAACCTCGTCTACCGCAGTGACTGGCGCGAGGCCGTCGAGCGGCTGCACGCCACGAACAACTTCCCCGAGTTCACGGGCACGTTGTGCCCGGCGCCGTGCGAGACCGCCTGCGTGCTGGCGATCAACAGCGACGCGGTCACGATCAAGCAGATCGAGCTGCAGATCATCGACCACGCCTGGCGCGAGGGGTGGGTGACCCCACAGATTCCCGAGACGCGGACCGGACGGCGGGTGGCCGTCGTCGGTTCCGGGCCCGCGGGGCTTGCCGCCGCGCAGCAGCTCTCCCGCGTGGGGCACGACGTCGTGGTCTTCGAGCGGGCCGACCGCATCGGCGGGCTGCTGCGCTACGGAATCCCCGAGTTCAAGATGGAGAAGCACCGGCTCGACCGGCGGCTCGACCAGATGCGCGCGGAGGGCACCGAGTTCCGGGCGTCGGTCGACGTCGGTGTGGACGTCACGGTGGAGGAGCTCCGGTCGGAGTTCGACGCTGTGGTGCTCGCCGGCGGGGCCACGGCGTGGCGTGACATCCCGGTGCCGGGACGCGAGGTCGAGGGCGTCTACCAGGCGATGGAGTTCCTGCCGTGGGCCAATCACGTGCAGCAGGGCGACATCGACGCACCGCCGATCACCGCGGCGGGCAAGAACGTCGTGATCATCGGCGGTGGCGACACCGGCGCCGACTGCCTCGGCACGTCCCACCGCCAGGGCGCGCTGTCGGTCACGCAGCTGGAGATCCTGCCCACACCTCCGGAGCGCCGCACCGACTCCATGCCGTGGCCGACCTACCCGATGGTCTACCGCGTCTCCTCGGCTCATGAGGAGGGCGGTGATCGGCTGTACTCGGTGAACACCACCGAGTTCCTCGCCGACGACGAGGGCAGGCTCAGGGCGCTGTGCCTGGTCGAGGTCAGCCGCGACGAGTCCGGGCGGTTCGTCCCGATCCCGGGCACCGAGCGGGAGCTGCCGTGCGAGCTCGTGCTGCTGGCCATGGGCTTCGTGGGGCCGGAGAAGGGCAAGCTGCTCTCCGACCTGGGGGTCGAGCTCGACGAGCGTGGCAACGTCGCGCGCGACAGCGACTTCATGACCAGCGTGGAGGGCGTCTTCTCGGCGGGTGACATGGGCCGCGGCCAGTCACTCATCGTGTGGGCGATCGCGGAGGGCCGGGCCGCTGCGGCCGGGGTCGACGCGTACCTCACGAACCGGAACGTCCTCCCCCGCCCGATCGCGCCGACAGACCGTCCGATCGCCTGACCCATCAATGCACGAACGGCGCTCTTGCCCGAACTATCGGGCGAGAGCGCCGTTCGTGCGTTTCCGGACGCGGATGCGCCGCTCAGCGGCGCCGGAAATAGCGCGTCGCGCTCGGGCGGAACAGCAGCGTCAGGGCCACGGCCACCGCCGCGATGTGCAGCGTCCGTAGTGCGGTGATCAACAGGCTCGGGCCGTCGGCCGTGGCGAGGAACGCCGCGGGTGACCCGCCTGCCAGCAGCCAGTCCACCGGTTCGACGACGAGCGAGAGCGTGCCGACCCCGCCGAGCAGAACGGCCACCGCCCAGCGGACGGCGTTGCGGCCCGTGTGCAGCGACAGGACGAGCACGACCAAGGCCGTGTAGATCGCGAAACGGACCGCGAGTTCGGTAGGCGCGGGTGGTCCCGGAAGCAGGAGCCAGACGAGCGCCTCGGCCGCTCCCATGGCGATGGCGGCGAGCCAGATCACGACCGAGAGCCGGACCGCGCGAGGAACGGCGGTGACATCGTGGCTGGTGGATGCGGGTGGAGCGGTCACGGTGGCCTCCTGGCGTTGACGTGGTGCCAAGTGTTCGCCGCCACAGAGGAAGGATCCGGCCGGTGCACCCCCCGACCCGAATGGGGGCCAGCCCCCATTCCGAGCCCCACCGCGGGCGGGCCGAGAGAGACCCATCGGGTAAACGAGAAGGCCACGAATCCTGAAACTGATTCAACGATTCCTGGACCATTTACGGCGCCGCTCCCGGCCCGGCCCGCCCGCACCCTCAGTCCGCGGCATTCAGCCCGTCCCGCAAGCGCTGCGCTCCCGCCCCGCCGTAACGGTCGAGCACGCGCCGGCGCATCGTCGGGTCGGCACGTGGCACGGGCTCGAGGAAGACGTCCTCCAGGTCCGGGAAGCGGGCGTGCAGGTCGGCGTCGATCTCGACGCACGCCCGCTCCAGCGACGCCACGTCGAGCCGGTCGTCGAAGTCCAGCCGCGCGCAGAGCAGCACCTGGTCGGTGCCCACGGTCATCGTGAGCAGGTCGACGACCTGGTCGACCTCGGGCCGGGCGGCGAGCGCGTCACGCATCGCGTAAAGGGTGCGCTGGTTCGCCTGGCGCCCGATGAGGAGCCCTGCGTTCGTCCGTCCCAGGATGAACGCCACGCCGGTGAGCAGCAAGCCGATGAGCACGGAGGCCAGCCCGTCCCAGAATCCCGAGCCGGTGACCTGGTGCAGCGCCACGCCGCCGAAGGCGAGCAGGAGGCCGATCAGCGCCGCGGTGTCCTCGAAGAACACGCTCTTCACCGTCGGGTCGTCGGTGGTGCGCAGCCAGGTACTGAACGAGACGCCCTCGCTCGCGGACTCCTGGCGTACCTGGCGCGCCGCCTGCAGCCACGAGATGCCCTCGAGCACGAACGACCCGCCGAGCACGGCGTAGGCCACCCACGCCAGCGTCTGCTCGGCGTCGCTGCCCAGCATCGCCCGGATGCCCTCGATGAACGCGAACACGGCACCGGAGACGAAGATGCACACGGCGGCGATCAGCGCCCAGAAGAAGCGGGCCTTCCCGTAGCCGAAGGGGTGGCGCCGGTCCGGGCGCCGGGTCGACTGCCGTAGCGCCGTGAGTAGGAGTAGCTCGGTGCTGGTGTCGGCGACGCTGTGCGCCGCCTCGGCGAGCATCGCCGCCGAGCCGGTGAGCAGCCCGGCCACGAACTTCAGCACCGCGATCAGGGCATTGACGGCCGTGGCGACCAGGACGGTGAGGGTGCTCTCGCCCCCGCCCTCCCGCGGATTCGCCTCGGGGGTTCCCTGCGCCTTCTCCTCCTGCACGGGCCGAGGCTAAGCGCCTGCACGGACCATTGCCCACCGCCCGTGCCGCCTGGATCGGACTGATCGGCCCGGCGCGTGCGGGGGGTAGCCGCGGCGCTGCCCTGCGCCACGGCACCACATCCGCACGAGCGTCTTCGGCCGCCCGAGCCGTGCCCCTGAGGATTACCGTCGGGGCGAGCCCGAGAGAGCCGTTGCCGGGCCCGTCGAACGTCCCGAGCGCTCAGGAGTACCCGTGACCGACCCGCAGACCCTCCCGGACGATCTGCCGCGCCCCGTCGACGACGGAGCCGCCGACCATCTGCCCGGCACCCCGATGCCGGCCGTGGTGCTGCCCACCACCGGCGGCGAGACGCTCGACCTGGCCACGCTCGGCGCCGGTCGCACGGTTCTCTACATCTATCCGATGACCGGCAGGCCGGGCGCCGACCTGCCGACCGGGTGGGACGAGATCCCGGGGGCCCGCGGCTGCACGCCCGAGTCGTGCGGGTTCCGCGACCACTACGAGGACCTCAGGGCCGCGGGCGCCCAGGCCGTCTACGGCCTCTCCAGCCAGGACACCGACTACCAGCGCGAGGCCGTCGACCGGCTCCGGCTGCCGTTCGCGATGATCTCCGACGAGGACCTCCGGGTGGCCGACGCCCTGCGCCTGCCGACGTTCGAGGCCGACGGGATGACGCTCTACAAGCGCATCACGCTGATCGTGCGCGACGGAACGATCGAGCACGTCTTCTATCCGGTGTTCCCGCCAGGGGAGCACGCGGAGCAGGTGCTCGGCTGGCTTCGGGCAGCCGGCAGCTGACAGCCGCCCGTCACGTGCCGGCGAGTTGCTCCACCACCGGCGCGAGCTGCTCGAGGAAGGCGCTGTTGACGCTGATGTAGGACACGCCGAAGGTGTCGCGCCGGCGCCGCAGCTCGTCGGCCATCTCGGCGGTGCTGCCCCGGAGCATCACGAGTGAGTCGTGCGCGATCAAGGTGGCGGCGTCCAACCCGATGAACCCCTGGATCCACGGCGGCACCTCGGTGCCCACGACGAACAGGTTCATCGCGCGCTCGATGTCGTCGGCCCGTGCACCCGCCGCATCGTTCAGCGTGCGCACCATGCCCGCCATCTCGTCCCGGGTCGCGAGCGGCGCGGCGGCGAGCGTGACGATGTCGGCCTTCTCCGCGGCGAGCGCGATCGCCTTGGGACCGCCCGCGGCGACCAGCACCGGAGTGTGCCGCTCCGAGCCGTCGAGCTCGCGCAGGTGGTCGATGCTCTCGCCCACCTGCTGGAGCCGCTGCGCGGCCGTGCCGAACGGGAGGCCGATGCGCTCCGCGAACTCCCGCACGGCCGGGCGTCCGGTGCCGATGCCGAACTCGAAGCGACCGCCACTGAGGACCGCGAGCGAGTGTCCTTCCCATGCAGCACCCAGCGGCGGACGCAGCGGGCTCGCCAGCACGAACGTGCCGACGCGAAGGGCCTTGGTCGCGTGTGCCGCCACGGCCAGCGAGGAGAACGGCGCGAGCAGCTGCAGGCCGTCGGGCATCAGGAGGGACGAGTAGCCGAGCTCCTCGACCCGGCGGGCGGTGGCGATCCACTCGTCGGGGGTGCCGGTCGGCGTCGCCACGGCTCCGAACCGAAACGTTCTGTCACTCATCTCGTCCCCTCCCTAGCATCGTTGGCAGCGTGAATCGTTCTGCGACGTAAACGATTTGTCAACTGGTACGGTCTTCGGCGTGGTTGCGTCCGTCCCCCGCCTCGAGGACCCGCCAGGGGCCGCGTTCCTGCTCGCAGCGCTCGGCGCGCACGCCGCGGCCCGTTTCACCGAGCGGATCGCAGCACTTGATCTGACGCCCGCACAGACAGGCCTGCTCCGGGCGATCGCCGCCGATCCCGGGCAGAGCCAGCAGACCATGGCGCAACTGCTGGGCACGCCGCCGAGCCGGCTGGTCGGACTGGTCGACTCGGTCGCCGACCGCGGGCTGGTCGAGCGCCGCCGCAACCCGGGCGACCGGCGCCTGCACGCCCTGTACCTCACCGAGGACGGCGAGGCGATCATGGATCGGATCAGCACCGTCGGCCGTGAGCACGACGAGGCGATACTGCGAAGCCTGGACACCGACGATCAGGCGCGACTGCGCGCCCTGCTCCTCCGTGTGGCAGAGGACCAGGGCCTCACCCCGGGCGTGCACCCGGGCTTTCGGCACATCTGAGAAGCGCCTCCGGAGGTCGGGCGCCGGTATGTGGGCGCCCGACACATCCATCCGCCCATCCCTGGTGTCCCGGCACCGCGTAAATCCGCCGCCGCCGCCGTAGCGTTTTCCGGCATGACCTCATCCACACCGCTGCTGGCCGGGCGCACCGCGCTGGTCACCGGTGCGGCGTCGGGAATCGGCGCCGCGATCGTGCGACGGCTGGCGGACGACGGTGCCTCGGTGCTCGCGGTCGACCGTGACGAGGCGGGCCTCAAGGCGCTCGCCGACACCGTGCCCCAGGTCGAGCCACTGCCCTGCGACCTCGGCGACCTCGGCGCAGTCGACGCGCTACCCGCCGCCGTCGACGTACTGGTCAACAACGCCGGCCTGCAGCACGTCGCGCCCGTTCACGAGTTCGACCCCGAGCGGTTCTCGCTGATCCTGCGCGTGATGCTGGAGGCTCCGTTCCGGCTCGCCCGGCGCACGCTGCCCCACATGTACGACCGCGGCTGGGGCCGGGTCATCAACATCTCCAGCGTGCACGGCCTGCGCGCGAGCCCATTCAAGGCCGCCTACATCAGCGCGAAGCACGGCCTGGAAGGGCTGTCGAAGGTGATCGCACTGGAGGGCGCGGCGCACGGGGTCACCAGCAACTGCATCAACCCCGCCTACGTCCGCACGCCGCTCGTGGAGCGACAGATCGCGGACCAGGCGCGCACGCACGGCATCGACGAGGACGCCGTGATCGAACAGGTGATGCTCGGCCCGGTGGCGGTGAAACGGCTCGTCGAACCCGACGAGGTGGCCGAACTCGCCGCTGTGCTCTACGGACCGGCGTCACCGTCCATCTCCGGATCGTCGCTGACCATGGACGGCGGCTGGACAGCTCACTAGTAGAGGAAACGGGGTAGACAACGTGGTCGACCAGCAACAATCCTCATCCAACATCATCAGGGTGGTGGCGGCCAGCATGGCCGGCACCACCGTCGAGTGGTACGACTTCTTCCTCTACGGGGTGGCGGCGGCCGTCGTCTTTCCGGCGGTCTTCTTCCCGTCGAGCGACCCGGCCGCCGGCACGCTGCTCGCGTTGGGCACGTTCGCCATCGGGTTCATCGCGCGACCGGTCGGCGGTCTGGTGTTCGGCCACTTCGGCGACAAGATCGGCCGCAAGACACTGCTCGTGGTCAGCCTGGTGCTGATGGGCATCGCGACCTTCGCGATCGGCCTGCTCCCTGGCTACGCCACGATCGGGGTGGCGGCGCCCCTGCTCCTGGTGATCCTGCGACTCGTACAAGGCTTCGCGCTCGGCGGTGAGTGGGGCGGGGCGGTACTGATCGTCTCCGAGCACGGAGATCCGGCGCGGCGCGGCTACTGGGCGAGCTGGCCGCAGGCCGGGGTGCCCTTCGGCCAGCTCCTCGCCAACGGTCTGCTGTTCCTGCTCTCGGCACTCCAACCCTCCGACGACTTCCTCTCGTGGGGCTGGCGGATCCCGTTCCTGCTCTCCGCGGTGCTGGTGCTGATCGGCCTCTACGTGCGGCTGTCCGTGGAGGAGTCGCCCGTGTTCAAGGACGCGCAGGCTCGCGCGGCCGCTGCGGCCGCGGCCGGCGAGAAGGAGACGATGCCGATCATCGACGTGTTCCGCCGCTACCCGCGGGAGGTGTTCACCGCGATGGGCGCCCGGTTCGCCGAGAACGTCTCCTACTACATCTTCACCATCGTCATCACGACATACGCGACGCAGCGGCTCGGGCTCTCAAGCTCGTTCGTGCTCGGGGCCGTGCTGATCGGCGCGGCCGTGCACCTGGTGACGATCCCGCTGTGGGGCGCGCTGTCCGATCGCATCGGGCGCAAGCCGGTGTACCTGATCGGGGCCGGGGGCGTCGGCGTCTGGGCGTTCGCCTTCATCGCGCTCATCGACACCGAGAACTTCTGGCTCACCACGCTCGCCGTCGTCGGAGGGCTCGTCTTCCACGGCGCCATGTACGGCCCGCAGGCCGCGTTCCTGTCCGAGCTGTTCGGCACGAAGGTGCGCTACTCGGGCGTCTCCATCGGATACCAGCTCGCATCCGTGGTGGCGGGCGGGCTCGCCCCGGTGATCGCGGTGGCCCTGTACACCGAGTTCGACAGCGGCTACGCGGTCGCGGTGTACGTGGCGCTCAGCGCGTTGGTGACGATCCTCGCGGTCGCCACCTACGGCGAGACCCGCACCCGTGACCTCGCGGCGGACCCCGCGCTCTCCCGTAGCGCGGCCCGCTGAACACCGATCACGGCGGTGGCATGATCGCCGCCGTGTCCCGCACCGCTCTGGAGCTGCTGCGCCTGCTCGCGCAGGACGCTCCGGCGGAACGGATCGACGAGCAGGCGCGCGTGCTCGCGGAGGCCGACCCCCAGAGCGGGGCGGTCGCCCGCGAGCTCGCGTTGCGGGTGCGCAGCGGCATCGATGCTCACCGCAGGCGCGAGGCGGAGCTGTCGGCCCTCGTCGACATCGCGCGGGACCTCGCCTCGCGGCCCGATCCCGGCGGGGTGCTCGACGCGATCGTGCGGCGGGCCCGCAGCCTGCTCGGCACGGATGTCGCCTACCTGACACTGGCCGATGCCGAGCGCGGCGACACGTTCATGCGGGCGACCGCAGGGTCGGTGTCGGCGCGGTTCCAGGCCCTGCGGCTGCCGCAGGGCGCCGGGCTCGGCGGCCTGGTGGCGCAGACGCGACGGCCGTACTGGACGGCGGACTATCCCGGCGACGACCGCTACGCGCACACCACAGAGATCGACGCCGCCGTCGACGAGGAGGGCCTGGTCGCGATCTGCGGCACTCCCCTCGTCGTCGACGGCGAGTTCGTCGGTGTGCTGTTCGCCGCCAACCGCACCCGCCGGCCGTTCGCCCGCAGCGAGGTGGCGCTGCTCGGCTCGCTGTCCGCGCTCGCCGCCGTCTCGCTGGTGCAGTCGCGGCGTGCCGCCGAGACCGCCCAGGCGCTCGCCGCGTTGTCGAGCGCGCACGCCGGCATCGAGCAGGCCGCGGCGGCGCACGACCGGTTCGCCGGAGTCGTGCTGTCCGGGGGCGGAGTCGACGACATCGCCGCGGCCCTCGGCGAGATCCTCGGATGCTGGGTCGCGGTACTCGACGTCGACGACCAGCGGATCGCGTCGTACGGTCCCGCGCCCGACGCGGGCCCCGACCACGACCCGTTGGCCACAGCGGAGGCGGTGCGCCGCTCGGCCGCGTCGGGCAGGCTCGCGGAGGCCGACGGGTTGTCGGCGGCGGTGGTGAGCGCTGCAGGGCAGCGGCTGGGCACCCTCGTCCTCGGTGGCTGCCCGCCGCTGGACAGCGGGCAGGGCCGCACGGTCGAGCGGGCAGCGATGGTGACCGCGCTCGTGCTGCTCTTCCGGCTCCGCGCGGCCGAGTCCGACCAGCGGGTACGCACCGACCTGCTCGCCGACCTGCTCGCCCGGCCCGACGGCACGGTCGACGCCACCCTCGTCGAGCGCGGCAGGCTGCTGGGCCTGCGCCTGCACACTCCGCACATCCTGGCGGTGTGCCGGGGCGCGCGCCTGGGCGTGCACCTGGCCGCGGCCACCGCCGGGGACGGCCGCGGGCTGGCCGGGGACCACCACGGGGAGGTCGTGGCCGTCGTGCCGGGGCAGGACCCCTCGGCCGTCGCTGCCGTACTGGCGCGCCGGCTGGGAACCGACGACGCGAAGCTGACGGTGGGCGCGACGGGCCCGGTCGTGCCCGCGGCGGGTCTGCACGACACACACGTCGAGGCCCGCCGCGTGACCGACGCGCTCGCGGCGATCGGGATCCGGGCCGGATCGGCGCGCGACCTCGGGTTCGCGGGACTGGTGACGAGCGCGCCTGCGGACGTGGACCGCTACCTGGACCGGGTGCTCGGCGCGGTCGCGACGTACGACGACAGGCGCGGCAGCGACCTGCTCGGCACGCTGGAGGCGTACTTCGCGGTGGGCAGCAGCCCACGGCGTGCGGCGGGCCTGCTGCACGTCCACGTCAACACGGTGGCCCAGCGGCTGGAGCGGGTGGCCTCGCTGCTCGGCGAGGACTGGCAGTGCCCGGACCGGGCGTTGGAGATCCAACTGGCGCTGCGGCTGCGCAAGCTCCGCGGAAGCTGACCGCGCCGTCCACAAGATCAACGCGCTTTGGTTCGCTCCCGATCATGAACCAATGCGCGTCCGGCTCGCCGAAAGTCCTCCGGCGCGCACGTGTCGGCGTCTCGGTCGTCTTCACCGTCTGTGGTGCCGCGTTCGCCACCTGGGCGGCGCGGGTGCCTGCGGTGCAGGAGAACCTGGGGCTCGGGGCCGGCGAGCTCGCCGTCGGCTTGTTCGGTCTGGCTGCCAGTTCGGTCGCCGCGCTGATGGCGGCCGGGCCGCTGATCACCGCGATCGGCAGCCGGAAGGGTGCGATCGCCGGAGCATTGATCCTCTGTGCCGGTCTCCCGCTCGTCGCGTTCGCGCCGAACCTCGCCGTTCTCGTTCCGGCACTCGTCGTTCTCGGAACGGGCAACAGCCTGATCGACGTCTCCATGAACGCGCACGCGGCTCGCGTCGAGCAGGTCTACGGGCGGCCGATCTTCGCCGGGTTCCACGCGTTCTGGAGCGTCGGCGGGCTCGCCGGATCGGGCATCGCCGGCCTCTCGGCCGCCCTGCAGATCCCCATCGGCGTGCACTTTCCCGCTGCGGCCGCCGTCCTGCTCCTGATCGCGCTGTGGGCGACAACCCGGTGTTTCCTCGGTGGACCCGATCAAGGGCAAGGCCAGTCGGCCTTCTCGTTGCCGAGCAAGGCCGTGATCCCGATGGGGGCGGTCGCGTTCGCGGGGTTCATCGCCGAAGGCACGGTCAACGACTGGGGCGCGGTCTTCCTGACGAGCGTCAGCGGCGCATCCGAAGCCGTCGGGTCGCTGGGCTACGTCGCCTTCTCCATCGCGATGATCGTGGTCCGGCTCACGGCCGACCGGTTGACCGGCCGGATCGGCGTCGTGACCGCCATGCGGGTCGCAGCGGTGATCACCGTGGCAGGATTTGCGCTGGTCGCGGCCGCGCCCGTGCCGGCGTTCGGCATTCTCGGGTTCGTCGTGATCGGGCTCGGCGTCGCAGCGATCGTTCCCCTCGCCTGGAGCAGCGCGGCTCAGCGGCAGCCCGAGAACCCGGGGCAGGCGATCGCCGCTGTAGCGACGTGTGGCTACATCGGCTTCCTCATCGGCCCGGTCCTCGTCGGCCCGCTCGCCGAGACGATCGGGTACCGATCGGCCCTCGCCTGCGTGGGCCTGCTCACCATCACCGTCTACTTCCTGGCGCCGACGGTGCGCATCACCGATAGATCGCGGTGAGATCGGGGTTTCGGCCCTCCGGAGGGCCGAAACCCCGATCTCGCGGCGATCATCGTCGCCGCACCAGACCGATCGTCCGGCGGTCGGCGATCAGCCGGCCGTGCCGGCGCTTCAGTGGTGCTCGCGTACCTTCTCCGGCGTCACGCGGATGACGACGTTGGGAGAGGTGAAGTCGTCGCCCTTGCGGCGGAGGTACGTCACCGGGTCGGGCCTGGTGGGCACATACTTCCCGGAGTGCTCGGCCACCAGGTCGTCCGCTCCCTCCTCGGACAGCGTCGCAGAGCCGTAGACCGTGTAGGCCTCGCCCGGGCGGCCCGGGTCGAAGAAGCAGACCGAGACCCTCGGGTCCCGGTTGATGTTGACCTCCTTGGCCACTCCCCGCCGGGTCGTGATCAGCACGTCGTTGCCGTCCCGCGACGCCCACGTCACCACCGACTGGGGGCCGCCATCCGAACGGATCGTGGTGAGCACGACGTAGGTTCGTCCGTCCAGCAGATCCTTGGCCCCCTGTGGCAGCTCGACACCCATCAGATGTCCACCGCGAACTCGACATCGTTCCGGGCGTTATCGCCGATTACTGGATTCAACATGTCCCATCCGCGACAGGTATGAGTGCGACTTCGCGTACCGCCGTCGAAAGTAGCCACGGTTTCGAAAAGACTGCGTCACCCATGCCAGACGTCACGCCGGAGAACCGCGTTCCGAGCGCCAATTGCCCTGCGTAATATATGTTTCCGGTCGTTCGTCACGCAGCCGGCGCCCGCCGACGGCGCACCAGGCCGACCAGGCCGCCGGGGGCGAAGAACACCACCGCGACGAACAGAGCGCCCAGCACGAACGTCGGCTCCGAGAGCGGCACGCGCAGCACGGCCGGCAGCCCGGCCACCGTGTCGGAACCGGCGAGCTCCAGCAGACGGTTGTCGAGGTAGGTGTAGAGCACCCCGCCGACCACAGCGCCCCACCTGCTGCCGGCACCGCCCAGCACCACCATCACCAGCAGCCCGAGCGTCAGCTCGCTGGTGGTGAGCGAGGGGGTGGCGCCGCCCACCACCAGCAGGTGGGCCACTCCGCCGAGCGTGCCGAGCAGCCCTCCCACCAGCACGGCGAGCAGTTGCGACCGGTACACCGACAGGCCCAGCACCGCGACGCGCTCGGGGTTCTCCCGAACGGCCGCCCAGACGTGACCGGCGCGCGAGCGGACCAGCCACGCGACCACGGCCCAGCAGATCGCGAGGTACGCGAGCGCCAGCCAGTACCGGTACGGGGCGTTGACCACGCCGACCAGCAGATCCGGCAGCCCGTCACGGTTGAGCGGCAGGCCCTCCTCACCGCCGGTGAGGCCGCCGGGGTTGCGCAGCACGAGGATCGATCCGGCCTGCGCGAACGCCAGTGTCACCATCGCGAACGCGATGCCGGTGACGCGCAGCGCGACCGCGCCGACCACCAGCGGCAGCACCACGCCCACCACCACCGCGATCCCGACGGCCGCGCCCAGCCCGACGCCGGGACGGGCCAGCGCCAGGGCGGCCGTGTAGGAGCCGGCGGCGACGAACAGGGCGTGGCCGAACGACAGCAGCCCCGTACGTCCGAAGAGCAGGTCGTAGGACAGCGCGACACCGCCGAAGACCAGGCAGAGCGCCAGCAGCTGCATCGAACCCGGGCTGTTCACCAGCCCCGGCAGCACGCCGGGCAGCGGCACCGAGACGTACGGCAGGGCGGCGAGCACCACGAGGACGACCACCGGCGCCACGGCGGAGCGCCACCCGGCCCGCCGCCGCGGGGCCTCGCCCGCCGTCGCGCGCTGCCGCACCTGCTCCACGAGGCCCGTCGCGCCCGCGCTCGCACGATCACTCACGCTGCTGCCCTCCCCGTCAGACCGCCGGGGCGCACGAGCAGCACCAGCGCGAGCAGCAGCACGACCGACAGGTCGCCCACCCCCGAAGCCGTGTAGTAGTTGGCGAGCTGTTGCACCAGCCCGACGACGACGGCGGCCACCGCGGATCCGGTCAGCGAGCCGAGGCCGCCGATCACGACGACGATGAACGCGAAGATCAGCAACGACGTGCCCTGACCCGGCGAGACGCTGCCCAGGTACACCGACCCGAGCACGCCGCCGAGCGCCGCGACCGCACCGCCGATGGCGAAGACCAGCGTGAACGTGCGGCGCACGTCGATGCCCAACGCCTCGACCATCGCCCGGTTCTCCACCCCGGCCCTGATGATCAACCCGATCCGCGTGAACCGGAGCAGCGCCAGCAGTCCGAGCAGCACGGCGATCGCGGCGACGAGCAGCACGAAGCGGTCGTTGGGGATCGCGGCGCCACCGATCGTCGTGACGCCCGACGCGATCGCGGGCCGGGGGAACGGCAGCGGGTCGGCACCCCACACGCCACGCAGCAGCGCCACGCCCACCAGCCCGAGCCCGACGGTGACCAGCACCTGCTCGATGTGGCGGCGGTAGAGCGGGCGGATCAGCAGCAGCTCCACTCCGGCTCCCACCACGGCTCCGACCGCCACGCCGAACACGGTGGCCAGCACGAAGCCCCAGCCGTTCCCGCTCGCCCCGGGCAGTCCACCCGAGGCGGCCCACCAGGCGGCGTAGGCACCGGCGGCGAGGAACGCACCGTGGGCGAAGTTCAGCACGCCCATCAGTCCGTAGATCAGGCTCAGACCCGAGGCGACGAGGAAGTACAGCGCCCCGAGCCCGAGGCCCGTGGCCAGCAGCAACACGAACGTACTCACCGCAGGCCCTCGCTTCGTTCGCTCGTAAGCTCGCTCACGACCGGCTCCCCACCCCGAGCAGCTCACGGGTGCGCCCGGCGTCGGCGAGCAGCTCGTCGGCCCGTCCCGTGTGCACGACGCGGCCGGCGTCGAGCACCACGACGTCCTCCGCGAGCCGGCGCACCACCGGGAGGTTCTGCTCCACCAGCAGCACCGGCGTCACCTGCGCCACCCGTTCCAGCGCGGCCGCAACCTCGGTGACGAGCCGGGGGGCGAGGCCCTTCGTCGGCTCGTCGATCAGCAGGAGCCTGCTCGGCGGGAGCAACGCCCGCGCGAGCGCCACCATCTGTTGCTGCCCGCCGGACAGGGTCCCGGCGCGCTGCCGGCTGCGCTCTGACAGCTCCGGGAACAGCTCGTGCACCAGCGCCGCGCGTTCCGGTTCGGGGTCGGGGCAGGCCAGCCGCAGGTTCTCGGCCACGGTGAGCGTCGCGAACACCTCGCGGTCCTCGGGTACGTAGCCGACGCCCTGGCGTACCACCCACGGTGTGCGCCCGCGGCCGATCTCGTCGCCCGCGAGCCGGATCGAACCGGTGCGCGGGACGAGCCCGACGACGGCACGCAGGGTGGTCGTCTTCCCGACGCCGTTGCGTCCGAGCAGCGCGGTCACCCCGGACGGAGCGACCGACAACGAGACTCCCTGCAGGATGTGCGAGCCACCGATGCGCACGTGGACGTCGTCCAGCGCGAGCACCGGCCCGGGTAGCTCGGCTGCCGACTCGCCCCCGCGAGCGGACTGCTGCGCAGCGCTCACAGCTCCTCCCCCAGGTACGCCTGTTGCACGGTCGCGTCGGCCGTCACCTCGGCGGGCGAGCCCACGGCGAGCAGGCTCCCGTGGTGCAGCACCGCCACCCGGTCGGCCAGCCCGAGCACGACGTCCATGTGGTGCTCGACCATCGCCACGCTGACTCCGCCTGCGCGCAGCCCGCCGATCAGCTCCACCAGCGGCGGCACGTCCTCCACCGACACCCCGGCCATCGGCTCGTCGAGCAGCAGCACGGACGGCCGCCGGGCGAGAGCGATGGCGATCTCGAGCTTGCGTTTGTCGCCGTGGGAGAGCTCGCCCGCGGTCGCCTCTGCGCGGTGGGTCATCCGGACCTGTTCGAGCAGCGCGTCGGACTCGGCGAGCTCGGCACGTCCCTGCGCACCACGCAGCACGGACAGCGGGCCCGCACGGCGGCTCTGCACGGCGAGGCGGACGTTCTCCCGGGCCGTCAGTCCACCGAAGAGGCTGGAGGTCTGGAACGTCCGGCCCAGCCCGTGGCGGGCGCGGGCGGCAGCGGACGCGCGGGTCACGTCCCGCCCGCCCAGCTCGACGGTGCCGCTCGTCGGCCGCCGCACGCCTGAGAGCAGGTGCAGCAGGGTGGACTTGCCCGCGCCGTTCGGGCCGATGATCGCGAGCAGCTCGCCGTCGCGGACGTCGAGGTCCACGTCCGCGAGGATCACGGCACCGCCCACGACCCACCCGAGGCCGCGGGCGGCGAGCACCGGTGCCGCCGTCGCGGTGGCGCTCAGCGAGCTCACTTCGCGGGCACGACGGGCGGCGCCACCGCGTCCGCGGGGAGCGTGTCGACGAGCTGCGGGGCGAAGCCACCGTCCGCCGTGGGCGTGAGCCGGGCGGTGAACATCGGCTGCAGCACCGCGTGGTCCGCCGAGCGGATCGTCGACTCGCCCTTCGGGCCGAGGAACGTCCAGCCCTCGAGCGACTTGGCCATCACCGCCGGGTCGTCGCCGCCCTCCTGCAGGGCGTGCACCACCATCTGAGCCGCCACGAAGCCGTCGTTGGTGAACAGGTCGACCTCCTTGCCCTGCTTGGCCAGACCTGCCTCCAGCGCCTTGTATGCCTCGTTGTCGGTGGCACCGGGGAAGAAGTGCGAGAGGAAGTGGATCTTGTCGGCGGCCGGCCCGAAGATCGGGTAGGTGGCCTTGATGTCGAGCCCGGTCACCACGGTCGACGCCTCGAAGGCGCCCTGCTGCTGCAGCGACTGCCACATCTGCGTGGCGTTGGCGCCCGCCCAGGCCACGAAGAGCAGATCCGGCGCAGCGTCCACGGCCTGCCGGGCGAACGGCGTGAGGTCGGTGGCACCGGCAGGCACCAGCACGGGGGTGACCCGCGCGCCCTTCGCCCCGAGCACCGCGGTCACCGCCTGGGCGTTGGCCTGGCCGAACGCGCTGTCCTGAGCGAAGACGATCACCGACCGCCCCGCCGGGTCTCCGACGATCGTGCCCGCCGTCAGCACGTCCTGGTAGGTCTGCCTGCCCGAGCGGAACGTGTACTCGTTCGCCCCGGTGACGGCGTCGGTCGCAGCGGGACCGGAGATGAACAACACCTGGTTCTCGTCGGCCAGCGGCGCCACCTGCAGCGCCACCCCCGATGCCGTCGAGCCCGCGATCACCTTGTAGCCCTGGCCGATGAGATCGGTGGCGGCGGCGACGGCCTTGGCGGGGTCGCCCGCGTCGTCGGCCTCGGTGACCTCGACCTTGCGCCCGTTGACCTGCCCCGTGCCACCGGTCGCGTAGTCCAGACCTGCCGTGAACCCGGCTGCGTACTGCTCGCCGTAGCTGGCGAGGGGGCCGGTGGTGGAGTGCACCAACCCGACCCGGAACGGCGCCGTGGCGCTGTCGCCGCCGGAGTCCTGACCGCCGGATCCGGGCGCGCCGCAGGCGGTGAGGACCACGGCCAGGACGGCGATGAGCAAGGCCGCTGGGGAACGACCGGAACGCTGGAGCATGACTCCTCCTCGAGCACACGCGGGGCTGCGAGGACGCTACGAAGCACGGGGCCCGTCGGCCATGGGTGGAAACGCCACAGCGACGGCGCGCGCAATGTGGCGCGCGCACTCCCCGCGGCGACGCGCCCACTCACCGTTGCCAGATCGCCGTCGGCCGCTCAGGGCCTCCCACCGGGCGTCAAGCCGATCACAGGCCGTATTCCCCCACTCGACGGAGAGTGCAGAACGACCGAAACCCGACGAATGTTCGTGCGTTGAGATGAGTGACCGGGGCCGGCGGACAATGGGGAGCCTCCGCCGGCACCGGTTGACCTTCCCGACACTCAGCTCAGCCTGAACACGGGATATCCCGGCGCGATGGACCGCAGCTTCTCGTCGCTCGCCGAGGCATCGACCCCGTCGAAGAACACTCCGACCTCGAACTTCCAGCGACGCAGGTACTCCCGCAGGATTTCGGGCTTGACGTCGTCGGGCAGCTCCTCGGCGGTGAAGACCTCGACCTTCCGCCCGACCCGCAGCTCGCCACCCCCGGCGGCACGCATGTTGCGCACCCACTGGGTGTGTCCGCGCGGGGCCACCAGGTAGCGCTCCCCGTTGTACGTGAGCAGGTTGACCGGGACGGTCCGCCACTCCCCACTCTTGCGGCCGCGCACGGCCAGCACGCGGGATCCGTAGATGCTGACGCCGAGGCGCGTGAGCCCGGTGACGATGGCGTTGAAGATCTCGGTACCGCGGCTGGCGCGGATGTAGCGGGCGTCCGTCATGGGAACTCTCTCCTCGTCCAATTCGAGAGCGGTGCTCTCGTTCGGGAGAAGTGAATCACTCCGACCCAGCTCCGTCAAGAGCAGTGCTCTCAGTTGAGCCTGCCGCTCTCAGTTCTCGACGAGCTCCAGCTCGAACGCGTCGTCACCGATCCAGACGCGCAGACCCTCGCCGTCGTCGGTGATGTAGCCGTCCTCTTCCTCACCGAGCTCCCGGGAGGCGCCCAGGGCAAGGGCGGAGAACTCGATGCAGCCCCCGCCGACGGCCCGGGGCCGGTACTCGGAGGCGAGGAGCGCCGTGCGACTCTCGGTGGCGAGCCACCGCGCGTTGTCCTCGCCGACCTCGGCCATCCAGCGCTGTGTGCCCACGCGCCGAAGTATGGCGTCGATCAGTGCGGAGCCACCATCTCCAATGCAGGTCCGACGCCGGACGGCGCGGCCGCGGCGGCTCGCATCGCCCTCACGCGCTGCACCAGGGCGAACACCCCGGCCGTCAGCACGGCCATCACCACTCCCGCGGCCAGGCTGAGCAGCGGGCTGCCTCCCGTGATCGGTCCGAGGAGCAGCCCGATCAGCAGCATGTAGACGCTCCAGGCGGCCGAGCTGGCAACCGAGCCCAGCAGGAAGCGGGGCACGTCCAGCCCGAAGCGGCCGGCCGCCGCAGTGCTCAGCAGGCGTCCGCCCGGCATGAACCGCGCCCCCACCAGCACCACCGCGGGACGCTGCAGCAGGCGACGGCGCACCCACGAGGAGAGCCCGCCCTCCACCTCGACGGCGCGGGCCAGCACCCGGTGCGAGGAGCGGCCCAGGCCGAACACCAGGAGGTCACCCGCGACCGAGCCGACCAGCGCGACCACGAACAGGGCAACCACGGCCAGCACGTCGTGGCGCCCGAACGCGAGGGCGGCCGCGGTCATCAGGAGGGTCTCGCTGGGAAGCACCGGGAACGGTCCGTCGATCGCGATGAGGATCACGAGCACGGGCAGCAGCCACGAGCTGTAGAGGACCGCATCGCAGACGGCCACGACTTCCAGCACGACAGGCAGGTCCTCTCGGTTGCGGTCGCTCCCGGGCGAAACGCTCACACGGTGGGAGCACACCCAGCCTGACAGATCCCGGGCCTGCCGCCGCTGGTGGCACCCGGATGCGCCGGTAGGGGGTTAACCCCACCGCCCTGACTAGTCCACTGCTCCGTCAGCAAACCACCCCCTCGCGACCGCTCCGGAGCCCTCTACGGCACATAGAGTCGGTCCACCGGAGCCAACACGAGCGCTCACGAGGAGGTCCCCGTGCACCGTCGACGCAGCGTTTTTCGCGCCGTCGCCGCCATGGTCGCTGCCGCGGTGTTGGGCCTAGCCTGGCCAACGGTCGCTGTGGCAGCCGCACCGAGCGCGCCCGCGGTGGACAAGGCCGCCGTGCATCAGGCCGCGGTGACCGGGCCTGCGGCGGCTCAGGCCGCCGGCACCATCACGCCCGGCGTGCTCATGCTCAGCCCGATCGACGAGAACAGCGCGAACGCCTGCACTGCGGCGTTCGTGTTCAGCGGCGGCGGGAAGACATACCTCGGGTATGCCGCCCACTGCGCGGGCGCGGGCACGGCGATGGGCCTGAGCGGTTGCCGGGAGCGGTCGCTACCGATGGGCACCACCGTGCTCATCGAGGACAAGAACGGCACCCGGAGCAACGGGCGGCTGGCCTACAGCTCGTGGGCGACGATGCAGCAACGGGGTGAGAGCGACCAGTCGCTCTGCCTTCTCAACGACTTCGCGCTCGTGCAGGTCGACCCCGGTGCCGTCGGTTCCGTCGACCCCACCGTGCCCATCCTGGGAGGCCCTTCCGCCCTCGACAGCAACGGCTTGACGCCCGGGGAGCCGGTGTTCAGCTACCAGCCCAACAACGGCGGCACCGTGGTGAAGGAGGGCGATGTCGTCAGCGAAGGCACCGGCGGGCGCTCCCACCGCGTTCTGACCAACCCTCCGGGCCGTCCCGGCGACTCCGGCAGCGGCTACCTCGACGGCAACGGCAGAGCTTTCGGCGTGCTCAGCGTGCAGTTCCTCGACGGCTCGGGCGCCAACGGCGTGACCGACCTGGCCATGGCACTGTCGTACGCCAACCGCTACGGCGGTATCGGACGGGTGGCACTCGTCCCTGGCCGCAAGCCGTTTGCCCCTCCCGGCTGACCTCGCACCACTCACCCGCTCAGCGGAAGGCGCCCACGTTGGCCGCCGCCCACCGGGCAAACGTCGTGCCCGGCCGACCGGTGAGCTGCGTGAACGTCGGCACCGCGGGCTGCGGGTGCCGGGCCAGCTCGGCCATTCCGTCCACGTACCAGCGCGCGAACTCCCCCATGGCAGGCGTCAGCTGCGCCACCGCCTCGTCGTGCGGGAGTTCGACGTACGGGATGTCGCGGCCGAGCGCCTGCCCGATCTGCCGCACCATCTCGGCCCGGCTGATCGACTCCGGACCCGACAGCTCGTAGGCCTTTCCGACGTGCCCCTCCTCGAGGAGGACGGTGGCGGCGACCGCGGCGATGTCGTCGAGGTCGATGGGCGCCGAGGCGGCGCCGGGGTAGCCGTCGCGGACGGTGCCGGTGGTGCGGATCTGTTCGGCCCACATCAGGTAGTTGTCCATGAACTCGCCGGGCTCGAGGTGCGTCCAAGCGACGCCCGACTCCTCCACCGCCACCTCGATGCTTGCCCACCACGTCGCCTTCCCGCCCGCCAGGTCGACGATCCGGGAGACGCCGGCCTCCGCGGCGAGCGAAACGACCTCCCGCACGGTGTCGTCCAGCGGCGCGAGGTACATCCGGTCGACTCCGGCGAGGGCGGCGGGCAGTGTCTCGACCCTCCCCAGGTACCCCTCGACGACCTCGACCTCAGGCGGCAGCGCTGCCTTCACCGGGTTGTTCGTCAGCGCCCGGACCTCGGTCGCGCCGGCCCGTAGCAGGTGGTCCACGACCCGCCTGCCGATGTTCCCGGTCGCACCCGTCACCAAGATCGTCACTTTCGTCCCCTTCGTCCTATCCGACCGGGGGCGACAGTACCGCGTACAGCGTACGAAGTTCTAGACCGATCGGCAGCGCATGGGCCATCGAGCCGCGAACGGACACTGCGGATGATCTCCATATCTGCCGGATATGACGATTCTCGATGAACTCGGCATATCCCGACGAATGCCCTGCCGACAGGTCCGGTCAACCCATAAGATCTTGCAAGAAGTTTCCGAAGGGAGCGTTCAGAAAGTGCCCGGGAGCCGCTCGAACAGACCGCCCGGTCGAGTCGGCCTGCTGGTCACCATCGGCGTCGGAAATGCGTTCGAATGGTACGACTGGAACGTCTACGCCACGTTCTCGGTGTTCTTCGCATCCCAGTTCTTCACCAACACCACCCCCGGCAGCGCACTACTGGCCACCCTCGCCGTCTTCGCCGTCGGATTCATCGCCCGGCCCTTCGGCGGCCTGCTCTTCGGCTGGCTCGCCGACCACGCCGGACGCCAACCCGCCATGACCCTGACCGTGGCCGTCGCCGCAGCCGGCAGCCTCATCATCGGCCTCACCCCCACCGCAGCCACCATCGGCATCGCCGCCCCCATCGTGCTGCTACTCGCCCGGCTCATCCAGGGCCTCGCCCAAGGCGGCGAACTCCCCTCCGCCCAGACCTACCTCGCCGAAGTCGCACCCCCCACCCGCCGCGGCCTCTGGTCCAGCCTCATCTACTTCTCCGGCTCCCTGGGCACCCTCGCCGGCACCATCCTCGGCGCCGTACTCGCCGGCCACCTCACCCACACCGACATGATCGCCTACGGCTGGCGCATCCCCTTCCTCCTCGGCGGCCTCATCGGACTCTTCGCCGTCGTCATGCGCAAACGCATGGCCGAAACTCCCGTCTTCGCCCACGCCACCACCGGACCACGCACCCCGATCCGGCGACAATTCTTCGCCCACCCCACACTCCTGCTCCGCGTCATCGGCCTCACCGCAGGCGGCACCATCACCTTCTATCTGTGGTCGGTCGCCGCCGCCCCGTTCGCCATCCAGCAACGCGGCACCGACCCCTCCGGCGCCCTCTGGGCCGCCACCGCCGCACTCGTGTTGTTCATCCTGGTGCTGCCGCTGTGGGGAGCGCTCTCGGACCGGATCGGCCGCCGCGCGGTTCTCCTCATCAGCTGGGTACTGCTCGCCGTGCTGACCTTCCCGCTCGAAGGGCTGATCCAGGGGCAGACCTGGCAGTTGCTGGCGGCGATGGGCGTGGCGCTGGTGCTGGTCGCAGGAGCGGTGTCGATCATCCCGGCGCTGTTCGCCGAGATGTTCCCCACGGGCATCCGCGCCGTGGGCTTCGGCGTGCCCTACTCGCTGGCCGTCGCGCTGTTCGGCGGCACCGCGCCCTACCTCCAGGCCTTCTTCGACCAGCGCCAGAGCACGTCGCTGTTCTACTGGTGGGTGATCCTGTTGATCGCCGTCTCGGTGGTCACCGCATTGCTCTCCCCCGAAACCCGCGGGCGCGACCTCACGGCCGTCGAGTCCACGATGGTCCCTGCCGGGACGGCGCGCTCGTGATCAACACATCTCCGCTGTTCGCCGGGCCGGGCGAGCACGCGCACTGGTGAGCGCCTGCTCGCTAGGGCTGGAAGGTCCGTTCCGGCTCCACCGCCACCTCGAGCACCAGCGGTTCCCTGCGGTCGCCGAGGGTCGGCACCACCGCGTCCAGCTTCTCGACGAGCGCGGGATAGCTGTCCACCCGCTCGGCCGGACACCCCAGTGCCAGCGCCAGCCCGTGCACGCTGACCTCGGTGAACGCCGGCCACGGTGGCTTGCCGCCGCCGTTCCCGTGCTGCTCGGCCAGCCGGTCCATGATCGCGTACCGGCCGTTGGCGAGCACGACGAACAGCACGCCGCAGCCGTAGTGCGCGGCGCTCCACAGTGACTGGATGCCGTACAGCGACGAACCGTCCCCCACCACGGCGATCACCGGCTGGTCCGGCCGGGCCATCCGCACGCCGATCGCCGCGGGCATCGCGAACCCGAGCCCGCCCATGGCCGCGCTGAGGAAGCCCAGTGGGCGTCGCGCAGGCACCAACCGGTGCAGGTCGGGACGCGTCGACGGCGTCTCCTCGACGAGGATGGTCTCGGCCGGGATCCGCTGCGCCAGTGCCGCCATCACGTGGGCGGCGCGCAGCGGCTCGCCCGCCCCCGGAGGAGGCGGCGGCGCGACGCGGTCGGCTACCCGGAGGGGCGCCTCCGTCCGTTCGGGCAGGCGCGCGGCGAGCCGGCGGCAGACCGGCGCCGGGCTCGCCACCACCGCGAGGTCGACGGGGCTGTGGTGGGCGTCCTCGGCGTCGTCGGTGATCAGCGCGACCACCGTGCCGTCCTCGACCAGCGGGCCCGCCTCGAACGGGTACTGCCGGAACACCGGCGCTCCCACGACGAGCACGACGTCGTGGCCCGCCAGCACCTGCCGGAGCCGGGCCCGGCCGGCAGGAAGGTGCCCGGAGAACTGTGGGTGATCCTGCGGGAACCCGGCGCGGGCAGCGAACGGCTCCTGCCACACCGGGCAGCGCAACCGCTCCGCGAGCTCGACGAGAGCCGACCAGGTCTCGGCGTCGTCGGCGTCGGCTCCCACGACGAGAGCCGGTGACTCGGCCCGGCCGACCAGGTCCGTGAGCGCGTCGACGGCCGCGGGGTCGACGGCCGATGCGCGGTGCAGCACCGCGGGCGCGCCGGGCGGGGTGTCGTCGGCGGGAGCGCTCCAGTCGTCGCTCGGCACGATCACGAGCGCCGGGCCGCGGCCGCCGCGCGCCTCGTGCCAGGCCCTCGCCACCGCACCCGGCACGTCCTGGGGGCGTGCGGGCGTGGTGACCCACACCGGGTACCGCCCGGCCAGCCCCTCCAGCTCACCGGCGAGGAACGGCTGCAGCGCGAGATGGCGGCGATCCTGCTGGCCCACGATCACCACCAGCGGCACGCGGTTCACCCGCGCGGTCGCGAGCGCCCCGACGGCGTTGCCCAGGCCTGCCGTGGTGTGCAGGTTGACCAGAGCGGGCCGGTCCATGGCAGTCGCCCACCCCGTCGCGATCCCGACGACCGAGCCCTCGTGGAGTGCCAGGACGAAGTCGATGTCGTCGGGGAGGTCGGTCAGGAACGCGATCTCGGTGGACCCGGGGTTGGCGAAGATGGTGGTCAGACCGTGACGACGCAGGACGTCGAAGGTCGCATCGCGGACGGTGCGGCCTGGCTCGCTCATCCCGCGTCAGTCCTCTCGACGGCGGCCCTCTCGACGGCGTCGGGGTCACCGGTGCGGGCCACGATCGCCACGGACACGGCGCCGACGGCCGCCACCGCGGCGAAGATGTAGAAGCCCCACGGGTACGCGATGCCGGCAGTGAGCAGCGCGCCACCGATCAGCGGGCCGGTGATCGCGCCCAACCGGCCGATGCCGCTGGCGGCGCCGATTGCCGTGCCCCGGGCGGCGGCCGGGTAGAACTGGCTCACGTAGGCGTAGACGAGCACCTGTGCGCTGAACACGAACACACCGGCCAGCAGCACGCTCACGTAGACGCCGATGCCCGGGATCCGGATGCTCAGCAGCGCCAGGAAGAGCGTGGCCAGGGTGAACCAGGCGATGGTCGAGGTGCGCGTGCCGATGCGGTTGGCCACCTGGCCTGCCACCAGCAGCCCGACGATCGCGCCGACGTTCAGCACGAGCAGCAGGGCGAGCGCAGCTCCCAGGTCGTACCCGGCGGAGCGCATGATCTCCGGCAGCCACGTGTTCAGGCCGTAGACGAGCAGCAACCCCATGAACGAGGTCACCCAGAACGCGATGGTGGCGCGCAGGTACCCATCGCGGAAGAGGGTCGTCACGGGGTTGCGCTCGTGGTTCGAGCGGCCCCCCGACGCGCGGTCCCGCAGGAAGGACTCCGACTCCGGCAGGTAGCGCAGGATCAGCGGCACCAGCACCAGCGCGGGCAGGGCGCCGATCACGAACATCGCCCGCCAGCCGAGTGCCGGGATCACGGCGATGCCGAGAAGGGACGTGACCACGGCGCCGACGTGGTAGCCCGTCATGAGCGTCGTGGTGGCACTCCCGGAGCGCCCCTGGTGGGCGTACTCGTTGACCAACGCGATCGCCACGGGCAGCACGCCGCCGAGACCGAGGCCGGCGACGAAGCGCAGCAGCGCGAAGATCCACGGGTTCGGGGCGAACGCACAGAGCAGGGTGAGCACCGAGAACGCGATGACGGTGAGCAGCATCGTCCGCCGGCGGCCGACGATATCGGTGACGGGACCGATGGCGAGCGCTCCGACCATCACGCCCAGCAGGCCGACCACGGAGATCAGCGAGGCCGTGGCGGGGGTGAGTCCCCAGTCGGGATAGCGCAGCAGCGACGGCAGCACCACGCCCAGCACCACCAGGTCGTAGCCCTCGAGAGCCACGGCCGACCAGCACAGCGGCGCCACCCAACCGGCGGCATGGCGATCTCGGACGCTGGTCGGGTTCACCGTTGAATCCGCGGACATCTCCTGAGCCTTTCTGCCGATGTGCGCGGGAGTATCGGCGCCCGGCGCGGATCCGTCAGCGCTTCCTCTCACCCAGTGGAGAACGGGGACGGAGCGTCCTGGTCACAGCGGCGGCCCCGATCCGCACGGCCGGCACCAGCCGCTGGAGGTTCTCGGTGCTGCTGGGCACGACCACGGCGATGCTCGCGACGACGTCTCTGGACGGTCCCGTGATCGGCGCGGCCACGGACGACGCACCGTCGGTCATCTCGTTGCGGGACAGGCAGTACCCGGTGCTGCGGACCTCGGCGAGAGCCTGCCGGAGCCGCCGCGGGTCGGTGATGGTGCCGGCGGCGAGCCGGGGCAGCCCGCGGGCCACGACTTCGTCGACGAACTCTGCCGGGGCGTGCGCGAGCATGATCTTGCCGGGGCCGCTCGCGTGCAGCGGCAGCCGTCCGCCGACGCGCGAGCGCACATGCACGTGGGAGTGCCCGGCGAGCCGCTCGACGAAGAGGGCCTCGTGGCCGTCGAGCACGACCAGGTGCACGACGTGGCCCGTCACCGCGGCGAGGTCCTGCATGACCGGCAGGGCGGAGTCGCGCAAGGTCCGCGGCACGGGCGCGAGGGCGCCGAGCTCCCACAGGCGGATGCCGATCCGGTAGCGCCCGCGCGCCGGCCGCTCCAGCGCACCCCATTCCACCAGCTCGGCGACGAGCCGATGGGCGGTGGCCGAGGCCAGGCCGGTGGCCGCGGCGATCTCCCCGAGCGTCAGCTCCGGATTCTCGTCGGAGAACGACTCGAGCACAGCGATCGCCCGGCCGAGCACCGATCTCCCCGCGTGAGCGGAGTCACCCATCGGCCGCCTCCCGTCCTCCGGAGCACCGATGACTTCTCCGATACCGGCGGGTCCTACCCCCGACAGCCGGCCCGTGCTCCTCACCGGAAGGAACATTCCATGACCACCTCCACCCCCGCAGCTTCCCTCGGCCGCACCACCCACCGCGTCCTCTGGGGCCTCCAGATCGTGATCGGCCTGTTCTTCGTGATCGCCTCGGCGATTCCGAAGTTCTACGGCGACCCCTTTGCGGTGTGGCTGTTCGAACAGATCGGCGCAGGCCAATGGTTCCGCTTCCTCGTCGGCGTCCTGGAGCTGGCCGGCGGGATCGGGCTCCTCATCCCGCGGCTGGCCGCACCGGCCGCGATCGGGCTCATGGGCCTCATGATCGGGGCGGCGTTCACCCAGGCCGTCGTGCTCGGCGCGCCCGCCGGGATGGTGACGCCCGCGATCCTCTTCGTCCTGCTCGCCCCGATCGCATGGGGTCGCCGGGAGCAGCTCTCCGCATTGCTCTCCAGCCGCACTCGTTGACCCCGTCGCCCGGTCCGGGCTCGGTGTCGTGGAAACGACGTTTCCGCGACACCGACGTCAGATCGTCCGCGTGCTCCCGCCGTCGATGACGTGCTCCGCGCCGGTGATCGCCGAGGCCCGGTCCGAGACGAGGAAGCACCAGCTCGGCCACCTCCTCAGGCCGGGCCGGGCGACCGAGCGGTATCCCGCCGATCGACTCCATGATCCGCATGCGGGAGCTGGCCTCGTCCACGCCGTCCGCGGCCGCGAGCGCGCTGACCATCCCCCGCGCCCCCGCCGTCTCGACGAACCCGGGTGCCACCGTGTTGACCCGCACCCCCGCCGGGGCCACCTGCGTGGCGAGGTTCTTGCTGTAGCTGGTCAAGGCGGCCTTGGCCGCCGCGTAGGGCACGGTCGTGGGCAGCGGCACCCTGCGCTGTATCGAGGTGACGTGCACGATCGCTCCCTTGCCCTGGTCGATCATCGACGGGAGCAGCGCGCGGTCCAGGCGCACGGACGCGAAGAGGTTCACGGCGAAGGCCTGCTCCCAGTCGTCGTCGGACAGGGCGAGCACGCCGCCGGGCTCCTGGCGCGACCCGCCGACCACGTGGACCACGATGTCCACGCCGCCCAGCCGGTGCAGGGCCGCATCGGCGACCAGTGCGATTCCCTCCGCGGTGCCGACGTCTGCGGCCACGAAAAGCTCGGCGTCGGCCGGATCGTCAGGCGTGGATCGGGCGGTGGTGAGCACACGCGCGCCTGCCTCGGTGAGCCGCGCGGTGATCGCCGCGCCGATGCCGCCGCGCGTGCCGCCGGTGACCACGGCCCGGCGCCCGTCGAACTCGCGCTTGCGCATCGGGCCGGTCACGGGCAGATCGTGAGGGCCGTGATCCGGTCATCGGAGACCGTGAAGTGATGGTGCAGGTCGACGGGGCTGCCCGGGAAGTTCCCGGCGACCCGGACGAGGACCACCGCCGCGGCACCGATCCGGTGTGTCTCGACCACAGTGCGCTCGAGCTGGTACCTCGCGGATATCTCGGCGGCCCAGTCGCGGATCGCCGAGGCACCGACGTGGTTCGTGCCCTCGTCGTGCACGACCGCGTCGTCGGCGAAATTCCTCAGCACCGCCTCGACGGGGTCGCCGACCTTCGCCGTCAGGTAGTCCGCGACGGGCGCGGGGATGTCCGTAGGCATGCGTGTCTCCTCGAATGTGGTGCGGATTGCGTGACGGACGCCGAGGCGCCCGTGGTCAGTCGCGGGTCGGCGTGAGGTCCTGGTCGCCGATCACGCGCAGCAGGCTCAGCTTCTCGGCCGTGGCACTCCCCGGCGGCGGCGTGAAGACGAGGAGTCTCTGGTCCTCGGCCGGGGTGAGCAGAGTCTCGCTGTCCAGCTCGATCAGCCCGATGCTCGGATGCAGCACGCACATCCGGCTGCGCCTGCGGACGGCGACCTCGTGCCGGTCCCACAGCTGCGTGAACTCGTCGCCGGCCGCGCGCAGCCGCCGGACGAGCCCGGTCGCGGTGGCGTCGGTGCCCCGACGGGCGACGGCGGCGCGCAGGTCGGCGACATGGATGCGGCTGAGGTACTCGTGCTCCTCGGGTGGGTAGGCCGCCCGCACCGCCGGGTCGGTGAACCATCGCACCACCAAGTTGCGGGACTCCTCCCGCTCCGAGCAGACGGACCCGAAGAGGAACCGGGCCATCTCGTTCTGGGCGAGCAGGTCACCGAGGTCGCCGAGGATCTGCGCAGGCGTGCCGACCAGCGCGTCGAGCAGATGCATCAGGCCGGGCCGGACGTGGTCGCCCGCTGCCCGCCCGGCCGGTACCGGATGGCCCGCCAGGACGAACAGGTGGTCGCGCTCGTCGTCGGTGAGCCGGAGTGCGCGGGCCAGCGCCGCGAGCACCTGCGGTGACGGCTGCGAGCTGCGCTGCTGCTCGAGCCGCGTGCAGTAGTCGGCGGACACCCCCGCCAGCTGCGCGACCTCCTCTCGGCGCAGGCCCGGCGTACGCCGCCGTGGGCCTGCCGAGAGCCCGACGTCCGCCGGGCGCAGCTGCTCCCGGCGGCGGCGCAGGAAGTCGGCGAGCTCCGGGCGGTCCATGTCCCGAGCATCGCCTGTTCACCGCTCCTGTGCCACGGAGAGCCGCTCCTAGCCTCCGGGCATAACCGGCGCCCTCGGCACGTTCAGCTCATCGTAGTGATTGCAGATGCAACAATCTGGAGGCGGCTCGACCCTCAGGGCATACGCGAGGACCGCTCGGAGTTGATAAGTCTGAGTGACTATTCAAGTTTCAACGACCGGAGGCAGGACATGCAGCTCGGCATCTTCTCGGTCGGGGACGTCACCCCTGACCCGACGAACGGCCGCACGCCGACCGAGGCGGAGCGGATCAAGGCGATGGTCGCGATCGCGCTGAAGGCCGAAGAGGTCGGGCTGGACGTCTTCGCGACCGGCGAACACCACAACCCGCCGTTCGTGCCGTCATCACCGACGACGCTGCTCGGCTTCATCGCCGCGCGCACGAAGCGGCTCGAACTCTCGACGGCGACCACGCTGATCACCACGAGCGACCCGGTGAAGATCGCGGAGGACTTCGCGATGCTCCAGCACCTCGCGGACGGTCGGGTGGACCTCATGCTCGGCCGCGGCAACACCGGCCCCGTCTACCCGTGGTTCGGCCAGGACATCCGCAACGGCATCCCGCTGGCCGTCGAGAACTACGCGCTGCTGCGCAGGCTGTGGCGTGAGGACGTGGTCGACTGGGAGGGCCGGTTCCGCTCGCCCCTGCAGAGCTTCACCTCGACGCCGCGGCCGCTCGACGACGTGCCCCCGTTCGTCTGGCACGCCTCGATCCGCAGCCCCGAGATCGCCGAGCAGGCGGCGTACTACGGCGACGGCTTCTTCCACAACAACATCTTCTGGAACAAGGAGCACGTCCAGCGGATGGTGGAGCTCTACCGCACGCGCTTCGAGCACTACGGCCACGGCTCCGCCGACCAGGCCATCGTGGGACTGGGCGGGCAGGTGTTCATGCGGAAGAACTCCCAGGACGCCATGGCCGAGTTCCGCCCGTACTTCGACAACGCGCCGGTGTACGGCCACGGCCCGTCGCTCGAGGACTTCACGGACCTGACGGCGCTCACGGTGGGCAGCCCGCAGCAGGTGATCGAGAAGACCCTGTCCTTCCGCGAGATGGCCGGCGACTACCAGCGCCAGCTGTTCCTGATGGACCACGCCGGGCTGCCGCTCAAGACGGTGCTCGAACAGCTGGACATCCTGGGCGAGGAGGTCGTGCCGGTGCTGCGCCGCGAGTTCGCCGCGCTGAAGCCTGCCGGCGTCCCGGACGCCCCGACGCACGCGAGCCTGCTGGCGCAGGCCGCGGCCGAAACGAAGAACGAGGAGGTCGTTGCATGACACGTCGCACGATCGCTGTGGTGAGCGCCGGGATCAGCGTCCCGTCGTCGACCAGGCTGCTCGCCGACCGGCTCGCCGCCGCCACCGTGTCGGCCCTGCGCGAGCGCGGGGTCGACACGGAGGTCGACGTGATCGAACTGCGCGACCACGGCCACGAGCTCGTCGACAACCTGCTGACCGGGTTCCCGAGGCCAGAGCTTCAGGCCGCCCTGAAAGCCGTGGCCGACGCTGACGGCCTGATCGCGGTCACGCCGACGTTCTCGGCGTCCTACAACGGGCTGTTCAAGATGTTCTTCGACGTGCTCGAGTCCGAGTCGCTCATCGGGAAGCCGACGCTCATCGCCGCCACCGGCGGCACCGGACGCCACTCCCTCGCGCTGGAGCACGCCGTACGCCCCCTGTTCGCCTTCCTGCGCGCGATGGTCGTGCCGACGTCGGTGTTCTCGGCTCCCGAGGACTGGGGCGCCGGCGACCGGACCGCCCAGTCGCTGGACCAGCGGATCGCGCGGGCCGCCGGGGAGCTGGCCGAGATCGTCGCCGCCCGCCCGGCACAGAAGGCGGTGGACCCGTTCGTCGAGCCGACCCCGTTCGAGCAGCTCCTGAACGGATCCTGACCCGGCAGTCCGGTTCGGAATGGACGATCGCTGAATTTCACACGTGGCTCCTGGTCAACCCGGGAGCCACAGCCCTACGATCCGCCGCCTGAGGATCTCGGAAACACACCGGGGCCGGACAGGAGACGACGATGACCGGGCTCACCGAGCGCGAGCGGCACGAGATCGCCCGCGCCAACGAGCTGGGGTTGCCACCGGTGGTGTTCGTTCACGGGCTCTGGCTGCTGTCGAGCAGCTGGGACCGGTGGCGCTCACTGTTCGAGGAGAACGGGTACGCGGCCATCGCACCCGGCTGGCCGGACGACCCGGACAGCGTCGAGGAGGCCCGCAAGGATCCGGAGGTCTTCGCCCACAAGATGGTCAGGTACGTCGCCGACCACTACCTCGATGCGATCAGCACGCTCGGCCGCCCGCCCGCGGTCGTCGGGCACTCGTTCGGCGGGCTCATCGCGCAGCTGATCGCCGGGGAGGGCGCGTCCGCCGTCACCGTCGCGATCGATCCGGCCCCGTTCCGCGGAGTGCTGCCGCTGCCGGTGTCGTCGCTCAAGTCGGCCTCGCCCGTACTGGGCAACCCGCTGAACATCGGACGCGCCGTCGCGCTGACGTTCGAGCAGTTCCAGTACGGCTGGGCCAACGCCCTGCCCGAGGACGAGGCCCGGTCGCTGTACGAGGAGTTCCACGTGCCCGCGTCCGGGGTGACGCTGTTCCAGGCGGCGACCGCGAACCTCAACCCGTTCACCGAGGTGAAGGTCGACACCCACAACCCCGACCGCGGTCCGCTCCTGATCATCTCCGGCGAGAAGGACAACACCGTGCCGTGGGCGATCTCGAACGCGAGCTTCAAGCAGCAGCAGAAGAACCCCGGCACCACCGAGATCGTGGAGATGCCCGACCGCGGCCACGCCCTCACGATCGACCACGGCTGGCGTGAGGTGGCGGAGAAGGCGCTGGAGTTCGTCAAGCGGCACGGCTGACGGCCGATGCGGACCGTCGCGCTCCTCGCCTACGACGGCGCCCAGGTCCTCGACCTCATGGGCCCGGCCGAGGTGTTCTACGTGGCTGACCAACTGGCGGGCGGCGGCATTTACGGCGTACACATCGTCTCGGCGGACGGGCGCGACACCGTCAGCGCCTCCGGTCTCCGGATGGGCGTCGCTTCGTCGCTCGACGAGCTCGACGGTCCCATCGACACGTTCCTGATCCCCGGCACACCCCACTGGGCGCGCCTGATGGAGGACGAGCCGCTCCTCGCCGTGCTCCGCAGCGGGGCGGCCCGGGCCCGGCGCGTGGCGGCGGTCTGCGCCGGTGCCTTCCTGCTGGGTTCCGTCGGCCTGCTGGAAGGCAGGCGCGCCACGACCCACTGGCTGTTCCTCGACGACCTCGCCGAGCGCTTTCCCGCCACCACCGTGGAACGCAACCCGATCTTCGTGGGCGACGGGCGGGTGTTCACCTGCGCGGGCGTGACCGCCGGGATCGATCTCGCGCTGGCGCTGGTCGAAGCCGACCACGGCCCCGACCTCACCCGGCAGGTGGCCCAGTTCCTCGTGGTCTTCATGCAGCGTCCGGGCGGGCAGACCCAGTTCAGCGTCCGGATGCGGACGCAGCCGCCCGCCCGGTCACCGCTGCGCGAGATCCTCGACGCCATCGTCGCCGACCCGGCGGGCGACCATCGGGTCGCTGTGCTCAGCGAGCGGGCCGGGTTCAGCGAGCGTCACCTCGCCCGTGTGTTCCTCCGCGAGCTCGGCATCACCCCGACCCGCTACGTCGAGCAGGTACGGGTCGAGGCCGCGCGCATGCTGTTGGAGGCGTCGGACGCACCGCTCGACACCATCGCGCGGCGGGCCGGGATGAGCTCCACGGAGGCGTTGCGACGCAGCTTCACCCGTGAGATGGGCACCACGCCGCACGCCTACCGGCAGCGCTTCCGCACGACCGGGGTGGCCGAGGGCACCGTGTGAACCGGGCTCACGAGGCGACGTCCACCCCTGCGCCGAGGGGCAGCCAGCGCAGCCGACGGCGGAGATCCTCCGGCGCACCGGCGAACTCGCGATCGACGGCGTCCCGGCCCTGCGCGAAGTGCGCCCACCCCTCGTAGTGCACGGGGACGGCGGTATGCGGCCGCACCAGGCGCACCGTCTCGACCGCCTGCGCGGCCGTCATGGAGTAGCGCACCGGTCCCGTCACCGGGAACCGCACGCCCCCGAGGTGCAGGAGAGCGATGCCGACCTGGATCCGGTCGGCGACCTGACGCACACCGTCGTAGAGCACCGTGTCGCCCGAGATCCACAGCACCCCGCGCTCCTGACCGTCGAAGCGGAGGGCGAAACCGATCACGTCACCGACGACGATGCGGCTGGCCGGCGGGCCGTGGCGGCACGGTGTGGCGGTCACGTCGATCGTCGGGCGTCCTGCCGCCTCGAGCCGGGTGGTTTCCCACGGCCGCAGACCACGGGCATCCCCGCCCAGCCGCCCGGCCCCGGCCACGGTCGTGAGGACCCTGCCCGCCGACGGGAGCAGCGCACGCCCGGCGTCGTCCAGGTTGTCACCGTGGTGGTCGTGGCTGAGCAGCACGGCGTCGATCGGGCCGAGGTCCGGCGCCGCGATCGCCGGTCCGGTCAGCTTCCGCGACGACGTCCCCCAGCCGAAGGCGTACCGGCGGCCGGGGGCGTCGAAGGTGGGATCGGTGAGCAGCCGCCAGCCGTCGATCTCGATCAGAGCGGTCGGCCCGCCGATGTGGGTGATGCGAACCCCGGTCATGCCGGGGTCGTCGCTCCAGCGACCCTCGCGGTGGCGTGCCGGACGGCCCAGGCCAGGGCGTAGTCGGCGATCTCCTCCCACCCCTGCTGGGCGGGCAGCAGGTGTGACTTGCCGCTGAACTCCACCACCTCGGTGATCGTGTCGGACTTGTAGTGCTTGGCGTTCGACCACTGCACCTTGGGCGGCATGAGGTGGTCCTCGGTGCCGGCGATGAACAGCAGGGGCGCACGCCGGTCGTTGTGGTAGTCGACCCAGGTGCCCTGGTGGCCCGGCTGGAGGTTGGCGAGCGCGGACTCGAAGAGGATCGAACCGGAAGCAGGGATGTGATAGCGCTCGTAGAGCGCCTTCGACTCCTCCTCCGTGAAGGTGTTCGTGAACGCGTAGTGCCACTGCTCGTGGGTGTAGCCCACAGCCTTGTGCCGGTTGGCGGGGTTCCCCAGCACAGGGAACGTCGCCTTGATCTGGCTCAGTGGCACCACGGGCACGCCCTCGGTGGGCGCCGAGTTCAGCGCCACCCCGGCGGCGCCGAAGCCGTGGTCGAGCAGGATCTGCGTGAACGCGCCGCCTGCCGAGTGGCCCATCAGGATGGGTGGCGAGTCGAGGTCACGCACCACCGACTCGAGGTGCTCGACGATCCCCGGGATCGTCGCGGCCTCGATCGGGGACGGGTCGGCGTTGAGCGCCTCGACCTCCACCTCGTAGCCCGGGTAGGCGGGTGTGATCACGCGGAATCCGCGCTGCTCGTAACGGGTGATCCAGTGCTCCCAGCTCCGGGGGGTCACCCAGAACCCGTGGATCAGCACGATGGTGTCCGGGGCCGTCGACTCGCTGCTCAAGATCGTCCTTTCGCCGAGTTTCCGACACGGAGCATCGGGCCGGCGGCCGGAACGGACAAGGACACGAAACCCCCGTTTACGGACATTTCACGCCAACTCGGAGCTCAGCGAGCTTCCACAGAGGACACGCCGCTCACACATCGGTGGCACGCGGCTTGCGTGCCACGGCCTGGAGGGAGCGAGGTGACCGACGGCCCACTGCGGCTCAGGCGTAGCCCAGGACCCTCAGGTAGGCACTGAAGGCCGGCCGTGGCGGGATGATCCTGCCGGCTTCGAACTCGGCGACGTCCCGTTCGCTGACGCCCGCGCGAGCCGCGAGCTCGGCGGCACTGACGTGCTTGATGGTCCGCAGCTCACGCAGGACGCGACCGCAGTCGTCGGCATCCTCGGCAGCGGTGACGTCAGCGGAGGCAACGCGCTCAGGGTATCCGTGGCGCGCTTTCATAAGCTCTCCTTTCGACGGTCCAGGTCGGACGAACGACGGCAGTCGGGGGGTCTGCCGCGCCGCGTGGCACTCTGCCGCATGAGGTTCGCAATTGCCAGTCCTGCCCGGTGGTCAGCACACTGCATGTCGCCGTGCGGCCAACGCGGCAGGACCTCACAGGTGCGCCGCGTACTGTCATTTCATGCGATTCCTGAGAACGCCGGACGAAAGTTTCTCCGACCTGTCCGGTTTCGACTTCGTGCCCGAGTACGCCACCATTGTCGACGCCGCCGGCGGATCGTTGCGAATGGCGTACGTCACGGCCGGCCCGCCCGCCGGTCCCGTGGTTCTCCTGCTCCATGGCGAGCCCACCTGGTCGTTCCTCTACCGGTCGATGCTCCCGGTGCTGGTCGACGCCGGGTTCCGCGTGATCGCACCGGACCTCGTGGGCTTCGGCCGCTCCGACAAGCCCGCCGAGCAGTCCGATCACACGTTCGAACGGCACGTCCAGTGGCTGGGCGCACTGCTCTTCGAGGCCCTGGACCTGCGCGAAATCACCTTGCTCGGCCACGACTGGGGCGGGGCATTCGGCCTCGGCCTGGCAGCCGAGGACCCGGGCCGATTCTCCCGCCTCGTCATGTCCAACACCGGCATCCCCTACGGCCACACGGAGATGCCCCAGCAATGGTGGGACTACCGGCGGAGCATCGAGACGTCCCCCGACCTCCGCATCTCCGGACTCATTTCCGAACTGGTGCAGAAACCATTACCGTCGGCCGCTCTCGCCGCATATGACGCCCCGTTCCCCGACGATTCGTACAAAGCCGGACCGCGCGCCATGCCCGCACTGGTGCCCACCACTCCCGACCATCCGACCGCCGCAGCCGCACGCCGGATCTGGACGGTTCTTTCCGAGCTGCACATACCTCTGCTCTGCGCCTTCAGCGACGGTGAGGTGTTCACCAAGCCCATGGCTGCCGGGATGATCAAGAACTTCCCCGGAGCGGCCGGGCACGATCATCCCGACATCCCGGGGGCCGGCCACTTCGTACAGGAAGACGCCGGGCCAGCGCTCGCCAGGGCCGTCATCGAGTTCGTCCGGAAGTACTGACGGCGCCTACTCCTGCCATCCGCCACGCGCGAGGATCTCGCGGATGACGGGCCATTTCGCCTCGGCGTAGTAGTTGACGTCGGGCCACTCCCGTTCGGCAAGCTTTCGCTTCGTCCTCTCGTAGAGATCGCGGTCGGCATCACTCGCACGGAGCCGATCGCGGAAGATCAGGTACTTGCGGATCTCGGCGTCCTCCGGGGGATAGCAGTGCAGGTTCACCTGCTCGCCGGGTCCACCGATGCGCAGGCACCGATGACCGTGCTCGCGGACCCGCAGTTCGTAACCCGCAGCCTCGAGATCGGGGATGAAGGCCTGATCGTCGTCCGGATCGTCGATGCCCACCACGATGTCGACGATCGGCTTGGCCGCGAGACCGGGCACCGAGGTGGAGCCGACGTGCTCGATGAGCCGGGCCCGGTCCCCGAGGATGTGACGGAGCTCCGCCGCGCGGGCGGCGAATCGAACGGGCCACACCGGGTCGTACTCGGCGATCACGACCCGGGTCGGGCGCAGGCCATGCACGAGCTTGGAGCCGAGGACGTCATCGGTGAGTGCTTCGCGGGACATCGGTGCAACCTCTCGATAGGCAGCAGGCCAACGTAGCGCCGCGCCCGGAGCGTGATCAATCGCGATTGCGTCAGTCGCGGTCAGGATCGGGATGGATGGCCACGAACACCGACCACGGCCGCCCGTGCGGGTCAGGGGAACGCGCGGCGAACTCGTTCAGCACCTCGTCCAGGCGCCGCACGAGGTCGGCGTGGCCCGCGGCGTCGAGCCGGAGCCCGAGCCGCGACACGGATAGATCCTCCTCGCCGACATCGGACGTGGTCTCCAGGAACGCCTCGATCATCGGCCGGCTCGACCGGTGGTCCTCCAGCATCCACGACTTGCGCGTGGCGCGGTACGGCACCGGCCGCGACCCGCGAGGACCCTCCTGGACGGGGAGCGCTTCGAGGAAGCCCGTGGCCGTGAGCGTGCGGACGTGGTGCAGGACGCTCGCCGGCGGTCGACCCAGCCGCTCGGCCAGCTGGGCGTTGGTCATCGGTTCGTCCAGACACATCCGAAGGATCCGCAACCGCAATGACGAGGCCAGCGCCTTGGCCTCGGCGTCCGTAGCGGGCCGGCGCCCGAGATCGGAAGGGTCCACAAGACCACGGTAGCGTTGCGAAGGTAACTGATTGGCTTTTCCCAATCGGTATCCGAACATCACTTGGGTGATCCCGGCCGAACCCGCTGCCCCGTCGCGGCTCTCCCGCTGGTACCGCACCAGCCTCGTCGGCCACCCCGCGGGCCGGGATTTCCGGCAACTCTGGATCGGCGACACGATCAGCCAGGTCGGCACGCAGATCGGCACGATCGCGTTGCCACTACTGGCGGTGTCCGTTCTCGGAGCGGACGAGTTCGAGATGGGTCTGCTCGCGACGTTCGAGCACCTCGCCTTCCTGGTCGTCGGTCTGCCCGCAGGCGCATGGGTGGACCGGATGCGCAAGCGCAACGTGTTGATCGCGGGCGACCTCGTGCGCGGTGCCGCACTGCTGTCGCTGCCGCTCGCATGGCTGGCCGGGGTGCTCACGTTCCCGCTCGTGCTCGCGGTCGCGACCGTCATCGGCGTCGCCACGGTGTTCTTCGACGTCGCATACCAGAGCTACCTGCCCTCGCTCGTGCCGTCGTCGCTCATCAGCGAGGGCAACGCGAAGCTGCAGGTCTCGCACTCCGTCGCGCAGGTGGCGGGGCCGGGGCTCGGCGGTGTGCTCGTCCGTGCGCTCGGAGCACCACTGGTGATCCTGGTGGACGCAGTCTCCTTCCTCGCCTCGGCCGTGTTCATCCTGCGCATCCGACACCGGGACGAGCGCGCGTCCGGACACGATCGACGCGCGCTGCACGTGGAGATCGGCGAAGGGCTCGCGTTCGTCTTCCGGCAGCCCTTGCTGCGCCGCATCGTCGCGACCACCGGCGCGTCGAACCTCTTCGGCGGCATCAGCAACGCGCTGCTCGTGCTCTACGCGATCCGCGACCTCGGCGTGGGCGAAGCCGGCCTCGGCCTCGCGCTGAGCGTCGGCGCGATCGGCGGGCTCGCAGGCGCCCTCCTCGCCGGGCCCCTGATCAGGCTCGTCGGGGAGGGTCGCACGATCGCGCTCGCCCTCCTGCCCGGCCTGCCCGCGCTCGCACTCGTCCCGCTCGCCGCCGGTCACTCCCGTCCGGTCGCGATCGCGATGCTCGCGGCGTCGACCGCCGTGGTCGGCGTCGGCATCGTGGTCTACAACGTCGCCCAGGTGTCGTTCCGCCAGCGCCTGTGCCCGAGGCGGTTGCTGGGCCGGATGAACGCCTCCGTCCGCTTCGTCGTCTGGGGCACGATGCCGGTCGGAGCGTTCCTCGGCGGGGTCATCGGCAGCGAGTACGGGGTGCTCACCGCGCTCTGGGTCGGAGTGGCAGGCCAGGCACTCGGCGCTCTTCCGGTGTTGCTCAGCCCGCTCGTGCGCATGCGCGACCTGCCGAGACACCTCGACGAGCACGCCGACGCAGAACCGGCGCCGCAGAGCTGACCAGGCACTCCTTCGTCACACCGCCGCCGTGACCCTGTCCTGTGGGTCGCCCGATCGACGCCTCACAGTCGTCCTCGAAGACGTGGGCCACCACATGCTCGAGTGCTACTGCGACGATCGGTCTCGGGCGCTGCGGCGCCTCCTGTACGCCGAGCTCACCCAGTTCCCCGACCTGATCGACATCGTCCGTGGACGCGCGGCGGATCGCGTCACGGACTGCCTGGCGGACAAGCTGGCGCGCCTGTCCCTGGCCGGCCGGCTGGGTCCGCTCGATCCCACCCAGGCCCCCGAGCATTTCGTCGCACTGCTCACCGGCCCGATGGAGGCGCGCGCGCGGTTGGGCACCCGGCGAGTCCCTGACGACGAACTGTGGGCCGTCACGCGCGCGGCGGTGAACACCTTCCTGCACGCCTTCGGCGCGGCGCCCGCATAGATCGCGCGTGCTGGGCCTTTCTGAGACGGTCTCAGCGTTGTGCCCGTCACCTTCGACCGGGTCGTCCACCAGGTCCGCCCCACCGACAGCGGCCCCGAGACGCGCAGCCGGTTCTTGCCGGCACCTGGACCTGCCGCCTTTGTCCGTGGCCGCCCCTCCCGAAAACCGCGCACCTGCGGCCGAACCCGGCACGGACGCGCTCGGGCGTCGCTCTGCTGCATCACTGCGCCGCCGAGATGAATGATCTCGCATCGTTTCTCCGCGCCCTTGACGAGAAGTTCGACGACATGCCGCGGCCCCGCCACCGCGATAGTTTTGCTCGAGGAGGAAAAACATGAAGCCGCTGCCGACCACAGAACGCGGACGTCGCACCCGCATGGCGATCGTCTCGGCGGCGGCGAAGCTCATGTACGAGCGAGGGCTTGCCGCGCCGTCGATGGACGACGTCCTGGCGGCGAGCGGCGCGGGGAAGTCGCAGCTGTACCACTACTTCGGCGGCCGGCAGGACCTCCGTGTGGCCGTGCTGCACCATCAGTTCGATCTCGTGATGGCTGGGCAACCGGCGCTGCGCGACCAGACATGCGACGACATCCGCCGCTGGCGCGACGAGGTGCTGGCCGCCCACCGATCGAACGGCCTCGGCCCCTGCCCTCTCGGCACCTTCGTCGGCCAGACCGACGGCGACCAGATGCTCCAGGACACGCTCGCCGGCCTGTTCGCACGATGGCAGGACGCGATCTCCCGGCTCGTGGCACGAGCGCAGCGCACCGGCAGGGCCGATCCGGACACCGACCCTTCCATAGCCGCTCTCTCCCTGCTCACGGCGTTGCAAGGCGGCATCATGCTCTCCCACCTGAGACGTGACCCGGCGCCGCTGGAGGAGTCCCTCGACGCCGCCATGAGCCCCCTCCTGCTCCGCACCTCACGGTGACCACGCGCGTACGACGTCGCAGCCTGTAGCGCGTCCTCGCAGCACGCCGGGTCGCTGCGAGGACGCCACACGCGCTGTGAGGTGCCCGCCAGGATGTTCAGCGGCATCCCACCGTGCCCGGGAAGGACACGACGTCGAGACCGAGTGGCAGCTCGTCGTGGCGCGGTCCGGTCACCGCGGTGTCGATCGGCACAGGCTGACTGGCGTCGATGTACTTCTCGGCCTGGTCGAGCGGCGTGAACTTGCCCGACAGCGTGAACTCATCGATGACGTAGGGCAGGCCGTCGCCTGCCAGCGTCGGCGCGTCCGCGATGTGGAAATGCAGGTGTGGCCCGCTGGACGAGCCGGAGTTGCCGAGCTCCCCCAGTTTCTGCCCCCGGCACACCCGGTCACCGGCTCTCACCGCGACGGAGCCGGCTTTGAGATGGTCGAAGCTGGCGTAGTGGCCACCGCCGAGATCGACGATCACGTGGTTGCCCTCGGCCTCGTCGAGTCCGACCGGCTTCGGCTGATTCGGAACCTGGTCGGGAAACCGGTCCACCGCCTGCACGACGGTGCCGGGGGCGACGGCGATCACCGGCGCGCCATAGAACACCCAGCTCGTGTTGACGTCGGGGTCGCCCACGACAAGTCGCCCCTGGGCGTCGGAGCCGTTCCAATCGATCGCGAAGCGCTGAGCCAGCGAGAGCTCACCGTCCACCGGCTGCAACGCGCGCCGGTGCGGCCCGTCGCAGCAGCTGCCTGCAGCGATCCAGCCCGGTCCGACCAACGGCGGCCCGACGACGAGTGGTGGGCGCCGGTCGACCTCCGCCGGCCTGCTCGTGTAGATGATGGAGCCCGGTACCGGCAGACCGGGCGGAACGGTGACCGTGATCCGGTGCTGGATCGATGCCGGAATCGCACCGGGCCCGGGCACCGGAATCGCCATCCAGACCACACCCATCGCCGACGCCGGAATCGTCGTCGTGGGAGGCGTCGTCGGTGCCAGCAACGACATCGCCTCGGTGAGGGTCGATCCGGACAGGCCGGCGATCGGCTTCTCCGCGCCGGTGGCCAGAACGTCCACGCCCGTGACGGTGACGGGCACCGGGAACCCGTTGAGCAACTCGAGTTCGTAGACGAGCAAGGAGGTGCCATCCGCACCGGTGAACCAGCGGGGCGGTGACGGGACCGACGGAACCAGCGGCGTGTACACGTCGTCGGTGATCACTGGCGGCGCCGTCGCGGACGGCGCCGTGTCCACGCAGGCAGCGAGCAGCACGCACAACCCGGCCACGGCGGCGGAGGTGACGCGCCTGCGCATCGACTGCGACATCACTTCTCCTCACTCCAACGGTGCTGATCACGGCTCCACGAGAGGGCCGAGCCCCTGCTGCGCACGCGCTCTACGGTCACGACATGCACGTCACGAACGAACGGAGGGCCGAAGTCCACCGCGTGCTCTCCGGGGTACCCCGCTGGGCGATGCACCGACCCGATGTCAGAGCAGTCGGGATGTGCGGCTCGTGGGCTCGGAACACCCAGCGAATGTCGTCGGACGTCGATCTCGTCGTTCTCACCGAATCCCCCGAGCACTACGTGGACGACGAGGAGTGGTTGCACCACTTCGGGAACCCCCCGCTCGTACGCACGCAGCAGTGGGGTGTCCTCACCGAGCGCCGCGTCCGACTCGGCTCAGGTCTGGAGGTCGAGTTCGGCTTCGCCTACCCGACATGGGCCGCGCTCACCCCGGTGGACGCGGGCACTCGCGCCGTCGTGACCGATGGCCTGCGACCGCTGTACGACCCAGCTCTTCTCCTCGCCGAGGTGGTGGCCGCGTGTACTGCCGCCCCTGGTCCGCCGCACTCAGGAGGCCGTTCCGCGTGATTCCCGGTAGCCGATTGTTCGCCGTGACCCTCGATTGCCCGGATCCCCATGCGCTGGCCCGCTTCTATCGAGAAATTGTGGGCGGCGACCTCCGATCGTCCAACGATGACTTCGTCGTGCTCAGCGGAACCGACGGCGCGGTGCGGCTGGACTTCCAACGGGTGCAGAACTCCGAGCCCGTCCCGTGGCCGGACCCGGCCGCTGCCCGGCGGCTGCACCTGGACTTCGTCGTGGACGACCTTGATGAGGCCGAGGCGCATCTGTGCTCGATGGGCGCTCGCCGCGCAGAGTTGCAGCCCGGCGGCGATCGCTTCCGGGTGTTGATCGACCCCGCAGGGCACCCGTTCTGCCTCGCCACCGCTCAGGCAGCATCGACACCGAGCGGCCAGGTGCCTGAGGTTGATACGGGCAGGCGAGGCGTCTGAGATCGAGGCGCCAACGGCGCGCCCCAGGCCTTCCCTCTCGCTCGACGTCGCGACCAGCGACCACACTGGGGGTGCAGGCAGTCGATCGAGAGTCGAGGAGCGACGTGACCGCTTATGTCGTGGTGGAGATCCAGGTGCACGACCCGGAGCTTTATGAGCAGTACAAACCCATCGCGGCGAACTCGATCGAGCTGTACGGCGGACGGTATCTCGCTCGGGGAGGCGAGACCGAACTGCTGGAGGGCGACGCGTCGCCGGGGCGGATCGTCATCCTCGAGTTCCCCGACGCGGCCGCGGCACGCCGCTGGTACCAGTCGGCCGAGTACGCGGAGGCACTCAAGATCCGGGAGCAGGCCTCGGTCGGCCGCTTGATCGTGGTCGAGGGACTCGCCTGACAACGCCTTCACCAGGTGCACCGGGACGGCCTATTTCTGCGGGACGGCGTTGATCCACAGAAAGAGCGGCATGCGTTCCCATCGCGCCCGGGCCGGGTCGTGCCTGTTGAGATGAGCGGGACGGGGCTCTCGCAGTGATGTGATGGCGAGTCCCGCGGCCTGGAGGGCGGCGACGTAGTCCTCCAGGGGATACGACCACCCGGCGAAGTGCATGGTGCGCCCCGCTCGCGATTCCGTGCCGGCGAAATGGCTACGCCCGAAGTAGCTACCGGGGACCACGAAGGGGGCGTCGGGCTCGGCGTCGGCGAAGGAGCCGCGGTCGACGAACGGGTGGACGATCGAGATCGTCAGGACGCCGTCATCGGCGAGCACGCGGGCGGCTTCAACCACCGCCGCCGGCATGTCCGGCACGTCCATCAGCATGTTGTAGGCGACGACTCGGTCGAACGCGCGGTCCTCGAACGGCAGCGAGGTCGCGTCGGCGACCATGTAGCGCTGCTCGGAGCCTGCCGCTTCCGCTGCGGCCACGAGGCTGGGCGAGATGTCGGTCGCGGTGACGTGATGGCCCAGCGCGGTGAGATCGCGGGCGATCCGGCCCTCACCGCAGCCGATCTCCAACGTGGCGACGCCCGGCCTGGGCAGGAACTCCCGGAAGGCATCGCGGTAGTACCAGTAGGCGTCGTGCTCGGGTGCGCGGGCCCAGTCCGTCCACTCGTTCGCGAAGTGTTCCCAGTGTCGTACTGCGTCGTGCTCGGCAGGCCGATCGATCATGCCGACAGCGTTCCCGCGGGCGACGAACCGCCGCAACGGGGTTCGAGCCATCACGATCATCGACCGCACCCAGGCATCACGAGCCGGCGCCGTCACGCACGGCTGTGGCCGGCAGATCAACCGCCGGGACCAGGGCTCTTGACAACGTACAACCGATTAGTTGTATATTTCCCTCGTGACCGATACCGACGAGGAACGGGCCGACGCCCTGTTCCACGCACTCGCCGACCGGACCAGGCGCGACATCATGCGCAGGGTGCTGGCCGGGGAGCACTCGGTCTCAGCTCTCGCGGCGAAGTACGACATGAGCTTCGCCGCGGTGCAGAAGCACGTCGCCGTCCTCGAGAAGGCCGGCCTGCTCACCAAGCGGCGCAACGGTCGCGAGCAGCTGGCCAGCGGCGACGTGTCGGCGGTGCGGTCGGTGGCGTCCATGCTCACCGAGCTGGAGCAGGTCTGGCGTGGCCGCATCGCACGCATCGACGAGCTGATCGCATCCGACACCACAACCCATCCCGACCAGGAGGACTGACCCATGCCCGTCACCGACGTCAAGCACGATCTGGAAAGCCGCACCCTGACCATCACCGCCGAGTTCGCCGCCCCGGTGGAGCGGGTCTGGCAGATCTACGCAGACCCGCGCCAGCTGGAGAAGGTGTGGGGCCCGCCGTCCCACCCGGCGACCTTCGTCGATCACGACCTCACCCCCGGCGGCCGCGTGACCTACTTCATGACCAGCCCGGAGGGTGAGAAGTTCGCCGGGTACTGGAAGGTCACGGCCGTCGACGAGCCGCGGAGCTTCTCGTTCGAGGACGGGTTCGCCGACCTCGAGTTCAACCCGAACCCCGACCTACCGGTCGCGTCGAACGTCTACACCTTCACCGAACACGACGGCCGCACGCGCGCGACGTACGCGGGTACGTACGCCACCGCGGAAGACCTGCAGAAGGTGCTGGAGATGGGGGTCATCGAGGGTGCCAGCGGGGCGATCAACCAGATCGACGAGTTCCTCGCCTCCTGAGGCGCCAGGCCGCGGCGGCCGGTCTCGATCGGGGACACCCGGTCGGACGGCCGCCGTGGCCTATGGCTGGGTCAGGCGGTGCGGTGGGAGCGAGCCAGAGCCAGCCCATTGACGACCATGCCGATCAGCCCCAGCACCAGGGCCACGATGGCCCCGGCCAGCCCGTTGCCGGTGCCGAGACCACCGGCGGAGTTGGCCATGTGCAGCCCCCCGACGACCGCACCGATCAGCCCTGGCACCAGGCCCACGACGGCACCGGTTCGCCCGTTGCCGAGGCCGATGCGACCGGCGGAGCGGGCCAGCGCCAGTCCACCGACGACCACGCTGATCAGCGCCAGCACGGCGGCCACTGTGGGCACGGTTCGCCCGGAGCCGATGTCGTAACCACCAATGGCGACGGAGACGTGCACGACCGCCGGTGTGGCAAGCAATAGACGGACGGACATCGAGAATCCCTTCGGTCGAATAACGAGGAGCGGCAGCGTAGGTACCGGGAATCGTTATTGCGGTTGCACCTGATCGATCGCACGATCGGCGCGGTGACGCATGAGTGAGACCGATGGTGATTGCGGGGAGCGCGTCTGCGCATCGGGCCACGGTTGTCTTTCCCGGCTGATGCCCGCGGGGTACGGTCAGCCGCCGGTAGTAGACGCTCTCAACCGGTGCGGTACTGCCGAGACACCGCGCCAGGTGGATGCGCACCGTTGGCGGCACCCGAGAACATGGGGCCGGGCGACGGGTGCCCGGATCGAGGGCGGGAATGGTCAACACCATGCGTGAGGCCGTGCGCCGCGGCATGCGGTCGCCGCTGGTGGCCGACGCGAGTCTCGGCGCTTGCGTGGCGGTGGGATTTCTCGCCGCCGCGTTCGCCGGGGTCGACCCGGTCGTGGCGAACACCCGCCCGCTGGACGCCGGAGCGGTGGCGCTGGGCGCGGCGGTCGTAGCGGCGGTCGCGGTGCGCCGCCGCTACCCGATCGCGGCGGTGGTCGTGCTCAATGCGGTCCCCCTCGTCTGGTTCCTCGGCGCCTATCCCGGGCGTCTGATCACCCTGGCCCCGCTGATCGGCTGTTACACCCTCGCAGCTCATCGGGGGTGGCGGTGGGGTCTCGCAGGCGCCGCGTTCACCGCGCTGATCCAGATCGTCGCGATCCGGGTGGTGCTCGGCGACGCCGAGACCGCCGGCGTGGTCCCCTTCGCGGTGCTGTTGGTGGCCACTGCGGGCAGCGCAGGCGCGGCCGCCGGGTACTACCGGGCGGTTCTCGCGGCCACCCGCGCCCAGCTCGCTCGGGAGATCCAGACACGCGAGGAGCGGGCGCGCAGACTTGCAGCCGAGGAACGACTGCGCATCGCACGCGAGCTGCACGACGTCTTCGGGCACGCCATGGCCACGATCAGTGTGCAGGCCGGAGTAGGTCTGCACGTCATCGAACAACGCCCCGGGCAGGCCCGCGAGGCACTCGCCGCGATCAAGAAGATCTGTGACGACGGCCTCACCGACGTCAAGACCATCCTCGGCATCCTGCGCACCGACACCCCGGCTGTGGAGGAGGAACCGCGCGCACCCCGAGGCGGGCTCGGCCGGCTCACCGACCTGCTCCACACCGCCGAGGCCGCGAGCCTTCGGGTGGAGCTGAACGTCGAAGGCGAGCCGCGGCCACTGCCCGCCCCCGTCGATCTGGCCGCCTACCGGATCATCCAGGAAGCGCTGACCAACGTGCTCCGTCACGCCGAGGCCCACACCGTCCGGCTGACGCTGACGCACGAACCGTCGCGGCTCCTCATCCGGATCCGTGACGACGGGCCCACGACCAGCACGGATACGCCGGGCGGGCACGGCATCGACGGCATGCGCGAGCGTGCCCGCGCGCTGTCCGGCCGGCTCACCGCAGCTCCCCACCCCGACGGCGGCTTCGAAGTACACGCCGAGTTGCCCATCCCGAACCCGCGATGATGTCGACGTGCGCCCGAGTCACCCGATGACCGATCCCATTCGCGTGCTCATCGCCGACGACGAGGCCCTCGTGCGGGGTGGCTTCCGGGTACTCATCGACACCGAGCCCGGCATGATCGTGGTCGGCGAAGCCGGCGACGGAGCCACCGCGGTGGAGCTGACCCGGCAGACCCGCCCCGACGTCGTGCTGATGGACATCAGGATGCCCGGCGTCGACGGGCTGAGCGCCACCCATCAGATCGCTGCCGACCCCGATCTCGCCGGCGTCCACGTGCTCATCCTCACCACTTTCGACCACGACGAGTACGTCATCGACGCGCTCAGCGCCGGCGCCGCAGGCTTCCTGATCAAGAACACGGAGCCCGTCCAACTGCTGCGCGGCATCCGTGTGGTCGCCGGTGGCGAAGCCCTCCTCTCCCCCGGGCTGACCCGGAGGCTGATCGCCCAGCTCACCGCCCGAAGCACGACCCCGCGAATCGACGCTCGCGCGATGGCCGAGCTCACCACCCGCGAAAGGCAGATCGTCGGACTGGTCGCCCAGGGACTGAGCAACACCGAGATCGCTACGACGCTCACCATCAGCCACGCCACCGCCAAGACCCACGTCAGCCGCGCCATGACCAAACTCGGCGCCCGCGACCGCGCTCAGTTGGTGGTCCTGGCCTACCGACACCAGCTCGTCGAACCACCCGCCCCATGACCGCGCAGGGTCTCGCGGCTCATCTCAGTCGAGCCGCACAGAGGTGCGGATCACGCTGCAGTTCTCGACGTCGAGGAATTGGACGCCGGCGTGTTCGGTCGCTCGGGCCCGCAACTGTTCCGCGACGGGCCAGAACGCATCAGCGGCCGTCCGGTTCTCCCAGCTCGAGACGACCATTCCGTGGCCGGTGTCGCGGTTGAACAGCAACTGGAAGCTGCACAGACCATCGGCGCCCTTGACCCGGGGCACTGCTCCCTCGCGCATGTTCGTGATCGCCTCGTCGACCCTGGCGGGCTCCACCAGGAACCGGGAAAGCCGTAACAGGGCGCCCCTGGCCGGGATGGAATGCCGGAAGCCGGCCACCACCTCGTAGCGCTCGATGCTCATCTCGGCGCCGGCCATACCGGCGGCACGCTCCCGCGACTCGGCAAGTGCGGACTCCCCAGCTGTCATCGATTCGCGGCTGTCCCAGTAGGACGCGCCGATCAGCAAGCCGCTGGCGGGATCCGCAGCCACCCCGAAACCGACGTTGCCCGGTGTCGCTTCGACGGCGGCCCTGACCTCCCCGTCCACGTACTCGATCGCGGCCTCGATCTTGTCGCGATCGCCTCGCAGCGTGGTGTATCGAGCGAACATGTCGGTGTCCCTTCTCTGTTCGTCCCCCCTCCAACCGAGCGAAACGGAAGTGTTCGACTACGCACGTCTCGTCAGGCTCGACGAGGTGCGCGGCCGGACCAGCGTCCTCGCGACGACGGAGCCCCACAAGGGCCCGGATCGGGGGTCACCCGGCGTCGTAGTCGTCTTCGACCGATGAGTTGTGCTTGGGGCCGTGGTCAAGTCCGTGACAGCTGGCGAACGGGCGCCGCCCGTCGCGCACCCACCGGCCCACTCCAAGGAGACGACGTCATGATCGCGAACCAGACCCCCGCCGACGAGTACCGCGAGATCGCCGACCGCTTCACCGAAATCGTCAAGGGTGTGCCCGACGACGCAACGTGGAACCGCCAGTCCCCCGTCCCCGAATGGACCGCCCGCGACGTCGTGAGGCACCTCGTCGAGTGGTTTCCCGGATTCCTGGCCGACGGCGCGGGCATCACCCTGCCGCAGGGGCCCAGCGTCGACGAGGACCCGGTGGCCGCATGGCGCACCATGAGCGATGGCGTCCAGGCCGTACTCGACGACCCCGCCTCGGCGGACAAGAAGCTGGTCAACCGCCACATCGGCGAGGTCGAGCTGCCTATGGCGATCGCGCGCTTCTTCACCAGCGACGTGTTCATGCACACCTGGGACCTCGCCCGCGCCACCGGTCAGGACGAGACACTCGACCCTGAGCGCTGCGCAATGCTGTTGGAAGGGATGCAGCCCCTCGATGACGTGCTGCGCTCGAGCGGGCAGTACGGGCCCAAGGTCGAGGTCCCCGACGACGCCGACGTGCAGACCAAGATGCTCGCCTTCATCGGTCGCGACCCCCGCTGAGGATCCACGGGTCGGCGGGCGGCGTATTCGCCGAGTAAGGTCACGGACAGCATGTGGTTGCGCCTAGGGTTCCGCCTGCTGCCCGCCTACCAGCCGACAATCAGGGTGGTCAGGGTCTGGACCGAGCGGCGCCACGGCCGCCCGACTGTGGAGTCGGGGCCGGTCGACACCTGACGGGATAAAAACCCCGAGGGCTCCGTGTTCGACGTGCCCATCTTCGGATGGCACCGACGCCAAGGAGCCTCTTCGGTGGCCGCTGTTGTTCCTGTCCTACCCCTCTCGACTGCTGTACTGGCCCTCGGCGGTGGCGCTGGGCTGTCCGCCGGGGTCGTCGCGCTCACGTTGTTGGCCGCGGTCCTGCACGCGGTGTGGAATGCGATCGCCCACGGCGTGCCCGACCGTCTCGTGGGGTTCGCGCTGATCGGGGCGGCCTACGTTGTGATCTGCGGGGTCGCCGTGCTGGTGCTGGGCCCGCCGCCCGCCGCGGCATGGCCCTTCATCCTGGCCTCGGCGGTCATTCACGTGGTCTACAACCTGCTGCTGTGGGCGAGTTACCAGCTCGGCGAATTCAGCCACGTCTACCCGGTCGCGCGCGGGACCGCGCCGTGGGTGGTCGCGATGATCGAGGTGGCGCTGGGTCACATCCCGCCGGTGGTGCAGCTGGTCGGGATCGCGGTGATCTCCGTCGGGCTGATCAGCCTGGCGCTCGACGGAGGCCGTCTCTCACGCTCGGCGTTGCCCGCGCTGGGTGCCGCGGTGGCCACGGGGGTCTGCATCGCCGGTTACACCGTGGTCGACGCCGCGGCGGTCAGCACGACACCCGTGCTGGTCTACGCGGCATGGATGTTCCTGCTCCAGGGCCCGGTGATGCCGGCGATCGCGCTGGCCCGCAGGAAGAAGGGCCTGTTCGCCCAGGCCCGACCGGTACTGATCGCGGGCCTCGGCGGCGGGGTGATGTCGCTCGCGGCCTACGGGCTGGTGCTCGTAGCCCAGACCAGCGGGGCGACCGCAGCCATCGCGGCGCTGCGTGAGACCAGCATCGTTATCGGAGCCATCATCGGCACGGTCTTTCTCGGCGAGCGCTTCGGGATCGGTCGCGCCGCTGCCGCTGCGGTGGTCGCGGCCGGCATCATCTTGGTCAACGTGTGAAGCGGCGCACCAGCGGAATAGAAGGAAATGCCCCGCGAGGTGGGCTCATGTTCGCATTCCTCGCATTATTCTTTCCCGGCCATGGGGATCGCTTTCATGGTAAGGGCCAACCGCCAAGCGCATATGCCTGAGCGACGGCCACGTCAATCTCGCACTCTTGCAGTACAAGATCATTTTCGAATCAACTGGAAGGGCTGGGCAAAGACCGACGGCCGGAAGGAGGCGAAACAGGGCGACTAGCCACAGCCGTGCGGCCCCGCAGATCGAGGCGGACGTCGGCAGCCCAACGCGTCGCCTGGATGTCGGGCCTCGGCCGCCCTTCGGCGCAGCAACGCCGGCGGCGAGGTCGCCGCGCACGCCCGGTTCGCGGACTACCCTGCCGACGATGAGAGCGCTGCGATCGGCGCTGGCCACTACGGCGGTGCTGGCCGCCGTGGTCAGCGGCTGCGGAGTCGGCGGCTCGCAGACGACCGGCACGGTGACCGCCGCCGACCCTGCGCCGGCTGCGGACCCGGCGACGACGTCTGTCGAGCTCTCGGTGCCGCAGGCCAACGCGACGCCGCCGTTCGACACGCCACACGTCGTCCAGGTCCCGGCGGGGTGGAACGCTTCGGTGTGGGCACGCGTCGCCAACGCGCGCTACGAGGTGTGGACGCCCGAGGGCGACCTGCTGGTCAGCCAACCCGACAACGGCACCGTGTCGCTCGTGAGCCCGGGCAGCGACCCCAGCGCGGTGCCGCAGCAGCGGGTCCTGCTGGCAGGCCTGACCCAGCCGCAGGGCCTGGCCTTCGACACCTGGCACGGCCAGCGCGTGCTGTACGTGATCGAGTCCGATCGCCTCGACCGCTACCCGTGGTCGGCCGCAGGCCCGGGACCGCGCACCACGGTCGTCGACCACCTGCCCGACCTCCAGCCCGGCGGCGACGACGTGCACCGGCTCAAGTCGGTCGTCGTCGGAACCGACCACACGCTCTACATCCCGCTGCCGAGCTCGACGAACGCCGGCCTCGCCGACGAGCGGATGAACCCGCCCCGCGGAACCGTGGCCACCGTGGATCCCGACACCGGCACGCTGCGCATCTTCGCGCGCGGAATCCGCAACGGCGAGGGCCTGTCGTTCGCGCCCGACGGGTCGCTCTGGGTCGCGGTCAACAACCGCGACAACATCGCCTACCCGTTCCACCGTGCCTACGGCGGCGAGCCCGACGCGTTCGGCAAGGTCATCCCGGGTTACGTCACCGACCATCCGTCGGAGGAGGTGGCGCGCCTGACACCGGGCCGCGACCTCGGCTGGCCGACCTGCAACCCGGACCCCGACGTCGATCCCGGTGTCGCGGGCACCGCGCTGGACGAGGCCGATCCACCGTTCACGCCTGACGCGCAGAACAACCCCGACGGCAAGGTCCGCAGCTGCACGGACCTGAAGCCGATCGAGCGCGGGATCCCGGCCCACAGCGCGCCGCTCGGGCTGCATTTCCTGCCCGCCGGCACGCTGGGCGCCGACCGTGGCGAGGGCGCGGTGCTCGCGCTGCACGGCTCCTGGAACGCGCAGCCGCCGCGCGCGCCCGCGGTCGTGTGGATGCCGTGGGTCGCAGCCGGCAAGACGCTCGGCGCGCCGCAGACCATCCTCGGTGGCTTCCAGGACGCCAAGGGCGAGCGCTGGGGCCGCCCGGTCGACGACGTGATCGGACCCGACGGCGCGCTCTACGTCAGCGACGACAAGTCCGGCGCCATCTACCGCCTCGCGCCGAAAACGGACTAGCACCCCAACTGCCGCATGCCGACGAGATCGGGGATCACCGCAGTGACCTGAACGCGGCCCGGACCTCGGTCGTGAAGATCTCCGGTTCCTGCCAGGCCGCGAAGTGATTGCCCTGGTCGACTTCGTTGAAGTAGATGAGGTTCGAGTAGGCCTGCTCTGCCCAGCTCCGCGGAGCTTGATAAAGCTCTCGGGGGAAGACGCTCACAGCAGCCGGGATGGAGACGCCCTTGACATCGAAGAAGCCGAGCTTGTTCTCCCAGTAGAGACGACCCGAGGAAACCCCGGCGTTCGTCACCCACATGAGCGTGATGTTGTCGAGGATCTCGTCTCGTGTGAGGTTGCCGACGGGGTCACCGTCGAACGCCCGTGCGATGTCCTCGTAGCTCAGCGCGTCGTGGTCGATCATCCAGGCGGCGAGGGCGACGGGCGAATCAGCAAGACCGTAGAGCGTCTGCGGGTGCAGCCCCATCTCGGTTGCGTATCCGATGCCCTTCGAGAAGAAGAAGCTCAGCTGTTCCCACGCGCGGCTCTCCTCGGCCGACAAGCCGGCTGGTGCCGGGCCGCCGGACACGAGCGCCTTCGAAACGTCAGGTGGGAGCGTGCCGGGCATGTTGGAGTGGATGCCGAGCAACCCCGGTGGAGCCTGCGCGCCCATCAGGTCCGTGATCAGAGCACCCCAGTCGCCGCCCTGGGCGAGGTAGCGGGTGTATCCGAGGCGCTTCATCAGCTCGGCCCAGGCTCGAGCAATGCGCTCGGGGCTCCAGCCGGTAGCGGTCGGTTTGCCGGAGAACCCGTAACCCGGCATCGACGGAACCACCACATCGAACGCGTCCTCCGCGTCTCCGCCGTGTGCCGTCGGGTCGGCGAGCGGGCCGACGACGTTCAGCATCTCGATGACCGAACCCGGCCAGCCGTGCGTGATAATGAGCGGCACCGCGTTCTCGTGCGGTGACGTGACGTGGATGAAGTGGACGTCGAGCCCGTCGATCTCGGTCATGAACTGAGGCAGTCCGTCCAACCTCGCCTCGAGCCTGCCGAAGTCGTAGTCGCCGGCCCAGTAGCGCACGAGTTCCTGCATCGTCGCGAGCTGTACGCCCTGCGAGGCATCTACCACGGTCTCGCGTTCGGGCCAGCGCGTCGCCGAGAGGCGCCGACGCAGGTCGACCAGTTCCTCTTCCGGAACATCGACACGGAAGGGGCGGACTTCAGTTGCACTGGACATGGGAACCTATTCCTTTCCGCGGATTGATCGACCTGGTCAGCAAAGGCACGGACTGAGTGCAGCGTCCCTGCGGCGCCGCGTGAGGGCCTCACCCATCGGAGATGAGCGCCATCGTTTCCGCTGTGACGTACAGAGACAGCGTCACATGTCAGGCGCGAAGGCCAACAATGCGCACCTAGCGTGACTACGTGCCACGCGATATTCCATCGAACCTGACGTCGCCGGAACCACGTTCCCCGCGCGCGCGACGGCGCTGGTCGCCCCAGCACGTCGCGCTCGCCGCGGCGAGCGCCGTCTTCGCCCTGGGATGTGCGGTGCCGAGCGCGGCCCCGGGGGATCCGTCGAGACCGAACGCTGTCTCCACGGACGTACGAGACGGCTGGTGAGCCGCGCACGGTTCCCCCGCCCGGCGATCACCACTGATTTCACGCGTGCCAAGACAGGAGAAGGGATCTCTCGTGGCTGAAACCACGTACACGGCCGTTGCCACCTCCACCGCGGAAGGACGCAACGGCGGCCGCGCCACCTCCGACGACGGTGCGCTCGACGTCCACCTCGCCGTTCCGAAGGCGCTGGGCGGAGCGGGCGGAGGCACCAACCCGGAACAGCTGTTCGCAGCAGGCTGGGCGTCGTGCTTCGTCGGTGCGGTCCGGCGGGTCGCGAGCGGGAAGAAGGTCGCGCTGAAGGACCTCGCGGTGATCGCGGAGGTCACCTTGCACCACGACACCAACGCCGACGAGTTCCGGCTGAGTGCGGTGTTGCGCCTCGAAGCCGGCGGGATCGACCAGCAGACCGCCGACGACCTGCTCGCCGGCGCGCACCAGGTGTGCCCGTACTCCAAGTCCACCCGGGGCAACATCGACGTCTCGCTGCACGCCACTGTCGCCTGACACACGGCAAGCCCGGGTCGGACCTCGGCGACCGGTCCGTCCGGGCGTGCACCCTGGCCCAGGCGCACTCGACGTCCTACCCCGGCCCTTCAACGCGCCGGCCGGCCACCGGCATTCATGACCAGCTGCGCGCCGGGCTGCGGGCTCAGTCCTCTCCGGACAGGTGCGTGGCGAAGAAGGTTTCCACGCGCTTCCATCCGTCGATCGCGGACGCCGGGCGGTAGAGCGGCATGTCGACGGAGAAGAATGCGTGCCCCGCCTCGTCATAGCGGTGGAACGCGTACTCCTTGCCGTGAGCCTGCATGAGCTTCTCCAGCTCGTCGATCTCGTTCGCCGACGGTAGGTGTCCCTGCTACCGAAGAGGCCGAGTACCGGGGCGCGCAGTTCGGCCACGCGGCCGGCGAGCGGCTGCACCTGCAGCGCGTGGCCCTCGGGCGGCGCGCCCACGACGAAGGATCCGTAGCAGTCGACGGCGCCCTGGATGTCCAGCTCCAGGGCGGCCAGGAACGCCTGGCGACCGCCGGCGCAGTAGCCGATCGTGCCGACCTTGCCGTTGGAGGTGGGTTGAGCGCGCAGCCAACGCACTGCGCCCGCCGCGTCGCCGACGAATCGCGCGTCCGGCACCACGCCCTGGCCCGAGCGGCGGCCGCGGCGTCGTCGGGCTTCGCACCGGGTGCCTCGCGGCTGTAGAGGTTCGGGCCCATGACGGCGAACCGCCGTGTGATCTCCTTGGTCTCGCGGTCGTAGCCGGGCATGTGGTGAATCACCAGCACGCCTCCCCGGCTTGCGCGGTCCATGGAGTCACGCTCGGATCGCCCGTACTATTCGAGTAAGCGACGCCGATGGTCCTGACCATATCGCCAATACGGTACACAGGAAGAAAAGGTGATAATCGACCATCATCGTGCCGAGTAGACTTGCCAGGATTACGGTATCGCCTGGCCCGTCCCGTGTTCGGCACGATCCCAAGAACGAACGGGGAAGAAGACGGCGGTGGAGCATGAGTTCGGGTTCGCCCTGCTCGGGCCGGTGCGGGCCTGGCGGGGCGGTGTCGAGCTCCCGTTGGGCGCTCCTCAACAACGCGCCACATTGGCGTTGTTGTTGCTGCAGAACGGCACGCCGATGTCGATGGACGAGATCGCCGACGCGCTCTGGGGAGAAACCCTCCCAGCACAGCCGAGCGCCACGATTCGCACCTATTTCCACCGCATACGCCGACTCCTCGCCACCGCTGAGGTCGACCGCATCCTCGCCGGCGACCGCGGCGGCTACCGCATCGACGTGGATCCCCTCGCCGTCGACGTGGGTCGCTTCAGCGAGCAGGTCACCCGCGCCGACATCGCAACCCAAGCGGGTCGGCAGCACGACGCGGTCGAGCACCTGCGCACCGCGCTGTCGCTGCACCAGGGCACCCCACTGGCCGGGATCCCGGGAGCCTTCGTGCAGGTCGAGCGGGCACGTCTGACCCGGCTGCGGTGGGCCGCACTGGAGAGCATGTGCCGCCTCGAACTCGACCGCGGCGAGCATGCCCGGATCGTCGACCACCTCCAGGCGGCTGTGGCCTGCGAGCCGCTGCGTGAGCCGTTGCACGAGCTGCTCATCCTCGCGCTCTACCGCTGCGATCGACAGGCCGAGGCGTTCCTGGCCTACGAGAACACCCGGCGGGTCCTGCGCGAGGAGTTGGGCACCGACCCCGGCCCGCGGCTACGCGCGCTACACCAACGAATGCTGCGCTCCGACCCCGACCTGAGGGCTCCACATCAGACGCTCGCCCCGACCGCGCGCCCGGCGCAACTGCCCGCGGACCTGCCCGTCTTCGTCGGACGCTCGACGGCGCTCGCCGCGGCCCGGGCGACACTGCCCACCAACGGGGCGGCACCGGAAAACACCACGGTGATCGTGATCAGTGGGATGGCCGGGGTCGGAAAGACCGCATTCGCGCTGCACTGGGCACACCAGATCACAGACCGGTTCCCCGACGGCCAGCTGTATGTGAACCTCCGCGGATTCGACAGCGGCGGCGTCCACGTCGGCCCGCAGGACACGATCCTGGGTTTCCTGCACGCACTCGGGGTCCACCCGCACCGGATCCCTCCGACCGCGGACGCCCAGGCCGCCCTCTACCGCAGCCTGCTTCTCGACCGACGCTGCCTGATCGTGGCCGACAACGCCCGCGACTCCACCCACGTACTCCCCCTGCTGCCCGGCCGGTCCCGCTGCCTCGTCGTGGTCACCAGCCGCACCACCCTCGACGGACTCGTCGCAGGCACCGGCGCCCACACCATCACCCTCGACCTCCTCGACCACCACACAGCACGCGAACTCCTCGCCCGCCGACTCGGCACCACGCGGGTCGACGCCGAACCCGACGCCACCGATGCCCTGATCGACCACTGCGCCCGGCTCCCCCTGGCCCTGGCGATCGTCTCCGCCCGCATCGCCGCGCAGCCCTCGACGTTTCCTCTTGCCGAGGTTGCAACACAGCTCTTCGGCACCCACCACACCCTCGACGCGTTCGCCGGCTCGGATTCCACCCCCGACATCCGCGCAGTACTGACCTCCTCCTACACACTGCTCACGCCGGGTGCCGCGCGACTGTTCCGCCTCCTCGCCCTGCATCCCGGTTCGGAGACCACCGCGAGCGCCGCCGCGAGCACCGCCGCCGTGCCCGTCCACGCGGCCCGCACCTTGCTGCGCGAACTCGCCCACGCCCACCTCGTCACGCAGACCTCACCGGGACGCTTCGCCCGGCACGACCTGCTGCGGGCCTACGCCAACGAGCGGATCACCGAAACCGAACACCACGCGGAGCAGGACACGGCGTTCCACCGGCTGGCCACCCACTACCTCCACACCGCTGACCGCGGCGCACGGCTCGTCTCCGCTCACCAGGACGAGCCCGCGCCCCTCGCCCCGGAACGCGACGTCGCACCCGAGACCCTGGCCGACGCGGAACAGGCCATCCGCTGGTTCGAGGCCGAACGCCCCGTGACGCTGCCGCTGCTGGAGTGGATGGCCGCGCACGGTCTGCACTCGCACGCCTGGCGCTTCGCATGGGCCCTACGCAACTGCCACGACCGGCAGGGCCACTGGCACGAACTCGCCGCCGCCCACCAACTCGCAGCACGCTCGGCGACCGAGATCTCCGATGCGACCGGCCTGGCCTACGCACTCCGCGGCCTCGCCCGAGCCGACACCCGACTCGGCCGCCACGCCACAGCCCAGGCCCGGCTGGTCCGAGCACTCTCGCTGTTCGAGGAACTCAGCGACGTGTGCGCCACGGCCTACACGTTGCGTCAGTACGCCTGGCTGTCCGACCGCCAGGGCGACCCCGAAACCGCACTCGCGCACGCCACCCGCGCACGCCACCTGTTCCGTACGACCGCCTGCGTCACGGGCGAAGCCGCCGCAACGAGCGCGATGGGCTGGTACCTCGTCCTCCTCGGCAAGTCCGACGACGCCATCGGCCACTGCCAGGATGCACTCGATCTCTTCCGATCATCGGGCGAGCGGTTCGGCCAGGCCAACGCGTGGGAGAGCCTCGGGATGGCCTACCACCAACTCCAACGGTTCGACGAAGCGCTCGCCGGCTACCGCCGGGCGGCAGCGATCTACCGCGAGTTCCGCGCCCACGACAACGAGGTCGAGACGCTGATCCGGCTCCGAGACAGCCACCTGGCGCTGGGCCGTCGCGTTGAGGCCGACGATGCCTTCCGGCAAGTGGCGTCGATCCGGCAGTCCCTCGGCCTTCCGCCGATCGGGATCCCCTGAACCGGGCCGGCCCCGGCGGCCGGTCCGTCCAGTTCCAGATGTCGGTTCCGAACGCGGCGTCCGGCCGCGGAATTGGCCCAGTAGTTCGCCGCGGGAATGCCCCAGATCCCAGCGCCACGGGCACGTAGCGTCGCGGGCGGGACAACGAACAAGGTGCGCACCCGAAATCGAACGCTCACCCACATCCGAGGCGGCAATCCAACAGGAAGAGAGCAGGACGTGAACAGGATGGTCAAGATGGGATTGGTATCCGTGCTGGCGTTCAGCAGCGTGCTGGCATGCAGCAGTGGCCAAGCATCCAGCAACGCCCAGGCGCCCAGCAGTGCTGCTCACGCGCCTGACAGTGCCCATGACCACGGCGACGTCCGTCAGACGAAGGCGGGGTCAGTGACACGTCTGATGACCCAAGACCTTCCCGACCTGCCAGGAAAGGAAGGCATGATCGAAATCGTCGATTTTGCTCCAGGCGAAGCCTCCCAGGTGCATCGACACAATTGCGATCTCTTCGTCTACGTGCTCGAAGGAAGTGTCGTGACACAACTTCAGGGCGGCAGCCCCCGGACCGTCAACGCCGGCGGCGTCTTCTACGAATCGCCGACGGATGTGCACATCGTGAGTCGCAATGCCAGCGAGACGCAGCCCGCGAAGCTGGCCGTCTTCTACGTAAAAGCGAAAGGTACTCCGCCGACTGTGATCCTGAACGAGGGGGACAAGTAGCGCCGCTCACCCGGATCGCTCGCGATGAACCCAGGAGTGGCGTGCACCGTGCCCCTCCTTGAGCAAGCGTGGTTGCTCCAGCGGGCGGAGCCCGGCGCGGTTCGTCCGGAAGCTGGCGATCGATCCATTCGACGTCTAGCTTCCGAGATCATGACGAACTGGGAGATCGCTCAGGTCAACATCGCACTGCCGGTGGTGCCCCTCACCGAACCGGAACTGAAGTGGTTCGTGGACGCGCTGGTTCCGGTCAACGCCGTTGCCGACGCGGCTCCGGGCTTCCGCTGGCGGATGAAGACCGAGGATGGCGATGCCACGGCCGTTCGCGGGTTCGGCGACGATCGAATAATCGTCAACATGACGGTGTGGGCCTCGCTCGAAGCCTTGGGCGACTTCGTCTACCGAAACCCCGCACATCTCGCGGTGCTGCAGCGCAAGCGTGAGGGGTTCAGCCGGCTCGGGCAGGCTCATCAGGTCCTGTGGTGGGTACCGGAAGGCCATCGGCCGACGGTCCAGGAAGCGGAAGAGAGGCTTGCGCATCTGCGGGAGCGCGGACCGTCAGCGTGGGCGTTCACCTTCCGCACACCGTTCCCCGCTCCGGACGCCGCCCAGGAGTCGCTCGGCGGCCGGGAGGACTGGTACTGCCGAGCCTGACCTCCCGGTCGCCGGCGCCCAGAACGAGGTCGGTCTTCCCACGGCCCAGCGCGGTGGCGAGCGTGTGGCGCGTCCAGCCCGGCCGGCTCACCGTAGGTTGCCCGTGATGATCCACAGGTGGCCGAACGGGTCACGGATGCGGCCCGAGCGCTTGCCGTAGGGCCGGTTCTCGATCGGCACGATCACCTCGGCGCCGTGAGCGATCATGCGTTCGCCCACGGCGTCAGGGTCGTCGACCTCGACCTCGAGGAGAACTGCGGATCCACCGAGATCATCGGGTGACAGCCACCCCCACGATGAGACGGCCGGCGAGACCCGGAAGGACGACCCGTAGACGCGATGATCAACGACGCTGGGCCGGCCATCGTCGCCCCGGGGAGCGCTGAACACCTGCTCAGCACCAAGGGCCACCTGGTAGAACGCCGACGCACGGTCCGGGTCGGGCACGATGAGACGTGGAGAAAGATGAACATCGGTCGTCATGAGCCCATCGTCGGGCCGGACGGTAGCGGGGGTCTTGAAGATTTGGGAACGCCCCACGCGTCCGCCGTCATCCGGACGCACCCCTGATCGCCCCACACCGGGACACAACCCGATCGACCGCCCGCGGCCTCTTACTGCAAAGACTCGATCTGGCTGGCCAGTCCGTCCAGGCGATGAAGTGTTTCGCTCTCCCGCCCTGTCGGAAGCAAGAACAAGATCCGCTCGACTCGGCTTTCCATGTACGCGGCCAGTACGGCATGATTACTCGGGTCGAAGCTCGTAATGGTGATCGCAGTGCTGCCACCGTCTCCGGCACGCTCAGTCATCGCCAACTGCTGAGCGACGAGCCGCGGTTCGGGGACCGAGAAGGGAAGCCAGCCTGCGCCATGGCGGATGGCCCTGGCAACGGCCGCGGCGCTGTTGCCTCCGACGTATATCGGAGGATGAGGTTGACGCACCGGTTTGGGCCAACAATAAATCGGGTCGAAGTCGACCAGCGACCCATGGAACTCGGCTTCCTCCTTGGTCCATATCTCGCGGATGGCCGCCAGCCGCTCGTCGGCCAACCGGCCTCGGGCACTTGGGTCCGTGCCGTGATTGCGCATTTCCTCGAGGTTCCAGCCGACGCCGACGCCGAGCACTGCCCGACCACCCGATACCTGATCGAGCGTCGCGACAGCCTTTGCGGTGTGGATCGGGTCGCGTTGAATGACCAGCGTTATCGCCGTGCCGAGCAGGATTCTGTCCGTGACCGAGGATATGCTCGCCAAGGCGACGAACGGGTCGTAGGCACGGTAGTACTCGCGAGGGAGCTCGCCGCCGAGCGGAAAAGGGGTCTCTCGGCTCGCCGGAATGTGCGAGTGCTCGGCGAGCCAAATCGAGTCGAACCCACGTTCTTCGACCGCCTTCCCGAGAGCACTGGGCCAGATTCCCTCGTCGGTCGCAAACAAGGTGATGCCGAACTTCATCATTCCTCACTCTCGCAACATGTTGACTGACTGGAAGTCGCTTCCGGCAGATAGGTACACGACATTCCGAGGGAGAATGGACAGTCAGCGCCCCGGAGGTCCACCGCGCACGCGCGACGTGAACAAACCCAGCCTGGGCTGGGCGTCCGAGCTGCGCGTGACCGCCCGCGGCTCGGTGCGCGCCAGGAGGATCACCCTTGCCTGTCCGGTCATGACGACAACCGTAACCAGGTAACTTCTCTATCGCAAGCCAGCTATTCCCATGCGCTTCACATCGTGCGCAAAAGGATGCTATGGGCGAAAAGTGAAGCGTCGATACGTCGACCAGAACTGTGACCTCGCCCGCCCTGGAACCGGTGGCCGAGCGGCGGACACCGCTGATCATTCACGATCTCGCGGTACGGCCACGCCGCCTCATCGACCCGCTGGGTATCCCCACGACCGTGCTCTCCACCCTGCTCGAGGACCTCGAACAGGCAGGCGCCGTCGAGATCTCAGTGCTGGATCAAGCCGCCGACCGGAACGGGAGCGACGTGACCGGTCGCCGGCACGGTCTGCGCCAGGTCGAGTCCGACGTCGACCAGCGATGAGCGGCACAGGCAAGCGACCTCGGGGATCGGGGTCCAGGCGGACTCGGCGATTTCACCGTTCGGCTCGGGCCGCATGTGGCCGCCGGTGATGCGGACCCGATAGAAGATGCCGACATTCTGGTGCTCGACCCCCGCACGCGCGGTGGCCGCGGGGATCACTCTGGAGTCCACGCCCAGCAGGCGTTCGACCACCGCGTCGCACCCGGTCTCCTCGGCGACCTCCCGGATCACCGCATCGAACGGATCCTCCCCGTGCTCGACCCGACCGCCAGGAAGGGTCCAGCTGCTCTCGCCCATCGGTGGTACGTGACGGGCGAGAAGCACACGCCCGTCCTCGACGCACACGGCGTAGGCCGCCAACCGGAAACTCATCCCCGCACCTCCGACCGGACCTGTCCAGCATCGAAGATCCGCCGCATCAGTATCCAGCAGACGCGCCAGGACATTGCTACGAGCCGAACTCCAACTGCTGGGAGAAGAACGGCAGGACCTTCTCCTCGAGGCGCTGAGGGACCCCGCTGTTGTGGTCACCCTCGTAGGTCTCGAAGGTGTGCGGCACGTCGAACCGGTTGAGGCGGTCGACGAAGACCTCGTCGCTGGCGAGCAGGCTGTCCTGGAGCCCGATGTCCAGCGCGATCGCCTTGTATTTCTTGAGGTTCCCGGCGTACTGGTCGAGCATGGCGACCGGCGAGTTCGCCGCCCACTTCTCGGCGACGTCCGGTTGCACCTCACCGTTCTTCGTCGGCAGGTCGAAGAAGAACGGTGGGTTCTTCGGGTTCGGCGCCCATGCAGCGGCCCGGGCCAGCGTGCCCATCACATCGCGGTTGCCCTGTGCTTCTTCCGGGCTCTTGATCGACTCGGCCAGCGGGGTCACACCGCCGGCCGGCGGACGGATCGTCCCTTCGTTCAGGCAGCATGAACTGAGCGCGTAGAGGGCGTTGAACACGTCGGGGCGCTTCATGCCGATACGGATCGTCCCGTAGCCGCCCATCGAATGGCCCGCGAGCCCACGGCTCGCACGCGTCGCGATCGTGCGGTAGTGCTGATCGACATAGCTGACGAGATCGTCGGCGACATACGTTTCCCAGTCGCCGGCCGTCACCGAGTTCGAGTACATGCAGCCGCCGTAGGCGTTCATGCAGTTGGGCATCACGAGGATCATCTCCTGCGCGGCGCCGTTGGCGAAGACGCGTTCGGCGATCTGGTCCAGCTGGCGGCCGCCGGGACCGAAGTAGGACAGGTCCGTCCCCGTGTATCCGTGCAGCAGATAGACCACCGGATACCGGCGATCGGAATCGGTGGCGTAGCTCGCCGGCAGGTAGATCGACACATCGGGGTCGGCCGATTCGCCCATGAGGTTGCCCTCGAGCGACTTTCCGTGCACCTTGACGCGCTCCAGCTTGCCCGCAGCGGCGGACGGTGCGGCAGCCTCCGGTTCCGGCTCCTGGGCCTGCGACGACCAGCTTGCACATGCAGAAAGCGCGAGGAGAAGCGCGGAGCAGGTTGCCGCCAGCAGCGCCCGTGAACGAATCAGCGCCATACGAACACCTCCACATCCTTGTGTCCGGACCGATATCCGGCGAGGCAGTCCTTCGGGGCCAGAATCGGGGTGCCCGGGAAATCAGGGCGAAACCGTTCGGCGATCTTGTTGTATTACGGCCGATGTTCCACTGCGGACAACCATGATCATGAGATGCCTCGGGACAGGTGTCAACCGAGGATCCGTGGGGCGGAAACGTCTCGATCATCCGACATGGGCCATCTTCGCTTCCAGGATCGCGCCGGGGCTCGCCCCCGACATCCGAGCCAGGCCCAGCCTTGCGCTCCGTCGAAGCGGCGACGGGTGCGGCGGCGCCCGCCGAAGTGCGGTGCAATGCGGTGGCCGCCCCGCCGGGCCCATCGGATGATCGTCGAGTGGACACGAGCGAGAGTGCAGTCATCGTACCGGTGCCAGAGGCCGAGCCGGTGGTAGGCGCGTTTCGCTCCTCGCTGGATCGCTCAGCGGGCTGGGGCGTGCCGGCGCACGTGACCGTCATCTACCCGTTCCTCGCTCCCGATCGTCTCGGCCCCGACGAACTGCGGCGGCTTCGCGATGCGGTTCGATCTGTGCCGCGCTTCGAGGTCTCCTTCACGGAGGTGCGCTGGTTCGCCGACACCGTCGTATGGCTTGCTCCGCATCCGGCCGACGGCTTCCGCGCGTTGATCGACGCCGTGTGGTCGGCGTTCCCCGAGTGCCCTCCCTACCGCGGTGCCTTCGGCACGCCGGTGCCTCACCTGACCATCGGAGACCATGCCGCCCTCGACACGTTGTCCGCCGCGGGCGACGCAGTCTCCAGGCGACTGCCGGTGACAGCGTCGGTGCAGGTGGCTCACCTGTTCCAGGGCTCGGCCGCGCCCGGGGCATGGCGCAGTGTGGCTGAACTACCGCTGGGATGAGTGCAGGCGTACCGACCCCGGGCGGCGGCGCATGAGTCCGACGCTCTACCTGGGAACTCGCGTCAGCCGACCGACATGTACGTCGAACGCGGCAGGCTGCCGGATACCGGCCAACCCACCTGGACGCCACTAGTATCGAGCCGTGATCGGGCCCGCAGAAGCCGCCGGCGTCGTCCTCGCCGGCGGCCGGTCCTCCCGGATGGGCCGCTCCAAGGCGGCCTTGGAGTGGCACGGCTCCACGCTCCTGCACCGAACCACCGCCCTGCTCGCTCGCGTCGTCGACGGGCCCGTACTGGTCGTCTCCGCACCTGGCCAGGACCTGCCCGAGCTGCCGCCCGGGATCGAGGTGGTGGCCGACCCGATCGACGGGCTGGGGCCGATGCGGGGTCTGGCCACGGGGTTGGCCGCGCTCGACGAGCGAGCACCGGTGGCCTTCGTGTGCTCGACCGACCTGCCTTTCCTGCATCCCGCGCTGGTCCGGCGGGTGCTGCGCGGGTTCGCCGATCCGGAGGCTGATGTCGTACTGCCGGTGGCGCGCGGCTACCGGCAGCCACTGGCGGCCGGCTACCGGACGGCGCTGGCCGGGCTGGTGGAAAAGCTGCTGGACGAGGGGGACCTGCGGCCGGGGATGCTGTTCCAGCACTGCCGGGTCACCCAGCTCGACGACGACACGTTGCTTGCCGATCCTGCGCTGGCACGCGCCGACCCGGGGTTGGACTCGCTGGTCAACGTCAACGAGCCCGATGATTACGCTGCCGCCCTCGCCCGACCGCAGCCGGAGGTGGTGGTCGAGCGGTTCGGGGCGCTCGCGAGCGGCGGGCAGCGGGGGCCGCGCACGGTCCGTGCGGCCTCGCTCGGTGCGGCTGCCGCTGCCGTGGGGATCGCTCTCGACCGACATGTCGTGGCGGCCATCAACGGCGACCAGATGACCCGCGACGCTCGCTTGCCGCTCGTCCACAGCGACACTGTCGCCTTCCTGTCAGCCGACGCCGGAGGCTGAGCAGGCCTACGCTTGGGTCTTGTGTCCGCAGGTGGATATTTCGGCCGGGCCCTGGTCGTGGACGTCGGGGACCGCGAGGTGAGGAGCACGCCGCTCCCCCTCGAGGACGCCGTCCTGCGCGCCTATCTGGGTGGGGTCGGCCTGGGCACCTGGCTGATGCACCGGCTGGCCCCGGCCGGCGTCGACCCGCTCGCCCCGGAAGCGCCGCTGGCCTTCGTGTTCTCCCCACTGGTCGGCACGCCGCTGACGACCAGCGCGAAGTTCGCGGTGGTGGCCAAGTCGCCGCTGACCGGGCTGCTCACCGACGCGCTGGCGTCGAGCCGGTTCGCCATCGCCGGCAAGCTGACCGGGAACGACGCGATCGTCGTCCGCGGGAAGGCAGCGGAGCTGTCGGTGGTGCTCGTCGACGGCGACGGTGCCCGCCTCGAACCAGCGCCGGAGTTGGCCGGGCTGCCGGCGGCGCAGGCCGAAGAGGCCGTGCGGGAGCGGTTCGGGCGCGGTTGGCAGACCGCGGCCATCGGGCCCGCCGGAGAGCAGCTGGTCCACTACGCCACGATCAGTCACGACGGCCGCCACGCCGGCCGGGGCGGGCTGGGCGCGGTCCTGGGGGCCAAGAACCTCAAGGCCATCCTGGTCAAGTCGGCAACCAGGGTGGAGATCGCGGACCAGACGGCGGTGCTGGCCGCGGCGAAGGACCTGCGGACGCGCAGCTTCGGGCCGGCCACGGCGAAGTACCGCGAGCTGGGCACGCTGGCCAACCTGCTCGCCTTCAACGCCGTTTCCACGCTCCCGACCCGCAACTTCACTGCGGCCACCTTCGCCGACGCGCCCCGGCTGGCTGCCGAGGAGCTGCACGAGCTGCGTGGAGTGGCACGCAACTCGTGCGCGTCCTGCGCGATCGGCTGTGAGCACATCTACTCCCGCAAGGGCGGCGGCAAGCAGCGGATGGAATACGAGAACGTGTTCGCGCTCGGGCCGCTGTGCGGCGTCTCCGACCCGGACGACGTGTTCGCCGCCAGCGCCCGCTGCGACGAGCTGGGCCTGGACACGATCTCCGCCGGCGGCACGATCGCGTGGGCGATGGAGTGCGTCGAGCGTGGCCTCATCGATGCCCCGTGGCTCAAGTTCGGCGACGGTGCGGCGCTGTTGCGCGCGCTCGACCTGATCGGCGCCCGAGAGGGCCTCGGCGAGCTGCTGGCGCAGGGCTCACGGCGGGCGGCCGAGGTCGTCGGCAACGGCTCGATCGCGTTCGCGCCGCAGGTCAAGGGCCTGGAACTGCCTGGCTACGAGCCCCGCACGCTGCAGGCGATGGCCCTGGGCCTCGCGGTCAACGCCCGCGGCGCCGACCACAACCGCTCCGGCGCGTACGAGGCCGACCTGTCCGGCCAGCACGACCGGCTGGACGGCGGTCCGGCCCATGTCGCGGCGGCGGTAGGCACGGAGGACCGGGCCGCGGTGATGGATTCGATGATCCTCTGCAAGTTCCTGCGCGGGGTCTTCGACGACCCATTCACCGAGTGGGCGGCGCTGCTGCGCTCGGTCACCGGCTGGGATGTCGACGCGGCCGAGCTGCACACCATCGCGCGGCGGATCGTGCTGGCCAAACGGGTGTTCAACCAGCGCGAAGGAGCCACGGCCGCGGACGACACGCTGCCGCCTCGGATGCTGGAGACGCCGCTGGAGCTGGGCTCCGGACGGGTGGCCGCGCTGACCGCCGAACGCCTGCGGGCGATGGTCGCCGGCTACTACGCCGAGCGCGGTCTGGACGAGGAAGGCCGACCTGCGCCCGAGGCGGAGGCCGCGTTGCTGCTCGGTGGATGAAGGACGAGAATCGCCAAACCGGGCGCAGAGTGACTACGTTGTATGTGGTATGCACCACCGGTAGGGAGTCGAGATGACATCCGTGCAGGATCCGTCGACCGCCGTACGGACGGTCACCGCCACGATCGATGGGCACTCGGTCACCGTGCCTGACGGCACCTCCATCTACGACGCGGCCAAACAGGTCGGCGTGGACATCCCCGTGCTGTGCCATGACGAGCGCTACGACCCGGTCGGGGTGTGCCGGATGTGCGTCGTCGACACCGGCGGGCGGGTGTTCGCCGCCGCGTGTGTGCGCCCGTGCGAGGACAACATGGAGGTCAAGACCTCCACCCCGGAACTGGAGCGCAGTCGCGCCACCCTGACCGAACTGCTGATGGCCGACCAGCCGCCGCGCGCCGAGGACCCGAAGGACACCACGACCCGCGACAACCTGCTGCTCGATCTGGCCGACGGCTTCGGGGTGGCCCGAGAGACCACCGAACTGCCCTGTGGCTCGGGCCGCGGCACCGACTCGTCCAACCCGGTCATCGACGTCAACCACGACGCCTGCATCCTGTGCGACCGCTGCGTGCGGGCTTGCGACGACATCCAGGGCAACGACGTCATCGGCCGCTCCGGCAAGGGCTACTCGACCCGGATCGCGTTCGACCTGAACGACCCGATGGGCGCCAGCTCATGTGTCACCTGCGGCGAGTGCGTGCAGGCCTGCCCCACGGGAGCCCTGACCAACAAGCCCATCCGCGGGATCCCGATCCGTCCGCGCGAAGAGCTGGACGCTGTCGACAGCGTCTGCCCGTACTGCGGTGTCGGCTGCGCGCTGACCTACTACGTCGACCGCGAGCGCGGCGCGATCTCCTTCGCCGAGGGCCGGGATCAGCCCGGCTCGCAGAGCCGGCTGTGCGTGAAGGGCCGGTACGGCTGGGACTACTCGGCCTCCCCTCAGCGGCTGACCACTCCGTTGATCCGCGTCGACACGGCCTACCCGAAGGGCCCGCTGTCGGCCGACGTCCGAGGCGACGGCGACAACGACCGGGGACGCGGGGGCAGCGGAGGCAACCGCAGCGGCGGCGGGCGCAAGCCGGGCGACAAGCGCGGCGGCAAGCACAAGCCCGGCGGCCTGGTCGACTACGACGAGGTCATGCCCTACTTCCGGGAGGCGACCTGGGAGGAGGCTCTCGACCTGGTCGCCCGCCGCCTCAGGGAGATCCACGCCGAAGGCGGGCCGGGCGCGATCGCCGGGTTCGGTTCGGCGAAGTGCTCCAACGAGGAGGCCTACCTCTTCCAGAAGCTCATCCGTACCGGCTTCGGCACCAACAACGTCGACCACTGCACCCGGCTCTGCCACGCCTCGTCGGTGGCGGCGCTGTTCGAGGGCGTCGGCTCGGGTGCGGTCTCCACCACCTACGGCGACGTGGCGAACGCCGACGTCGTGATCATCACCGGCTCGAACCCCACGGCCAACCACCCGGTGGCCAGCTCGTTCTTCAAGCAGGCCCGCCGGCACGGCACGAAGATCATCTACATCGACCCGCGCGCGTCCACCGTGGCTGAGCACGCCGACATCTTCGTGCAGCTCAAGCCCGGCACCGATGTCGCGTTCTACAACTCGATCATGCACGAGGTGATCCGCCTCGGGATGATCGACCGCGAGTTCATCGCGAGCCGCACGTCCAACTACGACGAGCTCGCGCGCACCGTCGCCGACTACCCACCGGAGCGCGCCGCCCAGATCACCGGCGTCGACGCCGACACGATCCGCGAGGTCGCGAGGATCTGGGGCGAGGCCGGAGCCGGCGTCATTTACTGGGGGATGGGGATCTCCCAGCACACCACCGGCACCGACAACGCTCGCTGCCTCATCGCGCTGTGCTCGATCACCGGCAACGTCGGGCGTCCGGGCACGGGGCTGCACCCGCTGCGCGGGCAGAACAACGTGCAGGGCGCGTCCGACGCCGGGCTGATCCCGATGTTCTACCCCGACTACCAGGGCGTCGACCTCGACGTCACGCGCCGGCACTTCGAGGAGGCGTGGGGCACCACCCTCGATCCCAACCGCGGCCTGACGGTCACCGAGATCATCAAGTCGGTGCTGCAGCCCGATGGCGTGCGCGGGATGTACATGCTCGGGGAGAACCCGTTCCTGTCCGACCCCAACATCAACAAGGTCCGCAAGGCGCTGTCGGCGCTGGACTTCCTCGTGGTCCAGGACATCTTCCTCACCGAGACCGCCGAGTTCGCCGACGTGATCCTGCCGGCGAGCTCCTACCTGGAGAAGGTCGGCACGTACACCAACACCGACCGCCGGGTGCAGCTCGGCCGCAAGGTGATGGACCCTCCCGGCCAGGCACGGCCCGACTGGGAGATCGTGCAGGACATCGCGCGCCGCATCGGGCTGAACTGGACCTACGGCAGCCCAAGCGAGGTCTTCGACGAGATGGTCGAGCTCATGCCGTCGTACAAGAACCTCTCGTACGGCAACCTGGGGCTGTCCGGGAAGCTCTACCCGAACGACGACCCGGAGCACAGCGACGGCACCATCGTCATGTTCGACGAGAAGTTCAACACCGACGACGGGCTCGCCCATCTCGTGCCCGCGCAGTGGCTTCCGCCCCGCGAGCTGCCCGACGCCGACTTCCCGCTGGTGCTCAACACCGGCCGGCTGCTCGAGCACTGGCACACCGGCTCGATGACCCGGCGCTCGTTCGCGCTCGACGCGATCTCGCCGGTCGCCGAGGTCTACATGCACCCGAAGGACGCCGCCGATCGCGGGGTCGCCCATGGGGAGATGGTCCGCGTGCGATCGCGGCGCGGCACGATCGAGCTGCTGGTCCGCATCTCGCACCGGGAGCAGCTGGGCAACTGCTTCATCCCGTTCCACTTCCGTGAGGCGGCGGCCAACCTTCTGACGATCGACGAGGTCGACCCGTTCGGCAAGATCCCCGAGTTCAAGTTCTGCGCGGTGCAGGTCGAGGCACTCGGCACCCCACACGAAGACCCGATCGCAACGGCTGGAGTTCGTGCATGACCGAGCTGTCCGACCGCATGGCCGACGTGCGGGCGCGCCGTGTGCCCGGGGTGGAGGCGCGTGCCGGTAAGTTCCCCGGCCCGTCGCTCATCCCGGCGCTCAACGCGATCCAGGCCCGGCTCGGCTGGCTCCCGCGCGAGGAGCTGGAGGAGCTCGCCCGCGACGCCCGCCGGCCGCGGTACGAGATCGAGGGCCTGATCTCGTTCTATCCGCACTTCCGCACGGAGCCGCCGACGAAGGTTGCGCTGCACGTGTGCCACGACCTGCCGTGCTGGCTGCGCGACGGTGAGGCGCGAATCGCCGAGCTGCGCGACCGCTACGGCGAGGACGACGATGTCGAGATCGTCGAGGTGTCCTGCCTCGGCCGCTGCGACATCGCCCCGGCGGTGGCGGTGAACGAGCGCCCCGCACCGGTGGCCGACACGGACGACCTCGTCGGGGCGGCCCGCGACGGGGGTGTGGGCGAAGCGCCCGCGGCCACCCGCCTCGAGCCCTGGCCGAACGATCCCTACCCTGCAGGCTCCGGAGTCCCCGAGCGGTACACCACGCTGCGCGCACTGCTCGCAGGCGAGCTGGACGCCGACGACATCGTCGCCACGCTGAAGGACTCCGGCCTGCGCGGGATGGGTGGCGCGGGCTTCCCCACCGGCCAGAAGTGGAGTCTGGTCCGGGACACCGAGCCGGGCACCACGAAGTACGCCATCGTGAACGCCGACGAGTCCGAGCCCGGCACGTTCAAGGACCGTCAGATCCTCGCCCAGCAGCCGCACCTCGTGCTGGAGGGCCTGTTGCTCGGCATGGTCGTGGTCGGCGCCGAGGAGGGCTGGGTCTTCATCCGGCACGAGTACGGACCCGAGGAGCACGTGCTCCGCGAGGAGATCGACGCGCTACGGGCCGCGGGCGTGATCGGGCCCGACGCGTGCGGCAGCGGGCGACGGCTGAACGTCGACGTCTTCGTCTCGCCGGGTGGCTACATCCTCGGCGAGGAGACAGCGCTGCTGGAGTGCATGGAGGGCCACCGCGGGGAGCCGCGGAACAAGCCACCGTTCCCCGGCAACTACGGCCTCCACGGCCGGCCCACGCTCATCAACTCGGTGGAGACGTTCGCCGACGTTCCGGTGATCGTGCAGCGCGGGGCGCAGTGGTGGAAGGACCAGGGCGCCGGCGACTCGGTGGGCTGGAAGTTCTTCGCCGTATCCGGCCATGTCGAGAAGCCCGACGTCTACTGCGTGCCGATGGGCACGACCGTGCGCGACCTGGTCGAGCTGGCCGGCGGAGTTACCGGCGGCCGGCAGGTCGGGGCGGTGCAGCCGGGCGGTGCCTCGTCGAACTTCATCGGCCCGGACAAGCTGGACATGCCGCTGGACTTCGGCACCGCGGTGGAGCACGGCACGATGCTCGGCTCGGGCGCGATGGTCGTGCTCGCCGAGGGCTCCGACATGCTCGCCGCGTCGACGAACGTGCTGCGGTTCTTCCGTAACGAGTCGTGCGGGAAGTGCGTGCCGTGCCGGGTGGGCTCGACCAAGGCGCACGCGATCCTGCGCGACGTCGTCGAGACGGGCTCGGACCTGGACGACGACCAGCGGGCGCACATCCTGCGGCTGGAGGAGGCCATGCGCAAGACCTCCATCTGCGGGCTCGGTCAGGTCGCGCTGGGACCCGTGGTGAGTGTCCTGGGACTGAACAAGGGCGGGGCCGCGGCCCGGCCGCAGCCCCGGCCCGAAGGCGCGGAGGATCAGCCGGACCGGTGAACCGCGAGTTCTTCACTGCCCGGACGGTCGGCGAGGCGCTGGCCGGGTTCCGTCCGGCCCGGCGCACCGCCGTCGAGGATGTCGGGCTCGCCGAGGCGCTGCATCGGGTGCCGGCCGCGGACATACGCGCGCCTTCGGCGATGCCCGGATTCGCTCGCTCCACCGTGGACGGCTACGCGATCCGTGCCGCCGACTCCTACGGTGCGTCCGAGGGCCTGCCCTCCTACCTCGACCTGGCTGGAGCGGTGCGGATGGGCGCCGCGCCCACGGTGGTCGTGTCGCACGGCAAGTGCGTGGCGATCCCGACCGGCGCGGTGCTGCCGGACGGGGCGGACGCGGTGGTCATGGTCGAGTACACGGCGGAGACCATGCCCGGGACCATCGAGGTGACCCGTCCGGTCGCTCCGGGATCCGGGTTGGTCCGGGCCGACGAGGACGCCGCAGCAGGCGACGTGCTGGTGAGCGCGGGCCGGCCGCTGCGCGCCCCGCAACTCGGGTTCCTGGCCGCGGCCGGCGTGACGACTGCGGCGGTGCACGCCCGCCCGCGGGTCGCGATCGTGTCGACCGGCGACGAGGTGGTGCCGCCGGAGACGGCCGTGCTCGCGGCCGGTCAGGTCCGCGATGCCACCGCGTCAGCGCTCGCCGGGCTGGTGCGCGAGGCCGGCGGGGAGCCGGTGGTGGCCGGAATCGTGCTGGACGATCGGGACGCGCTGGAGTCGACGCTGCGGTCTGCGCTCCGCGACGCCGACATGGTGGTCGTCTCGGCCGGGTCGTCGGTCGGCGCTCGCGACGAGACGGCGGGGGCGGTGGCCGCGCTGGGCGAGATCTGGTGCCACGGGCTCGCCATCAAGCCGGGCAAGCCGACGTTGCTGGCCGAGTGTATGGGTGTGCCACTGATCGGGCTGCCCGGCAACCCCCTGTCCGCGCTCGTGGTGTTCCAGTTGGTCGGGGTGCCGCTGGTGTGGCGGCTGGCGGGCGCCGAGCGACCGCCGCCGCAGCCGTCCGTGCGCGCCCGGCTGAGCCGCGACCTCGCTTCGGCCACCGGCAGGCTGGACGTCGTGCAGATCGCCTTGCGTGACGGCGTCGCGGAGCCACTGTTCGGGCCCTCCGCCCTACTGTCCGTGCTGGCCAGGGCGGACGGCTACCTGGTCGTCCCGGAGCCGGCAACCGGCCTCGACGGCGGCACTGAGGTGGAGGTCATCCTGTACCGATGACGAGCCCATTCGTGTCCGACATCCCCGCCGACCAGGCCCGGTGGGTGTGGAGCGAGGCGTCCGCCGCCGCGGGCTGCCCGCCTCGGGTGGACGCGGTGGTACTGCCGGTCAGGGAGGCGGTCGGGCGAGTCACCGCGGAGTCGGTGTGGGCCAGTCGGTCCTCCCCGGCGTTCGACTCCGCGGCCATGGACGGCATCGCCGTGCGGGCCGCCGAGACGGTCGGCGCCACCGAGAGCACGCCGCTGCTGCTGGACGACTTCGCGCTGGTCGACACCGGCGACCCGCTGCCGACCGGCTACGACGCCGTCGTCATGCGCGAGCACGTGCACCACATGCCGGACGGGCGCGCCGAGCTGCGGGCCGCCGTGCCGCCCTACCAGCACGTCCGCTCGATCGGCGAGGACATCAGCGCCACCGAGTTGCTGCTGCCCGAGGGCCACCGGCTGCGCCCGGTCGACATCGCCGCCTGCGCCGCGGCCGGCGTTGTCGAGCTGATGGTGCGCCGGAAGCCCCGAGTAGTGATCATCCCGACCGGCGACGAGATCCGCCCCGTCGGCACTGAGTTGGCCCCCGGCGAGATAGCCGACACCAACTCGATGATGCTGGCCGCGCAGGCCGTCGAGGTCGGCTGCGATGCCCGAACCACCGGCATCGTCGCCGACGACCCCGACCTGATCACGGCCGCGGTCCGGGAGGCCGCCACAGACGCGGACCTGGTGATCCTGATCGCCGGGTCGAGCGCCGGACGCGACGACTACACCGCCCGGGTGGTAGCGGCCGCTGGTTCCCTCGCCGTTCACGGCGTCGCGGTGCGCCCCGGCCACCCTGTCGTGCTGGGCACGGTCGCCGGCAACCCGGCCACCCCGATCCTCGGCGCCCCCGGCTATCCGGTCTCGGCCGCACTGACGTTCGACATCTTCGCCGCGCCGATGCTGGCCGCGCTCGAGGGTGCCTCCCCGCGCGAGCGCCCGGCGACCACCGCCCGGCTGGCCCGCAAGCTGGCCTCGGCCATCGGCTCCGACGACTGGGTGCGGGTTCGGCTCGGCCGTGTCGGCGGCGACGTCGTAGCGACACCTCTGCCGCGTGCGGCCGGCGTGCTGACCTCGCTGGTCCGCGCGGACGGTCTGCTGGTTGTGCCTGCCGGGCTGGAGGGTCACCACGCCGGCGAGCAGGTCCGGGTCGAGCTGTTGCGCGGGCTCGCTGACGTCGAGCGCACGATCGTCGCGATCGGCTCTCACGACCTGGTCCTCGACGTCGCCGCGTCGGCCCTGCGCGCGGCCGACCCGTTGATCACCCTGGCATCGTCGAACGTCGGGTCGCTCGGCGGACTGGTCGCGCTACGCGACGGGCTGTGCCACCTGGCCGGATCGCACCTGCTCGACCCGGCCACCGGGGAGTACACGCTGCCCTACCTGGACCGGATCTTCGGCCCGGACGCCGAGCTGGCCGTGGTCCGCCTCGTGCACCGCGACCAGGGCCTCCTGGTCGCCCCCGGCAACCCGCTGGGCCTCACCGGCATCGCCGACCTCACCCGTCCCGACCTGCGTTACGTCAACCGTCAGCGCGGCGCCGGCACCCGCGTACTGCTCGACCACGAACTGGGCAAGCTCGACGTCGACCCAACCACCATCAGCGGCTACTCACGCGAGGAGCACACCCACCTCGGTGTTGCCGCCGCTGTCGCTGCAGGCCGCGCCGACACCGGCCTGGGCATCCAGGCCGCGGCTCGGGCGTTCGGACTGGATTTCGTCCCGGTTGCCCGCGAGCCCTACGACCTCGTCCTGCGCGCCACCGGGCTGGACGACGAGGTGCTCGCACCACTGTGGGCCCTGCTGAGGCAGACCGACTTCCACAACGAAGTGGAGAAACTCGGCGGTTACTCCTGCGCCGAGACCGGTCGGCGGATCCGCTAGAGCACCGCCGACGTCGGTCCGGGCGACGCCTGGACGGTGACGGGCGCATCGAGCTGCTCGATCGTCCCCGCAGTGGTGAGGTCGTATCCGCCCAGATCGGTGATCGCGCTGCGGATGGTGTGCTCACCCAGCGCGGCGACTAGAGGATGGGCCGCGCCGAGTGCGGCCTCAGCCAGGATCACGTCATAGTTCTCCCAGGTGAGGGAGACGAAGTCGAGGTCGAGGGCGGTGGCCACCGCGCGCACGCCGAGGCCGACATCGGCCACCCCGGTCGCGACGGCCAGAGCGATCTCCAGGTGGGAGCGGAACTCGGCGGGCGTCGGGTCGGGTACGGCGCCGGCATCGTGCAGGAGCTGGTCGAGCAGCACCCGGGTACCCGCGCCGAGCTCGCGGCGGGCAACCCGTCGCCCGTGCAGGTCCGCGGGGGTCGTGATGGCCAGCGGGTTTCCCGGCGGCACGATCAGGCCCTGTTCGCGGCGCCACAGGTGCAGCACGTGCGGGCACCGGCCGCGCAGTAGTGAGCGAGCGAACGGGGTGTTGTAAGCGCCGTTTCGATGGCGGAGGTGGATCGCTGCCCCATCTGCCTCACCGCGGGCCAAGGCACGCAGGGCAGGGAAGCTACCGCGAGTGCCGACGATCTGGATCTGCGGGTCGAGGTGAGCGACCACGAGCTGCAACGCTGGGTCGTCGCTCCCGGCCAGCCGGAACGCCCGCCCGTCGTCGAGGAGCTGGTGGGCAGCCGACACGGCATCGGAAGCGATGCGGGACCGGCGCCGATCGTCCTGCACGACCACGCCGTGCTGGGCGAGATACTGATACGCGCGTGCGATCATCGCCGGATTCGTGGCCGCAATCCTGGCAGCCTCTCGGACCGTCGGAAGCTCGGTGCCAGGCTCCAGATGACCGTCACGGACGCGCGCGGCGATCTCGGCGGCGATGGCCCTGTAACGAGTCACACTCGGAACGATAGGCGTCCATGCCGGCTCTGAACTGGCGAAAAGCCACCCGTTCCACAGTCCGACCGCCTCGCCCACCCGACTGTGTGTGAGTGTCGCTCCGAACCCGAACAGGCCGCAGGGCATGACCGGCGCCCGATAGAGCCCGCTTCTACGCCGTGAACACGACCCGAGCCGAATTCGACTCGCATCTTCAGGCGCTCGACTGCGTTCGTGGTGCTTTCGGGCCGGCTGCGGGCCGTTCGCTGGAAGGCTGCGCTCTCAAGTCGAGCTCCTCCGCGGTGGCCGCGACAGGGCGCTGTCCCGGCGTGGGGCGGTAGGCGGCGAGCGCGACGGGGCGGCGGTTGCTGGTGAAGGACTCGAGGGCCTGATGCACGGCGAACTGGTTCTGCCGCAGGTATTTGGCCAGGATGACGGCGTCCTCGATGGATGAGGTTGCGCCCCGGCCGGCCGCAGGAGACAGCGCATGGGCGGCGTCGCCGATGACAACCGTGTGGCCGCGGTGCCAGACGTCGGTGGGGTCGAGGTCGTAGAGCGCGATCGGGCGGCTCACCCGAGAGCCGTCGAGCACGGGGCCCACGGGCGTGTCTCGGAGCGGGACGATCATCGTCGGCAGGTCGACCGTCGCGGTCGGGCTGTCACTCTGGTGGCGCGAGAACCAGAACGAGCCGTCGCGGGCGTCTCCGACGTAGCCGGCAACACCGTTGCCGTGGCGCCAGAAATGCAGCACACCGGTCGGAAGTCCGGCCACCGGACGGGGATGGTGGCCATAACGGATGATCTCGCCCGTGTAAGCGGGGTCGACCAGGTTGCCGAGTGAGCGTCGGGTCGCTGAACGGGATCCGTCCGCACCCACGATCAAGTCCGCATCGAGATCGGCCGCTGTTGCGGAACTGTCGTAATGACAGCTGACACCCAGCGTTTCCAGCTGATTCCGCAGGATGGATATCAAGTCCTGCCGCCACACATGGGTACTCGAGTACCGATGCGTGGGTTCAGTGCGAGAAAACTCCGACGCCGCGCCGGTAGCGATGTCGACAGTGCGCACCTTTGTCACGGGGAAGCCGACGGCCCGCAGGCTGTCGGCGACACCCACCTGATCGAGTCCGGTCATCGCAGCGGGCCCGAGCGTGACCCATCCCCAGTCCTCGACGGGCCGTGCACCCGCTTCATGGACTTCGACCTCGACACCGATCTCGGCAAGGGCGAGCGCTCCGGTCGCCCCGCCGATACCAGCACCGATCACCACCGCGCGCATGCCTGTCAAGGCTTCCCCACAGCTACGGTCGGCGACACCTTTCACGCCGCCCTTGAGGGGGAGGTCACAGATTCGAGCGAGGAACGGCGAAACCTGGCCGCCGCGCAGGGCCACGTTTGCTCTCGAGATCGCAGTATGGCGAAACCAGCATCATTCCGTGGTCCGCACGAATGCCCGGCCGGCCCGCTTGATGAGCAGTTCCTGGCGTTGGACGCCGGACGAGGCAATGTCGGGCACCACGGCGATCGGTCAGGTGTTCACGGGCGAGCAGCAGGCGCTGCTGTCGGCGGTCTGATCCCCCTGGGCGTCATTGTGGCTCGGGGTTCCGCACTCGCAGGCTGCCGCCGCCGACACGCCCACGGGGTGGATCGACGTGGCGTCGGGTGCATCCGCCTTGACGGTGTAGACCTCCCACGGCTCCTTGCCGGGGCCGTGTACCCACACCTTGTCCTGCAATGCGTAGCAACAGGTGGTGTCGTCCTCGACCTGTGTGAACAGCCCCAGCTCGGACAGCCTGCCGGTGGCGTCACGGACCTCGTCGGTGGTCTCGACCTCCACGCCGAGGTGGTCCATGACGGTCGGCTGGTCGGGCTCACCCTCGATGAGCACGAGCTTCAGCGGCGGTTCGGCAATCGCGAAGTTGGCGTAGCCGGGACGGCGCTTGGCGGGCTCGACACCGAACAGCGACCGGTAGAACGCGATGGATCCTTCGAGGTCCGACACCCGCAGGGCGAGCTGAACTCGAGACATGGCCACGGCCCTCCTTGTTTCGACATCTGTCGAGACAGAGGTTGCGCGCTATCTCGACGACTGTCAAGGTAGAAGAATGTCGAAACAGGGGCTGTCGCTCGGCGAGCCGACCGAGGTGGTGGGGTGCTGCTCCCCGCTGGTGCGCGAGCCCTTGTCGGCCGTGCAATCGACGGAACTGGCGCGTCTGTTCAAGGCGATGGGCGACCCGGTCCGGCTCCGCCTGCTCTCGCTCATCGCCTCACACGACGGTGGGGAAGCGTGCGTGTGCGAGCTGACCGACGTGTTCGACCTCTCCGGCCCGACGATCAGCCACCACCTCAAGGTGCTGCGCGCGGCCGGGCTGATCTCCGGTGAGCGGCGAGGGACGTGGGTCTACTACCGCGTGCATCCTGAAGCGCTGGGCCGGCTCTCCGCCGTTCTGGTCCCGAGCGAGTCGGCGGTCGGTTCGTGAGTGTTCGGACGAGCTCGGCGCCGGTCGTCGCGAAGCTCTCGACACTGGACCGGTTCCTGCCCGTCTGGATCCTGGTTGCGATGGCCGTCGGCCTGCTCGCCGGGCGAGAGATCCCCGGACTCGGGCCGGCACTCGACTCCGTGTCGGTCGCCGGGGTGTCCCTGCCGATCGCCCTCGGGCTGCTCGTGATGATGTACCCGGTGCTGGCGAAGGTGCGTTACGACCGCCTCGACACCGTCACCGGCGACCGCCGGCTGCTGATCACCTCGCTCCTCCTCAACTGGATCCTCGGCCCCGCGCTGATGTTCGCGCTGGCCTGGCTGCTGCTGCCGGACCTGCCCGCGTACCGCACCGGGCTGATCATCGTCGGGCTCGCCCGCTGCATCGCCATGGTCATCATCTGGAACGACCTCGCCTGCGGCGACCGGGAAGCCGCCGCCGTACTGGTCGCGCTGAACTCGGTGTTCCAAGTGGTCGCGTTCGCCGGCCTGGGCTGGTTCTACCTCGACGGCCTACCCGGCTGGCTGGGGCTGCCCCAGACCGACCTGACGGTGTCGCCTTGGCATGTCGCCGGATCCGTACTGGTCTTCCTCGGCGTCCCGCTGGTCGCCGGCTACCTGTCACGCCGCCTCGGTGAACGCACCCACGGCCGGAACTGGTACGAGTCCCGCTTCCTGCCCCGCATCGGGCCCCTTGCCCTCTACGGGCTGCTGTTCACCATCGTGATCCTCTTCGCCCTGCAAGGCGACGCGATCACCTCCCGGCCCCTGGACGTGGCCCGGATCGCCCTCCCTTTGCTGGCCTACTTCGCGATCATGTGGGCAGGCTCCTTCGCCATCGGCAGGCTCGCCGGGCTGGGCTACGAGCGCACCACCACGCTGGCCTTCACGGCCGCAGGCAACAACTTCGAACTTGCCATCGCGGTTGCGATCGCCACCTTCGGTGTCACCTCTGGACAAGCCCTCGCCGGTGTCGTCGGCCCGCTGATCGAGGTTCCGGTCCTGGTCGCCCTGGTCTACGTCTCCCTCGCCGCCCGCCGCCGCTGGAAGGAGTGCACGTGACTCCGGAAGTGCTGTTCGTCTGCGTGCACAACGCCGGCCGCTCCCAGATGGCCGCCGCCCTGTTGCACCACCACGCTCGCGGCAGCGTCACCGTCCGCTCGGCGGGCTCGGCACCCGCCGACACCATCAACCCGGCCGTTCGCCAGGTCATGGCCGAGATCGGCATCGACCTGTCCCGCGAGCAGCCCAAGCTCCTCACCAGCGACGCCGTCCAGGCCTCCGACGTCGTCATCACCATGGGCTGCGGCGACGCCTGCCCGATCTTCCCCGGCAAGCGCTACCTCGACTGGCAACTCCCGGATCCCGCAGGCAAGAGCCCCGACGAGATCCGTCCCGTCCGCGACGACATCGACGCCAGAGTCCGCGCCCTGCTGGCCGAGCTCATCCCGGGCCCGACGGTCTAGCGGTACGCCCGGACCGTTATGTCGTCCCCTCCCCCGGGTCAGCAGGCTGCCCGCCGGGGCCGTGGACGAGCCTGGCGTAGGTTGCCACGCACGCCCAGGCCAGCACGGCAATGACCATGAAGGACCGGTACACGCCGTCGTACCCGATCTGAGCGGCAAACGTAGCCGCGGCGACGGGAGCCAGGAGGCCTGCGATGCCCCATCCGGTGAAGACCACGCCGTAGGTACTCCCGAACTGTTCGCTGGGGACTACGTCCGCGGTAGCAGCCGGGATGAGCGTGGAGATCGCGCCGTACTGCGTCCCCAGTAGGAACAGGGCGACGAGCGCGATCGGCCCAGTCGCGCCCACCGCCGGCGGGAGACACGCGAGAAGGAGCAAGGCGGAGTTGCCGTGCAGCGCGGTGGACCGTCCCACCCGGTCCGACAGGGGGCCTGCGACGAGTCGACCGACGAAGTTGCCGATGTTGAGCAGCGTCACCGCGAGCGCCACTGCGCCGGGTGTCCCGGCCAGGTTCCCGGCCTGCGCGAAGGCGGCGAGAGCAGGTGCGCTACTCAGCGCGAACACCAGCCAGAGGACGGCGACGGGCCTGCTCGGGCGGGTCCAGCGGGCCCGATGCCGCGATTGACGCGGACTGCTGGGCGCACGGCCGGGGACGAGAGCAGCAGCGGCGAGGAGGACGCCGCCGAGCACCGCGGCCAGCACGACGAAGGTCCCGCTGCGTCCGACCGCGACGAGCAGGGCGGCGGCCACCGGAGCGAGGACTGCCGTGCCGACCGCGTAGGCGCTGACCACGAGGCCGAGCGCCAGGCCACGTCCGGATTGCACGGTGCCGGCAACGCGGACGGCGGTGGCATACCCGAGCCCGGTCGAGGCGCCGAGCAGGATGCCGAAGGCAAGGATCAGTATCGGTAGCGATGTCGCGGCGGCGCTGCCCAGCAGGCCGAGAACTGCGCCGACGGCGGTGAGCAGGGCCAGCCGCCGGGGCGAGACCGAGTCGGCCACCCGCCCGCCGACCAGGACCCCGACCGTGAAGGCTGCCAAGCCGACGGAGAAGACACTGGCCAACTGGGCATCGCCGACGCCGAGGTCCCGACGCAGTGACCCGGTGAAGACGTCCCAGGCGAACAGCGGGCTCACGGCCAGGTCGAGCAGCACCGCGCCGGCGAGCGCGCGCCACTTACTCACCGCGGATCTGCCGGACGGGTTGGCCGGAGCGGGAGCAGCCGAGAATGAACCAGCAGTTGACGGTGCGCCAAGGGTCTCAGTTGCGGTCGGTCCTCAGAACGCGGGCGGGATGCTCTGCTCGTACTGGAAAACGTTCCGAGGATCGTACTTCGCCTTGATCCTGCGCAACCGGTCGAAGTTGGCACCCCAGTATGCGGTCGCCCAGTCCTGCATTCCGACGTTCGGGACGTTGACGTAGGCGCCGTTCACGTAGGGCCGCAGCGCCTGGCTGAATTCGGCGATCCATGCCTGGGCCTGCGGGGTCAGTTCGTCGCCGCTGCCCGGTACGCCGCGGGTGCCCCAACCGGCGCCCGGCTCGGAGTAGAAGAGAGCGTCACGGTGAGGGAACGACGTGTCGCCGCGGGGGCTCTGCCTGACCGCTCCGCCGAAGGCCTGGGTGAAGAAGTTGCTGTCGTCGGTGGGCGCGTCCCGCATGAACGAGCCGATGATGGTGATCGCCTCGTCCGGGAACGGCTTCTGGGTGAACTGCGAGAAGAATTTCCAGTTCGCGGGTTCGTTCTCGGTCGGGATCTGAAATCCCGAATACACCTCGCCCCAGTTGCCGATCTTCACCGAGACATTCGGGTTGCCGATCGAGAGGATCGGGGCCAGCAGCTTCTCCGCCTCCGCCTGCGTCCCCTCCGCGAGGACCGCGAACAACAGGATCTGGTTCCGGTGGATCTCGAGCTGGGTGCCCAAGCGGTTGTCGGCCACCGGCGCCGTCCGCTGCCAGGTGTCGAAGACCCCGTGCAGGTCCCCGATGCCGTCCCACGTCGCCTGCAGGTAGGCGACGCTCTGGAGCGGAGCCACCTCGTAGGTGAGTGATGTGACGATGCCGAAGTTGCCGTTTCCCGCGCCGCGCAGAGCCCACAACAGGTCGGAATTCTGCTCCAGGCCCGCCTTGACCACCCCAGCGCAGTCGGCGCCTTCCGCGACGACGACCTCGGCTCCGACCAGACCATCGCAGGCCATACCGAGGTACCTCGTGAGGAAACCGAAGCCGCCGCCGAGCGTCGCACCGGCCAGGCCCACGCTGCCCTCCGTGCCGGTCGTCACGGCAAGGTTCTTCTCGGCGAGCGTGGTCACCGCTTCCAGCTGGTTGAGCCCGGCGCCGACCGTCACCGTTCGAGCGAGGGTGTCGATGTGCACCGACTTCAGCTCGCTGACATCGATCACGATGCCGTTGTCCACGTTCGACCAGCCTTCAAGGCTGTGGCCGCCGCTGCGCACCCGCAGCGCGACGTCATGCTGCCGCGCCCATGTCAGCGCGTTGACCACGTCCTGGGTGTTCTGCGCGTAGACGATGACCAGCGGGTAGTGAACGAACAGTTCGTCCCAGCCCAGGCTCGCGTCGGCGTAGTCGGGGTCGTTGCGACGGACGACGCGGCCGGTCAGCTCCGCCGGTGAGCACGTCACGCTCTCGGACTCCTTGCTCACGTCGCTCGCGCCCGGCGACTCGACGGACGTGATGCCCGAGGCGACGACCGCACCGGCTCCGACCACCGCGCCGGCACCGGCAACCGCCGTCGCCTTGAGGAATCCGCGACGCGAAAAGCCGTTCATGATCCGTTTCCTCTCGTCCGCCTGCGGGCGCGAATCTCTCCGAGGGCGATTCAGGGGAATCGGAAAGTAGCAAGGGTGACCATGATGGACAGTCCCGACACGCGTGCAACCACGGTCGAATGCCGCGGAGTGCGGGAGCTTGCGCTGAGGATTCCACCTCCGAAACCCTTACGGCATGCTGGATCTTCGTCCGGTATCGCGATGACCGAATCCCCGCCGCCGATTGTGAGTAGCCGTGCCTGCGACACTCAGCCCTGATCACCCGCTCGCCGTGGCCGCTGTCGACGCGATCCGCATCGGAGCCCTCGACACGCTGACCAAGCTTCTCGCCGAGAACCCCGGCCTGGCCACCGCGCGCCTGGGCGACGACCGCGAGGCACGCTCACTTCTGCATGTACTGACCGACTGGCCCGGCCACTTCCCCGGCGGCGCCGCCACCGTTGCCGCACTCGTCGATGCCGGTGCGGACGTCAATGCCCGCTTCGTCGGCCCCCACGCCGAGACACCGTTGCATTGGGCCGCCAGCTGTGACGACGTGGAGGTCCTTGATGCCCTCCTCGATGCCGGCGCCGACATCAACGCCGACGGTGCGGTCATCGCCGGCGGCACTCCGCTCACTGACGCCACCGCTTTCGGCCAGTGGAGCGCCGCCCGGCGACTGATCGAACGCGGCGCGCACAGCGGACTCTGGGAATCTGCCACGCTCGGCCTGTTGGACCGCGTCGAAGCCTGCTTCAGCGCGGACCCGGCGCCGACCATGGAGGAGATCACGGGTGCCTTCTGGGGCGCCTGTCATGGCGGCCACCGAAGCACTGCCGAATACCTGCTGTCCCGTGGCGCAGACCTCAACTGGGTCGGATGGAACGAGCTCACCCCGCTCGACGCCGCTGTCCGCCATGGCGCCACCGACCTCGCCGACTGGCTTCGCGCCCTCGGCGGCCGCTCCTCGCCGCGCCGATGATCGTGTGCATCGGCGGGCACAGGCTTCTCCGAAGCGCATCCGTACTACGGCCGATGTGCTGCATGGGCAGGACCATCGACACCGTCAACGACGAGCACGAGCTACCACGCGTCCCAGGACGTGGGCTGCGACAGACCGAGCAACCGGTGTTCGATCATGTTGGCCCCGTGCTCCGCTCCGCCGGTGGCGGCGAAGCCCGCGGCGACCCGGCGGGCTCCGTCGGTCATCGCCATTGCCTGCCGAACCTTGTTACGTAGGCGGGTCGCGGTGAGGTCCTTGGCCGGCAGCCGAGTGCCGCATCCCGCCACCTCGACGCGCCGGGCGACCTCGAACTGATCGCGCCCTTGCGGCACCACACATACCGGAACGCCTCGGGCCAAGGCTTTTTGCGTCGTGCCCATTCCGCCATGGGTAATGGCGCACGCCGCGCGGTCCAGCACCACACTGTGCGGCACGAACTCACAGACGGTCGCGTTCGCCGGCGCCGTGATCTCGGCCGGCATCCCGGCCGGGAAGGTCGCCACGACGTGGACCGGCTCGTCGGCCAGCGCGCTGAGCACCAGGAGCGCCACGTCGATGTCGCCATGGAACTCCGAGGACGTCGACACCAGCACGATCGGCCGGTCGATAGCGGCCAACCATTCCGGCATCACCTCCGGCGCGGGGTCGAACGCGCATGCGCCGATCAGTTGTATCGAGTCATCCCAATCCGGATGCGGGTAGTCGAACGGCTGCGCGGTGGCGACGAGCTTCAGTAGTGGCCGCAGCATGAACTCATCCACCGAACCGGCAGGCGGCACACCGACCCGTGCGCAAATACGGTTGAGCGGACCCAACATCGCCTTGTTGAACGCCCCGCTCGCCCTCGGTCGAACAAGCGCGTCCCTGACCCGGCCGACCATGCCGGGCCACGGCCGCAGCCCGGGTCCCCACGGTGGTACCCCTCGCGATCGCAGGTAGGGGAGAAAGGCATAGAACGACGCCCAGGGCAGCCCACTGGCTTCCGCCACCGCGGCCGCACCCCAGCAGTTCGCGTCGACGATCACCACGTCGGGTGTCACATTGGCGATCGCGTTGCGCAGGTCATCCACTTCGTACTCCGCGCGCGTCGCGAACACGTCCAATGCCCGTCGGAGGGCGGCCTTGGGGTTCGTGGCCTTCCAGTCGTCTAACGGCGTGGACTCGATGCGGGGATCGACGGCCTCGGTCGCGAAACCCATCTCGCGACCGATCTCCACGCCGGCGGCAAGGGTGCGTAGCGTGATGTCGTGACGCCGGTCGCGAAGCTCTGCCAGCAGGACGCTTGTGGGGAACAGGTGACCCATCGCGGGTGTCTGGTAGGTAAGTATTTTTGCCACTTCTCACCTTTCTCAACGAGGCTTTCTCACCCGCGGTGAGGCCGACTTCCCCCGCACGCATCGTGCGGAGGACAGCTGGGGGACTTCGCACCGCCGGCCGCGATCATGCTTCGTCGACACGGAAGCCCTTGATCGCCAACGCCTCCGGTGACGCGTTCCACCACCGGCACAAATCGGGTATCGGGCCGGATTTTCTCCACAATCCGGCGTCGCGGAACCTCCGCACTGCAACGTCGTGAGATCGAAACGATTCGATACGCAACACTGGACTCCCCAGATCGCACCCGTCTTGGGCTAGTTTACAGCATTGTGATGTAACGAAATTTGCCCGGACGGCCCTCTAGTACCGATTCTTGCTTTCCGCGGCTTTTGGTTTCCGTATGCCGTACAGCCCTTCGAGCGCCGCGTGACCTGCGCCAAGGATCACGAGCGCGAACCTCCAACGCCCTGCCGGGCCGTGAAGGGAGCCATCGGGTTGGATCGATCGACTGGCCCGTCGGCGGCCAAGCTCGAGCGCCGCCCGAGGGTCCGACTCGGCCATCTGCCCCTCAGCTGACCGACCTCGACGAGTTGCGGCCCTCGACCTGCCGTTGAAAACCCGGCGGGTGGGTCACCGCCCGAGGCAGGCCAGCCTGCACGTCAAGAGGTGGGGCCGGGCCGAGAGCAAACCGCAGTAGACGACGCCGAACTGCTCACATGATGCGGGGAGCCGTCACCAACTTGCGAACCGGCTTGCTGCGCCGCGGTCGCGGCTGCGACCTGCGGAGTTCGCCGGTCTGGACGGGCCTCGGGTGACCGTGACGAACCGGCGGTAATCGCACGGTCGTCGCACGCGTTGAGCCCGCTGCGCCCCGTCGACGAGTGGCGGCCCACTTCGCGGCGGCTGTCAAGGCGCGCCATCAGGAGTTTTCAATCCTTCTGAGTAGGGTGGCTTCGACTGTCCAGCAACTGGTGTGCTGCGGCCACCAGGAAGGCACGGTGCCGTGCGCGCTGTTCGGCTGCCGCCGGATTGTCACCCAGGATCATTTCGGCGAGTTGCGGAACGTAGATCGTCCATTCGGCTAGGCCGATGAGCAGCATCAGCACTCGTTCAGCGGGTAGCTCGTCGTTGATATAGCCGGCCCGCTGGGCAGCGGCCACGGCCTCGACCTTCTTCGCGTAACCCGAGGCGCGCTGTGCGAAGTTCGGCGCCTGCCGGGGAGCGAACCAGAGGGCTTCCCACTGCACCAACCGGACGAGCCATGGATGGCCGGCACAATAGTCGAAAAGATCTCCGACGTATTCGGCCACATTATCCGGTCGCAGTTCCACAGCATTCGCGAGCTTTTCGAGCTCATTCGCCAGGACGATAGTGAAAAGCGTGGTCTTGTCGCCGAACTGTTCGTAGAGTGCGCGTTTGTTGGCGCTGGCACGACTGGCGATTCGCTCGACCCGAGCACCGGCGATGCCGAAGTTGGCGAACTCCTCAACGGCGGCCGCCAGGATGCGGCGCCGGGTGTCGGAAGCATCGCGGGGCATCGCGACCAGTATCGCACCCCCACAGCATGGCGAACCGAACGGTTCGGTACGTTTCCGAGCCGCAGGGACCACGGGTCGGCACTACCTCTAGGAGTGTTGTGACAGGACGTTCTCAACTTTCACGGCGTGGCCTGATCGCGAGCGCCGCGGGAGCCGCCGCTGTGGCAGTCGCCGGCTGCGGGCAACAAGGTGCGGTAGCTCCCCCAGCCCCGCCGACCCCCGGGAGTGGCCTCACGTTGCGGTGGTTCGGCAACAATGCGTGGGAGTTGACCGCCGGCGAGATCGTCGTGCTGGTCGACCCCTGGCTCACCCGGTTCCGCACCGGCACCTACACGCCGGCCGGGTCCGACCCGACGACTCCCATCACCGTTGACACGGCGCTGCTGGACGGGTACGTCACCAAGGCCGACGCCGTCGTCGTCACGCATGGGCATTTCGACCACCTGCCCGACGTGCCGCACATCGCGGCGCGGACCGGTGCAACGGTGTTCGGCACCGAATCACACTGCAACATGCTGCGCGCGCTGGGCGCACCGGCCGCGCAGCTCAACGAGGTGCGCGGCGGCGAGCGGATCCACTACCCCGGATACCGCATCGACGTGGTGCCCTCGCTGCACTCGATGGTCGGCCCTCGGGCGCAGGTGCCGTTCCCCGGCAGCCGGCTGGGTGCGGTGCCGCCGAGGCCGCGCACGATCGCCGACCTGGTGGAGGGCGGCACGCTGGCCTACGAGATCACGATGGGCGGTCGCGCCGTGTTGGCCCTGGGCGGGTCCAACTACCTGGACCGAGAGCTGGCGGGGCGGCGCCCCGACGCCGTGCTGCTCCCGGTCGGCGGCGGCTCGGTGCCGGACTACGTGCCCCGTTTGCTCGAACTGCTCGATCATCCGGCCACCGTGCTGGCTACCCACTGGGACGACTTCGACCAACCGCTGGAGCAACCGGCTGTGGACACCGGCGCCCTGGAGAAGTTACGCGCGACGGTCGCCGAGGCCAGTCCGTCGGCGACGTTCGTTCAGCTCGATCACCTGCAACGTCACACTCTCTGACCTTGCATGACAGGTGTCGGCCTTGCGGTGACGCCGGAACGCTCACGGGACGCGCGTCGCCCGGCGAGTCGCGTGGCCGGGTAGCGGGCTACGCCGGCCGCGCGCGCCGCCGGAGGTCTCGCCTTGATCTCACAGACGCAGATTCGGCAACGTAGGCGCGGTTCGTGGTGTCCGGTCCCGGCTGATGCTTGACGTTCCGGTCTCACCTGATGCTTGACGCTCGGGCCTGATCGGCTTTCCTGCTCGTCGTCCTGGTGGACGGTGGGGCGGGAGGCCGGGATTGGCCCTGGTGGACATGACCGTTGTCGAGCTGCGCTACCGCGCCGTGCTGGCTGTCGAGCGCGGCGAACGCAAGGTCGACGTGGCCGCCCAGTTCGGGGTCTCGCGCCAGTCGGTGCACTCCTGGTGCGCCCGGTATGCCGCGCACCCGGCGCGCCGGCTCGACCGCGTCCCAGGACCAGAGCACACCCTGAACCAGCGGAGCGCAGGACGCCACGTCGGCCTCGCGGAGCCTGAGGCCGTAGCTCTCGGCCACAGAGATGGTGGCCGACTCGTCGGGCGGTTGAAGGGGCATCGAAGATCTCCTCGCGGTCGACCCTCGCACATACGAGGGAGAAAGATTACGCGACCACTGTTTCTGGTGGAGCGCCAAGACCATGCCAGCAGAAAGACGCTGCTTCTACAGTCGCCCTCCGATAGGGTTTCACCAGCGATCTCGTGGGACCGCGCCACAATAGACGCGCGACAGACGTAGATTCGACAGAGACAATTCGCGAACCGATGAGGGCCGTAACCAGTTATCAAACCCGTCATCTCGGTGTCCAAAATGGAGCGAACAAACAGAGAAGTGTTCGGCTCTGCCGACCCGGATCGACACAAGGTGTTCGGCTGCATGGTATCGAGCAGCTCGCCGAGCCGATCGAACCGCTGGCCATCGCGCTCCACCGCGATCACTCGAGCGCCTTCACGCACTTGCGAACCACCCGGCGCCGATTTCCGATCCGGCTGCACTGACCACGGCCGCGCTGCCCTCGAGACAGGCCGACGTCGCCACTTCGTCCGGACGGCGAAGGCGGGCCGTGTGGGCGCGACATCAGGCGCCCTCCGGCAGAGGACGCACCCGCTCGGCCGGGATTCCGGCTGGCCGCCGGCTCCACGTCACTGTGCTGATGCTCGGGTACGCAGGAGATGGGCAGCGCGTTCGGCGATTCCGTACACCGTGGCGTTGGTGTTGGCGTTGACCGGGGTCGGCATCACCGAGCCATCGATCACGCGCAGGCCCTCGATCCCGCGCACCCGCAACTCGGTGTCGACCACGGCGTGTTCGTCGGTGCCCATGCGGCAGGTGCCCGCGTAGTGGAAGTAGGTGTGCACGCTGCGGCGTACGTAGTCGCGCAGCTGGTGGTCGTCGTCCCAAGCCTCGGGGCCGGGTTGAGCTTCTCCGTCACGCCACGGCGCGAAGGCAGGTGTGTTCGCCAGGTCACGTGCGGCGTGCAGCCCGGCCACCGCGGCGTCGAGATCGCGGCTGTCGCTGAAGAAGCCCGGGCCGATCAGCGGGGCCGCGGTCGGGTCGGCGCTCGCCAAGCGCACCGAACCCCGGCTGAACGGCGCCAGAATCGCGACCACCATCGTGAAGCCCGCACCCCGCTCGGGGCTCGGAACGGTGTCGCCCAGCATCGGCGCGATCGCGCAGAACAGTTGCACGTCCGGCCACCCCACATCGGCGGTGGTGCGGATCGTGCCCTTGGCCTCGCCCCCACCATTGCCCACGCTGCCCACGACGGGCTGCCGTGACCGGTACACCACGCCGGTCATCGGATGGTCGTGCAGGTTCGCGCCCACCCCGGGAAGATCGACGACGATCGGGACACCGACCTCGCGCAGGTGCGACTGCGGGCCGATCCCGGAGCGCATCAACAGCTGGGGTGAGCCGATCGCGCCGGCCGCCACCACAACGTCACGGCCGCAGTCCACGCGGACGACCTCCGAGCCGAGGCTGTACTCGACTCCGGTGCAGCGCTCGCCGCTGAAGAGAAGCCGGTGCACCAGCGCGTCGGTGACGAGATCAAGGTTGGGCCGTTGCAGCGCAGGTCTCAGGTAAGCGTCCGCCGCGCTCAGCCGCCTGCCGTCGACGATCGTGAACTCCGCCCAGCCGAATCCTTCCTGCACGCCACTGTTGATGTCGTCGACGACCGGATGGCCGACCTGGCCAGCGGCCTCCAGCATGGTCTCCGACAGCGGGTGGGGCGGGGCCACCCGCCACAACCGCAACGGACCGCCGTTGCCCCGCACTGCAGGGTCCCGGCCCTCGACATGCTCACTGCGTTTGAAATACGGCAGCAGGTCGTCGAACCCCCAGCCCTTCGCCCCGGCCGCGACCCACGCGTCGTAGCTCGCACGGTGGCCGCGGATGAACGACATCGCATTGATCGCCGAGGACCCACCCACACCGCGACCGCGCGGCAACCGCACCGCCGGGCTGCCGGGCACACTCACCGCCACGTCTCCCCAGTCCATCGAGGTGCCCGCCAACGAGGGCCAGGCCTGGGGATCGGCAGCGGCGGGCAGCGGATCCCGATTCCCTGCCTCCACCAGCAGCACCCGCGTGCCGGCGTCCTCGGTCAACCGGGACGCGAGCACACAACCTGCCGTCCCGGCGCCAACGATCACAAAGTCGTACGAATCCGAACGAGTAGTCATCAACCGACCTTCCATGCAGATGAAGCGTTCCTCAGTCTCGGAGCTTTACAGGGCACTGTTGTGGCCCGCTCTTGCTGCCGGAGCGATGGCTTCCAGGAAACCGCAGCCGGTTGCACGTAGCTCGGCCTCCCAGCCCGTGTGAATTCGGTCATGATTACCTCTTCTCCTCGTCTCCTGCGCACATGCCGTGTGTGGGCTGCGCACGGATCAGACATGTCCGGGGACGCACGTGCGTCTCACGATCGCCGATCACGAAACCGTTGCGACGGCTTGCGGGCGCCTGGCATGAACGTTTTTCGATGCTCCACCGGGTCACCCGAGTTGACCGCACCGGACCGTCTCGGCGCGGGCGTTTCCTCGTCAGCCGGGAGGCATTTCCTCCTTGAGCTCTGCGGGAGCAGACCCGGAGTGGCGATGCTCCCGGCGCAACCGGAGGGTCCCGTGGTGGCGCGCTTGCTTTGCAACGGCCCGACGAGCAGGACGACGTCGGTCGACAATGCCGTCCCCACTCGGCGGGAAGCGACCAGACCTAGCGGCCGATCTCATACCGGATAAAGCCGCCTGGGCCAGGCGTAAGGCAGGGTTGCGCATGCGCATGAAGGAGGTTCGGTCAGCTGATCGAATAATCTTTCGTCGGCGTCTCCAGACGTCGCTATCCACGCAAATCGGAGTGTATAACTGAGCCACGCAACGGTGCGCGCTAACCTCGGGTGCGTGCTGATTCATGAGTTTTCCGGTGAGGAGTCCTCCGACGTCGTCAGTAGGCTCTTTATACCGGCGATCTCTCGGATGGGTCCCGACTCTCGCGGGCGGGTGGCATTGCAGGAGCTGGACAACGGACTGACGCTCTCGCGGTCGCACTGGGGAGGGCCGAGGTCGACGGTGCGGACCGACCGGATGGCGGCGAGAGCGTCGGACGGTAGCCGGATGTTGTTCGCCGTGCATGTGGCCGGTCGGAGCGACCTGTTCCAGCGTGGTCGTTTCGCCGAGTTAGCGGCCGGCGCGGGGGTTCTGATCGAGGCGCGTAGTCCCTTCCGGTGGGTCACGCAGTCCGAGACCCGGCGGTTGACCCTGCGTTTCTCCCGCGAGCTGCTCCCGCTGCGGGCCGCTGAGATCAACGAGGCTTGTGCCCGCAGGATGGAGCCTGCGGCGCCGGCCATGCAGGTGCTGTCGGCCTACCTCGGACGGTTGTTCGAGATCGCCGATGGCCTCACCAGGCCCCAGCGGCTGGACGCCGGGCGTGCCGCGATCAATCTGCTCGCCATGGCGCTGCGGGGCGTCGTCCCCTCGGTACCGGGCGGCGATGGCTCCGCTGCCGTGCTGCTGGAGATGATGCGTCGGCATCTGCGCGAACACCTGGCCGATCCGCACCTGCGAGTCGAGGAGCTGGCACGGCGGCACCACGTATCAGTCAGTCACGTCTACGCCCTGTTCGAACGGATCGGATCCACGCCCGCTGCGTATCTGCGCGAGCAACGGCTGCTCGCGGCCCAGGCGATGCTGTCCGACCCGGGGAAGGCGTGGCTCGCGACCTCGGACATCGCGGCTGAGGTGGGGTTCGGCGACCGCAGGACGTTCGAGCGGGCATTCCAGCGGCAGTACGGGATGACGCCCAGCTGCTGGCGCCGCGAGCATCACCACTCCGGGACTGCTCCCGCAAATCTCAAGGACGAAATGCCTCCCCGCTGACGAGGAAACGCCCACGCCGAGATGGCCCGGTGCGGTCGACTGGGGTGACCGGGTGGGGCGTCAAAGACTGGGGCGTCCACGTGGTATCTGGATGACCGCCACGGCAAGCAGGTAGAGCGGGAGAGACAAGAACTCCGAGGTGAGAAAGAACGAAAAGGAGAACATCTCATCACCACGGCGGGCGCCCGAATGGTGTGCGCGCAATCACCCCGTCCAGCAAAGAAATCAACCTGGCGGTCGCGCCAGCCTCCAACAGGCTCTCCGGCGACACCCGCACGGTGGTGGCACGCGCTGTGGTGCCAACGTCGCCTGCTCGTCTCCCGGCCGCCGGCAAGCACCCACACCCGAGACGGACAACAGCCGATGACCTGGAAGGGCATGTCAACGTGAACGTCGAGACGGCAGGCAACACGGCATCGTTACGCAGCGCGACAGCACTGCTCATTGCGATGTGCCTGGGCTTGATGCTGTCGATGTTCAACTCGACGCTGGTGAACGTCACCCTGCCCGACATCGCCACGTCGTTGCGTGTCTCGGCAACCGAACTGCAGTGGGTATCGACGATCTATTCCCTCTGCTACGCCGCGATGCTGCTTCCCGGTGGTGCGCTCGGCAACCGGCTGGGACGACGCAACGCGTTCCTGGCCGGCATCGGAGTCTTCGTCGTCGGCTCCCTCGGCTGCGCTGCAGCCCCCGACCTGGCCGCGCTGCTGGCTGCTCGTGTGGCCCAGGCCCTCGGTGCGGCCACGATGCTGCCGCAGACTCTCGCGATCCTCGTCCACGAATTCGACCACGCCTCGGTCCGCTCCCGCGCCGTGGGCATCTGGGCCGGCTTGGCCAGTCTGGGCTTGGCCGCGGGACCGGTGCTGGGTGGCGCCATCGTGAGCATCAGCTCGTGGCGGTGGGGCTTCCTGCTCAGCGTCCTCCTCGGCGCGGCAACGCTGGCACTCGCACTCCCGGCGGTGCCCCAGTCACGCCACGGCCGTACTCCCGGGGCGCCGACGGTCGACCTGCCGGGAGCGGCCCTGTCCGTGGTCGCGCTCGCCGCCCTCGTCTTCGGCCTCATCGAGTCAACGGACCTCGGCTGGGACTCGCCGTTCATCGTCCTGGCCTTTATCGCCTCCGCGCTCGCGATCGCCGGGTTCCTGCTGCTCGAACACACGCTGGGACGCCGCGGCACGCATCCGATCATGCCGTTGGACATCTGGCGCAGCCGCCACTTCGTCGCCGCCAACCTCGCCGGACTCGCCTACTTCTTCTGCTTCTTCGGCATCCTCTACTTCTTCAGCATCGACCTGCAGCAGCAGCGCGGCTTCACCCCACTCATCACCGGCATCGCCTTCCTGCCCATGATGATCACCATCGCCGTACTCGGACCCGTCGCCGGTCGTCTCGGCGCGCGATTCGGCTCCACCCGTGTACTCACCGCCGGTCTGCTCATCGGCGGGGTCGGATGCTTCCTACTGGCCTTCCCCGCCCACTCCGACAGCCTCCTGGGCGTGGAATCGCAGCTGCTGATCGTCGGCATCGGCTGCGGCTTGATGTCCTCGCCCACCAGCAACCTCGCCGTCTCCAGCGTCGAACGCAGACATTCCAGCACGGCGTCGGCCGTGCACAACATGTGCCGCCAGATCGGCGCCACCCTCGGCGTGGCCGTCCTCGCCGGCGTCGTCAGCGCGTCCGAGTTCGCAACCGGACTCGACCACGCCATGGCGGTCCTCGGGGCCCTGCTAGCGGCCACCGCCGTAGCGGTCTGGCTGCTCACCCGCCGCACCGCCCGCTGAGCGGTCAGCAATCGATCACGGTCCCGGAGGGCACGTCGATCTACGGCCCCGCCATTTTGGTGACGAGCAGATGACCGAGGGCCTCACGCGACGACGAAGGGCTGATATGGCAGCCCAATCGTTCGACTACATCTACATGGGAGCCGGCAGCGCTGGCCGTGTTCTGGCCGCTCGGCTGACCGAAGACCCCGACGTACGTGTATTGCTATTAGAAGCCGGACCCACGGACGACGACCCGGGAATTCACATGCCAGCCGCATTTATGTCGCTGTTCAACCGGCCAGTCCCAGTACATGCCGAGGGGACGGGTACTGGGCGGCTCCTCCTCGATCAACGCGATGATCTACATGCCATGCGCGGCGGCGGACTACGACCACTGGCGTGACGCATTCGGCGCCACCGGCTGGGGCTACCACGACGTGCTGCCCTACTTCCGGCGCGCGGAAGACAACGCACGCCTCGGCGGGCCGATCCACGGCCGCGGCGGACCGCTGCGAGTCGAGGACGCGCTCGATCCACACCCGCTGCAACGCGCCTGGCTCGAGGCGGCCATCGCGTGGGGCCTGCCCCGCAGCGATGACTTCAACTCCGGCGTCCAGCACGGGGTCGGGCACTACCAGCTCACCTGCCGCGACGGCCGACGATGGTCGAGCGTCGATGCCTACCTGCGCCCAGCGATGACACGCCCGAACCTCGCTGTCCGCACCGAAACGTTGACCACCCGCATCCTCATCGAGAAGGGCCGGGCACGAGGCGTGACCCACCGGCACCGCCAACGCTTACTCACCGCGCTGGCCGAGCGCGAAGTGCTGGTGTGTGCCGGGGTCATCGGCTCGCCGCAACTGGTCATGCTCTCCGGTATCGGGCCAGCCACCCACCTGCGCACGCACGACATCGACGTCCTGGTCGACCTGCCCGGCGTCGGGGAGAACCTGCAAGACCACCCGACGATCGCAGTGTCCTGGGCCACCACCGGCACCACCGACCTGGGCGAGCAGGACGCGACCCACCGCTACGCACACGATCGCCGCGGGCCACTGGCCTCCAACTTCGCCGACCCAGGCACTGGTGTTGATCCTGGACGCTGCTACGTTCACGCCGTTCGCGCAGGTGAAGTGTCCACGGAAATCCGACGCAGTCCGGGCCGTCCCGCGGCCGTTGTCACTCAGTTAGTCAGTCAAGCCACCACATACACGACCTCAGAAATGTGAAGGCCGCCGCGGCCTCCCGAGCTGCTGTGCCGTGCCGTTGTGTGTCCTCTGGGCTGGGGTTCGTGCTGGCGCGTCTCGGGCGGTGACGGGCGCTTGCAGACCGTTCGCTCCGAGTTCGCTCGCCAGGAGGCTGATCGCCGACGCGAAGCGGGAGGACGACCCCGAGCGCGGCAACGTGGTGCAGCGCAACTTGCTCTCATCTCGAACATCGGCTGTTCGGACGTCACCAGCCGGGGCCCGCACTGGACACTTCAACGCCGCTACAAGATCACCTTGGCGCAGGGAGAGGCTGGTCGTCGCACCGTCGGCGAGACGCTCGTCAGATCACGACGCGGCCCTGCTCTCGGTGTTCGCTGACTGACGCTTAAGAACCGTGTCGAGGTAGCCGGCGATTGCGTCTCTGTTGCGGGTTAGGAACTCGATGCGTTGGGACAGCCGAGCTTGTTCGCGTTGCAGTGTGGCGATCATTTCGGGTTTCACGTCGGGCGCGTAGATCTCCTGTGGCTTGTCCAGGCACGGCAAAAGCTGCTGAATGATGCGGGTCGGCAATCCGGCATCGAGCAGTCCCTTGATCTGTAGCACGACGTCCACGTGTGGCTCTCCGTACTCACGGTAACCGTTGAGGGCGCGGCTGGGTGTGATCAGCCCCTGCTCCTCGTAGTAGCGCAGTAGCCGACGGGATACGCCGGTGCGCGCCGCGAGCTCTCCAATTTTCATGTGTTCAAGCCTACACTTGACCCTCACACCAGTGTGAATGTTCAGACTCGCTGGTGGACCGAGAACGGCCGAGATCTGCACTCCGCCTGGAAAGCAGGGGTATGCCTGAGGCTCGGCTCAGTTCCTGTGGCAGCGACGACAATCGCGACTACATCGGAGGTTTCAATGAAGCTTGGACTTCGTCTGCCCCAGAGATTGGGAGTCGACCTACAACACGACTTGGTCGCAGCAGCAAGAACGGCCGAAGCGGCCGGATACACCAGTTTGTGGACGTATGAACAGCTGCTCTTCGCGGAGACGCCGGTCGAGCCGTACGCCCCGCCGAACGTGCCGTGGCCGGAAAGCGGGCGGCAGACCGCCGACCCCCTGGCGGTCCTCACGGCAGCGGCGGTGGCGACCGAAAAGGTGCGCCTCGGTACTGCCGTTCTGATCGCTGCACTCCATACGCCCGTCCAGTTGGCGAAGGCGCTGGCCACGATCGATCAGATCAGCGGCGGCCGCGTGGTCGCAGGTATGGGCGCCGGCTGGTCCACCGACGTACTCCAGGCCACGGGCGCCACCCGAGCGGATCGCGGACGGTTCCTCGACGAGACGCTGGACGTCTTCGATGCCGTGTGGGGGCCGGACCCGGTGACCTTCCAGAGTCCTCGCGTAGTTATCAACAACGCCGCGGTCCTGCCCAAGCCCGCATCCAAAATCCCCGTGATACTCGCCGGCGGTGCCAGCAACCTGGGCCGCGGCGGCAGTCCCAAGGCCATGCAGCGCATCGCCCAGCGCGCAGACGGCTGGCTGCCTCTACTCACCACACCCGGGTCGGCCGGAGCCGCAGAACTGCGCGCAAACTGGGACCGCATCCGGCAAATGGCTTCCGAGTATGGCCGGGACACCAGCCGGATGGAGATGGTCGTGGTGGGAAACGTCACCTTCACCGACCGTCCGGCAGGACCTGACCGATCGGCGTTCGTCGGCACTCTCGACCAGATCATGGACGACATCCACACGGCCGCAGAGGCGGGCGCAGACGAGCTCATCGTGGATCTGAATCTGCAGGACTGGTTCACCAGCACTCGGCAGATGCTCGAGACAGCGGTGGAGATCCGCGAAAGGTCCGCAGCGTCATGACCGATGTTGCCATCGCCGCCCCGACTGTCTGAGCTCGAATCCGCCGCGCACCACCACAGCATCTAACCCATCACGTTCGACCGCCCAGGAGGGCGCGGCCACTGACCGTCGTTGACCGGCGCGTGTGGCACATACGTGGCAACGTCCGGGGCGTCCTCCCCCACACGAAGGACCGCCGCCGCTTTGACCGGGCTGCGTTGGGGAGAGCTGATCGCGATCCGGCGGTGTGACCTCGACCTGGAGGGGCGCGTCGTGCACGTGTATCGCCGCATCGCGCAGACCCGACGCGGTCAGATGGTGCCCGGGCCGACGAAATCCGTGGCAGGCGCCCGGTCGATCGCGCTGCCGGACGTGCTCGTCGACGAGCTTCGCCAACACCTGGACTCGTTCGCCGAGTCATGACAAGAGAGTCTGGTGTTCCTCGGCGACCGGGCCGGCCCGTTGCGCCGTGGCGACTTCCACCGCAGCACGGCATGGACGCCGACGGTGGTCAGGGCGGGGCTGCCCCGCGGGTTCCACTTCCACGATCTGCGCCACACCGGCAACCTGCTCGCCACCGCTGCCGGAGCCAGCACGCGCGAACTCATGCACCGGATGGGCCACGGCTCGATGCGCGCCGCGTTGATCTACCAGCACGCCACCCGCGAGCGCGACCGCCAGATCGCCGATCGGCTGAGCGCCATCGTCACGTCCTCCACGCCCTTGGCGCCCGCCCAGTCCGACGCGAACTAATTGCAGGCTAATTGCACGCAAGCGAACGGCCGCCCCTCCCAAGATCGATCAGGAGGGGCCGTTGTTTCTGGTAGAGACGCTGAGCGGGCGACGGAAATCGAACCCGCGTAGCCAGTTTGGAAGGCCGTGCCGGAGCGTATGTATGGCTGTCCACCTGGGACGAGCACCCGGCTGCACTGTCCCTGAGTGACCGTGTCGTACCGAGGCTAATCGCCCGCTAATCTCACGGCTCGCCCCAGGGCGGACCGACGCGCAGCCCCTCGCCCGTACGCTCATTACAACTCCCGCGTCGTCCTCTCAATAACCCTCGAGAGGTATTTGATCAGCTCTCCGAACTGGACCGTGGAGCACCATAGATTTGTGATCTTTTGCTCGTTCACGCTGTCATTGCGTTCGGAGACATATGATCCACATCATGAAGTGCGGCAGGAACGAACCTACCAGCACGCCTCGGACTTCGGAGATCGGCGGTACTCGGAGGGCGAGAAGGGACACCACTGTCGAGCGCATATTAGCGTTGCAGCGTCTCGCCGGGAACGCAGCCGTGACTCGCGCGTTGTCCCAATTATCGTTGCCTGCATCAGCGCCCGCTTTGTCGGAACCACCATCCCGACCCATCCAGCGCGCTGCCTGGGTCGGCGGTAAGCGAGTTCTACCTGCACAAATTGGACTGGTGTCGCCCGAGATGGAGGAGCTAGCCGCAGACAGTCTGGTTCACGATTATCGAGACATGAAAGAATTTCAAGACCACGCCACTCGAAAGACTGATCACATAGGAAACCTCCCGACCGACGGCACATGGGTCCGTTTCTCTCCAACTCTGCTGAACGTGGTTGGCGAGGCTCACAACGCAACAACACTACATGATGTGGTTCAGGCCGTACGCACCCGATCGTTCATCTACGAAGGTATTCCATCGGATGACCTGCGATCGGAGAATCCAGCAATGCTTGAAGCTATTCGAACGATGAGCGCGGGCAGGCTCGCACGCTTCGGTCTCGAGGCAGTCGAAGATATCCAGCCCTACGGGCTGGAGCCAATCCACCCCAAGATCGGCTATGTATTTACGGCACTGCTCCCGCTACTGCAGTCCAAAAAGATAAGCAAGTTGGGAGGATACTTTGGCAAGGTGTTTCAGTCTCACCTCAAGATGAGCTGGGCCGCTGCAGGTCACCTTCACGACGAGGTGGAGCGTCGAAGGCCGCAGGGTCGCGAGACGCGGGCGACCGGAAGTCTCGGCGGCCTCAGCGAGGCAGAAACTGAGGTCGCGGGTACATACGCGCGCCAAAAGTTCGCACCGAAATTCATTTCCGACCTGCAACCCGACGACGATTTGAGGCATAGTTTGGAGCTCTGGGTCCAGCGGCAACCCGACAACAAGTTGGATGCACTACTGGGGGAACTCCACGATTTCGTGAGCTGCATGTTAGGGCTCGTTCGAGAGAAATATCAGCGTGCAGATCTGAAAAGGTCGGAGCGCCTGGCCATCTGGGCGAGTGGGATGAATGGGGAACAGGAGAAGTTTGATCACTGGCGTAATGTGGAGATCGGAAAAAGGGTCCGAGAGGCCCAGCAGCGGGGCGTTCGCTACGCGGGGATGGGTGGGGCTCATTCTGATTATCTGCGCCACGAACTCGGCCTCAGAAGCTTCAACTTCTACGACCTTCACGGTGAAAACCTCAAGCGGGACCGAAAGTTCACCGACGATCGGGAGGAAGAGATGCGGTCGTACCAATCTGAGAATACACCTGACAACAAACAGCAGCTCGCTCTCAAGTCGTAGCGCTCGTCGGCGACCGACGATCCCGCTCACACGTCCCCGACATCATTTTCGGATTAAGAGCGTCCGGCGCGTGATCGTTAGTGGAGTCGGCGGGCGGGTCGGCCACCGGTGGGTTGTGCAGGGCCGCAATGGGCAACCTACACCGACATGGGGATGGAATCGTGAACGCCTGAAGGATTATTCACGGGCCTCTCGACGTCAGCGGACCGGATCAAGCGAAACCCATGTCGGATCACAAGGGGGCCGGGGAGCATCGGACCGCCGAGCGTCCGACCGCGACTGTCCGGCAGGTCTACGCCGTCGCGGACCGAATGCCCGATCGGTTCCGCGTTCTCGTCCTGGCGGCCGCGTTCACCGGGCTGCGCTGGGGTGAGCTCGTCGGACTGCGCCGCTGCGACGTGAACCTGGCGTCGGGGACCCTGCACGTCCGCCGACGGCTCGCCCAGCTCAGCAGCGGGGGTATGCAAGCGGGGCCGCCCAAGTCGGCGGCCGGCGTACGCAACGTCGCCCTACCCCATTCCTCGTCGAGGAACTGCGCACCCACATCAAGGCCAATGCCGGCGCCGGCCCCGAAAGGCTGGTCTTCCGAGGGGAGCGGGGCGCGATGCTGCGCCGCGGAAACTTCGGCCGGGCGACGAAGTGGCCGGAGACCGTGGTGAAGGCCGGTCTCCCGGCCGGCTTCCACTTCCACGACCTCCGACACACAGGCAACCTGCTCGCCGCCAACTCCGGCGCCACCACCCGAGAACTCATGCACCGCATGGGCCACGGCTCGATACAAGCGGCCCTGATCTACCAACACGCAAGCACCGAGCGGGACCGCCGGATCGCCCAGGAGATGGCCACGATGGTCGAGCGTGAACGCCGGACGACGGAGGACCACGACGAGGCCCCGATGCCGACGCCGACGCCAGCTAATCGCACGGAGCCCCGCGGCGCCCATCTCCATGATCGGGGATGGGCGCCGTTCCTGCTGGTAGACAGGGTGGAGCGGGCGACGGGAATCGAACCCGCGTAGCCAGTTTGGAAGACTGGGGCTCTACCATTGAGCTACGCCCGCGTGCCCCTCGTGTCCGAGGAACGGGCCCAGCCTAGCGGACTCCGCCATGCATCCTCCCCGCGCCTCACATGTTCACCCTGTCACCACCGATGGCGAGGGAGTCATCGGTTCGGAGCGCCACGTGACACGCAGGCATCGAACGGTTCGAACACACCAGGGGCCGCGGAAGCCCACCACCGGGGGCCGAACCACCCGCCCGCGGGTCTGGTTTGACCTCGTGCCAGGCAGTACCCGTTCTGATCAGGACGGGCGTCGGGACGCGCTCGGGGAGGCGGCACGCCACGACTCATGGCGAACGCATAGACTTCGTTCGACGGGGTGTGGCGCAGCTTGGTAGCGCACTCGCTTTGGGAGCGAGGGGCCGTGGGTTCAAATCCCGCCACCCCGACCAGGTCAGAGCTGGCCCAGGAGATCTTCTGGGCTGCTCGGACCGGCGGCGTGTAGCAACCGTGTAGCAACGACCTCCGCCAACTCACCACGCACACAGCAAGCCGCGCTCGCTGCTCCAGCCTGACGCTCCGACCACCTGGGCTACCTCACCTTCGGCCCGACGAGTCCTGGAGCTGCGCTGTTGATCTCGAAGATCGCTGTCTCGCTGCTCGCAGCGCTCGCATGCGGCATCTTTCCTGAACATCTTCTACGTCTCCCTGCGACACGTCTGGCCGGAGAACTACTTCGGGGCTATCCGGGTCAGTTGACCCTGGCGTCTCGCGGAACCTGCTGCGGTGGGCTGTCTTCCGGCTGATCCCGCCCGCCATCGCGGCGGCTGCCGCAGCGGTGACCGCTGACCAGTGGCGCACGAATGAACCAGCACAACGTCACCAGACTCCTGCAGACGTAGGCAGCCGCCAGACCGGATGCTGTTCAAGCTGGGTGAGAAGTCCTCGGCGTCACCGGTGGTGGCCGTATCCCACTGCGAACGCTCGCTTGAGGTAGTCCCATGCGATGGCATCCAGCACGCCGTGCGTGGCGGCCTCGGGCCCCTTGCCATCGATCTTCGCGTAGATCGCCGACAGGATCTGCCTGTCATCGCCGATCATTTCCTGCATCGTCTCGTTCCATCGCCGTGCGAGAGCCTGTGCTGCCGGGTCAGCAGGGTCCGTTCCACGCTGGATCTCGGCCTTGATCTCGTCGACGAGGTGCGCGCATCGCACTTGCCAGTCACTGAACGTCTCCGCGAAGCCGGGTTCCTGATGGCGTTGCCGCGCCCGTGCCAGTTGATCGGGTGTGAAATAGCCAGCGTGCATGATGGCCTCCATCGCGTCGATGAGTTGGTCGATCGAGGGCTGCTGTGCCTGGTGGATGCCGCGCCGGATCGCGAGGACTCGTCGCCGCACCTGGTGTTGTCGGCTGATCACCTGGTCGACGTGTTCCAGTTGCCTGTCTATTGCTCGCGCCAGATCGTCCACGTGCCCGTCGAGTGCCTGGATGATCCCACGCAGGGGCATGCCGAGCTGGCGCAGCGCGATGATCTGGTAAAGCCTCCGCACGTCGTCAGCTGTGTAAAGCCGGTGCCCGGCTTGCGACCGAGTCGCGGGTCGCAGCAGTCCGATCTCGTCGAAATGGTGCAGAGCGCGCACGGTCAGTCCGGTTGCGTCTGCCAGTTCCCCGACTTTCCACCGTCGCTCATCCATGTGATCACCTATGAGCGACGCTACTGCCTCACGCGACGTGAGGTGCAAGTCCTCCGGTGGGGCTGCGGCCGCAGGTCAGGCGGCTGACGGCGAGGCGTGTTTGCGCGGCGAAAAGGCGTACAACGCCAGCAGCTGCTCCTGATCGTCGGTGATCTTCTTGACGGCGTTGGGGAACGTCGCGTGTCTTCAAGATCAGGCCGTCTCCAGGCCGTATGGGCGCAACTGGTGGCGCCCGAAGCACTTGGCGGCTATCCGGAGCAGGGGCGGAGGCACGTGGTGGGGATGACGAGATGGGTGGGTCCGCGAGATTTCGCGCGAGCTGCGAGGCAAATTGACGCAACGTGCGTTATCGCCTCGCCGCTCACAGGCGACATCCTGGTTACCTCAGATGGATCGTCGAGTAAACCGATGAGGTCATCGATTTCCATCGACCTCAAGACGGGCATCTTCACCGTCAAGCATCAGGATTCAGCGAAACTGTTCAGGCACACACGAAGGCGGTCAGCCGAGGAAGCGTCCGACAGCGACGAAGGCGGCGAGTAGCAGCAGGAGCATGTTCGCCGGCAACGGCCGGCGTTCGTTGCGGACCAGGTGCACCCGGAGCGCGCCGATCTGCACGACGACCAGGCCGATCGCGGCGATGGGAGTGAGGATCGACGCGATCCCGGTCAGCCAGGACAGGATCACCCCGAGCGCGCCGAGGATTTCCACCAGGCCGACCGCCTTCACCCCGGCGTCCGACGAGTCCTTCATCCAGTCGAAGTTGCCCGCTGCGAGCAGCTGTTCGCGCGGCCGCGCGACCTTGAGCCCACCTGCGGCGAGGTAGACCAGTGCAAGCAGGCCCTGAGCGATCCACAGTGCGATGTTCACCGTATTCCCGAATCCTTTCCGCTTGTGCGTAACCTGATGGTCTGTGCGAATGGGGGCGGCCGCAAAAGGCACATCGATGTATGTGTCCAGGAAAGGAGCTTCGAGTATGGCGAAGGTCACGCAGAAGACGGACTACCCGCCGCGGATCCGCGACGGCGGCGCGGTTCGCGAGGTGCTGGACCGGATCGGCGACAAGTGGAGCCTCCTGGTGATCGGCACCCTGCGCGCTGGGCCACTGCGGTTCGGCGAGTTGGAGGAGGCCGTCACCGGCATCTCGCAGCGAATGCTCACGCTGACACTCAGACATCTGGTCGAGGACGGTCTGGTCGCGCGCACCGCCTATGCCGAGGTGCCGCCGCGGGTCGAGTACGAGGTGACAGAGCTGGGCCGGACGCTGGTGCCGCTGGTGATGGCGCTCGCCGAGTGGGCGATGGCCAACCACGAGCAGATCAACGCCAACCGGTCCGTGACCGATCGGGGTACGCGGGCAGCCGGGGACGACCCTGAGTGAGCTCGATCACTGCATGTGGGAACCCGATGCCAAGCTTGGCGGCGGTCGTCAGGTAGGACCGGATCGGTCCAGATCGACCAGGTCTCGTTCAGGCCTGAGCCTCGTCGAAGGCCTTGGCTGCCCGCTCGATCTTTGCGCGGTGGTTGTCCCAGAATGCCGTGCCTCGCTCCTGTGGACCTGTGTTCTCCGCGTCCGTTCCCACCGTGCCGTCCAGCTGCTCGCGCAGGATGTCGGCGTGCCCGGCGTGGCGATTGGTCTCGGTGAGCACGTGGACCATGACGTTGAACAGCTTCACGTTCGGGCGCGGCCACCAGGGCACGTGGCCGGGCGAATCGATGTCGAGCGCGGCGATCGTCGCGTCCGAGTGCTCCCACGCGCGCCGGTAGCGGTCGACGACCTCGGCGCGCGACTCGTGCTCGGTGGCCCACTTGTCGGCGCCCCATCTGGGCAGTTGTTCGGGGAATGGGCGCCCGAACACCTCGCCGAAGTACCTGGCCTCGGTGTTCGTCAGGTGTTTGATCAGGCCGAGGAGATTGGTTCCGGTGAAGGTCAGCGGGCGGCGAGCGTCGTACTCGGAGAGCCCCTCGATCTTCCAGAGCATCGTCGCTCGCACATCGCGTAGGTCGCTGTGCAGGTACTCTTTCGCGAAGTCATCGATCACGGGAAGCGAGCCTGGCAGCAGTCGGGCAGACGCGACGAACGCCCCCGCGCGGGAGGCGTGACGACGAGAAGGGCGCCCGATGACCGAGCCAACCGACGACGACCTCGGCTGTGTCGAGGTCGTGATCACCGCCGAGAGCGCCGACTGGCTCGCCGGGTTCACGCGCTCGCTCGTCGAGGACCGTCTCGTCGCATGTGGACACACCATCACGCCCATGCGAGCGATCTACCGCTGGGAGGGCACGGTCCACGACGAGGCGCAGGCGCGCGTGGGCCTGCACACGCGCGCCGCGCTCGTCCCCGAGATCGTCGCCCGGGCCGACCGCGACCACGCCGACGACGTTCCCTGCGTGATCGCGCTCCCCATCACCGCAGGTCACCCTGCTTACCTGCGCTGGGTCCACGACGAGACCCGCGCGCCCTCGTCGACGGAGTGAGCGGCTACCAGGTCACCGGCAGTGCCTGGACGCCGTAGACGATGGCGTCGTCCTTGTAGGACAGGTCCTCGACCGGGGCGGCCAGCTTCAAGCCGGGAACGCGCCGGAAGAGGGTGTCGAAGACGATCTGCAGCTCGGCCCGAGCGAGGTTCTGCCCGAGGCACTGGTGCGGACCGAACCCGAACGCCACGTGGTGCCGTGCCCCGCGCTCGAGGTCCAGCGCATCCGGGTCCCGGAACACCTCCGGGTCGCGGTTGGCGGCGTAGGTGAGCGCGAAAACGCCCTCCCCCGCCTTGATCTGCACCCCGTCCACCTCGACGTCCTCGGTGGCCACCCGGGCCGTCGCGGTGTCGGCGATGCTGAAGTAGCGCAGCAGCTCCTCGACGGCCTCCGGGGTCTTGCTCGGGTCGTTCGCGATGATCGCGAGCTGGCCCGGGTTCTGAAGCAGGGCGATGGTGCCGAGCGAGATCATGTTGGCGGTGGTCTCGTGCCCTGCGATCAGCAAGAGGAACGCGAGCGACACCAGCGACTCGTGATCCTCCGTGCCGTTCTCGCGCTGCTTGAGCACCTGCCGGCCGATCAGGTCGTCGGTGGGTTCCTGCTGCTTCGACGTCACCAGGTCGCTGAGATAGCGCTGCAGCTCCTCCACCGCCTGCTGCCGCACCTCTCCGCTGGTGCTACGGGCGATCAGGAGCTTGGAACGGGTCTGGAAGAACTCGTGGTCCGCGTAGGGCACACCGAGCAGCTCGCAGATCACCAGCGAGGGCACGGGCAGCGAGAGCGCCTGCACGAGGTCGGCAGGCTGAGGTCCGGCGAGCATCGCGTCGATGGCGTCGTCGACGATCTCCTGGATCCGCGGCTGCAGCCCCCGCGTGCGCTTCACGGTGAAGTCGCCCACCACGGCGCGACGGGCAGGACCGTGCTCGGGCGGGTCCATCGAGATGATCGACGGCGAGAACACCCGCCTGTTGGGCATCAGCTCGATCAAGCGGGGGAAGTCGGGATGGTTCCGGTCCGAGCTGAACCGTGTGTCGATCAGGATCGAGCGCACGTCCTCGTGCTTGGTCACCAACCACGCGTGGCGGCCTGTCGGCAGCAGGACGCGTGCGATCGGCGACTCCTCGCGCAGCTTCCGGTACTCCGGTGGTGGCGTGAACGGGCACTGGCGCTGCATCGGAAAGCTCGGAACGTTCTGCTCCACGGCCTGTGTCACGGCGGTACCCCATATCGGACTGGCTACCATCTGGAGGTCTTTCCTCCACTTACGTCTTCACGGTACGCAAGCGGAAGGCCTTCGTCCACCTAACGGGAGCAGGAGCCGATCAAATTCGGACGTTGTGCAACAATCCCGGCGACCTGCGAGAGGTGATCACATGACGGCGGAAGTCACCGGTCTGCGAGCCGACGCACGCCGCAACCGCGACCAGATCGTGGCTGCCGCCAAGCAGTGGTTCGCCGTACAGGGGCCGGACGTGCCGATGGAGGAGATCGCGCGCGCCGCCGGCGTCGGGGTCGGCACCCTCTACCGCCGTTTTCCCGATCGCGAAGCCCTGATCCGTGCCGTGGTCAGGGAGAGCCTCACCATCTCGGTCGCCGAGGCACGCGCCGCACTCGCGGAGGAGCCCACGGCCTGGCAGGCGCTGGTGCGCGTCCTGCGCCAGTCGCGCGAGCTCCGGCTGATCGTCCGCCTCACCACGGCGGCGCAGCCTGCCAAGACCATCGTCAAGGACGACGAGGAGAGCAGCGAGCTCCGCCGGGCGATGATCGAGGTGCTCGACAACGTGGTGCACGCCGCACAGGCCGAGGGCACCCTGCGCACGGACGTCGACACCGGCGACGTGTCGATGCTGTTCACACTGCTGGTCCGACCTGTGCCCCTGCTGGACGAGGAGACAGCAGAACTGGCGCAGGAACGCTGCACCGCGCTGGTGCTCGACGGCCTTCGCGCCCACACGGGCACTCCCCTTCCCGGCCGACCCCTCACCGCCGCGGACGTGGGGCTGTGATTCGGCCGTGAACGATCATCGGAGCGACTCCACAGATGTGGTCACCCCGGCAGGGCGCCGTACCGCTGTGAGAGTGGCGATCGCCGGGCTCGTGGCCAACGTCGTGATCGTCCTGACCGGGACGCTCGTGCGGCTCACCGGCTCCGGTCTCGGCTGCCCGACATGGCCCCGGTGCACCGACGACTCCTTCGTGGCCACTCCCGAGATGGGACTCCACGGGGTCGTCGAGTTCGCCAACAGGGTGGTGGGGATCGCTGTCGGCTTGATCACCCTGCTCGTGCTGATCACGGTGCTGCGCCACCGTCCGCGCCCACGATCGGCCGCGGCACTCGCGATCGGCACGCTGGCGTTGGTGATCGCACAGGGGTTCGTCGGCGGGCTCAGCGTCCGCCAGGAACTCGCACCCGAGATCGTGGCCGTCCACTTCCTGGTCAGCATGATCATCATCGCCGGGGCCACGGTCCTGGTCGACGTCCTGCGACGCCCCGGGGCACGCCTCGGCGCTCCCGAGCATCGGGGGATCGCCTGGCTGGTCGCGGCTCTTCCGGTCGCGCTGACTGCGGTGCTCGTCCTCGGCACGCTCGTCACCGGCAGCGGCCCGCATGCCGGCGACGAGGGCGCCCGTCGCTTCGACCTCGACCCGGCGGCTCTGAGCCAGCTGCACGCCGACGCCGTTCTGGTGTTCCTCGCACTCCAGATCGCGGCCCTCGTGGCTGTGTGGATGACCGGCGCGTCCTCGGCACAGCGGCGAGCCACGCTGCTACTGCTGGGCGCGTCGCTGGTGCAGGCCGCGATCGGCTACGCGCAGTACGCCCTCGGGCTGCCGGTCCCGCTGGTGGCCGTGCACGTCCTGGGCGCAGCCCTGCTGACCTGCGCCGCCACCCACCTGTTCGTCACAATGTGGCGGGACAAATCAGCCTGAAACGCCGGGAGCCCGCCTCCCCGGAGGGTGACGGGCTCCTGCTGAGCGAGGTGGATCAGACGACGCGAACGCCGGTGGCCTGCGGGCCCTTGGTGCCCTGGCCGATCTCGAACTCCACGCGCTGCCCCTCGTCGAGGCTGCGGAAGCCCGAGGCGTCGATCTCGGAGTAGTGGACGAAGACGTCAGCGCCGCCCCCGTCGACCGAGATGAAGCCGAAGCCCTTCTCGCCGTTGAACCACTTCACAGTTCCCTGCGCCATGCGATGTGCTCCTAGCTGACGGTGGGACCCGCACCGTGCGTGTCCCGGCCGGCCCTGGTGGGTTTATCGACATCTCGTGTCGACGCCGACTCCCCCACCAACCTGTTCCCGCGAGCGTGAATCACACGAACACCGAAACTGAACGACCTCCTCGTATCCAACCACGACGGAGCCGAAGTTGCTCCTCCGCCTGACGAGCTGCGCCCGATCCGGTGGATTCATCCGTCCGACATGGTGGGTAACGCCGGCGATAACGAGAAACATGAAGATTCGTGCATGAGCTCCCCTCTTGATCCGGTTGCCGCACGCGCACTCATCGTCGAGGGCATCGGCAGGCGCGGTTTCTTGCGCGCCGCCACCGCCGTCACCGCTGTCACGGTGAGTTCGACGCTGCTCGGAACTCCTCCCGCCCTGGCCGCGCCCGCCTCGGCACCGACCGAACCTCTGCAGCCGGGCTCCGGCCCCATCCACGGCGATCACTACCTGCCCTCCACCCCCGACGATGTCCGCTGGGGATACGTCCCGGCCATCGGGGCCACACCGTCCCTGCGCATCGCATCGGGCGAGACGGTGACGATCGACACCGTCTCGCACGAGGGCATCCTGGAGGACCAGGGCCGCGATCCCGTCGCGTACTTCGGAGGTCACCACGTGGCCGAGAGCGACGTGCTGACCGACGCGATCGCGATCGCCCGGGACTACCGCCGCACCCCGCGCAACTTCGACGTCGACGGGCCGCACGTGATCACCGGCCCGATCTTCGTCGAGGGCGCCCAACCCGGCGACGTGCTGAAGGTCGAGACGCTGTCCGCCGTGCCTCGCGTGCCGTACGGCGTGGTCTCCAGCCGGCACGGCAAGGGGGCGCTCGCCCGCACCGCCGACGGGGGCGCCCCGGCGGGCATCACACTCGACGAGGTGATGCCCCCTGTCGCCGCCGACGGCCGCGCGACGAAGGACCCGCTGCGGTACGGCAACGTCTCGGTCTTCACCAGCGTCCGGGAGGGCAAGGACGGCGGCGCGGTCGGAGTGATGCCCTTCGGCTCTGACGGGCGCGAGGTCGTGTTCCCGCTGCAGCCGTTCATGGGGACGATGGGCGTCGCGCACACGACGGCAGCGGGCGAGACCGCACCCGAGCTCAACTCGATCCCCCCGACACTGGGTGGCGGCAACATCGACATCCGGCTGCTGGGTCCGGACTCGGCGTTCTACCTGCCCGTCCACGGTGAGGGCGCACTGTTCTACGTCGGCGACCCACACCTCGCGATGGGCGACGGCGAGGTGGCTCTCACCGCCGTGGAGGGGTCGCTTCGGGCCACCTTCCGGCTGACGGTGTGCAAGCCCGGCTCGGGCGACGCGCCGTCGGTCGCGTACCGCTATCCCTTCGCGGAGACGCCCGACGCGTGGGTGCCGATCGGCCTGTCCGACCCCGACGGCTCCGCGAACGGGCAGGGCAGCGACCTGAACGCCGCGATGCGGCGGGCCGTGGTCAACGCTCTCGACTTCCTCGAGCACGACCAGGGTATGGACCGCGCCACCGCGTTCGCCTATCTCTCGGCGGCTGCGAACTTCACGGTCTCGCAAGTGGTGGACCGCACGGTCGGCGTGCACGGAGTGATCACGAAGTCGCACTTCCCGACGGACTGAACAACCTGTCCAGGTAGTAGTCCACCGTGGCGACGGCCTCGTCCGGAGTGCGCTGCCCGAGCACGACGGCCGTCGCCTGGGAGTCGACGATCGACCACAGCAGGATCGCCTCCTGCCGGACGTCGACGCCCGGGGCGAGGTCGCCCGCGCGCCGGGCGATGTCGAGTTGGTCGGCGAAGAACGCGATGAGCTTCGGCACGCCCTCGGCCATCGCGGCGGCCACCTGCGCCTCGCTCAGGGCGCGGATGAAGTAGGCGATTCCGGCCAGCCACTCCGCGCGTCGTTGCTCGTCGGTGGGCAGGACCTCCACCAGGCAGGTCCGTAGCAGCGACCGCACCGTCGGCGGGTCGGGCGCGACCGAGAGCCGCTCGGTGATCCGCTGCTCGCGCTGCTGGGCGAGGTGCTGCAAGGCGAAGAGCAGCATCTCGTCCTTGCTGTCGAAGTAGTGCTGCACCGACCCCATCGAGATGCCCGCCTCCGCCGCGACGTGGCGCAAGCTCACGGATTCGAGCCCCTCGCCGGCCGCGAGCCGCAGCACAGCGGCGGAGATCTCGCGCCGTCGCTCATCGTGATCAACCAGCTTGGGCACCGACCCTTGTCCTTTCATCATGCGCTCGCATTGCGAAGCCGCCCGTTGAGCTTATACGATGCGATCGCATGACAACGGGGGGAGAAACAGTGACTACGTCACACTCGGAACCGGCAGAGGTACGACTACGACCGCCCCGCAACGAGGTCGACCCTCGCGCGGTGGCCTGGTGGCGCGCAGGAATCGCGCTGACGTTCGCCGTGCCTGTCGTGGTGCTCGTCGTGCTCGGACTGCTGATCGAGCCGGCCCGGTTCTGGCTGCTGATGCCCGCGGTGGTGCTGGTGCTGGCCGGACTCCCGCTGGCACTGCTCCTGCCGCGGTGGTGGTTCCGCCTGCACCGCTGGGAGGTCACCGACACCGCGGTCTACACGCGCTCCGGTTACTTCTGGCAGGAGTGGCGCGTGGCGCCCCTGTCCCGCATCCAGACCGTCGACACGCAGCGCGGCCCACTGGAACAGCACTTCGGCCTCGCGACGGTGACGGTGACGACCGCGTCGGCCAAGGGAGCGGTGAAGATCGAGGGCCTCGACCAGCACACCGCCGCGGACGTCGCGGAACAGCTGACCGAGACCACCCAGGCCACGGCCGGGGATGCGACATGACCGGCCCGGAGTGGGCGACGCTCGACCGCCGCACGGTTGCGGTCACCGCCCTCATCGTCGCCGGCGGATGCGCGGGCGCGGCGGTGCTCGCGATCTACTGGATCACGCGCGTCACGTCCTTCGACACCGCCCTGTTGTGGGTGCTGTCGGCGGCCGTGCTGATCGTCGCCGTTTCCTGCGTGATCGACCACGTCCGGTGGCGCCGCACGCGCTACCGCGTCACGCCCGAGCGGGTCGAGTTGCACACGGGGGTGTTCGTCAGCAGGCGCCGCTCGCTGCACCGCGATCGTGTCCGCACCGTGGACGTCACGGCCGACCCGCTCCTGCGGGTGTTCGGACTCGTCCAGGTGCTGGTCGGCACCGGCGAGCAGTCGGGATCCGAAGGGTCGGTCAGGCTCCGCCCCGTGACGAGACAGGTGGCCGAGGTGCTACGCCGCACGCTGCTCGACCGGGCGACCGACGTCACGACCGACGGCTCGCTCGCGCGGCTCGACCCGGCATGGATCCGGTACGCGCCGCTGTCGTTCCTCACCCCGGTGCTCGGCGGCGGGGCGTTCGGGGTCGTGCTCAACGTGGCGGACTGGTTCGGTCTACAGGACGGCGTCATCGGCTGGGCGATCGCGCTCTTCCGCGGCGTACCGCTCGTCACCACCGTCGTCGTACTGGCGGCGATCGCCCTGGTGATCGGCGTGATCGGCTCGCTCGCCCTCTTCGTGGAGATGTGGTGGTCCTACCGGCTGGACCGCGAGCCGGGCGGCACCCTGCGAGTCCGGCGCGGTCTCCTGACCACCCGCTCGATCTCGTTGGAGGAGCGGCGCCTGCGTGGCGTCGAGATCGTGGAGCCGCTCGGCGCGCGCCTAGCCGGTGCCGCCCGCGTGGACGCCGTGGCGACCGGGATGGTGACACCGTCCGAGAAGGACAAGACCGACCACCGGACCCTGCTGCCCGCCGCACCCCGCGCGGTGGCGGACCGGGTGGCCGCCGGCGTTCTGCGGGAACCCGACACTCCTCCCACGTCGATCAGCCTCACGGCTCATCCGGTGACGGCCCGCAGCCGCCGTGTGCGCTGGGCCGCCGGCACCGCCGCCGTGCCCCTGGCCGTGCTGGCGGTGCTGGGGCTGCTCCTCACCGAAGTGCTGCTACACGTGGCGTGGATCGCCGCGCTCGTGCTCGTGCCCGCAGCCGTGCTGCTCGCGCTGGACGCCTACCGCGGCCTCGGCCACGGTCTGACCCCCGAGTACCTCGTGGCCCGCAGCGGCACCACGCGACGGGCAACCGTGGCCCTGCAGCGCAGCGGGATCATCGGCTGGACCGCGAAGCAGTCGATCTTCCAGCGCAACGCCGGCCTCCTCACGCTCAGCGCGACGACCGCAGCGGGCGCCGGCGCCTACTCGATCCTCGACGTCGGCGTGAGTGACGGGCTCCTCGTCGCCGAGCGGGCGGTGCCGGACCTTCTCACGCCGTTCCTGCAGGTCACACGGCCGCACGTCGCCGAGGGGGCGCCGGTGGGCCGGTGAGCTGCCGCTGCCGGGGCTCGATCAGGCGGCGGTGTCCCACTGCCACTGCTCGGTCATCGCATCGCCGCAGTCGGGGCAGGGAACCAGGCAGCCGGACACCGCGGTGTCCGGCAGTTCCACCTCCACGCCGCAGCCCGGGCAGCTCCACCAGCTGGTGGTGATCGTGATGTCCATGGAGCCCGATGCTAAATCACACGGCTGTCATTTTCCGTGGCTCGGCCCTTCGCAGGGCCTCGACCTGCACCGTGTAGCCGCTCCAGTGGTTCAGATCTCGTCGATGAGATCGGCGATGGAGGGCACCACCCGGTACGGCCGGTAGGGGAATCGGTCGATCTCGTCGGCCTGCATGATCCCGGTGAGCACCAGAACGGTGCGCATTCCCGCCTCCAGCCCCGCGACGATGTCGGTGTCCATCCGGTCGCCGACCATCACGGTGGTTTCGGAGTGGGCCTGCAGCCGGTTGAGCGCAGCCCGCATCATCAACGGGTTCGGCTTGCCGATGAAGTACGGGCTGACCCCCGTGGCACGGCTGATGAGGGCGGCCACCGCGCCGGTTGCCGGGAGCACGCCGTCGCTGGAGGGCCCTGTGGCGTCGGGGTTGGTGGCCACGAACCGGGCGCCCGACCGGATCAGCCGGATCGCCGTGGTCACCGCCTCGAAGCTGTACGTGCGGGTCTCACCAAGCACCACGTAGTCGGGTGAATTGTCGGTGAGCACGTAACCGATCTCGTGCAGCGCGGTGGTGAGCCCTGCCTCCCCCACCACGTATGCGCTGCCCTGCGGCCGCTGGTCGTCGAGGAAGGTGGCAGTGGCCAGCGCGGAGGTCCAGATCGACTCCACCGGCAGGTCGATTCCGCTCGACCGGAGCCGGAACTGCAGGTCGCGCGGGGTATAGATGGAGTTGTTGGTGAGCACGAGGAACGGTTTGCCCGCCTCGCGCAACCGCGAGACGAAAGCGTCGGCCCCGGGGATGAGCCTGCCCTCGTGGACGAGCACGCCGTCCATGTCGGTCATCCAGCATTCGATCGCCTTGGGATCGCCCACAAGTGGGAGCCTAGGGGAACGATGCCTTGGCTACCCGCGTTGTCCAAGTTGACTGTTTCCAGAGGGAGTGGTGGGGAATGGCGGGCACGATACTTACCGTGGTCGTCCTGGTACTGATAGTGGCCGGCGCTGTCTGGCTCATCCGCCAGCGTGCGGCCACACGCGAGCGTGAGCTGGAGGACGCGAAGTCCGAGGCGCGGCGCTGGGTCGAGCGGCTGGGCGGCCAGGTGCTGAATCTGATCGGCACCGACGAGGCGTCGAAGCAGGCACTGGCCGATGCCGCCGAGCGGTACAACGCCGCGGGTTCGCAGCTCGACCAGGCCAAGACCACCGCCCAGGCCCGGCACGTCACCGAGACGGCGTACGAGGGCCTCTATTACGTGCGCGCGGCCCGCACCGCGATGGGGATCGACCCGGGGCCCGATCTGCCCCCGCTGCCAGGGCAGCAGCGCGCGGGCGCCGTCACCGAGGACCGGGACGTCGACGTCGAGGGTCACTCCTACAGCGCTTCCCCGGAGGCTTCCGAGCGCAACCGGCACTACTACCCCGGCGGAATGGTCGCCGGACGGCCGGTTCCGCGGGGCTGGTACTCCGAGCCGTGGTGGCGCCCGGCGCTGGTGGCCGGGGCGTGGGGACTGGGCTCGGCCCTGCTCTTCACCTCGTTGTTCTCGGGCATGTCCGGGGTGGCCTACGCCGACGGGTTCGCCGACGGCGCCGCGCAGGGCGACATGGGCGCCGACGGCGGCTTCGACGGCGGCGACCCGGGAGCGGGCGACCCCGGCGACTTCGGAGGCGGGGACTTCGGCGGCGACTTCGGCGGAGGCGACTTCGGCGGCGGAGGGTTCGGCGACTTCTGACGCCTGCCTCACGGGCCCACGGGCCGGGCACCGCCGCTCGGCACCGGGCTCCCGTACGGTTGGGCGATGATCGTCGGGGCGGGTCCGTCACCCTTCACGGAGACCAGTACGTCGGCACGGAGGGCGGCCTACGCCGAGCTGGCGGCGTCGGGGCCGGTACAGCAGACAGTGCTGTTCACGGGCGTGCGGGTGTGGCTGATCACCGGCCACGCCGAGGCCCGTGAGCTGCTGACCCACCCCCACGTCGTCAAGCCGCATCTCGACGGCCCGCATCTCGACGAGGTCCCTGCCGAGCTCGGCGCAGCACGGGACTCGCACATGCTCATGAGGAACCCGCCCGACCACACGCGCCTGCGGCGTCTGGTGTCGGCGGCGTTCACCCGCCGCAGGGTCGACACCCTCGCCCCACGGATCCAGGCCATCACCGATGCACTGCTCGACGACGTCGAGGCCGCCGGGGCCGATGGCTCGCCGGTGGATCTCGTGGCGGCGTTCGGCTACCCGCTGCCGATCGCCGTCATCGCCGAGATGCTCGGCATACCCGCCGATATGCGCGACGACTTCCGCACGTGGACGACGATCGCCATCAACGGGTCGGTGTACCCGGCGGACGTCTACATCGACGCCGCTGAGCACCTCGTCGCGTACGTCCGCGAGCTGATCGTGGAGAGGCGTGCCGAGCCCGCCGACGACCTCCTGTCCGATCTGATCGCGGTGCGGGACGGGAGCGACCGGCTCACCGAGGACGAGCTCACGTCCATGGTCAATCTGCTGCTCCTCGCCGGGTTCGAGACCACGGCCAACCTGATCGTGCTCGGCACGTACGCGCTGCTGACGCATCCCGCCCAGCTCCAGTTGCTCCGCGCCGAGCCGGCGCGGCTGCCCGCCGCCATCGAGGAGATGCTCCGGTACGACGCGCCGGTGCAGGTGGCGATCCCGTCCGTCACCACGGCACCCGTCGAACTCGCCGGCGTCACGATCCCCGCCGGTGAGGTGGTGATCCCGGTTCTCTTCAGCGCCAACCACGATCCCGCCCGGTTCGAACGTCCCACGGAGTTCGACATCGGCCGTGCGGACGCAGCCCAACACGTCGGGTTCGGCCACGGCATCCACCACTGCCTCGGCGCACCGCTCGCCCGGCTGGAGGCCCGTATCGCGATCGGCTCACTGCTCGCCCGGCTGCCGGACCTGCGTCTCGCCGAGCCCGATGCCGACCCCGCCCGCAGCCCCGCGCTGCTGGTGAACGGGCTGGCCACGCTTCCGGTGATCACGGGCGGACATTCGCGGGCCGCCTCGCCGTCGGCCGACCGGCTCCGCTCATGACCACGTTCGTGCTCGTCCACGGCGGCTGGCACGGCGGCTGGTGCTGGCGGCGTGTCACCCCGCTCCTGCTCGAGCAGGGCCACGACGTGCACACGCCGACGCTGACGGGGGTGGGCGACCGGGCCCACCTCGCCACCCCGTCGATCGGCCTCAACACGCACGTGCAGGACGTCGTCGCGGTGCTGGAGCTCGACGACCTGAGGGACGTCGTGCTCGTCGGGCACAGCGCGAGTGGGGCGGTGGTCCGGGGCGTGGCCCAGCGGTGCGCCGATCGCCTCCGCGAGGTCGTGCACCTCGACGCTTTCGTGCCGGAGCCGGGCCGGTCGGTCCTGGACACGATGTCAGCGGGGCGTCGCGAGTACTTCCTCGACATGGTCGACGACCTCGGGCGGATCGTGCACGACTGGGACACGGCGCTGGACAGCTGGGCGGTCACCGACCCGGCCGACCGCGCGTGGGTGCGACCCCGGCTGCGCCCGCACCCCATCGGTGGTCTGTCGGAGCCGCTCCCGCACGACCCGGTGCCCGACCTGCCCCATCGCTTCATCCACTGCACGGTGAAGCCGGGACACGACAGTTTCGCCGGGTTCGCGGCCGCCGCGGCCGACGACCCGAAGTGGCGGCTCGACACGATCGACACCGGCCACGACGCGATGGTCACGGCGCCGTCGGAGCTGGCAGCGCTCCTCGTCACGTAGCCGGTGACCCCGCGACATGGACACACATCGCGGAACCGGAGCAGGTGGATCAGCGACACGTGTCCATGTCGCGGCTGCCCCGCGGGGCCGTGATCGTCAGGCGGTCGCTGCCGGCTGGCAGGTCGGGCACCAGAACAGGTTGCGTGCACCGTGCTCGACGTGCGCGATCGGCGTGCCGCAGACGAGGCAGGGGTGCCCGGCGCGCCGGTAGGCGTACACCTCGCCGCCGTGCCGGTCCTGGCGCGGGGCGCGGCCCATTCGCCGGGGGTCGTGCTCGGGGGCGACCGTGTCGATCCGGCCGCGGCGCACACCGTCGCGCATCAGGGCCACCAGGTCGGCCCACAGCGCGTCCCACTGCGGCTTCTCCAGTGCGCGGCCGGGCAGCTGAGGGTCGAGCCCGTGGCGGAAGAGGACCTCCGCCCGGTAGACGTTGCCGACCCCGGCGATCACCGACTGGTCCATCAGCAGCGTGGCGAGCGGGGCACGGGAACGGGAGATCCGCTCCCAGGCGCGGTCCGAATCGGCGTCGCGACGCAGGGGGTCGGCACCGAGCCGGGCGCGGATGGCCTTGGCCTCGGCGGCCGTGATCAGTTCGCAGGCCGCCGGGCCGCGCAGGTCGGCGTAGTGCGTCGCCCCCGCCATCCGCATCCGGACGAGCCCGCGCGGAGCCTCGACGGGCAGGAGCTCGTCGCTGAACTGCCCGTACAGCCCGAGGTGGACGTGCACGACGAGCCCGGGACCGTAGTGGTGGAACAGGTGCTTGCCGTGGGCCTCGGCCCGCAACAGGACGTGGCCGTCGATGGCCGCCGCGCTCGCGGCGAAGCGGCCCTGCGGGCTCGACACGGCGACGGGTGCGCCGGCGAAGCGGCGGCGGTGGAGCCGGGCGAGCCGGTGGAGGGTGTGGCCTTCCGGCATCTACGGGTGATCTCTACGGCGCGGCCGGGATCTGGCCGGGCGGCAGCGGCGGCGGGGTGCCTGTGCGCTCGTACTCGGCGAGCAGGTCGATCCGCCGCTGGTGGCGGGGCTCCTCCGAGAAGGGCGTGGCGACGAACGCGTCGACGAACCGGGTGGCCTCGTCCAACGTGTGCATCCGCGCGCCCACGGCGACGACCTGCGCGTCGTTGTGCTGGCGGGCCAGGGTGGCGGTCTCGACACTCCAGGCGAGTGCGGACCGGATGCCGGGCACCTTGTTGGCGGCGATCTGCTCGCCGTTACCCGAACCACCGACGACGACGCCCAGGCTGCCCGGGTCGGCGAGGGTTCGCCGGGCCGCCTCGACGCAGAACGGCGGGTAGTCGTCCTGCGGGTCGTAGGTGGCAGGCCCCACGTCGATCGCTTCATGACCCTGGCTGGTCAGGTGCGCGACCAGGTGGGCCTTGAGCTCGAAGCCTGCATGGTCGGAACCGAGGTAGACGCGCACGAGAAGAAATACTGCCCCACGCGACTCCGCCCCGGCCCGGACGGGGTTGCACACGGACGGGTGGTGGCCTCAGTGGCGAGGGTCGTCCCGCTTCGCGGCGTCCGTGTCGGCCTCGGGGCTCCCGTCCCGGTTCGATTCGTCCTGGTCCTCGGGGGCGGGGTCGGGAATGTGAGTGGCCGGCCCGGCGGGTTCGGGTGCGTCCGGGTCGGGCGCCGAGCCGTCCGGCGACGGCGCGTTGGGCACGGAGAGCACCGTCTGCAGCGACTCCAGCGGCGGATCCACCCGCGGGGCCGTCTCACCGCCCGCCCGGGCGTCGATCCGCTCGCTCAGGTAGCGCAGCACCACTGCGCCCGCGGCGGCCACCGGGACGGACAGGAACGCTCCCGCGATCCCGAACAGCGTGCCGCCCGCGGTGACGGCGAGCAGCACGACCGCAGCGTGCAGGCGGAGGCTGCGCCCCTGCAGGATCGGCTGCATCACGTTGCCCTCGAGCTGCTGCACGGCCACGATGATCGCCAGGACGATGAGCGCCGTGGTGAAGCCGTTGCTCACCAGCGCCACGAGCACCCCCAGCGCGCCTGCCACGATCGCGCCGACGATCGGGATGAACGCGCCGATGAACGTGATCACGGCGAGCGGGACGGCCAGCGGGACCCCGAGGATCACCAGTCCCAGCCCGATCAGGACGCTGTCGACGAGCGCCACGATCGCCTGCACGCGGATGAAGTCCGACACGGTCTTCCAGACCCGCCGCAGCACCTCGGCGAGGTGACTGCCCGCGCCCTCGCCTGCCACCCCGAGTAACCACGGCAGGAAGCGCGGCCCGTCCTTGAGGAACAGGAAGACGAGCACCAACGTCAGCAGGGCGGTGACCACACCGGAGGCCACGCTCCCGAGCCCGGCGAGCACGCCCGTGGTGATCGTCGACAGGCTCTGCTGCAACTGGGTGGTGATGTTCTGCAGCACCGCGTCGAGCTCGCCCCTGGCGAAGTCGACCTGTGGTCCGGCCAGCCACTGCTGGATCGCCGTGAGACCGCTCGACGCGCTGCGCGTGATCTCGGGAACGCTGCCCGCCACGGACGTGGCGATCAGCGTGATCAGCCCGGCCAGCACGACCATCCCGGCGAGCAGCACGGTGGCCGAGGCCAGCGCAGGCGGGAAGCCGTGCTTGCGCAGCCACGACGTGGGCGGCCACAGCACCGTTGTGATGATCACCGCCAGGATCACGGGGAAGATGACCGACCACAGCAGACCGATGACGGTCCAGATCAGGAACGCGCCCGCTGCCACCAGGATCACCCGGAGACTCCAGCGAGCAGCCCAGGTCAGGCCCTCGCCGATCGCGGTTCCGCGGCCCCGGCGCGGGCGCTCGCTGGTGGTCACGACGACTCCTCTTCTCGGTCCGGAGGCACCGCTGCGTGCCGTCCCGCCCGGCACGCCAGCCTTACCCGCGGACAAGGTTCTCAGACATCGGAGATCTGCACCTGACGCCGTACCGCCTACGATTCCGGAGGTGAGCACCGACAGCGCCGTCACAGGCCGCGACGGTCCGGCTGCAGGAGTCGTGCTCGTCGGCGGTAGATCGTCGCGCATGGGTGAGCCGAAGGCCGCGCTCGAATGGCACGGCTCCACATTGGTGCGCCGCACGGCCGCGCTGCTGGCCCGCACGGTCGACGGACCGGTCGTCGTGGTCCGTGCGCCCGGCCAGCCCCTGCCCGAACTGCCCGCCGGGGTCGCCGTCGTCGAGGACCCCGTGGAGGGGCTCGGGCCGATGCAGGGCATCGCCACCGGACTCGCCGCGCTGTCCGACCGCGCACTCGTCGCGTTCGCCTGCTCCACCGACCTGCCGTTCCTGCATCCGGCGTACGTCCGGCGGGTGCTCGCCGCGCTCGACGCCGACGTCGACGTCGTGCTGCCGCACGTCCACGGGCGCCGCCAGCCGCTCGCCACCGCGTACCGCACGGCGCTCGCGCCCGTCGTGGCCGGGATGGTGGCGCACCGACAGCTCAAGCTCACGAAGCTGTTCGACCACTGCCGCGTGCGCCGGATCGACGACGCGGCCCTGCTCGCCGACCCCCGGCTGCACGCCCTGGATCCCGCGCTCGACTCGGTGCTCAACGTCAACGAACCCGACCACTACCGGGTCGCCCGGGCCCGGCCGGCCCCGGAGATCACCGTGCAGCACTACGGCGTGCTGGCCGCCGCCGGCAAGCGCGAGCCCACCCTGGTGGAGGCGGCCACGCTGGGCGCCGCCGCTGCCGCCGTCGGGCTGGCGCTCGACCGGCACGTCGTCGCCGCCCTGAACGGCGACCGACTCACCCGCGACCCGGAAATGCCCCTCGTAGCCGGTGACGCCATCGCGTTCCTCTCGGCCGACACGGACGCCTGACCCGTCAGGCGCGGCGCGAGTCGCCCGTTCCGGGCCCGCTGGTCGCCCATCTCCCGTGCTCGAGACGCCCGGGCGGCGGCAACGAGACCGCGCGAATGCGCGCCGGGCACTGATTCGACCACCTGCATACCCAAGATGAATGTTTGAGTGTTCATCGCAGGTCAAACCCGCCATGAGCCAGTTGGACAGTTCCAGCGCGCTGCTGTCCAATGCTCGACGCCGGCTCGTCATTTCGCACACAGGAGGACCGCATGCCGACTACAGAGACGTCCTGGTCGCCACCGCGAGCAGTCGAACCGATACACCCGATATCTTTTCCGCCGACCCCGTGGATCGACGTGTTCAATGCATCCGAGGTGGTAGCCCTCGCCGACTCCAGGTTCCTGTTCTGTGACAACAACGTCACTGACAGTCTCGTGGAGATGGTCTTCGGCCCGGACGGAACACTCGCCGAACCACTCATACGCCGTCCGATCCAGGGGCTTCCCGAAGGCGGAGTCGACGATATGGAGTGCATGGCGCTCGTGGAGCACGAAAACGGTAGGACCATCTTTGCTTCGCCGTCTCTCAGCAACAAGATCCGCAAGGGTTTCGAGACGGCACCGGAGCGACGCGACCGCGCGAAGCCCGCTCCCGCACGCGCCGGGTTACTCCGCATCGACGTCCATGAGGACGACTCGCTGCACGCCGAGCTCATTCCGGACTTTCGCGACTGGTTCGTCGCCAACTCGCCGAAGATCGGCGAGTCGGCCGAGTGGACCCCGGACGACTCCGGGTTGAACGTCGAAGGCCTCTCCTGGGATCCGACCTCGAACGCTCTCATCTTCGGCATTCGGACCCCCGTGCCCCACGGGCACCCCATGCTCGTTCGGGTCAAGATCAAGGATCTGGCAGCTCCGTGGAAGCTCGAGAACTTGAAGATGCTCGATCCCGTCCAGCTCAAGGTCGACGTCACGGGCGACGAGATGGGTGTTCGCTCGATCGAGTACGACCCGACGCGCGAAGCCTCGCTCGTCGTTCTCGCCAACTCGACCAGCGAGTCCGACGCACCTTTCCTGATGTTCCTCTGGGACGGCAACGACAAGGGCAAGATGCACCAGTTCGAGGACATCTGGTTCACGGAGAAGATGCGAGTCGAGGGAGTGGCTCCGGGTACGGTCGACGGGCGCAGAGTAATCGTCTTCGTCGACGACCGAGGCGGCTACCAGATCATTTGGAACGAGGATCCGCGACTGGAGAAGCAGTCGAAGTGACCGGCTCCGAAGAAAATCCGGAGCCGGCCGATCCGGCAACCCTCGTCGTGGAGCTCAGAACGTGATCAGCGGGTCGCCGAACGCGTCCGCCACGAAGTTGACGAAGAAGAACCCGAAGAACAGGAAGTTCAACAGCAGGATCACGTAGTGCCACGGCCGCGGCCGGGCCACCTTCGGGAGCCTGCTGTTGAGGTAGATCAGCATGAACGGGTAGATCAACGCGCCGAGGTTCGACATGTTCGCCGAGAACTGGACGAGCGCCACCGGCACCGCGAGGTGCAGGATCACCGAGATCGCGACCAGCAGCACGATCATGAACGGGTAGTAGAAGCGCCGTGGGTCGCCCTCGACGAGCTCGCGCAGCCGCGGGCTGAGCGTGGGCGCGGCGTCGGTGACCACCCGCACCATGCCCTCGAAGATCCCCAGCTGTGTGGAGAACAGGATGAGCACGCCCATCAGGAGCAGCAGGTAGAACATGCCGGAGCCGTACTCCGGCTGCAGCGCGCTCGCCACGAACGTGGGCACGTTGGCGGTGGTGGGCTGCTCGCCCGAGATCGCCACGGCCTGGGCCATCAACACCGTCGGGAGCAGCATGCCCAGCATCGCTCCGACGAAGAACACGCCCCACATGTCCACCATGAGGAACCGGTACCAGCGCCGCCACCGGCCCGCGTTGCGCTCGTCGTCGGGGAAGGTGACACCGACCGAGCGCAGCTCACGACGGCTGCCGCGCATCCCGGCGATGTAGCCGGTGCGGTGGCCCATGCCGTAGCCCTTGTCGCGGTAGTGGCCCATCACGTACCAGTTCAGCCCCGACGCCAGCGCGGTGAACCCGGCCAGGGCCCCGAGCTGAGTGGCGGTGATTCCCGCGGGTGGCGCGGCGGGGGTGACGAACCCGCGGATGCCCTCCCACCACACGCTCCACGGCACGACGATGAGGTCGACCACGACGAGCGCGACCAGGATGAAGCCCACCATCACCCAGTTGCTCAGCTCGAGTGCCCTGCTGATCCGGCGGGCGGCCGCGGTGATCAGGAAGACCACGATGAGCAGGCCGATGGCGTACCACCGCGTCTGCTGCACCTCTGACGCGTCCGCGACGCGGCCGTTGACGAGTGCGAACAGGCCCTGGCCCGCCGAGGCGGCCCATCCGCCCGCGATGAAGGCGAAGATCACGACGAAGACGGACAGCGGGATCCACAGCATCTTCCCTGGCGGCACCCGCCCCCAGCCGATCACGGGCGCCTCGCCGGTGGCCACGACGTAGCGGGCGCACTCCACGTTGTAGAAGGTCTGCAACACGGCGGACACCACGATCACCCAGCCGACGCCGACGAACCCGTACTGCCCGACCGCCTGGGGGCCGAGCAGCCATTCGCCGCTGCCGATCGAGATGCCCAACGCGATCAGGCTCGGGCCCACCACGAACATGGCGATCTGTCGGAAGCCGATCCGTTTGACCTGGAACACCTCCTCGGGTGTCGGCAGGTCCTGGACGGCGAGTTCGGGTCGGCTGACGCCGAGCGGGTAGGCACCGGCGCCGCGCTGCACCTCGGTCATGGCTGTCCCCATGTCCATTTTGTGAGTCTTGTCACTTATGGTCTCCGTGGTGGCAGCGGAGGTCAAGAGGCGCCTTGACATGTAGTTGACTTCAACTTCTAGCGTCTACTCCAGACCTCGGGAAAACCGGACGCGAACTGTCGGTCCCCCTCGCCACACTGACGGGCGAGGTTTGTTCCACACCGATGAGTTCGGCCGGTCCCCCACGTCCTATGGGTGCGCGGCAGGTGCGGCGACCGGAACGAGGAGCAGCTCATGAGCATGGAGATGGTTGCGTGGAACTCGCTGTACCACGCGGCAACCGCCCACGGGGAGAAACGCCCCTTCTCGATGGCCACTCTGCGCCGGATCGTGGCGTTCGTGCGGCCGCACCGCCGTCGAATGGCTGCATTCCTGCTGGTCAGCGTCATCGGCGCCGTGCTCGCGGTCGCCACGCCCGTGCTCGCGGGCCGGGTGGTCGACGCGATCGTCAACCACGGCCCGCTCGGGGTGGTGGTCGGCCTGGCGGTGCTCATCGCCGTGATCGCCGTGGCCGTGGCCGCCAGCGGGATCGTGCAGCGCTGGCTCTCGGCGTCGCTCGGTGAAGGACTGATCCTCGACCTGCGCACCGCGGTGTTCGACCACGTGCAGCGCCAGCCGATCGCGTTCTTCACCCGCACCCGCACCGGCGCACTGGTCAGCCGCCTCAACAACGACGTGATCGGTGCCCAGCGGGCGTTCAGCGACACGCTGTCCGGAGTGGTGGGCAACCTCGTCACGCTCACCCTCACGCTCGTCGTGATGCTCACGCTCTCCTGGCAGGTCACGCTGCTCGCGCTCGTGCTGCTGCCGGTGTTCGTGCTCCCCGCCCGGCGGATGGGCCGCCGGCTCGCCTACCTCGAGCGCGAGGCCGCCGACCACAACGCCACCATGGGCACCCAGATGACCGAGCGGTTCTCCGCTCCGGGCGCCACCTTGATCAAGCTCTTCGGCCGTCCCGCCGACGAGACGCGCGAGTTCGTCGCCAGGGCCGCCCGCGTGCGCGACATCGGGGTGCGCACCGCGATGGTCCAGTCGGTCTTCATCACCGCACTCACGCTCGTATCCGCGCTGGCTCTCGCGCTGGTCTACGGGCTCGGCGGCTACATCGCGATCAGCGGCGGAATGCCCGCAGGCGACGTCGTCGCGCTGGCCCTTCTGCTCACCGGTCTCTACGCCCCCCTCACGGCGCTGGCCAGCGCCCGCGTCGAGGTGATGAGCGCACTGGTGAGCTTCGAGCGCGTGTTCGAGGTGCTGGACCTGCCGCCGCTCATCGCCGAGCCCGCCGAGCCGCTGCCGCTACCCGACGGGCCGCTGTCCGTGGAGTTCGACGAGGTCCGCTTCGGCTACCCGGCCGCCGACAAGGTATCGCTGGCCTCGTTGGAGGAGGTCGCGCAGCTCGATCGCCGGGGCGGCGAGGAGGTGCTCCACGACATCTCCTTCACCGCCCAGCCCGGGCAGATGATCGCGCTCGTCGGCTCGTCCGGAGCCGGCAAGTCCACCATCGCGCAACTGCTTCCCCGGCTCTACGACGTCGACTCCGGTGCGGTGCGGCTCGGCGGGGTCGACGTCCGCAGCCTCTCCTTCGACACACTCCGCGGAGCGTTGGGCCTGGTCACACAGGACGGCCACCTGTTCCACGAGACGATCCGGGCCAACCTGCTGCTCGCCCGTCCCGGGGCCTCCGACGACGAGCTGTGGGAGGTGCTGCGCCGGGCGCGCCTGGACGAGCTGGTGGCTTCCCTGCCCGACGGTCTCGCCACGGTGGTCGGTGAGCGTGGCTACCGGCTCTCCGGCGGAGAGCGTCAGCGGCTCACCATCGCCCGGCTCCTGCTCGCGCGGCCGCGCGTGGTCGTTCTCGACGAGGCCACCGCCCATCTCGACTCCACCTCGGAGGCCGCCGTGCAGGAGGCGCTGGGTGAGGCACTCGAGGGGCGCACTGCGATCGTGATCGCCCACCGGCTCTCCACCATCAGGGCCGCCGATCAGATCCTGGTGCTGGAGGGCGGCACGATCGTCGAGCGTGGCACCCACACGGAGCTGATCGCGCAGGACGGCCGCTACGCCGAACTTCACCGCACCCAGTTCGACCAGCCGAACGACCCGGTCGAACTGGCCGGCGTCTGACGCGTCCGCGCAGATCCACCGTGCTCGTCGCAAGGGCCGCGACCCTTGCGACGAGCACACGCCCTGTGCGAAGAGCGCTCACTCGACGTCCGGGAACGCCACGAAGCGCAGCAGCACCCGGCGGGCATCGTCAGGCGGAGGATCGGCGTCGCTCGCGTAGCGCTTGTAGAGCGCCATGTAGTCCTCCCAGAACTGGCGCAGCTGCGGCAGCGTGAGCCGCAGCGCGCCGCGGGCGAACAGCAGGGCGTCGCCCCACTCGCCCAGTGAGTCGCGCTGCTGCTGGAAGCGCGCGAAGGCCGCCACGTCCTCAGCGACGTTCAGCCGGCCGAGCTCGTCGAAGGCGGCCCGTACCTCCTCGTCCATGCGGCTGCGCGGCGGGAACCGGATGTCGCGCGTCCGGGCCTGCCACCACCGCTCCCGGCCCCGCCCCCGCTCGGGCACCTCCTCCACGAACCCGTGCTCGGCGAGCTGCCGCAGGTGGTAGCTGGTGGCCCCGGTGTTCTCGCCGAGCGCCTGGGCGAGCGAGGTCGAGGTAGCCGGGCCGTCCCGGTGCAGCTGTCGCAGGATCCGCTGCCGCAACGGATGGCCGAGCGCCCTCAGGGCCGCCGGATCGGTGAGCTCTCGGGGTTCTCCCTGATCCGTCACCGCGCCGAAGCTAGCAGAGTTCCTGTTGCAAACAGTTCTTTGCACAGGAAACTCTGCATGAGGAGCGGACATGGGACTTCGACGCGGACTGGTCGCCCTCGGCGCCGGCGCGGCGCTGCTGACAGCACTGATGGGCACGGCAGCGTGGTCGGCGACGCCTGCCGCCGCAGCCACGCGGGAGGGGGCGCCGGCGCAAGCAGAGCCGGCCATCCGCGAGATACAGCTGAGCATCCCCACCAGCGACGGACTGGTTCTGCCCGCCACGCTGCGAGTGCCGGCAGACGCGCGACCGCAGCTGCCCGGCATGGTGCTGGTGCACGGAGCCGGACCCGGCCCCCGCGAGAAGTACCGCGCCGAGGCGGAGGCTTTCGCACGCGCAGGCATCGCCACGCTGGCCTACGACAAGCGCACTGCCGGCTACTCGCTCTTGGAGCGCTCGTACTCCCGCCTCGCCGACGACGCCATCGCCGCCGCCGATCTCCTCAGGGGGCGGCCGGAGGTCGATCCGGACGCCGTCGGGTTCTGGGGGTTCAGCGAGGGCGGCTGGGTCGCGCCGCTGGCTGCGAAAAGAGCGCCGCAGACCGCATTCCTCGTGGTCGTAGGCGCGAACGGCGTGGCCCCGCTGCGCCAGCAGATCTGGGCCGACACGATCAAGATGGAGCACGCCGGTGTCACGGGCTCGCTCGTCGAGACACATGCGCGCACGCCGTACCGGGTGCTCGCCGCCATGGGCCTCTTCCCGGAGCCGTACTTCGACCCCGGCCCCGCGCTGCGGAGCCTCAGTCTTCCGGTGCTGGGCATCTGGGGTGCGCAGGACCGGCTGACCCCGCCCGTCGAGAGCGTCACCGCGTACCGGACCACCCTCGACGAGGCCGGCAACAGCCACTACACGCTGCGCACCGTGGAGGGAGCCGAGCACGGGTTACGGATCACCACCACCGGCTTCGACAAGGGCACCACGTTCGCCCCCGGTTACATCGACCTCGTGACGTCCTGGGTCACCGATGCCGCCGGTGGACGGCCGCCTGCCACGAGCGTGGCCGGCGTGGGTGAGCAGCCCCGGCCGACCGCTGCCGTGCCACCGCCTTACTGGTACGAGTCGGCCTGGGTACAGGTGGGCGCGCCGACGGTGCTCGTGCTCGGCTTCGCAGGGTTCGGCCTGACGGCGGCGTGGCGCCGGCTGCGCGGACGTCCGGTCATGCGCTCGTCCTGGCCTGCCGGCGTGCTGGCGGGTGCGGGTCTCACCACGGTGGTAGGCACGTTCACGTATCTCGGATACCTGCAGGTATCCGCAGGCCGCACCGTGGCCGTAGGACCGATGCTCGCCGGACGGCCACTGGTGTGGCTGGCGCTTCAGGCGCTGGCGGTGGTCACAGTGATCGCAGCGACCATGGTCGCCGTCCGGTGGCGGGCCGCCGCGGCCGGCGCGGGCCGGACACGAGTGGCGGTGCTCCTGGCAACGGGCGCGGTGTTCGTGCCGTGGGCCGCCTTCTGGGGTCTGCTCGCGCCCTGACGTCGACTCGGGTGCACGAAATTGTGACCACCGCCGCTCCTCATCCCACACATGTGGGATGTCCCGCCATCGACCCGCGCGGAGGCTCGGGCTTGTCAGCAACCATGCCGATTCGTCCGACGATTTCCCTTTCCGATCTTTATGCCCCGGAGGGCAGATGTACAGAGATACTCTGTTCCGTTGCCGCCGTGGGGAGATGCGAACGGAGCGACCTCTTTCATCGCTTTGCGGTTCTCCGGGGAGAACGACAAATAGCTCGGACCCGCGCGCTCGACGCGGTGATCCGGCAGGTCGCAGATGTGCCGACCGGTCTCGGCGAACTCGACCCGTTCCCGGCACGAGGTGAGGAATTGGCAGATCCGGCTCCGCTGCGCACCGGCCAGGGATTTCGCGCGTCACTGTGCTAAACCGTTACCGAGGTGCGCTACCTGACCGCGTAGGTTCGTGTTCGGGGCAACTCGCAGCCGGTTGGTTCGGTGAAAGGCATCCCACGAGAATGAATGACCGCACGGCCCACCAACCCCGATCTCGGCAACCGCGGTTCGCTGACGGCACGAGCTCGCCGACGGCTCCATCCGGTCGTGGCTGATCGCCGGCGGCTCGCGACAACGGCGGCCCGGCGGCGGCTCGCGACACCGGCGCCCCGGCGCCGTCGAGCCACCACGATGGCGGGCGCGGCTCAGCCGCTCGGCGTCACCCGCGGCTCGGCAACCCTCCGTCCCGAATCCGGTCGCGGAGTCCCGCGCGGCCTCGTTCTGGCCGCAGGTTGGTCGTGGCGGCTGCTGGTGCTGGGGGTCGTGGCGTACCTGGCGATCCGGGTACTCGCGTTGCTCTGGCTGGTACTCGTGCCGATCGTGGTGGCGCTCCTGGTGACGGCGCTGGTCCGCCCCCTGGCCGTACTCCTGCGGCGCCACCTACCCGGGCCGCTCTCGGCTCTGCTGACACTGCTCGTCGCCCTCATGGTTCTCGCCGGACTCGGGTGGGTGATCGATCTGCGGTTCACCCAGGAGCTGCCCTCGTTGATCGAGGAGGTCGTCCGCACGGTCCGCGAGCTGGGCGCCACTCTGGCGCGTCTCGGTCTCGGCGAAGAGCAGCTCGCCGAGCTGCAGGCGAACCTGATCCGATGGTTGCAGGACAACCGCAGCGAGCTGATCGCGTACCTCACCACCGGCACGGGCTTCGCCGTGGAGATCGCCACCGCGATCGTCCTGACCTTCTTCGTCACGTTCTTCCTGCTCTACGACGGGGAGCGCGTCTGGCGCTGGCTGCTCATGCCGTTGCGTCCCCGCATGTCGGCCCGGGCGGACCGCGCCGGGCGCATCGCCTGGACCACGCTCACGGGATACGTCCACGGCACGGCGATCATCGCCACCATCCACGGCATCGTGATCGGGCTCGTGGTGTCGCTGCTGCACGTGCCGCTGGCCATCCCGCTGGCCGTGCTGGTGTTCATCGGCAGCTTCATCCCGATCGTGGGCGCGCTGGTGTCGGGCGCGGTGGCCGTGGTGGTCACGCTGGGCACACACGGCCTGCTGGCGGGGCTGATCGTTCTCGGTGTTCTGGTCGTCGAGGACCAGCTGGAGGCGCACCTGCTCCAGCCGTTGATCGTCGGCCGGTACGTGCGGCTGCACCCGCTGGCCATCGGTCTCGTCCTGGCCACCGGCACCGTGCTGGGCGGGCTCGTCGGGGCGATCGTCGCCGTGCCGGTCGCGGCGATCGTCCACCGGACGTGGCCTGCGCTGCTGGGGCACGACGAACAACAGGCGCCGCCCCCGGCACCCCGGCGCAGAGCGCTCCTGCGGGCGAACCGTCCGGCAGCGCAGGAGGAGTGATCGGGGACCGCGCCGGTCAACAGGGGTGTGGTCACGCCGTCCCGCTGACCACTGCCCCCGCCTGATCGGCCCACGGCTGCCCGAACAGGAAGTTGCGCGACCGGCCGACGGTCCAGGGCGCCAGCGCGTCCAGCAACCGGCTGTGCGCACGGCTCGCCGCCGCGGGGTCACCGAGCACCGACAGGACGCGCACGAGGTAGGCGGCGTCCCGGTGGCCGACGGCGTTCGGAACAACAGGCGGGCGGGCCAGTGCGCCGCCCAGGTGGTTGAGCTGCACGATGCATGGCACCGGCGCACCTGGCCCGGCGAGCTCGACGATGTCGCGCAGCGCCGCGGGGTCGAGCTCGCGGAGCATCGCGTTGGTGCCGCCGTAGGAATGCGGCCAGGCCGGGTCGTTGTAGATCGAAGCCGACTGCGTGAACGGGAGCTCCCCGAGGGTGTCCCGCAGGAGGGGGACGGCAGCGCGCAGCGGCGCGACGAGCCGCTCGCCCTGCGCCGTGGGGCCCGCGAAGGCGATCCGGACGTGAGCGGCGTACCGGCCGCGCAGCAGCTCCGGCACCCCCGCCATGTCGGGGTAGGTGATCAGCGCGATCGAGGACGTGAGCTCGTCGGGCAGGTCCACCGTCCAGTCGCGGTACGCCTCCAGCAGCTCCGGCACGTGCGGGCCGTCGACGTAGAGCCCCCCGCCGTACAGCCGGGTGACGGGGACGAGCCCGATCTCCATCGCCGTCACCACACCGAGGCCGTGACCCGCGCCGCGCAGCTCCCGGAACAGGTCGGGATCGTCGCCCGCCGTGACGTGCCGGAGGCTCCCGTCGGCTGCGGCGAGATCGATGCTGCTGACGTGGTCGGCGGCATAGCCGTAGCGGCGCGCCAGCACGCCCAGGCCTCCCCCGAGTATGTAGCCCACGGCGCCGACCTCCGGCGACGAACCACTGAGCGGCGCCAGCCCGTGCTCTGCTGCCGCGGTGATCACCTGCCGCCAGCGCACCCCCGCCTCGATCCACGCCGACCGCCTTCCCGGGTCGATCCGCAGACCGGTCATCCGGCGCGTGCTGATGAGCACGCCACCGTCGAGCGGCAGCGTCCGTCCGTGCCCCGTGGCCTGCACCGCCACGGGCAGCCCGTCGGCCCCGGCGAGAGCTGCACGTACGTCGTCGGCGCCGGTGGCCGCGACCACGTACGCCGGCCGGTGCTTGTACGCGGTCTGGAATCCGCTGGTCTCCTCGTCGAACTCGCTGTCACCCGGCCGGAACACCGGGCCTTGCACCTGCTGCGTCCACGTCATGCGGGCGACGGTATGGCCGCTTGCGGACAGCATCGGTCCGCAAGCAAACTGCGACGGTGACGACCACCCGGGTCCTGCGGCTGCTCTCGCTCCTGCAGAGCAGGCGCGAGTGGGCAGGCGGGGAGCTGGCCGACCAGCTCGGGGTTACCGGCCGCACGGTGCGCCGCGACGTCGCGCGGTTGCGCGAGCTCGGCTATCCGATCGAGGCCACCACCGGCACGGCAGGTGGGTACCGCCTCGCGTCCGGCAGCAACCTCCCACCCCTGCTGCTGGACGACGACGAGGCCGTCGCAGTGGCGGTCGGCCTGCTCACGGCGGCGCGGGCCGGGGTCGCCGGCGTCGACGAGACCGCCCCGCGGGCGCTGGCCAAGCTCCAGCAGGTGCTGCCCGCCAGGCTGCGGCAGCGGATCGCGGCGGTCGGTGACGTCACCGTCCGGCTCCGGCCAGGCCGCGGGTCGCGCGTCGACCCCACCACGCTTGCCGTGCTCGCCGCCGCCTGCCGGGACCGCGAGCTGGTCACGTTCGACCACCGCAGGCGCGACGGCGTGAGCGGCGAGCGCCGGGTGGAGCCGTACCAGCTCCTCACCGGGTACGGGCTGTGGTACCTGCTGGCCTTCGACACCGGCCGCGGCGACTGGCGCACGTTCCGCGTGGACCGCATCGCACGCCCCACGCCGATCCGGCTGCGCTTCGCCCCACGGCCACTGCCCGCCGAGGACACCACCGCGTTCCTGGCCTCGGCAATCCGTGAGGCGCCTTACCGCTACACGGCGCTCGCCACCGTGCAGGCGCCCGCCGATGTCGTCACAGCGCGGCTGCCCGACCCGATGCCGGACCGCGTGCAGGCACTCGATCCACGAACCTGCACCGTGCTCCTGCGCGGCGACTCGCTCGACGTCCTCGTGCAGGATCTGGTCGCCCTCGGCGCCGACTTCACGCTCGACGGGCCGGCCGAGCTCCTCGACCACCTCCACATGCTCGGCAAGCGCTTGCAGGACACCGGCCCGGACCGGCCATAAGGAAACGTCCCGGTAGGCGCGTCACCCCACCGTCGTCGTACGGTCGACACGTGGTGGCCGACTCGCCGTTCGTGTCCGACGTCCCCGCTGCGGAGGCGCGCGAGGCCTGGCACCAAGGGTGTGTCGCGGCGGGCTGCCCGGCACGCGTCGACGTCGTACGGGTGCCCATCGGCGATGCCATCGGCCGGGTGACGGCCGAGCCGGTCCGGGCCCGCCGTTCCTCCCCCGCCTTCGACTCCGCAGCCATGGACGGCATCGCGGTCCACGCCGCCGACACCGTCGGGGCAGCGGAGACCACACCGGTGCGGCTCACCGATTTCGTCGTGGTCGACACGGGCGACCCCCTGCCCGAGGGCTACGACGCCGTCATCATGCGCGAGCACGTGCACCGCCTCTCCGACGGCACCGCCGAGGTGCGCGCGGCTACACCGCCCTACCAGCACGTTCGGTCGATCGGTGAGGACATCAGCGCCACCGAGCTGCTGCTCCCGGCCGGCCATCGGCTCCGTCCGGTCGACGTGGCCGCAGCGGCGGCAGCCGGCGCGGTGGATCTCGCCGTGCGGCGCGCCCCGGTCGTCATCATCGTCCCGACCGGCGACGAGATCCGCCCCGTCGGCACCGAGCCGTCCCCCGGCGAGATCCTCGACACCAACTCCCTCATGCTCGCGGGGCAGGCGCGCGACGTGGGCTGCGAGGCCCGCGTGATGCCGATCGTCCGCGACGACCCGGCGGTGATCACCGACGCGCTCCGCGCCGCGGCCGCGGAGGCGGACCTGGTGGTGCTCATCGCGGGCTCCAGCGCCGGACGCCACGACTTCACCGCACGGGTCGTTGCCGGGGCCGGCACGCTCGCCGTGCACGGCGTGGCCGTGCGGCCCGGGCACCCGGTGGTGCTCGGAGCGGTGGACGCCACCCCGGTGCTGGGCGCCCCCGGCTACCCGGTGTCGGCTTCGCTCACGTTCGACATCTTCGCCGCCCCGCTGCTCGCCGCCCTCCAGGGCGTCGCGCCCCGAGAGCGCCCCACCACCACGGCGCGGCTCGCCCGCAAACTCGGCTCCACCGCCGGGATGGACGACTGGGTGCGGGTGCGGCTCGGCCGGGTGGGCGGCGAGGTGGTGGCGACGCCGCTGCCCCGCGGTGCGGGGGTGCTCACCTCACTGGTGCGCGCCGACGGCCTCCTGGTGGTCCCGGCCGGGGTGGAGGGCCACCATGCAGGCGAGCACGTACGCGTCGAACTGCTGCGCGGTCTCGAGGAGATCGGGCGCACGATCATGGCGATCGGGTCGCACGACCTCGCGCTCGACATGGCCGCCTCCGCGTTGCGGACCGCCGACCCGCTCGTCACGCTCGCCACGTCGAACGCCGGGTCGCTCGGCGGGCTCCTCGCGCTGCGCGACGGTCTCTGCCACATCGCCGGATCGCACCTGCTGGACCCCGCCACCGGTGAGTACACGCTGCCCTACGTGGACAAGATCCTCGGCGGGGACAAGATCGCCGTCGTGCGGCTCGTGCACCGCGAGCAGGGGCTGATCGTGGCCCCCGGCAACCCGCTCGGACTCTCCGGGATCGACGACCTGGTGCGCAAGGACGTGCGCTACGTCAACCACCAGCCCGGCGGCGGCACGCGGGCGCTGCTCGACCACGAGCTCGCGCGGCGCGACCTCGATCCCGGCCAGGTGAGCGGCTACTCGCGGGAGGAGAACACACACCTCGCGGTGGCCGCGGCCGTGGCGGCGGGCCGCGCCGACACCGGGCTCGGGATCCGCGCCGCCGCACGGGCGTTCGAACTCGATTTCGTGCCCGTCGCCGAGGAGCCCTACGACCTGGTACTGCGCGAGTCCGGTCTGCACGACGAGTTGCTTGCTCCGCTGTGGGCCCTGTTGGAAAGCCCCGCTTTCCGCGCGGAGGTCGAAGCGCTCGGAGGCTACTCGTGCTCAGAGACGGGCCACCGGATCCGGTGACGGCTCGGTCACACCCTTTCGGCACTTCAACCAGGCACAATGGGGACACATGGACCCCGTGACGCGCCGCCTCGCCTGATGGCCTCGACGCCCGAGACGGCCCCTGGTCCGCCCGGGTCATCCGCCCCGGGCCCAGGGCCGTCCGCAGTGGAGAAGAGCAGCGCGGCCGCGTTGGCGCTGGGCGCGCTGGGAGTCGTCTTCGGCGACATCGGCACGAGCCCGCTCTACGCGCTGAAGCAGACTTTCACCGACACCCGTGGGCTCACCCCGGACCCCACTTCGGTCTACGGCGTGCTGTCACTCGTGTTCTGGACGATCACCATCATCGTCAGCATCAAGTACGTCAGCCTCGTCACCCGCGCCGACAACGACGGCGAGGGCGGGACGATGGCGCTGATCTCGCTCGTCGAGCGCGTGAAGGGGCTCTCCGCGCGGACGAAATGGTTCCTGATCGGACTGGGCGTCCTCGGAGCAGCGCTGTTCTTCGGCGACGGGATGATCACGCCTGCGATCTCCGTGCTCGGCGCGGTGGAGGGTCTGGAGGTGGCCAGTCCCGGGCTGGCGGAGTGGGTCGTCCCGATCGCGATCGTCTTGCTGTGCGGCCTGTTCTTCTTCCAGCGCTTCGGTACGGGCGTGGTCGGCAAGGCCTTCGGCCCGGTCATGCTGCTCTGGTTCCTGGTGATCGGCGTGCTCGGGCTCGCCCACGTCATCGCGCAGCCCGGAATCCTCAGAGCCCTGTCACCGTCCTACGCGGTCGAGTTCGCCGTCAACGCGCCACTGACGGCGTTCCTCTCCCTCGGGTCGGTCGTGCTGGCGATCACCGGCTCGGAGGCGCTCTACGCCGACATCGGGCACTTCGGCCGCCGCCCGATCCGCAACGCCTGGTTCGCGCTGGTGTTCCCCGCACTCACGCTGAACTACTTCGGCCAGGGGGCCATCGTGCTCGCCGACCCGGGAGCCGCGGACAACCCCTTCTTCCGGCTGGCGCCCTCGTGGGGTCAGTACCCGCTGCTGATTCTCGCGACGGCGGCCGCTGTGATCGCCTCCCAGTCCGTCGTCACAGGCACGTTCTCCATGGCACGTCAAGCAGTGCAGCTCGGCTACCTGCCGTTCCTCACGATCCGGCACACGTCCGAGAAGGAGGCCGGCCAGGTCTACGTGCCGTTCGTGAACTGGGTGCTGTTCGTCGCCGTGATCGGCCTGGTGGTCGGCTTCGGGTCCTCCACCGCACTGGCCTCGGCCTACGGCATCGCCGTCACCGGCACGCTCACCATCACCACCGTCCTGTTCTTCGTGATCGCCCGGCACCGCTGGGGCACGCCGATGTGGCTCGTCGTCCTCGGGGCCGGGAGCCTGCTCCTCATCGAGCTGGCGTTCCTGTCCGCCAACATGACCAAGGTGTTGTCGGGCGGCTGGTTCCCGCTCGTCGTCGGGGTGGCGGTCGCCATCGTCCTGATGACCTGGCACCGCGGGCGCCAGATCGTCACGCGCAAGCGCACCGAGCAGGAGGGCCCGCTCGAGGACTTCGTCAAGGCGCTCTCGACCTCGGACAACCCGCCGATCCGCGTCCCGGGCAACGCGGTGTTCCTGAACGCCAACGCCGGCACCACGCCGCTCGCACTGCGCCACAACGTCCGCTACAACCACGTCCTCCACGAGCACGTACTGGTCCTCAACGTGCAGAACCTGGGAATTCCGCACGTGCCCAGATCCCAGCGCCTGGAGATCGACGACGCCTGCGTTCCCGACGACGGGATCTTCCACCTCACCGTGCGGTTCGGCTTCCAGGACAAGCCCTACGTCCCGGCGGCGCTGCGGCTCGCCCGCCAGAAGGGCCTCGACATCAACATGAAGGACGCCACCTACTTCCTCAGCCGCGTCACGATCGTGCACACGAAGGAGCCGGGCATGGCGACCTGGCGCAAGAAGCTCTTCTGCCTGATCAGCCGCAACGCGGTGAGCCCCGCCGCGTACTTCGGTCTCCCGACGCACCAGGTGGTCTCCCTGGGATCGGCGATCGACATCTGAGACGCCCTCGGCACGTACGGTGATCGCGTGCCGATCGACGCCCGCCCCGAACACCGGCAACGCGCGTACCGGGTGCGACTGGAATGGGGGCGCGAAGGCGCCGAACTGCTGGCAGCCGAGTGCGCCGCGGTGATCGTCGTCGACGTGCTGTCGTTCTGCACAGCCGTCGACGTCGCCGTCGGCCGGGGCGCCGCGATCCTGCCGCAGCGCTGGTCCGGCGGCGACCCGGCGACAGAAGCCCGAGCCCTCGGCGTGCAGCCCGCGGGTCCCCGTCACGGCAGCGGCCCGTCGCTGCGACCGTCGTCGCTGGTCGACCTCACGCCCGGTACCCGGCTCGGGCTCCCCTCGCCCAACGGCGCCACGTTGTGCGCCACGGTCGCGGCCACCGGCGCCGCGCTCTTCGCCGGCTGCCTGCGCAACGCCTCGGCCACGGCAGCCGCAGCGCTCGCGGTGGACGGACCGATCGGACTCGTCCCTGCCGGGGAGCGCTGGCCCGGTGGCACCTTGCGGGTGGCCGTGGAGGACGTGCTCGGTGCCGGGGCGATCGCGGCGGCGCTGCCCGCGGCCGACCTCTCCCCCGAGGCCGAGCTCGCCGTGGCGCAGTTCGTCGCGGCCCGGGACAAGGGACTCGCCGCCGTGCTGGCGGCCACCGCGTCCGGCCGCGAGCTCGTGGCCGACGGCTACGCAGCGGACGTCACGCTGGCAGCGGCGCTGGACACGAGCGTCATCGCGCCCCGGCTCCAGGGCGGCCTGCTGCGGGCGTAGCCGACCTCTGGTGCCGCGGAAGGCGACCTCGTTTCCTCGGCACTAGGGTCGGGAAGGTGACCTTCAGTGCTGAGCTGCGTGAGCTGACCGGCCCCACCTGGGACGCGGCGGTCGGACACCGGTTCGTGGACGAGCTCTGGCGCGGGCAGCTGGACCCCGCTGTGCTCACCACCTACCTGGTGCAGGACCACCAGTTCTTCGACTCCTTCCTGGCGCTGATGGGGGCCGCGGTGGCCGCCGCCGACCGGCTCGAACCCCGGGTCGTGCACGCCCGCCAGCTCGGGCTGGTCGCCGGACCGGAGAACGACTTCTTCGCGCGGGCGCTCGACGCCCTGGACGTCCCGCTTCCCGAACGCACCGACCCGGCTCTCCTGGCCCCCACGGCCGGCTTCGTCGAGCTGATGGACACGGCACGGCGCAGCGCCGACTACGCCTCCTGCCTCGCGGTGCTGCTCGTGGCGGAGTGGCTCTACCTGGACTGGGCCACGCGACCTGACGCCACCGCCCCCGACGAACCGCTGCAACGGGAGTGGATCGAGCTGCACAGGGGCTCTGCCTTCGAGACGTGGGTGACGTTCCTGCGCACCGAGTTCGACCGCGTCGTCGTCGGCCTCGAACCTGGCGACCTGGAGCGGGTGCGCGACATGTTCGTCCGTTCGGTCGATCTCGAACTCGCGTTCTTCGACGCCGCTTATACCTGACGTCCGCTATCTGATGACGCCGTTCGGAGCAATCCACACGGCGTGATGTGTTTCCCACGCACCCGAGTGGGCACAGTGCTGGGGTGCGGAACAGCCTCGGAGTAGCACGACGGCATCACGGCTGTAACACGAGTCTCCTAGCGTCGGCGTCATGAGCGACCTCCCCCTGCTGGGCGTCGAGGAGGAGTTCCACGTCGTCGACCTGGAGAGCAGGCGCTCCGCGCCCGAGGTCGACTCGCTGCTCGCGCAGCTCGACGGAGCCGAGTTCGCACCCGAACTGCAGCGGTCCCTCGTCGAGACGAACACGCCGGTGTGCGGCACGCTCGACGAGCTGCGCGGGCACCTGCGACGGCTGCGCGCAACGTTGGAGGGCGTGGCCGAGCCGCTCGGTCTCGGCGTGGTCGCGGCAGGCACCGTGCCGCTCGCCGAACTTCACGGCGACGCCATCTCGGCGGGGGCGCGCTACGAGAAGATGCAGCACGAGTACCAGATGCTGGTGCGCGAGCAACACATCTGCGGCGCTCAGGTGCACGTGGACGTGCCCGATCGCGACGAGGCCGTCCAGGTCGTGCGCCGCGTCGCCCCCTATCTGCCGGTGCTGCTCGCCCTCTCGGCCAGCTCGCCGTACTGGCGGGGCCACGACTCCGGCTACGCCAGCTACCGGTCGATGGTGTGGTCGCGCTGGCCCACCGCCGGCCCGCCCGCGACCGTGCGCACCGCGGCCGAGTACGACGCCATGGTCGCCGATCTCATCGCGTCGGGCACGATCAGCGACCCCGGGATGGTCTACTTCGACATCCGGCCGAGCGCCCATCTGCCCACGGTGGAGCTGCGGGTCTGCGACGCCTGCCCCGAGGTGGACGACGTGGTGCTCATCGCGGGCCTCTTCCGTGCGCTGGTCGGCAAGGCCCGGGAAGACCTTGCGGCCGAGGTGCCGCTGTCCGAGTCCCGGCACGAGCTGCTGCGAGCCGCCACCTGGCGGGCTGCGCGTTCGGGCCTGGAGGGCGATCTCGTCGACCTCTGTGGTCCCTCGCTGGTGTCGCCGCCGCTGCTCGTCGGCCAGCTCGTCGACCAGCTCCGGCCACAGCTGGAGGAGCTCGGCGACTGGGAGCAGGTGCTCGAGCTGTCGCAGGCCACGCTGGCCCGCGGCAGCGGCGCGGCCGTGCAGCGGCGGGCATACGGCCGCCGCGGGGAGCTCAGCGACGTCGTCGACGTCCTGCTGGCGCACACCCAGGGCCGCACGCTGGTCACCGAGCCACCCGCCACCGTCCCGCACACGCCGGACCTGCTCGTCGGCTACCACACCGACGGCTCAGAGCAGCGGGCGTTCGACGAGGCCGTGAGCGCGGGCGGCACGGTACTGCCCCACTACGGCTGGATGTTCCGGGCGCTCGATCGGCTCGGCCCGCGCGGTCTCACGGCCGCCGAGTCGGCGTTGCGCACCGAGCAGCGCGCCCGCGGCGTCACGTTCCGGGTGGGCGACGGCGAACCGGACCGGCTCTTCCCGCTCGACCTCATCCCCCGCATCGTCACCGCGGAGGACTGGGCCGGGCTCACCGCCGGGCTCACCCAGCGCATCCGCGCACTCGAGCAGTTCGTCCGCGACGTCTACGGCAAGCAGAAGATCGTCTCCGACGGCGTGATCCCGGCCCAGATCGTGCACGACGCACCGGGCCGCAGCCGGCTCGGCAAGCTGTTCCCGGCCGATGCCGTGCGCATCGCGGTCGCCGGCATCGATCTCGTCCGGGACCGGGCCGACCACTGGCTCGTGCTGGAGGACAACCTGCGCGTCCCGTCGGGCATCGGCTACTCGATCACGAGCAGGCGGCTGGTCCGCAGTGTGATGCCCGACCTGGAGCCGCCCGCAGGCGTCGTCGGGCTGGATCCGGTGCCAGGGCAGCTGCGTTCGGCGCTGCTCTCGGCAACCGAACCCGACGACCCCGCACTGGGGGAGGTCGCCCTGCTCTCTGCCGGCCACGAGGACTCGGCGTTCTTCGAGCACCAGTTGCTCGCCGACCGGATGGACATCCCGCTGGTCACGCCGCGCGACCTGCAGGTCACCGAGGACGGCGTCTTCCTCGTGGGCTCCGGCGCACGGCGGCGGCTCTCGGCGCTCTACCGGCGCCTCGACGAGCGCGCCCTGCTCGACGCGAAGGGCGCGGATCTCCGCCCGATCGGCCGGGCCCTCTGCAACGCGGTGGCCCGCGGCGACGTCGCGCTGCTCAACGCGATGGGCAACGGCGTGGCCGACGACAAGCTCATCTACGCCTACGTGCCCGAGATGATCTCCTACTACCTGGGCGAGGACGTCCTGCTGGACAACGTCCCGACCTACCCGTGCGTCGACCCCGACCGGCGGGCCGAGGTGCTCGACCGGCTCCACGAGCTCGTGCTCAAGCCGGTGGACGGGTACGGCGGGCAGGGCATCGTGATCGGGCCGCACGCCGACCGTGCGGAGCTGGCCGAGGCAGCCGCCGCGGTGCGCAGCAACCCGGCCGGATGGGTGGCACAGGATCTGGTGATGCTCTCCACCCACCCGACGTTCGCGAACGGCAGGCTCGAACCGCGAGCGGTGGACCTGCGGACGTTCGTCCTGCAGTCCCGGCTCGGCGACCGCACGAACGTCGAGGTGCTACCGGCGGCGCTCAGCCGCGTCGCCCCGTTCGGGAGCATGATCGTCAACTCCTCGCGCGGCGGTGGGGCGAAGGACACCTGGGTGCTGCGCTGATCTCGTGCCGACGCGACTGGCGCTGCTCGCGGACTCGCCCACCCGGCGCGCTTGTACATTTCCGGGATGGTTGTACAGCTGAGTCGGCAGGCGTACGTTCATGAGGTGACCGAGGACGGGATCAGCATCTCGGACGCCCGCGAGCAGCTCGCCGCTGTGGTTGACCAGGCGCGCTCCGAGCACCGACCGGTCTACCTCTCGCGGCGGGGCCATCGGATCGCCGCCGTCATCGATGCCGACGATCTCGATCGGATCCTCGAGCTGGCGGAGGACATGGCGGACATCCGGGCGGCCGAGGCTGCCAGGGCGGAGCTGGCAGCCGCTGAGGCGGCTCCGATTCCGTGGGAAGAGGTCAAGGCGGATCTGGGCCTCTGAGCCACCAACGTGACCTACCGCATCACAGTCGTCCCGAGCGCGGCACGTCAGCTGCGCAAGCTCGATGCCCCCGGCCGACGTCGTATCCAGGCGGCACTGGAGCTGCTCGCCACCGAACCACGCCCGCCGGCAGCCACGCAGTTGGTCGGCGGGGCAGGAGAGTGGCGCGTGCGCACGGGTGATTTCCGGATCATCTACGAGATCCACGACGGCGAGCTCGTGATTCTGGTTCTCGCCGTAGGCCACCGTCGCGACGTCTACCGGAAGCGCTGACCGCCGGCGACGGCTCCCCCGTTGAGATTTCTGCGGTGGCCGAGCCGCTTTCCAGGCCACCGCCGGAGCGAAGTCGATCAGCCGCCGACGCGCAGGTTGCCGGCGCCGTTGAGGTCGCTGGAGTTGAAATACCTGTGCGCGGCCCGGAGGAACTCCTGCCGGGAGATCGTGCCGTCGTCATCGGTGTCCACCCGGCCGAACGCCTTGCTCGACTCCGGGGAGTCGGCCTTCCAGACGTCCCGCAGCAGGCGGTCGAACTCTTCCTTGTTGATCTCGTTGTCGCCGTCGGTGTCGACGACGTCGAAGATGGCGTGTCCGAAGCCCTCGACCACATTCAGGCGGCTGGTGTCGACGATGGTGAGGCGAGTGGCGGCGACGAAGACGTTCTTCAGCAGCCGGTCCTCCCCTGCGCCCGCGTGCCGCAACAGTTCCAGCCACCACATCTCGTGGATCGACTGCAGCGCCCTGGCCCTGCGATCACCCCTGTCGAGCTGAAACGCACCGAGGTAGCGGTCGACGAGGTTCTGGTAGTCCGACCAGTCCACATACCCGTCGTGGTTGCTGTCGAGGCCGTCGAATGTCCGTTCGATCCTCTGGTGGACCGAGTCCGCTGCTGCAGTGGTCACTGTCCAGCCTCCGGAACGGTAGCGAGTGAATACGCGGGCAACCTTGGCCCGCCCCAGGGCAAGCGCCCGCCGGATTCACCCTTCAGCGGCACACGCCCCACCCGCATGGCCGAGCTGATCCGATATCCACATTTCGTGCGCGCGCAGGATCGCCGGAAACATCGAGCGGATCTCGATCGAGAATTCGACGATGCCCGGAAGAAAAGTGTTTCGGAAGCGTCGGCCCGTCATCTCACACGGGACCGCCGACGAGTCGGCCACAGGCCTCCAGCAGCGGCTCCGGGTCGGGCGCCTCGCCGGTCGCCTGGAACACCACGGTGTCGGCGCCGGCGGCCGAGAACTCCCGCGCGTGTTCCTCGACCTGCTCCGCCAACCCACCGGACGTGGCGTCCAACTCCAGGTACACGACGATGCGGAATTCTCCGGTCCGGCCTGCCGCCGCCCGGCCCTCCTCCGCCCGGGCACGCGCCTCACGGACCTGCCCCACGGTGAGCCCGGAGTCGAGCAGGACGCCGTCGGCGATCTCCCCCGCCAGCCGCACGGTCTTCGGGCCCCTGGCCCCGATGAGGATCGGCGGCACCTCGCGGGGCGGCCAGTCGAGCGCGACACCGTCCAGATGGACGAAACGGCCGTCGACGTCCACCGTGCGGCCGTGCAGGAGATCGCGAACGGCGGTGGCGTGCTCACGCAACAACGTCATCGGCGACGGGACCCGGGCTCCGACCTGCGCCATCCACTCCAGCACGCCGTGCCCGAGGCCGGGTAGGAACCGGCCAGGGAACATCCGGGCGAGTGTGGCGATCTCCATCGCGGCCACGGCGGGGTTGCGCAACGGCACCGGCAGCAGGCCCACTCCGACCTTCAGCCGCTCGGTCCAGGCGAGCGCCGCGGTCGCCGCGGTGAGACCGCCCTCCAGGAAGCAGTCCTCCCAGAGCCACAGTTCGCCGACCCCGTAGGCCTCGGCGGCGAGCGCCACATCACGAAGCCGTTCTGGAGGGGATTGCGGCCGGAACACCACGCCGAGGTGTATGTCGTTCATGTACGCAAGTCCACCACGGCTCGGCTCGACGAGATTCTGGTCACACACTCGAAACAAGGTGCGGGTTGCGCACGCGGGGTACCGCATCGTCCACTCAACCTCGACGACCGGGATGACCCGGGCGCCCGACCAGCGGAGGACACGTATGTGCGGCATCGCCGGTGAGATCCGGTTCGACGGCAGCGCTCCGGACGTGGAGGCTGTCGCCCGGATCACCGCCGAGATGCACCGTCGCGGCCCCGACGGATCGGGCGTCTACTCCGTCGGCGCGATCGCGCTCGGACACCGCCGACTCAAGATCATCGACCTCTCCGAGCGCGGCGCCCAGCCCATGGTCGACCCGGAGCTCGGCCTGTCCGCGGTCTTCAACGGGCTCATCTACAACTATCGCGAACTGCGCGCGGAGCTCGAGGCCGCCGGCTACCACTTCTTCTCCACGTCCGACACCGAGGTGCTGCTCAAGGCCTTCAAGCACTGGGGTCCCGCCTGCGTCGAGCGCTTCCTCGGCATGTTCGCCTTCGCGGTGGCCGACCGCGACACCGGAGTTCTGACGCTCGGCCGCGACCGCCTCGGGATCAAGCCGCTCTACCTCGCCGAGGGCCAGGGCAGGCTGCTGTTCGCGTCCTCGCTTCCCGCCCTGCTCAAGGCCGGCGGCATCGACACCTCGATCGACCCGATCGCGCTGCACCACTACATGACCTTCCATTCGGTGGTGCCCGCGCCGCGCACGATCCTGAGCGGCGTGCGCAAGCTCCCGCCCGCCACCGTGCGGACGATCCAGCCGGATGGCACGAGCAGCGACCACCTCTACTGGCAGCCCTCACACATCCGGCGCCCCGAGTACGCCGGGATGAGCGCCCGCGACTGGCGCGACGCCGTGCTCGAGTCGCTGAGGATCGCGGTGCGCAGGCGAATGGTCGCCGACGTCCCCGTCGGCGTGCTGCTGTCCGGCGGGCTGGACTCCTCGCTGGTCGTCGCCCTGCTGGCCGCCGAGGGACAGACCGGCCTCCAGACGTTCAGCGTCGGGTTCCACGCCGCGGCGGGCGAGTCCGGCGACGAGTTCGAGTACTCCGACCTCGTGGCCGAGCACTTCGCCACCGAACATCAGCAGATCCTCGTCGACCCCGCACGGATGCTGCCCGCCGTCGACGACGCCATCGTCGCGATGTCCGAGCCCATGGTCAGCCACGACTGCGTCGCCTTCTACCTCCTCGCGCAGGAGGTGTCGAAGTCGGTGCGGGTGGTGCAGTCCGGGCAGGGCGCCGACGAGGTGTTCGCCGGGTACAGCTGGTACCCGCCGCTGGCCGGCGTGCCCCGCTCGCAGGGCGTGGAGGCCTACGCGAAGCAGTTCACCGACCGTCCCCACGCCGAGCTCGCCCACATCCTCGAACCGGAGTGGGTGCTCGACCACGACCCGAGCCGGGCCTTCATCGCCGAGCACTTCGGCGCCCCGGGCGCCGACGAGACGCTCGATGCGGCGCTGCGGCTGGACTCGACCATCATGCTGGTCGACGACCCCGTCAAGCGCGTGGACAACATGACGATGGCGTGGGGCCTGGAGGCCCGCGTCCCGTTCCTGGACCACGAGCTGGTGGAGCTCGCCGCCGCCTGCCCGCCGGAGCTCAAGCTCGCCCACGGCGGGAAGGGTGTGTTGAAGGACGCAGCCCGCGGCGTGGTCCCCGACTCGATCATCGATCGGCCCAAGGGGTACTTTCCGGTTCCGGCGATCCGGCACCTCGAAGGCCCATTCCTCGACCGGGTACGTGACGCCGTCACCGATCCCGTGGCGAAGGCCCGTGGGCTGGTACGCCGGGACTGGCTGGACACCATGCTGGCCGACCCCAACACTGCACGAACAAACCTCGGTTCCAATGCGTTGTGGCAGGTTGCGCTGCTCGAGATGTGGTTTCAGGAGAGGGGGTTGTAGGGATGGATCACCTAGGGGTGTCGGACTTCACCGAGCGGAGGCTCGCTCGTCTGACCGGCGGTGCCGACGCGCATCCGGCCGGCACCACCTACGGCGAACTGTTCCCCACGGCCTACTCGAATCCGGTGCCCTCCCCCGACGGCACCCTGGTGGCCTGGGTCTCCGACCGCGACGGCCGCCCGCGAGCGTGGGTGGGCGTGTTGCCCCCCGACGGCGGCCCCATCGTCGAACCCGATGCCCCACTGCCCGTCGAGGGTGATGTTCAGGCCCTCACCTGGTCGCCCGACGGCACCTGGCTGGCCTTCCAGACCGCGCTGCACGGCGGCGAGCGCACGCGCGTCCAGGTGCTCACCCCCGACGGCAGTGAGTCGCGTCAGCTCGCTCCCGGGGCGGCCGCCGTGACGCTCGGGGTGTGGTCCCACAACGGCCGCCAGCTCGGCGTCACCGTCTTCCCGGAAGGGGCGGGCGACGGCCAGGCCTGTCTGGTCGACCTGCGCGACGGCACGTCCACGGTGCTCGCCGCCGGCCCCGCCGCCCGGGTCTGCGCCGTGAGCGGCGACGGCAGGCGCGCAGTGGTGCGGCTCGGTCGCCGCGGCGAACGGCGGCTGGAGCTGGTGGACCTGCACAGCGGGCAGCGCACCGAACTGCTGCCCGGCGGTGCCACGATCGCCGACGCCAGGTTCGGCGTCACCGGCCGCCAGCTCTACGTCCATACCGATGCGGGCCGCGAGCGCCCTGCGCTGCTCGTGGTCACCCTGCTGGGTAGCACCGAGCTGTCCACCGCGTACCCGGTCGCCGAGCGTCCCGACGACGACCTCGACCTCGTGGCGCTCGACCCTGCGGGCGCGCGCGCCGCGCTCGTCTGGAACGTCGACGGGCGCAGCGAGATCGAGCTGCTCGACCTGCGCTCCGGGATGCTCGAGCCCGTGGTCCCCGTGCCGGGCGACGTGGTCACCGGGCTGGCCTTCAGCCTCGACGGGCGCGCACTGCTCGCCGCCAATGAGGGGCCGGCCACTCCGCCGCAGCTCGCCCGGATCGGGCTCGAGACCTACGGGGATGCCACCCCGCTCCTGCCTGCCGAGCCGGGCGACGGCGAGTCGCTCGTCTCCCCGACGCTCCACGAGTTCCGCGCCGAGGACGGCCTGCTGCTGTCCGGATGGCTGTTCCGGCCCTCCGGCGTGCTCGGGTCACTGCCCACGCTCATCTGGCTCCACGGCGGCCCTGAGGCGCAGGAACGGCCCACCTTCCAGCCGCTGTTCCAGGCCCTGCTCGCCGAAGGCGTCGCGGTCTTCGCACCCAACGTCCGCGGCTCGGGCGGCTACGGACGCAGCTTCGCCTGCGCCGACGACCACGAGCGCCGATTCGTCGCGATCACCGACGTGCGTGCAGCCGTCGACTTCCTCGTGTCGGCGCGGCTCGCCGATCCCGGCCGGGTCGGTGTGTCGGGCCGCTCCTACGGCGGCTACCTCGCACTCGCCGCGCTGGCCTGGTTCCCGGAGCTTTTCGCGGTGGGCGTCGACGTCTGCGGCATCTCCGACTTCGCCACCTTCTACGCCTCCACGGAGCCCTGGATCGCCGAAGCGGCCACCACCAAGTACGGCGACCCACGCTCGGACGCCGCGCTGCTGCGGGAGCTCTCACCGATCCACCGCGTCGACCGCATCACCGCGCCGCTGCTGGTGGTGCACGGTGCGCACGACACCAACGTGCCGCTCGTGGAGGCCCAGCAGGTGGTGGACGCCCTCCGGGAGCGCGGGGCGTCACCGGGCTTCCTGCTCTTCCACGACGAGGGCCACGAGGTGCACGGCATCGACAACAAGAAGGTGTTCGTCCGCGAGGTGGTGCGGTGGGTCACCGCGAACCTCAGTGACGTGGGCGTTCAGACGGCCTGACCAGGCCGCCCGCGGCCGGCATTACAGCTTGCTGAAGGACTGGATGATCGTGGCACCGTCGTCGTCCGTCCCGACGACGAAGCGGTACGGCTCGTGGGTGGTGGTGCCGTTCTTCTCGACGAACACGATGGTGGCCTGCACCGTGTTGTCGCCGGTCTGGCGGGGGTTCTGCACACTCACCGACTGCATCCGCCCGTAGAAGCCGTCGTACCCGCTCCGCCCACCGGACGCACTCTGCGCCGCAGGGCTCAGCAGCGCGAATGCGGCGTCGGTGTTGCCCGGGAGCAGCGCGTAGTAGTTCTGGACGAAGGCGACCGGGTCGCTGGGCGTGGCTCCTCCGTCAGGCGCAGGGGTAGGCGTCGTGGTCGGTGGCGGCGCCTGGGTGGTGGTGGGCGCCGGCTCGGTGGTACGCGGCGCCGTGGTGGCAGCCGGAGCGGGGGCCGGCGGCGCGGCCGCGCTGGTGCTGGGGGAAGGCGGAGCGGCCTGCTGGTTCCCAGGATCGGCGGGGCCGTTCCCTGACGTCAGTATCGCCGCCGCGACACCGCCGCCGACCACCAGCAGCGCCACGATCGCGATCAGGCCGGCTCGCCAGCGGCGAGGACGACCGGGAGCGGGCTCGGACGCAGGCCGAGACGTCTGCGGCGAGGTGGGAGGGGGCGGTGGCGCGATCGCCGGCGCCGCGGCGGTGGGTGCGGCCTCCATGGCAAGGGTGTTGCCGGTGCCACCGGCGGCAGCCGCTGCCAACGCCGGCACTGCAGGCCCGCCGTCGCGGCCCTCTGCCACGGCGGCCAGCACGTCGCGGGCCTGCATCGCCGACGGCCGCTCGCCGGGCTCCTTGCTCAGCAACCACATGATCACGGCTGTGAGCTGGCCGGACTTCTTCGGCGGCCGCACCTCGCCCATGGCGACCTTGTGCAGCAACGCGTACGCGTTGTCGTCGAGCCCGAACGGCGGGGTGCCCTCCGCCGCCGCGTAGAGCGTGGCCCCCAGCGCGAACACGTCGGACGCCGCGGTGGGATCTCCACCCCTGGCCACCTCGGGCGAGAGGAACGCGGGGGTCCCTGCGATCAGGCCGGTGCGGGTGAGCTGCACGTCGTCGACCGCGCGGGAGACACCGAAGTCGGTGAGCTTGACCCGCCCGTCCTCGCCGAGGAGGACGTTGCCCGGCTTGACGTCGCGGTGCACCACACCGGCCAGGTGCGCAGCTGCCAGTCCGTCGGCCACCTGGCGGCCCACGTCGGCGACCTGCCGCGGCTCCAGCGCGCCCTTCTCTGCCAGCACCTGGGCCAGTGACTTCGACGGGAGGTACTCCATCACCAGCCAGGGCCGGTCCTCGTGCACCACGACGTCGAACATGCTGATCACGTGCGGATGTTGCAGGCGGGCCCCGATCCGGCCCTCCCGCAAGATCCGCTGGCGCGACTCCTCCAGCGCATCGTTGCCGGCGGGGGTGTCCGGGGCAGCCGCTGCGAGCAGCTCTTTCACCGCGACCGTGCGATTGAGCAGCTCGTCGGTGCTGCGCCACACAGCACCCATGGCGCCGGCCCCGATCCGCTCGTCAAGGCGGTACCGGTTGCCGACGCGGATAGGGGTCTCCTCGGACTGCGAGCGCTCGCTCATCGCCCGTCAGGGTAGCGATGACCATTCACCCGGCGGCGACGGCGGTCCCGATCTCACTCCGTTATCACGAGATGGTTACGAAGGCAGGTCGAGCTTGCGTGCGCAGGCAGGCCAGGAGCCGTATCCGCCCCGGTCGTCGCGCACTCGGGTGGCAACTGTGATCTGTTGCTCACGAGTGGCCCTGTGGGCCGACGGGGCGAACTCCGTTCCGCCGTACGCGCGCCAGGTGTCGGCGTCGAACTGCAAGCCACCGTAGTAGCCGTTGCCGGTGTCGATCGCCCAGTCGCCCGACGACTCGCACTGGGCGAGCCGGTCCCAGACCGGCTCGGCCGACGGCGGAGCGGGCGGCCGCGGTGGCGCGGCGGGTGGCGGCGGGGGCTCAGGGGACGTGGTCGGCGGCGCACTCGTGGGCGAGGGCGGCGGAGCGGCGGTCGACGGCGCAGGAGGGGCGGTGGCTTCCGGGTCGCCGGACTCCCCAGCGCCCCTGCGACCCGGCGGTCCGTAGCCCGCAGCCGCGTCGTCCACCACCAGCACCCAGTCGGCCGCGTCCGCCTCGCCGCCAGGGGGCGTGAACGTCGTGGCGCCGCGGGCCGGCACCGTGTGGAGCTTGGTGGCCCGCCCGGTGCGGGGATCGAACCACCAGGGCCGCGCGGTCTCACCCGCGAGACCTGCGAGATCGACGGTGATCGGGGCGCCGACCGGCGTGTAGGCGACGAGCGTGGAGCGGTCGGCGGCCAGTGCTCCGTGGATGCGCTCGCGTCCGCTCTCGGCACCGATCACCACATCGGCGGGCTCCGTGCGCGGCCGTGATTCCACAAGGGCGCGGAGATGGCCCAGCTGCGCCGCAGCGGAGGCATCCAGGGCCGAGGAGCGGGTCGGGCCTGTGGCGCGCTCCTGGGCCCCCTCAGGCCCACGTGCGGCGCCGGCGGCGCCGCCGAGCACGGCCCGGTACGCATAGCGGCGAACGTCCGGCGCCGCGGACCCGTCGTCGCACGCCTCGACGACGAACGGCCGCCCGGCCGCGTAGGCGGCGACGAGCTTCGCGGACTCGTCGTCGTTGCCGCACAAGTGGCCGAGGAGATCGAAGCCCGCCCCCTCGGCACTGCCGGGGTGGTGGCTCATGAGCTGCTCTCCCCCGCCCGCCCTGATCCCCGTGGCCACGGACCTCCGGACGTCCTCCGTGCCGTCGCCCGCGGCGGCACCCAGCACCCAGACCACGTTGGTGTCCTCCGCGTAGCGCTCCCCGAGGAGCTCGCCGTACGCCTCGGCGTCGGCGTCGCCCGGCACCGGTTGCAGCGCCACGACGAGGCCACGTCGCGCGGCCTCGTCCACCACGACGTCCAGCCGCTCCCACTCGTCGTCGCCCGGGTCGCCGGCCGGGGCGACCGTCCGGACCACCGTGAAGCCCTGGGCCGACCGGGCGTCCAGGTACGCGTCGAGCTGTGGTCGATCAAGGTCGGCGAGCGGACCCGGGGCAGCGTCGCTCAGCCAGAAGAACGGTTCCTGGCCCCGCGTGAAGGTGCGGCCGTCCGGCCCGATCCGCACGAGGCCGCCGCGGCATCCGCCTGCGTCGAGGGTGCCGATGTCGGGCACGCCGGTCTCGCCGCTGCGCGCACGCACGGACGCCCCGGTGAGGTAACCGTCGCACCCCGGGAGCATGGCGGCGGGCACTGCCGGCGCGGCCCGGGAGCCGGTCAGCACCAGCGCGCCGCCCAGCACGACGGCCACGGCGAGCACGGTGAAGACCGGCGGCAGGACGGCGCCGCAGCGGCGCTGAGGGAGCACGGGCGGACGCTAGGAAGGCGGGTGCGCGGCGCGAGGCCGAATGACGGAGCCCACGGCACCGGCCCGGCCGCCGGGTTCGCGCCCCGCCGCAGGTCAGCCACCGGAGATCACCGAAACCAGCGCCTGACGTGCGGTGACCAGATTTTTTGCGCCTGTTACCGAACACTCTCGGTGCGTTCGCGATGCCTGTCTGCATGACCGTTCGGCGACTCGTTTGCAGTATTCCTTACGAGATGTACGCCGTGAGGGTGATCGAGGCGACGATGACACCCGTTGGAGGAGGCGTAGGGGGATCATCGGTGCTGGTGGTTCAACCACGCGCGACGACGAAGGTGGAGAGTAGATGAAGATCTCGGACATTCTCGCCGCAAAGGGGCGAACCGTACATTCCGTGCTGCCCTGGCTCACGGTCGGCGAGGTCGTCGAGCGGCTCGGCAGGCTCGGCGTCGGTGCGGTGCTCGTGTGCGATGAGAACCGGACGATCCGCGGCATCGTCTCCGAACGCGACATCGTCCGAGCCCTTGGCCGGGATGGCGCCGCTCTGCTCGACAAGCAGGTCAGCGACGTGATGACGCGCCATGTCAGCACCTGCGCGCCCGACGAGACCGTGGCCCATGCGATGGCCAGGATGACGGCCGGGCGCTACCGCCACCTGCCCGTGGTCCAGGGTGGCGAGCTGGTCGGCATGGTCAGCATCGGCGACCTGGTGAAGAACCGGCTCCGGGAGATGGAACTCGAGACGGGCGTACTCCGCGACGCCGTGATCGCCCGTTACTGAGCTGTAGTTTTCTTGACGGCTGCGCTCCCGCCCGACGAATTCGTGGGCGGGAGCGCCGTCATGTCGATCAGTCGAACTCCGGACCCTCGGTGCGGGTCCTCTTGAGCTCGAAGAAATGCGGGTAGGCGGCGAGCAGGCGGGCACCGTCGAACACCTTGCCGGCGTCCTCGCCACGCGGGATTCGGGAGAGCACGGGGCCGAAGAAGGCCACACCGTTCACGTGGATCGTGGGCGTACCCACGTCCAGGCCCACCGGCTCCATGCCGCGCTTGTGGCTGGCGCGCAGCTCCTCGTCGTACTCGGTGCTGCCGGCGGCGTCGGCCAGGGCGGCCGGCAGGTCGAGCTCGGCGAGCGACTCCTTGATGACGACGTCGAAGTCCTTGTTGCCCCCGTTGTGGATACGCGTGCCCATGGCCGTGTAGAGGGGTTCGAGGATCTCCTGCCCGTGGTCGCGGGCCGCGGCGATGGCCACCCGCACCGGCGCCCACGCGCGGTCCATCATCTCGCGGTAGTTCTCCGGGAGATCGCGGTCCTCGTTGAGCACGGACAGACTCATCACGTGCCAGTCGATCCGCACGTCGCGGACCTCGCGGACCTCCAGCATCCATCGGGACGTGATCCATGCCCATGGGCAGAGCGGGTCGAACCAGAAGTCGACGTGAGCGGTCTCGGTGGGGGTCGGGGTCTCGGTGCTGATCGCGGTCGTCACAGTCTCTCCGATCGGGGAACGCCTCACTGCACGGCTACCCGCACAACCCGGACAAGGTCGACGGGATTCCCACTCCCCGATCCCGGGCATCCCGGGCGCACTCGTGGTTGGATCGGCAGCCACTGCGCCGACCGGATCCGGCCGACCCGAGGGTGGGCCGAGCGAGGTGGCCGACCCACAGCAGGACGACCCGATGTAGGAGAGCCGAGACCGCATGCCCCCGCCCAACCTGACACGAGCCGACGCCGAGCGGCGGGCCGCGCTGCTGAATGTCGCCGACTACGCGGTCGAGCTCGACCTGACCGACGGTGGCGGCAAGCCCGGCGAGACGACCTTCGCCAGCACCACGACCGTGCGCTTCAGCTGCAGCGAGCCCGGCACGGACAGCTGGATCGACTTCGTGGGCGCAGGGGTCGACTCGGCCACGCTGAACGGCAAGCCACTCGACGTCAGCGGCTACCGCGAGGACGACGGCATCGCACTGCCCGCCCTGGCTGCCGAGAACGAGCTGCGAGTGGAGGCCACCGGCCGGTACATGAACACCGGCGAGGGGCTGCACCGGTTCGTCGACCCGGTCGACGGCGGCGTGTACCTCTACTCCCAGTTCGAGACGGCCGACGCCAAGCGCATGTTCGCCTGCTTCGACCAGCCGGACCTCAAGGCCCGTTACGCGCTGACGGTCACCGCTCCTGCGGACTGGAAGGTCGTCTCCAACGCCGTCATCGAGGAGACCGGCGAGGGCACCGGTGGTGCGGCGGTCCACCGCTTCGCCACCAGCGAGATCATGAGCACCTACCTGGTGGCACTGATCGCCGGACCCTATGCGGACTGGCACGCCACCTACTCCGACGAGCTCGGCGAGATCCCGCTCGGCATCTACTGCCGGGCCTCGCTGGCCCCGCACATGGACGCGGAGCGGCTGTTCACCGAGACCAGGCAGGGCTTCGACTTCTACCACCGCAACTTCGGCGTCCGGTACCCGTTCGGGAAGTACGACCAGCTCTTCGTGCCGGAGTTCAACGCCGGCGCCATGGAGAACGCGGGCGCGGTGACGTTCCTGGAGGACTACGTCTTCCGCTCGCGCGTCACCCGGTTCCTCTACGAGCGCCGCGCAGAGACCGTGCTGCACGAGATGGCGCACATGTGGTTCGGCGACCTCGTCACCATGCGCTGGTGGGACGACCTGTGGCTGAACGAGTCGTTCGCCACCTGGGCGTCGGTGCTCTGCCAGGCCGAGGCCACCGAGTACACCGAGGCCTGGACGACCTTCGCCAACGTCGAGAAGTCGTGGGCGTACCGCCAGGACCAGCTGCCCTCCACCCACCCGGTGGCCGCCGACATCCCCGACCTGCAGGCCGTCGAGGTGAACTTCGACGGCATCACCTACGCCAAGGGCGCGTCGGTGCTCAAGCAGCTCGTCGCCTACGTCGGCCTCACCCCCTTCCTGGCCGGGCTGCGCAGCTACTTCGCCGCGCACGCCTGGGGCAACGCCACCTTCGACGACCTGCTCGGCGCGCTGGAGCAGGCGTCGGGCCGCGACCTGTCCGGCTGGGGAGCCCAGTGGCTGCGCACCACCGGGCTGAACCTGCTCCGGCCGTCGTTCGAGGTGGACGCGGACGGCCGCTTCACGCGGTTCGAGGTGGTGCAGGGTGGCGCGCGTCCGGGTGCCGGGGAGCTGCGCACCCACCGCATCGCCGTCGGCGTGTACGACGACACCGACGACCAGGCCGGGAGCAAGCTCATCCGGACCCACCGGGTCGAGGTGGACGTCTCCGGCGAGCGCACGGAGGTGCCGGAGCTCGTGGGCGTGCCGCGGGGCAAGCTCGTGCTCGTCAACGACGACGACCTCACCTACTGCGCGCTCCGCCTGGACCCCGACTCGCTCGCCACGCTCGTGGACCGCATCGGTGACATCGCCGAACCGCTACCCCGCACCCTGTGCTGGTCGGCGGCATGGGAGATGACCCGGGAGGCAGAGCTCAAGGCACGCGACTTCGTCACGCTCATCGCGGGTGGGTTCGGAGCCGAGTCGGAGATCGGCGTGGTGCAGCGGCTGCTGTTGCAGGCTCAGACCGCCCTCGGCTCCTACGCCGAGGAGGGATGGGCGAAGGATCGCGGCTGGCCACTGCTCGTGGACGCGCTGCGGTTCCGGCTCGACACGGCGCCTGCCGGATCCGACGCCCAGCTCACCACGGTGAACGCCCTCGCGGCGAGCGTCCTGCCGAGCAGCGTGCTCGACCGGATGCGCAGCTGGCTGCTCCAGCCGGAGAACAACCCGGACGTCCCGGAGGGGCTCACGCTCGACACCGACCTGCGCTGGCGGCTGCTGCAGGCGCTGGTTGCCCACGGTGTCCTGGGAGAGGCCGAGATCGAGGAGGAGCTCAAGCGCGACCCCACCTCCACGGGGCAGCGGCAGGGCGAGCGGGCCCGCGCGCTGCTGCCCACCGCCGAGGCTAAGGAACGTGCCTGGGATCGCGCCGTGCACGACGACGAGCTTCCGAACGCCGTGCAGGAGGCGGTCATCAGCGGGTTCAGCCACCCCACACAGCGCGCCCTGCTGAGCGGCTACGTCCAGCGCTACTTCGACGAGGTGGCGGAGGTCTGGGCCAGGCGCACGAGCGAACGGGCGCAGTCGGTGGTGCTGGGCCTGTTCCCGTCGTGGGCCGTGGAGCAGTCCACGGTTGAGGCCGCGGACAGGTGGCTCGCCGACGAGTCGCACCCGCCCGCACTTCGGCGGCTGGTCTCCGAGGGGCGTGCCGGGATCATCCGGGCCCTCGGGGCGCGGGAGTTCGACCGGAGCTGACGCGCCGCCCCGACAGGTCGCTCTGATACGTCACGCCAATGCGACGTGGCAACCAGCGCAGGTCGCCCCCGCAGCCGCGCTGGTTGCCACGTCGCCGGCTTGCGGCGCGCTACGCGCGCCGCTCGATCGGGCGGGGAGTGAGTACAGCTCGTCGTGCCCTGCCCGAGAGCTCCGCGACGAGCCTCTCCAGCGGGCCCTGCCCCACGAACCGCCGCCACAGCAGCGCGAACACGCACGCACCGACGATCAGCACCAGGTACAGCAGACCGGCCTCGTCGTCCAGCACGCCGGTGGCGAGCACCAGCACGTGCGCGGTGTAGATCGTGAGAGCCATCGTGCCCGCCACCGTGATCGGCCGCAGCAGACGCGCGATCAACGGAACGCGCACCAGGAGCAGCGAGCCACCGATCACCGCCATCGCGGAACCAACGGTGTTGATCATGTCGATCCAGCTGGTGGAGTGGGATGCGGGCAGCGCCAGCCACCACCACGAGCTGATGGGGGTGAGATCGTCTCCGTCCCACAGCAGGTACGACGACGCCGGGTCGCCGTCGAAGTCGCCGAGCCCGGACAGCGTGTGGATACCGCCGAGCCCGTACAGCAGGGGCAACGCGATGGCCCACGCCAGGACCACGAGCGCGATCCCGCCGAACAGCAGGCGGCGGGCCACCAGCGCCGACGACAGGTCACTACGCCCGATGGCGAGCCCCACGCAGAGGTAGGCGAGGTAGGCCAGCACCGGGTAGTAGCCGGTCAGGAACAGCACTTGGAACAGGCCGACCGGGTCGGTGAACAGCGTCGCGAACGTGGGGTTGTCGTCCGGCCTGGGGAGCCCGGCGAAGATCATCGCCGTGTTCAGCAATGGCGCGACGATCACCAATGCGATCGCGATGCGGACCAGCATCCGTGGCTGCAACCGGAGCAGAGGAATCGCGAGGAGGAAGAGCACGGCGTAGTAGGGGAGGATGATGTCGACGTCGTCGCTGAAGCCGATTGCGAGACCGATCGCCCCGATCACGATGGCGCGCACCAGGATGCCCGTGCGCATGGCGGACAGGTCGCGCCCCTCCAACGGTCGCTGCCGTCCGGAGATGAGCGCCAGGCTCACTCCGGCGATCATCGCGAATGACGCGGCGGAACGACCTGCGGCCACAATCGTCGCGGCGGTCGGCGCCCCGTTGTCGTCGACGGCGTCGAATACGTGCGTGGCGATCATTCCGAGCAGGGCCAGCCCTCTGGCCAGGTCGACCCCCTCGATACGTGCCCGGCGCGCCGGTGCACGGTCTTCCGTCTCGGTCGTGCTCTCCGTCATCTGTTCACCACTTTCACGATGTCGCCGGTCCTGACCGATCCGGATATTCATGTTTCCGAAATGACGGTCGCCCGAACTTCGCGAAGTAGCGGGTGTGAACTATTTCTTTGGGGCTGGGAAGCGGGTGCCACGGGAACTATTTCCCCCTCTAACAGTGTGGTGTGTTCGCCCGGTCGCCGGTGCGGACCGGATGCGATGAGATGCTGGGCTTCGGACGACAGAACGAACGAAGGCGCGACTTCGCGCAACGACCCGTCCACCTCGAGTGTGTCCCCACCAGCACACGTCGCCGAGGTGCGATCGGCTCGGCATTGTGGCGAGAACCACTGGCCCGATTCGACGGACCGGCGACACGTATCATTGAAAACGCCCCGCGTCAGGGAATCCGGAATTTCGATCGTTCCGGTATTCCTTGATCACGGGGCGCTTTCAGCTGTCCGGATAGGTCCGTGCAGTGCGTCAGGCGACGCTCAGTTCGTGCTGTCCCTCTCGAACCTCCGACGCGGGGTTGCCGTGCCAGCGTGCGTGAGGCGGCACTTCCTCGCCCTTCATGAGGAAGGAGTGGGCGTCGATCACGGCGTTGTCGCCGACGGTGGTGCCGTAGTGGATGAAGGCGTTGACCCCGAGGGTGACGCCGTTGCCGAGGGTGGAGCGGTCGGACTTGAACGCACCGTCTTCCTGCGAGTGGCACTGGACGTTGCTGGACAGGTTGAGGGTGCAGTCGTCGCCGATGGTGACGAGCGTGCGCTCGGTCATGGTGAGGCCGTCGTCGAAGAGGCGGCGACCGACCTTCACGCCCAGCATGCGCCAGACCATGCCCTTGAACGGGGTGCCGTTGAACAGCTGGATGTAGGTCTGAGCAGGCACCTTCCAGTACCGCTCGTGCCGCCAGAACGCACGGTCGTAGATCGAGCAGATCCGCGGCTCCAAGCTGCGGAAACGCATGACGAGGCGTTCGACGAGCACCCAGTAGAAGACGGTGAACAGGATGGTGACAACGCTGGAGAGCGCCAGGGCCAGTTGGCTGGCCCAGCCGAAGTACAGCTCGGCGGAGGCGGCGTCGAGCAGCAGGACGCCGAGGAAGAACACCCACCGCACCATCAGGTACAGCGCCATGGTGACGATGTTGTGCCGGTTCTTGGTGCTGAGGCTGCGGCGCTGCTGTGCCCGGCTCAGGCGAGCGGCCTTCACGTCCCGCTCGACCGATCGCGGGATCTGGAAGCTGGGCGCGCCCAGCAGACCCACGCCTTCCCGGACGTTGCCGCCGGCCGGAACCATCACCTTCGTCGCGAGCAGGCAGTTGTCACCCACCGTGCTCTGTGCGGAGTAGGCGATGTTGTTGCCCAGGAAGCTGCGCGCACCGAGCGCCACCCGCGACAGCCGGAAGGACGTGCTGGAGAAGTCCGCGTTGATGAAGGACACGCCGTCCGCGACCATCGTTCCGCTTCCCACGGCGGACAGGAACGGGTTCTCGTGGCGCACCTCCATGCCGAAGTTCGAACCCGTCTGCACGACCTTGCCCAGGTCGTAGCCGATCCAGCGCAGGTAGTTCACGATGTAGGAGCTGTCACCGAAGAGCCAGGTGAAGAACCGCACGTTGGTCATCCGCGCGATCGTCTTGTGCAGCCCGTAGTGGAATCCGTACAGGGGATAGACCTTGTCCGGCTTGATCGCGAGGTTGAGCAGGCGCGGGATGGTGCCCACGACCAGCACGCCGATCACCACGAACGCACCGAACGCCACCGCTGAGGTGATCAGGATGTCGCGGTAGAACGTCCAGGTCGTCAGGGCCATCGGCCCGGGGTTGAACACCGTGTTGAGCTGCGGAACCCGACCCAGCGCCAGCACGAGAACCGTGACCAGCAGCGGCATGGCCACCACCAGCACCGACAGGATCTGGGAGAACCCGAACCAGGCGCTGCGCAGCCTGCCGCCCGGCGCCCGCTCGACCACGCGGTAGGTAGTGCCGCACGGCTCTGCAGGCGACCCGTCCCAGCTCTCTCCCGCCGGCACGGACTGCCCGCTGTGCAGCGAGGAGGCGTGGCCCAACTGCGCCCCGTCGCCCATCGACGCACCGATGTCGATCAGCGACATCTCCCCGATGAACACGTTCTTGCCGAGGGTGACAGGCCCCGTCTGGATCACGCCGTCATGGGCCCGGTACCCGGAGAAGAACGAGTCCTTGCGGATCACCGTGCCCTCTCCGATCGTGAGCAGGTCGGTGCACACCGGAAAGGTGCGGGAGAAGATCGCGACGTTGCGTCCGATCTTCGCGCCCAGCGCCCGCAGGTAGAGGTTGAGGATCGGCGAGGCCGTGCTCGTCCGCGAGCGGGCACCGATCAACAACAGCAGCGGGTTCGCGCGGATCATCGTCTTGACGATCCAGAACCGCAGGTACTTGAGGCTCCAGATCGGGATCTCCTGAGCCTTCCACCGCCCGACGAGCACCCACTTCAGCACGATCGGCAACAGGCTCAGAGCCAGAAAGGTCGCAGCACCGAACTCCAGTGCCCGCACGTAGACATCCACCAGGCCAGAGCCGGCGGAGACCCAGTTGTAACCGGCATCGATGATCACTCCGGCCAGGTAGGAGTAGCCCAGGAACACCAACACCTGCATCAATCCGCAGAACAGGTACTGCAGCGTGCCCGCCCGCTTCCTCCCACCGGCCGCGCTCTCCGCGCCTGTCGCCTGTTCCGCGCCGGCTCCGCTTTCCGGCTCCGCGCGTGGGATCAACACGGTCTGCGGCTCTGCGACGACCGCAGGCACGGCAGGCGCCACGGGCACCGCATCGGCGAACGCCGCTGCGAGACCGCCGATCGTCGGGTACCGGTAGACGTCCTTCATCGACACGGTCGGGAGGTCGGGCCGCTTCCGCAGCCGGGCACAGAACCGTGCCATCACCAACGAGTCGACGCCCAGATCGTCGAAGAAGTGGCTGTCGGGCGACACCCGCTCCACTCCCACCACCTCGGCGAGGACCTCCGCGAGCGCTGTGGCGGCCGTCGGGGCCGCTGCAGCCCGCCGCCTGGGTGTCGGCGACGGCTTGAGAGGTGCGGCCGATACGGCGGACGGCTCAGGCGTCGGCATCGGAGCCGGCGTGGGAGCCGAGTCGGCCGTCGGAGCCGCCTTGCGCGCCGGGGCAGGGTCGGCGATCGGCATCGGCGTGGCAGTCGACGACGCCTTGGGGGCCGCGGCCGACCCCACCGACGGCGCCGGCCTGGCCGGCGCGGCCGACTTGGCCGTCGGAACCGGGCCGGCGGGCACCTCGAATGCTGTGGCCAGGCCTCGGATCGTCGGGTGGCGGTAGACGTCCTTCATCGACACCGTCGGGAGATCGGGCCGCTTACGCAGCCGGGCGCAGAACTGGGCCATCACCAGTGAGTCGGCGCCCAGGCCGTCGAAGACATTGCTTTCCGGATCCACCCGCTCGACCTTCATGATGTCGGCGAGCACTTCTGCGAGCAGCGTCTCCGTGCTCGGCATCGGGTTGGTGTGGCCGACTCGAGTGGCTGAGAAATCAATCACTTCGGTCAAGGCCTCGACAGACTCTCCCACGAACGTGAGCTCCTTCAGTCAAAGTTGGTCATGCCGTGCGGCATACGGGAAGGCGTTCGAAAAGCACTCGACCACCCGCGTGAAATGATTCCGTGGCGTTACTCACAATGCTTACAGGTACCGCCGGTGAAACCGACTTACAACCACGTCACCATGTTTCCGGGCCGGACGGCGGTGAACCCGCCTCGAGCACCGGAAACAGGAGACCGCGGCAGTAATCAGGAATCGACGGCCGGACGGATCGGCACGTGGTTGCCACGGTGACTCTGCGAGTCGACTCTCTGCCGAACGGCAAGAACAACGAAGCCAACCACGCCGCAACCATGAGCCGGGCCGGCCACCGAGGGGCCTTCCGGCGATCCTGCAGTTACTGGCATGATTGTCTCCTCATCTCCGACAGGCATTCGGCCGCTCACTTGAACCGATTGCAGTGGTGAAGCGTTAGCCGGCCGCGGTGAGATGCCGGCCACCAGGATGTGCTCGACGCCGATGTCGGGCGCTGCGCGTTCTCCTGCGCGGCGTCGCGCGGGAGTCATCCGGCTAAGTTGAACTGCTCCACTCTTCGGAATACGGCTTAGCCGTGGAGTTGGCTCATCACTGTGATCGACGCCACCGCGGCGCGGGCTTGTGCACGGTGACCCCGGCCGCCTGCCCGGATTGATAGAGACAATCCGGAAGCTGCCTTCGGCGCCAGTGGCCGCTTAGCAGAAAAGCGCGCGCGAAGCTTCGCCGAGTGGCGAGAGAGACAGGTGATGATCGACAGCGCCGCGTCGGCGCAAGCCCGCCGCGCTCGCACGCCTCGGCGCCCGGGCGGCGATCGCGGGCGCACCGGGCCGAGCGGCCCGACACACCGCGGAGCGGCCCGACACACCGCGACCCACAGTGACAGCCTGGCGGCGCCTCTGGGGCGCTCTCAGCGGCAGCCCACGGCGGGCGCTCAGGGACTCCCGTCCAGATGGCGGAGCGGGCTCGTCAGGAGGGCCCACCCGATCCTGGAGCGCCGGGACCCGGGCCGCACACCTGCGACGTGACGCCGAGGCCGCGCCCCGGCTGCGCCACGCACGGCGGCGAGAACCCACGCCGTGCGAGCGACGATCGTTTGCTTTCGGCCGGTCCCCGCAGAAGGGGGTCTACCCGGAGACGACTCGGAGTCGTCTCGACAGGACGGCCGGGAGCCGGTCAGGACGAACCACTGACGGGCGAAGTCGATGGGTGGTGCTGGTGTGGCCGTCGATCAGGCCACGATTGCCGCAGGCGGGGTGACTCGGCGATGAGCCACATCCGTCTGCATTGCGGCGACTCGTCATCAGAGGGCTGCACCGGAGTCGTCCGGATCCCGTACGCCGCCCTCGTGGTGCTTCTTCCCCACCGCGGGTCATAGGGCCGTGGTTCCGGTCCCGTGGCCACGCAGGCACATCACAATCAGGCCGTCCAGGTAGCAGCGACGGACTCCTCGGCAAGCACGTCCTCGCCGTACAGGTCGTGCAGCCAGTTGGTCTGGTAGACGGTGTCGAGGTAACGCTCGCCCAGGTCAGGGGCAATGGTCACCGCGGTCACGTCGGGCGAGCCGTGCTGCTCGAGCCAACGGGTCGCGCCACTGACCGCCGTGCCGGTGGAGCCTCCGAACAGGAAGCCACGCCTGGCCAGTCGGTGGCAGGCCCGGATGGTGTCCGCCTCCTCGACGAGCACCACCTCGTCGATGTAGGACTCGTCGAGCAGCGGCGGACGAACGCTGGTGCCCAGACCGGGGATCATGCGGCGGCCGGGAGCGCCACCGAAGGTCACCGAGCCCACGCTGTCCACCGCGACGATCCGCACCGGGCGGTGCCACTCCTTGAAGAAGCGGGCGCAACCCATGAGGGTTCCGGTGGTGCCTGCCCCGACGAACAGCACGTCCAGCAGCGGGAACTGCCGAGCGATCGCCGGCGCCGTGGTGCGGTAGTGCGCCTGCCAGTTGCCCGGGTTGGTGTACTGGTTGAGCCACACGTACCGGTCGTCGGAGGCACACATCGCGCGGACGTAGTCGATTCGCGCACCGAGGAAGCCGCCCACGGCGTCCGGCTCGGAGATGATGTGCACCCGGCTGCCCAGCGCCTCCATCAGTCGCCTGGTGGAGAGGTTGCACCGGGAGTCCGTCACGCACAGGAACTGGTAGCCCTTGCTCGCGGCGATCATGCTGATCGCCACGCCGAGGTTGCCGGACGACGACTCGATCAGGATCGACCCCGGGGTCAGGACCCCGTCACGCTCGGCGGCCTCGATCATCTCACTCGCGGCCTTGAGCTTGATGGAGCCGGCGAAGTTGAATCCCTCGCACTTGAGGTACAGCGACTGCCCGAAGATCGAGCGCAGGTCGACGTAGAGTTCGTCCTCGTTGAAGCGCTGGGGAACGGAGATCACAGGCACGATTGCCTCCTCATCTGCAGCAGAGCATTCGGCCGCTCACCCGTACCGACGCAGCTCATGAAAGAAATTATCGATGACATGCAGCTCTCCAGAGCGGGTCACCTCGTCGTAGACGTACTTGCCCACTGCGAGGTCGAGTACCCCGAGGCCGAAGGGCGAGAACACAACGGGCCGACCTTCCGGCACCGTCACCCTTCCGGCCATTACGTCGTCCAATGTGCCGTGCAGGAAGTCCCGGTTGCCCGTGAGCTGTTCGGCCAGATGCGGTGAGGTGTTGGCCTTGAGACAATGCTCGACATCGTCCACGATGTTGGTCGACGCGAGCACGATCTCCGGCGCGACATCGCGCAGCGACACGTGCAGCACCAGCGGGTTGTGTTCTAACCAAGACACGTTTTCTACGTGCGGTTGGCTCGCCACTGTGGCGAAGACCACCAGATCGCTGGACCGGATCAGATCCTCAGCATTGTTGTACACCGTGATGCGCCCGGCGGTGCCGGACTGCTCGAGATATCCGCGGAATCCGGCCGCGCTGTCGGCAGACAGGTCGAAGACACCGACCTCGTCGAATGACCATCCGCTGCCGGCCAGAAAAGTGTGGATGTAGCGGGCGATCAAGCCGACGCCGAAGAATCCGACGCGAGTGGGGCGCTCCCGGCCGCGGCTGAGCCAGTCGGCTGCCAGTGCCGCCGACGCAGCCGTCCTGGTGGCGCTGATGATCGAGCTCTCCAGGCAGGCGAACGGGTAGCCGGTGTCGTGGTCGTTGAGGATCAGCACCGCCGACGCTCGCGGGATGCCGGCCGCCACGTTCTCAGGAAAGCTCGAGATCCATTTCAGCCCGTCCACCCGCGCCTGTCCGCCGATGGACGCCGGCAGCGCGATGATGCGGTCGTTCGGGCGGTCGGGAAAGCGCAGGAAGTACGACGGCGGGTTCACCGAGTCGCCGGCACCGTGCAGCCGGTAGGTGGCTTCCACCACTTCCATGACCTGCTTCTCGTGGCCCTGCAGCGCGCGCTGCACCTGGGCACCCGAGATCACCGCGAACGGTGGCACGGTGAGCGCCCCGGAAGTCGATGGAGTGGAAGGAACGGCGGTCATCCGGTCGTCACCCCGCCGGTCGGCGCGACGTCGACGAGTCGCACCGCGTCAGCCATTCCGACGAGCACCTCACGCGGCCCTTCGAAGGCCTCCCGGCTGTGCGCGCTGCGAATGTTGTCGACGAGCATCAGGTCGCCCGCCTGCCACGGCTCCCGCGCGGTGTGTGCGTCGTAGATGCCGGTGAGCAGCTCGACGACGTCCTGGCTGATCGGGTCGCCGTTGCCGAAGCGGGTGTTGAACGGCAGCCCGTCGGCGCCGTAGACGTCCACGAGGTACTCGTGCACCTCGGGGTCCATCGTCCATTCGTTGAGGAAGGCGATCTGGTTGAACCAGCAGCGCTGGCCGGTGATCGGGTGGCGTACCACCGCGCTGCGGCGCTGACGGGTGCGCAGCTCGCCGTCGGGCTGCCACTCGAACTCGATCGCGTTGGCGCGGCAGTAGCTCTCGACCGCAGCGCGGTCGTCGGTGCCGAATGCGTCGGCGTAGGACGCCCCGACGTCCTCGTTGTAGGTGCGGGTGAGCAGCCAGCCTTCCTGCTCGAACCGCTGGACGAGCGCAGCGGGCAAGGCGTTGAGCACGGTCGGCGAGTCGGCCACCCCGGTCGCCCCGCCTGCCGAGGCCGCGCCCAGGCACGCGAACAGCATCATCCCCGGGAACTCGAACGTGTAGCTCAGCTCGTGATGCATGCACATCGGCTGGTTCGGCGGCCACTTCGACGACGAGTACACGCCGTCGGAGTAGACCTGCCGAGCCGCGAAGGCCTCCCGCTCGGTCATCAGCCCGGTGGTGGTCAGCCGCTGGAACACAGCGGCCACCTCCGCGGCGTCGCGCAGGCCGAGGCCGCGGACCAGGACCGAACCGTGGTCGGCGACGACGGCGCGTAGCGCGTCCCGGCGCTCGGCTGCCCAGCCCGGCGCATCGCCGGTGGGCTCGACCCGCAACATCGGCGGCTTGCCGGGCCGCAGATCCACGTCGAGCAGTGACGCCGCGGATGAGGACGACATCTCTCGTTCCTTCCAGTTGCTATTCAAGAAGAAGTCAGCAGTTCGGCGGCTGTCAGCACGGCCTGGGCCGCCTCGGTGGGACGGGTCCGCAGGAAGTAGTGGCCGCCCCCGCCGAGCTCGTGCAGGTCGACGTGCTCGGCCAGCAGCTCCCACTCCCGGTACCTGCGCGGGAACTCCGCGGTGCTCGGATCGTCATCGGCAAGAACCGCCGTGACCGGGGCGGTCAGCTTCACCGCCGGTGGGTTGTCGAGAATCTCGGCGAAGTACTGCAGTGCGGTCCCGTAGTCGTGCCGATAGGCCGCACCGACGTGCTCGGCTCGCTGCACATCGAGCTCACCCAGCTCGGTGTAACCGCTATCCGAGCTCAGGCCGGCCGCGATGTCGGAGTTGCTGCGGCCCTCCAACGCGGCGAGGGCCGCGCGCCGGTCCGTTGCGGTGCCGAGCAGCTGCGCCCCGAGGAACACCCGCTGGACGGCCACGCCGCGCTCCTGCAGGACCCTGGCCGTCTCCACGGCCGGCGCGGTGCCCGAGGAGTGGCCCCACAGCAGGACCTTCGTCAGGCCGCGCCGGGTGATCTCGTCGACCACCTGCTCGACGACCTGCGCCATCGGCGCGAACGGCTCGCGCTCGGCCGCCAGGTCGTGACCGGGCAGTTCCACGGCGTAGACCCCGAGCCCGCTGTCCCGCAGTGCCGAGGCCATCGGCTGGTAGTTCACCGCGTTGCCACCGGCGTAGGGGAAGCAGATCAACGCACCCGCGTCCGCACCGTTCGATGCCGACAGTTGCTGGAGCAGTCCGGAACGGCGGTCGGACCTGCCGTCGACGAACTCGGCCAGGTCGGCGAGGATCGGGTAGCGGGTGATGTCCTTGAGGGACACCGTCCGCTTCAGCGTGACCGCCAGCTTCACCGCCGACAGCGAGTTGCCGCCCCGGTCGAAGAAGTGGTCGGCGCGGCCGATCTGGTCGGCCGGAACCTTGAGCACCTTGGCCCACGCCGCCGCCAGCCGCTCCTCGGTCGGCGTCTGCGGGGCGTCGTACGCCTGCTCGACGGTCTCCAGCTCGCCGGCCAGCTTGGTCAGCGCCTTCTTGTCGATCTTGCTGTTGGCGGTCAGCGGCAGGTTCTCCTGCCAGTGGAAGGCCGCCGGCACCATGTAGAACGGCAGCGACTCACCCAGTCGGTCACGCAGGACGTCGACCTCGAGCGGCTGCCTGGCCGAGTAGAAGGCCACCAGCTGCTTGCTCTGGTCCGCCCGCTCCGCGACCACCACCGCGCCGTCACGGACACCGGGGACCCGCAGCAGGGTGTTCTCGATCTCGCCGATCTCGATCCGGAAGCCCGAGATCTTGACCTGGGAGTCCTTGCGGCCGAGGAAGTCCAGCTTCCCGCCCGGCAGCCACCGCCCGTAGTCACCACCGAGATAGAGGCGCTCACCGGGCCGGTGCGGATCGGTCAGGTATGCCTGCGCGGTGCGCTCCGGGTCGTTCACGTAGCCACGGCCCACACAGACACCGGCGAAGACGATCAGCCCTGGCGCACCGAGCGGCACCGGCTGGAGGTTCTCGTCGACGACGTAGACGTTCATGTTGGGCGACGCGGGACCGAGCGGGACGCGGTCCCCGTCGGGTGCGCGGTCCATGACCTCGTGGTTGGTGTCGTCGGAGGTCTCGGTGAGCCCGTAGGCGTTGACCAGCTTGATCCCGGGCTCGGCGGCGAACCAGCGCTCGGTCAGCTCCTTCTTCAGCGCCTCACCGGTGGCCGACACGCAGTGCAGCTCCGGCAGCTGCCGCGGGTGCTGCTCCAGATAGGACAGCACGACCTCGAGGTAGGAGGGCACCACCTGCAGCACGGCGATCCGCTGGTCGATGACCTTCTCGACGAACCGCTGGACGTCGAGGATCACGTCCTGCTCGATGATCACCGTGCGGCCGCCGACCATCAACGCGGAGATCAGCTGCCACAACGAGATGTCGAAGCACTGCGGTGCGATCTGACCGACGACCTGCCCTTCACCGATCTCGCAGGCGTCGATCTTGGCGTACAGATGGTTGAGCATCCCCGCCTGCTCGCACATCGCGCCCTTCGGCTCACCCGTGGAACCGGAGGTGAAGTAGATGTAGGCCAGCTGGTCCGCGGTCACCGCGACACCGAGATCACCCTCGGCGTGGTCCTCGGCGTAAGCGGTGTCGACCGACACCGTCTGCACGCCCGGCAGTGCCTCGAGGGCCTTGTCCAGGGTGGTGGTGCTGCCCGGCTCGGTCAGCACGAGCCGGCACTCCGCGCGTGAGATGGTCGTCGCGATCCGATCGGCCGGGAAGTGCGGCTCGATCGGCAGGTAGGCGCCACCGGCCTTGAACACCGCCAGCACCGAGGCCATCCAGTCCAGGTTGCGCTCGGTCACCACGGCCACGACGTCCTCGCGACGCAGCCCCCGCGCCAGCAACGCCCGCCCCAGCTGGTTGGCCCGCGCGTTGAGCTCCCGGTAGGTCCACTCCCGCTCACCGTGCACGGCCGCGACCGCGTCCGGGTGGGCCTGCACCCGCTGCTCAAACAGCTCATGGAACCGGAACGGCGGCAGCTCACGCCGCGCCCCGACCAGATCCTCGAGCTGGTAGCGCGCCTCCTCGGCCGACAGCAAGCTCTGCCGCCCGTGCTCGGCATCCGGATCGGCTGTCATCAGCGCGAGCGCCGTGAGGTGGTAGCCCGCCACCCTGGCCGCGTAGTCCGCGTCGAGCACGTCGGTGCGGTACCGCAGCCGCAGCACCATCCGCCCGCCTGACTGCGGAGCGCCTACCCACAGCACCGTGTCCGCGGCGAGGTCGCCCCCATCGCCCACCGGGTCGAGCACGGTCTCGAAGGGCGGCTCGGTCAGGCCCAGCTCGCCACGCAGGTCATCGACCGGGAAGTCCTTGTGCGCCTCCAGGTCCGTCTCGACGCGGTGCGCGTCCACGAGAAGCGTCCGCCACGAGCCCGACTCGGTCGAGAGCCTGCACGGCAGCGGTCTGTCGCTGCCTGCGGCGACGTACCCGGTGACGACCTCGTGCTCACCCGACAGAACCGCGAGCACCCTGACATGCGCGGCCAGCAGCACTGAACCGAGCGATACAGCCTGCTCGCCCGCGAGGCCGCGCATGGCGGTCACGAGCTCGTCAGGAACCGGCACCTCGTGCTCGGCGACGCCCGGCGCCGAGTCCAGGGTCCACCGCGGGATCGCCGTGAACCCACCGGCGACGAGCACCCCACGCCAGTAATCCCGGCTGCCCTCCGCTGGCATTCCCATTCCAGTCTTCCCTTCACGCACCGTGGTCACGGTGTCACTTTCCGCCAACCTGGACGGTGGCGCGATTGTCATCAATCTCCCGGGCGGGATTTCCGCCCCAACGGGCATACGACGGGACGTCCTCGCCCTTCATCAAGAAGGAGTCCGGGGAGAGAACCGCGCCCTCACCCATCGTGACTCCGTAGTGGACCAAGGAACCGACTCCGAGCGTGGTTCCGGCGCCGATCGTGATGTGATCGGACTTGAAGGCGCCGTCCTCCTGCGAGTGGCTCTGCAACCGGCTTCCGGCATTGAGCGTGCAACCGTCACCGACCGTAGTGAGGGTCTTCTCGATGATTGCGCAGCCGTCGTCGAAAACGCGCGCCCCGAGGCGCACCCCGAGAAGCCGCCAGGCAACGTTCTTGAACGGCGTGCCGTCCAACACCTTCGGGTTCACGGACAGCTTCCAGAAGCGCTCGTGCCACCAGAAATACGAGTCGTAGATCGAGCAGTACCGGGGCCGGAGCCGTTGGAAGTGACTCACGGCACGCTCCACCAGCACGAGGTACAGGATCCCGAACAGCAGGGTGAGCACACCGGCTCCCGCGATCACTGCTGCCCCGAACGATCCATAGAGGTCCGCGGTGGTCAACAGGACGAGGGAGATCACGTAGAAGAGGAACCACCGCGCAACCAAGAACAATCCCATGCTGGCAATGTCGTAACGGTTCTTCGCGGCGACGGCGCGACGCTGCTGACCCCGTTTGAGGTGGGCCATCCGAGTGTCCCGCTGCACCGATCGGGGAATCTCGAAGCTGTTCGATCCGAGAACGCCCGTATTCGTCCGAACCGCACCGTCGACGGGGATTGCGACCTTGGTCGCGAGGAGGCAGTTGTCGCCGGTCCTGCCGTGTGCGGGATAAACGACCCAGTTTCCGATGAAGTTGTTCGAACCGATCGAAGCCGGTGACACCCGGAAGGACGTGCTCGAATAGTCGGCATTCATGATCGACAGTCCGTCGGCGACGACCGTGCCGCTACCCACCGAGGTCACGAACGGGTTCTCCGACTTCACCTCCATGCCGAAGTTGCACCCGGTCTGCACGACCGGCGTCAGCTTGTACCCGATCCATCGGAGGTAGTTGACGATGTACGAGGTGTCACCGAAGAGCGTTGTGAAGAACCGCACGTTGGTCGTCCGTGCGATCAACCGGTGGGCCGAGGCACGGAAGCCGTAGAGGCGGTAGACCTTGCCCGGCTCGATCAGCTTGTTCAGGAGGCGTGGGACGGTGCCCACGAACAGAAGCCCGAAGATCATCAGGCCGAGGAAGAGAGCGGTCGAGAAGATCAGGGCGTCGCGGTGGAACCACCAGCTCGTGAAGGCGGCGGGGTCCCCATCCATGAGCGTGTTGAGCGCCGGCACCTCGGCGAGCAGTAGCACCAGGCCGCCGACCACAAGAGGCATGCCCACGAGGAGCACTTTCAGCACCTGTGTGAGACCGAACATGAACCTTCGGGCCCTGGAGTGCCCCAGGACGGGCGCCACCCGGTAGTCCTCCCCCATCGGCTGCGCCGGCGACCCGGACCAGCTCTCACCGTCCGGCACGACCTGCCCGGTCTGCAGAGAGGAGGCGTGGCCGAGTTGCGCGCCATCGCCCACCGCGGTGTTGATGTCGAGCACCGTCATCTCGCCGACGAACGCGTCCTTCCCGAGAGTGATCGCCCCTGTCTGGATCACGCCGGCGTAGGCGCGGTACCCGTTGAAGAACACGTCCTTACGCACCACAGCACCGTCGCCGATGGTGAGCATGTCGGTACAGACGGGCATGTTCCGAGAGAAGATCGCCGCGCCTCGTCCGACCCTCGCGCCCAGCGCCCGCAGATACATGTTGTAGAGCGGCGAGGTCGTGCTCATGCGCGAGCGGCCCCCGATGAAGAGGAGCAGCGGGTTCGAGCGGACCAGCGTCTTGACGATCCAGAAGCGGACGTACCCCAGGCTCCACACCCGAATCTCGCTGGGCTTCCAGCGACCGATGATCAGCCATTTCGCCATGACCGGCAGGAGACACAGGCCAATCACAGCCACAGTGCCGAACTCGACCGATCGCAGGTAGATATCACCCAGACTCGGCGCCGCCGAGATCCAGAGATAGCCCTCGTCGGTGACAATCGCGGCGAGGTACGAATATGCCAGAAAGGTCAACAGCTGCAGTGCCGCGCAGAAGACGTACTCGGTCCTGCTCGCCGGTTTCACAGCGGCCGGCGCCGACACCGGGAGCACGGCCGGATCGACCCTTGCGACAGGCGTCGTAACGGTTGACAGCGGGGCGGCGACCGGAGCCGGAACATCCGGGGTGAGCGCCTTTGCCAGGCTGCGCACCGTCTGGTTCCGATAGACGTCCTTTATCGACACCGACGGCAGGTCTGTCCGTTTTCTCACCCGGGCGCAGAAGTGCGCCATCACCAGTGAGTCGGCACCCAGATCATCGAAGAAGTGACTGTCGACCGGCACGCGATCGACATGCATGACGTCCGCCAGCACCCCGGCAAGGCCACGTTCGATGCTGGTCAACGACTCGGCGTAGCCGCCGTGGGTGAGGGTCGGAGACCCACCCTGGGCGGTGAGGGATTCGGCCACGACGTCTGTCAGGACCTCGGTCGACTCTCCCACTACGCGGGCTCCTTGCGCAGGAAGTTGGCTATTTCGGGGCAGGCTCCGGGGAGCTCATCGGAGAGCCGCTCCGACCTGTCAGAAGAAAGATCCTCATAGTGACCTACATCGCTCCCGAGATCGGGAATGAACAGATCGCGCGGGGAACCTGGAGCACCTGACCAAGATTCCGTCCAGAATCGCGCAACCGGCACATCCCCCACCACACACGGCGCGCCGAACCCGCCATGTCGGAGCAAGGTCATCGATCCTCCCAACGTGCAAGTACCCAACTTCCTTACGTGCGACCACTCATCAGGGTTCAGATCACGCCGAGCGCGATCTCCTGGTCCCGGGCTTGGCGGTGCGATCCGCACTTCCGGCCGACGCGCCCGAGAACCTGGCGGTCGGAGAGAGACATCCGGGAAATCGTGGGTGCGGCGCCGAGTGTTTCACCGCAGATCGGCGTTCACCCGCCTGGCCCCCACGCGATCAAAAGTGTAACCCGAACGCGAGTAGATCCCACACCATGTGACGATCGCCGCGCCCCTCTCCGGCTGTTATAGTGAAGGTCTGCGATCCCGTCTGGGTCAAGAGAACACAAATACTCACCCATGCGGCGCCATTTGGATCGGGTATTTCGTCCAAATTCGCGCAGAAAGCAGTAATATCATCCAGCTGCCCGATCTGGGCGCTCACCCGTCCGGCCCCGGAATGGCGAAGCCCGGCCACCCCCCTCGGGATGGCCGGACGGCCTGTCGGGCCTGCTCAGCGCCCTGTGCTGCCGGGTGTGGACGTGTCCTGGTCCGGCGTGTCCGATGCCGATGACGGCGTCGGCGGCGTTCCCGAGTCACTGCTGGGCGGGCGCTGAGACCTCGACGTCGGCGCCTGTGTCACATCCGAGGGCGGCCGGCTCACAGGGTGCCGCGTGGCCGGAAGCCGGACCGCAGGGGGCTCGGAGGCAGGCGGCTGGTCCACAGACGGCGGTGCCGCAGGAGGCCGGACGACCGCGGGTTGCACCGCGGGCGGCCGGAGCACGGGCGGCAGGGCCGCAGGCGACTCCACCACTGGCGGCTCGACCGCGGGCGGCTGTGCGGCGGGCGGTTCCGCTACGGGAGGCTCCGCTACCGGCGGCTCGACCGCAGGTGGCTGCGCGGCGGGCGGTTCCGCTACGGGAGGCTCCGCTGCAGGAGGCTGGACCGCGGGCGGCTCCGCTACCGGCGGCTGGGCCACGGGAGGCTGGGCCGCCGGGGGCTGCACCGCAGGCCGGCGGATCGCGGGTTGCTCCGGCAGAGGCCCCCGCGCCGGGTTCCGCTCGCGCTCGACGGCTGCGCCCTGCACTGCCCGCCCGGGGCCGGGTGACTGCGCCGAGCCCGGTGACGATTGTCTCGCCGCCCCGGAACCGGGGTCGGGCGTGACGGCTGTCTCGTCGCCGCCCGGCACCGTCTCATGTGGCACTGTCCGCCGCTGTGGCGTTCCCGCCTCCAGTTCCGGCTGTGCGGCCGTCGCCGGAGGCGGCGGGACGGCGCTCGCGGCCCCGTCCTGTGGCACCGCCACCGCAGCCCTCCTGTCAGGAGGACTCGCCAGCGCGACCGTTACCGCGATCGAGAGCGACAGCGCCATCGAGACCGCGACGGCCGCCCCGACCGGAAGTATGCGCGGCATCGGGAGGGGCGCCACGGGCGTCCCGATGGCCGGCAGCACCGGCGGAGCCGGGATGACCGCACGCAACGTCGCCTCGTGCATCTCGACGGCAGGGTTGCCCCGCCACCGAGCGCCCGCGGCCACCTCCTCGCCCTTCATGAGGAAGGAGTCGGCGTCGATCACGGAGTCCGGGCCCGTCGTGACGCCATAGTGGACGAAGGCCTGCACACCCAACGTGCAGCGTGCACCGATCACCGTGCGGTCGGACTTGAAGGCACCGTCCTCGAGGGAGTGGCACTGGATGACCGTGCCCTCGTTGATCGTGGCCTCGTCGCCGATGATGGCGAGGGTCTTCTCCGGGATCGAGCACCCGTTGTCGAAGACCCGGCGCCCGACCTTGACTCCGAGCAGCCGCATCATCATCGGTCTGAAGGGAGTGCCGTTGAACAGCGGCGTGGCGAGCATCTTCCAGTGCCGTTCGTGCCACCAGAAGTAGGGGTCGTAGATGGAGCAGACCTGCGGCTTCAGGGCGCGGAACCCGGTGGTGAGCCGCTCGACCAACGTGGTGTAGCCGATTGCGAGCAGCATCACGAGGAGCAGCGCCGCAGCCACCGCCCACTGGCCCAACAGGTGGTAGAGGTCACCGGCCATTGCGGTGACCAGCAGCAACAGGAACGTCTGGAACCACCGCACCAGCAGGAACAGGAAGATGGTCCGCCGGTTGTAGCGGTTCTTACGGGCGAGCCCGCGCTCCAGTTCCGCCCCCGTCTTACGCAGGTCGTCGTCTCGCTGCACCGAGCGCGGGATCTCGAAGCACGGCGACCCGAGCAGGCCGATGTTCTCCCGCACAGGCCCGCCGATCGGGATCATCGCCTTCGTCGCGAGCAGGCAGTTGTCACCGACCTTCGCCCCGACGGGGAAGGCGAGGCTGTTGCCGAGGAAGTTGTCCTCACCGAGCTCGGCCTTGGCGACCCGGAAGGAGGTGCTGGTGTAGTCGGCGTTCATGACCGTCAGGCCGTCGGACACCATCGTGCCGGCGCCCACCGTCGTCAGGTAGGGCGTGTCGTGCGCGAGCTCGGACCCGAAGTTCGAGCCGGTCTGCACCACCCGAGGGAGCCGGTACCCGAGCCACTTCAGGTAGTGGACGATGTAGGAGCTGTCGCCGAAGACCGAGTGGTAGAACCGCACGTTCGTCAGGCGCCGGATCATGCGGTGGACGTAGTAGTGGAAGCCGTAGAGCGCGTGCACCTTCCCGGGCACGACGAGCCGGCTGAGCATGCGCGGCACCACGGCCACGCCCACCAGCCCGAGCACGGCCGCCCCGAGGAACACCACCAGCGATACCGCCAGCACCTCGGCGTAGAACAGCCAGCCGGTGAGCCGGTCGTGCCCCGCACCGAGCAGCTCCGCCGTCCACGGCACGACCGAGACCACCTCGACCAGCACGGCCAGCCCGAGCGGGGCGAGCAGCAGCACGTTGAACAGCTGCAGGAAGCCGTACCAGAATCGGCGCGCCTTGCCACAGCGCGCTTCGGCGATCACGCGGTAGTCGACGTCGGTGGGCACCGCGGGTGACCCGTGCCAGGCCTGCCCCGTCGGAATGTGCTGGCCCGGATGCAGCGACGAACAATGGCCGAGCTGGGCGCCGTCACCGATGGACGTGCCGATCTCGAGCACGGTCTTCTCCGCCACCAGGACGTTGTTTCCCAGCGCGATGGGACCGATCTGGATCATTCCGGCCTGCGCCCGGTAACCCAGCACCACCGCGCTCTCGCGGATCACCGTTCCGGCGCCGATCGTCAGCATGTCGGTGCAGACGGGAACGGACCGGGAGAAGATCGTCGTGCCGGGCCCGATCTTCGCGCCGAGTGCACGCAGATACAGGACGAAGAGCGGCGAGCCGCGGAAGAGGGCCATCGGGTTGGCACGGATGAGCAGCTTGACCAACCAGAAGCGGAAGTACCGCAGGCTCCAGATCGGGAACTCCGTTGCCTTCCAGCGTCCGATCAGCAGCCATTTCACCACGATCGGCAGCAGGCAGTACCCCACGAACACCGCAGCGCCATACGCGAGCGAGCGCAGGTAGGCGCCCTGCCAGTCGGTGGCTCGCGACACCCAGTCGAATCCCCGCTCCAGCACGACCCCGCCGAGACACAGCGAGACGACGAAGGCCAGTAGCTGCAGCGTGCCGCACAGCACGTACCCCGCCGTGCCCACCCGCTTCGCCCTCACCGCGAGCGACTTGGCCGGGACCACGGGACGTGCGGATGCCGAGTCGTCGGCAGAGTCGAGCTGCGGCGCGACGTCCGGCTCCGGCAGCGACGCGGCGAGCGAGGCGACCGTCGGATGCATGTAGACGTCGCGGATCGAGATCGACGGCAGGTCGTCGCGCTTGCGCACCCGCCCGCAGAACTTCGCCATCAGGAGTGAGTTGGCGCCGAGATCGTCGAAGAAGTTGCTGTCGGCCGACACATGGTCGACGCCCACGGTTTCCGCCATGAGCTCGGCCAGCGCCTGCTGCGTCGCGGTCGACGGCGCCACGTCCTCGCGCACCACGCGCAGGCCCCGCTGCGTCGGCGCGGGCAGGTTCTCGCGGTCCGCCTTGCCGTTCGTCGTCATCGGGATGACGTCGAGCTGTTCCAGGTACGCCGGAACCATGTAGGCGGGCAGCCGCTCGGACAACGCCGCATGGACCTCGGCAGGCTCCACGTTCTCGGTGTCGTGCCGCAGGCTGTAATAGCCCACCAATTCCACGGTGCCCGGCGCCGGCTCGTAGGTGTGTACCACCGCCTGCGCGATTCCCGGCACCTCGAGCAGCACCGACTCGATCTCGGTCAGCTCGATCCGATATCCGCGGATCTTCACCTGCAGATCGATGCGGCCCAGGTACTCGATCTCCCCGTCGGAATTCACCCGGCCCAGGTCGCCGGTGCGGTAGATCCGCCCGGACGGATTGTCAGGAATGCCGAGGAAATCCGGGACGAACGCCGCCTCCGTCAGATCGTCACGGTTGACGTAGCCGATCGCCAGGCCCACCCCGGCGATACCGATCTCCCCCGTCTCACCGGACGGCAACGCCCGCCCCGGATCCTCGGGATCGAGAATCACCGTGGCGTAGGTGGGCAACGGCCCGCCGATCGTCACCGGGCGGTCCGGATCCAGCACCGTCCATGTCGCTGTCACCGTCGCCTCGGTCGGCCCGTACACGTTCAGGAAGCGGCGACCCGGCCGTGACCAGCGCACGATCAGGTCGTGCGGGCACGCCTCCCCCGACACCAGCAGGAACCGCACCTCCGGCAACTCGTCGTCCAGCGTCGCCAGCAGGGTGGGCACGCAACACATGGCGGTGACCCGCTGCTCGGTGAGGAACTCGTGCAGATCCACGCCCAGCAGGCTCGACCCCGACGGCTTCGGCACGAGCGTCGCACCGACCGCCCACGGCACCCAGATCTCCTCGACGGAGAAGTCGAACGCCACCGTCAGGCCCTGGTACACGCGGTCGTCCGACCGGTAGCCGTACACCTCGGCCGCCACCCGCACGAAGTTGCAGATGGCCGAGTGCGCCACCGCCACACCCTTCGGGCGCCCGGTCGACCCCGACGTGTAGATGATGTACGCCAGCCCGTCGGCGAACGCCTCGCGCTCGTCGGGACCGAGTCGCTGTGCGTCGTACTCGTCGATGTCGGCCGCGGTCGAGTCGAGGCACACGACTTCGGCGTCGGCATCCGCCAGGTGCGACCGCAGGTGCTCGAGCGACAACACCACGGCCACATCGGCGTCGGACACGATGAAGGCGAGCCGATCGGGCGGGAAGCCCACATCCAACGGCACGTACGCGGCGCCCACCTTCAACACCGCCAGCATGCCGACGTAGGCGCGCACCGCGTCATCGAGCAGCAGCGCCACCCGCTCACCGGGGCCGACGCCCAGATCCAGCAGGTAGCGGGCCAGCCGGTTGGCGCGGCTGTCCAGCTCGGGGTAGGTCAGCGCCTCCTCGGCACCGTCCACCGCCAGGTGGTCCGTCCGGCCGGCCGAAGAGAGCTCGTCGCACCGGTCCTCGAACAACTGCTCCAGACGTTCCCCGGGGCGCCACCGGACTCCCCGACCGGGCTCGTCGCCGACGAGGACCAGGTCGGACAGTTCCGGCGGGACCCCTGTCTCAGGATGCCGATCGCGTAACACGGTCACGCCTCCGCTCAGTGCCGATGTCCTGGTGAAGACCGAACGCGGTGTGGAGCAGCCGGACCGCGTGGTGCACGGTGCGCTCCGGCACGTGGAAGGAGACGCGGCTCGGCGTGCTCGTCACCAGCTGGGGCTGGATGCCCTCGGCCTCGAGGGTGCGCAGCGCCAGCGCGGTCACCTCGGGGCGCCGGCCCACGCCCGAACCGACGATGCTCACCGAACCCATGTCGTCGCGGACCAGGACGCGGGCTCCCGCAGCGAACAGGGCCGCGACGATCTCGGACTGCTCCGCTCCCGGTGCCGTGATGTGCACCTTGTCGCCGTCGCGCACCATCGAGCCGACGGCCGCACCGCGCTCGGCCAATGCGGCGGTGATCACCGCGGGGGACGCCCCGGTGACCGTGTAGAAGCTCTCGCGCTCCCGATGCGCCACCCCGGTGATGTCGGCTTGCTCGAACACGGTCTCCTCCTGCAGCCAGGTCCCGGCAGCCGTCGTGAAGCTCGACCGCACGTGGATGTCGATGTCGTGGGCAACGGCGAGCTCCACCGCGCGAGGCTGGAGAACCCGCGCACCCGCAGCGGCGAGCTGCAACATCTCCTCCCGGCTGATCGTGGCCAACCGCCGCGCATCCGGAACGACCCGCGGATCCGCCGAGAACACCCCGGCGACGTCGGTGAAGATCTCGCATTCGCGCAGTCCGAGAGCCGCGGCGATCGCCACGGCCGAAGCGTCCGAACCGCCGCGCCCCAATGTCGTGACGTCACCCGACGGGGAGATCCCCTGATAGCCGGCCACCAGGACGATGGCCCCGGTGTCGAGGGCGCCGAGGATCCGTTGCGGACGTACGTCCTGCAATCGTGCGTTGCCGTAGCGGGCGTCGGTCAGAATTCCGGCCTGCGCACCGGTCAAAGACACCGCTCGCGATCCCAGATCGTGCACAGCCAGCGCGGCGAGCGCGCACGAAATGCATTCGCCGACGGACAACAACGCGTCGAGCTCGCGGAGCTGCGGGCGCGACGACATCGCGTAGGCCATCCTGTTGAGCTCATCGGTGGAACCGCCCATGGCCGAGAGCACCGTCACCATCCGATGACCTGCCCGCTGGGCGGCGACCATTCGTTCTGCGACCGCTCGCAGACGTATCGGATCGGCGACCGAGGTTCCGCCGAACTTCCACACCAGGGTCGGCTGCACCATCAGGTCCGCGCCCTCACGGGAGCAGGAACCAGACTCAGCAGGCGTCCCGCCTTCGGCGCGCAGTGTTCGATGGCGTCGATCAGGATCGTGCACGCCATGTCGACCACTTCGGCGGTCACGTTCAACGGCGGCAACATCCGCACCACCGTGTCGTTCCGGCCGCCCAGCTCCACGATGAGCCCCTGACGAAGCGCCCGGGCCTGCACCTCCCCCGCAAGCTCTCCCGGTGCCGAACCCGGAGGGTCCTCGAGCTCGATTCCCCACATCAGACCCCGGCCCCGCACCTCACGAACCCAGCGGTTCCCGTTCAGCGCACCCAGCCGCCGGTCGATCTGAAGGCCGCGACGCCGGACGTTGCCCAGCACGTCGTCGCGCTCCACCACTCGCACGGCCTCGGCGCCGGCCGCGAATGCCAACTGGTTTCCGCGGAACGTCCCGGTGTGCGCCCCCGGCTCCCACACGTCGAGCCGCTCGTTGTAGAGGATGATCGCCACCGGCTGACCGATCCCGCTCAACGCCTTCGAGGCGACGATGACGTCGGGCTCGATCCCGTACTGCTCGAAGGCGAACCACGTGCCCGTGCGCCCGCATCCGGTCTGCACCTCGTCCACCACCAGCGGCACACCGAGCTCGCGGGTCAGCAGGCGCAGCCGGCGAACGAACTCGTCGTCCGCCGGGACGACTCCGCCCTCGCCCTGCACCATCTCCACGACCACCGCGGCCGGCAGCGGAACGCCACCGTTCGGATCCCGCAACGACCGTTCCAGGAAGCCGATGCAGTTCGTCGAGCAGCTGTCCCTGGTCAACCCCATCGGGCAGCTCGAACAGTTCGAGTACGGGAAGAAGTGCACTCCCGGCACGCCGTTGGCGACCGGGCCCTTGTTCGCCACCAGCCCGGTGACCGCCATCCCGACGTGCGTCGTCCCGTGGAATCCGCCCTGGAACGACACGACATCGCCGCGACCGGTGGCGATCTTGCACAACTTGATCGCCGCGTCGACCGCATTGGCCCCTGTGGGACCACAGAAATGCACCTTCATCCGGTCACGCAGACCCGACGGCAACATCGACAGCTGCGCTTCGGTGAACGCGTCCTTCGCGGGGCTCGGCAGGTCGAGCCCGTGCGTGAAACGGCCGAGCTGATCGATCACCGCCTGCACGAGATCGGGATGGTTGTGCCCCAGCGACAACACTCCGGCTCCGGCCAGGAAGTCGATGAACACGTTCCCGTCGACGTCCCGGACGAAGCTCCCCGACGCCGTCTCGACGGCAATCGGAAAATGGCGCGGATACACCCGAGCGTTCGACTCACGACGACCCTGACGATCGAGGAACTCCTGCGACCGTGGTCCCGGCACCTCCCCCACCACACAGGGCCGCGCAAACCCACCATGCTCGAGCAACGTCATCGATCCTCCTAGCCTGCGGGCCACGGACAGTGCCGAGCCGCGCCGTGGCCCAGCCCCGAATCTCGACGCGACAGGTGCGATCTACAGATGGGCCGAGAGATGGTTCGGTCTCCCTGCACGAGGCGATCCGGTTATCGCACTTGCGAGACGCAACGTTTCGGGTCGTTTGCTGGGATACCCGCTCGCCTGCCTGGCCGGATCCGCGATCGCCCGAATGCCGCATCCAGGGTGCTGAACGGCCTATCGCCTGATCTCGGACCGGTGGCACTCGGCTGACAGCACGCCGAGCGCTCCTGCGACCGGGCTATCCGGAACGGCCGAGTGGACCGGCTCACCGTCAGGACTCGGGGCTTGCTGGGCACGGCCACGCGCCGGCGTCGTGGCATGCGTATGCCCGCATCCACCCGAATGGCACGTCGAAACCACCCGAACATGACGACGCCCGGCCGTCCGTTGGGACGACCGGGCGCAGGGGTGTGGCGCGGGTGGCGGCGTCAGTCGATGAGGCCCAGGCGGCGAAGCATGCCGCTGACCGACCCGCCGCGGGCGCGGTACGCGGAACAACCCGTGGCTCCGCACACGCCGCAGTCGGTGCCGGGCCGGTAGTGCTCGTGCGCCTCGCGCGCGTGGCCACAGGTGCACGGCTCGACCACGGTGGGCTGCACCGGCGGGGCGGGCGGCGTGACCGGTGGGGCCTCGGGCTCACGCGAGGCCGGTGCAGATGCGGGCTTCCGCTGCGCGGGAACCGCAGGCACCCCGGTGGGCGGAGTCAGAACGGACGAGCCGGCTGAGTGCCGACGGTCAGGCCGTCCACCACCACCGGTCGGACGCCCCGCTACCGAGTCCCCCATGAGGGTTCCTGCCCTTCGTCAGTCGGTGTTGCCCCGAGGACTGCACCGCACCTTATGCGATGGGACCACCCGCTCGGGTCCCACCAACTGTAGTGAATGACGAGAGGTTACGCGGCTGTCGGTGATTTGCCCTACCCCAGCGACGAGCGGTTACTGCGTGCGGCGACGACCGCCGGCCTGGTCGGCAAGCATGCGCAGCCCGCTGAGCAATCCGCCCAACAGGTCGCTCTCGCGGAACGACGCCACCATGCTCATCACCGCGAGCTTCGCGCCCCGGTCAGGCAGCCGCATGCGCGCTTCGGCACCGCTCAGCACCTCGACGATCCGCTGCCCAGGGCTCACCGCCACCAGCACGGCCTCGCTCGAACCGTCGAGCTGGTCGTGCAGCTCGGCGACCCGCGCCGTCGGGTCCTCACCCAGGTCGCCGATGTAGACGCTGAACAGCAGCCCGGACTCGCGGCTCGCCAGGGTCAGCGCCTCATCGAGACGAGTGAGCTGCACCGGCGAGAACGGCTGGTCGGCCCGCGACTCCTCGCGGTAGACCTCGGCAGCCGACACCCGGCCGGACGCGGTCACGACAGCGCCGACGGGCAGCTCCTCGCTCGGAACAGCGACGGCCGTGCCCGGGCCACCGTGGTGGCTCGTGCTGCCCGGATGTGTGGTCTCACCAGCTGCCACGGGCACCTCCTCGTTCGAGATTGCTACGCACCGCGGTGCCGTGGGCCCCGGTGCCATGGCTCTCGTCGGCCGCCGGGAGCTGGGCGCCCTCGGGATTGGCGGTGAACCACATCGGCGCGAAGGTCCACGGCTGACCGGACCGGTATCGAGGCCGCCGCGCCATCCGGGGACCGACGACGAGCAGGACGATGACCAGGTACAGCCCGACCGGCGGCACCGCGAAGTACAAGATCGTCTCGGGCACGCTCACGAGGGAGAACGTAGCTCACCAGGTGGGCGGGCGCCGACCGCCCCACCCTGCCGCGACGTGCAGCTGCGCGCCGAGTGCGAGCAGTAGCGCATCGTCACCCATGCCGCCGACCAGCTGTACGGACACGGGCAGCTCGGGGCCGCTGTCTTCGCGCCCCCACGCCATGGGAAGGCTCAACGCGGGCTGCCCGGTGAGGTTGTAGATCGCGGTGAACGGCGTGAACTGCTTCTGCCGTTCGTAGTCCTCCGCAGGGTTCCCGCCCGCGGTGAACCAGCCGACCGGACGCGGCAGCTGGGCAAGCATCGGCGTGAGCACGACGTCGACGGCCGCCTGCGCTCTCACGACCAGGCGGGTGGCCTGGATCGCCGACTGGGTGGCTGCCATGTACTCCGGCCCGCTGATCGCCGTGCCGCGGTCGCGCCACCACCGGGTGAGCGGAGCGAGCAGCGGCTCGGCCTCCGGCGGCACGGGGTGCCCGTGCGCGAGGACGGCCCACAGCACCTCGAACACGGGCAGGAGGTCCTCGGGGATGCAGGGGTCGAACTCGACGACCTCGTGGCCGAGCTCGGCCAGCGCGGCGGACGTCTTCTCGTACGCGGCGAGACAAGCGGGGTCGACCGCCACACCCGGTACCGGCGGGACGGCGTACCGGCCCACCCGCAGCCTCGCCGGCGGGCGGCCGGCGGCCGTGAGATGGCTGTCGACCCGGGCCTCCAGGACGTACGGCTCGCCCGTCACAGGCACGGCGAGCGCATCGAGCATCGCGGCGGCATCGGCGACCGTGCGGGCGAGCGGCCCGGACACGGACATGCCGGGCGGGTCGCCCCCTGCCGGCCCGCGGGACACCAGCCCGCGGCTGGTCTTGAGCCCGACGAGGCCGCACGCGGCAGCCGGGATCCGGATCGAGCCGCCACCGTCGGTGCCGTGCGCGAACGGGACGAGCCCACCCGCGGTGGCCGCTCCGGCACCGCCCGACGAACCACCAGCCAGCCGGCCGGTGTCCCACGGTGTGACGGCGGGCGGGCGGCCCGCCGGTTCGGTGTAGGGCGGCAGTCCGAACTCCGGCGTCGACGTCTTGCCCAGGCTGATCGTGCCCGCGGCCCGCAACAGCCGGGCCGAGTCGTCGTCGACGTCCGGGACGTAGTCGCCGTACACCGGGGACCCGAACGTGGTGCGGACCCCAGCTGTCATCGCGAGATCCTTGATCGCGGTGGGGACGCCGAGCAGCGGACGCTCGTCGCCGTCCCGCAGCGCGCGGTCTGCCGCTGCCGCCTGCGCGAGCGCGGCGTCCGGGGTGAGCGTGACGAAGGCACCGAGCAGGTGGTCGAGCGACTCGATGCGCCGGAGGTAGTGCTCCACCAGCTCCACCGCGGACAGCTCGCCCCGGCGCAATGCCGCAGCCTGCTCCAGCGCAGTGAGGTCGTGCGGCTGGGTCTTCCCGTCAGAGATCATGGCGCGGCCCGGCTCAGCTGGGCCGGCGATCGGGCGCAAGGACCTCGTCGGCCCTCACCCACCGGCCACCGGCCGCCTCGATTCCCGGCATCGCCTTCGTGACCTCGTCGAGGAGGTCGGGCACGAACAGCAGGACGGAGTCAGGTGCGGCGTCCACCAGGTCGCCCGGGCCGATCACCGGGATGTCCGAACCGGGGATGCGGCTGCCCTGCTTCGCCGCCGAGGCGTCGGCGACTCCCGCGAGCAGCTCACGACGTACGCCCGCGCGGTGCAGCAGCGGCACCGCCCGCGATGCCGCGGGGTACCCGTAGACGCGGCGGCCGCTGCGCTGCTCGGCCAGGAGCCAGTCGTTGAGCCGGGAGCCGCCGGTCCGGACCACGCCGTCGAGAGCGGCCACCGTGGCCGGGTCGAGCACGCCGGCGGCGATCTCCTGCTTCGTGAGCGTCTCGAGCGACTCCTCCGGCTCGGCACCGGCCCGGCCCGCCACGAGCACCGTGCCGCCGTACAGCGGGAACCAGAACGCGGCGAAGGCCGCGAGCCCCACCTCGGCCATCATCGTGCGCATCACCGGCACCGAGAAGTAGGCGAAGTGCCCGTGCCGGACGGCGTTCCACTCCCGCTGCTCCACGATCGACGCGAGCGACTGGAACTGGACGAGGAGCAGGCCACCCTGCGCCACCGCCGCAGCCCGCTCGGCCAGCGCAGCCGCCTGGTCGTGGGCGTGCATCAGGCCGAAGGAGCAGTCGACCACCACGTCGGCAGGCTCCGCCGCTGCGGCCGGCACGAGCCCGTGCTCTGCGAGCAGCGGCAGCCAGCTGCCCCCGTGCGGGCTGGGGAACTCGGCGACCGTGCCGCCCGCGGGCAGCACCCGGGCCGACGCGAGCTGGGCCACGGCGGCGGCGGCCTGCCGGGTGAGCGCCTCGGGCTGGACGCCCTGTGGGTTCTCCGGCACGTCCATGTCGTCGGCCAGCTGGGCGAGCCCGCACTCGCCGCACATCCACAGTCGCAACGGGAAGACGGGGTCGGGCCCCGGCGCGTCGAGGGGTGGGAACAGCTCACTCGGCGGCTGTTCTCCGAGATCCATCACGAGAGTGCCGCTGGCGGAGCGGCAGAACCGGCAGAGGTGCGCGTCCTGCACAGCCTTCATGAGTTGTGAACCACCTCGAGATCACGAACCGGAGGACGACGCTACCGGGCCTCGCCTTACCGGCCCGGCGCAGGGCGGCCGGCGGGCCTGTACCGTTTCCGCTCCGTCGAATCGTCATGTTGGTCCCATATGTCGGGCCGTCCCGGGGACCAGGGCGTGTAGGAGGTCCTTGTTGCGAGCAGTTCCGGTTGCCGGGATCGCCGAATCGCCACTCCCGGTGTCCGACCACATCAACGTGCTCCTCCACACGCTGGTCCCCGGGGGTGCGCACACCTACGCGAAGGGCGACGACCAGTACCCCGAGGACCTCGCCCCGATCATCTCCCACGGTCGCGGTAGCCACGTCTGGGACGTCGACGGCAACGAGTACATCGAGTACGGGTCAGGACTCCGCTCGGTCAGCCTCGGGCACGCCCACCCGCGCGTGGTCGAGGCGGTGCGCCGGGAGCTCGATCGGGGCAGCAACTTCGTGCGGCCGAGTGTCGTCGAGCTGGAGGCGGCGGAACGCTTCCTCGCCACCGTCCCCACCGCAGAGATGGTGAAGTTCGCCAAGAACGGCTCGGACGCCACCACGGCCGCCGTGCGCCTGGCGCGGGCGGCCACCGGGCGCTCCCACGTGGCCATGTGTCGTGACCAGCCGTTCTTCTCCACCGACGACTGGTTCATCGGCACCACACCGATGTCCGCGGGGATCCCCGAGCAGCTCACCCTGACCTTCCCCTACGGCGACCTCGACGCCACCGCGGAGCTGCTCGAGCAGCACGAGGGCGAGATCGCATGCCTGATCCTCGAGGCCGCGGCCCAGCAGGAGCCCCCTCACGGCTACCTGCAGGGCATGCGGGCGCTCGCCGACAAGTACGGCGCCCTGCTGGTCTTCGACGAGATGATCACCGGCTTCCGCTGGTCGGAGGCGGGGGCTCAGGGCGTGTACGGCGTGGTGCCCGACCTGTCGACGTTCGGCAAGGCGCTGGGCAACGGCTTCGCCGTGTCGGCCCTGGCCGGACGCCGTGACGTGATGGAGTGGGGCGGGCTTCGCCACGATCGCGACCGGGTCTTCCTCCTCTCCACCACCCACGGCGCCGAGACGCACTCGCTCGCCGCCGCGATGGCGGTGATGGACACCTATACCGAGGAGGGGATCGCGGCCCGGCTGCACAGCCTCGGGCAACGGCTGGCCGCCGGCGTCACCGCGGCAGCGGCCGGGATGGGCGTGGCCGACCACGTCCTCGTCCGGGGGCGGGCGAGCAACCTCGTGTTCGCCACGCTCGACGAGGAGCTGAAACCGTCGCAGCCCTACCGCACGCTGTTTCTGCGTCAGCTCATCGCCGGTGGCGTGATCGGACCGTCCTTCGTGGTCAGCAGCGCGCTCACCGAGGACGACATCGACCGCACCGTCGAGGTGGTGTCCGAGGCGTGCGCCGTCTACCGCAAAGCGCTCGACGCGGGCGACACCGTGGATGGGCGGCAGGCCGGTGAAGCCGGTGTTCCGCCGCCGCGTCTGAGCTCTGCCGTGCGTGGTCGGCCCGGCTCCCCGAGAGGGATCGGGGCCTGCTCCTCACCGGGGCACGCGGACGCGCGCGAGAACGCCACGGTGGTCGGTGCCCTCGACGTCGACCACCTCGAACCCGGTGGTCACCGTGCCGGTCGGCACCAGCACATGGTCGATCTGGATGCCGGCCCATGGTGCGGCCGACGACGGGTAGGTGCCGACCAGTCCCTTCCCGGTGCCGATGGCCGCACTGCGACATCCCCCGAGCGCGGCGCGGAACGCCGAGTGGTCGAGCGTGGCGTTGAAGTCGCCGACGACGATCGGCGCCACGGGACCGTGACACCACTGATCGACCAGCGCGAGGTCGCGCAGCCACTGGGCCGTCCGCCTGGGGTCCACGGGTGCCGCGGTGTGTATCGCGAAGAGGCTTCGCCTGCCGAGGATCCCGCCGCCGGCCTCCAGGTGCCGTAACCGCATCCCGGTGCCCGAGCGGACCTGAACGTCCCCTGCCCCGGACGACGCCAGCAGCGTGACGCCCTGGCCGTCCTTGACACCAGGTGCCGTCGAGACCCAGGACCGGTAGCCCAGCGTCTCCACCAGCGGCATCAGCTTGTCGCGGAAGTCGGCGCCCGCTTCAGGGAGCACGACGAAGTGCGGCGTCTCCCGGGCGATCAGAGTGGCGAGCTCCCCGGTGTCGGCCCGCCCGTTGAGCACGTTGAACGTCAGGATGGAGAGGTCGTCCGGAGCAGCCTCAGGCATCGGGAGCCGGATCGCCCGAGCGGCGACCGCGCCGAGGCCCGCCACGGCGACCGCCCCGACGGCCGCTGCCGCCGGACGGGTGCGCGAACCCCTCGCAAGCAGTGCAGCGGCGGCCAGCGCCGAAACCGCGAACTGCGGGCGAAAAGCGACGATGGCCACGAATGGGAATCGGCGGTCACGCCGAATCCAATCGGGAAGAACCACGCTCGCCGCGGATCCGGCCAGGACGGCCGCTGCCGCGACGCGCAATGTGCTTTTCATGCCCATAAGTGACGATCCCTCTCGACGCCGGCCCCCGGAAAACGGACGGATGGACTCCCGGGTTCCTCACTCGATCGGGTGGTGAGGTCAGGCACGGGCCTCGCCCGACTCGGCGAGCCTGCGCACCCGGTCGATCAGCTGGGAGCGGTCGTCGGAGCGATCGACCTCGATCTCCAGCGGTCTGCCGCCAGGACTCGTGTACGTCGCCGTCACGCTCGTCGCGCCGCGCTGCACCGTGATCCAGTCGTAGATCTTGCTGACCAGCAGAGCCAGCATGCGGCTGCCGACCAGGACGATCACCACGTCGACCATGCACGTCGACCCGCCCCGGCCCGGTACGCACGAGCTGACGTCGACCAGGCCACGGAAGTGCCCGGCCCGGTTGAGCCACGCGCTCAGCGCATGCGCGTCGGACTCCGTGAGATGAATCCTCGCCTGGGCCTCCTGCTCCTCAGGCATCGATGCGTAGCGCCTCGGTGAGGACATACCGGAAGGCTGCACCGCCCCGACGGGTGCTTCGCATTGGCCATGTGGCTTGCTTGTCGATCTGCTGGATATCCACTGCTCTCCTCGATGCTCGACGTCGATCAAAGAGTTATTCATTCTGCAGTGTGCATCCGTTACCACGGTGAGTAGTTGTCACGTCGAGAGATCCGCGACACTGCCCGCCTCGACGACCTGTTCCCACGTGAGACCGCTGCTCTGAACCAGAGCGAACAGCAACTGCCCGGTCATCCATGTCTCATAGCCGGCCCGGTGGCGTCGCTCCCCTGGCTGGATGTGCGGCGGATGAAGCCCGGCGTAGGTGGCGAGGCGGCTCAAGCCGTAGCCGCCGGGCAGCCCCGGCCAGACCGCCCTCGCGAGGCGCGCCGTGTCGAGGACGAGCGAGGGGCGCCACTGCGGCAGGTGGTTGGCGATCACCCGTAGCTCGACGGCCGCGTTGTGCGCCACGAGCACCCGCCCTTTGATCGCGGCGTACACCTCTTCGGCCACCCGTGCCCAACTCGGGCAGGCGAGGACGTCGGTGTTGCGGATGCCGTGGACGCCGTCGGTGACGTCGGGCGTGATCGGACGGTCCGGGCGGACGAGCCAGACACGCATGCTCGCCTGCCGTACGTCCGCGGCGGGCTCGATGGGCAGCACGGCGATGTCGACGATCTCCGGCGGCTGCTGCCCGTTGCCCTGCACGTCGACGACGGCGAGTGGATGATCGGCCAGAGCTGTGGGGGTACTGAAATACACGCGGAATCTCCGAAGGGGGTCCGACCGCGGTCTGGGCCTGCGATGGCACCAGCGGTCGCTGAAGTTCTGCACCAGCCGGCCCCGTGTGCATGCCCGGCTCGCTCGGCGGCTCAACGAGGCCCGCGGCTACGGCGGCGCGTGCGGTGATGGCTCGATCATCCCGCCACGGGGCGAGCACGGAGCGAAGCACCCCGTTCACTTTCGGGTCATCTCGAGATCAGTATCGTCAGGGCGGCTGTCCTGTCCCTCAGCCGTCGGCCCGCCCTCTGGACACCGGTGTGCAGGCAGGACACGCTGAATCGACCTGGTAGCACCGAGGGGGCAGCGATGGCGAGAACTCCGCAGCAGATCTTCGAGCACCACGCCGGTGCGTTGATCGCCGGCGACGTCGACGGGATCGTCGCCGACTACACCGACGATGCGGTGTTCATCACGCCGCGCGGGGTCCGGCACGGCAAGGCCGGCGTCCGCGAGGCCTTCACCGAGCTCCTCGCCGACCTCCCGGAAGCGAAGTGGGACGTGCCGACCCAGATCTTCGAGAAGAACGTCCTGTTCATCACGTGGAGCGCGGTGTCCGCATCTCAGCAGGCCCTGGACGGCGTCGACACGTTCGTCTTCGACGACGACGGCATCCGCGTCCAGACCGTGCGCTACACGCTCGAGAGCACCACATAGCGGCTCGCCCACGTCGTTCATGCCGGCGGGGGAGGCACGGTCTTGCGCAACACCACGTCGAATCCGTTCTGATATGTGATGACGTAGCGGCCTGAAGCCACGAGCTCCTGCACCACCTGCAGCGACCAACCCGGCGGCTTCAGGTCGAGGAAACGGCCCTGGGCCTCAACGGCGTCGAAGGTGAGCAGGACGTCGGGGTACTCGGCGTTGATGCAGCGGATAGGGTCGTCGGCCAGCTGGGTGCATCCCTCGATCACCGTGCCGCGGCTGTGGGTGTCGATGCCCTCCACGGCGTACGGGCCGACGTTGATCAGCGGCATGACCTCCAGGCCGGGCGGAGTGGTGGCATACACCTCGCGCACCATGTCCACCTCGTCCGGGTAGACGATCATGTAGGCCTCGTTGCCGCCGCGGATCAGGATGATCGACCCGAACAGCAGCAGCATCCCGGCGGCGAGGACGTACTCCATGCCGCGCCACCGGCGCACGAGCGCCCGCAGTGCGTCGACGCCGAGGATCGCGAGGATCGGCAGGCCGTACAGCACGATGCGCAGGAACAGCTCACCGCCGTAGCTCTGTACGGCCGCCATGCCCATGGGCACCGCGGCGAGCGCGATCGGCACCAGGTCGCGCCTGCGCCGCCAGTACACCCAGGCCCCGATGATCGCGAGCAGCCACGTGGCGACCGGGACGACGATGCGCAGGACCTTCACCGCGACCTGACCGAAGTCGCCCTCCAGCCGGCCTGCGACACCCACCTCCAGCGCGTTGCCCTCCTCCCCCGCGCCCGTGATGAGGCTCAGCTGGGTGAGCCAGAACTCCCGGCCCGCGATCATGACGTACACGGCCACCGCGAGGATCGCGACGAGCACGAGGCCACGGCCCCTGAACCGGCCGACCACCGCGAGCAGAACCAGCTGACCGATGATCGCGAACGGTGTGAGCTGGTGCTCGGGTGCGATCGCGATCAAGCACAGCGCGGCGCAGAAGTAGATCAGCAGCAGCTGGCGGGGCGGCAGACCCGGCCGGTTCGGCTGTGTCCTCGCCGCGACCAACCACCTGCGCCACAGCGGCAGCCGCGGCGCGTCGGGATGCGGGGATGGCCAGCCCGGCACTCCGGCCGAGTCGGTGCGACGGGTGGCCAGCGGGCCGAGCGCGAACGCCAGCACGGTCAGCATCAACACGATGCCGATGGCCTGCGGCGAGAAGTAGTCCTGCTCGATCCAGTTCAAGCCGAGGAAGAGCCAGGCGGCCACCCAGGGTGCCCGGGTGCCCCCCAACATCGAACGGGCCAATGCGTACACACCGATCGCCCAGACACCGACGATCACCGGTGGGAACCACCGCAGCACCAGGTCGAGCCGGTTGACACCCCCGGCGTCCTGGAAGAACGCCCACTGCGCGAAGAACGCCGGCCAGTAGAACCGGGCGTCGACACCGATCGGCACCTGGCCATCGCCCGCGATCGCGTTGGTGAACCCGGCGATCAGCCACGCCGTGGTGAACCGGGCCGCCGGCTCCACCACCGACGGCATGCCGAACGAGCAGAGGATGAGGACGGCGGTGGCTCCACCGAGCATCGGGATCCGCGGGCGTGGCGATCGCAGCTCGACCACGCAGGCGCCCACCGCGCACGACAAGGAAGCCCAGGCGGCAGGCCCGAGCACCCGAGCCAGCCCCCAGCCGTCGAGCGCTGCCAGATCGGTGGTCGCCGCGGCCACCGGGAGCAAAGCGACAGCCGCGAAGGCGAGCAGCGGCGACAGCCACCGGGAGATCCCCACCGATGGCTCCGCCGGCGAAGACGTGTGGGCTGCGGGTACGAGAGATCGGACGGCGCCGGGTTGGACGGTCATGCGGAAGCCGTCGCCCCCAGCTCGTCGAGCACGGCCCGCTGCTGCACGCCTCGCGTGCGCCCGATTTCTCCCCTCACATCCGGATCACGAACGGAGGCCGCACGAAGTTCCGGGCACGACGTACCCGGGGCCGGCTACTCGCCCTGCCGCCTCGTCTCGCGGTAGATCGCGATCGCGTGCTGCTGGGAGTTGACCTCGAGCTTCACGAGGATGGACCGGATGTGCGTGCGCACCGTGCTCATCGCCAGCACGGCGTCCACGGCGATGTCGGCAGCCTTCTGGCCGCGCTCCAGCCGGCGCAGCACCTCGAACTCGCGGTCGGTGAGCAGGTCGAGGCGGCGCCTGCGCGTGTTGACCTCCGCCCGTGCCACGCGGTGCAGCTCGAGCCAGGCCATGCGTTCCTTGGCCATCATCACCGGCCGGCCGACGCTCATGTGCAGGACCGTGCGGACCAGCACGTCGAGCGGACAGCTGCGCGGGACGTACGCCGCGGCACCCGCGGCCACGGCCGCGGCCGTGCGCGCCCGGTCGGCCTGCTGACCGACGACCAGCGTCGGCCAGCCCGACGTCACGGCCTTGGCGACCAGGCCGACGCCCTCAGGGAGATCGAGGTTCACCACGACCACGCCCCGTGCTCTGTCCACTCTGGGAAACGCACAACCCCCGTTGATCTCGCGCTCCTCCGCGGCAAACCCGTTGGCCTGCAACGCGATGACCACTGAGGTCGTGACCAGGTCGTGCGGTCCTACGACGAGCACGGGAACAGATGGCGACATCGACACAAGCCCCCCCGAACGCTTCCAGGTCTATGTCGAGAGTGGGCTCGCAAGAACGGCAGTTGACGTTAGCGGGTGGTTTGTCGTGTTTCGGGATCTACGCGGCGACACCGAGCCACGGCTCCCACGCGGGGAGCGGCTCCACGGCCAGCACGAGGATGCCCCCGGCCGCGCGGTCGGGGGCCCGAGGAACGAACTCGAGGCTCCAGCCGAGCTCGGCCAGCATCCTGTCGGCCTTGCGGGAGTTGCAGGTGCGGCAGGCGGCGACGCAGTTCTCCCAGGAGTGGGTGCCGCCGCGGCTGCGGGGAACGATGTGGTCGATCGTGTCGGCGCGCTTGCCGCAGTAGCCGCAGCGGCGGCTGTCGCGGCGCAGGACACCCGCCCTCGTCATCGGGACGGCGCGGCGGTAGGGCACTCGCACGTAACGGGAAAGGCGCATCACCGACGGCGCGGGAACCGTGAGGTTCTCCGAGTGGAAGACCTCGTCGAGTGCGGCCTCGACGCATTCGGCCTTGCCGGTGAGCATCAGGACGACGGCACGCTTCGCCGTGACTACGGCGAGCGGCTCGAACGTCGCATTGAGAAGCAGGACCCGGGACCCCGTCGGGACCACGCTCGGGTGCGGCGTGATCCCCAGCGCCTCCCCTGGCTCGGGGTCGGCACTGATGGGGTCGGGTTGTCGATGCTTCACGCGACCACCTCCCTCGCAGATCAGACCATAGCGGGAGGGGGCGACGCACGTGTGATATGGGTCCGAATCACGTTTGGTTGAGTGGCAACTCTCACCCGGTGATGGCAGCCAACGCGGCTCGGACGTCCGCGACAAGATCGTGTTCGTCCTCACAGCCCGCCGAGAACCGCACCAGCCCCGGCGCCACGTCGTCGCCCCAGCGTTGTCTGCGATCGGCGCTGCTGCGCAGGCCACCGAAGCTGGTGGCCGACGTGACGAGCCGGGACGCGGCCAGGAACTGCCCGACCGCGTGCTCATCGGGGAGGGTGAAACGCAGCACTCCGTTCCAGCGCCGCATCTGCCGGGCCGCCACGGCGTGGGCGGGATCATGCGGCAGTCCCGGCCACCGGACGTCCGACACCATCGGGTGTTCGGCGACCGCGGCTGCCACGGCGGCCGCGTTGGCGGCCTGACGAGCGAGACGCAGGTCGAGGGTGCCGAGCCCGCGGTGGGCGAGCCAGGCCTCCATCGGCCCGGGCACGGCGCCGCCGCGGGAACGCGCCTCGCGCAGCCGGGCAGCCAGTGCCCCGTCGCGGACGCTGACGTGCCCGAGAACGACGTCCCCGTGCCCCGCGAGCGCCTTGGTATCGCTGGCCACCGCGAAGTCGGCGCCGAGGGCCAGCGGCTGCTGTCCCAGCGGCGTCGCCGTGGTGTTGTCGACGGCCAGGAGCGCCCCTGCGGCGTGGGCAGCGGCTGCGGCGGCTGCGATGTCGGCCACGTCCAGGCCGGGGTTGGAGGGCGTCTCCAGCAGCACGAGCGCGGCGCCGTCGAGCACCTTGGCCGGCCACTCACCCGCGGTCGGCACCTCCCGCACCTCGACGCCGAAGGGGCCCAGCTCGTCATGGGCGAGCGCACGGGCCAGGTAGTACCCGTCGGAGGGCAGGACCAGCGCACCGTCGCGGCCCGCCAGCCGCAGCACCGCCGCGATCGCGGCCATCCCCGAGGCGAACACGACGCACTCGCCGCCGTCGAGATCGCCTATGGCGGCCTCGAGCACACGCCAGGTGGGGTTGTCCGCGCGGCCGTAGAAGTCCGTGGGTGTCGGGTCCCCGGGACCGCCGAGGTGGAACGCCGACGACAGCACGGGGCCGGGGTGCAGGGCTTCTCCGAGGACGCCTGCTCCGTGGCCACCGTGCACGCAGCGCGTCCCGTCCCCCGTCACGCCCTCACACTACGACGCGGGTCATTCGGGGCGCGGAGCCCGGCTGATCAGTTCCTTGCCCATCTCCGCGGCGGAGAGCCCCTCGTGGCAGACGCGCCGCACGGCGTCGGCGATCGGGACCTCCACCCCGTGCCGGGCCGCGAGCTGGCAGATCGACAGGCACGACTTCACGCCCTCGGCCACCTGCCCGTGGTTGGCGGCCTCCGCCTTCGCCAGGGACTCCCCGCGGCCCAGGTGCTCGCCGAACGTGCGGTTGCGGGACAGCGGCGACGAGCACGTGGCAACCAGGTCGCCGAGCCCGGCGAGCCCGGCGAACGTCAGGGGGTCCGCCCCGAGCGCCACCCCCAGCCGCGCGATCTCCGCGAGTCCGCGGGTGATCAGCGAGGCAGTGGTGTTGTCGCCGAACCCCATTCCGGTGGCGATGCCGCAGGCGAGCGCGATGACGTTCTTGCCCGCGCCACCCAGCTCGCAGCCGATGACATCGGTGTTGGTGTAGGAACGGAAGTAGCCGGTGGTGCATGCCTGCTGCAGGGCCACCGCGCGGTCGTGGTCGGAGCAGGCGATCACGGTGGCGGTGGGCTCCTCCGCCGCGATCTCGCGCACCAGGTTGGGGCCGGACACGACGGCCACCCGTTGGGCGGGGACCCTCGCGACCTCGCAGATCACCTCGCTCATCCGCAGCAGCGTGCCGAGCTCCACGCCCTTCGCGAGGCTCACCAGCGTGCTGTCGGGGGGCAGCAGATCCCGCCAGAGGACGAGGTTCTCCCGCAGGGTCTGCGACGGCACCGCGAACACCACCGCATCGGCCTTGTCGAGCGCGATCGCCGCGTCGGTGGTGGCCGTCAGCAGCGCAGGCAGGACGATGCCCGCCAGATAGTCCGGGTTGCTGCGTCGCTCGTTGACGGCCGCGGCCACCTCGGGACGGCGGGCCCACAACCGCACCTCGCGTCCGGCGTCGGCCATGACCTTCGCGAAGGCCGTGCCCCACGACCCCGCCCCGAGGACGGCGACGCGGCGGACCTCCCGGCCACCGCTCACGAATCCGCTCCGCGGCGGAAGAACTGCACGGGGGCCTCCTCCTGGCGAACCTCGGCGAGCAGCTCCTTGACCCGGCACATGATCACGTCGGTGACCTCACGCAGGAGCGCGGCATCGAGCGGACGCCCGCGGTACGCCGTCAGGTCGATGGGTTCGCCGCAGCGCACGATGATCGGTTTGCGGGGCAACGGCCGGAACTTCCGCTTGTAGCCGTCGTAGACGTCCCGCGTGCCCCAGTGGACGAACGGAACGACAGGAACGTCGGCCGACAGCGCCAGCCGGGCGACGCCGGTGCGCGCGAGCATCGGCCATCCCTCCGGGTCGCGGGTGATCGTCCCCTCCGGGTATATCACCACGACCTTGCCCTCGCTCAGCGCCCGAGTGCCCTCCCGCAGGCTGTGCTGCGCATCGGCGGACTCCCGGTAGACGGGGATCTGGCCGCTGCCGCGCATGGCCCAGCCGAGCACCGGCTTGCTCCACAGGCTGTTCTTGGCCAGGAACCGGGGCACTCGCCGGGCCCGGTGCACCACGAGGCCGCTGAAGATCGGGTCGAGGTGGGAGATGTGGTTGGCCACGAGGAGGGCGCCACCGGTCGAGGGGATGTTTTCCTTGCCGTCGAACCGGGAGCGGCCCAGCAGCCAACCCATGGGATAGAAGAACACCGCACAGAACGCGATCCAGAAGCCGCCCTTCTCACGCCTCACGCACGAACCTCCGATCCCGGCCTGACGCGCAGAGTCTTCCTGGCCGGGCGCTCGGGGTCCACCTCCGGGTTCGGTGCACGATGGAGGGGTGGGCTCGAAGATGTCGACCGTGGACCTGGTGGTCCCGGTCAAGCAGCTGGGCGTGGCCAAGTCCCGGCTGCGCGGCGCCGCCGACCAGGGCATCGGCGACGCCGACGCCCACGCACGCCTGGCGTTGGCGCTGGCGCATGACACGGTGGCCGCGGTGCGCGCTTCGACCATGGTGCGGCGCCTCCTCGTGATCAGCTCCGACCCGGTGGTCGCCGCCGAGCTCTGCGCCGTGGGCGTCGAGGTCGTTCCGGACGGCCCCGTGCCGGGCCTCAACGCCGCCTACGCGGGCGGCGCAGCGCTTCTGCGTGAGCACGACCCCGCAGCGGCGGTCGGGGCGCTGCAGGCCGACCTGCCGGCGCTTCGCCCCGCCGAGCTGGACGACGCGATCACCGCGGCGGCACAGCTCTTCGCCTCGGGCCGGGCGGGCCGCGCCTTCTGCGCCGACGCGGAGGGCACAGGCACGACCTTCCTGCTCGCCGCGCCGGGCATGGGGCTCGATCCGATGTTCGGCGTGGGCTCCGCCCTGCGTCATCGCGAGTCCGGCGCCCAGCCGCTGCACGGCGAATGGCCGGGCCTGCGGCGAGACGTCGACACGGGCGACGACCTGCGCGAAGCCATGGACCTCGGACTGGGTGAGCACACATCGAGCGTCCTCGCCCCCAGTCCGCACCACTGACGCGGGCCCCGATCGGAGCTGCTCGGATCCGCCGTTAGCTCGCGTATCGGCTGCTTCCTGCGGCGCAGTTCACCCGCTCGACTCTCGACGGGATCCGCAGACAGTCGCCGGGTGGGCCAGAATCACCATCGTGGGTGACGACGTGAGCAGTTCTGTCCCGGAACCCGGCCCCGAGGACCAGATGCCCGCCCGGCAGGGAACGCGCGGGCGACGGTCCCCGCGGCCGTCGACCCGTCGGGTGCATGCGGCGAGCCGCCCCGTGAGCAGCACTACGGTGCCCGTCCGCCAGGAGGAACCGGACACGGACTCGCGGGGTAGGAGCGACCGGCGGCCTGGCCCTGCGGCCCCCGCCACGGTCCCGGCCGTCACCGGCACAGCGGCCGCCGTGCCGGTGAGTCCACCTGCGCGCACCATCGCCCCGTCGTCCAGCCTGCCCGAGGACCGCTACCTCAACCGCGAGCTGTCATGGCTGGACTTCAACGCCAGGGTGCTCGCCCTCGCCGAGGACCCCAGCCAGCCGCTGCTGGAGCGGGCCAAGTTCCTCGCGATCTTCGCGTCCAACCTCGACGAGTTCTACATGGTCCGGGTGGCCGGACTGAAGCGCCGCGACGAGACCGGGCTCGCCGTCCGCAGCGCCGACGGGCTCTCCCCCCGTGAGCAGCTCGCGAGGATCGCGGCCCGCACGCAGGCGATCGCCGAGGCGCACGCACGCGTCTTCCTCGACCAGGTGCGCCCCGAACTGGCGGCCGAGGGCATCCGCATCCTGCGCTGGGGCGACCTGACCGACGACCAGCGGATCAGGCTCTCTGCATACTTCTCGGCCCAGGTGTTCCCGGTGCTCACCCCGCTGGCCGTCGACCCGGCCCACCCGTTCCCCTACATCTCCGGGCTGTCGCTGAACCTCGCCGTCACCGTGCGCGACCCCGAGGGCCGCACCGAGCGGTTCGCGCGGGTCAAGGTGCCCAACAACGTGCCGCGGCTGGTGCGGGTGCGCACCGACGACGACACGATCACGTTCCTTCCGCTCGAGGACCTCATCTCCGCCCACCTCGGTGAGCTGTTCACGGGCATGGAGCTCGCCGAGGTCCACGCCTTCCGCGTCACCCGCAACGCCGACGTGGAGGTCGAGGAGGACCGCGACGAGGACCTCCTGCAGTCACTGGAGCGCGAGCTCGCCAGGCGCAGGTTCGGGCCGCCGGTGCGCCTCGAGGTCACCGACACGATGAGCGAGCACGTGCTGGAGCTGCTGCTGCGCGAGCTGGACGTCGACCCCGCCGACGTCGTCACCGTGCCCGGGCTGCTCGACCTCACCTCGCTGTGGGCCGTGCACGGGGTCGACCGCCCGGATTTGAAGGACGACCCTTTTGTCCCGGCGACACACCCGGCCTTCGCCGACCGGGAGACCCCACGCAGCGTGTTCGCGACCCTGCGCGAGGGCGACGTGCTGGTCCACCACCCCTATGACTCGTTCTCCACGAGCGTGCAGCGGTTCATCGAGCAGGCCGCGTCCGACCCGAACGTCCTCGCCATCAAGCAGACCCTCTACCGCACCTCCGGCGACTCCCCGATCGTCGACGCCCTGATCGACGCCGCCGCGGCCGGCAAGCAGGTGGTCGCGCTGGTGGAGATCAAGGCGCGGTTCGACGAGCAGGCCAACATCCGCTGGGCACGCGAGCTGGAGAAGGCGGGCGTGCACGTCGTCTACGGGCTCGTCGGTCTGAAGACGCACTGCAAGACCTCGCTCGTGGTGCGGCAGGAGGGGTCGACGATCCGGCGCTACTGCCACATCGGCACCGGCAACTACAACCCGAAGACCGCCCGGCTCTACGAGGACCTGGGCGTGCTCACGGCCGACCCGACGATCGGTGCCGACCTCACCGACCTGTTCAACTCGCTCACCGGCTACTCCCACCAGACGTCCTACCGGAGCCTGCTGGTGGCGCCCTACGGCGTTCGCCGCGGCATCGTCCGCCGGATCGAGGACGAGATCGAGGCCCACCGCGAGGGCAACCCCGCCGCCCGGATCCGGATCAAGGTCAACTCGCTCGTCGACGAGCAGGTGATCGACGCGCTCTACCGCGCGTCCCTGGCCGGCGTTCCGGTGGACGTGGTGGTGCGCGGCATCTGCGCGATCCGGCCGGATCGCCCTGGGCTGTCGGAGAACATCCACGTCCGGTCGATCCTGGGCCGGTTCCTGGAGCACTCGCGGGTGTTCCACTTCGGGGCGGCCGACGAGTACTGGATCGGCAGCGCCGACATGATGCACCGCAACCTCGACCGCCGGGTCGAAGTGCTGTTGCGGGTGGCCGACCCGAGGTTGGCGAGCAAGCTCGGCCTGATGCTCGACTCCTGCCTCGACCCGGCCACCCGGTGCTGGACGCTGCACGCCGACGGGTCGTGGGAGCCGTCGCCGCCGCCGGAATCCGGGGTGTCACCGGTGCGCGACCACCAGGCGGAGATGATGCTGCTACACGCCGGCGCAGGCGCCGCGGCCGACGACGAATGAGCGAGCTTGCGAGCGAATCGGTGTCACAGCGCCTTCGCACGGTGACGTCTCCTGATGGGCCGGCCGAGCGCAGCGAGGGCGAGCGATGAACGGCGTTTTCCGGTCCGGCCCTCCGCAGGCCACCACAGAGACGAACAACGCTGACGTGCTGGCCGCGGGAACGGTGCTGTGGCGACCCGGCACCCGCGGCCCCGAGCTGGGGCTCGTGCACCGGCCGCGCTACGACGACTGGTCGTTCCCGAAGGGCAAGCTCGACGCAGGCGAGACCATGCCGTTCGCCGCCGTCCGGGAGGTGGCCGAGGAGACGGGACAGCGCGTCTGTCTCGGGCCGGCACTCGGCGACGTGCACTATCCCGTGGCCGAGGGCCAGAAGCTGGTGCGGTACTGGGGCGCGGAGGCCCTCGGCGGCGAGTTCGTGCCGGGCGAGGAGACCGACGAGCTGCGGTGGGTCAACATCCAACGCGCTGCCGACATGCTGTCCTACCGGCACGACCTCGAGGTGCTGCAGCGGTTCGTGGAGGTGGGCGTCCCCAGCTCGATGGTGCTGCTGGTGCGGCACGCCAAGGCCGGCAGCCGTGGCGACTGGGACGGCGACGACGACCTGCGGCCGCTGTCGGGATCAGGCCGGGAGCAGGTCCGTCGGCTGACCGGGCTGCTGGCGCTGTTCGGACCGGAGCGCGTCTCCAGCGCGCCCCTGGTGCGCTGCTGGGACTCGGTGGCACCGCTCGCCGAGACGCTCGGGGTTCCCGTGCTCGACGAGCCGCTGCTCGGCGAGCACGCCTTCTACCGTGACATCGCCGCCGGGCTCGCCCGATTCCGGGAGCTGGCCAAGGAGCCCGGCGTCACGGTCGTGTGCAGCCAGGGTGGCGTGATCCCCGACATCGTGGCGGCACTCGCCACCGGCTCGGCCGTGTCCGTGGACCCTGAGGATGTCCCGGCCAAGAAGGGCAGCACCTGGGCGCTGACGTTCTGCAGGGACGCCGAGCTGTGCACCGCCGACTACTACCCGCGCCCCACCGGCTGACCACGCACGCGGTGGGCCCGCGACGCGGCCGGCCTACTTCTTCTTGCCTTTGCGGGGCTTGCCGTCCTTCGCCTTCGCCGCCTTCTTTCCCGCCTTCGCCGCCTTGTCGATCTTGTCGGCCTTGTCAGCGGCCCGGTCGTCCCGCTTCGCCTTCGCGGGCTTCTCCAGGGCGTCGACCTGCTCGGTCACGACGACCGCGGGTGTCAGGGCCGCCGCTGCGGTGCGCGGGGCCGTCGGCGGCTCGACGCCGCTGACGGCCGTGCGGAACGCCGTGCCCGGACGGAACGCCGGCACCGTGGTGGCCGGGACGTCCACGGTCTCGCCGGTGCGCGGGTTACGGGCGACGCGGGCGGCCCGGGCGCGGCTGGTGAACACACCGAACCCGGTGAGCGAGACCGAGTCACCTGACCGGACGGCGTCCACAATGGTCTCGAGTAGGCCGTCGACCGCACCCGCCGCGGTGCGCCGATCCCCGAGCCGTTCCGCGAGTACATCCACGAGTTGGGTTTTGTTCATCCGACCAACGTAGATCGCGCACCGCGCCGATGGCACATGACCTGGCCGAACGCGTCGCGAGTCACTGCGAAACCGGCGTGCCGGCTCCGCAGTTACCGGGCGGACGGCCGTTTCCTCGGCACTAGGAGTGTTCGGGAATCGTCACGCTGTCCGAGTAGTACGAGACCGAACCCCCTGCGTTACCGGCCTTGATCGAACAGAGGACATCGCGTCCGGACAGATCAGCGGGCACGGTCAGCGTCGGAGCGGTCTGGCCGTCGATCGGGACGAAGAAGAGGAATCCGGTGGGCGTGTTCCATGCCTCCTTGGGCGTGGTCGTGTCGATCTCGCCACGCGACCAGCTGTACTCGAGCGCCGCGGGCTTGCCGCCCTCCCATCTCGGTGCCGCGCAGGTGATGGTCGAGCCCACGGCGAGCTTCCCGGTCACCGTGACGTCCTCGGCGGGCGACGGCTCGAAGACGGGGTGGGGCTGTGTGATCCAGTCCCGCAGCCCCGCCACATTGGCGAACGCCGCTGCGGTGCCGGCCGCGCACATCTGATCGGTCACCTCGCCACTGAAACTCGTCACTCCGACGACGACCGCGCGCCCGTCCGCAACCTCGACGAGCGGCCCGCCGCTGTCGCCGGGGCAGATCGCCGGCCCGTCCGGTTGCGGCGCCTGAGCGCACACCACCGACTCGTCGCTGCCCGAGGGCGTGTGGAGACGGCTCGCACAGTCCTGCGCCGAGATCAGGCCGAGATCCGCCCTCAACAGCTCATCGCTGCTGGACGGCGGCGGCGTCGCGGGGTCCGCCGACGGCGCTGCCGTGATGCCGTGCCCGTACGCCGTCAGCGTGGCACCGGGCGACGGTGCCTCGTCCGCCACCGCCAAGGGCTCCGCACCGGGCACGGACTCGGCCAGACCGATGATCGCGACGTCGGCCACCGCGCTCGACTTGGTGAAGCTCGTCGGATCGGCAGGCGACGGAACCTGCTTGTACTCCGGGTGCACGGCGACACCCGCGATCGGAAGGATCCGGCCGGGCTCACGTGACAGCACAGACGCGCCCAGATGAACCTCGACCCGCCGGGGATCCCCCTCCGACACGCAGTGCGCGGCGGTCAGCACCCGGTCCGGCGCGATCAGTGCCCCGCCGCAGAACGAGCGCTGCGCCAGTGGCTCGTCACCGGGGCGTGCGAGCGTCACCATCCACGGCGCATCAGCGGCATCGGGCACCGGGGTGCCACCGGTGATCGCTTGTGCCGGCGCCGCGGCCAGGACGACCGCCACGGCCGCCCCCAGCGAGCCGAGCACTCCCGCTCGCACCCACCGTCGCCCTGAACTTCCCCACGCCATCGGATTCCCCCCGATTTCCACGGTTGTCGACGGGGAATGACGCTACGGCGCACGTTGCAGTGTTGATCTCGGTCGAAAGTACGACCGCCCGGGCCGCATCCTCGCCTTTTCGACCGAACGCCGGACGAAAAGGCGCGAATGCCCGGATCAGACCTGGGCCGTGGTGGGGAGGTGGCCGGGCCGGGCCGCTTCGAAGGCCGCGATGTCGTCGGCGTGGCGCAGCGTGAGCCCGATGTCGTCGAGGCCCTCACGCAGGCGCCAGCGCGTGTACTCGTCGATCTCGAACGGCACGACGAGCTCGTCCGCCCGCACCGTCTTCTCCGTCAGGTCGACGGTGACCTCGGTGCCGGGGGCGTTCTCCAGCAGCTTCCACAGGAGCTCGACGTCGGGCTGCGCCACCTGCGCCGCCACGAGCCCCGCCTTCGCCGAGTTGCCGCGGAAGATGTCGCCGAACCGGGATGAGATGACGGCCCGGAACCCGAAGTCCATGAGCGCCCATACGGCGTGCTCCCGGGAGGAGCCGGTGCCGAAGTCCTGTCCGGCCACGAGCACGGATCCACGCGAGAACGGCTCGACGTTCAGGATGAAGTCGGGCTGCTGGCGCCAGGCCTCGAACAGCGCGTCCTCGAAGCCCGTGCGCGTGACGCGCTTGAGGTGCACCGCGGGGATGATCTGGTCGGTGTCGACGTTGGACCGGCGAAGGGGCACGCCGATGCCGGTGTGAGTGCTGAACGGTTCCATCAGTCCAGGTCCTCCGGAGAGCTCAGGGTGCCGCGCACCGCGGTGGCCGCGGCGACGAGCGGGGACACGAGGTGGGTGCGGCCGCCCTTGCCCTGGCGGCCCTCGAAGTTGCGGTTCGACGTGGACGCGCTGCGCTCGCCCGGCGCCAGCTGGTCGGGGTTCATGCCCAGGCACATCGAACAGCCCGCGGAGCGCCACTCGGCGCCCGCCGCGGCGAAGATGTCGCTGAGCCCCTCGTCCTCGGCCTGGAAGCGCACGCGCATCGAGCCCGGGACCACCAGCATCCGGACACCGTCGGCCACCTTCCGGCCCTTGATCACGGCGGCGGCAGCGCGCAGGTCCTCGATGCGCCCGTTGGTGCAGGAGCCGACGAACACGGTGTCGACGGCCACCTCGCGCAGCGGGGTGCCCGCCTCCAGACCCATGTAGGCGAGCGCCTTCTCGGCCGACGCGCGTTCCTGCTCGTCCACGATGCGGGACGGGTCGGGCACGTTCTCCGAGAGGGGGAGGCCCTGGCCGGGGTTGGTGCCCCAGGTGACGAACGGCGTGAGCGCGTCGGCGTCGATGAACACCTCGGAGTCGAACGTGGCGTCGTCGTCGGTGCGGAGTGCATTCCACGACGCGACGGCCTCGTCCCACGCCTCGCCCTTCGGGGCGCGGTCGCGGCCCTTCAGGTAGGCGTACGTGGTGTCGTCCGGGGCGATCATGCCGGCCCGGGCACCGGCCTCGATCGACATGTTGCAGATCGTCATCCGGGCCTCCATCGAGAGGTTCTCGATGACGTTGCCGCGGTACTCGAGCACGTAGCCCTGCCCGCCGCCGGTGCCGATCTGGGCGATCATCGCGAGCACGATGTCCTTGCTGGTGACACCCTCGCGCAGCCGGCCGTCGGCCGAGTTGACGTTGATCGCCATCGTGCGGAACGGCTTCAGCGGCAGCGACTGGGTGGCCAGTACGTGCTCCACCTCCGACGTGCCGATTCCGAAGGCCAGCGCCCCGAACGCGCCGTGGGTGGACGTGTGGCTGTCGCCGCAGACCACCGTCATGCCCGGCTGCGTGAGCCCGAGCTGGGGACCGACGACGTGCACGATGCCCTGCTCGGCGTGGTTCATCGGATAGAGCGGCACGCCGAACTCGGAGCAGTTCTTGCGGAGCGTCTCCACCTGGGTGCGCGACACCGGGTCGGCGATCGGGAGCTCGACGTCGGCGGTGGGAACGTTGTGGTCCTCGGTGGCGACCGTGAGATCGGGACGGCGAACGCCGCGGTCGGCGAGCCGGAGCCCGTCGAACGCCTGGGGACTCGTCACCTCGTGCACGAGGTGCAGGTCGATGTAGAGGAGGTCGGGCTCATCACCCTCGCCACGTCGGACGACATGCCTTTCCCAAACCTTCTCCGCCAGCGTGCGTCCCATAGCCATCCCATCCTCCGCTGGACGTCCCATATATCGGGACGTTAATATCGTCCCGTGAGACAGCTTAGCGGCGTCGGAGTTCTGGACAAGGCCGTGGGGGTTCTCCGGGCCGCAGCTGCCGAGCCTTGTGGGCTGGCCGAACTGTGTCAGCGCACCGGTCTGCCCCGCGCCACGGCGCATCGGCTCGCCGTGGGTCTCGAGGTCCACGGCCTCCTGCACCGCGGCGCCGACGGCCGCTGGCGCCCCGGGCCCACGCTCGCCGAACTATCGGCGGGCGGCGTCGATCCGCTGCTCGAAGCAGCAGCGGCCGTGCTGCCCCGGCTCCGCGACATCACCGGCGAGAGCGTGCAGCTCTACCGCCGCGACGGCGCCCAGCGCGTCTGCGTCGCCTCCGCGGAGCCCGCCAGCGGGCTGCGCGACACCGTTCCCGTCGGCACCCGGATGCCGATGACCGCCGGTTCCGGAGCAAAGGTGCTGGCAGCCTGGGCCGAGCCCACGGTGCAACGCGCCGTGCTTGCCGACGCCATGTTCGGTGAGCGGGTGCTCGTCGACGTCCGAAGACGCGGCTGGGCGCAGAGCGTTGCCGAGCGCGAGTCCGGCGTCGCGAGCGTGTCGGCTCCCGTCCGTGACAGCTCTGGCCAGGTCATCGCAGCGGTCTCCGTGTCGGGTCCGGTCGATCGGATCGGCCGGCGTCCGGGCGTCCGCTGGGCAGCTGATCTACTGGCAGCCGCGGAGGCTCTGCAGCACCGCCTGTGACACCGGGTCGCCGTACCGCAACACTCGGTTGGGTTGCGGGCGGTATGTCGCATTGCGATCCATACCCGCCCGATCGGTCCCCGGCGTGGCGCGGCTAACGTGACCGACGCTCTGCTCGATGGGCACAGAGAGTCGTACGGACACGAAAACGGGTGACGATGAGTTATCTGCTCGGCATCGATGTGGGCACGACCCGCACCGCAGCCGCCATCGGCCGGTCGGGGGCCCGCCCGAGCGATACGGAGATCGTCAATCTCGGCGACCGTTCCAGTGCCGTGCCCTCCGTCCTCTACATAGGCGACGACGGGGCGGTGATCGTCGGCGAAGCGGCCGAACGCCGGGCGGTGAGCAGCCCCGACCACGTGGTGCGCGAGTTCAAGCGCCGGATCGGCGATCCCACGCCGATCCTCGTCGCCGGCAGGCCGTGGGCACCGGAGGAGCTTTCGGCCCGGCTCGTGCGCTGGGTCGTCGACCGGGCGGCTCAGCGAGAGGGCGGGCCCGCGATGCGGGTCGCCGTCGCGCATCCCGCGTCGTGGGGTGCCCACAAGAAGGACCGGCTGGGCGCAGCGGTCGCCGCCCAGGGCGTGCCCATCACGTTCATCGCTGAGCCCCAGGCCGCCGCGCTGCACTACGCGGCGGGCGAGCGCGTGGAGCCGGGCTCCACGATCGCCGTGTACGACCTCGGCGGTGGCACCTTCGACGCCGCCGTCGTCCACAAGGACGACCACGGGTTCACGCTCCTCGGCCGCCCGGAAGGCATCGAGCGCCTCGGCGGCATCGACTTCGACGAGGTGGTGTTCGAGCACGTCCGCCAGGGGCTCCCCGAGGCGTTCGACGGGCTCGACGAGACCGACCCGGCCGTGCTGTCAGCCGTTGCTGCGGTGCGGCGTGAGTGCACCGAGGCCAAGGAAGCGCTGAGCAGCGACACCGAGGTCTCGATCCAGGTCATGACGCCCGCCGGGCAAGGCTCGGTACGGCTGCACCGCAGCGAGTTCGAAGCCATGATCCGCCCGCGCGTCGAGGAGACGGTCGACGCCCTGCGCCGAGCAGTCGGCTCGGCCGGTCTGGCACCGGCGCAGCTGTCGGCCGTGCTGCTCGTCGGCGGATCGTCGCGCATCCCGCTCGTCGGCCAGCTCGTCTCCGAGCAGCTGGGCCGCCCGGTCGCGGTGGACGCCGACCCGAAGAACGCGATCGCCATGGGCGCCGCGCTGTCGCTGCGTCCCCCGTCCGGCAGCGGCGCGATGCCGCAGGTGTCGCCCTCGCGGCCCGCGCCCGGGGGCCAGCCGATGGGCGCTGCGGCGCTCGCCGGCGCAGGCGCGCCGATGGGCACGGGGGCCACCCCGCCGATCGGCGTCGGGTCCTCGTCCTACCCACCCCGGCCGGGCTACGGCGAACCCGCGGCGGCTGCCGCCCCCGCCCCCACCCAGTGGATGTCGGGCTCCCGCAACGGCCCGATGCCTCCGGCGCCCTCCTACCCCGAGCGACCACAGCTCGACCCGGACGACGGTCGCGACTTCATCGAGTACGCCGACCGTCCCCGTGGCCCGTCTGCTGCCCGGCTGGTGACCATCGGTGGGATCGCCGCCGCGATCGCCGTGGTCGCGGCGATCGCGCTGTGGCCCACCGGCGGGTCGGTGCCGCTCGAGCCCGACGTCACGAGCAGCGATCCGCCCATCTCGGCGGTGACGGATCCCGGCGAGCCGACACCCGACGAGAAGCCCGCGCCCGAAGATGACAACGGGTCCGGAGGCCCCGCGGGCCAAGGAACCGAACCGACACGCCGGCCCCCTGGCGATCCGGCGCCGACGCAGGCGACAGAGGTACCGCGGACCACCGAGGGACGCCCGGATCCCACGACGACCCGGCAGCCGGACCCCACCACCACGACAACCCGGCCTCCGACCACGACGACGACGCCGCCAGCGCCGACAACGACGCCTCCACCGCCGACGTCGGCATCCCAACCTCCGGCCGCTAGCGGTTCACAACCGCCGTCATCGCCGGCGCGCGCGGGCGGGGTGGCCTGAGCCCCTGCATGTCCGCCGGCCGCCGCTCACGTCGCAATCGACGTGAGCGGCGGCCGTCGTATGTGCACGGTGCGCGGACCGACGCTGGAGGTGGAGGTGATCCTCGCCGCGGCGCCGGTCGGGATCACGGTGCCGGTGGCGCATGCACAGCGGCACGTCGGAGATGAGCTGCTGCTGGATCGTGTCGTCGAGCAGTTCGCGGACGTGCCGGACCGTGGTGGACGGCTCCGCGGCAGTCGAGCGGCTGACCTCCTCGCGCAGCTTCGCCCGCCCTTGCTGCCCGGACACGAGCCCACTCCCGAGGCATGATCTCGGCGAGCCACCCTCGCACAATGCAATGCGAAAAGGCCCGTTCCGGAGAACCGGAACGGGCCTTTTCGGTGTAGCCCCGACGGGATTTGAACCCGCGCTACCGCCTTGAGAGGGCGGCGTCCTAGGCCGCTAGACGACGGGGCCGTGGAAACGCTATTAGCTTATCAGACCACTTCTGGTGCGTTTCCGCTGGGGTACCAGGACTCGAACCTAGACTAACTGAACCAGAATCAGTCGTGCTGCCAATTACACCATACCCCAAGAGTTCAGGATCAACCGGCCCCTCTACTGCGGGAGCCGGTCTCGCCTGCCCTGCGGCGACTACTCTAGCCGAGGCCTCCAGCCCGCTCCAAACCGGCCCTCAGCCGGGCGAGCGATCGTTCCCGGCCAAGCAGCTCCATCGATTCGTAGAGCGGCGGGGACACCGTACGGCCGCTCACGGCCACCCTGACGGGCGCGAACGCCTTGCGCGGCTTGAGCCCCAGGCCGTCGATGAGAGCCGACTTCAGCGCCGTCTCGATGCGCTCGGTCGACCAGTCGTCGACGCCGTTCAGGCCGGTCAGGGCCGCTTCGAGCACCGGAGCCGCGTCGGCGCCGAGATTCTTCTCCGCGGCATCGGCCTCGGGGACGAAGCCCTCTTCCGGCACGAACAGGAACCGGAGCATGCGTGCCGCGTCGGACAGCACGACGCTGCGCTCCTGCACGAGGGGCGCAGCCGCGGCCAGCAGCGCACGCTGCTCCTCGGTGATCGTGCCCTCGATCACACCTTCGTGAACGAGGTAGGGCTCGACCCGTCGCGCGAACTCTTCAACGGGCAGCGCCCGCAGATGAGCCGCATTGATGGCCTCGGCCTTCTTCACGTCGAAACGAGCGGCGTTGCTGGACACCCGCGATATGTCGAAGGCGGCGACCATCTCGTCGATCGTGAACACGTCGCGGTCCTCGGCAATCGACCAGCCGAGCAGGGCCAGGTAATTGAGCAGGCCCTCGCGGATGAATCCGCGCTCTCGGTAGAGGAAGAGGTTCGACTCCGGATCGCGCTTGGAGAGCTTGCGGTTGCCCTCTCCGGTGACGAGCGGGAGATGCCCGTAGCGGAACGGCCCTGTGCCGATTCCGACGCGCTGAAGCGCCTCGAGCAGCGCGATCTGCCGCGGTGTGGAGGAGAGCAGGTCCTCCCCGCGCAGCACGTCGGTGATGCCCATGAGCGCGTCGTCGAGCGGGTTGGTGAGCGGGTAGAGCGGGGTGCCGTCGCCGCGGGCGAGCACGAAGTCGGACACGGTGCCCGCCCGGAAGGTGACGTCGCCGCGCACCAGGTCGGTGAAGGTGATGTCCCGGTCGGGCATCCGCAGCCGGTAGACGGGCGCGCGCCCCTCGGCCCGGAACGCGGCGCGCTGCTCCTCGGTGAGGTCGCGGTCGGCGTTGTCGTAGCCGAGCTTCGGGTCGCGGCCTGCGGCGCGGTGGCGAGCCTCGATCTCGTCGGCCCGCGAGTACGACTCGTAGACCTCTCCCCCGTCGATCAGCCGTTGCAGCGCGTCGGCGTAGACGGGCCCGCGCTCGCTCTGCCGGTACGGGGCGTGCGGGCCGCCGACCTCGGGACCCTCGTCCCAGTCGAGCCCGAGCCACCGCAGGGCGTCGAGCAGCGCCGCGTAGGACTCGGCCGAGTCGCGGCTGGCGTCGGTGTCCTCGATCCGGAACACGAAGGTGCCGCCGTGATGGCGCGCGTGCACCCAGTTGAACAGCGCGGTGCGGATGAGGCCGACATGGGGGGTGCCCGTCGGCGACGGGGAGAACCGGACCCGGACGCCGGCCGGCCGGGATTCGCTCGCAGGCTCACTCATGATGTGGCCAAGCCTATCCGGGCAGATGCCTGGCCTTCCCGGCCCGCTGCGCCTAGAATTCAACGCATGTTGAGAAACGAGCGCACGACCTGCCTCGTCGTCGGTGGCGGCCCAGCCGGGCTGGTCCTCGGTCTACTCATCGCTCGGGCCGGGGTCGAGGTCACGGTTCTGGAGAAGCACCCCGACTTCCTGCGTGACTTCCGCGGCGACACCGTGCACGCATCCACCCTTACCCTGCTCGACGAGCTGGGCCTCGGGCAGCGGTTCGCGGCCCTGCCCCAGCAGCGGATCAACCGCATGCAGGTGCAGCTGGACAGCTGCAGCGCGCAGGTGGCCGACCTGCGCCGGCTGCCCGGCGCCCACCAGCACATCGCGATGGTGCCGCAGTGGGACTTCCTCGATCTCGTCGCCGACGCGGCGGAGGCCGAGCCCACCTTCACACTGCGACGCAACGCCGAGGTCGTGGATCTGCTCTACGACGGCGGCCGGGTGGCAGGCGTGCGCTACCGCGACCGCACCGACGGCACCGAACACCAGATCCGGGCAAGCCTCACCGTCGGCTGCGACGGGCGGGCGTCCGCGGTCCGGGCGGCGGCCGGCATGCGGCCGCGCTCGTTCGGCGTGCCGATGGACGTGTGGTGGTTCCGGCTGCCGCGCCACGCCGGCGATCCCGACGGCGGCGTGGGCCGTGTCGGCACCGGGGAGTTCGCGGTGATGATCGACCGTGGCGACTACTGGCAGTGCGCCTACCTGATCCGCAAGGGCAGCGACGCGGAGATGCGGGCGGCGGGGATCGCGCAGTTCCGCGCGCGGATCGCGGGGCTGCTGCCGTGGCTGAGCGACCGGATGGACACACTCACGTCGTTCGACGACGTGAAGCTGCTCGACGTCAAGCTCGACCGGCTGCGCCGCTGGTACCGCGACGGCCTGCTGCTGATCGGCGACGCGGCCCACGCGATGTCGCCGGTCGGCGGGGTGGGCATCAACCTCGCCGTGGCCGACGCGGTGGCCACCGCCCGGCTGCTCGCGCCCGCGCTGCGCTCCGGCGGCATCGTGCCTCCTGCCCTGCTGCGCCGGGTCCAGCTCCGCCGCTGGTGGGCCACCGCGCTCATCCAGGGCGCCCAGCGCGCGGCACACCGCGGGATCCTCGGCGAGCGCGTCGCCCAGCCCACCGACGGCTCGCCGCAGGCGCAGGCGACGTCCGGCATGTTCAACCGCGACGAAGACGCCAGGCCGGCCGCCGTCGGCGAGGTTCCGTTCCCGCTGAGCATGTTGCAACGCTTCCCGGCGCTGCAGGGTGTGCCGGCGCGGCTCATCGCGATCGGTCCGCTGCCGGAGCACGCGCCGGAGTGGGCGCGGCGCTCGCCGCAACCCGCCGCCTGACGGGCCCTGTCAGGCGGCTTCCGCCATTCCGCACTCGCCCACCCGCCGGAAGCCCACGCGCTCATAGACGCGGGTGGCGGCCTCGTCGCCCGCGGCGAGGAACACCACCTCCGCACCCGCGTCCCGGGCGGCGCCTGCCAGCAGCGCCGTGACGGCGGCACCGAGCCCCTGGCCGCGCGCGGCCTCCACGGTGCCGATCCCGACCAGCTCGACCACGTTCCCTACCCGTTGCACCGATCCCGCAGCGACCGGTCCACGCGGGCCCGTGACCAGCGCTCGCGCGATCGCCCCTGCCGCGAGGTCGGCCTGCAGCTCGGCAAGGGCGGCGCCCACCGGCGGCCCGGGGGGCGGGGCCTTGAAGGCCGCGGCGGCAACGGTCATCACGGCGTGCGCTGCCGTCTGCAGATCACCGTCGGCCGGTCCGAGCAGGCGGGCCGAGTAGCCGGGCGGGAGCGAGGGGGCGACCGGATCGCTGTTCAGCACGAGCAGCGGGCAGATCGTCACCGGCAGGCCGGCATCGCGGGCAGCGTCGGCCATCGACGGGGTCGTGTCGGCGACCCACTCGAACGCCTCCGGCACGCGGAGCGACCGCTGGCGTGCCCGAACCCGCTCGATGTCCTCCGTGGTGACCGGCGGGCCACCGGGGATCGGGCGCGCGTAGAACGGCCAGCCGGATCCCGCGCGGTTGCGGACGAAGAGGCGCAACGGACCGTCGTCGGCCGCCATGGCCCAATGCCGCGGGACCTCGTCGCAGAACCGGTCGATCCTCCGCAGCACGTCGTCCACGCGCTGATCCTGCCCTAGGGGCGTGCCGAACAACTCGGCCGTACTGCGCGGCGCCGTACGGCGGAGTTGTTCAGCACCCTCCTGTGGTCAGGTTCGGGCTCCCACGGGGACGGGAGCGCGCAGCGCCGCGTACGCCAGCGCGTCGACCAGGGCGAGCCAGGACGCCTCGACAACGTTGCTGTGCACGCCCACGGTGGTCCACGAGCCCGCGTGGCCGGTGGACTCGAGCAGCACCCGCGTCACCGCGTCGGTGCCGTAGCTCTGCGACCGGCCCGTGGTGAGGATGCGGACCTTGTAGTCGGACAGCTCCACGTCCGAGAGCCACGGGCACGTCGGCGTGAGCGCGGCCCGCAGCGCCGCGTCGAGCGCGTTGACCGGCCCGTTCCCTTCCGCGGTGGCGATGAGCCGCTCCCCGTCGGCCAGGACGACCCGCACCGTCGCCTCGGCGATCACGCTGCCGTCGGCGCCGTGCTCGACGATCACGCGATAGGACTCGAGGGCGAACGGCACCGGCTCCGTGCCGCCCACCGCGGAGCGCATGAGCAGTTCCAGGGAGGCGTCGGCGGCCTCGAACGACCACCCCTGCGCCTCTCGCTCCTTCACGGTCGCCACGAGCGACGACACCGCCTCGGGGTGGCCGGCCAGGTCCAGGCCGAGCTCAGCACCCTTGAGCTCGACGCTGGCCCGGCCGGCCATCTCGGTGACCAGCACCCGCTGCCCGTTGCCGACAACCGCAGGGTCCATGTGGTTGTACAGCTCCGGGTCCACCTTGATCGCACTCGCGTGCAGGCCCGCCTTGTGAGCGAACGCTGACGTCCCGACGTAGGCCTGGTGGGTATCGGGAGCGATGTTGGCGATCTCCGCCAACGCGTGCGAGGTGCGGGTCAGCTCGCCGAACGCGCCGTCCGGTAGGACGGGCATGTCCAGCTTGGTCACCAGGTTCCCGACGACGGCGAACAGGTCGGCATTGCCCGTCCGCTCGCCGTAGCCGTTCGCGGTGCACTGCACGTGCGTCGCGCCGGCCTGCACCGCGGTGACCGAGTTGGCCACCGAGGAGCCCGTGTCGTCCTGGCAGTGGATCCCGAGGCGGAAACCGGTGCGCCCGGCCACCTCGGTCACCACCTCGGCGATGCCCATCGGGAGCATGCCGCCGTTCGTGTCGCACAGCACCGCGACGTCCGCACCCGCGCCGACCGCGGCGTCCAGCACCCGCAGCGCGGTGTCCGGATCGAAGCGGTAGCCGTCGAAGAAGTGCTCGGCGTCGAGGAACACCCGGCGGCCCTCGCCACGGAGGAACGCCACCGTGTCGGCCACCATCGCGCAGTTCTCGGCCACGTCGGTGCGCAGGGCGCGCTCGATGTGGCGGCGGTCCGCCTTCGCCACCAGCGTGACGACCGGCGCCGCGCTGTCCAGAAGGGCCCTGACCTGCGGGTCCGCCGCAGCGGTTGTCCCGGCGCGCCGGGTCGAGCCGAACGCCACGAGCACCGCGTGCCGCAGTTCGAGCTCACCCGCAGCGGCGCGGGTGAAGAACTCGGTGTCCTTCGGCAGTGCGCCCGGCCAACCCCCTTCGATGAACCCCACTCCGAGAGCGTCCAGGTGCCGGGCGACGGCGAGCTTGTCGGCGATGGAGTAGCTGATGCCCTCGCGCTGAGCGCCGTCGCGCAACGTCGTGTCGTAGACGTGGAACGCGTCTCCGAGCGGGGTTCCGGCCGGTTCTGTGCGGGACATCCGGGGGCTCCTGGAAGTGGGTCGGACGTGATCAGGGATTCATCGGGCAACAAAAAAGACCCCCCGCGAATGCGAGAGGTCTGCGCGTCGGCTGTGGTGCTGGTTAGCCGACGCGCCTGTCGATAATGATCACGTAGAGGTGCTGCACGTCGACGAGTGTTGCACGACGCTTCCGGAGACGTCACACCGCGTTCCCAGATCGTGGGAGAGACGGTGTTCACACGGTCGTGCGTCGGCTAGGGATTGATGTCGAGCCCGTCGGCACAGGCAGGCGGGCCGATCATGAGAGGGTCAACGATGCTCCAGCTCACCGCGCTCTACAACCACCCCGAGGACAAGGACGCCTTCGACCGGCACTACGACGAGGTGCACGCCCCGCTCGCCATGAAGATGCCCGGCCTCCGCCGGTTCACGGCGGCCAGGCCCGTGCCGGACGCGGACGGGAACACCCCGCCCTACCACCTCGTCGCCGTGCTCGAGTTCGACGACGAGGCGGCCCTGGGCAGCGCGATGAGCAGCCCGGAGGGGCAGGCAGCGGTGGCGGACCTGGCCAACTTCGCGGATGCGGGCGTGACCATGCTGACCTCGAAGGGCCAGACGCTCGTCTGACCCGATCCCCGCTCGCCTCGGCCCCGGCCGGACCGCCTCAGCTCGTGGACGGGGCCGCGGCGTGCGAGCTCACGAGCGCAGCGAGGCGGTCGCCGATCGACTGCGTGTGGCCGGTGGCGCTGTGGTCCCGGGTGGCGAGATCGAACGCCACCGCGGCCTCGATGCGGCGGGCCGCGTCGCGGTTGCCGAGGTGGTCGAGCAGCAGCGCCACGGACAGCACGGCGGCGGTGGGGTCGGCGATGCCCTGCCCGGCGATGTCGGGAGCGCTGCCGTGCACCGGCTCGAACATGCTCGGGTTGCGGCGGCTCACGTCGAGGTTGCCGCTCGCGGCGAGCCCGATGCCACCGGTCACGGCGGCGGCCAGGTCGGTGAGGATGTCGCCGAAGAGGTTGTCGGTGACGATCACGTCGAACCGGCCGGGATCGGTGACCAGGTGGATCGTGGTGGCGTCGATGTGCTGGTAGGCCACGCTGACCTCGGGGTGCTCGAGCGAGACCTCCTCCACCAGCCGCGACCACAGGCGCCCCGAGTAGCTCAGCACGTTGGTCTTGTGCACGAGCGTGAGGTGCTTGCGCGTGCGGCGGGCCGCGCGGGCGAAGGCGTCGCGGACCACCCGCTCCACACCGAAGGCCGTGTTGACGCTGACCTCGGTGGCGATCTCGTTCGGGGTGTCCTTGCGCAGCAGGCCGCCGGTGCCGACGTACGGCCCCTCGGTGCCCTCACGCACCACCAGCAGGTCGATCTCGTTGTTGGACGCCAGCGGGCCGCGCACGCCCGGGTAGAGCCGGGCGGGACGCAGGTTCACGTGGTGGTCGAGCTCGAACCGCAGCCGCAGCAGGAGCCCGCGCTCGAGGATGCCGCTCGGCACCGACGGGTCGCCCACGGCGCCGAGCAGGATCGCATCGTGTGCCTGCAGCTCCGTGAGGACGGACTCCGGCAGCAGCTCACCCGTGGAATGCCAGCGGGCGGCGCCCAGGTCGTAGGTCGTGGTCTCCGCGTTGGGCTCGACCTCGTTGAGGACCTTCAGCGCCTCGTCGATGACCTCCGGCCCGATGCCGTCTCCGGGAATGACCGCAAGGCGCATTACCGATGTCCTCTCTCCAGTTGGCCCGAGAGCAGCCGGGGGCACGTTACCCGCTGCTACGGGACCGCTATGCTTTCCGCCATCCGATCGGGGTCACCCCAAAGGGTGGAACTGATGCGGAAGCGATGTCGCCGGAACCACTCCCGACGCGACACGCCCCCATGCGGGCCATTCTGCCCCGCCCAGATGCCGGGCATCGCGCAACCCCCGGACGCAGCCGCCGGTCACGTCGGCACTGTCGCTGCCCCGGTCGTGTTGTCGCAGGTCAGAGAGCTTCACCCGTTCGCCCATGAGGAACTGCTCGCTGCCATCACGGGCGCGCCGCGGCGTCGCCGCGCAACGCGCTGCTGATTCACACTAGGGCGCTACCGGCGCCGCACGCCGCTACGACGGCGAACTTCCGGCGGACGGGCCTCGACACCCTGCCGGTGCTGTCCCGGCCCGCCACGGGTGCCGTCTTCGACGAGGTCGGCAACGGTTTGCCGCACACCGGACGGGCGGCAGGAACGGCCGCGACCCGCCGCGGTTCGCTGTTGCGAGGCCGCGGCGGGTCAGCAGTTCGACGATCGCCGCTGGTGACCGATCAGGCGCCGGTGCGACACCGGATCCGATGAGACCGATCGCCGCACGAGCGACCGGTCGTCACGGTCCGGGGCGGGGCCCGGAGTGCTCAGTCGCTCTCGAACGAGATCAGCCGCGTGGTGCGCGCACCCACCGAGGCGCCGATCGGCTCCAGCACACCGGGGTCGACCGGGCGGTCGACCCGCAGCAGCATGATCGCGTCGGTGCCGTCGGTGGTCTGGCTGATCTGTGCGGCCTCGATGTTGACGGCGGCCTCGCCGAGGAGCGAGCCGACCCGGCCCATCACGCCGGGACGGTCGGCATACTCCAGGAGCAGCACGTCGCCCTCGGCCCGCAGGTCGAAGTGGCGGCCGTTGACCTCGACGAGCTTCTCCACCTGGGAACGCCCGGTGAGCGTGCCGGACACCGTGACCGCGGCACCGTCGGGCATGGCGGCGCGCAGCTGGACGACGCTGCGGTGGTTCTCGCTCTCCGGTGCGGTGGTCACCTCGACCTCCACACCGCGCTCCGCGGCGATGCTCGGCACGTTGACGAACGTGACCTGGTCCTCGACGACGTGGGTGAAGACGCCCCGCAACGCGGCGAGCGCCAGCACGGAGACGTCCTCGGACGCCAGCTCACCGGCGACGTCCACCGTGACCGAGCTGGGCAGCCGGCCCGCAACGGCGTGCAGCACCGTGCCGAGCTTCTGCGTGAGCGGCAGCCACGGCCGGACCTCCTCGCCGACCACGCCACGGACCTGCACGTTGACCGCATCCGGCACGAACTCACCAGCCAGCGCCAGCTGCACGGAGCGGGCGACGTCGGTGCCCGCCCGGTCCTGCGCCTCGTCGGTGGACGCGCCCAGGTGCGGGGTGACGACCACCTGCGGCAGCTCGAACAGCGGGCTCGAGGTGGTGGGCTCGGTGACGTACACGTCGATGCCCGCCGCGCCGACGTGGCCGCTGCGCACGGCATCGGCCAGGGCGTCCTCGTCGACCAGGCCGCCGCGCGCGGCGTTGACGATGATCACGCCAGGCTTCGTCATCGCGAGCTGGTCCTTGCCGATGAGCCCGAGCGTCTCGGCGGTCTTCGGCAGGTGGATCGAGATGGCGTCGGCGCGCCGCAGCAGCTCCTCGAGGCTCGCGAGCTCGATGCCGAGCTGCGCGGCGCGGGCCGGCGCGACGTACGGGTCGTAGGCGATCAGCTCGACACCGAACGCGGCCAGGCGCTGGGCCACGAGCTGGCCGATCTTGCCCAGGCCGACGATGCCGACGAGCTTGCCGTTGAGCTCGACGCCGGTGTAGGAGCTGCGCTTCCACTGCCCGGCACGCAGGCTCGCGTCCGCCGCGGGGATCCGCCGGGCGGCGGCCAGCAGCAGCGCGACGGCGTGCTCGGCGGCGGAGACGATGTTGGACGTGGGCGCGTTGACGACCATGACGCCACGGGCGGTGGCGGCAGGGACGTCCACATTGTCCAGTCCGACGCCGGCCCTGGCCACGACCTTGAGTCGGCTGGAGGCGGCGAGCGCTTCGGCGTCGACCTTGGTGGCCGAACGCACGAGGAGCGCGTCGGCGCCGGCGATGGCACTCAGCAGCGCGGGGCGATCGGTGCCGTCCACGCTGCGGATCTCGACCTCGTCGCCCAGACACGCGATCGCGGACGGCGCGAGCTTCTCGGCGATCAGGACGACGGGGCGGGTGGCTGCGGTGCTCACGGCGGTTGTGTGCTCCCCGAATCGACGGCTGGGACGCTCCCGATGGTAGATGCGGCACGGTGCCCAGGGCGCTGCGGCGTGGGCCGCGCAACAGGATGAACGGGGGTACGTCTCACTCGTCCGGTCCTACCGATGGAGCAATCGAGTCGGTCACGAGACACGAACGGGTGGATCTCGCGGCGCGCAATCGTCCGTTCTGCGCGGCGCCTCGAATCCGCCGCGAGCAGCCAGGGCTGCACAGCGTCACGGGTGACCCCGAGGCGGTGCTGAAGACTGGACAGGTGACCACGGAGAACGACGCCCGTCCGGCTCCGCCGCCGACCAGCACGTCGATCGTGCTGCTCACGCTGGCACATCGGATCGAGACCGAACTGGGCACCGCACTCGCGCCGCTCGGACTGACGGTCAGCAGGCTCGGGCTTCTCGGGCACATCGCCGGGGTGCCCGGGGCATCGTTCAGCGATCTGTCACGGATGTCGGGGATCAGCGTCCAGAGCATCCACGCGGCCGTGAAGACGCTGGCAGGCGCGGGGCTCGTGCGGGACAACACCGCGCGCGCCGGTGCCGCTTCCACCCTCGAGCTCACGCCGGCCGGCTCCCGGCTTCTCGAGCAGGCGATGACCGCGGTGTCCGACGTGGACGGCCGGTTGTTCGGCGCCGACGCCGACCCCGTCCTCCGGCAGGTCGGCGACGCCGTGCGCACCGCGTTCGGAGACTGATCCCAGCCGCAGCTTCAGCCTCCCTGAAGCTCCTGCTAGCCTTCAGGAAAGCTGAAGGTGACCTGGGGGGATCGATGGAAGGTCTACTGCTGTCGGTGCACGTGCTCGCCGGCATCGTCTTCGTCGGGGGGTCGGCCGTCGCCACGAGCCTCTTCCCGCGCTACGCGCCCGTCCTGGCGTCGGTCGGCGTAGGAGCGGCGTCAGGCGAGAGCACGCCAGCGGGTTCGGACGAGCGCAGCCGCGCCGTCGCACTCGCCCTGCACCGCATCACGCGCGTCTACGGCATCTTCGGGATCGTGGTCCCCGCCGTGGGGATCGCACTCGCGATCGCGCAGGGCCGCATGGGAGAGATCTGGATCATGGTCTCCATGGTCCTCACCGCGGCTGCAGGACTGTTGCTCGCGCTGCAGATCTACCCACGCCAACGCGACGCGCTCGCCGATCCGGACGACGGCACACGACTGCGCAAGCTGAGCATGACCGCCGGGATCTACAACCTGCTGTGGGCGATCGTCGTCGTACTGATGATCGTGCGCCCGGGCGCCTACGCCTGACACACGGCCGGCCTCCGCGAAGCGCGATTTGCGCGAGCATCTGCACGATCAGTCGAAACGGTTCGTGCCGTTGCACGAAACTGCGCCACCTCGCTTGAAACGGGTTCCTACTGTTTCGCCGACAAAATGTCAGGCACATTTGCCAGGACGCCAGCACAGGCGGTGATCGAAACTTTCCACGAGGCCGTCCGGCTGCCCGTGGTTACGCCGTTCGGCTGAACACCCCCGAACCGTGCGTGCATAGAAATGATCACCTTGCGCCGAATAGTTGTATTCTGCGGCGCTCCTTCATAGTGCTTGATTCACCCGGTAGAGTTTCGCCTGCCGTAGACAGGACTGTCTCAGGGCCCGGCGGCGACTCCCGTCTCGTCGCCCAATTCCCGAGACACGTTCTCCCGTTCGGCGAATTCCCAATCCCAGCGGTTGAAGCGAGGGTTTTGTCATGCCCATTTCCCCCAACCAGGGCTCCAGTGCCGGAGGCACGGCCGTGGTGATCACCGGTACCAATCTCGCGAATGCGAGCGCGGTCCGTTTCGGCTCGAACCTGGCGACGATCACGGCGAACACGCCGACCTCGGTCAACGTGACCAGCCCGGCAGGTCACGGCGTCGTGGGCGTCACCGTCACCACTCCGGGCGGCACCAGCAATCCGCTGTCCTTCTTCTATCTCGAGCCGCCGGCCAAGTTCTCCCTCAGCCCGATCTCGGGCGTCGAGGCGGGGGGCAACTCGGTCACCATCACCGGTGCCAACCTGAACGGGGCGACCTCGGTGACCTTCGGAGCCAACGCCGGGACCATCACCGCCAACAACTCCGGCTCGATCGTGGTGACGGTTCCGGCCGGGACCGGCTCGGTGCCGGTCACGGTGGTGACGCCCGGCGGCAGCACCAACGGCCTGTCCTACGAGTACGTGGTCGCACCGACCGTCACGGCCATCGACCCCGTCTCGGGCCCGACGGCAGGCGGAACGGGCGTCACCATCACCGGCACCGGTCTCACGACCACCAACTCGGTGACGTTCGGCGGCACGCCGGCCAGCTTCGTCGTCATCTCCGCGACGGAGGTCAGCGCGACCACACCGGCCGGAGCCGCCGGAGCGGTTGACGTGGTCGTGACGACCACGGGCGGCAGCGCCACGCTGGAGGACGGTTTCACCTACGTCGCCGGGCCTGGCATCTGAGATACCTGATGAATCGAGGGGACGCCGCACACATCGGCGCCCCTCGATTCATCACCCTCGGCCGCCCGGTGCACCGCAGTGATTCCGGCCGATCGATCCCGTTGTGCACGAATAGAACGCCCACCGAGCTCGCCGGGGCCCAGCGCTCCTTCCGCTGCACCGCCCGAGACCGAGGCGACTTCAGCAAGAATGCACACCGACAGCCCATCAGCAAGGAAGGTGCTGACGCAAATATTTGAATAGGAAGCTCTTTGGCCGGCTCCGCGCCTTCGGCACCGCCGCGGCGCGCGGGCGACGCATGCCCACCACGCCTCATTGCGATGAGCATCAAGCACACGAATCGTGGGAGAAAAGGAATCGTGACCAGCGCAACAACCATGGTGCCTTCGGGCGCCGTCAGCCCAGTGAGGCAGCCATGCCCACGGTATTGACCGTCGTCCCGTCAATCGTCCCCACCACCGGTGGCACCGTCGTCACGATCACCGGCTCCGGATTCATCGGCGCCACCGCCGTCAGCTTCGGCGGCACGCCTGCCACCACGTTCACGGTCAACTCCGATACCCAGATCACCGCCACCACGCCGGCGCGCGCCGCGGGCATCGCCGGGGTCACCGTGACCGGGCCCACCGGCACCAGCAACGCCGTGAACATCATCTACCAGGGCACCACCACACCGCCGGTCATCAACAGCATCGCGCCATCGACGGGCCCCACCACCGGTGGCACCGTCGTCACGATCACCGGGTCCGGGTTCACCGGCGCCACCGGGGTGAGCTTCGGCGGAACACCGGCCACGACCTTCACAGTCAACTCCGCAACCCAGATCACCGCCACCACACCCGCACACGCCGCAGGGACCGTCGCGGTCACCGTCACGGGGCCCACCGGCACCAGCAACCCCGTGAACTTTGTCTACCAGGCGCCTGCCGCGCCCGTGATCACCAGCATCGTCCCATCCGCCGGACCCACCACCGGTGGAACGATCGTGACGATCACCGGCACCGGGTTCACCGGCGCCACCGCGGTGAGCTTCGGCGGAACACCGGCCACCACCTTCACGGTCAACTCCGCCACCCAGATCACCGCCACCACACCCGCACACGCCGCGGGTGTCGTCCAGGTGACGGTGACCGGGCCCGGTGGCACGAGCAACCCCGCGAACTTCGCCTACCAGGCGCCTGCGGGTCCGATCGTGTCCAGCGTCGTGCCGTCGTCCGGACCCACCACCGGTGGAACGGTCGTGACGATCACCGGCTCGGGGTTCACCGGCGCCACCGCGGTGACCTTCGGCGGAACACCGGCCACCAGCTTCATGGTCAACTCCGCCACTCAGATCACCGCGACCACGCCGGTGCACGCGGCCGGCACGGCTCCCGTCGTGGTCACCACACCGAGCGGAAGCAGCAACAACAACGTGGCGTTCTTCTACCTGAACGCTCCTGTGATCACACAGCTTTCCCCTGATCAGGGGCCTGCTTCGGGTGGCACAGTCGTGACGATCACCGGTACCGGGTTCACGGGGGCCACCTCGGTGACCTTCGGTGGCACACTCGCCACCGCGTTCACCGTGGACTCGGACACCCAGATCACGGCGACCGCGCCGGCGCACGCGCCCGGCACGGCCGAGGTCGTCGTCACGGCCCCGGGCGGTACGAGCACCGGTGCTCCGTACGCCTATGTTGCTGCTCCTGTGATCACCGCGTTGGCGCCGACCGCCGGCCCGCAGGCCGGTGGGACGTCGGTGACGATCAGCGGTTCCGGCCTGACCTTCACGAGCGCGGTGCAGTTCGGCGCTGCCCCCGCTGCGTTCACGGTGCTGTCCGACAGCCAGATCGTTGCGACAGCACCAGCGGGTACAGGCACTGTCCAGGTGACGGTCACGACGCCGGGCGGCACCAGCAACGGACTGCCGTACGAGTACGTGCCACCACCCGAGATCTAACCGGAAAGCACGAACGGCACTCTCGCGCCGACCTGTCGGGCGAGAGTGCCGTTCGTGGTGCTGAGCGTGGGGCTCAGGTCGCCTTCGAGCCCACCCAGCTCATCAGGCCGCGGAGCTTCTCACCGACCTGCTCGATCGGGTGCTCCGCCCCCTCCTTCTGGAGCCGGGTGAAGTTCGGGCGGCCTGCCTCGTCCTCGGCCACCCACTCCCGCGCGAACCGCCCGTCCTGGATCTCTGCGAGGATCCCCCGCATCTCGTCCTTCACCGCGGGCGTGATGATGCGCGGACCGCGGGTGAGATCGCCGTACTCGGCGGTGTCGGAGATCGAGAAGCGCTCGTTCGCGATGCCGCCCTCGTACATGAGGTCGACGATCAGCTTGAGCTCGTGCAGGCACTCGAAGTACGCGATCTCCGGCGCGTAGCCGGCCTCCGTGAGCACCTCGAAACCGGTCTGGACGAGCGCAGCGGCGCCACCGCAGAGCACGGCCTGCTCACCGAACAGGTCGGTCTCGGTCTCCTCCTTGAACGTGGTCTCGATGACGCCCGCGCGGGCGCCGCCGATGGCCGCGGCGTAGGAGAGGGCGAGGGCCTTCGCGTTGCCGGTGGGGTCCTGCTCCACCGCGATGAGGCACGGCACGCCCTTGCCGTCGATGAACTGGCGACGCACGAGGTGACCCGGGCCCTTCGGCGCGACCATGGCCACGTCGACATCGGCCGGGGGCTTGATCAGCTCGTAGCGGATGTTGAAGCCGTGGCCGAAGAAGATGGCGTCGCCCGGCTTCAGGTTTGGCGCGATGTCGTCGGCGTAGATGAAGCGCTGCTTGGTGTCGGGCGCCAGGATCATGATCACGTCGGCTTCGGCGGACGCCTCGGCAGGCGTGACGACCCGGAGCCCCTCGTCGGCAGCCTTCTGCCGCGACTTGGAGCCCTCCGGGAGCCCGATCCGGACGTCGACGCCGGAGTCACGCAGCGACAGGGCGTGCGCGTGGCCCTGGCTGCCGTAACCGATCACAGCGACCTTGCGGCCCTGGATGATCGACAGATCGGCGTCGTCGTCGTAGTAGATGTTCACGGCCATGACGGGTGAAGTGTTCCTCTCGGATCGTGGCTAACGGATGGCAGCGGCGGCGGTGATCGAGCGGGGACCGCGGCCGACGGCCACCATCCCCGACTGCACCATCTCGCGGATGCCGAAGGGCTCGAGGTTCTTGAGCAGCGCGCTCAGCTTCTCAGCGGTTCCGGTGGCCTCGATCGTCAGTGCCTCCGGTGTCACGTCCACCGCCTTCGCGCGGAACAGGTTGACGATCTCGAGCACCTGGCTGCGCACGCCGGGGTCGGCGCGCACCTTGACCAACAGAAGTTCGCGCTGGACGGACGCTGCCGGCTCCAGCTCCACGATCTTGATCACGTGCACGAGCTTGTTGAGCTGCTTGGTGACCTGCTCGAGCGGGAACTCGTCGACGGCAACGACGATCGTCATCCGCGAGATGTCCGGGTGCTCGGTGGGTCCCACGGCGAGCGACTCGATGTTGAAACCGCGCCGGGAGAACAGGCCCGAGATCCGGGCGAGCACCCCCGGCTTGTCCTCGACGAGCACCGACAGGGTGTGCCGTTCGATCACTCTTCCTCACCCTGCCTCATGGCCTCCGCCGTGACGGCGCCGGTGCCGGCGTCGTCAGCGACGATCTCGTCTGTGTCGAACAACGGCCGGATGTTGCGGGCCGCCATGATCTCGGAGTTGCCGGTGCCCGCTGCGACCATGGGCCACACCTGGGCGTCGGCGCCGACCACGAAGTCGATCACAACCGGTCGGTCGTTGATCTCCATGGCCTGCTGGATGACGGCGTCGACCTCGTCCTTGGACTCCGCACGCAGCCCGACGCAGCCCATCGCCTCGGCGAGCAGCAGGAAGTCGGGGATGCGGTGCTTGTGCGTGCCGAGGTCGCTCTGCGAGTAGCGCTCCGAGTAGAAGAGCGTCTGCCACTGCCTGATCATGCCGAGGTTGCCGTTGTTGATGATGGCGACCTTGATCGGGATGCCCTCCAGCACGCAGGTGGCGAGCTCCTGGTTGGTCATCTGGAAGCAGCCGTCGCCGTCGATCGCCCACACCACCGTGTCCGGGCGGCCCATCTTCGCGCCCATCGCCGCAGGCACCGCGTAGCCCATGGTGCCGAGGCCCCCGGAGTTCAGCCACGTGCGCGGCTTCTCGTACCGGACGAACTGCGCGGCCCACATCTGGTGCTGCCCGACCCCCGCCACGTAGACGGCGTCCGGGCCTGCGGTCTGGCCGATCCGCTCGATCACGTACTCGGGCGACAGCGAGCCATCGGCAGGCCAGTCGTAGCCCAGCGGGTAGGTGGAACGCAGCCCGTCGAGCCGCTTCCACCACGTGGTGAGGTCGGTCTGACCGCGCTCGGCCCGCTCGACGTGCAGCGCGTCGATGAGCTCGGCGATGACCTCCTTGGCGTCCCCGACGATCGGGACGTCGGCCCGGCGGTTCTTGGAGATCTCGGCAGGGTCGATGTCGGCGTGCACGACCGCGGCGTCGGGCGCGAAGCTCGCGAGATGACCGGTGACCCGGTCGTCGAACCGCGCCCCGAGTGCGACGAGCAGGTCGGACTCCTGCATGGCCGCCACCGCGGTGACCGTGCCGTGCATGCCGGGCATCCCGACGTGCTGGCGGTGGCTGTCCGGGAAGACGCCGCGGGCCATCAGGGTGGTGACCACCGGGATGCCGGTGAGCTCCGCCAGCTCCAGGAGCTCGGCCGAGGCCTCCGCCTTGAGGACGCCGCCGCCGACGTAGAGCACCGGCCGTTGCGCCGAGTTGATCAGCTTGGCGGCCTCCCGGATCTGCTTGCCGTGCGGCCGCGTGGTGGGCCGGTAGCCGGGGAGCTTGAACTCCGGCGGCCAGGAGAACGTGGTGCGCTCCTGCAGCACGTCCTTCGGGATGTCCACCAGGACCGGGCCGGGTCGGCCCGTGGATGCCAGGTGGAACGCCTCCGCGATCGCGCGCGGGATCTCCGTCGCGTCCTTCACGAGAACGTTGTGCTTGGTCACCGGCATGGTGATGCCGGTGATGTCGGCTTCCTGGAACGCGTCTGTGCCGATCAGCGCGCGCGTCTGCTGGCCGGTGATCGCGACGATCGGGACCGAGTCCATGTACGCGTCGGCCATCGGCGTGACGAGGTTCGTGGCACCCGGCCCCGACGTCGCCATGCAGACGCCGACCTTGCCGGTGGCCTGCGCGTACCCCTCGGCCGCATGCCCCGCGCCCTGCTCGTGACGCACGAGCACGTGGCGCACGCGCGTCGAGTCGAGCAGCGGGTCGTACGCGGGAAGGATCGTGCCTCCCGGAATACCGAATACGACCTCGCAGCCCAGCTCCTCGAGGGAGCGGACGAGCGACTGTGCGCCGGTCATCGGTACACGGTCGAAGCGCGGACCGGGGACGGTCTGCGCCGAGGCCGGCTGAGCGGGGCCCGAGCCGGGCTGGGCACCCTGGCGGCCCGGCGGCGGCGCCGGCTTCGGTCCGGACGGTCCGGGGACCGAGCCGGAACGGGGCGTTGCGGTGGTCATCTGCGGCAGCTCCGGGAGTTGGGGCCGGACATGAAAAAACCCCCGACCGCCAGCGGGCGGAACGAGGGTGGCGCGTCGACGACCGAGGGCTCTCTCAGGCGTGGACGCGCCTGATAAGTACGAGGTCCTGGACGGCGGGCATGCGCGGGACGCTAGCCGCCCGCCCACGAGGGCGTCAAATCCCTGGGACTGTGATACCAGATACTGGAACACCACCAGGCGATTCCCGCCACGCTCGTCCGGATGGTCCGATCTGTTCACGCCCGCCGGTCCGCCGCCACGGCCACGGCAGCAGCAGACGTGACGAGCAGTAGACCGAGGAGCGCTTCACCGAACGGTGGCGGGGCATCGCTCGTGAGCGCGCGCACCGCACTGCCGACCGGCGGGAGCCAGGGTTGTACGGCCGTGATCGTCACGACGCTGACGGCGAGAAGGAACGACCAGCCGATGCGGGTGACCAGGGGCCGGGCGCACAGCACCCCGATCGCGGTACCGGTGGTTGCCGCGGCGACGTGGACGAGCACACCGGAGAGCACCGCCTCCGCCGGATAGGGGTCGGTCGCCCGCACCACCGGCACCACCACGGAGAGCAGGACGAGCACGGCGTCGGCGGCGAGAGCGACCAGCACGGTGCCGGTCACCAGCCGGACCGGCCCGCCCGCCGCCGCCATCGTGACGAGACGCTGGGCCGGGGCCTCGATGTTCGCCACCACCAACGTCAGCCATGCGGCAATGGGGTAGAGCGCGAGCGCCGTCGCCGGCCATACGCCGGGCGGAGGACCGACGCTGTCGCTGAGCAGGACCGCGAGCACGACGCCGTAGACGACTACCGGGATCAGGACCCGCTGGGACCGGACGACGTCGGCGGCCACGTACCGGGCGACGGCCAGAGTGCGCGTTGTCACCGGGCCTCCTGCCGAACGGTGGGACACCGAACCGTGGGGTCGAAGTCTGCACAAGCCCGATCACCGCCTGCACCCCGCCGTCCCCGCGACCGCCCGGTCCGCAGGTGGCGATCCCCGATGGGTGAGACCATGGCCTGGTGAGCACCACCGGCCCCGATCCCGTCCCCCGCGCCGTCTTCCGCACCTCGCCGCTGACGATCCTGGTGGCGCTCGCGTTCGCCTTCTGCGCCACACCCGTGGCGCTGGGGGGCCCGTACCTGTGGCTGCTCTACCTCATACCGATCGGCATCATCGTCTGGACGCTGCGGGTGCGCACCGTGGCCGATCCGGACGCAGTGACCATCCGCCGGATAGTCGGCGGGAGGCGCGTAACGTGGCCGGAAATCAGCTCCCTGCGCCTCGGCCAACGTTCTCGAATTCGCGGTCGTGCCGGGGTCAGCGCGGTGCTGACCGACGGCGCCGAGCTCTCGCTCCCCGCCGTCGGAGTCCGCGACCTGCCCCAGCTCGCCGCCGTCAGTGGCGGCAGGCTGCCCGACCCGGCTGGAGAGTGAGCCGATGCCGGCTCTGCGTTCCCGCGTCACCACCCAAGGCCGTAATGCCGCCGGAGCTCGTTCGCTCTGGCGCGCCACCGGCATGACCGACGACGACTTCGACAAGCCGATCGTCGCCATCGCCAACTCCTACACCCAGTTCGTGCCCGGTCACGTGCACCTCAAGGAGCTCGGTGAGCTCGTGGCGGGCGCGATCCGGGAAGCGGGAGGCGTGGCGCGGGAGTTCCACACCATCGCCGTGGACGACGGCATCGCGATGGGCCACGGCGGGATGCTCTACTCGCTGCCCAGCCGTGAGGTGATCGCCGACGCCGTCGAGTACATGGTCAACGGGCACGCCGCCGACGCGCTGGTCTGCATCTCCAACTGCGACAAGATCACGCCCGGCATGCTCAACGCCGCGATGCGCCTCAACATCCCCACCGTGTTCGTCTCGGGCGGGCCGATGGAGGCCGGCAAGGCTGTCGTCGTCGACGGGGTGGCGCACGCGCCCACGGACCTGATCACCGCGATCTCCGCCTCGGCCTCGTCGCAGGTCGACGACGAAGGCCTGGGGCTCGTGGAGCGCTCGGCCTGCCCGACCTGTGGTTCGTGCTCCGGGATGTTCACCGCCAACTCGATGAACTGCCTCACCGAGGCCCTCGGCCTCGCGCTGCCCGGCAACGGCTCCACGCTGGCCACGCACGCCGCGCGGCGCGAGCTGTTCCTCGAGGCGGGCCGCACGGTGATGGCGCTCGCGAAGCGCTGGTACGGCGACGACGACGCCTCCGTGCTGCCCCGGTCGATCGCGAACCGGAAGGCGTTCGAGAACGCGATGGCGCTCGACGTCGCGATGGGTGGCTCCACCAACACCGTGCTGCACATCCTCGCCGCCGCGCAGGAGGGCGAGATCGACTTCGACCTGGAGGCTATCGACGCCCTGTCGCGCCGGGTCCCCTGCCTGGCGAAGGTGTCGCCGAACTCCAGCTACCACATGGAGGACGTGCACCGGGCCGGTGGAATCCCCGCCATCCTCGGCGAGCTCTGGCGGGCCGGCCTGCTCAACGAGGACGTCCACACGGTCCACTCGCCGTCGCTGCGGCAGTGGCTGTCCGAGTGGGACGTCCGGGCGGAGGCGCCGTCGGAGAAGGCCGTTGAGCTGTACCACGCGGCCCCCGGCGGAGTACGCACGACGGAGGCGTTCTCCACGGAGAACCGCTGGTCGTCGCTCGACACGGATGCGGCCGACGGCTGCATCCGCGACGCGGAGCACGCCTACACCGCCGACGGTGGGCTGGCCGTGCTGCGCGGCAACATCGCCCCGGACGGCGCGGTGATCAAGACCGCCGGCATCCCCGAGGACATCTGGCGCTTCTCCGGGCCCGCTCGCGTGGTGGAGAGCCAGGAGGAGGCCGTGTCGGTCATCCTCACCAAGCAGATCCAGCCCGGTGACGTGCTCGTGGTGCGTTACGAGGGTCCGGCGGGCGGGCCGGGGATGCAGGAGATGCTGCACCCCACCGCGTTCCTCAAGGGCGCGGGGCTCGGCGCGAAGTGCGCCTTGATCACCGACGGCCGCTTCTCGGGCGGGTCGAGCGGTATCTCGGTGGGGCACATCTCCCCCGAGGCCGCTGCGGGCGGTGTCATCGGCCTGATCGAGGACGGCGACACGGTGCTCATCGACGTCCGGAGCCGCACGCTCGAGGTGCAGGTCAGTGACGAGGTGCTGGCCGAACGCCGGTCCAAGATGGACGCTTCCGAGCAGCCGTGGCAGCCGAAGGACCGCGAGCGCCCGGTCTCGAAGGCACTGCGCGCCTACGCGGCGCTCGCCACGAGCGCGCACACGGGCGCCGTTCGCCGGGTGCCCTGACGTCTCCGGCCGGCTCGGATGCCGCCGTGGCATCCGGGCCGGCTCGGCGTCAGACGCGCAGGAACACGTACACCAGCACACCCACGGCCACGCCGACCACCAGCGCCAGCACGCCCCACGAGGCCGGCCGCCGGTGCCAGGCGCTGCCGTTCTCGATCGCGATCCTTCCGGCCCCGGTGAGGACGAGCGCGGCGGCCGCGAGCCCGAGCACGACGTCCAGCTCCACGGCGTTCGCCCCCGCGGCCGTGATGAAGAACCCGCTCGTCATCTTGATCAGCACCGCGTTGATCTTGATGGCTACCAGCGCGGCCGCCGCGAGCGGCGTGAGCACCCCCAGCACGACGAACGCCCCGGCCACCAGCTCCGCGATCCCGGTGGCCCACGACAGGGTGGGGGCCTGCTGGTAGCCGTACCGCTCGAGCATGCGGCCGAACTCGGCAGGCCCAGGCCCGTCCCACAGCCCGAACACCTTCTGCATGCCGTGGGCGAAGAACGTGCCGCCCACCGCGAACCGAAGAATCAGCAGCCCGACGTCCGTGGCGCCGTTCCATGCCAGCGGCCTGCGGTTCGGACGCGTGGTGCTCGCCTCCGGCTCGCCGAAGGAACTACCAGGACCCGGGAGCATCGACGTCGGCCGGTCGGTCATGCCGGGAGGGTAGACGCGCCGGGCCGGTTACGCACCCGGCTCGGCTCGTCACTCACCCGGATCAGTACCCGTTCTCCACCAGGTTCGGCGGCTGCTCCCCGCGCACGTAGGCACCGAGCTGCTCGGCGACCACCTCGTAAGCGTGTCGCCTCGTGCTCGGCACGCTGCCGCCCACGTGCGGCGTGATGAGCAGCCCGGGCGCGCGCCACAGCGGGTGGTCGGCGGGCAGGGGCTCGGGCTCGGTGACGTCGAGCGCGGCACGCAGCCGGCCACTCGTGAGCTCCGCGGTGAGCGCGTCGGTGTCGACCACCGACCCGCGCGCGGCGTTGACCAGCAGCGCCCCGTCCGGCATCGCGGCCAGGAACTCGGCGCCGACGAGCCCGCGGGTCTCGTCGGTGAGGGGAACGACCACCACGCAGGCGTCGTGCAGGGGCAGCAGGTCGAGCACCTCGTCGATGCCGTGCACGCCCGGACGAGCCCGGCGCCCGACCAGCGTGGTCTCGACGTCGAAGGGCGCGAGGCGGTGAACCGTGTTCTCTGCGAGGTCGCCCGCACCGAGGATGAGCACCCGCTTCCCGGCCAGTTCCTCGGTGGTGTGCTGGTCCCAGTGCCCCTCGTCCTGCGCCCGGACGAACCGCGGGAAGTCGCGATAGACAGCCAGGAGGGCCCCGACGACCCACTCCGCCGTGGCGCCACCGTGGGCGCCCCGGCAGTCGGAGAGTGCGACACCGTCGGGCAGCTGACCGACCCAGTTCTCCGCACCCGCCGACAGGAGCTGCACCAGCTGCAGCTTCGGCAACGACCTCGCCATGGCCAGCCCGTCGCTGTTCGCGAGGGCCGGCACGAGCACCTGTGCGGTCTCCGCCGCCTCCGGGAGCTCGCTACCGACGTCGTATCTCAACGGAATGATGCCGGGGACGGCGGCGAGAGCGGTCATCCCCTCCTCGTGCGGAACCAGAACAACGATGTCGCCCATGCCACGACCCTAATGACGTGGCTCGCGTCGGCCTGCGGGTGTGGGGGTCCAACACGAACCGTTCACCGGCCGCTCACTCCGTGCCGCATAGCCTGGGTCCGTGGGAGGACGGGTTCGGCGGGCGGCGGCCACGGCGTTGCTCGGCCTGCTGCTGGCCGGCTGCGCGACGTTCCCCGACCAGGGCCCGCGGGAATGGCGGGAGCAGGTGGAGGGCGCGGGAGAGCTCGGAGGCCCGCCCGTCATTCCGGAGCCCAGCCCGCCGCAGTCCCCGCCTCCCGCAGGCGACGCCGGGCAGCCCGGTGCGCCCCAGCAGCCCACAGGGTGCGTCGACCCCGACCCGCAGGTCGTGGCGACCTGCCTGGAGCCGGTGGGCGCGATCGCGGTCCTTCCCGACGGACATTCAGCACTCGTGGCCGAGCGCGCGACCGGCCGGGTGTTGCGAGTGCAGCGCGGAGCGGACCCGGTCCTGGTCGCCACCGTGCCCGTGGACCCGAGCGGTGGCGGCGGCCTCACCGGGCTCGTGCTCTCCCCGTCCTATGCCGAGGACCAGCTCGTCTACGCCTACGCCACCACCCGCGAGGACAACCGTGTGGTGCGGATCGCACCCGGCGAGGCCCCCAAACCCGTGCTCACCGGCATCCCCCGCGGCCCCCGGAACAACAGCGGAGCCCTCGGCGTGGACGTCGACGGGTCGCTGCTGGTGGCCACGGGCGACGCGGGTGGCGACCCGGCGGCGCCCGGTTCGCTCGCGGGCAAGCTGCTGCGCATCGACACGCTGGGCCGTCCCGCCCCCGGCAACCCGGAGCCCGCCTCGGTGGTGCTCAGTTCCGGGCTGCGGGCGCCGGGCGGGATCTGCATCGACCCGGTCACGACGATGGTGTGGGTGACCGACCGCACCGGCACGCAGGACGTGCTGCACCTCGTCGTGCCCGGGCCGCTCCCCGCCCCCGCCTGGACCTGGCCCGACCGGCCCGGTGTGGCCGGTTGCGTGGCCCAGCCGGGGCTGGTCGCCATCGCGCTCACCGGAGCCGCGTCGCTCTTCGTGCTGCACCCGGGCGACAACGCCATGTTCACGGGGACGCCGGAGAAGATGCTCACCAACACCTACGGCCGGCTGTCGGCGGCAGCCTTCGGCTCGGACGGGCTGCTCTGGCTGGGCACCGTCAACAAGGCGGGCGGCAAGCCCGTGCCCAGCGACGACAGGGTGATCCGGATCCAGCCGCCTGCGGGAGGCGGGGAGAGCCGCACCTGAGGTCGACGGCAGTCAGACCGGCCGGATGCGTCCCCCCGTGCGGGCCATGGCGAGCGCGACGACCTGCGTCCGCTGAGTCGCTGCGAAGTTGTCGTCGCTGACCAGGACCAGGGTTCGCTCACCGGTGCACACGTCCGGCCCCCACGTCATGCCTTCGATGTTCTCGATCCCCTCCAGCCCGACGTCGGCGAGATCGACGAGCAGCGTCTTGCGCGCCGGTTGGACCGAGGCCCCGACCAGCGACGGCAGAGCGCGCACGTCGGTGGCGCGCGAGATGTCGGCCACGTAGACGCGGATCCGGTTGCCGAAGCCGGCCACGAAGGCCCGCTCCAGGAGGAGGAACCGGGTGGAGGTCGCCGGTTCACAGGCGAGGATCGACGCCACGCCGGAGTTTCCCTCTGCCGGCCCCTCGGGAAGGGGGTCGAGCTCGTAGGCGTACTGCGCGAGGACCGCCCCCTCCACCGACTGCACCGTGATCCGCGTGACGCCGCCCGCACCCACCGTCGGCTCGGGCCCGTCCGTCACGAGCGGGTCCTCCAGGACGGAGACGACGAGGTCGCCGTTACGGGCGAACGTGACGCTCTCGATGGCGTGGTCCTGCCTCGGCCCGAGCCCGCCCGAGTACAGCTCGTTGCGCGGGATCGGCAGGTCACGCAAGAAACGGCCGTCGCGGGTCGAGATCCGCAGCGCGGGATCGACGAGGATGCGCTGCCCCGCGCTCGACTCGGCGAGGATTCCCTCGTGGCTCCACAACATGCGGCCGGTACGCGGATCCACGCGGATCTCCTCGGGGTCCACGGTGCCGAACACATTGCGTTCACCCGGTCCGAAGTCGAACTGCTCCGTGGCCCATTCGTCGAGTGACGGATATGCCTTTCCGTCGGGCCGCCGGAAGAAGGTGACCCCGGTCAGCATGACGTCGTGGAGCCCGCCGGCGTCCAGTTCGATCTCGGCCGTGTAGAAGCGCGCGGGGTCGACGGCGGAGCGGTCGTCGCTGACGAGCAGGTAGCGGCCGGTGTGAGGGTCGTAGTCGACACCGGAGAACCCGCCGACCGTCGTGCCGCGGAACTGGAGTCTGTGGGGCAGGATCCGTTCACCGAGCAGGCGGACCGCCCCGTAGCGGCATCTGGCCCGCTGCCACGCTATCTGGCGCTGTTGCTCCATCGTTCCCCCCGGCACTGGTCGCCCCCGTGATGCGCAGGCGTTGCGCACACCAAGGCAGACGTGCGCGGCGGGCGGGCCGGTCCAGTGACGTGGAAGGAATCACATCCGCCCGGATCCGGAATCCGGATATGCGAATTCCCGCATTCATATCGACGAGCGGGGGCGGCGCCGGACGTCGATGATCAGGGCGGTCAGGGCTGGTGCTGCCCCCACCGGCCGTGGTGGACGACCTCGGCGACGCCGCGCCGTCCCCGCTTCAAGGAGGGGGAGGGTGTGTCGGGGGCCGGGTAGCCGATGGAGAGCACACCGATCGGCTCGTACGCGTCCGGCACCCCGAACTCGGCCCGGACAGGCGACACCCGCGACGGTGGGAGCCCGAAGAAGCAGGCACCCAGCCCCTCGTCCACCACGGTCTGCAGCATCAGCAGAGACGCCATACCCGTGTCGATGTACCAGTAGGGCATGGGCCAGCGGGCCTCGTCCTGGTCGGTCCAGCCCTTGTCCGGCTCGGCGTAGCGCTCGAGGTAGCCGGCCTTGTGCGCGAACGGGATCACCAGCAGCGGCGCACGCTGCAGACCGGCAAGGACCCAGTCGTGGCTCCCGTCGGCCTCCTCCTCGGCCGCTGTCGCCCAGAACCGCTCCCGGTCCTGCGGACTCTCGAGTGCGAGGAACGCCCAGCCCTGGCTGAAGCCGCCGGAAGGAGCGTGCAGGGCGTTGGCCAGGATGCGGTCCCGGATCGGAGACGGCACGGACCGCTCTGGATCGTAGTTCCGGATCATGCGTCGTCTGCGGACGATCTGGTTGAACTCCATTCCGGAAGTCCTACCGCTCCGCCTCTCGCCCGGGAAGATCGTTCTCGTCGCGGCAGCCGACGTGAGCGCGCCGTGATGCCATCGAGCAGGCCAGGGACATCTCGGACCACGGCGGATGGCGCGCCCACCGATCGGCGACGGCCGCGTCCTGACGCACCCCACCGACCAGGAGGGCGTGCCGCGGGTCACCAGGCCCGATAGATCTCGCGGCGGTGTCCGACGTCGAGCACCAGGACCAGGAGCCGCTTGTCCTCGACCCGGTAGACCACGCGGTAGTCGCCGACACGGAGCCGCAGCGCCCCAGGATGACCGGCGAGAGCCTTGACCCCGGAGGGCCTCGGTTCGAGGGCGAGGTTGTACATCGCCACCACGAGCCGGCGAGCGATGGGCTTGTCGAGCTTGCGCAGTGTGCGTTCAGCCGCGGGGGTCAGCTCGACCTCGTAGCGGAGTAGGTCGTCGTCCTCGTTCACTGACGCTCGCGCGGCTCGGCGTCATCGGCTGTGGTCGACCCGATCGACCGGCTGTTGCGCCCCCGACGACCAAGCGGCCTCGCGTCCCTCTGCCTGGGGACCGGCGGGGGAACGACGTCCAGTTCGTCGGCGACGTCGAGCAGCGGCCGGGTCGAGGCGCCGGCGTCCAATTCCTCCTCCGCTTCCCGTGCGAGCCTCGACAGGTGTGCGTCTTCGGCGGCTTCCGCGGCTTGGGCGACCTCGACGGGGACGACCGCACCGACGCGCTGTCCACGCTTCGTGATGTAGGTGATCTGCCCGGCGTACGTCGCCCGCCCAAGGACGTCGGCGAAGTGGTCGCGGGCGTCGGAGATGGGCAGTTCCTCAGGCGCAGTCACCACTACAGCGTACGAGTCGTACGAACTGTACGCAAGGCCGAGGGGGTCAGGTGCGGCCAGGGGCCGCCGATTCCGGATGGTCGAGAACCGCTGCGGTGCACGATCAGATCCAGCGCTTCACATCAAGGAGGTCTTCGCTGGATCTTGTCCTGACGGCAGGGGGGCCACCTCTACGCAGCCCTCGGCATGTGGGGCCGGGCCGCACCGAGCGACCCGGCCCACCACTCCGAACGCCGCTACGCCCCGACGCGCTCGATGATCAGCTCCCGCACCCGCTTGGCGTCGGCCTGGCCCTTCGTGGCCTTCATGACGGCACCGACGATCGCACCGGCGGCCTGCACCTTGCCGCCGCGGATCTTCTCCGCGACGTCCGGTTGCGCGGCCAGTGCCTCGTCGACCGCCGCCACCAGCGCGCCCTCGTCGGAGACGACGGCGAGCCCACGAGCGGCGACGACGTCGTCGGGCGAACCCTCTCCGGCCAGCACCCCGTCGACGACCTGACGGGCGAGCTTGTTGTTCAGCGAGCCCGACGCGACGAGCTCGATCACCCGCGCCACCTGCTCGGGCGTGATCGGCAGCCCCGCCAACTCGACGCCACGCGCGTTCGCCTGCTGGGCGAGGTACGCCACCCACCAGGAGCGGGCCTCACCCGCGGGAGCGCCTGCTGCGACCGTGGCCTCGATGAGGTCGAGTGCCCCGGCGTTGACCAGGTCGCGCAGCTCCTCGTCGGTGAGCGACCACTCGGCCTGGAGCCGGCGGCGACGCTCCCACGGCCGCTCCGGCAGCGTGCCGCGCAGCTCCTCGACCCACTCGGCGGGAGGAGCGATCGGCACCAGGTCGGGCTCCGGGAAGTACCGGTAGTCCTCGGCGGTCTCCTTGCGGCGACCGGGCCGGGTGGTGCCGCCGGCCTCCTCGAAGTGGCGGGTCTCCTGCACGATCGGCTCGCCCCCGAGCAGCACGCCCGCCTGCCGCGTCATCTCGTACCGGACGGCGCGCTCCACCGACCGCAGCGAGTTGACGTTCTTGGTCTCGGTGCGCGTGCCGAGCACGCCGGAGCCCCGCGGGGACAGCGACAGGTTCACGTCGCAGCGCATCGAGCCCTGGTCCATCCGCACGTCGGAGACCTCGAGCGCCCGCAGCAGGTCGCGCAGCGCCGTGACGTACGCCCGTGCCACCTCCGGCGCCCGCGCGCCGGTGCCGGGGATCATCTTCGTGACGATCTCGATCAGCGGCACACCTGCGCGGTTGTAGTCCAGCAGCGAGTACTCCGCGCCGTGGATCCGCCCGGTGGCGCCTCCGACGTGCAGCGACTTGCCGGTGTCCTCCTCCATGTGGGCGCGCTCGATCTCGACGCGGACGGTGGTGCCGTCGTCGAGCGGCACGTCCAGGTACCCGTTGACGGCGATCGGCTCGTCGTACTGGGAGGTCTGGAAGTTCTTCGGCATGTCGGGGTAGAAGTAGTTCTTCCGCGCGAAGCGGCCCCACGGCGCGATCTCGCAGTTCAGCGCCAGGCCGATCCGGATCGCCGACTCCACGGCCGCGCGGTTCACCACCGGAAGCGCCCCCGGCAGGCCCAGGCACGTGGGGCAGACCTGCGTGTTCGGCTCGGCGCCGAACGTGGTGGGGCAGCCGCAGAACATCTTCGTGTTCGTGTTGAGCTCGACGTGCACCTCGAGCCCGAGCGTCGGCTCGAAGCGCTCCACGACCTCGTCGAAGTCGACCAGCGTAGGGGCGCTCATCGTCCTCCCTCGCAAAGCTCGGTCGGCGCTTCGCGCACACGCTGTATCGATGATTCGCTCGCAAGCTCGCTCATCCCGCACCTCCCGGAAGCGAAGGGACCCGGTTGATCAGTGGGCCGCCGTCCTCGGCGTTGCGAGCGGCCTCGTACGCCGCTCCCACCCGGTACATGACGGCCTCGCCGAGCGCGGGGGCCATCACCTGAAGGCCGACGGGCAGCCCGTCCGCGAGTCCCGTCGGCACCGACAGCGCGGCCGTGCCCGCCAGGTTGGTCGGGATCGTCGCCAGGTCGTTCAGGTACATGGCCAGCGGGTCGTCGACCTTGTCGCCGATCGGGAACGCCGTGGTGGGCGTCGTCGGCGAGACCAGGACGTCCGCCTGGGCGAACGCCGCGGCGAAGTCGCGCGCGATGAGCGTGCGCACCTTCTGCGCCTGCCCGTAGTAGGCGTCGTAGTAGCCCGACGAGAGCGCGTAGGTGCCGAGGATGATGCGCCGCTTGGTCTCGGGCCCGAACCCGGCCTCGCGGGTGGCCGCCATGACCTCCTCCGCCGACGCGCCCGTGTCGACGCGAAGGCCGTAGCGCATGGCGTCGAAGCGGGCGAGGTTCGAGGAGACCTCGCTCGGCAGGATCAGGTAGTACGCCGCGAGCCCGTACTCGAAGTGGGGGCAGGAGACCTCGACGAGCTCGGCGCCGAGCTTCTCCAGCTGCCGCAGCGCCTCGTCGAACGAGGCCCGGACGCCGGGCTGATAGCCCTCGCCGCCCATCTCGCGCACCACGCCGATGCGCAGCCCGGAGAGGTCGCCGGTGGCGCCGAGCCGCACGGCCTCGACGACAGCGGGGATCGGCTCGTCGATCGAGGTGGAGTCGAGCGGGTCGTGTCCCCCGATCACCTCGTGCAGCAGCGCTGCGTCGAGCACGGTGCGCGCGCAGGGCCCGCCCTGGTCGAGCGAGGACGCGCAGGCGATGAGCCCGTAGCGGGACACGCCGCCGTAGGTCGGCTTGACGCCCACCGTGCCGGTGAACGCGGCAGGCTGACGGATCGAGCCACCGGTGTCGGTGCCGATCGCGAGCGGCGCCTCGAACGCGGCGAGCGACGCCGCCGAGCCGCCACCGGAGCCGCCCGGCACGCGGGTGGTGTCCCACGGGTTGCGGGTGGGCCCGTAGGCCGAGTACTCGGTGGACGAGCCCATCGCGAACTCGTCCATGTTGGTCTTGCCCAGGATCGTGATCCCCGCGGCGCGCAGCCGCGACGCCACCGTGGCGTCGTAGGGCGGGCGCCACCCCTCGAGGATCTTCGACCCCGCCGTGGTGGGCATGTCGAGCGTCGTGAAGACGTCCTTGAGGGCCAGCGGCACACCGGCCAGCGGCGAAGCCGGGGCCGTGCCGGCGTCCAGGCTCTCGTCGACCATCGCGGCCGAGGCCAGCGCGGCGTCGGTGGCCACGTGCAGGAACGCGTGCACCTCGTCGTCGACGGCCGCGATCCGGTCGAGGTGGGCCTGAGCGACCTCGACGGCCGACACCTCTCGCGAGTGGATCTTCTCGGCCAGCTCGGCCGCGGTGAGGCGGGTCAGCTCCTCGCTCATGCCTCCTCCCCCAGGATCTGGGGCACCCGGAAGCGCCCGTCCTCGGCAGCGGGGGCACAGGCGAGCGCCTGCTCCTGCGTGAGGCCGGGACGCAGCTCGTCGGGCCGGAACACGTTCTGCAGCGGCACCGCGTGCGAGGTGGGCGGGATGTCGTCGGCGGCGACCTCGCCGACGCGGCTGACCGCGGCGATGATCACCTCGAGCTGACCGGCGAAGACATCGAGCTCCGCGTCGGTGACGGCGAGCCGGGACAGTCGGGCGAGGTGCGCGACCTCATCCCGGGTGATCCCGGTGTCGCCACCCGAGGTCACGGGATCGGCGGACATGTCCCTCCAGGGCGGTTCAGTGCTGCGCAGGATGCGGGGTGGTGTCGGCGTGCACTGCGCCTGCTCCCCGCGCGCCGGGCAAGCGCAGCGGCACCGGCGCAGATGTCGACTACGTCGAGTCTAGTCGTCCGGCAACCAGGCCTCCGTCCGGATCCGCTGCCGGATCTGCGCGGATTCAGATGCCTTCGCCAGATGTTGCGCCGAAGGGGGCGCACCCTGACACAATCTCGCCCGGAGTGCCGCGTCGGCCCGCCCGAGTGGCGCCGGTCCCTCGCGGCTGGAAGCTTTTCGCGAGAGGACGTGAAGTGTGTCGTTCCTGCTCCGGGTGGTGCTGCCGGACAAGCCGGGCAGTCTCGGAGCCCTCGCCACGGCACTGGGCAACGCAGGCGCCGACATCCTCAGCGTCGACGTGGTCGAGCGGAGCAGGGGGCACGCGGTCGATGACCTCGCCGTCGAATTGCCGTCAGGGCGGCCGCCCGACGTGTTGATCACCGCGGCCGAGTCGATTCCGGGCGTGGAGGTGGAGTCGGTGCGGCCACACTCGGGAAAGCTCGACACCCACCGCGAGCTCGAGCTGATCGAGGAGATCACCAGCGACCCGGCGCATGGCCTGCAACTCCTCGCCGACGGCGTGCCGCGGATCTTCCGGGCCGGGTGGGCGCTCGTCGCCGAGCGCGACGGCACGCGTTCCTACCGGCTGGCCGAGAGCTCAGCGGCGCCGGAGACCCGCGCGGGCGACCTGCCGTGGCTCCCGCTGAAGCGCGCGATCGTCGTCGACCCCTCGGTGCACTGGGTGCCCGATCCCTGGCGTGCACTCGACACGGAGCTCGGAGCAGCGCCGTTCGGGCCCGACGCGCGGGCGCTCGTCGTCGGCAGGCCCGGCGGTCCGGCCTTCCGGCCGTCGGAGCTTGCCCGGCTCACGCACCTCGCGGGGATCGTGACCACGGTGCTCGGCAGCCAGTGATGGAGGGCTGACCGTGGACCGGCCCTGGTCCCGCGTGCCCGGCTGGGTGGGCGCGGCGCTGCGGCCGGAGCTCGCCGGCGCCACCGACGAGGTCATCGCAGCAGTGCGTGCGGAGGTGCCCGACTACGCGCGCCCGTTGACGGGCCGGTTCGGCATGCGGATCACCGAGGGGGTCTCGGTCGCGCTCGGGCAGTTCATCGACCTGCTCGGCCGCGACGAGCCCCTCGGCGATGCCAGCGTCTACCGGGCGCTCGGCCAGCTCGAACACCGCGAGGGCCGCACGCTGGCGGCGTTGCAGTCGGCCTACCAGGTCGGCACCCGCACGATGTGGCGCCGGCTCGGTGGCAGTACCACCGCACGTCAGCTGCCCTCCGAGGTGATCTTCAGCCTCGCCGAGGCACTGTTCAGCTACGTCGAACAGATCTCGGCCGCCTCGGTGGCGGGCTGGGCCTACGAGGAGTCCAGCCGCGCGAGCTCGATGCAGGCCCGTCGGCACGCGCTGGTGGAGCTGCTCGCCCGGCAGCCACCAGCGGCCCCGGCCGAGGTCGAACGGGTCGCCGCGGCGGCCGGCTGGGTCCTGCCGGGCCGGCTCGCCGCGCTCGTGGTCGAAGACGCCGTCGCGATGGCGGGCAGGCTGCCCGGAGCGATCGGGGCCGACCTCGATCCGGTCGGCGTCGCCATCGTGAGCGTCGGCGCCACCCGGAACGGACCTGCGGGCCCGAGCGGAACGCGCGGCGAACCCACACCGGACGGCACCGGCTGGCTCGACCGGCTACGGGCCGGGTTGGGCGGCCGGCGGGCTGTGCTCGGACCGGTGGTCGAGCCGTCGCAGGCGCACCGCTCCATCGCCAGGGCGCAGGCGGCGTGGCCGCTGCACGTCGCGGGCCTCCTTCACCCCGGTTCCGACCAGACACTGGCCCGCGCCGACGAGCACCTGCTCGCTCTGCTCCTCGCCGCCGAACCCCAACTCGCCGCCGACCTGTACGAACGCGCCGTGGCACCGCTGCGCACCCTGCCGGCCGGACCAGCCGCCCGCGGCGAGGAGACGCTGCGGGCCTGGCTCGACGCGCACGGCGACATCACGGCCACCGCCGCCGCGCTGCACGTGCACCCCCAAACGGTGCGTTACCGCCTGGCCGGGCTCCGTGACGCGTTCGGTGGGGCGCTGGACGACCCGGCAGCGCGGCTGGAACTGGCGATAGCACTGCGAATGTCGGTGGACAGCTGCACCGCAACCGACCACCCCCCGGAGCCGTGACCCCGAGCGATCGTTCCGAGATCCGGGTTTCCGCCCTCGCGGGGGCGCATAACCGGATCTCGCAGCGATCTTGGCCCGATGATCGTTCCGAGATCCGGGTTTCCGCCCTTTGGGGGCGGATAAGCAGATCTCGCGGTGATCTTGGTCCAGCCGCGTGACGGTGGGTCAGGAGGCCAGGCGGGCCGCGGCGGCCAGGGGGCGACGGGTGGGGGTGGGCAGCTGAGCGGGTGGCGTGGTCGCCGGGGCCTTGCCCCCGCCGGGGAAGGCCAGGCGAGCGATCTTGCGCAGCACCTTGCCGTACTGCCGCGGCAGCGACCCGGTGGTGTACGGCAGGCCGTAGCGCTTGCAGATCTCCTGCACCCGCGGCGCGATCTCCGCGTAGCGGTTGCTGGGCACGTCGGGGAAGAGGTGGTGCTCGATCTGGTGGCTCAGGTTGCCGGTCATCAGGTGGAAGAGCTTGCCGCCCGACAGGTTCGCCGACCCCAGCATCTGCCGGACGTACCACTGTCCCTTCGTCTCGCCCTCGAGCCGCTCCTCGTCGAACGTCTCCACGCCGTCGGGGAAGTGGCCGCAGAAGATCACGGCGTGCGCCCACATGTTGCGTGCGACGTTGGCGGTGGCGTTCGCCGCCACCGTGCTCAGGAAGCCGGGGCCCGACAGCAGCGGGAACAGCACGTAGTCCTTCGCGAGCTGGCGCCGCGCCTTGCGCCAGAGTCCCATCAGCTCGGCCTTGGCCTGCGGCCACGGCTTGGTGCCGTCCTTGACCTTCTCGAGTTCGATGTCGTAGATCGCGACGCCCCACTCGAAGATCATCGAGAGGCCGAGGTTCACGAGCGGCTGGAAGACGTCGGTGGGCTTCCACTCCTGCTCGGGCGTGATCCGCATGATCGAGTAACCCAGGTCGCGGTCCTTGCCTCGGACGTTGGTGAACGTGTGGTGCTCGTAGTTGTGCGACTTCTTCCACGCCGCCGCGGGCGATGCGTGGTCCCACTCCCACGTCGTGGAGTGGATCTTCGGGTCACGCATCCAGTCCCACTGACCGTGCAGGACGTTGTGGCCGATCTCCATGTTGTCGAGGATCTTGGCCACGGACAGCGCCGCCGTACCGGCCACCCAGGCGGGCGGGAACAAGGAGAAGATCAGCGCGGCGCGGCCGCCCACCTCGAGTCCTCGCTGCACGGCGATGACCCGGTGGATGTAGCGGGCGTCGGCCTCGCCGAGCGACGCGACCACCTCGGCGCGGATCGCGTCCAACTCGGCTCCGATGGCCTCGACCTGCTCGTCGGTGAGGTGCGCTGCAGCGCTGGGGACGGTGGACTTGGTGAAGGTCTGTGTAGCCATGGAGATGCCTCCTAGAGCTCGATCTCGACGTCGCCCGCGGCACCGGAGACACAGGTGCGTACGGGTTCGCCGGGGGTGTCGTGCAGGTCGCCGGTGCGCAGGTCGCGGACCGCGCCGGAGCGCAGCCGGCCGACGCACGTGTGGCAGATGCCCATGCGGCATCCGTTGGGCAGCAGCGCACCCGCCGCCTCGCCGGCCACCATCAGCGGAGTGCCGGGGCCGGCGTCGGCCTCGATCCCGCTGGCGGTGAAGGACACGCGCCCGCCCGTGGCGTCGGTGGCGACGGCTACCGGCGGTGTGAACAGCTCGACGTGCAATGCGTCCGGGTCACCGACCCTGGCCCAATGCGCGGTGAGGGCGTCGAGGAGGCCGGCAGGCCCGCACGCCCAGGTCTGGCGGGCCGCCCAGTCGGGGACCGTGTCGGTGAGGTTCTCCGGGGTGAGCCGGCCCTCCACGGCGGTGTGGCGCTCCACGAGCGTGAGCCCGGTACGCGCGGCGAGCGTCCGCAGCTCCTGCCCGAAGACGACGTCGGACGCCGTGCGGTCGCAGTGCACGAGCACCGCTCCGCCGAGCGTCCCGGGCCGGGCCGCGGCCAAGTGGCGGAGCATGCCCATGACGGGCGTGATCCCGCTGCCTGCGGTGAGGAACAGGAGTTTCTCGGGCACCGGCTCCGGCAGCACGAACTCGCCTGCCGGCGGCCCGATCCGCAGCAGTGTGCCGATCGGCGTGCTGTACGCCAGCGCGTTCGAGACGGTGCCGCCCGGCACGGCCGTGACGGTGACGGCGAGCAGTGGGTCGCCCGGGCAGGACGTCACCGAGTAGGTCCGCCAGTGCCAGACCCCGTCGATCCGGGTGCCGACCCCGACGAACTGGCCCGGCCGGTGCTCCAGACGGCCAGGGCCGGAACGCAACAGCAGAGTGGTGGTGTCGGCGGTCTCCCGGCGCAGTCCGGCGACGCGGGCGTGCGGCTCGCGGCGTGACCACAGCGGGTTCAGCGTGCCGAGCAGATCATCGGGTAGCAATGGCTGCGTGAACCAGGACGCTGCCACTCGCGCCCGCCGTCCGAATAACCCCAGAACCCCCATACGTCCGACGCTATTGCCGGCTTCACACAACCGGCCACGTCGCGGACCACGTCCCGGCAGCCCCTTCTGTTGCAGGAGCCAAATCCGTGGATCAGACGCGGATCTCCAACGCCAGCTCGGCGAGATGGTCGTTGCCCGTGGCGAGCCATCCCCTCGGCGTGACGAGGACGTCCTCGAACCCGATGCGGGTGTCGATACCCATGCGCATCGCGTATTCCAGAACCGGCCAAGCGCCGTCCTCCTCGCCGTGCAGGAGGATCGGAACCGGGAGCGTGCCGAGCGCACGCAGGATGCGCACCGCCTCGGCCACTGCCGTCTCGGGGTCGGAGACGGTGGACTCGGCCAGCACGCGGGTGGTGCCGCGGGGAACCCCGGTGGTGCGCAAGGTGACGGCGTCGCCGCTGGTCCACACGCCGAGCTCGACGCCGATCCCCACCGACGCCGCCGCGGCGCAGACGTCGACCCAGCCCTTCTCGTGCACGTTCACCGAGCAGACGTCCGGCTTGCCGACACCGAGATGGCCCCACGCGAGCACTGCCTCGATGCGCTTGACGGGGTCGGGCTGGATCCAGCGGCCGGTGGTGACGCCGATCTCCATGCCGGGCACCTGGGCCCGGATGGCAGCGACCGTGTCGCCGACGTAGATGGGGTCGAGCGTCTCCTGCTGGTCGGGCCCGCGTGGGTGCACGTGCACCGACGAGATGCCCAGCTGCGCCACGTCACGGGCGTCGCGCGCGAGGTGCCGGGCGAGCACCGGGAGCGCGGGATGCGCATCCGCCGGTCGCGATCCGTTCAGAACCGCCTGCAGCACGCAAACACCCCCACACGGACCACGCAGCGAACCCCAATGGGCCGACAAGCCCCATCAGAGGCTCTCGGCACATCGATCATACGGACTCACGCCTGACACGATCGGGGGCTTATGACTCTACTGTCGCCATCTGCCTCGCCGCGTCCGGACCCCGTTCCAAAAGCACCCGGAAGCCGGCCTCGTCGAGCACCGGCACTCCGATCTCCAACGCCTTGTCGTATTTGGAGCCGGGGGCATCGCCCGCCACCACGAACGCGGTTTTCTTCGAGACCGAGCCCGCCGCGCGCCCGCCGCGGGCGGTGATCGCCTCCTTGGCCTCGTCGCGCGAATAACCCTCCATCGAGCCGGTGACGACGATGGAGAGGCCTTCGAGCGTGCGCGGCACCGACGCGTCGACCTCGTCGACCATCCGGACGCCCGCGGCCCGCCACTTCTCGACGACCTCCCGGTGCCAGTCGACGGTGAACCAGTCGCGCACCGCCGCGGCGATGGTGGGTCCGACCCCTTCCACTCCGGCGATCGGCGCCAACGCCGCCGTGAGGGCCTTCGCCTGCGCCCGCGCCGCCACGCGTGCCGCGCGCTGCGCGGCCGCCGCCTGCTCCTCGGCGGAGAGCTCCGGCACGTCCTCCTCGGTTGCCCCTGCCGTGGCCGGCTCCGCGGCACCGTCGCTCGCCCCACTGCCGGCAGCGGCCTCGATGGCCTCGCCGTCGGTGGCCGCCGCTCCGTCAACCGCTCCCCCGTCGACCGCCCCGTCGACGTCCGGTACCGCCGCGAGCGCAACCGCATCGGCGGAGTCGTCGGAGTCGTCGAGCGAACCGTCGGAGGTGATCGCAACTCCGGCAGCAGCGGTGTCGCGGGCCGCGGCCTCCGCCGCCGCCTCGATCGCATCCATCGACGCGAACTCCCGGGCCAGCGCCTGCGCGGCGGTGGGTCCGACGTGGCGGATCGACAGCCCGACCAGCACACGCCACAACGGCCGGTCCTTCGCCGCCTCCAGGTTGGCCAGCAGCTTGTGGCCGTTGGCCGACAACTCCCCCGCCTTGGTGCGGAACAGGTCGACGCGCAGGAGGTCCTGCTCGGTGAGCGTGAAGACGTCGCCCTCGTCCTGCACCACACCGGAGGCGAGCAGCGCGGTGGCGGCCTCGTAGCCCAGCCCCTCGATGTCGAACGCGCCCCGCCCGGCCACGTGGAACAGCCGCTCACGCAGCTGCGCGGGGCAGGAACGGGCGTTGGGGCAACGCTGGTCGACGTCGCCCGCCTTCTGCCGCACCAGGCGCGTGCCGCACTCCGGGCAGTGGGTGGGCATGACGAACTCTCGCTCCGAGCCGTCGCGCAGATCGACGACCGGGCCGAGGACCTCGGGGATGACGTCGCCCGCCTTGCGGATGACGACGCGATCGCCGATCAGAACACCCTTGCGCCGCACCTCATCGGCATTGTGGAGCGTGGCCAGCGAGACCGTGGACCCGGCGATCACCACAGGCTCCATCTGCGCGAACGGCGTGACCCGGCCGGTGCGCCCCACGTTGACCTGGATGTCGAGGAGCTTGGTTGTGGCCTCCTCGGGCGGGTACTTGAACGCGATGGCCCAGCGGGGTGCCCGCGAGGTGGAGCCGAGCCGCCGCTGCAGCGCCACCTCGTCGACCTTGACGACAACGCCGTCGATCTCGTGCTCGATGTCGTGGCGGTGCTCGCCCCAGTACTCGACGTGGGCGACGACGTCGCCGACGTTGTCGAGCACCACGGTGCGCTCCGAGACGGGCAGCCCCCAGGCGCGCAGCGCGTCGTAGCCCTGCGACTGGCGCTCGAGTGCGAAGCCCTCGCGCTTGCCGAAGCCGTGGCAGATCAGGCGTAGATGGCGCGACGCGGTGACCTTCGGGTCCTTCTGCCGCAACGACCCGGCCGCGGTGTTGCGCGGGTTGGCGAACGGCGGCTTGCCCGCCTCCACCAGCGCCGCGTTGAGCGCCTGGAAATCCTCCAGCCGGAAGTAGACCTCGCCGCGCACCTCAACCACCGCGGGCACAGGGAACTCCGGGGTGCCCGTGAGCCGGTCGGGCACCTCCTCGAGCGTGCGCATGTTGAGAGTGATGTCCTCACCGGTGCGCCCGTCGCCACGGGTGAGCGCTCTGGTGAGCCTGCCGTTCTCGTAGAGCAGGTTGACGGCCAGCCCGTCGATCTTGAGCTCGCAGAGGTAGTGGAGCTGCTCCGCACCGACATCGCGCGCGACCCGCTCGGCCCAGCTGCGCAGCTCGTCGGGGCTGAACGCGTTGTCCAGGCTGAGCATGCGCTCGAGATGGTTGTAGGCCGTGAAGTCGGTGGAGAACCGCCCGACCACCTTCTGCGTGGGCGACTCGGGCGTGGCCAGCTCGGGGTGCTGCTCCTCCAGCTCCACCAGCTCACGCCACAGCGCGTCGAACTGCCCGTCGGAGACCACGGGCGCGTCGAGCACGTAGTAGCGGAACTGGTGGTCGGCTATCTCGGTCGCCAGCCGAGAGTGACGCTCGCGGACCTCCGCGGGCGGGGCCGAAGGGGCGGCGGGTTCTGGGCTCACGCCGTGAGGCTACCGAGACCGACCGACAGTCTCAGCCGGCCGACACCCCAGGTCAGGAGGTCAGGCCTTCAGGAGCTCCCGCACCGCACCGAGCAACGTCACGACGGAACGCTCCGTGGCGGCGTGCCCCATCAGCCCGATCCGCCACGCCCGCCCGGCGAATGCGCCGAGGCCACCCCCGACCTCGATCCCGTAGTCGGCGAGCAGCCGCGTGCGCGCCTGCGCGTCGTCGAGATCCTCGGGAAGGAGCGCGGTGGTGAGCTGCGGCAGCCGGGCACCGTCGGGGGCGAGCACCGTGAAACCCAGCTCCGGCAGCGCCGACTGCAGCAGCGCGCCGACCCGCGCGTGCCGCTCCCAGACCGCCTCGACGCCCTCCTCCAGCAGCCGCCCCAGCCCAGCGTGCAGCGAGTACGCGAGCGTGGAGGACGCGGTGTGGTGGTAGCGCGGGGGCGTGGCCAGGAAGTACTCGTTGAGCAGGCCTAGGTCGAGGTAGAACGAGTGGATCGGCGTGGTGCGCGCCTGCATCTTCGCGACGGCACGCGGGCCGAGCGTCACCGGAGCGAGCCCGGGCGGCGCGCCGAGGCACTTCTGGGAAGCCGAGTAGCAGGCGTCGATCTGCCATTCGTCGATCTCGAGGCGGGTGCCGCCGAGCGCGGTGACAGCGTCGATGAGCAGCAGGGTGTCGGTCTGCGACAGCTCGGGCCCGAGCGGGGCGATGTCGTTGCGCACACCGGTGGACGTCTCCGCCGCGACCACGGCGACCAACGCGGCCTGCGGGTGTGCCCGCTGCGCGGCGAGCACGTCGGCGGGGTCGAGCGCGGTGCCCCACGGTGCCTCGACCCGCACCACGCGGGCGCCCCCGCGGTGGGCGACCTCGCAGATGCGTTCGCCGAAGTAGCCGTTGACGCCGACGATGACGGTCTCGCCCGGCTCCAGCAGCGACGCCAGGCAGGCCTCCATACCGGCGGAGCCGGTGCCGCTGACCGGAAGCGTCAACTGGTTGGAGGTGCGGAAGACCTCGCGGAGCCGGTCGCCGATCTCGTGCACCACACCGAGGTACTCGGGGTCGAGATGGCCCAGCACCGGACGAGTCAGGGCCTCGACGGCCTCCGGGTACGGCGCGGAAGGTCCCGGGCCGAGGAGCAGACGGTCACCGTGCATAGGTCGCACGCTACGTGCGATCGGTAGCGGAGGACACGTCGGGTGGATCGAGAAATACGTCACCCAACTCACGGGAGAGGGTGAGTGCGCGGCGGCCCCACGCCGGCGTCGCGCCGGCGAGACCACATGTCGGCGTCGGGATGGCGAGTGCCGCAAGGCGCGAGCGGTCGAAGCCGAGCCGGTCGGCGAGATCGAACGCGGGGCGAACGAGCTCCCGTGTCGTGACCGGTCGTCCGGGGTCGAGTGCCGGCACCAGACCCAGCATGAGCGGGGTGCCGGCGTCCCAGACCTCACCGAGAGCGTCGAGCGCCGCGGGCAGGGCGGTGTCCCCGGAGAACGCCGGGCGCGTGGCGTCGATCCCGATCCCGGCTGCCCCGATGTCCGCGAGCAGCCGCACCGGCGGTCGGTCGGCGCAGCAGTGCACAATCACCGGCACGCCCAGTCCGGAGACGAGTTCGCGCAGTGTGTCCTGCGCCTCGTTCCGCCCGACCGCTCGAACCGTCCCGTATCCCGACGCCGTGGGCAGCGAGCCTGCCAGCACGGCCGGCAGCGTCGGCTCGTCGAGCTGCACCAGCACCTGGGCTCCGGTGCGGGCGGCCACCTCGGCGACGTGGGTGCGGAAGCCCACCAGCAGGCTCTCGGCGAACTCGCGCACGGCACCGTGGTCGGTCAGTACGCGGTGCCCCGAATGCAGCTCCACGCCTGCCGCGAGCGTCCACGGCCCGGCCGCCTGCACCTTCACCCAGTCGGGCCGGGCAGGCTCGCACGCCTCCTCGAAGGCGTCGAGATCGACGCGCATCAGGTCGACGGCCCGGCGGTGGTCTCTTCCGGGCCGGGCAGTCACCCGGTAACCGGTCGGCACGACCTCGACGGCGATGTCCACGAGCATCCCCGCCGTGCGCCCGATCATGTCCGCGCCCACACCGCGGGCCGGCAGCTCGGGCAGGTGAGGCAGCAGCGGCACCTCCCCCACGACAGTGGCGGCGGCCTCGCGCGGATCGCTGCCGGGCAGCGACCCGACGCCGGTGGCGGCCCCGTCGGGCCAGCGCTGAGGCGGTGCTGCGGGCTCGGCCTCGTCGACCGGCCCGGGCATCACGATGGCGCCGCCTGCGGCCGTCTCGCCCGGGGTGACCCCGGCCAGGCCGGCTGCGGCGATCGCGGCCTCGAGCGCGTCATCGGTACTCACGGCCGGTGTCTACCACCCGGAGCGCGCGCTCATGCCTTCCGGTACCGGGCGTCGAAGAAACAGTGGACGCCGAACGCGACCAGCCCGAGAGCCAGCACCACGAGCACCACCGGCCCGTACGGCTGGCCGGCGACGGCCTGCAGCCCCGCGTCGAGGCCGGTCGGCTGTGCCGGGTCGAACCGCACCGCTGCGACGACGAGGAGCACCCCGGGTATCCCGTAGGCCACGCCGAGCGCGGCCCAGCCGATCTGCCCGACCCGGGTGACCAGCTGCGAGCGGTTCAGCCCGGCCCCGGCGAGGTCGAGCTCACGGAGGAACGCATGCGTGATCCCGCGGTACACCGCGTAACCGCCCCCGACGACGAGCCCGGCGCCCGCGAGCCCCACGAGGAACGGGCCTCCGGGCAGCCCGAACACGACCGTGGCGAACGACGGCTGCTTCGACGGCGCGCCTCCGGACGCGGCGATGGATGCAGCCGACCAGGCGAGAACGCCGAACAGCGCGGCTTCGGCGAGATTGACCGCGGTTCGCAGCACGCGGTTCCCGACCGGTGCGCCGCGGTGCCCCCACACCGCCTCGGCGAGCTGCCAGACCACCAGCGCGCTCAGGCCGACCGTGATCACCCACAGCAGCGCCACCCCCGGCCACTGCTCGGCGATCGTCTGCAGCGCACCCTTCTTGTCGACTCGTTCTCGATCACCGAGCGCGACCTGCACGGCGAGTGCGGCGACCAGCAGGTGCACCACCCCGTACGCGACGAGGCCACCTCGGCCGAGCATGACCACGGGTGCGCTGCGCACCACATCCCGCGCCGCTGCCTCGGTGGTCTCGGACACCACGCGCACCTCCTCGTGCGCGCGAAGCGTCCCCTGGCGGCCTGCCACGGCGACACCGCCACTCGGTGGGCGGTCCGGCGGTCGAGCTCAGTGCGCCCTGGTGATCGTGGCGCTGCCCAGCACGACATCGCCGCCGGCGTCCGGCCGGTAGAGGGCGACCGCCTGGCCGGGAGCGACACCACGCAGTGGCTCGTCGAGCTCGACCCGCAGCCCGTCGGCGCTCGGAACGGCGACAGCCTCGGCCAGACCGCCATGGGCCCGCACCTGGACCACGCACGGGAACCGGCCGGCCGGCGCCTGCCCGGCGCTCCACACCGGACGCGCTGCGTCGATGGTGCGCACATCGAGGGCGGTGGCCGGCCCCACGCGGACGGTGCCGCTGGCCGGCTCGATCCCGATCACGTAACGCGGCCTGCCGTCGACGGCGGGAGCGTGGACGCCGAGTCCCTTGCGCTGCCCGACCGTGAAGCCGTGCACGCCGTCGTGGCGGGCCAGCTCCTCGCCGGTGGTGTGGTCGACCACGGAGCCCGGCCGGGCGCCGACGCGGGCGCCGAGGAACGCGCGGGTGTCGCCGGAAGGGATGAAGCAGATGTCGTGGCTGTCGGGCTTGTCGGCCACCCGCAGCCCGCGCTCGGCTGCCTCGGCGCGCACCGCCGTCTTCTCGGTGTCGCCGATCGGGAACATGGCGTGCGCGAGCTGGTGGGAGGTCAGGACCGCCAGCACGTAGGACTGGTCCTTGCCGGCGTCCACGGCCCGGCGCAGCTCGCCTGCCGTGAGCCGGGCGTAGTGCCCGGTGCAGACGGCGTCGAAGCCGAGCGCCAGCGCCTTGTCGAGCAACGCCGAGAACTTGATCTTCTCGTTGCAGCGCAGGCACGGGTTGGGGGTCTGGCCCGCGGCGTAGGCGGCCACGAAGTCGTCGACCACGTCGGCGGTGAAGCGCGCGGCGAAGTCCCAGACGTAGAACGGGATGTCGAGAACGTCCGCGGCTCGCCTGGCGTCGGCAGCGTCCTCGCGCGAGCAGCACCCCCGGGAGCCGGCACGTAGTGCGGCCGGGGTCTCGGACAGCGCCAGGTGCACCCCGACGACGTCGTGCCCGGCGTCGACGGCCCGCGCCGCCGCCACGGCGGAGTCGACGCCGCCGCTCATCGCCGCGAGCACTCTCATCGGATGCCGGCCGCCGGCTGCCCGGCGCGTCGCGCCCGCTCGACCACGGCGCCGATCACGGCGACCACGGCGTCGACGTCGGACGGCGTGGAGGTGTGCCCGAGGGAGAACCGGAGCGAGCTGCGGGCGACGGCCTCGTCGGCACCCATGGCGAGCAGCACGTGGCTGGGCTGCGCCACCCCGGCTGTGCACGCCGACCCGGTGGAGCACTCGATGCCCTGGGCGTCGAGCAGCATGAGCAGGCTGTCGCCTTCGCACCCGGGGAAGGACAGGTGCGCGTTGCCGGGCAGCCGCGACGGGCCGCCCTCGACCACGCCTGTGCCGGGGTCGCCGTTCAGGGTGGCGTCGGGCACGGTGGCGAGGATCTTGCCGACGAGGTCGTCGCGCAGCCCGGCCAGGGTGGCCGCCCGGCGGGCGGACGCGCCGGCCGCCAGCTCCACCGCCGTGGCCAGACCCACCACGGCGGGGGTGTCCAGGGTGCCGGACCGCACGTCGCGCTCCTGACCACCACCGTGCAGGATCGGGGTGAGCGCCACCTCCCGCCCGAGCAGCAGCACGCCCGCCCCGATGGGGCCGCCCAGCTTGTGCCCGGTGAGGCTGAGTGCATCCACTCCGGACGCGCCGAAGTCCACCGGCAGCACGCCGACGGCCTGCACGGCGTCGGTGTGCATCGGAATGCCGAAGTCGTGGGCGATGGCGGCCAGCTCACGGATCGGGTTGACCGTGCCGACCTCGTTGTTGGCCCACATGACCGAGACCAGCGCGACCCGCTCGGGCTCGTGGGCGAGCGCGGCGCGCAACGTCTCGGGACGGACGCGGCCGACCTCGTCGACCTCGAGCAGCTCCAGCTCGGCGTCCTCGTGCTCGGCGAGCCACTGCGCCGAGTCGAGCACGGCGTGGTGCTCGATCGACGAGACGAGCACCCGCACGCGCTGTGGATCGGCGGCGCGGCGCGACCAGTAGAGGCCCTTCACCGCCATGTTGTCGCTCTCCGTGCCACCTGTGGTGAACACGACCTCCGAGGGCCGGGCACCCACCGCGGCCCCGATCCGTTCGCGCGCCTCCTCGACGTCGCGCCGGGCCCGCCGCCCTGCGGTGTGCAGGGACGAGGCGTTGCCGGTGCGACGCAGCGCATCCGTCATCGACACCACTGCCTCATCCAGCATCGGCGTGGTGGCGGCGTGGTCGAGGTAGATCGGTGGTGGTGTCACAGAGCTCTACGCTGCCATTTCAGGTCGGCGACCCGTCCCGGTTCGGTGATCGCACGCCAGGGTAGTCGCCGTCCGCAGCCCGCGGCCTCGGGCTATGCGGCCTCGACACGCGCCGACTCAGCGGCACCGCCGAGCGGTTGCTGCCACTCCGCCGTGTGTGGCACTCCGGTGACCGCCGCGACGGCGTCGGCCGCCATTCGGGCGAGCTCGCGCCGGTCGGCCGCGGATCCTGCCGGGATCGCCGGAAGGACCGTCAGCTCGCAGATCAGTGCAGGCAGCCGCAGCACCCGGTGCAGCGAGTCCCACAGCGTCTGGTCGCCGACGAACGCCGACGAACGATCCGGGGTCCCGTCCGGGCGTCGCAGTTCGAACGCCACCGGCCGGACCTGGGCCCCCGCGTCGATGGCCGCCTGGAACGCAGCCCGCCGGAACGGCCCGGCCGCCTGCCCGCACCAGGTCGTGCCCTCGGGGAACACCCCGACGGCCGAGCCGGAGCGCAGCGCCTGCGCCGTGGCGTCGACCGTGGCGGGCAGCGCCCGGAGCCCCGCGCGGTCGACGAAGAGCGCTCCGGTGCGCGCCGCCAGAGCGCCGATCACCGGCCAGTCCCGCACCTCGTGCTTGGCGAGCATCCGCACGGGCTGCACCGCGGCCATGGCGAGCACATCGATCCACGACATGTGGTTGGCGACGACGAGCACGCCCGCGCCGTCGCTGTAGGGACCGCCGTTGACCCGCAGCCGCACCCCCACGGCGCGGAGCGCCGCCCGGCAGCACGCGCTCAGCCACCGGGCCCGTGCCGGTCCACCGAGCACCGGCACGGCCAGCACAGCGCCGACCAGCACGGCCGCGCAGAGCACTGCCACCAGCCGGACCAGCCGAACGACCACCCGTACCTGTGACACGGGCGCCTCGTCGTCCTGCAGGCAACCGGGCCCGCACGGCGACGACGGCGCCCAGCTCGCCGTATGCACCGGGTGCGGCGGCTCGGACGTCGCCGACGTCGCCGACGGAGACGGCAACGAAGCCGTCGATGGCGTCATCCCCGACGCCGTGATCACGCTGGTCACTCCGCGCCGTCCCCTAGGAAGAAGCGCAGGTAGCGGTCGTCCACGTGGTCCATGCCGAGCAGCACCATGAAGTCGGCGCAGTCGAAATCCGGGTCGTGTGCAGGCTCGCCGCACACCCACGCGCCGAGGCGCAGGTAGCCGCGCAGCAGCGGGGGCATCGGCGCCCGCTGCGACCGGACGACCCCGTCCGGGTCCCACGGGTTCAGCGGCTGGACGCTGTAGGGCTGCGGGGAGAGGTGGCGGGCACGCACTCGGTCGCGGACGCTCGCGGCGATCCCGCCACCGTCGCCCAGCGGGACACTCGCGCATCCGCCCAGCCAGCGGTGGCCGGTGAGCAGCATGTACCGGGCGATGCCGGCCCAGACGAGTCCGACGACGGCTCCGTCGCGGTGGTCGGGGTGCACGCAGGAACGCCCTGTCTCCACGAGCGACGACCGCAGCGGCGCCAGGGCGTCGATCCGGAACTCGGACTCCATGTAGAGGCCGCCGGCTGCGGCGGCACGCTCCGGCGGAAGCATCCGGTAGGTCCCGACGATCTCGCCGGTGATGTCGTCGCGCACGACGAGGTGGTCGCAGAACTCGTCGTAGCGGTCGATGTCGAGCCCGGGCTCCGGGGTGTGGAGCACGGCGCCGAGCTCGCCCGCGAAGACGCGGTGCCGGAGCCGTTGGGCTTCGCGCACCTCGTCCGGGTCGGTGGTGATCAGCAGCGAGTAGCGTGAACTGGCGGCCTGTGGAGTCCGGGCCAGAACCTGCGATGAGGTCACGCGGGAGTTGGTACGGGTCGTGAGCTAACGCCGACCGCCGCGGGCATCGACCGCCGATGGCAACCGGGTGAACAGCACAGCGTTCTCACAGACCTGCCCCGGACGGAGTTCACCGTCCGGGGCAGGGGCGTGATGTCGGCCGACCGAGCGTTCAGCCCTTGCGCTTGGTGACCTCGTCGGTCAGTTGGGGGGCCACCTTGAACAGATCGCCCACCACCCCGAAGTCGGCGATCTCGAAGATCGGCGCCTCCGCGTCCTTGTTCACCGCGATGATCGTCTTCGAGGTCTGCATCCCCGCCCGGTGCTGGATCGCACCCGAGATCCCCAACGCGATATACAACTGCGGCGAGACCGTCTTCCCGGTCTGACCCACCTGGAACTGATGCGGGTAATACCCCGAGTCCACCGCCGCGCGCGAGGCCCCGACCGCCGCACCCAGCGAGTCGGCCAGCGCCTCCACCACGGCGAAGTCATCCGCCGACCCGACACCGCGGCCACCGGAGACCACCACCGACGCCTCGGTCAACTCCGGACGGTCCCCACCCGTGATCGGCTCCCGGCTGGTCACCGTGGCCGCCCGCCCCGCCGTGGCAGGAACGGCGACCTGCTCCTCCACCCCCGCACCCGCCACCGGCTCGACCTCCACCGAACCCGGCCGCACCGTGATCACCGGATGCCCCGTGTTCGACTTCGCCTCGGCGATGAACGCCCCACCGAACACCGAATGCGTGACCCCGTCCGGGGCGACCGCCACCACGTCGCCCAGCAGACCGCTCCCGGTGCGCACCGCGACCCGCCCGGCGATCTCCTTCCCGTCCGCCGACACCGCGATCAGCACCGCCGCCGGATCCCTCGACTCCACCAGCGACGCCAACACCCCCACCTCCGCGGTGAGGAACTCGCCCGTGTCGGTCTCCGCGACGTAGATCTTCTCCGCGCCGTGCTCCTTCAACACCCCGGCCAGCTTCGCCGCCGTGCCCGCCACACCCACCACCACCGCGCTGGGCTCACCCAGCGCGCGGGCCGCGGTCAACAACTCCAACGTCGCCTTCTTGATCTCACCCTCGAGGTGGTCGACGAGGACCAGCACCTCAGCCATGAGCCTTCTCCCCTTCTCGCCGAACCGGTTTCTCAGATGAGCTTCTGCGCGACCAAAAACGCCGCCACCTTCGCGCCGCCGTCGCCCTCGTCCTCGACCTTCTCCCCCGCGCTCTTGGGCGGCTTGGGCTGCGACGAGACCACGGCCGACAGCGCGGTGGCCAACCCGACCTCCGCCGGGTCGATGCCCGCATCCGCCAGCGACAGGGTGGCCACCGGCTTCTTCTTCGCCGCCATGATCCCCTTGAACGACGGATACCGCGGCTCGTTGATCTTCTCGTTCACGCTCACCACCGCCGGCAACTCCGCGCTCAGGTGCGTGACCCCGTCGTCGGTCTCCCGGCGCACCGTCACCGTCGAGCCGTCCACCGTGATCTCGCGGGCGTGGGTCAACGCCGGCAACCCCAACACGTCGGCCACCATCGCCGGCACCGCGGCGCTGCGCCCGTCCGAGGCCTCGTTGCCCGCCACGACCAGATCGAACCCGCCCTCGACCGTGCCCAACACCTTCGCCAGCGCCCGCGCGGTCTGCACCGCACACGACCCGTGCACCGCCTCATCCGACAGATGCACCGCCTTGTCCGCACCCATCGACAACGCCTTCCGAATCGCATCCGTCGCACGATCCGGACCCATCGTCACCACGGTCACCTCACCACCGTGACTCTCCTTCAACTGCAAAGCCGCCTCGACCGCACGCTCATTGATCTCATCCAGCACCGCATCGGTGGCATCCCGGTCCAACGTGCCGTCCGACGGGCTGAGCCTGCGCTCCGAATAGGTGTCCGGCACCTGCTTGACCAGCACGACGATGTTCATCAGACCTCTTCGACCTCCTGCCGGTGCGGACGAGCCGCGGTGGGCCACACGGGGGCGCTCACACGCCGCGCCCAATCTCCCCGACTCTGCCACCACTGACCACAGCTCGGCGCGGGGGCAGCCGGATCGGGCAATTGTTACCGGCGAGTATCCCCAGCGGCAAACGGACCCCGGGTGAAACTTCTCACCGTGGTGGCGGACGGGCTGTGTGATCCTCCGCGTGATCGGGTATTAGTCCGAATGCCCATCATCGACCGCATCCGCACCTTCCTCGCTAGCCCACAGGGCCGACGCCTCACCGAACAGGGCCGGCGGATGGCAGCCGATCCCCGCAATCAGCAGCGGGCGAGGGGCCTGTTGGCGCGCCTGCGGCGCCGCTGACCGGCGCGCCCATTTCATTCGCCGGACAGGCGGTTGAAGGCGGATAGGGTCGGGCGCCGTCTACTCGCGGAGCCGCCCCATGTCCGTGCTGGTCCGAGCCCCCAGACCCGGAGATCCGACACCATCCGGACGTGGGGCGCCACAGTCATGCTCGCCGTGGTCGCTGCCGCTTGCGGCAACGTCGGCAACGGGGAGGTGGAGCTCGCACCCCGCGCCGCGCCGGGCCAGCCGTCGGGCACGATCATGCTGACGGTCGGCACAGACGTCGCCACCACCACACAACGGGTTAAGGACGCGATCACGAGCAGCGGCGGTTCCGTGGTCACCGTCGTCGACCACGCCGCTGAGGCCCGCAAGGCCGGTGTCACGATCCCGGCCTCCACCCTCGTCATCGGCGGACCGCCTGCAGGGCAGCTGCCGCTGTTGCGTGTCGACCAGCGGGCAGGCGTCGACCTGCCACAGCGATTCCTCGTGCGGGAGACGGACGGCTGGGTGAGCCTCACCGTCAACAGCGCCGACTACGTCGCCGCCGTGTCGGGCATCGCAGCCGCCGCCCCGCGCGACGCACTGCGTGACGCCACGATGCCCGTTCTCACCGACACGGCGCCGGGTTCCTCCGTGCCGGTCGGCTCCCCGCTGATCGGCGTGACCCCCTTCGACTACCTCGTCACCGTCTACGGCAGCGCCGACGTACCCACCACCGTCGAGCGACTACGCCGCAACGCCGATCGCGCGCCCACCCGCTCGATCGCGGTGGTCGACCTGGCCGCAGGCTCGGCCGACTCCGGTCCACCGATCCGTCCGACGTCGGTGGTGTTCGTGAGCAACTCGGGAGCCGAGATCCCCCTCCTCACCGCCGCGCCGTCGATCGGGCTGGATCTGCCGATGCGCTTCGTCGTGTGGCTCGACGCGGAGGAACTGACCCAGATCGGCTATCCCGACGTGCGCAGGCTCGCGGTCCGGCACGGCATCTCCGCGAACGACCCGAACATCGAGCGGCTCGCCGCCGACTCCGACCGGCTCGCACGCCTTGCGGCCGGCATCATCGAGTGAGTAACGGGAGCAAGACCTTGATCGTGACCGGTTACGACGACCGGCAGGGCTGCGGCTACGTACTCAGCACGGGGCCCGACGCAGCCGAGGGCTTGCCCGGAGGCAGACCCATCAGCCACAACGGGGTGACGGTGCTGGCCACCCCAGAGCTCGCCGCGCTGCTGCAAGACGCGCTGGACCACCGGCCGACGGCCACGTTGAGCTGGTCTGGTCCACGCGTCCCACTCACCCTCGACGACACGACGATCCTCGCGTGGCTCACGCACGACGTCGGGGGCGTGCTCACCGTCAAGGGAAGCCCCACTCCCCGCCCGAGGCCCCACGGCTGACCGGGCTCCGGTGGGAAGCGCCTCACCCCGCTCCCCACCGGATCGGCCCGCCGTCAGCTGAACCTGGAATCGCTCAGGTCGAGCGTGATCGGGACCCAGGACAGGTCCGGGGTGCGGTCCTCGTTGCGGATGTGGATGCGCCGCTGCGTCGGGACCACGAATCCGTCGACCGTCTCCTCCTTGCGCACGTAGTGGGCCGTCGGCGAGTAGCCGTTGACGACCGGCTGGTAGTCCATGCGCCGCAGGTGACCGGCGTCGTCGAAGTAGTAGAGCTGCGTGTCGTTGTGCGTGTCGATCGTGTCCGGGAAGGTCACGGAGAGTCCGCGCCACGTCTCGCCGTTCTCGACCCACGGCTCCACCTCGTGCGCCTCGACGCCGGGGTAGGTGAAGAGGAACGGCTCCACGAGGTAGTGCCAGGTTGCGTAGCTGCGGAAGTACGCCGTCTGCGCGAGGCTCCACGCAGTCTCGGGCGTGTACCCATCGAAACTCGCGCGAGGGTTGTCGAGCGCCTCGATGAGCTCGCCGTCCGGCCCGGTCACGGTCACCCGGTCGGCCTTCTTGTCGAACACCACCACGCGGCCGGTCGACTCCTGGACCGAGCGCATGAACTGCTCGTGGAGCCTCGCCTCCACGGCGTCCGTGCCCACGAAGTCGGCCTGCCCCTTGAACTCCCAGAACGGGCCGCCGTAGGCGATCCGCGACTCGAAGGACGACACCTCCTTCCACCGGTCGACCCCACCGCCGGCCTCCAGCACGTGCTTCAGCAACGCGTCCACCAGTCGCTCCTCAGTTAGGATTCAACAGTCCTAAAGTAGCACCGACAAGTGGCGTGTCAGTAGTGTTGCGAGGTGACGCACAGGAGCTACGACGACGCCTGTGGCGCCGCCCTCGCGATGGACGCGATCGGGGAGCGCTGGGCCCTGCTGGTGGTACGCGAGCTGATCTTCGGGCCGAAGCGGTTCGGAGACCTTCGGACGGGGCTGCCCAAGGCGAGCCAGAACGTGCTGAGCCAACGGCTCAAGGAACTCGAGGAGAGCGGCGTCGTGCAGCGCGTCGAACTCGGGCCACCCGCCAGCGCGCACGCCTACCAGCTCACGGAACGCGGACACCAGTTGGAGCCGGTGCTCCTCGCGCTGTCCCGCTGGGGAGCGCGCATCCCCGCGAGCCCGGACACCGGGATGAGCACCGACGCCTTCATGCTCCTGCTGAAGGCGCTGTACTTCCCGCCCGCGGACGCCACCCCGACGATCGCGATCCGCCTCCTCGTGGGCACGGACTCGTTCGACGCCCGGGTACGGCCGGGCTCGATCGACGTCAGGCGCAGTGCCACCGGAGACGTCGACGCCACCGTCCGGGCCCCCGTGCCGGTTCTGTTGGGTCTCATCTTCAGCGACGCGACCCTCGCGTCGGGCGCGACAGCCGGCGTCCTCGAGGCCGGCGGCGACCTCGCCGCGGCACAGCAGTTCTTCACGCTCTTCCGCGTGCCGGAGACGTGACGCGAGCTAGCCCGTCACGTGGATGGAGTCGATCGCGAGCACGGGCACCGTCGCGTTCCCCCCGACCTGCGTGTCGTACGACATCGACCCGCGCACGGTGACCTCCGCGGTGAACAGATCCCCGCTGACGACGCCGTCGAGAGCTTTCGCGTCCCCACTGAGCATCGTGTTCGTCGTGTACTTCAGATAGGCGCGGTCCTCACCATCGTGCGCGATGCCGTCGACGTTGGCACGGACGGTGGATTCGCCCGCGGCGGGGTCGATCTGGGTCACGTGCCCGTACACGACGATGCGCTCGCCCTGGTAGGCATCAGGGTCCTTCGCGATGACCTGCCACTCCCGCGCGTCGACCGCGCGGTGGGGAGGCGGTGGCATCGACGCGCTGTTCGACGGCGGCGAGATTCGCACTCCGGTAGCGATGACCACGCCGAGCAGGAGTACGCCCGCGCCGACCACCCATGGCCACGTCGTGCGCCGCCCGAGCCGGCGCTGAAGGTTCGGCTGCTGCGGTGGCCCGTCGTGCGTCATGTGCCGCCCCCTTTGCCGCGCCCCTGCGCTGGGGGGCTGCACCTGCTCGATCGCTGCGGACGGCCGCTTGTTACGTCCCGGGCGGCTCCACGCGCGCTCGCTCGACGACGTCCACCGGCCATGCGCCGAACTGCGCGAGGGCTGTTGTGGACCTCCTCGGTGCCGTCTGAGACGGTCCGCGCGTGAGATCTCACTCCGGTGCGCAGGCGATCAGCTCGTCCGTGGTCCTCCCGCGATGACCGACATCGGCGTTCAGGCGCTGCCCCTCACCGGCGAGCGAACCGTGCCCGGCATCCCGGAGGAGAACTACTGGTTCCGCCGGCACGAGGTGGTCTACGAGGCCCTGCGTACCCGCTGCTCCAGTGGCGTCGTGCTCGAGGCCGGATGCGGGGAGGGTTACGGCGCCGATCTGCTGGCCGGGAGCGCCCCCACCGTGCTGGCCGTGGACTACGACCCGCTCGCCGTCGCGCACGTGGCCCGGCGCTACCCGCGCGTCGCCCCCGCGCGCGCCAACCTCGTGGCGCTCCCGGTGCGTGACGAGGTCTGTGACGCGCTCGTGTCCCTGCAGGTGATCGAGCACCTCTGGGAGCAGGAGCGGTTCCTGCGCGAGTGCTTCCGCGTGGTGCGCCCGGGCGGCACGGTGGCGCTGTCCACTCCCAACCGGCTCACGTTCTCACCCGGGCGCGACACCCCGCTCAACCCGTTCCACACCCGTGAGCTGTCCGCGGCCGAGCTGGCCGGGCTGGTCCGCGACGCCGGGTTCGCCGACGTCGAGATCCTCGGGCTGCACCACGGGCCGCGGCTGCGCGACATCGACGCGCGCCACGGCGGCTCGATCGTCGACGCGCAGGTGGAGGTCGCACTCTCGGGCGAGGGCTGGCCTGCGGCGCTGCTGCGCGACGTCACCTCCGTGACGTGTGCCGACTTCGAGCTCACCGCGGGCGACCCGGACGCGAGCCTGGATCTCGTCGCCCTCGCCGTGCGCCCGTGAGCGACCCCGCCGGCACGTTCTGCCTGGTACTGCACAGCCACCTGCCGTGGCTCGCCCACCACGGGCGCTGGCCCGTCGGGGAGGAGTGGCTCTACCAGTCGTGGGCGCACGCCTACCTCCCGGTGCTCGACGTCGTCGAGCGGCTCGCCGCCGAGGGCCACCGCGACCTGCTGACCCTCGGCGTCACGCCCGTACTCGCCGCGCAGCTGGACGACCCGCACTGCCTGCGTGGCATGCACGAGTGGCTCGGTGGCTGGCTGCTGCGTGCCCACGGCGCGGCCCCACGACTGCCCGACCTGGCCACGTACGAGCATCGCGCCGCGACCGCCGCGCTTAGGTTGTTCGAGTCCCGGTGGCGCCACGGGGCGTCGCCGGTGTTGCGCCGCCTCGCCGACGCGGGCGCCCTGGAGCTGCTCGGCGGGCCTGCGACGCATCCGTTCGCGCCGATGCTGCTGCCCGAGGTCCGGACGTTCGCGCTCGAGACGGGACTCACCGACGCGACCATCCGGCTCGGCACCCGACCGGCGGGCATCTGGGCTCCCGAGTGCGGCTACGCGCCGGGGATGGAGCACGGGTACGCCTCGGCCGGTGTGCGTCGGTTCCTCGTCGACGGGCCGGCGCTGCGCGGCGATACCGCGCTCGCCCGCCCGGTCGGGAGCTCCGACGTGCTGGCGTTCGGCCGTGACCTGGAGGTCACCTACCGCGTCTGGTCACCACGCTCGGGCTATCCCGGCGACCGCGACTACCGCGACTTCCACACGTTCGACCACCCGTCCGGACTGAAGCCCGCGCGCGTCACCGGACGGTCGGTGCCGCCGGAGAAGAAGCACCCCTACGACCCCGAGCGGGCCGCGGCCGCCGTGGCGCGGGATGCCGCCGACTTCGTGTCGATCGTCCGAGAACGGCTTCTCGGCCTGCGCGAACGGCTCGAGCGGCCCGCGCTGACCGTGGCCGCCTTCGACACGGAGCTCTTCGGGCACTGGTGGCACGAGGGACCGGCCTGGCTGGAGGCGGTGCTGCGCGCGCTACCCGCCGCCGGCGTCCGCGTGACGACGCTGCGCGGGGCCGTTGCGGCGGGGCTGATCGGTGAACCTGTCGAGCTGCCGCCGTCGTCGTGGGGGTCGGGCAAGGACTGGCGGGTGTGGGCCGGGGAGCCGGTGGCGGACCTGGTGGCGCTCAACGAGCGCGTGCAGAAGGCGCTGCTCGGTGAGGTAACGCCGGCGCGGACGCGAGACCCCCTGCGCGACCGCCTCGCGCAGGAGGCCCTCCTCGCGCTGTCCAGCGATTGGGCCTTCATGGTCAGCAAGGACTCCGCCGCCGGCTACGCCCGGGAGCGCGCGTACGGACATGCCAACCGCGTGGAGGAGCTGGCCGGCCTGCTGACCCCCGAGGGCCGGGCATCGGCCATCCGCAGGATGACGTCCTGGCCGCCGGCTCCCTTCGGTCACATCGACGCCCGCACCCTCTAGCGCGACATGGACACCTGACGCTGTTCGACCGCCCGCGGATCAGCGATGCGTGTCCATGTCGCGGAAGAAGGCGCGGACGTCTCCTGCAAGCAGGGCCGGAGCTTCCAGCGCTGCGAAGTGGCCGCCCTCGTCGAACTCCGACCAGTGCGTGATCTTGTAGGCGCGCTCCGCCAGGGACCTGATCGGCAGGGTGACGTCGTGGGCGAAGACGGCGACGCCCACCGGCGCCGGACAGGGCAGCGGGCCGAGCGGGCTCTCGCGATTCAGCCGCGCCGACGAACCGGCCGTACCGGTGAGCCAGTAGAGCATGACGTTGGTGAGCAGGCGGTCGACCGGAACCGCCCCACTCGGGTCGCCCCACTCGGCGAACACGTCGGCGAGCCAGGCGAGCTGCCCGACCGGTGAGTCGGTCAGCGCGTACGCCACCGACTGCGGCCGGGTGGCGTTCAGCACGCGGACCCCGGGCTGGTGGGCGAGGTAGCGCCTGGTGCGCGCCAGACGGTCGAGATCCGACTCGGAGAGGCCGTCCTCCTCGCCCTCCGGCGGCGGTGGGGTCGGCAGGTAGTTCAGATGCACACCGACGACGTGGTCAGGTGCGACGGCAGCGAGGGCGCGGGAGATCGCCGACCCCCAGTCGCCACCCTGGGCGCCGTAGCGGTCGTAGCCGAGCCTGCGCATCAACTCGGCCCACGCCCGGGCCACCCGCTGCACGTCCCAGCCCCGCTCCCTGGTGGGGCCGGAGAAGCCGAACCCGGGAATCGACGGGATCACGAGATGGAAGTCGCGCGAGAGCGGTTCGACGACGTCGAGGAACTCGACGATCGATCCGGGCCAGCCGTGCGTGAGGACGAGCGGCAGCGCGTCCGGGTCGGCACACCGCACGTGCAGGAGATGGATGCGCTGCCCGTCGATCTCCGTGACGAACTGCGGGTACCTGTTCAGCTCGGCCTCGTGCTCGCGCCAGTCGTAGGCCTTCTGCCAGTGCTCGGCGAGCTCCTGAACGCGGGTCAGCGGGATACCGAAGTCCCACCCGGCGGCGGGCGGTTCGTCGGGCCAGCGGGTGCGCGCCAGACGGTCGGCCAGGTCGTCGAGGGTGCTCTGGGGGATCTCGATGCGGTACGGGCTGAGCATGGTTTCTCCAAGCAAGAATGTTGGCTAGACCAACGTTGGCGCAGCCAACAGTAGCGGGGATTGTGGGCCAGGCCAACAGTTGTAGCCTCGTTGCGTGGACAACCCAGCGGACCGCCGGACTCCCACCCGCCTGCACTCCAAGCCCACGTGGCTCATCACGCACCTCGCGACGTACGCGGGCCGGCTACTGGGAGAGGCGTTCGATGCCGGCGAATGGCGCCGGTATCACTACGCGCTTCTCGCCGCGCTCGAGGAGTTCGGCCCCGCCAGCCAGGCGGAGCTGGGGCGGCGCTGCCGGATCGACCGCAGTTACGTCGTGGAGGCGGTCACCGAGCTCGCCGAGCAGAAGCTGGTGGTACGTGCCCACGATCCGGCCGACCGCAGGCGCAACATCATCACGATCACCGACGCCGGGATCGACCGGCTCCACCGCCTCGGCGCCACGCTGGACGGCGTGCAGGACGCGCTGCTCGCGCCCCTCTCACAGCACGAACGGGCCGAGCTGACCGACCTGCTGAGCCGTGTCCTCGACCACCACCTGAACTCACGACGGGATGGGGCGTCCTCGGGGCCGGGTCCCACCGCGGGATAGGTTCCGATGTGTGCGGGTGCTGATGGTGTCGTGGGAGTACCCGCCGGTGGTGGTCGGAGGCCTGGGCCGGCACGTGCACGCCCTCGCGACGGAACTGGCGGCGGCCGGCCACGACGTCGTCGTCCTGTCCCGGCAGCCGAGCGGCACCGACGCCGGCACGCACCCGACGGTCGACGAGGTCGTGGAGGGCGTGCGGGTCCTGCGGGTCGCCGAGGATCCAGCGCACCTCGAGTTCGAACGCGACATGGTGGCGTGGACGCTCGCGATGGGGCACGCGCTGCTCCGCACGGCGCTCACAAGGATCGCGGGATGGCGCCCGGACGTCATCCACGCCCATGACTGGCTCGTAGCCCACCCCGCCATCGCACTGGCGGACGTGTTCGGCGTGCCGCTCGTGGCCACCATCCACGCCACTGAAGCGGGCCGGTACGCGGGATGGCTGTCCTCACCGCTGAGCCGTCAGGTGCACTCAACGGAATGGTGGCTCGCCAACCGGGCGGACACCGTGATCACGTGTTCCACCGCGATGCGCGACGAGGCCGCCGAGTTGTTCGAGCTGGACCCGGCCCGTATCGCTGTGCTGCACAACGGCATCTCGCCCCGGCGCTGGCGTGCCGACGAGTCCCGTGTCACGGCCGCCCGGCAGCGGTTCGCACCCCGCGGGGAACCATTACTCCTCTACTTCGGACGCTTGGAGTACGAGAAGGGCGTGCAGGACCTGATCGCGGCGCTGCCCAGGGTCCGCCGCGCGCATCCGGGCACGAAGGCGTTGATAGCGGGCACGGGCACCGCCGCGGAGATGCTCGTGGGGACGGCACGGACGCACCGGGTGCGGCGGAGCGTCGGCTTTCTCGGGCATCTGCCCGACGACGATCTGGTGGCCCTGCTGGCGGCCGTCGACGTGGTGGTGCTGCCGAGCCGCTACGAGCCGTTCGGGATCGTGGCCCTGGAGACGGCGGCGGCCGGAGCGCCACTCGTGGCGTCGACGGCGGGCGGCCTGGGCGAGGTGGTGGTCGACGGGGAGACCGGGCTGTCGTTCGCGCCGGGGGACGTCACGGCGCTCGCAAGCGCGGTCGGCGCCGTGCTCGACGACCCGAAGGCCGCGGCACGGCGCGCTGACACGGCACGGGCACGGCTCGCCGTCGACTTCGACTGGGCCCGTATCGCCGCAGGTACCGCTGCGGTGTACGCAGCAGCACCCGTAGAGGGGCCGACCCAGCTGGGCCGGCCGAAGATTCCTACTGGCAACGTCTTCGGACGCAGCGCGCCCGTGGCGGTGATCAGGCCGCCTCGTCGTTCATGATCTCCAGAGCGGCGTCGGGGTACTCGGCGATGAGCTGCTGGATGAGGTCGTCGCGGTCCTCCGCCACGGCAGAGTTGACGGCCGCGGTGTACTCCTGGTCGAGAGCATTGAGGCGGCGGACGGTGTCGTCCTTCATGAGGCACCTGTTCCTGGGCTTCGGGGTTTCTCCGACGCCTATTCCAACGCAGGACGGGCCGCATCCGTTACCATAGTTGCCGCAGCTCACATCGATTCAGAGTTTGTTAACCCTTCTTGACGACCGCACTACTGGAACTTTGCGCGACACGCTCGTGTACAGCGGCCTCCGTCTTGCGCGCGATGTCGGCGAGAGCAGCGCGGCGGTCGGCGCCCGCCTCGTAGTCGGCCAGGCGGTTGCGCACAACTCTCGCCGGTGCGCCAACTGCCACCGAGTACTCAGGGATGTCGCCACGTACCACGGCGTGCGCGCCGAGCACCGAACCCCGCCCCACCCTCGTGCCACGCAGGATTGACGCTTTCACCCCGACCCAGCAATCGGGCCCGATGCGTACCGGCGTCTTCACGATGCCCTGGTCCTTGATGGGAACGTGAACGTCCTCGGTGCGATGGTCGAAGTCCGTGACGTACACCCAGTCCGCCACGATCGTGGATGCGCCGACCTCGACATCGAGATAGCAGTTGATGGTGTTGTCCTTGCCGAGAACGACCTTGTCGCCGATCCGCAGCGAGCCTTCGTGGCAGCGCAGCGAGTTGCCATCGCCTATGTGCACCCATCGGCCGATCTCGAGCCGCCCGTAACCCGGCCGTGCATGCAGCTCCACGCGTTTGCCGAGGAACACCATTCCGCGCAAGATCACGTGGGGGTTCGCCAAGCGGAACCGCAGAAGTCTCCAGTACCGGACCAGGTACCAGGGCGTGTAGGCGCGGTTGCGGATCACCCAGCGCAGCGAGGCGAGCGTGAGGAACCTGGCCTGCCGCGGGTCGCGCCTCGATGCCCGCCCCCAGCGCTCGCGCATGGGCGCCCCCCACATGCTGGTCATGACCCGACGATAGGACCGGCGCGTTTCCCCTCCGCTGCCGCCCGGGTAGTCGCGGCGGTGACCACCGAGAGCTCGCGCATCGGCGGACCCGAGCCGCCGAGCGCCACCGAGGAGGACCGGGTCGTCTCGCGGCGGGTCGACAACCCCACGGCTGCCGGCCCGGAGGACGAACGCGCGTATCGCGCCGCCGATCCCGACGCCGACCCGGCCACGCCCGACCGATCCAGCGGGGGTGGTGGGAGCACCACCGAGCGCGCCGGGCACGACCTCGATTCGAGCAACGAGAGCGAACCGACGCGGTCGGAGTGAGGGTGCTTGCGCAGGCCTGCGTGATCGACCATCGTCCGCGGGGTGCCCCGGATCGCGGTCGTCGGCAGCGTCAACCTCGATCTCGTGGCCCGCGTGCCCCGGTTGCCCGCTCCCGGGGAGACGCTGGCCGCGGGTGACCTGCGCCGGGTGCCGGGCGGGAAGGGCGCCAACCAGGCGCTTGCGGCTCGCCGCCTGGGCGCCGACGTGACGCTGGTGGCCGCAGTCGGTGACGACGCCGCAGGCGACGAGGCCCTCGCTCTGCTCCAGCACGACGGAGTACGGCTCGACGGGCTGCGCCGCGAGCACGGGCACCCCACGGGCCATGCACTGATCACCGTGGACGACTCCGGCGAGACCACGATCGTCGTCGCAGCCGGGGCGAACGCCACCCTCGACGTGAGCCCGGACGACGTCCGCGGCGCGGATGCGGTGCTCACCGTGCTGGAGATCCCCGACAGCGCGGTGGCTGCCGCCGTGCAGCACGCGACCGGGCTCGTCGTGCTCAACGCCGCTCCCGCGCGGGCGCTCCCGTCCGAGCTGCTCCGCCGGATCGACCTCGTGGTCGTCAACACCGCGGAGTACGCCGCGATCGAGGGGCTCGACGCGGCCAGGGCCGTCGCCGTCACCGCAGGCGCCAAGGGCGCGGTGCTGCGCCGGGACGGCCGGGAGGTGGCCTCCGCACAGCCCCCACCGGTGGACGTCGTCGACGGCACCGCGGCGGGTGACGCCTTCACGGCCGCACTCACGGTGGCCCTGCTCGACGGCGCGTCCGACGCCGACGCCCTGCGCGGGGCCTGCGCCGCCGGTGCGCTGGCCGTGACGAAGGCCGGGGCCCAGCCGTCGCTGCCCACCGCCGCGGAACTGGCGGCCGTCCTGTGAGCGCACTTTCCCGACCCGACCCGCTGATCAGCGGGTGAAGGCCTTGCGCAGGCCCGCACGGTCGGCCATCGTCCGCGGAGTGCCCCGGATCGCTGTCGTCGGCAGCGTGAACATCGACCTCGTGGCCCGCGTGCACCGCCTGCCCGCTCCCGGGGAGTCGCTGGCCGCCGGTGACCTGTGCCGCGTGCCGGGCGGGAAGGGCGCGAACCAGGCACTCGCCGCTCGCAGGCTCGGCGCCGAGGTGAATCTCGTGGCCGCGGTCGGCGACGACGCCGCGGGCGACGAGGCGCTTGCCCTGCTGCGTCAGGACGGAGTGGGGCTCGACGGGCTGCGCCGCGAGCCTGGCCGCTCCACCGGCCATGCCGTGATCATCGTCGACGACTCCGGCGAGACCATGATCGTCGCCGCTGCGGGTGCGAACGCGACCCTCCAGGTCGGCCCGGACGACGTGCGCGGCGCGGATGCCGTGCTCACCGTCCTGGGCGTTCCCGACACCGCGGTGGCGGCTGCCGCCGAGCAGGCCTCGGGGCTCGTCGTGCTCAACGCCACTCCGGCGCGTGCGCTCTCGGATGAGCTGCTCCGCAAGGTCGACCTGGTGGTCGTCAACACGGCGGAGTACGCCGCGATCGACGGGCTGGACGCGGCCGGCGCCGTGGCGGTCACCGCCGGCGCCGAGGGGGCCGTGCTGCGCCGCGGCGGCAAGGAAGTGGCCCGTGCGGAGCCCCCGCCGATCGACGCCGTCGACGGCACCGCGGCGGGTGACGCCTTCACCGCCGCCCTGACCGTTGCCCTGCTCGACGGCGCGCCCGACTCCGACGCCCTGCGGAGGGCGTGCGCCGCCGGTGCACTGGCCGCGACGAAGGCCGGGGCCCAGCCGTCTCTGCCCACCGCCGCAGAACTGGAGGCTGTCCTGTGAGCGCGCCGACCCGCCCCACACCGCTCATCATCGACACCGACCCCGGCGTGGACGACGCCGTCGCGATCATGCTGGCGCTGGCCTCACCGGAGATCGAACTGCTGGCTGTGACCACGGTGTTCGGCAATGTCCCGCAGCCCCGGACCACCGAGAACGCCGGGCGTCTTCTCGCTCTGTGCGACCGCTCCGACGTGCCGGTCGGCCGGGGCGCCACCCGCCCGCTCGTTCACCCGCAGCGCAAGCGCGCCGAGGCCTGGCACGGGGGCGACGGGCTCGGCGGGCGGGCCGAGATGCTGCCCGCCCCGGCCGCCGAGCCGGACCCACGCGGCGCCGTCGGGCTGATGGCCGCCGTGCTGAGCGCGGCGAGCGAGCCGGTGACGATCGCGGGGATCGGGCCGCTCACCAACATCGCGCTGCTGCTCGCGGTCCACCCGGAGCTGGCACCCCGGATCGGTCGCATCATCGTGATGGGCGGCGCGCTGGGAGAGGGCAACATCAGCGGCGTCGCGGAGTTCAACATCCACTCGGATCCTGAGGCCGCCCACCGGGTGCTCACCCAGCCCGCCGTCCCGGTCACGATGGTGCCGCTCGACATGACCCTGCGATGCCCGGCGGGTCCGGCCTGGATCGAGACCCTGGCTTCCGGCGGCTCGCGGTGTGCCGCACTGGCCGAGACGATCACCCACTATCGCGCGGCCTACCTCGCCCGCTACGGCATCGACGCCGTCGCGTTGCACGACGCGGTGGCCGTGCTGGAGGCGGTGACGCCCGGCGTACTGGCGACCACGCCGATGCCGATCCAGGTGGCGTGCGACCTCGGCCCGGCCCGCGGTGCCACCGTGGCGTTTGCGGACGTCGATGCCCCATCGGTGCTCGTTGCCGTCGACGCCGAAGTCGACGCCGTGCTGACCGAGATCCTGACCCGCCTGCTGCGCCTGGGCTGAGGGCGTCAGGCCAGTCCGTTCTCGATGGCGTAGCGCACCAGCGCGGCGCGGCTGCGCAACCGCAGCTTGCGCAGGACGTTCTGCACGTGGTTCTCCACCGTGCGCGGCGAGAGGACCAGCCGGGCGGCGATCTGGCGGGCGGTGAGGCCGTCGACCACCAACCGCAACACGTCGGCCTCCCGCTCGGTGAGCCGCCGCGAGCCGTCCAGCAGGTCGGCCGGACGGCCGAACTCCTCCAGCACGACGTCGGCGAGCCCGGGGCTGAACACGGCGTGCCCGGTTGCGGTGCGCCGCAGGGCGTCGGCCAGCTCCTGCGCGGTGGCAGGCGCGACGAGATGGCTCGTGGCACCGGCCCGCACCGCGGCGAGCACGGTGGCATGGTCGGGAGCAGCGCTGAGGGTGAGCACCGGGGTCTGGGGGACCGCAGCAGCGATCGACCCGATCACCGCCAGTGCGGTGGGGCCGTCTGCGAGATCGACGACGACCACCCGCGGGCGCAGTTCGAACACCACCTGCAGGGCGCCCCGGATGGCGACCGCGTGCAGCAGTTCGACGCCGCAGCGAGCCAACTCGCGCGCGGAGTACGCGCCTACGGCGGGCTCACCGACCAGCACGGCGGTGATCGCGGGCCCCGTGCCCACCGTCGAGCCTGTCACCCGCCCCAGCGGCGCGCCCGCGAACATGTCGCGGATCCTCCCAAGGAGCTACGCCACGCGGAATCCGTTCAGAAATGATCACCCGTTCGCCACACGACAACCACACCGGGTGATCAGTCCCCGGCCAATCCTCGCTCAATGGCGTAACGCACGAGCTGGGCGCGATTGTGCATCTGCAGCTTGCGCAGCGTGCTCTGCACGTGGCTCTCGACCGTGCGGTGCGACAGCACGAGACGCTCGCCGATCTGCCGGGCCGTGAGGCCCTTCGCCACCAGTCGCAGCACCTCGGTCTCCCGCTCGGTGAGCGCAGGAACCGCGGGGCCGTCCGACTCGCCCGCGAGCCGCCGGTACTCCCCGAGTACCAGCCCGGCCAGCCCGGGGGTGAACACCGGGAAGCCCTCGGCCGTGCGCTGCACCGCCGCGAGCAACTCGTCGGCGCCTGCCGACTTCAGGAGGTATCCGGTGGCCCCGGCCTTCACCGCTTCCAGCACGTCGGTGTGCTCGCCGCTCGCCGAGAGCACGAGGATCCGGGTCTCCGGCAGCTTCTGCAGGATCCCCTCGATCGCCCGGACACCTGACGTGCCGTCAAGGTTGAGATCCATCAGCACCACGCGTGGGCGGGCCGCTGCGGCGATCCGCACCGCGGCGTCCGCGTCGGCCGCGGTGGCGACGACCGTCAGGCCGCGTTCGGTCAAATCCCTGGCCACGCCCTCGCGCCAGATCGGGTGGTCGTCAACCACCATCACGGTGATCATCTCGGGCTCCGTCATGCCGGCACCTCCCGCTTGGGAAACCTGATGGTCCAGTCCGTACCCCGGCCCGGCCCGGTGTCGCAGGAGATCGTGCCACCCAGGTCGATCACCCGGCCGCGCATCGAGCGGGCCACCCCGATCCGCCCCTCGGCCTCCGCCTCCTCCAGCCTGCCGTCGGGAATGCCCGGTCCCTCGTCGCGCACGCTGATCTCCACGCCGGCCCCGGTGTCGTCGAGCAGTACCCACGCCGGTGCATCGGGGCCGACGTGCACCGCGACGTTCGCCAGCGCGGCAGCCGCCACCGCCACCAGCTCGTCGACGACGTGCGCGCCGAGCTCGACGGGCTGCGCCGGCGTCGACACGGAGACGTGCTCGGAGCCGAGCATCCGCAGCGCGGCCGCGAGATCGCGGCGGCCGTTGGCGTCGACGGGCGCCGCGCCGGTGGTCAGCAACGTCCGCAGCGCGAACTCCTGCTTCCCGGCGAGCACGCCCAGCTCCCCGGCGGCCCCGCCCAGCTCGGCGCCGCGGCGCCGCACGAACCCCAGCACCTGCAGCACGCCGTCGTGCACCGCACGGGCCAGCCGCTCACGCTCGGCCATCGCCGCCTCGGAAGCGATCGCGAGCCGGAGCCGCTCGGCGGACCGGCGCAGCACCGTGGACGCGTAGCCGATCACCACCCCGGCGAGGACGAGCAGCTGAACGTCGCTCAGCTCGTCGCGCCAGTGGGCCTGGAAGGCGAGCAGCGCCGCCGAGACCACCACTGCGCCGGCCAGCCCGCCGCGAATCCCGTAGGCCAACGCACAGGCGAGTACGGCGCCCGGCGTCCAGATCGAGCCCATCACAGGCGCGTCCCCGGCGAACTGCGCAGGCGTCTGCACGATCGGTGTCGTCGCCATGACGGCAACCGTGACGACGACGTCGCTGATCGCGACCCGGCCCGGCCGGTCCCTCAACACTTCGGGCAGGCCGCCGCCGGCGTAGGCGTAACCACTGAGCACCGTCCAGGCAGCCATCACCACGAGCACCACCACCGCGCCCACGGGAGAGGCGAACTCGGGCAGTGTGTAGAGGACGACGGCCGACGCGCTCAGCAGTGCCAGCACCCGGTACACCAGTAGACCGCGCCACAGCGGCACGAGTGGCCGCTCCATGTCGGCCTGCGGCGTCCTCACCGCTCCATCCTTGCCGACCGGGCCGCAGTGCGGATCAGTGGAACTACCGGGATCGGGTCCCCGTGACGAGCGCGTTGTAGAACCACCCGCGCGGCACCACGCGGGAGAGCACGTTCTGGTCCAACCAGGACAGTCGCTGCCACGAGCGGTAGGCGAACATCGCCCAGCCCATCCCGAGCTTTCCCGGCGGCACGGCCGCTTCGAACGTGCGCACCGGCCAGCCGAGCATCGCCGCGGTGAACTCCTCCGTGACCACGCGTGCGTCGCCTGCTCCGGCCCGGCGCGCGGTCTCTTCCAGCTCCGCCGGGTCGAAGGTGTGGATGTCGACCACCGCCTCGAGCGCGGCCGCCCGCGAGGACTCGTCGAGCTCCTCCTGCGGCCGTCGCCAGCCGGCGAGGACGGGCAGCCGCGTGATCGTCGTCGCGGCCTTCCAGGTGAGCGCCCCGAGCCGGCGCGCGTAGAAGTCGCCGACGGTGGTCGGCTCCCCGGCGAACACGAACCGGCCGCCCGGCTTCAGCACCCGCAGCACCTCGCGCAGCGCGAGCTCCACGTCGGGGATGTGGTGGAGCACGGCATGCCCGACGACCAGGTCGAACGTCGCGTCCGGGTACGGGATGGTCTCGGCGTCGGCCACCCGCCCGTCGACGTCGAGGCCGAGACCCTGGGCATTGCGCAGGGCGGTCTGCACCATGCCGGGCGACAGATCGGTGACCGACCCCCGCTTCGCCACACCCGCCTGCATGAGGTTGAGCAGGAAGAACCCGGTGCCGCAGCCCAGCTCCAGCGCGTGCTCATAGGGCCAGCCGCCCTCACCGGCCGCGTAACGGAATCGATCAGCGGCATAGGTGATGCAGCGCTCGTCGTACGAGATGGACCACTTCTCGTCGTACGAGCCCGCCTCCCAGTCGTGGTAGAGGACGTTGGCCAGCTTCCGGTCGTGCAGGGCGGCCGCCACCTCGTCAGCGGTGGCGTGCGGGTTGGGGGCCGGGTCCGTACTCATGGGTAGGGAGCATATGGGGGACGCCGTCAGCGCCCGCTGAACTTCGCCTTCCCCGGCCCGTTCTCCACGAACGACGTCATCCCGGTCTGCCGGTCCTCGGTGGCGAAGAGCGCCGCGAAGAACTCCGCCTCCAGGTCGAGGCCGGTGCGCAGGTCGACGTCGAGACCGCCGTCGATCGCCTTCTTGGCCGCCGCGAGTGCCATCGCCGGACCGTCGACGAACTGCTCGGCCCAGCTCCGGGCCGCGGAGTACACCTCATCGGCCGGCACGACCTGATCGACGAGGCCGATGGCCAGCGCCTCCTGCGCGTCGACCATCCGGCCGGTGAAGATCAGGTCCTTGGTCCGCGACGGCCCGATCAGGCGGGCCATCCGCTGGGTGCCGCCGCCGCCCGGGATGACCCCCAGGAGGATCTCCGGCTGGCCGAGCTTCGCGTTGTCGCCGCAGACCCGCCGGTCGCAGCCCAGCGCGACCTCCATCCCACCGCCGAGCGCGTAACCGGTGATCGCCGCGACCGTGGGCTTCGGGATCTCCGAGAGGGCCCCGAGACAGGCCGAGAGCCTGCGCGCGACCGGCGCCATGTCCGCCATGGACATGCCGGCCATCTCCTTGACGTCGGCTCCCGCGGCGAACACCTTCTCCCCGCCGTAGACGACCACCGCCCGTACGTCGGCGCGGCGCGTGGCCTCCTCCGCGGACGCCTTCAGCTCCTCCTGCGCCTGCCGGCTGAACGCGTTCATCGGCGGCCGGTCCAGCCGGATCGTCCCCACGCCGCCATCGACCTCGAGCCTCACGAATTCGCTCACGGCCCGACCCTAGTGTCGCGGGTGCACGACGGAGGGAGGGCGCGCGGCTACCGCAGCCAGGCCGTGTACCGGCCGCGGCGGCGCTGCACCGCGAGGGGGAGCCCGAAGGTCGTGCTCAGGTTCTCGTTCGTCAGCACGTCGTCGAGCAGCCCCGCGGCCACCACTGCGCCCTGGCGCAGCAGCAGGCCGTGGCTGTAGCCCACCGGGATCTCCTCGACGTGGTGGGTGACCAGCACCGACGCCGGAGCGTCGGGATCGGCGGCCAGGGTGGCGAGCCGGGAGACGAGGTCCTCGCGGCCGCCGAGGTCGAGCCCGGCAGCGGGCTCGTCGAGCAGCAGCAGTTCGGGGTCGGTCATCAGCGCCCGCGCGATCAGGGTGCGCTTGCGCTCGCCCTCGGACAGGGTGCCGAACATCCGCTCGGCCAGCGGGAGCATGCCGAGCGCGTCGAGAAGCTGCTTCGCACGGTCGGTGTCGGCGGCGTCGTACTGCTCGCGCCAGCGGCCCAGAACGCCGTACCCGGCGCTCACAACGACGTCCTCGACCGTCTCGTCGCCCGGCACGCGCATGCCCAGCGCCGCTGAGGTGAGGCCGATCCGGGTGCGCAGCTCGAACACGTTCACCCGGCCCAGCCGCTCGCCGAGTACGTGCACCGCGCCCTGCGTCGGGTGCAGCTCGGCCGCGGCCAGCTTCAGAAGAGTGGTTTTGCCGGCACCGTTCGGCCCGAGCACCACCCAACGTTCGTCCAGCTCGACGGACCAGTCGACGTCGTGCAGCAGCGTCGACTTCCCGCGTCGGACCGCCACGCCCTCCATTCCGATGACGAGGTCACTGTTGTCGCTGACGCTGCGTGGGGTGCTGCCTACGGTGAGGAAGGACTCAGAGTGCGATTCCGGCGCTGCCACGGCCCTATCCTCGCCGATCGTGCCGGTCTTCCCTCTGGGTGCCCATGCCGACGCGGGCGGCGTCCGCTTCGCCGTGGCCTCCACCAGCGCGGACGCGGTCGAGGTGTGCCTCATCGACGGCACCGACGGGGCGCTGGGCGAGAAGCGCGTGGCGCTCACGGAACGCACCTTCGGCGTCTGGCACGGGTACCTCACAGGGGTGATGCCCGGGCAGCGCTACGGCTACCGGGTGCACGGTCCGTACCGGCCGTGGGACGGCGTGCGCGCCAACCCGGCCAAGATCCTCGTCGACCCCTACGCCCGGCGGATCACGGGCCGGGTCACCGACCTGCACGCAGCGCGCGGCTGGGTCGACGACCCCATGACCGGCCTGCTCAACACCGTCGACTCGCTCGGCCACGTGCCTCTCTCGGTCGTCACCGAACCCGACGTCCTCGCGGCGGGGCCGCGCCCGGACGTGCCGTGGTCGGAGACCGTGATCACGGAGCTGCACGTCCGCGGCTACACGAAGCTGCACCCCGAGGTGCCGCCCGAGCACCGCGGCACGTATCTCGGGCTCGCCCACCCTGCCGTGGTCGAACACCTGCGCGCGCTCGGCGTCACGGCCGTCGAACTGCTGCCCGTGGCGTCGATCGCCGACGAGCCACCGCTGGTGGAGAGCGGCCGGACGAACTACTGGGGCTACGCGACGCTCGGCTTCCTCGCCCCGCACGCCGGGTACGCGAGCGTCCCGGGAGCGGAGATCGAGGAGTTCCGCGCCATGGTCGCCGCGCTGCACGCGGCGAGCATCGAGGTGATCCTCGACTTCGTCCCCAACCACACCGCGGAGGGCGGGGTCGGGGGCACCACGCTGTCCTACCGCGGCCTCGACGCGCCCGCGTACTACTCGCTGGGCGGCAACGGCCACGACGCCGACATCACCGGCACCGGCAACACGCTCGACGCCGGCTCGCCCACCGTGATCCGGCTCGTGTGCGATGCGATGCGGCACTGGGTCACCACCTTCGGCGTCGACGGCTTCCGCATCGACCTCGCGAGCGTGCTCGGGCGGCCCCGGTCAGGAGCGTTCGACCCGAACGCACCGTTGCTCACGGCGATCTCGGTCGATCCGGTGCTGTCCCGCGTCAAGCTCATCGCCGAGCCGTGGGACGCCACGGGCGAGGGCTACCGGGTCGGCGGGTTCGGCGTGGCCTGGTCGGAGTGGAACGGCCGCTACCGCGACGCCGTGCGCGACTTCTGGCGCGGCCACGGCGGCATCGGCGAGGTGGCCTCGCGGCTGACCGGCAGCTCGGACCTGTACCGGCTCTCGGGTCGCCGTCCGTGGGCGTCGGTGAACTTCGTGACCGCGCACGACGGCTTCACCCTGCGCGACCTGGTCTCCTACGAGCACAAGCACAACGAGGCCAACGGCGAGCACAACCGTGACGGCACCGACGACAACCGCTCGCAGAACTTCGGCGTCGAGGGCGAGACGACCTCGCCGGTGCTCGTCTCGCGGCGGCTGGCGACGGCCCGCGCGATGCTCGCCACGCTGCTGCTGTCGACCGGCACCCCGATGCTGCTCGGAGGCGACGAGCTCTGGCGCACCCAGGGCGGCAACAACAACGCCTACTGCCTCGACGACGAGACGTCCTGGGTGGACTGGACCGACGACGAGGCCGCCGCGCTCACCGCGTTCACCGCTCGCGTGGCCCAGATCCGGCGCAGCTCCCCCGCCCTGCACCGCGACCGCTTCTACCGCGACGGCGAGGTGCTCTGGTGGCACCCGTCGGGGCGCCGGATGGGCGGGCACGACTGGCACGACGGCAACCTGCACAGCCTCGGCCTGCTGCGGGCGGAGTGGCTGCTTCTCCTGCACGCCGGCGATCCCGCGCTGGCCGCGACGCTGCCCCGGGGCGGCCCGTTCACGCCGGTGCTCGACAGCACCCGCCCGGACGGCGACCCGGTGAGCACGCGCCCCCTGCCCGGCCGCACGACCATCACCCTCCCGCCTCGCTCGCTGCTCCTCCTGCGCACCTCGTGAGGACGTACGCTCCCTCCGTGCCCCGTTATGACTTCCGCTGCCGTGAGTGCGGTTCCACATTCGAGGTCAGCCGCTCGATGACCGCCGCGAGCGACCCGGCCCCGTGCCCCGACGGGCACGACGACACCGTCAAGCTGCTCACCACCGTGGCCGTCGGCGGACTGAGCTCGCGCTCCGCCGCACCCGCCCGGGTCGGTGGCGGTGGAGGCGGCTGCTGCGGCGGCGGCTGCTGCGGCTGAGCCGCTCCGGTGATCCCTGCTCACCGGAATTGACCCGCGGGGCCTGCCGTCCGCCAGCCGTCGCGGGATGTCGGGTGGATGTTCGGCCCTGTTCACGTCGGTGCGCACTCGGGGCCAGTGACGATCTCTAGCGTTCTCGCGCGGTCCCGCGACGGCGACGCTGCGGTGGCCGGTTCCTCACTGGCCGCCTCACGCAGGAGAAGTGCACCGCCATGGGTCGTCGTTCGCGCATGTTCGCTGTGGGAGCCGCTGCGGCGGCACTGGCACTCGCGGCTCTGCTCCCGGCCGCCGGCAACGCCGTCGCGGAGCCGGGGGCGAGTTCCCCCGCCGCCTCCGACGGTGACCTGGCCTCCGATCTCGCAGCAGTGGACCGCTCCACCGAGTGGCAGCTCCTGTCGACGGTGACGCTCGGCTTCCCGACGTACCACCCTGAAGGACTCGTCGTCACGGCCGACCGCTTCTACCTGACGTCCACGCAGATCATCGAACCCACGAAGACGTATCCCGCGCCCGTCGACGGGTTCGACCGCACGCCCGGCAAGGGGATCGGCCACCTGTTCGTCATCGACCGCGACGGGAAGCTCGTCAAGGACGTCATCCTCGGCCACGGCGACGTCTACCACCCCGGCGGAATCGACCTGCACGGCGACGACCTCTGGATCCCCGTAGCGCAGTACCGGCCGGGCAGCACGGCCGAGATCGACCGTGTGGACGTCCGGACCCTCGATGTCACCACGGAGTTCACGGTCGACGACCACATCGGCGGAATCGTCTACGACGCCTCCACCGGGCACCTGGTCGGCAACAACTGGGGCTCGCGGAAGTTCTACGAGTGGACGCCGAGCGGCAAGCCCGTCACCACGTGGAAGAACCCGGAGAACCTGGTGGACTTCCAGGATTGCCAGTACGTGCCGAAGGGAAAGATGGCCTGCGGAGGAATCACGAACCTCCCGCAGACACCGAGCGCCGGGGGCGCGAAGGCCACTTACGAGCTCGGCGGCGTAGCGCTTCTCGACCTGCGCTCGCACACCGTCGTCAATGAGTTCCCGTTCCAGCAGTGGTCGGCCGCCGGCCACGTCATGACCCGAAACCCGCTGAAGCTCGCCGCGGACGGGGACGTGATCACGATGTGGGCGGCGCCGGACAACGGCGAGGAGACCGCCGGCACGCAGATCTACACCTGGCAGGCGACGGTCGCAGCGGAGGGCTGAGCACGACCGATCCGGGTCTCAGGCGGGGATCGGCGTCGCCGTGAACACCGAGTCCGGGTCGTAGTGCTGCTTCACCTGCCGCAGCCTCGGCAGGTTCCCGCCATACGAATGCTCGGTCTGCTCGCGCATGTCCGGCGCCAGCAGGTTGGGGTAGCCGCCCGGCAGGGCCTGCGGGGCCAACGCACGGCTCAGCCCCTCGGCCCAGGCCACGTGCCGCTCGGCCCCGTCGGCCGTGTCCCACACCGGGATGATCTGCAGCATGAAGTGGTCCCGGCGCGTCCCGAACGCGGTGGCGTCCGGGGCAACGCGCGTGGCGGCCCCTCGCAGGTACTGCCACGACACGACCGACAGCGGCGAGGTCCGGTCACCACCGGCGGCAACCAGCGTGGCCACCGAGTCGGGGCCCAGCTCAGCCAACGATCGGGTGCGCATCGCGGACCGTGCCGGCACGGCCGCCCGGGCGTCGGCCGGTACGAAGGTCTCCGGGAACTGCATCGGCCGCACCTGCTCGACGATCGGCTTGCCCAGTGCTGCCACCTCGGCCAGGAACCGCTCGCCCTCCGCCGGATCTCCGGACCAGACGGGCGTCAACGCCACCACCGGCGCTCCGTCAGGGCCCGGGACGATGCCCCCGACCATGCCGAGCTCGTCGGGCGCGGCCGCAGCCAACTCGGCGTGCCCGCGCAGCACCGCTTCCGCCTGTGACCAGGGGAAGACGATCGGCCCGGAGATCACCGTGGGAACGGCGTGGAGCCGGATCCGCATCGACGTGACGACGCCGAAGTTGCCGCCTCCACCGCGGAGCGCCCAGAACAGGTCGACGTTCTGCGACTCGTCGACGTCCAGCACCGTGCCGTCGGCGAGGACGATCTCCGCTCCGAGCAGGTTGTCCAGCGACAGGCCGAACCGCGGGCTCAGCGGGCTGTACCCACCCGCCATCGTCAACCCGGCCACCCCGACCACGCTGACGGTGCCGAGCACCGCTGCGAGCCCGTGCTCCGCGGCGGCCTGCGCGAGGCTCCCCGAGAGCACCCCTCCTCCCACCGTGGCCACCCGCGCCCCGGCGTCGACCTCGACGGCCCGCAGCCCGCTCATGTCGAGCACCAACCCGTCGGACCGCACAGCCCGTCCGAGCCAGTCGTGGGCGCCGCCGCGTACCGACAACGGCAGGCCGTGTGATCGAGCCGCGCGCACCGCGGCCCGTACGTCCTCGGTGCTCACACCCCGCACGACCAGAGCCGGCCGATGGTCGACGGCCTGGTTCACGACCGCCCGCGCCACGTCGTAACCGGCATCACCCGGCAGCAGAACCGAGCCCGCGATCCGTTCTCGCAGTTCCTCCGCGGCCCGCTTCGCAGAGACAGCAGAATCCTCCGGAATGACACACCCCCGCCAGAAAGGAGCGATTCATGAACGCCCGCGCCGGCAATTCGGCTCGCTCGAACCCGCTTCCGCCCCGACCGTACACGAGCTGCCGGCCCGCTGAACACGGAAAACGTCCCATTTCAACTGCTCTCGGGAATTCCGGCAAGTAACAAAACAAGTCTGGCCGAACGAATGGCACCCCCGTCCGATGGTTACGGACGAGAGTGCCGCTGGGTCCACTCAGGACTGCGGAGAACGTGACCCCGGCTCAGGTCATTCGGCACCGTCCCCGGTGCCCGCCCCAACGAACGGGGCGCTCGTCCACCGGGTCCGTGCCGTTCGGTTCGCGGCGAGTCGGCGTCAGTGGGCGAGTACGACCTTGCCCAGTTCCGCGGGCGTGGCCAGGAGGGGGTGCGACGGCAGAACGCGGACCGTGTAGCCGGTGAGGCCGGCGTGCGGGAGCTTCACGACCGCTTCGAAGCGCTCACCCATCCCGTCCGCGTCGCCGACGTGCTGCATCGCCACGGTCACCGCGTCGGCCAGGTCGTCGGTGTGGCCGACGCGTCCCACCACGGCCTCCACGATGACGTCCGACGGGGCGAGTCCGGCGAGCTCCACGGCGGCCCGCACCGTCATGGCCGCGCCGACCTCAGGGGTGTCCGGCAGCCCGGAGGCGTCGACGCCGGTGACACCCACGCGCGTCCACGCCGCGTTGAGCCGGGCCCGGTAGGCGGCCAGTTCCCTCGCGGGCCCGTAGTCGTCGGCCACGATCCGGGCGGCGGCGCGCCCGGCGGGGGCGTACCAGTCCTCCACGTACTCGCGCACCATGCGGGTGGCCTGGACCTGGGGGCGCAGCGTGGTGAGGGTGTGGCGCACCAGCTCCGTCCAGCGCACGGGCACACCGTCGGTGCGTTCGTAGAACGCCGGTGCCACCTGCGTGGCCAGCAGCTCGTAGAGGGCGTTGGCCTCCAGGTCGTCGCGGCGCACCGGGTCGTCGATCCCGTCGGCGGTGGGGATGGCCCATCCGTTGGCGCCGTCATAGAGCTCGTCCCACCAGCCGTCGCGGATCGAGAGGTTGAGCCCCCCGTTCAGCGCCGACTTCATCCCCGACGTGCCGCACGCCTCCAGCGGGCGCAACGGGTTGTTCAGCCACACGTCGCAGCCCCAGTAGAGGTAGCGGGCCATCGACATGTCGTAGTCGGGCAGGAACACGATGCGGTGCCGCACCGCAGGGTCGTCGGCGAAGCGGACGACCTCCTGGATGAGCGCCTTGCCGCCGTCGTCTGCGGGGTGGCTCTTGCCCGCGACGACGAGCTGCACCGGCCGGTGCGGGTCGAGCAGCAGGTCGCGCAGCCGGTCCTTGTCACGCAGCATCAAGGTGAGCCGCTTGTAGGTGGGGACGCGCCGGGCGAACCCGACGGTCAGCACCTCGGGGTCGAACACCTGGTCGGTCCAGCCCAGCTCGGGCGTCGACGCCCCGCGCTGCAGCCACGCCTCCCGGACGCGGCGCCGAACCTCGGAGACCAGCCGGGCACGCAACGCGCCGCGCAGCTCCCAGAGCGTCTCGTCGGGCACCGGCTCGTGCGACGGCTGCCCGGCCATGGCACCCGGCCCGGGGTCGCCGAGCAGCGCCGTGACCTCCCTGGCCTCCCACGTGTGGCCGTGCACGCCGTTCGTGACGGAGCCGATCGGCACCTCGTCGGCGTCGAAGCCCTCCCAGAGCCCGCCGAACATGCTGCGCGAGACCCGCCCGTGCAGCCGAGAGACGCCGTTGGCGCGCTGGGCCAGCCGCAGCCCCATGTGCGCCATGTTGAACATGTTCGGGTTCTCCTCGGCGCCCAGCGCGAGGATCCGGTCCATCGGCACCCCCGGCAGCAGGGTGTCGGAGAAGTAGTGCTGCACCATGTCGACCGGGAACCGGTCGATGCCAGCGGGCACCGGGGTGTGGGTGGTGAAGACGGTGCCTGCGCGGACGGCGGCGACGGCCTCGTCGAAGGTGAGGGGCTGCACACCGGCTTCCGAACGGGCCAGCAGCTCGCGGATGCGCTCCAGTCCCAGGTAGCCGGCGTGCCCCTCGTTGGTGTGGAACACCTCGGGCTCGGCGTGGCCGGTGACCGCGCAGAACGCGCGCACAGCACGCACCCCGCCGATGCCGACGAGGATCTCCTGCCGGATGCGGTGGTCCTGGTCGCCCCCGTAGAGCCGGTCGGTGACGCTGCGGTAGTCGGGCTCGTTCTCCTCGATGTCGGAGTCGAGCAGCAGGAGCGGCACCCGGCCGATGGCCGCCTGCCACACCCTGGACCGCAGGGTGCGCCCCGCCGGCATGGCCACGTCGATGAGCACGGGCTGCCCGTCGGCGTCCGTGAGCAGCTGCAGCGGGAGGCCCTGGGGGTCGAGCACCGGGTAGTGCTCGAGCTGCCAGCCGTCCAACGACAAGGACTGCCGGAAGTACCCCGACCGGTACAGCAGCCCCACCCCGATCAGCGGCACGCCCAGATCGGAGGCGGCCTTGAGGTGGTCGCCCGCGAGCACGCCGAGCCCACCGGAGTAGTTCGGCAGCACCTCGCTGACGCCGAACTCCATGGAGAAGTAGCCGACGGCCGCAGGCAGGCTGGGGTCGTCCTCGCGCTCGATCTGGTACCAGCGCGGCTCCTGGAGGTAGCTCTCCAGATCGTCGGCCAGCTCCCGCACCGTGACGACGGTGTCGGCGTCCTTGGCGAGCTCACCGAAGCGCGCCGAGGAGATCTCGCCCAGCAGCCGCACGGGGTCGTGTCCCGCCCGTTCCCAGGCGTCCGGGTCGAGGGCGGCGAAGAGATCCTGCGTCGGTGCGTGCCAACTCCACCGCAGATTGGTCGCCAGGGCCTGTAGCGGTGCCAGCGGCGCTGGCAGCTGGGCGCGTACGGTGAACCGCCGGAGAGCTCTCACGGCGGGAACCATAGATGAATGGATTCCGTGATCGGTCAAGCGTTGTGCGGCCTTCCACCGCGCGGCCCGCGGCGGGGGCGACCGAGAGGCCGCGCCGACGCGGCTTCGTCCGTACGGCGGACATCAGGTCACGATCACGTGAACGGCAGTGACCCGTTCTGACCTGGGCCATAACGGGTAGATAGGTTTGTGACTTCCGCGATGGGCGTGCAGCTGGGGGGTGAGCCGACGATGACGGGTCGGCTGGGAATCGATGACGTCAGCCCCTCGGTGAGCGGTGGCCGCCATCCCAGCAAGGCCGTGGTCGGCGAGGTGATCCCTATCGGCGCCACGGTATGGCGGGAAGGCCATGACGCCGTCGCCGCCAACGTGGTCTGGAAGAAGGTGGGCAGTCGCGAGCCCGCCCACCACGTCCGCATGACCCCCACCGGCACCGGCACCGACCGTTTCGCAGCCATCGTCACCGCGCCCGAGTCCGGCCTGTGGACCTTCCGCGTCGACGCCTGGAGCGACCCCTGGTCCACCTGGCGCCACGCCGTCACCGTCAAGCTCGATGCGGGCCAGGGCCCCGACGAGCTGGCCAACGACCTCGAGGTCGGCGCCCGGCTGCTGCAGCGAGTGGGCCGCCGTCCCGGCGAGCGCAACCACCGTGACCTGCTCTTCGGCGCCGCCAACGCCCTGCGCGACACCGCGCTGCCGCTCCACGCCCGGGTCGCGCCGGCGCTGTTCCCGGCCGTCCAGACGATCATGACGGAGCGCCCGATCCGTGAGCTGATCACGCGGGGCCGTCCCCAGCAGATATATGTCGACCGGGAGCGGGCACTCTTCGGCTCCTGGTACGAGATCTTCCCCCGCTCCACGGGTGGTCGCGACGAGACCGGCCGCGCCGTGCACGGCTCGTTCGTCACGGCGGCCAAGGAGCTCGACCGCATCGCCGCGATGGGCTTCGACGTGGTCTACCTCCCGCCGATCCACCCGATCGGCACGGTGCACCGCAAGGGCCGCAACAACTCCGTGAACGCAGGCCCCGGCGACGTCGGCTCCCCGTGGGCCATCGGCTCGGCGGAGGGCGGGCACGACGCGATCGAGGCCGAGCTCGGCACGATCGACGACTTCGACGCATTCGTGGCGCGCACCCACGACCTCGGCATGGAGGTGGCGCTGGACTTCGCGCTCCAGTGCGCCCCCGACCACCCGTGGGTGGCCGAGCACCCGGAGTGGTTCACGGTCCGGCCCGACGGCACCATCGCCTACGCCGAGAACCCGCCGAAGAAGTACCAGGACATCTACCCGATCAACTTCGACAACGACCCGGCCGGGATCTACGCCGAGTCGCTGCGCGTCGTTCTGCACTGGGTCGAGCACGGCGTCCGGATCTTCCGTGTGGACAACCCCCACACGAAGCCGCCGAACTTCTGGCACTGGCTGATCTGGCAGGTGAAGTCCCGCTACCCGGACGTACTCTTCCTCGCCGAGGCGTTCACGCGCCCCGCGCGCCTGTTCGGGCTGGCCCGCCTCGGGTTCACGCAGTCCTACAGCTACTTCACCTGGCGCACCACGAAGGCCGAGCTCACCGAGTTCGCGCTGATGCATGCGGAGCGGGCCGACGAGGCGAGGCCCAACCTCTTCGTCAACACCCCGGACATCCTCCACGAGTCGCTCCAGACCGGCGGCCCCGCGATGTTCGCCATCCGGGCCACCCTCGCCGCCACGATGGCGCCGACGTGGGGCGTCTACTCCGGCTACGAGCTGTACGAGTGGGAGCCCGTCAAGCCCGGGAGCGAGGAGTACCTCAACTCGGAGAAGTACGAGTTGCGCCCGCGTGACTTCGAGGGAGCCGCGGCGAGCGGCAAGTCGCTGGAGCCCTACATCACGCGGCTCAACGAGATCCGGCGCGCGCACCCGGCGCTGCAGCAGCTGCGCGACATCCAGTTCCACAGCGTCGACAACGACGCGCTCATCGCCTACTCGAAGACCGAGCCTGCCACGGGCGACACCGTGCTCGTGGTGTGCACGCTCGACTCGAAGTTCGCGCAGGAGGGCACCACGTCACTGGACATGCCGGCACTCGGCGTGGACTGGGACGAGACCGTCACGGTGCACGACGAGGTGAGCGGCGAGTCCTACCAGTGGGGCCAGTTCAACTACGTCCGGCTGGACCCCCTGGCCCACGTCGCGCACATCTTCCGCGTGGAGCGGCCGACGGCGTAGCCCGCCGCCGGAATCCACTCACCGTCGTCGCGCGCCCGGAATATCCGGGCGCGCGACGACGTCTTTTGCCTGGGTACCGGCCCCCTCCGGGTGCTCAAGATCGTTTCGGCTGTGCCCTTGATCGGCCCGGGCGAAATCGGTAGCAGTTCGTCGGAGATCGGTTACCAGAACTTCATCTCTACAGCGCACCCGAAGACGAGCGCGGTCGTTGCCGCGCCGGGTGCAACAGTTACTCTCACCCCAGCTACCGAGCCACGTTCTGCGCGCGGGCCCTTCGCCCGGTAAGACTGGCCGGGTGCTCCTCCCGCCATCCGTCCCCGCCCGGTAGGAACGCGATACCCCTATGTCCATCGACACCTCGGCCGCTGCCGCCCAAAACTCCTCAGATGACCAGCTGATCGAGAACTCCTCCGACGAGTACGACCACGCTCGGACGCTCGACGTCGACCACGACTGGTTCAAGCGGGCCGTGTTCTACGAGGTGCTCGTCAGAGCGTTCTCCGACTCCAACCGCGACGGCACGGGAGACCTGCGCGGACTCACCGAGAAGCTCGACTACCTGCAGTGGCTGGGTGTGGACTGCCTCTGGCTGCCGCCCTTCTACGACTCGCCGCTGCGCGACGGCGGCTACGACATCCGCGACTTCCGGGCGGTGCTTCCCGAGTTCGGCACGGTCGAGGATTTCGTCGTGCTGCTCGACGAGGCGCACAAGCGGGGCATCCGGGTGATCACGGACCTGGTCATGAACCACACGTCCGACACGCACCCGTGGTTCGAGGAGTCCCGGCGCAACCCCGAGGGCCCCTACGGCGACTACTACGTCTGGGCCGACGACGACTCCGGCTACGCCGACGCCCGGATCATCTTCGTCGACACCGAGACGTCGAACTGGACCTACGACCCGGTGCGCGGGCAGTTCTACTGGCACCGCTTCTTCTCCCACCAGCCCGACCTGAACTACGACAACCCGGCCGTCCAGGAAGCGATGCTCGAGGTGCTGCGGTTCTGGCTGGACCTCGGGATCGACGGCTTCCGGCTCGACGCGGTGCCGTACCTGTTCGAGCGGGAGGGCACCAACTGCGAGAACCTCACGGAGTCGCACGCCTTCCTCAAGCGCTGCCGGAAGGTGATGGACGACGAGTACCCGGGCCGGGTGCTGCTCGCCGAGGCCAACCAGTGGCCGTCGGACGTCGTGGAGTACTACGGCGACGCGGAGGTCGGCGGCGACGAGTGCCACATGGCATTCCACTTCCCGCTGATGCCACGCATCTTCATGGCGGTGCGCCGGGAGAACCGCTTCCCGATCTCGGAGATCCTGGCCCAGACGCCGTCGATCCCGTCCGGGGCGCAGTGGGGCATCTTCCTGCGCAACCACGACGAGCTGACGCTCGAGATGGTCACCGACGAAGAGCGCGACTACATGTACGCGGAGTACGCCAAGGACCCGCGGATGAAGGCCAACATCGGGATCCGCCGCCGGCTGGCCCCGCTGCTGGAGAACGACCGCAACCAGCTTGAGCTGTTCACGGCCCTCCTGCTGTCCCTGCCCGGCTCACCTGTTCTGTACTACGGTGACGAGATCGGTATGGGAGACAACATCTGGCTCGGCGACCGCGACGCGGTGCGCAGCCCGATGCAGTGGACGCCCGATCGCAACGCCGGTTTCTCCACGTGCGACCCGGGGCGGATGTACCTGCCGATCATCATGGACCCCCTCTACGGCTACCAGGCCGTCAACGTCGAGGCGCAGGTCAACTCCACGACGTCGCTGCTGCACTGGAACCGGCACATGATCGAGGTCCGCAAGCGCCACCACGCCTTCGGTGTGGGCGAATACCAGGAGCTCGGCGGCACCAACCCATCGGTGCTCGCCTACGTGCGCAGCTACGGCGACGACGTCGTCCTGTGTGTGAACAACATGTCGAGGTTCCCGCAGCCCGTCGAGCTGGACCTGTCGCCGTGGCAGGGGTGCGCCCCCCACGAACTCACCGGAGGAGTGCCGTTCCCGCGGATCGGTGAGCTGCCCTATCTGCTGACGCTGCCAGGGCACGGCTTCTACTGGTTCTCGATCACCCCTGCGGAGGAGTCTGCGTGAGTCTGGCCGAGGAGCTCCCGTCCCTGCTGCCCCAGTGGCTGCCTCAGCAGCGCTGGTTCGCCGCAAAGGGCCGACCGGTCCGGCAGGTGGCACTGACCAGCGTCACACCGCTCCTGACCGAGGACGAACCGCTCCTCGACCTCGTGCTGTTCGCCGTCGCGTTCGACGACGACTCCCCGGTGCAGCACTACCAGCTACTCGTCGCCCGCAGGGAGCACCTGCGTGGCGAGCTGGAGCACGCGTGCATCGGACAGGTCGGCAACTGCATGGCCTACGACGGGCTGTGGGACCCCACGGTCACCGAGTGGTTGCTCGAAGCGGTGCGCAGCGGGCTCACCGTCGGTGACGTGCGGTTCGTGCCCGAGCCCGGCGCCAAGATCGCGGAGGGTGCGATCGGGCGTGTCATGGGCGTCGAGCAGTCCAACACGTCGGTGTCCTGGGGCGACCAGTCGATCCTCAAGCTGTTCCGCCGGATGGCTTCCGGCGTGAACCCGGACCTGGAGCTCCACCGCGCGTTGCGGTCAGTGGGAAGCCGGGAGGTCGCCGCCTTGCAGGGGGCGATCGAAGGTGTGCTGGACGGCGAGCCCGTCACGCTCGCCATGCTGCAGGACTTCGCCGCCAACTCGGCCGACGGCTGGTCGATGGCGCTCGCGAGCGTGCGTGACCTGCTGGCCGAGGGCGATCTGCACGCCGACGAGGTCGGTGGCGATTTCGCGGGCGAGGCATCACGGCTCGGAGAGACCGTCGCGGTGGTGCACGCCGAGCTGCGCCGGGCCCTCGGCACGAGCGAGCGCAACCCGCGCGCACTGGCGGCCACGTGGCACGAGCGGCTCTCCGCCGTGGTGGCGCAGGTGCCCACGCTGGAGCCGTACGTGCAGCCGATCCGCGAGGTCTACGACGCGGTCGCCACGGTGGAGGGATCGATCCCCACCCAGCGCGTGCACGGCGACCTGCACCTCGGCCAGACGCTGCGCACACCGTTCGGCTGGCTCGTGATCGACTTCGAGGGAGAGCCTGCCGCACCGCTCGCCGAGCGGGTGAAGCCCGACTCGGCGCTGCGTGACATCGCCGGGATGCTGCGCTCGTTCGACTACGCAGCCTTCCACCAGCTCTCGCAGTGGGAGCCCGCAGGCGATCTGACCAACCCGGACCACGACTCGCAGATGGCATGGCGGGCCAAGGAATGGGCCGAGCGCAACCGGTCGGCGTTCTGCGACGGCTACACGCTCCGGGCAGGCTCCGATCCCCGCGACCAGGCCGTGCTGCTGCGCGGATACGAGCTGGACAAGGCCGTCTACGAGGTGCTCTACGAGACCCGCAGCCGCCCGTCGTGGGCTCAGATCCCGCTGGCCTCGATCGCCCGGCTCACTGCCGACGCCATGTCCGAGCGCGGCGACACCAGGAGCGTCGGCTGATCCGACCGGGCGCCCGCACAGAGATCACCTACGGGCCGCTGGTCGGTTCCGGCCGGGTACACCGGATGGTCGAGCCAGGGTCGGCAGCGAACGCTGCAGCACAATAGGGTGCGCGGGTGGATCGTGAGGAGAACCAGACCCGGACGATCAGCGCAGCGACGACGAACTCGACCTCGAAGAGTTCGACCTCGAACGCCTCGTCGTCCACGACCAGCACGGTCGCCCACGCGTATCCGCCGGACCCCAAAACGGTGGACCGCGTGCTCGGTGGAGCGCACCACGACCCGCACTCCGTGCTCGGCGCACATCCGCACCCCGACGGCACCGTGATACGCGTGCTGCGCCCGCACGCCGACGAGGTGAACGTGGTCCGCGAGGGCGGCGAGAGCCACCCCCTGGTCAAGGTGCACGAGGCCGGACTGTTCTCCGGCATCGTGCCGGGCCCACCGGCCGACTACCGCCTCGCCGTGCGTTATGGCGAGCGCGTGGACAACGTCGACGACCCGTACCGCTGGCTGCCGACGCTCGGCGAGATCGACCTGCACCTGATCGGAGAGGGCCGCCACGAACGGCTGTGGGATGTGCTCGGCGCGCACGTGCGCAGCTACGACACCCCGGCCGGTCCCGTCACGGGCACGAGCTTCGCCGTCTGGGCGCCCACGGCGCAGGGCGTTCGCGTCACCGGCGACTTCGACGGCTGGTCGGGCTGGGCACACCCCATGCGTGTGCTGGGCAGCACGGGGGTGTGGGAGCTCTTCGTCCCCGGCATCGGCCCCGGCGTGCGCTACAAGTTCCGCATCCTCGGCAAGGACGGCCGGTGGCGCGACAAGGCCGACCCGATGGCGTTCCGCACCGAGATCCCGCCCGCCACGGCGTCGATCGTGGAGGAGTCGACCTTCGAGTGGGGCGACGAGGAGTGGATGACGGCGCGTGAGCTCCGCCAGCCGCACGTCGAGCCGATGAGTGTCTACGAGGTGCACCTCGGCTCGTGGCGCCAGGGCCTCACCTACCGCGAGATGGCGCACCAGCTGGTCGACTACCTCGACGAGACGGGCTTCACGCACATCGAGCTGCTGCCCGTGGCCGAGCACCCGTTCGGCGGGTCGTGGGGTTACCAGGTCACGTCGTACTACGCGCCGACCGCACGGTTCGGCGAACCCGACGACTTCCGCTACTTCGTCAATTATCTGCATCGCCACGGCTACGGCGTGATCGTCGACTGGGTACCGGCGCACTTCCCGCGGGACGAGTGGGCGCTGGCTAAATTCGACGGCACGCCGCTCTACGAGCACGCCGACCCACGGCGCGGCGAGCAGCCCGACTGGGGCACGCTCGTGTTCGACTTCGGACGCATCGAGGTGCGCAACTTCCTCGTCGCGAACGCGCTCTACTGGCTCGAGGAGTTCCACGTCGACGGCCTGCGGGTCGACGCCGTGGCGAGCATGCTCTACCTCGACTACTCGCGTCCTGAGGGCCAATGGCTGCCGAATGTGCACGGCGGCCGGGAGAACCTGGACGCCGTCGCGTTCCTGCAGGAGATGAACGCGACCGTGTACCGCAAGTACGCGGGGGTCGTCACGATCGCCGAGGAGTCCACGGCGTGGCCGGGCGTCTCGCGCCCCACCCACCTCGGCGGGCTGGGGTTCGGCTTCAAATGGAACATGGGCTGGATGCACGACACGCTCGACTACGTCGGGCGCGACCCGATCTACCGGGGCTACCACCACAACCAGATGACCTTCTCGCTGATGTACGCGTTCAGCGAGAACTTCGTGCTGCCGCTCTCCCACGACGAGGTGGTGCACGGCAAGGGCTCGCTGTGGACGCGGATGCCTGGGGATGCCTGGAACAAGGCCGCCGGCCTGCGCGCCACACTCGCCTACATGTGGGCCCACCCGGGCAAGCAGCTGCTGTTCCAGGGCGGCGAGTTCGGCCAGGAGCGGGAGTGGTCCGAGCAGCGCTCGCTCGACTGGGACCTGCTCGAGGACCCGCTGCACCAGGGCATCAAGACGCTCGTCGGCGACCTGAACCGCACCTACCGGGCCACCCCTGCGCTGTGGACGAAGGACACCACCCCCGAGGGCTTCTCCTGGATCGACGCGAACGACGCCTCGGGCAACGTCCTGAGCTTCCTGCGGCACGGGGTGGACGCCGACGGCAAGCCCACCGTGCTCGCCTGCGTGGCCAACTTCTCGGGCACCCCCACGCCCGACTACCGGGTGGGGCTGCCGTTCGCGGGCAGGTGGCGGGAGGTGCTCAACACCGACGCCCAGATCTACGGCGGCTCGGGGGTGGGCAACCTCGGCGCCGTGGAGGCCGAGCCGTCGGTGTGGCACGGCCGACCGGCGTCGGCGACGCTGCAGCTTCCGCCATCAGGTGTGTTGTGGCTGGTCCCCGAGCCGTTCCAGGGCGCAGTGCGCCGGGCCGCGGCCGCGCGGGCATCCGTCCCGGCCGCCGCACCCGCTGTGCTCCTGGATGTCGTGCCCGCCGAGGAGGACGTGGTGGATCAGGCTCCCGCGGCTCCGGTCACGGACGATGCCCCGGAGGTGGCGCCGCCCGTACCCGAGGTCGAGGTCGAGGTTCGCGCCGACGTGGAAGGGGAGCCGCACGTGGAGGTCGAGCCCGTGGCCACGGCTTCCGCGCCCGCCGGGCCGTCGGATCTCGCCGAGCCCGCGGAGCCGACCACGCCGACGAGCGGACGCAACGGCGTCGACCCGAGCAGAGCGACCCAGTAACCGATCAGGATCGCGCAGTAGAGCGACCGCGCCACGTCCGGCCAGAGGCCGTGGGGCGGCCACTCCGCGTTCCACGACACCGGAATGACGATCACCGCGAGCGCGACGGCCGCGGTGGCGGTCCGCCCGAGCGCGATCAGCACGAGCACGCCCGGCCACAGCAGCATCAGATAGTTGTGCCAGGAGATCGGAGAGACGAGCAGGCCCGCGGCGACCACAGCGAACGGTGCCGTTCCGGCCGGGTCGATGCGCTCGCGGTGGCGGCCGATCCAGATGAGCGTGCCGATGAGGACGACCGCGCCGAGCAGCGTGCCCAGCACGGACGGCACCCCGAACCGCACCGCGAGCCCGGGCAGCGAGGCGTTGTCCACCGTGTCGGGCACAGGTTCCGTGACCGCGATGCGCAGCCATTCGAACCCACTGGACGGCCCGGCGATCAGCACTCCGAGCAGCGTGGCGGCTGCGGCCGAGGTCAGCCCGGCGCGCAACGGCACCCAGCGCCGCTGCACCGCGGGGAGCAGCAGCAGTGGCGCGAGCGACGGTTTGAGCGCCACGGTGATCCCGAAAAGCACGGCGGCGAGAACCGGCCGGCCCCGCCGTTCGGCGATCCAGCCGGCCACGAGACCGGCGAGCAGGAGCGGGTAGATCTGACCGAGCACGAGCGTGCCGTGCAAGGGCGAGGAACAGAGCACGGCCAGCACGGCCAGCGTGGTGGCACCTCGCCCGAGGCGCAGCTCACGGGCCACGGCCAGCACCGCGGCCACGACGATGAGCAGCGTGAACGCGGCGAAGATCCGGTACGCCACGAGGGAGCTCAACCCGGCGAGGGGCGTGAGCAGCACCGTGAGGAGCGGCGGGTTCAGGTTCGTGAGCTTGGCACCGGTGTGGTAAATGTCGGCGCCGTGGGTGGCCGCCACCGCGGAGTGCCAGAAGGTGTCGAAGTCGACGTGTAGCTCGCGCATGTCCGTGGACGGCAGCAACATCACCAGCGCGTCGGGATGCCGCACGTAGAGCACGACCGTCGTGACGATCGACGCCACCACGAGCAGCCCGGCGATACCCCATCGCACGGCCTCGGCCCGGCGCTCGGGGTGCTCCTTCATCAACGACACGGTGACTGACGCTATCCCGCGCGTCCGGATTCCGCGGAACCGCTCCCCCGCATCGCCCGAGTGACGATGATGATCGTCGTGCGCGTTCCGTCCCGGCAGCGACCGCCGGCAGCGGCCCTTCTCGCCGTCGCGCTGAGCGTTCTCGTCGCTGGATGCACACAGGCGGTTCCGGGTCACGCCCGTCCCGCGCCCCAGCATCCGGCAGCGTCGGTTGCGGCCACCCCTGGCAGCCTGCCGGCCACGGGCGACGTCACCGCCGATGCCACTGCCGCACTCCAGGAGATCTGGCGCAGCGCGTTCCCGGCTGCGTTCGGCCGGGCGTGGACCGACATCGCGAGGTTCGAGCCGGTTCACACCGCGAACGCCGCCGCGCCTGCGCCGACGTGCGTCGACCGGGTGGCCGACCTCGTCGGCCAGGCCTTCTACTGTCCCGCCGCCGACGCCGTCGTCTGGGACGCCGACACCCTGGTGCCCGACCTGCACCGCCGGTTCGGAAGCGCCGGGGTGACCGTCGCGCTGGCGCACGAGGTGGGGCACGCCGTGCAGACCCGGCTCGGGATCGACGAGGCGCAGTCCCGGGAACCGCGGCGATACCCGGCGATCCTGCTGGAGACGATGGCCGACTGCTATGCAGGTGCCGCCTTCGCCCAGCCGGGCCTTGAGTCCGTGGGCGGGCTCGCCACCGACGCACCTGTCGCTGACGACGCGCTGCTGGCGCTCGTGGGCTTCCGCGACCCACTCGGTGTCGAACCGGGCGACGACAGCGCGCACGGCAACGCGTTCGACCGAGTCTCGGCGTTCCAGGACGGCTTCCGGGACGGAGCCGCCCGCTGCGCGGCGATGACCACGGAGAACCGGGTGTTCACCCAGCGCCGGTTCGGCTCAGCGGCCGATCGGGCCCGGGGCGGTGACCTTCCGCTGCCGCTGCTTCTGGATGCCGTGCAGCACGACGCCGTCGGATGGTTCGGCGCGCTGGCGCCCGGCCGGAACGTGCCGCCACTGAACGGCGCGGTCTGTCCGGTCCACGGTGGAACGGCCCAGGGTCCGGTGCTGTTCTGCCCGGCAGACGGCGGGCTGTCGATCGACCGCAGCGCGCTCGCCGCCGTGCATCGGGAGGTGGGCGACTTCGCGGGCGTCACGCTGGTGGCGAGCCGCTACGGCGTCGCAGTGCTCGGTGCGCTCGGCCTGGCCACGGAGGGGCCGGCCGCCGGCGCGGCCGCGGTGTGCCTGGCCGGCGCCTACACCGCTGCGCTCATGGAGCCGGGCCGCGGGTTCACGCTCTCCCCTGGCGACCTCGACGAAGCCGTACAGGTGCTCCTCACCCACGACTGGGCCGCCCGCGACGCCGAGGGCGATGTGGATTCGGCCGAGCACGGGTTCGAGCGCGTCGCACGGTTCCGCGCCGGGTTGCTCGACGGCCCCGGCTCCTGCCTGCCTCACCGCTGAAGGCAACGAACGTCGGCGCTTGACGCTTCGAGAGGCCGAGGGGAAGGCTGCTGATGCGGATCTCGTCGCGACGACGCTGCTGCGGCGACCGCTCTACGGTGAGTGCCGCGACAGGGCGACGCCGACCGGTGACGCGGGCCGTTCGCGCCCGTCCGCCGCACCCCCTCGTCCAGGGAGGTCCCCTGCTATGCCCACGTCCACCGTGGCGTCGTTCGTCACCGCATTGCCCAAGGTCGAACTACACCTGCACCTCGTCGGGTCCGCCTCGCTCGACACGGTGCTCGCCCTCGCGCGCAGGCACCCCGAAGGCGGGGTGCCCACCGAACTCGAGGCGCTGCGCCAGTTCTACGCGTTCACCGACTTCCCGCATTTTCTCGACGTCTACCGTCGGGTGAACCTGCTGGTCACCGCCGCCGACGTCGTGACGCTGGTGACGGGGCTCGCCGCCGACCTCGCCGCCCGCACCGTCCGGTATGCCGAGGTGCAGGTCACCCCCGTCCGCCACCGTCTGGCCGGCACGAGCTACGACGACCTCGCCCAGGCGCTCACCGACGGCCGGGCCCTCGCCAGGGAACGCCACGGGGTGGAGATCGGCTGGATCTTCGACGCCGACGCCGTGCTGGGCCCAGCGGGTGCCGAGGAGACCGTCGACTTCGCTGTTGGTCACCGTCCCGACGGCACGGTCGGGGTCGGCCTGGGCGGCTCGGAGCTGGGGATCAGCCGCGCCGACTTCGCGCCCGCGTTCCACCGGGCCGCGGCGGACGGGCTGCACAGCCTGCCCCACGCCGGGGAGACCGTGGGGCCGGGCGAGGTCTGGGCCGCGATCACCGAGCTGAGCGCCGAGCGCATCGGGCACGGCATCGCGGCGGCCCAGGATCCACACCTGCTCGCCCACCTGGCCGAGCACGGCATCGCTCTCGAGGTGTGCCCGACGTCCAACCTGCGCACGGGTGCGGCCCCGTCGCTCGCCGAGCACCCGCTACCGGCGCTGGTCGCCGCCGGGGTGCCGGTCACGCTGGCCACCGACGATCCCGGCATGTTCCACACCGACCTCGACGCGGAGTACCTGCTGTGCCACGAGGCGTTCGGCATGGGCATTCCGGAGCTGGCCGAGATCGCGAGGACCGGGGCGCGGGTGGCGTTCTGCTCCGACGAGCTGCGCACCCGGATCCTCGCCGAGATCGACGCGGTGGCCGCCGGCACCTAGCTCGTCCGCGATCTGGCGCCGTGTCTCGTCCTCGCAGGGCCCGCCGGCTCTGCGAGGACTACAGCGAGTGCGTGTGGCTCAGAACAGCGCGCGGGCGAGGGCCCGCCGGGCCGCGGTGACCCGGGGGTCGTCCGGCGGGAACAGCTCGAAGAGCCCGATGAGGTGCTCGCGCACCCGGTCACGCTCGTCGCCCGAGGTGCGCGCGACCGTGCCCACCAGCCGCGCGAACGCGTCCTCGACCCGGTCGGAGGCCGCCTCGGCGTCCGCCGCGGCGAGCTGCGCGTCGATGTCGTCGGGTGCGGCGTCGGCACGAGCGATGGCCGAGGGGTCGGCGTTCTCCGCACGGGCCAGGAACCGCACCTGCGACAACGCGGCCAGTGCCTGCTCGTTGGCCGGCTCGACGGCGAGGATCTGCTGGTAGGCCTCCTCCGCAGCGGGGTAGTCGCCGCGATCGAGCGCATCCTCGGCGGCGGTGAACCGGGGATCCTCCGGCTCCTCGGTCGGTGCGCCGTTTGCGGCGGCCCCCGCTTCCGCTTCGGCGATGGCCGGCATCCGGTCGCGCAGCGCGTCGAGCAGCGCCGAGATCCACTGGCGGACCTGGGGCTCCGGCAGCGCTCCGTTGAACGCATCCACCGGCTGGCCCCCGACGACGGCGACCACCATCGGGATGGACTGGACGCCGAACGCCTGGGCGATCCGCGGGTTGGCGTCGACGTCGACCTTGGCCAGTACCCAGGCGCCGTTGCCGGCCTCGGCGAGCCGCTCCAGCACGGGCGAGAGCTGCTTGCACGGGCCGCACCACGTGGCCCAGAGATCGACGACGACCGGCACCTGCAACGACCGCTCGAGGACGTCGGCCTGGAAGCTCTGCTCGGTGACGTCGATGACGAAGGGGCTTCCGTCTGCGCTTTCCGCACCCCCGGACGCCTGCGTCTGCTGCGAGCGCGCAGCGGCCTCCGAGCGGGCCTTCAGGGCGGACAGGTCGACCGCACCTGCCATGGCGGACGACAGCGCGGCCGTTCTGGCCGCCTGACGGGGATCGGGTCGGGACACGAGACTCATCCTGCCACCGGAGTCGGCGACCGTCCGCTTCGACCGGAGCTTCAGCCCGAGGACACCAGCGGGCGAAGCGCCATCGGGTTTGCGCGGAGGAACCCGTCGGCATCGATGATCGCGGTGACCAGTGGCGCCGCCAGCTCCACCAGCCGCTCGGCTGCGTCGCCGATGGCCGCCACCGGCGGGTCGGCGAGCTCGTCGGTGCGGGCCTCGACCTCATCGCGGACGGCACGCCCGGCCGCGGTGATCCCACCGGCGTCGAACAGCCCGCGCTCGGTGAGCCGGCCGATGGCCTCTGCCCACTCCGGTTCCGACCAGCCCCTGCGCTTGCGCAACCACTCCGCCTCGATCTCCTGGTCGGCTGCGAAGAGAACGAGCGCCTCCGCCGGATCCAAGCCGGCCGTGAGGAGCGCGGCCACGTGCCCGTCACCGCGGTGCTCACGCAAGACCGTCTGGGCCTGCCACAGCACGAGATGCGGCTCCTCCGGCCACTCCAGCGCGGCATTGGCGGCGGCGAGAGCCCGGCCGGCCGTGGGGGCCGCGACCGCGGCTTCGCGGGCGATCAAGGCCGCCTCGGCCAGCCCCGGGGAACCGAGCAACTCCGCGCCGACCAGCCGCCGCATGGCCGCGTCCACCGTCTCCAGGCGGATGGCCCGGAAGCGCTCGGGCGAGGCCAACTCCCAGACGGCGGGCACCACCTTGGCCACCAGCCCCGGGTGGAAGTTGTAGAACAGCGCCGTGACGATCTCGGGTGGCGCCGCCCCGAGCGGAGCGGCCCGCAGCGCGAAGTAGCTCATCCAGTAGCCCCTGGTGCCCAGCGCCTCGCACGCCGCCTGGGACTCGGGCGCGAAGTAGGTGATCGTGTGGATCGGCTCGACCGCCCTCCACATCCGGCGCGACCGGTGGTCGGGTTCTGCACTGACACGCTCGGCCATCTCAGTCCTCGCTGTTTCTGTGATGCACTCGATTTCGCACAGTAATTCACCGGTCCGGTCGTCGGTGGTCACCCTCTGGAGTCGGAAAAGGCGTTCCGAGAGGTACGGGAAGAGCGCTGGTCACCGGACTGGCAGAACAACGCGGCCACCCCGGCAATCGTTGAGAAGGTACGAGTGATCAATGGTCGCTCCCCGCCGACAAATCCCACCCGTCGCGGCACGCCGCCTCCCCTCGAAGGAACCCGCATGAGCACGAAGAACCCCGTTGCCGACCGCCTCCTCGACGAAGCCCGCCGCAGGACCGCGAAGAGCGAGAGCCCGACGCTCGGCAAGGCGGCGCTGATCGTGGGCATCATCGCGCTGATCGTCAGCCCGGTGTCGATCCTCGGGTGGATCGTCGGCATCACGGCGCTCGGCCTCGGTGCCGCTGCCGTGCGCCGCCCCGTGTGCGTGAAGCAGGCGAAGATCGCGATGACGCTCGGTGCGGCGGCCATTCTGGTCGGCGTCTTCTTCTTCACCCTCGCCATTGCCATGCGCTGATCCACCCTCGACCGGGTCGGCGGGCGGGCGCCCGTGCGCCGACCCGGTGGCCCGGCCTTTTCGAGTGTCATTCCTTGTGGAGTGCCTCTTCGATCCGATCCACCTTCGCCTTCAACTGTCCGGAGTGGCCCGGCCGGATGTCGGCCTTCAGGACGAGGCTCACGCGGGGAGCGTGGGCCTGCACCGCCTCGACGGCCCGCTTCACCACGTCCATGCCCTCGTCCCAGGTCTCGGACTCGATAGTGGTGAACATCGCCGTGGTTTCGTTGGGCAGCCCGGATTCACGCACCACGCGGACCGCCTCCGCGACGATCTCGCTCACGCTGTCGGTGCCGCTGTCGCCCCCGGCAGGGGCGATACTGAATGCGAAGAGCATGAACCACAGCCTGCCGTAGCGAATGGGCCGACCGCGACCCCGGCCGAGCACGTCACTGCTAGCGTCGCCGGTCATGGCCACTCGCGATCCGCTGCCGTTCGACCCGATCCTGCGGGCGGCGGAGATTTGGGACGAGCGAATCGGCCCCGCCCGCACCATGGCTGCTGTGACCAGCGTGATGCGGGTGCAACAGATCCTGCTCTCTGCAGTGGACGGGGCGCTGCGCCCGCACGGCCTCACCTTCGCCCGGTACGAGGCGCTGGTGCTGCTCACCTTCTCCCGTGTCGGCAGGCTGCCGATGCGGGTGATGGGCGAGCGGCTTCAGCTGCACCCCACGAGCGTGACCAACATCGTGGACCGGTTGCAGGCCGACGGGCTGGTTCGCCGCATCCCGCATCCGACCGACCGGCGGGCCACGCTCGTGGAGATCACCCAGGCCGGCTCCGCTCTGCAGGAGGACGCGACCAAGTCGGTGACCGAGATCGACTTCGGCCTCAGCGGCCTGAGCCCGGAGCAGGAGGCGCAGCTGACCGAACTGCTGGCGAAAGTGCGTAGGGCAGCGGGCGACTTCGACTGACGCACACTGCCGCCGCGCGTCAGGTCGGCAGGGCCGCCGCCCGCGGGCGTCGCGTCACCCTCCTGGCCGCCGCCGGTGGCGCCGGCGCGCCCCGGGCCAGGACCGCATCGTGCGGCCGTGGGTGGACCTGGTGGCCGCCCGGCGGCCGGGGCGGCGGACACCCCGCCCTCCGGCCGCGTAGTAGCCACTGACGGCTCCACCGGCCGATCCCGCGATCACGCAGACCGAGCACGTGGTGAGATCCATGGCCATCCCCTTCCGACGCTGTTGACGCGCGTTGCGGCAACAGCGTTGACAGTAGGTGGCGACCCCGACAATCTGGACGACGACGGAGAGATCAACGGCGAGGAGCTCACGTGCGAGGTCGCGTCCTGCTGGCTGCCAGCGTGCTTGCGGCCATCCTCGTCACGGCGACCACCACCGTCGTGTTGCTGCTGGTCGAACCCACTGCGTCCAAGGCCGAGGCGATCAAGACCGGCGGCCTCGCCGGTGGCGCCGTCGTCGCGCTGTACGCGCTGTGGCTCAACGACCGCAGGCGACGCACCGAGGAGGCGCGCCACGAGCTCGAGAGCGACAAGGTGGCCGACGAGCGCTTCGCGCGGTCGGTGGAACTCCTGGGCAACGAGGCCGACCAGGTGCGTGTCGGCGCCCTGCACGCGTTGGCGTGGCTCGCCGACTCCAGCCCGCGCTACAAGCAGACGGTGCTCGACGTCCTGTGCGCGTACCTGCGCAGGCCCTTCTCACACCCCAGCTACACCCAGCGCGCGGACGATCCCGAACAGACCACCACCGACGAGGCGCCCGAAGCCGACCGGGAGCGTCAGGTGCGGCTCACCGCCCAACGGCTGATCACCGACCTGCTCCCGTGGGGGATGAACCACGACCCACGCGCCTACCACCTCGATCTCACCGGCGCGAGCCTGGAGTACTTCCGGCTGGAGGGCCGGAGGATCGGCCGGCTCACGGCGCGGCGCACGCGGTTCTACGGCATCACCCGGCTCGGCAGCCTTCAGGCGAGCAAGCCCGCACTGTTCTCCGGCGCCACCTTCCTGGGCCGCGTGGACATGCGCGACGCCCGGTTCGACGGAGGCATCTCCTTCCAGCACGCCACCTTCAGCGGCGACGTGGCCTTCAGTGGCGCGTCGGTGGGCACATTCATCGACGTGGAGACCACCTCACCGGAGCTGCACACCGGCGCCATCACCGTCGCCGAGGGCAGCCGGGTGGCGGGCGACCCGGCCACGTGGCCGCTCGTCGGCCTGCCGCCGTCACCGGCACGGGCGGACGCATGAGTCTGCGTGCCGCCAGGGCGGCGCGGGGCTGGTCCCAGGCCGACGCGGCCGGGGAGCTCGTGGCGCTGGGCCGCGCCTCGGGCACACCCGTCGCGGCTCCGGCCAGCCTGAAGACCCTGCTCTCCCGGTGGGAGAACGGCCACGCCCTGCCCGAGCCGCATTACCGCGCCCTCCTCGCCGAGCTGTACGGCCGCACACCGGACGACCTCGGAATCGCGGTGGCCCCCGCAGCCGATGCCACCACCGCGTCCGATCGGCTCCGGTCGGCGATCGCCGCAGCCGCGGCCGTCGACCACACCGGCCTCGAGCTGTGGTGGGAGCAGCTCGCTGTCGCTAGCAGGCTCGACGACGAGCTGGGCGCCGCCGGGGCGGGCGAACTGGTGCGAGCGCTCGTCGAGCAGCTCGAGGAGACGCTCATCCACACACTGACTCCAGCCCGGCGGTCCGAGATCGCGGCCGTGCTGGCCGGAGCAGCCACACTGGCCGGAGCCCAGGAGCTCGACCGCGCCCGCCCCGACGAGGCCTGGCGCCGGTACGACCGCGCCCGCACCGCTGCGCGGGAGGCCGGCGTCCCGGAGGCCGATGCCGTGGCCGGACAGGCCGCTGTGCTGGTGGACGTGGGCGAGCCCGCCACCGCCGTCGAGTTGCTGGACCTCGCCGGACCTGCCACCTGCGACCCCGCCCAGGTACGTCTCGACGCCGCACGCGCCGTCGCCAGCGCCGCCGCGGGCGACGCCCCCGCCGCCCACCGAGCCATCGCCGCGGCCGCACGCCGGCTCCAGCACTCCCGGATCGACATCGTCGCCCTGCGGGGTGGGCCCATTCTCGAGCTGGCCGACCTGCACCGATGGCACGGACGCGCCCTGGTCACGCTCGGCGATGCGGAGGCGGTCGGGCCGCTGGAGCGCGCACTCGCGTCCGTTCCCCGATCAGCCCGCCACCGCGCCGCCGTCCACGCCGACCTCGCCCTCGCGCTCGCGGCCCACCGGCCACAAGACGCTGCCGAGCACGCGCGCCGGGCCAGGGAACTCGCCCTTCGCATCGGCTCGGAGCGAGTCGGTGCCCGGCTCGCCGCGCTCCGCAGGGGCTCGTGAACGTCCCTCCGCTGTCATGCCAGGTCGCCGCCCTCAGAAGGGATTGATCGCCCGGCACCCACGCCCCCGCCGCGCCGATCACGGGACCCCGCCAGCCGCCCCCCAGCGCACCTACGTCCGAAGCACCGGATCACCGCGGAGCGCCGATGTCTGAGAGGGCTCCGTGATCATCAGCTTGGGACGCGCTGCCGCGCCCGGCACGGCTATCGCTCCACAAACGATGATCAGGCACCGCGCACCCGCCCGCGGGTTGAGGTGACCACTGGTCGAAGGCCGGCCAGCTCCAGTGACCGCCTCGCACCGACGGCGGCCCACACCATGATCACCATTTGGGGACGCGCAAGCGCGCCCAACACGGCTCCCGCCGCCGAAACAACGATCATCACGACGAGCCGCCCCCGCCCCCACCAAGATCACCAGTTCGGGACGCGCAGCTGCGCCGAGCACGGCCAACCCTCCCCAAATAATGATCAAGCCACCGCGCACCCAGCCGGGGGATGAGGCGATCACTGGCCAGCACCACGAAGGCCAGCCCGCCCGGCTACCGCACACCGACCGCCGTCAGCACCATGATTCCCGCTTGGGGACGCGCAAGCGCGCCCAACACAGCTACCGGTCCCGCAACGCCGATCACCACGGTGTGCCGTCCATGACCGAGCACCGTGATCACCAGGACGGGACGCGCAGCCGCCCTCACACGGCTACCGCGCCCGAAACAACGATCACGCCACCGCGAGCCCGCCCGTGGGCTCGGGTGATCATCGGACGACACCACGCAGCCAGGCCGCCGCGGCTAACGCCCCCAACACCGGGTCGTCCCCGCCATGATCACCGTTTGGGGACGCGCAGGCGCGTCCGACACGGCTGCTGCTCCCGAAACAGCGATCATCACGGGAACCCATCCCTCAGCGGCACCATGATCACCGGTTGGGGACGCGCAGCCGCGTCCAGCACGGCTACCGCTCCCGAATCAGCGATCATGACGACCGTCGTCCCTGCGGCACCCCCGGTCGGGGCGCGGAACCGCTCCGCGGCCACCTCGCCCCAAACGATGATCACGCCGCCGCCCACGACCCGATCACCGGACCCGGCGGCCGCCCCGAAACTCCGATCACCACGGCGCGCGCCTGCCCCACGCAGCACCAAGATCACCAGGTTGGTACGCGCGGCCGCTCCCACACGGCCACTGCTCCCCGAACAACGAGCACGACACACCCGCCCGCAGGGAGGCCCGCCCACCGACACCTACCGCCCCCACCCGCCCGTCAGCCGCCCCACCAAGATCACCAGTTGGGGACGCGCAGCCGCACCCCACACGGCCACCGCTCCCCAAACAACGATCACGCCACCCGCGACGGGAAGCCGCCTCGCCGCCCGCCCCGCAACGTCGTCACGCCTGCGGCCCGTGTCCCCCGGGTGTCGCCCCAGCCGGCCCCACGCGGCCGGTCAGCTGGTCGGCGGCGCGGTAGGGGTCCAGGTCACCGGCCAGCACCTGTCGGGCCAGCTCGCGGAGCCCGTGCACGCCGCGCAGGTCGCCGATGCGGGATCGGACCTGTTCCAGGGTGATGGCCTGGATCTCCGACTCGGCCCGGGCGATCCGCCTGCGCTCACGTTCGCCCGCCTCGTCGAGCCAGTGGCGGTGGGCGTCGAGTGCCGCGACCAGGTCGTCCACGCCCTCGCCGCGGGCGGCCACGGTGCGCACCACCGGGCGGGTCCAACCGCCCTCGGCAGGACGTTCCCCGAGGGAGAGCATGTGGCGCAGGTCGCGGATCGCCTGATCGGCGCCGTCGCGGTCGGCCTTGTTCACGACGAAGACGTCGGCCACCTCGAGGATCCCGGCCTTGGCTGCCTGGATGCCGTCGCCCGCGCCGGGAGCCAGCAGCACCACCGTCGTGTCGGCGAGTGACACGACCTCCACCTCGGACTGTCCCACCCCGACGGTCTCCACCAGCACCACGTCGCAGCCGGCCGCGTCGAGCACGCGCAGGGCTTGGGGGGTGGCCCACGCCAGGCCGCCGAGGTGGCCGCGGGTGGCCATCGAGCGGATGAAGACGCCGTCGTCGGTGGCGTGCTCCCCCATCCGCACCCGGTCGCCGAGCAGCGCGCCGCCGGAGAAGGGTGAGGTCGGGTCGACGGCGAGGACGCCGACCCGGCGGCCCTGCTCTCGCAGCGCACGCACCAGCACCGAGGTCGACGTCGACTTGCCGACTCCGGGAGGCCCGGTCAGGCCCACCACGTGGGCCCGGCCGCTGTACGGGGCGAGCGCGGCGGCCACTTCCCGCAGTTGCCCGCCACCGGACGTCCCGACGCCGTCCTCCACCAGGGAGATCAGGCGCGCGACGGCCAGGTGTTCGCCGCGCCGGGCCCGATCGACCAGATCGGCGACCGCCGCCCGGCGTGCCATGCCGGTGGGGTCAGCTCGCCGCCGGCACGCGGACGATCAGGGCGTCGCCCTGGCCACCGCCGCCGCAGAGCGCAGCCACGCCGGTGCCGCCACCGCGGCGCTTGAGCTCGAGCGCGAGGTGCAGCGCGAGGCGGGCGCCGGACATGCCGATCGGGTGGCCGAGCGCGATGGCGCCGCCGTTGACGTTGACCTTCTCCGGGTCGATGCCGAGCTTCCGCGTGGACACGATGCCCACCGCCGCGAACGCCTCGTTGATCTCGACGAGGTCGATGTCGGCCACGCCGATGCCCTCCTTCGCGCACGCGGCGGCGATGGCGTTGGCGGGCTGCTCGTGCAGGCTGGCGTCCGGTCCGGCGACCATGCCGTGGGCACCGATCTCCGCGATCCAGGCGAGCCCGAGCTCCTCGGCCTTGGCCTTGCTCATGACGACCACGGCGGCGGCGCCGTCGGAGATCGGGGACGACGAGCCCGCGGTGATGCTGCCGTCGGAGGAGAAGGCAGGGCGCAGCTTGCTGAGGCCCTCGGCGGTGGTGTCGCCGCGGATGCCCTCGTCGGTGTCGATGACCACGGGGTCGCCCTTGCGCTGCGGCACCGCGACGGGGGTGATCTCCTCGGCGAACGTCCCGTTCACCGACGCCTTGGCGGCGAGCTGGTGGGAGCGGGCGGCGAACTCGTCCTGCTCCTCGCGGGTCAGCTCGTAGCGGGAGTTGAACTTCTCGGTGGACGCACCCATCGCGACCTGGTCGAACGCGCAGAACAGCCCGTCGTGAGCCATGTGGTCGAGCATCGTTACATCGCCGTACTTGAACCCGGAACGGGACTTCGGCAGCAGGTGCGGAGCCTGCGTCATCGACTCCTGACCGCCTGCCACCACGATGTCGAACTCGCCCGCGCGGATGAGCTGGTCGGCCAGGGCGATGGCGTCGAGCCCGGACAGGCACACCTTGTTGATGGTGAGCGCCGGGACATCCATCGGGATGCCGGCGCCTGCGGCGGCCTGGCGGGCCGGGATCTGACCGGCGCCTGCCGTGAGGACCTGCCCCATGATCACGTACTGAACCTGCTCGGGGGCGACACCGGCGCGTTCGAGGGCCGCCTTGATCGCGAACGAGCCGAGCTGGGCCCCGCTGAAGTCCTTCAGACCGCCCAGCAACTTCCCCATGGGGGTGCGGGCACCTGCGACGATCACGGATCCGGACACGACTACCTCCAGCAGCTCCGACGGCGCGGGGCCACGATACCCGCGCTACCACCGATGATCCTGGTCTGCGACGGCCCCCGATGGTGACTCACCGCACAAACCGCACGTCACGACCCCGCCGGGTTACATTCCCAACCCATGGGAGAGCACACGGTCGTCGCAGTGGACCACGTCGGGATCGCGGTAGCGGACCTGGACGCGGCCATCGCCTGGTACGCCGACACCTTCGGGCTGGTCGCCACGCACGTCGAGACCAACGAGGAGCAGGGAGTACGTGAGGCCATGCTGTCCGCACCCGGGGATGCCGGGGCCGCGGTGCAGCTCCTCGCCCCGCTGCGTCCGGACTCGGCGATCGGCAAGTTCCTCGATCGCAGCGGCCCGGGCATCCAGCAGATGGCCTACCGCGTGGCGGACATCGACGCCACGTGCGCGGCCCTGCGTGAGAAGGGCATCCGCCTGCTCTACGACGAGCCGCGCCGGGGCACGTCCGACTCGCGGATCAACTTCGTACACCCGAAGGACGCAGGAGGCGTGCTCGTCGAGCTGGTGGAACCGGCGGAGGACGCCGCCCACTGAGTGGAAGTGGCGCTGGTCACTCCCGTCGATCACCTGCTACGGCTACCATACTGCGCAGTAACTTTTGGGATACCACCCGGCGCGACTCGAGCCACCGGAGGCAGCCGTGCAGGAGATCCTCGACGCGATCCTCGCCGAGCAGCTCGACACCCTCGGCCACCTCGAGGTGCCCGAGTCCTACCGTGGCATCACGGTGCACGCCGACGAGACCGAGATGTTCGCCGACATCCCGACGCGCGAGAAGGACCCACGCAAGAGCCTGCACCTGGACGAGGTGCCGACTCCGGAGCCGGGCCCTGGCGAGGTGCTCGTGGCGGTGATGGCCAGCGCCATCAACTACAACACCGTCTGGACGTCGATCTTCGAGCCGATGCCGACGTTCGGCTTCCTGCAGCGCTACGGGCGGCTCTCGCCGCTCACCAAGCGCCACGACCTGCCCTATCACGTGGTGGGCTCCGACCTGGCGGGCGTGGTGCTGCGCGCAGGCGACGGCGTCAACCTGTGGAAGGCAGGCGACCGGGTGGTGGCGCACTGCCTGTCGGTGGAGCTGGAGAGCCCTGACGGGCACAACGACACGATGATGGACCCCCAGCAGCGCATCTGGGGCTTCGAGACGAACTTCGGCGGACTGGCGGAGCTGGCGCTGGTCAAGTCAAACCAGCTCCTCCCGAAGCCACGCCACCTCACGTGGGAGGAAGCGGCGAGCCCCGGCCTGGTCAACTCCACCGCCTACCGGCAGCTCGTCTCCCGCAACGGGGCCGACATGAAGCAGGGCGACACCGTCCTGATCTGGGGGGCGTCGGGCGGCCTCGGCTCGTACGCCACTCAGTTCACGCTGAACGGGGGCGGGATCCCGGTCTGCATCGTCTCGTCCCCGGAGAAGGCCGCCATCTGCCGGAGGATGGGCGCGGAGCTGATCATCGACCGCAGCGCGGAGGGGTACCGGTTCTGGAAGGACGAGCACAGCCAGGACGCCGCGGAGTGGAAGCGGTTCGGCGCGAAGATCCGTGAGCTGACCGGCGGCGACGACCCGGACATCGTCTTCGAGCACCCCGGGCGCGAGACGTTCGGGGCGAGCGTCTACGTCGCCCGCCGCGGCGGCACGATCGTCACCTGCGCGTCCACGTCGGGGTACGAGCACACCTACGACAACCGGTACCTGTGGATGAACCTCAAGCGGATCATTGGCTCACACTTCGCCAACTACCGCGAGTCGTTCGAAGCCAACCGATTGATCGACAAAGGGCTCATTCACCCCACACTCTCGAAGGTCTACCCGCTCGCCGAAACCGGCCAGGCTGCGCTGGATGTCCACACCAACAGCCATCAGGGCAAGGTCGGGGTGCTGGCGCTCGCCCCGTCCGAAGGTCTCGGGGTGACCGACCCGGAGAAGCGCGCGAAACACCTCGACGCGATCAATCGCTTCCGCGGGGTGTGATCTCGTCACCATTCGCCCGGTGGAGTGAGGCGGTTCACCACAATGCCCGCGCATCGCCCCGCCGCGGAACCTCCCCGGTACGGTGACCAACATGCCCGGACACCCTGTTCCGCCCTCTACCGAAGCCGGCTTCGAGGTCGTCCGCAGGGGTTACGACCAGGGCCAGGTCGACACCCACCTGCGCACTCTTGACGCGCACGTCAGCATCCTCGTGGCGGACCGTAACGCCGCGCTCGAGCAGGCCGGCCAGCTCGCTCGCGAGCTCGATGAATCCCGGGTGCGCGCGGAGAAACTGCGGGCGCAGGTGCGCACCCTCGTGAGCCCGGGCCAGAACGTACAGGGCATGAGCGAGCGGATGCGCGCGATGCTCCGACTGGCCCAGGACGAGGTCACCGAGATGCTCAGCGGGGCCGCCAGCGAGGTCACCCGGCGCCTCACGGATTCCGAGGCCCAGGCCAAGCAGATCGTCGCCACCGCGAGGGCCGAGGCGGAGGCGGGCCTCGACGCGGCCAGGAGCGAGGCCGAGACGACGCTGACCGCCGCCCGGAACGAGGCCGAAGCGACCCTGAGCAGCGCCCGGAGCGAGGCCGAATCAACGCTGACAGCCGCCAGGACCGAAGCCGACACCACCCTGACCAGCGCTCGGAACGAAGCCGAAGCGACCCTGAGCAGCGCCCGGGCCGAAGCCGAGGAAACCCTGACCAGTGCCCGGACCGAAGCAGAATCAACCCTGACCGCAGCCAGGGCCGAGTCCGAGTCGACGCTGAGCAGCGCGAGAGCCGAAGCCGAAGCGACGCTGAGCAGCGCCCGGAGCGAAGCCGAATCAACCCTGACGGCGGCCAGGACCGAATCCGAGTCGACGCTGACCGCCGCCAGAGCCGAATCCGAGTCGACGCTGAGCAGCGCGAGAGCCGAAGCAGCGGCCACGGTAAGCAACGCCAGGGCCAACGCCGAGGCCACCGTGCACACCGCGAAGGCCGAGGCCGACGCGGCGCTGAGTGCGGCCAGGGCCGAGTCGGAGCGGTTGGCCGCGGAGCTCGCCATCGCTCGAGCCGAGTTCGAGACCGAGCGCAGAACGTCGCTGGAGCAGCTGGCAGCGCACCAGCGCGAGGTGGAGCAGGCACTCGCCGCCGAGCGGGAGGCGGCCGAGCAGGAGCAGGCACGCGCCTGGGCCGAGTCGGAGGCACGGCGCAGTACGGCCGAAGAGGACTTCACCCTGGCCCTGGACCAGCGACGCGCAGAGGCGCTCGCCACGATCGCCGCCGAGCGGAGGGAAGCCCACCGCCAGGCCGAGGAGCTGCGCGAGCTGGCCGCGCAACGCTTCCGCGAGGAGGAGATCAGGGCCAAGGAGATGGGCCGCGCCATCGTCGGAGATGCCGAACAGCGCCTCGATGACCTCATCGAGCTGCGCAAGCGGATCAGCGATCAGCTGAGCGACGCGCGCGTGCTGCTCGATCGCACTCTCGAGAAGATGACCGCCACTCCGGAACGGGCCCCCGTCGGACCCGACGGACGTGCGGTGCCCAGCCAGCGTGAGTCCGTCGCGGGGCGAGCCACCACCGACGCGGAGGCCGGTCCCGTCGGCGACGCCGGCGATGGGACCGACACCCTGGCGAACGGCCGTCCGCGCCCCCGTCCCCGCCCTCAGGCGGCAGCCGGCCACCGCTGAGCGGCAGGCTCCGGGGCCGGGGCCGTCACGGCCACATCCGGTTCATCGGGCACTCGGCGCACCTGGGCTGGTCGAGCATCGACCGGAGGTCCTGCTCGTGGAGCCAGTTCGCATGCCGGGCGGCGGCGATCCTCTTCCAGGCCCCGGAACGGGCCGTGATGTCCCCGCGGCCGATGATCAACGCGATCCCCAGCAGCACGGCGATACCGGCCACCACCACCATGGTCAACAGTGTTTCGTTGCCCATCACGTGCCCCCTTCTTCCGAGGGACGGCCCCCGGTGCATTCCCACTGCGGGAGGCGTGGAGGCCGCACGTTCAGATTGCGGCCGGGATCCCGTTTTCGCAAGATCGTCATCGATTCCTGACACAGATCTACCTGGACAGCTCATCCGCGCGTCACAATTCGCTGGGAATCGCGCGCGAGAACACCGGAACGGCCTAGCCGACGGAGCCGGTTTCGCTGCCGTAGGATCCCTTCGCCAGCGACGAAAACTGTGGCGAAGCACGTCGGATCGGGGCACCGCAGATTGTCCTACAGAATTCAGGGAAGCCATCGAACCGGATCCGAAGTTCACTCTCCCGAGTGAATTACGTTCATATCAGGAATCCGCGGGATCAGCCGTTCCCCAACTGCCGAACTCTCAACACACGGGTGCTCGCCGAACACAGCGAAACGTGATCGGCGCCCCGCAAACGGTTGGATCCGAGCACGGTTGTCCGAACGGCGCTCAGCGCCACCGCCGCCGGCCCGGACCACGGCGATCCCGTGCCGACCAGCAGGCCGCATGCCAGTGCCTGCGTTCCTCCACCGAGCCGAACTCCGCTGCCGGCCACGCCACGACATGCGGCGTCCCACCCGGAATCGATTGGTCGCAGCCAGGGCAGCGGTATGTCTTCGCCGACGACGAGCCCGGCACGCTGCGCACGAACCATTCACCGTCCGCCGCACTTTCGACACGCGTGTGCGTCGCCGACCGCAGCGGAACGTGATCGGCGCGCCGCGGACGGTTGGATCTGGGCACGGTTGTCGGAACGGCCTCAGCGCGCCGCGTAGTCCCGGAATCCGTGACTCGTCTTACGGCCCAGCCTGCCCGCCGTGACCAGGTGTTCGAGCAGTGGGGCCGGCGCAAGACCGGAGAGGCGGAACTCCTGGTAGAGCGAGCGTTGGATGGCCAGCGAGACGTCGAGCCCCACCACGTCGAGCAACTCGAACGGCCCCATCGGCAGCGCGCAGCCGGTCTTCATGGCCGCGTCGATGTCGTCGGCGGTGGCGTAGTGGGCCTCGAGCATCTTCACCGCGTCGTTGAGGTACGGGAACAGTAGAGCGTTGACGATGAACCCGGCCCGGTCGCCACAGGCCACCGGCACCTTCCCCAGCCGCTCGCACAGCACCCGAGCCGAGGCGGCCACCTCGGGGTCGGTGGTGATCGTCGAGACCACCTCGACCAGCTTCATCTGCGGCGCCGGGTTGAAGAAGTGCAGTCCGACGACGTCCTGCGGCCTGCTGGTGGCCCCCGCGCATTCCACCACCGGCAGCGACGAGGTGGTGGTGGCGAGGATCGCGCCCGGCTTGCAGATCTCGTCGAGAGCCCCGAACACCGCGCGCTTGACGTCGAGCTCCTCGGCGATGGCCTCCACGACCAGGTCGACGTCGGCGAGATCCTCCAGGTGCGTGGTGCCGGTGATCCGGGCCAGTGTGGCGTCGCGGTCGTCCTCGGTGATCCGGCCACGCACCACGGCCTTGTCCAGCGACTTGCGGATACCGCCCACGCTGCCGTCCACCTTGGACTGCGAGCGTCCACGCACGATCACGTCGAACCCGGCCCTGGCGAACACCTCGACGATGCCCGTGGCCATGGTGCCCGTGCCGACCACGCCGACACGTTGCACGTCGCGCACCGCGGTGTCGGGAGCCACCGTGCCTGACGGGGTGAGCGCGTCGGGCACGACCTCCGAGCTGTGCGGCTTGGCGTAGGTGTAGAAGCCGCGGCCGGTCTTGCGGCCCAGCAGGCCTGCGGTGCTCATCTGCCGGAGCACCGGGGCGGGCGCGTGCATAAGGTTGCGCGACTCCCGGTACATCGTGTCGAGGATCTCGTAGCTCGTGTCGACACCGATCAGGTCGAGCAGGGCCAGCGGGCCCATCGGGTAGCCGCAGCCGTACCGCATGGCGGCGTCGAGGTCCTCACGGCTCGCGTAGTGGGCCTCGTACATCCGGGCGGCGTGGTTCAGGTAGCCGAACAGCAGCGCGTTGGCGATGAACCCGGCGCGGTCGCGGATGACGACCGGCACCTTGTCGAGTGTGGCGGCGAACGCCTTCACGTCGTCCACGACGTCGTGCTCGGTGACGACCGTGCGCACCAGCTCCACGAGCTTCTGCACCGGGGCCGGGTTGAAGAAGTGCATCCCGATGACCTTGCCGGGACGCCCGGTGCGCACCGCGAGCTCGGTGATCGAGAGCGACGAGGTGTTGGACGCGAGGATCGCGTCGGGGGGACACACCGCGTCCAGCTCGGCGAACAGCGTGGCCTTGAGCTCGATGTGCTCCGGCACCGCCTCGACCACGAGGTCGGCGTCGGCAAGGTCCGCGAGCGAGGTGGTGGTGATGATCCGCCCGAGGAGCGCGTCGGCGTCCTCCTGCGTGAGCTTGCCGCGGCCTACGGCCCGTGCGGTGGACGTCTGCAGGTGCTCGCGTCCGCGCTGGACCGCCTCGTCGTCGATCTCTACGGCGATCACGCGGAGGCCGTTGCGCGCGAACACCTCGACGATGCCCGCACCCATCGTGCCCAGACCGACGACGCCGACCGTCCGGAACTCGCGTGCCACCCGTCCACCTCCCGACTCCGAGGACAATTACCGGATCCTCGCACTCCAGAGCCCTGTGCGGGCTCCGCTGTGACCTCACCGACCCCTGCGGGCTACCGGCCGTACCGCAGCCGGACGACCCCCAGCAGCGCCTTCATTCCGCGCGAAGAACGGCGGAAACTCGTGACCGCGATCGGCAGCGGGAACCGCTGGCGCGCGACCGCCTGCGGACGGGTGAACTCGCGCAGCCCGTCGGCTCCGTGGATGCGGCCGAAGCCGGAGTCGCCCACGCCACCGAACGGCAGGCTCGGCACGCCCGCGAACGAGATCACCCCGTTGATCGCCACCATCCCGCACCGCAGCTGCGTCGCGATCTCCTCGCCGCGGTTCTTCGAGAACACGGTGGCGCCCAGGCCGTAGCCGGTGGCGTTGGCCCGGCGCACCGCCTCGGCCACGTCCGGCACCCGGTTGACGACGAGCAGCGGCCCGAACGTCTCCTCGGTGACGGCGGTGCTGTCCTCGGGGACGTCGACGATCACGACCGGCTCGATGAACTGCTGCTGCACCGACTCGGGCCCGCCGACCACGGCGCGCCCACCGCGGCCGAGCGCGTCCTCCACGTGCCGGCGCACCACGTCGACCTGAGCGGGCAATGTCATCGGCCCGTAGTCGCCCGTCGACCCCGAGCGCAGAGTCCGCGCGGTGCCCACCACCTTCGCGATGAACTCCTCGGCAACCGCGTCGAGCACGTAGACCCGCTCCACGCCCACGCAGGTCTGTCCCGCGTTGGACATGCCACCCCAGACGGCGGCGTCGGCAGCCGCGGCCAGATCGGCGTCGGCGTCGACGATCATCGGATCCTTGCCGCCGCACTCGATGAGCACGGGAGTGAGCCTCTCGGCGCACGTGGCCATCACGCGCTTGGCGGTGGCGGTGGAACCGGTGAACGAGATCTTGCCGATTCCCGGGGCCCGGCAGAGGGCGGCCCCGGTCTCACCGAAGCCCGTGACCACCTGGAACAGCGCGCGTCCGTCCACGATCTCGGCCAGGGAGTCGGCCAGGGCGACCCCGACACCGGGCGTCAGCTCACTGGGCTTGAAGACGACCGCGTTGCCCGCCGCGAGGGCATAGGCGATGGAGCCCATCGGGGTGAACACCGGGTAGTTCCAGGGGCCGATCACGCCGACCACGCCGATCGGCACGTAGGTCACGCTCGCCGCCTGGTTGCTCATCAGCGCCCCGGGCAGGACCATGCGCCGCCTCAGCACCCGCTCGGCGTGCTTCGCCGCCCAGTCCAGGTGGTCGATCGCGAGCACCAGCTCGAGCCGGGCGTCGTCGATCGGCTTGCCCGTCTCCTCGGTGACGACGCGGGCGAGGTCGTCGATGCGACGCACGAGCGCCTTGCGCCACTCATCCAGCCTGCGGCGGCGCTCGGCGAAGCCCAGGGCCGCCCACCACTGCGCGGCGTCCTCCGCCCGCGCCACGGCAGCCGCCACGGCATCGGCGTCGTGCACGGGATGCGTACCCACCACGTCTCCGGTGCGCGGGTCGAGTGACTCGAACGTGGCCGGAGTGCCGCTGACGCCGGGGAGGGGCGTGTCGGTGGCGGTCATTACTCCAGAGTAGGGGTACGACCGCACGGCGCACAGGGCGCAGCCGGGCGCCACGGAGCACGGGAGCGGTCACGCGATTAACCGCGCACGGGTGACGGACCGTCGCACGGCGAGCCGACGTTCCCGCGTGAAAGAGCAGCGGCTACAAGTCGTCGACGGTCGAACGGCCCCGCCTCTCCAACTCTCTGTAACGTGCTCGATACTCTGAGCGACGGTTGAGTGCCCAACCATTCCGAACAGCCGCGGAGCCCCGATGCCTCAGCCCTACCCGGCCCAGCAGCGCTACCACCCGCCCAGACAGCACTACCACCCACCCCAGCAGCACTACCGCCCGCCCCAGCGCCACCGCTCACCCCAGCACCAACACCCGTCCCAGCAGCACTATCCGCCCCAGCCGCTCCACTACCAGCCGCGGTGCGCCCCGCCGCCTCCGAAGAACGGCCCTGGCCTCGCCGCCGCGATCATCGCCCCCATCGGGATCCTCTTCGGACTCATCCCGCTCACCGGGTTCATCGCCGTCATCTGCGGCCTCGTCGCCGTCCCCCTCGCCCTCGTCGGCTGGTCCCGCTACCGCTACCGGCGCGCCTCGAACGGCAGGACCACCGTGTTCGGCCTGATCGTCGGCATCGGCGCGCTCGCCCTCGGGGCCTGGGGCATCACCATCGTGTTCGGAGTCACCAATCAGCTGTTCGACAGCCTGTCCGGACCGGCACCCATCATCGGAGCTTCCGCCAACCAGGTCGGCGGCGCGACGGCGCGGCTCGGCCAGGCGGTCACGTTCGACGACGGCATGAAGGTCCTCGTCGCCACCCCTGTCACGTTCAAGCCGTCGTCCTACGCTGCCGGACACCTCCGCGACCGCGCCATCAAGGTCGACATCACCGTCACCAACGGCACCGACAAGCCGATCGACGCCGCGCTCATCACCGTCAACGGCAGACACGGCGGGCAGCAGGCCACACAGATCTTCGACAGCCAGCGGGGTCTCGGCATGCAGCCTGCGGGAACGGTGCTGCCCGGAAAGTCGATCACCTTCCCGGCCGCGTTCTCGATCGGGCAGAACCCCGCCGAGGTACAGATCGAGGTGCGGCCCGTGATCATGGGCGACCCGGCGATCTTCACCGGCACCATCTAGACCGGTCAGCGATCAGGTGGCCGCGCGCAGGGCGGACGGCTCAGAACAGGCGCAGGTCGGTGCTCTCGACCCCGCGCAGCGCGTCGTAGTCGACCGTGACGCACCGGATTCCACGGTCCTCGGCGAGCGTGCGCGCCTGCGGCTTGATCTGCTGAGCGGCGAACACACCAGCCACCGGCGCGAGCAGTGGGTCGCGATTCATCAACTCCAGGTACCGCGTGAGCTGCTCGACACCGTCGATCTCACCGCGGCGCTTGACCTCCACGGCGACGCTGCGGCCGTCCGCATCCCGGCAGAGCAGGTCGACCGGACCGATCGCGGTCATGTACTCGCGCCGCACGAGCGTGAACCCCTCACCCAACGTGCCGGGGTGCGCGGCCAGCAACTCCTGCAGGTGCGCCTCGACGCCGTCCTTGACCAGGCCAGGATCGACGCCCAGCTCGTGCTCGGTGTCGTGCAGCACCTCGTCGATGGTGATCACGAGCGACTCGTCGGCCTTGTTGCGCACGGTCCACACGCCGGGCTGTTCTTCGAGCCAGCACGGCGGGCTCATCCAGTTGAGCGGCTTGTAGGCGCGGTCATCGGCGTGGATGCTCACCGACCCGTCCGCCTTGACCAGAAGCAAGCGCGGCGCCATCGGCAGATGCGCGGTGAGCCGACCGACGTAGTCGACCTGGCAGCGGGCGATGACGAGACGCACCCCGGCGACCCTAGTGCGCGCACAAGACGCGGCCCTCGCAGGACCCCTCAACCCTGCGAGGGCCGGCCGAATGTGGGCGACGACAGGCTCACAGCCCGTCGACGGCGGGGCGGACCCGTCCGTCGGCGCGGGCTAGCCGGTCGATCGCCGTCTGGCGCGAGCACATGGCGAGCAGCATCACGACCGCGACCTTGACCTCACCGCCCGCCGCGTCCAGCGCGGCGGCGGCGGTGTCGGCATCCGTACGGGCCGCGGTGGCGACGATCCGGCGGGCCCGGTCGACGAGCTTGGCGTTGGTCGGCCTGACGTCGACCATGAGGTTCCCGAAGACCTTGCCGCCCTGCACCATCGCGGCGGTCGAGAGCATGTTGCACACCAGCTTCTGCGCGGTGCCTGCCTTGAGCCGGGTGGAGCCGGTGAGCACCTCGGGGCCCGTGGCGAGCTCGATCGCGACGTCCGCGTGGCTGCTGACCAGCGCACCGATGTTGCAGGCCACCGACACCGTCAACGCCCCGACGGACGTCGCGTGATCCAGCCCGCCCAGCACGTAGGGCGTGCGGCCGCTCGCCGTGAGGCCGACGACGACGTCGACGGCACGCAGGTCGATGCCGCGCAGGTCCTCGGCGCCCAGCAGGGGGTCGTCCTCGGCGCCCTCGACAGCTGTGCCGGCCGCTTGCCGTCCTCCGGCGATGAGCCCGACGACATCGCCGGGCTCGGTGCCGAAGGTCGGCGGGCACTCCACGGCGTCGAGCAGGCCGAGCCTGCCACTCGTGCCCGCACCGAGGTAGATCAGCCGTCCGCCGCGCGCCCTGGCCGCGACGATCAGCTCGACGGCCCTCACGATCTGCGGCAGGGCTGCAGTGACGGCGGCGGGGGCCTTGTGGTCCTCGGCATTCATCAGCGCCAGCAGGTCGGCGACCGGCATCCGGTCGAGGTCTGCGCTCTCGGGGAGCGCAGACTCGGTCGTGAGTGACTGCAGATCCATCAACATCCGTTCGGGTCGTTTCGGGAGCGATCGCGCCGGCGGGGGGAGACCGCCTCGTACGTGCTTTCCAGTGCGGCGCGCGCTCCGGGGGTGCGCCGCGCGACGCCGACGAACAGGGTGTCGACCACCAGCAGCTGGCTCGTCCGGCTGCCCATGGCCGCGGAGCGGAAGCCGAGTTCGCGGCCCGCGGTGAGGAGCGTGTGGTCCGCCGTGCGGGCCAGCACGGATCGCGACGCACCTGTGACGGCCACGGTCACCACGCCTGCGGTCCGAGCCACCTGGACGGGACGCACGACGCCCGCCGTGCCGCCGGAGTGCGAGATACCGATGGCGACGTCGCCGGGACGGAGCAGGGAAGCGCTGACCATGGCTGCGTCGTGCTCAGGATGGGCGATGCAGAGCAACCCGATCCGGCTGAGCTTCCCCGCCAGGTCCAGCGCGACCAGGCCGGAGGCCCCGATCCCGTAGGCGTCGATCCGCCTGGCGCCTGCCATCGCGGCGACGACCGCCTCCAGCGTGTCGCCGTCGACGAGCTCGGCGGTGCCGGTGAGCTGCTCCCTCTCGAACGCGGCGAGCTTGCGCAGCACCGTCGGCATCGGGTCGTCGTCGGCGACATCGGAGTCCAGCGGCAGCGTGGCGCCCGGACGGTCGCCGACTGCGGCCAGGGCCAGCCGCAGCGCCGGGTAGCCCGGGTAGCCGAGACGGCGCGCGATACGGGCGACGGTCGCGGTGCTCGTCGACGTCTGCCCGGCCAGCTCGGTGATCGTGAGCCGGGCCGCGGCAGCGGGGTCGGCGTCCAGCACGGCGGCGACCCTGGCCTCGGCGGGCGACAGCTCCGGGAGCAGGGCGCGGATCCGGGTGGCGAGGCTGCTCATGCGGCGGCCGCCACGATCTCGAGCACCTGGGGCAGCCGCTCGGGTCGCGGCCGCCAGGGGAACCCCGCCCGGCCCGGGAGCACCGCACCGAGCACGCTCGGGTGCCGAGCGCCGGTGCAGCTCGCCACGGTGGCGGGGATGTCGTGCACGGTGCAGAAGCCCAGCAGCGCGAACGCGTAGGCCTCCTTCCACGCCGCCGGAAGCCCCAGCTCGTCCGAGCTGCGAACCGGGACGCCGGGCAGCTCGGCCGCGAGCGCGCGCATCAGCGTGGGGTTGCGGGTGCCACCCCCTGCCGCGATCACCTCGGTGCCACCGACGGAGCGGACGGCATCGCCGACGGTGCGAGCGGTCAGGGCTGTGAGCGTGGCGGCCAGGTCGTCGTCGGCGACGGCGGGGAGCCCCGCGAGCGCCGCGTCGAGGTACTGACGGTGGAAGAGCTCCTTGCCCGTGGTCTTCGGCGCGCGCCGCGCGTAGTAGGGTTCGGCGAGCAGGCGATCGAACAGTTCGGCGTCCACCCGTCCCCGCGCGGCCATGGCCCCGTCGACGTCGCAGGTGAGCCGCCCAGCCGTGCGTTCCGACACGGCGAGGTCGAGCAGTGCGTTCGCCGGGCCGGTGTCGAACGCGATCGCGTCGGCGCCGGGCGGGACGACCGTGACGTTCGCGATGCCGCCGAGGTTGAGCGCGACGGGAGCGCCGGGGCGTCCGCGCAGCCACATCACGTCGACGGCGCTGACCAGCGGAGCGCCCTGGCCGCCCGCGGCGACGTCGCGGCTGCGCAGGTCGGCCACCACCGCGCAACCCGTGCGCTCCGCGATCCAGGCGGGCTGGCCGATCTGCAGCGTGCCCCGGACGGCAGTGCCCTCCACCCAGTGGAAGACGGTCTGGCCGTGCGCGACGACGAGCTCGGCACGCCCGGCGCACAGCTTCTCGTTCGCGGTGGCCGCGGCCTCGGCGAAGGCCTGGCCGATGCCGGTGTCGAGCCGGCAGACGTCCTCGATCGTGGTGACGGACGGGGGCAGGACCGAGGCGATCCGAACACGCAGCTCGTCGGGGTAGCGAACCCCGAGCCCGCCGAGCGGACGCAGCACGATCCGGTCGCCGTCGAGGTCGAGATCGGCCGCGGCGGCGTCGATCCCGTCGAACGACGTCCCGGACATCAACCCGATCACCCTCACGCCGACTCCCCCAACGGCCTGCGGTGGTCGTCTCCGCGCAGCGTGGCGAGGGCGATGGCACTCACCACGCAGGTGGCCATCACGTAGTAAGCCGGAATGTCCACATCGGACGTTCCGGCGATCAACGCCGTGATGATCAGGCCCGCCGAGCCGGAGAAGATCGCGTTCGACAGCGAGTACGCGAGGCCGAGGCCCGTGTAGCGGACCCCGGTGGGGAACATCTCCGACAACATCGCAGGCCCTGGCCCGGCGATCAGGCCGACGGCCCCGCCCGCCACCAGGACCGCGAGTCCCTGCAGGAGCGGGCCGCTGCTCTTGTCCTGCAGCACGCCCAGCAGCGGCAGTGCCAGTACGACGATCAGCACGGTTCCGGTGAGCATCACCGGGCGGCGGCCGATCCGGTCACTGAGCATGCCTGCCGGCAGGATCGTCGCCGCGAACCCGGCGTTGGCCACCACCGTGGCCACCAGCGCCTGCAGGAACGACGCCCCCAGCGACGACTGCAGGTACGCCGGCATCACGACGAGGAACGTGTAGCCCGCCGCCGACCAGCCCATGAGCCGCGCGGCCCCCACCGCGATCGCCCGGGTCGTCTGCCAGGCGCCCGGCCGGGCAGGCGCCTCACCCGTGACGGCTACCGCTCGCCGGAACGAGGGCGTCTCCTCCAGTCGCAGGCGGAGCCAGAGCGCCACCAGCCCCAACGGCAACGCGAGCAGGAACGGGATCCGCCAGCCCCACGCCGTGAGCTGGTCGGCGCTGAGCACGGCACCCAGGATCGCCGCGAGCCCGGCCCCGGCGAGCAGGCCGAGCGCCACCGTGAACGACTGCCAGGAGCCGTAGAGCCCGCGCCGGCCGGTGGGGGCGAACTCCGTCATCACCGAAACCGCGCCGCCGAACTCACCGCCCGCCGAGAGGCCCTGCAGCACTCGGACCAGCGTCAGCAGCCACGGGGCCGCGGCGCCGACCGTGGCGTATGTGGGCAGCACGCCGATGAGGAAGGTGGCCCCGGTCATCAGCAGCAGGACCAGCACCAGGGTGGGCTTGCGGCCGATCCGGTCGCCGACCCTGCCGAACAACGCCGCCCCGATCGGGCGGAAGAAGAAGGCCAGCGCGAACGAGGCATACGTCTTGACCAGGCTCTCCAGCCCGGCGCTCCCGTCCGGGCTGAAGAAGTTGGTGGCGATGATCGTGGCGAAGAAGCCGTAGACGCCGAACTCGTACCACTCGATGAAGTTGCCTACCGTGCCCGCGACGACAGCACGCCGGGAACTGCCGGTCCCGCGCGCCGTGGTCGTCTCCATGACAACGATGCTCACGACCGGCCGGACGCTCTGTCAATAATTGACGGACGAGCGCTGCGCCACAGGGCCGCCCCATCGATCTCGTAACGATCACCGAGGAGCGTTGCGCTCCGCGAGGGCGGCGCCGGCGGCGGCCAAGGCCGTGCGCAGCTCGGGCGGGTCGAGCGCCTCCACCTCTCCGCCCAGGCCTGTGAGCTGCGACGCAGCCACAGCGATCTCTTCCACGTCCAGCTCGACCTCGCGCCAGCCCTCGGCATCCGGCGGGCCGGCACGCGCGATCGCCTGCGCGGCTGCATCCGAGTCGGTCACGTGCGACAGCATCTTCACGCCGCGCGGTCCCAGCCGCAGCCGCACCGTGACGCGCAGCATCTGGCTCGCGAACCGGGTCGTCGCGTCGGCCCACCACGAGGCGAGGTCGAACCCGTCCGGACGGGTGAAGCCCTCGCCGGTGGGCTCCGCGGCCACGATCCGGTCGACCCGGTAGGTCAACACGGTGTCCGGTGAATCGACACGCGCTCCGCTGACGCTCCGCGCTGAATCGACACGCGCTCCGCTGACGCTCCGCGCGGCTAAGTACCACGTCCCCGCCTTCACCACCACGCCGAGCGGCTCGATCGTCCGGTCGACCACATCGGTCCGGCGGCGGTACGAGATACGCAGCCGCTGCTGCCCCCACACCGCCTCGGCGACGGCGGCGAGCTGGGTGACCTGATGCGGCGTGTGGAACCAGCCCGGCGCATCGAGATGGAACCGCTCCGCGACGGTGCGGGCGTGCTCCCGCATCCCCGCCGGCAGGGTGGCGAGCAGCTTGGCCTGCGCGCCGGCCAGCGCGGCACTCATGCCCAGCTCGGCGAGAACCTGCGGGGCACCGACCGCGAAGAGCGCAGCCGCCTCCTGCGCCGTCAGTCCGTCGAGACGCGTGCGCCAGCCGTCCACGAGCCGGATGCCCCCTCCCCGGCCCGGCTCGGTGAAGAGCGGCACGCCTGCCGCGGAGAGCGCGGCGACGTCGCGGTAGATCGTCCGTTCCGAGACCTCCAGTTCGCGCGCCAGCTCGCCCGCCGTGGCCTCGCGCAGGCGCTGAAGGGTGAACAACAGGGTGACCAGGCGGGACGCGCGCACCCCGGGATCGTGCCCGATCCCGGCACCCGGCACCGTGTCCCTGTGGAGATGCTCAGCAGCCGCCAGGTCTACGCCAACAGCTGGATGACGGTCCGTGAGGACGCTGTGCGCCGCCCGGACGGAACCAACGGCATCTACGGAGTGATCGACAAGCCCACATTCGCACTGGTGATCCCCCGCGACGGCGACCGTCTACAGATGGTGGAGCAGTTCCGCTACCCGGTGGGCAGGCGGCGGTGGGAGTTCCCCGCCGGCACGGCTCCCGACCGTGCCGAGGTCGACCCCGCCGAGCTCGCCGTGCAGGAGCTGCGCGAGGAGACCGGGCTCGTCGCCGGCCGGATGGAGCTGGTCGGCAAGCTCGAGGTGGCGCCCGGGATGTCGAGCCAGACCGGAACGGTCTGGCTCGCGACCGAGCTGACCGAGGGTCCCGCGCAACGCGAACACACCGAGCAGGACATGCGCACCGCCTGGTTCACCGCCGCGGAGTTCGAGGCGATGGCCCGCTCGGGCGCGATGACCGACTCCCAGAGCCTCGCCGCCTACCTGCTCCTGCAGCTGCACGACCGGGGCTGAAGCCGGACTCGTAACGGTGTGAGCGACGTCACTAATCCGTTGCCGCCGGTTTCCACTCCCGTGTCGACGCCGTCCGATACGCGCTCGAGGTCGGCGAGCTGTGCTCGTTGCTGGACGGACAGGCGGCGGCTAGCCTGCGGTTAGTAATAAATCCTTACTAACTCGGGCTCTGTGACCTGGGAGGACCAGATGGCATCGTCGGCAAGCACTGCATTGGACGAGCTGGAACGGGAGTGGCACGCACCAGGCCGGACCGCGATCGAGCTGGCGTCGGTCGACGTCAACCAGGTCCTCGCCGATCACTACGAGACCGACCGCCCCGGCTTCGTCTACACCGCGTCGATGATGTGGGAGATGGAGCAGCGCAAGGCCGCCGCGCCCGACATCTACATCTCCGGCGTGGTCAAGGCGGGCAGCCTGGAAACCTTCGGCCTGCCGACAACAGGGCCGGCGGTCGATTTCGTCCGCATCACCGAACAGCGACTGTGGCTCGACCCCAAGACGTACGGCACGATCATCGAACACGTTCACCTCGACGACCAGCAGCGGCGCGCGTTCTTCATCGGCGCCGCCTCGTTCGACACCCCGGACGGCCGCACCGTGACCGCGGGCACCGGTCAGCCGCTGTTCCACGTCGAGCACTCGGTCAGGGGCACCGAGCAGCGGCCGCTGAACGCCTGGCGCATCGTGCACCTCACCGACGAGGTCGACCCGTCCATGGCCGCGCTCTTCGCGGAGATGTCGCGCCAGACCTACCTGCGCGAGTTCATCGAGGTGCACCTGACCCGCGACCTGGGCATCACGCTGCGGCGCAAGTAGCTCGCGTCTGCTCCTGCATCCGCACCACCGGCGCCGACGACGGGCACGGCAAGATCGCCCGCGACGACACCCGACGACGGGAAAGGCACCGGTGCATGGACCTTCGTGAGACCGACGAGCAACGGCTGCTGCGGTCCTCCGTGGCCGCGATGGCCGCGAGGTACGGGCACGACTACCTGATGGAGAAGGCGCGCACCGGCGCCAAGACCACCGAGCTGTGGGCCGACGCCGCCGCGGCGGGCTACCTCGGCGTGGCCGTGCCGGCCGAGTACGGCGGCGGCGGTGCGGGGATGGTCGAGCTCACGATCGTCGCCGAGGAGATCGCCGCGGCGGGCTGTCCGTTGCTGCTGATCGTGGTCTCGCCCGCGATCGCCGCCTCGGTGATCGCCCGGTCCGGCACCGTCGACCAGAAGGAACGCTGGCTCCCCCGCTTCGCCGACGGCTCCGTGCGGATGTCGTTCGCGATCACCGAGCCGGACGCGGGATCGAACTCCCACCGGATCAGCACCACCGCCCGGCGCGACCGGGACCGCGGCGGATGGCTGCTGAGCGGCACCAAGTACTACATCTCCGGCGTGGACGAGACGGACGCGACGCTCGTGGTGGCCCGCCTCGAGGACGCGACCACCGGGACGCTGCGACCCGCGATGTTCGTCGTACCCACCGATACGCCCGGGATGACCTACCAGCCGATCGAGATGGCGATCCACAGCCCCGAGAAGCAGTTCACGGTCTTCTTCGACGACGCGTTCGTGCCTGACGACGCGCTGGTGGGCGGCGAGGAGGCCGGGCTGGCGGCGCTGTTCGCCGGGCTCAACCCGGAGCGGATCACCGTGGCCGCGTACATCAACGGGCTCGCCCGCTACGCGCTGCGCAAGGGCGCCGCCTACGCCAGGGACCGCACCGTGTGGCAGGCGCCGATCGGCAGCCACCAGGCGATCGCCCACCCGCTGGCGAAGGCACACGTCGAGGTCGAGCTCGCCCGCCTCGCCACCACCCGCGCGGCCTGGCTCTACGACGAGGGTGACCAGGCCGCCGCGGGCGAGGCGGCGAACATGGCGAAGTACGCCTCGGCCGAGGCCGCCATCAACGCCGTCGACGCGGCCGTGCAGGCGCACGGCGGCAACGGGATGTCGGTCGAGTACGGCGTCGGCACCCTGATCGGCGCCGTACGCGCGGCACGGATCGCTCCGGTGAGCCGGGAGATGATCCTCAACTACATCGCCCAGCACTCGCTCGGGCTGCCGAAGTCGTACTAGCCCTGACCAGTCATTATGTGGCTGACGCCGGGACCGGTGCGGCGAAGACCCCGATCTCGCAACGATCGCGACATCAAGATCACCGCGAGATCGAGATACGCGCCCTCCGGAGGGCGAAACCACAGATCTCGGAATGATCATGGGCCGGCTAGACCGGGGGTGTCGGCCTATCCGGTGTGGGGGCGACCGGCCGTGGCTGCGCGCACGGCCGGCACCACCACTTCGGCATAGGCCTCCAGGTTCGCGATGCTCTCAGCGGCGGCAAGGTCGCCGAAGGCGAGGGTCGCCTCGAAGTAGTTGATGTCCGCACGCTCGACCTGCTCCAGGAGGCGATCGCGGACGGTCTCCGGCGATCCGACGAGGGCCGCGCCGCGGCGGAGCCCGGCGTCGGTGTCGAACTGGGCGTCCACCCGGTGGTCGTCGTTGTCGTGCCACAGCTTGGTGAGCTCACGGACGAAGACGTCGTTGGCCTTGCGGTAGCGGTCCAGCGCCTCGGCATCGGTGTCGCCGATGTAGACGGTGGCGGCCATCCCCACCCGCGGTGTCCCGTCGTGCGGGCGTGGGCCGGACTCCCAGGCGTTCCAGTACGTGTCCGCGGCAGAGGTGAAGGAGCCGCCGTTCCACCGGCCGACGAAGTTGATGCCGCTCCGACCGGCCCACTCCGCGCTGTTCGTGTTGCTGGAGGCGTACCAGAGCGGTGGGTGCGGCTGCTGCACGGGACGGACCGACAGCTCGACGTCGTAGTCGCGCAGGCGCTCGCCCCGATGGATCATGCGCCCGGTCGCCAGCGCGGTGGTGACGACGTCGAGCGTCTCGGTGAAGAGCGCTCTGGAGTCCTCGTCGGACACACCGAAGTAGGCGAGCTCGTAGGGGCTGACCCCGCGGCCGACGCCGAGATCGAGCCGTCCCGCGCAGAGCTGGTCGAGGACGGCGATCTCCTCGGCCAGGCGCAGCGGGTCGTAGATCGGCAGCACGTTCACCAGCGCCCCGATGCGCATCCGGGAGGTGCGCTGGCTCAGCGCGGCGAGGAAGAGGTTGGGTGACGGGCACACCGACAACGGCGTGCCGTGGTGCTCGGTGACGTGGTAGTGGTCGATCCCCGCTGCCTCGGCCGCGACGGCGAGATCCAGCCGGTTCGTGAGTACCGCACCGGGTGTGGAGTCTCCGAGATCGAACGAGTCGAAGATGCCGAAGGCGAAGCCCACCCTGTTACCTCCCGGTCGTCCCGTCCCCATCTTGCGTGATCTCGGCCGGAACCGCCCTGAGAAATATTTCAGAAGCGCTGTTATATTAGCGCTGTGACATCTCCTGAAGATCCGGTCGACCCGACGCTGGAGAGCTCGATCCGGCCGCTCAAGGTCCTGCTGTCGGCGATGGACGCGGACATCGGGCGCCTCTACACGGAGCACGGGGTCGCCGGGGTCCGCCCGCGGTTCAGCATGGCGTTGATCCGGTTGCGCCACCGCGGCCCGATGACGGTGAAGGAGCTCGCCGAGCAGATCGACGTCACGCACTCGGCAATGAGCCAGACCGTCACCGTGATGCGCCGCGAAGGGCTCGTCGATACCTCGACCGGCTCGGACGCCCGCACGCGCACGGTGTCGCTCACCGAGCGGGGCCGCGCGCTGGTGCCGTTCCTCGAGGACGAATGGCGCGCGACCGAACGAGCGTGGGTGGAGCTGGAGGCCGAGATTCCCTACCCCCTGACCCGCGTGGTCGACGACATCGCCGCCGCGCTGCGACAACGCTCGTTCCTCGATCGCCTCAAGCAGCAGCTCGACCACCCGTCGGCTCCCGGCGACGATCACGGCCGCCGGGCGTGAGCGCGATCGACGGCATCCTCGACACCCGCCCGCTGCGATCACACCCGGCGTTCCGCCGCATCTGGGTGGGCACCACGGCACAGAGCTTCGGCGGTCAGGTCGCCGTGGTCGCGGTGATGTACCAGGTGTGGGAGCTCACGCAGAGCGCCGTGTGGGTCGGCGCGATCGGGGTCGCCACCGCCGTCCCGACCATCGTCTTCGGACTCCTAGGCGGCGTCCTCGCCGACGCGATGGACCGGCGCAGGCTCGTCGCCGTCACCAGCATCGGCACGGCCGTGGCGGCGGTACTGCTCGCCGTCCAGGCGGGTCTCGGTGCGCACTCCCTGCCACTGGTCCTGGTCCTGGTGGCGGCACAGACGGCGTGCGGAGCGCTGGGCTCCTCGGCCCGCCGCACGTTCGTGGCCCGGCTGCTCCCACCCGGCCAGGTCCCCGCCGGCATCGCGCTGAACCACGTCAGCTTCCAGATCGCGATGCTGGTGGGGCCGGCCGCCGCCGGACTCGTGCTCGCCCACGGGGGACTGACGTGGGCCTACGCCGTGGACGCCGCGGCCATCACGCTCGCCTTGTACGGGGTGGCCCGGCTGCCGGGCATGCGGCCCACCGGAGGAACCACCGTCGGCCTGCGGGCGAGCGTGGACGGGTGGCGCTTCATCCTGCGGCGCCCGGCCCTGAGCGGCTCCATCGCCACCGACCTGGCGGCAACCGTGCTCGCCATGCCCATCGCGCTCCTCCCGGTGCTCAACGAGGAACGGTTCGGCGGGGACCCGCAGACACTCGGCCTGTTCCTGTCGGCGATAGCGGTCGGCGGGATCACCGCCGGCCTGACCTCGGGCATCGTGGCGCGCATCCCCAGGGCCGGACTCGTCCAGCTCACGGCCGCGGGCGTGTGGGGCGTGGCCCTGGCCGGGTTCGGCCTCGCGGACACGTTGCTCCCGACCCTCGCCTGCCTCACCGTCGCCGGAGCAGCCGACACGATCTCCGTCATCTCCCGCGGGTCCCTGGTCCAGCTGGCGACACCGGACCGCTACCTCGGTCGCATCGTCTCCGTCGAGAACGTCGTCGGCGCCGGTGGGCCGGGCATCGGCAACGCCAGAGCGGGTGCGGTCGCCGACCTCACGTCGGCCGGGTTCGCCGCGGTCACCGGCGGCCTCGCCTGCGCCCTCGTCGTGGCCGTGCTGGCCGCCACCAACCCCACGCTGCGACGGTGGAGGCGCCCGGAGGCCGCCGACGAGGCACCGGCGGTCCGGGCGGACGCATAGCACCACGCGCTCGCCGCCCTTCCGTACGGGCGGCGTTGACATGGCGGAAATATCGGCCTTATGGTCATACCAATAGCTTGAACTCGAAGCGGAGGTCTGCTGCATGGCCGGGGACGCGATCGTCGACGACACGTTGGCGGCGAAGTTCGCCACCGAGAAGGATTCCCCCTACACCCGGTGGGTCGCCAACGAGGGCCTGGAGATCATCGCCGCCCACTACGTGCCCGACCTGCGCACCGTGGATCTCAAGCCCTGGGACCGTCGCGGTGGGCGCGGGGTGTTCATCAACCACGAGGCCACCCGCACCTCCAACGACTGCTACGTCTGCGAGATCCCCGCCGGCGCCGCCCTGGCCCCCCAGCGGCAACTGTTCGAGGAGATGATCCTCGTCCTCGACGGGCACGGCTCCACCAAGGTCTGGAACGACAACGGCGCCGAAGTCACCTTCGAATGGCAGCCCGGGTCGCTGTTCGCGATCCCGCTCAACGCCAACCACCAGCACTTCAACGGCTCCGGACAGAAGACCGCCCGGTTCGTCGCCTCCACCAACATGCCCCCGGTCATCAACCTCTACGACGACGTCGAGTTCGTCTTCGGTACCGCCAAGGACTTCCCGAAGCGCTTCAACGGCGAGCCCGACTACTTCGCCCCCAAGGGCGAGCAGAAAGGCCTGCTGCTCGACACCAACTTCGTGGCCGACGCGGTCAACCTGCCCCTGGTCCACGCCGCCGAACGCGGCGCGGGCGGCGGGCACATCCGCTTCAACATGGCCCGCGGATCGATGAACAGCCACATCTCACAGTTCCCCGTGGGCACCTACAAGAAGGGCCACCGCCACGGCCCCGGCGCCCACGTGATCATCCTGTCCGGCACCGGTTACAGCCTCATGTGGCCCGAAGGCGAAGAGCCGCGGCGCTACGAATGGGGCCCCGGCGCGCTGATCGTCCCGCCGAACATGTGGTACCACCAGCACTTCAACACCGGCGAGGAGCCCAGCCGCTACCTCGCGTTCAAGCACGAAGGCGTCTCCATCCGCAACGCCCAGGGCGTGCCCAAGGCGTGGATCAGCCAGCGCCTGGGCGGCGACCAGATCGACTACGCCGACGAGTCGCCCGTGGTCCGCGAACTGTTCCGCGAAGCGCTGGCCAAGTACGGCATCGAACCGAACATGGACGCGGTCTACGAGGCCGAACTGCCCACGCTCGCCCCGAAGCCCTAGCCAGGAGGCATCCCGTGCGGCCCGCCTGCTCCCCAGGCGGGCCGCACGGGCACGCTCGCGACACGACGAGGAGTACGCGCGTGACGGACGCCGCCCCGCACGGCCACGGCCACGGCCACGGCCACGGCCACGAGGAGCCGGGCACGGTCTACTCGTCCTCCTACCTGCCGGGCGACGACCACGTGCATGACGACGAGCCGCTCAGCCCGCTCGAGGACAACCCGATCTGGCAGCAGGACAACGTCACCCTGCGCAGCGTCGGGATGGACATCGGTTCCTCCGGCACCCAGGTCGTCTTCTCCACGCTGCACCTGCGCCGCATCAGCGAGGAGCTGACCAGCCGCTACATCGTCGTGCGCAGGCAGACCGACTACCGCTCACCGGTCGAGCTGACCCCGTACGCGAGCGCCGAGCGCATCGACGCCGAGGCACTCGGGTCGATCATCGACCGCGCTTACAACACCGCGAGGGTGGATCCGGAGAACATCGACACCGGCGTCGTGATCCTCACGGGCGAGGCCCTGCGCCGCAGCAACGCCGAGGCGATCGCGGGTGTGCTGGCCGAGCGCGGCGGCGAACTCGTGACGGCGACCGCGGGCCACAACATGGAGGCCATGCTGGCCGCCTACGGCTCCGGCGCCGCGCAGACCTCGTACGACACCGGCACGCGCATCCTCAACATCGACATCGGGGGCGGTACCACCAAGCTCGCGGTGCTCGACCGCGGGCAGGTCGTGCGCACCGCGGCCGTGCACATCGGAGGCCGGCTACAGGTCGTGGACGCCGACGACCGCGTCGTACGGCTCGACCCCGCGGGCCGCGACCACGCCGCTCGCGCCGGGTACGACTGGGCGCTCGGCGACGTCGCGCGTGCCGACGAGATCGAGAAGGTCGCCGAGACCATGGCGGACGCACTGATCACGGCCGTCGCCGCCGGAGCCGCGTTGCCCGCCGAGATCGAGCGGCTGTACCTGACCGAACCGATCGGTGAGCTCGGCCCGATCGACGGCGTGATGTTCTCCGGCGGGGTCGCCGAGTACGTCTACGACCGCGAGACCAGGCGGTTCGGCGATCTCGGCCTTCCACTGGGCCGGGCCCTGCGCCGCCGGATCGACTCCGGCGAGCTGCCGTTCCCGTTGCTGCCCGCCGGGGAGTGCATCCGCGCCACCGCGCTGGGTGCGTCCGAGTACAGCGTGCAGCTCAGCGGGAACACCGGCTTCATCACCGACCCCGACGCGCTGCTGCCCCGCCGCAACCTCCAGGTGGTCAAGCCCGCTTACCGGCTCGGCGAGACGGTCGACCCGGAGGCCGTCGCCGACGCGGTCCGGCGCCACCTGGTCGCCCTCGACGTCCCGGAGACCGCTGACGTTGCGCTCGCCATGGGGTGGAGCGGGCTGCCCAGCTACCACCGGGTCGTGGCGCTCGCGCGGGGGATCCGCGACGGGCTCGCCCACCGCACCGCGCTCGGGCGGCCCGTGTACGTGATGCTCGACGGGGACGTGGCCATGACACTCGGCCGGCTGCTCACCGACGAGCTCGGCGTCGCGGGCAACCTCCTGGTCGTCGACGGGCTCAGCCTGCGGGACTTCGATTACATCGACATCGGCCGGGTGCGCTTTCCGTCGAATACCGTGCCGGTCACCATCAAGTCCCTGATATTCAGTGAGGACCCGCGGCGACCCGGCCGCACCGGCTGATCAGTCGGGCGGGCGTTTTGCGCATTTATGCCCGGCTCGCCCTTTTGAATCCTTTCGCCGCGCCGGCGATCGACCCGTCAGGCATGTCCTCCGGGCGCCGTCCGCGCGGGTCTCACGTGCAGCCGCCGAATCGGCGTAAAACGCGGTGATCCCCAAGGCGTCCCTCCGGCCCATTGACCCGCGTTGAGGGCTATTGATATAACTGTTAGGCCAATGGAGGCCCGGGTTGTGTCGGAGCCGCAGAACCTTGGCCGTACCACCAGAAGCAGTGGATGTTCCGGCCGTGGGCCAGGACCGCTTCGAATCCGTCCTGGCCCTTTCGTCGGCCCGGTTTGTTCACGTTGCTCAGGGCCTCCGCCCACCGGACGGGGCCGGGCTCGCTGCACGGGTGGATACAGCGCCGATACGGCACTGTCGGATGAGCGACGGCCGGGACCGATGAGTGCGGACTCGGGCCGGGATCTGTGAGGGCATCGGTATGAGCGACACGAAGGGCAGGGTCTTCCTGCGCGGCATCACGTCCGAGACGTACGGGCTCAAGGAGTTCCGGCGACGCCAGCTCGACGCGCCACGGGTACGGGACGACTCGGTCGTGGTCGACGACGCGAAGGTCGCACACTCCGGCGACTCGCACGAGTCCCGCACATGGTGGCGGATCGGACCGGGCGACGATCCCTTCCTCACGCAGAGCCTCCAGGTGCACTTCGTCGAGCTGCCCCCGCGCACCTCGAACCACGGCCACGGGCACCAGAACGAGGCGGCCTTCTTCATCCTGGCGGGCGCCGGCTACGAAATCCATGACGACCAGCGCTACGACTGGGAGAAGGACGACCTGGTGATCGTCCACACGGACTCGATCCACCGGCATTTCAACCCGTACGACGAGACAGCGCGCTGCCTGATCTTCAAGGCCAAGTCGATGTGGATGTACCTCGGCCTGCTCCAGCAGGGCCGCAGCGGCCCGGTCGACGACGAGGAGCGCTTCGGCCCGCGCATGGACTGGTCGCAGCTGTGGACCCCGGATGTGGAGAAGCGCCGCAAGGTCGTGAAGTCGGCCGACACGCACTGGGAGTCGACCCCGCTCGGCAAGGTGCGGGTGATGTCCCGGCCCGGCGACGACGTGCGGACCTTCAGCGTCGACGCGTACGTGCTGGAGATCCCGGCAGGCAGCCGCTCCGGCAAGCGCTGGCACATGGCCGACGAGGTGCTCTACGTCCGCTCCGGCTCCGGGTACAGCCTCCACTGGGAGGTTGCGGCCGAGCTCTCCGAGAAGTACTACGCCCGCATCGCGCACGAGCCCACGCGGCACGAGTTCAAGCCCGGCGACACGCTCTACGTCCCGCAGAACACGGTGGCCCAGCACTTCGCCGCCGACGGGGAACCGCTCACCTTCGTCTCCGCCCAGAACCGGCTCTTCAAGGAGCTCGGTTACAACAGCACGGTGTTCCTCGAGAACGCGCCCGAGTACGACGGACCAGCCGGCGCCCGTTCCTGACCCACTTCTCTGACGAAGGAGACGAGATGTCGGAACAAAGCCGTTCCGCCGCGGCGGTGTGGTCCGATGCGGAGTTCGCGCAGGCCTGGCTGGGTGCCGACCCGCAGGGCCCGCAGGACCTGCTCGAACTGCCACGGCACATGGCGGCCCGGCTGGTGGCCGAGGAGACCCCGCAACCGGCGCTGATCGTGGACGTGGCCAGCGGGGCGGGCAAGTTCCTGTCCGTCCTGCTCGACGCCTTCCCCGACGCGCGTGGCGTCTGGACGGACGTCTCGGACACGATGCTGGAGCGCGCCCGGACGGATCTGGCCCGCTTCGGTGACCGCGTCGATTTCATGGTGGGCGACATGACGGCGCTACGCGCGGCAGGCGTACCCGAGCAGGTCGACGTGCTCGTCACCTCGCGCGCCAGCCACCACCTGGCAGGCGAGGAGCTCCGGAACTTCTACCGGGAGGTCGGCAGCCTGCTCGCCCCGGGCGGCTGGCTGGTCAACCTCGACCACATCGGCCCAGAGGACGAGGTGTGGGACAAGCGCTATCGATCGGTGCGCAAGAAGTTCGCCGCACCCCGCGCGGCCACCCCGTCCCACCACCACAACTACCCGCTACCCAGCGAGGCTGATCATCTCGACGGCTATCGAGCCGCGGGCGTGAGCGACGTGGACGTCGCCTGGAAGGCGTTCTACAGCTGCCTGTTCATCGGCCGCGCCTCCCGGAGCCCACAGAGCTGAACCGGCCCCCACCCCACCACCTGGGTGGCCGTCGCGTCGGACCGAATGCCGGTGCGTGAGGAACGTCGATTCCTCCCCCGATCTCGCATTCCGGTTCCGCCGCACATTTCGCACGGAGCGTCGCCGAGTTCATGAGCGCGCCGAGTTCAACGACGCACCCCGCACGCAAGGATCCCGATGACACCCGAAACGGACGTCCGCCCCGCAACGGGCAGGGAATGGCTTCCCGCCGCCCTGCGCGGCCGCCACATGCAGAGATGGCTTCACGTCAGCCTGCCGTTGCTGATCGCCTTCTCGGTGGCGCAGCTCAGCAAGTCCTCGATCGGCGTCATCGTCGCCGATCGGGCGTTCAGCCATCAGTTCGGTCTCGACGTTCATCCCGGTTCCGTCGGCTGGCTGACCAGCCTGTTCCTCTACGCCTACGGAATCGCGCTCTTCGCCTGGGGATTCATCCTCAAAAGGCTCGGCCCACGCACATCGATGCTCATCGGCACCGGGATCTGGGTGGTGGCGCTCGCGCTCCCGCCGTTCGTCAACAGCCTGGGCGAGCTGTACGGCACGCGCATCCTGCTCGCGGTGGGCGAAGCGTGCTTCTACCCGGTGGCACACACCCTGACCGCCCGCTGGTTCCCGATGAACGAACGGGCGCGGGCCAACGCGTCCTGGCTCTCGGGCATCTTCGTCGGCTCGGCACTGGGCAGCGTCCTCACGACGACGATGCTCACGGCGTTCAGCTGGCGCGCCACCTTCCTCTCGCAAGCGCTGATCGCCGCCGTGTTCGCGTTCTGCGTCGTGCTGGCCCTGCTCCAGGACCAGCCCGAGAAGGCACACGGCGTGAGCACCGAAGAGGTCAACCACATCGTCGAAGGCCGGTTCGAGTCGACGACGGTGGTGCCGAAGCGGGGACCCGCGTCGCCCTTTCGCAACTACCGCTACTGGCTGACGATGCTGATGTACGTCGGCACCAACGCCCCTTTCTACGGGCTGGTGACGTGGGCGCCGCTCTACCTCCAGCAGGAGCGCCACGTCGAGCTCAGTGACATCGGCGTCGTGCTGACCGTGGCCAACGTCCTGTCGATCGTCGTCATGGTGCTGGTGGGACGAGCATCGGACCGCACGGTCAGACGCGCAGGCTGGGCGGCATGGGGTTTCGTCATCGAGGGCGTCGGCATCGCGGGCACGGTGCTGTTCTCCAACGCGGGTGTCGACAGCTTCTTCATCTTCCTCGGCCTGGCAGGCAACGCCTGGTGCGTGGTCACCAACTGGTCCCTGCTGCACAGCCTGATGCCGACGCACCAGTCCGAGTACTCCTCCAGCGTGTTCGCCTCGATCACCAACCTCGTGGGTGCGACGCTGCCGGCGCTGGTGGGCATCCTGCTGACCGCCACCGGCTCCTACACCGCCGGCTTCGGGCTGATGTTCGTCACCGTGCTGATATCCCTGGGCTGCTGTCTCGTGCTGCGCCCACAGGGCTACTGACCTCCTCCGCAGAGACCGTCCTCCACCGGCGGGCGGCAACCGATCAGTCACGACCCGGAGGGACCGAATGCACGACCTGCACCTGCCCCCACTACCGCGCATCCCCGCCCGCCTCACGCCTGCGCTTTTCCTGATCGCGCTCCTGACCGCATGCGCAGGGCCCGCGGCCACCACCACAACGGCGGTGGCTCCCGCCCAGCAGCCCGAGCAACTCCTGGCCGAGGCGCGGCAGGAGGGCTCGGTGCTCTGGTACACGACCTTCGCCGACGACGACGTCAACGACGTGATCGCCGCGTTCGAGAAGAAGTACCCGGGGGTCGAGGTCGATGCGCTGCGCCTGTCCGCCGACAAGCTGCCGACCCGCCTGGTCACGGAGCAGCGAGGAGGCAAGTTCAACGCGGACGTCATCACCGCCGACTCCGAACCCGTCTACCAGCTCATCCAAGTGGGCACGCTCGCTCCCTACCGGGTGCCCGAGACCCCGGCACTGCCCGAGCAGCTGCAGAGCCTCCCGGACGGCTACCGCAACGTCGTCTACGTCAACACGAGTGCAATCGCCTACAACCCGCAGGCTCTCGAGGCCGGGCACCTCCCGGTGCCACGTTCGATCGAGGATCTGACGAGTCCCGCCTGGAGGGGCCGCTTCTCGATCGACCCGAACGCCATCAACTGGTACGAGGGCCTCATCTCCGCGATGGGGCACGACAAGGCCCTCGCGCTGGTGAAGGCGCTGGGGAACAACGACCCACGGCTGGCGGAGAGCCACACGCAGTCCCTCACCGACGTGCAGGCGGGCGAGCCCGTCGCCGCGATCAACGCCTACGGCTACAAGGCGGCGTCGCTCGCGAAGGAGACTCCCGAGCGGATGGCGTTCAGCAACACCGACCCGCTGCCCTCGGCGGGCGTGCTGGCGGAGCTGGCGAAGAACGCGCCGCATCCGGCCGCCGCGAAGCTGTTCATCGACTGGATCATGTCCAACGACGGGCAGCAGGAGGTCGTGGACGTCTCCAACCACGTCTCGCTGAGCGAGTCCGCGCAGAACGACACGAGCGTGTGGAACCCCTCGAACTGGACGCCTGCCTGGTCCACGCCCGTGATCAGCGCCGACACCTACGACCACCTGCTCGAGGAGTACCAGGAGGCTCTGCACGCCGTCTGACAGGCCACGCCATCTCGGTACCTCCTCACCTGCAAGGACGGCAAATGCTATGAGCCTGACCATCGGGTCGCGCACCGCGCAGCCCCGCACCACGCGTGTATCCCGCGGCCCGAAGAACCGGGTTCGAAGCGTCCTGTCCTGGTTCGGCGACCCGCGGCACATCCTGCTGGCCGTCGTCGCGGTCGTGGTGGCCTACCTGGCCGTCGTGCCCGCGCTGACCATGGCGGTCGCGAGCCTGCAGTCGTCCTTCCTGTCCACCGGGCCGGTCGAATGGACCCTGCGCAACTACAGCGAGACCCTCGGCAGCGCCTCCTTCTGGAGGCTGGTGGGCAACTCCTTCGCCTACGCCGGCGCCACCGCCGTGCTGTGCACCGTGCTGGGGTTCGGCCTGGCCTACCTCGTGGCCCGCACCAACACACCGGCGAAGTTCTTCGCGCAGATCGCGGCCATGATCCCGCTGATCATCCCGGGCATCCTCAACACCGTCGCCTGGGCACTGCTGTTCGCCCCGCAGACCGGGGCCCTCAACGTGCTGCTGCGGGCCGTGCACCTGCCCGTGTTCAACATCTACTCGCTCGCCGGCATGGTCCTCGTGCAGGCGATGCACGTGACGCCGGTCGCGTTCCTGATGGGCGCCGCCGCGTTCTCCAACATGGACTCGTCCCTGGAGGAGGCCGCACAGGCGTCGGGGGCCCCTCCGCTGCGGGTCTTCCGCATGATCACCCTGCGGATGATCCGGCCGGCGATCCTGTCGGCCGCGCTGCTGATGTTCGTGCAGACGATCTCCACGTTCGAGGTGCCGCAGCTCATCGGCGTACCCGGGCACACGTTCGTCTTCGTCAGCCGGATCTACTCCGCCCTGCAGACCTTCCCCACCGACTACGGCACCGTGGGCGTCACCGGGATCTTCATCCTCGCCGTGTCCAGCGGCGGCCTGTGGCTCTCCCGGCGCCTGTCCGGCTCGGGCGCCGCCGCGCAGACCATCACCGGCAAGGGCTTCCGGCCCACCGTCACCGACCTGGGCCGCTGGCGCTGGTTGGGGCTCGCGGTGTTCGTCCTGTTCTTCGTCGTCGCGGTGGCACTGCCGCTGCTGATGCTGGTGTGGTCGTCGCTGCTGCCCGGCTACGAGCCGCCGTCGATCTCGGCCCTGCACCACCTGACGCTCGCCGACTACCAGCAGGTGCTGCACACCCCGGCGCTGACGTCCTCGGTGCGCAACAGCCTCATCACGGCCGTGCTGGCCGGCGCGATCGTCACCGTGCTGAGCGCCCTGGTCGCCTACATCACCGTCAAGACCCGGGCCCGCGGCCGCGGACTGCTCGACGGACTGGCCACCGTGCCGCTGGCCGTCCCGAGTGTGGTGATGGGCGTGGGCATCCTGTACTGGTACCTGACGGCGCCGCTGCCGTTCCATCTCTACGGCACGCTGACGATCCTCGTGATCGCGTTCGTCACCATCGGCCTGCCCTACGGCATGCGCTACATCGTGCCGGGCATGGCCCAGATCAAGGACGAACTGGAGGAGGCTGCCGCCGCCAGCGGAGCGTCCTGGCTGCGCACCTTCCGCCAGATCTACGTACCGCTCCTGGCCCCGTCGCTGCTGGCGGCGTTCCTCTACACGGTGATCGTGGCGTTCCGGGAGATCTCAGCGGCGATCTTCCTCTACACGCAGGACACCCAGGTGGTGTCGGTGACGATCTACCAGGAGTGGTCCAACGGCAGCTATCCCGTCGTGGCGGCACTGGGCGTCTGCATCGTCGTCTTCCTCGCCCTGATCGTCGTCCTGGTCCGCCTTCTCGGCAGGAGAACCGGGCTCAACCGGCAGTCGAGCTGAGCACGCAAAGGAGCGTCCCGTGATCGAGATCCGTGGACTGGTCAAACGTTTCGAGGGGCGGGCGGTCACCCGCAATGCGGTCGACGGCGTCGACCTGGATGTGCCGGACGGCAAGCTGGTGACCCTGCTGGGGCCGAGCGGCTGCGGCAAGACCACCACCCTCCGGCTGATCGCCGGTTTGGAGCGCCCGGACGCCGGAGAGATCCGGATCGGCGGGCGCGTGGTGTGCGCCCCCGCGGAGGGCGTGTTCGTCGGGGTGCACCAGCGTCCGATCGGCGTGGTCTTCCAGTCGTACGCGATCTGGCCGCACATGACGGCCGTGCAGAACGTCATGTTCCCGCTGCGCTCGGGCCAGAAGCGCCTGCCGAAGGCGGAGGCACGCGAACGCGCGATGGCGGCCCTGGAGATGGTCGGCCTCGCCGACCTCGCCGACCGCCCCGCACCTGCACTCTCCGGCGGGCAGCAGCAGCGCATCTCGCTCGCCCGAGCGCTGACCCGCGAGCCCGAGGTGCTGCTGCTGGACGAGCCGCTGAGCAACCTCGACGCCGGACTGCGCGACCGCGTCCGCGACGAGATCCGCGCGGTGCAGCAGCGCCTGGGCATCACCACCGTGTTCGTCACCCACGACCAGGACGAGGCGCTCGCCGTCTCCGACGAGGTCGTCGTCATGGACAAGGGCCGGATCGTCGAACGCGGCCCCGCCCAAGAGATCTACGCCTGGCCGCGTGAGGAGTTCACCGCCCGGTTCATGGGCATCTCCAACAGCCTGCCCGGCACGGTGATCTCCCGGACGGACGACCGCGCCGAGATCGAACTCGGCCACGGCCGTCTGATCTGCCTGGCGGCCGGCCAGTTCCCACCCGGCACGGAGGTGAACGTCTTCGTCCGCCCGGAGTGCCTGGTGCTGTCCCGCAAGAACTCCGCCGGACAGGGCTGGAAGGGAACGGTGGAGTTCAGCATCTACCGCGGTGACTGCTGGGATTACCACGTCCGCGTGGGGGACACGGTGCTCCGTTCCCGGATGTACCGGGAGAAGAAGGGCCTCGGCCACGGGGAACCGGTCTGGGTGGTGCCGGAACAGGAGTCGGCGATAGCGATCCCCGCAACGGCCTGACCACGGCACACACCTTCCGGTCCCCGCACAGACGGCCGACGCCGTGTGCCGAAGCGCGAAGGTGTGTGCCGTGTTCCTCAGCCCAGGTGGAGGGGGAGGCGGGCCAGGCGGCGCATTCCTGGCGCCTGCAGCCAGTCGTGTTCCGACGAGGTCAGCGCCAGGTTCGGGAACCTCTCGACGATGGCGCGCAGCGCCACCTCACCCTCCTGCCGCGCGAGGGCGGCGCCGAGGCAGTAGTGGAAGCCGTGCCCGAAACCGACGTGGCCCTCGCCCCGCCCGGCCGGGCGACGGGTGACGTCGAGCCGTTCGGGGTCGGTGTACTCGCGCGGGTCGTGGTTGGCGGACACGAGAACCGCCTGCATCGCGTCGCCCGCGCGGATCGCCACCCCGCCCATCTCGAGGTCCTGCGTGGCGTAGCGGATCCGCGTGACCTGCACCGGGCTGCACCAGCGCATGAGCTCGTGCACCGCACCCGGCCACAGCGCCGGGTCCGAGCGGAGCAGGGCGAGCTGGTCGGGGTGCTCGAGCAGGGCCACCAAGCCGTTGCCGAGCAGGTGTGCCGTGGTCTCGTGGCCGGCCATCACGAGCGTGAGCACCATGGTCACGAGCTCGTCCTCGCTGAGCCGGTCGCCCTCCTCGTCGCGCACGTGGACGAGGGCGGTGAGCAGGTCGTCGGCGGGCTCGGCACGGCGGCGCGCGATCAGGTCCTGCACGTGGGTGACCATGTCCCGCACGGCGACACCCACGACGTCCGGCTTCATCGTGGTGATCGCAGCACCCCATTCCCGCCAGGACGGCCGGTCGGCCTCCGGCACGCCCACCAGCTCGCAGATCACGGTGATCGGCAGCGGGTAGGCGAAGTCCGCCATGAAGTCCACCGGGTCGACGAACTTGTCCAGCAGCCGCGCGGTGATCTCCTCGACGCGCGGGCGCAGGTCGTTCACCCGCCGCACGGTGAACGCGCGCGACACCAGCTTGCGCAGCCGCGTGTGCCGCTCACCGTCGGAGTCGAGGATGGTGTCCTTGAGGAAGCGGGCGTACTCCGGCGGGATGCCCACCATCTCGAACATCTTGTCGCGAACGCTGTCGACCTCGACGCCCGGCACGGACGCTGCGTTGTTGACGAAGCGGGGGTCGCCCAACACCGTCCGCACGTCCTCCTGGCGCGTGACGTACCAGGCGGGGCTGCCGTCCGGGGTACGTCCCCGCAGCACCGGCGCCTCTTCCCGCAACCGGTTGTAGCCGCCGTACGGATCCGCGATCAGCGCGGGATCCATGATGTTCGGCTCGACAGATGCGGTCATCGTTGACTCCCTTTCCCGGCGCCGCCCCGCCCCGGGGTCACCGGATGCGGCGGCGCACCTCGTGATCGATTTCCGTGATGAGTGATCGATAGAGCGCGGCGATGACGGGTGCCACCTTCGCCAGCGCGGCGGGGGGTGGATCCGGCACCTGGATCGCGGTGGCGATCGCGTGCTCGAGAAGGTCGGCGCGGGTCTCGACGTCGAGATCGGGACTACCCCCCGGCATCCCGCCCACGAAGAAGAACCCGGCTCCGATCGCCGAGAGCAGGTAGTGCAGCTCCTCGGGCCGGCGGTCGGACCGCAGACACCCCTCCGCACGTAGCAGCCGCAGGTACTCGGCGAGCATCTCCTGCCTGCGGGTGACGAGCCCACCGAGCGTGTCCTCCGCCTCGTGCGCAAGCCGGCCGAGCACTTCGGCGTCGCCCATGTACAGGACGCGGGCGATCGCGTCGTTGCTCAGCACCAGGTAGAGACCGCGAAGCAACCGGGAGGGCAGCACCTCGCCCGGGTCGGCCTCCATCCGATCGGCCATCGCCGCGACGATCTGACGTTGCGCACGTAGCAGCACCGTGAGGAACAGCGCCTCCTTGGTGCGGAAGTGCAGATAGACCGTGCCCTTGCCGATCCCGGCGTGCCGCGCGACCTCGTCGATCGTGACCCGTTGGTATCCCCACCGCACCAACAGGTCCGCCGCGGTGTCGAGCACCCGCTCCATGCGGGGGCTCGCGAAATCCGGATCGGCCACCCTCACCTCCTGCTTCGTGACGATTTGACCGTCTGACGTTGTGACCAGATCTGCTGATCCGGTCACGCGGTCACGCTACGCCCGCCGCGAATCGGCAACAAGCCCGTTTCGCAGGAATTGTCACGACCCTGACGCGACGCACGGTCCGGGCTACGGTTGGAACATGGCCGACTACGAGCACCTGCTGGTCAAGCAGGACGGGGACACGGTCCGGATCACGATGAACCGGCCGGAGCGGCGCAACACCCTCACCGAGGCGCATCTGCGGGAGCTACTCCACGCGTTCGAGACCGCCGCCGCCTCCGACGCCACGGGCATCGTGCTCGGGGCCGAGGGCAAGGCCTTCTCGGCAGGGCACGACTTCGGCGACGTCGCCGCGCGCGACCTGGCAGGCGTCCGCGATCTCCTCCAGCTGTGCACGAAGGTCATGCGCACGATCGAGTCGGTGCCGCAGGTCGTCATCGCGCGGGTGCAGGCGATCGCGACGGCTGCAGGCTGCCAGCTCGTGGCGTCCTGCGACCTGGCCGTCGCCGCCGAGTCGGCGGCGTTCGCCCTTCCCGGTGGGAAGGGCGGCTGGTTCTGCCACACACCCGCCGTCCCGGTAGCCCGCAGCGTCGGGCGCAAGCGCCTGATGGAGATGGCTCTCACCGGCGACGCGATCGACGCCGCCACCGCTGCCGAGTGGGGGCTCGTGAACTATGCGGTGCCCGACGCCGAGCTCGACACGCGCGTCGACGACCTGCTCGCGCGGGCCACCCGGGGCAGCCGCTTCGGCAAGGGCGTGGGCAAACAGACCCTCTACGCGCAGCTGGACCGGCCCGAGGCCGACGCCTATGCGATCGCCGTGGAGGTGATGGCGGCGCTGTCGCAGAGCCCGGGTGCACGGGAGGGCATGGCGTCGTTCCTGGAGAAGCGCGCGCCCGTCTGGACGGACTGACCTACCGGCCGCCGAGCGCGCACGTGGTCACGTTCGCGGCTGATCCACTGCGCGTTGATCATGCGCCCGGCGGCCGCTCACGAGCCGGCGCAGCAGCGCGTCCACCGGACCGGGACGGCCGGTGCGGTCCATCCACGCCGCCACGGTCAAGGCCACGAGCCAGACGGCGGTGGCGACCGCAAGCGCCCCGATGCTGTCGACCCGGTCCCCCACGGCCAGCAGGTCGTGGTGCAGCACCACGGCGACGAGCACCGAGTTGAACAGGTAGAAGGTCAGCGACCGCTGGCCCACCGCGGAGACGGCGCGCGTGATCGGGTCCCGCCGCGCGTCGAGGCGGAGGGCGAGCAGGCCGAACGCCGCCGCATAGCCCGCCCCGCCGAACACACCGGTGAGCACCTGCAGCGCGAGCAGAGCACCGGTGGACACGATGCCGGGGCGCACGGCGTCGATCGCGATCAGGGCCGCAGGCAGCGCGCCGAGCAACGAGATGGAGATTCCGCCGACCGCGATGCGGATCAGGAGCGGGCGATGGCGGGACGGATCGTCGAGCAACCCGCTGCGACCGGCCCGAAAGCCCAGCACCACGAGCAGCAGCAGCGGGTAGGCCACGGCGATGAAGATCGGAGTGAACGGGACACCGGACAGCCGCATCGACCAGTCCGCGGCCGTCGTGTACCCCGGCACCGCGTACCCACCGACGTCGGGCGCCGCCGCCGCCAGGGCGACCATCGCCGCCGTCACGGTGACGACGTAGCAGGGCACGAGCACCGCGATCGTGCGCGACAGGGCGCGGTCGGACCGGAACAGCAACCACCCGAGCACGAGCCCGGCCAGCCCGTACGAGGCGAGGATCTCGCCGGGGAACACCAGGAGCGCGTGCACCGAGCCGAAGGCGACGAGCAGCAGGCTGCGGCGGCGCACCAGCCTGCGGATCTCGGAATCCGCCGCCCCGGCTCGACGCCGCCGGGCCACCATCCAGGCCAGCCCGTAGCCGTACAGGACCGCGAACATCGGAAACGCCCGGTTGTCCAGCACGAGCACCACCACGAACCGCGCCACGGTGTCGGCGACCGAGGTGCCCTCCGGAAGCCGGCCCCCGAACGCGACCCCCGCGTAGACCCCGGCGTAGGCCATCGCGATCAGCAGGAGCATCACCCCGCGCGCCAGGTCGGGAGCGAGCTTGCGTTCCGACTGCGGGGTGCCCCCGTACCCCACGCTCCCAACCGGTCCTGACGCCGTCATCCCACTCTCTCCTTCGTTCGGGAGCCGGGCTCCTTCTTCTGCGGTGCCTGCTTCTCACCCTTGGCCGCGGCCGCAGCCGCGAGCGCCGAGCTCTCCGCCTGGCCGGACAGGTAGTCGAGGAGCCCGCCGCCGCGCCCCTTGGTCGCAGCGGTGCCCGGGTAGCGCAGCCGGGCGAAGGTCTCGGGCAGGTGGGTCTCCAGGCGCCGGGCCGCCATGGCACCGCACAACCACGCCACCACCAGGCCGTTCACGACCGCCACGGCGAGGGCAGCGAGGACGAGCCACGCCGGCCGGTCCGGACCGCTGACCGACAGCGGTACGGCCACCGCGACCGTCGGCCCGACGAGCGTCAGGATCGCCCAGAGCGCCACGTTGATGGAGAAGTTGTTCTCACCGGCGTCGGTGGCGTTGACCCGCCGGTGCGGATCGACGCCGGGCGTCACGCCGACCACGGACATCACGACGGCGATGCCGCTGCCGACGCCCAGCGTCGCCACAATGCCGGCGAAGACCGGCACCGCGAAGTCCCACGCCCCGGTCAGCAGCATCATCAGCAACGACAGGCCGAACGCGGGCACACCCAGCGTCACGACCAACCCGATCTGCCGGCCACGGATGTCCGCTCGCACCGCCCGGGGACTCTGCGCCACGACGAGCTGCCACAACGCGGTCCCGTCCTGGCCGAACAGGTTCGCCCCGCTGAGCCCCACCATCAGCGCGACGGCGATGCCGGCCAGACCGGCGAGCTGCGGGATCCCCGCGATCACGCCGTAGATCGCGACGAAGATCCCGAACCAGATCGACGAGCGGACCTCCAGGCTGCGCCACGGATCCCGCCACCAGGTGCGCAGTTCCTTGCCCACCACGGCGCCGAGCGGGGTGGCGGGAAGCACCCGGCCGCGGGTGAGCACCCGGCTCCCCCACGGCCGCCCCCGGCGCCGGACGGTGCGGTTGCCCACGTAGGGCGTCAGCAGCGCGACGGCCGCAGCCACCACCAGCGCCGTCGCCAGCGCGAGCGCACCGATCAGCCCCGCAGCCGATGCGTAGTCCCCGGAGGCCGCGGCGTCGACCGCGAGCAGGGGCCAGCTGCTGGGGAACAGGTTCAGCAGCCCCGAAACCCCCAGCCCGCCGAAGCCCTCACGCAAGAACACCGGCACAGCACTGATCACGGGCGAGACGATCAGCCACCCGACGAACATCGACGACAGCATCAGGCCGTACTGGATCGCGGCGATCTCGACGCCCATGCGGGTGCGCATCGCCGCACCGAGCAACGCGTACACCATCCGGGAGAGCGCCACGACGAACACGAGCAACAGCACGCTCCCCACCGCGGCGGTCACGACGGCCACGGCGACCGACGAGGCCACCGGCCAGGCCGCCACGACCGCGTATCCGACCAGCGCGAGGATCGCCACGCCCGTCACGGCGGCGCCGACACCGACGAACACCGACGCGAGCAGCCCCAGCCCGAGCCACTGCCGAGGGAGCGGCAGGAGCGTGAAGTACTCGGGCCTCAGAACAGCCGCCCCCGAGGTCAGGATCGGCCCGACCAGCCAGCCGACCAGCCATGCGGCCAGCGCGAACAGCAGGACGTCCGACCGGGCCGCAGGCGCCGCGACCAGCACGGCCAGCCAGGTGGCGATCGCGGCGGCCACGCCCAGGACCAGGCCGAGCACCCGTTTCCAACTGAGCGAGTGCCGCTGGATCGTGAGCTTGAGCCGGATCAGCTCGCCAACCACGCCAGCTCCCCCTCCCCGATCTCGCGCTCCCCGACGAGCCGGACGAAGGTGTCCTCGAGCGTCGAGGTCCCCCGTACCTCCGCGAGCGTTCCGGCGGCCAGCACCCGGCCTGCCGCGATGATGGCCACGCGGTCGCAGAGGTCCTCCACCAGCGACATCACGTGCGACGAGATCACCACCGACCCCCCGGCGGCGACGAAACGGCGCAGGATGCCCCGCAGCACGCGGGCCGAGACCGGGTCGACCGCCTCGAACGGCTCGTCGAGCACGAGCACCTTCGGCGCGTGCAGCAGCGCGGTGGCCAGCCCGATCTTCTTGCGCATGCCGGTCGAGTACTCGATGACCAGCACCCCTCGATCCTCGGCCTCGTCGAGCTCGAGGATGCGCATCAGCTCCGCCGCCCTGGCCCGCACCACGTCGGCGGACATGCCACGCAGCAGCCCCCAGTAGGTGAGCAGCTCACCGCCGGTGAGCCGCTCGGGAAGCGCGAGGCCGTCGGGCAGCACGCCGAGCAGTGCCTTGGCCCGTGTCGGATCCGTCCAGACGTCGATGCCGTGGACGGCGGCCGTGCCGGAGTCCGGACGAAGCAGGCCGACGGTCATGGCGAGCGAGGTGGTCTTGCCCGCACCGTTCGGCCCGACGAGCCCGGTCAGCGAGCCGACCGGCACCGCCAGGCTCACGTGGTCGGCGGCCGGCTTCCCGGAGAAGACCTTGGTGAGCCCCTCCAGCTGGAGGGCAATCGGGGAGTCGATCGGCATGGGCGCAACGCTGCCCGTCCGCCGCGCCGCGATCTGCGGCCGACCGGCCAGTGCCGCTGACCGATCGGCCACGATTCCGTCGGAAAGTCACTCCTATCGGACATACGTCTCTTCCGTACAGTTCGTCTCATGGTCGACACCGCCCGGGCACCCGCGCCCCCGGTCGACCGCTGGATGCTGCCCGGCGAGCTGGCCCGCGCGGCCGACCCGGACCACCGTCCCGCCGGCGCCTCGGTCCGGCGCACGCCTCGCGACTGGGGCGTCGACCTCGTGATGTTTCTCGTGGCCGTGCTCGTCGGGGCCTCCGAGCACACGCTCGTGATGTTGCCCGACATGTTCGGCCTGCCCATCTGGCTCCGGATCGCCGATCCGCTTCTCGGCGCCGTGGCCTGCCTCGCGCTGTGGTGGCGGCGGCGGTTCCCGGTGGCCACCGGGATCCTGGCCGCCGTCGCCGCGTCGATGTCCAACACCGCGACCGGTGCCGTGTTCCTGCTGCTGTTCTCCCTCGCCCTGCACCGGGGCTGGAAATACGCGGTGCCGATCAGCTTCGGCATGGTGCTGCTCGGCCTGCCGTACATGGCGACGTACTTCCCGCCCGTGTTCGGCCCGCCCGCCCCGTGGATCATCGTGATCCTGCTCGGCACGGCGCTGGTGGTCACCGCAGGACTCGGCGTCCGCGCCCGGCGCCAGCTCGTGCTGGCCCTGCGACTGCGCGCCGACGCCGAGCGGCGCGAGCACGCGAGGCAGCTGGAGGAGAGCCGCCACGCCGAGCGGCAACGGATCGCCAGGGAGATGCACGACGTGCTCGCGCATCGGATCTCCCTGTTGTCGGTTCACGCGGGCGCCCTCGAGTACCGCACCGCCATGGCGGAGGGCGGCACGGCGCCGCCGCCGACGGCCGCCGAGGTGTACAGCGCGGTGAGCGTGGTGCGGTCCAACGCGAACCAGGCGCTGGAGGAGCTCCGCGAGGTGCTCCACCTGCTGCGCCACGAAGACGCGACGGCCGACGTCGAACGGGAGGAGATCCGGGCCGCGCCGCAACCCACGACGGACCGCCTTCCTGCGCTGGTGGACGAGGCGCGGCGCAGCGGCCAGCAGGTGCACACGGACCTCGCCGACGATCTCGCCGCGCTGCGCCCCCAGCTCCAGCGCACCGTCTACCGCATGGTGCAGGAGGGCCTCACGAACGCCCGCAAGCACGCCCCTGGCGCGGCGGTCGACGTGCTGGTCAGGGGCGAACCGGGCGGCGAGGTCGTGGTGGAGGTCGGCAATCCGGTGCCGGTCGGGGTCACCACGAGCGAGATCCCGGGAGCGGGATCAGGGCTGACCGGGCTCGCCGAACGGGTCGCCCTGCACGGCGGGGAGCTCACCCGCGAGATCACCGACGGCCGGTTCCGGTTGCGCGCGAGCATGCCGTGGCTGCAGTGACCGGAGACGCGGCGACCGGAGACGCGGCGATTCGCGTGCTCATCGTCGACGACGACCCCCTCGTCCGCAGCGGGCTCACGATGATGCTGGGCGGCGCGGGCGACATCGAGGTCGTGGGCGGGTCCGCGGACGGCGCGGACGTGGTCGACGCCGTGGGCCGGCTCGCCCCGCACGTCGTGCTGATGGACGTGCGCATGCCGGTGCTCGACGGCATCGCCGCCACCACGGCCCTCGGCCGCCGGACAGGCTCCGGACTCGAGGGTCCCGCCGTGGTGATGCTGACGACGTTCGACGCGGACGAGACCGTGCTCGCCGCACTGCGCGCAGGCGCCGCGGGTTTCCTGCTCAAGCACACACCGCCTGCCCAGATCGTCGACGCCGTACGCCGCGCCGCCGCAGGCGACCCCGTGCTCTCACCCAGCGTCACCCGCAGCGTGATCGCGATGGCCGCGGGCCGGCCCGGCCCGGACACGCCCAGCGACACCGACGCCGTCGCTCGCATGAACCTCCTGACCGACCGCGAGCGCGAGGTCGCCCACGCGGTGTCCGAGGCGCTGAGCAACGCCGAGATCGCCGAACGCCTGCACCTGTCGACGTCGAGCATCAAGGCGACGATCTCCAGCGCCCTGACCAGGCTCGACCTGACCAACCGGATCCAGCTCGCGATCCTCGCCCACGAGTCCCGCCGCAGCTGAGCTCACCCCGTAGGAGCGGCGCGTTCGATGCACGAGACTGCGCTTCATGCGCACCACCGTCTCGATCTCGGATGAACTGCTGCTCGCAGCGAAGCGCTTGGCGCAGGAGCGGGGTCAGACGCTCGGCCAGGTCATCGATGCGGCGCTGCGCCGGGAGCTCGCGATCCCGGCTGAGCGCGGGGAGCGTCCGGTCGTGCCGGTCTTCGACGGCGGGAGTGGTCCGCGGCCGGGCATCGACCTCACGTCCAACGGGACGCTGCACGAGGCGCTCGACGACGGCACCGCCCTCGACGAGCTGCGCTGACGGTGTGGCTGCTCGACGTGGTTCCTTCCACTCTGAGCAATGCGGTGCTTCGCCGCAGCTGACTGGGCCAACTGTCCGTTTCGGCCGCCCGAAGTCACCGAGCTGGAGGTCCTGATTCAGGCACGCGCTCCCGGACGAAGTGCCCGATGCGGTCGATGGACGCTGCCGCCTCAGGGAGGAATGACGCGAAGTGCTGCCAGATGTGCGGCGCGCCCTCGGTGACAACCAGTTCCGAAGCCACTCCCGCGGCCAGCGCACGCGCGTGGAGCTGCACGGCGTCGTCGATCATGACCTCTTCGGTACCGACCTCGAGGTGGATCGGCGGGAGTCCCGTGAGGTCACCGAACAGCGGTGATGCGAGCGGATCGCGCGGGTCGTGGCCGCCGAGGTAGCAAGCCGCGAACGTGAGCAGTGCGGCCCGGCTGACGAACGGGTCGCGGTCGGCGCGTTCGGTGAACGACGGCGCGGACACCGTCAGGTCTGTCCACGGTGACACCGGCACCACGGCCGCGGGCAGCGGGAGGCCCAGCTCCTTGAGCCGCAACAGCAGCGCCAGCGACAAGCCACCGCCGGCGGAGTCGCCACCCACGGCGACGCGTGCCGCCGGCACGGCGGTGAGAACGGCCCGGTAGGCCGCCACTGAGGCGTCGAGCGCCGACGGGAAGCGGTTCTCGGGCGCCAGCGGGTAGTCCGGCAGGTGCACCACGCCACGGGTCGCTGAAGCCAGCCGGGCACCCATCTCCCGGTGGTTGTACGCCCCGCCTTCGGTGTAGCCGCCGCCGTGGAAGTACAGCAGCACCCGGTCGGCCGTCGACACCGGCGCGGTCACCGTCAGCCCCGGGAAGCCCGGGGCTGCGGTGACCAGGGCGTCTGCGGGGACGGGGAACTGTTCGCTCCAGCGGCGATAGGCGTCGCGGTGACGCACGTGCTCCGGCCGATCGTCGACGGGCATGTGCTCGCCCATCGTTGCCAGCAGGTGGTACGCCTTGGTGAGCTCGGGACTGAGGACGCTCATGAGCCTTCCCTTGGTCAGCAGCACCGGCTCGGCCAAGTGCGTTCGGCCTCGCCCGGCGAGATCCGCGACCTCAGACGTACTCGTTTCGAACGGGTCCCGAAATAACCCCTGAGCGGCATCTCGAGGCTGCTCGTGCCGCGACGTCCACCGGTCACCCTGTGACCGAAAATGGGCGTCCTGCACCGCATCTCGACATCAGTCCCGGCCCAGCACCGCCTTCAGGAACTCCTTCGTGCGTGGCTGCTCCGGGTCGGTGAACAACTGCTGTGGTGGCGCGTCCTCGATCACCTTTCCGCCGTCGAACATCATCACGCGGTGGGAGAAGTCGCGCGCGAATCCCATCTCGTGCGTGACGCAGAGGATGGTGATGTCGGTGGTGGTGCCGATGTCGCGCAGCAGGGCGAGCACGCCGGCGACCAGCTCGGGGTCCAGTGCCGAGGTCACCTCGTCCAGCAGCAGGACGTCCGGCTGCATCGCGAGCGCCCGCGCGATGGCCACCCGCTGCTGCTGCCCTCCGGACAGCCGCGACGGGTGCTCGTCGATCTTCTCCCGGAGCCCGACGAGGTCGAGCAACTCCTCGGCACGCGCGTTCGCCTCGTCCTTGGACAAGCCGAGCACGCGGGTGGGCGCCTCGATGAGGTTGCCGCGCACCGTCATGTTCGGGAAGAGGTTGAACTGCTGGAACACCATGCCGATGTGCTTGCGCACCTCACGGCTGTGCTTCTCGTCGGCAGGGACCAGCCTGCCGCCCTTCTCCATGTGCGAGAGGTAGCGCCCTCCCACGGTGATCGTTCCGTCGTTCACCGACTCCAGGCTCATGAGCAGCCGCAGGATCGTCGTCTTGCCCGAACCCGACGGGCCGATCAGCGTGACGTGCTCACCGGGGGCGACCGTGAAGCTCAGGTCGGAGAGCACCACGTTGTCTCCGAACCGCTTCTCCACGCGGTCGAAGACGATCATCGGCTCAGATGGTTCCGACACGGCGTTCCAATCTCCGTACCAGCAGTGAGGCAGGGTAGCTCAACAGCAGGAAGAGCAGCCCCGCGATCGTGTACGGCTCCACGTAGCGGAAGTAGGTGTCGCCCGCTTCCTGCGCCCGGCCGACGACGTCCAGCAGGCCGATCGCGGTGAGCAGCGGCACCTCCTTGAACATCGAGATGACGTAGTTGCCCAGAGCCGGCACCACCCGCGGGATCGCCTGCGGCAGCACCACACCCGTCCAGACCCGCGACCGCGGCAGGCTGAGGGCTGTGGCCGCCTCCCACTGCCCGCGCGGCACCGCCTCGATGCCGGCGCGGTAGACCTCCGACGTGTAGCAGGCGTAGTGCACGCCGAGAGCGATCACGCCGACGGTCAGGGCGCTCAGCACGATGCCGAACTGCGGCAGCACGAAGAACAGGAAGAAGATCTGCACGAGCAGCGGTGTGCTGCGCACGAACTCGACGAACCCGCGCACGGCCACCGCGAGGAGCCGTGGTCCGCGTTGCAGCACGGCGAGCAGCAGTCCCAGGATCATCGCGACGATCGAGCCGAGCACGGTCGCCAGCAGCGTGAGGGCCAGCCCTTCGAGCAACGAGGGCAGGATCGAGAAAGCGTAGTTCCAGTCCCAGACCTGCTGTGGCATCAGACCGCCCCCCTGACGGCCGTCCGCCTGGCCCGCTCCGAGGGGCCCCGCCCGAGCCGGGCCGCGGCCTTGCGCTCCAGCAAGCGCATCACCGCGGTGATGATCAGCGACAACACGAGGTAGACGAGCAGCAGGAGCAGGAAAATCTCCAGTACCTGCGGGTTGAATCGCGGCACGAGGATCTGCGTGGCCTGCCGGGTGATCTCACTGATGAACACGAACGACAGCAGCGACGTGCTCTTGAGCAACTGGATGAAAAGGTTGTTGAACGGCGGGATCATCTCCACCACGGCCTGCGGCAGGATCACCCGGAACATTCGTTGCGCGGGGGAAAGACTGAGCGCGAGCGCACCCTCGTACTGCGCCCGGGGCACCGACTGGATCGCCCCGCGCACGATCTCGGCGCCGTACGCACCGTGATTGAGGCCGAGCACGAGCACACCGCCCCAGATGGGCACGATCTCGAAACCGACGAGCACAGGGAGCGCGAAGAAGATCCAGAACAGCTGCACGACCTCGGAGGTGCCGCGCAGCCCTTCCACGTAGATCCGGCTGATCACCCGCACCCATCGCCTCGGCGACAGGAGGGCGAGCCCGGCAGCGAAGGAGAGCACGATCGTCAGGGCGATCCCGCCGACGGTGGCGATCACCGTCTCCGGCAGGCCCTGGGCGATGACCGACAGAAAGGTTCCTACGTTGTCCACGGGCGGCTCAGGCCGCGCAGAGCTGCTGGGTGGTCAGCCCGGCAGGCGGGAGGTTGGCCTCGGAGAACCCGAACGGGGAAGCGATCTGCACCCAGCGCCCGCTCGTGTGCAGGTTCTGCAGCTCGGTGTTGAAGGCCTCCCGCAGGTCGTTGTCGGCCTGCCGGAACACGAACCCGCCCGCGGAGACGACCTCCTGGCCGTTCTCGCTGGGCTGGAAGCCCGGGGTGACCTCCACGGCCGCCTGTGGGTTCTTGCCGGCGAGCCACTTCAGCGAGATGTCGGTGAGCGCCGCGGCGTAGACCCGGCCTGCGGTGACGGCCTGCAGCAGCGCGTTCTGGTCGTCGAAGGGGCTGATGTTGGCGGCAGGGACACCCGCGGACTCGGCGTACCCCTGCTCCACGGCAGCGCCGAGCACGGCGAGCTTCAGGTTCTTCTGCGCGATGTTCTGGAACGTCGTGACCTGCTCCGGGTTGCCCCGCGGCACGAGGAAGGCGGTGAGCGCCGTGTAGTCCGGGTTCGAGAAGGCGGCCTGCTGGCAGCGCTCGGGGGTGATGTTCATGCCTGCGCAGACCATGTCGTAGCGGCGGGCGTTGAGCGCCGGGATCAGCGAACCGAAGTCCACCTGCTCGGCCTCCACGGTGCCGATGCCGATCGCCTGCAACACGGCGCGGGCCACCTCGGGAGATTCGCCCGTGACCTGGCCGTCCGTGCCTGTGAAACCGTAGGGCTCCTCACCGGCGATACCGATGCGGATCGAACCGCTGTTGCGCGCGTTCTCCAGCACACTGCCGCCACCGGTGTTCGTACTGGTGCAGGCGGATAGCGCCGCTGTTCCGCCGAGTGCCACCGCACCTGCTGCGGCGGTGCGGCGGAAGAAATCGCGCCTGCTCCAGGGTCGCTGCGTCATGGTGGTTCCTTTCCGGATCGAGCGGGCCGGTCACCTCCATTGGCGTCCGGTCATCAACTGAACGTAGGTGACCACCCCCGAACGCACTGGGCACAGTGGCACACTCATTCGACTCGTTACGCGAAAGCAATACGAACTCTTGGCGTCAGGGAACATCGATCCGAGCGAGCCGGACGTGCCCCTGTGCGCGAGGATCGGCCGCATGTTGCGCATCGCCGGGCTCCCCGTCTGGGTCGGCCCATCCGACATCGTCACCGGGGCCAGGGCGGTGATGGGGTGGACCGAGGAAGCCGTCGAGGTCGTCGCGTCACTGCCCGAGCGGGCGTCCGGCCTGCTCGACGACGCAGAGGCCCTCGTCGCCCGGATCGCCGCGGTGGCCGACCGGGTAGAGGGCATCGTCGACCGGGCGGACGTGCTGGTCGGCTCGGTCGACGAGGTGCTCGTCAACGTGCGCACGGCCGTCGCCAGGGTGGACACGGTGCTCACCGACGCCGATCACCTCGTCCGCCGGGTCGACCCGCTGCTCGTTGAGGTGAGCAGCGCGGCGGATGGCGCTGCCGAGCTCGTCACGCGGGCCGCAGGTGTCGCCGACGACGCGGCGGGGCTCGTCGCCAGGGCGAGCACGGTGGCCGACGGCGCCGCGGAGCTCGTGGCTGGGGCGGGCGCCGTGGCCGACGGCGCGGGCGTGGTGATCGAGAAGGCCACCGCGGTCGCCGACCGCGCCGGCACGGTTGTCGAGCAGGCGTCCGGCGCAGCGGGCGGGGCAACGGAGCTGCTCGCCGTCTACCAGCCGATCGCGCAGCAGGTGGCGCCGCTCGCCCGGCGCTTCGTCGACGAGTTCTCCGAGGAGGAGGTGCACGCAGCGATCCGGCTGATCGACCAGCTCCCGCAGCTCACGGAGCACATGGAGAACGACATCCTGCCGATCCTCGCCACGCTCGACCGCGTCGGCCCGGACGTCCACGAGCTGCTCGAGCAGCTCAAGGAGATGCGCCAGGCGATCCAGGGCATCCCCGGCCTCGCGTTCTTCCGGCGGCGCGGAGAACGCGAGGACGAGGAGACCGGCCGCTGACGCGCCTACGCGGACACGTTCTCCGGGAAGTGGCAGGCCACCCGCTGCCCGGGCGTCAGCTCCACGAGCGGCGGCTCGGTGGTACCGCAGATCTCCTGCGCCTTCCAGCAACGGGTGTGGAACCGGCACGCCGGTGGCGGGTTCAGCGGGCTGGGCACGTCGCCCTTGAGCAGGATCCGCTCCCGCTTGTCCCGCCGCTGTGTCTCGGGCACCGGCACCGCTGAGAGCAGCGCGACGGTGTACGGGTGCATCGGGCGGGTGTAGACGGCGGCGCTCTCCCCGATCTCCACGATCTTGCCGAGGTACATCACGGCCACGCGGTCCGACACGTGCCGCACGACGGAGAGGTCGTGCGCGATGAAGACGTAGGTCAGGCCGAGCTCGTCCTGCAGGTCCTCCAGCAGGTTCACCACCTGCGCCTGGATCGACACGTCCAGGGCCGACACGGGCTCGTCGGCGACGATGAGGCTCGGTCGCAGCGCCAACGTCCTGGCGATGCCGATGCGCTGGCGCTGGCCGCCGGAGAACTCGTGGGGATAGCGGTTGTAGTGCTCGGGGCTCAGCCCGACCAGCGACAGCAGCTCCTGCACCGCCTTGCGGATACCGCCCGGCGGCTCCACGCCCTGGATCCGGAACGGCGCCCCGACGATCGTGCCCACGGTGTGCCGCGGGTTCAGCGACGAGTACGGGTCCTGGAAGATCATCTGGATCTCCCGGCGCAGCGGTCGCATCGCCCCCTGCGGGAGGTGGCTGATGTCGCGTCCCTCGAAGACGATCGTGCCGCCGGTCGGCTCGATCAACCGGGTGAGCAGCCGCCCCGTCGTGGTCTTGCCGCAGCCCGACTCGCCGACAAGCGACAGCGTCTCGCCGCGGAACACCTCGAAGTCCAGGCCGTCCACGGCCTGCACCGCGCCGACCTGGCGCTGCAGCAGACCCCGGCGCACCGGGAAGTGCTTCTGCAACCCGGACACGCGCAGGAGCGCATCCCGCTCGGCCGGGGCCGCCTCCGTGGCGTGCGCCGGCCCCGCAGCCGGTTCGGTGATCATCGGTTCGGTACCCGTCCGGTCGGTCGTCACAGCTTCGGCCTGATCTCGTCGTCGAAGATCTGCCGCCTGCGCTCGTCGGGCAGGTGGCAGGCGACCCGGTGTCCGTTCGTGCCCACCGCACGCAGCTCCGGGCGCAAGGTCGTGGCCAGTCCGCCGGTGAGCTCGTCATAGGCGCACCGGGGATGGAACGCGCAGCCGCTGGGCACGTTGATCAGGCTCGGCGGGCTGCCGGGGATCGGCATCAGCCGCTCGGTGCGCTCGCGGTCCCACCGGGGCAGCGATCCGAGGAGCCCCCACGTGTAGGGGTGCTGCGGTGTGGCGAAGACGTCGGCCGCCGCGCCGGTCTCGATCGCGCGCCCGCCGTACATCACCAGGATGTCGTCGGCCAGCTCGGCAACCACGCCCAGGTCGTGGGTAATGATGATCACCGCGGAGTTGAACTCGGCCTGCAGGTCACGGATGAGGTCGAGGATCTGGGCCTGCACCGTGACGTCGAGCGCGGTGGTCGGCTCGTCGGCGATGAGCAACTCCGGGTTGCACGACAGCGCCATCGCGATCATCGCGCGCTGGCGCATCCCGCCGGAGAAGTGGTGCGGGTAGTCGTCGAAGCGCCGCGCCGCCTGCGGGATGCCGACCCGGTCCAGCAGCTCCACGGCTCGGGCCCGGGCGTCCCGCTTGCTCACGTCGTGGTGCAGCCGGTACGCCTCGACGATCTGCTGGCCGACGGAGTAGTAGGGATGCATCGCCGACAGCGGGTCCTGGAAGATCATCGCCATCGTCCGGCCGCGCAGCTTGCGCACCTGCTCCGCTCCGGCGGAGACGAGCTCCTGGCCGCCCAGCCAGATCTCGCCGGAGATCTTCGCGGCGCCTGCCTTGTGCAAGCCCATGATCGACAGGCTGGTCACGCTCTTGCCGGAGCCGGACTCGCCGACGATGCCCAGCCGCTTGCCGCGCTCGAGGCTGAACGACAACCCGTCCACGGCCTTGACCACGCCGTCGTCGGTGGGGAAATGCACCCGCAGGTCGCGCACGTCCAGGAACGCACGCGCTCCGTCCGCGCTCTCCGGTGGCATCGGTGACAGTCCGTCTGCCAGCACGTTCTCGGTCACTCCGCCTCCGCGGGTAGCGCTGCGTCGAGAGTCACGAGTACCGCACCCGTGGGTCGACGACGGCGTAGCACAGGTCCACCACCAAGTTGGCGAGGATGATGAAGATGCTCCCGATCATCACGACGCCGAGCACCTTCGGCAGGTCGTTGTTGACCACGGCGTCCACCGAGTACTTGCCGATCCCGGGCAGCGAGTAGGTGCTCTCGGTGAGGATCGCGCCGCCCAGGAGCAGCCCGAGGTCGAGCCCGAAGATCGTCAGGATCGGGGTGAGGGCCGAGCGCAGGCCGTGCTTGACCACGACTGTCCGCTCCGGGAGGCCCTTCGCGCGGGCGGTGCGGATGAAGTCCTCACCCATCGTGTCGAGCATCCCTGCCCTGGTCAGCCGCGCGTACCCGGCGGCGTAGAGGAACGCCAGCGTGATCCACGGCAGGAGCAGGTCGTAGCCCCACTCCAGCGGGTTCTCCTCGATCGGCACGTAGCTGCCGCCGGGCGCCGTGATGCCGAGGGCGTAGCTAAAGACCGCCAGGGACAGCAGCCCCGTGAAGAAGATCGGCAGCGACACCCCGGCGAGCGCGACGCCCATCGCGGCCCTGTCGAAGATGCTGCCGGGCCGCAGGGCGGACACCACACCGGTGGCGACACCGGCGACCAACCAGATGAGGGCGGCGCCCGCGGCGAGCGACAGCGTCACGGGTAGCCGGTCGAGCAGGTCGGGCAGCACCGGGTTCTGGGTCAGGAAGGAGTACCCGAAGCAGGGCGCCGGGCAGTGCACGGTGGTCGGGCCGGTGCTGTAGTCAGCACCCGCCACCAGGCCCTTCAGGAACCGGCCGTACTGCACCCAGATCGGGTCGGTGAACCCGAGCTTCACCGCGATCTCGTGGATCGCCGCCGCGTCGGCGGTCTTGCCGACGTAGCGCGACGCGAGATCCTCGGGAGTGGCACCGGCGATCCGTGGCACCAGGAAGAAAATCGCGAACACGGCGGCCGTGACGATCAGCAGCAGGATCACCGCCGCGACCAGCCGCCGCACGATGTAGATGGCCATCTCTTACGGCTGGGTGGCCGGTGGCCCACACCGGTCAGGTGCGGACCACCGGCACACCACGTGCCTTCACCTACCTCAGGTCGTTACGCCGGGGAGCACCTATTTGCGGGTGGTGCCCAGCGCCAGGTAGTCGTACATCTGGTAGCCGTCGGTGATGAACACGTTGGTCAGGTTCTTCGGCCGGTAGAGCAGGCCCTTGGCCCAGATGCCCGGCACGATGTACGCGTCGTCCATGACCTTCTTGTCGATGTCGACCCACATGCTCTCCCGTGCGGCGGTGTCGGTGGTGGTCACCGCCTTGTCGAGCATCGCGTCGACCTCGGGGTCCTTGACACCGAAGTTGCTGTTGCCGCCGGTAGCGCGGATCACCCGGCTGTCGGTGATCTGCGCGAGGAAGCCGTAGCCGTCGGGCCAGTCGGCGGCCCAGCCGTAGACGATCAGGCCGAGGTTGTTGGCCTTCGCGAAGTCCGGCTTGCCCGCGTAGAGCTTGCCGTAGTCGGTGAGCGGGTAGGGCTTGATCTCCAGGTTGATGCCGACCTTCGCGAGCGACTGCTGCAGCGCCTCGGCCGTGGCCTTCTCCTTCGGCCGCTCCGTCCGGTAGGAGATTCCCGTGGTGAAGCCGTTCGGCTGGCCGCACTGGGCGAGCTCGTCCTTGGCCTTCGCCACGTCACCGGCGTTGCCCGGGGTGGGGTAAGGGTCGAACTGCTGGGCGCCGGCGATCACCGGAGGTAGCAGGTTGCTCGCGATGTCACCGCCGGTGGCGCCGCCGTACGCGCGCTGGTAGCCGGTCTTGTCAGTCGCGTACTCGACCGCGCGGCGGCAGTGGATGTTGTCGAGCGGCGCGACGTCGGGGTTCAGCGCGGTGTACCAGAGGCGGGCGTTCAGGGCCGAGTCGGTGTTCGCCTTGAGCGTCTGGTCGGCCAGGATCTTGCCCTGGGCCGACGGCCCGACACCGGTGCCCTCGATCGCGACGTCGAGGTCACCGGACTGCAGCCGGTTGTCGATGTCGTCGGCGTTGACGTTGAGAGCCACCTCGACGCGGTCCGGCAACGGCTTGCGGTTCGGATCGGTCGCCTGGTCCCAGTTCGGGTTGCGCACCAGCGAGAAGCTCTTGCCGAGCTCGTTGGTCTCGAACATGTACGGGCCCGTGGAGACCACGTGTTCCTTGTACTTCGACCCCGTGTCCTTCGCGACGGGCACCGGTGCAGTGCTCGGCATCTGGGCGAAGTAGTCGAACCCGCTGAAGGGCTGCTTCAGGTGGAAGACGATGGTGCGGTCGTCCGGGGTGTCGATCGCCTTCAGCCCGAGCTTGTTCGGGTCCGAGTCCGCGTACGGGCTGGTGTAGCCCTGCAGGTCGAGGTAGTCGTTGAAGTAGGTCGGCCCGTTCGGGAAGGTCGTCTTGTCCAACGACCGCTCGACCGCGTACTTCACGTCCTTGCTGGTGACCGGCGTGCCGTCCTCGAACTTCACGCCCTGTCGCAGCGTGTAGGTCCACGTCTTCGAGTCGTCGCTGGGCTTGCCGAGCGACTCCGCGAGGTCGGGCACGAGCGTGGCGCCCTCCTTGCCCGGCGCGGACTTGAACATCACCAGCGCGCGGACGTACAGGCGGGCGAAGTTCCAGGAGTACGAGTAGTACGTGTCGGCCGGGTCCAGCGAGTCCCAGTCACCGCCGTTCGCGTACCGGATGGTGCCGCCCGTGACGTCCGAGACGTTGTGCACGCCGCCGGCGTCGTTGCCACCACTGCTCGACGAGCTCCCGCCCGAGCTACCGCCTCCGCAGGCCGCCAGGGCCAGGGCCGCGACCGCGATGACCGCGGCCGCCGCCACTCTCCTACTTCTCACGCTTTCCGCCTACTTCTCATGGGGGAGGTCCCGGGGGTGCCGGGAAATGGAATGAATTACCGCGACCGCGGATCGAGCGCGTCGCGGAGGCCGTCGCCGAACAGATTGAAGGCGAGCACCGTCACGAAGATGGCGAGGCCGGGGAACAGCATGAAGTTCGGAGCGATCTGGAACCAGTGCGTCGCGTCCGACAACATTCCGCCCCAGCTCGGGGTGGGCGGCCTGATACCGACCCCGAGAAAGGACAGGGCGGCCTCGAACAGGATGTTCGTGGGAATGAGCAGCGTCGCGTAGACGAGAATCGGCGCCACCAGGTTGGGCATCATCTCGGTGAACAGGATCCGCGGGCTGCGGGCGCCCAGGCTGCGCGCGGCGTCGACGAACTCACGCTCGCGCAGCGACAGCGCCTGGCCTCGGATGATGCGGCCGATGTAGGGCCAACTGGAGAAGCCGATGATCGCCACGACGAGCGCGATGCGCAGGGCATCGCCCTCCAGGCCGAAGGCGTGGTCCGGGATGATCCCGGCCAGGGCGAGAGCGAACAACAGGATCGGGAACGCCAGGAACACGTCCATCGTCCGGCTGATCAGCGTGTCGACCCAGCCGCCGAAGTAGCCCGCCACCACGCCGAGCACAGCGCCGATCAGCACCGCGAGCAGGGTGGCGAGGAATGCGATCAGCAGGGAGATCCGCGAGCCGTAGACGACCCGGCTGAAGATGTCCCGGCCGTTCACGGGCTCCACGCCGAAGAGGAAGTCGTGGCTGATCCCGCCGAGGGGCCCGTTGGCCACCTGCAGGTCGGGATCGATCTTCTCGTAGTGGAAGTCGAGCGGCGGATGCCCGAACAGTGCGACGATCAGCGGCGCGAAGATCGCGACGAGTATCAGCAGCACAATTACGGCCGCCCCGCCCAGCGCGACCTTGTCGCGGCGTAGTCGCCGCCATGCGATCGCACCGAGCGACCGTCCCTGAATCGTTGTTCCCATGCCCACCGTGACGGCCTCGGGCTCAGCGTGGACCGCCGAGCCGGGTACGTCGCTGGGGGCCGTCATTGCCGCACCGGCATGCGTCCACCTCACGTTGCTGCTCCGGGTGCTCCGATTCGGGGTCGGACACCCGGGTTGATGCACACTATCGGGTGATCAGCAACCGATTAACGCTTCGTTCGGTAACGATTTAGTAAGCCAGTCGGGGCAAATCGGACAATTACCGGATAAAGGTGTCACTCGGGCAGCTGATGAACTTTCCGAATCAGTGTCACGATCTCGTCCATCATCTCAGTGAGCCGGTAGTCCTTGGGCGTGAACACCGCGGCGACCCCGCGCTCCCGCAGCACGGCCGCGTCCTCGGGCGGGATGATGCCGCCGACCACCACCGGAACGTCGTCGGCACCGGCCGCGCGCAGGCCGTCGACCACCGCCGGCACCACCTCCAGGTGCGAGCCGGACAGCACCGACAGCCCGACGACGTGCACGTCCTCCTGCACGGCGGCCGCCACGATCTGTGCTGGCGTGAGCCGGATGCCCTGATAGACCACCTCGAAGCCGACGTCGCGCGCACGCACGGCCACCTGTTCTGCACCGTTGGAATGGCCGTCGAGCCCGGGCTTGCCCACGAGCATCCGTAACCGGGAGCCGATCGCCTCCCCCGCCGCCCGCACGCGCTCACGCACGGCAGCGATCTCGGCGGACGCCTCACCGCCCGCCATCGCACCCGACACCCCGGTGGGAGCCCGGAACTCACCGAACACCTCACGCAGGACGCCTGCCCACTCTCCCGTGGTCACCCCCGCTTTGGCGCAGGCGATCGAGACGTCCATCAGGTTGGTGTCGGTCTTGGCCGCATCCCGCAGCGCGGCCAGCGCGCTCTCGACGGCGCCGGCGTCGCGGCCGGCCCGCCAGGCCTGGATCGCCTCGACGGCCGCGGCCTCCGTGGCCGGGTCGACCGTCTCGATCGCGGCGGCACCGGCCGCCTGCAGTGGGCTGGGCTCGGTGGTGTCGAACCGGTTCACACCGACGACGACGTCCTCGCCGGACTCCATCCGACGCCGTCGCTCGGCCAGCGAGCTCACCAGCCGGCCCTTCATGTAGCCGGACTCCACGGCGGCGACGGCCCCGCCCATCTCCTGAACCCGCTCGATCTCGGCACGGGCGCCCTCGACGAGCTCGGCCACCTTCGCCTCGACCACGTGGCTGCCGTCGAAGAGGTCCTCGTACTCCAGCAGGTCGGTCTCGTAGGCGAGCACCTGCTGCATGCGCAGCGCCCACTGCTGGTCCCACGGCCGGGGCAACCCCAGCGCCTCGTTCCACGCCGGGAGCTGGATCGCGCGCGCCCTGGCCCCGCGGGACAGGGTGACGGCGAGCATCTCCAGCACGATCCGCTGGACGTTGTTCTCCGGCTGGGCCTCGGTGAGCCCCAGCGAGTTGACCTGCACGCCGTAGCGCAGGCGCCGCTGCTTGGGATCCTGGACGCCGTAGCGCTCCTGCGTGATCTCGTCCCAGAGCTGGGCGAGCGCCCGCATCTTGCACATCTCCTCGACGAACCGCAGGCCCGCGTTGACGAAGAAGGAGATGCGTGCGACCACGCTGCCGAACTTCTCCTGCTGAACCTGGCCGGAGTCGCGCACGGCGTCGAGCACCGCGATCGCCGTGGAGAGCGCGTAGGCCAGCTCCTGGGGCGGGGTGGCCCCGGCCTCCTGCAGGTGGTAGCTGCAGATGTTGATCGGGTTCCACTTCGGGATGTTCGCGACCGACCAGGCGATCATGTCGGTGATCAGGCGCATGCTCGGCGCCGGCGGGAACACGTACGTCCCGCGCGAGAGGTACTCCTTGACGATGTCGTTCTGCGTGGTGCCGGCGAGGGTCCCGCGGTCGGCCCCGTGCTCCTCGGCCACGGCCACGTAGAGCGCGAGCAGCCACATAGCCGGCGCGTTGATCGTCATCGAGGTGTTGGCCTCGCCCATCGGGATGTCGCGGAACAGCGCGCGCATGTCCCCGATGTGGCTCACCGGCACGCCCACCTTGCCGACCTCACCCCTGGCCAGCTCGTCGTCGGGGTCGTAGCCGGTCTGCGTCGGCAGGTCGAACGCCACCGACAGGCCCGTCTGGCCCTTGGCCAGGTTGCGCCGGTAGAGCTCGTTGGACCGCTCGGCGGAGGAGTGGCCCGCGTAGGTCCTGATCACCCAGGGACGGTCGCGCTCACGGTCGGTCGGGTAAGGCACCGGACACCTCCGCGTCGTGGATCCGGCCTGCGGACCCACTCAGCCTACTGGCGCGTAGCTTTTCAAGCGGCCTGGACGGAGCGGCATCACACCCGTTAGTCGGGTCGTATCGATCCAGCTCTGCGGGGGCGCGCTCGCGGCGTCAGAGGCGCACAATGTCCGGCATGGTCGACGGTGCACCGGTCGTCGCCCTCGTCGGCGCCCTGGTGATGATGGTCGTGCTCCTTCTCGCTCTCCGCTGGACGTTCGGCACGGGACGCAACCAGCCGGCCCCACACATCCCCGACCCCGACGACCCCACCGGCGACGGGCTGCTCGAGGAGGTCTCCCGCGTCCCCACGGAGTCGGCCGCCCAGGTGCTCCGGTCCCGCCTCGGCGGCGCCGGCATCCGCGCCACCATCGGGCGGACGGGCGGGAGCTACCGGCTGCTGGTGTTCCACTCGGACGCGGTCAACGCGCGCGTCGTCCTGAGCCGGGGCGCACTGGACTGACCCCGGCGGGATCGTTGCGAGATCCGGGTTTCCGCCCTCGTGAGGGCGAATCGGCTGATCTCGCAGCGATCATTCCGACCTAGACGCGGTGGTAACGCGCGTCGAAGAAGCAGAAGACGCCGTAGGCGGCGAGCCCGATTGCGATCACGGCCAACAGGTAGGGCCCGAACGGCTGAGCGGCGAGCGTCTTGAGTGCGACGTCCAGCCCGGACGCCTCCTCGGGCCGGAACCGGACCGCCGCGATCACGACGAGCACCCCGATGAGCGCGATCGTGATCCCCTTGGCGACCGACCCGACCTGCCCGGTGCGCTCCACGGTCGCACGTTGGGCAGTGCTCGCCGGCAGGCTCATGTCCTCGAGGAACTTCTTCTGGCCTCCCTCGACGATCTTGACCGCGCCCACCACGACGATCCCGATCCCGACCGCGCCGACGATGAGCTGCCCGCCGGGCAGCCCGAGCACCCCCGCGGTGGCCCCCTGGCCGCCACCGCCGCCGCCACCGCTTCCCGCTGCCGTCATCGCGGCCAGCGCCGCCAGTACCGCGAAGACCACCGCGTTGCCGGCGCTCGTCACGCGATTGCGGAGCTTCTTCGTACGGTCGGACTCGTAGGTGAAGCCCCAGATCGCCTGTTCGAGTCGCCACAGCACCACGGCAACGAACCCGATGACCACCACCCACAGCAGCACCCGACCGAACGGCTGCTGCGCGAGGTCCTGGAAGGCGCCGGTCTGGTCGGCCCGCTCCCCGCGGTTGCCGAACGCCACCTGCAGGGCCAGCACCGCGATCAGGATGTGGGTGACGCCGTACGCGCCGATGCCCAGCCGGGCGCCGATCTTCACGGCCCGGCTGTTCGCGGCCTGCCTGGCGGACCGGCTCGTCGACTCGGCGGCGCTCGTCATGGTTGATCCTCTCCGTGAGACCGGCGCACCGTCGCACGGAAGCCGCCCCGACGCAGCGGCTGTTACTCCATCCGCGCCGCCGACGTGACCCACCTGCGCTACCCGGCCCGCCATCGCATGCGGTTCACCGGCTACCCGTTTCCTGGAGCAGCGACGCGCGGGCGGCGGACTCCGCCCGCCGCTTGCGCACCGCCCGGACGACCAGCACGGCGACCACCGCGGCAACCGCCACCCCTGTCACGGTCGGCCCGACGAGGTGCGCCGCGTGGCGCAGCGCCGCGGAGGCCGCGCTGCCCAGCCCGACGTAGACCACGCCCCACAAGACGGCTCCCAGCGCCGTGTAGAGCGCGAACCGGCGCACGGGCATCCGCAGCGTCCCGGCCAGCACGGGCACCAGTGAGTGCGCCACCGCGAGGAACCGTGAGCCGGCGATCGCACGCCCGGTGCCGCCCCGCAGCACCGCCTCGGCGCGCACCCAGTTGTGCTCCCCGATCCATTGGCCGGGCCGGCTCAGCCTGATCCGCGGACCGAACTGCCTGCCGAGCAGGTAGCCGCCGCTCTGCCCGACCATGCTCGCGGCCGCCGCGACGCCGGCCAGTGCGACGTACTCGCCGGCGCTGCCTACCGTGGTGGCCGCCGCGAGCAGGACCACCTCCCCTGGCGTGACGAGCCCGATCAGCACCGACGTCTCCATGACGAGCATCAGGCCGACGACGCCGTAGAGCTGCCATGCAGGCATTGCGTCGATCATTGCGAAGAAGGAACCGAGCCAGTCGCTGATCACCATCACAGCCTGGTGCGGCAGGCCCGCCCGACCCATCCGGGCAGCGCCCTGAACCGGGGTGGGGATGACCCCCGGTTCAACCCTGGGTGGCTACCGGTTCGGTTCGCCCTCGACGCGCTGGATGTCGGCACCGAGCCCACGCAGGTTCTCGACGAACCGCGGGTAACCGCGGTCGATGTGCTCGACGTCCCACACCTCGGTCTGGCCGTCGGCACACAGCGCGGCGAGCACGAGCCCTGCCCCGGCCCGGATGTCGCTGGCCCACACGGGCGCGCTCGAGAGCCGGTCGACGCCCCGCACCACGGCGTGGTGGCCGTCGGTGCGTGCGTCCGCGCCGAGCCGCACCATCTCGTCGACGAACCGGAACCGGGCCTCGAACACGTTCTCCGTGATCATCGAGGTGCCCTCGGCGACGGCCGACAGCGCGATCGCCATCGGCTGGAGGTCGGTGGCGAACCCCGGAAAGGGCAGCGTCACGAAGTCGACGGCCGTGGGGCGCTGGTCCATCCGGACGGTGAACTCCTCGGTGCCGACCACGGTGTCGGCACCCGCGGTGCGCAGTTTGTCGAGCACCAGGTCGATGTGGTGGGGGTCCACGCCGCGCACCGTCACCTCACCGCGAGTCATCGCCGCGGCGAACGCCCAGGTGGCGCCGACGATGCGGTCGCCGATCACGCGGTGCTCGGCGGGCTGCAGACCGGCGACGCCGAGCACGCTGAGCGTGGAGGTGCCGACACCGTCGATCTTGGCGCCCATCTGCTGGAGCATCGTGCACAGGTCGACGATCTCCGGCTCGCGGGCCGCGTTGTCGATCACCGTGGTGCCGTCGGCGAGCACGGCGGCCATCAGGATGTTCTCGGTGGCGCCGACGCTGGGGAAGTCGAGCCAGATCTGCGCGCCGCGCAGCTCGTCGGCCTGGGCGACCACGCGCCCGTGCTCGATCTCGGTGGTAGCGCCGAGCTTGCGCAGACCGGCCTGATGCATGTCGAGCGGGCGGGAGCCGATGGCGTCACCACCCGGGAGCGGCACGATCGCCCGGCGGCACCGGGCGACGAGCGGACCGAGCACGCACACCGACGCCCGCAGCTTCGACACCGACCGGTAGTCGGCCTGCGCGCCCGGCTCGGCCGGAACGTCGATGGTGACCGTGTCCCCCTTGACGGTGACGGTGCAGCCGAGGCTGCGCAACACGTCGGCCATGAGTGGGACATCGAGGATCTCCGGACAGTTGCGGAGCGTCGTGGTGCCCTCCGCCAACAGCGCCGCCGCCATCAGCTTCAGCACGCTGTTCTTCGCTCCGACCACGTCGACGGCGCCGGCGAGCCGGGCGCCCCCGTTGACCGCGAAATGCTCTGCCACGAACGCCGACGCTATCCGGTGGCCCCGAACGCTACGCGGTCGGCCGTACCAGGTGCTCGACAGCGAGCATCGCCCGGTTCACCACGGCGGACAGCTCCTCGCGGGTGGCGCCGTCACGCGCCTGCAACGACATCCCGAACTGCACGGTGCTCACATACGCTGCCAACGCGTCGATGTCCGCGCCGGGCGGCACGTCCCCGTCGGCCTGGCCCCTGGCGAGCCGGTCACGCACCGCCGCGGTGGCCGACCGCCGCTGCTCGGCGAGGAAGTCGCGGATCCCTGCCGTGCTGGGCGTGTACGTGGTGGCGGCCAGCACGATCATGCAGCCGGTCGGCTTGCCCGGGTCGGTGTAGGCGAGCACGTTGGCCCGCAGGAGTGCCTCCACGCCGGCCGCCGCGGTGGGCGCGTCGCACATCGCCCGGAGCGTCGGATCGCCCTCCTGCTCCTCGTAGAGCGCCACAGCCTCGCGGAACAGGGCCTCCTTGCTCCCGAACGCCGCGTACAAGCTCGGTGGGCGGATCCCCATCGCAACGGTCAGCTCACCGATGGACGTGCCGTCGTAGCCGTGCTCCCAGAACACCTCCATCGCGCGGTGGAGGGCCTCGGCCCGGTCGAAGCCGCGGGGACGCCCTCGCTCCGTCATCGGCACCCTTTCTGTAGCGATCCCTCAAAATACCCCTTGACCACCGGCGGCCGCACGCGCCAGACTTCTTTAGCAATCACTACAGAATGGAGACGGGGATGAGCGACCTCAGAGGCCGGGTGGCACTGGTGACCGGCGGCAGCCGTGGCATCGGCGCAGCGATCGCGCTGCGGCTGGCCCGCGACGGCGCCGACGTAGCGCTCACCTACGTGAGCTCGCAGGAGCGCGCCGCAGCGGTGGTGCGCGAGATCGAGAGCCTGGGTCGGCGCGGTCTCGCGATCCACGCGGACAGCGCCGATCCCACGGCCGTCACGGCCGCCGTCGACACGACCGTCGAACGGCTCGGGCGCCTCGACGTTCTCGTCAACAACGCGGGAATCTTTCCCTTCGGCCCGTTCGAGAAGGTCGACGCGGAGGAGCTCGACCGAGCCATCGCCGTGCACGTCCGGGCGGCCTTCGTCGCGGCACAGGCGGCATCCCCGTACCTCGGCCGGGGTGGGCGGATCATCAACATCGGCAGCAACCTGGCCGAGTTCGTCGGCCGGCCCGGCATCACGCTCTATGCGATGACCAAATCGGCACTCACCGGCCTCACCCGGGGGCTCGCCCGTGAGCTCGGCCCCCGCGGGATCACCGTCAACGTCGTGCACCCCGGCTCGACCGACACCGACATGAACCCGGCCGACTCACCCCATGCCGACGCCCAGCGTGCGCAGACCGCGCTCGGCCGGTACCAGTCCCCCGACGACGTCGCGGCAACCGTCGCCCACCTGGCAGGTGAGGACGGGCGCACGATCACCGGCGCGGCGCTGCTCGTCGACTCCGGGGCCAACGCATGACAGCCGCATGACGGCACGGCGCCGCAGCGGCGCGACACTAAGCTGCGTTCATGGCGGTGCACCTGACCAGGATCTACACGAAGACCGGCGACGACGGCACCACCGCGCTCGGCGACTTCAGCCGTGTGCGCAAGACCGACGTGCGGCTCGCGGCCTATGCCGACACCGACGAGTGCAATGCCGCGATCGGCGTCGCCGTCACGGTCGGCGGGCTCACCGACGAGCTGCTGGTCCCCCTGAGCCAGGTACAGAACGACCTGTTCGACGTGGGTGCGGACCTGTGCGCCCCGATCGTCGAGAACCCGCAGTACCCGCCGCTGCGCATCACCGAGGACTACATCGCCCGGCTGGAGGGCTGGTGCGACGAGTTCAACGAGGGACTGCCGAAGCTCGACTCGTTCATCCTTCCGGGCGGCACCCCGGGAGCGGCGTATCTGCACGTCGCCCGGACGGTCGCCCGGCGAGCCGAACGCTCGGTCTGGGCCCTGCTCGAGGTCGACGCCGAGCACACCAACCCGCTCACGGCGAAGTACCTCAACCGGCTCTCCGACCTGCTGTTCATCCTCGGCAGGGCGGCCAACCCGGACGGTGACGTGCTGTGGCAGCCGGGCGGGCCGCAGGGCGGCTCAGCAGACAGCCGGTAACCGGGCGCACGGCCTACGAGGCCTGGCGATAGCCCGTCCGGCCGGGCGGTGTGGCCTCGAGCCATGACAGGAAGCCCGTGAGCACGCCCTGGGCCATCGCGATTTCCAGCTCTGTGCCGCGCACGCGGCAACGCAGCACGGACGCCGACGGCGGGAGAAGGTAGACCTCGGTGCTCGACGGGGTGCGCCGGTCCACGATCTCCAAGTCCGTGCGGTCGACGAACACCGTGGGGCCGGGGCGGAAGGACGTCAGGCGGAACCAGGCGAGCTGGTTGCCCTGATAGCGCCCGACACCGAAGTGCCATCCGGCTCCGTCGCCGGACCCGGCCCAGGAACCGGCAGCGGGGCGGCGGCGTAGGAACACGTCCACGCCGCCGCCCCGCATGAGTCGTACACGCCGGACAGCCAGGTACGTGAGGCCGAGGCAGGCGATCAGCAGCAGGATGCCGACGCCCAGTGCCATCGCCCCCAACGCGGCTCCTGCTACTCGGCCGCGCCGGCGGCTTTCAGCCGCACGTTTGCCCGCGCCGCGGCAGCCGCACCGTCTGGCTCGGACGTGTTCGCCCGGTCCAGCGCGGCGCGGGCCCGCGCTACGTCGATCTCCTCGGCCCTCTCGGCGAACTCGGCCAGCACCGTGACGCTCTCCGGTGTGATCGAGAGGAAGCCGCCGTGCACCGCGAGCGTGGTGGATCTGCCGTCTGTGCCGTCGATGCGCACGATGCCGGCCTCCTCCAGCTGCGCGAGCGTGGGCTCGTGCCCGGGCAGCACGCCGATCTCGCCGACGGTGGTGCGGGCGAGCACGAAGTTGGCGTCACCCGACCAGATCCGGCGCTCGACGGCGACCAGCTCGACTCTCATCTCGGCCAATGCGTACTCCTCGCTCGTGCTGGAGCCACTGATCAGCCCTCGAGCTTCTTGCGGTTCTTGTCGAGGTCCTCGAGGCCGCCGCAGAGGAAGAACGCCTGCTCCGGGACGTCGTCGAACTCTCCCTTGGCGATCTTGTCGAAGGCCTCGATGGTCTCCTTGAGCGGCACCGTGGAGCCCGCCTGGCCGGTGAACTGCTCGGCGACCAGCAGGTTCTGCGAGAGGAACCGCTCGATGCGCCGCGCGCGGCCCACGAGCTGGCGGTCCTCCTCGGAGAGCTCGTCGATACCGAGGATCGCGATGATGTCCTGCAGGTCGGAGTACTTCTGCAGGATCCGCTTCACCTCGTTGGCGACCCGGAAGTGCTCCTCGCCGATGTACTGCGGGTCGAGGATCCGGGACGTCGACGTCAGTGGGTCCACGGCCGGGTAGATCCCCTTCTGGGAGATCGGCCGGGAGAGCTCCGTGGTGGCGTCGAGGTGCGCGAACGTGGTGGCGGGCGCCGGGTCGGTGTAGTCGTCGGCGGGCACGTAGATCGCCTGCATCGACGTGATCGACCGACCACGGGTGGAGGTGATGCGCTCCTGCAGCTCGCCCATCTCGTCGGCCAGGGTGGGCTGGTACCCCACCGCGGACGGCATGCGGCCGAGCAGCGTGGACACCTCGGAGCCCGCCTGCGTGAACCGGAAGATGTTGTCGATGAAGAGCAGCACGTCCTGGTCCTGCTCGTCGCGGAAGTACTCCGCCATGGTGAGCGCAGACAGGGCCACCCGCATACGCGTGCCCGGAGGCTCGTCCATCTGCCCGAAGACCAGGGCGGTGTCGTTGATGACGCCGGACTCGGTCATCTCCGTGATGAGGTCGTTGCCCTCACGGGTGCGCTCGCCGACGCCGGCGAACACCGACGTACCACCGAAGTTCTTGGCGACACGGGTGATCATCTCCTGGATGAGCACCGTCTTGCCCACGCCCGCACCGCCGAACAGCCCGATCTTGCCGCCCTGCACGTACGGGGTGAGCAGGTCGATCACCTTGATGCCGGTCTCCAGCATCTCGGTGCGGCCCTCGAGCTTGTCGAAGGAGGGCGCCTGGCGGTGGATGCTCCACAGCTCGCCCGTGATCTCCAGGTCGGGCTTGTCGAGGCAGTCACCGAGCGCGTTGAACACGTGCCCCTTGACCTGGTCACCGACCGGCACCGAGATCGGACGGCCGAGGTCGGTGACCTCCTGGCCGCGGATCAGGCCGTCGGTGGGCTGCATGGAGATGGCACGCACCAGGTTGTCCCCGAGGTGCTGGGCGATCTCCAGGGTCAGCGTCCGGTCCAGGTCACCGATCTTCACGTCGACCGTGAGCGCGGTGTAGAGCTCCGGTACCTCGTTGCGCGGGAACTCGACGTCGACGACCGGGCCGGTGACCCGCACGACCCGCCCGGTCCTGCCCTGGGTCGACGCGGATGGGGTGCCGGTATCAGCGGTGGCGGTCATCAGTTCTCACTTCCTGCGCTGACGAGAGCGTCGGCGCCACCGACGATCTCACTGATCTCCTGGGTGATCTGAGCCTGACGAGCCTGGTTGGCCTGCAGTGTCAGGGTACGGATCAGTTCGTTCGCGTTGTCCGTGGCGGCCTTCATGGCCCGCTGGCGGGCCGCCGACTCCGAGGCCGCCGACTCGAGCAGCGCTGCGAACAGCCGGGCCCCGACGTACTTGGGCAGCAGCGCATCGAACAGGGTGTCGGCGTCGGGTTCGAACTCGTACAGCGAGCGGACCTCGGTCGTGGCCTGCACCGCGGTGTCCTCTGCCGTGCGGCCGACGGTCTCGCCTTCGACGAGCCGCTCGGTCTCGCTGCCGGCGTACTCGACCTCCATCGGCGCCATCCGCCGCGCCTGCGGCGTCTGCGTGACCATGTTCTTGAACTGCGTGTACACGAGGTGCAGCTCGTCGACCGCCCGCACGTCCGCGGCGGCGTTCTCCGCGTCGGCACCGTCGGCGCTCTCCGCGGACTGGCCTGCGTCGCCGTTGCCGGCTCCGGCCATGAACGCCGCGACGAGCGTTTGGGCCACCTCCGCCGCATCCGCGTACCGCGGCTGCTCGGAGAACCCGGTCCAGGAGGCCTCGACCTCGCGACGGCGGAACCGGAAGTAGTTCACGCCCTTGCGGCCGATGACGTAGAGCACCGGCTCCTTGCCCTGCTCACGCAGCAGCGACTGGAGCTGCTCCGCCTCCTTGAGCACGTTGGCGTTGTAGCCGCCTGCCTGCCCGCGGTCGCTGGTGACCACCAGGACCGCGGCACGCTTGGCGTTCTCCCGCTCGACGAGCAGCGGGTGGTCGAGCGCCGAGTTGTTCGCCAGCTCGGTGAGCACCGCCGTCATCTGCTCGGCGTACGGCTTGGCCTCTTCGACTCTGGCGCGTGCCTTGGCGATGCGAGAGGTCGCGATCAGCTCCATGGCACGAGTGATCTTCTTGATGGACTGCGTCGACCGGATCCGCCGCCGCAGCACGCGAATCTGTGCCGCCATTGTTGTTCTCCGCCTACTCTGAGGAGCTGCCGGACGGAGCGGGCTTGTTGACCTTGACCGTCTCGCGGTCGACCTCGTCCTCGTCGAGTGCCTCGGCCGCAGCTTCCTTCGGTGCCACAGACGAACCATCCGACGCGGTGAAGGACTGCTTGAACTCCTTCACGACCTCGGTGATGCGCTCGGCGAGCTCGTCGGACAGCTTCCCGGTGTCACGGATCTCGCCGACGATACCCTCGTGGTTGCGCCGAACGTGGTCGAGGAAGTCCTGCTCGAAGCGGCGGATGTCACCCACCGGCACCGAGTCGAGGTGTCCGCGCGTGCCCAGGAAGATCGAGACGACCTGGTCCTCCACGGCCTGCGGCTGGTACTGCGGCTGCTTGAGCAGCTCCACGAGGCGAGCGCCTCGGCCCAGCGCCGCCGCGGACGCCGCGTCCAGGTCGGAGCCGAAGGCGGCGAACGCCTCGAGCTCGCGGTACTGCGACAGGTCCAGTCGCAGTGAGCCCGACACCTGGCGCATCGCCCGCACCTGGGCGGCGCCACCGACGCGGGAGACCGAGATACCGACGTTGATCGCCGGCCGGACGCCCTGGTTGAACAGGTCGGACTCCAGGAACACCTGGCCGTCGGTGATCGAGATGACGTTGGTGGGGATGTAGGCCGACACGTCGTTGGCCTTCGTCTCGATGATCGGGAGACCCGTCATCGAGCCGGCGCCCAGGTCGTCGGAGAGCTTCGCGCAGCGCTCCAGCAGGCGGGAGTGCAAGTAGAAGACGTCGCCGGGGTAGGCCTCGCGGCCCGGCGGGCGCCGCAGCAGCAGCGAGATCGCGCGGTAGGCCTCGGCCTGCTTGGACAGGTCGTCGAAGACGATCAGGACGTGCTTGCCCTGGTACATCCAGTGCTGCCCGAGCGCGGAGCCGGTGTAGGGAGCGATCCACTTGTAGCCGGCCGGGTCGTTGGCCGGGGACGCGACGATCGTCGTGTACTCCAGCGCGCCCGCGTCCTCCAGCGACTGCCGGATACCGGCGATCGTGGAGCCCTTCTGCCCGATCGCGACGTAGATGCAGCGCACCTGCTGCTTCGGGTCGCCGGTGGCCCAGTTCTGCTTCTGGTTGATGATCGTGTCGACGCAGACCGCCGTCTTGCCGGTCTTGCGGTCGCCGATGATGAGCTGGCGCTGCCCGCGGCCGATCGGCGTCATGGCGTCGATGGCCTTGATGCCGGTCTGGAGGGGCTCGCTCACCTCCTGCCGCTGCATCACGGACGGAGCCTGCAGCTCCAGCACGCGCTGCGTCTCGGCCTCGATGTCGCCGAGCCCGTCCAGGGGGTTGCCCAGCGAGTCGACGACGCGGCCGAGGAACTTGTCTCCGACCGGCACCGAGAGGACGGTGCCGGTGCGCTTGACCGACTGGCCCTCCTCGATGTGGGCGTAGTCGCCCAGGATCACCGCGCCGATCTCGTGGACGTCGAGGTTCAGGGCGACACCGAGCACACCACCGTGGAACTCGAGGAGCTCGTTCGTCATCGCCGAGGCCAGGCCCTCGACGTGGGCGATGCCGTCGCCGGCGTCGGAGACGTGCCCCACCTCTTCGCGGGACGTCTCCGTCTCCAGCGAGGAGACGTAGCTGGAGATCGCACTCCGGATCTCCTCGGAGGAGATCGTCAGCTCTGTCATGGCTGTCGTCTGTTCCTTCATCTCGGTCGGTTAAACGTCTCTGGGCCGGCGGTCAGCTCGGCAGTGCGCGGCGGGCGGCGGCCAGCTTGCCCGCGACGCTGCCGTCGATGACCTCGCCGCCGACCTGCACGACCAGTCCGCCCAGCAGGCTCTCGTCCAGCTCGATCTGCAGGGAGATCGGCCGCCCGTAGAGCCGGCTCAACGAGTCGGTGAGCTTCTGCTCCTGTTGGCTGCTGAGCGCGATCGGTGCGGTGACCCGCGCGACCGACCGGTCGCGGCGCGCCGCTGCCAGCTCCGCCAGCTCTTCGGCAACCACGTCGAGGTGCCTGCTGCGAAGCAGACGCACGGTCTGGCGCAGCAGCGCCGCGGCGACCGGGGAGACCCGGTTGCCGAGCACCTGCTCCAGCAGGCGGAGGCGTCCCTCGACCGGCGTGCTCTCCTCGGAGAGCAGCGTGTTCAGTTGCGGCTCGCGGTCGAGGATCCGGCCGAACCGGAACAGCTCGTCCTCGACGTTGTCGAGAGTGCCGTCCTTCTCGGCCACGGCGAGCGTGGCCTGGCGGGCGAGCGCCTCGGCCGCCTCGACCAGGTCGGACGACTGCGACCAGCGTGAGGTCACGAGCCCCTTGACGAAGTCGAGCGTGGGCGTTCCCAGCCTCCCGCCGAGCACCTGCCCGACGAGCCCGATCCGGGCCTGCTCCGGCGTGGACGGGTCGGCGAGGAGGCGCCGCAGCGGCCGCTCGGTGGCGATGAGCCGGGCGAACGCGAACAGCTCGTCGCCCATCGTGTTCAACGCAGGGGCATCGGCGGTGTCCACGTAGGCGTTGAGCCGCTGCATCGCCGCAGCCAGCGACTCCCGGCTGGCCGCCTGCAGGACGGCGGCCATCAGCTCGCCCCGCCCGCCGGGGTGGTCTCACGACGATCCGCGAGACCGTCGACCTCGGCGAGGAACGCGTCGATCGTGGCCGACCGACGTGCGTCATCGGCGAGGGACGCACCGATGATGCGTTCCGCCAGCTGCACGGACAGGCCGCCGATCTCGCCACGGAGCTGGCGCACGACCTGCTCGCGCTGCGCGACGATCTGCTCATCGGCCCGCTGACGGATGCGCGCGGCCTCTTCCTCGGCCTGCGCCCGCAGCTCGGCCTTGATCTGCTGGCCCTCGGCGCGTGCGTCGTCGCGGATCCGGGCGGCCTCGGCCCGCAGCCCGGCGAGCTGCTCCTCGTACTGCCGCTTGAGCTCATCGGCCTGCTGCTGGACCTCTTCGGCCCGCTTCAGCCCGCCCTCGATCTTGTCCTTGCGCTCGGCGTAGACCTGTTCGAACTGCGGGAATGCGTACTTCCGCAGCAGCCAGTAGAGCAGGAAGAACGCGATCAGGCCGACGATGATCTCGACCGGATGGGGAGCGAGCGGGCTCGGCCCCTCCGCAGCGATCACATATGTCATGAGATGTGTCTCCTCGCCTTGTGGGCGCTCGACGTGTGACTAGAACGCGAACGCGAGCACGAGGCCCAGGATGGCGAGCGCCTCGGAGAGAGCGAAGCCGATGAACGCGATGCCCTGCAGCTGGCCGCGGGCCTCCGGCTGGCGGGCGACACCGTTGATGAATGCGGAGAAGACGATGCCGACGCCGATACCCGGGCCGATGGCGGAGAGGCCGTACCCGATGACGTTCAGGTTGCCGGTGATCATTGAACTTTTCCTTCCGTCCGGTCCGCGGTACGTCCCGCGGACCCGTCAGTTCGTGGGAGCGGGGCGACCTAGTGGTCGTCGGCGAGTACCGCGCCGAGGTACGAGGCCGTCAAGATCGTGAAGATGTAGGCCTGCACGACCTGGATGAAGGCCTCGAAGAGCGTGAACACGATGCCGAGCGCGAAGGCGGCCGGGGAGAGGATCTGGAGAACGATCGACTGGGAGTACACCAGCATGTACTCACCACCGAGGATGAACACCAGCAGCAACAGGTGGCCGGCGAACATGTTGCCGAAGAGTCGCAGCGACAGCGTGACGGGCCGCAGCAGGATGTTCGAGAGGAACTCGATCGGCGTGAGGATGATGCGCACCCACCACGGCACATCCGGCGGCCACGTCGACACCCGCATGTAGCCGACGAAACCGTGCTTGCGAAGCCCGACGTAGTTGTAGAGCAGCCAGACAACGCCGGCGAGTGCGTACGGCATACCGGGGTGCGCGAAGGTGGGGAACTGGATGAACGGCACGATCCCGAACAGGTTGTTCACCAGGATGAAGGCGAACAACGTGGTGAGGAACGGGACGAACTTCAGGAACTCCGGCCCGATGTTGTCGCGCGCGATGGTGTTCCGCACGATGCCGTGGAAGGACTCGCCGAGGAACTGCCGTTTGCTCGGGACGAGCTGGGCTCCGCCCCGCACCGTGTACATGAAGAACGCGAACACGATGATCGCTGCGAGTACGAGTTCCAGTACCGGCTTCGTGACAGACCCGAAGATCGGCGGTAGCTGGAAGTCGGCGACACCCGGTGACTCGAAGCCCGGATTGGGGCCTGGAGGTGGTGGGGCGGTGGCCAGGATGGTCACCCAATGCTCCTTCCGGTTCCGTCGACCGGGTGGCCCGGGTCGGCAGAATCGTGACGATCAGGACTTAACGTACCTGATGTAGATCAAGTACATCGAGGCCGCCCCGCCGAACAGCAGTCCGATCGGCGTGAACGCTCGGGTACCCAACAGTGCGTCCAACCCCCATCCGATCCCCCCGAACAGGAAGAATCCGGACAGCAGGTAGGACAGAGCGGTCCAAGCATCGCCCGGGGGCGGCGGTTGCTTGCCGCCTCCGCGCGACTGGCCCGGCTCCATCGCAGAGGACCATATCAGGAGAGTTAGCGCTGGTTTACCAGGGATGACCTCGGCGGACGACTCCCGTCGCGTCGACGCCCGCTCCGGTGTCCCGGAAGCGACGGCGACGTGGCTCTATCGCGTGTAGAACCTTAACGGGGAGTGACGGGCGACTCAGAGAGATTCCGGTCACACTACGCTGTCACTCGATCCGGTGACGCTCAGAGATCCACGGCCGGGATGCGTGTGCGCACGAACCCGACGACCTCGCCGATGATCCACGCCGCGGTCACGGCGAGCATCGTGAACGCGAAAGCCTGGTTGTCGAAGAGCGTGGTGCCCCGGAACAGCAGCAGGAACACCAGCAGGAAACCGACCTTGCCGGTGAAAGCGGTCATGGCGCCGATCATGACTCCGGCAGGCGCCGCCCTGGCCGTCCTCGACATCACGAAGGTGCCGATCCAGCCCAGGCCGCCGGCGACGACCGAGCCGACCACCGCACCGATCGCCCCCGGTGTTCCGCGCATCAGCGTGGCCACGACGATCGACGCCACGGCGACGATCACCGCCAGGATCACGGCGTTGCGCTGCATCGCGGCCGCGAGCTTCAGCACGGACGCGACGTGTGGAGCGTCCTTCACCGGTGGATCGGGATCGGTCATCTGGCCCTCACTCTCGGAATCGCGGTGGCGAGCACGGCCACGACCAGGCCGATCCCCACCGCCCACAACACGATGAACGGGTCGTCGATCAGCGCCAGCGCCACCGCCCCGAACGCCAGCACTCCCGCCCACAGGTAGATCAGGAGCACCGCGCGCCGCTGGCTGTGGCCGATCTCGAGCAGCCGGTGATGCAGGTGCATCTTGTCGGGCGAGAACGGGCTCATGCCCTTGCGCGTGCGCCGGACCACCGCCATGAGCAGGTCCAGCAGCGGGACGAACACCACCGCCGCGAGCACGAAGAGCGGCGCGAACAACGCCAGCACATCGCTCCCGTCGGCACCGATGATCGAGATCTTCCCGGAGGCGCTCGTGGTGGCGGCGGCGAGCAGCAGACCGATCAGCATCGACCCCGAGTCACCCATGAAGATCCGGGCCGGGTTGAAGTTGTGGGGCAGGAAGCCGAGGCACGCCCCGGCGAGCACGGCCGCGATGAGAGCGGGCGAGTACGCGGACGGGTCGTTGCCCACCCGCTGCACCAGCCCGATCGCGAACAGGCCCGTGGCCGCGGCGGCGATCAGCCCGATGCCCGACGCCAGCCCGTCGAGACCGTCGACGAAGTTCATCGCGTTCACGAGCGCCACCGTGACCAGCACGGTCAGGACCACGCCCTGCTCCTGGCCGAGGATCAGCAGCGACCCGGAGACGCCCGTGCCACCACCACCCCACGGGACGTAGAACACGGTCCACTGCACGCCGAAGATCACCAGGATGCCGGCCGCGGTGGTCTGACCGGCGAACTTCGTGAGCGCGTCGAGCTCGTAGCGGTCATCGAGTGCGCCGACGGCGGCCAGCAGCACGGCGGCGCCGAAGACGCCGACCATCTCGTACGCGTTGTTGTCGAACGCGAGGCGCAGGGCGGGCAGCTGGTAGGCCATGCCGACGCCGGCAAGCACGCCGCCGAGCATCGCCAGCCCACCCCAGCGAGGGGTGGGCGTGACGTGGACGTCTCGTCCACGCGGCCACGCGACGGCGCCCAAGCGGAGCGCGAGCACCCGCACCGGGCCGACGAGCAGGAACGTGACCACGGCCGCCGTCAACCCCGTGAGGAGGTACTCCCGGATCGGCAGGACGAACGTGGGGACCACGACGATCTTCTCGGGCAGCCGGCGGGGATCAGGGCCGCGGGTACGCGGGAGCGCGCGCCACCAGGGTGCTGACCGCCTCGGCCACGTCGGCCAGCTCGGCGTCGCCCGCCGAGGTGCCGTGCTCGGCCCGCACGGCGCGGCCCAACAGAGCGCCGATCTCCGCCATGTCGGACTCGACCATCCCCTGCGTGGTGACGCTCGGCGAGCCCACCCGCAGGCCCGACGGCTTCAGCGGCGGGGCGGGGTCGTACGGGATGGCGTTCTTGTTGAGCGTGATCCGCGCGGCGTCGCAACGGGTCTCGGCCTGGTCACCCGTGACACCGATGGGCCGCAGGTCGACCAGCGCCAGGTGGGTGTCGGTGCCGCCGGAGACGGCGCGCATGCCCTCCGCCTCGAGGCTCTTGGCCAGGGCCTGCGCATTGGCGATCACCTGCGCGGCGTACGCCTGGTACTCCGGCTGTGCCGCCTCCTTCATGGCCACGGCCTTGGCGGCGATGGCGTGCATGAGCGGACCGCCCTGGGAGAACGGGAAGACGGCCTTGTCGATCGCCTTCGCGTGCTCGGCGCGGGCGAGGATCATGCCGCCGCGCGGGCCGCGCAGCACCTTGTGCGTGGTGGCCGTGACCACGTCGGCGAACGGAACCGGCGACGGGATCGCCTTACCGGCCACCAGGCCGATGAAGTGGGCGGCGTCGACCATGAGCTTCGCGCCCACCTCGTCGGCGATCTCCCGGAAGGCGGCGAAGTCGATCAGCCGCGGGTACGCCGTGGCGCCGGCGATGATCATCTTCGGCTGGTGCTCGCGGGCCAGGTCGCGCACCTGGTCGTAGTCGATCAGCTCCGAGTCCTCGCGCACCGTGTAGGACACGGCGTTGAACCACTTGCCGGAGAAGCTGACCTTGCTGCCGTGGGTGAGGTGGCCACCCTGCTTGAGGTCCATCGCGAGCACGGTGTCGCCGGGCTGCGTGAAAGCCGCGTACACCGCGAAGTTCGCCGATGCGCCGGAGTGCGGCTGCAGGTTGACGTGGTCGGCACCGAAGAGCTCGCGGGTGCGGGCGTTGCCGATCTCCTCCGCGCGGTCGACGACCTCGCAGCCGCCGTAGTAGCGCCGGCCGGGGTACCCCTCGGCGTACTTGTTGGAGAGCGTCGAGCCGAGGGCAGCGAGCACCGCGGGGCTCGTGAGGTTCTCGCTCGCGATGAGCTGCAGTCCGCCGCGCAACCGGCTCAGCTCGTCGAGCATCACTCCCGCGATCTCGGGATCCTGGTGCTGCAACGCGTCGAAGTCCGGGCCCCAGAACGGGGTGTGCTGCTCAGGGCTCTGCTGGCTGCGCTCGCTCACGCTTGACAACGGTACCCGGACCTGTCTGTCGGCCCATCCCGGCACCAAGAGCACTGTTCACACTTGTTGCCGATGCTCTGTAAACCATGTCAGACTCCCCGCATGGTCGCTGCCGGTACCCGCGCCCGCGTGCGCGCCGAACTGACTCGCGAGATCGTCGACGTGGCCCGTCGGCACCTCGCCTCCGAGGGCGCCTCCGCACTCTCGCTACGGGCCGTCGCCCGCGAGCTCGGCATGGCCTCCTCCGCGGTCTACCGGTACTTCCCCAGCCGCGACGAACTGCTCACCACCCTGATCGTCGACGCCTACGACGCGCTCGGCGCCGACGCCGAGGAGGCCGAGCGCGCCGTACCCCGCACCGACCTCCGTGCTCGCTTCAGGTCCGTCTGCACTGCGACACGGGAGTGGGCGCTGGCCCATCCCCACGAGTACGCCCTGGTCTACGGCTCACCGGTGCCCGGATACGCGGCACCGGAGTCCACCATCGGCCCGGCGGCGCGCGTCGGGGAGGCCCTGAGCCGGGTGATCGCCGACGGCGTGGACTCGGGCGTGGTCGATCCTGCCGCGGACGCCACCGGCGCCGACGCGACACTCACACCCGGCCTCGCCGTCAGCGTCGGGCTGCCGATCGAGGAGCCGAACTCGTCGCTGGCGGCCCGGGTGGTGCTGGCCTGGACGACGTTGTTCGGACTGATCAGCTTCGAGCTCTTCGGCCACACCAACAACGTGGTGGACGACCGCACGCGCTACTTCGACGACGCCGTGGAGCGGCTGGCCACGATGGTCGGCCTCCCCCAGGAGGAAGGCCGGCCGGCGGCTACACCGTGATGACCTCGCGGCCGAGCACCTCGGCCACAGCAGCCGTGCTGACAGCGCCCTCGCGCAGCACCCGCGGGTCATCACCCGTGAGGTCGACCACCGTGGAGGCGATGGGCTCACCGGACGGCCCGCCGTCGAGGTAGACGGCGACGGAGTCACCGAGCTGGGCCTGCGCCTCGGCTGCCGAGGCCGCGGGCGGCGAGCCCGACACGTTCGCGCTGGACACGGCCATGGGGCCGACATCGCGCAGCAGTTCGAGCGCCACGGGGTGCAGCGGCATCCGCAGCATCACGGTGCCCTTGGTGGACCCGAGGTCCCAGTCGAGCGACGGTGCGTGCGGGAGCACGATCGACAGCCCGCCCGGCCAGAACGCCTCGATCAGGTCACGCGCCGTCTTCGGCACTCCGAGCACCAGTCCGTCGATGGTGGACCAGGAGCCCACGAGCACCGGCACGGGCATGTCCGGGCCGCGCCTCTTCGCCGCGAGCAGTGAGCGCACGGCGGTGCTGCTGAACGCGTCGCAGCCGATCCCGTAGACGGTGTCGGTGGGGAGCACGACCAGCCGGCCGCCTCGTACGGTGCGGGCTGCGGCGGCGAGTCCCTCGACGCGGGCGTCCGGGTCGCTGCAGTCGTAGGTGGTTGCCACGACCGGAGCCTACGAGGCGCCGACGGCGCGGCGCCGCGCGGTGGCGAAACGGGGACGGCCTGCGAGGTCGTGGTGCTCCTCGACGTCGGTGAGCACCCGGCGACGGCGCAGCAGCGCGGGCACGATCTCGCCGTGGGTGTCGTCGTGCTCGATGCCGAGGCAGCCGCCGTAGCGCAGCAGCCCGGCCGAGGCGGCGATGACCGCGCGGATGATCTCCAGACCGTCGGGGCCGCCGTACACGGCGTCCGGTGGGTCCCAGCCGGCCACCTCGGGCGGCAGCGGCGTGCCGTCGGGAACGTAGGGCGGGTTGCACAACACCAGGTCGACGTGTGACTCGAGCTCGACGAGCAGGTCGGTCCAGCGGACGTCGGCCGCGTGCAGCGTGACCGGGGCGCCACCGGCGTTCACGTGGGCGGAGATGTTGCGCTGTGCCCACGTCAGCGCGACGGAATCGGCCTCGACGGCGTGCACCACGGCGTCCGGGCGGCACGCGGCCACACCGAGCGCGAGCGCGGCCGACCCCGTGCACAGGTCCACCACCAGCGGGGACGGGACGTCGGCGATCGCGTGCAGGCCCCATTCGAGCAGCAGCTCGGTCTCGGGACGTGGGATGAACACGCCGGGCCCGACCGCAACGGTGACCGGACCGAGCACGGCCGTGCCGAGCAGGTGCTGCAGCGGCTCGCGGGCGGCCCGTCGCTCCACGAGCTGGCGCAGCTCCTCCACCACCGGTGGGTCCACGAGCGGCTGGAGGAGCAACCGGCCCCGGTCGACACCGACGACGTGGGCGGCGAGGAGTTCGGCGTCGACGCGCGGCGAGTCGATCCCCGCAGCGGCGAGCGTGCGCTCGGCCTCCAGAATCGCCAGCCGCAACGGTTGCCTGGTCACGCCCCGCCCCTTCCCCCTGGTTGCGGGTGGGCCGTGGTGGACCGCGACCTCACGCGCCCACCGCCTCCGCGCGCTCGGCCGCTGCGAGCGCGGCCAAGAGATCGTCGAGATCGCCGTCGAGGACGGCGGCGAGATTGTGGGCCTTGTAGCCGACGCGGTGGTCGGAGATCCGGCTCTCCGGGTAGTTGTAGGTGCGGATCCGCTCGGACCGGTCGACGGTGCGCACCTGCGACCGTCGATCCGCCGAGGCCTGGGCCGCTGCCTCCGCCTCGGCGAGCGCCTGCAGCCGCGACCGCAGCACCTCCATCGCCCGCGCCCGGTTCTGGAGCTGCGACCGCTCGTTCTGGCAGCTCACGACGATGCCGGTGGGCAGATGCGTGATCCGCACGGCCGAGTCGGTGGTGTTGACGCTCTGGCCGCCGTGGCCCGAGGACCGGAACACGTCGATGCGGAGGTCGTTCTCGTCGACCTCGACGGCGGCGTCGTCACCGGTGTCCGGGTAGACGAGCACGCCGGCCGCGGAGGTGTGCACACGGCCTTGCGACTCGGTGACCGGCACGCGCTGCACGCGATGGACGCCGCCCTCGAACTTCAGCGCCGACCAGACCCCGTCGGCCTCCGGTGTGCGGGACCGGACCGAGAGCGTGATGTCCTTGTATCCGCCCAGGTCGGACGGCACGGCGTCGAGGATCTCGGTGGCCCAGCCACGGCGCTCGGCGTAGCGCAGGTACATCCGAACGAGGTCGCCCGCGAACAGCGCCGACTCCTCGCCGCCTTCGCCGGACTTCACCTCCAGCACGATGTCGTCGCCGTTGTGGGGGTCGCGCGGCACGAGCAGCTCTGCCAGGCGCCGCTCCAGATCCGGGATCCGGGCGGCCAGCGTGTCGGCCTCGGCGGCGAAGCTCTGGTCCTCGGCCGCGAGCTCACGCGCCGCGGCCTCGTCCTCGCGGACCGAGGCCAGCTCACGGGCGACGGCGACGATCGGGCCGATCTGCGAGTAGCGACGGCCGAGCTTGCGTGCCGTGGCCGCGTCGGCGTGGACGTCCGGGTCGGCGAGCCGCAGCTCCAGCTCAGCGTGCTCCGCAAGCACCGCTTCCACCGCTGGTGTACTCATCGCATGCCCTCGCTGCGCTCGGTCGGCGCTTCGCGGAGGCGCTGTGTCGATGATTCGCTCGCAAGCTCGCTCATCGCCCCTCCCGTCCGTCTCGCGATCTCCCCTGCTGCTGCGAACATGCGGACGGCGCCCACCAAGACAGGTGGGCGCCGTCGACGACGCTAGGACTTCTTGCCGGCGCGCTTGCCGTAACGGGCCTCGAAGCGCGCGACGCGACCGCCGGAGTCGAGGATCTTCTGCTTGCCGGTGTAGAAGGGGTGGCAGGCGGAGCAGACCTCGACGGTGATGTTTCCGTTGGCCTTGGTGCTGCGCGTGGTGAACTGGTTGCCGCAGCCGCAGGTGACCTGCGTCTCGACGTACTCGGGGTGAATGCCGGAGCGCACGTTGGTTCCTCTCGATATGGCGCCGGGTCCCCGCGAATCGCGAGGTGAACCGGAACCGGAGCGTGACAGTTCATTCAACCACCCGGCCCGCCTGCGGATTCCCGCGGGCGGTCCGGGTGGCGGGGTGTATCAGTCGTCGGCGCCAGGGGTGCTCTTCGCCACCTGCATCAGGAACTCGATGTTGGTGCGCGTCTTGCGGAGCTGGGTGAGCAGCAGGTCGATGGCCTGCTGGTCGTCCAGGGCCGCCAGGACCCGGCGGAGCTTGACCATGACGGCGTGCTCGTCGGGCGAGAGCAGCAGCTCGTCCTTACGCGTGCCGGAGTCACCGACGTCGATGGCCGGGAACACGCGCTTGTCGGCGATCTTGCGGTCGAGCTTGAGCTCGGCGTTGCCGGTGCCCTTGAACTCCTCGAAGATCACTGTGTCCATCGTGGACCCGGTCTCGACGAGCGCCGTGGCGAAGATCGTCAGCGAGCCGCCGTCCTCGATGTTGCGCGCCGCGCCGAGGAACCGCTTCGGCGGGTACAGCGCCGTGGAGTCGACACCACCGGAGAGGATCCGGCCCGACGCGGGCGCCGCCAGGTTGTAGGCCCGGCCGAGGCGCGTGATGTTGTCGAGGAGCACGACCACGTCGTGACCCATCTCGACCAGGCGCTTCGCCCGCTCGATCGACAGCTCCGCGACCGTGGTGTGGTCGGTCGGCGGCCGGTCGAACGTGGACGCGATGACCTCGCCCTTCACCGACCGCTGCATGTCGGTGACCTCCTCAGGCCGCTCGTCCACGAGGACGACCATGAGGTGGCACTCCGGGTTGTTGGTGGTGATCGCGTTGGCGATGTTCTGCATGATCGTGGTCTTGCCCGCCTTGGGCGGCGACACGATCAGTGCACGCTGGCCCTTGCCGACCGGCATCACCAGGTCGATCACGCGCGTGGTGAGCTTGTGCGGCTCGGTCTCCAGGCGCAGCCGCTCGTTCGGGTAGAGCGGGGTGAGCTTGGTGAACTCCGGCCGGTTCCGGGCGCTCTCCGGGTCCTGGCCGTTGATCGAGTCGACGCGCACCAGCGGGTTGAACTTCTGCCGGGACTGCTCGCCCTCGCGGGGCTCGCGCACGGCGCCCGTGATCGCGTCACCGCGGCGCAGCCCGTACTTGCGGACCATCGACAGCGACACATAGACGTCCGTGGGGCCGGACAGGTAGCCGGTGGTGCGCACGAACGCGTAGTTGTCGAGGATGTCGACGATGCCCGCGACGGGTAGCAACACGTCGCCGTCGCGCACCTCGGTGTCGACGTTGCCCTGACCGCCCTGGCCACTGCCGGGGCGCTCCCGGTCGCGGCCCCGGCGACGGTCCCGGAACCGGCGGCCACGCCGGCCACGGCCGTCGCCGTCGTCGTCATCGTCGTCGGGCCGGTTGTCGCGCGGACCGCGGTTGTCGGCGCGGTTGTCCGAACGGTTGTCGGGACGGCCCCCCGACCGGTTGCCGTCCGTGCGGTTGTCCGAACGGTCGCCCCGGTCGTTGCGGCTCTCGCCACGATCGTTGCGGTTCTCGCCCCGATCGCCACGGTCATTGCGCTCGGCCCGGTCGTTACGGCTCTCGCCGCGGTCGGGGCGCGTGTCGCCGCGGTTGTCACCGCGGTCGTCGCGGCCATCGCGCGTGCGGTTGTACTGGCGCTCCTCGGCCGGGCTCTCGGTGGAGACGGGTGCGGTGGAGTCGGCCGTGGTCTCGCCGCCCTGCTCACCACCGCGGTTGCGCCGGCTCTGCCGGCTGCGGCGGCTGCCCGTGTCGCTCTCGGCGTCGGCCGCGGGGGCCTCCGCCGGGGCGGTGCTCGGGGCGGGCGTGCTGTCGATCGCAGGCGCGACGCCGTTGGTCGCCTCGACCGCGGGTGCCGCGTCGACGGCCGGGGCGGTCACCACTGGGCCGCCGTTCGCGATCGGGCTGCCGTTGGGGGCAGGCGCCTCCACAGCGGTGGTGACGTCGGGCGCGCCGGCCGGGCGCGACGCGGTGCGACGGCGCCGGGTGGGCGGGGCGGCGGCGGCCGGGGCGGCCTCGGCCTGCGCAGCACCGTTGGTGCTGGCAGCGTCGGCGACCGTGGGAGCGTCCGTGCCGGCGGCGGCGGGCACGGAGTTGTCCGGCAGCGAGAGCTGCGCGGCGGCCGGCTTGCGGGCGGGAGCGCCGCCCTGCTTTTCCTTGATGGCGGCGATCAGGTCGCCCTTGCGCATGCCGGCGGTGTCGGGGATGTTGAGCTCCCCGGCGAGCTGGCGGAGCTCCGCCAGCACCATGCCGGTCAGTCCACCGCGCTTACGCGGTGCAGGGGCTGTCTCGGTGCTGACGAGATCGGTCTCGCTCACTGATGTCCTTCCTGACCAAAATCCACTGGTCAGCGGGATTCACACACTCGCCCGGACGGTGCGCCGGACGACATGTCGGTCAACGGATCGCGGGAGCGCGGCCGCCCCGACAGGCAGGGGCGGCGATCGGCGCGACGGTCGCGACTGAAGGCTGCCCGGGTCGAAATCAGAAGTGATCCAACGGATACGAAGATTCCGGCTCGAGTGGCCACACGGATGACGCGTGGATCGCCGTTGCGGTGCCGAGAGTAGACGTTCACCCCTCGGTGCGGCAACAACCCCCCTGCTCGACGCGCCGGACGGCAGCTGTGGGAAGGGGCTACCCGATCTCGATCGTGGCCCCGGCGTCGTCGACGGGCAGTGCGACGGCCCTGAACCCGTGCAGGTCCAGGCCCTCGGGCAGAGTCCCGTCGGCCGTCAGTGCCAGCACGGACGGCCCGGCGCCGGAGATCGCGGCGGGGATTCCCCGCTCGCGCAGCGCGTCCACCAGGCGGGACGACTCCGGATAAGCCGGACGCCGGTAGCCCTGGTGCAGACGATCCTCTGTGGCCGGCAGCAGCAGGTCAGGCCGTTGGGTGAACGCCAGAACGGCGAGCGCGGTGCGGCTGCCGGTGAAGGCGGCGTCCCGCAGCGGTACGTGATCGGGCAGAAGCCCTCGCGTGGCGCTGGTGGACGATTCTCTTCCCGCGATGAGTGCAACCGGGTGGATCCCCGGATGCGACTCGAGCTTTACAGCGTGAAACCGCTCGGAGATATTCCCGGAGGTTTCCCAGGCGACGACGAAGCCGCCGTAGAGGCTGGCCGCTGCGTTGTCGGCATGGCCCTCCATCCCGGCCGTGACCTGCAGCACCGTCTCGCGCTCCAGCTCAAGGTCACGCCCGGCGAGCACGACGGCCGCGGCGGCGCCCGCGACCGCGGCCGCTGCCGAACTACCCAGCCCGCGGGAATGGGGAATCGCATTGCGACATCGCATCCGCAGGCCCGGCGGGGCATCTCCGACGATGTTCCACGTGGCACGCATGGCACGCACCACCAGGTGCGCCTCGTCGCAGGGGACCTGACCGGCCCCCTCCCCCTCGATCTCGACCTCGACGCCCCCGGACGTGACCGAGACCTCGACGTCGTCGTGCAGCGCGAGCGCGAGGCCGAACGAGTCGAACCCGGGCCCGAGGTTCGCCGACGAGCCGGGTACGCGGATTCGGACCTCGCCAGGCCTGCCCATCAGCGCGACCCCGGTGGCGCGGCGCCTGCGCCGGCCCAAAACGTCATGAATGTCACTTCTCCGGCGCGGGCACCGACGCTCATCGCAGCTCCAGTGCGTCGGCCACGGCGCCCGGATCGATGGGCACAACGGTGGGCTCGGGCGCCGCGAGCAGCGCCGTGTCGGGGTCCTTCAGACCGTGGCCGGTGACGGTGCACACCACGAGCGACCCGCGCGGCAGCGTGCCGTCGCCCGCCGACTGCAGGAGTCCCGCCACGCTCGCCGCGGACGCCGGCTCCACGAACACGGCTTCGTGCGCAGCCAGCAGGCGGTACGCGGCGAGGATCTCGTCGTCGGAGACCGCGGCGAACTGCCCGCCCGATTCGTCACGGGCTGTGACGGCTGCTGCCCAGGACGCCGGTGCGCCGATCCGGATGGCCGTGGCGATCGTCTCCGGATGCCGGACCGGGGCGCCGTGCACGAGCGGAGCGGCGCCTTCCGCCTGGTAGCCGAACATCCGGGGCGCCGCACCGATCAGGCCGTCGGCGCGGTAGGCGCTGTAGCCCGCCCAGTAGGCGGTGATGTTGCCGGCGTTGCCGACGGGCAGGCAGTGCACGTCGGGGGCACGGCCCAGCTCGTCGCAGATCTCGTACGCGGCGCTCGCCTGGCCCGCGATCCGGGTGGGGTTCACCGAGTTGACCAGCGCGGCGACGGGGTAGTCGGCCGCCGTCTTGCGGGCGAGCTCGAGGCAGTCGTCGAAGTTGCCGTCGATCTGCAGGATCCGCGCGCCGTGCGCCACGGCCTGAGCCAGCTTGCCGAGCGCGATCTTGCCCTGCGGGACGAGAACCGCGCAGGTCAGACCGGCCCTCGCGGCGTAGGCGGCGGCCGATGCCGACGTGTTGCCCGTGGACGCGCACAGCACGCCCTTCTTGCCCTGGGCCAGCGCGTCGGTGACCGCCACCGTCATCCCGCGGTCCTTGAACGACCCCGTCGGGTTGGCGCCGTCGACCTTGAGGAAGACCTCGCAGCCGGTGCGCCGGGACAGGTGCGGAGCAGGCAGCAGCGGCGTGCCACCCTCACCGAGCGTCACCACCGTCCAGCCGGGCTCGACGGGCATCCGCTCCCGGTAGGCCTCGATCACGCCGGGCCACCGGGTCGCTTTCATCGCGGAGCTCACCCGGCAACACCCTTCCGGCCCAGGTCCTCGACCCGGAGCACGCTGTCGACGACCCGCACCGCGTCCAGGCCGGCAAGCACTTCCACCGTGGCGGCGAGGGCCGCCTCGGGCGCTGCATGCGTGACGACGACGAGGCGCGCCGCCGCTCCGCCGTTGCCGCCGCCGGTCTGCCGGACGGCGGCGATGCTCACGCCGCGATGGGCGAACTCGCCGGAGATCGCCGCGAGCACACCGGCACGGTCGTCGACGTCGAGGCTGACGTGATAGCGAGTGCGCACGCTTCCCATCGCGCGAACGGGCAGGCTGGCGTAGGCGGACTCGCGGGGAGCACGCCCGCCGCCCACACGGTTGCGCGCCACCGCCACGATGTCGCCGAGCACGGCGCTGGCCGTGGGCGCGCCACCGGCTCCCTGCCCGTAGAACATCATCTGGCCCGCCGCCTCTGCCTCGACGAACACCGCGTTGAAGGCGCCGTCGACGGATGCCAGCGGGTGGGCGGCGGGGATCATCGCCGGGTACACGCGTGCGGAGACCGACTCGGGGATGTTGCCGTCAGGCGGGATGCGCTCGCAGATCGCCACCAGCTTGATCACGCATCCCATCCCGGCTGCCGCGGCGATGTCGGACGCCGTGACCGAGCGGATCCCCTCGCAGTGCACGTCATTGGCCGTGACGCGGGTGTGGAACGCGAGCGACGCGAGGATCGCGGCCTTGGACGCCGCGTCGTAGCCGTCGACGTCGGCGCTCGGGTCGGCCTCGGCGTAACCGAGCCGGGTGGCCTCCTCCAGCGCCTCGGAGAAGCTCGATCCGGAGGCCGTCATCGCGGAGAGGATGAAGTTGGTGGTGCCGTTGACGATCCCGGCGACGCGCGTGATCCGGTCGCCCGCCAGCGACTCGCGCAGCGAGCGCAGCAGCGGGATCGCCGCGGCGACCGCCGCCTCGTAGTAAAGGTCGACCCCGGACGCGTCGGCCGCCTCGGCCAGCGCGGAGCCGTCGTCGGCGAGGAGGGCCTTGTTGGCCGTCACCACCGACTTGCCGGCCTTGAGCGCCTCCAGCAGCAGCGTGCGAGCGGGTTCGATGCCGCCGATCACCTCAACGACGACGTCGACGTCGTCGCGGTTGACCAGGCCCGCGGCGTTGTCGGTGAGGAGATCGCCCAGGTCGGCGTGCTTGTGGGGGCGACGAACGGCCACGCCGGCCAGCTCGACCGGCGCCCCTGCACGGGCCGCGAGCTCGTCGGCGTGCTCCCGCAACAGCCGCACCACCTCACGGCCGACGGTGCCGCAGCCCAGCATCGCGACGCGGATCGGTGTCACAGCGCTTTTCCTGTCACAGCCCTCTTCCCGTCACGCGCTTGTCGGTCGTGCCATTGTCCCCGCCGTCACAGCGTTCTCGTCATCGCGTTGCAGTTGTCACAAACCCGAATCATCGCGGGTGACGGACCGTGGACGACGTCCGGGTGGGCGGCCTCACCCGGAGACCTCGAGCCGGAACTGGTCGTCGAGCGTCTCCCGGCGGAGCAGGACGCGTGCCTGCCCGTCCCGCACCGCGACGACCGCGGGCCGCGGCAGCCGGTTGTAGGAGCTCGCCATCGAGTAGCAGTACGCCCCGGTCGCGGCCACCGCGAGCAGGTCACCGGGCGCGACGTCGGCGGGCAGCCAGCAGTCGCGCACCACGATGTCGCCGCTCTCGCAGTGCTTGCCGACCACCCGGGACAGTGCCGCCTCGCCCTTGCCGTCGAGCTGGGAGGACCGCGACACGAGCCGGCAGTCGTACACGGCGTCGTAGAGGGCGGTGCGGATGTTGTCGCTCATCCCGCCGTCGACGCTCACGTAGCGACGCGAGGTGTGGCCGTCGAGCGGCACGTCCTTGAGGGTGCCCACCTCGTAGAGCGTGACTGTGCCGGGGCCCGCGATGCTGCGCCCCGGCTCGACCGCGATCTCCGGGATGTCCAGGTCGGCCTCGTGGCACTCGTGCTTGACGATCGAGCGCAGCTCCTCGGCCAGGCGCGCCACGTCCAGCGGCTCCTCGGAGGCGCGGTAGGCGATGCCGAAGCCGCCGCCGAGGTCGAGCGTGGTGACCGACTCGAGAGCCTCGTCGCCGTGCTCCTTGTGCAGCTGCGCGTGGAAGCGCACCACGCGGTGGGCGGCGACCCGGAAGCCCTCGGTATCGAAGATCTGGCTCCCGATATGGCTGTGCAGCCCGACGAGCCGCAGCCCCGTGGACCCGATCACGCGCCGCGCGGCCTCAGCGGCGTCGCTCCCCTCGCCACCGGCGATGGAGAACCCGAACTTCTGGTCCTCGTGCGCCGTGGCGATGAACTCGTGGGTGTGGGCCTCGACGCCCACCGTCACGCGGATCATCACCGGCGTGACGACGCCACGGTCGCGCGAGATGGCATCCAGGCGGGCGATCTCGTGGAACGAGTCGAGCACCACGCGCCCGACCCCGGCCTCGACGGCGGCGACGAGCTCGTCCAGGGACTTGTTGTTGCCGTGCATCGCGATCCGCTCGGCGGGGAAACCGGCGCGCAGCGCGACGGCGAGCTCGCCGCCGCTGGCCACGTCCAGGCTGAGCCCCTCCTCGGCCACCCAGCGGGCGACCTCGGTGCACAGGAACGCCTTGGCCGCGTAGTGCACGGCATCCGCGCCGAAGGCATGGGCGAACTCTGCGGCGCGGGACCGGAAGTCCTCCTCGTCCACGACGAAGAGCGGGGTGCCGTAGGTCGCGGCCAATTCGCGCACGTCGACCCCGGCGATCCGGAGCGCGCCGTCGTCGCCGCGAGCGGCGTTGCGCGGCCACACCGCAGGGGCCAGCTCGTCGAGCCCTGCGGCGTCGAGCGGCCGGGGCCCGGCGGTCTCCGGGGGCGCCAGGATGCCGGCGTGCAAGGGCCCGGCCGGGTGCGCTCTCATGATGCAGCCTCCGCTGAGAAGAACACGTCGGCGGTCACATCCGCTCCGGCGCGGACACGCCCAGCAGCGAGAGGCCGTTGGCGAACACCTGGCGGGCCGCGACACACAGCGCGAGCCGGTTGCGGTGCAGGTCGGAGATCTCCTCGTCGCCCAGCGGTAGCACGCGACAGGCGTCGTAGAACTTGTGGTACGCGCTCGCCAGCTGCTCCAGGTAGCGCGCCACCCGGTGCGGCTCACGCAGCTCGGCGGCCGACGCGACCACGGCCGGGAACTCGCCGATCGTGCGGATCAGGTCGCCCTCGCGAGGGTGGTCGAGCAGGCCGAAGTCCGGTTCCTCGGGCACGGTGACGCCAAGGTCGGCCGCGTTGCGCGCCAGCGACGCGAGCCGGGCGTGCGCGTACTGCACATAGAAGACCGGGTTGTCGTTGCTGCGGCGAACGATCAGGTCCAGGTCGATGTCGAGGGTGGAGTCGACCGACGACCGGATCAGCGTGTAGCGCGCCGCGTCGACACCGACCGCGTCCACCAGGTCGTCCATGCTCACGGCCGTGCCGGCCCGCTTGCTCATCCGCACCGGCTGGCCGTTGCGGAACAGGTTGACCAGCTGGCCGATCAGGACCTCGACGGTGTTCGGGTCGTCACCGAACGCGGCCGCTGCCGCCCGCAGCCGCGCGATGTAGCCGTGGTGGTCGGCGCCGAGCATGTAGATGCACAGGTCGAAGCCACGCTTGCGCTTGTCCAGGTAGTAGGCGAGGTCCCCCGCGATGTAGGCGGGCTGGCCGTCGCTCTTGATGACCGGACGGTCCTTGTCGTCGCCCTGGTCGGTGGAGCGCAGCCACCACGCACCCTCGGAGAAGTAGAGGTTGCCCGAGTCCTTGAGCCGCTGCACCGCCGCGCCGACCGCGCCCGAGTCGTGCAGGGACTTCTCGTGGAACCACACGTCGAAGTCGGTGCCGAACGCGTGCAGAGCCCGCTTGATCTCGTCGAACATGAGGTTGACGCCGATCCGGCGGAACTCCTCGCGACGCTGCGTGTCGGGCAGGTCGAGGATTCCGGGCTCCGCGGTCGTGATCTGGGCCGCGATCTCGCCGATGTAGGCGCCGCCGTACCCGTTCTCCGGGGTGGGCTCACCCTTCGCCGCGGCGATCAGCGAGTCGACGAAGCGGTCGATCTGGCCGCCGGCGTCGTTGAAGTAGTACTCGCGGGTGACCTTGCCGCCCCGGGCAGCGAGCACCCGGCCGAGCGCGTCGCCGACGGCGGCCCAGCGGGTATGGCCGAGGTGCAGCGGTCCGGTGGGGTTGGCGGAGACGAACTCCAGGTTGATGTTCCGATCGGAGAGCTCGTCGCCGGTGCCGTAGGCGTCGCCCGCCTGCAGGACGTCGCCGACGATCGCACCCTGCGCGTCGGCGGCGAGCCGGAGGTTGATGAAGCCGGGCCCGGCGATCTCCGCGCTCGCGATGCCGTCGCGGGCGGCGAGGGCCTCGGCGAGCCAGCCGGCCAGTTCGCGCGGCGGGACGCCGGCCTTCTTCGCTGTGCGGAGGGCCACGTTGGTGGCGTAGTCGCCGTGCTCGGGGTTGCGCGGACGCTCGACGCCGACGTCGTCGGGCAGCGCCGCGAGGTCCAGACCGCGGTCCTTGAGCACCTCGGACGCGGTCGAGCGGACCAGGTCGGCGAGCAGGGCGGGATTCACCCGACCCAGTCTAGGAGGTGGCGCTCGCCACTTACTCACGCCTCACTCCTACACTTGCCCTCCGGCAAGGGCCGTCCGGGTGACGCCCGCGCCTCCTTTCCCGGCCCCTAAGTTCTGGACGGATCATGGTCAGCGGCAACAAGAGCAAGGCGTCTCGAAGCTCGCGCGCGCGCACGCCCGTCGTCAGCCAAAAGTCCACCCCGTGGGGGCTGATCGCCGCCGTTCTCGTGGTGGTCCTCTTCGCAGGCGGGGTGTTCGGTTACGCGTTCCTGCGCAACCAGCAGAACCAGGCGAAGACCGAAGCGCTCGCCCCGTTCACGCCCACAGCGCAGAACCAGGACCCGTCGACGCAGATCCCCGGGGTGGTGGTGCAGGGATACCCGGGCGGCCAGCACGTCGGCCGCGAGACCAAGGTCGCCTACACGCACAGCCCGCCCTTCGGCGGCGCGCACGACGCCGTGTGGGCCGCGTGCAACGGCGTCGTCTACCCGCAGGCGGTGCGCACCGAGAACCTCGTGCACTCCCTCGAGCACGGCGCGGTCTGGATCGCGTACAACCCCGACCAGGTCACGGGCGACGCGCTCGAGACGCTCCAGAGCAAGGTCGACGGCCAGCCCTACACGGTGATGTCGCCCTACCCGGGGCTGGACCAGCCGATCTCGCTGCAGTCCTGGGGCCACCAGCTCAAGCTGTCGGACGCAGCCGACCCGCGTATCGACCAGTTCATCGCCGCGCTTCGCCTGAACCAGTACACGTACCCCGAGCCGGGCGCGAGCTGCAACGAGGTCGGATCGAACGGCGGCTTCTCCCAGGACAACCCGCCACCGTTCGCCCCTGCCCCCGCCCCCGGCACGCCGGGCTCGCAGGCCGAGACAACGCCGGGAGCGGGCGTCGCCCCCGACGGCGGTTCATGATGGTTCGGGTGAGCACCCCGACCGCTCCGGCCGCCGGCACCATGGACGCCCCGCCACCCGCTGACCCGCCTCCGCACGAGGGCCGGTGGGTGCGGCCGCTGCTCATCGTCGCCGCCGCGGTGGCCCTGCTCCTGCTCGGGGCGGCGGGCGGCCTCCTCGCCGGCCTCCCCGGGTCGGCCCCCGCGCCGGCCACACCCACCTCCGACTCCGTCGACGTCGGGTTCGCGCAGGACATGACCGTGCACCATCAGCAGGCCGTCGAGATGGCGGCCTGGGAACGCGACCACACCACCGACCCAGCGCTGTTCCAGCTCGCGTCCGACATCGAGGCCACCCAGACCTCCCAGATCGGGCGCATGCAGGGCTGGCTCGAGCTGTGGGGCGCCGGGGCATTGCCGGTAGGTGGCCACATGGCCTGGATGGCCGGACCCGCAGACCACGCCCACATGGGCACCGCGTCGCCCTCAGGCGGCGTCGCCACGATGCCGGGCATGGCCAGCACCGAGGAGTTGGCCGGCATGCGCGCGGCCACCGGCCACCAGCTCGACGTGATGTTCCTGCAGCTGATGCTGCGTCACCACGAGGGAGGCGCCACGATGCTGCAGTACGGCGCCCAGCACGCCTCGATGCCGCAGGTGCGCAACCTCGCCGCGCAGATGCTCAGCTCCCAGACCACCGAGGCCGGCTACCTGCGTCAGCTCCTCGCCGAGCGGGGCGGGCAGCCGCTGCCGAGCTAGCTCAGGGCGTGCGCTAGGGTTTGCAACGTTGAACGGCCCCCGTAGCTCAGGGGATAGAGCACCGCCCTCCGGAGGCGGGAGCGCAGGTTCGAATCCTGCCGGGGGCACCATCCGGATCACCACGAGAAACGGCCCCTCACCTGCACGAACAAGGTGAGGGGCCGATCTTGTTGTGTCCGACCGTGATCGGCGGCCAGCGGCTGTCTGTTCCCAGGACGTTCCCCACGCCGTCCCGAGGGTGGGTCGGGCGCGTCGAGCACGCACCGACGGGCCAATTCGTCCTGTCCGTCGAGGCACTTGGCGTAGACCTTCAGCAGGACCGGATTCCCACGGACCGGTGCTTCGCCGTCTCGTCGTCGCTGATCCGCATGGCCCTTCTCGGCCGGCCTCAGCCGCCCATCAGGTCCCGCCAGTGTCGCCAGAACGTCCGCTGCTGGATCTCGTCCTCGGCGACGAACGGCCCGCCGGTCGCCTCCTTGTGGATGCCTCGAGAGATGTCCGACCACGGTGCCTCGGCAACGGTGCGGAACCCTTGCTGGCAGGACTCACACGCTTCCATGTCGTCCGGCGTGGCCAGGCCGCCGGGCCCCTGGAAGATGACATAGGAGGCCAGCCGTCGCTCCCGCACCGAGGCCGGTTCACCCTTCGTGGCCAGCGTCCACTGCTCGATCACGGTCTGGCCGGCGCTGGTGGGTGTGATCGTGCGGATCACGATTCCCATGATGTCGTTGATCACGAGGTTGGGGAAAACCAGCAGGTTCCGGTCCATCGTCGCGATGCGGCGGGCCCGCTCCGGGTCGAACCGCTTCTGCAGCGACGCGAACTGACCCTCGATGTAGGAGCGGTTCTCCTCGCCCCATCGCCGGTGTCCAGCGCGCCACCGGCCGCGCCCACGGCGCCCCCTCAAAGGTGATCAACGCGTGGCCGGCGCCGAGGTCCTCGGCGCTGGTGAGCATGCGGGTGTCGACGGAGTCCTCGGTCGACTTCAGGTAGTCGAAGTAGGTGCGGTGCAGTGGCAGGAGGTGGTAGCCGTCCAGGCTGTTCTCGACGAACAGCTTCCAGTTCGCCGACATCGAGTACTCGTGCACCCCCTCCACCACCTCCATCTCCGGGGACTGGTCGGCCACCAGGTCGATGTAGTCCCTTGCCCGGCCGAGGTACTCGGTCAGCTCGACCGCACCCGGGTCGAAGCAGCAGAAGACGAAGCCGCGGTACTCCGCGACCCGCGGTGGAGACGCCAGACCGAACCGGCTGCGGTCGAAGTCCGGGCCGTAGCCGTCCTCGTCGGGCAGGCCCGCCAGCCTGCCGTCGCTGGCGTAGGTCCACGCGTGGTAGAAGCACGTCATCCCGCGGGCGTTGCCTTCGGGGACACGGCAGATCTGCGCGCCGCGGTGGCGGCAGGTGTTCAGGAACACCCGAACCTGCCCGTCCTGGGCGCGCCAGAGGATCAGTGGCCGGCCTGCCACTGCGCGGGCCCGGAAATCGCCTGCGCGGGGCACCTCGGAGGTGTGCCCGACGTACAGCCAGCACCGGTCGAAGATCGTTCGCCGCTCGGCCTCGAACACCGACTCCTCCACCAGCGACGACCGGTGCACGCGGAAGAACCCCTCGTGCGGCCGGTCGTCGACGAGGCCGGTAGGGCCGGCAGGCGCCGGCGCGGTCAGCTGCTGCGTCATGACACGGTGCTCCTTCGGAGACTGTTCAGCAGGTTCTGCGGGTTTGGTGGTCCGCACCGCCACGGCGAGCCGGGCGTTCATGGAGTCGGAGCCACAACGTGGACGAGCGCGGTGAGCAGCCCGGCGGCGAAGAGCAACGGTCAGACGAGTGCAGCCGGGCGTACGCCGCCACGGTTTCCGGCATCAGCACCCGTCGCGCGTCCGACGTGTCGCGCAGGAACTCCATTTCGGGTACCTGGGCGAGCAGCGACCCGCCGCCGTGGCCGGCCATGATCGGCACGCTGGGGTGGCGAGCCGGCACGCCGCAGGCGATGAGGCGGCCGCCCCCGATGGGGCTCGGGAACAGGACGCCATTGACTGCGATCGGACGCGGGTAGGTCGCCGCCGCGGGCCCAGAGCTTCCTGGCGCCGAGCACGTCCCCGGTCGTACCCGCGGACGCGAGTCGCGCCCAGCGCGGGTTGCCGGTGGCCGGCCGATCGAGGAAGGGGGTATTCAGCGGCACCACGTGGGTGTGCAGGTCGATCACCTGGTCCACCTCTCGTTGTGGTCGTCGTCAGAGGATGATCGAGACGGTGCCGCCTGCCTCGGGAATCCCGTGGTCGAGCGTCGCCACCCGCTCCCGCACCAGGAACGAGCCGTCGGCGGATGGCACGAGCAGATGCCGGTACGTGCCGATGAAGTGGTCGAGTTCGGCGTGCCGGGTGCGGATCACGTGGAAGTTCGTGTGCACCACAAGGGCCGGGTGGTCCTGTTCGTCGTTCTGTTCGACCCGGACGTTCGACAGCAGCCTGCGGGTACGCGACTTCGGGCTCTCGGCGTGCGCGTGCTTGCTCTTCTACCGTGTGACGCGCCCGGCGAGCTGGAGGTAGCGGTCGTTGATCACCTGCAGGGTCGAGCGTGGGTCGCGCCCCTCCGAGCCCGGGGCCGGCACGCGGTACAGCACCTCCGGGTGCATCAGGGCGAGCCATTCGTCGAGCTGCCAGCTGTCGAGCAGGTGCGCCTCGTGGTACAGGAACTGCTCGACTTCGCTCAGCCGCACGGGTTCCCGCATCGATCGCATGCCAACGAGCCTAGACCAGACAGTCCACTTTCAGGCCCGGTGATTCGTGGCACTACCCGGCAAAATCTGGCCGATATCCGGGCGACCTGGAGGAATTCGACTGGACCGATCGGTCAAGAAAATACGGAGTGACAAGATCGAGTGACGGTGTCACTGCTGTCACTCCGGTCGCATGCCTGCGCCCCTGCTGTTGCAGCCATCGGTCCACTTGGACGTGGACACGTTCCCGAGCATCGAGGCGAGCAGGCAGCCATCCCGCGTTCCCCCTGGTCAGCGGCATGACGTGAACGGGCGTGCACCCATCCTCCAGAGGCGGAGCGCAGGTTCGAATCCGCCGGGGACACCATCCGGATCACCATCAGATCGGCCGCTCACCCGCACGAACAGGGCGAGGGGCCGGTAGCAGCGACCTCAGGCGTGAACGCGATGGCCCGGCCCCGTACGGCGTTGCCCCGTAGAGCCGGTCGACCTACACTGTGTCTCGTGGACGATGACGCTGTATCCGCATCGATGACAGACCAGGGTGACCGCCCGGCGAACATTCTCAGCTCGACGCAGAAGACCCTCGCCTTGCTGGAAACCCTGGCCTCGCTGCCCCGGCCGTATGGCGTGAGCGAACTCGCGCGCGTCGTCGGAAGCTCGCGCGGGACCGTCCACAAGCAGCTGGCCACACTGGTCGCGTCCGGCTGGGTGGAGCAGGACGGGCAGGGCCGGTACGGACTGGGCCTGCTCGCGGTCCGGGTAGGCAATACCGCGCTCCAGCACGCCGGGCTCGGACAGAAGATCCAGAACGTCCTCGAAGGGCTCGTGGCGGTGACCGGCGAAACCGCGACGATCGCGGCGGTGCACCGGGACAGCGGCCTGATCATCCAGCGGGCGGAAAGCGATCAGGTGCTGAGCGCCGATATCCGCGTCGGCACCCGGATTCCACTCAACGTCGGCGCGTCCAACCACGTGCTGCTGACGTTCGCCATCACCGAGGAGCAGCGGCACGATCTGCGGCGGCGCGGCGTCGAATTGCCGTCGGAGGAATACCTGGCTGGAATTGCGGAATCCGGCGTCGCGTTCACCCGTCGCGAGTTCGTCGACGGGATTGACGCGGTGTCGATCCCACTGCAGCATCAGTTCGATTTCAAGACCACCGCGCTGACCCTGGCGGGACCGTCCGGCCGGATCCACCCGGACAGCGCGGAACGGGCGCTGCGCGCCGCCCGCGAACGCATCCTGGCCCTGGCTGCCAGCCGGGTGCCGAAGCTGCGCGACGCATCCGGTGATTAGGACATACCCAGGCCGGCCGGCCACACAACCGGTCGGTGACCGCACACCGTGTCGCCCGGCGGTGCCGCCGCAACGAGGCTGCCCGGCCCGGAAGAAAAGGAGGCGATGACAGAACCGATGTCCGAAGTGGTGGGCGCACTGCCCACCGTGTTCGACCTGGCAGATCACGCGGACCCTGCTGCGTTGAGTCACGAGTACAACTTCGCGGTGCCGCACCGTGACGCGGTCAGCGTGCTCGGCGCGGAGGTCTCGGCGACATCGGGCGCTCACCCGTGCCGTTCGCCGGGAACTATTGACTGAGGCCGTGACGGCGTTGCGTGTCGTGCGCCCTCGAGACGCGGGTGGTCGAGCGGGTTGCGCTGATTCCCGAGTCACATCCCGAAAGCACCTGTTTCTGGCGGCGAAGGCCCAGCGCTCAGGGCACCTGCTTCGCCAATGCGGCCGATTTCTACTCCTACCGAATCGAAAGTAAGGCGACCATGACCGAACTTGTGCACTTTCCCATGCTGATCGGAGGGCAGCCGGCTGAGGCTGCTTCCGGCGTCACCTTCCAGAGCGAGAACCCCTACACCCGGCAGCCGTGGGCGGACGTCCCGGACGGGTCGGCGGAGGACGTCGACGCGGCTGTCTCCGCGGCCCGGGCTGCGCTGGACGGCGAGTGGGGCCGCATGACGGGGTTTGCCCGGGCGGCTTGCCTGCGCCGCCTCGGTGACCTGGTCACCGACGACGCCGACAGGCTTGCCCGGCTGGAGGTGCAGGACTCGGGCAAGCTCTACCGCGAGATGCTCGGGCAGCTCCGGGCGATCGGCGGCTGGTTCCACTACTTCGCCGGTGTCGCGCAGGGACTGGAGGGTCGGCAGATCCCCTCTCCCAACCCCGATTACCTCGTCTACACGCGGCGTGAGCCGGTCGGCGTGGTCGCGGCGATCACGCCCTGGAACTCGCCGTTGCTGCTGATGACCTGGAAGCTTGCGCCCGCGCTGGCCGCGGGCTGCACGGTCGTGGTCAAGCCGTCCGAGCACTCCCCGGTGTCGACGCTCGGTTTTGCCGAGCTGATCGGCCAGGCCGGCTTCCCCGCTGGCGTGGTCAACGTCGTCACCGGCCTGTCCCGGAAAGTCGGCGAGCACTTGGTCGCCCACGAGGGGGTCGACAAGGTCGCGTTCACCGGATCGACCGCCACCGGCCGAGCGGTCGCCCGTGCCGCCGCCGACCGGCTCATCCCGGCCACGTTGGAGCTCGGTGGCAAGTCGCCGCAGATCGTATTCCCGGACGCGGACCTGGACGCCGCCGCCAACGGCCTCGTCGCGGGCGTCTTCGCGGCGACCGGGCAGAGCTGCATGGCCGGTTCCCGGCTGATCTGCCACGTCGACGTACATGACGAGCTGGTCCGGCGAGTGGCCGAGCGGGCCGCCACGATCCGGCTCGGCGACCCGTTCGACGAGCACACCGAGATGGGTCCCGTCGCCAACCGGCCCCAGTTCGAGAAGGTGGTCGGATATCTGGAGGCCGCTCGCGACGAGGGCGCCACGGTTGCCTATGGCGGTGCCGCGGATGACCGGCTCGGTGGCTACTTCGTCTCGCCGACGGTGTTGTCCGTGACGCCCGCCAGCACCGTGTTCCGCGAAGAGATCTTCGGCCCGGTCCTGTCCGCGGTGACCTTCACCGACGAGGACGAGGCGATCAAGCTGGCCAACGACACTCCGTACGGCCTCGCCGGAGCGGTCTGGACCAAGGACGTGCACCGTGCTCACCGGGTCGCGGCCCGGGTGCGGGCCGGTTCGGTGTGGATCAATGCCTACCGGGTCGTGGCGCCCAGCGTGCCGTTCGGTGGGTACAAGCAGTCCGGAATCGGACGCGAGAACGGTGCCGAGGCCGTTGCCGCCTATCTGGAGACCAAGGCTGTCTGGGTGGAACTGACCGGCGGCACGCGGGACCCCTTCATCTTGGGCTGAGCGGGAGCAACGCTCGCCCGCGTCGAGGTGGAGATCACGCTGACTGCACTACCGCGTCGGCTGCTCGACCTGCGGCTCGTGGTACCGGCGAGCGACCTGACATAGCGGCCGAGGCCGCTCATACACGGCGGACGGCGACGCCGCAGGCGCGTTGGCATTTTGGTGAAATCCGTCAATCGCAAGGAGTTCATCCCGTGATCTCGTCAGAAGAGTTCGACTACATCGTCGTTGGTGCGGGGGCAGCCGGTTGTGTGGTCGCGGCCAGGCTTACCGAGGACCTGGCCGTGCGGGTGCTGCTGTTGGAAGCGGGCGGGCCGGACGACGATCCGATCATGGCGGTGCCCACCGGAGCGTTGAGCACCTGGCGTGGGTCGGCTGACTGGTGCGATTCCACGGTGCCGCAGCCACAGCTGGGTGGGCGTCGAATCGACATCTCGGCCGGCCGCGTGCTCGGCGGCGGAGGCACGATCAACTACACGGCCTGGTGCCGCGGGCACCGTGCCGACTACGACGGTTGGGCCGCGCGCGGCATGGAGGGCTGGGCGTGGGATGACGTTTTGCCCTATTTCCGCCGCACTGAGGACAACGAGCTGGGCGCTTCGGCGCTGCACGGAATCGGTGGCCCGATCGCCGTGACCACACCGAAGGACGTTGATCCACTGTCGCTGGCGTTCATCACGGCCGGGGTCGAGCACGGTCTGCCGCTGAATCGTGACTTCAACGGCGCCGAACTGGACGGCGTGGGCCTGCTCTACAGCAACGTGCGCGACGGCGAGCGAAGTAGCGGGGCCCGGGAGTATCTGCGCCCCGCGTTGGCGCGGCCGAACCTGACGCTCTACACCGGCTTCCTGGTCGAGCGAGTGCTCGTGGAAAACGGTGCGGCACGGGGTATCACCGGGCGCGACAGCCAAGGGCGGGACGTCAGCTACCGGGCAGGCGCCGTGGTGCTCTCCGCCGGAGCCATCCGGACGCCGCAGCTGCTCATGCTGTCCGGAATCGGTCCCGCTGACCACCTGCGCGAGCATGGCATCGAGGTCGCGCTCGATCTGCCCGGCGTGGGCGGCAACTTTCAGGACCACCCGATGAACATGGCCTCTTGGCCGCTGAAGCGGGGCACCACCTTGCTGGAACACCTCGAATCGGACGAGGCCAAAGCGCTTTACGCGCGGGAACGCCGCGGTCCGCTGGCGGCGCTGGTCCAGGCCGCGGCATTCATCCGTTGCACGGAGGACGCGCCCGCACCCGACATCCTGGCGACCCCGATGCTGTTCGACATGACCGGCGGCCAGGACCCTGGCGTGACCTGCCTGGTCACCCTGCTGAACCCGCAGAGCCGCGGCACCGTGCGGCTGGCATCGGCGGACCCGCGGGAAGCGCCGCTTCTGGATCCGTGCTACCTGCAGACCGCGCGCGATCGCCGGACCATGGTGGCCGGGACGCGCCACGCGCTGGAAATCTTCGCCAGCCCGACTCTCGGAGCCTCGGTGGGCCCGCTAGGGGTACCCGCCGCGACCGACGACGCCGCCCTGCTCGACTCCGCGCGTGAGCTGATCGCCTCGATGAACCACCCCGTGGGCACCTGCCGAGCGGGACGGGACGCGGAATCCGTCGTCGATCCCACCCTCAGGGTGCACGGGGTGGCGAACCTGCACGTCATTGATTCGTCCGTGATGCCGGATCTGCCCCGCGCCTTCACTCACGCCCCGTCGGTGATGATCGGCGAACGTGGCGTCGGACTGCTGCGTGAGGCGCGGACCGATCCGACTCCTCCGCGGCACAGATGAACCCTCCATGGGCACCCTGATCAGCGCAGGAACCATGATCGAGTGACGACTCCGGATCCGGGAAGTGCCGGAAAGGGCTCACTGCAGGCCGCCACCCGCTACGCCTGACGCTCGCCACGAGCTGTTGGTCAAGGGAGCGCCCAGGGCTTGAGGTCCACCCCTCGAGGATGTCCGGGACGGTTGGCGCCTCAGGTGCCGATTTCCTTGGTCGGCAGTGACTGCGGATCCCGGATCGCACGGTGGCGAAGTTTGTCGCACCAGCACGGTCCGGCCATGCTGGCGACGTGAGCCTCGGTGCGACGACTCCCGACAGCCACGAGGGCCGGTCCATCGCCCGGCCCCCGTGGAACCATCTGCTGGCCGCGACACTGGTGGTGGTGTCTGCGGTCGCGCTGTTCGGCCTGCAGGAGCGGCTGGTCGGGTACGCGCTGATCGTCGCCGGTCTGGTCGTCGCGGCGGTGGTGGACCGCGTGCTGTTGCGGCACCTGATCCTCATCGCCGCCGGCCTGGTCGTCATCAGCACGATGTCGCTGAAGGCGGACCTGAGCAACGCCGCGATGGTCCGGTTCGCGATCACCCTGTCGGCGGCGGTCGCCCTGCCATACGCCCTCTCCCGGTGGTGGTACCGGGAGGACATCATCACGTTCCCGGTCGGAACCGGGAACCGGTGGAGCCGGTTCGAGTTCGGATACCTGGCGCTCGTAGTTGTCGGGGGCTACCTGATCCTGCCGGTGTACTTCCTGGGCTCGGGCGCCTACCGGAACTGGCCTGACGTCGCCGGCGCCAACGAGATCATCCGACTGTTCATCGGGGTGAACGCCGTCGGGCTGTGGGACGAGCTGTTCTTCATCTGCATCGTCTTCGCCCTGCTCCGCCACCACTTCCCGTTCTGGCAGGCGAACCTGCTGCAATCCGTGGTGTTCGTCTCGTTCCTCTGGGAGCTGGGCTACCGCGGCTGGGGTCCGCTGCTCACGGTGCCTTTCGCCCTGCTGCAGGGCTACATCTTCCAGCGCACCCGATCATTGACCTACGTGGTCACCGTCCATCTCACCTTCGACGCCATCATCTTCGGCATCCTCGTGCACGCCTACAACCCCGCCGTGGCGGACGTCTTCCTGACCGACCCGCGCTAACGCGCAGTCCCGCGCCAACCAGCTGGTCACGTCGGTTCCCATCCACAGTGTTGCGCCGCCCGTGGGTGAATCTGCGACAGAGATCCAGCTCGTGCAAGCCGTCGACGCCGGAGCGAGGCGACAGGCTACGTCGTCCACTTCCGGTACCCGTCACGCCGCAGCTTGCTGTGGGCTGGCTCGACCGCGAACGGTAGGCCGTCTACCTGCACGTTTGGGTTCGCACAATGTCAAGTTGGGTGCACGGATGAACCCATCCGGATCACCATCAGATCGGCCCCTCAGCTGCACGAACAGGGTGAGGGGCCGATCTTGTCGTGTTGGGTCGTATCCGGCACGCGTCGGCCGTCTGTTCGGATGACGTCGAGCCCATCGATACAGGTGGCGTACACCGTGGATCTCAGCAACACGTCGACCGCGGGCATGTTCGCCCCGTACGTAGCCGGTGGCCGACCTGGCCGGAGCAACTGGGACCGACGATTCCATCGCGATCTCGACCCGCAATGGTTCGCTCAAGCCTGCACTCTTGCAGCCGGTTGCCCCGGCGCGCCGGCCACGATCTCCGCCACCGGGAAGAACCAGGGTGGTCGTTGGCGCGCTGGTCCCTGAACCAGTGCGCGCGTGATGTTGCGGGCAGCCGTCATGACCGCGGGCACGTGCATCATCGGCCGCGCCTCACGCCGAAGCAGCACGACCGAGAGCGCCGCGATCACCTCACCGGTGGCCGACCGAACAGGCACGCCGATTCCCACGGTCTCCAACGAAAGGTATCCGTCGCATACGACGTAGCCCTGGTCTCGGACGCCGGCCAGAATCCGGCGAAGCCGCGAGGGATCGGTCGGCGTGTAGCGCGTATAGGCACGCGGCTTCGAGGAGAGGAAGGAGTTCTGCAGCTCGGCATCGGCGTGCGAGAGGAGCACGAGTCCACCCGTGGTGGCATGCAACGGATGACGCCCACCAGCTCGGGTGAAATTCACCACCATATTGCGTCCCCACAGCCGCTCGATCACCAGCGCCTCGCTCCCCTCCAAGACGCTCAGGTGAGTCTGCTGCTGGTTGGCCGTCAGGAGGTTCTCCATGACCGGCACAGCGGCCTCGCGCAGCTCACGTGCCTGCGGCGCCACCGACGCCATCTCCCACAACCGCAGCCCGACTCGGAGCTTGCGGTCGGCGCCGCGTTCCAGCAAGCCGAGCTTCAGCATCTCCCCGACGATCCGATGCGCAGTCGGCACCGGGAGGCCCGAGCGCCGCGCGAGATGGTTGACGGTCAGCGAGGGGTTATCCGCGTCGAAGGCCTCCAGCACGGAGACGACCCTCGCCAACGCCGACCGCCCACCGGAGCGCGCCGCCATACCCACCACCTCCCGTACACACTCCGCATCGAGAACGCAACGTTGCCAGCACCGCAATCCGAGGTTACCGACTTGCCCGCGAACCGAGGACGTGCTGCTAGCGGCGGTCACCTCGCGGTCGTCATGGCGACCTTCACAGCCGTCGCTCACTGCGCGGGGTCACAGCCGACTTGTCCGGCAACGGGCCGGAGGTGTGCAGGAGCGGCCGACTCGTGACGATGGTCGGGCCCCCACAACTCCAGCAGGCCGGCTCGGGATCGAGGTCGCGGCCCTCTATTTCGCACGTGAGGCAGTGGTATGCCGACAACCTCTGCTCGCTCGAAGCGTGGTCGCGAACGGGTACCACGACAGTCGGCACCGGCACGTTGCACATGATCTTCATCGCGTCGGTCCGAGGGGTGGAACCGATGAGCTGTACCTCTCCCTGCTCCCAGTGCATCGTCCCGAGACGGTCCCCGTCGACGGCGGTGACCAGAATCGGCTGGGTCAGCCCGTGACGCACCGCGAGTTGAGCCGCCGCGGCGACCACCGGCTGTGACGGCCTCGGCTCGTCGTACGCATAGACGATCTGCCGCAACCGCACCTGGTGCTCCGAGTGGTAGCCGCACGGGGCGAGCACCGTCGGCACCTGCGTGGCACGTAGTAGGTCGCCGGTGACACTCCCGGTGGAGAACCGGCGAAACGATCCACCCGAGCCCGCGCCGAGGATCACCATGCCGGCGTCGAGTTCGGCAACCAGCGCGAGAATCCCCTCGGCCGGTGAGCTCGCGGTGCGGGTGATGTACACGGCATTCACCTCGTCCCCGAGGAACGCTTTGGCCTCGTCGAGCCCCGTCGCCGCGGACTTCCACAGGGAAGTGTTCGGGTGGCCTCCCACCTCCGGGATGATCGTGCAGACGGTCAGTGACACGTCCGCAGAGGAGAAGAGGCGGGCCGCAGCGAGCGCCGCCCTGCCACCGTTGCCCGGCGAGTACGCAACCACGTAATTCATGCTGTTGCGGCTTGCCTGCCCCCGGGCGCCGGTCACGTTGCACGAGGTGTCGTTACCTACTTCCATGAGCCGTTCTCCGTTTCTGCACCCTGACGCAACCGCAAAACGGCTGCGCGAATCCACCCAGCCGAGATGGGGATGTCGCGACCCGATTGGTCACGTGGCTCGATATGCAATATCAACGCAAGATGGTGTCCGATGTGATACATCGCACCATACCTGCGTGCTACAACGAGGGACGATTCATCCACGCTTTCTGACGGAATGCTTACAGGCTCCACGACAATCTCCGCAGTCCAATACACAAGGGCACATAAGGGATCGACCGGGCAATTGCCGGCATTCCTTCGATCATGTGATCGGCACACCTGTGCCGGTCCGGCATTACCCGGGAGGTCATCGACCCGCCGCCGCTACCCGGCGAAGCTGTTCACATGGACACCCGGGAGACGGTCGACGAGCTGCTCCGCCGCGTTGCGGCAGGCGACCCCGAGAAGATCGCAGAGCTCTACGCCCATGACGTGGACTGGATGCTCGACTGGCCCGATGACGACTACTCGCAGACCGTGCCCTGGATCCGGCACCGCTCCACCCGGGCGGGAGTAGCCGACCACTTCCGTCTCATCGCCGAGCACCACGTTCCGGACGAGAGCTCCGCGACGGTCGGCACCGTGCTCGTCGACGGGACCGACGCGATGGTGCTGGGCAGGTTCCACAACACCGCGAAACCGACCGGCCGCCGCTACGTCGCAGCCTTCGCCTTGCACCTGACGGTCGAGCGCGGACTGATCACGCGTCACCACGTCTACGAGGACAGCCTCGCCGTGGTCAGAGCGTTCGCTACCGATGATCGGCCCGCACCAGCGTAACCGCCATTCTTCCGCAGGCCTGGTTCCGGTAGTACCGGCAGAAAAACCAACAGATACGTTCTGGCAGCTCCGCTCACAGCGCGAACGTTCAGTGCGGGGCCGCCAGGCCTCGAATAGTCACTGACCGTCGATAGAGCACCCCGGGACTGTTACTGTCGGAGCGCGAGGATGCAACTCAACGCCTGACATGCGCTCGTCGATATACAACCCCCGAGAGGTGTTCTCTGCATGGAATGCCATGTTTTCACCAATCCTCAGCAAGGGTCGACCCACAAAGATCTCGTCACGACCGCGATGATTGCTGAGGATTGTGGACTGGCCGGTTTCTTCCGCTCTGATCATTATCGGGCGGTGGGGGACGTCGCCGGGTTGCTGCCCGGATCCAGTGACGCCTGGGTGACGCTGGGTGCGTTGGCCGGGGAAACGCGGCACATCCGGCTCGGCACCCTGGTGACCGCCGCGACGTTCCGGTACCCCGGCCCGCTGGCCATCACGGTCGCGCAGGTCGACCAGATGAGCGATGGGCGTGTGGACTTCGGCTTCGGTGCCGGGTGGTACGAGCCCGAGCATCGCGCCTACGGCATGCCGTTCCCCGACCTGGGCGAACGCTTCGACCGGTTCGAGGAACAGCTCGCGGTGATCACCGGCCTGTGGGAGACCGCCGAGGGCGAGACGTTCACCTACCGGGGCAGGTTCTACGAGTTGATCGACTCGCCCGCGTTGCCCAAGCCGGTGCAGAGCCCGAGGCCACCGATCATCATCGGCGGACGTGGACCGAAGAAGACGCCCCGGCTGGCCGCGCAGTACGCCGACGAGTACAACTTCGACTTCCCTGCACTCGAGGAAATACCGCCGCAGACTGCCCGCTTGGATGCCGCCTGCGAGACGATCGACCGCGATCCCTCGACCCTGCGCCGATCCGCGATCCTGCTGCTGGTCTGCGGCCGCGATGACGCTGAAGTCACCCGTCGCTCCGACGCCGGAGCCAACCCGTCCTACCTGTCCTCCATGCTGAAGCACGGACTGGTCGGCTCTCCAGGGCAGGTGGTCGACCGCATAGGGCTGTTCGCGGAAGCCGGCCTCACCCGCATCTACCTCCAGACGCCGCAGCAGTACGACGTGGACCACTGGGAGTTCTTCGCCTGCCAGGTCCTGCCACAGCTCACCTGACCCACTCACGCGAACACCTCGCCACAGCGGATCGACGAGACTCGTGGTCTGCGGTCGAGCACAAGGCAAAGGCGAGGAGTTTCCGCTCCCCGCCACTCTCAACGTATAGCGCGCTGGGGGCCTTGCGGCAAGACCCGGGTCGTGCCGCAGAATCTCCGGCCGAAGCCAAGACCTGCGGATATCAGGGATTCGGGAAGTACGGGTGTTCACCGGACCGCACGGAGAACCGGCCGGGAACAAAGTGTGTCGAATGGGGGGCTTCATGGTTGACGTGATCGTTGCCGGCGGTGGACCGACCGGATTGATGCTGGCCTGCGAGTTGCGGCTGCACGGCGTGGACGTGGTCGTGCTGGAGAAGGAGCCAGAGCCCACCAAGCATGTCCGCGCGCTCGGCCTGCACGTGCGCAGCATCGAGGTGATGGATCAGCGCGGGCTGCTGGAGCGGTTCCTCGCGCAGGGCCGGCAGTTCCCGGTCGGTGGCTTCTTCGCCGGCATCGACAAGCCGTCGCCCGAGCGGCTGGACACCGCGCACGGGTATGTCCTCGGCATCCCGCAGCCCATCACCGAACGTCTGCTGGCAGAGCGTGCCACCGAGCTCGGCGCCGAGATCCGGCGTGGCTGCGAGGTGGTCGGGCTGAGCCAGGACGGCCACGGGGTGACCGCTGATCTGGCCGACGGCACGCGGCTGCGCTCCGGTTACCTCGCCGGCTGCGATGGCGGCCGCAGCACGGTGCGCAGGCTGCTCGGCGTTGGCTTCCCCGGCGAGCCCTCCACGGTGGAGACGCTGCTGGGCGAGATGGAAGTCGGCGTTCCGGCGGAGGAGGTGGCCGCTGTGGTGACCGAGGTCCGCAAGACCCACAAGCGGTTCGGCCTCGGGACGTCCGGGGACGGGGTGTATCGCGTCGTCGTGCCCGCCGAGGGGGTGGCCGAGGACCGCTCGGTCACGCCGACCCTCGAGGAGTTCAAGCATCAGCTGCGGGTGTTCGCCGGCACCGACTTCGGCGTGCACTCGCCGCGCTGGCTCTCCCGCTTCGGCGACGCCACCCGGCAAGCCGAGCGCTACCGGGTCGGCCGGGTGCTGCTGGCCGGCGACGCGGCGCACACCCATCCGCCGACCGGCGGCCAGGGCCTCAACCTCGGCATCCAGGACGCGTTCAACCTCGGCTGGAAACTGGCCGCCGAGGTCGGCGGCTGGGCGCCGGAGGGGCTGCTGGACAGCTACCACACCGAACGGCATCCAGTGGCCGCCGACGTACTGAACAACACCCGCGCGCAGATGGAGCTGCTGTCCCCAGAGCCGGGTCCGCAGGCGGTGCGCAGGCTGTTGTCGGAACTGATGGACTTCGAACAGGTGAACCGGCACCTGATCGAGAAGCTCACCGCGATCGGGGTCCGCTACGACTTCGGCGAGGGTCACCACCTGCTCGGCCGGCGCATGCGGGACGTGGGGCTGAAGCGGGGGCGCCTCTACGAGCTGACGCACGGTGGCCGCGGACTGCTGCTCGACCAGACCGGGCGGCTGTCTGTGGCGGGGTGGGCAGATCGAGTCGACCACGTCGTCGACCTCAGCGAGGAGCTGGACGTGCCCGCGGCGCTGTTGCGGCCGGACGGCCACGTGGCGTGGGTCGGTGAGGACCAGCAGGATCTGCACAGCCATCTGCCCACGTGGTTCGGCGCGCCCGTCAGCTGACACGCGGTTGCGGCTCGTCGGTCCGCCCGCATGCGTGCCGGACTCAGCGGCGCTCCGCGTCGAGGTGGGAGCGCATCGCGGTCAGATGGTCGTCGCGGATCACCGGATCGGGGTCGAATTCGGGCCGGCAGCCGAGGATTCGGGCGAGATAGTTGTAGGCGAAGTCGGCGCGGCGCAGCCCGAGTACGTAGGCGATGGTCGACTCCTCGGACCCGGCGAGAGGGCCGGGTTGAAGGTCGTCCAGCAACGGCCGCAGCGCCGGGACGGCGTCGGTGCCGAGTTCGAGGAGCGCTCGGGCGGCCTCCCGATCGAAGCTGTTGCCGTCCTCGTCGAGGTAGCCGAAGTCGTTGAGCACGGCATACTCGCGCAGCGCCGACGCGAGCGTCTCGGCACGGGCCGACGCCGGCACGGCCGCGTAGGCCTCCGGTGCCTCGCGGCGCAGCGCGAGCAGCAGCAACAGCGCGGTCGGACCTGGACTGGCCGCAAGCAGTCCAGTGGCCGTCTCACGATCTTGCGCGCTGTCGAAGCGCGCCTCGTGGAAGGCAGAGGACTCTCCGGCGAGTACGCCGACTCGAGCGTCGGCGAGCAGCCGCTCGAGTTGGTTCATCGCAGCTCCGGCAGCGGTTTCTGACCAGGTGCGTTGCGGCTTCCCGCTGACAATTTGATCTGGCTGTTCCAGGCGTTGATGGCCGAGCCGAACGCTCTGCTGGGCTTGTTGAAGATCTGATGCGGCTTGGGGGTGATCTTGAGGTCAGCGGCCACGGTGAAGCCCCAATGGATCACCGCATAGACCTTCCCTGCATCAGCGCCTTTACGGCAGACCACTGACGTCTCGAACGACCATTCACAGCTGGGCTGAGTCCACGACGGATAGTCGTACATCGAAGCCGGCGCCGTGCTGCCGCGCACCCACGGGGTGAAGTTGGCCTGGCCGCTCTCGTCGTCCTTCATGCCGTACCAGCCCTGCTCCTTGCCATTCAAGCGGTCGATCTTGGTGCGATCCCGGATCATCCGCGTCTCGCTGTTCGGGCTCAGGTTGGCCTTTGTATCGGAGTCGATCACCTGGACGGTCTGGATGAAGGCGATCTCCTCGGCGTCCACCGCGTCGCTCGGCTGGAAGGCGACTTGGAACCCGTACCTGTAGCGACCGTCCCTCGCTCTCCTGCCGTCCTGGACCAGTCCTTCCCGCTGCACCGAAACCTCGCCGTAGCCCCTGCCGGGCTCGGCCTGTTCGTCGAACACGCCCTTCCCCATCAGCACCACCGTGATCGCCTCACGCGGGAGGGACACGTCGAGGTCCAGCCGGCGGGTCGCGTCGTCGACGTAGCGCAGTTGGTCGGCCGTGAGCGCATCGAGCGCATCGAACATCCACGGATGCCCCAGCAGCCAGGACGAGGCGTCACCTTCAACCGGTGCGATGTCGGAGAGCAGTTGCGCGACCTCCGCCCAGTCCTGCGCACCTATCGCGCCGGTGAACTTCTCCTGAGGCGATCGGCGCCGATCTTGCGCCGCCTGCCCCGCAGTCTCCGCCTGAGGCCGCCGGCGGCGGCCCCGCGCAGCCTCTCCTGCTGCCGCCACGGCCGGATTCGACGGGGTCAGCGTTCCGCCGCCCGACAATGAGCTGGTGACAGCGGCGTTACCGGCGGTGCGTTGCAGGTGCAACACGAGACTCGCCAACCCGCCAGGTCCTGTCCGCCGTAGTGCCGGAGCCGGGGCGACCGGGCGCTGCGGCTCGCCCTTGTGAATGCGCTGCGAGCTCACGCGGGGCCCTTCCTCATGTCCAGCGCTCGCTCCCGCCGGGATAGGAGCGGCAGTCGACAATCACCGTGGCCGCTGCCATTGCGTATCGTGGCGTGTTCAGCGAGTGATCGCTGCGCGATACCTGCTCCGGCGGGCGGCACCCGGCCACCCTGCCAGACGACTTGCCACCGCATGCCATGATCCGGATCACAGCTATCCTGGATTGCAGCGCTGTGTGTTGGCGCTGTGACCGTACCGACCCGCCCTTTTCCAGAGCATTTTCGAAATTCCATAGGTCAGCGATACGCGATGCCCTCGAGCTGTCACGCGAGGCCGCCGACGAATATCCCCTTCGCGCGCAGGGCCTCGATTCCTGCGAGCCGGGTGGAATCGCTCTCCGACAGGTCGACACCCTTCAGCGCTGGCATGTCCCGGAGTGGGCCGACGTCGGTCAGGGGGTTGCCACCGATCGACAGCTCCTCGACGGCTCGGCATCCGGCCAGCGTGGCCGCGTCACGGATCCGGTTGCCGGACACGTCCAATGTGGTGAGGGCCGGCAGCGCCTGAAGCGCGCTCGGATCGGTGATGAGGTCGCGCCCCAACCTCAGCTTGTCGAGCTGGGACAACGCTGCGAGCGGGGTGACGTCGGCGACCTGGTTGTTGCTGACGTCGAGTTCGGTGAGGGCGGCCAGTGGCGCCAGCGGCCCGAGGTCGGTGACGGCGTTTCGCGACAGCCCGAGAAACCGGAGCTGGGTCAGTCCTGCGAGCGGGGCGAGGTCGGTCACCTCGTTGCCGGACAGGCCCAGGTCCTGCAGCGAGGTCAGGCCGGCCAGTGGGCCCAGGTCGCGAACGGCGTTGTTCGTCAGTGTCAGACGCGTCAGCTGTGGCGCCTGCGCCAGGCCGGACAGCTCGCCGACGTCGTTGCCCGACAGGTCAAGGTCCACCAGGTTCGGCAGGTGGGCGAGCCCGTCCAGGGTCGTTATCCGCCCGCCCCGTGGAAGGTCGCCGTTGCACGCCAGGTGGAAGACGCTGTTCAGCTCGCGCTCCGACACGCGATCGCTGCCCATATCGTCGACTGCTGAGCGGACGCAGGCGGCGAGCGCCGGGTCGGGGAACAGCTCCGCGAGCTCCAGGCGGTCGCCCAACTGCGAGTACCCGGCCCAGCCGGCACCCGCCCCCACCAGGACGATCGCACCTACGAGGATCCACCGGGCCACTCGCCGGCCGGAGGCGGACGCCAGTGCGGGCGCTGCCGGGCGCGGACCGTTCGTGCGGGCCGGGAGAGACCACCACCGGGTGGCGACGACCACCAGCAGCAATGCGGCCACGCCGACGACGGCCGCCGCCACGATAGGGGCGTTCTGGACGCTTCCGCCGCGGTACGCCAGGGGCTGGACGGCGAGTCCGAGCAGCGCGATCGCGTACAGCAGGGCAGTGACGACCGTGATCGCCGCGGCTATGGCGCCGAGCAACCGGTCCCGGAGCAGAGCAGCCAGCCCGGCCACGACCAGGACGCCGCCGACCACCACCAGCCCGAGGGGGGCCAGCACCGTCGCCGCGTTCATGGCCACCTGTGTGAACGGGAAGTCCAGGCGGAACAGGTGCAGCGCGTCGGTGCTGACCGTGGTCGCGACGCCCACGCCGACGATGACGATGCCTGCGACGACGATCGCGACGCCGCCCGCTCGGGTGCTCCGGACGGACGCGGCGAGGGTGGTCATCAGCGGGGAGCAGGCCATGGCGACCACGAGCGCTCTGCTCGACAGGTCGTACGGGGCGAGCGCCACGGCCACCGCGATCCCGGCGATGCCGACGACCCATGACGCGACGATCAGACTGCGGGGAACCGCGGACCTCCAGGCATCGGACCATCGCCCAGCGGACGCAGGGTGCGGCAGGACCCTTGCGGAAAGATCACGGTCCGTCAAATGAACACCGCGCAGCACCACGACGGCCGGGCGGCACGGTGGGTCAGGTCGCCTTCCGGAAGACGTCGGTGACCCGGTGCCCCACTGGGCTGCCGAAGCTCTCCTCGTCCGCCAGCAGCTCGAGGCGACGGGCGAGGGCACTCTTGTTCACGTCGACGGCGGATTCGATCAGCGTGGCGTAGGTCTGCACGGCAGCGCGGCCGCGGAACCAGCCCGTGGTCCACACGCCGACCGCGATCACGGCCGACGGCCACCAGAAGGCGGCGACGACGAGGTAGCCCACGGCCCAGCTGGCGTGCAGAGCGGCGGCGTCGAACACCGACCGCGCCGCCCTCAGCTCGCTCCTCGTCGAGTCGTCGACGACGAGCCAGAGCCGCGGCCACCACGATTCGAGGTCGGCGCCGTACTGGTGATGCACACGGGCCTCGACAGCGGCGAGCTGGTCGCCCATCCACGTGGGGCGGGAGGGCCGGGACAAGGAGATCGCGTTGCGACGGGCCGCGCTGCTGTGGAACTGCTCGACGGCGGCCTCCTGATCCGCTGTCCACGCGGCGGCGTCAGCGGAGTCCCATCGCCTCCGGCGCCGTTCCACGAGCCGATCGCTCACGAGCCGCGCCGGGCGTCCCCACGCGCCCAGCCACAGCCGTTGGGTCAGGCCCGAGAGCGCACGGACGGTCAGCCCGATTCCGCTGCACACGAGAAGCAGCACGCCCAGGAGGAGAACCTGGGACGCCACGGGGAGCGCGCCGAGAGCCCGCAACCAGGTGTCCACAGTGGTGGCGAGCAGGCGGGCGTCCAGCGCCGACGACTGGCCCAGCGCAGCGGCAACGCCGGCGACCGCGGCCAGCAGGAGGCTGGGCAACAGCAGCAGCGAGATCCACTTCTCGGCGAGCTTTTTGCCCAGCTCCCCGAAGAAGGACGTCATGCGCGACCCGGGCGCAGGGGTTCGTCGAGCACCCAGCACCGTTCGTCCGGGACGGGTCCTCCCGGTTGCCGCCGCACAGCCCGGTCGCACGCGTCCCATGGGCAGGCGTAGACCTCGCCGGTCGGCCGCCCGCGGAGCCCGGGCACCGACTGGTAGCCCCCGCGCAGGGCGTCGGCCGGGATCCCGAGGCGTGGCAGCAGATCCGCGATGGGCGAACCCGTCCGCACGTCGGCGAGGACGGCGGCGAGCTCGTCGGAGAGACCCTGCCGACCGGCCGCTGCCCGTAGCTGAGGCAGCGTCCTGCAGAAGGCCGCGAGGTGATCGTCCGCATTCATCCGGATCATCCTGGCAGCATCGGCGCTGTGGATCACGAGGACGCGGTCGCTCGCGACGACGTCATGCGGCGCGCGACCGCCCGGGTCAACGCCTCGGCGGCCGGTGACGCCACGGCTGTGACCGACCCCGAGGCGCTCGCGGATGCCGACCGGCTGCTGGACCTCATCGGGACCCCGGGTGGTCCCGACATGCACCTGCAGTACCTCGCCGGAATGGTGCACTGGAACCGCTGGTCGGCGATGGGCGAGCCGGGCCGCCGGTCAGGCGAGATCGCCGAGCTGTTGCTGACGCCGCTGTACTTCGTGGACCGGTCGCTACTTCCCGCCCAGCTGACCGAACAGATCGACATCCACCGGAGCCCGGAGACGGGCGAGGCCGGGCGCTGTTTCGACTGCGGTTTCGCGCTCGCCTCGCTCGCGGCCGAGCTCAACCGGCCCGTGTTCTACGACCCGGCGGTGCAGATCCTGGACGCCGCAGTCATGGCGAGCTCCGGCGACGACCCGCAGCGGTTTGCCTACCTGTCGCTGCTGGGCGAGGTCCTCTACCGCCGCCACGAGGCCGGAGGCGACAGCGGCGATCTGGAGCGCGCGGTCGAGGCCTCGCGAGAGGCGTGCCGCCTCTTCCCCGCGACCGGCCCGGACCTCGTGCCGCAGCTAGTCCTGCTGGCGCGGGGCCTGGTGCTGACGGCGGAGCGGAGCGAGGACCCGGCTCCCCTGCTCGAGGCGGTGGACGTGCTCCAGCCGGCTCTCCGTGACGCCGAACCCGCGGACCGGGACGAGGTGATGGACGTCGCCGTCGGCCTCCTTGTCGTGGGAGCCGGGCTCCTGCAGTCCGATCGCGGCGCGGATGCCGGCTTCGCCGCCGAGGTGGTGGCAACGGCCCGCGAGGCGCTTCTCGCCAGCACGCCTGACGATCCCCGCCACCTGGTGCGGACGGCCCACCTGGGGCTGGCGCTCGCCCTCGGTGGCGACCCCGCGGCGACCAGCGAGGCCGTCCGGCTCCTCTGCGACGCCATCCGCGGGCTGCCCCCGGCCGAGCACGCGCGCCAGACCGCGCTGTCGACGCTGCGCAACACACTGCTGCTCGACGCCGTCGCCCCGCTCGACGACGAGGATTTCGACCTCGCCTCCGCCGTGGCGGAGGAGACGGCCGCCGCGTCGGGCCCGGATGATCCCGACCACTACATGTGTCTCGCGATGCGCGCCGCCGCCCTCCTCCGTCAGTGGGCGAGAGGCAGCGACGACGGAGTCCGCGCCCGGCTCGTCGAAGCGACCGGAGAGCTGGCAGCGGCGGCTCCGTCTGCGGCGGAGAGATCTCGAATCCTGGACGGCATGGCTCTGTTCGAGCCCCCGGTCGCCGACGAGCCCGGACCCGACGACACCGAGCACCCCTTGGACCGGGCCGAGAACCGGGAGATGCTCGACCGCGCGATGACCGCGTTGCGCGGGTCGATCGCGGCCGAACCGGTCAACCGAGCGCTGCTGCCCATGTGGCTGGCCGATCTGGCCCGGATGCTCCGGCAGTGGTGCGACTGGCGACCCGAACTCGGCATCGTCGACGAGGCCATCGACGTCCATCGGCGTCTGCTCGCGGTGACCGAGCCCTCTCCCGACCGCCATGACCGCTCCGTCGACCTGGCGTCCCTTCTCGGGACGCGATCCTCGATCACCGGCGAGCGAAAGCCGCTGGCGGAGGCGGCGAAGATCCTGCAGAACGCGCTGCAGGATGCCGAGCTCGCCCCTTCGGCCCGCGCACACACCCGCTACCTGTACAGCCTCTCCATGCTGCACCTGGCGGCGGCCGACGCAGAGCCCGGTACTGCGGAGCGCGCGGAGGCAGCGGCCCGCGCCGTGATCGACGCCGGGGAGCCTCCGGAGGCCATACCGTCGAGCTGGAACAACCTTGCGGCCGCCCGGCGGCTGCGCTACGAACGCACCGGAATCGGCCTGTCCGACGCGATCGACGCCGCCCGCCGGGCAGTCGCCGCCGGGCACAGCACGCCCGACGGACAGGGCGAGCGATTGGCCCACCTGGCCCAGCTGCTCGGTCTCGACGAGCAGTTCGACGAAGCGCTGCCCCTCGCCCGACGGGCGCTCGCGGACTACCCGGACGAACACGCGCGCATGGTCGGCGCGCTGGGCGAGGTCCTGCGCATGCACCACAACCGGTTCGGCGGCACCTCCGAGCTGGACGAGTCGATCGCCACCCTGCGCGCCGCCGTGCGCGTGGCCGACGCTCCGGTCTCCCGGGGCATGCGCCTCATGAATCTGGCCGCCGCGTTGCGGGCCCGGTACTCCCATTCCGCCGACCTCGACACGTTGGAGGCGGCGATCGCGGCGGGCCGGGAGGCGCTGCTCGCGCTTCCGGCCGATCACCAGGCCGTGCTCGGGCTGCGCGGCAACCTCCTCGTGCAGCTCGTGGAGCACTACAACCGAACCCGCGAAGTGGGGAGCCTCGACGAGGCGATCGAGACCGGTCGCACGGTCGTCGCGGCCACGGCGCCCGACCACCCCGCGCTCGGGATCCGGCTGGCGAACCTCGCCATGGCGTTCGCCCGCGAGTTCGAGCGCACCGGCGAGCGATCGGCCCTCGACGAGGCCATCGCCCTGGAGCGCAGGGCCGTCGAGCTCGCACCACCCGGCCACTCGCACCGGGGCATGCGGCTGAGCAATCTCGCCGCATCGCTCTTCAAGCTCGTCGAGGTCTCCGGGAGCCGGCGTGCGGGACGAGACGCGGTTCGGGCCGCGCGTGAGGCCGTCGCCGCCACTCCCGACGACCATCCTGGACGCGGTCCCCGGCTGCTCAACCTGGCCATCGCGCTGGCGGCGGTCGGCAGACCGAGCAGGTCACGGCTGCGGGAGGCGAGCCGGGTCGCGGAGATCGCTGCCCGTCTGCCCACGAGCTCGCCATCGAACCGGCTCCGCGCCTGCCGCGTCTGGGGTCGGATCGCCGCCGCGCTGTCGCACTGGGACGATGCCGCCGCGGCGTTCACCGAGGGCGTCCGTCTTCTCCCCCGCGTGGCGCCCCGGAACCTGACGCGCGCCGACGCCGAGCACCAGCTCGCCGGGATCGACGGCGTGCACGTCGACGCGGCGGCGTGTGCGGTGCAGGCGGGCGACGCCGCGGGCGCGATGACCGCTCTCGAGCAGGGACGTGGCGTGCTGTTGACCTACGCCCTCGAGTCCCGCACGGAGCTCACGGACCTGCACGCCACCGCGCCCGAGCTGGCAGTCGAGGTACAGCAGCTCATCCAGGAGCTGGATGCGGTGGGCCAGCCGCTGTCGGCCGAGGAGGACCCGGCCGCCGTGCTCGACACCCGGCACGCGTTGTCCGGGCGGTGGGACGCCACGCTGCGCCGGGTCCGCGCTGTCCCGGGCTTCGAGCTGTTCGGCGCGCCACCCTCGATCGGCGGCCTTCTTCCGGCCGCGCGGCTCGGCCCAGTGATCACGGTGAACGTCAGCGAGTTCCGGTGCGACGCCCTCGTGGCGACGCCCGGCGGGGTGCGGGTGGTTGCACTGCCTTCGCTCAGCGCATCGGACGTCGCAGACAGGGCGGGCGCCTTCCTGCAGGCGTTGGAACTGGTGGAGACCGGTGACCTCGTCCAGCGGATGGAGGGACAGGCGGTCGTGCGCGAGACGCTCGCGTGGCTGTGGGACGTCATCGCGGGACCGGTGCTCGACGCGCTCGGGTGCACCGGCAGCCCTCGGGCGGGTGCGCCGTGGCCACGTGTCTGGTGGTCCCCGACGGGGATGCTGAACTTCCTGCCGCTGCATGCGGCAGGCCACCACGACGGCCACGGGCGCGCCGTGCTGGACCGGGTGGTGTCGTCCTACACGCCGACCCTGCGGGCGCTGCTGCACGCCCGCTCCCGGCCCGCGGCGACCGATCCCGCGCTTCTCGCGGTCGCCCTGGCCGAGACCCCGGACCAGCAGTCGTTACCCGCCACCGTCTCCGAGGCCGGTTCCCTGGTGCGCGAGCCGGGGCGAGCCGTCCACCTCGTGGACGCCGAAGCCCGGTACGACGCGGTGCTCTCCGCCCTGGCCGACTGCGGATGGGCCCATTTCGCCTGCCACGCGGTCAGCGATCCGCTCAGCCCGTCCGACAGCCGGCTGTTGCTGTACGACCGCTCCCTCGCCGTACGTGACATCAGCAAGCTCCGGCTGCAGGACGCCGAGCTGGCCTTCCTGTCGGCATGCTCCACCGCACGCGGGAGCGCGCAGCTGGCCGACGAGGCCATCCACATCGCCTCCGCGTTCCAGCTGGCCGGCTACCGCCACGTCGTCGGCACGCTCTGGCCCGTGCTCGACGCCACGGCCGCCCGGCTCACGCACGGCTTCTACGACCGGCACCACCGAGGCGAATCCCCGGCAGAGGCACTGCACGCCGTGGTGCGCGAGCTGCGAGCGGCCCAGCCCCTGGCGCCGTCGGTGTGGGCAGCCCACATCCATGCCGGTCCCTGAGACGCCGCGGCGGCATCACTACCCTCGCCGGGTGGACGACGTGGAAGCCGTGCTGTCGGGGCCGCGCGGTCGCCGGTTCTGCGCCGAGGTGGCGTGCGCGAACCACGACGGCCTGCGGCGGCTGTACCACGAGGCCGCCTGGTTCCCCTCCGACGAGGCCCGGCGGCGGCTGGTCGACGCCGTGGCGGACACGGCGGTGACGGACCTCGACGAGCACACCCTGCTCACGTGCCTCGCCGACGCGGTGGCTCACGCCCGGTACTGGCAGCCACCCGACGAGGCGGACGTCCTGCTCGCCGACCCGGTCGTCGTCGCCGCACTGCGTCCGGTGGCCCAGGCGGTGGTCGAGTCGCCGACGTGGCGGTGGTGGGCATCGCCTCTCGCCGAGAACGCTCAGGCGCACGTCCAGTGGACGGGCCAGTACGCGACGAACCCGCCGCGGATCACCGGCGCAGCCGAGGGTCTTCGGGAATGGCGGCGGGAGACGATGGAGGCCGAGCGCAGAGCGCAGGAGTGGCCCGCCGACCCGGCGGCGTCCGCCAGCGGGCCGTGGTGGTCCACACCGGCGGAAGGGCGTGTCGTTGCGACCTCACGCGCCCTGCCCGACCTCGGCGCCACGCAGCTGATGCTGGTCGAGGACGAGATGGGGTGGTCGCAGGCTCTCGTACGGCCGCTGCGGCCCGTCCGCACCCCACGGGTGTACGAGGTGTCCGGGCCGCAGGCCTGGGTGGACCTGGTCAACCGGTATCCGCTGGAGGTGTCCCGGTCGCGCCGCCACGACTGGTGGCACACCACCGGACGGGCGGTCCGGTGGTTCGTTCCCGATTGGCAGGCCGTCGCCGCCGACCACGATGCGGTTCACCTGAGCGTCGCGGCCTACCTCGTCACGCCCGGGCGGGCCCTGGAGGTCGAGGGCGGCGCGACGGTCGTCGCCGGTTGGGACCCCGACGCCACGTTCTGGCTCACCGACCTCCTCGCCCCGGCCGGGGAACCGGTCGCCTGGGAGGCCCACGACGAGGGCGGGCGGTGGCGCTGGCGCCCGCGCGCCTGACTCGCCCGGCCGCCGGACCGCAAGGCCGACCACACCTTCGGGTGGATGGTCAACGCCCGACGACGGTGCTGGTGAGCAGGTCGTAGTCGGTCGCTGCGCAGAGCCGCCCACTCCGGTGCCGCACGCTCTCCTGACCGAACACGCATCCGACATCACGCGCCTGGCTCGCGGGGCCACTGCCCGTGCGCGCGCTCAAGACGATCTTCAGCCCGCGCAGGAGGGCAAGCCGGTCGAACGCGTCGAGCGCCGGAACGGCGGTCGAGACCGGTGACGGCATGCAGGGCGATGCCCGAAGGGTTTCCGCAGGTCACGAGGCTGCTTGACGGCTCGACGACCGCCGCCGGGTGATCGAGTGCGGCGATGCGGGGCCCCGGTGGCGCATCCGGGTCGATCCGTATGGGCCGTCCCGTCCGATGCGTGCATCACGTCCCCCGTACCGTAGTGACACGGTTTCACGTGCTCGTCACCTGTGGGCCAGGAGACGGGCTCTTGCCGTTCATCGTCCGAATGCCCGGTGATGGCCTCTCGCCTCGCCGGACGTACGGACAGGACGGCCCCGCACGACGACGGCGAACGCCGAACGCGAACAGGGGCGACGATGGGCGTACGGAAGCGGAGCGAAGTCCTCCGGGCCAGGATCGCTACGGCCCGCGCCCTCCTACGCTGGGCGAAGGACCTGCCACCCCGGATGGATGCGCTCGAACGGCACCTCGGGGCCATCGACGCCGAGCTGCACGCCCACCGCAACGACACCGGGGATGTGCAGTCCCGGCTCGCGCAGGTGCTCGCGGCGGTCGGCGAGTCCCGGGAAGGGGTCGTCGAGCTGCGCGACTCCGTCGACGTCGCCGCCCGCCGCACCGCCTTCCGGCGCAGGCCCACCCGCGTGCTGTTCCTCGTGCACGTCTTCGGCGCCTGGGACTCCTACCACGCGCTCGTCGAAGCGATGGCCGCCAGCAAGGACTTCGAGCCGATCGTCGCGTCCATCCCCCGCCGGTTCGCCGGATCGGACGGACTGGTGGGCGAGGAGGACGTGCACCGCGGCCTCACCTCTCGGGGCGTGCCTCATCTCCGCTTCGCCGACGGCGCCCCTCGTGACGTCCTCCGGCTGATCAAGGCGATCGACCCCGACGTGATCTTCCGGCAGTCCCAGTGGGACGCCGACATCCCCGACGAGCTGGGCACCGAGCGGCTCGGCTTCGCTCGCACCTGCCTCGTCCCCTACGAGACGATGAACATCGTCGTCAACGTCCCGGACCACCGGGAATCCAACACCGCCGTCGACAGCGGGTACCACCGCGCGGCCTGGCTGGTCTTCTGCACCAACGAGATGATGCTCGAGACGGCCGTCCGCGACGGGGCGCGCGGCGGGGCGCAGTTCCGCGTGGTCGGCCACCCCAAGGCCGACCACCTGCGGACAGCACCGCCGGACTGGCCCGTGTACGGCACGGCGGGCGGCGTCGCTCGGCCCGGCCGCATCGTCTGGTCCGCGCACCACACCATCGCGCAGGGCTGGACGGATTTCGGCGCTTTCCACCTCATGCGCGACGACATGCTCGCGTGGGCCAAGCACTGCGCCGACACGCAGTTCGTGTTCATGCCACACCCGGCGCTGCTGCCGTTCTTCGACTCGGACGCCTCCCCCGTCAGCCGCTCCGAGTTCGACGCCTGGATGCGGGAGTGGACCGCACTGCCCAACACCGCGGTGCTGTCCGAGGCGGACTACGCCCCGACCCTCGCCGCTTCCGACGTCATGGTGACCGACGGGTTGTCGATGCTGGTGGAGTATCAGCTCTTCGACAAGCCGGTGATCTTCTTCGAGCGCGAGGGGCACCGTCCCTTCAACGCCATCGGCAAGCAGGTCGTCAGGGGCGTGCACAGGGCGCACACCGTGGAGGAGGTGCGCGAGCTGGCCGAGAAGTTCGTCGGCGGCACGCCCGACCCTCTGCGGTTCCGTCAGCGGGACAACATGCACAAGCTGTTCGGCGACGGCGGCAGTGTCGAGCGGATCCTTACCGCGCTGCGGCAGGAGATCGCACGGGAGCGGGGCGAGATGGGCTCCGAGCCCGCAGGCCGGCCCGGACGACGGCCGTCCGCCCGTCAGGAGGGCAACCGCGCGATGCGGAACCGGCGGCCCGCCGGGCTCGAACGCGCAGGTGAGCCACCGGCCCGGGACTGACCACTCGCCCTGGTCGCGGTGGGCACCGGACCGGCGGCAGTCCGGAGGTCAGGTCGGGCGCCGAGCCCGGTCCAGGGCGTCGAGGAGAAGGTCGAGCCCGAACTCGAACTCGTCGCCGTAGTCGTAGCCGGGCCGAAGGACGTGCTCGACGGTCATCTCCGTGAGGTGGGGATGCTCCTCGGCGGAGAGACGCGCGAGGATCAGCTGCGCGACATCCGTCGTCTCCTCCGCCGTGTCGAACGGCAGGCTCGTCTCCTGCAGGGCGAAGCCGTAGATGTAGCTGTCCAGGGCGGAGAACGTGTGGGCGGCCATCACGATCGAGAAGCCGGCCCGGCGCAACGTGCCGATCACCGCGTCGTGGTGGCTCAGCGTGGCCGGACCGGGCGACTTTCGCGACGCCATCAACCCGGTCGCCCACGGGTGCCGCGACAAGACCTCTCTGGCCGAGATCGCCCGCATGCGCATGGCCGTGCGCCATTCGGTGCCGGACGGCAGCTCGATCTCGCCGAAGACGCTGTCGACCATGCCGTCGAGCAGGTCGTCCTTGTTGGCCACGTGGTTGTACAGCGACATCGCCTCGACCCCGAGCTTCACACCGAGCTTTCGCATGGTGAGTGACGTGAGCCCGTTCTCGTCGGCGAAGGCGATGGCGGCCTGCACCACCCGGGCCCGGTCCAAGGAGGCCCTGGATGACGGTTCGCCCACTTCGCACCTTTCGTCTTGACCAGACTTACGACGTAAGTGTAATACTTACGCCGTAAGTCGAGACCGAGGGGGTATGTGATGGCAACCGAACCGGCCGGCTCACCGACGCCGCCCCGGGACGTGACGGCCAGGGCGAGCGCGATGCGGGCGATGGTTCAGGACACGTACGGCGAGGCCGAGGACGTCCTGCGGCTCGAGGAGATCGACCGGCCGGAGATCGGGGACGACGAGGTTCTGCTCCGCGTGCACGCCGCAGGTGTGGACCGGGGCGTCTGGCACCTCACGACCGGCCTGCCCTACCCGGTGCGCTTCGCGGGATACGGAGTCCGGACACCGAGAACCCGCGTGCGTGGGCGGGAGGTCGCGGGCCGCGTCGAAGCGGTCGGCGAGCGTGTGACCGGGCTGCGGCCGGGCGACGAGGTGTTCGGCATCGGCAACGGCACGTTCGCCGAATACGCCTCGGCCAGGCAGGACCTGCTCGCACCCAAGCCGACGAACCTCACCTTCGCGCAGGCGGCTGCCGTCCCCGTCTCGGCCCTCACCGCCCTACAGGGTCTGCGCGACCACGGACGGGCCCAGCCCGGACAGAAGGTGCTGGTCATCGGCGCGTCCGGAGGTGTCGGGTCGTTCGCCGTGCAGCTCGCCAAGGCCTTCGGGGCGGAGGTCACCGGCGTGTGCAGCACGGCGAAGACCGACATGGTGCAGTCCATCGGCGCGGACCACGTCATCGACTACACCCGAGCCGACATCGCGGACGACGGGCAGCGCTACGACGTCATCCTCGACACCGGAGGGCACCGGTCGCTCTCGCATCTCCGGCATGCCCTCACCCATCGGGGGACGCTCGTGATCGTCGGGTCCGAGACGGGCGGCCGGTGGCTCGGAGGCACCGACCGTCAGCTCCGAGCCCTCCTGCTGTCGCCGTTCGTCGGTCAGAAGCTCGGCACCTTCATGGCTGCGGAGAACGCGAAGGACCTGATCGTTCTCACCGAGCTCATCGAGTCCGGGGCGGTGACACCAGTTGTGGACAGGACGTACCCGCTCCACGAGACCGCCGCAGCCATCCGGTACATGACCGATGGTCGCGCCCGCGGAAAGGTCGTCGTCACGATCTGACGCGTCGCCTCCCCTGATCGGCCGCGATGGTCCACCATGCTGCCGTGCTCATCACCATCGCAGGCGTCCCCGCGCATCCGCTCCTCGTCCACGCCGTGGTGGTCCTCATCCCGCTCGCCGCGCTCGGCGCCGTCTGCCTCGCGGTGCGACCCGCGTGGATCCGGCCGTACGGGCTGCTCGTCGCAGCCGGAGCGCTGGCGGGAGCCGTGGCGGCGACGTTGGCGAAGCTTGCCGGCGACCAGCTCGAGGCAGCGATCGACGTCACCGCGGAGTTCGCGCCGGTGATCGCACAGCATGGGCAGTTCGGTCTGTTCACGATGGTGGCGGCGTGGCCGTTCGCGGTGCTCGCGATCGTGGTGGCCGCGCTCAGCCGCCGGCCGAGTGGCTCGGGCATCCGGCTCGTCGGGGCACTGTCCGCGGTCTCGGGCCTGGTCGCGATCACCTTCACGGTTCTCGCCGGGCACTCGGGCTCGGACGCCGTGTGGGGATATGTCGCGGGGTAGGCGGTTCTGGATCGTTGGACGAACAGGCCCCGAGTAGGGTCACCGCATGCTCCGCCGCGCTCGGGGGATCGTGCGATCCCTGGCCATGTACCACGGAGTGCCGGGCAGGCACCGACGGATGGTGCAGTTCTACAGCGAGTTCCTCGGACCGGGGGACGTCGGATTCGACATCGGCGCCCACGTGGGGAGCCGGGTGCGCGCGTGGCGGAAGCTCGGAGCGCGGGTGATCGCCGTGGAGCCGCAGCCCGACTGCCTGCGCGTCCTGCGTCTCTTCTTCGGCCGCGACCGAAGGGTCACCATCCTGCCGGAGGCTGTCGGCGCGCGGGCCGGACGGGCACGGCTGGGCATCTCCACCGCCACCCCGACGGTCTCGTCGATGTCACCGGACTGGATCGAGTCGGTCACCGCCGACCAGAGCTTCTCCTGGGTGAAGTGGGACCGCTCCGTCGAGGTGGACGTCGCCACCCTCGACGACCTCATCGCGGCGCACGGCGAGCCGGCCTTCTGCAAGATCGATGTCGAGGGCTTCGAGGTGGAGGTGCTGGCGGGCCTCACGCGGCCGCTGCGCGCGCTGTCCTTCGAGTACCTGCCGCCCGCGCACGACGCCGCCCTCACCGCTCTGGACCTCGTCGAACGGCTCGGTGCACCGGCAGGCGGCTACGAGTACAACTACTCGCCGATCGAGACCATGCGGTTCGCAGGCGACAGCTGGCTCGACGCAGCCGGGCTGGTGCAACTGCTGGAGCGCTACCGGCCGCTGGGCCGCTCCGGCGACGTCTACGCCCGCCTGACCCGGCCCCGCGAGGCCGGGACAGCGGCGGGCTGAGTCGTCAGCTTTCGGCCCGCACGCCCTTGTCGAGGGGACACGGGTCGTTGAAGGCCAGCAGCAGCGGCACCCGGCCGCTGGTGTCGATCCGGCAGATCGCGGCGTCACCGAGGAACATCCGCCAGCCCACCTCGTCGCCCACCCCCAGCGCCCAGGTGACGGCCGCCTTGATCGGGGAGACGTGGCTGACCACCACCACGTCACCGCTCGCGGCGTCGTCGGCCAGTTCGGCGCAGGCCTCGTGCACCCGGGTGCAGACGTCCGCGAGGGACTCGCCACCGGCAGGCACGAAGTCGGGGTCCTGCCGCCACGTCCACCACGACCGCTCGTCGAGCGCAGTGGCGGGCCGGCCGTCCAGGTCGCCGTAGTCCATCTCGATCCACCGCGCGTCGACCTCCACGTCCCCGGCGTCCGTGGCGCCGGGCGCGGTGCCTGCGAGCACGGCGGCGGTGTCACGCGCACGCCGGAGCGGGCTGGAGACGATGCGACTGGCCCGGGGAAGTGCCTCGGCCAGTGCCTGCGCCTGGCGATACCCGGATTCGTTCAGCGGCGGATCGGCCCGGCCGAGGAGCAGCCCACGAGCGTTGGCCTCCGTCTGTCCGTGCCGGACAAGGATCAGCACGCCCGCCACATTAGTCGGCTGGGCGTCCTTTTCGGCACAGGTGTCACCTGCGGGTGCGGCAGGAGTCACCTCCGCACGCCGGCGGAGCCGCCTGCTGATCGGGTCGCGCAGCAGCAGCACTCCGACGCCCGGAAGGCACGCGATCAGGCTGAGCACCCCGTACACGACCGCGACGGTGAGCCCTTGCGCGGCGGTGAACCCCACTGCCCCGAAGGCGACCGCGCTGACGGCCTCCCGCGGCCCCCAGCCGCCGATGTTGAGCGGCAGGGCCATGGCGAGCAGCGCCACCATCAGCAGGGGAAGCAGCTGGCCGATCGTGGCCTCGGATCCCGCAACCCGGGCCGCGACCACGAAGAGCACGAGGTAGCCGACCAGCGCCGCCGCCGAGAGCAGGAGCACCCCGGGCAAGGTGCCCCGGGAGAGCAGTCCGGCGCGGGTGTCCGCGCGGGCTGTGCGCAGTGCTGCGCGGATTCGCGGCACACGCGCCGCGCAGATCCCGAGCACGACGACGACGGCGAGGGCAGCGAGCAGCCCCGCGACGAGCCCGAACCCAGGGGCCATGCGTTCGACCACGGCCGCGAGCAGGGTCGGCTGGGCGAGCAGCACACCGGCGCCGACGACGAGCAGAACCACCTGACCGGCCGACCGTTCCAGCACCACCGCACGGACACCACGCCCGACGTCGCCCGACTGGCGGCCGTGGCTCACCGCGCGGTGGACGTCACCGAGCACACCCGCGGGGAGCACCGAGTTGAGGAACACGGCCCGATAGCAGTCCGCGACCGCCGTGGCCAAGGGCAGCCGCATGCCGAGACCACGCACCACCAGACACCAGCGCCACGCGCTGAACACCGTGGTCAGCAGGCCGATCCCGAGCGCGGCGAGCACCGCACCGGGCCCGATCGACCGCAGCCCGTCGAGGACGGAGGCGGTGCCGAGGCGCACGACGAGAGCGGCCAGGATGCCGACGCCGACGAGCACCCGCAGATATCGCCAGAGCTTGTGCATCACGACCTGCCTGACGGGATCGCGAGCACGTCGACGTGGCCGACCTCGACGCTCAGCTCACCGGATGCGCAGGAGTCGAGCCTGCGACGCAGGTAGGCCGCAGCGTGCTGCACGAGGCCCTGCTCCTGCTCGCAGGCAGCGCTGATCCACCCCCGCAGCCACTCCTCCAGCAGCTCGGCGCCACCGGCTCGGCCGGCACCCAGACGCCACGGGCTGAGCCGGCTCGCAACGGTGGCGCCCCGCTTCTCGAAGGCATCGACGGCGGCCTGACCCGCGTCCGGCCCCAGCAGGCGCCTACCGCCCTCCGAGCGCCGTTGGTGGGCGTCGAAGGCAGCCGCGAACTCGGCGTCGAGCGGATCGGACGGAACGAACTCGACCCGCCCCATGACAGTGAGCGTCAGCAGCGCGGGGCATCCGGCCTCGACACACGTGGCGGCGAGCGCGTCCATCTCCTCGGACGTGAGCAGGTCCAGCACGGCGGACGTGGTGACGAGCGACGTCCCCGCGAGCTCCGCGGCCCGCAGGCCGGTGAAGTCGCCCTGCTGCGTCCGCACCCTGACCGGAGCGCCGTCTGCGGCCCCGCTCGGCATGTCCGCGGCTGCGCGGGCGAGCAGCACGGGGTCGCGGTCGCGCAGGACCCACAGCTGCGGACCGGGTAGGCGCCCAGCGAGCCAACGGCCCATCGAGCCGGTGCCACACCCGAGGTCGGTGATGATCGCCTCGCCACCCGCCGCGACGGTGGTCTCCAAGTGGGAGCGGAGCCGCTCGACCAGCTCGGACGAACGGGCGTCGGCGTCGGCGCCTTCGCGCAACGTCAGCCAGTCGGGGGCGCACACGGGTGATCCGGGAACGCTCAGCCGCGCGTCCCACTCAGCTGCTCCAGCACTACGGCCAGACATCGTGACGTCACCTCCCATCCGTCGAGCGTGCTTCGCCGTTCACGAGCGGAGCGGCGTAATGCATCCCGCAGCGCCGGCTCGCCGAACCATCGCCGCAGCGCACCGGCGAGCGCCGGGACGTCGTCGGGGGTAACCAGGATTCCCGGCACTGATGCGTCCGGGGCGCAGCCGAGGGTCTCGGGCACTCCTCCGGTGGACGCCGCGAGCACGGGAATCCCCCGGGCGAGCGCCTCGGTCACGACCATCCCGTAGGACTCGACGCGGGACGGCAGCACCAGGAGGTCGGCGCGGGCGTAGTCGGTGGCGATCTCCGTGCCGGTGCGCGGGCCGGTGAGCCGGACCCGCTCACCGAGCCCGTGACCGTCGATGGCGCCGCGGAGTGCAGCGACGAACGCCGGGTCGCGGCGCAGCGGCCCGGCCAGGTCGCAGCTCCACGACAGGTCGGCGACGGAGGCGAGGGCGTCGACGAGCACGTCCTGGCCCTTGGTCGGCGTGACCGACCCGACGCAGAGCAGGCGGCTCGCGCTGTCCGTGCCCGGGGCGAGCGGCGCGGGATCCGTGCCCGGGGCGGCCACGTGCACCCGATCCGCGGGGAGCTCGTGCTGCGCGACGATCCGGCGGGCCGCCCACGGGCTGGTGGCGACAACGGCGCTCGCGGCGTGCAGGGTCTCCCGCTCGAGGGCAGCCAGTTCCGCCGCCGACGCGGGTTCCGCCCCGACCTCGTCGCCGAGAGGCAGGTGCACCAGGACGACGAGCGCCAGCCGCCGGGCCTGCGGGACGACGACGTCCGGGACGCCGCAGGCCACGAGCCCGTCGATGAGCACGACTGCGCCGTCGGGCACCGCGGAGAGAGTGCGGGCCAGCGCCGCCCGCGCAGCATCGTCGGGCCGGGGCCACCCGCCGGCGACGGCAACCTCCTGCACCTGCCAGCCCGCGGCCGGCAGGCCGCCGCAGACGCGGCGGTCGTAGGCGTTGCCACCGCTCGGCACGGCGACGTCGTCGATGTCACTCGGAACGACGACGTGCACGGGGCGCAGGGCCGTGCGGCCCCCGGTCGTCACAGCGATCGCTCGTAGCTCGCCCAGGCGACGTGCGACTCGTGCAGCACCACGCTGATCCCGGCGAGGCCGCGGGCACCCTCCCCCAGAGCGCCGTCGTGCACCCGCTCGGCCAGCCGATCGGCGATGACCTTGGCGAGGAACTCCGTGGACGTGTTGACGCCGGCGAACGCGGGCTCGTCGTCGAGGTTGCGGTAGTTCAGGTCGGCCAGGACCGCGCCGAGCTCGTTGGTGGCCAGCCCGATGTCGACGACGATGTTGTCGTCGTCGAGATCGCGCCGGCGGAAGGTTGCGTCCACCACGTACGTCGCGCCGTGCAGGCGCTGTGCAGGGCCGAAGACCTCGCCCTGGAAGCTGTGAGCGATCATGACGTGATCGCGAACGGTGATGCCGAACAAGACCGAACCTCCCAGAAATGCCTAGTCGTGCTCATAGACGACACGGACGCAGAGCCCGGGGAGTTCACCGCCGGCAAGACCGGACATCAGCCGGGGCAGATCCTCGAAGGGCCTCTCGTCCGTGACGAGCGTGTCGAACACCGGGTCCGCGAGCAGGCGCAGTGCCAGCTCGAGCCGGTCTCCGAAGCTGCGGCGCGCACGCCGTGCGGGCGCGACCGCCCCCACCTGGCTGCTGCGTATCACCAGCCGGCGTGGGTGGAAGAACTCACCGAGCGGCACGCGCACCGGCCGGTCGCCGTACCAGCTCATCTCGATGACCTCGCCCTCGTCGGCGAGCAGTTCGAGTGACCGCGTGAGCCCGGCCTCCGTGGCGCTGGCGTGCACCACCAGGTCGCAGTCCCCCGCAGCCTTCTCCGGTGTGGCGAACCCGACCCCGAGTGCCTCGGCGACGGCGGCACGCGCGGGGTCGACGTCGACCAGTTCGACCCTGACGCCCGGGAAGCGCCCGAGCAGCGTGGCCACGCTGCAGCCGACCATCCCGGCCCCGACGACGGCGATCCGGTCGCCGACGAGAGGAGCCGCATCCCACAGCGCGTTCACCGCGGTCTCGAGCGTGCCGGCGAGCACTGCCCGTTTGGGTGGAACGTCGTCGGGTACAGCGGTCACGGAGGCGGCGGGCACCACATATCGGGTCTGATGGGGATAGAGACAGAACACCGTGCGACCCAGCAGTGCAGGTGGCCCGTGCTCGACCATCCCCACGTTCAGATAGCCGTACTTGACCGGCGCGGGGAACTCACCGTCCTGGAAGGGGGCCCGCATCGCCGCGAACTGGCTCTCCGGCACACCACCGCGGAACACGAGTGTCTCGGTGCCGCGACTCACCCCCGAGTACAACGTGCGGACCTCCACGTCGTCGGGTCCGGGCGGGGGCACCTCGATCGAGCGAATCTCACCCTCGCCCGGGGCGCGAAGCCAAAAGGCGCGCGCTATGCGATCCACGCATCCCTCCAATTGGTGATGAACCCCCACCGCGTGGGATCCGTGCTGAGAGGTGTGTACACAGGCTCGATGACGACCGTAGCCCGGCCGCAGACCACCCAGCAGCAGGCCGTGGCGGCAGGCGCGCATGTCGTTCTACTCGTCACGTTGTCGGCGTGCGTCGGCCTCGGCCCGACCGGTCTGGCCGCCGGTTTCGCGTACATCGTGGGGCTATGCGGGCTCCTGACCGGCGCAGTTCGCCGGGCCGAGGCCACCAGGCTCGGTCCGGCCGATCTCGTCACACTGACGAGGGCGGTGCTCGTCGGGGCCGTCACCGCGATCGTCGCGGATGCGTTGTTCCGGAGCAGCCACACGCCTGTGGCGCTCCTCGTCGTCCTGGCTGCCGTCGCACTGGCTCTCGACGCGGTCGACGGCCAGGTCGCCCGGCGCAGCGGTACGGTCTCCGCGCTGGGCGCCCGCTTCGACATGGAGGTCGATGCATTCCTCGTCCTCGTGCTGAGCGTGTACGTCGCCACGCTCATGGGGCCGTGGGTGCTCGCCATCGGCGTCATGCGCTATGCATTCGTCGCGGCGAGCTGGATGGCGCCGTGGATGCGGTCGGCTCTGCCCACGAGGTACTCCGCCAAGACCGTGGCCGCGTGGCAGGGAATCGCCCTCGTCGTGGCCGCGAGCCAGGTCCTGCTGCTCCCGCTCGCCATCGTGGTGGTGGCGTCTGCGCTGGCGTCGCTGGTCTGGTCCTTCGGGCGGGACGTGGTGTGGCTGTGGCGTCACGCCGACGTCCCCCAGGTACCGGAGCCGCGACGCGAATCGGTCTGACCCACACGTGTACAGAAGGAAAGTTCATTGCCCGACGACCTGACATCGGATGACGACCCCGCAGGGTCTCCTGTACGCGACGACGGCGGAGCGGACGAGGCCGGCAGTCGCCAGGGGGAAGCGGCACCAGCAGCCGGGCGTCGCGGCGGTGGCCGCCGGGCGGTGGCGGGAGCACTCACCGGCCTGGCCGCCGTGCTCGTGTTCGCCGCCCTCGTCGTCCCGAACCAGCTCGGTGGCCTCACACCCGGCTCGTTCGTGCGCATCCCGGTGGAGGCACTCGTCGGTGTCGCTCTTCTCCTCGTCCTGCCGGCGCGGGTTCGGCGGCCGATAGCAGCGCTCGCCGGCGTCGCCCTCGGCCTGCTGACCATCCTGAAGATCATCGACATGGGGTTCAACGCGGTGCTCGCCCGGCCGTTCAACCCCGTGATCGACTGGCCACTGGTCGGCGCGGGGCTCGACTTCGTCAAGGGCTCGCTCGGTGAGATCGGCGCGGTCGGCACCGTGGCGGCAGCCGTTGTTCTCGCGGTCGCCCTGCTCGTCCTCATGACGACGGCCGTGCTGCGCCTGTCCGGGCTCGTGGCGCGGCGCAAGATCATCGCAGCCCGCACCGTCACGGTGTTCGCCGCAGCGTGGATCACTTGCGCCCTGCTCGGCACGCAGATCGTCCCGGGCGTACCGCTCGCCGGCACGAGCGCCACGGCCCTCGCCTACGACCATGCCGTCGAGGTGCGGGCGGGCCTGCTCGACCAGCAGGCGTTCGCCGAGCAGGTGGCCGCCGACCCCTTCCGGAACACCCCGCCCGACCAGCTTCTGACGGCGCTGCGCGGCAAGAACGTGCTGTTCGCCTTCGTCGAGAGCTACGGGCGCAGCGCCGTGGAGGACCCTGCTCTCGCGCCGCAGGTCGACGCCGTGCTCGACGACGGCACCCGCAGGCTCGCGGCGGCCGGGTTCAGCGCCCGCAGCGCCTTCCTCACCTCGTCGACGTCGGGCGGATCCAGCTGGCTCGCCCACGCCACGTTCCTGTCCGGCCTGTGGGTGGACAACCAGCAGCGCTACGACACCCTCATCTCGAGCGACCGCCTGACCCTCACCAGTGCCTTCCAGCGCGCGAACTGGCGCACCGTCGCCGTCATGCCGGGCACCACCGGTGACTGGCCGGAGGGGAAGTTCTACGGCCACGAAGAGGTGTACGACTTCCCGAAGCTCGCCTACCACGGCCCCGACCTCGGCTGGGCCACCGTGCCCGACCAGTACACCCTCGCGGCACTGCAACGCTCGGAGCTCGCGAAGCCGGGCCACCCGCCGGTGATGGCGGAGATCGCCACCGTCTCCAGCCACGCACCCTGGCCGTTCATCCCGCCGGTGATCGACTGGGACAAGGTAGGCGACGGCTCGGTCTACACGGCGCTGGCCGCGGGCGCCGGACCACGCGACGCCGTGTGGGCGAAGGGCACCGACGCCGTGCGCGCCGCGTACCGGCAGTCGATCGAGTACTCGATCAACACCCTCGTCTCCTACCTGGAGAAGTACGGGGACGACAACACGGTGCTCGTCTTCCTCGGCGACCATCAGCCCCTCTCGCTCGTCACCGGGGAGGGTGCGAGCCACGACGTCCCGATCACGATCGTCGCCCGGGACAAGACCGTGATGGACCGGATCTCCGGATGGGGCTGGCAGGACGGCCTGAAGCCAGGCCCACAGGCTCCGGTCTGGCGCATGGACTCCTTCCGCGACCGGTTCCTCACCGCCTTCGGACCGCAGGAAGCGCGCATTCACTGACGGAGCCCCGCCGCACTGGCCGCCGCTGCTACGGGGCACCGGTCAGTGCGGCGCCCTGCTCACTCTCGCTCGCGTCGACACCGGCTCCGGTGTGGAGGTAGACCAGCGAGACAAGGCTGATCAGCGAGATGCCGATGACCCAGATCCCGATGTAGAGGCCGTTGCCGGTGGCGGCGAGCAGAGCCGTGGAAGCGAGGGGGGCGATGACGCCGCCGAGCACGCCGGCCAGTTGCAGGGCCAGGGATGCGCCGCTGTAGCGGACCTGAATCGGGTAGAGCTCGGCGAGCAACGTGGCCTGGGGCCCGTTGGCCACGCCGACGGCGAGGCCGAACAGGGCGAAGGCGATCACTGCGGCGGGCAGCGAGCCGGTGTCGAAGAGCAGGAAGAACGGGATCGCCCAGGCCGCCATGGCCAGCAGACCGCAGACGCTCAGGCGGCGGACTCCGAGGTGTTCGGCAGCGACGGCGGACATGCGGATGCCGAGGATCAGCCCGATTCCGGAGATGCCGGCGAGGATGAGCATGGTGGTGACCGGCAGGCGCAGGACCTGTTGGCCGTAGGGGATGAGATAGACGTAGAGCAACAGCCCCACCGACGGTGAGGCGGTGACGACCAACGTGCCGAGCACGAGTTCGCGGGGGTGGGCACGCAGGAGTTCACCGAGCGGAAACCGGGCGAGGGTGCGGGTTTCGCGGGCGTGGGTGAATGCGGGACTCTCCCGCAGCCGGACGCGGATGATCAGCCCGGTGACGATCAGGGCGGCCGAGAGCAGGAACGGGATGCGCCAGCCCCAGGCCTGGAACTGGTCGGTGGGCAGCAGCGTGGTGAAGGCGAGCAGGATGGCGGTGGCCAGGATGAGTCCGGCGGGGTTTCCCATCTGTGGGAGCGAGCCGTAGACGATGCGGCGCCGGGACGGAGCGTTCTCGACGGCCATGAGAACCGCGCCGCCCCATTCCCCACCGAAGCCGAATCCCTGTACGACTCGGCACGCCACGAGCAGGATCGGGGCGGCGACGCCGATAGTGGCGTAGGTGGGCAGCAATCCGATCACGAAGGTGGCGCCGCCCGCGGTGAGCAGGGAGATCACGAGCAGGCGTTTGCGGCCGATCCGGTCGCCGAAGTGGCCGAACACCAGCGCGCCGATCGGACGGACCAGGAATCCCGCGAGAAATGTGCCGAGCGCAGCCAGGGTGCCTGCGACCGGCGAGAACGACGGGAAGTACTGCGGGCCGAACACCACGCTCGCGGCCAGCCCGTAGAGGAAGAAGTCGTAGTACTCGATGGCCGTGCCGATGAGGCTCGCGGCTGCGGCCCGCCGTGCCTGAGGCGATGGACGTGCCGATTCTCCGGAGCCGAGCGGTTTCCGACGTCCTGGTGCCTGCGCCCGGCCGGCCCCCTCGACTGCATCGGCCATGACAGCCCCCTCCGCGATCGATCGGTGTGAGTGATCCCCCGTGCTCAGCTGCTCAGCGTACTGAGTAACTTTAAGACCGCAAATGCATCATGGCCCGATCCGCCAATTGTCCGGTTACCGTCCAGGACCCCCTTCCTCCCCAGTTCAACGATTTCCGGCAATTCTTACCGAAAGCCGTCGAACGATGAACGGAGTATAAGACCACACCCAGCAAAACCCTTCACCGATCAGGGAATTTCGGCGGAACACCCGTCAGTAGAGCCTGCGGCGCACAGCGGGAAATCTTCCGCGCGTCCGTACATCAGTGCGATCACGATCCCTCGACCGCGGAGGTCCTGGACCAGGATCGAGACTCCAGGACACGTCAGGACGCACGACCACTCGGGTCCGGGCTGGCACCCAGCGGGGGGTTCCTGCCAACCGGTAGAGCGGATGCCTGCAGGCCGTGACGACAGAGGGGTAGGGACAGCGCAGTCTCGTGCAGTGGGCGGCGCCACAGTGATTGCCAACACGATGGCGGATCATCTCGTCACCTCGACCCGTGATCCATTTTCGGTGTCGTTGAACGCAGCACCTTTCGACAAACGAGGGAATGTCCCCTCTAGCAGCACCACAGCCACGTTCGTTCGCCTTTTGTTCACGTCCCGTTAACCTGCTCGTCGTACCGTTCGCCAAACCTCGGCCGCGGTATTGATCCACGAAGGACGCGCCATGTCGACAATCGTCATCGCAGTCGTGATAACCGCACTGATGTTCGATTTCACGAACGGCTTCCACGACACCGCTAATGCGATGGCGACCTCGATCGCGACAGAGGCCCTGCGCCCCAAGGTCGCAGTGATCCTCGCCGGCGTGCTCAACTTCATCGGCGCATTCCTGTCGGTGGAGGTCGCCAAGACGATCTCCAGCGGACTCGTCGACGACACCCAGATCACACCGGTCGTGATCTTCGGCGGCCTGGTCGGCGCCATCTTGTGGAATCTGCTGACCTGGCTGCTCGGCCTGCCGTCCAGCTCGTCTCACGCCCTGTTCGGCGGCCTGATCGGAGCCACCTGGGTGGCGGCCGGATCAAATGCCATTCAGTTTGCGAACGTGATCAGCAAGGTTCTGCTCCCCCTCGTCCTCTCGCCGATCATCGCCGGTGTCATCGCCCTGGCCGGCACCTATTTCGCCTACCGGATCACCCGCCGCGCCAAGGAGAGCACCGTCAAACGTGGATTCCGGGTCTCGCAGATCGTCTCGGCCTCGATGGTCGCACTCGCCCACGGCACCAACGACGCTCAGAAGACGATGGGGGTCATCACGCTCACCCTGATCACCGCCGGATTGTTGCCGTCCAACTCGGGCCCGCCGTTCTGGGTGATCTTCTCGTGTGCCGTCGCGATCGCCGTGGGCACCGCGCTCGGTGGGTGGCGCATCATCCAGACCATGGGCAAGCGGATCAGCGAGATCCAGAGCCCACAGGGGTTCACGGCCGAGACCTCGAGCGCAGCCGTCATCCTCACCTCGGCGCATCTGGGATTCGCGCTCTCCACCACGCAGGTCTGCACCGGCTCGATCTTCGGTGCGGGCGCGGGCCGGAAGCTGGCATCGGTGCAGTGGAGCGTGGCCGGGCGGATGGTGACGGCCTGGGTGATGACACTGCCCGCGGCCGCGATCATGGGGGCCGTCGCCGCATGGGTGGCAGGCAGCGGCACGTTGGGCACGATCGTCGTCGCCGTTGTCGGAATTGCCATCTCCGCCGGTATCTACGCCGCGTCCCGCCTGCGTCCCGTCAACGCCCACAACGTCAACGACGTCCCGGCACCGCAGCCCGCCGCCGCCACCGCCGCATAGCCGGAGGAGCCACCATGCACATCGCCTGGGATTCCATACTGATCGTCTTCGTCGTGTCCTTCGCCGCCGCGGTCGCGGTCGTGGTGCTGGTGTCCTTCGCGCTGATCGCGCTGTCAGCCCGCGAGAGGGCAGGCGCCGGAGAGGCCTCGACCCGGATCGGCGTAGGCGGCAGCACGGCCGTCGCCGGAATCTGCCTCACCGCCGCTTCGGCGATCGTCCTGTACGGGCTCTACCTCATCGTGGCTGCCTGACGGCCCGATGGGGACCTGCAGTTCGGTCACCCACTCGGCGCGGTCGGGCGGGCAGGCGAGCGCGAGCTCACGCGCGTGCTGCGACGTCATGCGGTGACCGTTGGCGTCCAGCCATCGGGCCAGCGCCTGCACGGTGGGCAGGACGTCGTCCGGGGAGCCGCAGTGCACGATGGTGGCGGCGCGGGCGACCCCGGCCAGGTCGACCAGGCTCGCGGCTCCGGCACGGTCGACGTCCGCCGCGACCGGCAGCCCCGCGTGCACCACGACCGCGCCGCTTCCCGGCACGTCCTCGTACCGGGTGACGGCCGGCCCGGCCGTCACCACACCGGCGGCGTCCAGGCAGCTGCGCAGTTCCTCGTAGAGGGCATCGACGACCGGCCGGAGCTCCCGCGGGTCGAAGCTCCCGCTGGCACCGGTCAGCTCCGCCACACGCAGGGCAGGAAGGCTTTTGACGACGACGGCGTCGGTGGGCACGAGGTTCTCACTCTCGATCGTCCGGAGCCTCGCCTCGACCATGGCCAGCCGGGCAGCCGCCTCGGCCACGGCCGTCTCGAGCTCCGCCCGTCGCAGCCGCAGCATCCCGCGCAGCTCCTCCGCGCTCAGGGCGTCGTGCACGATCGATCCGATCTGGTGGAGCCCGAAGCCGAGCTCCTTCAGCGCGACGATGCGGTTGAGCTGCGTGAGCTGTGCGGCCTGGTAGTAGCGGTAGCTGCTGGCCGGATCGACGTACGCGGGACGCAGCAACCCGATGGCGTCGTAGTGACGCAACATGCGGACCGACACCCGGCCGTGCTCGGCGAAGTCTCCGATGGTGAACATGACGGCTCCGAGTAGAGGGCCTCACACGGTGGGAGGGTCAAGCTCCGGTTCAGCTGCCGCTGCGCCTGCGTGGATGCGTCTGCAGGGCCGCGACCAAGTCCTCACGGGCCCGCGCGACGCGCGACCGGATCGTGCCGATCGGGCAGCCGCACACCTCCGCGGCCTCGGCATAGCTCAGATCGAGCACCTGGGTCAGCACGAAGGCCTCCCGGCGGTCGGGATCCAGCGCGGCCACCAGGATGCGGAGCAGGATCTCGCCCTCGGCGGGGCCACGCACCACCATCGGGTTGTCGCCCAGCGCCTCCCACATCTCGATCCCGTCGGTCCGCGGGCGGCGCCGCGCGCGGCGCACCGCGTCGGCTGCGGCCCTGCGGGCGATCGACAGGAGCCAGGCGCGGGCAGGCGCCTCTCCGGCGAAGCGGTGCAGCGATCCGAGCGCTCGCAGGTACGTCTCCTGACGCAGGTCCTCGGCATCGGCCGGGCCACTCAGATGGCTCAGGAAGCGATGTACGTCCCGCTGGGTGGCACGGATGAACGCCGCGAGTGCGTCGGCGTCGCCCTGTCCGGCCGCCAGCGCCCACGCGGTGATCTCGCTGTCGTCCGCCCGATCCGCCACGCCTCGCACCGTAGATGGCGAGTCTCACGGGAACCACGCGGCCCTCGGCAGCGACCATTGACTGCATGGGAACGGATTGGCGATCGGGCGGCCAGGAATCCGACCTCGATTGCCGGCAGTGCCGCGAGGTGGTCTCGGCCCGGCTCGACGGGGAGGATCCGCCCGACGGCGCCGCCGGAGCCGAGCGAGCGGAAGCGCACCTGGCGACCTGCGCTGCGTGCCGCACGTTCGTCGACGATGCCGCACACATCACGCGGCTGGCGCGCACCCGGCCGGTGGAGGAGGTCGTCGACCTCACACCCGCGCTGCTCGACGCGTGGACGGACGTGGCGCCCCTGCGGGAGCAAGCGGCCGCGGAGCGCAGACGCCATGCCCGCAGACGACGACGGGCCATCGACGGTGTCCGCGCCGGGCTGGGTCTGGTCGCCCTCGGGCAGCTCAGCCTCGCCGGGGCGAGCATCGTCGCCACCGGGAGTGACGAGACCCACGTCGCGATGCCCGGCATGGGACTGAGCGGCGCCAGCGCAGCCCACTTCTCCCACGAGAGCGCGGCCTGGAACCTCGCACTCGGTGTCGCGTTCGGCTGGGTGGCGCTGGGCCGGTTCCGGCCCAGCGCGGGGCTCGTTCCCATGATCGCCGCGTTCGTCGGCGTACTCACCGCGTTGAGCGTTCCGGACCTCGTCGCCGGCCGCGTGGACCCGAGCCGGCTGGTCGGGCACGGCGTCGTCGTGATCGGGCTGGTGCTGCTGCTCGTGTTCAAGGTCCTCCACCGCGACGACGGCGGCAGAACCACCGGCGCAGGCGGCGAAGCAGATCGCGCCGCCGCCCCCGGCCACCTCTTCGGATCGTTCATCCCCGTTCGCGGGCCCGGCGGTCGCGGCGGGCAAGGCCTGGAACCGACGGGTCGGCGCGCGGCATGACAGACGTGTCGAATCCCACTGAGCGGCCCGACCGCTCCCTCTGGTCGTCCGGCGAGCCCGTTGTCGGTTGGTTGCTCACCGTGGGTCGCCTCGTCGTCGGCGGCGTGTGGATAGCCGCAGGTGTGGCAAAGGTGACGGACCTGGACGCTTCGGTACGGGCTGTGCGCGCGTATCGGCTGCTGCCCGAGATCGCCGCGCAGGTGATCGGCGCGGGTCTCCCGCTCGTGGAGATCCTGCTCGGCGTCCTGCTCGTCGTGGGCGTCGGCATCCGGGCGTCGGCAGTCGTATCGTCGGTACTGATGGCGGCGTTCGTCGTCGGGATCGCCTCCGCATGGGCGCGGGGGCTCCGGATCGACTGCGGATGCTTCGGTTCGGGCGGCGAGCTCGCCGCCGGCGCAGACCCCACCTACGGCTGGGAACTCGCACGCGACGGCGCGCTCCTGCTCGTCTCGCTCTTGCTCGTGATCCGGCCACGGAGCCGGATCGCCCTCGACGGGCTGCTCACGGCCCGGAAGGAGACCGCCTGATGCCATCGGGCAGCGCGAGCCGGCGCAACCGCCCGGCGCGCGGGAGCGTGGCTGCCGCACGCCGCGGGCCGTCCACCGGAATCATCATCGCCGTCGTCGTGCTCGTCCTGTTCGCGGGCGCCGTCGGGTTCGGCATCTACCGCACCCAGCGCGGCTCCGGCGACGTCCCGGTCCCGGCAGGCGGGACGAGCACCAGCCTCACCGTCGGGCAGGCGAGCGCTCCCGCGACGATCGACATCTACCTCGACTTCCAGTGCCCGGTCTGCAAGCAGTACGAGACCCAGACCGGCCCCACGATCGACAAACTCGTCGCAGCGGGGCAGGCCAAGGTGGTCTACCACCCCGTGGCCTTCCTGGACCGCTTCTCCTCCACCCAGTACTCGAGTCGCTCGTCCGCGGCGTCCGCCTGCGCGGCCGACGCGAAGGTGTTCCCGCAGTACCTCACGCTCCTCTACGCCAACCAGCCACCCGAGAACGGCAACGGCCTTCCCGAGAGCCAACTGGTCTCGCTCGGGCAGCAGGCAGGGGCGGGAGGCGACTTCGCGCAGTGCGTGCAGGACAACCACTACGCGAACTGGACGAAGTCGGTCACCGACGACGCCTCCAGAGCCGGGGTCAACGGCACGCCGACCATCAAGGTCAACGGCACGGACGTGGGCATGAGCACCGACGCGCTAACGGCTGCGGTGGCGGCGGCTCAGCGCTGAGCTGAACCGGGCAGGTCACGCGAGCACCGCATCCGTGTCATGCAGAACCGGCCCCCCGTGAACAAGCCGAACAACCCGCTGTCGGTGAGGAGCGCCGCGGTGACATGGATTCGGGTTCGCCGAGGCGCCCCTGACTGGTCGGCTGGCGGGCTGTGCTGCCGCTCGCGCGACCCGGGATTCCGCCGGAGCCGCGTCCCCCGGCGCTCAGGGCGCTCGGCCCAGCGGGACGGCCGTGGCGCGCACCGTCCACCGATCGCCGCCACCACGGATGTCGGTGAGCGTCATCGGCCCCAGGTCGATCCGCCAGAACGCCGCGGCCGGAGCGCCCAGCACCGTGACGACCGCGGCCCGCACCACGGCAGGCGCGCACACGGCGAGCGTGTGCCCCGACGGCAGGCCCGCCATCCACTGCTGGACGCGGGCCAGGAGCGCCGTCAGCGCCTCTCCTCCGTGCGGCGCGGCGTCCGGGTCCGCCAGCCACGCGGCGACGTCGTCGGGGCGCTTCGCGGCCACGTCGTCGAGCGTGCGGCCGGACCACGACGCCAGGTCCCAGTCACGTAGCAGCGGATCCACCGAGCCGTCGAGACCGAGGATGGAACAGGTCTCACCGCAGGCCCGTTCCGGCCCGTGGCACACCCGGTCGGAGCGTGGCAAGTGCCCCCGCCCCGCCTCGGCCCAGACCACGCCGCGCCCGTCGAGCGGCTCGTCGCCGGGGAACGCGGCAGCCGCCGTGGCGGTGGTGGGGGCCGAGGTGACGAACGTGGCACGCCGGCTCAACGCACGCCCTCGCTGCGCTCGGCCGGCGCTTCGCGGAGGCGCTGTATCCATGACTCGCTCGCACGCTCACTCACCGCACACCCTCGCCGCGCTCGACCGGCACTTCGCAGAGGCGCTGTATCCATGACTCGCTCGCACGCTCACTCACCGCACACCCTCGCCGCGCTCGGCCGGCACTTCGCAGAGGCGCTGTATCCATGACTCGCTCGCACACTCACTCACCGCACACCCTCGCCGCGCTCGACCGGCACTTCGCGGAGGCGCTGCATCCACGACCCGCTCGCACACTCACTCACCGCACACCCTCGCCGCGCTCGACCGGCACTTCGCAGAGGCCCTGCATCCACGACCCGCTCGCACACTCACTCATGGCCTCCACGTCTTGACACCTCGCAACGACGGCAGAACACTCACCTGATCAGTTCATCAGATGTGCAAATGATCGCCAAGGAGGAGCACCCATGACGCAGGCCGCCGCCGAACGCCCGTCGATCACCGGTGTCGTCCCCGCGCCGATCCCGCTGCGCGAGATCGCCCCGTGGGCGCTGTTCGGTGGGGTGATCCTCTTGGCCCTGCTCTACCTCGTCGGCCTCGACCAGGGAGCGACGTCGGTGTTCCCCGGCGAGATGCTGCACGAGTTCGTCCACGACGGCCGGCATCTGCTCGGCTTCCCCTGCCACTGATCGGCAGGCGGCAATGGTGAGGTCACTGCTGGTCCGCGGGATGCTGGCCGGCCTGGTCGCCGGACTGATCGCGTTCTTCTTCGCCCGGGTGTTCGGCGAGCCGGCTCTCGAGGGCGGCCTCGCGTTCGAGGAGAGCGCCGCCCACGCGGCGGGCGAGCACGGCGGCGAGGAACTGGTAAGCCGGGGTGTGCAGAGCAACATCGGACTCGCGGTGGCCTACCTGATCTACGGCGTCGCCGTCGGCGGCATCCTCGCGCTGGTCTACGCCACCGCCCAGGGCCGGCTCGGCCTGCTGGGCGCACGCGGCACGGCTGTGGTCGTGGCGCTCGTCGGGTTCGTCTCCGCGGTGCTGGTGCCGTTCCTCAAGTACCCGTTCAACCCGCCCGCCTCCACGCTCCCGGAAACCATCGGCGTGCGCACCGGACTCTTCGTCGTCCTGCTCGTGGTGTCGGTGGCCCTCGCAGCAGCCGCGGTGGCACTGGCTCGCCGACTCGCCCCCACCCTCGGCTGGTGGAACGCCGTGCTCGTCGCAGCAGGCGCGTACGTGGTGTTGGTGGGCGTGGTCGCCTCCCTGATGCCGACCTTCGTCGAAACCCCGCCGGACTTCCCCGCCACCGCGCTCTACGGGTTCCGCGTCGCCTCGCTGGGCGGGCACGTCGTGCTCTGGACGGCATTGGCACTCGTGTTCGCAGAACTGGTCCACCGCGCCACACAACCGGCCACCCGCGCGGCGTCGGCAATCCACTGAGCCGGGGGCGCGGGCCCTCACGATCATCGCTTCGGGGCACCCAGCCGCACCGGCAGCGGCTGTGGGTCCCGAAACGGTGATCACGACCTGAGGCGGAACTCCAGGCCTCCGGTCGAGACCGGCACACCTCCCGGCCACACACCCGGCGCCGCCCGCGACCCTTCATGATCACCGGTTGGGGACGCTCAGCCGTGCCAACGGCGGCTCCCGACCCCGAAACGATGATCATGGACGCACCACGCCGCCTCCGAAGGAGGCCGGACCCCGCGGCGGCGACGCAACCACCGCCGATGCCACCGGGAGCCCCACGAGTGGATCCAGTCACGCCGCGCCCGCTCCCACCTGCGGATCCCGACTACACGTCCACGCGGATCGCCCGCCCCGGCGACTCATGATCACCGATCGGGGACGCTCAGCCGTACCAGCAGCGGCTCCCGACCCCAAACAATGATCGTGGACGCACCACGCCGCCTCCGAAGGAGGCCGGACCGCGCGGCGGCGACCACCGCCGCCGGTGCCACCGGGTGCCCCACGAGTGGATCCAGTCACGCCGCGCCCGCTCCCACCTGCGGATCCCACACCCCCGGCTACACGTCCACACGGATCGCCCGCCCCGGCGACTCATGATCACCATTTGGGGACGCTCAGCCGTACCAGCAGCGGCTCCCGACCCCGAAACAATGATCATGGACGCACCACGCCGCCTCCGAAGGAGGCCGGACCGCTCGGCGGCGACGCAACCACCGCCGCTGCCGCCAGGTGCCCCACGAGTGGATCCAGTCACGCCGCGCCCGCTCCCACCTGCGGATCCCACACCCCCGGCTACACGTCCACACGGATCGCCCGCCCCGGCGACTCATGATCACCATTTGGGGACGCTCAGCCCTACCAGCAGCGGCTCCCGACCCCGAAACGGTGATCACGACTCGCGCCGCTCGCAGGCCCACCCCGCGACCACGCTCCGGGGTTCGGCGCCGCTTCCAGCAAGCCAAGGGCACGCCCCCAGTAGCCCGACAGCCTCATGATCACCAGTTGGGAACGCCCACCGCGCCAGCAACGGCCGCAGGTCCCGAAACAGTGATCATGACTGCACCGCGCCGCCTCCGAAGGAGGTCTGACCCCGCGCGGCGGCGACCACCGCCACCACGTGCCCCACGCGTGGAGCCAGTTGCGCCGCGCCCGCACCCACCTGCGGATCCGACCCCCCGACTACACGTCCACACATGGGATCGCCCACCCGGGCGGGCCAGCCCTCATGATCACCGGTTGGGGACGCCCAACCGCGCCAGCAACGGCTCCCGACCCCGAAACAATGATCATGACCCGCGTGGCCCACCTCGCGACCACGCTCCGGGGCCCGGTGCCGATTCCGGCACACCAAGGGCACGCCCCCGGTAGCCCGATTACCTCGTGATCATCGATTAGGGGACGCTCAGCCGTACCCGCAGCTGCAGGCGCCGAAAAGATGATCATAACCCGTACCGTCCGGTTGCCCATCCCGCGACCACGCTCGGGGGCCTGGCGCCGCATCCGGCAAGCCAAGGGCACGCCCCCAGTAGCCCGACAACCTCATGATCACCGGTTGGGAACGCGCAGCCGTGCCTGCAACGGCCGCAGGTGCCGAAACGGTGATCACGACTGCACCACGCGCGCCCGAGCACGAGCGGGCTCGAGGCCGCGACCGCCACCCCGGGGGGCCACCCCGGGTGCCCGCGCGTGGAGCCAGTTGCGCCGCGCCGACGCCCACCTGCGAATCCGACCCCTGACTACCCGGCCCACACATGGATCGCCCACCCGGGCGGGCCAGCCCTCATGATCACCGGTTGGGGACGCCCAACCGCGCCGGCAACGGCTCCCGACCCCGAAACGATGATCATGACCCACGCAGCTCGCCGGCCACCCTGCGACCACGCCTTGGGATCCGGCGTCGCTTCCGGTAAGCCGGTCACTCACCCTGGCGGCCCGATCACCTCATGATCGTCACTTGGGGACCTACAACCCCACGATCAGCGGCTGCACACACCTGAACGACGATCAAGACCCGTAGGGACCCACCCTCCTGGGCCACGGTCGGGACCGGCCATCTCGACGGCCTCCGAGTCTCCAGCAGCCTGGACCAACCCAGCCGTCAACCGACAAGCACAGAACTCGACGCTCCCCGCGCCGGCTCGCGTCGGAAGGCACCTGTCCTCGGTCCTCGCACCCACCGCAGAGCGCGCGGAGCCCGCCGCCATGCGACGAGCCCCGCACCCGATCCGATGTCGAGCTGCCAGAACGATCACCGGAGTGCAGTCGATGCTCCCACCAACCCGCCCGTGTTGCAAGTTACTGGCAACTACGTAGCGGTGGCGATGGGGTCGGCGAGCGCGGACGGGACCTTTCGGATGAACCAGAAATACTGTGTATCAAGTCGAAGACCGCCCAAATTCATCAGCCATCCGCAGTGGGATTGCAATCACCAACTACTTGCAGAAGTGTGGAGGCTGGTCGTAACTTCGGCCCCGACGAGCACGGTCCATCCTGGAACCGCGCTCGTGACTCCCCACGCCCCCGTGTCCGGAAAGGCCGGCATGACAATTGAAGGCGTCTCCCCCGCGACGTCGCGCTGGTCACGCATCAGCGGCGCACTGAATCGTCAAGATCGCCGCTCCGTGCTGGGAATGGGCGGTTTCATCGTACTGCTGCACGTCATCGGCTTCGGGGTGCTGTTCGCATTCGTGGTTCCCGCCCGCTTCGATCTGGGCGAGTCGGGGATCTACACGGTCGGCATCGGCGTCCTGGCCTACACCTTCGGCCTCCGGCACGCCTTCGACGCCGACCACATCGCGGCCGTCGACAACACCACCCGCAAGCTGCTGACGGATCGAGTGGACGGGGAGCGCCACCCGCTCTCCGTCGGTTTCTGGTTCTCCCTCGGCCACTCCACGATCGTGTTCCTCCTGACGTTCCTCCTCTCGGTCGGCGTCAGGGCGCTCGCCGGGCAGGTGGAGGACGACTCCTCCGAGCTGCATTCGATCACCGGGATCATCGGCGCCTCCGTCTCCGGAGTGTTCCTGTGGGTCATCGGCGTCATCAACCTCGTCGTCCTCGCCGGCATCGTCGCGATCTTCCGGCGGATGCGCCGCGGCGACTTCGACGAGCGTGAGCTCGAGGAGCAGCTCAACAACCGTGGCCTCATGAACCGGTTCCTCGGGGGCCTGACCAGGTCGATCACCAAGCCGTGGCAGATCTATCCCGTGGGCGTGCTGTTCGGGCTCGGATTCGACACCGCGACCGAAGTCGGCCTGCTGGTGCTGGCCGGTGGGGCTGCGGCGTTCAACTTGCCCTTCTACGCGATTCTGGTGCTGCCGATCCTGTTCGCCGGGGGAATGTGCCTGATGGACACCGTGGACGGCATCTTCATGAACTTCGCCTACGGCTGGGCGTTCGCCAAACCGGTCCGCAAGGTGTTCTACAACATCACGATCACCGCGATCTCGGTGGCGGTCGCGCTCATCATCGGAACGATCGAGCTGGTGTCGGTAATCGTGGACCAGGCTGGAATCAGCTCCGGTCCGCTCGCCGCGATCGCATCCATTCCCCTCGACTACGCCGGCTACGGCATCGTCGCGCTGTTCTTCATCTCGTGGCTGGTGGCGCTGGCGGTGTGGCGGCTCGGCCGGGTCGAGGAGAAGTGGTCCACCCACCTTCGCGACGCCGCGTGAGCGAACGTCGATACGCCTAGCGCGACCGGGCCGCCCGCTCGCCGGCCGCGGACCGTTGCTCCTCGGTTCGCGGTCGCGGCGTGCGGACGAGCGTGAACACCACGGCCGCGCCCACGAAGGCGACGACTCCCGCCACCGCGTAGCTCGTGTTCAATGCGGCCGCGACCGACGGGCTCGGGCCGGTGATGCCGCCGGGCGCCAGCGCCGAGAACACGGCCCCGAGAAGCGCAACCCCGATCGCAAGGCCGAGTTGGCGGGCCGAGTTCAGGGCACCGCCCGCCATACCGGCCCGCTCGTGCGGCACCGCTCCCATCACCGCCGACGACAGCGGCGGCAGCGACAGGCCCGCGCCCAGTCCGATGCACACCATCCCGGGGATCAGCACGGTTGCCGTGGAATCGGGATGCACCCGCGCCTGCAGGAAGGCGCCCACGGCGATGAACAGCAGACCCAGCGACACCGAGTAGCGCGGTGCGATCGCGTGTCCGAACTTCCCCATGAGGAGGGGCACCACGAAGGACACGAGGCTCATCGGCATGAACACGAGGCCGGTCGCGACCGGGCCGAGGCCCAAACTGCTCTGCATCCACAGGGACACGTACGGAAACATCGCCCACGCCCCGGCCGACAGCAGGGCCGCGCCGGTGACCAGGCCGACGAACGTCCGGTTGCGGAACAGGGCGAGGTCCAGCATCGGCGCGGCCACGCGGTGCTCGACTGCGATGAAGGCCCCCAACGCCACCGCGGCGAGCACCAGTGGCGCCCAGACCTGCGGATCGGCCCAGGACACCTCGCTGCTGCGGATCAGACCGTAGGTCAGCCCCGCTGCCGTCACCGTGAATGCGGCGAGGCCCGGCAGATCGAGCCGGCGGTAGCGCGAGCCGTGGTCCTGGGCGATGGTGCGCCAGGTGATCACGATGGCCACGACGGCGACCGGCACGTTGACCGCGAAGATCCATTCCCAGCCGAAGTGTTGGGTCAGCAACCCGCCGATGATCGGGCCCGCCGCCGCGGCCGCTCCGTTGACGGCACCCCAGACGCCGAACGCGACTGCGCGGTCCCGGCCCTGGTAGGCGGTGCTGAGCAGGGCGAGGTTGGCCGCGAACATCGCCGCCGCCCCGACACCCTGTACAGCCCTGCCCGTGATCAGCAACGCCGTCGAGGGCGCCAGGGCACAGCCCAGCGACGCCAGCCCGAATATCGTGAGCCCGGCGATGTACACGCGGCGATGCCCCAGCCGGTCGCCGAGCGCGCCGATGCCGAGCAGACACGCGGCCAGGGTCAGTGCGTAGATGTCCACGACCCACTGCAGCTCGCCGAACGACGCACCGAGGTCCGCCGTCATGTCCGGCAACGCGACATTCACGATCGTGACGTCGATCAGCAGCATGAACGCGCCGAGACCGACCGCGGTCAGAGGCCACCAGTTGCGCATGCCGTACTCCCGTTGCTGGTGCCGAGGAAACGAGGTCGTCTTACCCGCCTCCGGCGACAACGCAGCCCAGACCGCGCCTCGCGGCGTTGCCGTCGGCCCCGATACAACAGCGGTATCGGCGCCTCCTCCGCGTTGCGATACCCCGGGTGCGGGTGTCCCGCAGGGACACTGCACCTGGGTCACCGGATCCGGGCAAGGAACCTCGCTTCCGCGACACTAGGTCCGGCTGACAGCGCCGGCCCCCCAACTCTGCGCCGGGAACGGCGCTGACGGGACCTCGGATCCGCCGATTGGACGGACACCACATTCGGGAGACCCGCAGCGGACGGGCCCTCCGGAGCGTCAGCGGGAGAGTCGGACGAGATCGGCGATGATCTCCTCGACGGCGCCGACCGCAAGGGACAGGTGCCCCTCGTCCGGAAGCAGGTGCGGCTCGGCGCCGGCCACGTGCTCGGCAAGCCACTCGCCGTGGGCGTAGGGCACCATCCGGTCCTGACCGCCCTGCCACACCGCGACCGGCACCTGGCCGTCGTCGAGCCGGAAGCCCCAGTCCGTCACGAAGGCGAGATCGTCGTCGCGCCAGCCCGCCGTACCGGTTTGCAGCGCCGTCCGGAACGACTCCGCCAGGTAGTCGGCGAACTCGCCCGTGAGCTGGGCCCGGTCGACGTCGGAGACCAGGTCGCCGAAGGCGGCAGCCATGTCGCCTGCCTGCACGTTGGCCAGAGCGGCGCTCTGCGTGTCGAGATAGCTCGTGAGCGCCGCCTTGCCCTCGAGCGCCGCGCCGAACTCCTCGAGGTTCTCGACGCCCATGCCGCTCATGAAATCCAGGCCGTCGGCCCCGTAGGGCGCGACTCCGCCGATCAGGGCTGCCGCACCGCACCGGTCCGGCAACAACTTCGCGCAGGCCAGTGCGTGCGGGCCGCCACCCGACCAGCCCACCGTCAGGAAGCGCTCGGCGCCCAGTGCGTCCAGCAGCGCAGCGACGTCACCGGCGGCGTCGGCCACCGTGCGCCCCGGCCGCGGGCTCGACCCCGCGTACCCGGGGCGGGAGTACATCACCATTCGGAGCCCGTGCTTCGCCGACGACTCCCGCCACGGCCCGAAGACCAGGGCCGCCGAGGGTGTGCCGTGGTGCAGCACCAACGGCGTGCCGTCCTCAGGCCCCGTGACGACGTACTCCAGGCTCCGGCCGTCGGCCAGATCGAGTGAGGTCATGATCTACAGCACTACCACCGCGCGACGCCTCACGGAGCCGTCACCGCCCCACGCGATCACCCGTCCCAACCGGGCCGGACCAGACCGCTCTCGTAGGCCATGACGACGACCTGGGCGCGATCGCGTGCCCCGAGCTTGGTCATGGCCCGGCTGACGTGGGTCTTCGCCGTGGTCGGGCTGAGGAACAGGACCTCGGCGATCTCGTCGTTGGTGCGCCCTGCGGCGACGTGTGTGACGACCTCGCGCTCCCGCTGCGTGAGGCTCGCGATGAGCGCGGCCAGCCTGCGATCGGTGCGCGTGGGACGGGCGCGTGCAGCGAACTCCGCGATCAGTGTGCGGGTGACGGCCGGCGCGAGCAGCGCCTCCCCGCCGTGCACGACCCGGATCGCCTGCACCAGCTCCGCGGGCTCGCTGTCCTTCACGAGGAAGCCGCTGGCGCCGAAGCGGATCGCGTCGAACACGTAGGAGTCGTCGGTGAAGGTGGTCAGCACGATCACCCTGGTTGCTCCGAGCCCCGGGTCGCCCGTGATCTCCCGGGTGGCGGTCAGGCCGTCGTGGCCGGGCATCCGGATGTCCATCAGCACGACGTCGGGACGCAGCTTGCGCGCCTGCGCGACGGCCACCGCGCCGTCCTCGGCTTCGCCGACCACCTCGACGTCACGTTGCGCATCCAGCAACGCGCGGAAGCCCGAACGCACCAGTGCCTGGTCGTCGGCCAGCAGCACCCTGATCATCGTCCCACCCCCGTGTCCCGCCCCGCCGGCGCCGGCAGGTGCGCCCGCACCCGGAACCCACCCTCCGGGCGGGGCCCGATCTCGCTCGACCCGCCCAGTGCCTGCGCACGCTCCCGCATCCCGGCCACTCCGTTGCCGCCGCCGTCCTCGCCCACCCACGTCTGCCCGGACCCGTCGTCCTCGACCTGCACGGTCAGCCCGTCGGCGGCGTACCGCAGCAGCACGGTCGCGGTGGCCGGGCCGGCGTGGCGGCGGGTGTTGGTCAGTGCTTCCTGCACGATCCGGTAGGCGGCACGGTCCACCGCGGGCGGAAGATCGACCACGTCGCCCTGCACCCGCATCTCCACGGGCAGGCCCGCGCTACGGACGTCCGCCACGAGCGCGTCGAGATCCGCGATCCCCGGCACCGGGTGGTGCGGAGGTTCGGTGTCGACGCCGCGGAGCACGCCGAGGGTTGCCCGCATCTCGCGCAGGAGGTCGCGGCTGGACTGCTTGATCGCCGTCAAGGCCGAGCGGGCCTGCTCGGGGTCGTCGTCCATCAGGTAGAGGGCGACCCCGGCCTGCACGTTGATCAGCGACACGTGGTGACCGAGCACGTCGTGCAGTTCCTGCGCGATGCGGAGCCGCTCGTCACTGCGCCTGCGCAGTGCGGCCTGCTCCTGAGCTGCCGCTGCCTGCACGAGCCGTTCCCGCCGGGCCCGTAACCCCTCGCAGGCTGCGATCACCGCGGCCAGCACCGCGACCCATGCCGCCGCGCCGGCGAGCGGGAGCGCACCCGGGTTGCGCAGCATGTGCACCGCGACGAGCACCAGCACCGCCGCCGCGGTCGTCAGGTAGGCCACCCACCGGTGCCCGGCGAGCACCGCGGAGCAGAGGGCAACCAGCGGGGCCAGGAACACCGGGCCGAACGGGAAACCGGCGGCCAGGTACGCGGTGACCACCACGACGGTCGCGATCAGCACCGCGGGCGGGAACCGCCTGCGCGCCACGAGCGCCACCGGACCGGCCACCAGCAGCGCGACGCCGAGCGCGTCGAGCGGGCGTGCGGTGGACTGGCCCAGCGCCGCGAACCGGGTGCCGATGAGGGTGATCACCAGGATCAGCGCGGCGGAGGCCGGCACCCACACCGTGGCGGACCAGTGCCACGGCCTCGACGTGAACGACACCGGGCAAACGTAGCCATCGGGACCCACCACGGCGTCCTTCGTCGAGACGACGTTCCCGTACTCCCGCTGCGGTACCGGAGCTCAGGGCTCGGGGCGCACCACGGTTCGGGCCAGCGTCGTGGGTGCGCGTGTGCAGAAGCTCTCCGTGAGCAGTTCCGCGATCTCGTCCCAGTCGGGGCTCTCGTCGAGCACCATGCCGACGACGTCCGGCCCCCACGGCGGACCGAAGAACGGATGGCCCGTGCGACGCAGCACCTCGAGCTCGGGCCCGCCGGACCAGAAGGTGAGCACGGTGCTCGGACCGTCGGTCCCCGCCGCGCGGGCGTAGGCCGGTGGCCATCCCGCCTCGATCGTGACCACGTGGGCGAAGGTCTGCCGGCGGACCCGCCAGCGCACACCGGCCCACGCCGCCTCTTCGCTGGTCTCCGGCAGGGCGAGGCAGACAGCCCGCAGCCGCGTGAGGATCTCGGACGGGACGTCCGCGCCTGCGTTCACGAGTCCCCCTTCGTCAGGCCGCCCCACCCTGCCAGGGCCTCCGGGATGTCGTCATGGGCCCGGCGCCGCCGGCACGTCAGACGGATCGGCGAATCCGGCCCCACGGCTTGGCGACGGCGAGCACCGTGGCCGTGACGAGCAGGGTGATCGACACGGCCGGCGGGAAGACCAGCGTGTCCAGGCCCTCCACGGCGTCCGGGCCACCAGTGGCACCGCGGGCGGCCGCCTCGTCGAGTCCACCGCGCAGGACGAGCGCGACGAGCACCACGAGGACCAGATTGATCACCAGCTTGACCGCGACCCACCAGTACCGCAGCAGCCCGTAGTGGGTGCCCAGCCCCAGCGCGATCCCGGTGAGGAGGCTGACCAGGCCGGCGATGAGCACCGGCCAGAACAGCAGCGGCAGCACCTGCAGGCACAGCGCCGCTGCGGCCGGGTCGGCCGACAGCGCGGTGAACACCAGTACGCCGAGAACGACGTCGATCCCGATCCATGCCCCCGAGGCCACGATGTGCGCCACCAGCAGCGCGCGCCGCGTCCCACGGCCGACCCGCGCCCGTGGACGGGTCCTCGTCGCTGTCGTCACCGCCGCTCCTTCCGCGTCCGCCCCCACGGCTTGTCGACCGAGATCAGGGTGGCCGCGGCGAGCAGCAGCAGGTGCCCCGCCGAACCGGTGACCACCAGCCATGCCGTGGGCCCACCCGGGTCGTCGGCTGCCGCCGCGGCGCGCTCGACCCACCCGTTCGTGATCCCGACGGCGGACACGATCACGACCAGCGTGAGCACGGTCTTCACGACGACCCACCAGTGCCGGACCAGCCCCCACGGAGTGACGAGGGAGAGCACCAGGCCGGAGATCAGAGTCGCGATCGCCATTCCCGCGATGGTGCGCGTGCCGACGTAGCCCATCAGCGTGTATGCGGCGCCGGCGAGGCCGGGCTCCCGGGTGAGCGCGGCGCTGAGGCCGAGGGTCAGCATCGCGCAGGCCAGCCCGAGCCAGCCGACGCCGACGGCCACGTGCGCGGCGCGCAGCACCCGGCGACGCCGTCCGGTCAGACGGACGCGAGCGCGGGAGACCGGCGCCCGCCCCGCGGGAGTGATGGTCGGTGCGGCCATGGAGGCATCGTGCGGTTCCGGACGCCCGCAGTCGTCCCGTCCTGGTCGGCGATGCGGCTGCGCCCGAGGGAGTAGTCGGGCCGCCCGCGCGTACTCCCGTGGGTCAGCCGCCGGTACCGACCTGGGCGTGCACCGGGATCGGGCAACTCATGCAGCCCGGTGCACCAATTCGCTCACTGACATCGGGCGGGTCGCGCAGCCAGGTCGGGCAGTTCGCGCACCGAAACAGGGCGACCCGCGCAACTCAGCCGGGCAACTCGCGCACCAAGACAGGGCGACCCGCGCAACTCAGCCGGGCAACTCGCACGCCAGGACCGGGCGGCTCACGCACTCGAAAAGGGCGACTCGCGCACCGAAACAGGGCGACTCGCGCAACCCGGCCGAGCAAGTCGCCTCCCTCGACCGGGCGACTCGCGCACTGAAATAAGGCGATTCGCGCGCAGGAATTGGGCGCCTCGCGCAATCCCGGCCGACGACTTGCGCCCTGGGCTGGGCGACTCACGCGCCGGAACGGGCGAGGCGTTCCTGGAGCCCCCTCACCTCGGCGGCCGAGGTCGAGCGGTTCGGCGCTGAGTTGTGCGCCTCTCCGACTCGCGGGGTTGCTACTGCGTTCGGTCTGCGGCGATCTCGTCCTGGATCCAGCTCTGGAGTACGTCGGAACGGGCCGTGGTCTCATCGGACTCGTGGGGGCACGGGGGTCCGCCGATCTCGGTGGCCACCAGTTGGTACGACCCGCCTTTGCCCTCGCTGAAGTAGGGCGCACCGGAGTCGTAGGAGCACGCGGTGGTCAACGGGCTGGGGCTGCTCCCCTTCATGAACACCTCGGTGTCGGACACCCGGGACACGGTGAACACGCCGGTCTGCTTGTAGTCGGGCCGGGTCGTCACGTCGCCGTCGGCGTCGGTCGCTCCCCATCCGACCAGCCGGACGATGTCGCCGGGGGCCGGTGCGCTCCCGCTGATCTGGAGGGGCTCCACGTTCTGTACCCGCTTCGCGAGCCGGGCGAGCGCGACGTCGGCGTGCTCGTTCTGCACGACGTCGACGACATCGAGCGTGGTTCCGTTGTCGCCTGACAAGGTGTCCTGTCCCACCGTGGCTGCCACGGAGTAGCGGGGTGGTCCGCTGACACGGTTGCGATCACCGTCGTGGAAGCAGTGGCCCGCCGTGATTATCCACTGTGGAGCGATCAGGGCACCCGAACAAGCGCTGGCGTACGAGGTGCCGTTGGATTGCACGATCTTCGGCATCGACAGCGAGACCGAGAACGGGTAGGCCCCGTTCGGCACCTCCTCCCCGTGGGAAATCGCGTCCGCCGGGCCCGCCATGGTCACCGCACCGACGGCCGACGCGAGCAGTGCCAGTCCGATGGTGCGTGCCATGGAGGCACGCGAGCTCAACCACATGATCGTTCCTCACGTATCGCCGGGAAGGGGAGCAGGTCAGCGGTTCGGAGAGGCGAGCCGCGGGCCTAGACGGTGGTTGCGACGTCGTTCGTGACGCCCAGGAGTGCCTTGCCGTAGACCTCGTAGCTGATGCCGGGCAGGAGCGACGCGTGCCGCGCGGCGACGTTCGCGTCCTGCCAGATCCGCTGCAGCGCGCTGGCGTCGGCGAAGCCGCCGGAACCGTGCACGTTGAGCAGCATGTTGATCGCCTCGACCACCTGGCTCGCTGCCAGGCTCATGTCAGCCCGCATCCGCGCCCGCGCCGGGAACGCGGGCTGCTCCCCGCGTGCGGCGTATTCCTCGATGTCGTCGGCCGCTCGCCGCGCGTGCAGGTGCGCGGTGTCGATCCGTAGCGCGGCTTCGGCGAGCTGCATCTGGAACCCGGCGGATTCGGCCTGCCGGGTGAACACGGTGCCGAACATTCCCTTCGTGCCCGCGGCGTCCCGCACGTGATCGAGTGCCGCACGCCCCATCCCCAGAACCGGGCCGAGAAGCGCCATCCTGAGCATCGGGGACCAGGACGAGCGGTAGGGCACCTCGTCCTCGTATTCGGTGGGGTAGTCGCCCTCGGCCAATCTCGCCCGCGACAGCACGCGGTGCGCCGGCACGAACACGTCCTCTGCGGTGACGGTGTTGCTTCCCGTGGCCCGCATCCCGGCCATGAACCACGTGTCCGAGACCGAGTAGTCCTTCGCGGGGACGAGGGCGATCCGGCCCTCGACGATCTCGCCCTTCTCGTCGACGAGATTGAAACCCAGCAGCGCCCACTGCGCGTGGAGCGAGCCGGAGACGTAGGACCAGCGCCCGGACAGCCGCACTCCGCCCTCCGCGGCGACGCCGCTGCCGGCCGGCGCGACGGAGCCGCAGATGCGTGCCTCCGGGTCGGCCCCGAACACTTCGTCCTGCGTGCGGCCGGGACACAGGGCCACGATCCAGCCGCAGACATTGGCCAGTGACACCACCCAGCCCGCCGCGCCGTCGCCGTGCGCCACCGCCGCAGCCACCTCGAGCAGCGTGCGAATACCGGCCTCGTGACCCCCGTACCGCTCGGGCAACGTCACCTTGAACAGGCCGGCTTCCGCGAGAGCGCTGATGCCGGCATCGGTGATGCGACGTTCGGCTGCTCCCTGCGCGGCGTTGCTCGAAAGCAGCGGTCGGAGAGCTTCCGCGCAGGACACGAGTCCGGAACGGTCACTCATCGACGACTCCGCTGTTTCCGGCACACCATATCAACCGGCCCATCCCTCACAAAATCGTCGCGCGCCGATCTCCTATCAGCAGACTAACAGGAGATCGGCGGCGCAATTCTGCCACCTATTGTCGCAATACGCCGGGGGCGCAGCGGATTGGACAATTTACACCGCGAGTGCGAGCGCCGCCGTGGCCGCTGCACACAGAGCCGTGCGGACGTGGTTCCAGGCGGTCCAGCGCACGAGGTAGTCGGCCCAGACCGCGACACCTGCCGGGCTGTCCGGGTCGGCCGCGTCGAGCCGGTTGTTGAGGGGGACGTTCGCCACCATGGTCAGCCCGAAGGAACCGACGACGTGGAGCACGGCACCCGCCACGATCCACCCGGCGCCGGTCCAGGACGAGAACGGCGCGGCCACCGCCATCAGGAGGCACAACAGCGGTGTTCCGCCGAAGACCACGCCGAACACCGGGTTGAGGATCGCCCTGTTGATCGCCTGCATGGCAGCGGCACCGACCTCGGGCCGCAACCTGCGCAGCCCGGGCATGACCGCGGCGGAGAAGGCGAAGAAGAGGCCGGCCATCAGACCGGACCCGACGGCGGCGACCACGGTGGCACCGGGGAGCACTGAGTCGATCATCATGCCGCCCGATCCTGGACCAGATCCCCGACAATTGCCTCGAATCGGGTGAGGGTGGTGGCTTCCGCCGTGCGGGGCGCGAGCGGTGCGATGGTCCCGTCGGACAGGGCCCGCCCCATCTGCACGTGCAGCTCGGCACAGTCCCGCGAGAAGCCGGCCTGCACGAGCGCGTCCGCCATCTCCGCGTCCGGCAACCGGACGTACTGCAGGTCGGGGAGACCGATCGCTGCGCCGAGGATGCTCGTTGCCTCGGCATAGGTGAGGTCGCACGGGCCGTGCAGCTCACGCACCTGCACTCCGCTCCAGTCCCGGGCCACGAGCGCCGCGGCCGCTGCCGCCCCGACGTCCCGGGTCGCGATCATCGGCACCGGCACCTCGGGCGCCACAGCGTCCGCGTTGACGCCGAGGGCCCGGGCCATGTCCACGGCAGCCGTGATGCTCTCGAAGAACACGCCGGGCCGCAGGAAGAGCAGATCGATCCCGGTGAGCTTGCGCAGCCGCTGCTCCTGGTCGTGCAGGCTCGCGATGAACCCCGTGCCCGTCGGGACGTCGGCACCGATGCTGCTCAGCGCCACGACACGCCGGACCCCTGCCCCCTGCACCGCCGCGACGATCGCTTCACCCAGTCGCTGCTGCTCCGCCCGGAAGTCCGCCGAGGTCGGGTCGTAGGGAAGCAGCGTGTGCACGGCCTCGGCGCCGCGGAACGCACGCGCCAGGAACTCGGCGTCGGCCGCGTCTCCCGCCCACGTCTCGGCGCCGGCCGCGGCGAGCGCTGCCAGCGCACCGGGGTTGCGGCCGATGGCGCGGACCTGTTCGCCCGCCTCCAGCAGTCGCTGCGTGATCTGCCGGCCGACCTGCCCGGTCGCCCCCATCACCGTGATCATGATTGCCCTCCGCCTGGTCCGTTGTGCTTGTTCGTCCACTCTCGGGGAGGGCTGCAGGACCTTCCATGCTCATGAGTCGCCGATCCGTGCTCGTTCGTCCAGCTCGTCTGGACGATGGGACGTGGGGCGCCGCACACTCGGCCCGTGCCGTTCGATGACCGTCTCCACGCCGAGGACCCGCTCGGGGAGGCGCTGCACTTCCTGCGCGTCACCGGGAGCTTCTACTGCCGCTCGGAGCTCACCGAGCCCTGGGGCCTCACCATGCCCGCGTGGGCCGACTGCATGTGGTTCCACGTCGTCACCGCCGGCCGCTGCCGGCTGGACGTCGAGGGAGCCGAGCCGCGCTGGCTGCAGCAGGGCGACCTGGCCCTCGTGCCGAACGGGCGAGGGCACGTGTTGCGCAGCGGACCGGGCGTCATCACTCCGGACGTGACGGGCTTGGAACACGAGTTCCAGAACCGGTACGCGATCCTGCGCCACGGTGGCGGAGGCGCCGCGACCACGCTGGTGTGCGGGGCCGTGCGGCTCGATCATCCGGCCGCGCACCACATCCTCCCCGTGCTGCCCGTGGTGATCCACCTGGGTCCGTCGGCCTCGCCGCAGGCGGAGTGGATGCAGAGCACCCTGCGGCTGGTCGCGGTGGAGGCCGCCGAGATGCGGCCGGGCGGAGAGGCGATCATCACGCGGCTGTCGGACGTCCTCGTCATCCAGGCCCTGCGCAGCTGGATCGAGACCGATCCCGCGGCCCAGCGCGGCTGGCTCGGAGCGCTGCGCGACCGGCAGATCGGGCGGGCGATCTCACTGATCCACCGTGATCCTGCCCGCGACTGGACCGTGGCGTCACTGGCGAACGAGCTGGCCATGTCGCGCTCGGCCTTCGCGGCACGCTTCACCGAGCTCGTCGACGAGCCCGCGATGCGGTACCTCACGCGGTGGCGGATGCAGACCGCTCGCACCCTCCTCACCGAGGACGGCGCCACCGTCGCCGAGGTCGCCGGACGGTTGGGCTACCGGTCCGAGGCCGCGTTCAGCCGCGCGTACAAGCGGGTCATCGGCGTTCCACCCAGCGCGTCGGCACGGGGTCGCGCTCCGGTGAGCGCCACAGGTCCCGTCAGCTGACCCACACGCCGGAAGGGGACAATTCCCCCAACCGGTGGAAGATCGATGTCGCACGCCGCACACTGGGTATCCTCCAAACGGGCGAACAAGGGCGAACCTCACCTATCTGGAGGAACAGAAACGTGACCCACTCCCGACGGTCGTTCCTGATCGGCGTGCCCGGTGTCGCCGCGGCGGCGATGATCGCCTCGTCCACATCCGCAGCGCTGGCAGGCCAGCCCCACCAGACCCCGATCGCCATCCGATCCCGCTCCGCCGTCGACGCCCCCGAGCTTCCCGAGCTCGTCGTCGACTACCCGGATCACGTCGACCTGCGCGTCCACTACATCAGCCGCGACGCCGACGACCCGGCAGGCTGCACCACCCGCGGTCCGGAGGAGACGGTGGAGGCGGAGGTGCCGGCCGGTGCCGCGGCGGTGCACCTCGACGGCGTGCGCTACGAACTGCTGCAGTTCCACTTCCACACGCCCTCCGAGCACGTACTGGACGAGCACCACTTCCCCATCGAGCAGCACTTCGTCCACCGTGGACCCAAGGGGGAGACGCTGGTCGTCGGCCTGTTCCTCACCGGCGGCGGACGCGGCGGCACTCTGCAGGACGCCGTGCTGCACACACTCCCCGAAGAGTGCGGCAAGGAGGTTGAGGTCAGCGTCGATCTCAGCGGTGCGTTCCCCGACGACCTCTCGACGTTCCGCTACGACGGCTCCCTGACCACCGCTCCCTACACCGAGGGCGTGTCCTGGCTGGTGCTGCGGCAGCACCGTGCGGTCACGGACTCGTCCGTCGAGGGCCTCGAGGAGCTGTTCCCGAAGGGCAACGCGCGCGAGCTGCAGCCGCTGAACGACCGGACCGTGCATTACCGCAAGCAGCGCTGACCTCCGGTCAAAACCTTTATCGTTCGACGATGACCACCGGTCCGCTCGCCGTGTACAAGGATCTCTGCCTCGACGCCGGGGATCTCGGGCGAGCGGGCCGGTTCTGGTCGGCGGTCCTGCGACTCGAGAGCCACCCGCACCACGATTCGGTGGTGCGCCTCGAGGGCGCGGACCCACAGCAGACGGTGTGGATCAGCGCGGTTCCCGAACCGAAGACGGCGAAGAACCGGCTCCACCTGGACATTCACACCGGATCCGTCGCCGAGCTCGTGGAGCTCGGCGCCTCGGTGCTCGACGACACGCTGCCGTGGACCGTGATGGCCGACCCGGACGGCGGAGAGTTCTGCGCGTTCGTCCGGGCCGAACCACCCGACCAGCGGCTCTACGAGCTGGTCCTCGACGCGAACGACCCGCGCGCCGTGGCGACGTGGTGGGCGCGGCTGCTCGGCGGCAGGCTCACCTCCGACGACGGGAGCAGCTGGGCGTTGACCGAGATCCCCGGAGCACCCTTCGAGTGGTTCGTGGTCAACCCGAGCTCCGCCCCGAAGACTGCGAAGAACCGCGTGCACATCGACGTGACCTGCGACGATCTTGAGGCACTTCTCGCCGACGGTGCACGCCTCCTGCGCCCGCGCGACGGCGACATCGGCTGGCACGTCCTCGCCGACCCCGAGGGCAACGAGTTCTGCGTGTTCACCCCCTGACGCGACGAACGGCCCAGGTCCCCCACAAGCGGCGTTTCGCACCATTCGTCGCTGCTGAGGGCACATTCGACCCATCCGTCCGCGAGCCGACGCCCAAGTCCGTCTCGGGTTGCTTACGTTGCCTCTCGGATCGATGACGGCACGGTCACAAACAGGACACGGGACTCCCCACCCGCCGGACCCCCCGACCGGACGTCCACCCGGAGCCGTCGATCCGGAGGCAAGTCGTGGCTCGGCATCGCTCCCCCCGGAGCCGACGCGCGCACCAGAGCCCGCACTTGACGGTCCTCGGCCGTCAGGCGCCGGCACACGCCGCGCAAGGCCCCGTCTCCACCCCGCTGCGGCGGGGTACCGCCGTCGTCGCCGTCACGGGTGGCGCGTTCTCCCTCGTGGGGGCCGCGTCCATGATTCCGGTCGTGGTCGACACCACCGCGGCCCCCGTGGCGCTGTCCGTTCCCGTCGAGACAGGGGAGGACGTGGTGTTGCGCTCCTCCATGGAGCCGGTCCCACCGGACCCTGACGTGGTCGACGCGAAAGAGCTCGTCAAGGCCGTGCAGCTCATCGAGCAGCAGCTCGCCAACCGGGCGGCCGAACAGGCGGCCGCCGAGGAGCGCGCTGCCCGGGAGAAGCAGGCGGCCGCGGAGAAGGCCGCTGCCGCCGCGTCGGGTTCGCCGGACTGCGGCATGGACACCTCCGGGCTCGGCGCGGTGAAGTCCTTCGTCCGTTTCGCGGCCGAGACCCTGGGCTGCCGGTTCGGCGAGCCGACCATGTACGGCGTGGCCGGCCGGGCCGGCACGTCCGACCATCCGGGCGGGAAGGCGGTGGACTTCATGGTCGACCGCGCCACGGGCGACGCGCTGGCCTCCTGCGCCCTGAAGAACAAGGACGAGCTCGGCATCTCGTACGTGATCTGGGAGCAACGGATCAACTTCGGCAGCGGCTGGCAGCCGATGGAGGACCGCGGCGGCGTCACCGCCAACCACTTCGACCACGTGCACATCTCGTTCGGATCCGGCGGAGGCGGTCGGCTCCGCGGCTGCTGACCGTCGCGCCGACACGCCCGCTCGTCGCATCCCCCGCGACGTCCGTCTCACGCTCAGTGAGAGGTTCGTTTCGGAGCGTGATCACTCGCTACTGTCGTTCGCGGATCAGCAGTGACCTGGCTCCCCAGCGGACATGGATTCCCCGATCCACCGGATCCCCAGCCGGACGCCGCCCGGGTCGCACGATCCCGAAAGGCAGGTCGTGTCTCGGCACCGCTCCCCCGGTCGCCGGTACGCGCACCCGCGACCCGAACCCGCGGTCGCGTTCCCCGGTGCGCTGACCGGATCGCCCCGCCGCTCCGGCGCGCGGCACCGTGCAGCCACCCAGGCCGCCGTGCGCAACGGCATGACCGCCGCCGCTGCCGCGGGCGGCGCCCTCGCCGTCGTGGTGCCGACCGCCGCGATCACCACCGGCCCCGCCCCGGCAGCCGCCGACGAGTCGGCCGTGATGTTCCTCGCCGCCGACGGGGATCAGGGCGACGAGCCCAGCACCACGATCAGTCGCGCACGCAGCGCCGTCATCCCGGTGACGAGCGAGCCCGACGAACCCGAGCCCTCCCAGGTCGACGTCTCCGAGCTCATCAAGGCCGCGGGTCTCGCCGACGTGGCGCGCCGGGCCGATGAGGAACGAGCTGCCAGGGCCAAGTGCGCCGCCGACCTCGACGGCCTGGGCCGGGTGAAGCCGTGGGTGCGCGACGCCGCCGCGTTCCTCAGCTGCCTCTACGACGAGCCACGCCTCATCGGTGTGGGACAGCGCGGCCGCGTCTCGGACCACCCGCGTGGCCTCGCCCTCGACCTGATGGTCCGCGGCGAGCGCGGCGACCGGATCGCCGCCTGCGCACTCAGCAACCAGGAAGAGCTGGGGATCAGCTACGTGATCTGGGAGCAGCGGGTGAACTACGGCGACGGCTGGGAGCACATGTCCGACCGGGGCAGCGCCACCGAGAACCACCTCGACCACGTGCACATCTCGTTCGAGAAGGGCGCGCCGGACGGCGACCCGGTGGCCGAGCGCTGCAGCTAGGACCGCCCGCAGCGAGCCCGCCGCTACTGCCCGATGCGGCCGGGCCCGCCCTCCTCGCCCACCTTCCAGATGTTCACCACGGACGGGCGCGGCTGGGTGCCAGGACCGTCCGGGAACACCGACTTGGGCGACTCCGGGCTCGCGTCGTCGAGATCGCCCGGGTGCTGCACGGAGATCAGCACGAACTCGTCGTAGATGACCGGGCCGCAGCACTCGCCGCCGACCGGGACGCTCGCGAACAGGGTGGTGCGGCCGCGGGTCGAGCCCTCCAGCGACACCCCGTAGAGACCGTCGTTGATCGACAGCGCCTGACCGGAGTCGGTGGCGATCCAGAGGTTGCCGTGGCCGTCGAACGCGAGGTTGTCCGGCGAGGTGATCGGGCTGACCTGGCTCTTGTCGAAGCCCCCGAAGTAGGTGCTCGGGTCGTTCGGGTCGCCACAGAGCAGCAGGATCGACCAGCCGAACCGCTCCGCCCTGGCGTCGTTCTCCGCCTCGACCAGCTCGATCACGTGGCCGTGCGCGTTGCTGTTGCGGGGGTTGGGCTCGTCGGCAGGGGCGGTGCGCGATGCGCCTGACTTGCCGCGGTCGGTGTTGTTGGTGAGCGCGAGGTAGACCTTGCCGGTGTGCGGGTGGGGTTCGACGTCCTCGGGCCGGTCCATTTTGGTGGCGCCCACCCTGTCGGCGGCCAGGCGCGTGAAGACGTACACCTCCTCGGCCGTCATCCCGTCGACGAACGACTCGTCCCCGGCGGCGAGCTTGATCCACTCGCCGCGGCCGTCGAATGCACGGTCGTCCGGGAGCCTGCCGCTGCCGTCGATCTCGGCAGCAGGGCTGTTCCCCGTGAACCTCGCGACGTAGAGCGTGCCCGAGGCGAGCAGGCGCCGGTTGTGCTCGCGGGCGCGGCGGCTGTTGCCGCCCTTCATGACCCCGTCGGAGACGAACTTGTAGACGTACTCGAAGCGCTCGTCGTCGCCCATGTAGGCCACGGCGTGCCCGTCCGGGGTGAGCCGGATCGTGGCGCCCTCGTGCTTGAACCGGCCGAGCGCGGTGTGCTTGACCGGCGGCGCCTGCGGGTCGTAGGGGTCGACCTCGACGATCCACCCGAACCGGTTCGCCTCGTTGGGCTCCTTCGCCAGGTCGAACCGCGGGTCGAAGCGCTCCCACTTGCGCTCCGACTCGCCCTCCGGGAAGCCGTACCGCGCGAGGCGTTCCCTCGCGACGCGGTCACCGACGGCGTCGGCGTTCGCGAAGTACTGGTTCACGTTCTCCTCGCCGGTGAGGAACGTGCCCCACGGCGTGACGCCGCCTGCGCAGTTGTTGAACGTGCCGAGCACGCGGGTGCCGGAGTCGTCGGCCGAGGTCTTAACCAGATCGGAGCCGGCCGCCGGGCCGTCGAGCACGAACTCCGCGGTGCCCGTGTAGCGGCGGTTGTAGGTCTCGTCGAGCACGGGCGTGATGCGCCCGGTGCGCCGGTCGCGCTCCACCACGAGGATCGAGAGTCCGTGCGCCTGGATCCCGACTCGCGCCTGCTCCTCGGTCGGGTTGTCCGGGTCGTACCCCCGGAACATCAACGGCTCGATCGTGTACTCGTGGTTGTTGAACATCAGGTAGCTCTCGCCACCACCGCGGCGGAGGGGGACGAGCCCGCAGAAGTCGTTGTTGTAGCCGAACTGGCCGGCCTGGGCGTCCGCGGTCTGCTTCTCGAAGTCGAACGCGGGGGCGCCGGGCACGACGGGATCACCCCAGCGGATCACCACCTCGCTCCGATAGCCCGCCGGCACCGTGACGGCGTCGGCAGTGCCCGGCGTCACCGGCTTGTACGAGAGCCCCCGCGGGAGATCGTCGGGGTCCGCCGGCGACCCCGCCCCCGTGGCAGCCGCGGCGCTGCCGGCGAACGCGGTGCCGGCACCGGCGGCGAGGGTGAGCACCGCGCCGGCCCGCAGCACGCCGCGCCGGCTCACTGCCCGGGCGAGGACGTCGCCGAAGTACTCGTTGCCCGACCGGTTCGGCTCGTCATGCGCGCAGGCGTTCCCGCACCGGTAGAGGCAGGTCAGGCCCTGCCTGCGCGTGTGCCGCTCGGTGAGCATCGGCAGCGCGACGGGGCCAGGTCGCTCCGGGCAGGGCTGAGCCACAGGTCATCCTCCTGATATCGGACAAACGCGACGAACTTAAGTGATCGAACTCAGGAGAGGAAGCACGAAGATGACCACAGGATGAACCTGTCGGGGCCGCCGCGGGTAGGCCCGGTTAATGCGCCCCGTGAATCAACTCCAAAGAGTGGGCGCCGTTAGCGAGCCTCGTCGGGGGTGGCCTCGTGTCCCGGACGGCCGTGCGTACGTCGCCGCTCCTTCAGTTCCGCCTCGAACACGTGCCTGCGGCCCTGCATCGTCTCGTCCCGGATCCGCTTCTCGACCGACTTGAAGGTGGCGTAGTAGCCGTCGTCGAACTCCTCGACGACCTGGAACGTCCATCGGCCTGCGAGCACGTTGGCGCCGATGAGCTCGTCCTGCACCTGCTTGGCCAGGTGGTCCTGCCCGGCCGCTCGCAGCCCGTCGACGACGTCGTCGAGCAGCTTGTCGGCGTGGCCGACGAGCTGGTGGAGGGTATAGAGGTGCCCTCGCACGCGCTCGATGTACTCGAATGCCTCGCTGAGCCTGCCCACCGCCGCGACCAGCTCGTCGCTCGCGCCGGGCGGACGCTGGTGCTCGGCGTCGACGGACCGTGGGTCGTTCTGCACGCGGCCCTCTACCCCGCGTCGGAAGCGGTCAAACGCCATCGCTCCCAGCGAACATCCCGCCACGAGCGAACACGGGCCGAAATGACGCTGCACCGCCCTACCGTCGGATGCGGCAGCCAGCTGCGAGAGGAGCCCTTCATGTTGATGTCGTCACCGTCGATCCCGTCCCTGGAGCACCGAGCGGGACAGAAGCCGCGGCCTCCGGCTCCACAACCACCGCCCGAGCCCGAACGGCCGCACCGGCCCGCGCCGCCGCCACCCCAACCGTTGCCGCCGGCGCTGCACGGCCCCGTGTTACGCGCGGCCCCAGCGGTCCCCAGCGGCCTCGATCCCGTGCTCGACCGCCTTCTCGAGGAACGCATCGTCTTCCTCGGCCGCGAGGTCGACGACGAGGTCGCCAACCGGATCAGCGCCCAGTTGCTGCTGCTCTCGGCCCAGGACCCGGACCGCGACATCACGTTGTACATCAACTCTCCCGGTGGCTCGGTCACCGCCGGGATGGCGATCTACGACACGATGCAGCTGATCACGCCGGACGTCGCCACCTGGGCCGTCGGGTTCGCGGCGTCGATGGGCCAGTTCCTGCTCTCGGCCGGTACGCCGGGCAAGCGGTTCGCGCTGCCGCACGCGCGGATCCTCATGCACCAGCCCTCGGCCGGAGTGGGGGGCAACGCCACCGACGTCGCCATCCGGGCAGGCGTGTTCGGTCAGATGAAGCGCGAGATCGCCGAGCTCACCGCCCGGCACACGGGGCAGTCGGTCGAGACGATCACTGCCGACGCCGACCGCGACCGCTGGTTCACCGCCCAGGAGGCACGTGACTACGGGATCGTCGACCACGTCGCGGGAACCTGACCCCGTTCCCGGACGAGCTGATCACCCACGTCGGCAGGCTTCGGCAGGCCGACCGGGTGGCGGCGCGACAACGCGGCTGGATGGCACTAGCGTGAGCCGTCCCTGAGCTTCTGCATCGATGGAGAGCTGCTGATGCGCGTCGGCGTACTCACCGGTGGCGGCGACTGCCCCGGACTGAACGCGGTCATCCGAGCAGTCGTCCGCAAGGGCGTCCCGGAGTACGGCTACACCTTCCTGGGCTTCCGGGACGGCTGGCGAGGCCCGCTCGAGGCACTGACCAAGCCCCTGGACATCCCCGCCGTGAGAGGCCTCCTACCGCGCGGCGGCACGATCCTCGGGTCGTCGCGCACCAATCCCTTCGCCATCGAGGGCGGCGTCGAGAAGATCCGGCGCAACCTGCAGAACCTCGGCGTCGACGCCCTCATCGCGATCGGCGGCGAGGACACGCTCGGCGTCGCCACCAAGCTGCACGAGATCGGGGTCAACGTCGTCGGCGTCCCGAAGACGATCGACAACGACCTCGCGGGCACCGACTTCACGTTCGGCTTCGACACGGCGGTCAACATCGCCACCGAGGCCATCGACCGGCTGCACACCACGGCCGAGTCGCACCACCGCGCGCTCATCGTCGAGGTGATGGGTCGCCACGCGGGCTGGATCGCGCTGCACTCCGGAATGGCGGGCGGCGCCAACGCGATCCTCATCCCCGAGGTGCGGTTCGATATCGACCAGGTCTGCAAGTGGGTGGAGTCGCGGTTCCAACTCGACTACGCGCCGATCATCGTGGTGTCCGAGGGCGCGAAGCCGAAGGACGGCGACGAGGTGCTGCGCACCGGCGAGAAGGACGCGTTCGGGCACGTCCGGCTGGGCGGCATCGGAGACTTCCTGGCCCGCGAGATCGAGGCGCGCACCGGTAAGGAGGCCCGCACCACCGTGCTCGGGCACGTCCAGCGCGGTGGCACGCCCACCGCCCGCGACCGCTGGCTCGCCACCCGTTTCGGCCTGCACGCCATCGACGCCGTCCACGCGGGCAAGTGGGGCATGATGACCGCCCTGCACGGCACCGACATCGATCTCGTCCCGCTGTCGGAAGCGACGAAGGAGCTGAAACTGGTGGATCCCACCCTCTACGCCGAGGCCGAGGTCTTCTTCGGCTGAGACCCGCGCGGATTTTCACCATTGCGAAACATGTCGGCAACCGGCCGGGATCGCGGAAGGGTCAGCATCGGGGTCTCCATTTCTCCTGCGGAGGCCACCGTGTCGCTGATGCACCCTTCCGAGCGGCTCGCCCGGCTCGCCTGCCACGGCCAGTGTCGGCCCGATCCGGAACGCCGGGCCCACCACGACAGACTCCTTCAGGTGGAGTCCGACCCGGACGCCATGGTCGACCTGTTCGAGACGGCCGTCACCTGGGCGGAGCTGGAGTACTCCCCGCAGACGACGATCCCGCCGCACGAATGGATCGACTTCGCCGAGCGCCACCGCTGGCACGACGCCGACCGGATGCTGTGGATCTTCGGGCTCGCCACCGACATGGCCCTGCGCGGCTCGCCCACGGCCGATCGCGAGCCCGCCGCGCTGGGGCTCGCCGCCGGCTCCGGGATCTGCCCGACGCTCGATCCGGTGGAGCCGCGGCGGCACCTGCGGGTCGCCGGCGCCTGACCGACCGCCTGCCCTCGCCCTGCCGACGGCGAGCTAGCGCCTGTTTACTAATCGGCGGAGCCAGATGTTGATCCCAGCGATCTGGGTGGTGACTTCGAAGCGCAGGGCGAGCTTGTCGTAGCGGGTGGCGAACCCCCGGTGGTGTTTGTGCAGGTTGATGCTGCACTCGACAGCGTGGCGCTGGCGGTAGGTGTCGGGGTCGAACCGTGGAGGCCGCCCGCCATGTGACCCTCGCTTGCGCCGGTGGGCCTGCTGGTCCCGCTTGATCGGGATCGTCGCCCGGATACCGCGACGGCGCAGGTAAGCGCGGTTGGCCCGTGATGAGTACGCCTTGTCGGCCAGGACCCGGTCCGGGCGGGTCCGGGGCCGGCCCCGCCCGGACCGCAGGACCCGGATGCCGTCCAGGACCGGCACGAACTGAGGGCTGTCTCCCCGATGCCCGGCGGTGATCACCGTCGACAACGGTGTCCGTCCCTGTTCAGAGGCCAGGTGCAGCTTGGTGGTCCACCCACCACGAGACCGGCCCAGCGCGTGGTCGGCCGGTTCGGCACCAGGTGGTTCGACTTGGCCGGCCGGGTCGCGGCGGGCACCCGCGGCGTGCTGGTGTGCCCGCACGATCGTGGAGTCCACCGACACGTCCCAGCAGATCAGGCCTGCCTCATCACCGAGTTGCAGCAGGCACTGCAAGATCCGGGTCCATACGCCCTCACGCTGCCAACATCGGAACAAGCCATAGACCGACTGCCACGAGCCGTACCGCTCGGGTACGTCACGCCATGGCGTGCCGGCGCGGGTCCGCCACCGGATCCCGTCGATCAGCTGTCGCCTGCTCCACTTTCGGGGCCGCCCACGTCCAGTATCCGCAGGTAGCAGCGGCTCAAGTAGCTGCCACTGCGCGTCGGTGAGGTCATGACGGGCACCCGCGGGTACGGTGCCCACGAGGTCTCCGGTGGTGATGGTCTTCTTGGTCGTTGATCCATCTACCGGAGACCTCACTCATCTCCACGGACCGACACGCACAGACACGCGACGAAGATCCACTTTCTAAACAGGCGCTAGCGGCTCAGTAGCGCGCGGAGCATCGCGCTGACGGTCGAGGGCGCCTCCTCTGCCATGAAGTGGCCACACGTGACGGTGGTGTGCTGCAGGTCCGACGCCCACGCTTTCCACCGGCCTGCCGCGTCATAGGCCAGAGCCGCGCCCCAGTCCTGCTGGAGCACCGCCACGGGCATCCGGAGGGTGTTGCCGCAGCGCCGGTCGGCCGTGTCGTGGTCGACGTCGATCCCTGCCGACGCCCGGTAGTCGGCCACGATGGAGGGAACGGCGTTGCGGGAGGCTGCGAGGTAGGCCTCGCGGACGTCGCCGGGAATGGCGGCGGGGTCCTGGGTCCAGATGTCGAGGAAATGCCCGAAGAAAGCATCCGGCGACGCCGCGATCATGGCCTCGGGCAGCCCGGGCGGCTGGGCCATCAGGTACAGGTGGAACGCAACCGCGGCCGAGGTGCCGTGCAGGACGTCCCAGGTGTCCAGGGTCGGTAGGACGTCGAGAGCGGCCAGGTGGGTGATGACGTCGGGGTGGTCGAGCCCGGCGCGAACAGCGACGAGGGCGCCGCGGTCGTGTCCGGCGAGGGCGAAGCGGTCGTGTCCGAGTGCGGCGGCGAGCGCAACCACGTCGGCAGCCATGGTCCGCTTCGAGTAGACGCCGGGATCGGTCTCGGCGGGCTTGTCGCTGTCGCCGTAACCGCGCAGGTCAGGGCAGATGACCGTGTGGTCGGCCGCCAGGTCGGTGGCGACGTGGCGCCACATCAGGTGGGTCTGTGGGAAGCCGTGGAGCAGCACGACGGGACTGCCGGTGCCGCCGACCGCCACGGAGAGCGCGACCCCGTCGGCCACGTCCACACGCCGGCGGGTGAATCCGGGGATGACCGGAGCCATCGTCACGTCCTTTCCTCGTCTGATGAGATGGCACCAGCCTGGGCCGGACGACTGAGCAACCGGTCAGCACGGGACGGAGGCGGGGTGCGGGTCCGGTTCGGTGTCCTCGGGCCGGTGACCGCGTGGAACGACGCGGGAGCGACGATCCCGCTGAAGGGCCCCCGTCACCGAGCCGTCCTCGCCCGGCTGATCGTGGCGCGCGGGCGCATCGTTCCCCTCGCGACGTTGATCGACGATCTCTGGAGCGATCCCCCCGCGGACGCCCCGGGTGTGATCCAGACGTTCGTCAGCGCGCTGCGCCGGGTGCTGGAACCCGATCGCCTTCCGCGCGCGCCCGCCCGGCTCCTCGTCACCGAGGGCTCCGGGTACGCAGTGCGTGCGACGCCGGATTCGGTCGACGCCCGACGCTTCGAGGACGCGGTCGCCGCCGCCCGTGTCCTTCCTCCGAGCCGTGCCGTGCAGGTGCTCGACGATGCGTTCACCTGGTGGCGTGGACCGGCCTACACCGATTTTCCGGACGATCTCTGGGCACGGGCCGAGCGGTCCCGGCTCGCCGAGCTGCGGTTGGGCGCCGTCGAGCTCCGCGCCCGCGCGCTGCTCGACGTCGGCAACGTCGATGCCGCCGTACCCGACCTGGACGCTCACACGGCCGAGCACCCGTGGCGCGAGGAGGGATGGCGCCTCCTGGCGATCGCCCTGTACCGGGCCGGGCGGCAGAAGGACGCGCTCGAGGTCGTCCGTCGCGCGCGCTCGCGGCTGGGCGAGGACCTCGGTATCGCCCCCGGCCCCCGGCTGCGCCAAACGGAGACCGACATCCTCCGGCAGGCCGCCCACCTCGACGCCCCGCCCGTCGTGGGCACTGCGGCCGGCCAGGTCTGGTCCGAGACCATCGCGGCCTACAGCCGGCCGGTCACCGTCGACTCCCGTGCTCGCCTCCGGTCCACCGTCGACCTCCTGCGCAGCCTCGCGGTGACCGGCGGCAGCGGGCTCGTGGCCGCACGCCACCAGCGGATGGCGAGCATCCTCGCCGCCGAGGAGCTGGGAGACCCCGATCTGACCGCTCGCGTCATCGGCGCCTACGACGTCCCGGCGATCTGGAGCCGCTCCGACGACCCGGAACAGGCGGCGGCGGTCGTGGCCGCGGCCGAACGCGCACTCGCCGCGCTTCCAGCTGACGCACCCGGACCGGAGCGGACGAGACTGCTGGCCACGATCGCCCTCGAATCGCGCGGCGTGACGGACCTCCGAGGTCGGCTCGCCGCCGAGCAGGCCGTGACGAGAGCCCGCCGCGCCGGCGACCCCGCGTTGCTCGCCTTCGCCCTGAACGGCCTGTTCATGCAGACCTTTCATCGCACGGGGCTCGCCACGCAGCGGGACGCGATCGGCGCCGAGCTGATCGAGCTCTCGACCATGCACGGACTGGAGACCTACGAGCTGCTGGGCCGGCTGATCCGCATGCAGGCACTCAGCGGTCTCGGTGATCTCGCAGGTGCCGACGTCCACGCGCTCGCGGCCGACCGTCTCGCGGAACGCTACGGATCACCACTGATCGCTGTCTTCACCACCTGGCACCGCGCGCTCCAGGTTGCCGCTGACGCCGACGACTTCGCGTCGGCGGCGGCCACCTACCGCAGCGCAGCGCGTGCCCTGGACGGAGCCGGGATGCCCGGCCTGGAACGGGGGCTGCTTCCCCTCGCCCTCCTCGCCGTCCGCGTCCGGCTCCGCCTGCCAGCGCCTGCCGACGACGACATCGACTGGGGTCCCTACACGCCCTGGGTCCGGCCGCTCACGTTGATCGCCCAGGGCCACCTCGACGACGCGACGACCGCACTGCGCACGCTGCCCGACCCACCGCGGGACCACCTGCAGGAAGCTCTGTGGTGCGTGATCGCCCGAGCCGCCCTCGCGCTGGACGATCGCGGCACGATGCATCGTGCGCTCGACGCGCTCGCCCCTGCCGCCGCGGAACTCGCCGGCGCGGGGAGCGGCCTGTTGACACTGGGGCCGGTGGCCGCCTTCCTCGACGAGCTCACGCAGGCAATGGGCCGAGCGAGCTAGCGGGGCAGGCCGGTCACCCGGAACTCGTCGAGCCGCAGCACCGTGGCCCGCTCATCGCCCGAGCCGATCGCGAGCTCGCCGGTGTCGTCCAGAACTCCGACCACGGCGGCGGCGAGGTCCCGCCGGGCGAACGCGGCAAGGCACTCGTCCTCGCGGCCACGCGGCACGCACAGCAGGAAGCCGAAGCTCGGGAAGCAGTTCAGCCAACGGGTCAGCGGCACACCGGCCGGGGCGGGCACGGCGTCGAGGTCGACCAGTACGCCCAGCCCATCGCATTCCAGCAGCATCGCGAGCGACCCGATCAGCCCGGCCATGCTGATGTCCTTCGCCGCCACGCACGTGCCTGCCTCGGCGAGGTCGGCGAGCAGCCGCACGTCCCCCGCGCAGCGTTCACCCCGGTTGCGGAATGCGGGGAAGAACGGGAAGTCGGCGCGCATCTCGCCGTCGAGCGCGGCCGCCACCACGAGCGACTGGCCCGGCTCGGCGCGCGTGACCGACAGCGGGACGGGCGCGTGCCCGACTCCGAATGCCGACACCGCGGGCGGTCCGTCGTGGAGTGTGAGATGGCCGCCGATGATCGGCACGCGGTAGAGCAGGGCGGCCTCCCGCATCCCGGCCAGCACCGCGCGTGCCACCGGTTCCGTCGCCGCCACCGTGTCGACGATGCCGAGCGGCTCGGCCCCCATCGCGGCGAGGTCGTTGACGTTGGTGAGCACCGCGGCGAACCCGGCACCGTGCGGGTCCGCGGCGACGAACGGGGGGAAGATCGCCTCGCCGCACGCCACAACGCGAGAGCCGCCGGCCTCGACCACCGCGCCGTCGTCGCCGGGGCCGCCCAGCCAGTCGGCCTCGCCCGTCACCTCCGCGCCGAGGGCCTCGGCAACGAGCCCGATCTCGGCCTTCGCCCGCAGCCCCGGGTGGCTGAGCACCGCGTCGACGATCTCGGCGAGGGATGCGGTCTCCGGTGCGCTCGTCACGACCGCACCGAGAACCAGACGGCACGGGCGGGGAGCGCCTCGGCGTTGTGCCAACGGTGCGGGCGGTCGGTGGGGTAGTGCAGCGCGTCGCCGGCGCGCAGCCGATACCGCTCGCCCGCCACCTCGACCTGCAACGTGCCGTCGAGCACGAACAGCACCTCCTCCCCCGGGCGCTGCGGCCTGGTGTCGCCGCTGCCGCCCCCGGGATCGACCTCGGCGATCACCCCACTCGCCGGCAGGCGAGCCGTCGGCAGGGCGATGGCTGTGGCGTCGACGCCGTCAGCCGCGGGCGCCCACTCGGGCGGAGCCGCCGGGCGCTCGTCGGCCCTGATCAGCGTGGCGACCGGGGCAGGCGGTGCACCGTCGTCGACGAAGTGCCCGATGGGCCGCCCGACTGCACCGGCGAGCTTGAGCAGCGTGGTGATCGTGGGCACCATGTCGCCGCGCTCGACCTTGTGGATGGCTGCGGCCGACACCTCGGACCGCGCCGCGAGCTGCTGCAGCGACAGGCCGAGCTGCTGACGGGCTTCACGGAGCTTGGGACCGATCGCACCGACGATCGGCTCCCACGAACCCCGCTCGGCTGCGTCCACGTACAGCATCGTAAACGGACACGGCCCATGGTGGACAAGATGGCGGGCGCCCGTCTCGCCGAGCGCTACACCATGCCCTGGCGGGTGGCCGTGTAGACGATCTCCGTGCGGCGGCGCACGTCGAGCTTGTCGCGCAGGTTCCGCACGTGGAACTTGACCGTGGCCTCGCTGATCACCAGCGTGCGCCCGATCTCACGGTTGGACATGCCCATCGCCAGCAGCCGGAGCACCTGGTTCTCGCGCTCGGTCAGCATCGCGCTGCCGAATGCGCGGGCGGGCGGGCGGTCGTCACGCGGGACGTCCGGGGAGACCGGTGCGCTGTGACCACCGGAGTCGAACACGCTCTCGCCGCGCAGCAACGTGTGCACGGCGCGGAGGATGTCGTTGGTGTCGGCGCCCTTGCGCACGTACCCGTGCACCCCGAGCCGTACGGCGCTCAGCATGATCTCGCGATCACGGCAGCCGGTCAGCACCAGGATCCGCACACCCCGGTGGCGTTCGAGCAGCATCCGGGCGAGCTCCACGCCCGCAGCGCCGCCCCGGCCGAGGTCGACGTCGAGGATCACGAGGTCGGGTGGGCAGCGGTCGGCGACCACGAGCGCGTCGCGCGGTGTGGCGGCCTCACCGATCACCGCGAGGTGCGGGTCGGAGGCGAACAGCTGGCGCAGGCCGAACCGCACGATCCCCTCGCCGTCCACGACGAGAATGCGCGCCGTCCGCCGTGGCGCGGGTGCGCGTCCCGCCGCGGGTTCGAGCACGGCGGGGCGGATGTCGAGTACGGCGTCCGTCGTCACGGGATACCTCTCTGCCCTCGTCGTCGATGGTCATGCGACGTTATGAGCGCACACGTTGCCTGGACGTTGCACGCGCAACGGGCCTGTGTTGCTCCATCCGGATCACTGCGTGATGATGAGCCTGTCCTGGGGCGATGATGCTCGGAGTGCTGATGACGACTCATGATGTGCATGACGCCGCCGAGCACGCCCGCCTGCTTCACAAGGTCTTCGATGCCGTGCTGGCGGGCGGGTCCGGTCCGGTTCCCGCGCGCTCGCTCGTGTCGGAGTCATGGCGACGTAGCCTGGCCGCGCAGGTCGACCCCGACCGCCGCACGCCTCCCGTGGTGGTCGGCGATGCCGACCTGCCCGATCTACGCGCGGCGCATCCGCTGGGCGAGGTCATGCCGCTGCTGCACAGCACCCTCGTGAGCATCGCCGACGAGGCCATGCACGTCATGCTCGTCACCGACGCCGAGGGCACCATCCTGTGGCGGGAGGGTGCGGCCAGGCTGTTGCACTCGGCCGACGAGGTGGGTCTCACACCCGGCACGCGCTGGACCGAGGACGCGATCGGCACCAACGCGATGGGCACCACGCTCGCCGTCGACGCGCCGGTGCAGATCCACTCGGCGGAGCACCTCGTCCGCGCCTATCACACCTGGACCTGCGCCGCGGCCCCCGTGCACGATCCTGACACCGGCGACATCCTCGGTGCGATCGACATCAGTGGCCCCCTGCACACCGTGCACCCGGCCATGGTCCAGCTCGTGTCGGCCACCGCCCAGCTCGCCGAGAACCAGCTGCGCGTGCGCCTGGCCATCGCCGACGAACGGCTGCGCGTGCGCAACATGCCTCACCTGACGAGCCTGCGCGGCGGTGCCGGCGCTCTGGTCACCTCGACCGGCCGGATCGTGGCGGGCGAACCGTACGGCATGTGGCCCGAGCGCGTCGCGCTCCCGCCGGGCGCCGACCGGATCCTGCTCGACGACGGCCGCGAGATGATGGTCGAGCCGCTCGCCGAGGGCTACCTCCTACGCGCTCCACGTCCGACGGCCGCTCGGGCGAGCCGCAGCGCACTCTCACTGCGCTTCCTGGGACACGGGTCGCCCCGCATGCTGCTGAACGGGAAACCGATCCCGCTCACGCTGCGGCCGGCCGAGCTGCTCACCGCGCTCACCCTGTATCCCGACGGGCTCACCGCCGAGCGGCTCGCACTGCTGCTCTACGGCGACGACGGCAACCCCACCACTGTCCGCGGGGAGATCCTTCGGCTGCGCACGCTCATCGGCTCCGACGTCCTGCGCACCCGGCCCTACCGGCTCGACGCCATCGTCGACGCCGACTTCGCAGCGGTACGACGCGCGCTGCGCGCAGGCCGGGCCACCGAGGCCCTCCGGTCGTGCCCCGGACCGCTGCTGCCGCGGTCGGACGCCCCGGAGATCCGGGATCTGCGCGACGAGCTCGAGGTGTCCATGCGCCGCGCGGTGCTCGACGCCGACGACGTCGAGCTGCTCGCGGAGTTCGCAGCACACCCGCTGGGCCGCAGCGACATCGAGGTGCACGACCGGCTCGTGGACCGTCTGGCGCCGGGTGACGCCCGCCTCCCGGGGATCGAGTCGCGCCGCGACCGGCTGCTGGCCGACTTCTGACCTGACCTCGACGGGATGAGCCGTGCCCCGAGATCCAGGTCATAGACCTACATCATAGATACAAGCTTGTATCTCACGCCTACTGTCGGGGCATGTCGCCGATCCCGAAGGACCCTCCTGCAGCCGTCCGGGCCTACCTCGCCACCAAGGAACTTGTGCTCTCCGGGGAGCTCCCGGCCGGGCACCTGCTCAGCGAGGGCGACATCGCGGAGCGACTCGGGATGAGCCGCACCCCCGTGCGGGAGGCCTTCCTGCGTCTCCAGGCCGAGGAGCTGCTGCAGCTGATCCCCAAGCGCGGTGCCGTCGTGGCACCGGTTCCGCCCGGCGAAGCCGACGACGTGCTCGACGCGCGGGAGGCGCTCGAGACCGCCGCCGTGCGCCGGCTGGTGCGTGGGGTCGGTACCGCCGCAAGCCTGACCGAGGCCGCCGCCGGGCTGCGCGCGATCCTGAAGCGGCAGCACGAGCTCGCCGACGCCGGCGACCTCGTCGCCTTCGCCGAGGCCGACGAGGCCTTCCACCGCGCCATCGTGACCGACGGGGGCAACGCGATCACCACCCGCTTCTACGCGACGCTCGCCGACCGCCAGCGCCGGATGAACATCCACGCCCTCGGCCCGAACCTCCAGCACGTCGCGATCGTGCTGCGCGAGCACGAAGCGCTCGCCGACGCCGTCGCCGACGGGGACGCGGAGTACTTCGCGGAGCTGCTGCGCTCCCACCTCGACGGCACTCACCGCCCCGAGCGCATGCGCCCGAGCGGCGCGTGGTGGGGGTCGTCGCGATGAAACGCTCGTGGATCGCGGTTGCCGCGGCGATGTTCTGCTGCGGGTGGGGTGGCAACCAGTTCACCCCACTCCTGGTGATGTACCGGGAGACGGCCGGGTACTCGGTGCTCACGGTCGACGAGTTCCTGGGCGCCTACGTCGTCGGCCTGGCGCCGGCGCTGCTGATCGTCGGCGGGCTCTCGAACAGGTTCGGCCGCCGGCCGCTGCTCATTGCGGGCGTCCTGTGCTCCGTGCTGGCGAGCGCGCTGCTGGCATTCGGCGTGACCGGCCCGCTGCTGATCTTCCTCGGCCGGTTCGTGTCCGGTGTGGCGGTCGCCATCGCGATGGCCGTCGGCACGACGTGGACCAAGGAGCTGTCCGAGGCTCCCTACGACCCGTCCGCCGATCCCGGCACGGGTGCACGCCGGGCGGCCCTCTCGCTGACGCTCGGCTTCGGCCTCGGCGCGGGAGTCGGCGGTGTGCTCGCCCAGTGGGGGCCATGGCCGATGGTCACGCCCTATGTGGTGCACCTCGCGCTGACGACCGCGGTGCTTCCGCTGCTGCTACGCAGCCCCGAGACCCGTCACCGCCACGCCGCCCCTGCGGACCCCGACGTCCGGCGGGCCGGGTTCAAGGTGCCTGCCGTGCGCCATCCCCGGTTCCTGCGCGTCGTCCTGCCGATGACGCCCTGGGTCTTCGGGGCCGCCGGGGTGGCCTACGCGACGATGCCGCAGGTCGTGGGCGGCCGGCTCGGCCATTGGGATCTGGCCTACTCCACGCTGCTCACCGTCTGCACGCTCGGCGCCGGGGCGGCGGTGCAGCCGATCGCGAGGCGCCTCGACCGGCTGACCGACGCGCGCGCCATCGTGGTCGCCATGGCGATCATGTGCTGCGGCCTCGGGGTCAGCGTGCTCGGTGCGCAGCTGCACTCGCCGTTGCTGGCGCTCCTCGCCGCGGTGGTCCTCGGCGTGGCTTACGGCATCGCCGTGGTCTCCGGGCTGCTGGAGATCCAGCGGCTCGTGCCGCCCTCGGAGCTCGCCGGGATCACCGGCGTCTACTACGCGGTGGCCTACATCGGGTTTCTGCTGCCCACCGTGCTCGCCGCGCTCTCCGGCGTGGCGGGTTACCCGGTGCTGCTGGGCTGCCTCGTCGTCATCGCCCTGGCCGGCACCACGCTGATCGCGGTGTCGACCCGCGCCCACCTGCCGATCGCCCTGAACGCCCCTGATCGATCCGAGGTGGCGACCTAGCGGTGCACACCCCACCCGGCCTCGTCGACGCCACCCGGCACCGGCGCGGCCGGGTCGTAGGGCGTGCGGGTGAAGACGAACGTCGCGAGGTTGAGCGACTCCGGGTCGAGCCGCAAGGTCTCGCCTGCGAAGTAGCCGTCGAGTCCTACCCACGTGCCGTCGGGGCGGGGGCGGAACCGGCTGCTGCGACCCGGCCTGCCGAGGCCACCCAGGTGCAGCAGACCACCCGGTATGGCCCGCAGCACGTAGGGCATCGGGCCCCAGAACCAGGGCCCGAGCATGTCCAGCGGCACCGGCGAGCTGTCCGGCTTCCACGGTTCGACGATCCGGGGCTCGGCGGCACGCAGGTCGGCGAGCAGCCCGATCGTCAGCCCGCTGTCCATGCCCGCGGTCGTGTTGGCCAGCGCGAGCGCCCCGGAGCACTCCTCGCGGTCCACCCAGAGGCCTGCGAGGAAGCCCGGCATCGAACCGCCGTGGCCGACCAGGACCGGGCCCGGCCGGGCGGGGTCGGTGCCGACCCGCTGGACCTGCACGCCGAGCCCGTAGGCAGACCAGGTCAGGGCCGACGAGTCGACTCCCGCCGGAACGGTCATCTCCTCGACGGTGTCCGGCGAGAGCACACCGCGCGTGTCACCGAGCAGGAACGAACCCAGCCGGGCGAGATCGGCGGCGGTGGACCACAGCTGGCCTGCGGGTGCCATCACCCCCGCGTCGTGCTCGGGTTCGATCTGCATCACGTCGGCCCACGGGTGCACGGCATAGCCCTGTGCGGCCCGCCCGCACGGCCGAGGTGTGGTGCGCCTCATGCCCAGCGGGATCAGCACCTCGTCGCGGGCCACCTCCTCCCACGCGCGTTCGCGCACCTCGGCGACGAGCGCACCGAGCAGGCCGAACCCGAGGTTCGAGTAGTGGAATCGGCGCGCCGCGGGCAGCACCACATCGGCGTCAGAGAGCCCGAGGCCCTTCAACGTGGTGCCCGGCGTGCGCTCCCACCACTTCCCGGGACTCTCCGAGCCCGCCCCGGCGAGATGCGAGAGGAGCTGACCCACGGTCCGGCCGCCCAGCGGCGTGCCGGGCAGGTGCTGGTCGAGCGGGTCGTCGAGGCTGAGCCGGCCCTCGTCACGCAGGCGTAGCACGGTGATGGCGGTGACGACCTTGCTGATCGAACCGAGCCGGAACTGGACGTCGTCGTGCGGCTCGCTGATCTCGCCGCGTCCGGTTGACCACACGAGATCTCGCCCGCGGACGACACCGGCGACCAGGGACGGAACGCGGCCGTCGCGTTGGGCGCGAGCGGTGCGGGCAAGCAGGGTCCGAGCTGTGCTGGGGAGCAGAGACAGCATGGGGGAACACGGTAGTGGCGGGCACCTACCGGCCTGCGAGGTTGCGGAGGCGACGCGCCGCATGGCCCGGTTGCGTGCGGCGATGGTCACACCGGGATCGGAGGGGTGCCTGCGGCGAGCTCGGTGTAGATGTCGGAGTGCCGCGCCGCCGCGGCGTCCCAGGTGAAGCGCGCTGCCACCGCCGCACCGGCCACGCGCAACCGCTCACGCAGACCGTCGTCGGTCAGCACGGCGTGCAGGGCTGCGGCCAGCGCGGCAGGATCGCCGGCGGCCGGAAGCAAGGCGTCCACGCCGTCGGTCAGGTACTCGCCGAACACCGGAACGTCGCTCGCGACGACCGGGAGGCCTTGGCTCATCGCCTCGATCGTGACCAGCCCGAACCCCTCCTTCAGCGACGGGTACGCGAGCACGTCGGCTGCGGCGTACCAGGCGCCGAGATCCGCATCGCTCACGGTGCCGAGCTCCACGACGTCCCGGCCGGCCTGCAGCCCGAGTGCGGGCAGCTCGGCGAGCGCGGCCTCGCGGTACGGGGCGAAGTCCTGGAACGAGTGGCCACCGACCACGGCAAATAACGGGCGCGGCGAGCGATCGGCGTCGGCTGCGGCGGCGAGCCGCGCGAGCGCCCGGAACGCGACGACGCTCCCCTTGCGTGGCTCGATGCCGCCCACGGCGAGCAGCAACGGACCGCGGGCGCCCACCCGCTCGCGCAACGCCGCCCGGTCGACCACCGGGACCGCGGGGAACCGGGCGGCGTCGACGCCGTTCGGCACCACGGTGGCTGCCACGCCGAACTCCGCCCGCAGGATCGTCCGCCATTGCTCACTGACCACCAGCACCCGATCCGGCTCGGTGATCGCCCGGCGCTGACAGTCGATCAACACGGGCGTGGTGAAGTCGTCGACATGGTGCGCGGTCCGCAGGACGCGGACGGCCGCGCCCGTCGCCTCGCGGGCTCGAAGCGCTGCGCGGGCGGCGATGCAGTCCTGGGCGTGCAGGACGTCGAACTCGTCGATGCGCCCGGCCAGCCCCGCCGCGAGCAGGTCGATGGCGGCGAGCACGCGTTCCTCCAGCGTGGTCCCCGCACGGGACGGCCCTTGAAGCACCGTGTGCGGCGCGACCGTCGACCGGTACAACCCGGCGCCCGGGTCACCGAGCGCCACGAGGTGCACAGGGTGACGACCCGCCCGGTGCAGCGCCTCCGCGAGCCCCAGCGTGTGGACGTGCCCACCGCGTGGGGTCGTCGAGTGGCTGACGAGCGCCACCCGTGGCGCTGCGCCACCTTCGCTTGACACGGCACGGGCCGTCGGTCTCCTATAGGACACGATCACCCACTCTAGTAAACGTCAGGGGGCCGCATGACCGCGGTGGACGACGGCACCACTCTCGGGGTAGCCGGGTTGATCATGGAACTGCAGAGCCTGGGGCTTCGGCTGGAGACCCGGCTGGAGACGTCCCGCCAGGGCGGGGCAGGCCCGTCGGACTCGGGCATGCTGTGGATCGAGGGCGTGCCCGTCACCGTGCCGCCCAGCGAGTCATCGCCCTACTCGCTGCGGGCCGAGGACGACGGCCAGGGCATCTACCGCGACGGGATCAAGCTCGCCTCCGTCTCGGGCACGGCCAGACCGCGGTTCTACGACCTCACCACCGCCGACGGCATCCCGTACCACCAGATCGCGCTGCTGCACCTGGACTCGCTCGCGTCCACCGTCGTGCAGGCGTGCAACTACTGGGGCAACTCCGACCAGTGCGGTTTCTGCGGAATCGGGCTCTCCCTCGCCGCGGGCCGCACGATCGCGAAGAAGACACCGGAGATGCTCGCCGAGGTGGCCGTCGCCGCCAAGGAACTGGACGGCGCGGTCGACGCCACCCTCACCACCGGCTCGTCGGTCGCACCGGACCGGGGAGCGCTCTACGTCGCCCGGTGCGGGCAGGCGGTGAAGGAGGCCGCCGGGCTGCCGGTGGAGGTGCAGTTCGAGCCGCCGCGCGATCTCACGACCATCGACCAGGTGCACGACATGGGCGTGGACGCGCTCGGCATCCACGTCGAGTCGTTCGACCCGGCGGTGCTCGCCCGCGTCGCCCCCGGCAAGTTCCGCACCGGCATCGAGACGTACTTCCGCACGTGGGAGCACGCGGTCGCGCTGTTCGGCGAGGGCCGGGTCTCCACCTACGTCATCCTCGGCATGGGCGAGGACCCCGATCTGACGGTGGAGATGTGCAAGCGCGCCGTCGATATCGGCGTCTACCCGTTCGTGGTGCCGCTGCGGCCCGTGTCCGGCTCGCTCATGCAGGACGTGCCCGCGCCGTCGCGCGAGTACACCGAGCCGATCTACCGCAAGGTCGCCGGTTTCCTCGCCGAGCGCGGGCTCGGTGCCGACACGGCCGTCGCCGGTTGCGCCCGGTGCCAGGCCTGCTCGTCGCTGAACCTCGTGCAGCACGCAGGCGCGCCCGCACCGTGCGGGCCCGGGAGCGGTACGCCGGGTGCGGCCCCGTTGCTGCAGATCGGCAGGCGCCCGGCGTGAGCGAACGTGCGAGCGCATCGGCGGACCGCCTGGGCGAGCGGCGCTCCTTGCGCGGCGAGGACCGACCATGAGCGCGCCGGCGCTACCGCGCGTGCCGCGGATACGCCCGCGCCCGCCGGTGAACGTGCTGGTCGGCATCGACCCCGTGCACTGCCGCCCGTCCCACGACGCCGCCGGTCTCGATGCGCACCACCGCATCCGGCACGCCGTGTTCGTGGCGGAGCAGGGCCTGTTCACCGGCTCCGACGTCGACGCCCACGACGCACGCACCGACGTGATCCACGTGCTCGCGCTGCACGCGGGACGTCCGGCGGGCGCGGTCCGGCTCTATCCGACGGGGCCGGATGAGTGGCTGGGCGACCGGCTCGCGGTGCTGCCGGAGTTCCGGGCGGCGAACATCGGCGCCCCGCTGGTGCGGTGCGCTGTGGCCGCGGCGGGCGCTCGCGGCGCGCGGCTGATGCGAGCGCACGTGCAGGTGGCCAACGAACGGTTCTTCCACCGCCTGGGCTGGCGCACCGACGGGCCGGTGGAGACCTACGTCGGCCACCCGCACGTGCCCATGTGCATCGAGCCTGCCGCCCTCTGTCCCTGGCTGGCTGGAGCTACTCCACGGTGACGCTCTTGGCGAGGTTGCGGGGCTTGTCGACGTCGCGTCCCAGCGCCACTGCGGCGTGATAGGCGAGGATCTGGAGCGGGATCGAGAGCAGGATCGGATCGAGCTCGGGCTCGCTCCTCGGGATCACCAGGGTGCGGTCGGCGAGGTCGGGCAGCTCCCGGTGCGCGATCGCGATCACCGGTCCCTTGCGCGCCTTGATCTCCGACAGCGTCGAGGTGTTCTTGTCGAGCAGGTCGTCGTCGGGGACGATCGCGACCGTCGGCATCTCCGGGCTCACCAGCGCGAGTGGGCCGTGCTTGAGCTCGGCCGAGGGGTAGGCCTCGGCGTGCACGTAGGAGATCTCCTTGAGCTTCTGCGCGCCCTCGCGAGCCACCGGCCAGCCCCGCCTGCGGCCGACGAACAGCATGCTGTTGCTCGTGGCGATCTCCCGGGCCACCTCGGCGATCGCGTCCTCCTGCTCGAGGATCTGAGCGACCTGGCCGGGCAGCGCGAGCAGCCCGGCGATGATCCGGCGTCCCTGCTCGGGCGAGAGGTCCCGGATCCGCCCGAGGTGCAGCGCGAGCAGCGCGAACGCGGCCACCGTGGAGGTGAACGACTTCGTCGCGGCCACCGACATCTCCGGGCCGGCGTGCAGGTAGATGCCGCCGTCCACCTGGCGGGCGATCGTCGAGCCGACGACGTTGACGATCCCGATCACGCGGCCGCCCTTGCGCTGCAGCTCCTGCACCGCGGCGAGCGTGTCGATCGTCTCGCCTGACTGGCTGACGGCGACGTAGAGCGTGTCGGGCTCCACCACCGGGTTGCGGTAGCGGAACTCCGACGCCGCCTCCGCCGTGGCCGGCACGCGGGCCAGGTCCTCGATCAGCTGCGCGCCGAGCTCACCCGCGTAGCAGGCCGTGCCGCAGCCGAGGATCTTCACGCGGCGGATCTCCCGGGCCTCGCGCACGGTGAGGTTGAGGCCACCGAGGTGAGCGGTGGCGAACCGCTCGTCGATACGGCCCTTCAGCGCCCGCTCGATCGTCCTCGGCTGCTCCTGGATCTCCTTGATCAGGTAGTGCGCGTGGTCGCCGATCTCGGCCCCGACCACGTCCCAGTCGATCGTGGACGGGCTCTTCGCCGTGGACCGGTCGTCGAGGGTGTAGGTGCGGTAGCCACCCGCCGTGATCGTGGCGAGCTCACCGTCGTCGAGGTAGACGACCTGGCGGGTGTACCCGATCAGCGCGGCGACGTCGGACGCCACGAACATCTCCTTCTCGCCGACGCCCAGCAGCACCGGGCTGCCGTTGCGGGCGACGACGATCCGGTCCGGGTGCTCAGCGTCCAGCACCGCGAGCCCGTAGGCCCCGACCACCTGGCGCAGCGCCTGCCGCACGGCCTGCTCCAGGTCGCCCGCCCCCGCCGCGAACGCCGCCGCCACCAGGTGCGCCACGACCTCGGTGTCGGTCTGTGAGGCGAACTCGACGCCGTCGGCGGTGAGCTTGGCACGCAGCTCGTCAGCGTTCTCGATGATCCCGTTGTGGACCACGGCGATCCGGCCGGCGGTGTCGAGCTGCGGGTGGGCGTTGGCCTCGCTCGGCTCGCCGTGCGTGGCCCAGCGCGTATGCCCGATGCCGGGCGCCCCTTTGAACCGGGCCGGTAGGTCGGCCGCGAGGTCGGCGACCCGGCCGCTCACCTTGCGTACTTTCAGCCCGCCCTTGGCACTCAGTGCGAGCCCGGCGCTGTCGTAGCCGCGGTACTCCAGCCGCCCCAGCCCCTCCAGCAGGATCGGAGCAGCGTCCTGGGGCCCCACGTAACCGACGATGCCGCACATACAGTTCCTCCCGGTCGACTAGCCGTAGACCATCCGCCGCAGTTGGCGGGCCGACTGCGGCGGCGGCGCGACCCGCCGTGACGCCAGCTCGGCTCCGAGCACTGCGAAGATCTGGTCGTTCGTGAGCCCGCGGTTCTTCAGCTCCGCGTGCCGCCGCCGGACGAAATCCGGCAGCTGCTCGGCGAAGTAACCGACCACCTCAGCCACCACCCGCGCCGCCTCGCTCGCATTGAGCGGGGTGCTACGAACCAGGTGGGCGATCAGGTCGTCGTATGGTCCGGCGGGCACGAGAGGAGATAGTGCCCTGCGGAGGCGTGGAAACCCAACTTTCCTGCCCGACATCGGGCAGGATTCGACCGTTTCGAGGGACCCAGGGCCCCGATACGGCTCGCCGACGGGGGCCGTTCGGCTCGTGAGGTCAGGGCACGTAGGGCGAACCGACGATGTCGGCGATGATCTTCGTGGCCAGCATCGTGGCGCCATCCTGGCCCTCCGGGCCGATCGTCTGCAGGCCCAGCGGAAGGTGCTCGGCCTCGGTGGCCCCCATCGGGCAGGCGATGCTGGGCACGGCCAGGTAGCTCCACAACCTGCCGCACAGACCGTTGCCCGTGCTCGCCAGGCCGGGCGTGGCAGGGCCCAGTGCCGCCGGGGTGAGCAGCAGATCGCAGTCGGCCCACAGCCCGGCGAGGGCCGCCCGGTCGGCTTCTCGACCTTCCACGGCCTGGACGAAAGTCTTCCGGCTGACGCGACGGCCTTCCTCCAGCAGGTCGAGCAGGACGGCGGTGACCTGCGACTCCTCACCTCGGATGCGCGGTGCGAGCAGCGCCGCGATCTCGTGCGACATGATCTGCCAGTGACGCTCGATGCCCGCGTCCACCGAGAAGGGCATGGGATCGACGTCGACCACCGACAGTCCCGCCTGTCGCAGTTTCTCGCCGGCCCGGGCCAGCAGCCCCTGCATTTCCGGGTGCCATTCGTTCGAGGTCGGACCGGCATGCAGCCCGATGCGCAGGCTCGTGGGGGCGGGCGCCTGAGGCAGTTCGCCGAGGAAGATCTCGTGCAGCAACAGGAAGTCGTCAACCGAGCGCGCCAGGAAGCCCAACGTGTCCAGCGTGGTGGAAGTGGCGAGCATGCCCTCCAGCGGCAGACGACCGAAGCTCGCCTTCCAGCCGTACACGCCGCAGAAGGCAGCAGGGCGAACGAGCGAGCTCACGGTCTGGCTTCCGGTAGCGAGCGGCACATGATGATCGGCCAGCGCCGCCGCCGAGCCGGACGAGGAACCGCCCGGCGTGCGGCCAGGTGCCCGCGGGTTGCGCGTGGGGCCGGGCGACATGGTGGCGAATTCCGTGGTGACCGTTTTCCCCAGAATCACCGCGCCCGCGGCACGCAGCGTCGCCACATGTGCGGCATCCTGGCAGGGCTTGTTGTTCCGGTAGATCGGTGAACCGAAACGGGTGAAGAAGGGCACGGCGTCGGCGTTGTCCTTGATGCCGACCGGAACGCCGTGCAGCGCGCCCTGCGGCGTGGTGGCATCACGCACCGCGGCCTCGGCCAGCGCAGACTCCGCATCCACTTCGACCCAGGCCGCGAGTTCGGGGTCGCGCTCCTGAATCCGCTCCAGACAGGCCGTGACCAGCTGCACTGATGTCAGGCTCCGGGCACGGATGCGCCGGGCGGCTTCCGTAGCAGTCAGGGCCACAGGATCGCCGTGCTCCACCATCGCGCCAGGTTCCTTCCAACGTGCCCCGGCCGCCGTTGGTCGGACGCCCCCACTGAATTCGACTGCCCCGAGGGTAGCCATCAGCCATGGCCGGATCAGCCCATGCACTCGGAAATCACGGACGAGCGCGTTCGAGCATTTTCCGCTGGGCACTTTTGTGAAATCGAAGTTTCCCATCGGCCGGCCGCCACCCACCGATTCTGTTTCCGGACGGGCCGCGGTTGCCGCTCGGGGTCTATGCCGCGGGCTCCAGCTCTCCCGCCTGCCACAGCCGGGCGTAGTAGCCGCCCGTGGCAAGCAGTTCGGCATGTGTTCCCGTCTCGACGATGCGACCGCCGTCGAGCACCACGATCCGGTCGGCCCGTGCGGCCGTGGCCAGCCGGTGTGCGACCACGAACGCGGTGCGCCGGGACGTCACGCGGTCGCTCGCGGCGAGCACGGCGGCCTCGGTGGCAGGGTCGAGTGCGGCAGTGGCCTCGTCGAACAGCAGCAGGTCGGGGTTGGCCAGCTCCGCACGGGCGAGCGCCACCAGTTGTCGCTGCCCGGCCGACAACCCCTGCCCGCGCTCCCCGACCACCTGCCGGAACCCGGCGGGCAGGCTGCGCACCAGGTCCAGCGCTCCGACCGCGCGGGCCGCGGCCTCGATCTCGGCAGGGGTGGCGTCCGGGCGGGCGTAGGCGATGTTGGCGGCGACGTCACCGGTGAACAGGTGCGGCTCCTGCGGGACGATGCCGAGCCTGCGCCGATACTCGCCCAGCGGGTAGCTCCGCACGTCCACCCCGTCGACGAGCACCGCGCCCGTGCCGGCTTCGTAGAACCGCGCGAGCAGCTTGACCACTGTGGACTTGCCCGCACCGGTGGCTCCGACCAGCGCGATCGTCTCGCCGGGCGCCACCCGCAGGGACACGTGTTCGAGTGCGGGCCGGTCGGCCCCGGCGTAGGAGAACCCGAGGTCGCGCAGCTCCACCTCACCGCGCAGGCGCGGGGGCACCGGCACCGGTCGACCCACGGGCTCCGGCGGCACCGAAGAGGGCGTGCGCAGCAGGCCCGAGATGCGGGTGAGCCCGATGCGGGCCTGCTGGTAGCCGTCGAAGACCTGCGAGAGCTGCTGCACGGGAGCGAAGAACAGCCCCAGGTAGAGCAGGAACGCCGTGAGAACGCCCGGGGTGAGCTCACCGGACGCGACGCGGACCGCCCCGACGCCGAGCACCACCGCCTGCGCGACGTCGGAAAGGAACGCCACGAAGGGAAAGAAGATGGCGATGTAGCGCTGCGCGCGCAGCCGTGAGTGGCGGTACGCCAGGCTGCGCTCGCCGAAGGTGATGGCGCTGTGTTCCTCACGGACGTAGGCCTGCGCGACACGCACACCCGAGACGTTCTCCTGAAAGTCGGCGTTGACGATGCTGACCTTCTCGCGGGCATCGGCGTAGGCCACCGACGACAGCCTGCGAAACACCACGGTGGCGATCACCAGCACGGGCAGCGCGGCGAGCGCCACGAGCGCCAGCTCCGCATCGGTGACGAGGAGCGCCACGGCCACCCCGACGATCGTGAGCAGGCTGACCACCGCCTGCGCCAGCCCGGTCTGCAGGAACGTCGAGAGCGCGTCGACGTCGGTGGTCATCCTGGTCATGATCCGGCCGGACAGCTCGCGCTCGTAGTAGTCGAGCCCGAGCCGCTGCAGGTGGGCGTAGCTGCGCACCCGCAGTAGGTAGAGCAGGCTCTCGCCGGCCCGCGAGGCCACCACGGTCTGCGCGGCCACCACGAACCACCCGATCGCCACCAGCCCGATTCCCACCAGCGTGGCCGTGAGCAGCACGCGCGGCGAGTGTGCGGAGATCCCGCCGTCGACGGCGAGGCGCGCGACGCTCGGGAACATGAGCGCGTTGAGGGCGTCGAGCGCCACGAGCACGATCGCGACGACGAGCAGCGAGCGCACCGGGCGCAGCAGCCGGGCCAGCCGGAAGCCAGGGTCGGGCGCGGCGGGGTCGAGGTCGCCGAGGCGGGGCTGTTCGGTGGCGGGCGGCAGCGCCTGTACCGCGGCCAGCAGCTCCGGTGTGGCGGGCACGGCGCCCGCCATCGCGGCCGACCCGCCGCCTCCCATGCCACCGCCCCGGCCTGCACCGCCGCGCCCCGCGCCACCTCCTGCACGCATACCGCCCCCCGGGACACCGGCCGCCGCGGCAGCCGCGCGGAGAGCCGCTCCTGACGCAGCGGCGGTCGAAGCGGTGGCGTCGGGTTCGGGCCAGAGCTCCGGCGTGGCACCCACGTGCCGTGGCAGGCAGGGCGCAGGGGGCGCGCTCGCCGCGGCCGCGGTGGCGGCGGTGGCGGCCGTCTCGTCCAGCGATTGCCCACCCACGGCGAGGAGCTCCCGGAACAGCGCGCACCGCTGCAGCAGCTCGGCCTCCGTGCCCACGTCGACCACGTGGCCGCCGTCGAGCACGGCGATCCGGTCGGCCAGGGCGAGCGTGGAACGGCGGTGGGCCACCAGCAACGTGGTGCGCTCGGCGGTGAGGGTGCGCAGTGTCTCGTGGATGGCCGCCTCGGTGGCGGTGTCGACGGCGGAGGTGGCGTCGTCGAGCACGAGTACGCGCGGTTCGGTGAGCATGGCTCTGGCGAGCGCGATGCGCTGGCGCTGCCCACCCGACAACGTCAGCCCACGCTCGCCGACGAGGGTGTCGTAGCCGTCGGGCAACGCCTCCACGAACGACTCGACCTGCGCCGCCCGGGCCGCCGCCTGCACCTCCTCGTCGCTCGCCTCGGGACGGCCGTACGCGATGTTGGCCCTGATGGTGTCGGAGAACAGGAACGCCTCTTCGAACACCACGCCGAGCTCACGCCGCAGGTCGCCCCGCCGCAGCTGGGGCAGCGGCACCCCGCCCAACCGCAGCTCGCCCTCCTGGGGGTCGTAGAAGCGTGGTAGCAACAGCGCCACTGTGGACTTTCCCGATCCCGCGGGGCCCACCAGTGCCAAGGTCTCGCCCGGCTCGACGCGCAGCGAGACGCCGTTCAGCACGGGCTCGCGCCTGCCGTAGCCGAATCGGACGCGATCGAGCTCGACGGCCAGCGGTCCGTCGGGCAGCGACCGGGGGTCCGGCGGGTCGACGACGTCGGGGCGGGAGTCGACCAGCTCGTACACGCGCTCGACCCCGGCGCGCGCGAGCTGCGCGCTCACCACGAGCGCCGCGAGGGTGCGCGCGGGCGCGACGAGCTGCGCGACGTAGGTGGTGAAGGCGAGGAAGGTGCCGAGGCTGATCGATCCGTTCAAGGCGAGCCAGCCACCGAAGCCGATCACCCCGACCTGGCCGAGCGTGGGCAGCGCGAGCAGCGTGGGGTTGAGCCGGGCGGTGAGCCGCGCGGCCCGCATGCGTTCGCCGAAGAGCCGGACCGCGGCACGCTCCAGCGCGCGGACCTCGCGGCCCTCCTGCCCGAAGCCCTTGACGACACGGACGCCGGTGACCGTCTCCTCGACGTGCTGCGCGATGTCGGCGGCACGTTGCTGCGCCGACCAGGTGGCCGGGAACAGCTTCGTGCGGCTGCGCAGCGCGATCCACGAGGCGGCGGGCAGCATCACGAGCGCCACCACCGTGAGCAGCGGCGAGAGCCACAACATCGCGCCGATCGACACCACCACCAGCACGACGCTGCCGATCGAGAGCGGCACGATCGACAGCAGCGACTGCACGAGCTGCAGGTCGGTGATGGCCCGGGAGACGACCTGGCCGGTGCGCAAGGCGTCCTGGCGCTCCCCGTCGAGGCGCTGCACGGCGTCGAAGACCTGCCGGCGCAGGTCGTGCTGCACGTCGAGGGCGAGCCTGCCTCCGAGATAGCGGCGCAGGAACGCCGCGCCGAAGCGGAAGGCGGCCAGCACCAGGTACGCCGCCACCACCGCACCGAGCACGGCGGTGGACCCGACCACCGCGTCGTCGACGGCCACACGGGTGAGCAGTGGCCCGATGGCGTCCAGGCTGACGCCGAACACCGATGCGACCAATGCGCCGATCGCGATGCCGCGGTGGCGGAAGGAGGCTCGGACAAGCCGGCGGATCCAGCCGGGGGAAGCAGTGTCGAGCACGAACACACCGTATGACGCGTCGCCGACACTCTCGCGTCAACGCCCGGAAGATCACGTCACATCGCGACGGCCGCCTACCACCCATCCCGTCGCCGCCACCGCGGCCGTCCACACCACGAGCACGAGCAGAGCGCCCCACCACGGCGGTGGGTCTGTGACACCGGCGAGCCCCTCGACCACGGTGTCGGCGATCTCGTTGCCCCCGAGCACGTGAGCGGGGATGTCGTAGATGGCGACGTCACCGGCGTTGCCCGGCAGGTAGGGCGTGAGCCGCGGGAGCGTGTCGGAGTCGGAGTTGTTGAGCAGGCCGGAGATCAGCAGTTCCCCGAGCAGCAGGTACACGAGAATCCCGACGAGCCCGCCCACCTGGTTGCCGATCAGCACACCCAGAGCGGAGCCCAGCGCCGCCCAGAGTGCGGCCACCGCCATGCCGATGAGGCTGACCGCGAGCAGTTCGACCCCGCCGGGAAACGCTGTCCCCGCATCACCCGCGAGCCCGGCCAGCACACCGAACACCGCCACGACCGCCCCGTAGACGGCCCCGACGGCGGCGCAGGAGGCCATCGTGGCCAGCTGCACCTGCCCGCGCCGCGGACCGAGCAGGTAGGTGGTGGTGATCGTCCGGTGGCGGAACTCCCCCGCCGTGGCGACGACGCCGTAGCAGGCCGCGAACACGCCCGTCAGGCCCAGCGCGTAGGCGAGCGACCCGAGCAGGAGCGGCAGCCTGCCGTCCTCGGCGGGGATCGCAGCGGTGAACAACCCGCCGAACACGTTGATGATGATCGACAGCAGCACCGCGGGCACGAGCAGCGCCCACCACAGCTTCGTGGAGAGCACCTTGCGCAGTTCGGCGCGCAGCAGCCGGACCATCAGCCCGCTCCCCACGGGGCGGCGGTGAGCTGGAAGAACAGCTGCTCCAGGTCGATCTTCTCCTCCACCATCCCGTAGATCGCCACGCCGGCGCCCAGCGCCACGTTCCCGATGTGCACAGGGTCGGCTCCCGCCACCCCGAGCCGCCCGTCAGGGAGGGTGTCGATCTCCAGGATCCCGGTGCGGGCCAGCGCCTCCGCGAGCTGCACGGGCGACGAGCACCACACCAGGACGCGCGCGCGGCGCGAACCGCGCAGCTGCGCGAGCGGCCCCTGGAACACGCAGCGCCCCCTGCTGATCACCACGAGGTGGTCAGCGGTCTGCTCGACCTCGGCGAGCACGTGGCTCGACACGAGCACCGTGCGGCCCTGGCCTGCGAAGCCCCGCAGGAACGCCCGCAGCCACGCGATGCCCTCGGGGTCGAGACCGTTGCCCGGCTCGTCGAGGATCAGGATCTGCGGGTCACCGAGAAGCGCCACGGCCAGGGCGAGCCGCTGCCGCATCCCCAAGGAGTAGCCGCGGACGGCGCGATCGGCGTCCTGGCCGAGACCGACGGACGCGAGCACGTGGTCGACGGCCTCGTCCGGCACCCCGATGGCGGCCGCGCACGCCAACAGGTGTTTGCGCGCGGTGCGGGCCGGGTGGAATCCCTGCGCCTCCAGCACCGCGCCGACAACCCGGGCCGGCTCGGGCAGCTCCGCGTACGGCCCGCCGTTGACCTGCGCGCCGCCCGCGGTGGGCGTGACGAGGCCGAGGATCATCCGCAGGGTCGTGGTCTTGCCGGAGCCGTTGGGGCCGAGGAAGCCGGTGACCGCCCCGGGCTCCACGGAGAAACTCACGCCGTCCACCGCGACGACCGACCCGAACTGCTTGCTCAGCTCATGGACGGTGATGCGGCCGCTCCGATCGTTCATGCGACCGGAGCGGGCTAGCTGGGGTCGGGCACAGCGGGCACCACAGGGATGGCGGGGTCGGTGGTCGAGGCGATCTCGGCGGGTGGCCCGTCGATCGCGGCGATCACGGCCTTGGCCCATGCGGAGTGCCCGACGTCGCCGAGGATCGAGTGGTCGCGACCCCGGCCGGGGTTGGAGGGCAGCTCGGCGATGCGCAGCTGGTGGCGCGCCGCCTCCTCGCGGATCACGGAGTCGAGTGCCGGGTTCGGCCGACCGCTTCCGATGCGCGGAATGGTGCCGACGACGGAGCCCGTGGGCAGCGCGGCGATCACCTGCCGCAGCGAGGTGTCCAGGCCCGGCGTGCGGCGCGCGACGTCCTCGATGCCGATGATGCAGCTCACGAGCGCGGCCGGCTGCTCGGCGGTGAGCGCGGCCAGCTCGGGGAGCTGGCGGCCGAGAACGTCCGCCACGCCGGCGCCCGCGCGCGACAGGTTCACCACGCGCCAGGCGTCACGACGGCGCAGCAACTCGTGCACGACGCCGACATAGCCCACCTCGCGGGTGGTGGCGCCGATCCCCTGGCTCACCGAGTCGCCGAGCACGACCCACAGCGGCCCGGTGGCGGCCCGGGCCTCCATGTTGGCGGCGGCCCAGTCATCGGCGAACGCGGCCTCCCTCAGTCTCCGGGACGACGACCCGGGCAACACGCCGCCGAGGAACCGTTCACCTCCCGCTTTGACCCGACGCGCGGTGGCACGCATGCGTGGGACCTGCAGTGGAGAACTCATGCCGGGACTCCGAGCGGTCGGCGCCTGCTGGGGGCGACACGGGGGGCGATTGTCGTCACCGTAGTCAGCAGGGGCTATCACTCACCGACTGGCCCCCTGCTTCCCTGCGATCGGGTTCTCGCGGCGCTCACTCCTGGCTAGCATGCGGCTCTCCGCTGTGATTGTTCTCCGCTATCCCCAGCCCCGCTCCGCGTCGCCGTCGCCGGGAGGCCGCATGACCAGCCAGCTCACCGATGTCACCTCGACGCTCGCGCGTTGGGAGACGGAGCGTCCGGACGCTGTCGCGATCCGCTTCGGCACCAGCGTCGCCCGAACCTGGTCGGAGCTCGCGCGGCGGGTCCGGCAGAACGCGGCGGCACAGCGCGCCGAGGGGCTTCTACCGGGCGACCGGGTGGCGGTCCTCGACCTGAACCACCCGTCCTGCATCGAGCTCACACTGGCCTGCGCGCAGATCGGCACGGCCAACGCCGTGGTCAACTTCCGTCTGGCGCCGCCGGAGATCGTCTACGTCGTCAACGACGCGGCGGCCCGGATCCTGTTCGTCGGGCCCGAGTTCGCCGCGGCCGTCGAGCAGGTGCGCGACCGGCTGCCGACCGTCGAGCGCGTGATCCGGGTGGGTGGGCCCGACGACGAGTACGAAGCCTGGCTGGCTGCCCAGCAGCCCGACGCGGAGGTACACCCCTCCAACCCGGAGGACTGCTTCGTACAGCTCTACACGTCGGGCACCACCGGGTTCCCGAAGGGCGCGATGCTCACCCACCGCGGCATGCTCGCCCATGCCCGCAACGTCGCCGTCGACTTCGAGATCGGCATCGATGCGCGGGTGCAGGTCGCCATGCCGTTGTTCCACGTCGGCGGCACCAGCTACTCGTTGCTTGCGATCCTCGCCGGGGCGCAGATCATGATGTTGCGGCTGCCCGATCCGGGCGCCGTGGTGGAGATGCTCGAGTCCGAGCGGATCACGCACACGTTCCTCGTGCCCGCGCTGCTGGCTGCGATCAGCCAGGTGCCGGGAGTGGCCGACCGCGACTTCTCCTCGCTCGCCGCCCTGTCCTACGGCGCGTCCCCGATGCCGCTGCCGGTGATGCGCGCCTGCCTGAAGCTCTTTCCGGGTGTGATGCACCAGGTCTACGGAATGACCGAGGCGTGCGGGGTGGTGAGCTCGCTGGGCCCGGAGGACCACGATGATCCGACCGCGGCGCACCGGCTCGTCTCGGCCGGCACGCCGATCCATGGCGTCGAGATCGAGATCCGCGACCCCGCCACGGGCGAGCCCGTGCCCACGGGCGAGCCGGGCGAGATCTGGGTGCGCACCGAACAGTTGATGAGCGGGTACTGGGGCAAGCCGGACGAGAGCGCGGCCGCCATCACGTCCGACGGCTGGCTGCGGTCGGGCGACGGCGGTCACATCGACGCCGACGGCTACGTCTACGTCACCGACCGGATCAAGGACATGATCATCAGCGGCGGGGAGAACATCTACCCCGCCGAGATCGAGCGGGTGCTGGCCGAGCATCCGGACATCGCCGACGTCGCGGTGATCGGCGTGCCCGACGACCGGTGGGGCGAGGTCCCGAAGGCGATCGTGGTCGCGGCGCCGGGCATGGAGATCAACGGCGAGGCGCTGCTCGAGTACTGCCGTGAGCGGCTCGCCGGTTTCAAGTGCCCGAAGTCCGTGGAGATCCGCGAGGAGTTGCCGCGCAATCTCACCGGCAAGGTGCTCAAGAAGGAGCTGCGCAAGCCGTACTGGGAGGGGCGGGAGCGCAGGCTCGTCTAGGGCGGGCGGGCCGTCAGAAGCCGTAGCTGACGATCGCGGGGAGGTCCGCTCCCCGCATCCCGGCCAGCACGAACCGCTCGTGCGGCACGAGCGGTTCGGGCAGGTCGTCGAGGCTGTACCAGCGCAGGTCCGCGGCCTTCGCCTCCTCCATCAGGCGCGGCTCGCCCGTCCAGCTCCGGCAGGCGAAGAAGAAGTCGACCCGCTCGTCGATCTCGTTGTGGTTGCCCTGCGTCCTGTGCATCGTGGTGAGCGGCACGAGGTCGGTGGGCTCGACGGCGATGCCGAGCTCCTCCGCAACCTCACGGCACGCGGCCGCTTGCACGGACTCGTCGACCTCCACATGACCGGCGGCGGCAGCGGCCCAGTGCCCGTCCATATAACCCGTGCCGCGGCGCAACTGCAGGAGCACTTCGTCAATCTGACCGACCCGACGCAGGGGTAGGACGTACGCAGCCGGGACGACTCGGAACCTCACATCCAGAGCCTAGTTACGCTCCCATCCATGGTCAGCACCCATTACGAGAAGATCACCGCGGCCGACGGAGGGGTCTTCGACGCGTTCTGCGCCGTCCCGGATTCCGACTCAGCACCGGGCGTGCTGATCTTCCAGGAGATCTTCGGCATCAACGACAACATCCGCGGGCTCGCGGAACGGCTCGCTGCCGCCGGCTATCTGGTACTCGCTCCCGACATGTTCTGGCGGATCGAGCCCAGGTTCGAGCGCAAGGACGAGTCGGGCATGGCCGAGGGCATCGAGCTCGTCCAGCAGCTCGACTTCCCGCTGGCCGGCTCCGACATCACCGCCACGCTCGCCCACATGCGCGCAATGCCCGCCTGCAACGGCAAGGTCGGCGGCGTGGGCTTCTGCCTCGGCGGCGCGCTCGCCTATCTATTCGCCGCCAACTCCCGTGTGGACGGCCACGGGCCGGACGCAGTGGTGTCCTACTACGGCTCCGCCATCCGCGGAATGCTCGACATGGCGGACAAGATCGAGTGCCCCATCCTCTTCCACTACGGCGACCGTGACCCGTTCATCCCGGCCGAGGACATCGAGGCCGTGGAGCAGGCGATGGCCGGGCGACCGGACGCCACCGTGTACCGCTACGACGCGGGCCACGCCTTCTCCAACTGGGACGCCCCGTCGATGTACGACGAGGCCTCGGCCCGGGTCGCCTGGGACCGCACCATCCAGTTCCTGGACGACCACCTGCGCGCCTGATCACGGCCTTTCATCACGCGGCCGGGCCCGGCTGCCCGGCATCTGCGCCGGGCAGCTCGGACAGGAAGTGATCAACGGTTCGGGACGCCCAGCGCCACCTGGCGCCGTCCCGGGTCCCCGATCAGCGATCACGATCCGAAAACCGGGGCTACCCGCGTGCGGACGCCGACCAGCACCCGCCGCCCGCGGCCATGATCACCGCCTCGAGCCCTGCGCCGCGCCTGGTGCAGCCCCCGGCCCCCAACCAACGATCAGGACCCGAAAGCCGGAACACGAGCCCGAGGAGCCGGGCCGGCACCCGACCCACCGGCGTCCATGATCAGCGCTTCGGGCCCCACAACCGCGTCTGGCCCGGTCCCCGGTCCACAACCAGCGACCAACCGGCATCTCGCCGATGGGTGGTCGGCATCTCGCGGGCGGGGAAGGGGCGACTCGCAGGGTGGGCGCGTTGCCGTGCGTCGATTGCCCCATCACGGACAGTTCGGAGAGTGCGATCGGAACGGGCTTCTTGACTGACCAGTAACCCCTGTGTTGGGTACTCCTATGCTGCTGTCGACTCAACTCCAGTACGGCGACGATCCGATCCGCAACGCGGAGTCCGTGGTCGCGATGGAGCAGGTGGGTCTCGACGTCGTCTGGGTCGCAGAGGCCTACAGCTTCGACGCTGTGTCGCTCATGGGGTACCTCGCGGCCAAGACGGAGCGGGTGCAGATCGGCTCCGGGATCCTTCCCATCTACAGCCGCACCCCCACACTGACGGCGATGACCGCAGCCGGTCTGGACGCGCTGTCGGGTGGGCGCATGATCCTGGGCCTCGGCGCGTCGGGGCCGCAGGTGATCGAGGGCTTCCACGGCGTTCCGTACGACAAGCCCGTCGCCCGCACGCGGGAGATCATCGAGATCTGCCGGAAGGTGTGGCGCCGGGAGCGGCTCACCAACGAGGGCCTGTACCCGATCCCGCTGCCGGAGGAGCAGGGCACCGGGCTGGGCAAGCCGCTCAAGCTGATCAACCACCCACGCCGGGCCGACATCCCCGTCTGGGTCGCCTCGCTGGGCGACAAGAACGTCGAGATGACGGCCGAGCTCGCGAACGGCTGGCTGCCGACCGTGCTGATGCCGGAGAAGCTGCGTGAGGTCTTCGGGCCTGCGCTGGACGCCGGGTTTGCCAAGCGCGCTCCCGAGCTGGGCCCGCTGCAGATCACCGGGGGCGGGATCCTGGCCCTCGAGGAGGAGATGTTCGAGCCCGCGCGCCGGCTCGCCCGCGGGGTGCTCGCCCTCTACATCGGCGGGATGGGCGCGCGCAGCCGCAACTTCTACAACACGGTCTTCCGCCGCCAGGGCTTCGCCGACGAGGCGAAGCTCGTGCAGGACCTCTACCTCGACGGCCACAAGGAAGAGGCCGCCGCGGCACTGCCGGACGAGTTCGTCGACAAGGTCACGCTCATCGGATCGCCGTCGCACGTGCGGGAGCGGATCGCCGCCCTGGGCGAGGCCGGCGTCACGCACCTGCACGTGAATCCGGTCGGTACCGAACCGCTCAAGCTGCTCGCCCAGGTCAAGGAGTGGATCTCCTGAGCCAGGGGGGCCGATTCGTTCCACGGACCGTCACCAAGCCACACTCTGTGTCGACAACCCCTAACGACCGCAGGAGCGCGCGTGCTCGACCTAGCCATCGCCGTGTCCGACCACTCGATGGCACCTGACCAGTACAGGTATGTCGAGACGCACGCATGGTGGCTCGGAACGTTCGGCCTGCACCAGCACCTCACCGAGCACCGGATCCGGCAGTGGGTGCCGGCCCGTCCGGAGCGCGAGTGGGTGCTCGACCGCGAGCTCACCGGCGCGCAGACCTGGCTGATGGGCTCCGCCCAGGAGGCCGCGGAGGACGGCTTCGATCTGCGGGACGTCGCACCCGTCGGCCGGTTCCGTGCGCGCTACGGCGAGTTCCGCACCGACGAGCCCGCGGAGTTCGACCAGTTCTGCGGCCCGGTCACGCCGCGGCGGGGCAGCTGGCAGTCCCCCACACCGCAGTTCATCCTCGGACTCCCGACCGACCCGGCTGCCCTGCTCGCGCGCCTGCAGGAGGACAACCCCGGGAGCTGGTTCGGACCGTTCGCTGCGGCCGTCACGACACTGCGCACGGCGCTGGTGCCTGCCGAGCTGCGGGCCGCGTTCTACCGCGCCCTCACGGGCCTACCCGAGGTCACACTGCAGGAGCACGTGCTGAACGTGGACGGCGTGCAGTGCTTCGCCATCGTCCATGACGCGGGCCGGACCCGCACCGAGCTGTTGATCGACCCGGCCGACGGCCAGTTCGCAGGCGAACGCGACACCGTCCGCACCGACTCGCGCTGCGGACTGCGCGAGGGCACCGTCATCAGCACCACCGCCGTGCGCACAGCCCTGGTCGACGCGCCTGGCGACATCCCCCGCGGCTGATCACGGGCAGTGGCGACTCGAACGCCGCCTCCCCCGGGCGCGCGGTACCCGGTCCTCATCCAAGAGGACTAACCTGGGGTGCAGTCCTCGGCGATGACGAAGCGATCCGATCAAGGCGGTCTTCAGCGTGTCCAGCAGTAGTACCTCGAATACAGCAGGCCAGTTCGGGCCCAACGAATGGCTCGTCGAGGAGATGTACCAGCGCTTCCTCGACGACCCCAGCTCGGTGGACTCCGCGTGGCACGAGTTCTTCGCGGACTACCGTCCCAGTGACGGGAAGACCAGCCCCGGTGGCAACGGCGCGCAGGCCCGCCCCGCCGCGCGATCGGCCACCACCGTCGCCCCCGCGCCCGCTCCCAGTGCCGAGCCCGCCGAGCCGAGCGAGCGCGGTCGTCTCGGCGACCGCAAGGCGATGACCCCACCCGCCCCCGCGAAGAGCTCCCCCAACGGCGTTGCCACCAAGGGTCCGGCCGCCACGAGCAGCCCCACCAAGAGCACCCCGCCCACGAAGGCCACGGCTCCGACGAAGGCCGGCGGGACCTCCGCCGAGAGGACCCCTGCCACGAGCTCGGCCGCGACCACGGGTGGCGACAAGCCTGCGGCCGGCACCACCTCCCAGGCCGCGAAGCCCAGCCCGACGGGCGGCGAGGGCAGCATCTCACCGCTGCGCGGTGCCGCCGGCGCTGTGGTCAAGAACATGAACGCCTCGCTCACGGTCCCCACGGCCACGAGCGTGCGTGCGGTGCCGGCGAAGCTGCTCGCCGACAACCGCGTGGTGATCAACAACCAGCTCCAGCGCACCCGGGGCGGGAAGATCTCCTTCACCCACCTCATCGGGTACGCCCTGGTGAAGGCGATCGCCGACTTCCCGGTCATGAACCGGCACTTCCTCGAGGAGGACGGCAAGCCCACCGTCGTCCAGCCCGACCACGTCAACCTCGGGCTCGCGATCGACCTGGCCGGCAAGAACGGGCAGCGGTCGCTCGTGGTCGTCTCGATCAAGGGCTGCGAGGCGATGAACTTCGCCCAGTTCTGGTCGGCCTACGAGGACATGGTCCGCAAGGCGCGGGGTGGCAACCTGCAGGCCGAGGACTTCGGCGGCACCACGATCACCCTCACCAACCCCGGCACCCTGGGCACCAACCACTCGGTGCCGCGGCTCATGCAGGGCCAGGGCGCGATCATCGGCGTCGGGGCCATGGAGTACCCGGCCGAGTTCCAGGGCGCCAGCGCGGAGCGGCTCGCCGAGATCGGCGTCAGCAAGATCATCACGCTGACCTCCACCTACGACCACCGCATCATCCAGGGCGCGGAGTCCGGCGACTTCCTGCGCCGGGTGCACGCGCTGCTCCTGGGCGAGGACGCCTTCTACGACGACATCTTCCGCTCGCTGCGGGTGCCGTACGAGCCCGTCCGCTGGGTGCAGGACATCCCCGACGGCGCCGTCGACAAGACGGCCCGGGTGATCGAGCTGATCGACGCCTACCGCACGCGCGGCCACCTGATGGCCGACACCGACCCGCTGAACTACCGCCAGCGCCGCCACCCCGACCTCGACGTGCTCTCGCACGGCCTCACGCTGTGGGACCTCGACCGCGAGTTCGCCGTCGGGGGCTTCGCGGGCTCGGAGCGGATGAAGCTGCGCGACGTGCTCGGCGTCCTGCGCGACGCCTACTGCCGCACGATCGGCACCGAGTACATGCACATCGCCGACCCCGAACAGCGCGCCTGGCTGCAGGAGCGCATCGAGGTCCCGCACCAGAAGCCGAACCCCGCCGAGCAGAAGTACGTGCTGAGCAAGCTCAACGCGGCCGAGGCGTTCGAGACGTTCCTGCAGACCAAGTACGTCGGGCAGAAGCGGTTCTCCCTGGAGGGCGGCGAGACCGTCATCCCGCTGCTGGACGCCGTGCTGGACAAGGCCGCCGAACACGAGCTCGACGAGGTCGTCATCGGCATGCCGCACCGCGGCAGGCTCAACGTGCTGGCCAACATCGTCGGCAAGCCGATCAGCCAGATCTTCCGCGAGTTCGAGGGCAACCTCGACCCCGGCCAGGCCCACGGCTCCGGCGACGTCAAGTACCACCTGGGCGCCGAGGGCAAGTACTTCCGCATGTTCGGCGACGGCGAGACCGTCGTCTCGCTGGCGTCCAACCCCTCGCACCTCGAGGCCGTCGACCCCGTGCTCGAAGGCATCGTCCGCGCCAAGCAGGACCTGCTCGACAAGGGCGAGGGCGGGTTCACCGTGCTCCCGCTGATGCTCCACGGCGACGCCGCGTTCGCCGGGCAGGGCGTGGTGGCCGAGACGCTGAACCTCGCGAAGCTGCGTGGCTACCGCACCGGCGGCACGGTCCACGTCGTGATCAACAACCAGGTCGGCTTCACCACCGCCCCGGAGCACTCGCGCTCGTCGCAGTACTCCACCGACGTGGCGAAGATGATCGACGCGCCGGTCTTCCACGTGAACGGCGACGACCCCGAGGCGTGTGTGTGGGTGGCCAAGCTGGCCGTCGACTACCGCGAGCGGTGGAACAACGACGTCGTGATCGACATGATCTGCTACCGCAGGCGCGGCCACAACGAGGGCGACGACCCCTCGATGACGCAGCCGGCGATGTACGACGTGATCGACGCCAAGCGCAGCGTCCGCAAGATCTACACCGAGTCGCTGATCGGCCGTGGCGACATCTCGATGGAGGAGGCCGAGCACGCGCTGCGCGACTTCTCCAACCAGCTCGAGCACGTTTTCAACGAGGTCAGGGAGCTGGAGAAGACGCCGGCCGCGCCGAGTCCTTCGGTCGAGCAGGAACAGTCCGTTCCCGTCGACCTCGACACCTCGGTGTCGCTCGAGGTGGTCCACCGCCTCGGCGACGTGCACGTCGAGCTCCCCGAGGGCTTCACCGTGCACCAGCGGGTCAAGCCGGTGCTGCAGCGGCGCTACCAGATGTCGCGCGAGGGCAACATCGACTGGGCGTTCGGCGAGCTGATCGCGCTGGGCTCGCTCGCGATGGACGGCAAGCTGGTGCGGCTCTCCGGCCAGGACACCCGCCGTGGCACGTTCGTTCAGCGGCACTCCGTCGTGATCGACCGCAAGACGGGTGAGGAGTACTACCCGCTGCGCAACCTCGCCGAGGACCAGGATCGGTTCCTGCCCTACGACTCGGCGCTCTCGGAGTTCGCGGCCGTCGGCTTCGAGTACGGCTACTCGGTGGCCAACCCCAACGCGTTCGTGGCATGGGAGGCGCAGTTCGGCGACTTCGTCAACGGCGCACAGTCGATCATCGACGAGTTCATCTCGTCGGGTGAGGCCAAGTGGGGTCAGACCGCCGACATCGCGCTGCTGCTTCCGCACGGTCTGGAGGGCCAAGGACCTGACCACTCCTCCGGGCGCATCGAGCGCTTCCTGCAGCTGTGCGCCGAGGGCTCGATGACGGTGGCGCTCCCCTCGGAGCCCGCCAACTACTTCCACCTGCTGCGCCGGCACGCGATGGACGGGGTGCGCCGCCCGCTGATCGTCTTCACGCCGAAGTCGATGCTGCGCAACCGCGCCGTGGTGAGCCCGCTGTCCGACTTCACCGGCGGCCGGTTCCGCTCCGTGATCGACGACCCGCGCTACCGCGAGACCGACGGGCCCGCCGCCGGCGTCCGCAAGGTGCTCATGTGCAGCGGCAAGATCTACTACGAGCTCGCGGCCGCGCGCGACAAGCGGGAGATCGACGACACCGCGATCGTGCGCATCGAGCAGCTCTACCCGGTGCCCGACCGTCAGCTCGCCGCGGTGCTGGATCGCTACCCCAATGCCGAGGACATCCGGTGGGTGCAGGAAGAGCCGGCCAACCAGGGTGCCTGGCCGTTCTTCGGCCTGGTGCTGCCGGAGATGCTGCCGCGGCTCGTCGGGTTCAAGCGGGTGTCGCGGCGCCGGATGGCCGCCCCCGCGGCCGGGTCGTCGAAGGTGCACGAGGTGGAGCAGACGGCCCTGATCAACGAGGCCCTCACCGACTGAGCACCGGAACAGGACCGAGCGTGTACTTCACCGACCGGGGCATCGAGGAGCTCTCCGAGCGCCGGGGCGAGGAGCAGATCAGCGTCGAGTGGCTGGCCGACCGGCTACGGGCGTTCGTCGACCAGAACCCGGCGTTCGAGGACGCCGTGGAGCGGCTGGCGAGCTTCCTCGCCCGCGACGACGCCGACGATCTCGACGACTGAACCGCCGTCCGGGCCGCGGATCGCACCACGTGTGATCCGCGGCCCGTGTGGCGAGTTCAGTAGCCCGGTGGAGTGACCGAGATGACGAACTCGGCGGGCTCGTCGTAGGGGTTGACGTAGCGGTGCGGGAGCCGGGAGTCGAAGTAGCAGCTGTCGCCCTCGCTGAGTGCGTACTCGGTGCCGGCCACTTCGACCACCAGCCTGCCGGCCGTGACGAGCGCGCATTCCTCGCTGGGATGCGACCACGGTTCCGCCGACGACGCGCCTCCTGGTGAGAGCACGCCCTGCATCATCTCGAGTCGGCCCCGTCCCGGGGAGATGCGGGAGTAGGCGACGCCGCCGGGCGACTGCACCTGCATCCGGCTCTCGCGCCTCACCACGGCGACGTCGTCGGGTTCGGACTCCTCGAAGAGGCTGAACAGCGGCACGTCGAGAGCACGGGCGATCTTGCGCACGGTGACGAGGCTGGGGTCGGCGAGCTCCCGCTCGACCTGGCTGATCAGCGCGGTGGACACCTCGGCACGGCGCGCGAGCTCGGTGACGGTGATACCGCGTGCGGTGCGCAGCGCACGGATCCGGGTGCCTATCACCGTCTCATCCTCGCAGCGGGCTGCTGCCGACCGGCACGTCGGCCGCCGGCACCGCCTCCGGCATGCCGACGGCGATCGCCGCCTCACCCGGTGGCCGGGTCACGAGGCTCACCAGCACGGTCACCACGATGTTGAGGACGAGAGCCGGCAGTCCGATCACGGTGCCCGCCGGGCACAGTGCCAGGAGGGCGGCGTTGAGCGGTGGGAACACGATGCCGGCCGCGCCGACGACCACGCCGCACAGCGCGCCGACCGCCGTGACCCGCCGCCACAGCAGCGAGAGGAACAGGGCCGGGGCGAGCTGCCCGATCGCGTTGTAGACGTTCACCATGATGTTGACCAGCGCGGTGTTCTGCGTCGTGGTGACGGCGACGGCGACAGCAGCGAGCACGACCACGCCGATCCGGCTGACCCGCAGCTGCTCCCGGTCGGTCGCGGTTCGCCGGGCCAGCGCGTAGACGTTGCGGGTGAACAGGGTGCTGCACGTCAGGAGCAGCACCGCGGTGGGTACGAGCGCCACGAGGATGCCGGCGCCTGCGAGCAGGCCGACGAGCCAGTCGGGGGAATGCTCCCGGACGAAGATCAGGAGCGAGCCGTTGGCCTGCGACCCCTTCAGCCCGGGGTGCGTCAGCAGCGCGGCCAGCGCGATCACGATGATCAGGATGTAGAACAGCGAGTACAGCGGCTGGACGATCTGGTTGCGCCGCACCGTCGCCACGTTCCGCGCGCTGAAGGAGACCTGGAACGAGTGCGGCAGTACGAAGGCCCCGATGGGCGTGAGCAGCAGGAAGCTCATCCACCACCAGTCGTTGCTCGCCGTGCCCGTCATCATCCCGGGCAGCGTGGCCGCTGCCGGGTGCTCGCGAGCGACGGCGTCGAAGATCCCGCCCCAGCCGTTCACGCCGGCCGCCTCGGCAGCGGTGAACGCGATGGCGAGGAGGACCACCAGCAGCAGGATGTCCTTGACCACGGCGCCGAACGCGGCGCTGCGCATTCCGCCCGTGAAGATGAACACGACGACGGCGAGCCCGGCGATCACGACGTACCAGGTGGCCGAGAGGCCCTGGCCGAAGAGGGTCTGGAGCACCAGTGAGAGCCCGGTCAGCTGTACCTCGGAGTAGAGCAGCAGCCCGACGATGCCGAACAGCGCCAGGACCGCGCCGAGCCAGGGCGCGTCGAACCGTGCGGTGAAGTAGTCGCCTTCGGTCATCAGGCCGTGGGTCTTGCCGGCCCGCCAGATCTTGGGCACCACCCAGTAGCCGATCGCGGAGGTCAGCACAACGGTGCCCAGCACGTAGTAGCCGGCCGCCCCGTCGGCGTAGACGCTCTGGGACGCACCCAGCAGCGCGAAGGTCGTGAACGTTTCCCCGGCCAGGATGAACCAGAAGAGGAAGCTGCCGAAGCTGCGGCCACCGACCGCCCACTCGGCGATGTCGAGCTGCTTGCCGCGGGCGGCGAGCACGGCTCCGACCACGATCGATCCGACGCCCACCAGCAGCGCGATGAGGTACGTCATGCGTGCTCCTATGCCTCGTCGAGGCAGCCGTGGCGAGCGTCCAACAGGTAGACGACGCCGATCGCGGCGCTCCCGATCAACACGCCCGCCACCATCCACACCAGCAGGAACGGCACATGCCCGAACGCATAGGGCACGTGCCCTGCCCACGGCACCGCGGCGATGCACCATAGGAACGGCAGCACGAGAAGCAGGCGGTACCAGCGGCGGCCCGGTCTCGGCACCGTGCCGACCGTGGGTGGCGGCTCGTCCGACCTACTGGCCACGGTGGTCTCCCTCGGTCACGCGTTGGCACGCCAATTGCGGTGATCGTGAACACTGCAACCAAGATCCTGGCTTGTCAATGTGCTTGAACATCGTTGACTGAGGTTAAATCCAGATCTACCGTCGACCCTCGATGAGCAACTTTGGGAGCGGACCCGAGCCTGTCCTCCTACGAGCGGACCGGTTGTTGCCGCATGCGGACGCCCCCGTTCTCGAGGACGGTGCGGTGCTGGCCGTGGACGGCCGGATCGCCGCGGTCGGCCCGTGGGCCGAGGTCTCCCTCCACGCCGCGCCGGACGTCCGCCTGGTTGAGCTGGGCGACCGCACACTGATGCCAGGCCTGATCGACTGCCACGTCCACCTCGCGATGGACGGCAGCGAGACGTCCACGGTCAGCGAGCTGACCGCCACCGACGCCGAGCTGGCGTGCCGGATGGTCAACAGCGCCCGCCGGCTGCTGGACGCCGGAGTCACCACTGCGCGCGACCTGGGCTGCCGCGGCGCCGTGGCCACCACGATCCGCGACGCCGTGCGTGACGGCCTCGTCCCCGGCCCGCGGCTGCAGGTGGCCAACGCACCGATCACCGTCACCGGCGGGCACGCGTGGGCGATGGGTGGGGAGGCCGACAACGCGCTCGAGGTGGTGCGGGAGGTCCGGATCCGGGCAAAGCAGCGCAGCGACGTCGTCAAGATCATGTCCACCGGCGGGTTCATGACCGCAGGCAGCCGCCCGTGGCACGCCCGCTACACCGTCGAGGAGCTGCAGGCGTGCGTCGAGGAGGCGCATCGGCTCGGCATGCCGGTCACCACGCACGCGCTCGGGGTGGAAGGCATCCGCCGCGCCGTGGAAGCCGGGGTCGACATGATCGAGCACTGCGGCTGGGTCACCGAGAGCGGCACCCGGTTCGACCCGGAGATCGCGCGGCGGATCGCCGAGCGCGGGATCGTCGTCTGTCCCACGATGAACACCGCATGCCTGCCCGACCCCTACTTCTGCCCGTGGGACGAGCGCGAGGCCCTGATCGCGAACCTGCGTGCGATGCGGGAGGCGGGCGTCGAGCTGGTTGCCGGCACGGACGCGGGCATCGGCCTCGTCCCGTTCGAGAACTACGCCGACGGGCTCGACGTGCTTGCCGACGCCGGGATGTCCACCCGCGAGATCATCGCAGCGGCCACGCACCGAGCGGCGGCGGCGTGCGGACTCGGCGAAGTGACCGGGCAGCTCGCCACCGGCCTGGCGGCCGACGTCGTCGCGGTCCCCGGCGACCCCACCGAGCGCATCGACGTCCTGCACCGGCCCGCCTGCACGCTCGCCGCGGGCCGGTTGCACTGGTGCCCGGAGCGCACCCCGGAGAAAGAACGCGAGGGACACCGGGAGGCAGCGCTCTCGGTGCGCAGGCAGCTGGTGGTCGGCTCGGGGCGGATCGGCTGAGGTCGGCAGTGGAAAGGCACGAGATGAGCAGCGTGACCAGCGGGGGAACCCTCGCCGAGACGATCCGGCACCGGTTCCCGATCTTCGAGAACCGGGTCTATCTCAACAGCTGCTCGCAGGGAGCCCTCTCGGATGCGGTACGCGCCGCATACGACGACTACCTGGCTGGGCTCGAAGCCGAGGGCTCACTGTGGAGCCACTGGGTCGAGCGCAGCGAGCAGGCGCGCAGCGCGTTCGCCCGGGTGCTGCACGCCGCCCCGAGCAGCATTGCGGTCACCACCTCGGCCTCGGCAGGCGTCAGCGCGTTGGCTTCGGCGCTCGATTTCGGCGAGCGCAACACCGTGGTCACCACCGAGCTGGAGTTCCCGACGATCGGGCAGATCTGGCACGCCCAGGAGCGACGGGGCGCGCGGGTGGTGCACGTTCCCGCGGAGGACGACAACACGCTCTCGCTCGACCGGCTCGCGGAGGCGATCGACGAGCACACGGCGATCGTGTCGATCACGCACGTCTGCTATCTCAACGGGAGCCTGCTCGACGTCGAGGCGATCACCCGGCTCGCCCACGAGCGCGGCGCGCTCGTCCTGCTCGACACGTACCAGTCCGTGGGCGCGGTACCGATCGACGTCGGCGCACTGGGCGTCGACTTCGTGACCGGGGGCGCGCTGAAGTACCTGCTCGGCTCGCCCGGCATCGGGTTCTTCTACGCGAACCCCGCGACCACCGCTGACGTCGTACCGACCTCGACGGGGTGGTTCGCGGACGAGGACATCTTCGCGATGCGCGTCGACCGCTACCGCCCGGCGGCGAACGCACGGCGGTTCGAGGCGGGCACGCCGCCGATCCCCGCGGTGTACGCGGCGATCGCGGGAGCCGAGCTGATGCTGGAGATCGGCATCGAAGCGACCGCCGCGCACGTCTGCGGGCTCAACGACCGGCTGATCGACGAGGTCGTCGCCATGGGCGGTGTGGTCGCCACGCCGAAGGACCCGGCCCGCCGCGGCCCCCTGGTTGCGATTGCGTCCACGGATGTCGAGCAGCTCGTGCAGCGCCTGGAGAACGACGGCATCGTCACCTCGTCGCGCGCCGGCAACCTACGGGTCTCGCCGCATTGCTACAACACGGCCGAGGACGTGGAGAAGCTGCTGGCCGCTCTGCACTCCCACCGCGACCTGCTATGCCCGACCCCCGCGAGTCGCCCGGCGTGAGTGCGCACCGCCTCGACGACGCCGTTTCTCGGCCTGAGATGTCCGCTCCCCGACCCCTCCGGGTCGCGGAACCGTGACGCGCGGTTCCGCGACCCGGTAGCAGCGGGTCAGACGGCGGGCACGGCGACCGCGGGCCGGACCAGCCCGTGACCCGTGGCCTGCTCGAACGCCCGCCCGATCCGCAGCAGCCCTGCCTCCCCCCGGTAGGGGCCGACCATCTGCACGCCGACGGGCAGGCCGCCCGGCGTGAAGCCCGCAGGCACGGACAGCGCCGGGCAGCCCGTCACCGAGATCAGGTAGGCCGAGCCCATCCACTCGATGTAGTCGCGCATCGGCACGCCTGCCACCTCCGTGGGGTACTCCGACTCCACCGGGAACGGCGGCACCTGGCTCACCGGTGCGAGCAGCACGTCGTAGCGGTCGAAGAACTCCCGCATGCGCTCGTGGAGCGCCGCCTGGCGGGCGTGGGCACGGCTGACGTCCGGACCGGTGAGCCCCCGACCGGCGAGGATGTTCTCGCGAAGTGTCGCCTTGAGGGCGTCGGGATGCTCGTCGAGCAACGCCGAGTGGCTGAGCTCGAACAACCACGCTCGCAACGTCCGGAACGCCTCGTCGGCGCCGGCGAGGTCGGGGCAGGCGGGTTCGACCGCGCAGCCGAGCCCCTCGAACACGCTCGCGGTCCTGTCGATCACCGCACGCACGTCCGGATCCACCGGCACCCTGCCACCGAGGTCGGGCGCCAGGGCCACGCGCAGCCCCCGGATGTCGGTGGGTGGCTCGGCGGCGAACTCCGATCCGGGGGTGTCGAGGGCCGAGCGGTCGCGCGGATCCGGTCCGGCCAGCACGCTGAGCAGGAGCCCCACGTCGGAGACCGTGCGGGCCATCGGCCCCGTGACCGAGAGGCCCGACCACGGCGCCGAGGTCGGCCACACCGGCACACGTCCGGGTGAGGGGCGCAGCCCGACCACGTTGCAGAACGAGGCGGGATTGCGCAACGACCCACCCATGTCGCTGCCGTCGGCGAGCACATGCATCCCGCAGGCGAGCGCCGCCGCGGCGCCACCGCTGCTCCCACCGGCTGATCGCCCCAGGTCATACGGATTGTGCGTCGCTCCGAAGACGGGGTTGACGGTGTGGCTTCCGGCAGCGAACTCCGGCACGTTGGTCTTGCCGATCGTGATCGCACCCGCCGACCGGATCCGCTCCACCACCAGGGCGTCGCGCGCGGGCACGTTGTCGGCCAGCAGAGGTGACCCGTACGTGGTGCGGATCCCGGCGGTGTCGTGGGTGTCCTTGTGCGCGATGGGCAGGCCGTGGAGCGGCCCGATCTCCTCGCCGTGGACCAGTCGCTCGTCAGCGGCCGCCGCCGCCTCGGCCGCGCGGTCGGCGACGAGCGTGACGACCGCGTTGACCTCGGGGTTGCAGCGCTCGATCTGTGCAAGGTGCGCCGCGAGCACCTCACGGGCAGACACTTCCTTGGCCCTCAGCATCCTGGCGATTTCGCGCGCGTCGGTGAAGATCACGGCTCCATGGTCCTCCTTTCGCGCTGGTGACGGCCGGGCGAAAGCCCGGGTGGTTCGTCCCGCTTATCTGGCGTCCGGATGCGGCGAGAGGCACGATCGGGCTACGTAGCGGGCAAGGAGGGAACGATGTGACGAACGATCGCCGCCGCATTCCCCGGTGGCCCGCCGTCGCAGTCGCGGTCCTCGCGCTGGTCGGTGTCGTCCTGGTGACTCTCCCGGCTCAGGACGTCGACGCAGCGCCGGCAGCAGCCGAGGAGGCCGTGCCGACACAGGTCACCGCACCGGTGCGGCCCGCGTCCTTCGGCCGGAAGCTCGGCGGGGCCAACCCCGGCCGCACGGGCCCGATCGTTCTCGGTCTCACGATCGCCGATCTGGGCGATCCGGCGACCGTCGCCGTGCCCACGGCAGCACTGCCGCCCCCGGCCCGCATCCCTGACGTACCGAGGATCACCACCACGGCCAAGCCCGGCACTGCGGCTGCGGTCGCGATCGCGTTCGCGCTGGTGCAGCGCGGTCTGCCGTACGTATGGGGCGGGGACGGACCGCTCTCCGGCGAGGCGGGTTTCGACTGTTCGGGCCTCACCACCGCCGCCTACGACTGGGCAGGCATCTCCCTGCCCCGCACCGCCCACACGCAGTACTACGCCGGTCCGCACGTGCCGGCGGACGCGCCGCTGGAGCCGGGTGACCTGGTGTTCTACGGAGTGCCGGAGCGCGTGCACCACGTCGGGCTCTACCTCGGCAACGGCCGGATGATCAACGCACCGACCTTCGGCAAGCCGGTCCGCACGGCCTTCGTGCGCTATCCGGGGGACGACTACCTCGGCGCCACCCGTCCCGCCGCGGGCCGTGACGCGCCGGGGCTGTTGGAGGCGCCGGACCTCCCGTTCGACGTCCCACCCGAGCCCGCACCGGACGCGCCACCCGGCCCCGCCGAGTTCCCCGCCCCGCCCGCACCGGACGATGTCCCGGTCACTCCCGCGCCCGGCACACAGCCGCCCGCTCCTTCGGCCGTCGTCGCCGCCCCGGCCCCGGACGCACCGACCTCCGCTGCTGCCCCAGACCGTTCCGTGTCGCAGGCGCCGCCGACCGGTTCGACCGCCGGCAGTTCCGTTGCGCAGACGCCGCCGGAGCAGGGCACGGCCGGCGCCACCACGACGTCCGGAAGTGCCGCCCCAGCCGCCGGCCCGTCGGCAGGCGATGCGCCGACCACGGCCGGACCGGCCACCGGCCCGCAAACGGCCGGTAGGACGACCACGCCGCCGGAATCCACGGCGCCGACAACCGGCGACCTCGCCGGCAGCGCACCGGCGCAGGCCACCACCACACCACCTGCGAGCAGCCCGAGCGCCGCCGTGCCCGAGGAGTCGGGCGCCCGAGCCACCACGCCACCGGCGAGCAGCGCACCGGCGCAGGCCACGACCGCACCGCCGGCGCGCACACCGCGTGCCGACGCCTCGACCACCCGGCCGCGGGAGACCGCGGACCGCACCGCCACCCCGCCACCCATCAGCACACCGGCGCAGGCCACCACGCCGCCCGGTGACGACGACAGCGCCGAGGCCGCCGGCACTCTGCCGCCCAACACCGTCGGCCTGCCGGACGGCGCGACGCTGGATCTCGTCGCCGCGAAGGCAGGAGGGCCGGTGGCCGCGCCGACGAGGGCAGGGACGGCGTCGGTGACGCGCACCGGCGGCACCACCGTGATCACGCTGCCTCAGGCCGCGGGCACGGTCGGCCTTTCCCGCGGCGGCACGATCCGGCTGACCGACGCCTCGGGTGACCCCTCAGAGTTCGAGGTCCAGGGAAAGCGGACGGTCGACGCCGACACCGCCGCCAAGCTCGTCGCCTCGGGCGACAACCGCCTCGTGCTGCTGCAAGCCCTCGACGACGGCGAAGTGCTGGTGATCCTCGCGAGCTGAGAGCTCAGCGCAGGGGAGGTAGGCCGAAGCGGCGGCGCCGGACCGCGTCGAGCAGGTCGGCGGAACGCCGCTCGAGTTCGGCGTCGAACCGGTCGAGATCGGCCGGGTCGGCGTCCGGGTCGGGGCCCGGGCGTGGCCGCAGCTTCATCCACGACTCCATCCACAGCGCCTCGAGCGCCGCCTCCCAGTGCAGCTCCACCGCGAACCTGGTCAGCGCGGCACGCTCCCCCGCCCCCAGCATCTCGGCGTGGAGGCGGATGCGTTCCCGGGCCAGATCCGTTGCGCGCCCCCGGTCCCGCTCGTGCAGGGCCGCCGCGGCGGCGGTGATCCCGGCGACGACCTCCTTGTACTCGCGAGCGGCGCTCACTCGGCCTCCGGAAGGGACGGGACGATGACCACCTCGGGCGCCGCGTGCTGGGCGCGGTCGAAGAACAGGCCACGGCCGGGCCGGGGTGACCAGTTGACCAGCATCCCCGGGACGAGGGCCTGCACCTCGGAACCCTGCACGTCCAGCGCCACCCACGCCCCGAGGTCGTCGACGGACGCGCTCATCATCAGCAGCGCCCGCAACCGCTGCACGCTGCGCCACCAGCCCAGCACGTGCACACCGGTCTCCGGCCCGAAGCGCATCAGCTTGCGCATCGCCTCGGTGCCCTCCCGTTCCAGCACGGTGTCGGCCGCGTCGGCGGCGTAGAGCACGAGCACGACGGGCCGGCCGGGCGCCGGGCCGCTCAGCCGGTCGGTGACGTCTTTCGCGAGCTCCTCGACCCGGGCGCGCACGCCGTCGAGACCGACGATCTCGACGGGCGTGCCGGTCGCGGCGATCCGGTCGGCCAACCGGGCTGCCGGTTCCGCCGCCTCCGCGACCAGCGGGGCCACCACGACGTCCACCCCGTCCGCCGGGTACTGCCCTGCCAGCGAGGCCGCCGCCGCGCCGAGCACCCGCACCGCCTCGCGTCCGACGGCCGCGAGTACGCCCAGGTTGCGGCCCGGCGCGTCCGGCAGACCGACGGCGGCCGCGCTCCCGGCGACGTCGATGTTCTGCCCGACGAGCGCGCGGGGAACGCCGTCGCGCGGGAGCCCGGCCGCGAGGTCGCTGAACCGCGGCGAGCTGCTCCCGTCGAACAGACGCGGCTGCGGGCGGCCCTCGGCGTACCTCTCGTGCAGCACGCGCTGCACCGCGCCGACGCTCGACGTGGCGGCCTCGTCGCCCGAAGCACCCTGCCCGGAGGCGTCCGGGAGCCGGACGACCTCGTTGCCGTGCTTGATCCCGGACTCGTGGTTGATCACCGCGTGCCAGCGCGGCAGGTCGAGACTGGCGTCGTTGAGCTCGGCGAGCACCCGGCGGGCCCGCGGCAGGGCGATCCGCAACACGAACTGCTCGAAGATCGCCGGCCGACCCCAGAACGCCTCGATGCCCGACACGTCCTGGCTCGCCAGTACCAGATGGATCCCCTGGGATCGCCCACGCCGGGCGACGTCCTCGAGCAGGAGCGTCGCCGCCCGCGTCACGGCGTCGCGCTCGGCGAACAGGTACTGGAACTCGTCGATCACGGCGACGATCCGCGGCCAGCGTCCCTCGGGATCGGCGGCGCGCAGCTCCTCCAGCTTGGTCACCTCGTACGCCTTCGCGGCTTCGGCGCGGCGGCGCATCTCGTCGGCGAGGAACTGCAGCAACGCCAGGCCGAACTCGCGGTCGGTGTTGATGTTGACGCCGACGAGCCGGGCGTGCGGCAGCCAGGTGCGGTCGCGGCGACCGGGCGCGAACTGCGCGAAGGACACGCCCTCCTTGAAGTCGAGCAGGTAGAACTCCAGCTCGTCAGGGTCGTACCGGGTGGCGAGCGCGCTGATCATCGTGAGCAGCAGGTTCGTCTTGCCCGAGCCGCTCGGACCGCCGATCAGCGCGTGCGGCGAGGCGTCGGCCAGCGCGATCTCCACAGGCAGCCCGTCGGCGAACCCGACCGGCGCGTGCAGGCTCGACACCGAGCGGGCCTTCCCCCACTGCGCGGGCGGCGGGAGCACGTCGGCGAAGGTGCCGATCCGGCTGCGCCAGCTCTCGTACGCGTCGGCGATGGCGTGGCTCGCCCGCGTGACCTCGGCAGGCGGCAGCGGCGGCTCCAGCTCCACAGCGACGTGCGGCCCGGTCATCGACGACACCGCCGTGCCTGCGTCGTCCACGCGCACGCTCTCGACGGGCGCGTTGATCGTCATCGGCACGTCGAGCAGCACCAGCTGCACTCCGCAGGCGAGCCCGCCACGGGCCACACGCTGCAGCTGGCGGTGCTCGTCGTCCTTCAGCGGTGCCCGGTTGCCGACGAGCACCGCGACGATCCAGGGCTCGTTGCGCGCGCCCGTCGACTCGGCAAGGGCCCGCAGCGAGGGATGACCGTCGACGAGCAGGCGGGTGTGCACCCGCCGGATGCGGTCGGAGAGCTCGTCGAGCAGCTGCGGCAGCATGGCCGGGTCGTGCACCGTGAGCAGTCCGGTGCGGGTCAGCGGGTACAGCCCCGGCAGGGCGCCGGTGAACTGGCCGACGTCCCACACGTGCAGCTGAACGATCCCGGGCCGGAAGTAGCTCATGACACGCAGCAGCAGGCCCTCGACCAGCGCTTCCGCTCGCGCACGGCCCTCATGGCCGGAGCTGACCTGAAGGTGCGACTCGTCGAGCAGCGGAACCGCCACGGGGAAGTCGACGGGCGCCGCGTCCTCGATCCGGCCGTTGCCGATCGACCACAGGGAGGGCACCGGTCCCGAGCCGTCCACCGCACCGACCCGAGCGAGCCAGTGCTCGGGCGCGAGGCCTGCCGCACCGGGCGCGGCCTCCTCGAGGATGTCGGCGAGCTGCCGCGGCCCGTCCTCGAGCCACCCGGCGAACGCCTCCCTGCGGTCGGCCCGGACGCGTTCGAGGGGCCCGGCCAACGCGGGGTTGGTGAGCAGCGGCCGCATGCTGGCGTCGGCCTGCACCGCGTCGAGGCCGTCGGTGCGCAGCCACATCTCCACCATGGACTCGGCGTGCGCCCGGATGGTGGAGTCACGGCGGCCCTCGGCCGCGCCAAGTGCAGCCGCCACCGCCTCGCACAGCGCGTCGAAGGCCTCGGTGATCCGCTGCTGACGCCGGTTCAGCCCACGTGCCACGCCGGCCTACAGCCGCGCGTCGATGTCGGCGACGACCGCAGCACCCGTGGAGATCAGCCCGAGCCCGCGCTCCAGCTCGTCGGCGGCGCGCCGGAGCTCGTCGGGGACCAACGGCTCGGAGTGCTGCTCACCGAGTTCCGAGAGCACAGCGACGGCGTCGGCGATCCGGGTGCGTGCGATGCCGGCCTGCTCGTAGGCGCTCGTCATCTGCGCGGCCACGCCTGCCAGGGCGGCACGGATCTCGCCGAGCTCACTCATCGCGATCGGCCCCGATGTCGTGCGTCATGTCGTTCACGGCGTTCTACTCACGGCATCGTCACAGACGGTTCGCAACGCCCTCGGAGGCCTGGATTGCCGCATGAACTGCTTGCTGCACGTCGCTGATACTGCCGACGGCCTGGGCCAGCAGCCCGTTCGCCTCCGACACATCGGCCTGCGCGCTGCCCTCGGTAACCCGCAGCAGCGCGCCTTGTGCCTGTTCTAGCGAGGAATGCGCCTGTTGCAGTGCACCGAGACTCTCCGAGGCCTTGTCGTTGGCCAGCGCAATACCGGCTCGGACCTCTTCGATGCTCGCCATGACCGCACTCCCCGTCGTGCCTGTACTGCTTGTACACCGAGAAATCTAGTCGCGCGGCCGCTACCGGGCGCGTGCGGGCTGTGACCGGTCTCGGCCCTGGTCGCGATCGCTTCGGACCCGTACGGTCGTCCCAAAACCTCCTGACGAGCAGTTCCGGCATGGAGAGGGCGAGACGCGCATGGCATCCGACATCGCCACAACGACGACGCCGCCTACGGGATTCGGGGCCAGGGTCAAACAGGTCGGACCGGGTCTGCTCGCAGCGGCCACAGGTGTCGGTGCTGGTGACCTGGTGGCCACGATGGTGGCAGGCGCCCGCTTCGGCACGGTGCTGCTCTGGGCCGCCGTCCTGGGAGCGGCGCTGAAGCTGGCACTCGGGGAGGGTGTGGGCCGCTGGAACCTCGCCTCGGGAGCGACCCTGCTCGACGGCTGGCGGCGCCTCGGGTACTGGGCCACCGTCTTCTTCGGCATCTACATCGTCATCTGGGGCTTCGTCTACGGCGCCACGGCGATGTCCGCGGTCGGCCTGCCGCTCAACGCCCTGTTCGGCGGGTTGTCGGTGCGGTACTGGGCGATGATCGCCGGTGTCGTCGGCCTCGTTCTCGTGTGGGCCCAGCGCTACCACGTCTTCGAGAAGTTCATGACCGTGCTCGTCCTGATCAAGTTCGTCTCCGTGGTGGCGATCGCCTTCCTCGTCTCACCCAACCTGGGCGAGCTCGCGAACGGGCTGGTCCCGCGCCTCCCCGAGGGCTCGCTGATCTACGTGCTCGGCCTCATCGGCGGGGTCGGCGGCACGATCACGATGGCGGCCTACGGCTACTGGATGATCGCGAAGGGCTGGAAGGGCACCGGCTGGCTCGCGACGATGCGGCTGGACAACGCGATCGGCTACATCATGACCGCGATCTTCGTGATCGCCATGCTCATCGTGGGTGCGGAGATCCTGCTCGGCCAGGATCTCACCGAGAGCGACACGGGGCTGCTCACCCTCGGCACGGAACTCGGCGCCCGGTACGGCGAGTGGGCGCGGATCCTGTTCCTCGTCGGCTTCCTGGCCGTCACAAGCACGTCGCTGCTGGGCACGTGGAACGGGGTCAGCCTGCTGTTCACCGACTGGACGCGCACGATCCGACTGCCGCACGGGGCGAAGGCCCGGATCGGCGCGAGCGCGGACTCTCCCGGCGCTGCCGCCGCCGATGTCACCTCCACGGGCTACCAGGCCGCCGCGGCCGAGAAGAGCCTCCCGTTCCGCGCGTACCTGCTCTGGCTCACCCTGCCGCCGATGGCGCTGCTGTTCTTCGACCGGCCCTTCACCCTGACGCTGGTCTACGGCGTGATGGGGGCCGCCTTCATGCCGTTCCTCGGCGTCACCCTGCTCCTGCTGCTCAACTCGAAGCTCGTCGCCCCTGAGGGCCGCTCCGGATGGCTGTCGAACATCATGCTCACCGCAGCGTCGGCACTGTTCTTCGTGCTTCTGGTGATGGACCTGATGAACCGCTTCGGATGATGGCAGGAAAGCGGAGTAAATACCCGATACGGACGAAATGATATATTGCAGGCAACTGTGCCGCAGATTGCCAACCCGCGTCGACATGCAGTCGAATGATTGATGAACTCGCAGGGAAAGCGTCTTATTCTCCGTTTTCCCGCTCTTTTCCGTTCCATACTGCTCTCGTCGGACCGAACGAGTAGCAGGAGAACGACCGTGCCCGCCTCACGAGAGGCCCGCTGGACACTCGGCGGGTTCGCTTCGCGCGCTCTTCCGTTCCCTAGCGCTCTCGCCGGACCGAACGAGTAGCAGGGCAGAGACGGTGCCTGCCTTACGAGAGGCCCACTGGCCACTCGCCGGGCTCGCAGTGATCGCACTCGTCGTGACCGGGGCAGCCACGCTGTGGCCCGCACCCTCGGCCTCGCCCGCCCCGCCCCCGACGTCCGATCCGGTGGTCTCCGTGTCGCGGTCGTCGTGCGGCCAGGACTGGACCCGTCCGCGGCCGGGGCCGCAGACCTTCCAGGTGCACAACACCGGCGCGGTCACGACCACCGTCGATCTGATCGAACCGGCCACAGGCGCGGTCGTCGGTGAGGTCGAGGGGGTCGGTTCCGGCACCACCCGGGCCCTGCCGGTGAGCCTCGGCGACGGCGAATTCGCCTTCCGCTGCATCCCGGACGAGGCCGACGCCGTGGTGGGACCGACGGTCCGGATCAGCGGGAGCGGCCTGCCGTCGAACCCCGCCGTCGTGCCGGTGACGCAAGAGGACCTCTACGGCCCTACGAAGGCCTACGAGGCGCGGGTTCTCACCGGGATCGACGCGCTCGTCCGCGACTCCGGCCGGCTCACCGAAGCCGTCCGCCGCGGGGATCGCGGCGCGAGCGAGACGGCCTGGCTGACGGCCCACCTGTCCTATGAGCGTCTCGGTGCGGCCTACGGCGCCTTCGACGACGCCGCCACCGCGATCGACGGCACCACCGCCGGTCTCGCGGGCGGCACGGCGGATCCCGGGTTCACCGGCTTCCACCGCCTCGAGTTCGGGCTCTGGCACGACGAACCGATGGGCGCGTTGGCCACGGTGGCCGACCGGCTCGACGCCGACGTACGTGACCTCCGGCAGACCTTCCCTGCCGCGCAGATCGATCCGAACGACATGGCGCTGCGCGCCCACGAGATCATGGAGGACGCGCTCCAGTTCGAGGTCAGCGGCCGCACCGACTACGGCAGCGGCACCACCCTCGCCACCACCCTCGCCAACATCGAGGGCACCCGGACCGTGCTGGACGTGCTGCGGCCCGTGCTCCAGTCGCGGATGCCCGAGCTCCCCACAGTGGACTCGTGGCTCGACCGCGCCACCGCGGCCGTGCAGGCCGCCCGCCGCCCCGACGGGACCTGGACGCCGGTCGGCGCGCTCGACCGCGGCGAGCGCGAGAAGATCGACGGCACGATCGCGGAGCTGACCGAACAGCTCGCACCGATCGCCGGCATCGTCGCGCCGAGGCGAGTCTCGTGAGCGCGAGGTTGCCGCGCCGCTCGTTTCTGCGCCGGGCGCTGGTCGGAGCCGGGTTCACGGCTGCCGCCATGGCCGGCGGCGGAGTGGCCGCGGCCGCCGATGGCGACAGCGGGGTCCCGGCGGTGCCGTTCCACGGCCCTCGTCAGGCGGCGATCCTGCGTCCGCCTGCCGACGAGGGCACCGTCGCGGCGTTCGACGTCATCGCCGCGAACCGGGCCGAGCTGACCGACCTGCTGCGCGCCGTCACCGATCGGGCCCGGTTCCTCACCGCGGGCGGCGAGCCGCCTGCGCTGGGCATCACGGCGCCCCCGCCGGACTCCGGCGTGCTCGGACCGGTGGTGCCACCCGGCGACCTGGCCGTGATCGTCGGCGTCGGGGCGTCGCTCTTCGACGACCGCTTCGGGCTCGCCGCCGGCAAGCCGGCGCGGCTGACGACAATGCCGATGTTCCCCAACGACGCGCTCGACCAGGCCCAGTGCCACGGCGACCTGAGCTTGACGCTCTCGGCGTCGTCGCGCGACACGGTGGCGCACGCCCTGCGTGACATCGCCCGCGCCACCCGCGGGGGCATGCAACTGCGCTGGCGCGTCGACGGGTTCACCTCGCCGCCCCGCCCGACCGGCACCCCCCGCAACCTCATGGGCTTCAAGGACGGCATCGCGAACCCCGACGTGGAGGACGCGGCCGAGATGGACCGGCTGGTGTGGGTGGGCAGTGAGCAACCATACGAGCCCGCCTGGACCGCGGGCGGCAGCTATCAGGTGGTCCGGGTGATCCGCATGCTCGTGGAGTTCTGGGATCGCGTGTCGCTCAGCGAGCAGGAGAACATGTTCGGCCGCCGTCGCGACACCGGCGCCCCGCTCGACGGCGCGGCGGAGACCGACATCCCCAAGTACGCGGACGATCCGGTGGGCACCGTGATCCCGTTGACGAGCCATATCCGCCGGGCGAACCCACGCACGCAGGAAACCGATGCGAGCCGAATACTGCGCCGCGCGACGAACTACGACCGCGGAATCGACAGCAACGGGAACCTCGACATGGGCCTGGTCTTCACCTGCTACCAGCAGGATCTCCGGCGCCAGTTCCAGGCCGTGCAGGAAAGGCTGGCCGACGAGCCCCTCGTCGACTACATCTCACCGTTCGGCGGTGGCTACTTCTTCGCATTGCCCGGCGTGACCGGCCCGACGGATCACTACGGCCGTGCATTGCTCGCCTGATTCTCCCCTCAGGAGAATTCTCGAAACAGGAGGACAAGTGGGAAGCAGAGCCAGTAGGTGGCGCCTACAGCGTTCACTGCTCGCTGCGTGCGCGCTGGCCATGGTCGCCGTGCTCGCCGCGTGCGGTGGGACCACGGCGAACGCCAATAACACGCCACCACCGGCCGGCGACCACGGCGATCAGCACGACACAGCCACCCCGATCAAGCACCTCGTGGTGATCTTCGGCGAGAACATCTCGTTCGACCACTACTTCGGCACCTACCCCAACGCCACCAACACCGACGGCACTCCGTTCACGGCCGACGAGAAAACCCCGAAGGTCGACGGGCTCACACCCGACCTCCTGGAGCACAACCCCAACGCGTACAACCCGCAGCGCCTCTCGCCGTCGCAGGCGCTGACCTGCGACCAGAACCACGGGTACGACGCCGAGCAGGCGGCGTTCAACGGCGGGAAGATGGACCAGTTCGTCCAGAAGACCGAGGCCGACAAGTGCACGGGCCAGCCGATCCTGTTCGGACAACCGGGCCTGGTGATGGACTACTACGACGGCAACACCGTCACCGCGATGTGGAACTACGCGCAGCACTACGCGATGAGCGACAACTCGTACAACACCACATTCGGTCCGTCCACGCCCGGGGCGATCAACCTCATCTCCGGCCAGACGCACGGGACGCACGCGGTCACGTCGGTGACGCACGACGCGACATCGGACCCCTTCGTCAATTCCCCGGACGAGAAGGGGGTCGGCACCGTGACCACCGATCCCGACCCGGCATACGACGACTGCTCCGACAAGAACCACACGGCCACCGACAACCTCGCGTTCCAGGACGGCAAGAACATCGGTGACCTGCTGAACGACAAGGGCGTCACCTGGGGCTGGTTCCAGGGCGGCTTCCGCCCCACCGGCAACGCCAACGGGTTCGCGGTCTGCGGACAGTCGCACCAGAACGTCGGGGGCGTCAGCGTCACCGACTACAGCCCGCACCACGAGCCGTTCCAGTACTACCAGTCGACGGCCAACCCGAAGCACCTCCCGCCGTCCTCCGTGGATGCGATCGGGCGGACCGACCAGGCCAACCACCAGTACGACACGGCCGACTTCGACGACGCGCTGAAGGCAGGCAGCATGCCGGCGGTCAGCTTCCTGAAGGCCCCGGCCTACGAGGACGGGCATGCTGCCAACTCCGACCCGATCGACGAGCAGCGGTTCGTCGTGGAAGAGGTCAACAAGATCCAGCAGTCGCCCGAGTGGGCCTCGACGGCCATCGTGCTGGCCTACGACGACTCCGACGGTTGGTACGACCACGCCCACGCCGTCGTCAGCGGCTCGAACGACCCGGCGCAGGACTCGGACATCTGCACCGGGGCGGAGGCGGCGCCCGGTGGGTACGCCGACCGCTGTGGTTACGGCCCGCGGCTCCCGCTCGAGGTGATCTCGCCCTTCAGCAAGGTGAACTTCGTCGACCACACCCGCACCGACCAGACCTCGATCCTGAAGTTCATCGAGGACAACTGGTCGACGGGCCGGATCGGTGACTCCTCGTACGACGACCGCGCGGGTGACCTGTCGAACATGTTCGACTTCACGGGCCAGGAGAAGGCACACCCGTTGACGCTCGACGCGGCTACCGGCGCGGTGGTGGCCGACAAGCAGGGCACGGGCAGCGGGGGCTGACCCATCCGACCAGGGCGGCCACCGCGCCGCCCGTCCAGGACCGGCCCGGGCGTACCCCCCTCGCGCCCGGGCTGGTCCGCCTTCGTCAGTTGACGGTTACGTACGGGAGTAGTTACAAATTCTCATGTCGAACGCCGTTTTCGAGGCGCTCGCCGACCCCACCCGGCGGCGCATCCTCGAGTTGGTCGCCTCCCGCGAGCGCACGGCAGGCGAACTGGCCGCCGAGTTCTCGACGTCGCGGCCCGCGGTGTCCCGCCACCTTCGGGTGTTGCGGGATGCGGGGCTCGTCGTCTGGCGCGGCGAGGCCCAGCGGCGGCTGTACCGGCTCGACGTCACACCGCTGGCCGAGGCGGGCGCGTGGATCGAGCGCACCCGCAGCAACTGGTCCGACCGCCTCGACGCCGTCGAGTGACTCCTCGACGAGCAGGGCTCACACCATCGTCAGGAGCATGGCCGACATCGACACGGCCAGCACCAGGTGCCCCGCAGCGGCGGTCTGCGGAGTGCGGAGCGACCAGACAGGGCGCACGGCGACGGATGCGCCGGATGTCGCGTTCCCGATCGTGACGGACGGCGGCTGGTCGGCGCACTCCGTCCGGCGGCACCGATCGGCACATCGGAGCGTGTGCCAGCCGAAATACCCGGCCAATGCGATGGCGACCGCCGAAGCGATGACGACCACGGAGCCCGAGCCGTGGGATGCGCCTCCCATGCCCGCCATGTGCCCTCCTGCCGAGGACGTGCTCCCGTGCTCGACAGCGAGCATGAACAGCATCGCCACGCTGCCCACGACATGGTGCCCGCGCTCGCCGCCGAGGCCGCCGGAACGCACCACGAGCAGGGCGAACCAGGTGGCGATGACCACGAACACCATGGTCCAGACCGGTTCCGGCACCGGGTTGCCGAACGGCGACGCCATGGCCGCCATGCCCAACGCCATCGCCACGTGCGAGGCCTCGCCGACGACGTCGCGCCGCACCACGGCAAGCCGCACGGCGTGCAGCACACCGACAGCGAGGCAGGCCATCGCCAGCACTCCGGAACCCCACACCATGCGCGTTCTCCTGCCGCCGGAAGCGCACCCGATCGAGGGATGACGTTAGGTGAGGAACGGGCCGCCGATCTATACCGTCCAGGGGTAGGGGGCACCCGGAAACGGGCTGCGACGAGGTGGTGACGGACCCGGAACGGGTCTTGCGACAGGCCCCTTCGGCGTTCGAAGGTGTCCACTTCCCCTCATGGGCGAGTACGGCGGAGGTTGGGCGATGACGGACTCCCGTGTGGTCCGCGCGGCGCTGGTGCAGGCGAAGTGGACCGGCGACACAGCATCGATGATCGAGGTTCACGAGTCCTATGCGCGCGCTGCTGCGGAGCAGGGCGCGAAGGTGATGGGCTTTCAGGAGGTGTTCAACGCTCCGTATTTCTGCCAGGTGCAGGAGTCGGAGCACTACCGCTGGGCGGAGCCGGTGCCCGACGGCCCGACCGTGCAACGGATGCAGGCGCTGGCCCGTGAGACCGGCATGGTGCTCGTGGTGCCGGTCTTCGAGGTGGAGGATTCGGGCTTCTACTACAACACCGCTGCTGTCATCGATGCCGACGGGACGTTCCTGGGGAAGTACCGCAAGCATCACATTCCCCAGGTGAAGGGGTTCTGGGAGAAGTTCTACTTCCGGCCTGGCAACCTCGGCTGGCCGGTGTTCGACACCGCGGTCGGCAGGGTGGGGGTCTACATCTGCTACGACCGGCACTTCCCCGAGGGCTGGCGTGCGCTGGGTCTGGCCGGAGCCCAGATCGTCTACAACCCGAGCGCCACGAGCCGGGGCCTGTCGGCGTATCTGTGGAAGCTCGAGCAGCCCGCGGCGGCGGTGGCGAACGAGTACTTCATCGCCGCGATCAACCGTGTCGGTGTGGAGGAGTACGGCGACAACGACTTCTACGGCAGCAGTTACTTCGTCGACCCGCGCGGACAGTTCGTCGGGGATCCGGCGTCGGACAGCGACGAGGAGCTCGTGGTGCGCGACCTCGACCTCGCGATGATCGACGAGGTGCGTCAGCAGTGGGCGTTCTACCGCGATCGCCGCCCCGAGGCCTACGGCCCGTTGGTGGAGCAGTGAGCACCGGCGCCCGCGGTCGCGATCTGCTCGCGCGCACGCGCGCCGTCCTCCCGTCGTGGCTCTCGATCTACTACGACGAGCCGATCGAGATCGAGCGTGGCGAGGGCCGGCACGTCTGGGACTCCGACGGCAACCGCTACCTGGACTTCTTCGGCGGCATCCTCACCACGATGACGGCGCATGCGCTGCCCGAGGTGACCAAGGCCGTCAGTGAGCAGGCCGGGCGGATCATCCACAGCTCCACGCTGTACCTCAACCGCCCGATGGTGGAGTTGGCCGAGCAGATCGCGGCGGTGTCGGCCATCCCCGACGCCAAGGTCTTCCTCACCCCCAGCGGCACCGAGGCCAACGACGCGGCGCTGCTGCTCGCCAGCTCGCTGCGGCGGTCGAACCAGATTCTCGCGCTGCGCAACAGCTACCACGGCCGGTCGTTCTCCACGGTCGCGATCACGGGCAACCGGTCCTGGTCGCCCACGTCGCTCTCGCCGTTCCAGGTCTACTACGTGCACGGCGGCCAGCAGTACCGATCGCCGTACGCGGGGTTGTCCGACGGCGAGTACATCGCGGCGTGCGTGGCCGACCTGAAGGACGTGCTCGACCAGTCCGGCGGTGACATCGCCGCGTTCATCGCCGAACCGATCCAGGGCGTCGGCGGCTTCACCTCGGGACCTGACGGGCTGCTGGGCGCCTTCGCGGAGGTGCTGCGCGAGCGGGGAATCCTGTGGATCTCCGACGAGGTGCAGACCGGCTGGGGACGCACCGGCGAGCACTTCTGGGGCTGGCAGGCACACGGTGCCGCCACACCCGACATCGTCACGTTCGCCAAGGGCATCGGGAACGGGTTGTCGATGGGCGGCGTGATCGCCCGCGCCGAGGTGATGGACAGCCTCGGCGCCAACTCGATCTCGACGTTCGGCGGCTCGCCGCTCACCTCCGCAGGCGCACTCGCCAACCTCCGGTACCTGCTCGAACACGACCTCCAGCGCAATGCCGCCCGGCACGGCCCGACCCTGCTCGAAGGCCTGCGCGCCGTGCAGAGCCCGATCGTCGGGGACGTCCGTGGCAAGGGGCTGATGATCGGTGTGGAGGTCGTGCGCCCTGGCACCGGCACGCCGGGCGACCCCGCCCCGGAGCTCGCGAGCGCCGTGCTGGAGGCCGCCAAGAGGCACGGTCTGCTCGTCGGGAAGGGCGGGCTGCACGGCAACGTGCTGCGCATCGCCCCGCCGCTCACGCTCACCGCGGACGAGGCAACTGAAGGCCTCACGGCACTCGTGGCATCGATCGAGGAGGTCACCCCATGACGACCACGGTGATCCGCAACGGTTTGGTCATCACCGCCGCCGACGAGATCGCGGCGGACGTTTTGGTGGACGGCGAGCAGGTGGTGGCCCTGGCCGCGACCGGTTCCACGGTTGCGCAGGGCTGGAACGCCGCCACCATCATCGACGCGTCGGGGATGTACGTCGTGCCGGGCGGGGTGGATGCGCACACCCATATGGAGATGCCCTTCGGGGGCACGCAGTCGGCCGACACGTTCGAGACCGGCACCCGCGCGGCCGCGTGGGGCGGCACCACGACGATCATCGACTTCGCCATCCAGTCCGTGGGCGCCTCACTACGGCAGGGCCTCGACACCTGGCACGCCAAGGCCGCCGGCAACTGCGCCATCGACTACGGCTTCCACATGATCATGGCCGACGTCAACGAGGGCTCCCTCAAAGAAATGGAAGCCCTCGTCGGCGAAGGGGTCACCAGCTTCAAACTGTTCATGGCCTACCCCGGTGTCTTCTACAGCGACGACGGAAAGATCCTGCGCACGCTGCAGAAGGGCGCCGAGACCGGCGGGCTGGTGATGATGCACGCCGAGAACGGCATCGCCATCGACGTACTCGTGGAACAGGCACTGGCCAACGGCCACACCGACCCCCGCTACCACGGCCAGGTCCGCCACGCCCTGCTCGAGGCCGAAGCCACCCACCGGGCGATCAAGCTGGCCCAGGTGGCCGGCGCCCCGATCTACATCGTGCACCTCTCCGCAGCCCAAGCCCTCGCCCAGGTCAGCGCGGCACGCGACGAGGGCTACAACGCCTTCGCCGAAACCTGCCCGCAATACCTGTTCCTCTCCACCGACGACCTGGGCAAACCCGGCTTCGAAGGCGCCAAATACGTCTGCTCCACCCCACTGCGCCCGGCCGAGCACCAGGCCGCGCTGTGGCGCGGGCTACGCACCGACGACCTGTCGGTCGTCTCCACCGACCACTGCCCGTTCTGCTTCAAAGGACAAAAAGAGCTGGGGATCGGCGACTTCTCCAAGATCCCCAACGGCCTACCCGGCGTCGAAACCCGGATGGACCTGCTCCACCAGGGCGTGGTCGAGGGCCACATCACCCGCAAGCGCTGGATCGAGATCGCCTGCGCCACCCCGGCCCGGATGTTCGGGCTCTACCCCCGCAAAGGCACCATCGCGCCCGGCGCGGACGCCGACATCGTGGTCTACGACCCGAACACCACCCAAGTGCACTCCGCGGCGACCCACCACATGGCCGTCGACTACTCCTGCTACGAGGGCCGCGAAACCACCGGCAAGGTCCACACGGTGCTCTCCCGCGGCCGGGTCGTCGTCGAGGACGGGCAGTACCTCGGCAGCGCGGGCCACGGCCGTTTCCTCACCCGCGACACCTGCCAGTACCTGCGATGAAAGGCAGCCCCCCGTTGGACATCGGGCTCGTCCTGCAGACCGACCCACCGGCACACACCGTCGTCGACCTGATGGCACGCGCGGATGAGCTGGGGTTCAGCCACGGCTGGACGTTCGACTCCCAGGTGCTCTGGCAGGAGCCCTACGTCATCTACCCGCGCATCCTGGAACGAACCACACGCCTGACCGTCGGACCGATGGTGACCAACCCCAGCACCCGCGACTGGACAGTCATCGCCTCCATGCACGCCACGCTGAACGAGATGTTCGGCAACCGCACGATCTGCGGCATCGGCCGCGGCGACTCCGCCGTACGCGTGCAGGGCCGCCCACCAACCACACTGGCCCGACTCGAGGCGTCGATCCACGTGATCCGGGAACTGGCCGAGGGCCGCGCCGCCGACCTCGACGGCACCACGGTGCAACTGCCCTGGGTCCCTCAGGGGGCCTCGCTGCCGATATGGATGGCCGGCTACGGCCCCAAAGCACTCGACCTCGTCGGACGCGCCGCCGACGGGTTCATCCTGCAACTCGCCGACCCCTACCTCGTCGAATGGACCGTCAAAACGGTCCGGGCCGCGGCGGAGGCCGCGGGCCGCGACCCCTCAGCGATCACCATCTGCGTCGCCGCCCCCGCCTACGCCAGCCCCGACCTCGACCACGCCCGCGACCAATGCCGATGGTTCGGCGGCATGGTCGGCAACCACGTCGCCGACCTCGTCACCCGCTACGGCGAAACCTCAGGAGCCATCCCCACCGAACTCACCGCCTACATCAAAAACCGCCACGGCTACGACTACAGCCACCACGGCCGCGCCGGCAACCACACCACCGACTTCGTCCCCGACGAAGTGATCGACCGCTTCTGCCTGCTCGGACCACCCACCGCCCAACTCGACAAACTCGCCCAACTACGCGAACTCGGAGTCAACCAATTCGCCATCTACGCCATGCACGACGCACGCGAGGACACGATCGAAGCCTACGGACAGTCAGTGATCCCACAGCTGTGACCCGCCCACCCGACACCGTCGTCGACGTACGTGACGAGCCGCGATCCCGGGACGAAGGCCGTCACGCGTTGCGCGCGGCTGTGGCCGCGATCGTGCCCAGCAGCAGAAGGCCCTCGGCGCTGCGGGACCCGGGCTCGGCGTCGTAGACGACCAGTTCCTGGCCCGGCGCCGCGCGCACGTCGAACGTCTTCATGCTCAGCTTCATCACGCCGACGTCGGCGTGATGAAGGACCTTGGTGTCGAGCGTCTTACCGCGTGCATCGTGGCTGGACCACAGGTCCCGGAACTCGGGGCTGTGCTCGAGTAGTTCGGTCAGCACGGCGCGCACTCGGGGGTCGTCGGGGGCCGCGCCGTGCCCGAGCCGGAAGCCGGCCACGGAGTTCGCCGCGACGGTCGGCCATTCGACGTAGAAGTCGCGCGCCCGTGGGTCGAGGAAGAGCAGCAGCATCAGGTTGCCCGAGAACGTGAACCCGTCGAACAAGGCCCGGGCTATCGAGTTGGCCGCCAGCACGTCGTAGGCACGGTTGTAGACCAGCGCAGGGTGGGTCGGCCAGGCCTCCATGAGCCGGAGCAGACCGGGGTCCACCCGCTCGGCGACGGCGGGGCGCGCGGGTCGCGGCGCAAGCCCGGCCAGCCGGAACAGGTGGGCTCGGCCGTCGTCGTCGAGCCGCAGTGCCGCTCCCAGCGCGTTGAGCACCTGCGCCGACGGCGACCGTTCGCGGCCCTGTTCCAGGCGGATGTAGTAGTCGGCGCTCAGCCCGGCGAGTAGGGCGACTTCCTCACGGCGCAGGCCGGGAACCCGCCGGGTGCCCGTGCTGATCAGACCCGCCGTATCGGGCCGGACGAGCGCCCGCCTGCTGCGCAGGTAGTCGCCCAGCTCGGTCGCAGTCATGCGGCGACAGTACGTCGAGGGCGCCCACCGTGCCTGGGTGCAGCACACCCAGGAGGTACAGACCCTGATCATGGGCTGCCGGGGCAGCCAGCCTGGGCGCATGACGAATTCGAAGATCGTTCTGGTCACCGGCGCGTCCAGCGGTATCGGCGCGGCGGTCGCCACCCGGCTCGCCGGCGAGGGCCACCACGTGCTCGCCGGCGCCCGCCGCGAGGATCGGCTCGACGCGCTCGTGGAACAGGGTGCAGGCCGGATCAGCGCCCGGAGGCTGGACGTGACCGACCGCGCCGACGTCGCTGCGTTCGTCGAGGATGCCGTGACCATGCACGGCCGCATCGACGTCGTGGTCAACAACGCCGGGGTCATGCCGCTCTCGCGGCTGGACGCGGTCCTCATCGAGGAGTGGGACCGCATGATCGACGTCAACATCCGCGGCCTGCTCCACGGCATCGCCGCTGCGTTGCCGGTGTTCCAGCGCCAGGGCGGCGGACACTTCGTGACGGTCGCCTCGATAGGCGCGCACGAGGTGGTGCCCACGGCGGCGGTGTACTCCGGGACCAAGTTCGCCGCGTGGGCGATCACAGAGGGCCTGCGGTTGGAGGTGGAGCCCAGCATCCGTGTGACGACGGTGTCGCCGGGCGTGGTCGAGTCGGAGCTCGCCGACTCCATCTCCGACCCGCTGGCTGCCGTGGCGATGAAGGACTATCGCGCCGAGTCGATCCCGCCGGACGCCATCGCACGCGCGGTGTCGTACGCGATCGGCGAGTCACTGGACGTCGACGTCAACGAGATCATCGTGCGGCCGTCCCGGCAGCGGTGACGCTCGCCCACCCGCAGGGTCATGCTCGATCCGCAGGCCGAGTTCCTGCAGTGCAGCCACCGTGACCGACGCGGTCCCCCAACCACCCACCTGGATCGTTTGCTGCGGACGGCACCATCGCCATCGTCGCCCCGGTTTCGTTGCGTTGCTGAATCGAATCGAGATCTCGGGGTATCAGGCCGTCTGCGCAAACGTTGATTTGCCGGCCGTGCGTCGTGGTCGGCGGCGGTCCGGCTGGAAGGGTGCTCTAGCTGGGCGTGACGGGCAGCAGCCCGCGTTCGGCGAAGACCTTCTTGGCTGCGAGGGTGGCGTTGAGAGCTCGCGGCAGTCCGCAGTAGATGAGCGCGTGCAGAAAGGCCTCGACGATCTCCTCCGGGGTGAGGCCGATGTTCAGCGCGGAGTTGATGTTGAGCTCGAGTTGGGGTTCGGTGCCGAGTGCTGTGAGCATCCCGAGGTTGAGGAGCTGCCGGTCGCGGCGCGACAGGTTCGGGCGGGCGGAAATCTCCCCGAAGGCCCAGCCGACGACCTGCTGACCGAGTTCGGGGGAGACGTCGGCCAGGATGTCGATGACCTTCAGACCGTTCTCGCCGTTGGTTTCGCGCAGGTTGCGCAGGCCACGCTCGTACGCTTCCGCTGAGGGCATTCCGGGTTCTCTCCTGACTGTGGTCGATCGCTTCGTCCGCTTTGCCGGTCTGTCCGGCCCGGGTCGTTCAGTGATCCGCGTCCGCCCCGATGTAGAGCCCGGCGAGTGACGTGCCGCTGATCTCCGAGCCCACCATCCGGCGCAGCCGGGCCGCCGCGACCCGAGCGCGGAACGGGTCGTCCGACGACGGGCCGTGCATGACCTCCGACAGCCACTGGTTGAACTCCTGGTACTGCCAGATGCGCCGCAGGGCGTCCTCGGAGTAGCCGGCCAGGCGGCTGTCGTCACCATGCTCGTAGTGCGCCCGCAGCGCGTCGGTCAGCAGGAACGCATCGTGCAGCGCGGAGTTCATCCCCTTGGCTCCGATCGGCGCCAGCAGGTGGGCAGAGTCTCCGGCCAGGTGGAGGCGCCCGTAGGACAACGGTTCGACGACGTAGTTGTGCATGTCGAGCACACGCTTCTCCAGCAGCTCGCCCTCGACGAGCGGACGTGCGTCGGGCACCTCGAGCCGCTCCCGAAGCTCGCGCCAGACCCGTTCGTGCGGCCAGTTGTCCGGGCTGTCGCCCGGCGGAACCTCCAGGTAGTACCGGCTGATCTCCGGGCTGCGGTGCATGAACGCCCCCAACCCGTTGCGGTGCAGACCGAAGACGGCGTGCGCGCTCGACGGCGGCGCCTGCGCGAGGATTGCCATCCAGGCTATGCCCAAGTCGTGGCGGATGACCTGCATCGCGTCCTCGGGAACAGCCTGTCGTGACACGCCGCGCGCGCCGTCGCAACCGGCGACGAAGTCACAGTTGATGACGTGTCGTGCCCCGGTCTCCGCGGCCGTGTAGGAGACGGCGGGCCGCTCGGTGTCGAGTCCGTGCAATGCGACGTCCGTGACGCCGAAGCGGATGGAGCCGCCCGCATCGTCCGCGTAGGCCCGCACCAGGTCGGTGACCAAAAGCTGCTGCGGATAGACGTAGTGGTGCTGTCCGCTCAGCTCGGCGTATCGGAAGACGTGTCGGACGCCGTCCAGTCGGAACTCGCACTCGCTCTGCGGCTTGGAATGGGCGAGCAGGCCGTCGGCGAGACCGTGCCGCTCCAGCGCCCGCACCACCCATTCCTCGATGAATCCTGCTCTCGGCCGCTGCTCGATGAACTCTCTGCTCTCTGTCTCCAGAACGACACAGTCCACCCCGGCGGTGCGCAGCAACCTGCCGATCGTCAGTCCTGCCACCCCGGCGCCGACGATGGCGACGGAGGTGTCGACGGCTCGCCCGGCGTCGGGATATCGGCCCATAGCCACACCCTGCCTGTTCGGAAGCGGCCCTTCAGTAGCGTCGAGCGAACTGTCGCCCTTTCCACATCGCGCCGTGTCTCATTCGCCCCGCGAACATCTCCGCTCAGATCTTTGGTTGGTAGACGGCCTTTGTGAACTGCGGTGCCGAGTACGAAGACCTGGGTCCGCGAGAAATCAACGGATCAACCGACAGCCGGAGGTGATGGGAACACCCACACGCCCCGCTTGCCACGCACCGTTTCTGACGGTAACTCACCGTACGTCCTGCGGTAGGTCGCAGCGAAGCGGCCGAGGTAGTTGAAGCCCCAGCGGTAGGCGACCGACATGTCAGGTTCCGCGCCTGCCAGGAGGTCTGCACGGGTGCGGCCGAGCCTGACCTTGCGCAAGTAGCCCATCGGCGAGGTGTTGAGCGACTCCTGGAAGGCGATCTCCAGACGGCGGGCGCCGACTCCGGCATGTCGAGCCAAATCGGACAAGGTGTAGTTGATCTCCGGACCAGCCTCGATCAGATCGACCACCCGCTTCACCGTCCGCGGCCTCGCCGGCCGGAACGCACCACACAGCCCGCCGAGGTGGTCGTGTGCTTGCGTCCGGACCAAGCCGGAGATCAAGAGTCTCTCCAGCTGGTTGCCGTAGGTCGGTGAGCGTTCGAGCGCACCTCCCGGACGGTCGAGCTCCATCAGGATCAATCGCAGAACGCGCAGCCAGCTCCGGGCGCGCGGAGTGGTGAGGTCCATGGCCCGCTCGAACTGGACGTCACCAGCGATCGGACGGCCCAACAACGCCTCTATTTCCGTCTCGAGCGCCGACTTCTCAATCTTGACCCAGACCTGGGACGCATCCTCACTCCACAAGGGCAGCACAGAGTGTTCATGAGGCGTGAAAACCGTCGCCCGTGTCGGGATCGCGACGGTCTCCCGCGGTCCGCACGCCGACGCAACGGCGCCGGAAATCGGAACATTCACATGGTATGCCCCGAGCTCGCCGCCATCGACCATGGCCTCGGTGCCGTACCGCACCAAGGCGACCGTCACCTGGTTCAGCCGGCCGGCTCTGAGCAGCGAATCGACGGGCGCGGGCCTGAATGCGGATGTTTCGATCCGCCCCCCGGGATAGAAGAAGCCGTTGAGAGCGGATTGAAACACGTCCAGCGGAGTGGACCTGCAAATCTCACGTTGGGCGAGCAGCGAGGCGCACCGGTCTCCGAATCGGGGGAGGCGGTCCGCCTGCCCCGATTTCAGGAGTGACTCCTGCAACTGACTGCCCCTTCCGTGCCGACACGGTCTCACAACCAGTGTGAGCGCCACGACGGAGGCCTGCAACGATGCCGGGGTACCACGCCCGTTTTGCCAGAAACAGAGTTCGGAAAGCGGATAGCAGACTCCGGGACACGGCGAAAAGGTACGCGACTTCGAATACCGACAAGAGCTGGAATCAAGTGGGTTACTCGACAACAGTATCGAGCACGTAGCAGCTAAAGAGCACTTTCCACCGTCCGGATCGTCGCCATCATCGCCATGTCCTCGTGCTCCAGGTTGTGGCAGTGAAAGACGAAACGGCCCGCGTGGTCGGTGAACCGGACCGCGACCTCGACGATCTCCGCAGGCCGGATGTCGACCGTGTCCTTCCACCCCACGTCGTACGGGCCGGGGACGGCGACGCCACGGCGCAGCACCTGGAACCCGTCGAGGTGCACGTGCACCGGGTGATGGACGTCGCTGACGAACCGCCACACCTCGATCTCGCCCAGCGGGATGTCGGCCAGCGACTGCTGCGGGTCGAAGGACGTGCCGTTGATCGTCCAGCCGCGGTGGTCGCCGACCGGACCACGCGTGAACCGGAAGGTCCGCCGCGTAGCGCCGGGAGCCGGCACGAGCGGCTCCACGTCCGCGAGCCGATCGGGCACCCGGCTGTCGTCCTTCGCTGTGCGTACCACCCGGAAGCGCATGACGTCGGCGGTGCGGCCGGTGCCCAGTGGATTGACCATCGTGACCTCGGTGCCGATGGGCAACGCCCCGAAGTCCACGACCACGTCGAAGCGTTCACCGGGGGCGATCTCCAGCACCTGGTGGGTCACCGGCGCCGCGAGCAGCCCGTTGTCCGACCCGATCTGGACGAACGGCAGGTCCGATGCTCCCGGCACCTGGAGCAGGAGCCGGTACCGGCGGGCGTTCGAGGCGTTGAGCAGCCGGAGCCGGTAGCGTGCGGCGTCGACCTCGTGCACCGGCCACGGTGCCCCGTTGACCAGCACGACGTCGCCGAGCACTCCCTCCATCCAGTCGTCCTCGACTCCGGGAACCGAGCGCATTCCCTGGTCCAGACCCGGGTAGGCGAACGAACCGTCCGCGGCGAACGCCCGGTCGCAGATCATCAGTGGCAGCTCACGCTCCCCGCGTGGGAGGGGCAGCGCGTCCTCGACGTCGTCACGCACCAGATGGAACCCGGCGAGCCCCCGGTAGACCGACGGACCGGTGAAGTCCATGCGGTGGTCGTGGTACCAGAGCGTCGCGGCACGCTGGTCGGTCGGGTAGCGGTACGACCGCTCCCCCGCGGCGAGATCACCGACCATCCCGTGGTGCGACGCCCAGACCGCGGTATTGCCCACCGGGAGCAGCAGATCCAGCGGCCAGCCGTCGCTCTCCGCGGGAGTGTGCCCGCCGTGCAGATGCACGACGGTGGGCACCGGAAGCTCGTTGCGGTGCAGCACCACCACCGGCCGGCCGCGCCGGGTGTCGAAGGTGGGGCCGGGGAAGATCCCGTCGTAGCCGAGCACGGGCGTGCGTACTCCGGGCAGGATCTCCAGGTCGGCCACCCGCTGCGTCACGCGGTAGAGGTCGGCACCGGACGGATCGGTGCCCACCGGCCGGGCCACGGGCGGCACGGGCAGCGGTACCCGGAACGCATCGGGCAGCGGTAGCGCGCTGGCGAGCTGCTCCCCCGTCTGACCGGGGGCCGAGCCGATCCCGCAGCCGGCCAGCGCGACGCCGGCTCCGGCCGCCCCCAGCAGGCCGAGGAAACCGCGGCGCGACAACCCGGTCATCGTGGCGTCCGCGGCCGGGCGGCCGACGGGGTCCATGCCCATCCGGCCAGCAGCACCGACGCGACGACGATCGTGACGCCGAGCGGCACGTGCAGCTCCAGCTCACGGGCGTATCCCGCGGCGATCTGGAAGCCCACGGCGAGGAACAGCAGCACCGCCACCGGCAGCACCCACAGGCGACCCCGACCTCCGAGCACGTAGGCGAACGCGATCACGATCACCACGAGCTCGATCACTGCCAGCAGCGATCCGATGACGCCGTGCACGCCGATCGCGTCGACGTCACCGGTGAGGAAGAGCCCGGCCAGCACCGGCTGCGCGAGCACGGCCAGCAGGTTCACCGTGATCACCACCCGGAGGGCCCACAACGAGATCCGAGGCCTGCGCGTGACGGGCCGCGCAGGAGCAAGAGTTTCCACACCTAGAAAGCTATAAGTAGACCGCCTACATATACATCCGGGATGTCCCTGATCCTCTCCCGATGTGCTCCCGGCTGAAGTACGTAGAATCCCTACCTGTGAAGCCAGACGCCGTGCGCGGCCACCTCGACGGCCTGATCCTGGCGGTGCTCGAGGACGGGCCCCGGCACGGCTACTCGATCATCGAGGCGCTGCAGACCCGCAGCGGCGGCGCACTGGAGCTACCGACCGGCACCGTCTATCCCGCGCTCCGGCGACTCGAGCGGGCGGCCCTGCTCTCGGGCGCGTGGAGCACCGTCGGCGGGCGGGAACGACGTACATACACGCTCACCCGCGCGGGGCGGCACGCCCTCGCCGGCCAGCGCGCCGAGTGGAACGAGTTCAGCGCCGTGGTGGACGCCGTGCTGCGCCCTGCGGCCGGACGACCCGCCGGAGGGATCTCGTGAGCGCACCCGATGTGGTCGACCAGCACGTCGCCGAACTCGCCCGCGCGCTGCGGGGCCCTGCCCGCACGCGCCGGAGCATGCTCAGGGAGGTGCGCGACGGACTGCGCGACGCGGCCGCCGCCCACCGCTGCTGCGGCCTCGACCCGCAGCAAGCGGCAGTGCGAGCCGTGCACGATTTCGGCCCCGTCCCCGAGGTGGCACGGGCGTTCCAGACCGAGCTCGTCGCGCGCCAGGGCCGGTGGGCGGCGCTGCTGCTCCTGGTGGCGTTCCCCGGAATGACTCTGGGATGGGACCTGCTGTGGCGAAGCGGTGGCGTGGCGTGGCACACGACTCCGGCGCATCCGGTATCGGACGTGGTCGTGGGGCTGGCGCGGGCGCAGGACACCGCGGCCCTGTTGGTCTCGGTGATCGCCGTGGTCCTGCTGGCCGCCACATTCCACCGTGCGGCGTCGGCTCGGCGAATCGCTGTACTGGTGGGTCATACCGGGGTTGTCGGCGCTCTGTTCTGCGCCGGTATCGGCGTGGTGATGAACGTGGCCGTCGGTCCCGGCGCCGGCGATCTCATCGCGACGAACCCGTTCGCCCTTCCGGCATTCGGGGTGAGCGCGCTGGTCTGCGCCCTCGTAGTGCGATCAGCGGTGCGGACGCTGCGCGTGGCATGCGCCCCGGTCGTGATCTGACACGGCGCTCGGTTCAGATCAACGACCGGACCTGCAGATCGGGAAGAGCCGCGGCGAGCACGTCGAAGTCCCGGTCTCGGTGCACGAGGACGGCCCCGGTCCGTATCGCGACAACCGCGATGAGGCAGTCGAGCAGCTTCCGCACCGCGCCGCCCCTGGCCCTGACGGAGCGATATGCCAGGGCTGCGGCGCGATAGTCGACGACGACATCCACCGACAGCAGCGGCAGCCCGCTGGTCAGCTTCTCGATCTGCGCGAACGCCCGCTCGTCAGCGGCCCCGGCGAGCAACTCCATGACGACGGGCTCGGTGAGGGCGATCTCGTGCGGTCGCTCCCGCACCAGCTCACGGACCGCAAGGTTCGCCGGTGACCCGGTGGCGCGAAGGAACTCGATCCACGCAGATGAGTCGAGCGATACACCTTGTTACACCGACAGAAGCTGACAGGGATTGCTGCCAGCCTCATCGCCATGACAACGGACAAACCGCTCGCCGATCGCGTCGCCCTGGTCACAGGTGCGACACGAGGGGCGGGCCGGGGCATCGCAGTGGAGCTCGGCGCGGCCGGGGCCACCGTGTATGTCACCGGCAGATCGACCACCGCCAAGCGCAGCGAATACAACCGGCCCGAGACGATCGAGGAGACCGCCGAGCTGGTCACCGCAGCCGGGGGCACCGGGATCGCCGTACCCACCGATCACCTCGTGCCCGAGCAGGTCGAGGCCCTCGTCGCGCGCATCGACGCCGAGCACGGCCGCATCGACGTTCTCGTGAACGACATCTTCGGCGGCGACTTCCTGGCCGCGTGGGACACGCCGGTGTGGGAGCACTCCCTCGACGACGGGCTGCGGTTGCTCCGGCTCGCCATCGACACCCACCTGATCACCGCCCGCTATGCGTTCCCTGTGCTGATCCGCAACCCCGGCGGGCTCGTCGTCGAGGTCACCGACGGCACGGCCGAGTACAACGCCGACCACTACCGGCTCAACGTGTACTACGACCTCGCGAAGCTCGCGCCGATCCGGCTGACCCACAGCTGGGCCCACGAGCTGCGCGAGTACGGCGCCACGGCCGTGGCGATCACGCCGGGCTGGCTGCGCTCGGAGCTGATGCTCGACATGTACGGCGTGGCCGAGGCGAACTGGCGCGACGCGTGCGCCAAGGAACCGCACTTCGCCATCTCCGAGTCACCCCGCTTCGTCGGACGCGCGGTGGCCGCACTGGCCGCCGACCCGCAGCGGGCACGCCGGCAGGGCGCCTCGCTCTCGTCCGGCGGCCTCGCGCGCGAGTACGGCTTCACCGACCTGGACGGCTCGGCCCCCGACGCGTGGCGCTACGTCGTGGAGGTGCAGGACGCGGGGAAGCCTGCCGACACCACCGGGTACCGCTGACCTGAGCTGCTGATCGCGGCCCGGATCAGCTCAGCACGACCGCGTCGCCCTCACGCACCACGCCACCCTGGATCACCTCGGCGTAGACCCCGGCGCACGGCAGCACACCGAAGCCCGGCACCTCCACGCGGTTCTCGGCGAGCGGAACGCGCACGGCGTGGGTGGCACGCGGCAGTGAGCCGTGCTCCAGCGTCGGCACCGAGCAGCGCGGGGTGGGCAGGATGCCGCGCAGCCGCACCTCGCCGATCCTGATCTCCCGCCCGACCCAGTCGTTCTCCGCGTACGGGGTGCCGGACGGGGTGTCGACGACCACGTTGGGCCGGTAGCGGACCGCCTCCGTGCCGATCCGGTCGAGCGTGGAGGTGGTGATCAGGTGCACCGGGGCGTAGTCGACGAAATTGCCGGCGGTGGTGCCCTGCGCGATCTCCAGCGTCTCGTAGGGCACCTCGGCCTCCACCCCGTCAGCCAGCACGTCCTCGGGATCGGGCCGCTCCACGGTGGCGCCGGCCGGCCGGGTGGCCGACAACGCGACGGTGCGCCCGAGCGTCTCCGACAACAGCTCGTCGATGCCCTCGTCGGCGGCCCCGACCGAGCGCCCGTCGGGAAGGGTGATGCGTACCCCGGCGCTCTCGCGAGTGGCCGTGAACCTGAGCAACGCCCGCCAGAGCCGGGGGTGCTTGGCCGTGGCAACCCGGCCGGTGGCCGTGTCGAGGAGGGCAAGCGTGCGGTCGCCCTCGACGCCACCCTCCGCCACGACGGCCTCGTGGAGCGCCTCACCCAGCATCGACTTGACCGGGTAGCGGCGCAGGGCCCCGACCTGCCCGATCGCGCCTGTGGCGCTCGACGTCGTCATCCCAACCCGTTCTGATCGAGCCAATTCTTCGCGACGCTCTCGGCCGACGGCTTCGCGTCGCTCGCGGCCTCGGCGTTGAGCGCGGTGAGCCCTTCGGTGGTGAGCTTGGCCGAGATGTCGTTGAGCACCTGGCGGACGGTGTCGTTCACCTTCGCCTTGTTGATCAGCGGCACCACGTTCTGCGCGGCGAAGTTGTTCTTCGGGTCGGTGAGCACCACGAAGTCGTTGGCCGGGATCGAGGCATCGGTGGTGAAGATGTCGGCCGCCTGCACGTCGCCGTTCTTCAACGCGGAGACGGTGAGCGGGCCACCGGCGTCGAGCGAGCGGTACTCCTTGAACGTGCATCCGTACGTCTCGGCGATGCCGGGGATGCCGTCGGGACGGGTCTGGAACTCGGGCGGCCCACCGAAGACCAGCTCTCCGCAGTGCGGGGCGAGATCGGCGAGGCTCGTGGCGTTCAGCCGCGTGGCGGTCTCCCGGGTGACGACCACGGCGTCCTTGTCCTCGGCCTCGGACCTGTCGAGCACCGTGAGGGTGCCAGGGAGCGCCGCCTCCAGTGCGGTGTACACGGCGTTCGACTCGGTCTCGGGAGCCTGCTTGTTGACGAACTGCAGCAGCACCCCGGTGTACTCCGGGATCAGGTCGATCGACCCGTCCTGCAGGCCGGGGAAGTAGGTCTCCCGGCTGCCGATGTTGAGCTTCTTCTCCACGTTGACGCCCTTGGCCTGCAACGCCTGGGCGTAGATCTCGGCGAGGATCTGGTTCTCGGTGAAGTTGGCCGAGCCGATGATGATCGTGTCGGACGCGGGCGCCGGGCTACCACCCGATGACAGCGGGTCGGACCCGCCGCCGCACGCCGCAAGGGATAGGACGGCGATTGCGGCAACGGCCGCCGCACGAGCGATCAGGGAGCGTCTCATCGGTGATCCTCCGCTGGAACGGGTTCAGGCCGCCTGTGAGGCGGGTCGGGGGTCGGGAACGGCTCGCAACCTGCGGCTACGGCCCGGGGCCGTCTGGAGACCGGGTGACACGAGCGTCTTCTGCAGGGCGGCGAGAAGCAGGTCGGCGGCGATCGCGAGTGCGGCGACGAGGATCGAGCCCGCGATCATCTCCGGGAAGTCGCGGATGGCGAGACCGTCGACGATGAAGCGGCCGAGACCGCCGAGCGCGACGTACGCGGCGATCGTGGCCGTGGAGATCACCTGGAGCGTGGAGCTGCGGATACCGCCCACTACGAGCGGCAGCGCATTGGGAAGCTCGACACGGAACAGCACATCACGCCCCCGCATGCCCATGCCCCGCGCCGCGTCGACCACCGCGCTGTCGACGTTGCGCACACCCGCGTAGGTGCCGGCGAGGATCGGCGGGACCGCGAGGATGACCAGCGCGATCAGGGGCCCGATCAGGCCGATCCCGATCGCCCCGACCAGCAGCACGAGCAGGCCGAGCGTGGGCAGCGCACGCAGCCCGTTGGCCAGCCCCACCACCAGGAACCCGCCGCGTCCGGTGTGGCCGATCCAGGCTCCGAGCGGGATCGCCAGCACCATCGCGATGGCCATGGTGAGGGCCGTGTAGCCGATGTGCTCCAGCAGCCGCTGGAACACCCCGCCCTGGCCCGTCCAGTTGGCTGCGTCGAACAGCCATCCGAAGTAGTTCATGCGGGGCTCCTCGCCGTGGTGACGGTGCGGCTCCACGGGGTGAGCAGGCGGCCGAGCACCACCAGGGCGCCGTCGACGACGAGCGCCATCAGCAGCACCAGCACGATGCCCGCGATGATCTCCTGGGGGATGTCGCGCTGGAAGCCGTCGGTGAACATCCTGCCGAGACCACCGAAGCCGATCACCGACCCGACGGTGACGAGGCTGATCGAGGACACGGCCGCGACGCGAACTCCTGCCACCACCACCGGCACCGACAAGGGCAGTTCGACCGCGATGAAGCGACGCACCGGCCGGTACCCCATGGCCGTGGCCGCGTTCACGACGACGGACGGCACCGCCGAGAGCGCGTCGGCGACCGTGCGCACCAGCAAGGCGACGGTGTAGACCGTGAGCGCCACGATGACGTTGATCGGATCGAGGATCTGCGTGCCGAGCAGCGGCGGGAGGATCACGAACAGCGCGAGCGATGGCACCGTGTAGAGGAGCCCGGCCACGTTGATCGTGAGCGTGCGCCCGAAGCCCGTGCGGTTGGCCAGCCAGCCCAGCGGAACCGCCAGCACGATCCCGAGCACCACGGGTACGAGCGCGAACACGACGTGCTCGACGGTCAGCCCCCAGATCATCTCCAGGTTGGCGAGCACCCACGTCATGGCAGCACCGGCGTCATCGTGGCCCCGACGTCACGAAATGCGCAGGTCATGGCGGTACCCCGCCTCGTGGCCGCGTGCCTCACGCCGCCGCCGGGTCACGGCGCGTGTGCTCGAGCACGCGCAGCACGTCGTCGGCGCTGACCGAACCGGCGACGCCTCCGTCGCCGTCGATCGCCACGCCCTGACCGGACGGCGAGGACAGTGCGGCGTCGAGCGCGCTGCGCAGCGAACCCGACTCCACCTCGTACAAAGAACCCCCGGGGACGAGGGACTCCTGCACGGCCGTGACCGTGCCGGTGCCGGAGCCGTGGATCCATCCCAGCGGCTGCCTGGTCTGGTCGACGACCAGCACCCACCCCGCGTCCTCGGGAACGGTGGCGCCGAGCGCCACCGTGGGCAGCTCGCCCAGCGGCAGGGCGTCGGACGACAGGAAGCCCAGCCCGCGGTAGCCGCGGTCGCGCCCGACGAAAGCGTCGACGAAGTCGTCGGCCGGGCGGGCGAGCAGCCTGCCGGGTTCGTCGTACTGGGCGAGCACCCCGCCCGTGCGGAACACCGCGACCTTGTCGCCGAGCTTGACGGCTTCGTCGATGTCGTGTGTGACGAAGACGATGGTCTTGCCCAGCTCCGCCTGCAGCCGGAGGAGCTCGTCCTGCAGGCTCTCCCGCACCACCGGGTCGACAGCGCTGAACGGCTCGTCCATCAGCAGGATCGGGGGGTCGGCCGCGAGCGCCCTGGCCACGCCGACGCGTTGTTGCTGCCCTCCGGACAGCTGGGAGGGGTAGCGCCGGGCCAGCTCGGGAGCCAGCCCCACCACCTCCATCAGCTCCGCTGCACGCTCGCGGGCCTTGGCCTTGCGCCACCCCAGCAGCAGCGGGACGGTGGCGATGTTGTCGAGGATCGTGCGGTGCGGGAAGAGCCCGGCCTGCTGGATGACGTAGCCGATGCCGCGGCGCAGCTCGGCGGCGTCGACGGCCATGACATCGCGCCCGTCGATCGTGATCGTGCCCTCGGTGGCCTCGATCATGCGGTTGACCATCCGCAACGACGTGGTCTTGCCACACCCGGACGGGCCGACGAAAACCGTGATCCGGCCTGCGTCCACCGTGAGATCCAGGTGGTCGACCGCGACCGTGCCGTCGGGGAAGCGCTTGGTCACTCCCCGGAACTCGATCATCCGGGAGACCTCCGCTGTGCTCACCGACGACCTCTTGCCGGTCGTCGCAACGCTGCGAGGCTAGCCCTGTCCACTGACAGTCGCGACCGATTGTGCTCGGACCGAGATCGGCCGCGGCGATGCTGAACGGCCCGTCCCGACGAGGACGGGGCCGTTCAGCGCCCTCCTACGGAGTGGTTGGGGCCGAGGCCGGCGTGGGGATCCTGCCGCGCTGGAGCACGTCGCGCAGCCGGAGCGAGGAGAGCGGCCGGGAGAAGAGCCATCCCTGGTAGGCGTCCACTCCGATGCCGCGCAACACGTGGAACTGGTCGGCGGTCTCGACGCCCTCGGCCACCGTGGTGCGGCCCATCGCCCTGGCCATGTCGACCACCGCGCGCGCCACCGCGAAGTCGGCGGGGTCGTCCGCGATTCCTGTGACGAACGCCCGGTCCACCTTGACCGTCTGCGCCGGGAGCTCCTTCAGCCTGGCGAGGGAGGAGTACCCGGTGCCGAAGTCGTCGACAGCGAACCGAAGGCCCCGCTCCACGAGCTCGGCCATCGCGGCCAGCGCGTGCGGCGGGAGCGCCACGAGGCTCGTCTCCACCAGCTCCAGCACCAACCGGTCCCAGGCCAGCCCGGTCTCGGCGATGGTGTCGCTCACCACGGTCAGGAAGTCGGTCTCCCCGGGCAGCAGCCCGGCCAGGTTGATCGCGATGGCCGGCTTGCGACCCCGGTGCTCGGGCCAGCCCGCCGCCTCGCGCGCACCCGTGCGCAGCACCCAGAGGTCGAGCTCACGCAGCAGACCCGTGCGCTGCGCTACCGGCAGGAAGTCGGCGGGCGAGATGAGTCCCCGGTCCGGGTGTGGCCAGCGGACCAGCGCCTCGGCCGAGAGCACCGTGCCGTCCGGGCCGACGACCGGCTGGTACTCGAGCACCAGCGAGTCGCCCGCGATCGCCTCACGCAGTTCGGCCTCGAGTTCCAGAGCCTGCGTGGCCGAGCTCACGATGCCGTCGGTGGCCATCCCGATCGCGCCCCTGGCCTGCCTGCGCTTCGCGTCGTGCATCGCTGCCTCGGCGAACCGGAGCAGATCCGCTGCCCGCACCTCGCCCGTCGGCACGGACGTGGCCAGCCCCACCGACGCCGTCAGCTGCACCGGCCTGCCGTGCACCGTGATCGTGGTGCTCAGCAGGTCGGCGACCACCTTGGCGAGCAGCTCGGGCCCGCCGACCTCGGTGTGGTCGGAGCAGATCACCACGAACTCGTCGCCGGAGAGCCTGCCGGCCGTGCATCCCACCGGCAGCTCCCGCTGCAGCCGCCCGGCCAGGGTGAGCAGGAGGTCGTCGCCCGCTTCGTGGCCGAGCGAGGAGTTCACCCTGGCGAAGTCGTCGAGATCGCCGCACACGACCGCCACGCGGAAGCGCGACGCCCCCGAGAGCAGCCGATCCACCAGCTCCACGCAGGCTGCCCGGTTGGGCAGCCGGGTCAGCTCGTCCACTGTGCCCGCGCTGCGCAGCACCTCGGCCGCGCGCCGGCGGTCGGAGATGTCGGTGCAGGCGACCAGCCAGAGCCAGCCGTCGTCGTCGGCGGCCGTGACGGACACCGAGATCTCGCACCAGACGGTGGTGTCGTCGCCACGGCGCAGCGGCACCGCACCCACCCGGTAGGCGTGCCGGGCTCCGGGCGGCACCGGGCGCAGCCAGCTCGGCAGCGCCGGGCACCCGTCGGCGGTCTCGAGCAGATGGGCTTCCGGGTCGAGCAGCTCGTCGACCGAGAGGGACGCGGCCATGGCGCCGCGCAGGCGCTCCAGCGACGTGTCGAGGAGCCGGCAGAGACCCTTGTTGGCGTCGATGATCCGGCCCGTCGGGTCCACCAGCGCGACCCCGCCCGGCACGATCGCCATCAGGTCGTCGAAGCGCTGGCCCGACAGCTCGACCTGGCGGCGAGCCAGCCGCTCCGCGCTGACGTCGTGGACCACCCCGACCAGCCGCAGCGGTGTGCCGTCCTCGGCTCGTTCCACCTCGGCCCGGCAGCTGAGCATCCGGTTGCCGGGCAGCGGCATGTCGATGTGGTGGTCGGTGGTGCGTGACCCCGAACGCAGGCCCTGGCAGAGCATGGCCACCTGCGGGCCCTCGACCGGCGCCGTGCCCGCCCCGTCGGGGTCGACGCCGAGGGAGCGGTAGAGCTCCTGCAGCGTCTCGCTCCGGTGCAGCGTCGACGTGGCCAGCTCGAAGGTCCACGTGCCCACCCGCGCCAACCTCTCCAGCTCAGCCGTCCAGCCCGGATCCACCACACGGCTCTCGAGGTCGACGCAGTCGTTCAGCTCCACCAGCACCACAGCCGACAGCCCGGCTCCCGGGAGGTCCCAGCGCACCACCCGGACGCGCAGGGGGCTGCCATCGGGCCGGATCAGCCGGGCATCGGCATCCGGACCGATGACGAGCTGCGACAGGCTCATCCCGAACAGCGCGCTGCGGCCTGCGTCGGCGGGATGGGCCACCGCGCCGTCCGTGCCCCGGCCGGCGAGGCGGAGCAGCGCGGCGTTGACCCGCAGGATGCGCTCGGCGGAGTCGCAGACGAGCGCGGGAGCCGCCGGCAGCGGGACGATCTCCGGCCCCGCTCCGGTGAGGGAGCTGCCGAAGACCGCGTCCCGCAGCTCCGGCAGGCCCCGCCTCTCGCCGCCGGGGCCGTCGAGCTCGGCGAGCTGTACGGCACGCGGCTCGGCGGCGGCTTCCGCCGCGCCCTCCGCCTGCCCACCCTCGGCGGCGCGCTCGCCCTCCGCCGCCTTCGCGGCGCGGGCGAGGAACTTCGCCGTCCGAGGAGGCATCTCGCGACCGAAAACAGCCTGCCGTGAGCGGAGCAGATCCGCCCGCGCGACGGCGTCGGTGATCAGTCCGTCTGAGTCCTTCGACTCGGGCGCCGACCCACCGGCCGAACCCTCACCAGAACGGTGTCCGAGCTCTTCCACGTGGCCCCCAGCGGTCATGGCGTCTATCTCACCGGGTCAACGACGCCGAATGGCGCTCGATCTGGACGACCGCCCAAACGGCCTACCTAACGTTGAGGACGAGAACGCGCTGGTCAGCACCCTGCGTCACCGGTGCATCCATGTGGGGGTGGAGAGGTTAGGACGGGTTACCCGCCCGCTACTGCTCGTCAGGACTGTCCGGAACCGAACGCGCGGCGGACGCCACCGCCGCGGCCACCGCCGGCGCCACCCGCGGATCGAACGGGCTGGGCACGATCCGGTCGACGGCAAGATCGTCACGAGCCACCGCGAGGATGGCATCGGCGGCCGCGAGCTTCATCGACTCGGTGATCCGCTTCGCCCCCGCGTCGAGCGCGCCGCGGAAGACGCCGGGGAACGCGAGAACGTTGTTGATCTGGTTCGGGAAGTCACTGCGTCCGGTGGCCACGATGGCGACGTGCCGCGCGGCGACGTCCGGGTGCACCTCGGGGTCGGGGTTGGAGAGGGCGAACACGATCGCCTCGGGAGCCATCCGGGTCAGGAGCTCCTCGGGCAGCGACGTGCTCGACAGCCCCACGAAGACGTCCGCGCCGTCGAGCGCCTCCGCCACGCCGCCGCTCGTGCCGCGCGGGTTGGTCAGGTCGGCGAGCCGCGCCTTCTCCTCCGTCATCCCGGCACGGCCCGGGACGAGAATGCCGCGGGAGTCGAGGACGGTGACGTCCCGCGTGCCGGCGGCGAGCAGGATGCGCGCACAGGCGATGCCCGCGGCTCCCGCGCCCGAGATGACGACACGCAGGTCCGCGAGCGGACGCACCTGCACCGCGCAGGCCCCGCGCAGTGCGGCGAGCAGCACGATCGCGGTGCCGTGCTGGTCGTCGTGCATGACGGGGCAGTCGAGCGCCTCGACGAGCCTGCGCTCCAGCTCGAAGCAACGTGGCGCCGAGACGTCCTCCAGGTTCACCGCGCCGAAGCTCGGACGTAGCCGCACGAGCGTCTCGACGATCTCGTCGACGTCGACGGTGTCGAGCACGATCGGGATCGAGTTCAGCCCGGCGAAGGCTTTGAACAGCGCCGACTTGCCCTCCATGACCGGCAGCGCGGCTCGCGGACCGATGTCGCCGAGCCCGAGCACCGCGGTGCCGTCGCTGACCACGGCGACCAGGCGGTTGGTCCAGGTGTAGCGGGCCGCCAGTGCGGCGTCGTCGGCGATGGCACGGCTCACCTCGGCCACACCGGGGGTGTACGCGATGGCCAGGTCCCGCGCGTTCGCCAACGGCGCGGTCGGCTCGATGGAGAGCTTCCCGCCTTCGTGGGCGGCGAAGATCTCCTCGCGGGTCGGGCCCGGGGTGGGCAGGGTGCGGTCAGGAACGATCGTCAACGGAGTCCACTTCCTCGTACGGTGCTGTTGGGGGCGCCCGGAATGCTGGGGCGCTCACTCGCCGTGCACCGGAGGGGCCGCGGTTGTCGACCCGGTCTCCCGGTGCCGGGGCCTCTCGCGGAACGGCCGCAGGATGACGCGGCGCGGATCGGCAGGGTCGGCTGGCTGGGTACGCGCACGACCCTAGCGGCCGGTCTCCGACCCCCGGTCACTCGCGCCGACCGTTCGGCCCAGTATCGGCCGCCGAATCACTCCACGGTGGGCCGCAGCCGGCACGGCCTCGGCCACAACCGCCAGGCCACCACGGCGATCACCTCGGCAGCTCCGAGCGTGCGCGAGTCGGTGGACCCGTAGGGGTTGTCGCCGAGCACCCACCAGCCGTCCTCCGTGTGCCGCACGGCGCGCTTCACCGACAGCTGGCCCGGACGGGTGGCCCACCGCACCAGCACGACGTCGCCGCTGCGCGCCGCTGCGCCGAACCTGGCGAGCACCACGTCGGCGTCACGCAGCGTCGGCGACATCGACGGACCGCGGACCGCCACCCTCCGCCAGCGCACCCGTACCCCCTCGCCACCCTGCTGCGGCCGGAGTCCCAGAGTAGTGTCGGGCGCGCCAGAACGATCACCAACCAGGGAGGACCCATGCGGCTGCTGTCCCGCATTCTCCGCCCGCGGCTGGAGGCCACCGCTCACTGCGACCTCCCCTGCGGCGTGTACGACCCGGCACAGGCGCGGATCGAGGCCGAGTCGGTCAAGGCCATCCAGGAGAAGTACCAGAGCAACGAGGACCCCGAGTTCCGCACGCGTGCTGTCCTGATCAAGGAGCAGCGCTCCGACCTGGTCAAGCACCACCTGTGGGTGCTGTGGACCGACTACTTCAAGCCGCCGCACTTCGAGAAGTACCCGGAGCTGCACGAGCTGTTCAACAAGGCCACCAAGAAGGCAGGCGGCGGCCCCGACGGCGCCAAGTCCTCGATGGACCCTGCCACGGGCCAGGAGCTGCTCGACCTCATCGCCCAGATCGACAAGATCTTCTGGGAGACCAAGTCGGCTGCCTGATACAGGCGCTGAACGCGGCGCTGACCAGCGGGAGCACCCTCCCGTGGTCAGCGCCGTTTTTGTTGTCCGCCCAAGCGCGCCGCCCTCGGCGACATGGACACGTGTCGCTGTTCGTACGCCCCCAGAACAGCGACACGTGTCCATGTTGCGGGGACAGCGTGATGTCACGGCGCAAATGGCACGATCGGCAGGTGTCGAAGCAGCACCCCGTGCCGGGCTCGACGGACGAGTACCTGGCATCTGTCGATCCGGTTGTGCTGGCCGATCGGATGGAGCTGAGCAGCTTCACGACGTGGTTGGTCGAACTTCCGGGGATCCACGATGCTGGTTACGTCTGCAGCGTCAACGACGCTGAAGGCAAGGCAACGACCCTGCTCTGGGCCGGCGAGTCGAATTTCCACGACGTCGCCCGTGCGGAAGCGGCGCGTCGAGGTATCGCACTCACCATCCGCCTGGTGCGTTACTCAACCGCCCAACTCCGCGACGCAGCCAATCGGCTTTTCGCGAGTGCGGGTCGCGCGGAGTGGAGCGGCTTCGGTATCACTTTGATCTCCGGGACGAACGCCACCCGGGACGGCCTGCTCGTCACCGGCGAGTACGACGCACCGAGCGAGGCAGCCCAGGACCCGCGACTGCCGCACACGCTGGCGTTCGCCCGAACAATCGCGCCGGAGGTCGTGGCCATCGAGATCGGCCCGGCACCAGTCCCTCTCTGAGCTGACCCGTTCTACCGGCACGTATGAGGTGATGTCGGTACGCGGCGCCACCGCCCTGTGAACGCTCAGTCGGGCACGGTCACGGCCTCAGCCAGCAGCCGCCGCACGTGCTCCCCACGCGCGCGGTAGAGCACGCGCCTTCCGTCGCGCCTGGTGGCGACAAGGCCGGTCATCCGCAGCTTCGCGAGGTGCTGGGACACCGCGGGTCGCGCGGCACCACTCGCCGCCGCGAGGGCCGTCACGTCGTACTCACCGCCGCAGAGGAGCCAGAGCAACCGCAGGCGGGTGGGGTCGGCGAGCATCCGGAACGACTCAACTGCGACATCCACGCGGTCGCCCGGTGGCAGCCGTTGCCACTGGTCGGCACCTGCATCGTAGTCGCGTGCGTACATGAGCACGTATAGTGCCCGAGATGCAGACCGCGCCGCAAACCGGCCACGGGCACGGCCATGGACACGGCCACGGAGGGCACGGCCACGCCCGCGGCGTGCGACGGGTCTGGGACGCCGTCCGCCACCTCGTCGTCCCGCACAGCCACGACGCGGCCGACCGCGTCGATCAGGCCATGGCGGCCTCCAGGGCCGGGATGCGGGCCCTGTGGGTCTCCCTCGCCGTGCTCGGCGCCACGGCGGCGTTCCAAGCCGTCGTGGTGGTGGCCTCAGGTTCCGCGGCGCTGCTGTCGGACACCATGCACAACGTCGCCGACGCCGCGACCGCCGTGCCCATCGGGATCGCCTTCCTGCTCGCCAGGCGCCCGCCGACGCGCCGGTTCACCTACGGCTACGGACGCGCGGAGGACGTCGCAGGCATCGTCGTGGTGCTGGTGATCCTCGGCTCCGCCGTCTTCGCCGGCTACGAGTCGGTGCGCAGGCTCGCGGAGCCCACCGACGTCCGGTTCCTCGGAGCGGTCGCCATCGCCGGTCTGATCGGCGCCGCTGGCAACGAGATCGCCGCCCAGGTGCGCATCCGCACCGGACGGCGGATCGGGTCCGCTGCGCTCGTCGCCGACGGCCTGCATGCCCGTACCGACGCGCTGACCTCGCTCGCCGTGCTGCTGTCCGCTGGCGGGGCGGCGCTGGGCTGGAGGTGGGCCGACCCGGTGGTGGGCCTGGCCATCACGGCCGCGATCGTCACCGTCACCTGGGGCGCCGCCAAGCAGGTGCTCGCCCGCCTGATGGACGCCGTCGACCCGTCGCTGGTCGAGCGGGCCGTCGCGGCGCTGCAGGGCGTGGCAGGGGTGGTCGGCGTCGACCGCGTGCGGCTGCGCTGGATCGGGCACGCCCTGCGCGCCGAGGTGGACCTGTCGGTCTCCCCGGGCGTCAGCATCGAGCGTGCCCACACCATCGCGCACGCCGCCGAGCACGAACTCACACACGCCGTACCCCGGCTCACCGCCGCCACCGTGCACGCACACCCCGCGCGAAGCCCGGCCGCACACTAGTGTCGATGCAGTGAGCAGCGGTCGGGTGTTCCTGTTGCGTCATGGAGAGACGGAGTGGTCGCTGTCCGGCCGTCACACGGGCCGCACCGACATCCCGCTGACCGAGCGCGGGCGGGGCCTGGCGAAGGCAGCGGGCGAGCTACTGGCGAAGCTGCGCGGCGATGAGCCGCCCGCTCTCGTCCTGACCAGCCCTCGCGCCCGCGCACGCGACACGGCCGAGCTGGCCGGTCTGCGCTCCGACGGCGTCGACGAGCGGCTCGCCGAGTGGGACTACGGCGAGTACGAGGGTCTCACCACCGAGGAGATCCGCGAGACCGTGCCGGGCTGGACGGTCTGGACCCACCCTTGCCCCGGCGGCGAGACGGCCGAACAGGTCGCCCGCCGGGCCGACTCCGTACTCGCCGACGCCCGGGAGAAGCTGGACGCCGGTGACGTCGTTCTCGCGGGGCACGGCCACTTCAGCCGGGTCCTCACCAGCCGCTGGATCGAGCTTCCTGCCACCCAGGGCGTCCGGTTCGAGATGTCGGCGCCCTCGCTGGCCGTGCTGGGCGACGAGCGAGGCGTCCCGCGTCTCGACGGCGTGAACCTGCGACCGCTCACGTGAGCCCTGCCTCCACAGCGGCGATCCGGGAAGTACGCCCTGGCGATCTGACGGCCGTGGTCGCCCTCGTGCACGAGCTCGCCGAGTACGAACGTGAGCCGCAGTCCTGCACGCTGACCGAGGAGCAGCTCGCCACCGCCTTGTTCGGCCCGGCGCCCGCACTGTTCGGGCACGTCGCCGAGGTTCCGGCCGGCGATGACGGCACGGGGCCCGCGGAGGTGGTGGGCTTCGCCCTCTGGTTCGTCAACTTCTCCACCTGGCGCGGCGTGCACGGCCTCTACCTGGAGGACCTCTTCGTGCGGCCCGCTCACCGCGGCGGTGGCCTCGGCAGGGCTCTGCTGGCCACGCTGGCCGCCGTCTGCGCCGAACGGGGCTACGCGCGGTTCGAGTGGTCGGTGCTCGACTGGAACGAGCCCTCGATCGGCTTCTACCGCAGCCTCGGGGCGGTGGCGATGGACGAGTGGACCACGTTCCGGCTCCAGGGCGACGCGCTGAGCGCCCTGGCCGCAACGGCGGACGCCGCCCCTAGCGCTGCTTCGCGTCCGGCAGATCCAGGCCCATCGACCACTCACGCGACCGCTCACTGATGAGCAGCATGAACGTGGCGACGACGAACACGCCGCAGACGATTCCCAGCACGAGCTGACGCGACGGCCCGATCAGCGAGTAGACCACCGGGAGCAGCAGCAGCTGGGTGACGATGGCAGGCGTGCGCGCCCACCGGCGCCCCCTCACGAGGCCGACGCCGACGGCCACCAGCGCGACGCCGATGAGAACGAAGTAGCCGGCCTCACCGAGCACGCTGCCGACACCGACCCCGGGGGCGAGCGATCGCACGCCCAGCGCCACCGCGAAGCCGACGGCGACCAGTCCTTGCACCCCGACCAGGACTCCGGCCAGGCGCACCTGCCGCGGCGGCCCTACCGCCGGTCGCTCCGCCTTCACGAACTCGAGGATAGGCGTCGCGACCCGTGTCACGTCCGGCCCCGGCGTCCGGTTGGGAATTTCCCCACCCCGGCCGCCGTTGTCCCTGGTCTGTGTGGGGTGAACCCGGGCCCCGGCGGTACGCCGTCCGGATCGTCCCGCACGCCCAAAGAGTGATTTCGCACCGTGTTCGCGGCGCTACGGGTCATCGTGTGAGATGCGCAGCTCGTCGCAGCCGGGCGTACTCCGTCACTCACGAGGGTGAGGATTCTCGTCCACTCACCGATGCCTGTGGACCGTCGAGCCGATAAGGGCTCGCACCTGGGCAAACGTTGCCCCAAGGTTGTCCAGGGACAAGCGAGTGATCGCGAGGATCCTTCTCGCATGGTCCTTCGGGACCGGGGGTAACCCGGTTCCGGTGGGCGGGACGAAGTCCATAGCTCAAGGCGACGAGTCACGAACGCGGTACGCAACAAGTAACCGATCGTGGCGCACCTCGTTGCTATGAGTGGGTGAGAGTGCTCACCTGGGTGGACCTCGGACCTTGAACACCGAGCGCGCTCGTGAAACGATTCACAAGCGCGGAAACACCGTGACAGACGATCGGCGCGACCCCGATCGCGCAAGTACAAGGAGCCGAGAGACCATGGATTGGCGTCACCGCGCTATCTGCCGCGACGAGGACCCCGAGCTGTTCTTCCCCGTGGGGACGAGCGGGCCTGCGTTGCTGCAGATCGCCGAGGCCAAGACCGTCTGCCGGCGCTGCCCGGTCGTCACCGAGTGCCTTACGTGGGCGCTGGAGAGCGGCCAGGACGCAGGCGTCTGGGGCGGCATGAGCGAGGACGAGCGGCGCGCCCTGAAGCGCCGCAACGCGCGTACGCGCGCACGCACCGCCTGATACACCGCAATACGCAAACCTCCCCCACCGCGGGCCCGAGGCCGGACTGCACCCGGCTCCGGGCCCGCGGTCGTTTCACCGGGCGCACGCAAGAGCAGCTCCGGAGGGGGATCGACGGCCCGGGCGGCGACCGCACAACCGGAATCCTCGACCACGACCTGAAGGCTAACGCCCCCGCAACGAGAGCCTGATGACGGCCTCGGTTCCGCCCCCGGCACGGGGCCGAACCTGTAGCGCCGAGTCGAGTTCGGAGTCGAGCAGAGTCCGCACGATCTGCAGGCCAAGCCCCTTTGACGAGTCCGGGTCGAACCCCGGTGGAATGCCTCGGCCGTCGTCGGCCACCACCACGTCGAGCCCGCCGGCCGACCGATGGGCCGACACCACGACCTCCCCGGCCCGGCCGGGCTCGAAGGCGTGGGCCAGCGCGTTGTGGACGAGCTCGGTGAGCACCAGCACGAGGGGTGTGGCCAGCGCGGCGGGCAACGTGCCGAAGCTGCCGTCCCGCCGCACCTTGGCCCGGAACTCCGCGGTTGCGCCGTCACCGATGGCGGGCAGGACCTTGTCGACCAGCTCGTCGAGGTCCACCCGCTCGGCCACCGAGACCGAGAGCGACTCGTGTACCAGCGCGATGGAATTGACACGCCGAACACTTTCCACGAGCGCCCGGCGGGCCTCCGGAATCGCCGTGCGGCGGGCCTGCAGCCGCAGCAGCGCCGCCACTGTCTGGAGGTTGTTCTTCACCCGGTGGTGGATCTCGCGGATGGTGGCGTCCTTGCTGAGCAACGCCATGTCCCGGCGACGCAGGTCGGTGACGTCGCGCACGAGCACCAGAGCGCCCGCCGCGTCGCCCCGTGGGCGCAGCGGGAGTGCGCGCACGAGCATCACGGCGCCGCGGGCGTACACCTCCATCCGCAGCGAATGGCGCCCGTCGAGCGCCGCTCCGATGCGGGCGGCCACCTCGGCGGCGTCGAACGGGTCGTGCACGAGCTCCCGCGTGGCCTGGGTGAGCGACAGCCCGACGAGGTCGCTGGCGTGGCCCATGCGGTGGTAGGCCGAGAGCGCGTTGGGGCTCGCGTAGGCCACGAGGCCGTGCGCGTCGAGGCGGATCAGGCCGTCGCCCGCCCGCGGGCTCGTATCGGCGCCTGCGACGGCCGCTCGCGGCGGGAAGGTGCCGTCGGCGACCATCTGGCACAGATCCGAGGCGCTGCCCAGGTAAGCGATCTCCAGCGGGCTGGGCACCCGGGGCATGGCGAGGTTCGTGTCGCGGGACAGCACGGCGACCACCGAGCCTGCGTGCCGGACCGGAATGGTCTCGCGGCGCACGGGCACCTCCAGGTGCCAGCGCGGGTTCTCCTCCCGGCAGATCCGGCCCTCGACGACGGCCCGCCGCAGCTGCGGGTTGTCGGCGGACCGGACGCGCGCGGCGACCACGTCCTCGGGATGCGCGGTGGGCGCGGTGGTGGGCCGGGCCTGGGCCACGCAGAGGAACTCGCTCGGACCGAGGTGCTCTTCCTCACCGTTGAGCGGGACCCAGAGCAGGAAGTCGGCGAATGACATGTCTGCGAGCAGTTGCCATTCGGCGACCACGCGCTGCAGATGGTCGACGGCATCGCCGGCCAGCTGGGTGTGCTCCGCGAGCAGCTCGCTGAGGGTGGACAACTAGAGACCCCTCCCGGTCAGGGCGCCACGCCCCACGGACTTCGTTCCAGTCAAGCACGTGGAAGACTCGGGGGACCTTCGGTACGACGAACCGATCGCGAAGAACGAGTCAGGGGGAGGGAACATGTCGAAGCGCGCACGCAAGCGTCGCGACCGCAAGAAGAGCGCGGCCAGCCACGGCAAGCGGCCCAACACCTGATCCATCTGCAGGTGATCGTGCAGAAGGCGCCGGTGGCCACTGGCCCCGGCGCCTCCGCGCGCTACCGCCCTATTCGTTCAACCACGCTGTTCGATGCGGGTGGCACGCACCTCGACGGTGGTCGTGGTGGCGCCGTCCGGCCCCGCCTCCACGGTGATGTCCGCCTGCTCGAGCACCGCCACCCTGATCTGGCGTCGCAACCGGTTCTTCAGTTCGTCGGGGGCGTGCTCACCCCCGCATTTCGTGGCGAGCAGCTTCTTCAGCTTGTCGTCGATGCCGTACTCGGCAAGACACGGCCCGCATTCGTCCAGATGCTGCGCGAGCAACGCTCTGCGCGCCTGGTCGCACTCGTGGTCGAGGAACAGCCAGACCTCGGCGAGTACCTCGGAGCAGTCGGTGTCATGGTGGTTCCCGCAGCTCATTTGGAGACCTCCTCCGGCTGTCCCCGCAGGAACCCGCGGTCGCGGGCGGTGTCGGTGAGCATGTCGCGAAGCTGGCGCCTGCCCCGGTGCAACCGGGACATCACGGTACCGATCGGGGTGCCCATGATGTCAGCGATCTCCTTGTATGCGAAGCCCTCGACGTCGGCGAGGTACACCGCCATTCGGAAGTCGTCCGGCAACTGCTGCAGAGCCACCTTGACGTCGTTGTCGGGGAGCCGGTCCAGCGCTTCCATCTCGGCCGAGGGCAGGCCCTGGGACGTGTGCTCCCCGGCCTGCGCGATCTGCCAGTCGCTGATCTCGTCGGTGGCCGACTGCACGGGCTGGCGCTGCCGCTTGCGGTACCCGTTGATGTAGGTGTTGGTGAGGATCCGGTACAACCAGGCCTTGAGATTCGTTCCGGCCCTGAATGTCCGGAATGCGGAGTAGGCCTTGAGGTAGGTCTCCTGCACCAGATCCTCGGCGTCGGCCGGGTTACGCGTCATCCGTAGGGCGGCGCCGTAAAGCTGGTCGATCAGGGGCATTGCATCTCGCTCGAAGCGAGCAGCCCGCTCCTCGGCGGACTCCTCCTGCTCGTGCTCGACGTCTTGACCTGCGGTGATCTCCGCTTCGGCCGCCTGTTCGGTGCGTGGCACCCTGCTCCTCTCCCGCCGGGTCGCACGATCTGCGACCTCCAGGCCGGCCACCACTTGGCCGCCCTGCTGACGGATCGAGCTTACGCCGCCGAGCGCCACCTCGAAGGCCGGACGCACCCGGCCGTCGCGTCGCGGCGCGATTCTCGGCGCGTCCATCACTGCCTGATTCACCCCCTTGTCAACATCCGTCTCCGCCGCGCGATTCCCCTCTCGCTATCGTGCGGGGGTGGCAGGTAGGGGAACGCAGGCGACCGCGTTGCTCACGAAGCAGGCCGTCTCGCATCAGCTGCACAGCTACACCCACGGAAGCGGTCAGGCTTACGGGCCGGAGGCCGCGGAGATGCTGGGGCTGGACCCAGCGAGGGTGTTCAAGACTCTGGTCGCCGACGTGGACGGCGCGCTGACCGTCGGAATCGTCCCCGTGCTGACGACGCTCGATCTCAAGGCGCTCGCGGCCGCGGTGGGCGGCAAGAGGGCGAAGATGGCCGACGTCGCCCTCGCCGAGCGGGCCACCGGGTACGTGGCAGGCGGGATCTCCCCGCTGGGCCAGCGCAAGCGCCTGCCGACCGTGCTGGACTCGTCCGCGGAGGAGCTGGAGACGCTCTTCTGCAGCGCCGGGCGCCGCGGGCTGGAGGTGGAGCTCGCACCAGGCGACCTCGCGCGGCTCACCGGCGCTCGCTTCGCACCGATCGCGGCTTCCTAGCTACCCGGCCACCGGCACGGCACCGAACCGCTGCGCGAGCCAGCCCGCCACAGCCGCCCGCAGGCCGGGCATGTCGCTGCGCAGGCTGTGGTTGCCGCGCAGCATCACCACCTCGCGTCCGGGAGCAGGGTCGGGACGGCCGAACGGGTCGCTCTCTCCCTGCACCACCAGCACCGGGACGGTCGGCGCAGCCAGCTCGTGGAGCCGGTCCTTCTCCGGCTTTCCCGGCGGATGGACGGGAAAAGCGAGGCACAGCACACCGGCAGCAGCGCCTTCCGTGGCCGTACGGCACGCCACGCGGGCCCCGGAGCTACGGCCCCCGAACAGCAGCGGCAGCTGTGGATCGGAGCCGGCCCTGACCTGCTCCACCACGGCCAGCCAGGCCGTGTCGAGCTGGGCCGCGGGAGCGGGCGCCCGGCGTCCGGCAACACGGTAGGGCTGCTCCACCAGCACGACGTGCAGCCCGGCCGCGACGGCGACGCCCGCCGCGGCGACCAGGTCGGGCGCGCCCACCCCGCCACCCGCGCCGTGTCCGAGCAGCAGCACGCCCCGCGCCTCGCCGTCGGCGTCGTGGCGGGTGATCCGGGCCGGACCGTGGGGCGTGGCGATCTCGGCGATCGCGCCCGTTGGCCCGGCTCGTTCCGCAGCGGTCACTTCGGGTTCGGCCCGGCCAGCAGGTCGAGCTGCAGCGGCTCGCGGACGTCCTCGGCGGCGAGTGGGTCCAGCAGCTCCGGCCCGTTGTTGCGCACGCTGTTGACCCGCGGGGACACCGGGCGAAGTTCGAGTGCTGCCACGAGCTCCGGTGACGGCGGAGCGAGCAGGGCAGCCACCCTCTCGTCGTCGGCACCGGCGTCCGGGTCGAGCCAGGCGTCCCACGCCGACCGCGGGAGCACCAGTGGCATCCGGTCGTGCACCTGCGTGAGCGGGCCGACCGCGTCGGTGGTGAGGACCGCGGCCGTGACCAGCCCGTTCGGGTACTCGTTCTCGGGGTCGTCCTTCGGCTTCCAGTACTCCCAGAGCCCGGCCATCGCGAGCGAGCTCCCGTCGGAGTAGTGGGTGTAGTAGGGCTGCTTGTGCTCCGGCCCGCGCTGCCACTCGAACCAGCCGTCGGCCGGGATCAGGCAACGCCGCGAGTTGAGCGCCCGGCGGAACGCGGGCTTCGTGGCCGCCGACTCCGACCGCGCGTTGATCATGCGAGCGCCGGACTTCGGGTCCTTGGACCAGGACGGCACGAGCCCCCAGCGCAGCATGCGCAGCGTGCGCTCGGTGGTGTCGGGGTCGGGCGTGCCCTCCTCGTCACGCGGGTGCCGCTCCACCACCGTGATGATCTGCTTGGTGGGCGCCACGTTGTAGTCCACCTTCGCCGCTCCGTCGGTGGCGTCGACGGCACGGAACTCGTCGGCGAGGTCGGCGGGGGCCTTGATCGATGCGTAACGACCGCACATGTCCCCATCGTCCCACCGTTGCCCGCCGCGGGTCCGTACCGGCGTTCCACGGCCCACCGGCGCCGTCACGCGACCTCGAGAACCGCTTTGCCCGGCACCTCCCTGTCGAGCAGCGCCCGGGCCGCGTCGGCCGCGTCCAGCCAGGAGCCGCGCCAACCGATCTGCGGGTCCAGCCGCCCGCGCCGGACGAGGTCGAGCAGCACCTGCAGGTCCACACCGACCCCGGAGCCGATGACGAACGGCTCCAGCCGCCTGCCACCGCTTCGCCTGCGCTCCTGCTCGAAATCGATCGTGGTGGGCCGGCGGGACGCCTGCCCGATGCTCAGGGCGAGACCGCTCTCGGCGAGCAGCGCGAAGGCCTCCGCGAGCAGCGGTCCGCCGACGGTGTCCAGCACGCTGTGCACCGAACCTGCCACCTCGTCGAGCCCGACGACCACGTCCCGAGCCCCGAGCCCAGCCAGCCCTGCCCCGCGTTCCCGGCTCCCGACGGCGGCGACGACGTCCGACCCGGCCAAGGCAGCCAACTGCACGGCGTAGCGACCGACACCGCCTGAGGCTCCGGTCACCAGTACCCGTCGGCCGAGCACCGAGCCCAGCCGGCGCACGGCCCGCAGCGCGGTGACCCCGGCTCCGGGCAGTGCGGCCGCGACGGCAAGGTCCACGCCGTCCGGGAGAACGGCGACATCCGCGGTGTCGACCGCGAGGCGCTGCGCCCACGCCCCCTGGCCGAACGCGACCACACGCGCTCCCGCGGCGGGTCCGGACCCGTCGCCCGCGGGCGCCACCACCACCCCTGCCGCGTCCACACCGGGTACCGCACCCACCGCGAGACGCTCGTCGCGGTAGGCCGCATCGAGGAAATTCAGCGAGGTGGCCCGCACCTCCATCAGCACCTGGCCCGGACCGGGAACGGGGTCGGGAACGTCGGCGTGCCGCAGACCGGCAGTGGCGGTCGGGTCGTGGACGAGTGCCTTCACGGACTCAGCGTCGGTCGTAGCGATCTGGCAGTCCAAGACCCGCTGCCATAACCTCTGGTTGTGGACGTCCACCTGCGGGACCTCCGCTACTTCGTCGCGGTCGCCGAGGAGCTCGGCTTCACGCGGGCGGCCGCGCGGTTGTTCGTCTCCCAGCCGGCGCTGAGCAAGCAGATCCGGCAGCTGGAGGGCAGCCTCCGGGCCGAGCTGTTCGTCCGCGGCCACCGCGGTGTCACGCTCACGGCGGCGGGTGAGGCGCTTCTCCCTGCTGCCCGCCGGATGCTCGCGGAGTGGGACACCACGCTCGCGGAGGTGCGGTCCGCAGCCGCGACGGAGCGGCGCACCCTGGCGGTCGGCTTCCACACCCGCATGGCGCGCGGGCTCGTCCCCGCGATCACAGCCAGCCTGCACGAACGGATCCCGGGCTGGCGCCTGCTCTTCCGCCAGGTCGGCTGGGACGACCCGGCGGTCGGGCTGGCCGGCGGCGGTGTCGACGTCGCCGTCGCGTGGCTGCCGGTGCCGTCCGGAGCAGGCCTGTCGACCCGCACGATCGCCACGGAGGACCGTTGGGTGGCGCTTCCTGTCGGGCACCGCCTCGCCGGCCGTCCCGCAGTGCGGTTCGCCGACCTGCACGACGAACCCTTCGTGGCGCTGCCGGCGTCGGCCGGCCCGATGCGCGACTTCTGGCTCGCCACCGACCAGCGCACGACCCCGCCGCGCATCGCCGCGGAGGCGACCACCGCGGACGAGTCGTTCGAGGCCGTCGCGGCCGGCGTCGGAGTGGTGCTGCTCGCGGCGGGCAACGCGGAGATCTATCGGCGCGACGACGTCGTGCACCGCCCGGTCGTCGACCTTCCGCCGAGCGAGCTGGCGGTCATCTGGCGTACCGGCGACCGGCGCTCGGCGGTACGCGCTGTCGTCGACACCTGCTTCCGATGCGCCACGACGGCGGCCTCCTGACCGGCGCCGTGGGCGGGATGCGGAATCATTGCGGGGGTGACCAGCCCATGGCCCGCACCGCTCGCCCACGGGCCCGTCCGCGGCCGGGTGGCCGCGCCCGGGTCCAAGTCCGTGACCAACCGCGCGTTGCTGCTCGCCGCCCTCTCCGGCGGTGCCGCCGTCGTGACGGGCGCGCCCGCCACTCGCGACACGGCATTGATGGTCGGCGCCCTGCGCGCGCTCGGCGTCCCGATCGAGGTCGACGGCGAGCGGGTCACGTTCTCCCCCCACGACGGACTGCGCGGCGGTGGCACGGTGGACTGCGGGCTCGCCGGCACCGTGATGCGGTTCGTGCCCCCCGCGGCGGCGCTGGCCGACGGCCCGGTCGCGTTCGACGGCGACCCACAGGCCCGTAAGCGGCCGATGGCCACGGTGCTCGACGCGCTGCGGGCGCTGGGGGCGCGGGTGGACGGGGACCGGCTGCCGTTCACCGTGCACGGCACCGGTGGACTGCCCGGCGGCGATGTGGTGATCGACGCCTCGGCGTCGTCCCAGTTCGTGTCCGGGCTCCTGCTGTCCGGCGCCCGCTACGACAAGGGCGTCACCGTGCACCACAGCGGGAAGCCCGTGCCGTCGCTGCCGCACATCGAGATGACCGTCGACATGCTGCGCGCGGCCGGCGTCGAGGTCGACGACAGCGCGGACGGAACGGGCCGCGGCGAGCCCGACACCTGGCGGGTCGCCCCCGGGCCGATCGCGGCCCGCGACTGGACGGTGGAGCCGGATCTGTCGAACGCCGCGGTGTTCCTCGCCGCCGCCGCCATCACCGGTGGCGAGGTGACCGTGCTGGGCTGGCCCACCGACTCCACCCAGCCCGGCGCCGAGATCCTCTCCGTGCTCACCCAGGCCGGTTGCACCGTCGAACCAGGTCCGGACGGGATGACGGTGCGCGGGCCGGACGCCCTGGCAGGCGTCGACGTCGACCTGCACGACGCCAGCGAACTGACGCCCACGGTCGCCGCCGTCGCCGCGCTGGCCACGGGACCGTCCTGGATCCGCGGGGTCGCCCACATCCGCGGGCACGAGACCGACCGGCTGGCGGCACTCGCCACCGAGATCAACGCCCTCGGTGGAGACGTCACCGAGATGCCGGACGGGCTCGAGATCCGCCCGGCGCCGCTGACCGCCCCCACCGACCGGCCGTGGGGCGCCTACGCCGACCACCGGATGGCCACGGCAGGCGCGCTCATCGGGCTCGTCGTTCCCGGCGTCACGATCGACGACGTGGCCTGCACCGACAAGACCATCCCCGACTTCCCCGCCCGCTGGGCCGCCCTCGTCGAGGCGGTCCGGTGACCGGGATGACGTCGGCGCCGCGCTGAGGTGAAGCGCCGCGAGTACGACGAGTCCGACGTCCGGGTCCGACCCGGGCGCCGGGGGTCACGGCCGCGCACCAAGCGCCGCCCCGAGCACGCCGACGCCGCTGAGGCGATGGTCACCACCGTGGACCGGGGCCGCTGGACGTGCGTCCCCGGCGCCGACAGCACGCGGCCTGCGGTCACCGCGATGCGGGCCCGCGAGCTCGGCCGCACTCCGATCGTCGTGGGCGACAGGGTCGGGCTCGTCGGGGACCTGTCCGGTGCCCCCGACACGATCGCCCGCATCGTGCGCGTCGAGGAGCGCCGCACCCTGCTGCGCCGCACCGCTGACGACACCGACCCTTTCGAGCGGGTCATCGTGGCCAACGCCGAGCAGCTCGTCATCGTCACCGCGGTGGCCGACCCGGAGCCCCGCACCGGCTTCGTGGACCGCTGCCTGGTGGCCGCCTATGCAGGCGGCCTGGCCCCCATCCTGTGCCTGACGAAGGCGGACCTCGGCGACCCCGAGCCCTTCGCCGCGCAGTACCGCGACCTCGACCTACCCGTGATCGTCACGCGTCGCGAGCAGGAGCCTGCCGAGCTCGCCGCGGTGCTCGCGGGCCGGGTGTCGGCACTGGTCGGACATTCGGGCGTGGGCAAGTCGACGCTGGTCAACGCCGTGATTCCGGACGCCGCACGGGCGGTCGGCCTCGTGTCGGCCGTCGGGAAGGGGCGCCACACCACCGTCGCCGCACTCGCCCTGCCGCTGCCCGAAGAGCGCGGCGGAGGCTGGGTGGTCGACACGCCCGGCGTCCGGTCCTTCGGTCTCGCCCACGTCACGCCCGACGACGTCCTGGCCGCTTTCGACGACCTCGCCGCGGCGATCGAGGACTGCCCACGCGGCTGCGGTCACCTCGGGCCGCCCGCTGATCCGGAGTGCGCGCTGGATGCCCTGGCGGAGAAGGGACTGCTGCAGCCCGGCAGGCTCGCCGCGCTGCGCCGGGTACTGGTAGCACTGAGATGACGGGTTTGGCACGCTCTGCGCATGACGTCCGGGGAAGAATCCTCGCCCCTGCGGATCGGCACTGCTGAACGCACCGCGGCTATGAAGGCACTCGACGAGCACCTGTCGGCAGGCAGGCTCGGAGTCGAGGAGTACGGCGAGCGCACGGCCAAGGCGGCCAACGCCGTCGTCGCCTCCGAGATCGCCGAGCTGTTCACCGACCTGCCGGAGCCACACCCACAGCTCCCCGGTAAGGCTCCGTTGACCGCGCCGCTCCCCGTGGCCCCCGCCGCCGGAGAGGTGGCCCCGAAGAAGGACGGCTACCTGCTGCTCACGATCACTCCGGTCGTGGCGCTGTTGCTGTTCTTCATCACCAAGCAGTGGTACTTCTTCCTGCTCATTCCCCTGATGGGCGCGCTGGTCTACGGCGGCGGAGTCGGCAAGGGCAACGGCAGGCGTCGCGACCGCCGCTGACGAGCGGCCGGTCGCCACGGCGTCCGGAGCGTCGGGGACGAGGCCGTCGGACCGAGCCGTCGGACCGAGCCCTCAGAGCGAGCCCGCCGGGCGTCAGCCCAGCTCCACCAGGAACGCCACCTCGGACGGGTCGTACCAGGCCAGCTCGTGGTCCTCCGCCTCACCGACGAGGAACTCCGCGTCGAGGTCGCCCATGTCGGCGGCGTCGACGGCACCGGCGGCCTGGCGCACCGCGTACTCCGCCTCGTCGTTGTCGACGTGGACGGCGGCGATGGTCTCGAACGGCACCGTGCCCGCGATTCGGACGGCGCCGTCGTCCAGGTCGGGTCGCAGGGTGACATCGTCGAGGTCGGCGGCGATGACCACACGCCGGGCCGGCGTGGTGTCCTCACCCACCCCGAGCTCCACGGCGAGCAGCCGCAGTGACGCCCGGGCGGCCTCGGTGAGCGCGGCGTACTCGAGCTCTTCGTCGTCGCCGCTGGTGTAGGACTCGCGCAACCGCGGGGTGAGGGCGAACGCGGTGCCGCCGATCGGGTCCACGGTGCCGTTCTTGACCAGCGTCCGCAGCATCGGCCAGGTGGCCGGCACGTAGATGCGCATCTCGCTCACGACCCCACGGTCGACAGGAGCTCGTCGAGCGCTTCGTCGACCAGGCCGGCGAGCACGTCGACATCGGACATCGCGTCGCGGTCGCCGTTGAAGCCGTAGAAGACGCCGCCGTCGTACGAGGTGAGCCCGATCGAGAGCGCCTGGCCCTTGGCCAGCGGCACCACCGGGAACATCTCGAGCATCCGGGCACCTGCGGCGTACAGCGGGAACTGTGGTCCCGGCACGTTCGTCACCACCAAGTTGAAGATCCGCTTCGAGAACCCGCTCGCGGCGCGCGCCCCCAGGGCGTGCAGCGTAGGCGGGGCGAAACCACCGATCCGGACCAGGGTGTCGGCACCGACAGACTGCCCCGTGGACGTGTGTTCACGCATCGCGTGGGTCACATGGTGTAGTCGCACCACCGGGCTCTGCTCGCCGACCGGCAGATCCACGATGAACGACGACACGCGGTTGCCGAGTGAGCCGGCCGTGGCCGAGCTGGGGACATCGGCCTCGCCCCGCACCGACAGCGGCACCATCGCCCGCAGCGTCGACGACGGGCTGACCGGCTCACCGCGCGAGAGCAGCCAGTTGCGCAGCGCGCCCGAGACCACGCTGAGCACCACGTCGTTGACGGTGCACCCGTGCGCGGCCCGCACCTTCCGGTACGACTCGAGCCGAGTACGTGCCACCGCGAACCGACGCTGGGTGGAGATCGGGACGTTGAGCGGGGTGCCCGGGGCCCGCCTGCTCGCGGCCCGCGCCATCGAGAACAGGCTGCCGGCCGTGCCGGCGATCTTGCCGACGGTGGCCAACGCATCGCCGGCCGCAACGCGGACGTTGTCGACGATCTCGGCCGGGCGCGCCACTGCCTCGGCCACCGCCCCGAGGATCAGCTGGGTGTCGCTCGGCTCCGGCCGCGGCATCCAGAACTCCTCCACCATGGCGCGTCCGCGCCTGCCCCGCCCCGGAAGCGGCGCGTCGCCTGCCTCCCCGTCGAGCGGTGCCGTGCTCGGAGTGGCCGACACGTCCAGGATGACCTGGCCGATGTCGAACGCGCTCACGCCGTCGACCATCGCCTGGTGAGTCTTGGTGAGCACGGCCGTGCGTCCCCTGGCCAGCCCCTCCACCAGGTACATCTCCCAGAGCGGGCGCGTGTGGTCGAGCGGGCGCGACATCAGCCGCGCGACGAGTTCGGTGAGCTGCTCGTCCGAGCCGGGTTTCGGCAGCGCGGATCGACGAACGTGATAGGCGATGTCGAAGTCCGGGTCGTCGACCCACACGGGCCGGGCGAGGTTGCCCGGCACGTAGCGAACCTTCTGCCGGTAGCGCGGTACCAGCGCGATCCGCTGCTCGATCAGCTCGACGAGCCGCTCGTAGTCGAACCCCCCGGACGGGCCGGGCGGCCTCGGCCGCCGGAAGATCGACACCCCGCCCACGTGCATGGGCGTCGTCGGCTGCTCCAGGTACAGGAACGAGGCGTCGAGCGCGGAGAGCCGGGGCGGCATGGACCAGATCCTAGGTGGCACCCTGACACCCGTGCGGAGCAGCAGCGGAGCGCAGGGTTTCACGGGGGAGCCGGGAGCCCGTTCTCCAAAGGACACCTTCATCACCGTTTACGGACGCAAGCCGGTGCTGGAGGCCCTGACCGACGCGCAACTGCGGGTGGACAAGGTCATCCTGGCCGAGGGACAGCGGGGCGAGCCGGTGCGGGCGATCACCAGTGCCGCACGCCAACGCGGGGTGCCGGTGCAGTGGGCGTCGGCGCACCGGGTGAAGGTGCTGGCCGGCAACGGACGCCACGACCAGGGCGTACTCGCCGACGTCGTCGCACCACGGATGGCGCCGGTCGGCGAGTTCGCGGCTGCGCTCGCTCCCGGCGCCCCCGCGTCGGTGCTCGTACTCGACCGGCTCACCAACCCGGCCAACGTCGGGATGATCCTGCGCAGCGCCACCGCCGCCGGGCTCGACGGGGTGCTGCTCCCCCGCCGCGGCGTACCGGCGATCGACCCGCTGGTCGTGAAGGCCTCTGCAGGCGTCGCGTTCCGTGCGCCCGTCCTGCGGTCGGGCACTGTCGAGGAGGGATGCACCGAGCTGGCCGCGGCCGGGTTCGCCGTGTACGGGCTCGACGCAGGGGGTTCATCGTTGCTCGATGCCGAGCTCCCCGGGCGCGTCGCGCTCGTGCTGGGCAACGAGACCGACGGGCTCTCGTCATCGGTGCGGGCGATGCTCGACGGCCTGCTGGCGATCCCCATGCACGGTGGCGTCGAGTCGCTGGGCGTGGCGAGCGCCGGGGCGGTCGCGGCGTTCGAGCTGGCACGACGCGTTCGGTGAGCGCTTCGGCGCCGGAAGAGATCTAGTCTGTCCGGATGGTCCAGCGCAGGCTTCCTCGTCCCTCCGAGCTCCGCCCGCTGCTGCGGCCGGCACCGTTCGTGCGCGACTCCGCGCAGCGACGGCTGATGCGCGCCGCGAGCATCGCCGACCTGCGGGAGATCGCGCGCCGCCGCACCCCCCGGGCCGTGTTCGACTACACGGACGGTGCAGCCGACGGGGAGCACTCGTTGCTCCGCGCCCGCCAGGCCTACGCCCGCGTCGAGTTCAGCCCCACCGTGCTGCGCGACGTGTCGTCCGTGGACACCGGGCGCGACATCCTGGGGAAGCGCTCCGCGCTGCCGTTCGCCTTCGCTCCCACCGGCTTCACGCGGATGATGAACCACGAGGGCGAGCGTGCCGTCGCGTCGGTGGCCCAGGAGGTGGGCATCCCGTACGCACTCTCGACGCTGGGCACCACCACGATCGAGGAGGTGGCAGCCGCCGCTCCCGGTGCGCGCAAGTGGTTCCAGCTCTACCTGTGGCGTGACCGCGCTCCCGCCAAGGAGCTCGTGCAGCGCGCCACGGATGCGGGCTACGACACCCTGCTGCTCACAGTCGACACCCCGGTCGGCGGGGCCCGGCTCCGCGACGTCCACAACGGGCTCACCATCCCGCCCGCCCTGTCGCTGCGGACGTTCGTCGACGGCGCGCGGCACCCGCACTGGTGGTTCAACCTGCTCACCACCGAGCCGCTGAAGTTCGCGAGCCTCACGTCCACCGAGGGCACTCCCGCCGACCTGATCGCACGCGTCTTCGACCCGGCGCTCACGATCGCCGACGTCGAGTGGCTGCGTGGCACCTGGCCGGGAAAGCTCGTGGTCAAAGGCGTCCAGAGCGTCGAGGACGCCCGCCGTGTGGTCGACGCAGGCGCCGACGCCGTACTCCTGTCCAACCACGGCGGCCGTCAGCTCGACCGCGCACCGGTGCCACTGGAGCTGGTCGAGCCCACCGTCCAGGCCGTCGGGGACCGCGCCGAGGTGCTCGTCGACACCGGGATCACCCACGGCGCCGACGTGCTGGCCGCGATCGCGCTCGGCGCCCGGGCCGCCCTCGTCGGGCGCGCCTACCTGTACGGGCTGATGGCCGGTGGCCGCCTCGGTGTGGAGAAGGCCGTGGCGATCCTGACCGGCGAGATCGTCCGCACGCTGCAGCTCATCGGCGTCAACAGCGTCGACGAACTGCGGCGCGAACACGTCCGCCTTCGCCCGAATGCATGAACCCACGCTGCGGAGATGGCGCCGCAGGGCCATCGTGCACGAATGGGACTCATGGAGAAAATTCGCGAGCTGCTGCATCAGCATGACGACAAGGTCGACCAGGGGATCGAGAAGGCCGGAGAGATGGCCAAGACCAAGGTGGAGGGCCACGACCAGCAGATCGACCAGGCTGTCGACAAGCTGCAGCAGATGACGGGCGACGGCGACACGACCGAGCCCAAGCCGCCCGGCGAATCACCGCCTGGATCTCCGCCGCAGGGAGCCGGCGGCCAGGAGCCACCGCCCCCACGGTAGGCCTACCTCGCCCTCGTTTGGTCCGGTCCGAATCGGAGTACTCGTTCGACATGCCGGACGACGAGCGTGACGACCAACCCACCCCAGGCGGCGACGGCTTCCTGGCTGACCTGTTGCGGCAGTCGACGATCACAGGAACCGAAAAAGACGACCCGGCCGAGCCGCCGGATTCGAACGGCACCACCGAGCAGGACGAACCCGACGCCGACGAGGCGTGACCGTCACCGCTCAGGTGGGCGGCAGCTCCAACAGGATCTCGACCTCGGCGGTGGTGGCAGCGGCGTCCCGATGGTGGACGACGACCGCGCCCGCCTCACGCGCGCCTCGCAGGTTGCGCACCTGATCGTCCACCACGAGGCACTGGGCGGCGGAGAGCCCGAGCATCTCCGCGACCCGGCGGTACACCTCAGGATCGGGCTTCCGCACGCCGAGCGAAGGCCCCAGCACCACGGCGTCGAACTGCGCTGCGCACTCGTCGGGCACGGCGTGTGCGTCGGAGACCAGGGCGGTGGCCACTCCCGCTGCCCGGGCCCGCCCGACCAACTCGACCACGGCCGCCCCGTCGGTGAGCACTCCCTGGTAATCCATCAGCAAGCCACGCAGCGGCACCGCAGGCACATTACCGGTGATCGGTGACCAGGCCTTTGTCAGCAGGTACGGCGGCTGCGCCTTCCGCGGTTCATGATCGACGTTCGGGTGCCGGGAGGCGGGCCGGACACGGTTGCGCGTCCCGAACTGACGATCATGGAGGCCGGGTAGACAACCCTCGATTTGCCGCCGCCCGACCCCGCTGCTCATGACCGACAGTCCGGCCCCGCCAACCACGGTGCAGGTTCAGCCGGCGGCCGGTCCCCGCTGCCCGCCAAACCTTCATGATCGCCGTTTGAGGCCCGGCAACCGGGCTGAGCACGGCCACCGGTCCCGAAACGACGATCTTGGGAATCCGGCCCACACATGATCAACAGTTGTGACCCCGCAGCCGTGTCAGGCACCGTTGTGCGCACCGAAACGACGATCATGCAGGCCAGGCAGCCGCCGCCGACACCGGACCGGACGCCGGCCCCTACCTCGACGCGCGACAGCGCGGGTGCGTCACCCGAACCCGCCTCCCGTGATCGACAGCCCGGGCCCGCCAACCGTGCCGAGCACCACTCCCCGTCCCCGAACCGATGATCTTGGTGCAGGTCCAGCCGACCGGCCGGCCCCCGCCAACCTCCATGATCGACGTTCCGGGCCTGGCAACCGCGTCCGGCACGACTACGTGGCCTCAAACGACGATCTTGGAAATCCGAGCCCGCCATGATCAGCGGTTCGGACCCGACAGCCGCCCCAGGCGCCGTTGTGCGCACCGAAACGGCGATCATGCAGGCCAGCCGACCCCGAGGCCGGACGCCAGCCCCTACGCCGCCGCCCCCCGGCTCCGCCGCCCGTGATCGACAGTTCGGGCCGCCGCCAACCGCTGTGCAGGTACAGCTGGCCGGCCGGTCGCCACCGCCCACCAACCTTCATGATCGACGTCCGAGGCCCGGCGACCGCGTCCAGCGCGGCTACGCGGCCCCAAACGACGATCTTGGAAATCCGAGCCCGCCATGATCAGCGGTTCGGACCCGACAGCCGTCCCAGGCGCCGTTGTGCGCACCGAAACGGCGATCATGCAGGCCGAGCAGCCACCGACATCAAATCGGACGCCGACCCCTACCCCGGCGCGCGACAGCGCGGGTGCGCCGCCCCAGGCCCGCCTCCCATGATCGTCAGTTCGGGCCCGCCAACCGCGCTGAGCACGGCTACCGGTCCCGAAACGACGATCTTGGAAATCCATGATCAGCGATTCGGACCCCGCAGCCGTCACAGACGCGGTTGTGCGCACCGAAACGACGATCATGCAGGCCAGCCGACCCCGAGGCCGGACGCCAGCCCCTACGCCACCACCACCCGGCTCCGCCGCCCGTGATCGACAGTTCGGGCCGCCGCCAACCGCTGTGCAGGTACAGCTGGCCGGCCGGTCGCCACCGCCCACCAACCTTCATGATCGACGTCCGGGACCCGGCGACCGCGTCCAGCGCGGCTACCCGGCCCCGAACGACGATCTTGGAAATCCAGGCAGCCCATGATCAGCGGTTCGGACCCGGCAGCCGTCCCAGGCACGGTTGTACGCACCTAAACGACGATCATGGAGGCCCCGCAGCCGCCGCCGAGACCGGACCGAACGCCGGCGCCTACCCGGACGCGCGACAGCGCGCGTGGGCTGCCCGAGCCCGCGCGACCATTATCGACAGTCGGGGCCTCCGGGTCACATGAGCAGCGCCGACGTCGCCAACCGCGCCGAGCACGGCTCCCCGTCCCCGAACCGATGATCTTGGTGCAGGTCCAGCCGACCGGCCGGCCCGCGCCAACGTTCATGATCGACGTTCGGAGCCCGGCAACCGCGTCCGGCACGGCTACGCGGCCCCAAACGACGATCTTGAAAATCCAGGCCCTCCGTGATCAGTGATTCGGACCCCGCAGCCGTGTCAGGCGCGGTTGCGCGCACCGAAACGACGATCATGCAGGCCAGCCAGCCGCCGACACCGAGACCGGACGCCAGCCCCTCCCCGCCGCCACCCGACCCGCCACCAACCGGGCCGAGCACAGCTACCCGTCCCGAACCGACGATCTTGCCCCCGGTCGGACCGCGGCGCGGCCGACCGGAGAGCTTGCTGCCGAGTCCTACGCCGTGGCGAGGATCTTCTGCAGGTCGTCGAGCACGATCATGGCGCCCGAGGGCCCCAGGCCCAGGAACCAGACCTCGTCGTCGACGGGTCGCGCGTGCCCCTTCTGCACCGCGTTCAGCCGGCTCCACAGCTCCCCGTTCACCACGGCGCCCTGATCCGTGGCCTCGGGCGGGCCGTAGCTCGAGTAGAAGATCCAGTCGCCCTCGGCGCGGTTGATCACCTCCGGCGAGACCTCCTGGGCCAGCTCGTCGAAGTCCTGACCCGGCGCGCGGGGCAGCCCGACGTCCTTGAGGATCACACCGATGAACGACAGGTTCCCGTAGAGGCGGATCCGGCCCGGCATGAACCGCACGAGCGAGATCGTGGGCGCGCCACCGGCCAGCGACGCCTTCACCGCGTCGGCCCGCCGCTGGTAGTCGTTGAGCACCTCGGTGGCCTTGGTCTCCTCGCCGAGCGCGGCGCCGGCCAGCAGGAAGTCTTCCTTCCACGGGAATCCCGGACGGATGCTGAGCACGGTGGGCGCGATGGCGCTGAGCGGCTCGTAGAGCTGGTCGACGCGCAGCTGGCTGCCGAGGATCAGGTCGGGCTTCAGCGCCGCGATGGCCTCGAGGTTGAGGTTGTTGGTGTCCCCGACGCTCGTGATGCCCGCGACGCGGTCGGCCAGATAGGACGGCGCCTTCCCGTTGGGGTTCGCCATGCCGACCGGCGTGACGCCGAGCGAGAGGACGGCGTCGAGCTCGCCGCTGTCGATCGTGACCACCCTGACCGGCTTCTTCTCCAGCCGCGTGGTGCCCCGCGCGTGGGTGATCGTCCGGGGGAAGACGCCGGGGCCGACGTCGGCTCCCAGCTTCGCGGTCGCCTCGTCGGCGGTGGAGAACAGCTTGCCGCCGGTGGCCACATCCGTGTTCCCGGTGCCGCCGGACGAGCTCTGCTGCTGTGTGGCGCAGCCCGTGGCCAGCACCGCCGCGAGGGCCATCGCGAGCCCCCAAGACACCCACCGGCGCGACGGCCGGCCCACCCTTCCAGAGCGCATGAGGTGACCCTAACCTAACCGATCTCAGTGCTCGGTCACCGGTCGGCAAAGCCGGCGGGGCCGTCATTCCGCCCGCGTGACCGCCGTCAGCACCGCCAGCAGGTAGGCGCGGATCACCTCGGCGTCCCGCGGTGACGGCTGGGGAAGGCCGCTCCGCAACGTCGTCACCACGGCCCCGTGCGCGCCCGCCAGCCGGAGCCGCCCGTGCTCGGTGATCCGCAGCCGCACCACCCGACGGTCTGCCGGGTCGCGCTCGCGAGCCAACGCTCCCGCAGCCTCCAGCGCGTCGACCACCGGGGTCAGCGTGGCCGGGGCGACGCCGAGGTACCCGGAGAGCTCGCGATGCGACACGGCCTCGCCGTCGGCGAGCGCACCGAGCACGCCCATCGCGGTGACGGTCAGCCCGTGTGCGGCGACGACCTCACGGGAGTACCGGGAGACGGCCTGCCCGGCCCGGGACAGCAGCCGGTGAAGTGGCATCAGCTGCGGGTCGGGTTCGAAGAAACCGCCGGTCATCGGCACACCGTACGAAGCTGGATCATCAGTGCCCGTACGGTTCGTCGCCTGATCACCCCAACGGACCTCGGCGGACCGGCACCAGGCCGCACTCTGGCGCCGTGACCACCACGCTGGCCTCGCCACCCCCGCTACCTGCGCCGCAGCACGCCGCCTGCCCAGCCATTCGGCCCCGGCTTCGACGGATGGCGTACGAACCGGGCCCCGGGGCGAGCGCAGCCGTCGCCACCATCCCGGCGCCGCGCCCGCCGCAACCCGCGCCGACCGGGCCGTCGGCGGCCGAGCTCGGCGAGGCGCATCGCAACATCACGCGGATCCTGCGGCTCGCGCTGGAGGTACTCGACCACCGCAGGCCGTCCACACAGCTCGCCGACCACGTCACGGCATCCGTGCTGCGTTACTGGCGCACGGCCGCGCAGCAGCGCACCGTGCGTTCACCCGCCCGGTTCGCCCGGATGCGTCTGTGCCTTCCGCAGCCAGGCGTAGCGGAGGTGGCCGTGGCGTGCGCCATGGACGGACGCGTGCGCGCGGTGGCAGCGCGCTTCGAGCGAGCCGACAGCGCGGGCACCGGCTGGCGGTGCACCGCGCTGCGACTCGGCTGAACCCGAACTGCTCAGGTCAGGGACGTGCCGCAGTGGGCGATCCGTGGCACTGCTTGTACTTGCGACCCGAGCCGCACGGGCACGGGCGATTGCGCGACGGCTCGGCGGAGCCTGCCACCGTGGCCTCGCCCCGGCTGCCGTCGCGCGCACCATCGCCGCTGCGCGAACGCGTGGCCGATCCGTCCTCCGCCGGGCCGCTGTAGCGCAGATCCGCCGGACGGGAACCGCGGAACGCCGGCGGCAGCACGCTAGTGGTGGCCGTCGGGTCGGCCGAGTGCCGGCCACCGCCGGATGCCGCCGCCGCGGGCCGGCGGTCGACCGGAGCCGGAACCTGCTGCACCTGCGGCTGCTGCACGGGAGCCTGCTGCACCGCGGCCTGCTGCGGTTGTGCGGGAACCTGCTGCGCCGGCTGCGCCTGGGCAGGAGGCTGGGCCGGTTGCACCTGGGCGTTGAACAGGTAGGAGACCGTCTCCTCCTTGATGCCCTCGAGCATCGCGGAGAACATGTCGTAGCCCTCGCGCTGGTACTCGATGAGCGGGTCGCGCTGGGCCATCGCCCGCAGGCCGATCCCGTCCTTGAGATAGTCCATCTCGTAGAGGTGCTCGCGCCACTTGCGGTCGATCACCGTGAGCAGGACCTGCCGCTCGAGCTCCCGCATGCCTCCGAGGGGGGCGATGAGCTCGTCGACCTCTGCCTCGCGCCGGGCGTACGCGTCACGCGCGTCGGCGAGCACGGCCTCGGCCAGCGCTTCCTTGGTGAGGTCACCGGGATCGGCGATCCCGTTGTCGTCCTGGCCGTCGGTGAGGTCCTCCCAGCGGATGCCGACGGTGTATAGCGTGCGTAGCGCGGTCCAGAGCTTCTCGAAGTCCCAGTCCTCGGCGTAGCCCTCGGCGGTGGCCCCGTCGATGTACGCCGTGATGACGTCCTCGAGCATGTGCTCGATCTGCTCCTTGATGTCCTCGCCCGCGAGGACCCTGCGGCGCTCGTCGTAGATGACGGTGCGCTGCTTGTTCAGCACCTCGTCGTACTTGAGCACATTCTTGCGGATCTCGAAGTTCTGCTGCTCGACCTGCGTCTGCGCGCTGCGGATGGCCTTGGTGACCATGCCCGCCTCGATCGGGACGTCGTCCGGCAGGTTGAACCGGTTCATGATCGACTCGACCATCTGGCCGTTGAACCGGCGCATCAGCTCGTCGCCGAGTGAGAGGTAGAAGCGCGACTCGCCCTGGTCACCCTGACGTCCCGAACGACCGCGCAGCTGGTTGTCGATGCGCCGCGACTCGTGCCGCTCGGTGCCCAGCACGTACAGGCCGCCTGCGGTCTTGACCTCCTCGGCCTCGGCCGCGACCTGCTCCTTCATCGCGGCCACGACGTCCTCCCAGGACGCCTCGTACTCCTCGCGGGAGTTCACCGGGTCGAGCCCACGACCGCGCAGGTCGATGTCGGCGAGGAACTCGGGGTTGCCGCCCAGCACGATGTCGGTACCACGGCCTGCCATGTTGGTGGCCACGGTGACCGCCCCGGCCTGCCCGGCCTGGGCGACGATCGCCGCCTCCCGCTCGTGGTGCTTCGCGTTGAGCACCTCGTGCGGTACCTGGAGCCGCACCAGCAGCTTCGACAGGTACTCCGACTTCTCGACGCTCGTGGTGCCGACCAGCACGGGCTGTCCGGCACGATGCTTCTCGGCGATGTCGGCTGCGACCGCCGCGAACTTCGCCTCCTCGGTCTTGTAGATCAGGTCCGGCTGGTCCTTGCGGACCATCGGCCGGTTGGTGGGGATCGACACGACGCCGAGCTTGTAGATCTGGTGCAGCTCCGCCGCCTCCGTCTGGGCGGTACCGGTCATCCCGGAGAGCGTCTCGTAGAGCCGGAAGTAGTTCTGCAGGGTGATGGTGGCGAGCGTCTGGTTCTCCGCCTGGACCTCCACCCCCTCCTTGGCCTCGATGGCCTGGTGCATGCCCTCGTTGTAGCGGCGCCCGGCCAGCACGCGACCGGTGAACTCGTCGACGATGAGCACCTGCCCGTCGCGGACGATGTAGTCCTTGTCCTTCTTGAACAGCTCCTTGGCCTTCAGAGCGTTGTTCAGGTACCCCACCAGCGGGGTGTTGGCGGCCTCGTAGAGGTTGTCGATGCCGAGCTGGTCCTCCACCAGCGCGACGCCGTCCTCCGTGACGCCGACGGTGCGCTTGCGCTCGTCCACCTCGTAGTGCAGGTCGCGCTTGAGCAGCGGCGACATGCGGGCGAACTCCTGGTACCAGCGAGCGCTCTGCTCCGCAGGGCCGGAGATGATCAACGGGGTGCGCGCCTCGTCGATGAGGATGGAGTCGGCCTCGTCGACGATGGCGAAGTTGTGCCCGCGCTGCACCATGTCGGCCGCTTTCCAGGCCATGTTGTCGCGCAGGTAGTCGAAGCCGAACTCGTTGTTGGTGCCGTAGGTGATGTCGGCGGCGTACTGCCCGCGGCGGACGGCGGGCGGCATCTCGGAGAGGATCACGCCGACGTTGAGCCCGAGGAACCGGTGGATGCGGCCCATGTTCTCGGAGTCGCGCTTGGCGAGGTAGTCGTTGGTGGTGACGACGTGGACGCCGTCGCCGGAGATCGCGTTGAGGTACGCGGGGAACACGGAGGTGAGCGTCTTGCCCTCACCGGTCTTCATCTCGGCGATGTTGCCCAGGTGGAGCGCGGCACCACCCATGAGCTGCACGGGGAAGGCCCGCTGGCCCAGCGTGCGCAGCGCCGCCTCACGCACCACGGCGAAGGCCTCGAACAGCAGGTCGTCGAGCGACTCGCCGGCCTCGTAGCGCTCGCGGAACTCGTCGGTCTTCGCGCGCAGCTGCGCGTCGGAGAGTGCTTGCACCTCCGGCTCGAGCTTGTCGATGCTGTCGGCATAGCGTGCCAGCCGCTTCACCAGCTTCGTCTCACCGGCACGGAGCAGACGGTTCAAAAGCGGCACGGTCGACCTCATTCGCCTTCGCGGATCAGTACGCGGGTTCTCGTCCGGTAGCCCGCCGTGCCCCGGCGAACCACCGGGCCCAGGGTAGCGAAGCTACGGATACCTCTTAGCACAACGCCGGAGGGGCGGCACGCGTTCCGGTCGGGAACGCATGCCGCCCCTCCTGGGCGTACGCGCGACTACCGTACGAGACGGATCATGCCGTAGTCGTAGCCCTTGCGGCGGTAGACAACGCAGGGCTCACCACTGTCGGCGTCGGCGAACAAGTAGAAGTCATGGCCGACGAGCTCCATGTGGGACAGGGCGTCGTCCACGCTCATCGGGTCGGCGGTGTGGACCTTGCTGCGGACGATCCGGCCCGGAAGCTGATCGTCGGGCGGCAGGTGCTCGTCATGGCCACGGGGGCTGGGTACCTCGACCTCGGCCGACGTGTCGGCCGGTGGGAGCTCGTCGAGGAGCGCAGTGGCGGCGCCGCGGCCCGCCATGACCCGGGTGCGCTTGCCGTTGACCTTGCGACGGTCGTGCGAGCGGCGCAACCGTCCTTCTAGCTTTGCGACAGCGGCGTCCAGCGCGGCGTAGAAATCTTGGGCGCATGCCTCTGCCCTTGCGACAGGACCACACCCTCTGCCCGTGATCTCGACCCGCTGACAGCTCTTGAGCTGGCGCCGGTTCGGCTCGTGGAAGAGCTCCACCTCCAAGCCCACGATCTTGTGGTCGTAGCGTTCCAGGCGAGCGACCTTCTCGGCGACATGGACCCGGAAATGCTCCGGAACCTCGACGTTTCGGCCGGTGACAACGATCTCCACGCAGACTTCCCTCGCTCTCAGCGTCGGGTTGGCGTTGCAGACTGCGGCCGGGAACCGAATCCCCGGGCGCACGATCGGTAGATCCTCCTGATAGGGGCCTCGGCGGATGCGGAGCACCGTAACGCGCATCACGGTTCGGCAACAGGGCTGAGCGTCAGAGTGACCCAGGATGGGTGATATAGGTGCTCGACACGTTTGGTAGGACTGCCGGACGGTAAAAGTCCATGCTCCGTTCAGGGAGCCGGGGCGCTCATACGGCCGAGGCACTCGGCGTCGCCCATACGCTTCGTCGCGTCGCACAGAACGAGGGCCGCCTCGGCTCTCACGCCCACCTCCGCGAGGGCCGCTCGGCAGGCCCGGAGGGTGGCCCCGGTGGTCACCACGTCGTCCACGAGGAGCACGGTGGCTCCCGCCGGCGGCAGGGCCGCGGGCCGCACGCGCAGGCGCCCGGAGAGGTTCTGCGCGCGCTGCACGGCGTCGAGTCCCACGGAGTCGCGGGCGCGGCGAGCGAGCCGCAAGGGCCGGGCCACCTGCACGCCGGGCCGCCCAGCGGCCAGCGTCCGGCAGAGCCGCACCACGTGATCGCCCCCGCGGGCGCGCGCGGCGGCCGGACGGGAGGGCGCCGGCACCAGCCACGTGATCGCGGGCGGCCGGATGATCTCGTCGAGCGGCCCCGCGAGCAACGCGGCAAGGGGCTCGGCAAGATCGCGACGGCCCCGCTCCTTGTAGCGGAGCAGCGCGGCTCGCAACGGACCGCGGTAGCGCCCCACCGCGAGCACCGCCGGGCCGCCCGGCAGCACCGGCCACGACGGCCGCCCCAGCCCGGCCCGGCATCGCACACACCACGGCGACACCGGATCACCGCACCCGGCGCAGTCGCCGGGCAGCACGAGATCGAGCAAGGCCGCCCGAAATTCCCGAATCCCCACCCGCCAAGCGTGCACCCGACCCCGGTCACGAACAGTGACGAACGGGCCAGTTATCCACAACTCGCCCCCAGCCCCCCTTTGCGAGGCGGCGGCGGGGTCAGCCGGGGTACAGGGGGACCGCGTCGGGGGCGCCGCCCAGGACCTGACGCCAAGCAGCCTGGTCACCGCCCGCGAAGCTCCACACGCCGGTCTGGTCGGTGACGAGCAGCGGGCGGTTCGCGGCGGCCGCGATGGCCGTGAGCGGCGGCGTGAGGTTGTTGCCGAGCACCTGCTGCACGCTCAGGCCGTCGACCGAAACCTGGGCGACGAGCATGTCGGTGCCACGCGTGATCGCGACGATCGACTCCGCCGAGCGCCAATCGGCCGCCACGACCTCGCCCAGGTCATCCGGACGCAGGCGGTGGATGTTGCGGATGGCCACCTCACCGTCGATCCTGCGAGCCACAGCGGCGGTGTAGAGCGCCCCTCCGACCACCGCCACCACGCGCATCCCGTCGCGGGAGAGCCGCAGGTCGCGAATCGGGCCGAGCGCGGTCAGCTGGTCAGCGTTGACCTGGCCGGTACGCGCCGGCCCCGTGCCGTCGACGAGCACCCGCGCGACGACGGCCCCGTCGAGGACCGTCCACACCTCGCCACCTGTTGGCGTCCAGGACGGACGGGTCATCGTCGCGGCGTCCAGCGACACCGGAGACACCGCTCCCCCAGGTCCCCCGCCGACCAGCAGCGCGCGCCGTCCGCCCATCCGGACGACCGCGGCGAGCCGCTGACCGTCGCCCGTGGTCGCCGCGGACTCCACGTCATAGGCGCCGTTGCCGACGGGGCCGGGCAGCGGTGCGCTCGGCTGGGGACCGTCCAGCTGCCGGACCCGTCCACCCGCAACGACCACGCCGGGCACGTCGGCGCCGGGCTGTACCTCTGCGGAGAGCGCGGCGACGTCCTCGCGCGTGAGCTCGGGCGTGCCGGACAGCAGCGGTTCGCCGTCCACGAGCAGCCGCACACGCGAGACGTTGACCTCGGACAGCGTCAGCACCACCTGGGCGGCCAGGAGCCGCTGCGCGGGCTCATCGAGGTCGCCGATCCCGGTGAGGTCGACGATCAGCGCACCGTCCGAACCCACGACGGCGTTGGACCGCAGCTGCGCACCCGGCGGGAACTGCGAGACGGCCGCGTCCAGCAACGCCTCGGACGGCCCGGCGAGCAGGAGCTCGAGTGCTCTGGCGGGCTGCGCCCTCGCCGGCACGCTGGGCACGTAGCGCAGGTCGGCCACGGCGAGCCTGCGGACCGGGTCGACGAACCAGGTGCGCACCTGCCGGTAGTTGTCCCGGAAGATCGACAACGGCACGACGACGCCGGCCGGCACGTTGGAGATGCGCCATTGGCCGTTGCGGCGCACGACGGTGACGTCCTGCTGGAACGTGGCCTGTTCCGGTTCGAACGCCCCCGAGGACGACAGGCGGCCGACCGCCGTGCCGCGGATCCGGATCGTCGTGACTCCCGAGTTCGGATCCTGCGCCCCGGCTGCCGGCACGGTGTCGAACTGCCCGTCGAGGACGGTGAGGCTCGCGGCGTCGTCCCATTCCACGGCGTCAGGCGCGAGGAAGCGCCGTGCCGAGCCGTGTTCGGCGGCGCTGCTGCCGGAGGCGAACACGAAGTCGCGCACCAGGTCGAGTGGGTTGCTGCCCTCGACGGGCCCTGCGGGCAGGGTGCCGCCCTCCCCGTCGCTCACCTCCCGCAGCACCTGCACCGGCGAGCTCTCGGGCACGCTCGCGCAGCCGGCCAGCCCCGCGAGCGCGAGGATCAGGGCGAGCGCTGAACAGAACCGTCGACGGATCACGGAAGGTCCGCGTGCCGGTCGGCAGTGTCGACGGCGTCGTCGGACCACGACGGCACGACCGTGACGGGGCGCCCGCGCGGAGGCGTCGGCACCGGGGGCGGCGACGGCGACGGCACGGAGGACGGCACGACCTCGCTGGTGGGTGCGGGGTCGGGGCCGAGCGGCAACGGGCTGGACTCGACGGGCTCGTCGAGCGTGCGCGGCAATGTCAACCGGAACGCCGCGCCCTGGCCGACCGCGCCCCATGCCTGCAGCCACCCGCCGTGCAGCCGCGCGTCCTCGATGGCGATCGCGAGACCGAGTCCGCTGCCGCCGCTGCGCCGCGCCCGCGACTCCTCCGCCCGCCAGAACCGGTTGAACACCAGCTCAGCCTCTCCCGGGCGCAGCCCCACGCCGTGGTCGCGGACCAGCACCGCGACGACGTGCTCGTCGTAGGCCATCGTGATGGCCACCGGCCGCCCCTCGCCGTGGTCGATCGCGTTGGCCACCAGGTTGCGCACGATCCGTTCCACCCGGCGCGGGTCGACCTCGGCGTACGCGCCGGTGGGCAGCCGCAGATCGAGCGGGGTGCCGCTCTCGTCGGCGAATCCGCGCACGGCCTCGACGGCGCGCATCACCACCCCGTGCATGTCCACCCGCTCGGCGCCCAGCTCGGCCACGCCCGCGTCGAGCCTGCTGATCTCCAGCAGGTCGGCGAGCAGCGCCTCGAACCGGTCGAGCTCGCAGACGAGCAGCTCCGAACTGCGCCGCAACGCGGGCAGCAGGTGCTCCCGGGATGCATAGAGCACGTCAGCCGCCATCCGGACGGTGGTCAGCGGCGTGCGCAGCTCGTGGCTGACGTCGGATGTGAACCGGCGCTGCAGCGCGCCGAACTCCTCGAGCTGACGGATCTGGCTCTGGATGCTGCTCGCCATCTCGTTGTAGGACTCTCCCAGCCGTGCGACGTCGTCCTCGCCCTGCACGGGCATCCGCTCGTCCAGGTGCCCGTCGGCGAACCGTTCGGCGATCTCCGCGGCCTGCCGGACCGGACGTACGACCTGCCGGGTGACCAGCCCCGCGATCCCTGCGAGCAACAGCAGGAGGATGAGCCCGCCGACGATCAGCGTGCTCTGCACCAGCCCGAGCGTGCGTTGCTCGGCGATCAGCGGGAACAACAGATAGAACTCGAGGTCGCCGTTGGCCGTGCGCACGGGCTGCCCGACGATCAGTGTCGGGATCTCCACGCCCTGCTCGCTGAGCGTCACGTACTTGCTCGACAGCGTGCCCGCGGCGACGGCGTCGCGCAGGTCGGCCGGGACGTCCTCCACGGGGCCTGCGGCGATTCCGGCACCCTCCCCGCGCGGCGTGCTGAGGACCGCCCGGAACTCACCGGCCCCGGTGGACGACGGCTCGTCGGCGACGCTGGCGTTGGTGAGCCGGTCCAGCGCGTTGTTCAGATCGCCCTGGGCGCCGTCACGGCTCGGGTCGACACCGGACAGATCGCGTTCCAGGAGCACCGCGCCCGCCTCGGTGCGTGTGAGGGTGTCGGCCTCCTTGCCCTGCAGCACCCGCAGCGCGATCTGGGTCTGCAGGACGAGACCGAGCACCACGATGACGGCCGTGGAGAGGACGAGTGTGCTGACCACGACCCGCAGCTGCAGCGACCGCCGCCAGACCGCGCCCCACGCGTCCGCCAGTTCCATCGCGAACTGGCGAACCTGTGCGGCTGCGCGGCGGGCGCGGTCCGCGAGCGGCAGCGCGGTCATGTCGGACGGGCGGCCGTGGCGCTCATGGTGGGCCGGCCTTGTATCCCACGCCGCGGACCGTCAGCACCACCTCGGGGTGCTCCGGGTCGCGCTCCACTTTCGACCGGAGCCGTTGCACGTGGACGTTCACCAGCCGAGTGTCCGCCGCATGCCGGTAGCCCCACACCTGCTCGAGCAGGACCTCGCGGGTGAACACCTGGCGCGGCTTGCGCGCCAGCGCGACGAGCAGGTCGAACTCCAGCGGCGTGAGCGCGATCTGCTCGCCGGCCCGCTCGACCTGGTGGGCCGGCACGTCGATCGTGACGTCGCCGATCGAGAGCTGCTCGGCGGGCTCGGCCTCCGTGCGCCGCACCCTCGCGCGGATCCGGGCCACGAGCTCCTTGGGCTTGAACGGCTTGACCACGTAGTCGTCGGCGCCGGACTCCAGCCCGAGCACGATGTCGACCGTGTCGCTCTTGGCCGTGAGCATGACGATCGGCACGCCCGACTCGGACCGGATGGCACGACAGACGTCGATGCCGTTCATGCCTGGGAGCATCAGGTCCAGCAGCACGACGTCAGGTCGTAGCTCCCGGACGGCCGGCAACGCACGGGTGCCATCGCCGACGACGGCGGTGTCGAAACCCTCGCCCCGCAGCACGATCGTCAGCATCTCGGCCAACGCCGGGTCGTCGTCGACCACCAGAACGCGCGACTTCATGTGCGCAGCATCCCACCACATGGGCCGGGTGCCGCCTTGGACCCGTTGTTACCGGGGTGCCGGATGCGGTCCCCGTGCCGTCGACAGCGTCTTCGGGCTACCCGAGGAGCCGCGCTGCCAGCTCTTCGGAGCCGACCGGGGCGGTGCCGTCGACCACTGTCCACGGAGACAGCCACGATGCCACTGCGAGCTGCCCGTACACCTCTGACGTGCGGGTCTGCAGCCCGGCATCGGCTTCGAAGGCGTCCCGCTCCCGGCCGGTCTCGGTGCGCTCGCGGTGTGCCACCCGCTCGTCCGCCACGGCGTCGGGCACCGTCAGCAGCACATGGTGGTCGGGCACGGGGATCCGGAACCGCTCGATCTCCAGAGCCCGGACCCAGGCGACGAACTCCCCGCCGGCCTCCTGGCGCAGCCGCGCGGCACCGTACGCGGCGTTGGAGGCGACGTACCGGTCGACGAGCACGATGTCGTTGGACCGCAGCGCTGCGCGCAGCTCGGCGGCCGCGTCCCTGCGGTCGAGCGCGTACATCAGCGCCATGCCGTGTACCGAGTCGATCAGGTCGCCGAGGCGACCGTAGAGCGCGTCGCGTACGAGTTCGGCGTGGACGTCGGTGTCGTAGCGCGGAAAGGCGAACCCGCCGACAGTGGCGCCCCTGCCGACGAGCGCACGGCAGAGCGCGTCGGTCAGCGTGCGCTTGCCAGCGCCGTCCACTCCTTCGATCGCCACCATGCGGCCCACGGGCGGGGACCCTAACGGGCTCCCGCCGCGGGAGACCGCCGGGTGGTGAACACCTCAGGCGATGGCCCGCACGGTGTCCCATGTGGCGTCGAAGCCGGGATGCAGCGGAAGCTCCCGGAGCCGGTCGGCAGGCACCCACCGCATCTCGATGGTCTCGCCGGTCTGAGCGGTGAGGTCCACGGCCTCGTGGGCGTGGGCGACCACGGTGGTGTACGACCAGCCGCCGTGGTCGTCGACGTAGCAGCCGGTGACGGTGTAGGCGTCGGGCGCCAGACCGGCCTCCTCGGCCGCCTCGCGCTGGGCGGCCTGCTCGGCCGTCTCCCCGCGGTTGCGGGCTCCGCCGAGCAGGCCCCAGGTGCCGCCGTGGTGGCTCCAGAGCGCACGGTGCTGCAGGAGGACCTCGCCCTGATGACGCAGCAGCAACCCCGCCGCGCCGAACAGGCCCCAGTGCCGATGACCGAGTGCACAGCGGACCCAACCGTCGCCATTGCCGCGGGGGAGCACCACTTCTCCAGAGTAGGCGCCGGAAGGGCCCGGCAAAGGGAGTGGAAACCACCTTCCTGATCCGTGGAACAGGAAGGTGGTTATCCGGACGGAGGCGGAGCCGCCGATCAGTAGCGGTAGTGCTCCGGCTTGAACGGACCCTCGACGTCGACGCCGATGTACTCGGCCTGGTCCTTGGTGAGCTTGGTCAGCTCACCGCCCAGCGCCTGCACGTGGATGCGGGCGACCTTCTCGTCCAGCACCTTCGGCAGCCGGTAGACGTCCTTGTTGTACTCCTCGTGCTTGGTGAACAGCTCGACCTGAGCGATCACCTGGTTCGAGAAGCTGTTGGACATCACGAACGACGGGTGCCCGGTGGCGTTGCCCAGGTTCATCAGGCGGCCCTCGGACAGCACGATGATCGAGTGGCCGTCCGGGAAGACCCACTCGTCGACCTGCGGCTTGATGTTGATCCGGCGGACCCCGGGGAAGCGGGTCAGGCCGGCCATGTCGATCTCGTTGTCGAAGTGGCCGACGTTGGCGACGATCGCCTGGTGCTTCGTGCGCGACATGAGCTCGGCGCTCACGATGTCCTTGTTGCCGGTGGCGGTGACGATGATGTCGGCCTTGTCGATCACGTCCTCGAGGCGCGCGACCTGGAAGCCCTCGAGCATCGCCTGCAACGCGCAGATCGGGTCCGCCTCGGTGACGATCACGCGGGCGCCCTGGCTCGCCAGCGCCTGCACGGATCCCTTGCCCGTGTCGCCGTAACCGCAGACCACGGCGACCTTGCCGCCGATCAGCACGTCGGTGGCGCGGTTGAGGCCGTCGATCAACGAGTGGCGGATGCCGTACTTGTTGTCGAACTTGCTCTTCGTGACCGAGTCGTTGACGTTGATCGCCGGGAAGAGCAGCAGCCCCTGCTCGGCGAGCTGGTAGAGCCGGTGCACACCGGTGGTGGTCTCCTCGGTGACGCCGCGGATGTCGGACGCCACGGTGGTCCAGTACTTCGGGTTCTCGGCCAGCGAACGGCGCAGCGTGTCGAGGATGATCCGGTACTCGTCGGAGACGGTCAGGTCCTCGTCGTCGACCGTGGGCACCACCCCGGTCTTCTCGAACTCGACGCCCTTGTGCACGAGCAGCGTGGCGTCACCGCCGTCGTCGAGGATCATGTTCGGGCCGACGACGTTGCCCTGCTCGTCGGTGAACTTGAACAGCTGCTCGGTGCACCACCAGTACTCCTCGAGCGTCTCGCCCTTCCAGGCGAACACCGGCACACCCTTCGGCTCCTCGGGGGTGCCGTTCGGGCCGACCACCACGGCGGCGGCCGCGTGGTCCTGCGTGGAGAAGATGTTGCAGCTGACCCAGCGCACGTCAGCGCCGAGGCTGACCAGCGTCTCGATCAGCACAGCCGTCTGCACCGTCATGTGCAGCGAGCCGGCGATGCGGGCGCCGTGCAGCGGGCGGGCCTCCGCGTACTCGCGCCGCAGGTCCATCAGGCCGGGCATCTCGTGCTCGGCGAGCCGGATCTCCTTGCGGCCGAACTCGGCCGCCGACAGGTCGGCGACGGCGAATTCGAGGCCGCCCCGGTTCTGCAGCAGACGGCTCGGGTCGGTCGTGATGTCGGCACTGGCGGTCATGGGGTGGTGATGCCTCCTCGTAGGGCCTTTCCGGCCGGTCACGCCCTCTCCGGGGGAGTGCGTGACCGCTGATTGCTCCGCCGCAGGTGCGGGCCTGGGCGGAACGCGATTCGTGGTGGGGGTTCGGGCCGCTTCGCCACTGCCGGGCTCGACGTCGACCGAACTCCCGGCGGGACGTGCGGGTCCGGCCGGGTTCGACGTCGGAGCCGCCCGATCGGCGGCGGATGACACCTCTGGGTGGGCACCCGCTCGGGTGGGAGAGGTGGATGGTGGCGACACAGCTGCCTCCTCACATGAGATGTGGAAGGCGCCCTTTCTTTCTGCAATGGCCTGGCGGTCGAGCGTGGCGGACCGTCCGGTCCGTCGCAGCGCCTCTCGACCCCGACACACGATTGCTCCTCAAGGATCCCGAGCGAGCCTCCGGCCTGTCAACCCGGCCCGGCCGTGCGACCCACTGTGTGCCACTCGTCACAACGCTGCTCGTCCGCAACGCAGGGCGCGTGCCGCCGCGTCACAGGGGCGACATCGGCTCGACGACAGGAACAGACATGGACTTTCGCGCACGGGCAGGTCGTCTCGCGGGCGGGCTGGTGGTGGCGACCGCGCTCCTCGGTGCCCTTCCGGGCCAGGCGTTCGCAGCCCCGCCCACGCCCGCACCCGCCCCGCCGACCGCCCCCGTGACGACTGCGCCGGCCGAGTCGGCGTCGCGCCCCGGTGAGCCGCCCTTGTCGCGGCCCGCTCCGCCGACCGAGAGCCGTCGGCCCCAGGTCAGGCAGGTGCCCGCAGGGGCGCCCGAGACGGGTGGGGGCAGCGCCGCGGACGACACCGGCGTTCCGGACGGGGCGTTGCTCGCACTCGGTGCGCTCGCGGCGGCCGGGGCGGCAGGTGCGCTGGTGACCCGGCGCCGCCGGGCCGTCACGCAGGACTGAACGTGCGCGACGAACCCGCCGCTGCCGGCGGTCACCGCTCCCGGACCGGGAGGTTGCTGCTGGTACTGGCCGTGGTGCTGGCTCTCGCCGCGGCGGGTTCGCTCGCGCTCGCCATCGGTGACGGCCCGCGCACACCACACCGGGCCGTCACCGTCATCGCCCCGCCTGCCGCACCGGCCGGCGGGGTGGTACCGGATACCGCGCTCGGCCCGTCGGCGCCGGTGTCGCTGGACGTCCCGGCGATCGGGGTGCACTCGTCGCTGCTGCGGCTGGGCCTGAATCCCGACGGCACCGTCGAGGTGCCACCGCTCGACTCCCGGGAAGCGGGCTGGTACGAGAACTCCCCCACGCCGGGCGAGCAGGGGCCCGCGGTGATCCTCGGCCACGTCGACTCCGCGCGCACCGGACCTGGGGTCTTCTACGACCTGCGCACGATGCTGCCCGGCGACGGGATCACGGTGGGCCGTGCCGACGGAACCACGGTCGCCTTCCGCGTCGACCAGGTGGCGACGTACCCGAAGAACGTGTTCCCCACGGCGGCGGTGTACGGCGACATCGACCACGCGGGCCTGCGGCTGATCACCTGTGGCGGCCGGTTCGACAAGGCCGCCCGCAGCTACGAGGACAACATCGTCGTCTACGCTTCCGCGCTATCCGCTGGGCAGACCGGGTGAGCTCCGCCGAGGCGGATGCGCCGTCGTTCGAGGCGTTCGTGCTCACGCACGGCCCGGAGCTGGTGGCGTTCGCACGCCGGTTGACGCTCGATCATCATCGGGCCGAGGACATCGTCCAGGACGTTCTGGCCCGCATCGGGCTTTCCTGGTCACGGGTGTCGCGCGTCGACGACCCGCGGGCGTACGTGTTCAAGGCGGTTCTCAACGACTTCCTGTCGTGGCGGCGCAGGCTGTCCTCCTTCGAGCGCCCGACGGCTGATCTCGCTGCCGACCGGTCGACCGCGGAGCCGGGAGTGGAGGAGCTCGTCGTGCGCCGCGACGAGCTGCAGGCCGTGCTCGCGCAGCTCTCGCCCGTACAGCGGGCCGTTCTGGTGTTGCGCTACTACCACGACCAGCCCGACGCGCAGATCGCCGCGCTGCTGGGCTGCCGGGAGGGCACCGTGCGTTCGCACGCCAGGCGGGCCCTGGCAGCTCTACGCAGCTCCCCCGCCGCACGCACGAGGGAAGGGACCCGGCGATGACCGACGCGGAGGAGACACTGCGGGCCGGCCTTCGTGACCCGGCCCTCGACGAGGGCATCTCGGCCACTGCACTGCTCGCGGGGGTGCAAGCCCGCCAGCAGCGGCTGCACCGGCGCCGCCAGCACGCGAAGACGGCCATGGCGGCGTTGGCGGCCGTCCTCGTCGTCGGCGGGGCGGCGGTGGCGACCGCCCACCGACCGGTGGTGACGCCGGCGCATCAACCTCCTGCCGTGCCCGCACCGGGCCCGGTGACGGCACCGCCCACCGTGACCCCGATCCAGACTCCGTCCACCGCGCCGTCACTCCCGACGCCGCCGCTCACGTCCGCGCCCCCGGTGCCCGGCTCACCGCCCACGGGCTTGCGGAGCCGGACCGTCCAGCCCGCGCCGTCCGCCGAGCCCGGCATCAGCGACCCCACCGGCCGACCACGTCGACCACCCGCCGTTGCGACGACGAATCCGGAGCCACCGACCAGGGAGATCCCGCCGCCCCCGGTCCGCTGATCCACCGTTGACAGGCAACTAAAAGGTTGCCTATTCTGGTTCACGTGCAGGACGACGACGCCGTCTTCCACGCCCTCGCCGATGCGAGCAGGCGTGAACTGCTCGACCGGTTGTATGCCCGTGACGGCCAGACGCTGCGGGAGCTGACTGCAGGCCTCGAGATGTCGCGGCAGGCGGTCAGCAAGCACCTGGGCGTGCTCGAGGCGGCCGACCTCGTCGTCACACGCCGGTCGGGCCGGGAGAAGCTCCACTTCCTCAATCCCGTGCCGATCCGGCTGATCCACGACCGGTGGATCGACAAGTACACCGAGCACCGGGTCGCGGCGCTCGTGGACCTCAAGGCAGAGCTCGAGGAGAACCAGCGATGAGCAGCACCACCGCCCCCACCACCACCGTCCAGGTGCACCGCGTGCACATCCGGGCCACGCCTGAGGCGATCTGGGAGGCCATCACCAGCCCCGAGTGGACCAAGCGGTACGGCTACCACAGCCCCGCTGAGTACGACCTACGGCCGGGAGGGGCGTACCGGAGCCTGCCGGGCGAGGAGATGGTGGCGAACGGGATGCCGGCGGACGCCGCGGTGATCGACGGCGAGGTCCTCGAGGTCGACCCGCCGCGCCGGCTGGTGCAGACCTGGCGCATGCTCTTCACCCCCGAACTCGTGGCGGAGGGCTTCACCCGGCTCACCTACGAGATCGAGCCGGAGACGGGCGGGGTCACGATGCTGACGGTCACGCACGACGTCACGAACGCGCCGATCACCGCGGCCTCGGTCAGCGCACCGCCCTCGGACGCGGGTGGCGGCTGGAGCGTCATCCTCAGCGATCTCAAGACCCTGCTGGAGAGCGGCCAACCCCTCTACCGCTGAAAGCCGAGCAATTCACCGGAAGAGCCGGGGCGGCTCGCGGAACCCCGCGAGCCGCCCCGCCAGGTCGCACGTCTGTCCGAGCAGGCGGACTCAGCCGAGAAGGTGGTCGCGCAGCAGCGACTCGGCCGCTGTCGTGCGGCCCCGGGCGGCGAGCAGTCCGGCAGGGACGACGGCGAAGTCGGCGTCCACCACCACCGGCGCGTCACGCAATGCGGGTGCGAGGACCGGATCGGTGCGCAGCGTCGCCACCACGGCACCGAGGCCGCCCGAGCGGTCCCGCTGCCGGAAGACGCCGCCGGACAGCACCACCAGCTCCACGTCCCGTCCCGCGTCGCGGTGCACCCGCAGGTGCCTGCGCACCGCGATCACCGAGGCGAGGGCAGCGATCCTGCGGTCCTCGGCGGCACTGCCCGGATCACGCGGGACGAGGCCCACCTCGCTCGCCATGCGGGTAACCGTCGGACCGAGCAGGTCGGCCTCCACCGGGTCGACCACGCCCTCGGCCTGCCCCTCGACGAGCACCCCACCCGCGGCCGCCCGCACCCCGAGATCGCCCTCGACCGTGCGGCGGACGTCGGCCCGGCTCGCCGAGTGCACGTCCGTGGTCGCACAGCCGACGTCGACGAGGAGCACGCGGGCGTCGCAGATCCGGGCGAGCGCGGAGGCCGCGTGACCGACGGCGTCCGGCGTCGCCACACGCACGAGCCTGCGGAACCGGGGCGCGACAGCCGGGCCCCGCCCACCGAGCGCGTGCCGCTGGTACAGCACGGCCAGCGCTGCCCGCGCCGGTTCCGGGGCGAGCTCACCCCGGCGCGGTAGCACGTTGTCGCAGGGCACGACGGTGCGCCCGGTGGCCCGCAGCAGGGCCAGCGCGTCCTCCTGGGCTGCGGCGTTCCCGGCGAGCACGATCGGTGTGCGGATGCGGGCGCGCGCCAGCCGTCCCGCGTTGTGCAGCAGACCTGCCGGGTCGTCGCCGTCTGCGCCACCGAGAAGCAGCACCACTCCGGGCCGCGTGCTGCGCAGCATCCGGACGTCGGCGGGTTCGAGCGGGCCCGCGTGCACGTGCACGACGTGGGCACCGGCGGAGCAGGCCACACGATGGCCCGCCTCCGTGGTGGTCAGCCGGTCCGAACCGATGACTGCGAGCCGCAGGCCACCGCCTGCCGATGAACAGGCGAGCAATTCGGGCTCGACGCCGGTGCCGGACGGTCCCGCCGCCGACACCGCCCGAACCGCCGCATCCATGCCCGCGAGCACGTCGCCTGCCGTGGTGGGGTGCTCGGCGAATCCCGCCAGCGCCCCGTCAGAACGTACAAGTGCGGCCTTCGTCCAGGTGGAACCCACATCGAGGCAGACCGAAGGGCCCTCGTCGACGGGTGTCACGGCGAGTGAGCCTAACGCCACTGCGTCCGGATGGCGTCAGTTGGCACGATGGTCAACGACGTCGCCCGGCGGTAACTTTCCGAGATCACTGAGTACACAGGCACAGGAGCCCCCATGCTCGGACTGATGCAGCAGCGTCCCCTCGCCCTACCGCACGTCTTCCATCGCGCCGAGCAGTACTTCGGACACAAGACGCTCGTCACGGCCGAGGCTGCCGGCGAGAGCACCATGAGCATCGCCGACTGGGCGCAGCGGGTCCGGCGGCTCGCCACCGTGCTCGACACCCTCGATGTGAGCGCCGACGGCCGCGCCGGCACCTTCTGCTGGAACACGGCTCGGCACCTCGAGCTCTACATGGCGGCACCGTGCACCGGCCGCGTGCTGCACACACTCAACATCCGGCTCTTCCCCGAGCAGCTCACCTACATCGTCAACCATGCGGCGGACGAGGTCGTGTTCGTCGACCGGTCGCTCCTGCCGGTGCTCTGGCCGCTCGTCGACAAGCTCGAGACGGTGCGCCACTTCGTGGTGATCGACGACGGTGCCGACGCGGAGATTCCCGACGACCCTCGCGTCCACGACTACGAGGAGCTGCTCGCCGCGGCCACGCCGTTCGCCGGCACTTTCACGATCGAGGACGAGAACACCGCCGCCGCGATGTGCTACACGTCCGGCACCACCGGCAACCCCAAGGGCGTGGGCTACAGCCACCGGTCAGCGGTCCTGCATTCGCTGATCTCCCTGGTCGCCGACGGGATCGCGCTGTCCGAGCGTGACGTCGTGCTGCCCGTGGTCCCGATGTTCCACGCCAACGCGTGGGGGCTTCCCTACGGCTGTCTGCTCGCCGGTTCCGACATGGTGTTCCCCGGTCCCAACATGACCCCCAAGGCGATCGCGGCGTTGCTGGAGAAGTACCGGGTCACCGTCACCGGTGGCGTCCCGACCATCTGGATGGGAATGCTTCCCCTCCTGCCCGACCTCGATCTGTCGGCGCTGAGGTTGATCCTCTGCGGCGGCTCGGCGGTGCCGAAGGCGTTGTCGGAGGACTACCGCAAGGCGATCGGCGTGCCGATGCTGCACGCCTGGGGCATGACGGAGACCAGCCCGATCGCCACGATCTCCGGTCTGCGCAGCCACCACGCCGGCGCCTCGGAGGCGGACCTGGCCGACGCCCGCTCCCGGCAGGGGTACGCCACACCCCTGGTCGACCTGCGGCTCGTGGATCCCTCCACGGGCGAGGTCCAGCCGTGGGACGACGTCGCCTCCGGGGAGATCCAGGCGGCCGGACCGTGGATCGCGGCGGAGTACTTCCGCGGTGAGGGTGAGGGAGCACAGTTCACCGAGGACGGGTGGCTACGCACGGGCGACGTCGCCACGGTCGACCGCTACGGCTCCGTCCGGCTCGTCGACCGCACGAAGGACCTGATCAAGTCCGGCGGCGAGTGGATCGGCTCCGTCGAGCTGGAGAACGAGATCATGGCCCACCCCAAGGTCGCCGAGGCCGCCGTGATCGCGATCCCGCATCCGAAGTGGGTGGAGCGGCCGATGGCGTGCGTCGTCGTGAAGGCCGGTGAGACGCTCACGGCGGAGGAGGTCATCGCCCACCTGGAGCCCCGCGTGGCGAAATGGTGGCTGCCCGACGCCGTCGAGTTCATCGACGAGGTGCCCAAGACGAGCGTCGGCAAGTTCTCGAAGAAGACGCTCCGGGAGAAGTTCGGCGGCTACCAGGTGCAGAACCCCTGACCGCAGGAGCACGGATACTCCCGATCGCCGATGTCGCCGGCCGGGTGCTCGCCACACCGCCGACGTGCGGGGCGACGCGCCTGGTCTGCATCGACGGACCGTCGGGGTCGGGCAAGAGCTCGCTCGCGCGGCGGCTCGCCGGCCCGCTCGGTGACCCGCCGCTCGTGCAGATGGACGACCTCTATCCGGGGTGGGACGGCCTCGACGAGGCCGTTCCGCTGCTGCGCGACCTGATCGTCGCCCCGCTCGCGGCCGGCATGCCCGCGCGGTACCGCCGCTACGACTGGGCCGTCGGCGCCTACGCCGAGGAGCACGACCTCGGGGTGCCTCCCCTTGTGCTGGTGGAAGGCGTGGCGTCGGGGGCGCGTGCCGTCGCCTGCCACACGACGCTGCTGATCTGGGTGGAAGCGCCGCAGGAGGAGCGGTTCCGCCGCGGCATCGAGCGCGACGGCGAGAGCTACCGCCCGCACTGGGAGCGGTGGGCCCGGCAGGAGCAGGCGCACTTCGCGGCGGAGGCCACCCGGAGCCGCGCCGGCCTCCGCGTCGACGGTGCCCCCGCCGTACCGCACGACGTGGAGACAGAACTGGTTCTCCTCCCCTGACACCGGACGCGGCTGGGCACCGGCACGGCGGCCCGGCCACGTCGAGTGCTCGATGATCATCAGTTGGGGACGCACAACTGCGCCCAGCACGGTTCTCGGCACCCGTTTGATGATCAACGCCGGACTCGAGGGAGCCTGGCACGGGCAGGCTCCGTGATCATCGATTGGTGACGCACAACCGCACCGAGCGCGGGCGCCGGGCCCGAACCACGATCATGAACACCGACCCGGCGCCCCTCCCCGCGGACCGGCCGTGTGCGCCGGCCGATTCGGTGCCCATACCTGCGTCAGGCGCGGCTCCCGGGCCCAATTCGCTGATCATGACCAGCAACAGCCGCGGCCCCGACGGACCCGCGTGCGACCCGGCCTCCGGCCCGAAGATCACCAGCTCGGGACCCATGGCTGCGCCTGGCGCGGCTCCCGGGCCCGGACTGCTGATCACATCGTGACGGCGACCTCAGGATGAGGCGGGCTCCCGTGCGTCGCTCAGGTCGGCGACGAGTTGCTTCATGCGCGCATTGACGGCCGACAGCGCCGAGGCCGGCTCCCCCTCGGAGCCGGTGTGGGTGAGCACCACGCGGGCACCGTGGCCCGTGCCCTCGACCAACTCCCAGCGAAGGCGGCCGCCCGGCTCCGCATCGTGCTCCAGCACCTGGCCGTTCCGGACGGCGTCCGGCGGGGCCTGGGCCGACAGGACCGCCCACACGTCGTCGGCAGGGCGAGTGAGCTGGCGCTCGAAGCGGACCCGCCAGCCGTCGGCCGTGGTCTCGGCCGTGCCCGCGTCGAGCCCGAACTGGGCGATGAACTGCTCGTGCAGCGCCACGTGGTCGTAGCCGGGGTCGACGCCCGGGCGCCCGTCGAGGGCGAGGCCCATCGCGGCGACGCAGATGTGCCAGCCGGAGGCGAAGCTCGCGGCGCCGGCACGGTCGTCGAACGTGGCCACGAGGACGAGACGGGTGCCCTGACCGTCCGGGTGCAGCTCCCAGCGCAGGTGGTGGTCGCCCCAGGTGTAGGCGAACAGCCGCGGCGGGTCGAGGTCGGTGACCGTGCCGCTGCCCTCGGTCCCGAAGTCGACCGTCCCACCGGGACGCAGCTCGGGCGTCATCGTGGACGGGAACCAGTCGGCCAGCCGCTCGGGTTCTGTGATCGCCCGCCAGACCTTCTCCGGCGGGTGCTTCAGCCGGCGCTCCATGGTGAGCACGGAATGGCCGTCGGCGGTGTCCAAGGTCTCGGTCATCGTTCCTCCGGGCTGTCGGCGTCGAGGTGGCGTTCGAGGGCGTCGAGCCGGTCCGCCCACATCCATCGGTACGGCGCCAGCCACGCGTCCACCTCAGCGAGCGGCGCGGGATCGAGCTCGTACCAGCGCCGCTGCGCCTCGGCCCGCACCTTCACCAGGCCGGCGTCGCGCAGCACCCGCAGATGCTTCGACGTGCCGGGCTGGCTCAGGCCGAGCTCGGCAGACAGTTCCCCGACCAGCCTGGGGCGATCCCGGAGCAGGTCGAGGATGCGCCTGCGCGTCGGCTCGGCGAGCACCTCGAACGTCACGGCCAGAACATACCGAGAGAGGTATATAACTGCAAGGGCATGTTCAGAGGTAGGCGTCCGGCCGTCGCTCCCGCAGATGCACGAGGACTCTGCGGGCCGCCGCCACTGACTCCTCGACATCGACCTCGGCCACCGCGATGCCCGCCTTGGACCACGTTCGCGCCAGGATCTCCCCGTCCGGGCCGACGACCTTGGCCTGGCCCAGGAAGCGCATCCGGCCGGCCACCCCGGTCAGGTTCGACGACACGAGCACCACCTGGTTCTCCGCCGCCCGCGACCGGTCGTAGAGGTCGAAGAGCTTGGCTTGCCGGTCGTCGGCCATCCGTGGCGCCCGGTTCGTGATGCTCGTCGGCCAGGCCGAGAGGCAGGCGAGCACATGCGCCCCGTCGAGCGCGAGGCTGCGAGCGGACTCCGGGAACGTCTTGTCGTAGTCGACGAGCATGCCGATCCGCCCGACCGGTGTGTCGATCGCGCGGAACTGCGACCCCGCCGCGTAGACCCGTGACTCCCCGGGAGGCTGGTGCACCTTGCGGTGCAGGCCCAGCACGCCGTCCCCGGTGACGCACGCCGCCGTGTTGTAGCGCAGGTCGCCGTCCGCCTCGCAGAACCCGACGCACACCACCATGTCCCCGGCCTGCTCCACGACCGCCTTCACCTCGGGCCCGTCCGGGTCGAGCGCGGGCGGCAGGGCGCTCGGGTCGGGATCGGCGATGTCGTCGAGATAGCCGCCGAGTGCGGCGTCAGGCAGCACCAGCAGCCGCACACCGTCGCGGCGTGCGTGCTCCACCAACGTCGCGACGCGCGCGAGATCGAATGCCACGTCCCTGCCGAAGGATGCCGCCACGGCTCCGATGCGGATGGAACCCATTCGAAGGATTGTTCAGGCGGCCGCGGGGCTCGGGGCCGCCGCCGCGCCGTACGCCTCCGGTCGCAGGTCCCGCAGGTACCCCATCGTCCGCCGGGCCGACTCCACCGCCGCCGCGACGTCCAGCTCGGCAACCGCCGTGCCTGCGGTGACGCCCGTGGTGGCGAGCACCTCGCCCCCGGGATCGACGATCTTGGCGCCCGCCGCGAACCGCAGCGAGCCGAACGTGCCCGACTGGTTGGCAGCGAGCCAGACGATCTGGTTCTCCAGCGCTCGCGCACGGTCGAAGAGGTCGAAGCGGCGCGACCACCGGTCCTGGGCCGGATCGGGATGCGGGTTGGTGGCGCTCAGCGGCCAGGCCGAGACCGAGACGACGATCTCGGCCCCGTCGAGCGCGAGGGCGCGCGCCGCCTCGGGGAACGCCTTGTCGTAGCAGATCTGCAGGCCCAGCCGGCCGACCGGCGAGTCGAACGCGGCGAACCGGTCGCCCGCCCGGTAGCTCGCGTCCTCCCGCAGCGGCTGGTGCACCTTGCGGTAGTTCGCGAGCACGCCGTCACCCGTGACGCAGACCGCGCTGTTGTAGCGGACGCCCGAACCGTCCAGCTCGCAGTAGCCCGCCACCACCACCATCTCGCGCGCCAACGCCGCCAGCCTGCGGATCTCGGGCCCGTCGGAGCGCAGGGCGGGCGGGAGATCCTCCGGACTGTCGAGGCTCGTCAGGTAGCCGCCGAGGCAGGCTTCGGGCAATGCGAGCAGTCGGACGCCCGACGCGCGCGCCTCGGACATCACCGCGGAGATCCGCGCGAAGTCCTCCTCGAGGTCGCGACCGAAGGGGGCCGCGACAGCCGCCATGCGCAGCGTCGCCATTTCTCGTGCTCCGTCCTGTGGTGGTCGGTGGTCGCAGTGGTGGTGGCGTGGTGGGCGTCGGCATGGCGGCGAAGGGGCGGGAGTCGCGTCCCTCTGACGACTCCCGCCCCTCCCTCGCCCGTCGAGCGCGAAACCGACCGTTCAGAACATGTAGGTGGAGTTGATGATCGCTCCCTTACGGGCGTAGTGGATCAACGCGTCCTGCACGTCGAGCGGATGCGTCGGGATGACGCCCTCGATCAGGTCCTCCTCACGAGCTCCGTGCAGCGAGAGCCCGAAGCGGCAGCAGTAGACCTTGCCGCCCTCCTGGATGAACGTCCCGAGGGAGTTGTTGATGTTGTGCTCACCCGGGAAGGCAGAGTTGCCCGTGGTCGGGAAGCCGCGGGTGGCCAGGCAGTTGAGGGATCCGGGGCCGTAGAAGTAGATCGCCGACTCGAAACCCTTCCGCAGCGCCCGGGTGGCCTGCAGGATCGCCACGAAGCTCACCGACGACTCGTGCGCGATGCCGTGCACGAGGGTGAAGTAGGTCTCGCCGTTCTCGGCCTGGTAGTCGGGGAAGACCTTGGTGCCCCCGTAGATCGTCGAGCCCTCCGGCAGCGCCGGGTGCTGGATCTCCTCGAGGCTCTGCTTCTCGAGATCGGTCAGATCGGCCATCGATACTCCTTCTGGTGGGTGGTGCGGACGGGCCGGCGACGCCGACGGGTCTAGGCGACGGTGCGCGGGGCGATCCAGTCCTCGTCGTCGATCGGCGAGGTCTCGTACGGGGTTCCGGCGAGCCAGTGCAGGCCTGTGTGCACGGTGCGGTGCTGGTGGGCGACGATCTCGCGGGCCAGGTGCTCGGCGTCGGTGCCCACCCCGGCGAACCGGCCCGACCCCCAGGTGTGCAGCCACGGCAGCCCCAGGAAGTAGAGGCCGGGACAGCTCGTGACGCCGCGCTGGTGGGTGGGGTAGCCGCGGCCGTCGAAGATCGGCAGCTCGATCCATCTGTTGTCCCGGCCGAACCCGGTGCTCCACACAACGGTGGTGACGCCGGACGCGTCCAGGTCGAGCTCGGTCGGTTCGTCGGCCGGCGCCCAGACGGCGACGTAGCGCGGCTCGATCGGGGCGTCGATCCCCTGGGCGGCGATGAAGGCGTCGATCGAGTCCTTGATGCCCTCCGAGACGGCATCCGCGTCGTCGAGGTGCTTGCGCAGGTCCGGCGCGAACCGCAGAAGGCCGCCGTCGATGCCCGAGAGGCGCCCGTAGAGACGCATGCCGTCGCGCGCAAAGGCGCGCAGGTCGATGTCGCGGCCGCCGTCGCGCCCGGTGACGTAGTGGTTGACCCGGAACCGCACGGCGTCGGCGTCGTCGAAATCGGTGACGGCCTTGCTGTAGTAGCCCATGTCGGAGAGCCACGCCACGACGTCCCGGCCGCGGTAGAAGCGGGCCACGCGCGGGGCGGTGCCGGTGGCGAGGTGCACCCGGCGGCCTGCGAGGTGCAGGTCCTCGGCGATCTGGCACCCGGACTGGCCGGTGCCCACCACCAGCACATCGCCCGGCGGGAGCTGGGCGGGGTTGCGGTACTGCGAGGAGTGGATCTGGTGGACGGCGGCGGGCAGCCGCTCGGCCATCCGTGGGCGTATCGGCACCTGGTACGGACCGGACGCCACGACCACTTGGTCGGCGGTGAGCGTGCCCGCCCCGGTGGACGACTCCGTGTGGACCTCGAAGCCACCGGCCCGGCGGGCCCGTAGCCGGGTGGCCGCGGTGCCCTCGACGATCGGCGCGTCGAACGACGCCGCGTACGCCTCCAGATAGGCGACGATGTCGTCGCGGACCATGAAGCCGTGGGCGTCGAGACCCGCGTACGGGTGACCAGGAAGGTCGCACTGCCAGTTGGGGGTGACCAGGCAGAAGCTGTCCCAGCGGCGGTTTCGCCATTCACCGCCGACGCGGCCTCGTTCCAGCACGACGTGGTCGATCGAGCGGCGGGTGAGCCACCAGCTCATCGAGAGGCCGGCCTGCCCGCCGCCCACCACGACGACCGAACGGTGGGTCCCGTCGAGGTCGCTGCGCGTCTTCTCGATCACGCAGACGATTACAACGAGCATTGATCACCGGGGCGTTTCCCCCGGAACACGCCGGTGTTAGGGCGTGTTGCCGGATTCTTTCCGAACGCTCACACCCTCGGCGTCCGCTCCCCCGCGCAGCCCGAGCCGCGAGTGCGTACGCCCGTAGAACGCGTAGACGACGATGCCGATCAGCATCCAGATCACGAACCGCAGCCACGTCTCGACGGACAGATTGATCATCAGCCAGAGGCAGGCGAGCACCGAGAGCACGGGCACCAGCGGCACCAGCGGGGTGCGGAACCCGCGGGGCAGGTCCGGCCTCGTCCGGCGCAGTATCACGACACCCACCGACACCAGCACGAAGGCGAAGAGCGTGCCGATGTTGACCATTTCCTCGAGTGCCCCGATCGGGAAGAACGTGGAGCCCGCCGCCACCACGATCCCGACGAGGATCGTGGCGCGGGCGGGCGTGCCGTGCTGCCGGCTCGTGCGGGCGAGACCGCGGGGCAACAGCCCGTCGCGCGACATCGCGAACAGCACCCTGATCTGGCCGAGCATCAGCACCATGACCACGGTGGTGAGCCCGGCCAGCGCGCCGAAGGCGATGATGGTGGCTGCCCAGTTCACGCCGAGCGACTCGAACGCCGTGGCCAGGGTGGCGCGGGTGCCGTCGGGCTGCGTGCGCAGTTGCGTGTAGCTGACCATGCCGGTGAGCACGAGCGCGACGCCCACGTACAGCACGGTGACGATCGCGAGCGACCCGAAGATGCCCCGCGGCAGCGACCGCTGCGGGTTGCGCGTCTCCTCCGCCGTGGTGGCGACGACGTCGAAGCCGATGAAGGCGAAGAACACCAGGGAGGCGGCGGCGAGCAGGCCGTAGATCCCGTAGGTACTGGTGGCACTGCCACCGAAGATCGACAGCAGCGACTGCTGCAAGCCGCTGTCCGCGGCCGCCCCCTCGGCAGCCGGCGGGATGAACGGGCTGTAGTTCGCGGCGTTGATGTAGAAGAGGCCGACGAGGATCACCAGCAGCACGATCGCGACCTTGATCGTGGTGAAGACGAGGCTGACCCGGCTGGAGAGCTTGGTGCCGAGTGCGAGAAGCACTGTGAGCACGCCGATGAGGAGCAGCGCGCCCCAGTCCAGCGCGACCGGGCCGAGGTGTATCTCGGTACTGACGTCGGCCCCCAGGAGCCCCAGCACGTTCGCCAGGTACTCCGACCAGCCCTTGGCCACGACCGCGGAGCCGACTGCGAACTCGAGCACCAGGTCCCAGCCGATGATCCAGGCGATGAACTCACCGAACGTGGCGTACGAGAAGGTGTAGGCGCTGCCTGCCACCGGCACGGTGGAGGCGAACTCGGCGTAGCACAGGGCGGCGAGCCCGCAGGCGATCGCGGCGAGAACGAACGCCAGCGACACGGAGGGCCCCGCGACGTCCCCTGCGGTACTGGCGGAGAGGGTGAAGATGCCCGCCCCGACCACCACGGCCACGCCGAAGACGATCAGGTCCCAGGTGCCGAGGTCTCTTCGTAGTCGGCTGCCGGGCTCGTCAGTGTCGGCAATGGACTGTTCTACGGACTTGGTCCGCATGATCCCGCGTTGCCTGTCCCGCACGGCCATGGACGCTACGTAGCCCAGGGAGGTCGACCCGAAACACTGCAGGCAGCCACGCCCTGCCGAGGAGATCACAAGAACGACTCGTGGGCGCCACGCTGCCGCAGCGGAACCGACATCCGCATGCGGGAGAAACCGGACCGTGAGCGCACCTGTGTCGGATCCGAGCACCACCCCGCTGATGACGGTTCGCGTGGATCGTCCCGGAGAGAGGCGGGTCACAGCAGGTCGGACGGTCGCGGTGCTGTGCATGGCCGCCGTGCTGCTGGAGGCCACGGCGGACCTGCTGCCCGACGAGCCGGTGGTATGGGTACTGACTCCCGTCCGGCTGGTACTGGGCGCCGGGCTCGTCGCCGCCGCGGTCGCGGGATTGCGTCCCGGACAGTGGCGAACCCCGCTGGATCCCGCGATCGGCGCTCTTCTGCTGGCTGCTGCCCTGGGCACCGTGCTGGCCGGACAGCCGTGGGCCGCGTGGCGTGGGGTGCTCACTGCGGTGGCGGCGTACTACCTGGTGGTCGGCGTTCGCCGGTCCGTTCCCGACGCCGGCCCGGCCTTCGGCCTGCTGGCGCTCGTCGGGGTGGCCGTGGCCGGAACCGTCGCAGCCAGGCAGGCGGCCGCCGGAACCGCCACCGGGTTCTGCCGTGGCGCCATCGACGGCTCGGCCGACGTCTGTGGTCCGGACGCCGTGATCCGCGCGGTCGGCACCTTCTCCAACCCGAACCTGCTGGCGGCGTTCCTCGTGCTGCTCCTGCCCGTGGCCGCGGCGGGTGCGGCCCAGCTCGCCGACCGGACGTCCCGGCTGGTGGGTACGGCGCTCGTCGTGGTCGGATACGCGGCCGTGCTGCTGACGGCCTCCCGAGGCGGCATCGTCGCCGCGGTGGCCGGAGCCGCCGTGTTCGTCGTGCTCCGGCGCGGACACGGTCGCGCTTTCCCGATCGGCGGGAGGCTGCGGCCGGGCCGGGCGGTCGTCGTCCTCCTCGGGGTGGGCGGCGTGGTCGCGGCCGGTCTGCTCCTGCTGGCCCCCGCGCTCTCCGTCGGGGTGCGCGCCGACGTCTGGACGGCCGCGGTCGGACTGGTGGCACAGCACCCGCTGGGCGTAGGGCCGGGCCGGGCGGGAGCGCTGCTCGACGCGGCGATCGCCGGTGACGAGGCGTTCCAGCACGCCCACAACCTCTGGCTCAACTGGGCGGTCGAGGCCGGCGTACCCGGACTCGTGGCCGTGCTGGCGATCACCGTGGGCACAGCGATCGTCACCCGCCGGGCCGCCCTGGCGGGATCGGCCACGGCCGTTGCCGCCGGGGCGGGGCTGGCCGGGTTCGCGGTGATGAGCCTGGCCGACCACCCGGCGAACGCGATACGCGTGTCGATCGCCGTGTGGATCGTGCTGGCGCTCGTAGCGGCCGAATCGGCGCCGCGGACGCTCGCTCGGCGCCGATCCGGTCAGCCCGCCACAGGGGTGCGGTCGAGGTCCGGTTCGAGGTAGATGACCCGGGCCTCCGGCACCGCTTCCCGGATGCGTTGCTCGGCCCCGTCGATGCTGCGGGCGACCTGCTCGAGGGGCAGGCCCGGGGGCAGCGCGATCTTCGCGGCGACGAGCAGCTCCTCGGGCCCGAGGTACTGGGTCTTGATGTGGATGACGCGCTCGACACCACCGGCCTCGAGCGCCGAGACGATCTTCGCGAGCACCGGCGGGGTGGCGCCCTCCCCGACGAGCAGGCTCTTCATCTCGATGATCAAGATGATGGCGATGACGCCGAGCAGCACGCCGATGCAGATGGTGCCGAGCGCGTCGAACACCGAGTCGCCCGTGAGCACGGTGAGTCCGACACCGAGGAGCGCGAGCACCAGGCCGACGAGCGCGCCGAGGTCCTCGAGCAGCACGACAGGAAGCTCGGGCACCTTCGACTGACGGATGAACTGCCACCACGTACCCGAGCCCTTGAGGGGCCGGGACTCATGGATCGCGGTGCGGAACGAGAACGACTCCAGACCGATCGCGACGACCAGGATCACGACGGCGACCAGCGGCGACGTGAGCGGCTCGTGCGACTCCAGCTTGTGGATGCCCTCGTAGAGGGCGAACACCGAGCCCAGCGTGAAGAGCAGCAGCGCCACGACGAACGAGTAGAAGTACCGGTCGCGGCCGTACCCGAACGGATGCTCCGGGGTGGCCGCGCGCCGCGCGGTGCGGCCACCTAGCAGCAGCAACCCCTGGTTGGACGTGTCGGCGACCGAGTGCACAGCCTCGGCCAGCATGGAGGACGACCCTGTGACCAGGAAGCCGATGAACTTGGCGATCGCGATTCCCGCGTTGGCGAGCAGCGCCGCCACGATCGCCCGGGTTCCACCACTCGCTGCCACTGCACTCTCCTCGACCCACGGCCCGATGCGGCCCGGACCCTAGCGTCTTGTCGGGGACCCATGAACCGCGGGCAGGATCGCCTGATCGACGATTTCGGCGAGGCGCTGGGACGTCGGTTCTTCCCCGGTGTCGATCGCGTGCTTCATCACCAATGCCTCGCCGATGTCCTCCACCACGGGCGTGATCAGGCCGGGATCGAGCTGACCGACCTCGGCGTAATGATGCAGCACGGTGGCGGTGAATCGGCGACCGGCCGGTTCGAACACGCGGGAGTAGAGGGCGTCGACGAGCGCGGGATGGCGGTGGCGCTCGGCGAGGACGGCCTGCACAGCGCGCGCCGTGGGATGGCGTGACCACGCGATCATCAGCTCGAGGGCGCGGATCAGATCGCCGCGCAGATCGTCGGCCGCGGGCGAGGGCACCTCCACCGGATAGGCGGCCGCGATCGCGTCCAGCAACAGTTCCTCGGGGCTCGGCCAGCGCCGGTACAGCGAGGTCTTCGCCGTCTCGGCGCGACGGGCGATCCCCTCCATGGTCAACCGGCCGAGGCCGACCTCGTCGAGCTCGTCGAGCACGGCCTGGTGGACGACGGCGAGCAGCGCGTCCCCCCGCCTGCGCGTCCGCCCGCCCATCGTCCCCTCACGATCACCCTTGCCCAGCTACGGATCCGTAGCTTATCTTCTCGCCATAAGCTACGCATCCGTAGCTTAAAGAGGGGGAGGGCTCGAATGTCGACGACCGGATCGCTACCACCGCCCACTGCTCGGGCTCGGGCCCTCGCCCCCGATCTCGGCCGCGGGGCGATGCTGGCGTTGATCGCGCTGGCGCACGCGCAGGTGCTGGCCCGCGGCAGTGGCCCGCTGACGAACGCCGTGGACGCGGCGGCACAGACGGCGCTGACGTTGTTCGTGGACAGCAGGGGCTACCCGATGTTCGCCGCCCTGTTCGGCTACGGGATGGTGCACATCCTGCGCCGGCAGACGGCAAACGGTGGGTGGGAGCAGGCACGCAGCGTGCTCCGCCGCAGGGGCGGCTGGCTGGTGCTCTTCGGGTTCGCCCACGTCCTGCTGCTGTTCCCCGGCGACATCCTCGCCTCATACGGACTGCTCGCCGTCTGCCTGGTCGGTGCCCTGCGGTGGCGGGACGCACGGCTGCTGACCGTCGCGTGCGTAGCCGGCGTGGTGGGTGCCCTGGTCTACGGCGCGGTGCTGACCGTGCCCTTCCCGGACTCAGCGGGAACACCTGTTGACCCGTTGCTCTCCGCGGCCATCCGCGTGGCGTCGTTCCCGGTGCTCACGCTGCTGAACGCGGTGATGGCGGCGGGCCCCGTACTCGTCGGCGTATGGGCCGCCCGGCGCCACCTGCTCGACGAGCCCGAGCGACACAGGCGGCTGCTGAGCCGTATCGCCGCGGTCGGCATCGCGGTCGCGGTCGTCGGTGCGCTACCCCAGATGCTGGTGACGACCGGACAGTGGCAGCCGGTGGGCGGGCTCCTCCTCGCCGCCGGGGCGCTGCACACCGCCACCGGGTACGCGGGCGGGCTGGGGTACGCCGCCCTGATCGGCGTCGTGGCCGCCCGGCTCGGCCGGACGGCCCAGCAGCACCGGCGCGATGGGCGCATCGTCACCGCTCTGCGTGCCTGTGGACAACGCTCGATGAGCTGCTACCTGGCGCAGTCCGTCGCCTGGCTGGTGCTGTTCGAGCCGTACCTGGCCGACCTCGGTGGGCGGCTCGGGGTGGCCGCCGCTGCCGCCGTCGGGCTCGCGGTGTGGGCGCTCACTGTGGTGGCCGCCGACCTGCTGCACCGCCTCGGCCGGCCCGGACCCGCAGAGACCCTGCTGCGCAGGCTCACCTACGGCAGTGCCGTGCGTTCAGCGCGCTCCTAGCCCAGGCCGTCGCTCGCGAGGAAGAGCTGGGTGCCTTCCACCAGTGGCTGCACGGACAGCGCCGTCTCGTTGGCCGCGAGCCACAGCGACCCGCCACGGGTGATCTTCAGCTCGGTGCCGGGCGCGCGCACGCAGGCCGAACCCGCCGTGCACAGCAGAATCCGCGGACCGCCGTCGGGCACCGCCACCACCGCGCCGCCGTCCCCGTCGGCCAGGCGGCGCAGGAGGAACTCCTTCGCGGGAGTGTCGTAGCGGATCCATCCGCCGTCGGGCTCGCCCGTGAGCACCGGCGGCGGCTCGGCCGCGAAGTCGAGCACCCGGAGCAGCTCGGGCACGTCCACGTGCTTGGGGGTGAGGCCGCCGCGCAGGACGTTGTCGGAGTTGGCCATCAGCTCGATCCCGGCGCCCGACAGGTAGGCGTGCAGGTTCCCGGCGGGCAGGTACAGCGCCTCGCCCGGCGCCAGCGTGACGCGGTTGAGCAGCAGCGCTGCCAGCACACCGGCATCCCCCGGGTAGCGCTCCGAGAGCTCGAGCACCGTGCGTGCCTCGGCGTGGAACTCGCCCCCGGTGCCGGCCAGCCGGATACAGCCGTCCTGCAGCGCAGGGACCAGCGTGTCGAGCATCGACTGGGGCAGGGTGATCCACGTGGTGAACAGCGCCCGGAGGCCGTCCTGGTCGGGCTGCGCGGCGAGCAGCTCGGCGTGCCCCGCCAGCTCCGGAACCTCGAGCTCGCGGAGCAGCCGCACCGTGGCCTCCGGCGTGCGGAACCCGACGAGAGCGTGGAACTCGGTGAGCGCGCAGATCAGCTCGGGCTTGTGGTTGGCGTCCCGGTAGTTGCGGTCGGCGGCGTCGCGCGGGATGCCTGCGGCGTCCTCGTGCGCGAAGCCCGTGCGCGCCTGCTCGATGCTCGGGTGCGCCTGAAGGGAGAGCGGTTCGTCGGCCGCGAGCACCTTGAGCAGGAACGGCAGCGTGGCGTCCCAGTGACCGCTGCGGTCCGTGCCGAGTAGGCGCTCCGGGTCGGCGCGGAGGGCGTCGAGGAGGGACGTGTGCGAACCGTCCTCGTGCACCAGTCGCGACGGATCGGCCGGGTGCGCGCCGAACCAGAGCTCGGCCTGCGGATGTGGAGACGGCACTTCCTGGCCAAGAAGCTCGGCGATCACCGTTCGTGAGCCCCACGCATAGGCCCGTACCGGGTTGTCCAGCAGCTCCACGGTCTCGTCAGCTCTCCTCACGTCCGGCACCGGTGGAAAGGTGCCCCGGATCGATCGAGCGGGTGGCCAGCCCGAGGTACACCGCTGCCACGTCGAAACGCGACGCGAGGAGGCCGGCCCTCAACAACGGTGCGTGCGGCACGCCGCGGGCGATCTCGTCCACCGGGTGCACGACGTCGGCCGACTGCCACATGCGGCCGGCACGGCGGAGCGTCACCTGACCAGGGTCCTCCTCGCCGGTGGCGAGCAGAACCAGTCGCGGCGGGGGTGCCTCCGCGCCACCGTCCGGGTCGTCGAACGGGTCGTGGAACACATCCGACTCCCTGGCCGCGTGGTCGAGCGCGCGGAGCAGGCCGGTGGCGGTGGCGGCCCGGCCGACCTCGTCGGCGTGAGCCACCACACCGGCGTGCGTGGCCAGCGCACCGGCCGCGTGGACGGCAGCAGCCGCACCGAGTGGGTCGGTGCCCCACAACAGCGGAGTGCGGTCGGCGAGACGCAGCGCGAGTGACTTCGCGGGGTTCATGAACGGCTCGTGGGCCGGCTGGTTGCGTTCCGCCTCGGTGTCGAGCTGGTCGGCCAGCGCGTCGAGACCTGGGTCCAGCGGGCTGGAGAGCAGTCCGAGGGAACCCACCACCACGAGCCCGACGGCCAGCGCACGCGGAAGGTCGAGCCCCGGAGGAACGGGGATGCGCTGCTCGACCAGCCGGGCGCGACCCGCTCCGGCCGAGGCGACCGGGCCGTCCGTGGGCGCGGAGAGCACGACCTCCGCACCCCGGCGCACCGCGAACGCCACGCCGTCGGCGAGCTCGACGTCGTCGGCGTCGGCCGTGTGGGCGACCACCACGTCGAGCGGTCCGATCCAGGACGGCACGGTGTCCACCACGACGACCGGAACCGGAGATGACGGGCCGAGCACGGCGGTGAGCAGCCCCGCGGCCGGGCCGGAGGCACCCGGCCTGCGCACGAGCACCAGCGCCCGCGGACGCACGCCTGCGAGGTCGCCGACCCTGGCGTCGGCCGCGCCCTGCGCTGCTGATCGGACCTGTGCGCCCGCCGTGGCGGCACCACGCAGCACGCCTCCCGTGTCGAGAGCCGTGAGCGCCCGCGGATCGGCGAGCAGGATGTCGTCGAGCACCGTCACACGCCGACCACGCCGGAATCAGGGGGGTCGGCCGGCATGATCGCCTCGTCGAGCAGCAGCACCGGCACGCCGTCGACCACCGGGAAACCCCGGCCGCATGACGTGCAGGTGAGCACGTCGGCAGAGGGGTCACCGGGAGTGCCTGCCCGCAACGGCGCGTGGTCGTCGGACGGGCAGGCCAGGATGTCCATCAGCTGGGGGTCGAGCTCTACGGCCACGGTCTTCCTCTTTCTCTGCGGGACGGCTCCGCGGGCAGATCCGTACCCCGCGATGCTGCCAGGGCGAAGCGCGGAGCGCCGGGTCCATCCGACAGCCATTTTGTGCCCCCGGAGGAGCTCGCTATGCGCGGATGACCGAGAGGACCTCGTCACGCAGGACGGCGACGGCGACATCGTCGGCCGCCTCGACGTTGAGCCGCAGCAACGGCTCGGTGTTGGAAGCGCGCACGTTGAACCAGGATCCGTCGGGAAGTGCGACGGTGAGCCCGTCGAGCTCGTCGAACTCGACGCCGTCCCGATCGGAGTAGCGCTGCTTGATGGCGGCGATGCTCGCGGCCTGGTCGGCGACCGTGGAGTTGACCTCACCGGACGCGGCGTACCGCTCGTAGGCGGACATCAGCTGCGAGATCGGGCGCTCGTCCTCGCCCAGCGCGGCCAGGACGTGCAGTGCGGCGAGCATGCCGGAGTCGGCGTTCCAGAACTCCCGGAAGTAGTAGTGGGCCGAGTGCTCCCCACCGAACACCGCACCGGTCTCCGCCATCGTCTGCTTGATGAACGAATGGCCCACGCGGGTGCGGACCGCCCGGCCCCCGTGCTCGGCGACGAGCTCGGGCACGGCCCGGGACGTGATGAGGTTGTGGATCACCGCGGAGCCCGGCGCCTTGGCGAGCTCGCGGACGGCCACCAGCCCCGTGATGGCGCTCGGGCTGACGGGATCGCCGAGCTCGTCGACCACGAAGCAGCGGTCGGCGTCGCCGTCGAAGGCGAGCCCGATGTCGGCCCCCTCCTCCACGACCCGCTTCTGCAGGTCCACGAGGTTGGCCGGGTCGAGCGGGTTGGCCTCGTGGTTCGGGAACGTGCCGTCGAGCTCGAAGTACATCGGCACCACGTCGAACGGCAGCGGCGCCAGCACGGCGGGCACCGTGAAGCCGCCCATTCCGTTGCCGGCGTCGACCACGACCCGCAACCGACGGCTGCCCGACAGATCGACGAGCCCGCGCAGGTACTCGGCGTACCCGGCGAGCAGGTCGTCGCGCTCGGTGATGCTGCCGCCCCCTGGGCCGGCCGGCACCCCGGCCTCGACGGCCTGCCGGATGGCGGCGAGCCCGGTGTCCTGGCCGATCGGCACGGCACCGGCGCGGCACAGCTTGATGCCGTTGTATCTGGCCGGGTTGTGGCTCGCGGTGAACATCGCGCCCGGAAGGTCGAGCGTGCCGGAGGCGAAGTAGAGCATGTCGGTGCTGGCCAGGCCGATGGAGACGACGTCGAGACCCTGTGCCGTCACACCCTCGGCGAACGCGGCCGCCAGCTCGGGGGAGCTCGCACGCATGTCGTGGCCGATCACGACACCGCTCGCGCCTTCTGCACGCATGAGGGACGCCATGGCGGCGCCGATGTCCCGGACGGTCGGGCCGTCGAGCTGGTCACCGACAACGCCGCGGATGTCGTAGGCCTTCACGATGGCCGACAGGTCAGCTGCCACGGGGGGAGACCCTAGCGGGCTCTGCGCGAGGGGCGCAGGCAGTCGCCCGGGCGCGTTCAGTCCTCCACCGGTCCGGGGAGGACGCGCAGATGGCCGCGCCGCCCGGTGCCTGTGGTAGGGACGGCGTCGACCGGACGGTCCACCCGGCCGGCCTCCCGCACGGCCTCGGCCAGTGCCGTGAGGTCGTCGTTGCTGGGCTGTGGCGGGGCGAACTCGCCCTCGAATCGCACGACCTCCCAGCCGCGCGGCGCGGTTAGGCGGTGGGCGTGCTTCGTACACAAATCGTATGAATGTGGCTCGGCCTGGGTGGCCAACGGGCCCACGACCGCCGTGGAGTCGGCGTAGACGTAGGTGAGCGTGGCCACCGCGAGCTCGGTGCACCCGGTCCGCGAACACCGCCGCACACTCAGCACGCCTCTGACGATAGCGCTTCGACGGTCCTTGATCCCACCGCGACGCGCGGACGTCGCTGGCGGCCGGCGCCCGGAGCCGTAGGATCGCGCGGGTGACCACAGCGCGACGCACGCTGCGCCGCTCACCCCGTCGGCGGGACCGGCGCGGGCGCGGGTTGCGTGGGCTGATGTACCCGGCCACCACCCCGGCCTCACGCACCCGGGCCGAGAAGTTCGACGCACTGGTGCTGGAGGCGCTCGAACCGATCGAGCTGCGCTGGGGCACCGAGCTCGCCGAGCTCGACCTCGCTGTGGACGAGGTGCCGGAGGTCGACGTGACGTCCCCCGACGAAGTGGTCTGGGGGCAGGGCGTGCTGTCCGACGTCGGGGTGCCGCTCGCCCAGCTGGTGCCGGCGGGCGTCGACCCCGAGGGCCTCCCGTCACGCGCACGGATCGTGCTCTACCGGCGCCCTCTGGAGGCGCGGGCCCGTGGCGGAGCAGACCTGGCCGATCTGCTGCACGAGGTGCTCGTGGAGCAGGTGGCGGAGTACCTGAACATCGAGCCCGACGCGGTGGACGGCGGCGCCGAGTAGCGCCGGGAGCGCGTGATCGTCATTTCGGGGCGAACGCCCGCACAACGCACAGGCCCCGGTCCACAAACAATGATCAAGAAACGACTTCGCGGTGCCCGCTCCGGGAACATCCCCGAACTTCCCGCGGCTCTTATCGATCGTCGAAACTCAACCGGCGGGCGCTGCCCCTCCCCCTGGGCAGCGACCCCGCCGGTGTCCGACACGGTGCCCGGCGCTCGCCCGGAGCTGCCGGCCGATCGACTACCCCACCCGGTTCCGCGTCACCTCGGTGACGGATCCGGCGCACGGACGGCTGCTCGCGCCGGCGATGCTGTTCAGGGTGCTGAGGGCGGCTTCTCCGGTCCGACGAGGCCGGGGACCGTGCGGGGCTCAGACAGCGGCGCGGCGCAGCCTGCGCCGCTCACGCTCGGAGAGACCGCCCCAGATCCCGAAACGCTCGTCGTGGGCGAGTGCGTACTCCAGGCACTCGGCCCGCACCTCGCATCCCGAGCAGATCCGCTTGGCCTCTCGTGTGGAGCCGCCCTTCTCGGGGAAGAACGCCTCCGGATCGGTCTGCGCGCAGAGAGCGCGCTCTTGCCAATCCTGCTCCTCGGCCTCCTCCTCGCCGAGAGATACAACCGCCTCTCCGAACGGATCGAGAGCCGGGAACGGCACACCCGCCGTAGTCCCGACCAGCTCCATCGTGGCTGTGATCACGTTCACTCGCCTACCTCCCCGCACCCCGGCGAATGGCTGCCCGCGGGGATCCGTCGGTCCCCCACCCCTGAATAACAGCGATGTAAGTACAGCGCTGTTAGTCCGGCCTTGGCAAGCTGAAGCTGCCGTCCGGGTGATGCAGTCCACCCGGTCGGTCGTCCGATCAGCACAATGGTCCGGTGCGCCACGTATCGAAGACGGTCAGCCCGTGGTTCCTACTCCTCCTGGCCGTGACGATCGGGGGCGCTGTACTGACTGTGATCGGTACTCCGCAGATCCTGATCTCCGGCACGTCCGTGCTGCTCACCACCGGTGTCGTCCTTCTGGTTCTGGGTGGCTGGGCGGTGTCGTTGTGCCTGCACGAGTTCGGGCATGCGTACGTCGCCTACCGCGGCGGCGATCTCTCGGTACGCCACAAGGGGTATCTGACGCTCGACATCCGCCGCTACACGGATGTCGGACTGTCCTTCGTCCTCCCAATCGTCTTCCTCCTGCTGGGTGGTATTCCGCTACCGGGAGGCGCGGTGTGGATCGAGCAAGGCGCGATCCGCTCCCGCGCGATGCGGAGCTTGGTGTCACTTGCGGGCCCCTCGATAAATCTCGTGATCGGAGCGTTACTCACCGCCGCTGTCGCGCTCGCGCCGATGAGCTACGGACTCGCGGTGGGCCTGTCCTGTCTCGCCTTGATCCAAGTACTCGCGTTCGTCCTGAACATCCTCCCGATTCCCGGTCTCGACGGGTTCGGGGTGCTCGAACCGTTCCTGTCCATGCCCGCGCGGCGGCTGGCGGCTCAGGTTCGCCCATGGGCGCCGATCGTGCTGTTCCTTCTGATCATCGGTGTACCCGGGGTGTCACAGCTGTTCTTCGAGGTCGGCGGTGCCGTCTACTCCGCGATCGGAGGCGACTTCAGCCTCGCGGCCGACGGCTACGACCAGCTGCTCTTCTGGCGCTGACCAGGGCAGGAGCAGGCCCGCTCAGCCCACCGCCGTGCGACGCTCGCGGGCGAGGGCGACCATCGTCGCCACGGTGTCGGCGCCGTCGGGCAGCGCATCGATCGGCCACCACCGCAGATCGTCGGATTCGGCGCTGACGCGCGCCACCGCGCCCGCCGGCGCACGCACGAGGTACCGGACGTCGAGGTGGTGCGTGGGCACGCCGAGCGAGCAGGTGACCGGGTGGACGTCCACGTGCAGTGGCTCCTGGTCGATGCGGAGCCCCTCGATGCCCGACTCCTCCGTCGCCTCGCGCAGCGCCGCGTCCCGCAGCGAGACGTCGCCGTCCTCGCAGTGACCGCCGAGCTGCAGCCACCGCCCGACCCGCGGGTGCAGGGTGAGCAGCGTCCGCTCGCCGCCGGCGTCCAGAACCAGCGCCGAGGCCGTCAGATGCCCCGGCACGCACGCGCGCGAGCACGCGTCGTCGGGTCGTGCCGCGAGGAACGCGAGCAGGGCGTGCTGGAGCGCGCGCTGCCCCTCCTGCGCGGGTGCCCAGGCGCGTAGCTCAGCAGCGGCCGTCGCCGCCGCTACCACTCGACCAGTCCGGCGTCAGGATCCTGCGGCGGCCGGGGCGCCGACGGCTCGAGCGGCATCCCGACGGCGACCGCACCGAGGGGCTGCCAGTCGGCCGGAAGATCCAGCGCGGCCCGTACGACGTCGGGAGCGAAGATCGTGGATCCGACCCAGCACGACGCCAGCCCTTCGGCGGCCAGCGCCACCAGGAACGACTGCACGGCCGCCCCTCCCGCCACCGTGAACATCGTGCGTTCGCCGATGCGGCGGGCGTCGTCCGGGTAGGTGTGCATGCCCTCGCCGGTGCGGAAAGCCAGCACGAGTTCGGGCGCGCGGCGCAGCAGGTCGCCGCGCCGCATCCGGCGCTCGACCTCGTCGGCCGGGCGCCCGTCGGCGTGCAGGTGCTCATGCCACCGCGCCGCCATCGCGTCCAGCAGAGCGGCGCGCCGGGCGGGTGTGCGCACCCAGGCGAACCGGAACGGGGTGCTGTGGTGCGGCGCGGGGGCGGTAAGGGCCGCGCCGACGGCCCGCCGCAGCGCGGCCTCGTCAACGGGCCCGCCTGCGAAGTCGCGGGTGCTGCGACGCAGCAACACCGCCTCGCGCCTGCCCTGGGCGATCGCTTCCTCGGTGCCGAGGTAGAACATGTCCTCGTCGAGTGGCCGGACGAGGTCACGGGCGGTGGATCCGTCGTCCACCGGGCGCATCCCCCTCACCACGGCCACCGGCAGGCCGCCCAGCTTGCCCTTCACGAGGTCGGCCGCCCCCGCCACCTCGTCGGCGATCGCGACCTCGGTGACCAGCAGCTCGTTGCCCTCGGAGTCGGAGGCCCCCGCATAGCGGTGCACAGCCTCGAGACCTGCGGTGCCGATCGCGACGTCGGTCTGCCCGACCCGCCAGCTGCGGCCCATCGTGTCGGTCACCACCACCGCCACGTCGACGCCGAGCAACCGGCGCAGCTCGGCGCGCAGCTGGGCGGCGCTGCTGTCGGGGTCGGCCGGCAGGAGCGCGAGCTCGTCGCGCCGCACGTTGGAACCGTCGATGCCGGCAGCGGCCTGCACGATCCCGAGCTTGCCGGCGACGATCAGGGTGCGACCGCGCCGCGCGAGCACCCGCTCGGTCTCGGCGTCCACGAGCTCCCGGCGCAGCGCGTCGCGCGCCTCGGGGTCGGTGGGCGCGGGGACGAGCCGGCCCTCGACCTTGGAGAAGACCTTCGACGTCACCACCAGGACGTCTCCGTCGACGATCCAGGGCGCCGCGGCCGCGAGGGCGGCACCCAGGTTGTCGCCGGGCCGGAATTCCGGGAGCCCACGGACGGGCAGGATGGTGATGGCGTCGGGAGCGGCGTGGTCGACCGGCAGCTCAGCCAACTGCGGCACCCGCCAGCTCCAGGGCGCGCCGCGCCATCTCCGCAGTTGCGTCGACGTCGGTCATGAGCAGCGGGATCGATCGCACCTCGGCACCCGGCACGTCGGCGGTGTCGCCGGTGTGCACGAGCCAGCCGTCGAGCAGGCCGCCCTCGCCACGACCGCCGTAGTGGCGCCCGACCGCATCCGCGGTGGTCTCCACACCGATCGCGGTGAGGCACGCATCGGCCATCCCGCGCAGCGGCCTGCCACCGATGATCGGCGAGAGCCCGACGATCTTCGCCTGCGTGTCGCGCAACGCATCGCGGACGCCGGGTACGTCGAGCATGGCACCGATGCTCACCACGGGGTTCGACGGCGCGAGCAGCACGGCGTCGGCACCGAGGATCGCGTCGCGGGCGGCGGGCAGCACGCTCGCCTGCTCCGCACCCACCGATGCGAAGCCGTGGGCGTGCGGCTCGGCCTTGTGGCGCACCCACCACTCCTGGAAGTGGATCGCCTTGCGGGCCTGGGGGCTCGTCTCCGGGTCGTCGATCACCACGTGCGTCTCCACGCGGTCGTCGGTGGCCGGGAGCAGGGTGACGCCGGGCCGCCAGCGATGGCACAGCGCCGTAACGACGTCCGAGAGCGAATAGCCTGCCCGCAGCATTCGGGTGCGCACCAAATGGGTGGCGATGTCGCGGTCGCCCAGACCGAACCACGAGGGATCCGCGTCGTAGGCGGCCAGCTCGTCTCGCACGGCCCACGTCTCCCCGGCGCGGCCCCAACCGCGGTCCGGGTCGATGCCGCCACCGAGCGTGTACATGCATGTGTCCAGGTCGGGACAGATGCGCAGGCCGTGCATCCAGACGTCGTCGCCCACGTTCACGACAGCCGTGATCTCGTGTTCCGACTCTCCCGGGCCGACCGCGGGCAACCCCAGCGCCGCCTTCACCCCGAGCAGGAACCTGGCTCCGCCGACGCCGCCGACAAGCACCGTCACTCTCACCCGAACGAGCCTACGCGGGGAGATCGCCCCTCCGGCGCGGCGTCCTGCCTGGACGACTTCACACGGACCGCCCGAACGCCGGTGCTTGCTCGGCAGCCCAGTCCGTGAACGTCCGGGGCAGGCGGCCGGTCAGGCGCTCCACCGTGTCGGTCGCCGCGCGGGCCGACGCCGGTGGGTTCGACTGCCAGGCTGCCAAGAGCTCGATCAGCTCCTCGGCGTGGCCTGCAGCTCGCCACCGCTCGCGAGCCTGTGCCTCGGCCAGCTCGACGAACTCGACCGGCCGACCGATCGCCCGCGCGATGGCGGCCACGCGCTGCGGTGGGGTGAGCGCCTCCGGACCCGTGATCCGGTACGTCCGGCCGGCGTGCCCGTCATCGACGAGCACCGTGGCCGCGACCGCCCCAACGTCCGCCTCGTGCACCACGGCGAGCGGCACCGCCGCGAACGGCTCCCGCACCACGCCCTCGTCCCTGATCGAGGTGGCCCAGCCGAGTGCGTTGCTCATGAAGTCGACGGGCTGCAGCCGCGTCCACTCCAGGCCGCTCGCCTCCACGGCCTCCTCGACGGGCCCGTCCTCGCCGTTCCAGAGCAGGGCGACGCGGCGCACGCCGGCCTTGTGCGCGATCTCGGCGATCTCCGGACCGGTCCGCAGGGTCGCGTAGTCGTCACCGCCGACCGTCAACAGGTGGACAGCGGTCACGCCGTCGAAGGCGGGGCCGAGGGTGTCGGGGTCGGTCAGGTCACCGCCCACCACCTCGACCCCAGCGGGGAGCGCTGCGTCTTGCGGGTGCCTGGTCAGAGCGCGCACGTGCTGCCCCGCACGCAGCAGGTGCGCGACGACGTGGCGGCCTGCATTTCCGGTGGCACCGGTCACGAGAATCGTCATGATTCGGACGATAGGAGTTAAAGCGGACTCCAGGTCAAGCTCAGATCGCGCGATAGTCCTTCGGCGAGAACCGCGGCCCGAAGCGCGGTCGCCGGAAGCCCGAGACCTCCACGAACCGCACGGCCCGCTGGCGCTGCGGCGCGTAGGGCGCGAGCACGCCGAGCATCGCCGCGTCGTCGATCGGGCGCCCGACGAGGGCCCAGCCGACGAGCGTGGGAATGTGGAAATCCCCGACGCTCACGGCGTCCGCGTCGCCCCAGGCGCGCTGCGCCACCTCGGCGGCCGTCCACACCCCGATGCCCGGCACCTTGCGCAACAGCTCCCGGCCGGCCTCGCCGCCGAGCTCGCACGCGGCCTCCAGGCGGTGGGCGACGGCCGCGCTCGCGAGGATGGCGCGCCGCCGCGCCGAGTCGACGCCCGCCCGATGCCACTCCCAGTCCGGGATCGCCCGGATCTGCGCCGGGGTCGGTGGCACGCGCATCCCGTCGGCGGCCGGGCCGGGAGCCGGGTCGCCGAAGCGCCGGCACAGCTCCCGCCACGACCGGCGCGCCTCCACACCCGTCACCTTCTGTTCCAGCACCGCGGGCACGAGCACGTCCCACACCCGCATGGACGCGCCGAACCGCAGGCCCGGCATCCGCCGAGCGGCGTCGGCGACGAGCGGGTGGTGCGCGACGAACTCCTCCGGTCTGTCGTGCACGCCCAGCAGCGCGGGCAGACCGTCAAGCGACCACTGCGCACCCGGTCCCCACGCCTCGCACACCACGGTGCCGTCGGAGCGGCGATGCATACGAATGGTCGCCGGTCCATCCGGAGTGGTGGAGGCGCGCCAGATCGCCGAACCCTCGCCGACCGAGTGCCAGGTGGGGTCGCCCCGCCCGCGGCGGAGCGGGGCGAGCACACCCGAGAGGTCGAGGCTGTAGGCCGGGCGCCACTCCCGGGCCCCTGCGGGCCCGGGGTGATCAGACATCCGGGGAGAACCGCAACCCATGCGGTGGGAGCACGACGTCCGGCCAGATCCGCAGGCCGCGGCGCAGCTCGCAATGGGCCCCGACGACCGCCCTGTCCCCCACGACGGTGTCGTTGACCAGCGCGCCCTCCTCGACCCGCGCACCCGCGCCGATGACGGCGTGCTCGACGACCGCGCCTTCTCCCACCACAGCACCATCGAACAACATGGCACCTTCCACGCGGGCACCTGCCCCGATCCGGACGCCCCGGCCGACGGTGGTGCCGCCGAAGACCAGCGCGGAGTCATCGACCTCGGCACCCTCCAGCACCAGCGACTCGCCGGTCGGCCCCGGCAACGCTGCGGAGGGCGCGACCCCGCGAACCAAGTCGGCCGAGCCGTGGATCAGGTCGGCCGGGGTGCCCATGTCCCGCCAGTAGGCGTTGTCGACGTGCCCGAAGACCTGCGCCCCCGCCGAGAGCAGCTCGGGGAACGTCTCGCGCTCCACCGACACCGCGCGTCCCTCGGGGATCGACTCGATCACCGAGCGGCGGAAGACGTAGCAGCCCGCGTTGATCTGGTCGGTGGGCGGGTCCTCGGTCTTCTCGAGGAAGTCCAGCACCGAGCCCGACTCGTCGGTGGGGACGCAGCCGTAGGCGCGGGGGTCCTGCACGCGCACCAGGTGCAGGGTCACGTCGGCGTCGTTGCGACGGTGGGTGTTGACGACGGCGCGCAGGTCGGTGCCGCAGAGCACGTCACCGTTGAAGACGAGGACGTTGTCGGTGGTGAGGTACTTGGCGACGTTGCGGATGCCGCCACCGGTGCCCAGCGGGTGGCTCTCCACCACGTACTCGATCTCGAGGCCGAGTGCGGACCCGTCCCCGAAGTGCTCGGAGAACGTCTCGGCGAGGTACGAGGTGCCTAGTACGACGCGCCCGACACCCGCGGCCCGGATCCGGGACAGCAGGTGTGCCAGGAACGGCACGCCCGCCGTTGGCAGCATGGGCTTGGGGGCTGAGAGCGTTAGCGGCCGCAGCCGTGTTCCCTTGCCCCCGACCAGCACCACGGCCTCGACGTCCTGCAGCACGCGTTCTCTCCTCCAGCTCCGTACAGCTCGGTTACAGCTCGGTCTTCAGCTCTCGGGAATTCGACTCGCGATGTTTCGGTATGTGCCCCGGCCAGTGAGCGCCACCACCCGATCGGTGAGCGCCAGCAGCAGCCGGGCCGAGGCGGGGCCGCGTTCGTGCACGTACCGGTGCAGCCCGTCAGCGTGGGACGCCAGATTGTCGTGCCCGCCGCGGATCCCGGCGCCTGCCGTGATCACGACGCCGGGCACGTGCACCAGCAGCCAGCCCGCGCGGCCCAGCCGGTCGCCGAGGTCGACGTCGGCCATGTCGACGGGCCCGGGGGCGCCGAGGTAGCGGGCGTCGAGTCCGTCCACGGAATCCCAGGCGGAGCGGCGCACCAGCACGCACGACGTGGAGAGCCAGCCCGTCCTGCCGGAGCCCGCGGCGGTCGGGATCCGGTCGCGCAGCACCTGCGTGACCGAGGGCAGCGTGCCAGCCGACGGCACCACGGTGCCGGTCGCGTCGGTGAGCCGCGGCCCGAGCAGCGCCGCTCGCGGATACCGGGCGGCAGCCGCGAGCAACGAGTCCAGCGCGCCGGGCTCCCACTGCACCTCCGGGTCGCTGATCACGACCCAGCCGATCGCGGCGTCCAGCCCGGCGACGGCGCGGTTGATCGCGGCGGGCCGGCCGATGTCCTCGGCGAGCCGCAGCACCTCGACCCCGTCGTCGGAGGTCTCGGGTGCCGCGTCCCCCACCACGGTCACGACGATGCGCAGCGGGCGGGCGGTGGCCGCACGGAGCGTCCCGGCGTCGACGACCGGAGAGATCGAGCGCGCGACGGTGACCACGGCCAGCCCGTTGCCGTACGCCCGCTGTGGGTCGCCGCCCGGACCGGAGCGGCCGAGCGCCCCACGGTTCGGCTCGTCGCGGATCGGATCGCGGCCCACGGCGGCACCCTAGTGGCGCCGGACACTGCGCCCGCCGCGCCCCACCGGCCGGGTCAAAGCCCGGAACGGGTGGTGTGCGCCTCAGTCGTCCTGGTCGCCGCCGTCGAGCTCGATCATCGCCTGCCGCGCCGCCGCGTCACCGGAGTCGATCGCGAGCTGAAGGTAGGCGCGCGCCTCGTCCGGCCGGCCTTGGTCCAGCAGGAATCGCCCGAGCGCGTAGGCCCAGCCGGGCTCCTCGCGCTGCTCGGCCTCGCGCAGCTCCCGCTCGGCGCCCTCCGGATCGCCCTGCCCCACGAGGAACTGGCTGTACGCGATGTGGGCACGCAACGCCCCGAGCTCCCCGGCCTTGCGGTACCACCCGTCGGCGTCGTCGGTCCGGCCCTCCAGCGCCCGGAGGTCGGCGAGCGCCACGAGGGTGTCCGGGCGGGTCTCGTCGGCGTAGCGCTCGGCGGCCTCCCGCGCCGCAGGCAGGTCCTCTTCCTCGAGATGCAGCTCGACGAGGTTGGCCGAGGCCAGCTCGTCCCCCGCCTCGGCGGCCTGGACGAGCACCTGCGCCGCCTCACCGGTCCTGCCCTCGTCGCGGAGCAGGATCGCGAGATCGTTGGCCGCGGTGACCTCGCCGGACTCGACTGCGAGCCGCAGCATGCTCTCCGCGCCTGCGCGATCACCGAGCTCCGCCCGCGCCACCCCGAGCCGGCCCGCGAACCGCACGTCCCCCTGATCCACCACCACGGTCAGCCACTCGGCGGCGGCGTACCAGCTGCCGCTCTCGAAGTAGGCGCGGACCAATAGGTCGGGAGCGGACGGCTCACCGACGGCCACGCCCTGGCGCAGCACCTCGACGGCGTCCAGCGGCCGTCCCGCGTCGAGCAGCGCGGAACCTTCGGCGGAAAGGGGCTCGGACGGTGGCGACGACGACTGGGTCATCGGGCTCCCCTCGATCGAATGATCGATGATCCCACTTCGACCCGGCGATGATCAGCCTCGATACGTGGCGATCACATTTCGATAGGCGACCCGGCGAACCCGCTCCGGGACGAGCCGGTAGCCCCCGCGCACGAGGAGGTTGCGCGCGAACTGGCGCCCCGTCGTGAACCCCATCGAGCGGAACCGCCACTGGAGGGCAACCTCGACGCGCAGCTGCCGCAGCCCGCCCCGCCGTGCGTAGGCGCCTGCCCCGACGCGATACTTCACGAGGGGCTCCGCGAGGTTGGCCACCTGCGCTCCGGCGACGATCATCTTCGCCCAGAGCAGGTAGTCCTCCATCAGCGGAAAGTTGGTGTAACCGCCGACGGACTGCACCAGCGCACGCCGGTAGACCACAGTGGGGTGGTTGAACGGCACGGCGAACCGCGCACGGGTCCGGATGTCCCTCGGCTCGGTCGGAGGCGTCCGGGTGCCGACGACGTCGTCGGGGTGCTCACCGAACTCCAGCAGGCCCGAGCCCACGATGTCCGCGCCGCCCTCGATGATCGGCATCTGCACGGCGAACCGGTGCGGCAAGGAGATGTCGTCGGCGTCCATCCGGGCGACGACCGGGTACCGGCAGGCCGCGAGGCCGGCGTCGAGCGCGGGGCCGAGGCCGACATTGCGCTCCAACGCCACCACCTCCACGGGCACCGGACTCGTCACGGCGAGCTTCGCGATCCGCTCCTCGAGCACAGCGGGCACGGGGCCGTCACGAACGATCACGACCTCGTCCGGCTGCCGGGTCTGGTCGTCCACTGAGGAGCGAAACGCCTCGGTGAGGAAGTCGGGCTGGTCACCGGCCCACACGGGCAGCAACAACGACAGCTGTTCGGGCAACGAGGGCCCCCTCTTCTCCCGGACTGCCGTCCGGGGCCACCCTTCGTGACAAATGTGGACGCGATAACGCTCACCCGCGACACGCGCACCGCCCGAAGCGGACGAGCGCACGTCGTGCTGCACCCTAGGAGATCCGACAGTGGCGGCCTTCGGAGGTGCACAGGTGCAAGGACGGGGCAATTCCGACGACCGTCCGCGCCGCAATCCGCACCGCCCCGTCCGCCGCCAGGACGAACCACGCCGGGACCGCTCGGACCGCTCGGCGCGGTACGCGTCCGGCCGCCGGGCGACGTCCGAGCGTCGGACGACGTCCGAGCCGGGGGCGTCCGGGACCGCCAGGACACGCGGCGCGCCCCGGGGTTCCGCCGCACGCCCTACCAGCCGATCGGATGCGACGGGTTGGGGCACCGCGCGCCCGAAGCGCACGCGCCCGCCCGTGGCCACGCGTGACCCGAAGCCGCGGCGCACGGTGAAGCAGCGGCTCCAGTTGGTGCTCGTCGTGGCGTCGGTGCTGGTCATGGTGCTCACCGGCACCGCGTGGGGCCTCTACCGCGACATCACGGCCGGGATCACCACCACCAACGTGATCGCGGGCGGCGACGACGACGGCGCGGACAACATCCTGCTGGTCGGTGTGGACAGCCGCACCGACGCCCAGGGCAACCCGCTGCCCCCTGCGTTGCAGCGCCTTCTGAGCAGCGGTCCCGACTCCGGCGTGCTCAACTCCGACACGATCATCCTGCTGCACGTGCCGAAGGGCGGGGGCGCCGCGGTGGCGTTCTCCATTCCCCGTGACAGCTACGTCAACATCCCGGGCTACCAGCGGGACAAGATCAACGCCGCATACCCGGCGACGAAGGCGCTCGCGGCCCAGCAGTTGGTGGCCCAGGGAGTCGAGGACCCCAAGCAGGTGGACGCCCAGTCGTCCGAGAAGGGCCGCAGCACGCTGATCCAGACGGTGGAGGACCTCACCGGTCTGCACGTCGACCACTACGCCGAGATCAACCTGCTCGGCTTCTACAACCTCACCGAGGCGATCGGCGGCGTCGACGTCTGCCTCAAGGAGCCGGTGAACGACCCGCTCTCCGGAGCCCGGTTCCAGGCCGGGCCGCAGACGATCTCCGGCGCCGCCGCGCTCGCGTTCGTCCGGCAACGGCACGGGCTGCCCGAAGGGGACATGTCGCGGATCCGCCGCCAGCAGGTGTTCCTCGCCGCGGTCGCCGACAAGATCCTCTCCAGCGGCACGCTGGCCAACCCGAGCAAGCTCAGCTCGTTGATCAGCGCCGCCCAGCAGGCCCTGGTCATCGACTCCGGCTGGGATCTCCTCAGCTTCGCCCAGCAGGCGTCCGACATCGCAGCGGGGAACATCGAGTTCCTCACCATCCCCACCACCGGAACCGAGTCGAACTCACGTGGCGACGTCGTGCTGGTGAATCCGGCAGAGGTGAAGACGTTCGTCGACCAGCGCATCGAGGAGCAACAACGCGCGGCCGAGGAGGAGCAGAAGGCGCCTCCCCTGCCACCGGCCCGGGTCGACGTGATCGCGTCGCGCTACGTCGTCGACGTGCAGAACGGCTCGAGTCTGACGGGGATGGCCGCCGCGGTCGCCCGCCGCATGCGCGAGCTCGGCTTCGTCTCGGGCACCGTGGACAACACCGGCCCGACGCCCACCTCCGTGGTCCGCTACACCGGCTCCGACCGCGAGGCGGCGCAGGCGGTGGCCGACCAGCTGGGCGGCATCCCGGTGCAGAGCGAGGGCGGTGTGACGCCCGGCCACCTGGCCGTGTTGCTCGGAGCCGACTTCAACCCGGCCACGCTCCCTGCCGCGGCCGACGACGCCCAGGCCCGCCAGGTCGCCGCTCCTTCGGGTGCCGCCGCGCCGATCACGGCAGCGGGCGTGCCCTGCGTCGACTGACCTACGGTGTGCCCGTGACGCTCACCGCAGCCCTGCTGGACCCCCTGCGCTCCGGCGCGGCCGCCGCCCAGCCGTTGATCACCTTCTACGACGACGCGACGGGCGAGCGCATCGAGCTGTCCGGCACCACCACCGCCAACTGGACCGCAAAGACGGCCAACCTGCTCCATGACGAGTGCGACGTCGAGCCGGGCGCCCGGGTGGCCCTCCTGCTCCCCGCGCACTGGCAGACGGCCGCGGTGCTGCTGGGGGCGTGGTCGTGCGGTGCCGAGATCGTCGACGCGCCCACCGAGGCGGAGTGGGTGCTGTGCGACGCCGACCGCGTCGATCTCGCGCTGGCCGCGGCCCCGTCGGGCGGCGTGGTGGCGCTTTCGCTGGACGCCTTCGGCAAGGGTGTTCCCGGGCTGCCGGCTGGCGTGATCGACTTCGCCACCGAGGTACGGCTGCACGGCGACGAGTTCGTCTCGTGGGAACCGATCCCCGACGACACCCCTGCCCTGGCCGGCGCCACCGTGGCGGAGGTGCTCGCCGACGCCCGCGCCCGCGCCGCAGCACTCGGGCTCACGGGCTCCGACCGCGTGCTGTCCACATTGGAGTGGTCGACCACCGACGGTCTGGGCAACGGCCTGCTCGCGGTGCTGGCGGCCGGGGCGTCCCTGGTTCAGGTCAGGAACCCGGCGGCGGACGCGATGGAGCGCAGGGCGGCGACGGAGCGCACAACGGTGCGCCTGGCATAGCCGGCGACATGGACACGTGTCGCTGTTCTGTCAGTGCCCGAACAGCGACCTGTGTCCATGACGCGCCACCGTGACGAGCAGCTGCTCCGTTCGCCACTACATCTGGGATTGACTCGGCGCCCGACGATCTCCATCATTCCACTACTTACTTAGTGCTTTGAGGGTGGATCGGGTGGAGTTTCGGATCGAACGGCGGTCGGGAGTGCCGACGTACCTGCAGATCGTCACGCAGGTGAAGCAGGCGCTGCGGCTCGGCACGCTCCAGCCCGGCGACCGGCTGCCGACGGCCAAGGCCGTCGTGGCGCAGACCGCGGTGAACCCGAACACCGTCCTCAAGGCCTACCGCGAGCTCGAACGTGACGGGCTCGTCGAACCCCGCCCCGGCGCGGGCACGTTCGTGCTGCGGTCGCTCGCCAGGCCCGGAGCACACGAGCAGCTGCGGGGCGACCTCGAGGAGTGGATGGAGCGGGCCACCGCGGCCGGCCTCGACCGCGAGGACATCGACGCGCTGGTCGCGGATGTGCGTGATCGACACTTCCGAAGGGAGAGGACCGATGACTGAGGCGGAGGGCTTCGCCCTGCGGCTCGACGGGTTGAGCAGGCGTTTTCGCAGTCGATGGGCACTTCGCGACTGCTCGCTCGAGCTGCCCCGCGGGCGCGTGTCGGCGCTGGTCGGCCCGAACGGCGCAGGCAAGACGACGCTGCTCATGCTCGCCACCGGCCTGCTTCGCCCGACCTCCGGCACGATCGACGTCCTCGGCGCCGACCCCGCACGCACCGGCATGCCCGCCGGGGCCAGCTTCCTGGCCCAGGACAAGCCGCTGTACCGAACGTTCCGGGTCGCCGAGGTACTGCGGGCGGCGGCAGCCCTCAACTCCCGCGCCCGGTGGGACGCCGGGTACGCCGTGCGCCTGATCGACGAAGCAGGCATCGGCCCGGAAGAACGCGTCCGCGAGCTCTCCCCCGGACAGCGGGCTCGGGTCGCGCTCGCAGTCGCGCTCGGCCGCCGGCCCGAGCTACTGCTCCTGGACGAGCCGCTCTCCGAGCTGGACCCGCTGGCCCGCCGGCAGGTGATGGGCGCCCTGCTCGCCGAGGCCACCGAGACCGGGATGACCGTGCTGATGTCCTCGCACGTGCTCTCCGACCTCGAGGACTCCTGCGACCATCTGGTGCTCCTGCGCAACGGCCGGGTGCGCCTCTCCGGTGCCATCGACGACCTTCTCGCCGGGCACCGACATCTGGCCGGACCGGCCACCAACCGAGACGACCTCGCAGACGCGGCAGTCGTCCACGCTTCCACGGTGGGGCGGCAGACCACCGCGCTCGTTTGCGGTACCGAGGCTCCACCCGCGTTCCGTGCCGAGCGGCCGACCCTCGACGATCTCGTCCTTGCCTACCTGCGGGAACCGGAGAGTGCCGCATGATCTGGCTCGTCTGGCGCCGCCAGCGCGCCGCCCTGCTGACGGTGGCCGGACTGGTGGCCGTGGTCGCCGTCGTGCTCGTCGCCGGCCGGATCGCCTTCCTCGCCCACATGCGCGCCCACGGCGTCGACGAGACGTGCTTCGACGTGCTGTCCGAGGCGTGCCGGCGCGACGCGGCGGCCGCGCTCGACGTGGACCAGCCGTCGGGCTACGGCATGTTCTGGAGTCTGGGCCACTTCGCACTGCTGGCACTACCCCTTGTGGTCGGGCTGCTCGCCGGGGTGGAGTTGTTCCACCGCGAGATCGACGAAAGGACCTACGTCCTCGCCCTGACCCAGGGCGTCACCCCCGCCCGGTGGTGGGCGACCAACCTGCTGGTGACCGGCGTTCCCGTCGCGGTGCTCCCCGTGCTGCTCGGCGTCGTGGCCGGGTGGGCGTACGCCCCGTTCGATCTGATCACCTATTCGTTCAGCCCGCTGGAGACTCCGATCTTCGAGATCTCGGGGATCGTCCCGGCCGCGTACGCGCTGCTGGCCTTCGCCCTCGCGGCCGGCACCGGGCTCGTCGCGGGCGGTCGACTGACCGCGGCCATCGTCGCGGTCGTCGGCTACGCCGTGCTGATGTTCGTGCTCGCGACGATCGCCCGGCCGGACTACCTGCCCGCCGAGATCGTGCGACAGTCGATCGATCCCACCCGCCCGGACGGCGGGCTCACCGATGTCGCAGGCACCTGGCAGATCGAGCGCCACTGGGTCGACGACCAGGGCGTCCAGCGCCACACCACCGCCTGCGGCCAGGCCGACGAGTACCTGCGCTGTCTGCACGACGCGGGCGTGACCGGCTACGCGGTGCGCACCCAACCGGACCTCCGGTACTGGGCGTTCCAGCTGATCGAAACCGCGATCCTCGTGGCACTGTCGGCAGTGGTTCTCGCGTCGACCCATCCACGGGTCGCCGCGCGGTGGCGTGACCGGCGAGTCACCGCCCCGAAGCGCACTACGGGGCCGGCATCGATGATCCAGCAGTAGCGCCCAGCTGGCATTCCTCGAGCACGAAGTGGTTGAACCGCTCTGCTTTGCCAATGGGTCCGGGGCAGGTAGCGGCGGGCGCGTCAGTGGTGGTGGCCGTTGCGGCCGAGGGTCTCCACGGGCGTCGCGCCGGGTCGGGTCCACTGCGGCACGGGGCGGCTGGTCGGGCCCCAGGTGAAGTTCCCGTCGGCGTCCGAGCGCCAGGACCAGCACGCGTTCCGCCCCTCGGGCCAGCCCTCGGGGTTGTCCTCCCACGCCTCGCCGCGGCCGTAGGGCGTCATGTCGAGGAGGCCGAGGGACCCGTTGACCCGCTCGTTGCCACGGCCCGTCGTGGAGTAGGTGAGGAACACGCGGTCGCCGTCGCGCAGGAAGCAGGCGATGTGGCCCATGTCGATGCCGACGGGCGCGTCCACGTCGCGCACCGAGTACCAGGGCTCGTTGTAGCCCATGAACTCGACGTAGGAGGCCACCTCGCCCCACGCACCCGTCGTCAGGACGGCGAACGAGACGCCACGTGCGTTGAGGTAGACCGCGTCCTTCAGGTGCCATGCCGTGGTGGTGCAGCCCTCGCACTGACCCTGGTGCGGCGCGCCGTCGTACCACATGTGGTTGTAGACCACGAGCTCGTCGCGGCCCTGGAACAGGTCGAGGAACGGCACCGGGCCGTCGGGGCCGACGACCTCGACCGCCCCGTCGAACTCCACCATCGGCAGCCTGCGGCGGGCCGCGGCGAGTGCGTCGCCCTCGCGTGTGTACGCCTTCTCGCGGACCAAGAGCTCGTCACGGGCGGCCTGCCAGGTGGCCAGGTCGACGACGGGCGGCCGGCCGGGCAGCGCGACGATTCGGTCGTCCGGCGTGGTCGTCATGGTGTCCTCCGTGGTGTCTCGTCCGGGGAGCGTCGTACTACGACGGTCGCAGAACAGACCCGCGACCCGGCCGGAACTCATCGCGGCAGGGGCGCGCTCGGAGATCGGGCGACGAGTTCGGTGGTCTAGTCCCTGAGCAGCGCTCGGGCCATCACCAGGCGCTGGATCTGGTTGGTGCCCTCGTAGATCTGGGTGATCTTGAGCAGGGGTTGGGTCGACCAGCGCCGATCATGGCTGTAAGCGCTCTAACCTGCGGCGACCATGGTTGTCATTGGTCATCGTCGGGCGCTGCCGGTTGCACTCATCCGGCCTGGAGACGGCCTGATCTTACGGCGATTCCTGCGGGGCGCCATGCGTTTCCTGCAGCATCGGTCCGGCGTGAAGGTGTTCACGCCGCCACCCGGCCGGCGACGTCCCGTGCTGGCGCCGGAACGCCCGTTCGAACGTGCTGCGGTCGAAGATCCCGACGGCAGCCGCGATGCTCGATACCCCGAACCGGCCGTACCTCGGGTCGGACAACATCGCCCGCGCCGCAAGCAGCCGCTGCTCGCGCAGGTACGCACCGGGCGAGGTCCCGATCCGCTCGAACAAGGTGTACAGCCGACGCACAGACACATGGTGCCGCCGCGCCAGCTCCGCGACCTGCAGGTCCGGGTCGGCCAGGTGCTCTCGAACGTGCATCCGCAACATCTCGAGCAACACCTCGTCGGAGCCGTCCCCGCCCGGCACCGAGGGGGTGACGTCCCACAGCGCCATCGCGAGCAGATCGACCGCGGAACGCCCGGCATTGAGTCGCTGCCGGCCGGTGAGGCGGTCGGCGACGTCGAGCAGCCGAATGAGGTAGGCGGACAGCACCTGCATGGCCGCGGCTGCGGGGTCCATGCCGCGTGCACAGCATTCGGTGATCTCGGCGGTGCGGAGCAGGAGCAGCTCGCGGGAGAAACGCAAGGCCAGGCCCTGACCCTCGGTCGGTGTGGCCCATTCCCACCGGCTGCGCGCCTCCGACAGCACCCCCGAACCGATCGTCGGCTCAGCGAAGCGGTCACTCTGGTGGAAGCGGGCCCGGCCGGCCAGATGTACGGAGAAGAGCATCATGTTGTCCGCAGACGCCCTCGCTGCCATCCGGTCGGTCCGGACCGTCGACAGCGGCCCTCCCCAGTGCACACGGGTAAGGGTCAGGGCCTCGCCCAGCTCGTGCACCGCCACCCGCCCGCGATAGTCGGGGCCAGCCCGGGCGATCACCGGAATGAAGAGTTCACCGGCGACGTCTTCCAGCTCCTCACCGGAGTACTCGTGGACCTGCACGGCTCCGACGCTAGCTCCGGGCCATCCGCCCAGGTGGGAGCACTAGGAGTGCTGTTAGTAACACTTCTATGACTATTGTCGTGACGAACAGCGACCGGCCCACGGATGAGCAGCCCGGCCCAGGCAGCGAACATGCCCCAGCGGCTCGGGAACGTGACTCGCGCGGGCTCGACCGCCTGCCCCCGTGCCGTCCAGCTACCAACCGCCCGGACGGCCATCGACGGCGTCTTCGCCCCGACCACCGGTGAGAGCCCGGACGGCCTGACGGCGGCCTGATCATGGAAACCGGCGAGCCGCGCTACGCGGCCAACATCGACGATCTACCCCTTGAGCAGGGCGCGGGCCATCACCAGGCGCTGGATCTGGTTGGTGCCCTCGTAGATCTGGGTGATCTTCGCGTCGCGCATCATGCGTTCCACGGGGAAGTCCTTCGTGTACCCGGCTCCGCCGAGCAGTTGCACGGCGTCGGTGGTGACGCTCATCGCGGTGTCGGACGCCAGGCACTTGGCCGCGCTCGAGATGAAGCCGAGGTTCGCCTCGCCCCGCTCCGCTCGGGATGACGCCACGTAGACCAGCTGGCGGGCCGCCTCCACCTTCATCGCCATGTCGGCGACCATGAACTGGAGGCCCTGGAACTCCGCGAGGTGCCTGCCGAACTGCTTGCGCTCCTTGACGTACCCGATGGCGACGTCCAGCGCCCCCTGCGCGATGCCGACGGCCTGCGCGCCGATCGTGGGGCGGGTGTGGTCCAGCGTCCGCAGCGCCGTCTTGAAACCGGTGCCCTCCGCGCCGATGATGCGGTCGGCCGGGATCCGGCAGTCGGTGAAGTAGATCTCCCGGGTGGGTGAGCCGCTGATGCCGAGCTTGCGCTCCTTGGGCCCCACCTCGAAGCCCGGGTCGTCCCGGTGCACCACGAAGGCCGAGATGCCGTTGGCCCCGCGCTCCGGGTCGGTCGACGCCATCACCGTGTACCAGGTGGACTCTCCCGCGTTGGTGATCCAGGCCTTGGTGCCGTTCAGCACCCACGAGTCGCCGTCGCGGCGTGCGCGCGTCTTCATCGACGCGGCGTCGGAGCCCGCCTCCCGCTCCGAGAGGGCGTAGCTGATCATCGCCTCGCCGGTGGCGATCGACGGGAGCACCTGCTTCTTCAGCTCGTCGGACGCCGAGAGCAGGATCGGGGTGAGCCCCAGCCCGTTGACGGCAGGCACCAGCGACGACGACGCGCAGACGCGGGCCACCTCCTCGATCACGATGCAGCCCGCGAGCTCGTCGGCCCCCTGGCCGCCGTACTCCTCGGGGATCGTGATGGCCTGGAACCCGGCCTTGACCAGCGCGGCGCGCGCTTCCACCGGGTAGCGGCCCTGCTCGTCCACCTCGGCGGCGTACGGGGCGATCTCCTTCTCCGCCAGCGCGCGTACGGCGTCGCGGAGCGCCTCGTGCTCATCGCTGAGCCGATACGTGTCGAACTGGGGGTCCATGGGCGGTATTCTAATGGCACTGCGTGCCACCGATCAACCCGATTGCTACCCTGCGTGCCATGACTGTCGCCACCCGACGGGGCCGCTCGCCCGAGGGACGCGCCGAGGTCCGCCGCGACCTAGTGGCGGCCGCCGTCGAGCTGTTCCGGGAGCGCGGCTACGAGGACACGACCGTCGACGACATCGCCGCGGCAGCAGGAGTAGGGCGGCGCACGTTCTTCCGCTACTTCCGCAGCAAGGAGGACGCGGTCTCACCCGATCACGAGACGGCGCTCGCCCGGGTGGCGGAGATCTTCGAGACGGCTCACCCCACCGAACCCGCCACCTCGCTCGCGCTGCGCGCAGGCGAGACCGTGTTCGACATCTACGCTGACGATCCGAAGCTGTCGGTGGAGCGTTATCGGCTCACCCACGACGTCCCGGTGCTGCGCGACCGGGAGTCGGCGAGCGTCGACCACTACCGCCGCATGTTCACGCGCTACCTGCGCCTGCGCTTCGACGGCGACCCGGACGGCGACCTGCGCGCGGCGGTCATCGGGGCGGCCGTGGTGGCGGCACACAATTTGGCGCTACGGGCCTGGCTCGCCGACGGGGCTCCGGAGGACGGGATGGAGGCCTCCCTCCACCGGTTCCGCCAGGTGGCCGAGATGCTCCCCGGAGAACCATCGAACGGCCTGCACGAGGTGACTCAGCGCTTGGAGCAGGCGGTGGTGCGCCTGGAGCGGACCACACCACCGGCGGAATGACCCGCTCGCCGGGGCCGGCCGAGGCGCAGCGTGAGGGGTCCGGACATGCGTGATCCCCGGGCCGCACCAGGGGGGTGCGCAAGCCGAGCTGGACGAGCTCGGGCCCGGGGATCACGGGTGACTGCCTGGAATTCGCCGGCACCACACCGGCTTCCACTTGGCCGTCGGAGAACGTGTCCTGTGGTGCTAGCGGACAGCCACCTCACGAGTCCTGTAGCTAATCAACGCTGGACCACCTCCTCTCACGTGTACCGCCACAGTACGGGTGAAGAGCAACAGCTCGCCACGCAATTTCGAGTGGCGTCAGCCATGCCCCACGGAGGCGCGCAGAGCCGTGTCCTTCGCGAGCACCGACTCCGCCAGCTCGGCCTGGAAGCGCTCCATCCGGGCCAGCAGCGCGGGATCGCCCGCCGCAAGGATCCGCACGGCCAGCAGGCCTGCGTTGCGCGCGCCGCCGACGGCCACGGTGGCCACCGGAACACCGGCGGGCATCTGCACAATCGACAGCAGGGAGTCGAGTCCGTCGAGCCGGGCGAGCGGCACCGGCACGCCGATCACCGGCAGCGGGGTGGCCGCCGCGACCATCCCCGGCAGGTGCGCGGCACCGCCTGCCCCGGCGATCACCACCCGGAGCCCGCGGCCTGCCGCGGCCGCGGCGTAGTCGAGCATGCGCTGGGGAGTGCGGTGGGCGGAGTACACGCCTACCTCGTAGGGCACCTCGAACTCGGCGAGGGCGAGGGCCGCGGCTTCCATCACCGGCCAGTCCGAGTCGCTGCCCATGATCACGCCGACCAACGGCTCAGACACGCTGCACCTCTCGTTCGATCGCGCCGCCGGCATGCGGCGACCATCCGTCGGGCCACTCCGCCGTGGACAGCCAGGCCGCGGCGAGCCCGGCCCGGCGGCGCACCTCCGCCATGTCGGTGCCCAGCGCCGTGACGTGCCCGACCTTGCGTGCCGGTCGCTCCGCCTTGCCGTACAGGTGCACCTTGACGTCGGGGAACCGCGCGAGGAGGTGGTGCAGCCGCTCGTCCACGCTCATCGCGGGCGGCGTCACGGCACCCAGAACGTTGGCCATCACCACCGCGGGAGCGGTGGGTGCGGTGGCCCCGAGCGGATAGTCGAGCACCGCTCGAACGTGCTGCTCGAACTGCGACGTGCGCGAGCCCTCGATCGTCCAGTGCCCCGAGTTGTGGGGCCGCATCGCCAGCTCGTTGACGACCAGGACACCGTCGGTGCGCTCGAACAGCTCGACGGCCAGCAGGCCGGTGACGCCCAGCTCGGACGCGATGCGCAGGGCGAGCTCCTGGGCCTCCACGGCGACGTCCTCGGGCAGGCCCGGCGCCGGGGCCAGCACCTGCACGCACTGGCCGTCCTCCTGCACCGTCTCGACCACCGGCCATGCCGCTGCCTGCCCGTAGGGCGAGCGCGCCACCAGCGCGGCCAGCTCGCGGCGCAACGGCACGGCCTCCTCGGCCATCAAGGGCGTGCCCGCGGCCAACAGCTCGTCGACCTGGGCCGGCGCCGGACCGTCGAGCATCCAGACTCCGCGCCCGTCATAGCCGCCGCGTACGGCCTTGAGCACCACGGGCCACCCGTGCTCGGCGCCGAACCGATCGACGTCGCCGGCCTCGCGGATCTCCGCGAACCTCGGCACGGTGGCGAGCGCCTCGAGCCTGCGTCGCATCACCAGCTTGTCCTGGGCGTGCAGGAGCGCGTCGGGGTGCGGGTGGACGGTGATCCCCGCATCGACGAGCGCGCGCAGGTTCTCCTGCGGCACCTGCTCATGGTCGAAGGTGACCGCTGCGCATCCGCGCGCGAACTCGCGCAGGGCCGCCAGGTCGGTGGCAGCCCCGGCGCGCACGTCGGCACACACCAGTGCGGCGGGGTCGTCAGGGCGCTCCGCGAGTACACGGAGCGACTGGCCCAGGGCGATGGCGGCCTGGTGCGTCATACGGGCCAGTTGGCCGGCGCCGATCATGCCGACGACGGGAAGGGGGCGAAAGTCGGGCGAGTCCACGATGCGGAAAGCCTACCTGCGGGCGCCCGACTACTGGCATCTGGCACGATCGAGCAGGTGCCATTGGTCGAGTCGGTGCTGGCCGCTATTCCGCAGCCCTACCGTGACGCCGCTGTGAAGCATCGCGAACTCGTGAAGTTCGCGGTGGTCGGCGGCAGCACCTGGGTTATCGATACAGCAATCTTCCTGTTCCTCAAGAGCACCGTGCTCACCGACAAGCCGATCACGGCCAAGGTCATCTCGGTGCTGGTAGCGACGATCGTGTCGTACGTCCTGAACCGTGAGTGGTCTTTCCGCACGCGCGGCGGGCGGGACCGTCATCACGAGGCCGCGCTCTTCTTCATCATCAGCGGTGTCGGTATCGCCGTTTACACGGCCCCGCTGGCGATATCCCGGTACATACTCGATCTCAAGGTGCCCGGCGTGAGCCTGGTCACCCAGGAGATCGCCGATTTCGTGAGCGGCCAGATCATCGGCGTACTCGCGGGAATGGCGTTCCGCTGGTGGGCCTTCCGCCGCTACGTCTTCCCCGACGAGAACGCACGCCGCAAGGTGCCCGCAGCCTGAGCGTCCGAGGGCTCCCCGAAGCGGTCAGCGCGGGGTGGTCACAGGGCGCGGAGCGCCGACCACGTCGTCGGCCCGCGCCACCGGCAGGAAGATCGTGAACATCGGCGGACGGGCCCGGGACAGCTCGAGTCGACCCCCGTCGGCTTCGACGAGGGCACGGGCGAGCGCGAGCCCCAGCCCTGTGGAGGACCCCACCGAGACGCCCCGGTCGAACACGTGGGGCACCAGTTCCTCCGGCACGCCGGCACCCGCGTCGCTGACCTCGATGAGCAGGCTGTTCTCGGCCGCCCTGGCGCTGAGGGTGACGGTGCCGGCGCCGTGCTGGATCGCATTCTCGACGAGCGCGCCGACCGCCTCCCGGATCCGCGCCGGCGTCACCCTCGCCAGGAGCCCGGCAGGCACCCTCAGCTTGAGCGACCGCCCGGCGGCGCGCAGCGCGGGGCGCCACTCGTCGGCAACGGTGCTGAGGCCCTCCCGCAGGTCCTGCAGCTGCGCTCCCGCCGCACGGGCCGCACGAGCGGCCTCCAGCAGCTCGTCGAGCACTCCGGAGAGCCGCTCGGCCTGCTCGAGGGCCGCGAGGGCCTCCCGGCGGGCGCTGGGGTCGGGGTGGGAGGCGAGCTCGTCGAGCCGCAACTGCAGCGCGGTGAGCCGGCTGCGCAGCTGGTGCGACACGTCACCGACCAGCGCACGCTCCCGCTGCACCAGTTCGGACAGCGCCGTGGCCGAGGTGTCGAGGACGTCGGACACCGCGTCGAGCTCCGGGATGCCGTGCCGTTCAGGGGCCGAGCGGAAGTCACCGGCACCGAGCCGCGCCGCCCGTTCGGCGACGCCGCGCAACGGCTCCGCCAGCCGCCGGGCGGTGACGGTGGCGACCACGGCCCCTGTGGCCACCGACAGCACCACCAGTAGCGCGACGACCAGCGTGACCTGAACCTGCTCGGCCCGTAGGACGAGGTGCGGCTCCTCGAGCGTGATCGACCCGCCCGGTCCGAAGGGGATCGTCTCCGTCACCGGGTTCGCTCCGGGGTCGGGCCCGATCACCCGGGGCGGCTGCCCGGCCTGCTGCAGCACGAGCCGGCCACCCGCCGGGATCGCGAGTTCGAGTGCGCGCATGTCGATGCCGGAGAGGTCCCCGTTCGCGCCGGACATCGTTGCGTCCAGCCGTCCGGCCACCCGTTCGAGGCTGGACGTGAGCTCACCGCGGGTGAAGTCCTCGACGAGCCGCCAGGTGGTGATCGTCAGCGGCCCGCCGAGCACGAGTGCCGTGATAGCGACGACGAGCAGTGTCGACTGCAGGATGCGACGGCGCACCGAACGAGCCGATCAGTCGTGGTTGAACCGGAAACCGACGCCGCGCACAGTTGCGATCCGGCGCTCACCGCCGATCTTGCGGCGCAACCACGACATGTGCATGTCGAGCGTCTTCGACGTCTTCATCTCCGGGTCGTTCCATACCTCGCGGAGAATCTCCTCGCGGGTGACGACCTGGCCGGCACGCAGCAACAGCACTCGCAGCAGTTCGAACTCCTTGTTCGCGAGCCCCACCTCGGCGCCGTCGACCAGCACCCGGCGGCCGGACAGCTCCATGCGTACGCCGCCCACCTCCACCGACTCCGGAGTGAGCCGCCTCAGTAGCGCCCGCACCCTGGCGAGCAGCTCGGCGAGCCGAAACGGTTTGCCGACGTAGTCGTCGGCGCCGGCATCGAGACCGACGACGAAGTCGACTTCGTCGGTGCGCGCGGTGAGCATGAGAACAGGCAGGTCAGGTGCGTCCAACCGCACGCGGCGGCACACCTCCAGCCCGTCCATTCCGGGTAAACCCAGATCGAGGACGAGCAGGTCGACCTGCCCGAGCCGCACTCGGTCGAGCGCGGCAACGCCGTCGACGGCGACGTCCACGTCGTACCCCTCGCGCTGCAGCGCGCGTGACAAGGGTTCGGCAATGGCGGCGTCGTCCTCGGCCAACAGGACGGTGGTCACGACATACAGTCTAGGCTGCAAACTGACGCACGGTCTGACAATGTCACAGGTACCGATGGCGCCACGGCCCCGAAAACCCCCATTTCGTCGAAAATGGCATAAATGTTCTTGGGCCGACTAGCCCGGTAGTGCTAAAGCTTCGGGAGCAGATCGACGGTGTCAGGAGCGCGTGAGGCAGGCTCTCGTCCGTGGACAGCGATCTCGAGCTCGCCCTGCACCTCGCCGACACCGCCGACGCGATCACCCTCGACCGGTTCCGCGCCGCGGACCTGCGCGTGACGCGCAAGCCCGACCGCACACCGGTCACCGACGCCGACACCGCCGCCGAGGACGCGATCCGTCGAACCATCTCCACGGAACGGCCCGGCGACGCGGTGCTCGGGGAGGAACGCGGCGGTGACGTGCCGCCGTCCGGCCGCGGCTGGGTGCTGGATCCGATCGACGGCACGAAGAACTTCTCCCGCGGTATGCCCGTGTGGGCCAGCCTGATCGCACTCGCCGTGGACGGTGAGCCGGTCGTCGGAGTCGCCAGCGCTCCCGCGCTGGGCAGGCGGTGGTGGGCGGCCCGCGGAGAGGGCGCGTGGACCACGGACGCACCGGGCGGGCAGCCGCGGCGCATCGCCGTCTCCGGTGTGACGGACCTGGGCGACGCGTACGTCTCCACAACGGACATCCGGACGTTCGACGAGCTGGGACGCCGCGAGCACTACCTGCGCCTCGTCGACGCGTGCTGGGAGAGCCGCGCATTCGGTGACTTCTGGCAGCACTGCCTGGTCGCCGAGGGCGTGATCGACGTAGCCGTGGACGTCCTCGCGAACACATGGGACCTGGCCGCGCTGATGCCGATCCTCGTCGAGGCGGGCGGGGCACTCACCGACCTCGGCGGGGTCGCCACACCCTCCGGCGGGGACGGGATCACGTCGAACGGTGCTGTGCACGACGCCGCTCTGGCGATCATCGGACGAGAGAAGCTCGCCCCGTGACGGAACTGGCCTATGAGGACTTCACGCCGGGCCGGACCTTCGACCTGGGCACGACGGTCGTGGATCGGGACGAGATGCTGGCGTTCGCCCGTCGGTTCGACCCGCAGCCCTTCCACGTCGACGAGGCGGCGGGGGCCGCGTCGATCTTCGGGGGCCTCGCGGCGTCCGGCTGGTTCACCGCGTCGATCTGGATGCGCGCCTACGTCGACGGTCTGCTCGTCCGGGCCGCGTCCGTCGGGTCACCCGGCGGCGAGGAGATCCGGTGGCCTGCGCCGGTCTTCGCGGGCGACGAGCTCCGCGCGTCGGTGGAGGTGCTGGGCGCACGGCGCTCCCGCAGCCGCCCCGGCGTGGGCCTGGTGCGGCTGCGGGCGCTCCTGCATCGCGGCGACGAGCTGGTCTACACCAGCACGCTGACCGGGATGTTCGCCGCGCGTGACACCGTCGACGCCGTCCAGGGCGAGCCCTGACCGATCGCCGCGTGCGTCATCCGCGGCCGGCGAGCTCCTTCTGGTACTTCTCCGTCATGTGCGCGACGGCGATGTTCTGCTGTTCCGAAAGGCCTTCGCGCACCTCGCCCGCGCGGCGCCGAGCGTCCAGTGTGGGCTGGGCCTGGCCCTGGAACCTCGGCATCACGTGCTGGGCGATGAGCTCGTAGGACCGACGGGTCGCCTCCGGGTTGGCCCACTCGTGGGCCATCATCAGCATCGCCCCGAAACCACCCGACTGGTCCACGAGCTTCTGCACCTGGGCCGCTGCGTCGTCCGGTGTGCCGATAGCGCCGATCCCGGCCTCGTTGATGAAGTCGATCATCTCCCGGACGCGGTTGCCCTGCACCGCCATCTGCGGGAAGGCCGCCACCTTCTGGAAGTACTCGAACCACTTCTCGATGCCGTGCTCGACGTCCTTGTAGGCCTGCTCACGGGTCTCCGCGACGTGCATGACCCCGACCAGGCGCCACTTGCTCCGGTCGACCTCCGTGCCGAACGTGGCGGCCCGCTCCTCCATCACGTTCCAGTGGTGGGCCAGGGCGTCGAAGCCCTCCTTGGTCAGCGTGGCGCCGATGGAGAGCAGCCCGATGCCGTGCCGGCCTGCCAACCGAGGCCCGGTGGGCGAGGCCACCGCGGCCACCGCGACGTCGAACAGCGGGTCGGAGTACGGGCGCAGCTGCAGGCGGGCGTCGACCAGCGTGTGCGTGCGGGTGGTCGCGTTCACCGGTTCGTCGCCGCGCAGCAGCCGCATGACGATGTCGAGGTTCTCCTCGAGCAACTCGCGCGTCTCGGTGGGGTTCAGGCCGATCATCGCGGAGTCGGTGGGCAGCGAGCCCGGGCCGACGCCGAGCATCGTGCGGCCGCGGGTCAGGTGGTCGAGCAGCACCATGCGCTCGGCCACCCACAGCGGGTTGTGATAGCTCAGCGACGTCACGCCGGTGCCGAGCTTGATGTGTGTGGTGCGCTCGGCAGCGGCGGCGATGAAGATCTCCGGTGACGCGATGATCTCCGAACCGGCGGAGTGGTGCTCGCCGATCCATGCCTCGTCGTAGCCGAGGTGGTCGAGGTGCTCGACGAGCCGCAGGTCACGTTGTAGCGCGCTGGTCGGGTTCTCGCCCGCGAGATGGAACGGCGCCAGGAAGATGCCGAAACGCAGTCGGGTCACGGAGCACTCCAATCGTCGGACCGTCGTACCGACCGTAGGCATAGCTGTCACCGTTGGCACCCCCTGCAGGGTCAGGTGTGCGCCAGCGCCCGCACCACGTTCGACGGCGACGGACGGCCGAGCTGCGCCGCCATCCAGGTGCTCGTGGCGACGAGCGCGTCGAGGTCCACCCCGTGCCGGATGCCCATCCCGTCGAGCATCCAGACGAGGTCCTCGGTGGCCAGGTTGCCGGTTGCCGACTCGGCGTAGGGGCATCCGCCGAGGCCACCGGCGCTCGCGTCCACGGTGGTGACGCCACGGCGCAGCGCGGTCAGCGTGTTGGCCAGCGCCTGACCGTAGGTGTCGTGGAAGTGCACCGCGATCTGCCGGATCCGCACCCCGTCTGCCGCGCACGCGTCGAGCACGGCATCGACGTGCGCAGGGGTGCCCGTGCCGATCGTGTCGCCCAGCGACAGCTGGTGGCAGCCCATCTCGACGAGCCTGCGTCCCACCGCGGCCACCTGCGCCGGAGCGACCGCACCTTCCCATGGGTCGCCGAAGCACATCGACACGTAGCCGCGTACCCGCAGCCCTTCCATCCGCGCCCGCTCGACGACCGGGGCGAACATCGCGAACTGCTCGTCGAGCGTGCGGTTGAGGTTGCGCTTCGCGAACGTCTCGGTGGCGCTGGCGAAGATCGCGATGTGGCGCACCCCGGCCGCCAGTGCGCGGTCGAGCCCTCGCTCGTTGGGCACGAGCACCGGGTAGTCGACGCCGTCGACGCGCACCATCGTGCGCAGGAGGTCGGCGGCGTCGGCGAGCTGCGGCACCCAGCGCGGGTGCACGAAGCTGGTGGCCTCCACCACCTTGAGGCCCGCGCGGGCCAGCCGCTGCAGGAACTCGGCCTTCACCTCGACGGGCACCACCGCCGCCTCGTTCTGCAGCCCGTCACGCGCACCGACCTCGTAGATCGTGACCTCGTCGGGAAGCGCGGGATCACGGATCACCATCGGAAGTGCACGGGTCCGTCCACCGTTCATCCGCGCAAGCTTCCCCGTGCCCGGTCGGTGAGGTCAACGACACGCCGCTCGAACGGCACAGTCGTCCGATTGGTCCGGTCGAGGAGCCGTTCTTCCAGGTCGGAGCCACCTCTCCAGCCGGAGCAGCGGCTGGTTCAGGACGGCAGGAGATGCTCGACGAACCAGTCGCGGGCGGCCCCGCTCGCGATCTCCGCGCCCGCGCCGCGGTAGGCGGCGAAGTGGTCGCCGGGCACGGTCACGAGCTTCTTGGGTTGCAGCGCCGTCTCGTAGGCCTCGAAAGCCCACTCGCCGAGGGTGAGGCCGTCGTGCGGGGCGACCACCATCAGGACCGGGGTCGGGGAGATCCGCGGGAGGTACCACCCCGGCTCGTAGCCGGACAGGTGCTCGACGCTGCGCAGGGTGATCTCGTTCGTCCACTCCGGATCGCGTTCCAGCGCGCCGCCGGGACCGTAGAAGTACTCGTAGGCCGACGGGACCGGGAGACCCGCCTGCACCGAGGGGTCCTCCGCCACCAGCGGGATCACGGCGGGCGCCTCCCCTCGGGCCCGCGCCAGGCGGTCCGCCGCGAACGCCTCCTGGGCTGCTGCCATGGTGAATCCGACCAGCGCCTGGAACTGGCGGGAGCCGCTGATGAACGGCATCTGGCCGACCACCGCCTTCACCCGACGATCGATCGCGGCCACCACGAAGGCGTGCCCGGCCGAGAAGCTCGATCCCCACACCCCGATGGGCGCGCCGTTCACCTCCGGCCGGTTCTGCGCATGGCTGATCGCGTGCTGGTAGTCGCGGATCTGCTCCCACGGGTCCGCCTCGTTCCGGGGCTTCCCCGGCGCCACGCCGGAGCGGCCCCACCCGCGATGGTCGTAGAGCAGCACCGCCAGCCCCGCCCCGGCGAAGACGTCCGCGAAATCGTCGATGAAATGCTGTGTGGTGCCGCCCCACCCGTGGGCCATCACCACGCAGGGCGCGGACACCGAACCGTTCTCCGGCGGGTAGAACCACCCCCGCAGCGTCACGCCTTCGGCATCGAACTCGATCTCCTCGCGCATCGCGCCCCCTCCTCGCTCCTTGCCGCCAGTCTGTGCGGCCGGCGGAACGCGGAAGTGCCGATTCCTGCAGAGGTCTTGCCGATCCGTGCAATCCGCGGGGCCAGGAGGGCTAGGCCGGAGAGATGTCGGACAGCTCGTCGTACAGCAGCATGTGCACCTTCTCGACGCCCGGAACGTCGTCGAACTCCAGCGGCTCGTCGGACGCCGACTCGATGATCAGCGTGCCGGAGCCGACGATCCGCTCGAAGATCGTGTGCCGGAACTGCACGCTGTTGATCCGTTTCAACGGGATGTCGATCCCGCGGCGGGTGAACACGCCCTCGCGAACCAACACCCGGCGGGTGGTCACCACGAAGTGCGTGGTGCGCCAGCGCACAACGGGCACCACCGTGAACCGGATGACGAGCCCGAGCGCCACCACGGCGAGCGCCAGCCAGGCCCAGTGGCCCCACGTCTGGCTGCCTGCCAGTGCGGCGAGGTACGACCCGATCGCCACCACCAACAGCAGCACGAGAACGGGAACGACGAGCATCTTCCAGTGCGGGTGCTTGTGCATCACGACCCGCTCGCCCTCGACGAGCAGCTCGTCCGGGTAAGCCACGAACACACGGTACTGCTCAGTCGGCCTTTCGCAGATGCACGACATCGCCTGCCGCGACGGCCCGCCGGTGGCCCGCCCCGTCGAGGAGCAGCAGCCGTCCGTCGCGGTCGACGTCCTCGGCGATCCCGGTGAGCACCGCCCCGCCGGGCAGCTCAACCCGCACCTCGGACCCGAGGCTCGCGCAGCCGGCGCGGTAGTCGGCACGCAGCCGGGTGGCGTCCGGATCGCCACGGGCCTCACGCCATTCGGCCTCACGGCGGGAGAGGTGAGTGAGCAACGCCACGAGCACGGCCGTGCGATCGGCGGGGCCGCCCTCGGCGGCCAGCGAGGTGGCGCCGGGCTGGTCCGGGGGCGAGGCGACGACGTTCATCCCGATGCCGACGACCACCGCTGGACGACCGTGGTCGCCCACCTCCGCCAGGATGCCGGCCACCTTGCGGGGCTCCGCGCCGAGCAGCAGGTCGTTGGGCCACTTGAGGCCGGCGGGGGCGGTGGTGAGCTCGCGGACGGCGTCGAGGGCGGCGAGCCCTGCGAGCAGTGGCAGCCAGCTGAACCGGGACGGCGGCACACCCGCGGGCCGCAGCAGGATGCTGACGGTGATGCCGGAACCGGGCGGCGCCACCCATGTGCGGGCAAGCCGGCCGCGGCCGGCCTCCTGGTGCTCCGCGACGAGCACCGAGCGGTCCGGAGCACCGGCCGCGGCGGCGGCCAGCAGGTCGGCGTTGGTGGAGCCGGTGCGCTCGACCACGTCGACCTGAGCCCAGAGCCCGACGAGCGACGTGCGCAGCACATCCGCGTCCAGCGGCTGAGCGGTCCGTTCCATGGCGTCGGACGCTACCGGCGGTGCGCCCCCGGCGTGGCCTGCAACGCGAACCTGGCGGCGGACGGACCCCGCGGGGCGGCGGATGCCCGCTCGAACGGTCGCGAAGTAGCGAAGACGACATCTTCGCCCCGGCCATCCCGGTTACGGCCGCATTAAGCTGCGCGGCCATGAGCAAGGGACGACGATGAGTGCAGCCATGGAGCCGATCGCGGACGCGTCCGGCGCCGCAGCCGACGAGCCCGACATCCACACCACGGCCGGCAAGCTCGCCGACCTCTACCAGCGCATCGACGGTGCGGTGCACGCGGGCAGCGAGGCCGCCGTGGAGCGCCAGCACGCGAAGGGCCGCCAGACGGCACGGGAACGGATCGACCAGCTGCTCGACCCGGGCTCCTTCGTCGAGCTCGACGCCCTGACGCGCCACCGCTCCACCAACTTCGGGATGCAGGAGAAGCGCCCGTTCGGCGACGGCGTGGTGACCGGCACCGGCACGATCGACGGTCGTCCCGTCGCCGTGTTCAGCCAGGACGCCACGGTCTTCGGCGGGGCGCTCGGCGAGGTGTACGGCGAGAAGATCGTCAAGGTGATGGACCTCGCCACCAAGATCGGCTGCCCCGTCATCGGGATCAACGACGGCGGCGGCGCGCGCATCCAGGAGGGCGTGGTCGCGCTCGGGCTCTACGGCGAGATCTTCGTGCGCAACGTGCGCTCCTCCGGCGTGGTGCCGCAGATCTCGCTGGTGATGGGCCCCTGCGCGGGCGGCGCGGTGTACTCGCCGGCGATCACCGACTTCACTGTGATGGTCGACGGCACCAGCCACATGTTCATCACCGGGCCGGACATCATCAAGACGGTCACCGGCGAGCAGGTCGACTTCGAGGAGCTCGGCGGCGGCCGCACCCACAACACGAAGTCCGGCGTGGCGCACTACCTCGCCGACGACGAGGCCGACGCGATCTCCTACGTGAAGGAGCTGCTCTCCTTCCTGCCGTCGAACAACCTCTCCGAGGCGCCTGCCTACCCGGCCCCCGAGCCCACGGCCGGTGCGCTCGCCGACGGGCTCACCGACACCGACCTCGAGCTCGACAGCATCGTCCCGGACTCGCCGAACACCCCGTACGACATCCACGAGGTGATCAACCGGGTGCTCGACGAGGGCGAGTTCCTCGAGGTACACGAGCTGTTCGCGCCCAACATCGTGGTGGGCTTCGGCCGGGTCGAGGGCAAGTCGGTGGGCGTCGTCGCCAACCAGCCCACGCAGTTCGCGGGCTGCCTCGACATCGACGCCTCCGAGAAGGCGGCCCGGTTCGTCCGCACCTGCGACGCGTTCAACATCCCGGTTCTCACGTTCGTGGACGTGCCCGGCTTCCTGCCCGGCACCGAGCAGGAGTGGAACGGGATCATCCGCCGCGGCGCGAAGCTGATCTACGCCTACGCCGAGGCAACCGTCCCCAAGGTCACGGTGATCACCCGCAAGGCCTACGGCGGCGCGTACGACGTGATGGGGTCGAAGCACCTGGGCGCCGACGTCAACGTGGCCTGGCCCACCGCGCAGATCGCCGTCACCGGCGCAGCGGGCGCGGTGAGCATCCTGTACCGCAAGGAGCTGTCCGGCCTCGAGGGCGACGAGCTCGCGGCACGCCGGGCCGAACTGCAGCAGGAGTACGAGGACACCCTCGCCAACCCCTACATCGCGGCCGACCGCGGCTACATCGACGGCGTCATCCCCCCGTCGCACACCCGCGGCTACGTCGGGCGCGCGCTGCGCCTGCTGGCCACCAAGCGGGAAGCCGTGCCGGCCCGCAAGCACGGGAACATCCCGCTGTGACTCCCTCGGCGACGGAGGCCGGCGAGCCGACACCCGAGGAGCGCCGGGCTGCGTTCCGGATCGTGCGGGGCGAGCCGACCGACGAGGAGGTGGCCGCCCTCACCGTGGTGCTCGCAGCGGCCGCCGCCCCGGCGGTGACGACGACCCCGGCCACGGTTCGCGATCGCTGGTCGGCGCCCGAGGCCCGGCTGCGCGTTCCACTGCACCCCGGACCAGGCGCCTGGAAGACCTCCACCTGGCCACGCTGAGCCGCCGGCTCACCGGAAGCGGATCGAGGAGACCGACTCGTTCGCAGCTGCCAGCCGGTCCGCGTCCGGCGGGCCGATGACGACGAGCACGAACAGCCGCCGCGTGCCGTCCTCGATCATGGTGACCTGCACGTCGGCGCCGACCTCCGCGGAACCGGCCGGCAGCACGCGGTAGCCGGCGACCCACGCCACGCGGCCGTCCACCGTGGTCTCCTCGTCGATGTAGTACTCCCGCCTGCCGGGTACCGGCAGGAAGAACTCGCCGAGGTCGCCCGCCAGCCGGCGCGTCGCGGTGGTCAGCGGCGGCTCCGTGGCGTCGGACGACGGCGGGACCACGCCGATCATCAGCACGGTGCCCGGCTGGGTCCCGTCGAGCATGCCGCCGGACGAGATGCCGAACAGGCGCTCCTCGGCCGGCAGGGCCGCCCAGCCCACAGGCAGGGCGTAGTCCAGGCCCGCGGTGTCGTCCCGCACGGTCGGCCCGCCGGGATCGGCGTTCCCGGGAACCGTCACGACGACTGTGGTGGCCACGACGGCCAGGGCGAGCGTGGATGTTGTGGTCAGCAGGCCGGGTCGGCGATGGCGCAGCGGTCGCGTGGTCACCCGTAGAGCGTCGGGGGTTTCGCGCGAACAGACATCAGGACTTCTACCGATCTTCTGCGCAGCCGCAGCCTTAATTCCTGCTCAAGAAGCTGGCCGGGACTCCGTGATCACGCACACACTCGCCCGGACGGCCGATGTTCGGCCGACGACAGGGGGTGACGTGATGAACGAGCCGATGGTCGTCGTCGTGGTGATCGGGATCGTGGCGCTGGTCGCGCTCGGCATCGTGCTGGGTTCCCACGCAGGCGGCCCGCCCGGGCCGAAGGCCGCCCCGCGCCGACCGGAATTCGCAGCTCGGAGCGGGCGCCGCAAGTCGAGCGGTGACATCTCAGGCATCGTCGTGCCGGGCGCCGACGGTGGCAGCGACTGCGGCTGGGGTGGTGGCGACTCGGGCGGCGGTGACGGGGGCGGCGGGAGCTGCTGACCCGATCGCGGGTTCGCCCGCATCCTTCCCCGACGGCCGGAACCGGGCCCGGTGACCGATCCACGACTCGCTCACGTTCCTTGGCCTCCTCTCGATCAGCGGTCGCAAACTGGGGTTATCGGTCGCAGGCGGCGGGCACGCCCGTCCGGACAGGGGGTCCGCGGCCGAGGAGGGGGAATCGACGTGGATCCGATCGTCGGAATCGGCCTGACCGTGCTGGTACTCATGGTGCTGCTCCGGGTGGCGACGATGCGCGGCCGCTACAGCGCTCGCGGCCGCTCCGCGGGCCGACGAAGCTCCTACTACAACCCGGATTTCCTCGGCGGTTCCGACCACAGCGGGGTCCTCCCCGGCTACGACGGCGGCTGGCACGGAGGGCACCACAGCGGCTGGGGCGGCGGCCACCACGGGGGCTCGAGCGGCGGGCACGGGAGCCACTGACGCAGGCACCGGGCCGGGGGATGCGGGCACGCCCTACCGCCACGAGATCGTCGCGGAGTGAACGCATAGGGTCGGACGTCGTGCGTGTCGTACTGGCTTCCGCCTCCCCCGCCCGGCTGTCGGTCCTGCGGGCCGCAGGGCTGAACCCGATCGTCGAGGTGGCAGACGTCGACGAGGAGGCGCTGCTCACCACCGTGCCGCACGCGTCACCGGGCGAGAAGGTCACCGCGCTCGCGGGCGCGAAGGCCACCACCGTCGCCCGCCGGATCGCCGCCGCACACCCGGACGCCGTCGTCATCGGCTGCGACTCGATGCTGCACGTCAACTCCGAACTGGTCGGCAAGCCCGCCGACGTCGAGACGGCCAGGCGGCGCTGGCGGGCCATGGCGGGCCGCTCCGGGGAGCTGGTCACCGGCCACACCGTGCTGCGGATGGCCGACGGGGAGATCGACCGCGTCGCCGAAGGACACGCCGTCACGGTCGTCCGGTTCGCCGAGCCGACCGACGCCGAACTCGACGCCTACCTGGCCACTCGCGAACCACTCGCGGTAGCCGGGGCCTTCACGCTCGACGGGCTGGGCGGCTGGTTCGTCGAGGGCATCGACGGCGACCCGTCGAACGTCATAGGAATCAGCCTCCCCCTGACACGCCGCCTACTAAGGGCGGTAGGGGTAGGGGTAACGGACCTATGGACAAGCGTTTCGGAACCGTAGTGCCGGCACGGGCCTGACGCCGACGACACAAGGGCTCCACAACTGCCGGGGCTCAGGAATAACGTTGCAGAGTGGGCTATTACGAGGACACCCTTGCCGCTTTTCGGCGGGGTGAGACAGATCTCGTGGAGCAGCTGAGCCGGCGCGAGCTCGCGCGTGCTCGCGAGTCCTCCGACGTGGCCACCGAGGTGCAAGCGATCTGCATGCTGGCCAGGGTGGCCGTGCGCGACGGCGACGTGCCCGAGGCCGAGCGGCTGGGGCGGCTGGCCCGGGCGCTCGCGCGTGAGACGGGCGAAAAGCGACTCGAGCTCGGTCCGACCCACATTCTGGCCGGCTGCGCGCGTATTTCGGGCAATCTCGCATTCGCCCGCAGGCTCTACCAGGAGAGCATCTCGCTCAACGAGACTTTCGGCGAATGGCGCATGGTGGTGGTGGAACTCCACAACCTGGCATACATCGAGCTCCACGCGGGCGACGTCGAGCGCGCCCGGGAGCTGTTCACCACGGCTCTGCGGCGGACGGTGGAACAGGACATCGACGACATGCTCCCGTACGTCGCACTCGACACAGCCGTGATGGCCGCCACCGACGGCGACCATCTGCGGGCCACCCTGCTTCTCGCTGCGCTCGACAACGCGCTTCGCGCAGCCGGACAGATCCTGGATCCGGACGACGCGATCGAGCAGACAGCTCTCCGGGAACAGCTGGTCACCACGCTCGGGCGGCCGTCGTTCGAGTCCGTGTACGCGACGGGAGCGGGCCTCGGGCTCCGCGACGCACTTGACGTGTGAACACCGTTACAGCACCGGCCCGAGCGGGACTAGCCTGAACGTATGGCGCTGCCCAACGACACCGACCCCAAGCTCGCCGAGTACGCCCACCCCGAGCGGCTGGTCACCACCGAGTGGCTCGCGCAGAACCTCGGGAGTGAGGGCCTCGTCGTCGTCGAGTCCGACGAGGACGTCCTCCTCTACGACACAGGGCACATCCCCGGCGCGGTCAAGGTCGACTGGCACACGGAGCTCAACGACCCCGTCACGCGCGACTACGTGGACGGTGCGCGCTTCGCCGAGCTCTGCGGCGAACGTGGCATCACGCGCGACACCACCGTCGTGTTCTACGGCGACCGGAACAACTGGTGGGCCACCTACGCGCTCTGGGTGTTCTCGCTGTTCGGCCACCCCGACGTGCGCATCCTCGACGGCGGGCGGGCCAAGTGGGTCGCCGAGGGCCGCGAGATGACCACCGAGGCCGCGAAGCCGGCCCAGGTCGACTACCCGGTGATCGAGCGCGACGACGCCACGATCCGCGCGTTCAAGGACGACGTCCTCGCCCACCTGGGAGGGCCGCTCGTCGACGTCCGTTCACCGGGCGAGTACTCCGGCGAGCTGCTGCACATGCCCGACTACCCGCAGGAAGGCGCCGTGCGCGGCGGCCACATCCCGGGGGCGGCGAGCGTGCCGTGGGCCCGCGCCGCCGCCGAGGACGCCACCTTCAAGACGCGCAGCGACCTGGAGGCCATCTACCAGCAGGAGCAGGGGCTCTCCGCCGACGACGACGTCATCGCCTACTGCCGCATCGGCGAGCGCTCCAGCCACACCTGGTTCGTCCTCACGCACCTGCTGGGCTTCGGTCACGTCCGCAACTACGACGGCAGCTGGACGGAGTGGGGCAACACCGTGCGCGTACCGATCGTCCAGGGATCGGAGCGCGGCTCGGTATGACTCTCCCGCCACAGCTCGCCGAGCTGGTCGAGGACTTCTCCGAAGTCGGGCCGAAGGACCGGCTGCAGCTGCTCCTGGAGCTGTCCCAGGAGCTGCCGGAGCTTCCTGAGCGCTACGCCAACGCGGCGGGCTCGATGGAGCAGGTGCACGAGTGCCAGTCGCCGCTGTTCCTGGCGGTGGAGGTCGAGCCGGGCGGCGACCGCACGGTGCACCTGTTCTTCTCGGCCCCGCCCGAGGCGCCCACCACCCGCGGGTTCGCCTCGATCATGCACACCGGGCTGGACGGCGAACCGGCTGCCGACGTGCTGGCGGTGCCCGACGACTTCTACACGCAGCTCGGGCTCGCCCAGGCCGTCAGCCCGTTACGGCTGCGCGGGATGGCGGCGATGCTCAGCAGGATCAAGAACCAGGTGCGGATGGCCACCGCCGCAGCCTGACTAGGCAACCTCAAGTCCTGGTCAAGAAGGTTTCCTGCGCCACGTGAGGGTGACAACACTGTGAGGCGTCTCATAAGGACGGCTCAGGAGGTGTGCGATGACCCTCGAAGCGACAGCGGAGACCTGGGGCATCAGCGGTCCGACGTTCCTGCTGGCCTATCTCGTGCTCGCACTGGCGGTGTGGATCGCCGGCACCCAGACGCGCCGGATGCTGGCCGACCCACGGGCCACCGGTCCGGCCGCTGATATCACGACACACCCACACGACACCGCGTACCTGAACGGTGGCACCGAGCTCGCGGTGTTCTCGGCGCTCAGCTCGATGCACCTGCGCGGCACGATCACGTCCTCACGTGGCGCTGTCCAGTCCGCCGGCCGGCTCGATCCCGGTGCCGACGGGCTCGAGCGCGCCATCCACTTCACCGCTCGGGGCAAGGTGCGTCGCAGCCGGTTGCCGTTCCACCGCCCCGTGATGACCGCCCTGTCCGAGATCGAGATGCGGCTGGTCGGCGCCGGCCTGCTGCTGTCGGAGGAGCAGCGGCTTCGCATCCGGCGCGTCGGGGTGTGGATGCTCGCCGTCGCCGTCCTCGGCCTGGTGCGTGTGCTCGCCGGGGTGGCCGAGGCCAAGCCCGTGGGGTTCCTCGTCGCGGCGCTCATCGCCGTCGCGCTCGTCGCCGTCGTGCAGTTGGCACGGGCCCCGCGGCGCACTCGCCGCGGCGACCGGATGCTCGAGACGTTGCGCATCGAACACCACCTGCTCGCACCCGAGGTGAAGCCCGACTGGTCGGTCCACGGACCTGTCGGCGCCGCGCTGGGCGTCGGGATCTTCGGGATGGGCGCGCTGTGGGCGTCCGATCCCGCATTCGCCGACGAGCTCGCCGCCCAGCGAGTCGCTGCGGGCAGCTCGGGCGGATCGGGTGGTGACGGAGGCGCCGGGGTCAGCAGCTGCGGTGGCGGCGGTGGCGACAGCGGAGGTGGCGGCGGGGGCTGCGGCGGAGGCGGAGGCTGCGGTGGCTGAGACGGCCGCGCCGCTGCCCGCGGGGGTCGGCATCGGCTGGCGGCCGGAGATCGCCGGCTGGGTGGCAGGCCGCATCGCACCGGCGTTCTGCGAGGTCATCGCCGAGTCCATCGCTCCCGCAGCTACGCCCCGGGGGGTGGCGGAGCTGCGGGAGCGAGGGATCCCGGTCGTGCCGCACGGCGTCCGGCTCTCGCTCGGGAGCACCGAGCCCGTCGAGGCCCGCCGGGTGGCGCACCTCGCGGCGTGCGCCGCTGCCGTGCAGGCCCCGCTGGTGAGCGAGCACATCGCGTTCGTCCGGGCGGGAGGCCGTGAGGTCGGCCACTTGCTTCCGGTGCCGCGCACCCGCGAGGCGCTGGACGTGCTCGCCGGCAACATCCGGCGCACGCAGGCCGAGCTCGACGTCCCGCTCGCGCTCGAGCCGATCGCGGCGCTGTTCGACTGGCCCGACAACGAGTACACCGAGCCCGACTTCCTCACCGACCTGCTGGAGCGCACCGGCGCGTTGCTCCTGCTCGATGTGGCCAACGTGTACGCCAACGCCGTCAACCGCGGGCAGGATCCGGAAGCCGTGCTGGACCGGTTCCCGCTGGACCGCGTCGCCTACGTCCACGTGGGCGGTGGCGCGGAGCACCCCGACGACCCCGGCCTCTACCACGACACCCACACCCACCCGGTGCCCTCAGCCGTGTTGGGCCTGGTCGAACTGCTCGTCGAACGGACGGCCGCGGCCCCGCCGGTCATGCTCGAACGCGACGGCCGCTACCCGCCCGCCGCCGAGCTGGAAGCCGAGCTCGACGCGATCGCGGTGGCGGCGGGCCACCTGGCGGTAGTGCGGTGACGCCCGCGTCAGGTGGTGCGGACGAGCGGTCCGGCCTCGCCGCCCGACAGGCCGAGCTGGTGGCCGCGCTCGTGGCCGGCGGGACAGTCCCACCCGGCTTCGACGCCACCCGCCTCGACGCCACCCGGCGAGCCCTGGTGCGCAAACGCGCAGGCGAGGCCGCGAAGGCATGGCCGCTGCTGGCGGCATCCTGCGGTGGGGACTGGCCGCGCGCCTTCGCCGCCCACCGCGCAGGCCACGAGCCGGTCGGAGCGCTGCGTGACGGCTGGGACGTGGCACGGGCCCTGCAACGGCGTGGTGAGCTGAGTGCCGGAGCCGCCGCCGAGCTGGCCGAACGTGAGTTCGCCTTCCGCTACGACGGGCAGGGCGACCCCCGGCCTCGCCGCGGCGTCCGCTTCCGCCGGTCCGTCGCGAAGCTGCTCGCCCGGCGTTGAGGGCGATCTCTCGCTATTGCCGGGAGCGGCCGCATGGATCAGCGGCTCGCCACCTCTAAACTCCTCAGTAACAACTGGGCCGGGGCACCCGGTACAGCACCACCACGAGGAGGCAGACCGTGGCGCGCTTGAGCAAGGTTCTCGTCGCGAACCGTGGGGAGATCGCCGTTCGCGTCATCAGGGCCTGCCGGGACGCCGGACTTGCGAGCGTTGCCGTCTACGCCGACCCCGACCGTGACGCCCCGTTCGTGCGGCTGGCCGACGAGGCGTTCGCCCTCGGCGGCACCACCGCCACCGAGTCCTACCTCGTTTTCGACAAGCTGCTCGACGTCGCGAAGCGCTCCGGCGCCGACGCCGTCCACCCGGGTTACGGCTTCCTCAGCGAGAACGCCGACTTCGCGCAGGCCGTCATCGACGCGGAGCTGACGTGGATCGGCCCCACACCGCAGGCCATCCGCGACCTCGGCGACAAGGTCACCGCCCGCCACATCGCCACGCGGGCGGGTGCACCGCTCGTGCCCGGCACCGACGAGCCGGTGAGCGGCGCTGAGGAGGTCGAGGCCTTCGCGGACGAGCACGGCCTCCCCGTCGCGATCAAGGCGGCGTTCGGTGGTGGCGGCCGCGGCATGAAAGTGGCGCGGGAGAAGAAGGACATCGCCGAGCTCTACGAGTCGGCGGTCCGCGAGGCCGTTGCGGCGTTCGGCCGCGGCGAGTGCTTCGTCGAGCGCTACCTGGACAAGCCGCGCCACGTCGAGGCCCAGGTGCTGGCCGACACCCATGGCAACGTGATCGTGGTCGGCACGCGCGACTGCTCGTTGCAGCGCCGGTTCCAGAAGCTCGTGGAGGAGGCGCCCGCCCCTTTCCTCAGCGACGAGCAGCGCAGCACGATCCACGAGGCCGCCAAGGCCATCTGCAAGGAAGCCGGCTACCACGGTGCCGGCACCGTGGAGTTCCTCGTCGGGCAGGACGGGTTGATCTCGTTCCTCGAGGTCAACACGCGGCTCCAGGTCGAGCACCCCGTCTCGGAGGAGACGAGCGGGCTCGACCTCGTGCGGGAGCAGTTCCGAATCGCCGAGGGTGAGGTGCTCAACCTGCTCGAGGATCCGGAGCCGCGCGGGCACTCCATCGAGTTCCGGATCAACGGTGAGGACGCCGGTCGCAACTTCCTGCCCGCACCGGGCACCGTGACGTCGATCTCCCTGCCCGCGGGGCCCGGGGTGCGGGTGGACGCCGGGGTCGAGTCGGGATCGGTGATCGGCGGTCAGTTCGACTCGTTGCTGGCCAAGCTCATCGTCACGGGCTCGGACCGCGCCCAGGCGCTGGAGCGGTCGCGCCGCGCGCTCGCCGAGTTCCAGGTCGAGGGCATGGCGACCGTGCTGCCCTTCCACCGGCTCGTCGTGGACGACCCGGCGTTCGCCGCCACCGAGGAGGAGGGCTTCACCGTCCACACCCGGTGGATCGAGACGGAGTGGGACAACACCGTCGCGCCCTTCGAGGGCGGTGAGGACACCGAGGAGGACTCGGGGCCGCGGCAGACCGTCGTCGTCGAGGTCGGCGGGCGGCGGCTGGAGGTCTCGCTGCCCGGCGATCTCGCCATCGGCGGAGGCGGAGGCGCCGCGACCAAAGCGGCGGCGCCCCGCAAGCGCGGCGGCGGCCGGGGTGGCTCGAAGGCGTCCGGCGACGCGGTGACGGCGCCCATGCAGGGCACGATCATCAAGGTCGCGGTGTCCGACGGCGACACCGTCTCGGCAGGCGACCTCGTCGTCGTGCTGGAGGCGATGAAGATGGAGAACCCCGTGCTCGCGCACAAGGACGGCACCGTCACCGGCCTCGCCGCCGAAGCCGGCAGCTCGGTGTCCCAGGGCACCGTCATCTGCGAGATCAAGGACTGACCGCTCCCCGCATGGACCCTGTCGAGATCAACGCCGGCTCCTGGTACCTGCGCGCCCTGCGGGCCGACGACCGCGTCGACGACCGGCCTGCCGTGCTGGCGTCCTGCCGCGATCCGGAGATCCGCCGCTGGCGCGAACGGCCGCCGGCCACCCAGGAGGCCGCAGGCGACTACGTGCGTCTGTGCGCCCAGCGCTGGAGGCGCGACGAGGGCTACACGTGGGCCGTCTGCGAGCCGACCACCGGGGAGATGCTCGGCGAGATCGAGCTGGCAGCCCTCGACCTGGCTGCGGGCACGGCCGAGGCGACCTGCTGGGCGCTCCCGGCAGCGCGCGGCCGCGGCATGATCACCACCGCGCTGTCGGCCGTGCTGCGGTTCGCATTCGCCGGGCTGGGGCTGCGGCAGGTCACCTACGCCGTGGCGGAGGGCAACACGGCGTCGTCGCGCGTGGCGATCAAATGCGGCTTCCGGCCCACGGCGAGGCAGCACTCCGCATGGGTTTCCGACGGGCGACGCCAGGACGTCCTCATCACGGCGCGGTCGGCGACGGACAGTTGACGATCAACGACAGAGCGTTTTACCGTCGTCGAGCCAGGCGATTCCACAGCGACCCCGCACCGTGCTGGACAAGTGCATAGCGGAAAGCAGTGACGCAAACCCGTGACCACCACGGGGCCCGGTGACTCCGCCACGCGGAAGTGCCGCGCCGCGGATCCGTTCGCCACGCTGGCTCAGGCCGCGCCGCGAACACGCCCCCATCCCGACCGGCGACCAGGATCCGTATGCCCCCCGAGATGTTCGTGACCAGCCACATCCACACCGACGGGCCGATTCCCGGCCCCCATTCCCTACTCACCCTCATCTCCGTCGCGCACACGCTCGACGGGATCCCGACCACGGTGTTCACCACCAACGTGCGTGAACTGCCCGGTGCCACCCTGCACCCGGTCGCCCTCCAGACCTGGAGGCGACAGGCGGAGGACTGGCTCTCCACCCGCCGGGCGAGCCGCCCACCCGCCCTCGCGATGACCGCCTTCGCCCAGTGGATCGACGATCTTCCTGGACGGCCGGTGTTCGTCGCCGACACCGCAGATCCGGACTATCTGTTCCTGTACTGGTATCTGCAGCGCTTCGCCGGCCACTGGCCCTTCGCCAGGACCGTCACCGATGCGGATCTCCACGCCCGCATCGACTGCTCCACACGCTGCCCGCTCGCCGGGTGCCGGATGCCGGAAACGGTGCTGGCGAAGACGAGCTGACACGAGATCGCCACCAGCGACGGCCGGTGCGGACTGCAGCCGCACCGGCCGTCGGCGTTCCGGGTCGTTCGCGATCGCACAGCAGATCCCGGGAACCGGCCTGGCGAATGCCCACCCCGGCCTACGGTCGCCACGACGTCCCGCGCAGAACATCTCGCACCGGGGAGGACACCGTGGCCGAGCCGGCCGTCCAGCCAGACACCCCGCGGCACGTGCTCACCGCCGTCGAGTTCGACGTGCTGTGGGAGCGGCTCGGGCTGGGCCCCACACCCGTCGTGCTGCGCCTCGCGTCGCCGGGCCGCACGCACGCCGAGCGGCGCGACCTCCAGGAAGCGGGGTGGCAGGCGCTGCGCCGCCGCGGGCTCGCCGGGCCCACGGGCCCCGATCCGGAGCTTGCGCGGCTGCTGCGCCTGCTCGCCCGTCCGACCGGCCAGTTGGAGCTGCGCGGCCGTTGGGAGCGCCGCGTCAGGGCCGTGTCCGCGGGTGCGCCGGGCATGTGCGTGCTGGCTGTGCGGCAGGACGCCACCGTCACCCTCGAAGCCCACGGCTCGCTCCCGGCAGCACTGCTCCGCGCGCTCCCCCACGCCGCACCAGGGCCCGGCCGGGCGAGCACGGTCCCGTCCGCCCTGCTCGCCTCGGCCACGGCCCCCACGTCCGGCACCGGGCTACGGGCAGCGCTCCTCGACGCGGACGTCCCGCCCACCGAGGCCGGTCTCCTCGCCCGCATGCTCAGCGGCATCACGGCCGGGGCGCAGATCGTCGCGCTGGTCGCCGACCGCTGGGGCGTGCTGCGCCGCTCGGGCGGAGTCCTCGCGGTCCTCGACGCGCCGCGCGGGCGCTACCTCCTCACCCGCTGCTCGGGCGAGGACGGCGTCGAGTGGACAACGATCGCCCCCACCGACGCCCGCCGCCTGGCCCACCGGATGTCAGAGCTCCTGGCCCCCTGACACGAGCCCGCGGTCAGCGCTCGGCTGTCGCTGGTGCGATCAGCTGAGGTCCTTCGGCGTCAGGCCACGGCCCACCACGGCGCCCGCGACGCCGGCCACCACCGTGATGCCGGCCAGCAGGATCGCCACCAGGCCGAAACCGCCGACGAGCAGCCCGATCGCCGCCGACGCCGCGCCGACGGCGAGACCCGTGCGGGCCACCGCCGCGCCGGTGCGGTCGCGCGTGACGATCCGGGCCCCCACGGCCGTGAGGACGATCGCGATCAGTCCGCTCAGCGGCGCGAGCACCGCGACCGGCGGAAGGACGAGGAACGCGGCATCGTCCACGAGCTGTGCGCCGAAACCGGCGAGCAGGACGGCGCCGACCGGCACACGGGAGGTGACAGACGGAGTGGTCATGCCTCGAGCGTGCGCTCCTGGCAGAGCGCCGACATCCGGGATCGCCCGGAGCCCGTCCCCGGGGTATCCGGCGTAACGTCCTTGCATGGCCATCGGGTTGGATCAGTTCCTGGCCGCGGCGGGCGCGACGCTCCTGGGCGCGGCAGTGCTCACCGAGCTGCGCAAACCCGCAGGCGAGCGGACCTGGCACGGGAACCTCGTCGGCGTGCCCTACGACCTGCGCCCGCCCACCATGGCTCGGATGCAGGCCTCCCTGTGGGACCCGGACAACCCCGCGCTGCTCGTGCCACAGGTCTTCGGGGTCGGCTGGTCGGTCAACCTCGCCAGCCTCGCCCGTCCGCTCGGCCTGGGACCACAGGCCGCAGGCGCACCGGGGACGAACACCGCGGTGTGATCTTGACGCGGGTGGACCAGAAGATGACCATGGTCTCTTCCCGACCATCTCTTCCCCCGCGCCGGACTCCTCACCCTCGGCGGGGAGCTGCAGGAGTCTTCTGTGCCGTCCGCATCCCGCGTCTTCGCGGAGCTCAGCACGTCCCGGCGGCCGACCGACCCGAGACCGATCATGGGTCGCGCGGTCGTGCTCGGTGCCAGCATGGCGGGGCTCCTGGCCGCGCGCGTGCTCAGCGACCATGCCGACGAGGTCGTCGTCATCGAGCGCGACGCGAGCGACACCGGGTACGAGCCCCGGCCAGGAGTGCCACAGGGCAGCCAGGTGCACGCGCTCCTGCCGGCGGGCCAGGTCCAGCTCGAACGCTGGTTCCCCGGCTTCGCCGAGGAGGTGATCGCCGCCGGTGCCGTGGTGCCGCAAGAGTCCGGCACCCGGATGTACATCAACGACGCACTGATGCCACCTCCACCGCGGATCGAGGGTTCGGGCGTCGCGCTGGTGACGACCCGGCCGTTCCTCGAAGCCATGGTCCGGCGCCGGGTCACGGCCATCGACAACATCCGGATCGTCCACGGGCGCGCCGAGGGCGTGATCTTCACCGGTGACAGGGCCACGGGCGTGCGGTACCTGCCGACGGACGAGAGCGCCGACGCCGCCCCGGTTACGCAGACGGCGGACCTGGTCGTCGACGCGATGGGCCGGTCGAGCCGCCTCAGCGACTGGCTGGAGGAGAACGGCTGGGACCGGCCTCCGATGCGGCGGATGCCGATCAAGCTGAACTACGCCACGGCGATGTTCCGCCGTGACGAACGGATCAGCGACATCAGCGTCGTCGTGTCACAGACCCGCCCCGCCGAGGACCGGGTCGCCCGTATCGCCGGGATCAACTCCGTCGAGGACGACCGCTGGATCATGTTGATCTCGGGCTACGCGGACGACCGCCCGAGCCGCGATCCCGCCGACTTCGCCGCCCGTTGCCGGCGGGATTTCCCGTCCGTCTTCGGGGACATCGCCGAGCAGGCCGAGATGCTCGGCGACGTCATCACCTATCACCAGGCCGACAGCAGGCGCCGGGAGTTCCACGAGCTGACCCGCTTCCCCGCGCGGCTCGTGGCGATCGGCGACGCGGTGGCCTCGTTCAACCCCGTCTACGGGCAGGGCATGACCTCTGCGGCGCTCCACGCGTCGTGCCTCTCGGCCTACCTGCGCGGGGAGCCGCGGCTCGACGAGCCCGCGCGGGAGTACTTCGAGAAGGTGCGGGTGGTCGTCGACGCGGCCTGGCAGGTCTCGACCATCGCCGACCTCGCGCTGCCCCATGTGGACGGCCCCTACCCGCGTGGGTACAAGCTCATCTCCAAGCTCGGCGACATGGTCCTCGCGATGTCGGCGACAGACCCCGAGATGAACCGGCGGATGAGCCTGGTCACCACGATGCTCGCGCATCCGAGCTCGCTGGGCCGGCCCAGCACCCTGCTGCGGGCCATCCGGCTCCGCCTGCTGGCCGGCCTTCGACGCAGACCGGCGACCGCCGCGGGGTGACGGCGGCTCAGTCCAGGTCGCCGTGGCGCATCAGCTGCCGGCCCGCCTCGGTGATCGAGCCCGACAGCGACGGGTAGACCGAGAACGTGTGGGCGAGGTCCGCGACCGTCAGGTTGTTCTGCACAGCCATCGCGATCGGCAGGATCAGCTCGCTCGCGACCGGCGCCACGACGACACCACCCACCACCACCCCGGTGGCGGGACGGCAGAACAGCTTCACGAACCCGCGGCGCAGTCCCTGCATCTTCGCCCGCGGGTTGGTGGAGAGCGGCATCATGATCGTGCGCGCCGGCACCTCACCCGCGTCGATCGCGCGCTGGCTGATCCCGACGGTCGCGATCTCCGGACGCGTGAACACGGCCGCCGCCACCGTCTTCAGCTTGATCGGCGCCACACCCTCGCCGAGGGCGTGCCACATCGCGATGCGGCCCTGCATCGCAGCCACCGACGCGAGCATCAGCAGGCCGGTGCAGTCGCCCGCCGCGTAGACGCCCGGCACGGACGTGCGCGAGACGCGGTCCACGGGGATGAACCCGCCCCGGCCGGTCTCGACGCCGATCTTCTCCAGCCCGATGTCCGTGGTGTTGGGCACCGAGCCGACGGTCATGAGGGCGTGCGAGCCGGTGACCGTGCGACCGTCGGCCAGCGTCACGATGACGCCGTCTCCGTCACGTTTCACGGAGTCGGCGCGTGCCTGCGAGAGGATTTCGACCCCCCGCTCGGCGAACACGTCCTGCAGCACGGCTGCGGCGTCGGCGTCCTCGCCGGGGAGCACGCGGTCGCGGCTGGACACGAGTGTGACCCGGGTGCCCATCTCCACGTACGCGGAGACGAACTCCGCACCCGTCACACCGGATCCGATGACGACCAGGTGCTCGGGCAGCGACCCGAGGTCGTACAGCTGACGCCAGGTGAGGATGCGCTCGCCGTCGGGGACGGCGTCGGGGAGCACCCGCGGTGTGGCGCCTGTGGCGATCAGCACGACGTCGGCAGGGAGCACTTCCGTGTTCCCGTCGGCTCCCCGGGCCTCGATGATGTGGGGCGCCCGCACGGAGGGCTCGTCGGTGAACACGGCCGTGCCGCGGATGATCCGCACGCCTTCGCGCTCCACGCGCGCCCGAACGTCCGCCGACTGGGCCAGCGCGAGGCGCCTGACGCGGGCGTTCACTGTGGGCAGGTCGACGCCGATGGTCTTCGGGTCGGCGACAATGCCCAGGTCAGGGGCACCATGCAGGTCGACGCGGATGCCTGCCGACGAGATCAACGTCTTGGACGGGACGCAGTCGTCGAGCACGCACGCCCCACCCATGCCGTCACGTTCGACGACGATGACGTCGCTGCCGTGCTGGGCTGCCACCAACGCGGCCTCGTACCCGGCTGGGCCCCCGCCCATGATCACGATGCGCGTCACCGCGGCGTGCCTCCTCCTGATGTCCGGTTCCCCCAGCACCGTACGCGGGCTGTGGCGCTCTACTCTGTGCCGGTGCCCCTGTACGCCGCCTACGGGTCGAACATGGATCCCGCCCAGATGAAGGAGCGTGCCCCGCACTCGCCGATGGCGGGTACCGGGTGGCTTCTCGGCTGGCGGTTGACCTTCGGCGGCGAGGACTACGGGTGGGAGGGCGCGCTCTCCACTGTGGTCGAGGACCAGGACTCGCAGGTCTTCGTCGTGCTCTACGACGTCTCGGACCTCGACGCGGCGCAGCTGGACCGATGGGAGGGCGGCGAGCTGGGGCTGCACAAGAAGCTCCGGCTGCGCGTGCACACGTTGGACGGCGACGTTCTCGCGTGGATCTACGTGCTCGACGCCTACGAGGGCGGCATGCCGAGCGCCCGCTACCTCGGAGTGATCGCCGACGCCGCCGAGCAGGCCGGAGCGCCCGCCGACTATGTGACGGCGTTGCGCAACCGCCCCAGCGGCAAGTCCGTCTGAGGCCGTTCGCGCATTCCGAGCCCGCTGAGCAGGCGTTTCGGGCGGCCGCCTGCGCGACTTCGCGCACCCGAAACGGGCGACTCGCGGGGTGGCCGCGAGTCGCCCGCGGGGCGTCAGGAGGTGAGGGCGGTCAGGGCGGACTGGATGAGCACTCGGACCCCGAAGGGCAGGGCGCGCTCGTCGAGGTCGAACGTGGGCTGGTGGATGTCGCGCATCGGACCGTGGCCCGGCCACACCCCGAGCCGCGCCATGGCGCCGGGGGCGTGTTCCAGATACCAGGCGAAGTCCTCGCCACCGCTGCTCTGCTCGGTGCTGGTGGAGGCGTCGACACCGCCCACCGTGACCGCCGAGGAGGCCAGCATGCCTGCGCTCACCGCTTCGTTGACCACCGGCGGCACACCGCGGATGTGCTCGAGCACATAGCCTGCGCCGGTGGGCGCGAGCAGCGCCGTGACCAGGGCGCGGACCTTGGCCTCCAGCTCACCCCACGTGTTGTGGTCGGCAGTGCGAAGGGTGCCCCGAAGGACACCCTGCTGCGGGATCGCGTTGGCCGCTTCACCGGCCTGCACGGCCCCCCAGACCAGAACGGTGCCCGAGCGCGGGTCGACCTGCCGGGTGAGGAGCAGCGGCAGCTGCGTGATGATGACGCCGAGCGCCTCGATCAGGTCGGCGGTCAGATGCGGTCGTGAGGTGTGGCCACCCGGCGAGGTGAGCCGGATCTCCAGGACGTCGCAGGCCGACGTGATCGGCCCGACCCTCGTGCCGACCTTGCCGACCTCCAGGCGCGGGTCGCAGTGCAGCGCGAAGATGCGCTCGACGCCGTCCATGACGCCGTCGGCCACCATGTCGATCGCGCCGCCGGGCTGGACCTCCTCGGCGGGCTGGAAGAGGAGCCGGACGCGGCCGGGCAACGACGGCGCGGAGGCGAGCGCGAGGCCCGCCCCGAGCAGCATGGCCGTGTGGGCGTCGTGCCCACAGGCGTGCATCACGCCGTCGACGGTGGAGGCGAAGGGCAGGCCGGTGTCTTCCTGGAGGGGCAGCGCGTCCAGGTCGGCGCGCAGCGCGACGCAACGGTCGCCGAAGCCGATGTCACAGACGAGGCCGGTGCCACCGGGGAGGGTGCGGGGTTCGAGCCCGGCCGCCATGAGCCGCCGCGCCACCAACTCGGTGGTGCGGTGCTCGGCGCGTCCGAGCTCCGGGACGGAGTGCAGGGCACGTCGCCAGGCGACGACGTCAGTGCGGTGGGCTTTGAGCCAGGACTCCAGCCATGCCGGGCCGCTGCCCGCGCCTAGGTCAGTCACGGCCAGCTCCGCCGGTGGCACGAGGTCGGTGTGTGCCTCCAGCAAGGTCACCGCACACCACCGCGCGCGGTGGTCCTCCGGCGACCGGTCGCAGCGCGCGTCGTCAGTGACGCGCGCATCGAGGCTGCTCTGCAGTGCATCTGGCCATGGTGCTCACCCGGACGGCGGTGTACCAACCGGAATCGCATGTATGCCTGAAATACGCGCCGAGGTGTTGCGGATCTGCTGCGGGCGGGCACGCAGGCAGTGACGAACGGTCGCGTGGCATTGAGACAAACGGGGGTAGGCGCCGCTCGTCGCTGGTCGTGGCGAGCCTCACCGAAACACGGTGTGGCGGCGATTCCCCCACAGGGCTCTCGCGCCACCCACACCGGTTGTGCTGGACGCGATCGGCGGACGGCGGTGTACACGCGGGGGGCGGCAGCGGCCGCCACGTGCGTCCAGGGAGAATGTATGGGTGTCGCAGGACAGCCCGGGGGACCAGCACGTGCGCCGGATCGGTGGCCGTTACCGGCTCGCCGATCTTCTCGGCAGCGGCGCAATGGGCACGGTGTGGGCGGGCTACGACGAGGTGTTGCAGCGCCGGGTGGCCGTCAAGGAGCTGAAAGTCCCTCCCGGGGTGCCCGATCACGAGGCGGCGGAGGCCCGGGAGCGCATCATGCGCGAGGCGCGGGCCCTCGGCGGCCTGTCGCACCCGAACATCATCACCGTGTTCGACGTCGTCGAGGTCGACGGGGCTCCGGTGGTGGTCCTGGAGCTCGTACCGTCGCGCAACCTCGCCACGATGATCAGCGAGCAGGGCACCCTCACGCTGCAGCAGAGCGCCGTGGTCGGCTTCGCCACAGCCGGTGGGCTGCGGGCAGCGCACCGTAGCGGGATCACGCACCGGGACGTCAAGCCCGGCAACGTCCTCGTGGCCGACGACGGCCGCGTCAAGCTCACCGACTTCGGCATCGCCCGCAACGTCGCCGACGCTCCGATGACCAGCGTCGGGCTCGTCCTCGGTTCTCCCGCATACATCGCGCCCGAGGTCGCGGCAGGCCAGCCGGTCACACCGGCGGCGGACCTGTGGGGACTCGGCGCCACGCTCTTCGCCGCGATCGAGGGCCGTCCGCCCTACGACGTCAACGGCGACCCGGTGTCCACGATCACCGAGGTGGTCGACGGCGAGGTGCCGCGGCCGCGGTCGTCGAGCCCTGTGGCTGACGTGATCATGGCGCTGATGGTGAAGGACCCCGACGGGCGGATGCCGCTCGAGGAGGTCCGCCACCGGCTGCGCCCGCTCATCGACGACCCCGACGACCCCCTCTACCCCGGTTCGCCGGACGCTCCGACGATCGGCGCCGGGATCCTCGTGCCGAGTGCGGCGAGGGCGGCGAACAGCGCCCCCCGCCCTGCACCCCTGCCACCCGCGCCGACCGGTGGGCGTCCGCTCGCCGACCCCGCCCCGCTCGCCGCCGCGCCCGGCCCGCTGCCGCAGATGCGGAGCAGGCCACCCACCGCGCCACGGCCGATCGCCGGTTCGACTCCGCGACGGCACGCGGCAGCCACCGAGCCGCTGACCGGATGGGCCGCGGCGGGAATGGTGGTGGCAGGAGCCGCGGTCGTCCTGGCCGGCGCATTCGGCGGCTGGACGATCACCCGGCTCCTGGCCGGGCAGTCCCCACTCACCACGGTGAACGTCACATCGGCCGGCACCTCGCTGCGTCAGCACAACGACGGTCTCGGCTTCACGCTCCCGGTGCCGAAGGACTGGACCGAGTACCGGAACGAGCCGCTCGAGGGTTTGCCGACGGTCAACTTCATCAGCACGGACGGCACCGAAGGGCTCGCGGTGCAGCAGGCCGAGTCCAAGGAGAAGGCGCAGGCCGTGGCGGGCACGGTGCTGGGTGCACTGGTCATGGTTCCCACGACCGCCTCACCCGAGGCCGTGCAACTGCGCTACGAGTCCGCCGAACGCACGTCGTGGCGACGTATCGTGCCCGCTGCCAAAGGCGTGTGGACCGTCACGCTGACGGTCCCCCGCGTCGCGGCCGGCAACACGTCGGCCAACCTTTTCGAGCGGATCGCCGACGGTTTCACGCTCAGCAGCACCTGACCGCGGCGGACGTCCCGGATCGATAGGCTCGCGTCCATGAGCGTCGAGGTCTCCGCGCCACCCGCCGCCGCCGCGGCCGCCGCCATCACCGCAGCCACCGGGGTGGAGGCCCACGACGTCGCCGTCGTGCTCGGCTCGGGCTGGCGGCCCGCCGCCGACCTGATCGGCGAGCCTGCCCACGAGATCGCGATGGCCGATCTACCCGGATTCGTTCCCCCTGTCGTCGCTGGTCACGGCGGCACGATCCGCTCGGTGCCTGTCGGCGAGCGCCGCGCGCTCGTACTGCTCGGCCGCACCCATCTCTACGAGGGCCACGGCGTCGAGGCAGTGGCGCACGGCGTGCGCACGGCAGCGGCCGCGGGCTGCCGCGCAGTGCTGCTCACCAACGCCGCGGGTGGGATCCGGGAGGGCATGCGGGTGGGCGACCCCGTGCTGATCTCCGACCACCTCAACCTGACCGCACGCTCGTCCCTGGTCGGCCCGCGCTTCACCGACCTCACCGACCTGTACTCCCCGCGGCTGCGCGCGCTTGCCAGGGAGATCGACCCCTCGCTGGCCGAGGGCGTCTACGCAGGCCTGCCCGGACCGCACTTCGAGACCCCCGCGGAGATCCGGATGCTCCGCGGGCTGGGTGCCGACCTCGTCGGGATGTCCACGGTGCTGGAGGCGATCGCGGCTCGCGCCGAGGGCGTCGAGGTGTTCGGGCTGTCGCTGGTCACCAACCTGGCCGCCGGGATGACCGGCGAGCCGCTCGACCACCACGAGGTGCTCGCCGCGGGTGTGGCGTCAGCCGGCCGGATGGGCAAGCTGTTGCGCGACCTGATCGCCCGCTCGTGACACTGCGGCCCGGCCTGCGCGACGCCGCCACCCGCTGGATCGCCGACGACCCCGACCCGCAGACCCGCACGGAGCTGCAGCGGGTGCTCGCCGCCGCGATGGTCGGCACCCCCGGGGCGGTGGAGGACCTCGGCGACCGGATGTCCGGGATGCTGCGCTTCGGCACCGCAGGGCTGCGCGGACCGGTGCGGGCCGGGCCTGCGGGGATGAACGTCGCCGTGGTCCGGCGGGCCACCGCCGGGCTCGCCGCCTGGCTGGCCGGCAGGGGAGAGCGCGGGCCAGTGGTGGTCGGCCGCGACGCGCGGCACGGATCAGAGGCCTTCGCGGACGCCGCCGCCGCAGTGCTGGCGGGTGCCGGCTTCCCGGTGCTCGCCCTGCCCGGGCCGCTGCCCACACCGCTGCTGGCCTTCGCGGTCCGCGAGCTCGGCGGCGTGGCCGGGGTGCAGATCACCGCGTCGCACAACCCGCCCGCGGACAACGGCTACAAGGTCTACCTGGCCGACGGGGCCCAGATCGCGCCACCGGCGGACACCGAGATCGAGGCGGCGATCGCGGCCTCACCGGCGGCTGTCTCCGTGCCGACCGGCGCTGCCGGCGCCGTGTCCACCGTGGACGTCACCGAGGCCTACCTCGACCGCGTCGGACGGCTTCCGCGCGGCACCGCCCGGCAGCTGCGGGTGGCGCTCACCCCGCTGCACGGGGTCGGCGGGGCCACGGCAGTGCACGCGCTGCACCGGGCGGGGTTCACGGACGTGCACGTCGTGGCCGCGCAGGCCGCGCCGGACCCGGACTTCCCGACCGTCGCCTTCCCCAACCCGGAGGAGCCGGGGGCACTGGACGCCGTGCTCGCGCTGGCAGCCGAGGTGGACGCGGATCTGGCGATCGCGCTCGACCCCGACGCCGACCGGTGCGCGCTCGCGGTGCCCGCCGGGGCCGGGTGGCGGATGCTCACCGGTGACGAGACCGGCGTGCTGCTCGGCGACCACCTGCTGCGTTCCGGCGCCGCCCGCGGGGTTCCCTACCGCGATCCGCTGGTGGCCACCACCGTCGTCTCGTCCTCGATGCTCCGGTCCGTCGCCGCTGCGCACGGTGCGCGCTACGCCGAGACGCTCACCGGCTTCAAGTGGATCGTCCGCGGCGGCCCCGGGCTCGTCTACGGCTACGAGGAGGCCCTCGGCTACTGCGTCGACCCGGACGCCGTGCGCGACAAGGACGGCATCGCGGCCGCCGTGCTCGCCTGCGACCTGGCGGCGGGGCTGAAGGCCGCTGGACAGGGTCTCGCCGACCGGCTCGACGAGCTGGCCGTCGCCCACGGGGTGCACCGCACGGAAGGGCTGTCGGTGCGCCTGGACCCGGCGGCCCGCGACGCCATGATCGAGCGGCTGCGATCTTCCCCACCCGCCGGGTGGACGGCCGAGCAGCCCGCACCCGACGTCCTCGTCCTCCGGCGCCCCGGCGAGCGCCTGGTGGTCCGTCCCTCCGGCACGGAGCCGAAGCTGAAGGCGTACCTGGAGGTCGTCGAGCCGGCGGCGGGTGGTCCGGGACTGGACGCAGCGACGTCGGCGGCGCAGGTCCGGCTCGACGCCCTGCGCGCCGAAGTCCGCCGGCTACTGGACGCCTGACGCCGTCCGAGCGGTTCGTACTAGCCTGCGCCGATGGCCCGGCCCAAGGTCCACGACGAGGCGCTGCGGAACCGCCTTCTCGACTGCGCGCTGGAGCGGGTCTGCGCCGATGGCGTGCCCGCGCTCCGTCTTCGTTCTCTCGCCGCCGAGTGCGGCACGTCCACCACCGCCGTCTACTCGCTGTTCGGCGGGAAGGCCGGCCTGTTGACGGCTTTGTTCGACGAGGCGTTGCGGCAGTTCCGCGCGCACCTCGCCGTGACGCCGGGCGGCGACAGCCTCGACGACCTGGTCCGGCTGGCGCTGGCCTACCGCCGTGGAGCGCTCGAGCAGCCCCACCTCTTCGAGGTGGTGTTCGACCGGGACGCTCCCGGTCTTGCGAGCGACGCCGCACTCGCCCCGTTGCGTGAGTTCGTGGAGCGGGCCATCAAGGACGACACGCTGCGGCCCGACATCGACCCGTCCACCGCATCGCTCACGCTCTGGGCCACCGTGCACGGGTGGGTGTCGCTGCAGTTGCGGGGCCTGCTCCCGCCGGGCTCGGAGACCCGCTTCGAGGACGTGCTGCGGTGCGTCACGGCAGGCTGGGCCCCGGCCCAACCAAACTGACGAGCGGCACATCCGTCCGGACCTGTTGGACCGAGGTGCCGGCTGTGTCACGGGGAGACGGCGGGCCGGGGCCGGGCCAGACCATGTGCTTCGACCGCCCACGAGCACCGCGGGAAAGCGCTCGTTCGGTCGTCTCGGTGTGCCTCTCGCCCGGATGTGACCACCCTCGGCCCGCCGTCACCGGCTACTTCGCTTCGAGCGCTCCCGGCGTCTCGCTCTGGGCGGGGATTCACCGGTAGTGGTGACGGCGCGGAGGCGTCAGACGGCGCCGAACTGGCGGTCCCCCGCGTCGCCCAGGCCCGGGACGATGAACGCGGAGTCGTTCAGCCGCTCGTCGATGCTCGCGGTGATCACCCGCACCGGGAGCCCGCTACTCCGCAGGAGCTCGATGCCCTCGGGAGCGGCCAGCACACAGATCGAGGTGACGTCCGTGGCGCCGCGCCCGGTGAGGAGCCGGATCGTGTGTGCCATCGACCCGCCCGTGGCGAGCATCGGGTCGAGCACGAACACCGGGCGACCTTCCAGCGTCTCCGGCAACGACTCCATGTACGGGACGGGCCGGTGGGTCTCCTCGTCGCGGGCGAGCCCGACGAACCCCATCTGCGCCTCCGGCATCAGTCCCAGCGCCGCGTCGGCCATGCCGAGCCCGGCGCGCAGCACGGGCACCAGCAGCGGCGGGTTCGCCAGCCGGTAGCCGACGGTGCGGGCGACGGGCGTGTGCAACGGAGCCGACGCCAGCGGAGCATCGCGGGTGGCCTCGTAGATCAGCATGAGGGTCAGGTCGCGCAGCGCAGCCCGGAAGGTGGCGTTGTCCGTGCGCGCGTCGCGCAGCTCGGAGAGCCGGGTCTTGGCCAATGGGTGGTCGACCACCTGCACGTCCATGCGCAAAGGCTAGCGTCGCGCGCCCTCACGCAGATCCCATCGCCCCGGCCCGTTCCTGCGCCCTCGCGTCGTAGGCCGCCCGGGCGGCGGCGATCTCGCTCTGGTGGGCCTCGGTCCAGGTGACCAGGGCCCGGATCGTCTCGTGCAGGGTGGCGCCGAGGGGTGTGAGCTCGTAGTCCACCCGCGGCGGGACGACCGGGTGCACCGTGCGGAGCACCAGTCCGTCGCGCTCGAGCTGGCGCAGGGTGACGGTGAGCATGCGCTGGCTGACGCCGTCGATCGCACGTCGCAGCTCCGTGAACCGCATCGATCGCTGCTCGAGCAGGGCGATGACCAGCAAGGACCACTTGTCGGCCACCCGGTCGAGGATCTGGCGGACCTCGCAGTCCTCGCGGGTGTCCCACTGGTGGACGTCCCAGCGTGGGTCGTCGTCCGGGAGCGGCTGTGTGTCGCAGCAGTGCCTCGGTGACTTCGAAGTGCCTTCTTCCACGGTTCGCGATGGTGACTCACGATGGGGTCGGTTACAAGAAGGAACCAGCTTTTCCCTGCGCAAACAGACTGAAGGAGACGAAAGCGGTGTCCGTTTCTGCGTCACCCGCGCTCGCCGCGCGCATGAGTGGCCGCGCCTGGGGGCTCTTGCTCGTGCTGTGCGGCGCGATCTTCCTCGAGGGCATCGACGTCTCGATGATGGGCGTGGCCCTGCCGTCGATCCGCGCTGATCTCGGCATGTCCACGGGTTCGCTGCAGTGGGTGGTGACCGCGTACGTGCTCGGTTACGGCGGCTTCGTGCTGCTGGGTGGCCGGGCGGCAGACCTGCTGGGCAGGCGGCGGATGTTCCTCACCTGGCTCGTGGTGTTCGTGGTCTTCTCCGGCCTCGGAGGCCTTGCCACCGACGTCTGGCTCCTCGTCCTCGCCCGGTTCGTCACGGGGGTGGCCGCGGCGTTCATGGCGCCGGCGGGGCTCTCCATCATCACCACCACGTTCGCCCCGGGCCGCGCCCGCAACCGCGCCGTCCTCGTCTACGCAGGCGCGGGGGCGGGCGGGTTCTCGCTCGGCATGGTGGCCGGCGGCTTGCTCACCTCCGTCGACTGGCGGTGGGTGTTCTTCGCCCCCGTGCTGATGGCCGCCGTGATCCTGGTGGCAGCCGTGTTGCTCATCCCGCGGGAGCCGCGACCGGCGCCGATAACCGGCGGTTTCGACATCGCCGGCACGGTGACGCTGACCGGCGCCATGATGCTGCTCGTCGTGACGGTGGTGCGGGCGCCGGAGGTCGGGTTCTGGACGACGGTCGGCACGCTCGCCGCCACCGTCGCGCTCTTCGTGGCGTTCGTGCTGGTCGAGCGACGGTCGGCGGCCCCGCTCATCCGGCTCGGGATCCTGCGCTCCGCTCCCCTGCTGCGGGCGAACGCAGGCGCGCTGCTGCTGATCGGCTCGTTCATGGCGTTCCAGTTCACGGTGGTGCTCTACCTGCAGGAGCTGCGCGGCTGGTCCGAGGTCGAGACGGGCCTCGCCCTCGCCGTCGCCGGCATCGACGCCGTGCTCGCGCCGACGCTCACGCCGGTGCTGGTGAACCGTTTCGGCAACGCCCGTGTGATCGTCGGCGGGCTGGTGTTCTCGGCGCTCGCCTACCTGCTGTTCCTGCCGGTCGGGCCCGACTGGGGCTACCTCGCGATGCTCCCAGCGCTCCTCGCGCTGGGCGTCGGCTTCGCCCTCGCCTACGGGCCGCTGACGATCGCGGCCACCGACGGCGTCGCCGACGAGGAGCAGGGGCTCGCGAGCGCGCTGCTCACCACGTCGTTCCAGTTCGGCGCCGCGCTCGGGCTCGCCGTGGTGGCGGCGGTGATCGTCGCCAACACCGCGGACGGCTCACAGCAGGCCGCGCTCGACGGCCTGCGATCCGGACTGCTGGTCCCGGTGGCAGGCGCCGTGGTCGGTGTCCTCCTCACCGCAGCCGGGTTGCGCAGGAAGGCGGTGCGAGCGGCCTGACGCGCGGGGGTTCTCACGGCACCGGACGGCCAGGGGTCTCGCTTGCCCAGACCCACCGGCCGTCCGGTTGCCGTGTGGCGCGCATCCGGTCCTCCAGCACCGGGTCGATCTCGTGCTCGCGGCAGCCGGTGGCGGCCCAGCAGGACACCACGATCTCCCCGCTCGTGGCGTCGAGCCGCAGGAAGCTCTTGAACTGCGGCACCGCGTTCGAGTCGAAGAGCACCGACATCAGGTTGTGCGCGGGCGCCGATCCCCGCGCGGGCAGCGGGAAGATGCGATCGGCGGCCCGGCGGGCCCGGGCGGGCACGGTCGAGGAGCCCGGCCGCGGCGGCGTGATACCCACCCGCTCGGCCATCACCGCGGTGGCGTCGTCGGGGTCGATCACCAGCCGGCCGAGCCCGAAGCCGAGCAGCTTGTCGTAGCGCCGGCTGAAATGGGCGAGCGAGTCGCCGCGCAGCGGGTAGCAGCGGAAGTCCTCCTCGTGGACGGCGGGCGCGAGCCGGTCCACGTTCGGGATCTGGTGGGTGGCCGAGAGGTAGGCCCCCGACCCGCCCGCCACGAGGTACAGGATCGTGCGCCCGTCGGGCTGCCGCACGGGGTAGCGCTGGTAGTTGTGGTCGTCCCCACCGATCGCCGCCACGTAGTTGTGCGCCGGGTCGATGACGATGTCGTTCACGTCCCCGCCGCCCTCGATCGGGCACGGCTGGAAGGCGGCATAGGTGTAGAGAGGCTTGCCGGTGAGCAGGATCTTGGGGCGGTCGCCGGCCGACACCTCGCGGAGCCAGGCGGCCTGGTCACTGTCGATGTGGCCGTCGATGCCAACATCGATGAGCACCAGCCGCACCGGGCCTGCGTCGATCGCGCAGTACGGGCCGGGCTGGGTCGCTTGCTGCGACTCGGCGTCCCGGTACCAGCGCATGTCGGCGACGTCGGCGGCTGTCGCCTTGGGGGCGCGGCGCCAGAGCAGCTGCCGCAGGAGCCGTTTCCACCACGGACCGGGCACGGCGGGCGAGGGCGCCCCGGCGTCGGGTGGGGCGTCGCAGAAGGCAGTCATGAAGCCGCTGAGCCCGTCGTACCAGTCGTGGTTGCCGGGCAGGCCGTAGAGCGGCCCCTGGTAGTCGGCGTAGGCCCGGTAGAAGCGGTCGGCATAGGCGCGCACCCCGCCTGCCGGGTAGATGACGTCGCTGCAGATGATCCCGAGGTCGGTGTCCCCTGCCACCCGTTCCAGCACCGGCACCACGACGTACTGCGAGGCGTCCCCCTCGCCCGGGTCGCCCAGCACCGCCACGGAGATGTGGTCGCGGTCGGCGAAGCGCGTGACGAGCCGGTCGCGCGATGGCGGGGACACGCCGGCCGCCTCGGCGTAGGAGTCGAGCCTGCGCAGCCACTCCCGCCGCTGGCTGTCGCTGGGGTCGCCGAGCCAGCGCGCCAGTACGTCGTTGCGTGAGGCGACGAGCGGGCCGGGCGACAGCCAGGAGAGGCGGCTGTCGACGGGCGCGAGCCGCGCACCGACGCCGGGCTCCCGGCAACCCCACCCCGCTCCGCCCGTGGAGCTGCGCGACGGCTCACTCCCCAGCTCGGGACGGACGCCGGTCACCGCACACCAGCCACGAACCGCACGACCTCCGCCGCCAGCGCCGGCCCCGCGTCCTCCTGCAGGAAGTGGCCCGCGCCGCTGATCGTCGGGTGCTCCCGGCCCGCCGCGCCGGGCATGGCGCGGCGCAGGATCGGCTCCATCGCCGCCGTGATCGGGTCGCCGTCGCTGAACGCGCAGAGGAACGGGATCTCGCTCCCCGAGAGCGTGGCCCAGGCTGCGCGGTTGGCCTCCGTCGCCGGGTCGTCGGGCCGGGTCGGCACGAGCAGCGGCATCGCCCGAGGGCCCGCCTTGTAGCTCTCGTCGGGGAACGGGGCGTCGTAGGCGGCGCGGACCTCGGGGGTGAACCGGGTGCGGCAGCCCGCCTGCACGAGCCGCGCGATGTCGAGCTGCTCCGCCTTCTCCACGGCCCGGCGGAACTGCCACCACACCTCGGGCATGTCGCGGTCGCCGGTGGGCAGGCCGGTGTTGGCGGCCACCACGGCGCTGAACCGGTCCAGGTGCTCGGCAACCAGCCGCAGGCCCAGCAGCCCACCCCAGTCCTGCCCGACGAGCGTGACACCGCGCAGGTCGAGCACGTCGAACACGAGCGCCCGCAGCCACTCGACGTGGCGCGCATAGCTGTGGTCGGCGATGTCGACAGGCTTGTCGGAGCGCCCGAAGCCGACGAGGTCGGGCGCAACGGCCCGGAAGCCTGCAGCCGCCAGCACCGGGATCGTCGTCCGGTACAGGAACGACCAGCTCGGCTCGCCGTGCAGCAACAGCACGACCGGCCCGTCGGCCGGCCCGGCCTCCACCCACGCCATTCGCAACGCTCCGTCATCGGGCGCGGGGACTTCGGCATAGCGGGGAGCGACGTCGAAGCCGGGAAGTCCGGCGAACCGCTCGTCGGGGGTGCGGAGAGTTCGCATGAACACGATCTTGACAGTCCCCGGGCCGTGCGGAGCCGCGGCAGGGGTCGCCGACGGTGACGACTGCCGCAGCGACGACACCACGATCCCTCGGCCGAGACGTCGGGAAGACGTCAGCGAGGCGTCAGAGTGGCGTCGGAGAGGGCGCCGGGGGACCACGCGGAGCCCGAACCTCGCGTCACCTCATCGGGGCCGCGCCGCCGTCGTAACACCCCCGGAACGTCACTTACCGCAACAATTCCGGAGGGCGCGACACGGTGGTGTGATGCGACTCCACGGCCCAGCTGACATACGAAACAGGCCGTTTCGGAGCCCGACAAGAGCCTGCTGAAGGCGGCCTGAAGGGCCCGCCGGGCACCGACAGTAGTGATGACTAAGAGTGCCAAGATCGACACATTGATCGTAGTCAGGAGTGTATGACCACCGATTCCGCTACCTCGTCACCCGGTTGCCGGTACCGACAGTGATCGAACTCGAAGATTCACCCTGACCCGAATGGGTGGTCTGGCACAAACAGTGTCACGCCGAGGGCCTCCCCGACGCTGTACTAATGACTAGGAGGTGATCCGGTGGCGGAGAACTCGACATCCGACGAAGCGACGCTGGTCGCTGCAGCGGAGAAGCTTACTCAGTGCGACGGCTATGTCGTCCTCGCTGTTGATCCCCAGACCGGGGAGGTTGATGCACATGGACCGTTCGACGGGCTGACGGCAACCGTCAAGGCCGATCAGCTGCGCCGCGATTTCGACCGCGGTGGACTGGAGGACGTCACTGTCGGCGTCGTCCGCCTGCACAGCTCAACCTGAGCTCCACCAACGCGGCTCGCGACGCGCTCCCTTCGTATTCGTCGCCGCCCGCTGCGCCTGGACGCGCAGCGGGCGGTGCGCTCCCTGAAGTCGGCCGCTCGGTACTAGTTCCTGTTCTCCATTCCGGCCCCGATTCCGCGGGCCGGAATTGCGATCGATCAGGCCCTTGGCGACCACTGCGCAAACCCTCGACGGCACTCGCCCGGCCCCTACACTCAGCGCCGTGACAACGACCGTGCCCGCCCCGCGCCCCGACGCGGCCGGCGCCGGCAAGGCCCGCATCGACGGCCACGACGGCCATGCCGCGCCCGGGTTCGGCGACGTCGTCAGGGACGAGGCGGCGTTGCGCCGTTTCCTCCACGGGCTGCCGGGTGTCGATCAGGTCGGGCTCGAACGCCGGTCGGCCATGCTCGCCACCCGCAGCATCAAGCGTGAGTCCAAGCTCCAGGCCCTCGACATGGCCGTCTCGATGATCGACCTCACCACGCTGGAGGGCGCCGACACCCCGGGCAAGGTGCGCTCGCTGTGCGCGCAAGCCCGCCGGCCCGATCCCGACCATCCACAGGTGCCACCCGTCGCCGCCGTCTGCGTGTACCCCGACCTGGCAGGCGTCGCCGTCGAGGCGCTGCGCGGATCGGGTGTGGCGGTCGCCGCCGTCGCCACCGCGTTCCCATCAGGACGGTCGTCGCGGGCGGTCAAGCTCGCCGACACCGCGCTCGCGGTCGAGGCCGGAGCGTCCGAGATCGACATGGTGATCGACCGCGGAGCGTTCCTCACCGGCCGCTACGGCGCCGTTTACGACGAGATCGTCGCCGTGAAGCAGGCCTGCGGCAGCGCCCACCTCAAGGTGATCCTCGAGACCGGCGAGCTCGCCGGCTACGACGACGTGCGCCGCGCCTCCTGGCTCGCCCTGCTCGCGGGCGCGGACGTCATCAAGACGTCCACGGGCAAGATCTCCCCGGCAGCCACACTGCCCGTCGTACAGGTGATGCTGCAGGCCGTCCGCGACTGGGAACGCGCCACGGGCCGCCTGCGCGGGGTCAAGGCTGCCGGCGGTATCCGCACCGCGAAGGACGCCATCCGCCATCTGGTGGCCGTCAACGAGATCGCAGGGCCCGCGTGGCTCACGCCGCAGCTGTTCCGGTTCGGGGCATCCTCGCTGCTCGGGGACCTGCTGCGGCAGCGTCGCACCCAGCTCGATGGCCACTACGAGAGTGCCGACCGGATCGGGAGCGCGTGATGGAGTGGACCTACGCCCCGGCCCCGGAGTCGGCGTCGCTCGCGAACCTCAGACCGACCTACCGGCCGTTCATCGGCGGGGAGTTCGTCGACGGCGGCGGTCAGCCGCTGAAGACGATCAACCCGGCCACGGAGGAGGTGCTCGCCGAGGTCGGCACGGCGGCAGCCGAGGACGTCGACCGTGCTGTCGCCACGGCCCGTCGCGCGTACGAGCAGGTGTGGGGCCCGATGCCCGGCGCGGAGCGGGCCAAGTACCTGTTCCGGATCGCGCGGGTGGTGGCCGAGCGCGCCCGCGAGCTCGCCGTGCTGGAGACGCTGGACAACGGCAAGCCGGTCCGCGAGTCGCGCGATGTCGACGTGCCCACCGCGTCGGCGCACCTGTTCCACCACGCCGGTTGGGCCGACAAGCTCGGCTACGCGGGTATGGGTCCCGACGCGCGGCCGCTCGGCGTGGTGGGTGCCGTGATCCCGTGGAACTTCCCGCTGCTCATGGCGGCCTGGAAGGTCGCTCCCGCGCTGGCGTGCGGCAACACGATCGTCCTGAAGCCCGCCGAGACCACCCCGCTCACGGCGCTCGTCCTCGCGGAGATCGCCGCCGACGCCGGGCTGCCCGCAGGCGTGCTGAACGTGCTGCCGGGCGCCGGTGACGTGGGCGAGGCCCTGGTGGGGCACGGCGGGCTGGATAAGGTGGCGTTCACCGGCTCCACCGAGGTCGGCAAGGAGATCCAGCGCCGCCTCGCCGGCACGGGCAGGCGGCTCACGTTGGAGCTCGGCGGCAAGGCCGCCAACATCGTCTACGACGACGCGCCGCTCGACCAGGCCGTCGACGGCGTCGTCGACGGCATCTTCTTCAACCAGGGACACGTCTGCTGCGCGGGCTCGCGGCTGCTGGTGCAGGAGTCGATCGCGGAGGAGTTCGAGACGCTCCTGCGCGCCCGGATCGAGACGCTGCGAGTGGGCGACCCACTCGACAAGAACACCGATGTCGGCGCCATCAACTCGCGCGCCCAGCTGGAGCGGATCGTCGACCTCGCGGCCGCGGGCGACGCCGAGGGTGCACAGCGCTGGACGAGCTCGTGCCCGCTCCCCGAGCGCGGCCTGTTCTTCCCGCCCACCGTCTTCTCCGGGGTGGAGCAGACCATGCGCGTGGCACGGGAGGAGATCTTCGGGCCGGTCCTCTCGGTGCTCACGTTCCGCACGCCGGACGAGGCCGTCGCGAAGGCGAACAACACGCGCTACGGCCTGTCCGCCGGCATCTGGACGAGCAACGGCGCGAAGGCACTGTGGACGGCACAGCGGGTGCGCGCGGGCGTCGTCTGGGCCAACACCTTCAACCGCTTCGACCCCACCGCCCCCTTCGGCGGCTACCGCGAGTCCGGCTTCGGCCGCGAAGGTGGCCGGATCGGCCTGGAGGCCTACCTCCAGGCCTGAGCCCGAACCCGACGGGTCGTCGAGGCGCTCGCACCGGTCACGTGACGGATTCGGTGCCCCTTTCCCCGCTCATAGCGTCCGCCGTATGGACCGTGACGAGGGGAAGGAACCCACCGTGACCGACGCGCGCATCCGGCTGGTGGTCATCATCGGCAGCACCCGCGGAGGCCGGTTCGGGCCGACCGTGGCCGACTGGTTCGTCGGGGAGGCGCGCCAGCACGCCGACCTCGACGTGGACGTGCTCGACCTGGCGGACGCCGCACTGCCCGACCGGTTGGAGGCCTTCGGGGCGCCGACGCCGCCCGAGGTCGCCGCCGTGTCGTCACGGCTCGCTGCCGCCGACGCGTTCGTGGTGGTCACGCCCGAGTACAACCACAGCTATCCGGCTCCACTGAAGACACTCATCGACTGGTATGGGCGGGAGTGGCAGGCCAAGCCGGTGGCGTTCGTGTCGTACGGCGGGATGTCGGGCGGTTTGCGGGCCGTGGAGCACCTCCGTCCGGTGTTCGCGGAGGTGCACGCCACCACGGTGCGCGACACCGTCAGCTTCCACGGTGCGTGGGCCCGGTTCGGCGACGGCGGGCGGCCGCTCGAGGAGGCCGAGTGCTCGGCGGCCGCGAAGACGATGCTCGACCAGCTCACGTGGTGGGCGCTGGCCCTGCGCGAGGCCCGCGCCGCCAGGCCCTACGTGACCGGGTGAGATCCCTTGACTTCGAGTCAGCTTCAACTCTTACCGTCGGGATCCCGATCACCGCAGGAGGGACGCCCATGACCACGAGAGCGGTACTCCCACCGCAACGCACGAGCTGGGCTCCGGTGGCGGCGCTCGGTCTCGCGATGCTGATGGTCACCTCCGAGATGACGATCCCCGCGGTGACCCTCCCCGGCATGGGTGCCGAACTGGGCGTGTCGGCCGCGGCGACGGCGTGGGTGCTGCTGGCCTACGCCCTGCCGTCGGCAGCCGTGTCCGTTCCCGCCGGCCGCTGGGCCGACGGTGCGGACGTCCGCGCGGTCTTCGCGCTGGCCATGATCGGGCTCGGGCTGGCGAGCGTGCTGGTGGCGCTCGCGCCGACGTTCGGGCTGGTCGTCGTCGGGCGCCTGGTGCAGGGGATCGCGGGTGCGCTCGTGGTGGCCGCCTACATGCCGATCATCAGCGGCAGCGTCCGCGCGGAGCAGCGCGGCCAGGCGATCGGGTTCGTGATCACGATCATGACGATCGGGGCCACGGTCGGCATGCCTCTCGGCGGGCTGGTGGCCGAGGTGTTCACCTGGCGCGAGGTCTTCCTGATGAAGATCCCGCTGGTCCTCGTCGTGCTGTGGATCGGCCTGCGCAGCATCCCGCGCACCCCGGCCCGCGGCCTGCCCCGCCCGGGCGTGGCACTCGTTCGCGAGGCGCTGCTGCTCGGGGGCGCGGTGGCGGCCTTGCTGCTGGCGCTCGACCAGGTGGACGGGCAGCCGCTCGTCGCCGCTGCCCTCGGGGTGGCGGCGGTCGCGCTCGGAGTGTGGTGGACACGGCTGACGGCGTCGCGGCCGGTGATCGCGCTCGTGCGCGGGCGCTTGTTCGCCGGCACGCTTCTCGCGCTGTTCACGACCACCTTCACCGGCGGGCTGATCGCGTTCCTGCTCCCGTACTTCGTGGCCGACGTGCTGGGCGACGGTCCCGACGTCACCGGTGTGGCGCTGCTGTTCGTGGTCGGCGCGATGGCGCCGGTCTCCCCTCTCGCGGGCCTGCTGTCCGATCGCTACGGGACGAGGGCCGTGGCGATCGTCGGGAGCGCGGTGACCGTGCTCGCGATGCTCTCCATGCTCACCCTGGACGCCGGCTCCGGGCTGGCCGACCTGGCCTGGCGGCTGGTCCTGCTGGGTGTGGGATCCGGGCTGTTCAACCCGGCGATCAACACCGCGCTGCTCGTCGGTACCCCCGCCGGGTCGGAAGGGGTGGCCGGTGGCGTCGGGATGACGGTGCGGACGATCGCGATGACGGTGGCCCCCGCGGTGACTGCGCTGGCCTGGACCATGGCCGGGGGCGGCGCACCGGGCTTCCGCACCGGGGTCGTGGTGGTGACCGCGGCGGTGGGCCTCGGCCTCCTGGTGCTGCTGGTCCCGGCGGCCGCCAGGCCCGCGCCGGAGGGAGCCCGATGAACACGGCCGGGGCGCCGGTCCGCCCCGCTCTCCCCGGCCGCGCCGCCGAGACCGCGAACGTGCAGCGCCTGCTCGACACCGCCCGTGCGGGCCGCAGTGGTGCGCTGGTCGTCCGTGGGGAGGCGGGGATCGGGAAGTCGACCCTGCTCTGGCACGCCGCCACGGCCGCGCCGGACATGCTGGTGCTGACCAGGACCGGCGTCGAGACCGAGACGGAACTGCCGTTCGCCGCCCTGCACCTGCTGGTGAAGGACAACATGGCGGGCGTCGACGAGCTGCCCGATGCGCAGGCACGCGCGTTGCGCGCCGCACTCGGGCTGGCGAGCGCGGAACGTGCCCCCGACCGGTTCCTGGTCGGACTCGCCGTGCTGACGCTGCTCGGCGAGCTGGCGGCGCAGCGGCCGGTGCTGTGCCTGCTCGACGACGCGCACTGGTTCGACCGTGCCTCGGCCGAGGTGCTGCTGTTCGTCGCGCGCCGGCTCGACGCGGAGGCCGTCGTGATGCTCTTCGCGGCGCGCACCGGGCACGCCCCCGCGTTTCCGGCCCCTGGGCTGGCGGAGCTCGTTCTCCCCCGGCTGGACGAGTCGACCGCGCGTCACGTCCTGGCCTCCGGGGCGGGTGACCTCCCTCGCCACATCCGGGAACAGCTGCTGCGCGAGGCGGCAGGCAACCCGCTCGCCCTGCAGGAGCTGCCTGCGGCGCACCGCGCGGGGCGGGCGCCGGTGTACCCGCTCGGTCCGCCGGAGGCCGGGCGCGGTGGGTCGGCACCGACACACAGCCCGGTGGAGCGCGAGTTCGCCGCCCGGATCGAGGCGTTGCCGGAGCGGGTCCGCACCGTGGTGCTCGTGGCGGCGGCGGACAACACCTGCGACACGGGCGTGGTGCTCGCGGCCGCGCAACGGCTCGGCTGTTCCGTGGCCGACCTGGAGGCGGCGGAGCGCGCGAGGCTGCTCATGTTCTCCGAGGGGTGCCTCGGCTTTCAGCATCCGCTGATCCGCACGGCCGCCTACGGCAGCGCCACCGTCGTGCGCAAACAGGAGGCCCACCGAGCGCTCGCCGACGTCCTCGACGGGCGGCCCGACGTCGACCGGCGCAACTGGCACCGCGCCGCCGCCAGCATCGGCCCTGACGAGGACGTCGCCGTCGCGCTCGAGGAGAGCGCACGCGCAGCCACGAACCGGGGCAGCAACGAGGCAGCGGCCGCCGCGTACGAACGGGCGGGCTCGCTCAGCCCCGACCCCGCACGGCGTACACGCCGGCTCACCGCCGCGGCCGAGGCAGCGGCGGACGCCGGGCACCGTGGATGGGCGTCCTCCCTGGCGGTCGACGCCGCACGGCCCGTGGCCGATCAGGTGCAGCATGCGCGGCTCGCACTCATCCACGCCCGCCTCGCCGACGAGGTCAACCGGCCGGAGGAGACGCACCGGCTGCTGATGGAGGCGGCGATGCCGATCGCAGCCGTCGCCCCCGAGTTGGCAGGCGAGATGTTCATGTGGGCGGTGGAGGCCGGGTGGTCGGCGCGTGAGCGCGGCATGATCGAGCGGGTGGTGGTCGCTGCCGAGGGGCTCGGCGACGCGCGGTACGTCCGGGCGCTGTCTGCGGTGGCACTCGCCCAACTCCCCGGCGCAGGCGACGCCGCGCTGCCGAGAGCGATCGCGGGCCTGCGCGAGATGGCGATCTGCCACGGCTCGGGATCACCGCGCGTCGGTGCCACCCTCGCCTCCTGGCACCTCGCCCTCGGCGACCACATCACGGCCCACGCGCTCGCCGCCTGCGCCGAGCGCGACTCCCGCACCCATGGGGCGCACGGTGTGCTGCCGAGGGTGCTGGCCGTACTGGCCGCCGGACGGTGGCACCTGGGCAGGCGCCACGACGCCGCGGTCGCTGCGGCCGAGGGGCTGCAGCTCGCCCGGGACACGGGACACGGGCAGGCACTCGGCGAACTCGCGGCGGTGGTGGCACATCTGGCGGCCGTCGAGGGCGACGAGGTGCGCCTGGCTGCCGTCCTCGCCGAATTCGACGGACGCCGGATGCCGCTGGACTTCCCCGAGGCCGCCGCGGCGGCGCGCAGCCTCCTGGACCTGGGACTCGGCCGCGTCGAGAGCGCCGCCGACCGGCTGGCCGAGCTCATGACGCACCCGAGCCGCTCTCAATCCCTGCCCGACCTGGTGGAGGCGGCGACACGCGCGGGTCGCACGGAGCTCGCCCGCGACGCGGCCGCGCGCTTCGAGCGCTGGGCGGGCCACGTCGGGCAGGCCTGGGCACGGGCGGTCGCGCTGCGCTGCCGGGCGCTCGTCGACGGCGGTGACCGGGCAGAACGACTCTTCGCCGAGGCCGTGGCGCACCACCGGCTCGACGGGACACGCCCCTTCGAGCGCGCCCGCACCGAACTGCTCCAGGGGGAGTCGCTGCGCCGGGAACGGCGCCGGACACAGGCCCGGTCGCCGCTGCGATCGGCGCTGGAGACGTTCGAGGAGCTCGGCGCCCGTCCCTGGGCCGAGCGCGCGCGGGCCGAGCTGCGGGCCACCGGCGAGAGCCGGACCGACGCGCAGCCCGGCCCCGACCTGCTCGCCGAGCTCACCCCTCAGGAACTGCAGGTCGTCCGGCTCGCCGCGGTCGGGCTCAGCAACCGGGACATCGGCGCCCAGCTCTTCCTCAGCCCGCGCACCGTGGGCTACCACCTGTACAAGGCGTTCCCGAAGCTCGGCGTCACCTCCCGCGGGCAGCTCGTCCGTCTCGACCTGCCCGCCTGACCCTGTCGATCGTCAGGTGCGCGACCCTGACGAAGGACAGGGGCAGCACAGCGCTTTCGACGAAGGCGATCGCCCGGCGCCGATGAATAGCGTTCTCTTCGTGATGAATGCGCTCGTGGAGCCGATTCCGGATGGCACCGGAATTCCGGATGTGCCCGATGTAAGCGCGGATTGGTATCGGTGGATCGTCGAATCGGCAGCGGAGAGCCCGGACGCCGTTCGCGTACTGGTCGATATCGCCACCGATGCGGTTGCCGTCCTGCTCGCCGCGATGTTCGTGGCGGCATGGTGGCGCGTGCGGACCGGCCCGCCGCTGCTGGTGGCGCGGGCTCTGCTGGTCCCGGTGGCAACAGTGGCGGCGTACCTGCTCAGCGAGACGGCGAAGGAGCTGTGGCAGGAGGAGCGTCCGTGCCGAACGCTCGGCGAGCTGGCCACGATTGCGGTGTGCCCCGAGTACGGCGACTGGTCCTTTCCCAGCAATCACGCAACAGTCGCAGGAGCGGCGGCCGTAGCTCTTGCCTGGACGGGTGCGCGCCTCGGATTCTTCGCCGTCGGGGTGGCATTGTTCGCCGCTGCCTCACGTGTTGTCGTGGGCGTGCACTATCCGCACGATGTGATCGCCGGCCTGGTCCTGGGCGCGATGGTGGCCCTCGTCCTTCCGGTGCCGGCACGTCTGCTGGCGCCGGTGGTTGCCGAGGCACGGACGCGACCCCGTGCGGCATGGCTGGTCGGTCGTCCGGCAACGGAGCCGGGCGATGCGCCGACGGTTCGTCTTCACCGCCCGCGAGCCTGAGACGGCATCCGCGAAACTGATGGGCGTGCGCGCACTCGCCCTCTGGACGATCACGGCAGTGCCGGTGCTCGCGGCCACGGTCGGACCGTGGACCGGCCGGCTCTCGATCGGAGAGTCCCTCGCCGGGCTGGCCGTTCTCGGAGTCGCCGCGGCCGTCGTGGAGCGTCGTCCGGTCGTGGCACTCGTGCTGGTGGTGGCGGCGTGGCAGATCACGTTCCTGTCGCGGGCCCCGCTGGACAGCACGCTCGGAGTGCTCGCGTTCGCGGGAGGCCTGCTCGCGGTCAGCTTCGTGGCAGGCCGGAACGCATCCACGGGCACGGCGGGTGCGGTGGTCCTGCTGGCGGGCACCGCCACCGGTGCGGTGGCTGCGGCGGCCCTCGGCGGCGGGGGCGACACCGCTCTCGGCACGGTCGCTGCGGTGGCGGTGCTCGCCGTCGTGCCCTGGACGATCGGTCGGTACCGCCGCCAGTACACCCGGATGGTCCGCGCCGGCTGGGAGCACGCGGAACGCGTGGAACGCGAGCTCGAGCTGGCCGAGGACAGGGCCAGGACCCGCGAACGGGCCCGGCTGGCCGGTGAGATGCACGACCTGATCGGCCACGAACTTGCGCACGCCGCGCTGCGCATCGGTGCCCTCGAGGTGGACGCCGGGCTCGACCAGCGGCATCGATCGGCGGCCGGGGGTGCCCGCGCGGCCGTGACCACGGCAGCCGAACGGCTGGCCGACGCGGTACGCGTGCTGCGCGCGGACCAGAGCGGGATCGACAGTTCCGCCGAGTCGATGGCCGAGCTCGTGGCCCGGACCCGGGCATCCGGGCTCGACGTCGAGCTCGTCGCGGACCCCCCTCGCGACCACGACCCCCTCATCGCACGGACGATCCACCGCGTGGTCGCCGAAGCCCTCACCAACGCCATCAAGCACGCCCCCGGCGCCCCGGTGACCGTCCGGATCGAGGAGACCGACGAGGGCAGCGTCGTGCGGGTGGCCAACGCGGCGGCGGCCGAGCCGCCCGAACCCGGGGTCATCGGCGGGCACGGCCTGCTCGGGCTCGCCGAACGGGTGCGGCTCGTCGGAGGCCGGTTCGATGCCGGCCGCAGCACCGACGGCGGATACGAGGTCACGGCGCACGTCCCGCATCGGCCCTCGGCACCCGCGGGACCGGCCACGACCACGCACCTGCACCGTAGGCAGGCCGAGTTGCAGGTGCGGCGCAGCGGACGCCGGACGGTCCTGGTCACCGCCGCGGTGTCGGCCGGGGTCGTCGCCTGCGTAGTGGCCTACATGGTCGTCGACGCGGTCACCTCGGTGCTCGACCCCGCCGACTATGCGCGGCTCACGGTCGGGCAGGACCAGTCCTCCGTCACGCCGCTGCTGCCCGCCGAGACGCGGGTCGACCTGCCCGACGGCGTGCCGCCGCCACCAGCCGGCTCGGCCTGTAGCCACTACAGCACCCACCCCAACCCGTTCGACGAACGCGGGAGCGACTTGTACCGGCTCTGCTTCCGGGACGGGCACCTCGTGAGCAAGGACCTGCTCGTCCGGGGCGCGCGGCTCGTGAGCGGCGACGAGCTCGTCGGGGGCGAACGGTGACCGGCCAGGACCGTGGCGCGATCCGCGTCGTGCTCGCCGACGACGAGGCCGTCGTGCGCGTCGGGGTGCGGGCCGTGCTCGCCGCCGCGCCGGAGGTCGAGGTCGTCGCCGAGGCACAGGACGGGCGCGAGGCGGTCGACCTGGTGCTGGCGCACCGTCCGGACCTCGCCGTGCTGGACATCCGGATGCCCCGGCTCAACGGGCTCGAGGCCGCGGCGGAGATCCGCAGGCTGTCCGTCGGCACCGCGGTGCTGGTGCTGACCACCTTCGCCGAGGACGCCTACATCTCCCGGGCGCTCGGGGAGGGCGCGGGAGGCTTCGTGCTCAAGACGGGCGACCCCACCGAGATCATCGCGGGCGTGCGCGCCGTCGCCTCCGGCGCGGCCTACCTCTCGCCCTCCGTCGCCCGGCGGGTGATCGACCACCTCGCGGCCACCGGGTCACGCCTCGGCGCCGCCCAGCAACTCGACGGGCTGACCAACCGCGAACGAGAGGTGCTCGGGCTCCTCGGCTCCGGGATGTCCAACGGCGAGATCGCCGAACACATTCACGTGGTCGAAGGCACCGTCAAGGTCTACGTGAGCGGGATCTTCCGGCAGCTGGGGGTCCGCAACCGGGTCGAGGCAGCCATCCTGGCCCACGAGGCAGGCCTCATCCCGCGCGGTGCCCGGCCAGCCGCTCCGAAAGCCGCTGGATCTGATCACCAGGCCCACCGACTCAGCTAGAGCAGGTGTCGCCGTACCTCGTCAGCGAACCGTGGCGCGCCCGCCTTCTCCAGCGGACGAAGCAACTCGAGTACCTCCAACGGCCCGTTGACGTTGGCGTACCGGTTGACCTGCTTGTGCAGACAATCCAGTACAACAGCCGGGTAGAGGTCGAGTTGGTCCAGCAGGAAGTCGTCCGGAGTAACCGCGCTGATGTCGAACGGCTTGAGCGCCGACTCCGGAAAATCCTTGACGTTGGCGGTGACCAGCACTTCCACGTTGCCGCGCACCGCAGCGGCAAGGACGTGGCGGTCCTTCTCATCGTTGGTCATGCCGTCGACGAGGTGCTCGTACCCATCAACCTCGGCATCGGGAAACGCCCGGCGCATGCGGTCGAGGCGGTGCTCGATCTGCTGGGGCGTCATCTCGGTCTCACGGTCGAGCGCCCGGCCCAACTCGGCGAGCACGTCTCTCGACCACAGAGGGCGGAACGTCCCCGCAGCGGCTTGCGTGAGCAGAGTGTCGTTCAGGTACTGCGGGAAGAGCACGCACGTGTCGAGGAAGGCCGGGAACGCCACCGGGTTGTTGTCCTATCGGGTCGGTCGCGGTGTCGTGGTGTCGCGGTACAGGTTGTGCTCTCCGGCCTCGTTGACCAGTGCGTCGAGCTGCCGGTTGCGCTCGTTGCGGGCGCGCTGCTGGTACTCCAGCAGATCGGTCAGTAGCAGCCGCCGGTGCCGTCCACGCTGCTCATAGGGAAGTTCGCCATCTGCCAACAGCTTGACCAGCGTCGGCCGCGAGATCCCGAGCATGTCGGCGGCTTCCTGGGTGGTAAGCATGGTGTGCCGCGGCATGACGGTGATCGCCAAGCCGTTCGCCATCGCCTCCAGCACCTCCCTCAACACTCGATACGCCTCCACGGGTAGATCCCATGGGACGCCGTCCGGTCCGACGAGGGCGGCCTGGCCCTGGTCGCGGAACGCCGCAACCATCTTGGTCAGCGGGCCGGTCTCCTCGGGTGGCAAGACGGTCCGGTCGTGAAGTTTCTGTGTCATGGCGCTTCCCCTTCCGCCGACACCCAGCCTACAGCTATTCGAAAAAATCGAAAGCCGGTTGCGGTAGACAGCAACCTCCGGACGCTCATTCGCGCCCAGGCGTCGGCGGCTCGTGGGTCCCTGTCGCCGGGTCCGGATTCGGCTGCCGACCCCTAGGCTCGGCAGCATGACCCAGTCCGCGCCCGTCGACGGTCGCGTCGGCGTCGCCAAGACCTACAAGCTGTACGTCGGCGGGGCGTTTCCGCGGTCGGAGTCCGGTCGCAGCTACCCCGTGCACGACGCCACGGGCACGCTCCTCGCGCACGCCGCGCTCGCCTCGCGCAAAGACGTCCGCGACGCCGTGAGCGCCGCCCGCTCCGCGTTCGGCGGCTGGTCGGGCGCCACCGCGTACAACCGCGGTCAGGTGCTCTACCGCGTCGCCGAGATGATGCAGGGCCGCCGTGACCGGTTCGCCGACCACGTCGTCGCGGCCGAGGGCGTGCCGCGTGAGCAAGCATCGACGCTGGTGGACGCCGCGATCGACCGCTGGGTCTGGTACGCCGGGTGGACCGACAAGATCGCGACCGTGCTCGGCTCGGTCAACCCGGTGGCAGGCCCGTTGCTGAACTGGTCCACCCCCGAGCCCACCGGCGTCGTCGGCGTGCTCGCACCGCAGTCGTCGGCCCTGCTCGGCCTCGTCGACGTGCTCGCCCCGGTGCTCGCCACCGGATGCACCGCCGTCGTCGTCGCGTCCGAGCGCAGGCCGTTGCCCGCGATCGAGCTCGCCGAGGTGCTCGCCACCTCCGACGTGCCGGGCGGCGTCGCCAACCTGCTCACGGGACGTGCCGCCGAGCTGGGACCGTGGCTCGCCGGCCACGCCGAGGTACAGGCGCTCGACCTTGCCGGTGCGCCGGAGGAGCTGAGCGCCGACCTGGAACGTGCCGCGGCCGAGACCGTCAAACGGGTGCTTCCCCGGCCCGCCACGGAGGCCGATCCGATGCGACCGGCCGGGATCGCGCGGCTGCGCGCCTTCACCGAGATCAAGACTGTCTGGCACCCGGTCGGGCGCTGACCTGCGAACGTCCTAGGCTTCCGTCGTGGCCAGCGACATCGTCCCGATCCAGCTCTCCCTCACGGAGGGAGACCTCGTCACGCTCTGGGCCCCGCGGTGGCGCGAGGACGGCGAGGAGTGGGAGGCGTTCCTCGGCGACGACGATGCGCTCTTCGCGTTCCCGGAGGTCGCCAAGCTCGCCGCGTTCGTGCGCACGGCCGGTGAGCACGACCTATTGGACCACCCGGCCTGGTCGGTGGTCCCGGACCTGACGGTCGCCGAGCTGACGCCGGAGGAGACACGGCGCTTCGACATCGTCGGCGTGCCGGAGCTGGCAGCCGAGGACCCCGACACGTGGACGGTCGCCGAGCTGGCCGAGATCACCGAGATGGTGCGCTCGATCGCCGACGTCTGCGAGCTGGACGTCGTCACCGAGGTGCTCGACTCCGCGCCCGCGTTCGGCCTGCTGCGCCAGGGCACCCTCCCGTTCGCAGGTCGCGAGGGCGCACGGCTGTGGTCGCAGATGGTCGAGACGATCGCCGACCGCTGGGACGACGTCATCGACACCCTCGACGACCTGGTGGCCACCCCGGAGGTCGACTCCGCGGCCCTGGCCGCGGCGGAGAAGGAGATCGTCGTCGCCGAGGACGCCGACGAGGCCGGCGCCACCACTCTCGACGAGGACGGCGAGCAGGCCGACGAGGACGAGCCCGCCGGCTTCTGGGAGGAGGTCGGCATCGACCCCGTCCGCATCACCACCCGCGACGGCGAGTTCGTCACCTTGCGCTGCTACCTCGACGACGCCGCGGTCTTCCTGGGCTCGAACGGCAAGATCGACGTCTTCACCTCGGAGCGTGCGCTCGCCCGGTGGGTCGGCGAGGACGGCGCCGACGGCCACGACCTCGTCGCCGCGTCGACGTGGTCGGAGGTGGTCGAGCGGGCCGCTGTGGGTGAGCTGGAGGTGGAGGTCGACGAGCTGAACGCCTACACCCTCACCGGCCTCGCCGACGACATCGCCGAGGGCACGCTCTCCGTCGACCCCTCGCAGCTGGAGCTGGCCGTCGAGCTGCTGCTGGACGTCGACGAGTGGGCGGGCAAGGACGACGCCCGCGAGGCGCTCGCCGAATCGCAGGCCCTCGGCTGGCTCGTCTCGTTCGTGATCAAACCCGACCCCACCCGGCTCGCACCCAGCCCGCCGTTCGACGCCGAGGCGGCCCGGTTCCGGGAGCTGGTCGAGAACCTCACGCGCCGGCTCACGGTGCACTGACCTGGGGCCGTCAGGCCAGCAGAGCCGCGTACCCGGGCTTGATCACCTCGTTGATCATGGCGAGCCGCTCGTCGAAGCCCAGGAACGACGACTTCATCGCGTTGACCGTGAACCACTGCAGGTCGGCCCAGCCGTACCCGAAGGTGTCGGCGAGGGCGGTCATCTCGCTGGTCATCGACACGTCGGACATGAGCCGGTTGTCGGTGTTGACCGTGACGCGGAAGCGCAGCTCGGTGAGCAGCCCGATCGGGTGGTCGGCGAGCGACTTGGCCGCGCCGGTGTGCACGTTGGACGTCGGGCACATCTCGAGCGGGATGCGCTTGTCCCGCACGTACGCGGCGAGCAGGCCCAGCCGTGGCGTGCCGTCGGCGCCGAGTGTGATGTCGTCGACGATCCGTACGCCGTGGCCGAGCCGGTCGGTGCCGCACCACTGCAGCGCCTCCCAGATCGAGGGCAGCCCGAAGGCCTCGCCGGCGTGGATCGTGAAGTGCGCGTTCTGCTGACGCAGGTACTCGAACGCGTCCAGGTGGCGGGTGGGCGGGAAACCGGCCTCGGCGCCGGCGATGTCGAAGCCCACCACGCCGAGGTTCCGGTAGCGCACCGACAGCTCCGCGATCTCGCGCGAGCGGGCGGCGTGGCGCATCGCGGTGAGCAGGCAGCCGACGCGGATCCGCCTGCCCCGCTCCGCCGCCCGGGCCGAGCCGACCCGGAAGCCTTCGAGCACGGCTTCCACCACGGCGTCGAGTTCGAGGCCCTGCTCCACGTGCAACTCCGGGGCGAACCGCACCTCGGCGTAGACCACGCCGTCGGTGGCCAGGTCCTCTGCGCACTCCGCGGCGACGCGTACCAGGGCATCAGCGCTCTGCATCACCCCGACGGTGTGGCCGAACGTCTCCAGGTACAGCTCCAGCGAGCCCGAGTGGGAGGCGGCGAGGAACCACTCGCCCAGCTCCTGCGCGTCGGTGCTCGGGAGGCCCTGATAGCCGGCCGCATCGGCGAGCTCGAGGACGGTGGCGGGCCGCAGCCCGCCGTCGAGATGGTCGTGGAGCAGCACCTTCGGTGCGTCCCGGACGGTGTCGACGTTCAGCGAGACGGGCACCACATCACGCTAGAACACCCCTGGCCGCCGTGGGTGAGGGCACCCGGGGGGCACCTCTCACGTCACCCGTCGGGGCAGGGATCCACCCCTGATCGCCGATCTCCACCCCTGATCCCCGACGGCCACCTGCCACCCCTGGCTGACATGCTGAGCCAATGATCTTCGAGGGTGACGTCGTGCTGGTCACGGGCGGTTCACGCGGAATCGGCCGGGCGGCGGCGCGTGAGTTCGCCGCGGCGGGCGCCACCGTCGTCGTCCAGTACCGGAAGGACCGCCAGGCGGCCGAGAAGGTGCTCTCCGAGCTCGGACCCGGTGCACACATCGCACTCCAGGCCGACGTTGCCGACCCCGGACAGGTGCAGAACCTCGTGCAGACGGTGGTCGAGCGCCTCGGGGGCATCGGCGTCCTCGTGAACAACGCCGGCGTCTACGAGCGTCACCCCGTCCCGACCACGGACTACGCGGAATGGCAGGAAGCGTGGCGGCGGACGATCGACACCAACCTGATCGGGCCGGCGAACCTCGTGCACCGCGTGGTGCCGCACATGATCGCGGCAGGCCGCGGCCGGATCGTGAACGTCACCTCGCGCGGGGCCTTCCGCGGGGAACCGGAGCACCCGGCGTACGGGGCGAGCAAGGCCGGGCTGAACAGCCTGAGCCAGTCGCTGGCTCAGGCGCTCGCACCGCACGGCATCTACGTCACGGCGGTCGCACCGGGGTTCGTCGAGACCGACATGGCGGCGCCCTACCTCGACGGAGCGGACGGTGCGGCGGTCCGGGCGCAGAGCCCGCTCCGAAGGGCGGCCACCCCGGAGGAGATCGCCCGCGTCATCGTCTTCCTGGCCTCGCCGGGCACCGAGTACGCCATCGGCGCGATCGTCGACGTGAACGGGGCGTCGTACCTCCGGTCCTGAAAGTGCTGCCATCCGGCGCAGACCGTGACGCACGAGAGTGACAAACTACTCTGAACGGGGTAAAGGCTCCCGAACGGGGAGTCGCGAAGGGGCCATCCACGCGCCTCGCTACCCTCAGTGCGCACGGCACTCCCCGTTGTCCGGCAAAGAGGAAGCTCCCCGCCCGCCATGAGCAATGACTCCACACTGTCGTTCGACCGCATGCGCGGCATGCTCATGCGCGCGGCAGAGATCCGCGACAGCGAGCAGCAGCAGATCTTCGACTCGCTCGACGAGATCCACGCCCGGCTCGCCGCGCTCGACGCGCTGGGCACGGTCCGCAAGCGGCTGACCGAGCTTCCCGACCGCACCGAGGTCAGCGTGCTGGCCGAGCGGCTGGACGAGACGGTGGCCAAGCTCGACGCCCAGGACACCGCCATCGCCGCCGTCATGCGGGCCGTCGAGGGGCTGCCCGACAAGATCGCCAAGCCGATCGCCCAGCTCGACGGGCGGCTCGACGGGATGGCCGGGCGGCTGGAGGGCGTGTCCGGCCGGATGGACGGGCTCGACGACCGGCTCCTCGGCCTCCACAAGCGTCTCGACGACCTCGACAACCGCCTCGACCGGCACGAGATGCGGCTCGACGCGATGCCGTCCTCGGTGGGCACGCCGATCAAGGAGCGGATCGACGGGATCGAGCGCGCGGTCCGCGAGCAGCTCGAGACGGCCGTCCGTTCCATGGACGAGTCCGACGAGGGCATGCGCAACCTGCTCGGCGACACCAGCATCGGGCTGCACCGGCGGCTCGAGGACCTGGCATCCCGCCCCGCGGTCGACCCGACGGAACCGCTCGACGGCCTGGCGCAGCGGCTGGAGTCGCTGTCCACCCGGCTGGAGGCCGTCAGCGAGCGCCTCAACGCGCTCGAGGAGGGTGTGTCCGGGCGCCTCGGCTCGCTCAGCGGCGAGATCGACCTGAAGCTCGAGAAGCTCGACGCGGCGCTGGTGCAGCGGCCCGACTCCACCTCGCTGCGCACGCTCGTGGAGCAGGCCAACGAGGAGTCCGAGCGGCGTAACGCCGGTCAGCTCGACGAGGCCATGGCCACGTTCGCGGAGCTGATCCTCGGACGGGGTCCCGCCGGCCAGTCCCCGCCGCCGCCCCCGCGCCCGGCTCAGCGCCGGGCTCGCAAGATCACGGTGAAGTCCCCCAACGGGGCGGCGATCGGCGACACCGTTGCCGACGACCCGGACGACTGAGACACCCGAACCCGGCAACGGCCCGGACGCCTCGTGGCGTCCGGGCCGTTGTTGTCAGCCCAAACGTCCTCGGCGCCGGCACGACCACGGACATCACGAGCAGCCTCAACATCGATATGTACCGTGAACCGCTCGGCGCGGCAGCAGCGGTGGGTTGGGCCTGACAAGCGGAGGAACGACGAGAATGAGAACCCCGAGGGTGTGGTTCGGGCTCGGTCTCGAGACCGGGGTCGGCGAGGTCGATGCGCTGCTCGCCCACGCAGGGCAGGCGGATCGCGACGGTCTCGATCTCGTCACCCTCTCCGACCATCCGTACTTCGCCGACAGGCTGGATGCCTATGCGGCGCTCGGTGTCGTCCTCGGCAGCACGACGGCCGTCACCGGTGCGGTCAATGTGACCAACCTCCCCAGCCGCCCCGCACCGATGCTGGCGCGAACGATCACCGCACTGTCCGCGCTGTCCGGCGGGCGCGTCGTGCTGGGAATCGGTGCGGGCGGGCTGTGGCAGGACATCGCCAAACTCGGCGTTCGCCCGCTGTCGCCTGCTCAAGCCGTCCGGGCGATGGAAGAGGCGATCATCGTGGTGAAGGCGCTCTGCGGCGGCGGCGACCCGGTGACCTTCGACGGAGAGTTCTACCGGATCTCGGACCTCGTTCCGGCCCAGGCCCCGGCCCCGCCCATCTGGACGGGATCGGTCGGCGCGAAATCGCTCGCGGTCACCGGAAGAGTCGCCGACGGCTGGATCCCCGGCCACGCGGCCGACTGGCGGAGCTCACGCTTCACCACGTCGAGGCCGATCATCGACGAGGCGGCGGCTGGTGCGGGCCGGGATCCGTCGGAGATCGCGACCATCTACAACGTGCGCAGCCGCATCACGGCCTCACCACTGGCCGCCACACGTGACGACTCCGGACGGTGGGTGGGCGGCTCGGTCCGGCAGTGGGTCGAAGAACTGTCGACGGCCGTGCTGGAACACGACGCGAGGGGATTCGTGTACTTCCCCGTTGACGACGGCGAGCCGTCGGAGATCGCGCTCGCGCGGTGGGCGCGCGAGGTCGTGCCGGCGGTCCGTGAGGCCATCCGTCAGGCGTGACACCAGGCACCCCGGCGCACTAGCCGGCCTTGATCGTGTCCAGCAGCAACGGGCCGCGGCCGGACGGCTCGTCGGCGACCTCCACGCCACCCTCCAGGGCCGCGCGGGCGCCCGCCACCGCGTCGGGGGTGTCCGTGTGCAGTTCCAGTAGCGGCTGACCGGAGGCGACCTCCTCGCCGAGCCCGACCAGAAGCCGCACCCCGGCCGCAGCCTGCACGGCGTCCTCCTTGCGAGCACGGCCGGCGCCCAGCCGCCAAGCCGCCACCCCGACGGCCATGGCGTCGAGCCGGGTCAGCACACCCGAGCGCTCGGCGACGTGTACCTCCACGTGCTTCGCCACCGGCAGAGCCGCGCCCGGGTCGCCGCCCTGGGCAGCGATCATCCGTTCCCACACCGGGTACGCGGCGCCGGACGCGAGCACCTGCGCCGGGTCCACGTCGGTGATCCCGGCCAGGGCCAGCATCTCCCGGGCGAGCGCCACCGTCAGCTCGACGACATCGGCCGGGCCACCTCCACGCAGCACCTCCACCGACTCGGCGACCTCGAGCGCGTTGCCGACGGCCCGGCCGAGCGGCACCGACATGTCGGTGAGCAGCGCGGTGGTCGGCAGCCCGTGCGCTTCGCCGATCCGCACCATCGTCGCGGCGAGCTCACGGGCCCGCGCTTCCGTCTTCATGAACGCCCCGGACCCGACCTTGACGTCGAGCACCAGGCCGCCGGTGCCCTCGGCGATCTTCTTGCTCATGATCGAGCTGGCGATGAGCGGGATCGACTCGACCGTGCCGGTGACGTCGCGGAGCGCGTAGAGCTTGCGGTCGGCCGGCGCCAGCGTCGGGGTGGTCGCACAGACCACCGCGCCGACCTCGGCGAGCTGGGCGGCGATCTCCTCCAGCGACAACGAGGCCCGCCAGCCCGGGATCGACTCCAGCTTGTCCAGCGTGCCGCCGGTGTGGCCGAGCCCGCGGCCGGACAGCTGAGGCACGGCCGCACCGCACGCCGCTACGAGCGGCGCGAGTGGAAGGGTGATCTTGTCGCCGACGCCGCCGGTCGAGTGCTTGTCGACCAGGGGGCGCCCGATCGACGGCATCGACAGCACGTCCCCGGAGTCGATCATCGCCTGCGTCCAGCGCGAGATCTCCTCGGCGTCCATGCCGTTGAGGAGGATGGCCATCGCGAGTGAGGCCATCTGTTCGTCGGCGACGTCCCCGCGGGTGTAAGCGGCGACGACCCAGTCGATCTGCTCGTCGGACAACCGCCCGCCGTCCCGTTTGGCGGTGATGACCTCGACCGCGCTGATGCTCTGGACGGCGTCGGGCACGCTGGTCCTCCGGTGCTCGTGGATCAGGAAGCCTCAGGATGCCAGTGCCGATCCGGAGGCCCGGTCGGCGGCTCGCGTGGCCGGCGATCGCGAGGCCCAGGGGCCCGTGCTCAGCTCCGGTCGGGGAGGTCGGCGGGGCCGAACGCGTCCGGCAGCACCTCCCGCATCGGGAGGATGCCGCGCGGGGTGTCGACCAGGCAGTCCGGGCCGCCGAACTCGTAGATGATCTGCCGGCAGCGCCCGCACGGCATGAGCAGCTCCCCCGTGCCGGAGCGGCACGCCACGGCGACGAAGCGACCCCCGCCCGTGAGCCGCAGCTGCCCGGCCATCGTGCACTCGGCGCAGAGGCCGAGGCCGTACGAGGCGTTCTCCACGTTGCACCCGGTGACGACGCGGCCGTCGTCGCAGACGGCCGCCGCCCCGACCTGCAGGTGCGAGTACGGCGCGTAGGCCGACGCGGCCGCGGCGACGGCCGCTTCGCGCAATGCGTCCCAGGGGACGTCAGTCATCATCAACCTCGGCTACCTTCACCTCTCCGATACTCGACGCCGTCGGCCGCAGGCGGCCGTAGCCGTTGGGACGCCACGGCGAGCACCAGCAGCGTGACGAGCTGCGGTGCGTAGGCGGCGAACTCGCGTGGCACCGTGTCGATCGAGTAGTACACGGCGTACACCACAGCACCCACGACGGCGGCGACCAGCGCCGCGCGCCACCTTCGCCGCGCCACCCACAGCACGGCGAGGCCGACCGCCAGGATCGTCGCGCCGTAGAGGAGGCCGTGCACCGCCTCGCCGCCGGCCCGCAACTGCACACCGTCGACGTAACCGAAGAGCGCCGACCCCGCGAGCAGACCGCCGGGGCGCCAGTTGCCGAAGATCATCGCGGCGAGACCGATGTACCCGCGGCCGCCGGTCTGGCCCTCCAGGTAGCCCAGCTGGCCGGGGTTCAGCGTCAGCGCCGCACCGCCCAGGCCGGCGAGCGCGCCGGACGCGACCACCGCGACGTACTTGTAGGTGGCGACCTTGACCCCGAGCGACTCGGCGGCCACCGGGTTCTCCCCGCAGGAGCGCAGCCGCAGCCCGAAGCGCGTACGCCACAGCACGAGGTAGCTGATCGGCACGAGCGCGAACCCGATGATGACGAGCGGCGTGAGCCCGCTGAGCAGGCCGCCGAGAAGCCCCGCCACGTCCGAGAGCAGCACCCGTTGCTGCGACTCGACGGACGCCAGACCGTCGGCCACCGGTTGCACGGAGAAGGTGTCGAACGCCTCGACCCGCGGGGACTGGCGCGGATTCTGCGAGATCGGCTCGAAGAGCAGCGTGGACAGGTACTTCGTGACGCCCATGCCGAGCAGCGTGATCGCGACGCCGGACACGATGTGGTTGACGTTGAACGTCACCGTGGCGACGGCGTGCAGCAGCCCGCCGAGGGCGCCGAAGACGAGGCCGCCGAGCACCGCAGCCCACGGCCCCCACTGGTATCCGGCCCAGGCCGCGCCCCAGGTGCCGAGGATCATCATGCCCTCGAGACCGATGTTGATCACGCCCGCGCGCTCGGACCACAGCCCGCCGAGCCCGGCGAACAAGATCGGGAGCAGCAGCAGCACGGCCGCCTGCGTGGTGCCGCGAGAGGTCAGCTGGTACTGCCCGGTCAGAGTGGCCGTGATCGAGAGGATCACCACGCCGACGGCCACGACGATCAGTGCACGGGCCCACGACGGGACGCGGCGCCGCTGTGGCGCGGCCGGGGGCGGGGCCGCCACCGGCGCTGTGGTCAGGGCCGTCATGACGCCACCGTCTCGGTCCGAGCTTCCACGGCCGGGGCGCTGCGCAGCTGCGCCGCCACCCTGCGCTGCTCGGCGGCGAGCTCGTAGCGCCGCACGATCTCGTACGCGATGACCACGGACAGCACCACCGACCCCTGCATGATCAGCACGATCTCCCGTGGCACGCCGACGTTGTCGAGTGCGAGGGCCGACTTGTCCAGGAACGCCCAGAGCAGCGCCCCGAGCGCGATGCCGAGCGGGTGGTTGCGGCCGAGCAGGGCGACCGCGATGCCGGTGAACCCGTAGCCCTGCGGCGAGGTGAGCGTGTAGGCGAAGTCGCGCCCGAGCAGCTCGGGGAGCCCGGCCAGGCCCGCGACCGCACCGGAGAGCACCAGCGCGATGATCACCATGCGCCGGGCGTCGACCCCGCCCGCCGTGGCGGCCGTCGGCGACTCCCCCGATGCCTTGAGCTCGAACCCGAACCGCGTGCGGTTGAGCAGGAACCAGTAGCCGAGCCCGAGCAGCGCGGCCACGGCGACCATCCCGAAGAGCGTGCCGCTCGTGCCGAACGAGACCCCGGGGAACTGCCCGCTCGGCTCGATCGGGGCGGTGGAGATGTTGTTGCCCTGGAGCACGCCGAACGAGTCGGGCCGGATGAGGTAGGCGATCAGGCCGGTCGCGATGAAGTTCAGCATGATCGTCGAGATCACCTCGCTGACACCGCGGTAGGCCTTGAGCAAAGCGGCGATACCCGCCCACGCCGCGCCCACCACGGCTGCGACCACGATGATCACGAGCGTGTGCAGCACCGGCGGCAGCACGAGCGAGCCGCCGACGATCGCGGCCACGCAGGCCGCCAGCCGGTACTGGCCCTCGATGCCGATGTTGAACAGCTTCATCTGGAAGCCGATCGCCACGGCCAGTGCCGCGATGTAGTAGATGGCGCCGCTGTTGATGATGTCGACGGCCGTGGTGCCCTCACCGACCTGCGTGATCATGACCGTCAGCGCGGTGATCGGCGAGTCGCCGCTGATCAGCAGCGCGACGGCGCACAGCAGCGCCGCGAAGACGATCGCCAGCGCGGGTGGCAGCAGCACCGTGCGGACGCGGTTCATGCCGGCACCGCCTCGGAGTCGTCGGCGCCGGTCATCGCCGCGCCGAGCTCCTCGGGTGTGACGGTCGCAGGGTCGGCATCGGCGACCAACGTGCCGCGCAGCATCACCTTGATCGTGTCGGAGAGCCCGATCAGCTCGTCGAGGTCGGCGCTGATCAGCAGCACCGCGAGCCCGCGAGCCCTGGCCCGGCGCAGCTCCTCCCAGATGCCCGCCTGCGCCCCGACGTCGACGCCGCGGGTCGGGTGCGACGCGATCAGCAGCACCGGGTCGCCCGAGAGCTCCCGGCCGACCACGAGCTTCTGCTGGTTGCCGCCGGACAGCGCGGCGGCCGGCACGTCGACGCTCGGCGTGCGGACGTCGAACTCCGCGACGATCCGCTCGGTGTCGCGCCGGGCGGCCGCCCGGTCGAGCAGGCCGAGGAACCCGCCCCGGGACACCGGCGGCCGGCTCTGATGGCCGAGCATGCGGTTCGCCCACAGCGACTGGGTGGCGAGGAGTCCGTGGCGCGTGCGGTCCTCGGGCACGTAGCCGATGCCGGCCTCTCGCCGCGCGAGGGTGCTGGCCTGGCTGAGGTCCCGGCCGCCCAGCACCACCGTGCCCGCGCTCGCCCGGCGCATCCCCATGATCGTCTCGACGAGCTCGGTCTGGCCGTTGCCCTCGACACCCGCGATCCCGAGCACCTCACCGGCGTGCACCACGAGGTCGATCCCCGCAAGCACCGGCCGCGCGCCGCTCTCGCCCGCCAGTTCCAGCCCTTCGACGCGCAGCACCTCGCGGTCGGTGACCGTGGAGTCGCGGGTCTCCGGGCTGGGTAGCTCGCTCCCGACCATCATCTCGGCGAGCTGGCGGCTGGTCACCGAGGCCGGGTCGGCCGTGCCGACGGACGTGCCGCGGCGGATGACCGTGATCGAGTCGGCGATGGCACGCACCTCGTCGAGCTTGTGGGAGATGAACAGGAACGTGAAACCGTCGGCGCGCATGGTGCGCAGGGTGTCGAACAGCTCGTCGACCTCCTGGGGCACGAGCACGGCGGTCGGCTCGTCGAGGATCACGGTGCGGGCGCCGCGGTAGAGAACCTTGATGATCTCGACGCGCTGGCGGTCGGCCACTCCGAGGCGCTCGACGAGGACACGGGGCTCGACCTCGAGGCCCACCGTGGCGGCGAGCTCGGCGATCCGGCGGCGGGCCGCGCCGCCGATACCGAGCAGCCCCTCGGCCCCGAGAAGGATGTTCTCCGCCACCGTGAAGTTGTCGGCCAGCATGAAGTGCTGGTGCACCATGCCGATCCCGGCCTTGATCGCGTCGGACGGGGATCGGAACCGCACGGTCCGACCGTCGACCGAGATCGTGCCCTCGTCGGGCTGCTGCATCCCGTAGAGGATCTTCATCAGCGTGGACTTGCCTGCGCCGTTCTCGCCGCAGAGGGCATGCACCTCGCCGCGGCGGACCTGCAGGTGGATGTCGTCGTTGGCGACCACGCCGGGGAAACGCTTCGTGATACCGGTGAGCTCGACGGCGTATTCGGCCGCACTCGTGGCCATGCTCGTGGCCATGGCTGGAGCCTTTCGAAGGGGGACGTGGTTCGGGGGCCGGGGCCGCCTAGGCGACTCCGGCCCCCGACAGGTGCCCCGGGGTCAGGACGACGTGGGCGTGGTCTGCACGGAGACCGCGCCGCTGATGATCGCGGCCTTGTACGCGTCGAGCTGGGCCTTGATGTCGTCGACCTTGCCGCCCGAGGTGGCGTACCCGACTCCGTCCACCTTCAGGTCGAAGGTGTCGGGCAGGGTGCTGAGGTTCCCGGCCGCCGCGGCGTTGATGTAGTCGAAGACCGCCACGTCCACGCGCTTCAGCATCGACGTGATGATCACGTCCTTCACGTCGGCGAGGCCCGGGATGTTGTACTGGTCCGAGTCGACGCCGATGGCGGACTTGCCCGCGGCCTTCACGGCCTGGAACACGCCCTGTCCCGACGCTCCCGCGGCGTGGTAGATCACGTCGGCGCCGCCGTCGAGCTGACCGGTGGCCACCACCTGCCCCTTGGCGGGGTCGCTGAAGCCGGTGAAGTCACCGGCGGGGGTGAGGTAGTCGACGTCGACCTGGATGTCGGGCGCCACGGCCTTCGCACCCTGCACGTAGCCGGCCTGGAACTTCTGGATCAGCGGCTGCTCGACCCCGCCGACGAACCCGATCTTGCACGTCTGCGTCTTGAGCGCGGCGGCGACGCCCACCAGGAAGGAGCCCTGCTCCTCGGCGAACACCAGCGGAGTGACGTTCGGCAGCTCGACCGAGCTGTCGTCGACGATCGCGAACTGGGTGTTCGGGCTCTCGGCCGCGACGGTCTTCAGCGCGGTGGCGTACTTGAAGCCGACCGCGATGATCGGGTTGTAGCCCTCGCTCGCGAGCTGGCGCAGCCGGGTGGCCGCGGCGTCCTCGCTCTCGTTCGGGCCTGCGGTGAGCTCCTTGGTGTTGGCCTTGGCGAGACCGAGCTCGCTGATGGCCCGGTCGAGGCCTGCGCCTGCGGCGTCGTTGAAGGACGCGTCGCCGCGGCCGCCGATGTCGAAGGCCAGACCGACCTTGAGGCCGCTCGCGTCGGCGTTCGGCAGCGCAGGCGCCGGGCTCGCGGAGCCGCCGCCAGGGGCGGACGGCGCGGAGTTCCGCGCGCACGCACCCGCATTGGTCCCACCGCCGCCGGCGGGCTGGCTGGTCCCGGTGTCGCGGGCACAGCCCACCACCACCAGCGCGCTGGTCAGCACGGCAGCTGCCAGCACGAATCCACGTCTGATCCGCACTGAAGAAGGCCTCCTGTTCCGGCATGACCGATCACGGACGGCATGCCGGAGGGGACCGTAGCCGAGCGATTGATCAGTTCACAGAAAGGAATCAGCGGCGTGACCGAATCGTCGGCTCCGTTCAGTGAGCACAAGGTCACGTGCAGCAACCAGCCTGCGGGCGGCACCTTCCCACCTCGCAAGCACCCGATCGGCGTTGATCATGATAGGGGCTCGCGCGCTTCCCGGGTAGCAAGAAACGCTGCCCGGCGAGTCGCCCGCCCCAGACCCGCGAGTCGCGCGATCCCGGGGTGCGGGCCGCCGACTCTCTCGGCCCCGTGTTCGCCCGGTTGGCGCAGCTCCCGTCACATTTGTCCCGGTTCATGGCGGCGACAACGGGTGGTTCGGCCTGCCGACCGGGGAAGCCGCTCCTCGGGTGACCCACCGCGGCGTGGAGCGATCGTAGAGTCACGGCGTGCAACTTCTGGGCATCATCGCGGTGGTGGCTGCCCTTGTCGCGCCCGTGACGCCGGCCCCGGGATGCGCGGGCCAGCAAGCACCGCCTCCGCCGTTCGCCCGCGAAGAGCTCGTTGCCGCCGTCGAGCCCTTGCCGTGGCCTGCCGAACCGGTGGGCGGCCCCCAACTCGGGACCTGCGGTGAGGCCGGGACGACAGGCGCGCCGCAGGTGGGCGCCCCCTCATGGGTGCTCGCGGACATGGACTCCGGTGCCGTGCTGGCCGCCCGGGCGCCGCACGCGCGCCACCGGCCCGCCTCGACCCTCAAGGTGCTCACGGCGATCGTCGCGGTGCGCAACCTCGACCCGGACGCCGTGGTCGACGGCACGGCGGAGGACCAGCAGATCGAGGGCAGCAAGGCGGGCATCGGTCCCGGCGGTCACTACACCGTTCGCCAGCTTCTGGCCGGTCTGCTGCTCAACTCCGGCAACGACACCGCGCAGGCCCTCGCCCGTGCCCAGGGTGGCGACGCCCTGACACGGGCGCGCATGGCCGCCGTCGCCGGTGAGCTCGGTGCGCTGGACACGTTGCCGGCGTCGGTGTCCGGCCTGGACGGGCCGGGGATGTCGACGTCGGCCTACGACCTCGCGCTGCTCTTCCGCGTCGCGATGCGCGAGCCGTTGTTCGCCAGCACGATCGCCACCCGCAGCGTGGACTTCCCGGGATACGGCGACAGGCCCGGGTTCGTGGTGAGCAACACGAGCCATCTGCTCGGGCAGTACCCGGGGGCGCTCGGCGACAAGACGGGATTCACGGACGCTGCCCGCCACACCATCGTCGGCGCCGCGGAACGCAACGGACGACGGCTGGTGGTCGCCCTCGTACGCGGCGAGCAGCATCCCGTGCCGTTGTGGAAGCAGGCCGCGGCGCTGCTGGACTGGGGCTTCGCGCAGCCGGCGGATGCCGAGCCGGTCGGCACCCTCGTCGACCGGACACCGGTGGAGACTCCCCCGGTGATGAACCCGCCCGCCGTCGTCCCGGACGTGACGGCGCGGGAGCCGAGCCACGCAGCGGTGGTGCCCGTGCTGCCGATCGGGCTCGCCGTCGCGGCCGGCGCGACCGCCGTCCTGCTGACCCTGCGCCGCCGGTCCCGCCGCTGAGCTCGGAGTGCGGCTCGCCCTTCGGGACGGACGGCTCTCGGATCAGCGGCGGCGACCCGGGAGGAAGCGGCTGCCGACCAGGCCGGTGACGAGGCCCGCGCCGAGCAGACCGAGGGCCGTGCCGCCGGTCGGGCCGGATCGCACCGTGACCGCGGGCCTGATCACGGCGGGCGGGGGCACCGGAGTGGGCTCCTCCTCCTCGTTCTCCCGGGAGGTGGCCGCCCACGCCGTGACGAGGAGGATGAACCGCGAGACGAAGTAGGCGAACACGAGCAGACCGAGGAGCGGGCCGAAGATCGCTCCACTCGGCGAGCTGGTGACGGCGCCGAGGTAGTAGGTCATCACCTGCTTGAGCACCTCGAAACCGATCGCGCCCAGCACCGCCGCCTTGGCCGCGCTCCGCAGCGTGGCGTGCTGACGGGGCAGGCGGGCGATCACCCAGAGGAAGATCAGCCAGTTCGCCAGCAGCCCGAGCGCGACTCCGATCACGGTGAACATGACCGGCGCCCAGCCCTCGTCGGCGAGCCCCACGAGCCTGAGCAGCGTCACGACGAACCCGGACGCCAGACCGGTGATCGCGAAGGAGGCAACCAGGGCCAGGCCGAGGCCCAGGAGCGTGAGCAGGTCGAAGAGCAGGCGCTTGATCAGCGGCGGGGCGGTCGGGACCTGCCCCCACTGGGCCGACAGCGCATCCCGCAGGTTGGACATCCAGCCGATGCCGGAGTAGAGGGCGGCAAGCAGGCCGATGATGCCCACCGCGTTGCGGGACGCGATCGCGCCGTTGATGATCGGCATGATCACGCTCTCCAGCCCCGCAGGCACGTTCTTCGCGATCCCGGCCTGCAGCTCGGCCAGCAGTTCCGGCCGGAGGAACAGCACGTACCCGGCGGCGGCGAACGCCACCATCACGAGCGGCACCAGTGACAGGACACTGAAGTACGTGATGGCCGCGGCGTAGTGGTCGCCGTTACGCGCGCTGTAGCGCGCCCCGGCGCGCATGAGATGGTCGAGCCACTCGTAGCGCTCCCGGAGCCGCTGCACCTTCGAGGGGCCGCCCTTCGCCCCAGCGTCTTTCTCGCCTGCGTTCGTCTGGGCTGCTGGGGCGGCCACGCTCGTCACCTCATCCGGTCGGTGGCAAGAACCCGATCTTCTCGTGGACGTCGGTCAGTGTCGCGCCGGCGACCTCCCGTGCCCGGGAGGCGCCAGCAGCAAGCACCCGGTCGAGCTCGGCCGGATCGTCCAAGTACGTCCGTACCCGTTCTCGCAGCGGCTCAACGAAGTCGGCGACGACGTCGGCGAGGTCCTTCTTCAGGTCGCCGTAGCCCTTGCCCGCGTACGCCTCCTCCAGCTCGGAGACCTTCCGGTCGGTGAGCGCGGAGTAGATCGTCAGGAGGTTCGAGACCCCGGGCTTGGTCTCCGGGTCGTACCGGATCTCCCGCTCGGCGTCGGTGACGGCGGAGCGGATCTTCTTCGCACTCACCTTCGGGTCGTCGAGCAGTTCCACGATCCCGGACGGGCTGGACGCCGACTTGCTCATCTTCGCCGTGGGGTCCTGCAGGTCCTGGATCTTGGCGGCACCCGCGGGGATGTAGGGCTGGGGCACGGTGAGTGCCTTGCCGAAGCGCGAGTTGAACCGCTGGGCGAGGTCGCGGGTGAGCTCGACGTGCTGGCGCTGGTCCTCGCCGACCGGCACGTGGTCGGGCTGGTAGAGCAGGATGTCGGAGGCCTGCAGGATCGGGTAGGTGAACAGGCCGACCGTGGCCCGGTCGGCACCCTGGCGAGCGGACTTGTCCTTGAACTGCGTCATGCGGCTCGCCTCGCCGAACCCCGTGAGGCACCCGAGCACCCATGCCAGCCGCGGGTGCTCGGGCACGTGGGACTGCACGAAGAGCGTGCAACGGTCCGGGTCGAGACCGAGGGCCAGCAGCTGCGCGGCGGCGTTGCGCGTGCGGGCAGCGAGCGTCGTGGGGTCGTACTCCACCGTGATCGCGTGCAGGTCAGGGATGAAGTAGAACGCGTCGTGGTCGTCCTGCATGGCGACCCACTGCCGCACCGCACCGAGGTAGTTACCGAGGTGGAACGACTCCGCGGTCGGCTGGATGCCGGAGAGCACCCGCGGACGGCGGTCGGTGGCGGCAGTCATGCCTCGATTCTCGCAACCGACGTCCACCGGGTATCAGGCCGGTGCCCCGCGTCACGCCGAGTGTCGGCCCGCATCCGCGACGGTGCCTGCGTCCATCAGCTTGCCGATCTCGGCGGCGTCGAGGCCGAGCAGCTCGGCGAGGACCTGCTCGGTGTCCCGCCCGAGCTCGGGCGCCTCCCCTGGGCCGCCGTGGCCGCCGTTCCACCGCATCGGTGACCGGGCGGTGATCGCACCAGCCCCGCCGGGGAGGGTCATGTCGACGAGCACCGGGTGGGCCCCCTCCCGGTGGGCGGCGACCACCTCGGTCATGCCGCGGTAGCGGCCCCACAGCACCCGCGCGGCGTCGAGCTCCTCGCTGACCTGCGCGAGGTTCCGCGCGGCGAACCACGGCCGCAGGATCGCCGCGATCGTCTCCCGCAGCCGGTAGCGCTCGGCCTCCTGGGTGAGGTCGGCGGAGAGTGCCGTCTCCAGCGCGTCGAACACACCGGCCGTGCCGGTCACCTTGCGCAGCGCGTCCCACTGGCCCTCGGTCAGCGCGACCACCATCACCCGCTGTCCGTCGGAGCAGGCGAAGTCGACGCCGAAGCTGCCGTACACGTGGTTGCCGTGCCGCGGCCGCTCCCGGCCACGCTCGGCGGCCTCCGACAACCAGCCGAGGTTCGCGACGCCGGCCAGCGCCACGTCGGACAGCGCGAGCTCGACGTAGGCGCCCCGACCGGTGCGCGCCCGGTCGTACAGCGCCGCGAGCACAGCGGTAGAGACGCTGAGGCCGGTCGTGAAGTCCCAGGCCGGCAGCACGTGGTTGACGGGCGCGCCGCCCTCCTCCGGGCCCGTGATCTGCGGGATGCCCACCTCGGCGTTGACGGTGTAGTCGACGGCCGGCCGCCCGTCGGGGTAGCCCTGTACGCGGACGTGGATCAGGTCGGGCCGCCGGGCGGCGAGCACATCGTTGGCCATCCACCGCCGTCCGACCACGTTGTCGACGAGCACGCCGCGGTCCGGCCCCGGCGCGGTGACCAGGGCGGTGAGCAGCTCGCGGCCCGCCGGGGTCCGCAGGTCGATCGCGACCGAACGCTTGCCCTTGTTGAGTGAGGCCCAGTAGTACGACTCGGCCTCCGCCCCGCCGGTGCCGTTGCCTGCCACGGGCCAGCGGCGGTAGTCACTGCCGCCGCCCACCGGATCGACGCGCACGACGTCGGCTCCCAACTGGGCCAGCGTCATCCCACCGGTCGGTCCCGCGACGAAACTCGCGCACTCGACGACGTGCAGGCCTTCCAGCGGACGGCTCATCCCGCTTCCCTCCGATGTCGTCAAGGGAAGGCTCAGTCCTCCGACTCGGGGCCGGGAGCCTCTTCCTGCGGGGCCGGCTCGACCCGGCGGACCTCGACGGTGCGGTTGTCGAGGTCGATCGGGCCGAGCTCCCACTCCTGCCCGTTGCCGGACTCGCCGGACTCGTCACGGATCTTCGGACCGGGGAAGAGCTCACCGAGAACGCCCATGCCCCCACGATACGACCATCGCCGCTGGTGGGCCGCGCGCGGCCGTGAGCGCGCGTCGCCACGCGGTGGGCGGTGCCGTCCGTCGTCGCCGTCGTCTGCCGCGATCAGGCCGTGGTCAGCGGGAGCAACCGCGGACCCGACGGCTGCGCAGGCACCAACCGCTCCACCGGCTCGCGGTAGGTGGTGCTGCGCTGCCGCACCGGACGTCCCGCCTTGGCCGCGATCGCCGCCAGCTCGGCCACCGTGCGCGCCGAACCGTTCTCCGAACCCGCCATCCGGCTGATCGTCTCCTCCATGAGCGTGCCGCCCATGTCGTCGGCGCCGCCCTGCAGGATCTCCGCGGAGAGGTCGTCGCCGAGCTTCACCCACGAGCACTGCACGTGGTCGATGCGACCGTGCAGGGCGAGGCGGGCGAACGCGTGCACGGCCCGGTTGTCACGCGTGGTGGGCCCGGGGCGCGCGATTCCCGCGAGGTAGATCGGCGCGTTGTGGTGCACGAACGGGAGCGGGACGAACTCGGTGAACGACGCCGCGCCCGCTTCGAGGGACGTGTCCTGCAGGGTCGCGAGGGTGCGCAGGTGGCCGAGCCAGTGCCGCGGCTCGTCGACGTGGCCGTACATCATCGTCGACGACGACGGGATGCCGAGGCGGTGCGCCGTGCCGACGACCTCGAGCCACTGGGCGGCGGGCAGCTTGCCCTTGGTGAGCACCCAGCGCACCTCGTCGTCGAGGATCTCGGCGGCGGTGCCGGGGATCGAGCCCAGCCCGGCATCGCGCAGCTCGGTGAGCCACTCCTCGATCGAGACGCCCGCCTTGGCGGATGCGCTGACGATCTCCATCGGGCTGAACGCGTGCACGTGCATGCCGGGCACCGCGGCCTTCACGGCGCGCACCAGGTCGGCGTAGAAGGACACGGGCAGCTGAGGGTCGATCCCGCCCTGCATGCACACTTCGGTGGCGCCGTCCTCCGCGGCCTCCACGGCTCGGGCGGCCACCTCGTCGAGCGAGAGCCGGAACGCGTCGGCGTCGCGCTCGCGCTGCGCGAACGCGCAGAACCGGCACCCCACGTAGCAGACGTTCGAGAAGTTGATGTTGCGGTTGACCACGTAGGACACCGAGTCACCCACGACGTCGGCGCGCAGCTGGTCGGCGAGCCTGGCGAGCTCGTCGAGGGCCGGGCCGTCCGCGGTGAGCACGGCCATCGCCGCCGCCTCGTTCGCCGGGTCGAGCAGCGCGGCCGGATCGGACGCAGCGAGCGCGAGCCCGGCGCGGACGTCGGAGTCGAGCCGCTCCGGGGCCTTCTGCTGGTGCGCTGCGAGCTCGGAGCGCAGCTCGTCCCAGTCGCCGTACACCGACTCGAAGTCGCCGCGCCGGTCCTCCGTGCGTCCCTCGGAGTCGATGGCGGTGTTGAGGTCGATCCGGCCGCTGGACTCGAACCCGCCGTCGGGCTCCTGCCACGGCCGCCCCCGCACCGCGGCGCTGGCGTTCGCCAGTCCGGTCTCCGGGTCGGCGAGCGCGGCGACGTGCGCGTGCAGGCGCGTGTCGATCCAGGGCGACCCGGCCAGCACGTACTTCGGGTACGCGGTGAGCCGCTCGCGCAGCGTGAACCCGGCAGCGGCCGACCGGGCGGCCAGCTCGTCGATCGCAGGCCACGGCCGCTCGGGGTTGACGTGGTCGGCGGTGACGGGCGACACACCGCCCCAGTCGTCGATGCCCGCCCGGAGCATCAGCGCGAACTCGTCACCGACGAGGTTCGGCGGCGCCTGCACCCGCATCTTCGGGCCGAGCACGATCCGCGCGACGGCGATGGTGGCGGCCAGATCCTCGAGGTCGGCGTCCGGGTCGTTCGCCATCGCCGTGTCGGGCTTGGCGCGGAAGTTCTGGACGATCACTTCCTGGATGTGGCCGTGCGCCCGGGCGGCCGACCGGATCGCGAAGATCGACTCGGCCCGCTCGGTGCGCTTCTCGCCGATCCCGATGAGGATGCCGGTGGTGAACGGGACGCCCACTCGTCCGGCGTCGGTGAGGGTGCGCAGCCGCACCGCGGGGTCCTTGTCCGGGCTGCCGTAATGCGGGCCGCCCGGCTCGGACCACAGCCTCGTGGCCGTGGTCTCGAGCATCATGCCCATGCTCGGCGCCACCGGCTTGAGCCGCGTGAGCTCCGCCCAGCTCATGACACCGGGGTTGAGGTGCGGGAGCAGCCCCGTCTCCTCCAGCACGGCGATCGCGCAGGCCCGGACGTAGTCGAGCGTGGAACCGTAGCCACGCGCCTCGAGCCACTCCCTGGCCGCGGGCCAGCGGTCTTCCGGGCGGTCGCCGAGGGTGAACAGGGCTTCCTTGCAACCGGCGGCGGCGCCGGCCCTGGCAATCTCCAGCACCTCGTCGCGCTCGAGGAACGCGGCGGGCAGCCGGTGCGGGACCGTGGCGAAGGTGCAGTAGTGGCAGCGGTCGCGGCAGAGGCGGGTGAGCGGGATGAACACCTTCCGCGAGTACGTCACCACGCCCGGACGGCCCTCGGCGACCAGCCCGGCGTCACGCACCCGGGACGCCGCGGTCAGGAGCTCGTCGAGCTCCGCCCCGCGGGCGGCCAACAGCACGGACGCCTCGGTGACGTCGAGGGCGACACCGTCGCGGACCCGGCGCAGTGCTCGACGCAGGGCGGAGGCGGACGCCGGCGGCTCCGGCACGCTCACGAAATCAGACACTCCTGAACACTAGGTCGCGGGATGGAGCCCGGTCGACCGGCTGCCCCACCGGCCAGGGTGACGGGCGCCACCTTGCTCACAGACGCGGCCGCGTCTCAGGTGACCACCGCGTCGAGCTGCGCCACGAGCGCGTCGATGACGCTCGGCAGGCTCAGCACCGTGCCCCACGTCCACGCGGCCGAGACCAGCGGATCCTCCACGAACAGCGACCGCCCGGCCCGCACCACGGCCATCTGCGAGTAGAGCGGCGCGGCCTCGATCTCCGGGCGCACCTCGGGCGTGTAGCCGGTGTTCCACAGCAGTACGTCGCGGTCGAGCAGACCCATCTGCTCGTCGCTGATCGTCGCGCCGTCCTGGTCGCCTGCGAGCTGACCGATCTCGGGCGGGATCGTGAACCCGAGGGCGGCGATCAGCTGGGAGCGCTGGTCATTGGGCGACCGGACGAAGGAGATGCCGGGTTCGTTGCGCTCGGCGACCACGGCCGTGCGGCCCTCGAACTCCGGGTGCGCGGCGCGGGCCGCGGCCAGCTGGGCGTCGATCCCGCCGATCAGCTCCTCGGCACGCTCGGAACGGCCGAGTGCGCGGCCGGCCAGCCGCGTGTACTCCTGCCACGGCGCACCCCACTCGGGGAATCCCGCGGGCGGCCCGACGGTGGGCGCGATGCGCGAGAGCGTCTCGTACTGGGTGGCGTCGATGCTGGTGTAGAGCCCGATGATCAGGTCGGGGGCCAGCGCGGCGATCTCCTCGTATTGGTACTCCGGCGTGCCGGTGAACGTGCCGCGGTTCATCACCGAGGGCTTCGCGTCACCGAGCTCGTCCTGCGCCCACGGCCACGTGGCGTAGGGGTGGTCGCCGTACCAGTCGGTGACCCCGACCGGACGCACGCCGAGTGCGAGCACCGGGTCCTGGTCGCTGTACCCGATGGTGACGACCCGCTGGGGCGGGGCAGGGATCTGCGTCGTCCCGTTGCGGTGCTCGACCGTGATCGGGAAGCCTGCCGCACCCGGGGCCGACGGCGCCGCCGTGGTGCCGGTACCGCCGCCGCAGGCCGTGAGCAGACCGAGAGCGCCCAACGCCCCCGCGCCGGTCAGCAGCCTGCGGCGCGTGATGTGCGCGGCGGCGGGTTGGACGGGAATGGCGGGCACGGTGCCTCCTGGGACAGATCAACAGGGCGGCCGGAGGATAGCCTGCCCTTACCCGGTTCGTCACCGATGTCCGTCATGCCACGTCGGCGGGCTCCCCTCCGGTGACGGCCACGAGCTCGTCGAAGGTGGTGGGGAACACGGCGTGCGCGATCCCTCCCGCAGCCCAGACCTCGTCGAAAGGCGCGAGCGCCCGGTCCACGAGCGTGCGCAGGGGTGCCGGGTGCCCGACCGGTGCCACGCCACCGATCGCCTGCCCGGTGGCCGCGCGCACGAACTCCGGCGAGGCCCGCCGCACCCGCTCCACGCCGAGGATGGCCGCGACCTTGCCCGTGTCCACCCGGTGCGCGCCGGAGGTGAGCACGAGCAGCGGGACGCCGCCGGACATCTCGAACACGAGCGAGTTGGCGATCTGCCCGACCTCGACGTGCAGTGCCGCCGCGGCGGCCGCGGCGGTGGTGACGGCGTCGGGCAGGACCTGCAGCCTGGCGATCCGGGAGGGGTCGGCGCCGCCCGTGGTGAGGGCGGCAACCACGAGGTCGACGTTGCGGTGGGAGGCGGTGCTCATCGCCGCATCCCACCACGGCGGCCCGATGCTGTCCGGCCGATTACGCGGACGACCGGCCCTAGGAGTCGTCCGCGACGCGGGTGCCGGTGATCTGGCTGCCGTCGGCGGAGCGCAGCAGGCAGATCACGTCCCGGTTCGTGAAGCTCGACGAGGTCCCGACGGGCGTCTCGAACGCCGCCTGCGACGGCACCAGAGCCGCCACGGCGAGCCGATCCTTGCCGGGCCCGGTGACCACTCCCGAGTCGAACACCAGCGTGCACGCCTCTGCCGCGTAGGAAGCGAGCTGCGGGCGTCCGGGGTAGGGCAGGGCGCGCTGTGGGCCGAAGGGGTCGAAGGTCTGGAACACCTCGAGGTCGTGCGGACCGTCGCAGCTCACGGTGGAGCCGGAGGGGAACGCTCGCCCCGGGGCGAGCTGGCCCTGCAGGCACGCCCGGAACCTCGAACCGAAGTCCGGCAGGTCGCCGCCCGGGCCGTAGGTCAACGTGGTGACGTCCGGTCCGGACGGGGCGAGAACCCCCGCCCTGGCCAGCGCGAGCCCCCCGGCCAAGCCCAGCACCGCTCCCAGCACCAGCGCCACCACGGGCCACACCCAGCGTCGCCGGGCGGACGTCGCCGATGCCGCGGCCGGGGTGGAGGGGGGCCCGTGGAACAGCGGTGTGGTCTCCGTGCCCGGCGCCGAGAGGAGGGCAGCGGCCTGCACCCCGCTGAGCCGGGCCTGCGGGGAGCGTTGCAGGAGCCCCGAGATGACCGCCCCGAGCGGCCCCCGGGTGCGGGTGCTCGGTACGTCGGCGTGCAGCACCGCGGCGATCGTGGCCGCCGTCGTCTCCCGGCTGAACGGCCCGGTGCCGTGAACCGCGTAGAACAGCGTGGCGCCTGCCGCCCAGAGGTCCGATGCCGGAGTCGCCTGCGCTCCCTCCAGCCGCTCCGGCGAGAGATAGCTGGGTGAGCCGATGACCGAACCGGTGGTGGTCAGTCCCGGGTCGTCGACGGCCTGGGCGATCCCGAAGTCGGCGAGCCGCACCCGGCTGCCCGGGCCGAGCATGACGTTGCTGGGCTTGACGTCACGGTGCACCACCCCGCTCTCGTGCGCGGTGCGCAGCGCGCTGAGCAGCTGCTGGGCCACGGACGCGGCCGAACGCTCGTCGAGTGGCCCGTGGCGCTGCACCACATCGGCGAGGGTGGGCGCCTCCACCAGCTCCATCACGATGTGGTCGATCCCGTCGTCGGTGACGACGTCGTAGACGGTGACGATGCCGGGGTCGTTGAGCCGGCCGGCCGTGCGCGCCTCACGAAGCAGCCGCTCCCGGAACGAGCGCCGGTCCTCGGCGCTGTGCCCCTCGGGGAGGTGGAGCTCCTTCACCGCCACCTGCCGGCCCATCACGCGGTCCTCGGCGCGCCACACGATTCCCATGCCACCGCGGCCGAGCTCGCCGAGCACGACGTAGCGGCCGCCGATGACGCGCGTGGGGCTGACCGGGTTCATGATGCGTACACGATGGTCACCGGCGCGTGGTCCGACCAGCGCTCACCGTGGCTCGGTGCCCGCTCCACCACAGCGGAGACGGCGCGGGCGGCCAGCTCAGGCGTTGCGACGTGGTGGTCGATGCGCCATCCCGTGTCGTTGTCGAAGGCCCGCCCCCGGTAGGACCACCACGAGTACGGCCCGTCGACGCCGGGGTGCAGGGCCCGCACCACGTCCACCCAGCCGCTCTCGAAGAGCGCAGCCATCCACTCCCGCTCGTGGGGCAGGAACCCCGAGTTCTTGACGTTGCCCCGCCAGTTGCGGATGTCGGCCTCCGTCGGCGCGATGTTCCAGTCGCCGCAGACCAGCATCTCGCGGTCCTCCGCGGCCACCTTCTCCCGCCGCTCGGCGAGGTAGGGGGCGAAGAGCGCGAGGAAGCGGTTCTTCTCCGCCTGCCTCGGCGTGCCGACGGTGCCGTTGGGCAGGTAGAGGGACGCGATGGTGAGGCCGGGCAGGTCGACCTCGAGATAGCGCCCGGCGCCGTCGAACTCCGCCTCGCCGATGCCCACCCTGACGGCCTCGGGCTGCTCTCTCGTGAGCACACCGACGCCGTTGCGCCCGCGAGTGCTCTCGCACGGGGCGTAGGCGAGGTGCCAGCCGGCGAGCATCGCAGGCGGCAGCTCGTCGAGCTGCGCGCGTGTCTCCTGCAGGCAGACGATGTCGGCGGACGTGCCGGTCAGCCAGCGCAGGAGCCCCTTCGCGGCGGCCGCCCGGACCCCGTTGACGTTGACCGAGCTAACGGTGCGCACGCCCGCAGCGTCCCTCAAGCGCAGTTGGTGTCCGGGAGCGGGGTCAGGAACTGGTCAGCCGCCCACTGGTTGCCCTCCAGCTCGCGGAACCCGTTGGTGACGATCCGGGTGCCGTCGACGCGGTCGCCACGCACGAGCGTCCTGAGCAGGGCGGAGTCCTGGTCGGGCGCGGCCCGCACGTTGAGCTGGTCGGCCGCCACCTCGAGCTGGCAGCCGGTGGACCCGTCGGCGTCGACCGACTGATCGTTGATGCCACCACGGTCGATGATGGCCAGGAACGCGAGAAGCACGCCCGCGATCAGCACGAACGTCCACCCTCGGAACGTCGACTTCTCTAGCTTCGGAATCTTGAACCTTGAGGCCACGGCCGCGTCTCCCGGGGACGGTGAGGTGTACCAACGGTAGCGGAACGACCACCCGGATCCCACCGATGATCTTCGATCACTGTGATGTCGGCGTAGTGACCACCATGTCGTGCGACGCACTCCCCCGGTCGTGTTGTGCAAGGGATAGCGTGTCGAGAGGGAGCAGCGCGCTCCGCGACCCAGGTCCGACCAGTCCCGAGGCAGGCCCGAAACAACGATGAAGGTCATCTACACGTACACGGACGAGGCCCCGGCGCTCGCCACGCACTCGTTCCTACCGATCATCGAGGCCTTCGCCGGCAAGGCCGGGGTGGATGTCGAGACGCGTGACATCTCGCTCGCCGCCCGCATCCTCGCGCAGTTCCCCGACCGGCTGACCGACGCCCAGCGCGTGCCCGACGCGCTCAGCGAGCTCGGCGAGCTGGCGAAGACGCCCGAGGCCAACATCATCAAGCTCCCCAACATCAGCGCGTCGATCCCGCAGCTGAAGGCGGCCATCAAGGAGCTGCAGGGCGCGGGCTACGACGTCCCGGACTACCCCGAGGACCCCCGCACCGACGAGGAGAAGGCCGCGCGGGCCGCCTACGACACGGTCAAGGGCAGCGCGGTCAACCCGGTCCTGCGCGAGGGCAACTCCGACCGCCGGGCGCCTGCCTCGGTCAAGAACTTCGCCCGAAAGCACCCCCACTCGATGGGCAAGTGGTCGGGCGACTCCACCTCGCACGTCTCCACGATGAGCGACGGCGACTTCCGCCACTCCGAGCGGTCGGTCACCTTCGACGACGGCGCCGAGCTGCGCATCGAGCACGTGGCGGCCGACGGCACCGTCACCGTGCTGAAGCCCTCGCTCGCCGTGCTGCCCGGGGAGATCCTCGACGCGGCGGTCATGCGCAAGCAGGATCTGACGGCCTTCCTCGCCGAGCAGGTCGCCGACGCCCGTGACAAGGGCGTGCTGTTCTCCGTGCACGTCAAGGCCACGATGATGAAGGTCTCCGACCCCATCCTGTTCGGCCACGCGGTCGAGGCCTACTTCGCCGACGTCTTCGCGCAGTACGGCGACGACCTCGCCGCCGTCGGTGCCGACCCCGACGACGGCCTCGCGAGCGTGCTCACCGCCCTCGAGAAGCTGCCCACCGAGAAGCGCGAGGCCATCGAGAAGGCGATCAGCGCCGCGTACGACAGCGGCCCCGGGCTCGCGATGGTCGACTCCGACCGCGGGATCACCAACCTGCACGTCCCCAGCGACGTCATCATCGACGCCTCGATGCCGGCCGCGATCCGCTCGTCCGGGCAGATGTGGAACGCGAAGGGCGAGCTGCAGGACACCAAGTTCGTCATCCCGGACTCGTCCTACGCCGCGCTGTACGCGGAGACCGTCGACTTCTGCCGGCAGCACGGCGCGTTCGACCCCGCCACGATGGGCACCGTCCCGAACGTGGGGCTGATGGCGCAGAAGGCCGAGGAGTACGGCAGCCACGACAAGACGTTCGAGATCGCGGCGGCGGGCACCGTCCGGGTCGTGGACGCCTCCGGATCGGCGCTGCTCGAGCACGAGGTGGCCGAGGGCGACCTGTGGCGCGCGTGCCAGACCAAGGACGCCCCGATCCGCAACTGGGTGCAGCTCGCCGTCTCCCGGGCCCGCGCCACCGGCGCGCCTGCCGTGTTCTGGCTGGACGAGACCCGCGGCCACGACGCCGAGGTCATCAAGAAGGTGCGGGCCTACCTGGCCGAGGAGGACACCGACGGCCTGACCATCGAGATCCTCCCCGTCGCCGAGGCCACGCGGTACACGCTGGATCGCACGAAGCGCGGCGAGGACACGATCTCCGTCACCGGCAACGTCCTGCGCGACTACCTCACCGACCTGTTCCCGATCCTCGAGCTGGGCACGAGCGCGAAGATGCTCTCGATCGTCCCGCTGATGAACGGTGGCGGGCTCTTCGAGACCGGGGCCGGCGGCTCGGCGCCGAAGCACGTGCAGCAGATGGTGCGCGAGAACCACCTGCGCTGGGACTCCCTCGGGGAGTTCCTCGCGCTGGCCGTCTCGCTGGAGTTCCTGGCCGACTCCGACGACAACCCGCGCGCGAAGCTGCTGGGCAAGGCCCTCGACGACGCCACCGGGAAGCTGCTCGAGAACGGGAAGTCGCCCTCGCGGCGGGCCGGTGAGCTGGACAACCGCGGCAGCCACTTCTACATCGCGCTGTACTGGGCGCAGGCCCTCGCCGAGCAGGACGAGGACGCGGAGCTGGCGAAGATCTTTGCTCCGCTGGCCGAGAGCCTGACCGCCGACGAGACGACGATCGTAGACGAGCTGAACGCGGTACAGGGCCAGCCGGTGGACCTGGGCGGCTACTACTACGTGGACAGGAAGAAGACGGACGGGGTGATGCGCCCAAGCGCAACGCTGAACGCCGCCCTCCAGTCCTTCTAAGGGCATTCAGGAGCCGTAGTGCTGTCGGGAGCGTCTCCAGACAGCACTACGGCTCCTTTCTGCTCATAGGAGCGTTATGAGGACTGCTCCTACCGCTAGGTGCATTGACAGCAGGACCAGCAGCGATGGCCCTGTCGCTCCCGCCAGTGGTGTGGCCAGCGATAGGCCTAGCACCGCCAGTGCGATCACCGTCCACGTCCGGCGGGGGCGCGTGGCGCGGCGTTCCAGCACGGCGAGCAGAGCCCATCCGGACAGGCCTGCGCACAACGCCCCGGCCACCACGGCGAGCGCGCCGACCGGGGTGGCCGTGCCGCCGATCGGCGTGGCCGTGAGATCGAGCCCCGCCACCGGTACGGCGACGGCCCAGATCGCGAGGGGCGCCAGCACGGCGAGCGCCACGGCAGCGGCGCGCCGGGCCGCCGAACGGGTCGAGGGTCGGGTGGTGGTGGTCATGCGACGGACTCCTTCATGGACGGGGCCCGGCGACGCCCGAACAGCAGGTGCCACGAGCCGGAGCGGTAGAGGAAGACGTGGGTCGGGACCTGCATGGCCACGAGGGTCACGACGCTGAGAGCGGTGTCGAGGGCCGGCACGGCCGGCACCGGCAGCGTCGCGGCCATGAGGACGCGCAGCACGCAGTCGAGGAGCAGCACGCCACCCCACGACACGGTGACCAACCGCCAGGCGCGCCGGAAACGTGGGTCGCCCTCCCACAGTTCGTCCATGAGGTCGGCCCGGTGCGGGAACAGCGTCTGCGTGACCCGGAACGTCAGCGGACGGCGCAGCCACAGGCTCGCGAGCGTCCAGACTCCGAACGGCAGGCTCAGCAGGGCGTTGCGCATCAGCAGTTCACGCGGATCGCCGGTGATCAGCGAGGCGACCGTCCCCACCGTCATCGCGACGAAAACCGCCAACGCCACCGGCTCGACGCGGCACCCGCGCGCGATCGACACCACGGTCTTGATCGCGGGCGGAGCGCCCCCCACCATGAGTGCGGTGAGGTCGTCGACGCCTGCGGCGTGCAGCCCGTAGAACAGGGCAAGCGGGGCCGCGACGTCGACGAGCAGCGTCTGCAGGCCGGAGGGGCCGCCGCGGTTACCTGATGTGGTCACAGCGGGAGCGTCGCGGGCGGCAGGCAGGTCGGGCATCGGCCGGACGCTCGTGCGGGTGCCACTCCCGTCGCCGCCGGGTTCGACTTTTGTCGGAGTCCGCCGCGGATTCGACTTTTGTCGGTGTTCCCGTCGCCGCCTGCGGCCCTACCCTCCGCGGCGTGAAGCGGGACGGTAGCGGCTGTGCGTCCGCGCGCGGAATTGCGATCCTCACCGTGGTCGGCACGGTTTTCGTCACGCTGACGATCATCGGTCGGGCGGGCAGCGGCAACACGGTGCTTCCGCTGGACATCATCGTCGGAGTCCTCGCGTGCACGCTGCTGCCCCTGTTGCTGCGGTGGCCGATCCCCGCCGCGGTTGCGCTCGCGATCCTGGCCGCGTTCTCGCCTGCCGCAACCCCGCCGTCCACCATCGGAACCCTGCACATCGCCCGGGAGCGACCGGTCGCGTCGGCGGTCGGGGTCGGGTTGGTCGGGCTCGCCGCTCACGCGGTCCAGGGCCTGTTGCGACCCGCGCCGGGACTGTCCTACGAATGGTGGCTCGTCCTCGCGCTCGTCACGCATGCTGCGCTCGTGGCGTGGGGTGCTTTCGCCCGGGCGCGGCGCGCGCTCATCGAGTCGCTGCGGGAGCGAGCCCGCCGAGCCGAGGACGAGCAGGCCCAGCGCGTCGCCGCCGCGCGTGCACACGAACGCACCCTGATCGCCCGCGAGATGCACGACGTGCTGGCCCACCGGCTCTCCCTGGTGGCGGCGTCGGCGGGCGCTCTGGAGTACCGCCCCGACTCCTCACCCGAGCAGCTCGCCAAGGTGGCGGGCGTCGTCCGGGCGGGCGTGCACCAGGCGTTGGAGGAGCTGCGCGAGGTGATCGGGGTACTGCGCGCCGACGGCACCGACCCCGCAGCCGACGCTCCGCAGCCGACGCTCACCGACCTGCCCGCGCTGCTCGACGAGTCCCGGGCCGCAGGGGTGGCTCTCGACGTGGACAACTGGGTCGCCGACCCGTCGAGCACGCCGGAGGGCACCGGACGTTCCGCCTACCGGATCATCCAGGAGGGCCTGACCAACGCCCGCAAGCACGCGCCGGGCAGGCCCGTCCACGTCCAGGTCGACGGCGGCCCGGGCGACGGCCTGCTGATCGACATCCGCAACCCCCTCCCCGACCAGCCGCCGGACTCGCCTCCCGGCAGCGGCACGGGTCTCGTCGGCCTGGCCGAGCGGGCCCAGCTCGCGGGCGGGCGCCTCGGTCACGGGGTGACACCGGACGGCGAGTTCCGGCTGCACGCGGCGCTACCGTGGCCCGGGTGATCACCAGGTCGGACGGAACAGTGCGGGTGCTCGTCGTCGACGACGACCCCCTGGTGCGCGGTGCGCTCACGATGATGCTGGACGGAGCGGCCGGGATCTCGGTGGTCGGCGAGGCAGGCGACGGCGACGAGGTACCCGCGGTGGTCGATGCGCACGCACCGGACGTCGTCCTGATGGACCTGCGGATGCCGAGGGTGAACGGGATCGCCGCCACCCGGCGCCTGCGGGCCCGGCCGCAACCGCCCGAGGTGGTCGTCCTGACCACGTTCGACACCGACGAGAACGTGCTCAGGGCACTGCGCGCCGGCGCCAGCGGGTTCCTGCTCAAGGACACCCCGCCCGCCCAGATCGTCGACGCCGTCCGGCGGGTGGCTGCGGGCGATCCCATCCTGTCCCCGGGAGTCACCCGGCGGCTGATGGACCGGGTCACCGCGGAGACGGGCTCCCATGAGCAGGCCCGCGCCACCCTGCGCGCGCTCAGCCCGCGCGAGCACGAGGTGGCGATCGAGGTGGCCAGAGGACGCTCCAACGCGGAGATCGCGGAGGGGCTCGGCATGACCGTCGCGACGGTCAAGGCTCACGTCTCCCACGTGCTGACGAAGCTCCACCTCGGCAACCGCACCCAGATCGCGCTGCTCGTCCACGACGCCGGCCTGGTCTGAGCCCGCGAGGCGCGAAAACCGGTTGCGGCCGGTCGTAGCGTCGACGGACGTGCTCGCGCCCTATCCCCAGCTCGTCGTCGCGGGCTACCGGCGATACGCGAGCTATCGCCAGGCGACCTTCGCCGGGCTCGCCACCAACACCGTGTTCGGGCTCTTGCGGGCCGCTGTGCTGGTCGCCGTGCTGGACCAGCGCGGCACGGTCGCCGGCTACGACGTGCCCACCGCGATCACCTACGTCTGGCTCGGCCAGGGCCTGATCAGCGTCGTGATGCTGTGGGGCGACCAGGAGCTGGCTCGGCGGGTCCGGACCGGCGATGTCGTCGTCGACCTGGGCCGCCCCTGGGACCTGCAGGCCGCGCTGCTCTCCACGGACCTCGGCCGTGCCTGCCACGCCGTCGTGCTGCGCATGGTCCCGCCCGCCGCGTTCGGGGCGGTGTTCTTCCCGTTCCGGTGGCCCGAGCAGCCGGACACGTGGCTCTGGTTCGCCGTGTCCGTCGCGCTCGCGGTGGTGGTGAGCTTCGGGATCCGTTTCCTGCTCAACGCGAGCGCCTTCTGGCTGCTCGACGTGCGCGGCGTGATCGCCGTCTGGGGAGTCGTCGGCGGGGTCCTGAGCGGCCTCGTGATGCCGTTGGCGTGGTTCCCGGAGTGGGCGCGGACGGTGCTGTGGCTGACCCCGTTCCCATCGCTCTTCCAGAGCCCGATCGACGTGTTCACCGAGCGCGGCAACGCTCCCGGTGTGGTCGCCGTCCAGCTCGGCTGGGCCGCGCTGCTCCTCGTGGTCGGCCGAGCCGTCCTGGCCCGCGGCACGCGGCGACTGGTGGTGCAAGGTGGCTGAGCCCCGGGTCGGCACGAGGAGCATCTACCCGCGGATCGTCGCGTCGCGCGTCCGCAGCCAGCTCGCCTATCCGGTGTCGTTCGCGCTCGACGTCGTGGCGCAGTTCATCGGGCAATACATCGAGCTGATCGTGATCCTCGTCGTGTTCACGCAGGTCAGCTCGCTCGGCGGGTTCTCGGCCGGGGAGGTCGTGCTGATCTACGGCCTCTCCGCCACGGCGTTCGGGCTCGCCGACCTCACCGTCGGCCAGGTGGAGGAGCTGCCCACCTACATCCGCACCGGCGAGTTCGACGTCATGCTGCTGCGCCCGCTCGGCACCCTGCCGCAGCTGCTGTCGGCGGACGTCGCGCTGAAGCGGCTGGGCCGCGTCGCCGCTGGACTGGGCGTGCTGGTGTGGTCGTTCGTCACCCTCGACATCGACTGGACACCGGCCCGCGTGGCCCTCGCCGTGATCGCCCCGCTCGCGGGGGCGGTCATCCTCTCGTCGATGTGGGTGGCAGCGAACGCCGTCTCGTTCTGGTTCGTCGACGGTCGCGAGTTCGCGAACTCCGTCACCTACGGGTCGAACTTCTCCACCTCCTACCCGATCACGATCTACGGCCCCTGGCTGCGACGGGTCATGTGCTACGCCGTGCCCGCGGCGTTCGTGGCGTACTTCCCGGCGCTCGGGCTCCTGGGCCGGCCCGATCCGCTCGGGCTGCCCGAGCTGCTGCAGTGGAGCTCCCCGTTCGTCGCGGTGGTGGCGGTGGCCGGGGCAGGACTTGTCTGGCGCACGGGCGTACGGCACTACCAGGGGACGGGTTCATGATCATCCAGACGGAGGCGCTGCGCCGGGACTTCCTGGTCAGCACCCGGCTGCGCAGGCAACGCGTCACCGCGGTCGAGGACGTGACCATCTCCGTCGCGCGTGGGGAGGCGGTGGGCTTCCTCGGCCCGAACGGAGCCGGTAAGTCCACCACGATCAAGATGCTGACCGGGGTGCTCGTGCCCACCTCGGGGCGAGCGAGCGTGTGCGGGCTCGACCCGGTGCGCCGGCGCCGCGAGCTGGCCCGGCGCATCGGTGTGGTGTTCGGGCAGCGCAGCCAGCTGTGGTGGGATCTGCCGCTGCGGGACAGCTTCGACCTGCACGCCGCGATCCACCGCGTGCCCGCAGCCCGCTACCGGGAGCGGGTCGACGAGTGCATCGAACTGCTCGACATGGCGAGCTTTCTCGGCACACCCGTCCGGCAGCTCTCGCTGGGCCAGCGGATGCACGGAGAGGTCACCGCGGCGCTGCTGCACGCGCCCGAGCTCCTCGTGCTCGACGAGCCGACGATCGGCCTCGACCTGACGAGCAAGGAGCGACTGCGGTCGTTCCTCTCCGAGGTGAACGCGCGCGGGGACGTCACGCTGCTGCTCACCACCCATGACCTGCCCGACGTCGAACGGCTCTGCCGGCGGGTGGTCGTCATCGATCAGGGCCGCGTGCTGGTGGACGACGAGCTGGCCGCGCTGCGGCAGGGCTTCGCAGGCCATCGCGTGCTGGTCGTCGAGCTGGTGGAGCCCGTGCCGCCGCTGCTCGGCCTGGCCGGCGTCGTCGACGTCACGGTGGAGGCCCAGGGGCTGCGGCAACGCCTGGAGTTCTCACCGGGCGCCACCACGGCCGCCGAGCTGATCGGGACCGTCGCCCAGCAGGTGGAGCTGCGCGACGTCTCCGTCGTCGAGCCGTCGATCGAGGACCTCGTGCGCACGCTCTACTACTCGCACTGACTCAGGACGTGCTCGCGACCCCGGGGATCGCGCCGCCGCGGAACGCGTCGACGAACAGCGCATGGTCGGCCCGCACCTGCGCCGCGTAGGTGTGGGCGAAGTCCACCACCCACGCCACGAACTCGTCGGCGCGCCCGCCGACCACCCGCATGATCGCTTCCTCGGTCTGGAACGGGACGAGCGAATGGTCGGCATCGGAGTCGGCCACGCAGTGCACCTTCGCGGTCGCGCGGCCCAGGTAGTCCACCACCGGCCCGATCTCCGAGGGCTCGGTGAGCTCAGACCAGTCCAGGTCGGCCTGGTAGGGCGACACCTCGCTGACCACGAACCCGACCCCGTCGAGATCCGTCCAGCCCAGCAGCGGGTCGGCGTGGGCCTGCAACGCGCGATGCGACAGCACCGTGCGATGCCCGTGGTGCTGGAACGCCGCTGCGATCGCCGGATCGGTCACCACCCGGGAGGGCGCGGCGACGTTGCCCTGCTTCATCGACAGCACCACGTCGTTGTCCAGCGCCTGGTTGTAGCCCTCGATCAGCACCGTGTAGGCGGGGAGGCCCGCGCTGCCGATGCCGAACCCGGAACGCCCCGCCACGTCCTTGACCGTGTACGTCACCCCGCGGAACCGCTTCGACGGCGGGATCGTCTCGATGTAGCGCTCCACCGCGCCGACCACCGCGGCGCGCTCACCGTCGTCCAGCCGGCGCAGGCCGGGCACGTCCCGCAGCCTCCGGTCGAAGCCCTCCGTCTCGGTGATCCCGTCGAGCAGGGCCACCCGCGTGCGCAGCCGGGCCAGCTGCAGCACCTGGTGCACCACACCGTCGGTGGTGCCCAGGCGCAGCGAGAAGCTGCGGTCGTCGGCCTGGTCGACGAACCACCGCACCTGGTCCAGATACGCCCGCACATACCGCTGCACGAGGACCGTGATGTCGTCGTCCGAGATCGCCTTGCGCCACCCCAGCAGCGCGAGACTCGCAGCGAAACGCGTGACGTCCCAGGTGAAGTGCCCGACGTACGCCTCGTCGAAGTCGTTGACGTCGAAGATCAGCACCCCGTCGCCGTCCATGTAGGTGCCGAAGTTCTCGGCGTGCAGGTCACCCTGGATCCACACGCGGCTCGTCCGCTCGTCGGCCCACGGGTCGTCGGACTCCGCCACGTCGGCGTAGAACAGGCATGCGCTGCCGCGGTAGAAGGCGAACGGGTCGGCGGCCATCTTGCGGAACTTCGTGCGGAACGCGGCCGGGTCGGCCGCCATCAGGTCCGAGAACGCTTCCACCAACGTGCCGACGATCTGTGCCGAACGGTCCGCCATGCCTAGATCATGCCGGGAAGTACGGATCGACAGGTGAACCCGACGCGATCAATCCCGCATCGAGCGAGCGGGGAACTCGACGGGCGCCGCACCGTCCGGGAGCGGCACCCGGAGCACCCGCATCTGCAGGGCGAGCAGCGAGTAGTAGCCGACGAGCGTGGTCAGCTCCACCGCGCCCGGCTCCCCGAGGCGCTCGACGACTTCCGCCCACGCTGCATCGTCGACGTCTCCAGTGGTGAGCAGCTGCCCGACAGCCGTGGCGGCTGCCCGTTCCGCCGGGTCGTGCGGCTCGACCGCGTCGCCGACCCGCACTGCTTCGACCAACGCATCCGGCAGACCGACGCTCCGTGCGAGCGGTGCGTGCGCGTGCCACTCGAAGGCAGCGCGGTGGTGCGCGGCCACGAGCAGGGTCGCGAGCTCGCGGACCCGATCGGACAGCACGCCCTGGTAGCGCAACGCCGCCCCCACACCCTGCAGGGCCGCACCGCTGCGCGGCGCACGGAGCATCGCATCGAACGGCCCGAGCAGGCTGCCGTCAGCCGCGCGGTCGACGGGGCGCGGTCGCGCGTCCAACGCCGCGAGCAGAGCACGCTGGTCGTCATCGAGTTCGGCGGGGAGCAGGGGGCGCAGTCGTCGGGTCACGGGGCCCACGCTGCCCTGCCGATCAGCCGAAGTCGAACGAACCGCGCGTGATCGTCACCGCCAGCACCGAGATGACCACGCCGAAGGCGGAGTAGCACAGGACGTCGACCGGCCGGCTGCGAATCGCCAGCAGGCCGACGCGGTCCACCGGGAGCAGGACGCGCAGCACGGCCGCCACGATCAGTGCGCCGCCGAGCAGCACCGCCCCTTCGCGCCAGTGCTGCGTGAGCACGCGCATCATGCCCAGCGCCGCGATGACCAGCACCAAGGTCATCGGTGCGTGCACCGGGAGCCGCGAGCGGAAGTCGACCACGCTCACGCCTCGGCTGCCCGTCCGGCATCGATGCTCACTCTGACAGCTCCGTTCGGTTCAGACGACCAAGCTCACTTCGACAAGCTGCGCTCGGTCTCGATGCTCACTTCGACAAGCTGCGTTCGGTACTGATGCTCACTTCGACAAGCTGCGTTCGGCCGCTTCCACCACATTCGTCAACAGCATCCCGCGAGTCATCGGGCCGACACCGCCCGGCATCGGGGCGAGCAGGCCTGCGACCTCCCGGACCTCCGGAGCGACGTCGCCGACGAGCCCCGTGTCGGTGCGCGTGACGCCGACGTCGAGCACCGTGGCACCCGGCCGGACCATGTCGGCCGTGATCAGGCCCGGCACACCCGCCGCCGCGACGACGATGTCCGCGCGACGCACCTCGGCGGCGAGGTCGCGCGTGCCGGTGTGGCAGAGCGTCACGGTGGCGTTCTCGCTGCGCCGGGTGAGCAGCAGCCCGAGCGGACGCCCGACCGTGACACCACGGCCGACCACCGTGACACGCGCGCCCTTCAGCTCCACGCCGTAGCGGCGGCAGAGCTCGACGATTCCACGCGGCGTGCACGGCAACGGGCCGGGCTCACCCAGCACCAGCCGCCCGAGGCTCACCGGCGCCAGGCCATCAGCGTCCTTGGCCGGGTCGATGCGCTCCAGGGCGGCGCCGGCGTCGAGCCCCTGCGGAAGCGGCAGCTGCACGATGAACCCGGTGCAGGCGGGATCGGCGTTGAGCTCGTCGATCGCCCGCTCGACGTCGGCCTGAGTCGCGTCGGCCGGCAGCTCCTTCTGGATCGAGGTGATCCCGACCTTCGCGCAGTCGCGGTGCTTGCCGCGGACGTACGAGTGCGAACCTGGGTCGTCGCCGACGAGGAGCGTGCCCAGGCCCGGCGTCACACCGTCGGCCTGCAGCTTCTCGATCCGGCCCGCCAGCTCGCCCAGGATGTCGTTCAGAGTCGCCTTGCCGTCCATCAGTGTCGCCGTCACGTCCCCATCCTCCCAGCCCGCGTACCAACCCGGCTCGTCCCACCATTACGTGCCGGACAACCCGGCGACACGGACACATGTCGCGGTTCGTCAGCGACGACGTTCGACGTCGTGTGTCCATGACGCGGCCGTCACGGGGCGACGGCGCGTGGAGGTCAGGCGATGCGGAGGCCGTGGGCGGCGGCGAAGGCGATGGCCTGCTCGGCGTCGACGGTGGCCCCGGAGAGCCTGGCCTGCACGAGGCCGTCGGCGCCGATGCGGGCGCCGCGCAGGTCGGCGCCCTCGAGCCGGGTGTTCAGCAGCCGGGCCCCGGTCAGATCGGCACCCCGCAGGTCGGCTTCCCGCAGGTCGGCCTCGACGAGGTTCGCCTCACGCAGCCGCAGTCCGGACAGGTCGGTCTTGCGCAGGTCCGCCCGGCCGAGGGCCGCGAGCGTGAGATCGCAGTCGGTCATGACGAGCGGACGCAGCCGGCAGTCGATGAGCGAGGTGCCGAGCAATGAGCAGCCGCGAAAGGATGAGCCGCCGAGGGTGGCCCGCCGGATCGTGCACGTGCGGAACGCGCTGCCGCGGTGGGTGGAGTCGCCGAGGTCGGCGCCGGTGAAATCGCACTCGTCGAACGTGCACGACTCGGTGACCAGGCCGCGGAGATCGGCGTCGACGAACCGGCAGCGGATGAACCGCCGCTGGCGCCACGGCTCGTCCCCCACCCGCACATCGGACAGGTCCAGATCGATCTGCTCGGTGTCGTCGTAGCCGGTGTCGCCGGAGCGGGTGTCCTCGTGCACGCAGCCACCCTGCCATCCACCCCCGCACCCGACGCCCACGGTTCCCTGTGCGCGTCCCGGCGTTCCCTGATGGCCGCTCCCGCCCGTGGCAGACTCCCGGTGAGCAGGTCGGCGACGGTGCCGACAGCCGACTCAACGCCACGCCGATGGAGGTTCCGCGTGATTCTCATCGTCCTGAGGGCAAAGATCCGACCGGAAAAGCACGACGAGTGGCTGGCCGGGATCAGGCAGTACACGGCCGACGTGCGGAGCGAGCCGGGGAACATCTCCTTCGACTACTTCCAGAACGGCGACGACCCCAACGAGTTCGCGATGATCGAGGTGTTCGCGAACGCGGACGCGGGGGCCGCCCACGTCGCCACCGACCACGCGAAGAACTTCTTCGCCTTCATGCCTGCCATGGTCTCGGAGCGGCCACGGATCAACTACCAGGATCTGGACGGGGAGGCCTGGTCGGAGATGGCCGAGGTCACGCCCGAGTAAGCGACCCCGACGGCGGGCCGTCGATCGCCTGGCCGGCCTCGGCGCACCTGTCCGTCCGCGCCGGCAGCCGGCGGCCCGCCGCGTACACCCGCGATGCACGCGGGATGAACACTCCACCGAATCCTTTCCGGCGAGCGGCAACCGGCATCTCGCTCGGTACGCAGCAGTGTCGAAATAGGGCCATCGGGCGCACAATGTGACCCATCCGGCGTATCTCTTCGCCAGGACCCGGCCGTCTCGACGAGGAGCGAGTGGATGAGCGTGAGCGACGCCCGGCCGCGGACCGGCAGCGTGGCGCCGGACGTGTCGGCCGCCGGCGGCGGCAACCCCGCACTGCTCGGCCTGCCCGCCCTCCTTCCCGGCAGCCTCACACTGGGGCTCTGGCTCATCGGCTACCTCGACACGGACACCCTGCCCGGCGGCATGATCCCGGCGGTCACCTCATCGTCGGGCCTGTTCCTGCTGGTGGCATGCATCTGGGCGGTGCGGGTGGGGCAGGGTGCGATGGCCGCGATCTTCGGCACCTTCTCCGCGTTCTGGCTGAGCTTGGGGTTCCTGCTCCTGGGCGTGATCAACGGCTGGTTCGGCATCGCCACGGAACCGGGGCTGCGGGCAGGCCAGATCCAGAACGTCGAGGCCACCTTCGTGCTGTCGTGGCTCATCGTCTTCGCGACACTCACCGTGGCCACGCTCCGGCTGCCGCTCGCGTTCACCGCCGGATTCGCCGTCGTGTGCACCACTCTCGCGCTCGTGCTCGGCTTCGTGGTGAACGGCAACCGGCTGTTCGCCACGCTCGGCGGCATCACGACCTTCGTCGTCTGCACGATCTACGCCTACATCTTCGTGGATGCGATGAGCCAGGAGCTCGGTGGCGAGGCCTTGCCGATGGGGGCCCCGATCCAGCAGTGATGCCGGCCGTCGCAAGGGCCCGTTCACGATCTGACTACCTAGCATCGAGTCCGTACGCACGAGTCGAGGCGTCGAGCAGGCGGTGCACGCGCTGCTGACGCCACGGGCAGGTGGAAGGTGGACTTGATGTCTGACGTCCTGGTCATCGGTGGTGGGTTCGCCGGCGTCTGGGCCGCGGCCGGTGCTGTGCGGGCTCGGCGAGCCGCCGGGGCGTCCCCGTCGGACCTGCGCGTCACCCTGGTCTCCGCCGGGGACGACATCGTGATCCGGCCGCGGATGTACCAGTCCGACCCGGACCGGATGCGCGTGCCGCTCGACCGGATACTCGGGCCGATCGGCGTCCGGAGAGTGGCCGCCACGGTGACGGGCATCGACACGGGTGCGCGGCGCGTGCATGTCATCGGTCGCGACGGAAGCACCACCGAGCTGACCTACGACCGGCTCGTGCTCGCTGCCGGCAGCCGCCTCATCCGGCCGGACCTGCTCGGCACGGAACACCTCTTCGACGTCGACACGATGCCGGGCGCGGCGAGGCTGCACAGCCACCTGCACCGGCTGCCGGCGGAAGCACCCGGCGCTGGGCGTTTCACGGCCGTCGTCGTCGGCGCCGGGTTCACCGGCATCGAGGTGGCGACCGAGCTGGTGGGCAGACTGCGCGACGTCGCCGCGCAGGTCGACGCGGCCGAGCCCGTCCGCGTCGTGCTGGTCGAGCGGGAGAACGTCGTCGGCCCCGAGCTCGGCGAGGGTCCCCGCCCGCAGATCCTCGAGGCGCTGGCCGAACTCGGCGTCGAACAGCGACTGGGCGTGGGCGCCGAGAGCGTGGGTCCGGCCGGCGTCCGGCTCTCCGACGGGAGCGAGATCGCGGCGAGCACCGTGATCTGGACGGCTGGCATGGCCGCCAGCCCGTTGACGGCGGACGTGCCCGGTGAACGCGACCGGCTCGGGCGCCTGCACGTCGACGAGTACCTGCGCGTCACGGGAGCTCCCGATGTGTACGCAGCCGGTGACACCTCAGCGGCGCTCGCGCTGGACGGCCACCCCGTCATGCAGAGCTGCCAGCACGCCATGCCGCAGGGCAAGTTCGCCGGGCACAACGTCGCCGCCGATCTCCTCGGCCTTCAGCAGGTTCCGTTCGCGACCGAGCCCTACGTCACCTGCCTCGACCTCGGCGCTGCAGGGGCCGTGCTGACCAGCGGGCGGGAGCGCACGGTCCGCAAGACCGGGCAGGAGGCGAAGGACGTCAAGCACACCATCACCGCCGTCGCGATCTACCCGCCGATCGACGACGCGGAGGCGATCCTGGCCAGGGCGGACTACCGCTCCAGCACGTGGAGGGGCTCCGCGGGCTCCAGGCCCGGCGAAACAGCGGTTGCCACAGCGGTCCGAGCGAGCGGGTAACCGGCGCGACGATCGTTTCAGCGGAAGTCGCGCGACTTCACCGGCACGGTGAGCGCCAGCCGCTGCAGCCGGTCGGCCACCAGGTTGAGCACGCCTTCCGGGCTGCGTTCCAGCCGGCCGCGGACCAGCAGCGCCGTGCTGCTGATCGCCACCGTGCGGTAGCGCGCCCACAGCCCCTCCGAGCAGGTGACGTTGAGCATGCCGCTCTCGTCCTCGAGGTTGAGGAACGTGACCCCGCGCGCGGTGGCGGGCCGCTGCCGGTGGGTGACCAGCCCGGCGACCAGCACCCGCGGCGGCGTCTGCTCCGGGTCGCCTGCCACGAGGTTGCGGCCGACCGCATCGAGCCCGTCGATCCGCACCGCGCCCAGACCGTCGAGCCGCTCCCGCAGGTGCTGCATCGGGTGGCTGTCCGGTGAGACGCCCGTGGCCCACACGTCCGCCGCCGTGAGCTCGACGCCGGTGAGGCCGGGCAGCGCGGGCGCCTCCAGCCCGACGGCGGTGCCGGGCAGCTGCTCGGGACGCACGGCGGCCACCACTCCCGCCGCCCACAGCGCCGAACGGCGGTCGACCCCGAAGCACCCGAACGCCCCCGCCGTGGCCAGGGCCTCGGCCTGCGGCACGGTGAGCCGTACGCGGCCTGCCAGGTCGGCGAGGTCGCGGTAGGGCCCGCCCCGCTCGCGTTCCGCGTCGATCTCCTCGGCCAGCTCCAGGCCGACACCCCGCACCTCGGCCGTGCCCAGCCGGATCGCTTGCCCACCGGTGCTGCGCGAATCCGCCTGGAGCACCGCCTCGGCCCGTCCGAGGTTGACGTCCGGGCCGCGCGCGAGCACTCCGTGGCGGCTCGCGTCGGCCACCAGCGACTGTGGCGAGTAGAAGCCCATGGGCTGGGAGTTGAGCAACGCCGCGCAGAAGGCCGCCGGGTAGTAGTGCTTGAACCAGGCGCTGTAGTAGACGAGCGACGCGAAGCTGATCGAGTGGCTCTCCGGGAACCCGAAGTTGGCGAACGCCAGCATCTTGCGGAAGATCCCCTCGGCCACCTCACCGGTGATGCCGTTGGCTGCCATGCCTGCGAAGAACCGGTCGCGGAGCCTCTCCATCTTCTCCTCCGACCGCTTCGAGCCCATCGCGCGGCGCAACTCGTCGGCGTCGGCCGCGGAGAAGCCTGCGACGTCAACGGCGATCTGCATGAGCTGCTCCTGGAACAGCGGCACGCCGAGCGTCTTCTGCAACGCGCCCTTGAGCAGAGGGTGGTCGTAGGTGACCTCGTCGATCCCGTTGCGGCGCCGGATGTAGGGGTGCACCGACCCGCCCTGGATGGGGCCGGGCCGGATCAGCGCCACCTCGACCACCAGGTCGTAGAACTCCCGCGGCTTCAGCCGGGGCAGCGTGGCCATCTGCGCGCGCGACTCCACCTGGAACACCCCGATCGAGTCGGCCCGCTGCAGCATCGCGTACACGGCGGGGTCGGTGGGCGGCAGCTCGTGGAGCTCGATCTTCTCGCCGTGGTGCTCGGCGACCAGATCGATCATCAGGTGCAGGGCGGTGAGCATGCCCAGCCCGAGCAGGTCGAACTTGACCAGGCCCGCGGCCGCGCAGTCGTCCTTGTCCCACTGGACGACGGTGCGGCCCTCCATCCGGGCCCACTCGACGGGCACCACCTCGGAGACGGGCCGGTCGCAGATGACCATGCCGCCGGAGTGGATGCCGAGGTGGCGGGGGAAGCCCAGCAGCTCGTCGGCAAGCTCGACGACCTGGTCGGGCATTCCGGCAGGAGCCGTGGCCGTGTTGTTGTCCACCGGGCCGTGCCAGCGCTCGATCTGCTTGCTCCACGCGTCCTGCTGGCCCGGGGAGAACCCCAGCGCCTTCGCCATGTCGCGGACGGCGGAGCGCGGCCGGTAGGTGATCACGTTGGCCACCTGTGCGGCGCATCCACGGCCGTGGCGGCGGTAGACGTACTGGATCGCCTCCTCGCGACGGCCGGACTCGATGTCGAGGTCGATGTCGGGATAGCCGTCACGGGCCGGGGACAGGAAACGCTCGAACAGCAGCCGGTGGGCCACGGCGTCGACGTTGGTGATGCCGAGCGCGAAGCAGACGGCCGAGTTGGCGGCCGACCCCCGGCCCTGGCAGAGGATGTCGGAGCGGCGGCAGAACTCGACGATGTCGTGGACGATCAGGAAGTAGCCGGGGAAGTTCTTCTGCTCGATGATCTTCAGTTCGCGTTCGACCGTCTCCACGGCCTCCGGGTACTCGGCATGGCTGCCGTAGCGGCGGGCGACTCCGCGATAGGTCAGCTCCCGCAGCCAGCTCGCCTCCGTGTGCCCCGGCGGGACGTCGAACGGCGGCAGCTCGGGCGCCACCAGGTCGATCGAGAACGCACACTCCGCCCCCAGCGCCGCCGCCCGCGCCACCGCACCCGGATAGCGCTCGTCGAACCGGGCCGCCATCTCCGCCCCTGAACGCAGGTGGGCGGTGCCAGCGGGAGGAAGCCAGCCGTCGGCGTCATCGAGGCCGCGCCGGGCCCGTACCGCCGCCAACGCCGTGGCCAGCGGGAACCGGTGCGGGGTGGCGTAGTGGGCCGCCGTGGACGCGATGACGGGCAGGCCGGCGTCGTGCGCGAGCTCGGCGAGGACGTCGTTGCGCTCGGTGTCAGTGGGCAGGGCCTGGTGCGTGAGCTCGACGACCACGTGGTCGGCCCCGAACCGCTCGACGAGGCGGCGCAGCTCCTTGCCCGCGGCGTCGCGTCCGCCGGTGCGCAGCGCCTGGCGCACCGCGCCCTTGCGGCACCCGGTGAGCACCAGCACCTGCCCCGCGGTGTCGGCCACGACCTCGTCGAAGTCGTAGACCGGGCGTCCCTTCTCCTTGCCACGCAGCTGCGCGGTGCTGATGGTGCGGCACAACGAGCGGTAGCCCTCGGGGTGGCGGGCGAGCAGCAGCAGGTGGCTGCCCTCCGGGTCGGCCACGCCGTTCTGCGGGGCCGTGAGCCCGAGGGAGAGCTCGGCCCCGAAGGCCGTGCCGACCCCCAGCTCGGCCGCGGCCTCGGCGAACCGGACCACCCCGTACATGCCGTCGTGGTCGGTGAGTGCGATCGCGTCGAGACCCAGCCGCGCCGCCTGCTCGACCAGCTCCTCGGGATGGCTCGCGCCGTCGAGGAAGCTGAAGTTGGAGTGGCAGTGCAGCTCGGCGTACGGGACGCGGTTCTGCGGCTCGGGCAGCTCCGGCGGGGTGTAGGGCTCGCGCTTGCGCGACCACGCCGGGCTGTCGCCGCCGTCGACCTCCGGCCCTCCGGTGAGGCTCGCGCCGTCGCGGGGACGTCCCGAGAGCGTCGCCTCCAGCTCGTGCCACGGCATGTCGGGGTTGTTGAAGCCCATGCATGCAATCGAACATGTGTTCGAAGATCAGCTCAACCGCCTGACCAGGCGAACTCGTCACACGACAGGGTTCCCGGCCCCGCCGACGATGACGACGGGGCCGGTCGGCCAAGGCTCAGGCGCTGAGTGCCTGGGCGGGCAGATGCTCCTCGATCGCACGCATCAGAGCAGCTTTCGGCCGCGCACCCACCACCTGCGTGACGACCCGGCCGTCGACGTAGAGGTTGAGCGTCGGCATCCCGAGCACGCCGGCGTCACGAGCGGTCAGGGGGTTGGCGTCGACGTCGAGCTGCGCAACCACCAACCGCCCCTCCTGCTCGACGGAGATCTGGTGCAGCACCGGCTCGATCATCCGGCACGGCGGGCACCAGTCCGCCGTGAAGTCGAGCAGCACGGGCAGCTCGGCGCGGAGCACCAGTTCGTCGAACGTGGCGTCGGTGACGGGGACGATCATCGAAACTCCTCGGGGCCTGAGGCGACGGATGTGATGGAGCAGCGCGGGGTCGGCGGGTCGCCGAGCCGGTCGGCGAGCTCGTCGCGGACGGTCTGCAGCCGCGCGAGCCACTCGTCTACCTCGGCGAGCTTGCGCCGCTGCACGGCTCGGGAGTCCGGGCAGCTCGCGCCCGTGGCGTTCCCGGCTCGCAGGCACTCGACGAACGGGCGGGTCTCCTCGAGCGCGAACCCGAGATCCACCAGCGACCGGATCTCGGCGACGACCCGCAGGTCGCCCTCGTCGTAGTCGCGGTAGCCGTTGGCGCGACGCCGGGCGGCCAGCAGGCCCAGCTCCTCGTAGTGGCGCAGCGCCCGCGGGCTGACCCCGGCGCGGCGGCCCAGCTCACCGATCCGCATGTCACCGACGCTAAACCTTGCCGCCGACGGCAACGCCAGTCCGATCGGCAGTCAGGTCAGGGTGACTGGGTCAGGGTGGCGGGATCTCGCCCGAGCCGCGCCGGATCAGGGTGGTGGGGACGAGGCGGCACTGCGGCGGCGCCGTGTCGCCGTCGATGCGGGCGAAGAGCAACCCGGCCGCGGTCCGCCCGATCGCGGTGGGGTCCTGCGCGATCACGGTGACGGCGGGGCTCAGCAGGTCGGCCAGGAGGAAGTCGTCGAACCCGACCAGCGCGACCGTGTGTTCGAGCCCCATCCTCCGCAACGCGCGCACGGCGCCGACCGTCACCAGGTTCTGGGCGGTGAACAACGCCGTCGGCGGGTCGGGACGGCCGAGCAGGGCGGTGACGACGCCGTCGGCCGCGGAGGTATCCCGCACGTCCTGCACGACCAGTGCCGGATCCAGCGGCAACCCGCAACCGCGCAGGGCCTCGCAGTACCCCAAGTGGCGCTGACGGGCGGTGGCGACGGTGCGCCGGTCGCCGATGAACGCAATGCGCCGGTGGCCGGCCGCAGCGAGGTGGCGCACGCCCTCGGCTGCACCGATCTCGTTGGTGGCCACCACCGAGTCGACCGGCAGGTTGCTCGCCTCGCGGTCGAGGCAGACGATCGCCGTGCCAGCCCGCAGCTCAGCGGCGAGGTGCGACTGGTCGTCCCCAGCCGGGACGAGCAGCAGCCCGTCGACGTTGCGGGCGCCGAACGCCTTCGCGAGCGCGCGCTCGCGGGCAGGGTCCTCGTCGAGGCTCGCGGAGTAGACGACCACGCCGCGCCGGTCCGCCTCGTTCTCCACGGCTCGTTGCACAGCGGCGGAGAACGGGTTGGCGACGTCCTCCAGCAGCAACCCGATCGATGCCGTCCTGCGATCCGACCGGCGCAGGATGCGGGCTCCCACGTTCGGACGGAAGTCGAGTTCCTCGATCGCCTTCCGGACGCGCCGTTCGAGCAGGGGCGACACGCCGCCCTCGTCGTTGACGACACGGGAGACGGTCTTGAAGCTCACCTGCGCCCGGGCCGCGACGTCGCGCATCGTGGGCCGGCGCCCACCGATCGGCGACCCGCGGAGACTCATGGTTCTCCTCTCGACCAGCTCCGGCGACATGGTCCGGCCGGATGGTCGGACTCCACGTCAACGTTGTCAAGAACCCTCTGCCGTTGCCCATTCGTTATCGAAGGGCTCCGATCAAGCCTTGTGAAAGCACCGTGAGCTGGACCAGAGTGTTTGACAACGTTGTCTACGTATGCAACCAGATGTCAATGATGACGAGAGGTCGCAGCACATGAGCCACGTATGGGCAGCAGGACGGAGGGCCACCGTTCTGGCCACCGGGATGGCCGCGGCGCTCGCGCTCGCCGCCTGCGGTGGCGGTGACGGCGGCGCAACCGGCGGGGGGAGCCAGCCGGTCATCGGACTGATCACCAAGACCGACACCAACCCGTTCTTCGTGAAGATGAAGGAGGGTGCGCAGGCCGCGGCCGCCACCCAGGGCGTGCAGCTGCAGACCTTCGCCGGCAAGCAGGACGGCGACAACGAGTCTCAGGTACAGGCCATCGAGAACCTGATCTCGGCCGGAGCCGCCGGCTTCCTCATCACCGCGAACGACTCCAAGGGCATCGTGCCCACGCTCGACCGGGCCAGGCAGGCCGGCATGCTCGTGATCGCGCTCGACACCCCGATCGACCCGGCCGACGCCGCAGACGCCACGTTCGCCACCGACAACTACCAGGCAGGGCTGCTCATCGGGCAGTGGGCGAAGGCGAAGTTCGAGTCCGAGGGCAAGCAGGCCAGGATCGCGATGCTCGACCTCAGCCCCAACGGGGTGTCCGTCGACGTCCAGCGCGACCAGGGCTTCCTCGAAGGCTTCGGCGTGGACGTAGGTGACAAGACCCGGATCGGCGACGAGTCCGACCCGCGCATCGTCGGGCACGACGTCACCGACGGCGCCGAGGAGGGCGGGCGCACCGCGATGGAGAACCTGCTCCAGAAGGACCCCTCGATCAACCTCGTCCACACGATCAACGAGCCGGCAGCCGCAGGCGCGTACGAGGCGCTGAAGGCGGCCGGCAGGCAGAACGACGTCACGATCGTCTCCGTGGACGGTGGCTGCCCGGGCGTCGAGGCCGTGAAGTCCGGTGCGATCGGCGCCACGTCGCAGCAGTACCCCCTGAAGATGGCCTCCCTGGGCATCGAGGCGATCGCGAAGTTCGCCAAGGACGGCACCAAGCCGGAGACCACGGCGGGCAAGAGCTTCTACGACACGGGCGTGGAGCTGATCACCGACCAGCCGCAGCCGAACGTCCCGTCCAAGGACACCGCCTTCGGCGCCGCCAACTGCTGGGGCTGATCCCCCGGCTCCCGTCACGCGCCTGACGCACGAAGGAGTGCATCCACATGGCGAACGACACGTCCCCCGGCGGCGGAACCGCCACGGTGCCGGACACCGGGGCCACGGGCTTCGAGGAGCGCCGCACGGAGTCACCACTCCAGCGCATCCAGCACGTCCTGCACGCCAACCCGATCCTCGGCCCGCTCGCGGTGCTGGTGCTGGCGATCATCGTGTTCTCGATCGTCAGCGGCCGGTTCCTCTCGGCGACGAACCTCGGACTCGTGCTCGCCCAGGTCACCGTCATCGCCGTGCTGGCACTGGGGCAGACCCTGATCATCCTCACCGCGGGCATCGACCTCTCGGCCGGCGCGATCGCGGTGTTCTCCTCGATCCTGATGGCGAACATCGCCACCGACCTCGGCGTTCCCGGGGCGCTCGCACTGATCATCGGCCTCGTGCTCGGCACCGCGATGGGGGCGATCAACGGCCTGCTCGTCACGCGGCTGAAGCTGCCGCCGTTCATCGTCACGCTCGGCACGTTGAGCATCTTCTTCTCGCTCAACTCGGTGGTGTCGCAGAGCGAGACCGTGCGTGGCACGGACATGCCGTCGATCATGACCTGGACGGGCAACACGTTCGGCATCGGCGGCTTCCGCATCACCTACGGCTCGATCATCATGCTGCTGCTCTTCGCGGTGTTCTGGTACGCGCTCGCCAACACCGCGTGGGGCCGGCACGTCTATGCAACCGGTGACGACATCGAGGCCGCACGCCTGGCCGGCATCCGCACCGGCCACGTGCTGTTCTCGGTGTACACGGTGGCCGGGCTGCTCTACGCGATCGGCGCCTGGATCCTCATGGGGCGCCTCGCCTCGGCAAGCCCCAACGTCGGGGTCGAGTACAACCTCGACTCCATCACCGCCGTGGTCCTCGGCGGCACGAGCCTGTTCGGCGGGCGCGGGCTGGTGCTCGGCACGTTGGTCGGTGCGCTCATCGTCGGCGTCTTCCGCAACGGGCTGCAGCTCGGTGGTGTGGACGTCGTGTGGCAGGGGTGCGCGATCGGCCTCCTCGTGCTCATCGCGGTCTCCATCGACCAGTGGATCCGGAAGGTGAAGGCATGAGCGAGCGTGCGAGCGAATCATCAGCGCAGAGCGAGCGTGCGAGCGAATCATCAGCGCAGAGCGCGCTTGCCGGCGGATCACCCGCGGACACGCACCCGGGGAAGGCACCGCCACGCCTGCCGGTGTTGCAGGCAAAAGGCCTGGTCAAGCGGTACGGGATGGTCACGGCCATCGCCAGCGGCGACCTCGAGCTGTACGCCGGGGAGATCCTCGCGGTGATCGGCGACAACGGCGCGGGCAAGACCAGCCTCATCAAGGCGCTGTGCGGGGCGATCATCCCCGACAGCGGCGAGATCTTCCTCGACGGCAAGCAGGTGCACTTCAAGACGCCGATGGACGCCCGGCTGGCAGGCATCGAGACCGTGTACCAGTCGCTTGCCGTCTCGCCCGGGCTCGACATCGCCGACAACCTCTTCCTCGGCCGCGAGGTGCGCAAGCCCGGCATCCTCGGCTCGGTGTTCCGCATGCTGGACCGCAAGAAGATGCGGGAAGAGGCCCAGCGGCACATGAGCGAGCTGGGGATCGCCACGCTGCAGAACATCGGGCAGGCCGTGGAAAGCCTGTCCGGCGGGCAGCGGCAGGGTGTGGCCGTGGCCCGCTCGGCGGCGTTCGGGAGCAAGGTCATGATCCTCGACGAGCCGACCGCGGCCCTCGGGGTCAGGGAGAGCAACCGCGTGCTGCAGCTCATCCGCGACGTGCGTGACCGCGGCCTGCCGGTCATCCTGATCAGCCACAACATGCCGCACGTGTTCGAGATCGCCGACCGGATCCACATCCAGCGGCTCGGCAGGCGCGCCACGGTGATCACCCCGCAGTCGCACACGATGTCGGAGGCGGTGGCGTTCATGACGGGGGCCGCGGAGCCGCCGCCATCGGTGGCCTGATGGCCCGTGCGCGGATACGAGCTCCCGCACTCGTATCCGCGCACGCCACGGGTCAGTCGTAGATGCCCGTGACCCACCACCCCCCTTCGCGGGCGAGCAGCAGCAGCGCGACGCCGCCGTCCACGGCGATCTGCATCCTGCTGCCCTCCACTGCATCGGCCACCCACCACCGCTGGCGCAACGGCCAGGGGCCCGCCCATCCCTGCACCACCTGCGGGGTCCCGTCGTCCACCACGAGGCGGTGCGGCGGCGCTGACAACATGTCCGGCGCGGTGAGCCGCACCGGCCTCCCCGTGGCGTCGACCAGCGCCGCGGGAAGGGGCTGCGGGGGCACGGTTGCCGGCGACGGGGCGGGCAACCGCCCCGGCCAGGACGGCGGTGGGTCGGGCACCGCGGGACGACCGGTGCTGCGCCGCGGGGCGGGGACCCGGCGTCGCCGGTTGGTAGTGCGCCCCTTCCCCTCCTCGGCGGCCACGTCGGCAGCGGAGACCCGCCCGGTGAGCCGCACCATGTCCTCCGGCCATCCCGCCGGCGCCGCGGAACGCCAGGAGTCGGCGACGGCGCCGACCTGCTGCGTCGGATCCGTGGGCACGACGTCCGCACCGGCAGCAGGCGGTGCTCCCCGCGGCTGTCCCGTATCCGCCTGCGGGGGCAGCTCGGTGGGGATCGCGCCCGGCCTGGCCGCCCCTCGCGCCGGGCCCGTCGCCCGCGCACCCGCCTGGGACGCCGGGCCTGCCCCTCCGACCTCGCCGGTGGCCAGGGGCGACGGCGGCATCGGCCCGGAGTCGAGCCTCCGATCGTCGCCCCAGGGCACCAGCCGCACCTGCTCGGCAGGATCTCGCCCACCCACCAGCACCGCGGTGAACACCGACTCCGGCCCCAGGAGCGCCTGTACCCGCACCAGCGCCCGCCCGGCCCGTTCGTCGGTCTCCCCGACGTCGCCCCACAACCCGAGCTGAAGCGCCCCGGCGGTGACCGTCTCCTCCGGCACCAGCCACAACCGGCACACCGCGCCCGGGCCGTCGACGCTCGTGGTGCGTGAGCGGGTGAGCCAGGCGTCGAGCTGCCAGCGCACCCGGTCGACGGTGCCGGACGGCGTGAGCGGCTCGGCGCAGCGCCAGATCCGGTGCAGCTCCTCCCCCGACACGGTGCGGGCGGCGACGCCCAGCCGCGTGCAGGAGAGCCCGTGGCCTGCCAGAGCGCGGTGCAGCCGCTCGGCCAGACCGCGGGCCGCGAAGGCAGCGGCGTCGACGCGATCGACGGGTGGGTCCAGCTCGATCTCCACCGCGAGCTCCTCCGGCGGTGTGCGCCGCACCGGCGGACGGGGGTCGAGCCCGCGGGCGAGCCGGTGGCAGAGCACGGCGTCGGCGCCGAACCGGGAAGCGACGTCCTCGGCGTCGAGCTCCGCGAGCGCCCCCAGGCTGCGCAGTCCGAGCCGGCGCAGCAGCCCGACCAGTTCGGAACGGTCGACGTCGGGCTCGCGGTCCAGCTCCTCGACGCCGAGCGGGGCGAGGAACGCCGGGGTGTCGCCCGGCGCGACAGCCAAGCCGCGGCGCGCCGCGAGCACCGCGGCGAACAGCCCGTCGGCCACGCCCACCTGGCACTCCACGCCGGTGCGTGCAGCAACCTGGTCGACCAGCTTCTCCGCGGCCGCCTGCTCGCCCCCGAACCACCCGACCGGACCCTGCGCCGCCAGCGCCACCAGCCCCGGCCGCACGACCTCCACCCCCGGTGCGAGCTCCTCGGCCGCGGCCACGACCGGTTCGAAGGCCCGGGCGTCACGGTCGGGGTCGCGCTCCAGCACGACCAGCTCCGGGCACCGGGCCTGCGCCTCTCGCCGTCGCAGGCCACGGCGCACCCCGTGGGCGCGGGCGACCGCTGAGCAAGCCAGCACCCGATTGGCCACGACCACAGCCGCCGGCCGGTGCGGAGGGACGTGGGCGGCCATGGCCGCGGCCGTGACCGGCCAGTCGGGCGACCACAGCGCGAGCACCCGCACGACGGACGCGCTCACGACGGGCACCCGCTGCAGCGAGGTAGCGGGCCACCGCGCCTCGCCCCGCCCGCGCCGGTCATCCCGCCGCCCGCTCGTCCGCGACGGTGGCGACCGCGGCCGGCCGCGCAACCTTCTGCCCGGCCTCCGCCACCGCATTCCCCTGCGTCGGCAGCAGCAGCGTCCCCGGACGCGTGCCCGGCGGGACAGCCCGCCCCCGAAGCTGCACCTCGACCCGACGGGAACGCAGCCTGCCCGCGCCGGCATCCAGCCCCCGCCACTGCACGTCGCTGCAGCTCAGCTCCACGTCGGCGCCCGGCCAGGAACCGAGCGCCATCAGCACCGCGCCCCGCTGCCGGGCCCTGGCCGCCAGCCGTTGCCGGTCGGCGGCGCGCACACCGGCGCGGGCCGCGCCCGAGACCGCGACGACGTCCATCCCGTCCAGCAGCGCGATCGTGACCGCCAGCAGATCGGCGCCCGGCTCCGGCACCAGCGCCAGCCGCTCCAGCTGCACCCCCGCCTCGGCGGCGGCCAGGAGCCCGAGCCCCGGCCTGCCGACGACCCCCACCCACGCCCCGCCCGCGGAGGCCTCGGTAAGCAGCGCGAACAGCAGCGAAGTGGCACCGGGAACGGCGGGGAGCGCGACCGTGGACCCTCGCCGCAGCCCCCCGGCGGGCAGGAGCCGGGCCAGCGGTTCGGCAACCGGCAGCACCCCACCGTCCGACTCGGTGACGGGGGCAGGCCGAACACTCCCCGAACGCCCCTCCAGGCGACGCAACAGACCCCGGGCGAGCTCCAACCGGCTCCCGTGATCGGGCCGGGGAGCCCGCGTCGTCGTGACGGTGGCCGCAGCTTCAGGCACACATGCCTCCCCAGGGGTCACGCCGCGGGGAAGTCGGCGATCATCATCGAACGTACGTTCGAAGCTTAGTCGTTCCCGCTGGTCACGCTCAACCCCGGCCCCCACAGCTCACCCGTTGGATAGACCCCGCCCCGGGCGAGCGCGCCGCTCGTACCCGCCTCGGCCTGCGGGCCCTGCCGCCGCCGGTGCAGATCGTCGGCCGAAAACAGCTGGACCCCGCCGATAACGTCGTCTGCGTGGGTTACGGCTACTGCATAAAGCTGCGCCGCGTCTCTCGGACGCCGCGCCGCTGACTCTCGCCCCGCCGACACCCGGGGCTGCTCCGCGCGCCGTCCGATCCGGATCCCTTCCCGATCGACGCGAAGCGCAGGTCACCCATGCCCTCGTCCACCCATCACCGTTCCTTCGGCGGCCGTCATGAGCTCGGCCAGAACTTCCTCGCCGACCGGCGGGTAGCCGCCCGCATCGCCGGCCTGGTTCCGCCGGGCGCGATCCTCGAGCTCGGCCCGGGCGACGGAGCCCTGACGCGGCATCTGGCCGCCCGTCCGGGCCTCGTCACCGCCGTCGAGCTGGACCCGGTACGTGTTGCCGCCCTCCGCCGCTCTCTCGGTCACCGCGTCCACGTCGTCCACGACGACATGCTGCGGTTCCGCTTCGACGGCGAGCACCACGTCGTGTCCAACGTGCCCTTCGGCATCACCACCCCCCTCCTGCGCCACCTCCTCGCGCAACGGGACTGGATCACCGCCGTGCTGCTGCTTCAGTGGGAGGTCGCACGCAAGCGTGCCGCGGTAGGCGGCACGACGCTCCTCACCGCGAGCTGGTGGCCGTGGTACGAGTTCGGGCTCGCCGGACGAGTGCCGGCCGCCGCGTTCCGGCCACGTCCCGGAGTGGACGGCGGGATCCTCGTCGTCACGCGCCGGGACCGTGAGCTGGTTGCCCGGGCGGACCGCGCTCGCTACCAGCAGCTGGTCCGGACGACGTTCAGCGGCGACCGGCTGGTCACGACCCTGCGGCGGGCACACCCTGCGATCCGAACGTGGCTCGCGAGGCAGGGACTGGACACCTCGACGCGACCACGCGACCTCACCGCGCAACACTGGGCGTCGCTCTTCGGGAGCATGCCACGCCCCTGACCTCAGGCCGGTGCTGCGGAGGCCGAGCCAACGGAATCCGCCTCGGCCTCCGCAGCACCGAGGTCACGCTGGGCAGAGGCAACCGCTCCGAGATCCGGCTTTTCGCCCCTGAGAGGGCGCACAACCTCATCTCACGGCGATCTTGGCGGGCCGCCCGCCTCGCCTGATCAGCGCGGCCGCGGGCGTCAGTGCGCGAAGTGGCGCGTGCCCGTCAGGTAGAGGGCGATGCCGGCCTTGGCCGCCGCCTCCGTCGACAGGTTGTCGCGCACCGAGCCGCCCGGCTGCACGACCGCCCGCACGCCCGCCTCGAGCAACACCTCGAGCCCGTCGGGGAACGGGAAGTAGGCGTCGGAGGCGGCCACCGAGCCGCGAGCGCGGTCGCCCGCCCGAGCCACCGCCAACCGGGCCGCGTCCACGCGGTTGACCTGCCCCATCCCGACCCCGACGGAAGCGCCCCCGGAGGCGAGCAGGATGGCGTTCGACTTCACGGAGCGGCACGCGCGCCAGGCGAACGCGAGGTCGGCCAGCACGTCGCCGGGCACCGGGTCGCCGGTGGCGAGGGTCCAGGTGGAGGGGTCGTCGCCCGGCGCGTCGAGGATGTCGCGCTGCTGCAGCAGCAGCCCTCCGGAGATCGGGCGCATCTCGGCACCCGCCCGGTCCGGCGCGACCGGCAGCCGCAGCACGCGGATGTTCTTCCTGCCGGTGAGCACCTCGAGCGCTCCGTCGGCGTACGACGGCGCCAGGAGGACCTCGGTGAACACCTCGGCCACCTGCTCCGCCATCTCCACGCTCACCTCGCGGTTCACCGCGATCACGCCGCCGTAGGCGCTGACGGGGTCGGTGGCGTGGGCCTTGCGGTGGGCGTCGGCGATGTCGGTGCCGAGGGCGATGCCGCACGGGTTGGCGTGCTTGATGATCGCGACGCAGGGCTGGTCGTGGTCGTGGGCGGCGCGCCACGCGGCGTCGGCGTCGGCGTAGTTGTTGTAGGACATCTCCTTGCCGTGCAGCTGCTCCGCAGCGGCGAGCCCGGGCTGCCCCGAGACGTACAGCGCGGCGCTCTGGTGCGGGTTCTCGCCATAGCGAAGCGTGGCGGCACGCTCCCAGGAGGCCCCGACCCAGGACGGGAACACACCGGCCTCGGGGTCGGGCGCGAGGACGTTGCCCATCCAGGACGCCACCGCGATGTCGTAGGTGGCGGTGTGCCGGAACGCCGCCACGGCGAGCAGCCGCCGCTCGGCGAGCTCGAAGCCGCCGTTCTTCACCTGCTCGAGCACCCAGTCGTAGCGGGCGGGCTCGACGACGACGGCCACGCTGTCGTGGTTCTTCGCCGCTGCCCGGACCATCGCGGGCCCACCGATGTCGATCTGCTCCACGCATTCGGCAGGCGTGGCGCCCGACGCGACCGTCTCCGTGAACGGGTAGAGGTTCGACACCAGCAGGTCGAACGGAGCGATGTCGAGCTCTCTGAGCTGCTCGACGTGCTCAGGGCGCCGCGTGTCGGCGAGCAGCCCGGCGTGGACCCGGGGGTGCAGGGTCTTGACCCGGCCGTCGAGGCACTCCGGGAAGCCGGTGAGCTCCTCGACCGGTGTGACGGGCACGCCGGCGTCGGCGACGCGCTGCGCGGTGGAGCCGGTGGACACGATCTCGACACCGAGCGAGTGGAGGCCGGTGGCCAGGTCCGCCACGCCCGTCTTGTCATAGACGCTGATCAGCGCCCGTCGTACGGGACGACGAGCAGGGGTCTCGGCGGAGCTCACGGGATGGTCACCTCTCGTCCGGTCACGGTGGCTCCCTGCCGGGCCAGCGCGGCGACGGTGCTCACGAGCAACCGCCGCTCCTCGATCTTGATTCGTTCGTGCAGCGAGTCGACGCTGTCCCCAGGTTCGACGGGAACCGCGGCCTGCGCCAGCACCGGTCCCGTGTCGACCCTGTCGTCCACGATGTGCAGGGTGGCCCCGGTGACCTTGACGCCGTACGCGAGCGCGTCGGCCACCCCGCGGGTGCCGGGGAAAGCGGGGAGCAGCGCGGGGTGGGTGTTGATCATCGGGCTGGCGATGCTGCCGAGAAAATCCGGACCGAGGATCTTCATGAATCCGGCGCTGACCACGAGGTCGGGACGATGCTCGGCGACGGCTTTGGCCATCGCGGCGTCCCACGCGCCACGGTCGGCGTGGTCGGCCAAGCGCACCGTGAACGTGGGTACACCGGCGCGCTCGGCGCGGGCCAGCCCCTCGATACCGCCACGGTCCGCCCCGACGGCGACCACGCGGGCCGGGTAGGTGCTGTCGGCCGCGGCGTCGAGGAGCGCCTGCAACAGCGTGCCGGAGCCGGAGACCAGGACGACCACACGGGCCGGAACGGGGAGCTCCACCCGGTAGGTACCGCTCGGCGATGCGGGCAAGCGCTGACTCCTCGGCAGGACGGCGATCGGGTGACAACCTCCAGGGTAGGCCGCGGCGCAGGTCACACCGCCTCCGGAGGGCACCACGGGGTGCACACCGCGCCCCACCGTCGACGTGCGCCGCCCGGCCGCACGTCGAGCAACGCGCAGCACCGCAGCCCGGAACCCTACGGATCCGGAAGCGGGACGACAGGAACGAGCTCAGCCCTCGTCAGACGGGTCGTCGGAGCCCCGGTTCTTGTCCTCCGCCGCCGCCCGCCGGGCCGCCTCCCGCTCGCGCTGAGCAACGAGCTCCCCGACCGTGCGCGGGCCCCGCGGACCGGGAGCAGGCTGCTCCGAGGTGTCGTCGGGGGCAGGCTCCCGATCCGGGGCGTCGGACTGCTGCCCCTTGCTCCACCAGCGCTTCTTCTCAGGCCCGTCGGCAGCGCCGGCATCGCGCCGGCCGGGGATCTCGCGGCCCCGCCTGCGCTCCGGGCGCTTCGCGGTGCGCGCCGGTGGCACCCGGCGCGGGCCCACCCGCTGGGGCAGGGCTCGTTGCGGCGCGGGCTCCTCGTCGGTCCGGGCGTCTCCGCGCCGTTGCGTGGCGGCCTCGTCCCGTTCGGTGTCGCCGTTGTCGGCTTCCTCACCGTCGGACGCGGACACCTCGCTCGCAGCATCCCCGTCCGGAGGGTCCTCGTCCTCCCGGTCCTCGTCACGGACGCCCGCCTCGTCGGCCGCGGCCTCGTCCCCGTCCTTCCCCACCGGCTCGTCCTCGGCGGTCTCGGTCTCCGTCCGGGCCGGTTCCTCGTCCTTCGCGGCGACGTCCTGGGCATCCGTGGTCTCGGACTTGACCGGTGCGTGCCCGCGCTGCTCGGGCTTCGGCTGCGCAGACGCCGCACGCGCCCGGCCCCGCCCGGCGTCGTCGGCGTGCGCTTCTTCCGTCCCTTCAGACTCGTCCCGGCGGCTTCGGATCAGCGCCACGACCACCATCGGCAGCCCGACCCAGAGCAGGACAGCGGGCACCACCAGCTCACCGGAGAGCCGCACCGGGTCGAACGGCCCCGCACCCAGCCTCCCCCCGGCCAGCCACGCCAGCAGCCCGGCGACGAGCGCGGTGGCGACGGCTGTCGCACCGACGGCGCGCAACCGGTCGGCGGCAGCTGCCGTGGTGACGCAGGCGCGTCCGGCCAGCACCCCCACGGCCACGGGCAGGACGAACGCCGCGGCGACCCACACGGGTGGCGCGGACGTCGGGAGGGCGGCCAGCAGCGGGAAGTTCGACCGCTCTCCCGGATACGCGGCGAGCGGGGTGGTGACGCCCGTGCCGACCGCGATCCCGGGGCCGAGCACCCAGCTCATCCCGGCGACGACGGCGTTGGGCAGGTACGCGAGCGCGAGCAGCGTGAGGCCTATGCCCGCGCCGAAACCGGGGGCGAGCGTCTCGTACGCGGCGGCGATATGCCCCGCACCCAGCACCAGACCGGCGAAGAGGGCCACGGAACCGGCGAGCACCAGCCCGGTGAGCGCGACCGCGGTGCCACGCAGCGCCGGCCGGAACCAGCTGGGAAGGCGCGCAAGCCATTCCGCGGGCACCCCACAGGCCCGTACCACCCCGACGGCCGCGGCCGCGGCTGCGACGAGACCGCCCCCGACCATCGCGGACCACGGCGTCACGGCCACCTCGGCGGCACGCGGGAGCAACGCGCTGCCCAGCACGGCGACCGAGGCATGTGCCCCGGCGATGCTGGCGAGCACCGCTCCGGCGTCCGAACGGAAACGACACCCGAGCCGCCGCGCCGCCCACTTCGCCCCGACAGCGATGACCACGGCGACCACGGCCGTCGGTAGCAGGGGCAGCACGCTGAGCGGCTGGCCGCCAAGCGTGAGCGGGATCTGGTGCGCGGCCAGCCACAGCGGGATCGCGGCGGCGAACGCCCCGTCGAGTGTCAGGCTGCCGTCGCCCGTCGCGATGACGAAGGCCCCAGCCGGCACCAGCAGCGCGTAGCTGAAGATGACCGTGCCCATGGCGCCGGCCAGCAGCAGGCGCAGGCGGTCCAGGCCCGCGACGCCGCCGGGATCCGGAAGGTCGTTCGGACCGTCCGGATCCGGGTCGGTTCCAGGGCCGGCGAGTGTGCGGGTCACCGCACCAGGGTCTCAGCGGCATGCCGCCCGAACGGACAGGCACGCCGGGAGCGCTCGGCGCGATCCACTGTCGGTGGACCGGCCGCAGCGCCGACCGTCAGTTGGGCGGCCGCTCGCCGGGCTGGATGAAGCGGGTCTGCTCGACGGGCCCGTCATCCGGGTCGGACGTGTCACCGCGCTGCTCGTGACGTCCCTCCGCCGACGGCTCCTTCCACGGCTGCGCAGCGGACTCGCTCTGCGGGTACGCCGAGGTGACGTCGGAGGCGCCGGGCGCAGCGGCCGGGGTGCCGGGCGACGACGGCGTGTCGGCCCCGGCGTCAGGGGCGCCACCGCCTCCGTACCAGCTGGGACCGCCTCCGGGCCGGGCACCGGGCTCGGGCTGGCCGGGCGCCTGGTGGCCCCAGCCACCCTGGGCGGGAGGCTGCTGGCCCTGGCCGTAGCCGGGCTGGCCGGCGTAGCCCTGCTGGCCGTACCCGGGCTGCTGGGCACCGTAGGGCGCCTGCTGCCCGTAGCCGGGCTGCTGGCCGCTGTAGCCGCCCTGCGGGCCGTAGCCGCCCTGGGCGGCCCCGTACTGCCCGTACTGACCCTGCTGGCCGTACCCCTGCGGGTACTGACCGCCGCCGTAGCTCTGCTGCTGTTGCTGTTGCGGGTAGCTCGGCGCCTGGCGCGGCCGGGGCGCCGGAGCCTTGACGAGGTCGGCGTCGAGCAGCACCGCGCCGACGACGGCCGCGGTCTCCAGGATCGCGAGCACCAGCACGACCACCGCGGTGGTGGACGAGGCGCCGGTCGCTACGAGCTGCAGGACCAGCAGGGTGCCGGTGGCCACCGCGACAGCGGCGGGCACGAGCACGCGTCCGACCTTCGGCAGCAAGGCCGCGCCGGCCAGCAGACCGCCGCCCACCAGAAGTGGCGCGATGACCGATGCGGCGAAACCCACCTCGTCGAAGAAGCCGAGCAGGTAGATCACCACACCCAGACCTGCCGCGACGAGCGCGAGCAGCCGCGCCGGGCCGGGCGCGAGCTGAGGCTCGGCCGCGGGGGCCGTCCGGCCGGCCGGCTCCGCGGCCGACGTCGCCGACGACTCGGCCGACGTCGACCCTGTAGCCGTGGCCGGGGGCGACCCCGCTGGCGACGAGACGCCGTGGGCCGGTGTCCCGGGTGTCCCGGGCTGCTGACTCATGAAACGAACTCCCTCGGTGCGGACCCGCGGTCCGTCGCAGGTGATGGCTCGAAACGCTAGCTCATGTCGGCGACGAAGGCGGGATGGGAAGTTCGCCCAGGTCCGCCGCCGGAGAGCTGCGTTCCGCGACCGGAACGCATGCTCCCCGGATCTGTTCCTGGTGTCGAGGAAACGAGGTTGTCTTACCCGCCTCCAGCGGCCCAGGCGGCGCCTCGCGGCGTTGTCGTCGGCGCCGATACGACAGCGGTATCGGCGCCTCCTCCGCCTTGCGATGCATCCGGCTGGACACCGGATCCGGGCAAGGAACCCCGTTTCCGCGACACTAGCGCGCGGCGATGAGCTCCCGCATGAGTGCGGCCGTCTCGCTGGGGGTCTTGCCGACCTTGACGCCCGCGGCCTCCAGGGCCTCCTTCTTGGCCTGCGCGGTGCCGGCGGAGCCGGACACGATGGCGCCGGCGTGGCCCATGGTCTTGCCCTCCGGGGCGGTGAAGCCTGCGACGTAGCCGACCACGGGCTTGCGCACGTTGGCCTTGATGAAGTCGGCCGCCCGCTCCTCGGCGTCGCCGCCGATCTCGCCGATCATCACGATCGCGGCGGTGTCGGGGTCGGCCTCGAACGCGGCGAGCGCGTCGATGTGGGTGGTGCCGATCACCGGGTCACCACCGATACCGATCGCGGTGGAGAAACCGATCTCCCGCAGCTCGTACATCATCTGATAGGTCAGCGTGCCCGACTTGGACACGAGCCCGATGGGGCCCTCGCCTGCGATGTCGGCCGGGATGATGCCCGCGTTGGACTTGCCGGGGCTGATGATTCCCGGGCAGTTCGGGCCGATGATCCGGGTGTGGTTGCCCTTCGCTACCGCGTGTGCCCAGAAGTAGGCCGAGTCGTGTACCGGGATGCCCTCGGTGATGACGACCGCGAGGCCGATCTCGGCGTCGATCGCCTCGATCACCGCGTCCTTGGCGAAACGCGGGGGGACGAACACGACGCTGACATCGGCGCCGGTCTCCTTCATGGCCTCCTCGACCGTGCCGAACACGGTGAGGTCCTTCCCGCCGATCGACACGCTGGTGCCGGCCTTGCGCGCGTTCACGCCGCCGACGATGTTCGTGCCCGCGGCCAGCATCTTCGCGGTGTGCTTGGTGCCCTCGGAGCCGGTGATGCCCTGCACGATGACCCGGCTGTTCTCGTTGAGGAAGATCGACATGTTCAGGCTCCCGAAGCCGCAAGCTGAGCGGCGCGATCGGCCGCGTTGTCCATCGTGTCCACCTGGGTGACCAGTGGGTGGTTCGCCTCGTCGAGGATCCGGCGGCCCTCGAGCACGTTGTTGCCGTCCAGCCGCACGACCAGCGGCTTGGTCGCCGAGTCGCCGAGGATCTTCAGCGCCTCGACGATGCCGTTCGCGACCGCGTCGCAGGCCGTGATGCCACCGAAGACGTTCACGAACACGCTCTTGACGTCCGGGTCGCCCAGGATGACGTCCAGCCCGGCGGCCATGACCTCGGCCGAGGCGCCGCCGCCGATGTCGAGGAAGTTGGCCGGCTTCACGCCGCCGTGCTTCTCACCCGCGTAGGCCACGACGTCCAGGGTCGACATGACCAAGCCCGCGCCGTTGCCGATGATGCCGACCTCGCCGTCGAGCTTGACGTAGTTGAGGTCCTTGGCCTTGGCCTTCGCTTCCAGCGGGTCCTCGGTGCGCTTGTCCACCAGGTCGGCGTGGCCCGGGTGCCGGAAGCCGGCGTTCTCGTCGAGCGTGACCTTCCCGTCCAGGGCGACGATGTTGCCCTGAGGGTCACGGACGAGGGGGTTGACCTCCACCAGGGTGGCGTCCTCGGAGACGAAGGTCTCCCACAGCTTCACGATTGCATCCGCGGCCTGGTCGGCGACCTCGGCCGGGATCTTCCCCTGCGCCACGATCTCGTCCGCCTTGGCCCGGTCGACGCCCGCGATCGGGTCCACGGGGATGCGCGCCAGCGCCTCCGGACGCTCCACGGCGAGCTGCTCGATCTCCATGCCGCCTTCGGCGGAGCACATGGCGAGGAACGTGCGGTTCGACCGGTCGAGCAGGAAGGAGAAGTAGTACTCCTCGGCGATGTCACTCGCCTCGGTCACGAGCACGCGGTGCACCGTGTGGCCCTTGATGTCCATGCCGAGGATCGCCTCGGCCCTCTCCTTGGCCTCCTCCGGCGTCTTGGCCAGCTTCACGCCGCCCGCCTTGCCGCGCCCGCCCGTCTTCACCTGGGCCTTGACGACGACGGCCGTGCCGAGCTGGGACGCCGCCGACTGCGCCTCCTCGGGTGTCTCCACCGTCCGACCCGGCAGAACCGGGACTCCGTGGGCGGCGAAGAGGTCCTTCGCCTGGTACTCGTACAGGTCCACTGGCTCTCCTCAGAATCCCCACTGCGCTGGTCCGCGGCGGGCCTGGAGCCCGCGGAACCCCTGCTAGGGCGACCCTAGCGACGCCGTTCGAGCCGCCCCTGTGCTGCCCTGGTGACCGCAGTCACCCCTGCCCCCGGAATCGGTTCGGTGCTCCGATGCACGATCCGGGACCGGCGCTTTCGGCATCCGTCACCTACCGTCGTTCTATGGCGTTCGTCCACGCTGGACTGGACCGCCTGGCCACGATGGCCGCGGCGGCACAGACGACCGCGCTGGAACTCGGTCGAGCGGGCGCCTACGTCGCACGTACGTTCTGCGTTCCGGCCGGGCTGCGCGGCCTCGCCATCGAGTGGGCGTGGGCCGCCGCCCACATGGTGGTCTACCCCGCGGGGCTCCTGCGTGAGCAGCTCGTCGAACCCAGCGGTTACCGCACCGACTCGCTCCCCCCGGCGCGGCGCAGCCTGATGGTCACCGACCTCGAGGCGGCGGGCACTCCGATTCTGCTGGTCCACGGCATCATGGACAACAGGTCGGTGTTCACCCTCTTCCGCAGGTCCCTGCGCCGGCGCGGCTTCGGAGCCGTACACGCGGTGAACTACAGCCTCTTCACCGGCGACATCCGCACCGCGGCCCACCAGCTGCGGACCCATGTGGAGCAGCTGCGCGAGCTCACCGGCGCCGACAAGGTGCACATCGTCGGCCACTCGCTGGGCGGGATGATCGCGCGCTACTACGTCCAGCGGATGGGTGGCTCGGCCGCCGTCGACACGCTCGTGACGCTCGGGAGCCCGCATCGCGGCACGCTGACCGCACATCTGATGCCGACCCCGCTGGGCCGCCAGCTGCGGCCCGGCTCGGAGCTGCTCGGGGAGCTCGCCCGCCCGTCGCCGGGGTGCTCCACCCGGTTCCTCGTGGTGTGGAGCCGGCTCGACCAGATGGTCGTGCCCCAACGAAACGGTCGCCTGATACATCCGGACCTCGACGTAGAAGAGCTCGAACTACGTGATGTCGGTCACTTGTCGATGCCGATCGATGCGCGAACGCTGCACTGGGTAGCCGACGCGCTCACTCGTTCGGACCACCGTTATTACCGGGAGAGCCGAGGTCAAGAGCGCCCGAAGCCCCTGACGGACACGCTCGGTGAGCCTGCGTCCCCCGCGTCCTGATAGCGCCCGCATCAACGTCCGACACGCCGCGTCAGATTTGCCCGATGCCCACGCCCCCGCTACGTTTCGCGACGTCCGAGTCACGGAGCGGTCACGACAGCAACAGCGGCGACCCCGATCGCCGCTGAGGGATCCCCAGCCCACGCGGTCGCGACCGGCATGGATGCACCGGTTATTCGTCGAGAAGGGCAGGACTTGGCGCGCCACCGCTCCCCGAGCGGCGCCCAGGCGGACAACCCCGATCGTGCGACGCGCCAGCGTGTCGTCGCGGTCCCGAGCGGGCACCGTCTTCCGGCGCCACCCGCCGCATCCCTGCGCGGGCGGGCCACCGTCGCGGCCGTCGCCGCAGGCGCGGTCGTCGCGGCAGGACAGACCTTGGTGTCGCCCCTCAGCACCGTCGCCCCGCAGGCCGTCAGCGCGCTGGTGCCCGTCGCCGACGTCACCGAGGTCAGCACCCCGAACGCCGCTGTCGACGCCATCGGTGGCGACCAGCTGCTCCCCGACCAGTTCACGCTGACGCAGCTGGACCCCGCCTCCCAGGTCGACGTCCAGAACCTCGCGAAGGCCGTCGACCTCGGCCGCGAGCTCGCCCGCCAGGCGGCGATCATCAAGTCAGCGCTGTCCCACGGCGCCTCCGAGGCCCACCTCTACGGCGATCTCGCGTTCGTACGCCCCGCCGTCGGCCGCCTCACGTCGATGTTCGGAGCCCGGTGGGGCACGTCCCACTTCGGCATCGACATCGCAGGCCCCATCGGCACCCCGATCTACGCCCTCACCGACGGCGTTGTCGAGGAAGCCGGCCCGGCCACCGGCTTCGGCCTCTGGGTCGTGCTGCGCCACACCGACGGCAGCCAGAGCGTGTACGGCCACGTCAACCGCATGTTCGTGGACAAGGGCGAGAAGGTGGAGGCCGGCGAGGAGATCGCCGAGATCGGCAACCGCGGCTACTCCACCGGCCCGCACCTGCACCTGGAGATCTGGGACGAGGACGGCTCGAAGATCAACCCGATCCCCTGGCTGCGCAAGCGGGGCATCGACTTCTAGCTCTCGCCGCCCGCCCGCTCCGGCGACTTACAGCTTCTGGAGCGGCACCCCACCGATGAGCATCAGCCGCACGGTGCCCGCACTTCCGAAGTCGATGGTGACGGTGGCCCGGGCGCCCGCGCCGTCGGAGGCGGTCACGGTGCCGAGACCGTACTTGTCGTGGCTGACGCGGTCGCCCACCTCGAGGTGGATGGACGCGGTGAGCTTGCGCTCCGGCACCCGCCAGTCGCCCCGATCGGTGGCACCCGCACGGCGGCCGAACCCGAACCGCCCCACGGGGGCCGAACGCTCCGGCTCGGAGCGGCGCCAGTCGACCAGGTCGTCCGGCACCTCGGCGAGGAACCGCGATGCCGGGTTGGCATTCGGCTGCCCGAACGACGAGCGGATCATCGCCCTGGTCAGGTAGAGCCTCTCCTGCGCACGCGTGATGCCGACGTAGGCCAGCCGCCGCTCCTCGGCGAGCTCCGCCGGGTCGCCCATGGCCCGCATGTGCGGGAACACGCCGTCCTCCCAGCCGGTGAGGAACACGACCGGGAACTCCAGGCCCTTGGCGGTGTGCAAGGTCATCAGCGTGACCATGCCCTCGTCGTTGTCCGGGATCGAGTCGGCGTCGGCCACCAGCGCCACTCGCTCGAGGAAAGCGGCCAGGGAGCCGGGTGGGGGCGCGCCGACAGCCACGTCGGAGTCGTCGAGGTCGGCCACAGCGGCGTCGCCCGCGAACTCCCGGGCGACGGTGACGAGCTCGGCGAGGTTCTCCCGCCTCGACCCGTCCTGTGGGTCCTCGCTGGCCTCCAGCTCGGCCGTGTAGCCCGTCTTCGCGTAGACGGCCTCCAGCAGCTCGGCGGTCTCCTCGCCGCGCTCCACCAGCTCGGCGAGCTCGTCGAGGAGGCGCACGAACGCCGCGATGCAGCGCTGCGAGCGGGTGACCAGGCCGGGGATCCGCTCGGGCTGCTCGGCGGCGACCCGAAGCGCGGCGGCGAACGAGATGCGTTCCCGGTCGCCGTAGGCGGCCACCAGCTCCTCGGCGCGGTCGCCGATGCCCCGCTTGGGCACGTTGAGGATGCGCCGGAGGCTGACGGTGTCCTCCGGGTTGGACAGCACGCGCAGGTAGGCCAGCGCATCGCGGACCTCGCGCCGCTCGTAGAACCGCACGCCGCCCACCACCTTGTACGGCAGCCCCACGCGCAGGAACACGTCCTCGAAGACACGGGACTGGGAGTTGGTGCGGTAGAACACGGCCACGTCGGAGTTGCGGATCTCACCGGAATCGACGAGGCGGTCGATCTCCTGCGCCACGAACGCGGCCTCGTCGTGCTCGTTGTCGGCGACGTAGCCGGTGACCTTGTGACCGTCGCCCTGCTCGGACCACAGGCGCTTGTCGCGGCGGTCCGGGTTGCGCGCGATCACGGCGTTGGCCGCCGTGAGGATGCGCTGGGTGGAGCGGTAGTTCTGCTCCAGCAGGATCGTGCGGGCGTTCGGGAAGTCCTGCTCGAACTCGATGATGTTGCGGATGCTGGCGCCGCGGAACGCGTAGATCGACTGGTCGGAGTCGCCCACCACGCACAGCTCGCCCGGCTGCTCGCCGTCGGCCGCGGGGGCCACCAGCTCGCGCACCAGGCTGTACTGCGCGTGGTTGGTGTCCTGGTACTCGTCGACCAGCACGTGCCGGAAGCGGCGCCGGTAGTACTCCGCGACCGCGGGCAGGCGCTGGAGCAGCGAGACCGTCTCCATGATGAGGTCGTCGAAGTCGAACGCGTTGGCCGTGCGCAGCCTGGTCTGGTAGACGGCGTAGACCTCGGCGACCTTGCGCTCGTAGTCGTTGGTGGCGCGCTCGGCGGCGTCGTCGGCCGAGAGCAGCTCGTTCTTGAGGTTGGAGATCTGGGCGGCGAGCCCACGCGCGGCGAACTTCTTGGGATCGAGCTCCAGGTCGCGCGCGACGAGCCCGACCAGCCTGCGGGTGTCGTCGGCGTCGTAGACGGAGAACGCGCTGCGCACGCCGAGGTGCTGCGCCTCGCGGCGCAGGATCCGCACGCACATCGAGTGGAACGTCGACACCCACATCGCGTTGGCGCGGCGGCCGACCAGAGCGTCGACGCGCTCCTTCATCTCGGCGGCGGCCTTGTTGGTGAAGGTGATCGACATGATCTCGCCGGGGTGCACCCCGCGCTCGGCCAGCAGCCAGGCGATGCGGTGGGTGAGCACGCGCGTCTTGCCCGAGCCCGCCCCCGCGACGATCAACAGCGGCGAACCGGCATGGACCACCGCCTCGCGCTGTCGCGGGTTGAGCCCCTCCAGCAGCGCCGCACCGCGCTCGGTGCGGGCGTGGACGGGATTCTCGGTCGGCAGTTCGAACAGCGCGCTCATCGTGTTCGAAGAGTACCGCCGCCCTCTGACGCGCCCGGCTGTGGCACACTGCAGCTGTGCCACTGATCAGCCATCGATTTTTCTACGGGTACCGGACACCGGTGCCCGTGGCCAGCTGATCAGCCCCCACGACGCCCCGGAGTCCTCAGGACCCGGGGCGTTCTCGCGTCACGGGCCGGGGCCCGGTCACCTGGAAGAGAGATTGACCGTGACGACGGAGAACAGCACCGCGCCTGCCGACGGCAGCGATCTGGACGATCCGGCGAGCGACATCCCCGCCGAGGAGGAGATCCAGGCGCTGCGTGTCGAGATCGACCACCTCGACGCCGAGATCCTCCGGCTGGTGAAACGCCGAACGCAGGTCTCACGGCGGATCGGCCGCGCCAGGATGGCCGCCGGTGGCCCGCGGATCGTCTACAACCGGGAGATGACGGTGCTCGCGCGGTTCCGCGACCTCGGCGCCGAGGGCCGCGAGCTCGGGATGCTGCTGCTGCGTCTGGGCCGCGGGCGCCTCGGCGGGCGCTGAGGGGCGTCCTACCGGGTCTATCCCGGCGCCACCCGCCCCCCGCGGGGCCTTTTCGTGGCACTGTTGACGGCATGGGCACGGTGTTCGGGATCGTCGCAGCGGTAGTCGCTCTCGTCGGGCTTCTCGCGGCGCTGGGCCACGTCGGCTACCTGGCCATGTTGAACAATGCCGCGAAGAAGCGCGGCCTGTCCGGCGGCACCACCGTCGACTACGTGAACAGCCGCTGGAAGGTGGCGGGCGGCACCGCGGGGGTCGCGTTGCTGGGCCTGCTGATGACCACCTCGAGCTCGGTGCCGATCGACCTGATCGGCCTCGTGCTGGGCGGCGGCGCCGGTCTCTACGCGAAGCAGGCGCTCGACTCCACCCGCACCCGCTTCCGCAGCCTGCCCTGATCAGGCCCGCGGGCCACCGTCGAGTGTGGCGGCCGCGCAGGCGGCCGTAGGGTTCGCCGGTGACCATGCCCCACGCTGATTCCGGTCGGCCACGCGTCGGCGTCCGCGACGACGTCGAACGCGCACTCGTCGTCACGGCCCATCCTGACGATGTCGACTTCGGCGCGGGCGGCACGGTCGCCGCATGGACGACGGCCGGCATCGAGGTCACCTACTGCATCTGCACGTCCGGCGACGCAGGTGGCTACGACGACACCCCGCGCGAGGCGATGGGCCCGTTACGGGAGACCGAGCAGCAGGCCGCCGCCGCAGCGCTCGGGGTGAAGGAGGTCCGCTTCCTCCGTTATCCCGATGGCAGGTTGACGCCGACGATCGAGCTGCGCCGCGACATCAGCCGCGAGATCCGCAAGGCCCGGCCGCAGCGGGTGCTGGCGCAGTCCCCGGAGATCTCCTGGCCCCGCCTCGGCGCGTCCCACCCCGACCATCGGGCTGCGGGGGAAGCCGCGCTCGCTGCCGTCTACCCCGACGCCCGCAACCCGTTCGCCCACCCGGAGCTCCTGCAGGAGGAAGGGCTCGAGGCGTGGACGGTCGGCGAGCTGTGGCTCATGGGAGCGCCGGACGAGCGCATCAATCACATCGTCGACGTGACAGCCACGTTCGACCGTAAGATCGCCGCGCTGCGGGAGCACCGATCACAGACGTCGCACATGGACCTGGAAGGCACGATCCGGCCGTGGAGCGAGGGATGGGCCCGGCGCTACGAAATGCCAGATGGGAGCCTCGCAGAGGGCTTCCAAGTCGTCTCGATCAGGTGAGCGGTCGGTAGTCGTCGCCGAACGGAAATACTCCATTTGGGTGAAAGACGTCGAGCGGACGATTGACACTTGGTACCCCGAATCGACATCCGGTAGACATTCGCTCGTCCGTTCACTCAAAGGGAGGACGTAGCACAGTGGCTCAGATGGTGTCCCGAGGCGGACCTCGGATGGCTCCTGCCGGTGTGGTCACCGTCGCGGATCTACTGAGCCGTAACGCCGCTGTCACCACGAAGCTTCCGGTTGTGACCGAGACGGCCACCACAGGCGTCTCCGTGGGAAGCCTGCTGCGTCGCGAGGGGCGGGCCCCGCACACGGTCGACCGGCCCGTACAGCCCCGGGGCCACCAGCAGATCGACCCGCCGAAGGCCGATGTGCCCGCCGCCGCCGATCCCGCGCCTACCGCGAAGAAGACGGCGGTCAAGCGCGGTGCCGTGGCGGCCGGCGCGATCCTCGCCGTCGGATCGGTGGTCGGAGCCGCAGTGCTCAGCGAGGTCGCGCCCACCGGCACCGAGGCGCAGGGCGCCACCACGAACAGCAGCTACCCGGGCCAGGGCCGGCTCACCTCGAGCCAGCCGGAGGCGCCCGTCCTGTCCGCCTCGGGGGTCGTCGACTCCGCCGCGGCCGGCGACGTGCTCGACGCCGGCACGGCGCCGCCCACGTCCTGGACGCCCGTCGCGTTCCCGAGTGCGGTCGCCGGCGTGCCCGCGGGCATCGCGGGCGCGGAGGATGACACCTCCACATCGGCCCCCAGCACCACGCAGAACTCCGGCTCGGACGACGGGGGCTCCTCCCGCTCGGACGACCGAGGCTCCGGCTTCACCGATGACAGCAACGCCCGCAGCAGCGGCGACAGCTCGGACTCCACCCCGTCCACCGCCACAGACGGTGACGACGAGTCCCAGGGTGTTGTGACTGGCCTCGTCGACGACGTCGACCAGACGCTTTCGCCCGTCACGGGTCTGCTCCGCTCCGACGACTCCGACCAGGACTCCGCTCCCCAGCGCGATGACGAGTCGTCGTCGGACAACCGTGACGATGACAGCCGCAACAGTCGCGGCGATGACGACCGGAACGACAACCGTGGCAGCGACGACGACGGCGGAAACAGCCGCGGCGGCGACAGCGGGAAGTCGTCCGGTGGTCTCCTCGGTGGTATCGGCAAGGTCGCTGCGGGTCTGCTCGGCGGCTGACCGCCCGGTTGCCCGGACCGGCGGCTACACCAGCCGCCGGTCCGAGGCCCACCGTGACAGCTCGTACCGGTTGGACAGCTGGGTCTTGCGCAGCACGCTCGACACGTGCGTCTCCACCGTCTTCACCGAGATGAAGAGCTCCCCGGCGATCTCCTTGTACGCGTAGCCGCGCGCGAGCAGACGCAGCACGTCGCGCTCCCGCCGAGTGAGCAGGTCGAGCTCGGGGTCGCCGGGCGGAGCCGCTCCGGGCCGCTCCGAGAACACGTCGAGCACGAATCCCGCGAGTCGTGGCGAGAACACCGCATCTCCCGACTTCACCCGCCGCACGGCGTCGGCGAGCTCGCTGCCCGAGATCGTCTTGGTGACGTAGCCACGCGCCCCGGCCCGGATCACGGCGATGACGTCCTCGGCTGCGTCGGACACGCTCAGCGCCAGGAACACCACGTCCGGCAGTTCGGGCCGCAGTTGCCGCAGCACCTCGGCACCGCCACCGTCGGGCATGTGGACGTCGAGCAGCACCACGTCCGGCCGCAGGTGGCGGATCGCGGCCACCGCCTCGTCAACGGAACCGGCCTCGCCCACCACCGTGACGTCGGGCACGCGGCGGTCCAGCTCCGCGCGAACCCCGGACCGGAACAGGCCGTGGTCATCGACCAGGAACACCCGGATCATCCCGGTCTCCTCGGCACCCGTCGCCACATCGGGGGTGTCGGTCATGTCGTCGCTTCCTTCTGGGCCTGGGCCTCCGGCTCGGGCTCCGTGTCGGCCGGTCCGTCCACCGGCATGCTCAAATGCACCTCGGTGCCCTCGCCCGGGGTGCTCCGCAGCCGGACCGCACCTCCGTGCCGCTTCATCCTGCCGTGGATCGAGTCGGCGAGGCCGTGCCGGTCGTCGGAAACGGCGTCCGGGTCGAAACCGATGCCGCGGTCACGGACGAACACGTGCACCTCGGTGGGCTCGACCTCGACGTATGCGCTCACCTCGCCCACCTTGGCGTGCTTCGCGGCGTTGACCATCGCCTCGCGGGCGGCGAGCACGAGTGCTCGCAAGCCGTCGTCGAGCGGCCGGTCGCCCACCACCACAGGCCGGACGTTGATCGCGTAGGTGTCCTCCACCTCGGCCGCGGCCGCGGTGATCGCAGCGGCGAGGCCCGAGTCGAGGGTGGGCTCACCGGACGCGCGCGCGGACCGCCCGTAGCCCGTGGGCCCGTAGAGCCAGTGCCGCAGCTCGCGCTCCTGGCCCCGGGCCAGCCGCAGCACCTCGCGCGGCTCGTCGGACTGGCGCTGGATGAGCGCGAGGGTCTGCAGCACCGAGTCGTGCAGGTGCGCGGCGATCTCCGCCCGCTCCGCCTCGATGATGCGCTCCCGCCGCTCCTCGCCGAGCTCCCGCATCAGCCGCACCCACCACGGGACGGTCAGCACGCCCACGCCGAGCAGGGTCGCGAACACAGCCAGGAGCCCGAACTGCACCTGCGACAGATCCAGGTTGCCGAGCAGGAACACTCCGATCCCGCTGGCCACGAACACGGCCCCGGCGATCAACCGCAGCAGGGCCGTGCGGCCTCCGCCCGCCATGCCGGTGACCCCCGACCGCGCCCCTGCCGTCCACCGGCGCCGCTGTGCCTCGTCGGCCTCCCGCCACACGACCGCCGCCCCGACAGCCGCGACACCGAGCGGGCCGACGATCCAGCCCACGACGTTGCTGCCGACCGCCGCGGCGGCGAGGCCCGCACCGATACCGAGGGCCGCGAGCCCCATCGCCTGCTGGCGCTCGCTGCGTCCGAGCACCCGCTGGACGTCGGCCGACTCCTGCCGCAGGAAGATCCAGAGCAGCCCGTAGGCCAGCACGCCGGCGCCGTTGATGCCGGCGAGCAGGACGAAGGCCGCGCGTACCCAGAGCACCCTGACGCCGAGATGGTCGGCGACACCACCGGCCACTCCCGCGACGAACCGGCCGTTGCGCCTGCGGGCGAGCGGCGGGGCGGGCGACACCGGCGGCGGCGCAGGCGGTGGGGTAACCGTGGTCACGCACTTATGGTCACATGCCGGGAGGAGCGGGACATCGGGGAAAGCTCCGGGACGGCTCGGGGCCATCCCCCATGCCCCAGGGTCCGCATGACCATCAAGCTGTCTCCCATGGAGGCAGAAGAACAATGAACGGGACCGACGTGCAGAACACGCTGCGGGAGATGTGGGAGACCCGGCCCGCCCGCCCGCGTGACGACCGGCAGGTGGCGGGCGTTGCCGCGGCAATCGCCCGGCGCTACGACATCGACCCGACACTGGTCCGGGTCGGCTTCGTGGTGGCGGCGTTCTCCGGAATCGGCGCGGCGCTCTACATCGCCGGTTGGTTCCTCCTGCCCGAGGAGCCGGCCGCCCCCGGCGCACCCTCGACGGCCCGTTCGCCGCGGACGATCATGGTCATCGGCCTGGTGGTCGCGGCGTTCGTGACCCTCGGATCGATCTTCGGCGGCGAGCGCAACATCCTGCTGCCCACGCTGGCCGTCGCGGTCCTGTTGTTCCTGCTGCACCGCAGCCGGAGCCATCGCGGACAGAGCGGACCTGCGACGGCGCACTCCGCCGAGGCGCCCACCACGACCACGCCCGGCGTCTCCCTGAACAAGGAGGCTCCCGGCACCAGCAGCGCTTCGGCAGCGCCCACTCCTCCGGCGTGGGACCCGCTGGGGGCCGCCCCGTTCGCCTGGGATCTTCCCGAGCCGTCACCGGTCGCTCCACCGCAGGAGCCGGCGCCGCGCCGGCTGCCCGTCACGCCCGTGACCCTCGGTCTCGCCCTGCTCGCCGGCGGGATCACCGCCGTGATCATGCTCCTGGCCGGGGTGCTCTCGCTGGCCAACCTGCCGGTGCTGCTCGGGGTGGTGCTGGCGGTGATCGGAGCCGGCCTGGTGATCGGCGCGTTCGTCCGATCCGGCCGGGGCCTGATCCCGATCGCCGTGCTCCTCGGCGCACTGACCTGGGCGATGGTGGCTGCGCCGCTCGACCGCTGGCAGGGCAACGGGTTCGGCGAGCTGCGCGAGGCCCCCACCACCGTGGCGGCGCTGCAGCCCAGCTACCAGCGCACTGCCGGTGAGATCGCGCTCGATCTGCGCAACCTCGATCTGACGACCCAGCCCGGCGGCAACTCGAGCCCGGTGCGGTCGAGCATCACGCTCGGGGTGGGTGACGTCGAGGTGTGGGTGCCCCGGAATGCCGACCTGAGCCTGACCAGCACCACCGGAGTGGGAAGCGTCGAGTTCGGCACCCGCGAGGAGTCGGGCCCGGGGGCACACCTCGCCGTCGCCAACGACCTGGGCGCCGACGGTGTCGCGTCGGGACGCCCGCTCATTCTGTCGATCGAGTCGGGTGCGGGAAGTGTGGAGGTGCACCGTGGCTGAGCAGAGTTGGAACGAGCAGCAGGCGACGACCGGGAAGTCCGGCACCGCCACCCGGCGCCGCGGCCCGGACCTGGCGACCCTGCTGGTCGGCGTGCTCTCGCTGGGAATGGCGGCATCGGCGTTCGTCGGTGAGGTGCCGTCGCTCGCCGGGTTCGACCCGCGGTGGCTGCTTGCCGCCGGGGCCACGGTGATCGGGCTCCTGCTGCTGGTCGGGAGCCTCAGGGGACGCGGCACCAGCTGAATATCGACCGGGACCGGCCGATGGGGGTCGCCGGGACCGGGAGGCCGTGCTCGGGGGAGCAGCGGCCGCGCAGGGCGGCACCAGGGTTCGAGAACCCGGGTGCCGCCCTCGTCGTTTCGACGCGGTGCGCCCTCACGCCCGGTGAGTCGGCTCCAACCCGGCTGCCGCCAGGATCTCCGGCACGCCCCGCTCGTAGCCGACGGCCATCACATGCACCCCGGCAACGCCGGTGACCTCACGCAGCGCAGCCACGGTCTCAGCGCACGCCGCCATGCCTTCGGCGGCGACCCGGTCGACCGGCACTCCACGCAGCCTGCGTTCGAAGGCTGGCGGAATGATCACGCCGGGGATGCCCGCCATGAACTCGAGCGCCCGCAGCGACCGGATGGGCCCGACGCCCGCGAGGATCCCGCACTTCGTGTCGAGCCCGAGGTCGCGCACCTTCTCCATCCAGATGGCGAACTCGTCGACGTCGAACACGAACTGGGTCTGCACGAACTCGGCGCCGTCGGCCACCTTCTGCTCGAGCCGGTCGGGGACACCCGCTCCGGTGTCGACGGCACCGAGCAGGAACCGCGGCGCCGGGTCGATGACGCGGCCGGACAGCAGCCTGCCTTCGTCCCGCAGCATGCGTGCCGTGGTCATGAGGCTGCTCGAACTCAGGTCGAACACCGGCGTGGCGTCGGCATGGTCGCCGCGTTCTGGCCGGTCGCCGGTCATCAGCACGAGGTTGGGGATGCCCAGGGCACCCGCCGAGAGCAGGTCGGACTGCAGGGCGATCCGGTTGCGGTCCCGGCAGGTCATCTGCATGACCGGCTCGAGACCCTCGGCGAGCGCGACGACGCTGCCGGCGAAACTGGACACCCGCACCTGGGCACCCTGGTTGTCGGTGATGTTCGCGGCGTCGACCCAGTCCCGCAGCAAAGCCGCGGACTCGCGGATCTCGTCCACGTCGGCGCCCCGCGGGGGCCCGATCTCGGCGGTGACGGCGAACCGTCCGTTGCGCAGCGCATCGGCGAGGCGGCCGGGCCGCTCCGCCGGGATCTCTACTCCCACTCGATCGTGCCCGGCGGCTTGCTCGTGACGTCGAGAACCACGCGATTGACCTCCGCGACCTCGTTGGTGATCCGTGTCGAGATACGTTCCAGGACGTCGTATGGCAGGCGGGTCCAGTCCGCGGTCATGGCGTCCTCGCTGGACACCGGGCGGAGCACGACGGGGTGGCCGTATGTGCGCCCGTCGCCCTGCACCCCGACGCTGCGGACGTCAGCGAGCAGCACCACAGGGCACTGCCAGATCGTGCGGTCGAGACCGGCGGCGGTGAGCTCCTCGCGCGCGATCGCGTCGGCGGCCCGCAGCGTCTCGAGCCGGTCGTGGGTGACCTCGCCGATGATCCGGATGCCCAGCCCCGGCCCCGGGAACGGCTGGCGCGAGACGATCGCGTCGGGCAGCCCGAGCTCGGCGCCGACCTTGCGCACCTCGTCCTTGAACAGCGCCCGCAGCGGCTCGACCAGATCGAACTCGATGTCGTCGGGCAGCCCACCGACGTTGTGGTGGCTCTTGATCGTGGCCGTGCCCGAGCCACCGCCGGACTCGACGACGTCGGGGTAGAGGGTGCCCTGCACGAGGAAGCCCACGGGCGCAGCGCCGGCGGAGCCCGCATCGATCCAGTGTTCCTCGGCCGTCACCTCTGCTGTGGCCGCTTCGAAGACCCGGATGAACTCACGTCCGATGATCTTGCGCTTCTCCTCGGGGTCGGTGACCCCGGCGAGGGCGTCGAGGAAGCGCTTCTGCGCGTCGACCGTGTGGAGCTTGGCGCCCGTGGCGGCGACGAAGTCGCGCTCCACCTGCTCCCGCTCGCCGGCCCGCAGCAGCCCGTGGTCGACGAACACGCAAGTGAGGCGATCACCGATGGCCCGCTGCACGAGCGCCGCAGCGACGGCGGAGTCGACACCGCCGGACAGCCCGCAGATCGCCCTGCCCTCGCCTACCTGCGCTCGAACCGCGTCGATCGTGTCGTTGATGATCGACGAAGTGGTCCAGCCGGGGGCGATGCCGGCGATGTCGTACAGGAAGCGTCTCAGCACATCCTGTCCGTAGGGCGAGTGCCCGACCTCCGGGTGATACTGGACGCCCGCCAGGCGCCGATCCGTGTCCTCGAAGGCCGCCACCGCCGCACGCTCGGACGACGCCGTGACCGTGAAGCCATCGGGCGCACGCACCACGGAGTCGCCGTGGCTCATCCACACCGGATGGCTCCCCGGCAGCCCGTCGTGCAGCACGCTCGCGGCCTCGCAGACCGTGAGCACCGTGCGTCCGTACTCACGCGTGCCGTCCTGGGCGACTTCCCCGCCGAGGGCCTGCGCCATCGCCTGGAAGCCGTAGCAGAGGCCCATCACCGGAATGCCCGCCGAGAACAGGGCGGGGTCGATCCGGGGCGCTCCGGGCTCGTAGACGCTCGACGGTCCGCCGGACAGGATCACGGCGGCGGGCTTGCGCGCCACGATCTCCTCGACCGGTGTGTCGCCGGCCACGATCTCCGAGTACACCTGCGCCTCACGCACCCTGCGGGCGATCAACTGGGCGTACTGAGCCCCGTAGTCGACGACGAGGACGGTGGAGGGCTGCACAACTCCAGAGTAGTCAACGAGCGGACACGACTTCTGGCCGAGCGTGCAACGGTTCCTGTTCCCCGCTGAAGAGTCGCAGCTCAGGATCTGCTCCGCGCAGCCGTGCAGGTGTCGGTCTGCGACATGAAGACCGAGCGCCGCGTCTTCAACAAGATCGCGGACAACGGCAAGGACCACTACTGAGCAGCGTCGCCATCCTGGTTGGCGCCCCTGCTCGTCACGACCGGCTGATCAAATACTGGCCGTCCGGGTGGTACCAAGAGCACTCGTAGTCCACCTACCAGGGCGGATAGCCCGAAACTAGCCTCAGGGCCGTGCAGATTCTCGAGTTCTCCGGTGAGGAGTTGGAAGACGCCGCCGGAGAGTTCTCCATCCCGGTGATCGCCCGAACGGCTCCCGGCTTCCGCGGGCGAGCGGCGAGCCACGCACTGGGCGAGACCGTGGCACTCACGCGGACGCATTGGGCGCAGATGTCGTCGGTCCGGACCGACCGGATGGCAGCACGAGCGTCAGCCGGCAACCTGATGCTCTTCTGTGTGTACGTGGCCGGCCGGGGCTGCGTCCGCCAGCACGACCGCTGCGCCGAGCCGGCTGCCGGTGCCGGGGTGCTCACCGAAGCGTGTAGCCGCTACGAGCGGATCTCGCCGACCGAGACCTGGCGCATGAGCTTGCGTTTCTCCCGCGAGTTGCTCCCGCTCGGCACCGCAGAGCTCACCGAAGGCTGTGCACGCAGCGTGGACCCGTCCGCCCCGGCCATGCAGATGCTGTCCGCCTACCTGGATCGTCTGTTCGAGGTTGCGGACGACCTCACCACGCCGCAGCGACTCGACGCCGGGCGGGCCGCGATCGAACTGCTCGCGATGGCGCTGCGGGGCGCCACCCCGTCCGTGCCGGGCGGGGACGGCCCCGAAGGGCTGTTACTCGAGATGATGCGGACGCACGTCCGCGAACATCTGGGCGACCCACACCTGCGGGTCGACGAACTGGCGCGGCGCCACCACGTGTCGGTCAGCCACGCGTACACCCTGTTCGAGCGGATCGGGACCACGCCTGGTGCGTACCTTCGCGAGGAACGGCTGCAAGCGGCACAGGCCATGTTGTCCGACCGGGAGCACGACCGGCGGACGATATCGGCCATTGCCGCGGCCGTCGGGTTCCTCGATCCCCGGTCGTTCGAGCGGGCGTTCCGGCGGCGGTTCACGATGACTCCGAGCGGCTGGCGCAGTGAGCACCTCCACACCGGACCCGCGCCGCGACCCTGACGGCGCCTACCTCACCCCCTGACGGTGAGCCCCACGCGCTGGAACTCCTTGAGGTCCGAGTAGCCCGTCTTCGCCATCGCCCGCCGCAGGGCACCGAAGAGGTTCACCAGGCCGTAGGGGCTGCTGGAGGGGCCGAAGAGCAGCGTCTGGAGGTCACGTTCACCGGGTGGGAAACCGGTGACCTCCGAACGCGGCAGGGACGGGTGGGCGGCGGCGGAGGTCCAGTACAGGCCCTGCCCGGGTGCCTCGGACGCCTCGGCCAACTGCTCGCCCAGCATCACGGCGTCGGCCCCGCAGGCGATGGCCTTCGCCATGTCGCCCGAGCCGGTCATCCCGCCGTCGGCGATCACGTGGACGTAGCGGCCGCCGGTCTCGTCGAGGTAGTCGCGGCGGGCCGCGGCCGCGTCGACGATCGCCGTGGCCATCGGCACGCCGATCCCGAGCACGTCGTCAGTGGTGGTGGCCGACGACTCGCCGTACCCCACGATCACCCCGGCCGCGCCGGTGCGCATCAGGTGCATCGCCGTGCGGTAGTCGCCCACCCCACCGGCGACGACGGGCACGTCGAGGGAGTTGATGAACTCCTTCAGGTTCAGCGGCTCCCCGCCCGAGACGTGCTCGGCGGAGATGATCGTGCCCTGCACCACCAGGATCTCGACGCCCGCGGCAAGCAGGTCGGGGGTGAGCTCCCGGGCCCGCTGCGGGCTCACGCGCGCGGCCACGGTGACCCCGGCCTCGCCCACCGTCTTGAGCGCCTCCGCGAGCAGCGCGGGCTGGATCGGAGCGGCGTGCAGTTCCTGCAGCAGCTGCACGGCAGCCGAGGGGTCCTCGTTGCCCGCGGCGTCGAGCACCCGCTCCAGCGCCCCCTGCGCATCGGCGTGCCGGGCCCAGAGGCCCTCGGCGTTGAGCACCGCCAGCCCGCCCAGCTGCCCGATCCGCACGGCGCTCGCCGGCGAGACGATCGCGTCGGTCGGGTGGGTCACCAGTGGGATCTCGAACGGGTACGCGTCGAGCTGCCAGGCGGTGGACACCTCCTGAGAGCTGCGGGTGCGCCGCGACGGCACGATCTCGACCTGAGACAGGTCGTAGCTACGACGGGCCTCCCGGCCCATCCCGATCTCCACGAGGTCACGCACGGATGACCAGCGTAGACAGGCTCTTCCGCGAACCTCTAACGGGCTACGTAGTTGGGTGCCTCGACCGTCATCGTGATGTCGTGCGGGTGGCTCTCCTTGAGCCCCGCGGCGGTGATCCGGACGAGCTGCGCCTGCTGGAGCTGCTCGATCGTCTGCGCCCCCGCGTACCCCATGCCGGACCGCAGGCCACCGACGAGCTGGTGTGCGACCTGCCCGAGCGGCCCCCGGAACGGGGTGCGGCCCTCGATGCCCTCGGGCACCAGCTTGTCCTCGCTGAGCACGTCGTCCTGGGCGTAGCGGTCCTTCGAGTAGGACTTGCCGCCGCCCTCCCCGCCGCGCGACCGCATCGCCCCGAGCGAGCCCATGCCGCGGTAGGTCTTGAACTGCTTGCCACCCACCAGAATCAGCTCGCCGGGCGACTCCGCGGTGCCCGCCAGCAGGCTCCCGAGCATCACCGACGACGCACCGGCTGCGATCGCCTTGGCGATGTCGCCGGAGTACTGGATGCCACCGTCGCCGATCACCGGGACGCCCGCGGGCGCGCAGGCGAGCGAGGCCTCGTAGATCGCGGTGATCTGCGGCGCCCCGACACCGGCCACGACACGGGTGGTGCAGATCGAGCCCGGCCCGACGCCCACCTTCACGGCGTCCGCCCCGGCCTCGACGAGCGCCTGCGCGCCGGCTCTGGTGGCCACATTGCCGCCCACCACGTCGACGTGGTGCCCGACCTCGGCCCGTAGCTTCGCGACGGTCTCCAGCACCCGCCGGGAGTGCCCGTGGGCGGTGTCCACCATCAAGATGTCGACCCCGGCCTCGACGAGCTGCATCGCCCGCGAGTAGCCCTCCTCGCCGACGCCGATCGCAGCGGCGACGACGAGGCGCCCGTCCGGGTCCTTGGTGGCGAGCGGGTACTTCTCGGTCTTGTTGAAGTCCTTGATCGTGATCAGGCCGCGCAGGATGCCGTCGCCGTCGATGATCGGCAGCTTCTCGAGCTTGTGCCGGCGCAGCAGCCCCAGCGCTGCCTCGGCGGTGACGCCCACCCTGGCCGTGATCAGCGGGGCGTGCGTCATCACCTCGTGGACGGGGCGGCTGTGGTCCATCTCGAACCGCATGTCGCGGTTGGTGATGATGCCGACGAGGTGCCCGCCCGCGTCGGTGACGGGCACCCCCGAGATGCGGAACTTCGCGCACAGCGCGTCGACGTCGGCCAAGGTGGCGTCCGGCGCACAGGTGACCGGGTCGGTCACCATCCCCGCCTCGGAGCGCTTCACGACCTCCACCTGGGCCGTCTGCTCCTCGGGGGACAGGTTGCGGTGGAGCACACCGAGCCCACCCGCCCGGGCCATCGCGATGGCCATCCGCGACTCGGTGACCGTGTCCATCGGCGACGACACGAGCGGCACCCGGATCCGCACCCGGCGCGTGATCTGCGTGCTCGTGTCGACCGAACTGGGAACGACATCGGACTCAGCCGGGAGCAGCAGCACATCGTCGAACGTCAGGCCGAGCATCGCGAACTTCGGGGGCAGTCCTGCGGCCTCGCTGGTCATCTGCACCATCCCGTCGATCCCTGCGCCTCCACCGCTGCGCGGAGCTCCGGGCGGCGGGGAGATTTCCCGACATCGTATCCGCGCCGCCCATACCGCGGACCCCGGCCGCGCCGAGTCCATCACCACAGTCCGGTACATCCGCACCATCCCCGCCGCGGTGAACCTGGTGCGCACGATCCACCCGGTGCCCGGTGCGGGTATCGTCGCACCTGTGTCACCTGATGCCCTGCCGCCGGACCCGTTCGCCGGTGACCCGCATGATCCCGCCCTCTCCCTCGACGGTCCTGAGGGCGGCGAGCAGGACGGGTTGACCGAGGCCGAGCGCGACGAGGTGGTGGCCGACCTCGCCGACCTCGCGGTCTACCAGGCTCTGCTGGAGGCCCGTGGCGTGCGCGGCATCGTCGTCGACTGCGGCGACTGCGGCGAGCAGCACTTCCACGAGTGGAGCCTGCTGCGGGCGAGCCTCCAGCAACTGCTGGACGAGGGGCAGATGCGGCCTCACGAGCCTGCCTTCGACCCCGACCCCACCAGCTACGTCACCTGGGAGTACTGCCGCGGCTACGCCGACGCGGTGCTGTCGGACTCCTGACGTCACGCACAACGGCGACGGCCCCGATCCGAATGGATCGGGGCCGTCGCCGTTTCGGGTCTCAGCTGACGGTGCTGGTGGGCGGTTCCGAATCGGAACCGGCCGCCGTGGTGCCCGTGAGCCCGCCTTCACCGCGGTTCGAGGTGTGCTGCCCATCCGGGTCCCGGTCGGGGCTCGGCGCGCCACCCATGCTCTGGGTGGAGCTGGTCGATCCACCGGTGCTCTGCCCCGGCCGAGTGGAGCTCGAACCCTGCGGATCGCCCTCGGCGGTGGCCGGGGGCGTCTGCGGGCGGGTGGTGGTCTCCGGGCTGTTCGGGGCGCCGGCGCCGGTGCTCGGCGGCGGGGCCTGCGGAGCCGTGGTGACACCTGCCGGGTTCGACGGCGGTCCCGTCGGGTCGCCGGGCGACGCGGGCGACAGCTGCCGCCTCGGGTCGGCGCTCGAACCGTCGGGGCCGGGACCGCCGCGTTGGTGGCGGGGATCGCGCGACGAGCTCTCTCCCGTGGACGGGGTGGAGCTTCCCGAAGCCGGTGACGCCGGGACTCCCTGAAGAACCGACGCCGACGAAGGCGGAACCTGCGTGCCGGACGGCTGCGGCGGTTCCGTACTGCTGGACCTGCCAGGCCGTTGGATCGCGGCACCGGGCGGCACCGGTCGGGACGGTTGTGTGGACAGCGGGGTGCCGGGGTCGGTCGGCGTGCCGTTAGGGGTCTCCGCCGCCTTGGCGACGAGGAACTCCTGCACCTGCGTGAGCTCGTTGCGCCCCTCCTCGGGACGCACGACGGAGAGGTCCGCCCGCGCCTGTTGGAGCTCCTGTGCCGCGGCCACGGGCTGGCCGGCGACGAGCGCCTCCTTCGCCTTGGTGATGCGCGCCTCGACACGGACCGCGGCCTCGACCGACTCCGCCCGTTGGCTGTAGAGCACCTTCGACACACCCCACAACGCGTCATCGGGCTGCGCGTTGTAGGAGCCGACGGAGACGGCGCCGATGGCCAGCACGACGAAAGCCGCGGCGGCGGCCACCGGGGCGAGGTGCCGGGCTCGGCGGCCCGGTCGCCGGGCGGCCCGGACGGTGGCCACGGCGGTGTCGGTGTCGATGAGTTCGGGGATCGGGTCGACGTCGACGTCGGCCTTCCATGCGGCCAGGATGGCGGCGACGCGGTCGTCGGCGCCGTAGCCGCCGCGTCCCGGGGAGCTCACCGTCATGCCGGCGGCCAGAGCGTTGATCAGTTCGTCGTCGGCCTGGACCGCGACGAGGTCGACCGGTTCGCCGATCTCGTCCATCGGGACCGGACGCGTCTGCATATGGGCGGGCCGATGCCCGTTGCTGCTGTGGCGCGGGCGGCGGTGTTCGAACGGATTCCGACCGGGGCCGTATGTATCGTCACGCACTCACACCACCTCCTCCTCTGGCATCGACTTGCGCAGGCGGGACAGTGCCCGGTGCTGGGCCACACGGACAGCGCCCGGGGTGGAACCGACAGCCTCCGCCGTCTCCTCGGCGGACAGCCCGACCACCACGCGCAGCACAAGTATCTCTCGCTGTTTCTCGGGGAGCGTGTCGAGCAACCGACCCATCTCGTCGGAGAGCTCGACGCGAAGCACACGCTGTTCCGGACCGTCCGCGGACTCGACCGAGTCAGGCACGTCCGCGACAGGTTCGGAACGGTTCCGCGTTGCGGCGCGGTGCGCGTCGATTACTTTGTGTGACGCAATGCCATAGACGAACGCTAGGAACGGACGGCCCTGGACTCGGTACCCGGGCAAGGCCGTGAGCACGGCCAAACACACCTCCTGCGCGACATCATCGGCCGAGACCGATGACCGGTCCATCCGGCCGAGCCGCGCTCGGCAATAGCGCACGACCATGGGCCGGATGATGGCGATCAAGCGCCCGACGGACTCCGGGTCGCCGCCCATGGCACGGCTCACCAGCTCGTCGGGAACGTCTGTCGTCTCACTCATCGCACACAGTCGCCCGGGCGTTACTGAACATGTTCGTCATCATCCGTTCGTGAGGCTCATCACGGACAGTGCTCAACCGTGTCCTCAGTGCCGACCACCGTAGCGAAGGAGGGTGGCGGTCCGGGATGGGATCCTCCCGAGGGAGGAGACGCGCCGGGACGCCCGGCGATTCATGCTCAGGGCAGAACCACCCGAATGGCGGTCTGCGACGCCGCGGGAGCGATCACCGCAGCGAAGGGCGCGTGGCTGCGCGTAGGCAGCCACGTCGCCCGCTCGGTCAACCCGGGTACGCATCCGGGGAAGTGCAAAGTGCGTGGAGGGACACCGGTCACCGGGACAGCAGGGCCGGTCGGAACGCTCAGGAGACGAGGCCCCGGCGGAACCCGTGGGCAACCGCCTGAGCGCGGTCGCGGACCCCGAGCTTGCGGAACAGCCGCCGAGCGTGGGTCTTGACCGTGTCCTCGGAGAGGTAGAGCTCTCGTCCGATCTGGCCATTGCTCTTGCCCTGGCTCATGCCGCGCAGCACCTGCAGCTCGCGCTCGGTGAGCTGGACCCCGGGATCGGTGGGTGCCCGCGGTGTGGGCACGGCCGTGCTCGCCAGGGTGTGCGCGAGTGCAGCCACCAATTCCGGACGCGACGCGTCCCAGCGGAGGTAACCCCGGGCGCCGCCGGCGATGGCGGCGGCGATGCTGCCCGCGTCGTCGGGGGCTCCGAACACGATCACGTTCGCCTGCGGGTGGGCGGCGACCAGCCGCCTCGTGGCCTCGACACCCGTGGGCACCGCCCGCTGGGTGCCGACCAGGACCACGTCCACCGGCTGCCGGGAGAACCGGGCCAGCAGTTCGTCCCCATGCGCAACGCAATCGATCCGGTGCACCCCCGGCACCGCGGACATCACGCGGGTCAGGCCTTCGCGGACGCTGCGACGATCGTCGCAGATGAGTACCGTCGTCACGACGATTCCTTCCTGCAGCTTCCTGCAGCCGGGTGATGTGTCACCCCCCTCATCGGCGGGAGACAGGCTCACCTTGACACGATCAGGGCCGGTTTGTGCCCTCCATTCGGGAGAGTTGCGCCGAGTGGCACTGGTCATGTGGGTGACGTAAGACCGAATGGACTAATTACATTACCGGGGGTGGAGCAGGTACCCGGTACGACTCCCCCAGCAGGCGCCTACCGATCGGGTCTGCGCGCTGCTGAATGACGCTCAACGTGGCGAGTGCGGCGTGTCGTCGGCGTGCCGCGCCGTCGACCCTGTCGCTCACCGCTTTCTGAGAGATCTTGGTAACACCGTCGTTTGCGTCTCGCGCCGCTGTGGCGCCGTGCCCGAGAAGATCAGCTGCAGCCAGCCGTGCCGGCCACACGAGTGGAAGCAGTTGATATTGCCCGGCCGACTCCGCCGCCGCATCGAGCTCCGCGACGGCCTTTGTCGAACTCGCACCGGCGACCGCTTCAGCGACCGCAAGCACGATCTGGGACTTGAGCACGTGACGAACCGATCCCGACACGCGCGCCAACTTGAGGGCGGCCCGTGCCGGCTCGACGGCGCCTGCGGCGTCGCCGCAGGCCAGCGCCAACTCGGCGCGCACCCATCCCAGCCGGACGGACGGCCGCCACGACCAGTTGCTGCGCGCCTCGTCCCCCACGGCAGCCCAGTCGGAGTGGTCGCCGCCATCGTTAACCGTGACCTGCGCATTCGCTCTTTCGAGTAGCTCGTTCGCTCTGTAGAGCAGGCGTTTCGCGGTTTCCGGCGCGGCGGTGCCGACCGCATCGGCGGCCAGCCCGACCAGCGCATCGACCCGCGCCGCGAGCGCGAGACCGTGCGGGTCGTCCCGAACGGAGCAGGCCAGACGCAGACCCAGCGCGTCGTACGGGCGGGCGGCGACGTGCCCGCCGAGCTGGCGACGATGGGCCGCAAGGGTGACGGCCGCGTGCGCCGCCACCGCCACCGGGACACCGGGCCGCACCAGCAGTGGCTCCAGAACGGCGGCCGCCGCGGCGTAGCGGCCCTGCCCACCGAGGGCCACCGCCACACACCAGCGGTCGAGCGCCGTCGCGCCGGACCGGACCCGGACCGGCGCACCGGGCTCGGCACCGAAGGCCACCGCCGCGAGACGGGGCGGCGCGGCCACCGCTGTCACACCAGTACCGCGTCGCTGATCGTCGCGGTCGCCGCGCGCAGCGAGGGCAGGCGCGCGGTCCGCTCCGGCAGCTCGACGTCGTCCCAGCCCGGTCCGGCGACGAATGTGCGAAACCGTGGCCTGGTACGGGGCAGCGACTCCAGCACGTCCGCGTCGGCCGCACCGGGTTGCTGGGCCCACAGCACGACGGCGACGGGAGCCGTGCGCCGGATCGCCGCCACAAGGGCCTCCAGAGGCACGTTCGCGCCCAGACCCCGACAGACCACGCCCCGTTCGGCCAGGGCCGCAGAAAGCGCCACCAGGGGCAGCGTGTGCAACTCGCCGGGCATCGCGCCCAGCAGTATCGGACGCGCGTCGGGAGCCGTGGGCCGGAGCGCGGCGGCGCGGGCCCCGAAGACGGGATGAACGCACTCGCTGACGAGATGCTCGATCTCGACGCCGGATCCGTTGTGCGCCCATCTCTCGCCGATCGCTGCGAGGACGGGCCGGACGACGTCGTCCCACGCGGACTCGGCACCGGCCGTCGCGACGGCCTCCTCCAGCAGCCTGTAGACCGTGGGGGCGTCGAGTGCGAGCGCGGCCCGCCCCAGGCCCCGGGCCGCCCGCCCGGCGCCGGGGAGGCGCAGCACCCGACCACCCACGCGGACACGGCCGGCGTCGCCGTTGCCGTTGTCGCCATTGCTGTCGTTGCTGCCGTCGTCACAGCCGTTGTCACTGCTGTTGTTGTCACTGCTGTCGTTCTCGTCGCGCCCGCTGTGGCCGTGGGACGGCCGGGCCGGCGCTCCGCCGTTACCCGCCACAGCGGCGAGTAGGGCGCCGGCAGGAGACCGCACTGCGGACATCGCGTACGCCGCGGCATCCGCGGGAGACGCTCCGCGCACCAGCGCGCGCTGCATGAGCTCGAGGCGGGCGAGGTCCTCCGCTGAGTAGCGCCGATGACGGCCGGGGGTGTGCCCGGTGGGTCCGATCCCGTAGCGACGGTCCCAGGTGCGGAGCGTGGCCGGTGCGACGCCGAGCCTGCGCGCCGCGGCGGCCACGCTCAGCCACGGCTCCGCGGCGCCGGGTGCCGGAGGCCACGCTTCAGGCTGCACGGGCTCATCGTGCTGGTCACGACGGGGCGGGGCAAGCTGAGATTAGCCATTGAACAACGTTTGACGCGGTCTACGATGGGCACACCGCGTGTGTCGAAGATGAGCGCGTGAACAGGGCGAGGTGAGTGACGTGGCGGACACCCGACGGCTTCCGCTCCCGGTCACGGAGATCTGGGAATGGCAGATGCACGGTGCGTGCCGCGGGATGGACAGCGCGTTCTTCTTCCACCCCGAAGGAGAGCGCGGACCAGCACGGGCCAACCGTGAGGCGCGGGCGAAGATGGTCTGCCACCACTGCCCCGTCCTCGAGCAGTGTCGCCGGCACGCGCTGACCGCGCATGAGCCCTACGGCGTCTGGGGTGGCCTGTCGGAGTCCGAGCGCGAAGAGATCATCCGCGGTCGCGACCGGAGGCTGCGTATGCCCGGCGAGCGCTCCCGCCGTAGGCACAGTCGCGCGAACTGAGACACAACGACGAACGGCGGGCCGACCCGGTGAGGGTCGGCCCGCCGTTGCGGAGTAACCGGTCGGTCAGTGCCCGTGGCCGTGGCCGTGGCCACCCGCAGCGACAGGCTCCGGCGGCTCCGGCTTGTCGACGACAGCGCTCTCCGTGGTGAGCACCATCCGGGCGATCGACGCGGCGTTGACCACCGCGGACCGCGTGACCTTGACGGGGTCGACCACACCGTCGGCCATCAGGTCGCCATAGGTGAGGGTGGCAGCGTTGAAGCCGTGGCCCCACTCCAGGTCGGCGACCTTGCCGATCACAACCGCGCCCTCGAGACCGCCGTTGGCGGCGATCCAGTACAGCGGGGCCGTGAGCGCCCGGCGGACGACCGCCACACCGGTGGCCTCGTCGCCGGTCAGTCCGAGGCCGCCCTCGAGCTCAGCGGCCGCGTGCACCAGCGAGGCACCGCCGCCGGGGACGATGCCCTCCTCGACCGCGGCCCGGGTGGCCGACACCGCGTCCTCGATGCGGTGCTTGCGCTCCTTGAGCGCGGTCTCGGTGGCGGCGCCGACCTTGATGACGGCGACACCGCCGGAGAGCTTGGCCAAGCGCTCCTGCAGCTTCTCGCGGTCCCAGTCCGAGTCGGTGGCCTCGATCTCGGCCTTGAGCTGCGCGATGCGCCCCTCGATGGCCTCCTTCGAACCAGCGCCCTCGACGAGGGTGGTGGCGTCCTTCGTGATGACGGCGCGGCGCACCTTGCCCAGCAGGTCCAGCCCGGCCTCGGACAGCTTGAGCCCGACCTCCGGGTTGATGACCGTGCCGCCGGTGGCGACGGCGAGGTCGTCCATGAAGGCCTTGCGGCGGTCACCGAAGAACGGCGACTTGACCGCGACGACCTTGATCGTCTTGCGGATCGAGTTGACGACCAGCGTGGACAGCGCCTCGCCCTCGACGTCCTCCGCGACGATCAGCAGTGGCTTGCCGTCGGCGAGCACCTTCTCCAGCAGCGGGAGCAGGTCGGCGATCGCGCTGATCTTCTCGCGGTGCAGCAGGACATAGGGGTCCTCCAGCACGCCTTCCATCGACTCCGCGTCGGTGACGAAGTACGGCGAGAGGTAGCCCTTGTCGAACTGCAGGCCCTCGGTGATCTCCAGCTCGGTGGCGAGCGTGGAGCCCTCCTCGATGGTGATCACGCCGTCCTTGCCGACGGTCTTGAGCGCCTCGCTGATCAGGTTGCCGATCTCGGCCTCACGGGAGGCGATCGTGCCGACCTGCGCGATGTGCTCCTTGTCGTCGACCGGGATCGCCTTGGCCTTCAGGACCTCGGCGACCTTCTCGGCGGCGGCGGAGATGCCACGGCCCAGCGCGGTCGGGTTGGCGCCGGCGGCCACGTTGCGCAGCCCGGCGGCCACCATGGCCTGGGCGAGCACGGTGGCGGTGGTGGTGCCGTCACCGGCGACGTCGTTGGTCTTGGTGGCGACGGTCTTCGCGAGCTGGGCGCCCAGGTTCTCGAAGGGGTCGTCGAGGTCGATCTCGCGCGCGATGGTGACGCCGTCGTTGGTGACGGTCGGCCCACCGAACTTCTTGTCCAGCACGACGTGACGGCCACGCGGGCCGAGAGTCACCTTGACCGCGTCGGCCAGCTGGTTCACTCCGCGCTCGAGCGAGCGCCGCGCCGCCTCGTCGAAGCTGATCTGCTTCGGCATGTCCTGCCTTTCTTGGTTCTCCGGAAACAGCGCCGCCCCGGTGGCCCGCTCGGTCGAGGGACCGCCGGGGCGGCGGCTACAGAACTGCCTGCGTCAGTTGACGACCGCGAGGACGTCACGCGCGGAGAGGATGAGGTACTCCTCGCCGTTGTACTTGACCTCGGTGCCGCCGTACTTCGAGTAGATGACGACGTCGCCGACAGCGACGTCCAGCGGAACGCGGTTGCCGTTGTCGTCGATCCGGCCCGGGCCGACAGCCAGGACCTTGCCCTCCTGGGGCTTCTCCTTGGCGGTGTCGGGGATGACGATGCCGGACGCGGTCGTGGTCTCCGCCTCGCTGGCCTGGACGACGATCTTGTCCTCGAGCGGCTTGATGTTTGCCACGCCGATGACCTCCCCTTCCTGGGGTACGTGCCTTCGCCTACATGTTCAGGGACGACAGCCATCGGAGGTCCCGTCGTCGCGGGTGCCGGAACATCCTGGCCGTGCGTTTGGCACTCTACCCATGAGAGTGCCAGCCTCTCAACGCCGGTGCCCGCTATGACACGAAGTGGTAGCTGTGAGCCACAACGGCATCCCCCTGATGACGTCATCGCTGGTCACAGGCGAGTGATCGCGCTGAAGTCGGGCGGTCGGCGTCCCGATCCCGCGCGACACCGCGAACGCGCAGAGCAGCGCAGGGGCCGAAATTCGGAGGGCAGGAGTAGATCGGACGAAGGCGTACGGAACGAGCAAACCTCGCCTCCCGTTCACCGGCCGGTGCCGTCGGCGCCATCCGGCGCACGACAGGATGATCAACGCTGCTCGCCGTGACCACAGACGTACCTCCCACCACATCGGTGCGTAACTTCAACTTCAGCCGGCGCGGCGTGCTGAGGGCGGGGCTGACCGCCTCCGCCGTGCTCGCCGTGCCCGGCACCCTCCTCACCGGACTCGCCGGACCGGCGGCAGCCGCTCCCGCCGGCGACCCGTTCACGCTCGGCGTCGCGTCCGGGGAGCCCACGCCGGACGGGATGGTGTTGTGGACGCGCCTCGCGCCCGACCCGCTGGCCGAGGACGGACTCGGTGGGATGGGCGACCGGAAGACCGACGTCGAGTGGGAGCTCGCCTCCGACGAGGGCTTCCGGGACATCGTGCGCCGGGGTGTCGAGACCACCGGTTCGGAGCTGGGCCACAGCGTGCACGTCGAGCTGGCCGGCCTGAAGGCGGGACGGGAGTACTTCTACCGGTTCCGCTCCGGGACGGCCGTCTCCCCTGCCGGCCGCACCCGCACCGCGCCGCCCGCCTCGGCGATGCAGCAGCTGACCATGTGCTTCACGTCGTGCTCGCAGTACGAGCACGGCTACTTCACCGCCTACGCCCGCCTCGCCGAGGACGAGCCGGAGCTCATCCTGCACCTGGGCGACTACCAGTACGAGTACGCCGCGGGCGACTACAAAGCACCCGGCGGGAACGTGCGCGACCACATCGGCCCGGAGACCGAGACCCTCGGGAACTACCGCCAGCGCTACGCGCAGTACAAGACCGACGCCGACCTGCAGGCCGCCCACGCCGTCGCGCCCTGGCTCGTCGTCTTCGACGACCACGAGGTCGACAACAACTGGGCCGACGAGGTGCCTGAGCACCCGGAGACCCCGCAGCCCAACTTCCTCGCCCGGCGCGAAGCGGCACTGCGCGCGTACTGGGAGAACATGCCGCTGCGCAAGGCCCAGCGCCCCAAGGGCATCGACATGCGGCTCTACCGCACGGTCTCGTGGGGCCGGATGGCGAGCTTCCACATGCTCGACACCCGCCAGTACCGCGGCGACCAGCCGTGCGACGACAAGTTCAACACCGACTGCACCGACCGCACCGACCCGGCACGCTCGCTGCCCGGCTCGGAGCAGGAGAAGTGGATCGCCGAGGAGTTCCGGCGTTCCCAGGCCCGCTGGGACGTACTCGGCCAGCAGGTGTTCTTCTCCCAGGTCGACTTCACCCCCGGCGCCGGGCGCGGCTTCAACCCCGATGCCTGGGACGGTTACCCGGGTTCGCGCGACCGCGTGGTGGACTCCTGGACCGCAGCGAAGGCGCGCAACCTGCTGGTGCTGACCGGTGACGTCCACGCGCACTGGGCGGCCGACATCAAGCAGCGCTTCGACGACCCGGCGGCTCCGGTCATCGGATCCGAGCTCGTGTCGAGCTCGATCACGTCGGGCGGCGACGGCTCGGAGACCAGCTCCACCACGGAGGGCACGCTCGCCGACAACCCGCACATCCACTTCTACAACAACCGTCGCGGCTACGTGCGCACGCGGTTCACGCCGAACGAGGTCACCTCCGACTTCCGCGTCGTGCCGTTCGTGAAGCAGCCCGGCGCCCCCGTCGAGACCCGGGGGACGTTCGTGGTGGAGGACCGCAAGCCCGGACTGAACAAGGCGTGAACTGTGTGCGGATACGAGTGCTGCGGCACTCGTATCCGCACACGGTCGTAGAGTCGCAAGCATGGCGAAGATCGGCTCTGACCTGGATGTGACCCGGCTATGTCTGGGCGGCAACGTGTTCGGTTGGTCGGCGGACCGGGACACCTCGTTCGCGGTCCTCGATGCGTACGTGTCGGCGGGCGGGAACTTCGTCGACACGGCCGACTCGTACATGTGGAGAGCGCCCGGCAACTCGGGCGGTGAGTCCGAGACGATCATCGGCGAGTGGCTGGCCGCCCGCGGCAACCGCGACGACATGGTGATCGCCACGAAGGTCGGCTCGTGGCCCGAGCGGCCAGGGCTCTCGCGCGCCAACATCACGGCGGCGGTGGAGGACTCGCTGCGCCGGCTGCAGACCGACCGGATCGACCTCTACTACGCACACCGTGACGACCCGGACACCGCGCAGGAGGAAACCCTCGACGCCTTCGACAGCCTGGTCCGGGCGGGCAAGGTCAGGGCGATCGGCGCGTCCAACTTCACGGCCGAGCGGCTGCGCTCCGCACTGGAGATCTCCGACCGCGACGGGCTCACGCGCTACGTCGCCCTGCAACCGCACTACAACCTGCTCGAGCGGGCCGACTTCGAGACGTCCCTCGCGCCGCTGCTCGCCGAGCAGGACCTGGCGTGCCTGCCGTACTTCGGGCTGGCCAAGGGCTTCCTGACCGGCAAGTACCGGCCGGACACCACCGTCGAGAGCGTCCGTGCCGAGGGAGCGCGCGAGTACCTGGACGACCGCGGGCTGCGCGTGCTGGCGGTGCTCGACGAGATCGCGGCCGGTCACAACGTGCCCGTCGCCGCTGTCTCGCTGGCCTGGCTGGCCGACCAGCCCACCGTGGCCGCTCCCATTGCCAGCGCCCGCACCACCGAGCAACTGGCCGATCTGCTCCCGATGCTGGAGCTGCGCCTCACCGACGACGAGCTGCGGCTGCTGCGTCACGTCAGTGATTGATCGGGACTGATCGGCATGGTCCGTGGCCGGCGGCGATGCCGGCCACGGCCCCGGCAATGCCGGTGGGCCGCTGTCAGCCGGCCGAGCCGGCGAGGGGCGCGAGGCGTCCCAGGCGCGGGCGGATCACCGCGTCCACGCTCCAGGTGGCTCCCGCTCCGGCGAAGAACAACGCGAGCGCGGCGAAGATGTAGCCGATCGACGGCCCGAGATCTGTCATGCCCGTTGTGAACGGCATGTGCAGGTGCTCCGCGGAGGTCCAGATGCCGAAGGACCACACAGCGGTGACGATGAACGTGAGATTCGAGAGGAACCCGAGGATCAGGGCCACTGCGATCAGCGACTCGACGATGGCAGTGACGACGGCGAACGCTCCCGGGCTCGACGAGGCAGCACCGTGCCACATCTGCACCCACTGATGCAGCACCGGGACCGGGACCTTCGACTCATCGAGCTCGTGACCGAGGGTCTGGCCCTGGATGAAACCGGGGAGCCACTTGAAAACGGCGTCTATCACCCAGAGAACGCCGAAGAGGATCCGCACCACCGCAGCGCCGTGCAATCGACGCAGCGACCGATCCAGCGGAACGAATGACCGCGTTCCACGCAGATCGTCGGTATTGAGGGCCGCACTCATTTCCGACTCCCATCACTGATTGTTGAGCATTGAACGACCAACGGTAGCTGGGACGATCGGGGTGTCAAGGCGATGGGATCTACATCGCCCGCAATTCGCGTGAGATGTCTCGGTTCCGTAATCAATGCGGTCGATCAGTCCGCACGGAAACCGCATCCGGAAAGGTTGGAACCAATTCGGAAAGGGTACGAAAACCCGGCGATCAGACCAGAACTTCGGTGACCGGGAGCGACGAGTCGGCCGGCAGTTCGAGCGACGAAGGTTGCGCGCCCGCCACGAGCAGGTGCGCGCCCAGCGCGGCGACCATGGCCCCGTTGTCGGTGCACAACCCCGGCCGCGGCACCCGCAGCGCGATGCCCGCCGCGGCGCAGCGCTCCTGCGCCAGCTCGCGCAGCCTGGAGTTGGCGGCGACCCCACCGCCGAGCAGCACCGTGTCCATCCCCCGCTCCCGGGCGGCCCGCACGGCCTTCGCCGTGAGGACGTCGACCACGGCCTCCTGGAAGCTCGCGGCCACGTCGGCGACCGGCACCGGCGTGCCCGCCCGTTCCAGCGCCTCGACGTGCCGCGCGACAGCCGTCTTGAGCCCGGAGAAGGAGAAGTCGAACGGGGCGTCGCGGGGCCCGGTGAGGCCGCGCGGGAACGCCACGGCGCCCCGGTCGCCGTCCCTGGCCACGCGGTCGATGTGCGGACCGCCGGGGAACGGCAGCCCGAGTAGCCGCGCCACCTTGTCGAACGCCTCGCCGGCGGCGTCGTCGATCGTGGCACCCAGCGGGGTGACCGGCCCGGCGAGATCGGGGACGTCGAGGAGGCTCGAGTGGCCGCCGGACACCAGCAGCGCCAGGCACGGCGGCAGGGGCCCGTGCTGCAGCGTGTCGACGGCGACGTGCGCGGCGAGGTGGTTGACCCCGTACAGCGGCACGTCCCACGCGGCGGCGTAGGCCTTGGCGGCTGCGACGCCGACGAGCAGGGCTCCGGTGAGCCCCGGACCCGCTGTGACGGCCACGGCCTCGACGTCGCGGCCGGTCACCCCGGCGGTGGCGAGCGCGCGGTGCACGGCGGGCACCATCGCCTGCAGGTGCGCCCGCGAGGCGACCTCGGGAACGACCCCACCGAAGCGCGCGTGCTCCTCCACGCTGGAGGCCACCTCGTTGGCCAGGAGCGTGACGCTCCCGCCCGGCTCGGCGCGCACCACCCCGACACCGGTCTCGTCGCAGGAGGTCTCGATACCGAGAACGATCATGCTGCCGGCTCCCGCCGCATCGTGTGGGCGTCGGCCCCGCTGGGCCGGTAGTACCGCTTGCGCAGGCCGACCACCGTGAACCCCTCGTCCTCGTACAGCCGTCGGGCCGCCTCGTTGTCGGTGCGGACCTCCAGGAACACCGTGGCACGCTCCGCGTCGGCCACCGCGAGCAGTCCGCGCAGCAGCTCCCGACCGATCCCGCGCCGCTGGTACTCCGGGTCGACACCGATGGTGTGGATCTCCGCCTCCGCGAACGGTGGACCGGCCACGAACGCGAGCCCGGCGTAGCCCACGAGCCGATCGCCGTCGCGCGCGGCGAGGTAGTGGTGGCCCGCGCGCAGCTCCTCACGGAACGCCGGCGCGCTCCACGGGTCGTCGCCGGGGAAGAGCAGCTTCTCCAGCTCCGCGCAACGCTCCGCATCAGCCAGGCGCAGCGCGTCGATCGCAGGCACGGTGGCCGTCATCCGGCACTCCTGCCCGCGGGTTCGCTCACCCGCTTGCGGGCGCCGGGCTCCACGGCGTCGGGTCGACGCAGGTAGAGCGGCTCGAGGGGGCCCGGGAGCACCCCGGAGCGCAGCACGGGAGCGGCCACCGCAACCAGCCCGGCGGGCGACGGTGACGCCGGCTCCCACTCGGGCAGGCCGACGAGCGCGGCCGAGCCACCCGCTGCGGCGACGGCGCCCAGGCCGTCGACGCGGGCCGTCAGGACGGCGGGGGTCTCGACATGCGGACCGCTGATACGGCCGCCCTCGCCGTCGTAGAGCGCCCAGTAGACCTCACGCCGACGGGCATCGGTGACGACGAGAAGGGGGCCGTCCGGAACGGGACCCCCGGCGAGCGACGCAGCGGCGATCGCGTCCAGCGAGCAGACGCCGTGGACCGGGATGCCGAGGGCGTCACCGAGCGCGGCGGCGGTGACCATACCGACGCGCAGGCCGGTGAACGGGCCGGGCCCGGTGCCGGTGACGACGGCGTCGACATCGCGCATCGCCACACCGGCGTCGGCGCAGACGCCCAGCACCTCCGGCATGAGGAGCTCGGCGTGCTTGCGGGCGTCGTGCGCAACCCGGACGGATCGCTCGACGACGGCATTGCCCGTCAGCTCGACGACGCCCGCCGTGACGGCGGGCGTCGCAGTGTCAAGAGCAAGCACGAGCACACGTCGAGCCTACGAGCGTGCCCCCGAGGCCGGTCGGACGGGGCAGCCCCGGCTCCGTGGCGCGGGAGCGACGCTCACCAGTCGGCGAGCAACTCCGGGAGGTCGGCGAGGCGCTGGATCACGCCGTCGGGCTGCACGTCCACCGCCACGTGCTGCACAGCCGGGATGTCCGAGTGCGGCACGAGCACCGCACGCATGCCCACCCCCTTGGCCCCGCTGATGTCGTCGTAGGGCCGGTCGCCCACGTACACGCAGCGAGCGGGGTCGGTGGCCCCGACGGCGCTCATGGCGGCGTGGAAGGCGGTGGGGTGCGGCTTCGTCCAGGGCAGCTCGCTGGTCCACACGCACGCGTCGAAGAGATCCAGCACGCCGTCGCGGCGGAAGAGCTCCTCGTGCCATTCCCGGGGCCAGGCCGTGGACGACAGCACCCCGAGCTTGAGACCGCGCTCGCGAAGCGCGGCCAGCATCGGAGCGGCGTCCGGGTCGGTGGCCGTGTACTGCACCCAGTACTCGCGGTACGCCTCGAGCGCGGCCTCGTACCGCTCGCGCGGGTGGTCGGCGCCGTCGGCCGCGTCGGCCAGCACGTGGGCCAGCGTGAACGCACGGTGCTCGTCGCGCACCGTCATCCAGCGGGCCTCGTCGGCAGCCAAGAGCGCGGCCGCGAACACCTCGGCGCGGTCGGGGTCGTCGGCGTGCAGGACGTCGGCGAGGCGCCGCCAACCGGCGAGGTGGTCGACGGTGGCCCATGGGGTGAGCGTTCCGCCCCAGTCGAAGATGACCGTGTCGATCACGCCGCCTCCACCCGATGGACGCTCGCGACCCGTACGTCGTCGGGGCGGCGGGTGATCCGCACCAGCAGGTGGCGCTCCGCGAGCCGCTCGGCCACGCCCTCGCCCCACTCGACGGCCACCACCGCCTCTGCCAGGTCGGTGTCGAGGTCGAGGTCGTCCAGCTCCGCGGCACCGCCGAGCCGGTAGGCGTCGACGTGCACGAGCGGCACGCCCGCCCCGCCGGGGAGCGGACGGTGCTCACGGGCGATCACGAACGTCGGCGACGTGATCGGACCGGCCACGCCCAGCCCGCGCGCCAGGCCCCGGACGAGGACGGTCTTGCCAGCCCCCAACGGCCCCGACAGCACCACCAGGTCGCCTGCCTTGAGCCCGCCGGCCAGCCGCTCGCCGAGCTCCTCGGTGTCGGCGGCCCCCGGCAGCTCCATCTCGACGTCGAGCTCGATCGGGTCCTTCGCCTGCTTCGTCATGCGCGCCGCCGCAGCCCGTTGGGCGCGCTCCGGACCGCGCTGCGGCGCAGCAGGTCGACCAGCGCCTCGTCCATGGCTGCCGGCTGCTCCAGCATCGGCAGATGCCCCACCCCGTCGAACCGCACGAGCGTGACGTCCGGCAGTTCGGCCGCGATCACGTCGCTGTGGGAGAACGGGATGACGCGATCGGCATCGCCTGCCGCGACGAGCAGCTCGCAGGTGGCGAGCGCGGGCAGCGCGGCGACCCGGTTGTGGCTGCCGACCGTGTCGGCGAAGTCGGTGAGCGCATCGACCGCGTTGGCGCTGATCATCTCGTCGACGAGGTCGACCAGGCAGGGCGCGACGTTTCTGTCGCCGTAGGCGAAGCTGCGCGTGATCGCCCAGATCACGTCGCCCGCTGCCTTACGGACACCCTCGACGAGCTTCGGCTGGAGCCGGGCCGCCATCCCGACGACGCGGGTGAGCGGGTTGTGCCGCGACAGCAGAGTGCCGGAGAGCCCACCACTGGCCACCTCACCCGCTGACGTGGACACCAGCGCCACACCGGCCACGCGTTCGGCGAACAACGCAGGATTCTGCTCCGCGAGCGCCATGATCGTCATGCCGCCCATCGAGTGGCCCACGAGCACGAGGGGCCCCTCGGGTGCGAGCGCCCGGATGACGGCGTCGAGATCGTGGCCGAGCTGCTCGATCGTGCAGCTCTCCCGCGGAGCCCGCTCGGACCGGCCGTGGCTGCGCTGGTCGTAGAGCACGAGCCGCACGGCGGGGTCCGTGAGCATGGGGAGGGACCGCCGCTGGAAGTGCCAGGTGCGACGGTCGAGCGCGAACCCGTGGACGAGCACGACCGTGAGCGACGGATTGCCGCCCGGCGCCTCGACCTCCTCGCACGAGAGCCGCACACCGTCGTCGGCTGTGACCGAGGACGCCTCGCTCACAGGACCGCTTCCGGGCCCTGGCTCGATCTCGGCGAGCTGGGTGGCGAGACGGCGGCGCTCAGCGGCGATCTGCGACCGCTTGCGCGCGGCTACGCCAACAGCAACCCCTGTGACGGCTGCACCCGCCGCTCCGGCGGCAGCACCCCAGATCTGCCCCCGGTTCACGACGGCACCTCGGCGCCGACGACGGTGCGGGTGATGCGGCGCCAGTGGAGGCCCGTGACGATCTCGTAGTGGATCGTGCCTAGCTCGTCCGCCCAGTCCTGGGCGGTCGGCTCGCCGTGGTCACCTGAACCGAAGAGCACCGCGGCATCCCCCTCACGGACCGGGTCGTCGCCGCAGTCCACCATCACCTGGTCCATGCACACCCTGCCGACGACGGGACGGACGACACCGCCGAGCAGCACCTGCATGCGCCCGTCGCGCCCGAGCCTGCGAGGCACGCCGTCCGCGTAGCCGATCGGGAGCAGCGCGAGAGTGGTCTCGCGCGGTGTGGTCCATTCATGGCCGTAGGAGACGCCCTCTCCTGCCGGTACCCGCTTCACCAGCGCCACCTTGCACCGGAGCGTCATCGCGGGTCGCAACGGGCTGCGTGCCATCTGGCGGTCCAACGGGTCGAGCCCGTAGACGGCGATACCAGGACGCACGAGGTCGAAGTGCATGTCGGGCCGGGTGAGCGTGGCCGCGGAGTTGGCGAGATGCCGGATCGGCGACAGGCCGCGGTCCTTGGCTCCTTGCCACGCCGCGGTGAGCCGGGCTTTCTGCAGGTCGTTGCTCGGGTGATCCGGGACGTCGGCGTTTGCCAGGTGGGACCAGACCGCGACGACCTCGGCGATCCCGTCGGCAACGGCCTTCGTGGCATCGTCGAGCAGGTCGGGCCAGTCGGCGGGCTGGGCGCCACCACGGGTGGCCCCCGTGTCGGCCTTCAGATGCAACCGGGCAGGTCGCCCCGCGCGGCGCGCACCGGCCAGCACCCCGGCTAGATGGCGGCGTGACGAGATCGACACGTCGACGCCCGCCCCCACCGCCTCGGTGAAGTCGTCGTCCGGGAGGTGCAGCCAGCACAGCACCGGCGCGGTGATCCCGCCATGCCGCAGCTGCATGGCCTCCTCGAGGGTGCACACGCCCAGCCAGGTGGCCCCGGCCTCCAGGGCGGCGCGACCGACGGCTACGGCGCCGTGGCCGTAACCATCCGACTTCACGACGGCCATCACAGCCGCGCCGGGAGCCGTGGCGGCCCGCAGGACCTCGATGTTGTGCCGGATGGCGTCGAGATCGACGACGGCCTCGGCACGCGCGCTCACCGGCAGATCGACCACGTCCTCATCATCTCATCCATGACCGTCACATCGCGGACAGAGCGATGATCGGATCCCAGATCGGCCGAGATCCCCCCGGCCACCGACAACCCGGCGAGCCGCCCGCCAGCCCTCGCACCCCTGCGAGCCGCCCATATCCCACCCGCAGGTCGCCCGGCACCGTCCGCGAGCCACCGAAACCCGTCGGTCCGCCGCCCGGCACCGGTCCGTGAGCCGCCCACATCCCGCCGACCACCCCCCAACGCCGTCTGCCGTCGCCCACTTCCCGAGCGCGAGCCGCCCGGCACCGGTCCACGAGCCGCCCACATCCCACCGGCGAGACGACCAACACCGGTCCGCAGGTGGCCCAAATCCGGTTCGTGAGTGGCCCGGTGCTGGTCCGAGAGCTGCCCGAACCCACCGACCAGCCAGCACCGGTCGGCGAGACGCCCGAGCCCTGCCCGCGAGAGGCGTGGCCACCGGTCCGCAAGCCCTCCGAACCCTCTGCCCGCGAGCTGCCCGGCGCTGGTTCGCGGGTCCCCCGAATCCGCGCGCGAGTCGTCCGGATCCGAATCGCCACTTCCCAAGCGCGAGTCGCCCAGAAACCCGCCCGCGAGTCGCCCGAACTCCACCCGCGAGTCGGCCCGGCTCGGTCCGCGAGACGTCGGCCGCCGGTAGGAACTCATACACCTCGGATCGCGCGGATCGCCGCCGGAATCGCCGCCTGCAGCCTCGACGCCGGGGCCGGCGCGCCGCGTGCGGCCAGCACGGATGCGAGCCCGTGCACGTGGGTCGCGCATCCCCCCGCCCACCACGGCTCGAGCCCGGCGGCCAGCAGCGCACCGATGATCCCGGTGAGCACGTCTCCGGAACCGGCGGTTGCCGCCCATGAGGACGTCGACGGGTGCACCAGCGCGCGTCCACCTGGATCGGCAACCACGGTGGCGTTGCCCTTGAGCAGCACGGTGATGCCCAGTTCGGCCGCAGCCCGGCGGGCGGCCGCGACCCGGTCGCTGCCGACCTCACCCGCGATGCGCGCGAACTCGCGGTCGTGCGGCGTGATCAGTACCGGCCTCCCCCGCAGCGCCGCACGGAGATCGGCGTGCACGGCGAGCAGGGAGATCCCGTCGGCGTCGATGCAGAGTGGAACGTTCCGCCCGATGGCCTCGGACAGCACGGCAAAGCCGGCCTCGTCCGTGCCGATACCCGGACCGACAGCCCACGCCTGGGTCTGCCCAGCGTCGACGATCGAATCGGTGGCGACGATCTCCGGCCACGGGTCCCGGACGAGCGAGGCTGCGGTTCCGGCGAAACGGACCATGCCGCTCGTGGCGAGGGCGGCCGCGCCGGCGGACAGCACTGCAGCGCCGGGGTAGGTCGCCGAGCCGGCGGCGATACCGACCACGCCCTGGGTGTATTTGTCGTCCGCCGGGCCGGGGACGGGCCAGCGAGCGGCGACGTCGGCCGGGTCGAGGATCTCGGCGTACGGCTCGGGCAACAGCGGGCTGAGCCCGATGTCGACCAGGTGCACCTCACCACACCGGTGGGCTGCGAGCACATGCACCGGCTTGAGCGCACCGAACGTGACGGTCGCCGTGGCCGTGACGGCAGGGCCGTCGACCGCGCCGGTGTCGGGGTCCACACCGCTGGGCAGGTCGACGGCCAGCACGGGCACGCCAGCGTGGTCCACCGCGGCGACCAGGCGCGCCGCGGGCTCGCGCAGTGGCCCGCGCCCGGAGATGCCGACGATGCCGTCTATCACCAGGTCGGCCCCGAGCGCGGCCACCAGGCCGGCGTCCACGTCGACGAAACGGCCACCCGCACGGCGCAGCGCGGCGAGACCTTCAGGATGGGCGCGGGCCGCGTCGAGCAGCACTGCAGTGACGCCGACACCGCGCCTGCGCAGCTCCACCCCGGCCCAGAGCGCGTCGCCGCCGTTGTTGCCTGCGCCGACGAGGAGCGCCACCCGACGGCCGCTCACCTGTCCACTCCGCGCGAGCATCCGGCGTGCATGTACCGCGAGCCCGAACGCAGCACGCCGCATGAGCGCGCCCTCGGCCGTGCGGCCCAGGAGCACGGCTTCCGACTCCCGCACCTGCTGGGCCGTCCAGACGCCCCTCATCGGCCATCTCTCGGTGGCATGTCCGGAGCGTAGGACGCGGATGGGCACGAGCGCCGGATGACCCGCGTCAGGATGGCGTGAGGGCGAGAACACCGACGATGTCCCGAGCCACCCGCTAAATCCGCGAATCGCCCGATCCAGACGACCTGCTCCGAACAAGCGCGGCTCAGTAGCGCGTCGCCGCCCCCGAACCGTCGGTAGCGCAGACCGCCCTGCGATACGCCAGGACGAGGCATGCACCGGCAGTGCGGAACCGCTGGTCAGTGGCGTATCGATAACGCGGCGCAGTCGGGGGCGACTGAGGGTTCGCGCTCCCCGCATGGACCTGGCTCGACTTCCTGCTGTTCCTCGCCGCCATCCCCGCCGGTGTCGGCGGCTGCCTACTCGGAGTCCGAGGCGCCGATGCGATCAACCGCCGGCTCGGGCACGACGCACCGAGCGAAGTCACCGAACGCATCCCCTTCCGCATCGACGAGTAGCGGAGAAAGCGACTGGCGTCGTCGGTTGTCGCTCGCACGATGCACCGTCGCCGCGTTGCGTTCGCCCGCCCGACGTCGCTAGGACTACGGTGCTGCGCTGTGACCCGGACCCGCCCGTTCGCCCGGCCACCGGAGATGCGCAACGCCAAGGAGGCGCTGGAGCAGCTCTCGCGGCCCGGGCCGCACCAGGTGCTGCGTGGCAACCTCGGCATGGTCGGCATTCCGGGCGTCGTGTTCGCGCCGGAGGAGGGGCTGGGGCTGCCCGCCGTCGCGTTCGGGCACGACTGGCTGCAGCCCGCCGAGCGCTACGCCGACCTGCTGCGGCACCTCGCGTCCTGGGGCATCGTGGCGGCCGCCCCGTCGAGCCACCGTGGCCCGTTGCCGAGCCACGCCGGGTTCGCCACCGACCTGCGCACCACGCTCGACGTCTGCGCCGGGGTACGGCTCGGCGAGGGTCGGATCAGCGTGGACTCCCGCCGCACCGCACTCGCCGGTCACGGGATCGGCGGCGGGATCGCGATGCTGGCGGCGCAAGACCGTCCACGCGTCCGGGCTGTCGTCACGATCGCGGTTGCGCAGACGCGGCCCTCCGCCATCGACGCCGCCCGTGCTCTCACGATCCCCGTACTGCACCTCGCCGCGGGCAAGGACACCGTCGCGCCCGCCGCCGGGCACGCCGAGCCCATCGCGGCGGCAGCAGGCGGACCCGTCTGGTTGCGCACGCTCTCCAAGGCCACCCACACCGGGTTCCTCGAAGGCCTGCACTGGAGCGACTTCGTGCTCTCGGGCAACCCCGACGCCAAGGCACGCCGCCTCGCCCGCGCCCTGGTCACGGCCTTCCTGCTGCACCACCTATGCGACGAGGACCGCGTCGACATGCTCATCGACGGGAAAGTCCCCGGCACCACGCTCGCCGACCGCCGCTGATCCCGCACCGGCAGACCGCAACTCGCGCAATCAGGGCCGGCGACTCACGCTCGCAAACGTGCGAATCGCGCTGCCCGGCGGGCGACTCGCACGATCGGGACCGGGAACCGGCGATTCGCACTCCCGGAATGGGAGGCCCGCAGGACCGGGATCGAGAGACGCGCGCAACCAGGACAGGCGATCCCGGAACTGGACAAGCGACTCGCCCCGCTGGAACAAGCGGCTCGCGCAACCAGGATGGGCGACCGGCACGGCTGGAACGGGCGGCTCGCACCGCCGGACGGGCGACCTCGCGCAGGGAGGCATCGGAGCCGGCCGGGCCCAGCGGGTCGCGACTGTCGCACAGCCGGAACGGGCCGCAGGTGGCCGACGCCTCCGTCATGCCCTCCATCGCGTCGGCCAACGCCACCGTCTACGGAATCGCGGAGCGGGCCGTGGATCTCGCCAGGCCCGGCTGACCCCACCGCCGATCCGGCTACCTCAGTCCGCCGTCGGGTGGAGGCGGCGCACACGATCCCGCGTGAAGTGGAGTGCGTCGGGGCGTTCGTCGCCGACGAGCGGCTGGGCAAGATCTCAGTGCCGGTGCGGCTCTTCGCCGACACGAAGAGCCCGGCCTATTTCCGGTTGGCTGACGTCGAACATGGCCCGCAGGCCCGGCCGGCTCCCGAGACCCAGGCCACTGGGCAACGCGACTCTCGCAAGCGGTCGGGCAGCCGAAAGGGCGACTCGCCCAGCCGAAAGGGGCAATTCGGGCAGGCAGGATGCCGACTCGCGCACGCGAAGGAGCGACTCGCCGGAAGGGATTCGGGCGTAGGGCGGTTAGTTGGTCCCCGGGTCCTCCGCGGGAAGCTGGGCGATACGCATCCCTCGCTCGCTGTCGGCGCGCTGCGCCTCCGTGCCGCCGAGGCGCATCCCGGGAATCCTCGAGGACGGCAGGCCCAAGCGGACGGGATCCGAGGCCTGTCGCGCGTACGCCTCACCCAGCTCGGCAGCCGATCCGGCCTCCCGGCTCAGCTCCTGACCCAGCCGCCCGACCCGCTCCGCCCACTCGAGGCCACGGCCGTCCGGCCAGTCGTGGCTGATCTGCTCGGACAACCGGCCGACGCGGCGCCCTATGTCGGCAAGAGTGTCGCCGAGCTCAGCCCACCACCGCGCCGTACGGGACAGGGTCTCGGCATCGACTGGGTCGGCGGGACCGGGCGGTGGGACCGGCCGGGTCATGTCCACTCCCCGCCGGACGACGACGCCGGGCGTGCGGCGCCGAGCGCATCCTGGATCCGGAGCATCGTCGAGGCGACCGCGCCGTCGGCGGACGCCGACGCGGTGGCTGCACCGGCGAGCGCGGCACTGAGCTCTGTCAGTTCGCGGACGGCACCGAGCAGGACCGCGCGCAGCCGTTCGTGCTCGGCCACGAGGGCCGGGCCGCCGGCCGCGTCGCCGGAAGATGGCGGCAGCACCCCGCGCAGGTCCTCGGAGAGACCGGCGGCCGTGAACGCGTGGGATCGCAGCCGATCAGGTTGCAGGCGCAGCTCGGGCGGCACGACGCGATCGTGCCGCACTGATCCGGCCAGGCGGGGCGGAACGGGAGAATCAGTGCGCGGCGGCGACGACGTCGGCCAGCCGCAGCGCGACGGCCTCCGCGACCTCCGCGGTGGGTGCCTCGACCATTACCCGCACCAGCTGCTCGGTGCCGGACGGGCGCAGCAGCACGCGTCCGGTGCCACCCAGCTCCGCCTGCGCGGCCTCGACGGCCTCACGCACCGCGTCGGAGCCGGCGACCGCGGCCTTGTCGGCCACCTGCACGTTGCGCAGCACCTGCGGCAGCGGCGTCACCACCGAGGTGAGCTCGGCGAGCGACGAACCCGTGGCCGTCATCCGCGCCATCAGCCGCAGCGCGGTGAGCAGGCCGTCGCCGGTGGTGGAGTGCTGCGGCAGCACGACGTGCCCGGACTGCTCGCCGCCGAGGCTGAACCCGCCCGTCCGCAGCTCCTCGAGGACGTACCGGTCGCCGACCTGGGTGGTGCGTACCGCGATACCCGCCTCCTGCATCGTGAGATGCAGGCCGAGGTTGCTCATCACCGTGGTGACGAGGGTGTCATGGGTGAGCTCACCGGCCTCTCGCATGGCGAGAGCGAGCACGGCCATGATCTGGTCGCCGTCGACCTCGGCGCCCGTGGCGTCGACGGCCAGGCAGCGGTCGGCGTCGCCGTCGTGAGCGATACCGAGATCGGCAGCGTGCTCACGAACGGCCTTCTGGAGCGGCCCGAGGTGGGTGGACCCGACGCCGTCGTTGATGTTGAGGCCGTCGGGGTCGGCGTGCACCGCGATGACCTCGGCCCCGGCCCTGCGGTACGCCGCGGGCGCCACGACGGATGCCGCACCGTGCGCACAGTCGACCACGACGCGAAGACCGGCGAGCGAGCCCGGTGTGGCGGCGATGAGGTGATCGCGATACCGGTCAGCGGCGTCCACGAGGTCGTGGACACGGCCGATCCGCGCACCGGTCGGACGCTCACCGCGGGTGTCGAGGCCCTCCTCGACCGCACTCTCGACCGCGTCGGGGAGCTTGTGGCCACCCGCCGCGAAGAGCTTGATGCCGTTGTCCGGCATCGCGTTGTGCGACGCGGAGATCATCACGCCGAGGTCGGCGCCGAGCGACCCGACCAGGAAGGCGACCGCCGGGGTGGGTAACACCCCGACGCGTACCGCATCGGCTCCGGCCGACGTCAGGCCCGCGACGACCGCGGCCTCCAGCATCTCTCCGCTCGCCCGCGGATCCCGCCCGACCACGGCCACCGGCCGATGGGAACGGTCCCGTTCGGCGAGCACCCGCGCAGCGGACGCGGACAACGCGACAGCGAGCTCAGGAGTGAGCAGGTCGCCGTTGGCCAGTCCGCGAACGCCGTCGGTACCGAACAGACGTCGCTCGCCCAATGGGTCAGCGCTTGCTGTACTGAGGAGCCTTGCGGGCCTTCTTGAGGCCGTACTTCTTGCGCTCGATGACGCGCGGGTCACGGGTGAGGAAGCCGGCCTTCTTGAGCGGCGGGCGGTCGTCGGGGTCGGCCTCGATCAGCGCACGGGCGACCGCCAGGCGCAGCGCGCCGGCCTGACCCGAGGTGCCACCACCATTGAGGTTGGCGTAGATGTCGAAGCGCTCGGTCTTCTCGACCGTGACGAGCGGCTCCCGGATCAGCTGCTGGTGCAGCTTGTTGGGGAAGTACTCCTCGAGCGACTTGCCGTTGAGGCGGAACACCCCGCTGCCCGGCACCAACCGGACGCGGACGACGGCCTCCTTGCGGCGGCCGACGGTCTGGATCGGCCGGTCGGAGAACACCGCCGGAATGGCGGGCACCGCGTCGATGTCGGAGTCGATCTCCACCTCGGAGTCGACGTCGTACTCGTCGGCGTGGTCCGCGGCGAGCGCGGCTTCCTCGACGGCCTCGATCTCGGCGGCTGCCGTCTCGGCGGCCTCGCTCCCGGGCTCCGGGGGGGTGGTCACGGGCTGTCCCTCTTCGTTCTCTGCGGTGGTCACTGCGCGACCTGGGTGATCTCGAACGCGGCCGGCTGCTGCGCGGCGTGCGGGTGGTCGGGCCCGGCGTAGACCTTCAGCTTCTTGCTCATGGCCCGGCCGAGGCGGTTCTTCGGCAGCATGCCCTTGATCGCCTTCTCGACGAGGCGGTCGGGGTGCTTCTCGATCATCTCGCCGACCGAGCGCTGGCGGAGACCACCTGGGAAGCCGCTGTGGCGGTAGACGAACTTGTCGTCCCGCTTGTTGCCGGAGACGGCGATCTTCTCCGCGTTGACGATGATGACGAAGTCACCGGTGTCCATGTGCGGGGCATACGTCGGCTTGTGCTTGCCGCGCAGGAGTGTGGCGGCGTGCGTGGCGAGGCGGCCGAGCACCACGTCCGTAGCATCGATCACGTGCCAGGCGCGGGTGATCTCGCCGGGCTTGGGGCTGTACGTGGGCACGGACCTACCTCGTCGCTGTCGTGTGCTCGTCGAATGCTCGGGAGCTGCCTCTGGTCGCGGGTGCGGAGGAAGGCGCCGGGCCCGGATGGGGCCGTGCGGGCCGCCGTTGAAAGCGACCACGGGTCTCCACCCACCGCACATCGAAGAACGAGGGTACCCGCCGGTCTGAAGCGGGGTCAAAACGCCCCCTCCAACCGCCGGGCACCCTGTTCCGTTGCTGTTGACGCTACCTCCAGCGGGCCGCGTTGGCCCGCTCGACCTGCTGATAGCTCTCGTTGGCCGTGCCGAGGGCCACCCCGATCTGGGCGAGCACCGCCGCCAGATCGGCCGCGGCCGTGTCCCACCGGCGCTGGGTGGCCTGGTACTCGGTGGCCGCCTGCCCCTCCCAGCCTGCGACCATCGGTGCCAGGAACCGTTTGAGCTCCTCCAGCTGGCCGGAGATGCGGCCGGCGGTGGTGCCGACGTCCGTCCGCGCCACTTCCAGCGCCCCGAACGTGACCTTGATCTCAGGCATTGCTCGCTCCCCTCAGCCCAGCGCCGCACGGATCGAGGACAGCTCTCCGGTGCGCTGCTCCTCCTGTGCCTGATAGCTCGCGCCCGTGCCCTGTATCGCCTCTCCGATCGTGCGCAGGGCCTCGTTCAAGGCGCGGGCGTCGGCGTCCCATCGCGCCATCAGCGCCGTGAACGCCGTGGATGCCTCTCCCCGCCATGCCCCCGCCAACGGGGCGAGCCTGCCGCGCAACGTGGCGAGATCGGCCTGCACGGCGTCGTTCACCGCGAACACGTGCCTCCCGGCCCGTTGCATCTCCTCGACGGTGGTGCCGAACCCGTCGGCCATGTCGATCACCCCTGTTCCCGTTCCAGCCATCTGCTGCCGGGCCACCGTCGCAGGGGTGACGACGGCGCGGGGCCGAACCAGCGAGATCGTGTGCGGGTGCGAACGGCAGGACGCGAGCGGGCTGCTCGCCTGCTCAGGCCCGTCGCACCGAGGCGACGACGACGGCGCAGGCCGCCCGCACCGCTGCCCTCCCGGACGCCGTCTGCCGGCAGCCGACGCTGAGCTGAGCGTCACCGTCGAGGAGCACGAACCACTCCACGACCGTGGGGCCTGCCTCCTGCTGCCGGTAGGTGGCGACCTCGCGCCCTCCGACGCTGGTGATGCGGAAGTCCGAGAGCGGGGACCTGCCCGCCACGGCCGCGTCGAACTCCGCCCGCAGCTCCGCCCGCGCTCGCTCGGGCTCGGCACCGGTGTCGTAGCCGAGCGGACTCCGCTCGATCGCGATGAGATCGCTGCCCTCCGGTGCCCCGGCCGGGGTGAGCAGGGTGCGACGCCGTTCAGGCAGGCCGCCGGTGTGCTCCCACCCCGACGGCACGTCCAACCGGTAGCCGTACTGCACCAGCACCCCGGCCGGCACCGCGGCCGACGGCGATGGCAACAGAGTGCCCACGCCGAGCAGGCCTGCGACGACACCGGCGGCCGCGACGAGCAGCAGGACCGCACGCAGCGGCCCGCGAGCGCGAGGAGGCGGTGGCGGCAACCTGCGGGTCACGAACGGCTCTGCGGCCCGTTCGTGACCGACGGAGGGCGAGCCGGACAGGGCAGCCCCGCGTATGGGCGCCGCCCGGCCGACCGCGCCGGGCAGCATCAGCGCCCCGAGCACCGCGGCGACGTCGGGCCGCGGCGCCACAGCGACCTCGCCGCCGATCCCGGCCTCGTCGAGCAGCTCCGCGAGCAACGGGGTGCGTGCGACCCCGCCGACGAGCAGCACCCGTGCCGGTCCGGTGCGGTACACCACCTCGCGCAGGGCATCGATCGCCACAGCGAGGCCCCTCGCCAGCGGTTCGCGCACCTCGTCGACGACCACCCGGACCGGATCCGGGGCCTGCGTCCAGACCTCGGGCAGCAGGGACAGGGCCTCCCGCACCCGCTGCGCCTCCGCCCTCGCGGTCGGGTCCCCCTGTGGAAGTCGGAGCAGCTGCATCAGCACCGCGTCCAGATCGACCCCACCCACCGGTCGGGACGTGACGGCGAGCAGGCGCCCGGCCGCGTCCCAACGCGTGGCCTCCGCCGTGGTCCGTCCGACGTCGAGCACTGCCACGGCGCCGAGCCCCGCGGCGGCGAGCGGGGCCGGGACGGCTCGGACCTGCCTGCCGAGCCCCGCGCACTCGCCCAACCAGGACGCGATCCGCGACGATGGCCAGCTCGCCGGGTGGACGAGAACGAGCTCCTCGGGCGCCGGTGCGAGCTCAGCCAGCAGGGATGCCACGGTGGCACCGGGAGCCGTTGGGCGCGCCATCAACCACGGCTCCCCGTCGCTACCGGCGCCCGCCATCCGCGCGGTGGTGCTGCCGAGCTGAACGGCGACGCGGACCGGCGTGCCGCTCATGGCGCGGCGATCGGTGGCGCAGGCCGCAGCGCTCCGGTAGCGCGGGGCGCGGTCTCGCGGATCGACCAGAGCGCCGCCCAACCACCCACGGCCCGCCCCCACGCCGGCGGCCGCTGAGGCTCACGATCCCCGGCTGCAGCAGAGCCTGCGCCATGGACGTTGCTACCGGCGACCCGGCTCGCGCGCCGGCGGACCTTGCGGCTCACGGCTCGTCCCCCGTATCCGGCGGTAGCCAGGCGAGCTGGACCCGCCGGGCCCCGCGCCGCCGGTCGAAGAAGGTGGCCCGGCCGGGAGGCAGGGGCGAGGGTTTGACGGACTCCACCAGCGCGCCCTCGTCCGAGCTGCCGTTCATCACCAACCCGGGCGCACCGAGCTCACGCAGCCGCCCCAGCAACGGGTCGAACAGCGCGCGGCTCGCACCGCCGCAACGACGGGCGACGATCAGGTGCAGGCCCACGTCCTTGGCCTGCGGCAGGAACTCCACCAGCGGCAGCAGTGGGTGCTCGGCACCGCCGCCGGGCGCCACCAGGTCGTAGTCGTCGACGAGCACGTAGACCTCGGGCCCGGTCCACCAGCTGCGCTCCCGCAGGGCCCGCGGCGTCACGTCGGGGCCGGGCATCCTGCGACGAAGCGAGGCCGCCACGTCACGGGCGGCTTCGGCGGTGGCGCCTGCTGTGCTCGCGTAGCCGATCAGATGGCTCTCCGGCACCACGCCGAGCAACGCGCGGCGGTGGTCGACGACCACGATCCGAGCGGCCTCCGGCCCGTGCCGGGCGATGACTCCCCGCGCGACGAGGCGCAGCAGGTTGGTCTTGCCGCTCTCGGCGTCGGCGAAACACAGCAGGTGGGGTTCCGCGGCGAGGTCGAGCTCCACGCGGTCGAGCCCCTCCTCGTCCACGCCGATCGGTATTCCGGCCGACCCGGGCGGTGCAGGCGGAAGCGCGTCGTGGTCAATGCGTTCGGGCAGCAAGCGGACCGGTGCGAAACCCGGGCCGGGCCATGCCGCGGCGACCGCGGCGACCAGCGCGGCCTGATCGGTGGCCCCGGTGCTGAGCTGGGGCGCGGCGACGACGGCCGGGGCCCCATCGGGCGCGAGACCGTGTGCGGGCCGGGCCGGGACCTCGGCGGCTCGGCGACGGTCGACCTCGGACTCCGCAGGCTCCCCGAGCCGCAGCTCGATGCGGCCACCGAGTAGGTCCTTCAGAGCAGGGCGCAACTCGCTCCACCGCGTGGCCGACACCGCGAGGTGCAGCCCGTAGGACAGGCCCTGTGCGGCCAGCGGGAGCAGCCGCGCCTCGAGGTCGTCGAACTCGCCGCGCAGCGTGAGGTACCCGTCGACGACGAGCAGGAGGTCGGTGCAGGGCTCGCCCGGGTGAGCACCGGCTGCGCGGCGGGCCCGGAACTCCTCGACCGAGGCGATCCCGGCCTCGCGGAAGAGGCGTTCGCGGCGAGCGAGCACAGCGGTGAGCTCCGCGACGGTACGCCGGACGAGGTCGGTCTCCTGGCGTGCGGCGACCGTGCCGACGTGCGGGAGAGCGGCGAGCGGAAGGAGCGCTCCGCCACCGAAGTCGAGTACGTGCACACCCAGCTCGTCGGGTGTGTGCGTGAGCGCGAGCCCGAGCACGGCGGTGGCCAGCGCGGTGGACTTGCCCGTGCGCGGGCCGCCGACCACAGCGAGGTGCCCGGACCCACCGGCCAGGTCGATCACGAGGGGGTCGCGGCGCTGCTGGTAGGGCCGGTCGATCAGACCGACGGGCACGCGGAGCGGCACCGCCCGGCGAGCCATCGGCCGTCGACCGGGCACCGCGCGGATCGGGCCCAGCACCTCGTCCAACGGCGGCGGGACCTCGAGCGGCGGGAGCCAGACACGGTGGGCCGCTGGGCCCTGGCCGGCCATCGCCGCGATCACGGTGTCGAGCACGGTGGGCCCGTCGGATTCCTCGGCAGGCGCGGCGGGCTCCACCGGGGCGATCACCGGAACCGGGCCGGCCCGGAACGGATACGCGGCGGTCTGCCCCGCCACCCCTCCCCCTCGCACTGGTGCGCTGCCCGGACCCGACACGTAGGCGGCGCGGAACCGCACGAGCTCGTCGGTGCCCGTGGCGAGGAAGGCCGACCCGGGCGCTGACGGGAGCTGGTGGGCATCGGGCACGCCGAGCACCGCACGGGACTCCGATGCGGAGAACGTACGTAGGGCGATCCGGTACGACAGATGCGACTCCAGCCCGCGCAGCCGTCCCTCCTCGAGGCGCTGGGACGCGAGCAACAGGTGGATTCCGAGAGAGCGACCGAGCCTGCCGATCGTGACGAGCAGCTCGATCAGTTCGGGACGCTGGGTGAGCAGCTCGGAGAACTCGTCGACCACGACGAACAGCGCCGGCAGCGGCGGTAGATCGGCCCCCGCCCGGCGCGCCGCGGCGTATTCGGCGACCCCGACGAGGTTGCCCGCCGATCGCAGCAGCTCCTGGCGGCGGGTGATCTCACCGGCCAGCGCGTCGGCCATGCGGTCGGCCAGTGTCAGCTCGTCGGCGAGGTTGGTGATCACCGCCGAGACGTGCGGCAGCCCGGCCAGCCCGAGGAAGGTTGCCCCGCCCTTGAAGTCGACGAGCACGAGGTTCAGCTCGGCGGGCGAGTGCGTGGCCGCGAGACCGAGCACGAGCGTGCGGAGCAGCTCGCTCTTGCCCGACCCGGTGGCGCCGACGCACAGCCCGTGTGGCCCGCTGCCGCCCTGCGCCGATTCCTTGAGATCGAGCATGACCGGGCCGCCGCGCTCGTCCACCCCGATCGGGACGCGGAGCCGGTGGGTCTCGGAGCGGGCCCAGCGAGCGCGTAGCGCCGCGATGCCCGCCTGGCCGGGCTCCAGCCCGAGCAGGGCGGGCAGGCCCGGCGCGGTGCGCGGGGTCGCTTCGCCCACCGGCTCCGCACCTCCGGGCCGGTAGCGGGCGAGCCGCCGCGCGAGTGCACGCGCCTCGGCAACGCCCAGCCCGTCCGGCCGCCCGATCAGCGCCGGCTGCTCGTCGCCGGCATGCGGCGCCTGATCGCCGCCGACGCGGTGCAGCCCGTCGTGCCCCACGAGCAGCCGCACGACAGACGGACCAGGGCGCCGCCCCGGTGGCGCGCCGACCCGCAGCACCGTGACCCCGGCGACGCCCGCCCACGGGCCCGGCCCCTCGGCCACCTCGTCGACGACGACGAGCAGGTGCGGCTCGCCCATCCCCGGTCCGGCGGGCCTGCCTGCGAGTTCGCTCACCCACCAGCGGCGCACGTCGTCGGCGTCGGCGGAGATCATCCGCAGCGGACCGACGGCGTCGCGACGGCGTGGGTGGCCGACGTGCGGCAGCCACTTCACCCACTCCCACTCCGGTGCGAGGGTGGGCGGCGCGACGACGGCGAGCAGCGCATCGGACGGGCTGTGCCAGAGCGCGTACTGGGCGACGACGGCGCGGGCGAGCGCGCGGGCAGGCCCGAGTCCCGCGGCGGGGTCGGCCGGTTTCAGCCACACCGTGGAGCTGGCCCGCAGCGACAGGGCGACCGGCAGGTCGGGCACGACGGCGTGGCCGAGCAGGAACCGGCGCAGGGCGAGCGCGGTGACCGGCTCGAGGCCCTCGACCGGCCCGGTCTGCGGGGAGACGAGCCGCGTGGCCAGCCGCTGTGCCCCACGTCCGATGCGCAGCTGCCCGAAGTCCGGATCTGCGGCCCGGCGTTCCCAGAGGCGACCGGCCGCGAGTACCGCGGGCCAGGCCGCCGGATCCGGGTGCACCGACTCGAGCACGGTGCGCTGGTCCGCCGCGATGCCCCGCACCCGGCGGCGCAGCACCGACAGGTAACGCAGGTAGTCGCGCCGGTCCTCGTCGAGGCCTGCCGACCGCTCCGCTCCGCCGCGGCCGGCACCGGTGAGCATCATGCTGAGCGTCGAGATCGCGAACATGCCACCGAACAGCCACGACGTCGGGTTGCCGACCCCGAGCACGGCGACGAAACCGACGGACCCGAGGAGCATCACGACCGGCAACAACCGAGCCGGCACACCCGCGGGAACGATCCGCTCGGGTTCCGGGGGCGGTTCGAGCGTGAGCTCTCCGCCGGGCATCCGCGGCGGCAGACGCCTCGGCCGGACGACCCCCACCGTGCCCATCGGCACCCCTCCCCGCCGTTGCCGCCGACCCCTGACGACTTCCACCGAACGGGCCCGCCCGGGGCCTCGGCGCTGCGATGCTAGGCAGCCGACGGGGGCCGCCGGGGCCGTTCCGGAGAAGTTGTCCCGTCGCTCGGGGGGAGAGAAACGACCATGCGCGCGCCCGCCGCCGATGCGGCCTACTGCCGGCTCACGGTGCTCGCCCCACGTGCCCGGGTCGACGTGGCGCTGCCCGCCGACGTGCCGGTGGCGGAGCTGGTGCCGATGGTGCTGGAGCTGATCGGCGAGCCGGTGTTCGGCCTGCGCCCCCTGCCGTGGCGGCTGTCGGGAGTAGCCGGGGGGCCGCTGCCGCCGGAAGCCACTCTCACCGACCTCGGCGTGCTCGACGGCGATCTGCTGCGCATCGCCCCGGAGGGCCCGGCCCCGGCTTCGCCCGTCTTCGACGACCCGGTGGACGCGCTGGCGGCCACGGCGGCCTCCGCCACGTCCGGCGACCGGCGGTTCGCGGCGGGGGCGGTGCTCGCGGTGGCGCTTGCCGCGGCGGCAGTGCTGGCGGGCGCACCGGGCGCCACCCGGACGCCGGCTGCAGTGGTCGCGGCACTGGGCGCGGTGGCCACCGTGGCCCTGGCGGCTCGCCTGGCCCGCCGTGCCGACGAGCAGGACGGCGGATCGGTGCATCCGGCCGCCGGTGCGGCCGCGCTGGCAGCCGTCGCACTCGGGGGCGCGGCAGGGTGGGCGGCACTGTCCGCGTCCGGTGGAGCAGCGCAGCTGCTGCTGGCCACCGTGGCGGCGGGCACCACGGCCGCGGTGGCTCAGATCGCGCTGCGTGTGGTGGCTCCGGTGCTCGTCGGCATCGTCGTGGCAGCCGTACCTGTGGGCGTGGCCGCTCTCGTGATCCTGCGATTCGGCGTCACCCCAGCCGCCGCGGCCACGGCCGTCGGTGCGGTCGGCCTTGCCATCGGCCCCGTGCTGCCGCGGGTGGCGCTGCGGCTCGCCGGGTTGCCCCGTCCGGTCGTTCCGGCCGATGGGAGTGAGCTCGTGGACGCCGACGACGGGCCGGATCTACTCCCGCCCGACGAGCTCGCGGAGCGGGCCGACCTGGCCCGCGGCTACCTCGCCGGGCTGGTCGGCGGATGTGCCGTGGTCACGGCAGGTGCCGCGCTGCCGGCAGCCGCGGCAGGCGGCTGGGCGGGCCCGGTCTTCGCCACGGTCGTCGTGGCGGTGCTCGGCCTCCGCGCGCGCAGCTTCGCCGACAGGGGCCCGGTCCGGATCCTGCTGACGAGCGCGATCGCCGCGGGCGTCGGGCTTGCTGTCATGGCAGCCGTGCACGCGGGCACGGCGTTCCGGCTCGCTATCGCGGCAGCGCTGCTCGTCGCCGCGGCAGCAGGCGCACTCACGCTCGGCCGCAGCACCCCGCTGGGCTCCCCCGTCTCCCGACGGGCGGTCGACCTGCTGGAAGGTCTGCTCATCGCTGCCGCGATCCCGCTGGCATTCGCGACGATGGATCTGTTCCGGCTGGTCCGGGGCCTGTGAGACGGGCGGTGTGCGCGATCGTCGCGGCGCTCGCGCTCACCGGGGTTCCGGTCCCCGCCGCGGCCGACCCGGCGCCACCCCCGGTCGGCGTCGAGCCTCCGAGCGGCCGTCCGCCCGGGGCCGCACCCGGTCTCCGCCCGCCACAGCGCTGCACCCCTCCCGCGGCTGACGGCCGACCCGCCGACGACGCGACCGCCACCCGTCTCCAGCTGCGCGAGGTCCATCGGCTGGCCACCGGCCGCGGCGTGCTCATCGCCGTGATCGACACCGGTGTCTTCCCGCACCGGCTGCTCGGCGGCCGGCTGCGTGGCGGCGGGGACTACCTCACCGGCGGCGACGGTCTCGACGACTGCGACGGGCACGGCACCGCCGTGGCCGGGCTGCTCGCCGCGGCAGCCGAACCGACCGGCCGTGGCAGCACACCGATCGGCATCGCGCCCGGCGCACACCTGCTCGCGATCCGCCAGTCGAGCTCGTCGTTCGAGGTCTCCGCCCCAGGCGGCACCACACGTCCGGCGGGCGACACCCGCACCCTTGCGGAGGCTGTGGTGCTGGCGGTCCGCGAAGGCACCGACGTCATCAACATCTCGGGAGCGGTGTGCTTGCGCGCCGACCTGGCGGCCACGGCGGGCGCCCAACTGCACGCCGCACTCCGCTACGCCGTGGAGGCCGATGTCGTGGTCGTGGCGGCGGCCGGGAACGTGGGCACGGGCTCGTGCACCGACCGAGACACGGGCCAGGTGTCGCTCCCGGGCTGGTACGACGAGACGCTGCTCGCCGTGGGGGCCGTCGGCCCGGACGACCGCGCTGCGCCGTTCACGGTGCCCGGCCCGTGGGTGGACGTCGCCGCTCCCGGCACCGGGCTGCGCTCGCTGGCCGTCGGTGGCGGCACCACGGGCTCGGGCGGCGACGGCACGAGCTTCGCCGCACGGTGGGTGGCCGGCCTGGCCGCGCTCGTGCGCGAACGCTTCCCCGACCTGACCGCTCGACAGGTGGCCGACCGCATCATCGCCACGGCCCGCCGACCGGCAGGTGGCCACGACGACCGGCTGGGCCACGGTGTGATCGACCCCGTCAGCGCGCTCACGGCCGTGCCCGCCGTGCTCGAACCGGCCGCCGAACGGCCCACCGCGCGGTCGGTCGCGCCACTGCTCGGCACCGCGCCGCACTCTGCTGCGCCGGAACCGGCGAGCCCGCCGTTCGACCTCGCGGCGGCCTGCCTGCTGCTGGCGGCCGGCGCGATGGCCGCGGTGCTGCTGCGCAACCGCCCGCGGCGCACCCGCTGACCGGCGTCCGCTCGCGGCCCCTCCGCGCCAGGGACAGGCTCAGCCCGCCGGCAGGACATCCACCATGCGGCCCGCCGCCGCGAGATCCAGAGCCGGGCCGCTCGGGAGCAACCGCAGCACGGCCTCCGGCGCGGGCTCCGCGGAGGTGATTCCGAGAGCGGCGGCAGTGGCGTCGTCGGCCACTCCGAACGCGACCCCGGTGGCCGACACCAGCCACAACGGCCCGCCGCCGGGCGAGCGTCCCGGTCCGGTCGCCCGTACCGCACCGCCGGAGCCCACGACGACGGCGTCCACCTTCGGCCCTGACCCGTCGGCCTGCGCCAGGCTCACCGGCTGCGACTGTGCCGGCTCCGCTCCGCCCGCCCACACAGCACCGGACGGCTCCCCGTCGGCGGTCCACGTCCAGCACACCACCGGCGCATCCGTGGGTTCGCGCAGCCGTGGGGCGCCGAGAGGCCAGCCCTCGACGGCGAGATCGCCGACGAACGTGGCCGTGGCCAGCTCGTCGGTGCCGACGGGGATGTCCCGTGCCTGTCCCGCAGCCACGCGCAGCAGTTCGGCCAGCACGTCCGGCACCTCTTGCAGGCCACCCGTCAGCACGACGAAATGCCGCTGCTCACCACCCACCGGCCGGGTCGTCAGGACGTCACCGATCCGCCCGGGCAGGCCGACCGGAGCGGGACTGCCCCGGCCTGCCACCTCGGGCGTGGCCAAGGCGACTCCCTCGGGCAGCAGCGACACCAGATCGGGAGCGGCAGCCCGGGGCACGCGGGCGGTGAGCCCGAACGCGGCGAGCACCCTCCCGTCGCCTGCGTCGACGCGGTGGCGGCGGCCGCCGGTCACCAGCCATGTCACACCGTCGGGCCCGTCGAGCAGCACCCCGTCGTTCGCCGGCATCGGCTCCGGGGCTGTCGGCATGCCCGCCACCACGGTGGTGCCGACGAGCGCGCCGTCGGCCATGGTCCGGTCACACACCGCCCACCGGGGTGGCACGGTCGAGTCCGGCCGGACGGCAACCGCGCCCGGGACCGCGGCGGTCGGGGTGCGTGGGGCTCCGTCGAGGGAGTTGTCCGGCACCGTGACGGGCGTGGCCTTCGCCGGGTCGGCGTCGGTGCTGCCACCGGAGCGCAGTGCCGCGAGTACGAGACGGGCGGCGGGGAGGTTGGCGACCGGGACGAGCCGGTCGGGCCCGTGCGCCACCACGTACATCGCCCCGGAGTCGGCCCCGACGACCACGGCGGCGTCGGTCCACCTCGGACTCGGAGCCATCCGCGCGAACAGGGCCGCGACACAGATCCCGAGCAGCCCCAGCGCCACACCGGCCATCGCGGCGCGGCGTTGCGACCGGATCTGCTCGTGCAACGGCACGGGATCGCCGCGGACCAGCGCAGCCTCCATGCGGCGCAGGCCGAACCGGTACGCGTCGGCCTGGTCGCGGGTGGCGGGAGCCCGCACGGCGCTCGGTCGGGGCACGGCCAGACGCTAACCGCGCAGGTCGCCCCACCGTGGCCGTTCGGAAGAACTGGCGGCCCCTACCCGACCGAGATGGCGTCGAGCCGTTCCCGCAGGAACGGGGCCGAGACGACCGGAGCCAGGTCCGCGCGGCGGCCGATCGGCGGCGCCAGCGGGGTGACCAGCGCGTCGTGGTCGAGCTCGAAGAAGAACACCAGCGAGATGAGCTCCTCGTCCGGCGACTCGAGCTGCGGCGGCAGTACGCGGTGCCGTCCGGAGCGCCAGCGCATGCCCGTCCAGTGTTCGAGCAGGTCGCCGATGTTGACCGTGAATGCGGATCGGTCGTACGGCGCGTCGGTCCAGCCGATGCCCTCGATGTCGACCTGCAGACCCCCCGCACCCGGCTCCCGGTCCAACACGGTGACCGTGCCGAAGTCGGTGTGCGATCCGATCCGGAACTGCCCCGGCTCGGGCGGGCCGACCTCGGTGAGCGGCGGATACCGGTTGATGTTGAACGTCCATGTCGGGTGGCCTGCCAACGCGGTGAGCGTCTCCCGCTGCAGGCCCAGCGCATCCGCGCACAGCTCCAGCAGCTCGCGCGACACCGTCGTCATCGCAGCCACGTAGCGGCCGACCGCGCGCTCCAGTTCCGGCACCTCGGGCGGCCACACGTTCGGCAGGAACCACACGTCGTCGACCTTCGGATCACCGGTGGGCGTGGCCGGCCCGACCGCGAAGGACTCCTTCAGATCCGGCGGCGTCTCCACCCCCTCGACGTTTCCGTTGGCCTCCACCCCCGGCGCGAGCCAGCCGCGCCCGCCGATCCGCACGGCGTAGCGGGCCTTCACCTCGGCGGGCAGCGCGAAGAACGCCCGTGCAGCCGCGCGCACCTCGGTACGCAGAGCGTCGTCCACGCCATGGCCCGTGACCAGCAGGAACCCGGCCTGCTGCAGAGCGGCATCGACGGCGGGACCGACGCCTGCGTCACCGCTGCGCCACGCAGCCAGGTCGATCGTCGGAATCATGAGGGCTCCCCGATGTCCTCGTGCCACAGGTCCGGACGGGTGGCGATGAAGTCGGTCATGAGCTCGACGCAGCGGTCGTCGTCGAGCACCGTGATGGAGACCCCGTGCTCGGCCAGCCAGTCGTGGCCGCCGTGGAAGGTACGAGCCTCGCCGATGAGCACCGTGCCGATGCCGAACTGACGCACGAGCCCCGAGCAGTACCAGCACGGCGACAGCGTCGTCACCATGATCGTCGAACGGTAGTCGCGTTGCCTGCCGGCAGCTCGGAACGCGGCGGTCTCGGCGTGCATCGACGGGTCGTCGTCCTGGACACGGCGGTTGTGCCCGCGTCCCAGCAGCGTGCCGTCGGCGGCGAACAGGGCCGCGCCGATGGGGATGCCGCCCGCGGCGAGGCCGGCTTCGGCCTCACCGAACGCGACGTCGAGCAACACGGCGGGGTCGGACACCGCCGGTTCGGGCAGGGTGGTCACCCGCTCACTCTGCGCGGCTACCGTCCGCCCCCGCAACAGGCGCTCGTGCACGTCCCGCCTGTCGCCGGAACAGCAGCGCGTACACGGCGGCCGAGAGCGCGATGCCGACGAGGAACGTCACGTCGCCCACGCCGGGCACCAGACGCGGGATCAGCCCGACGAACAGCACCTGGTTGGAGAAGAGCGGCACGGACACGACGATGCCCACGAGGAGGGCCACGATGCCCGCGGGGTTGCGGTGGCCGCGGTCGTAGAGCAGCTCGATCGGCAGCCGGTTGCGGCGCAGGTACTGGTCGGTGAGCACCACGCCCAGCCACGGCCCGATCCAGTAGACGATCACCAGCAGGAAGCCCTCGTAGCTGTGGGCGGCATCGCCGAGCGCGAGCAGCGCGATGACGAGGCCGACCACGCCGAACGCCGCGGCCACCACAGCCCGGGCCCACCGCAGCGGGACGTCCACGCCCATGCTGAGGAACGACATCGCGCCCGAGTAGACGTTCAGCACGTTGGCTGCGATCGCCCCGAGCGCGATGGCCAGCAGCGTGAGGCTCGCGAGCACCCCGGGGAGCACGCCGACGAACGCCGTGGTCGGGTTGTCCGACAGCACGCCCGCTGCCGCGGTTGCGCTCACCGATCCCGCTCCCACGATCATGAGCACGGTGGTGGAGCCGAACAGCCCGAGGCCTGCCGCCAGCCCTGTGCGCAGGCGCGGGGAGTCGGCCGGCAGGTAACGCGCGTAGTCGGCCGCGTACGGGCTCCAGCCCGCGGTGTAGCCGAACACGGCGCCGACGGTGAGCAGGAACCCTCCGACGCCTCCGGTGCCTCCGCCGGCGGGCACGGCCGACGGGTCCGACTGCGCCAGCACGATCACCGCCCCGATCGCGAACACCACCGCGAGGACGGGGAAGGCGAAGCGTTCGAAGACCTGCACGAGGTTGTGGCCGACGAACGCGATGCCGATCTGCACGAGCACGACGACCACCAGCCAGGTCGCCGGGTGCAGTCCGGTGAGCGAGTTCAGCGCGAACGCTGCGCTGACGCTGTTGACCGCGAACCAGCCGAACCCGGACGTGATCGTCATCAGTCCGGCCGGCAGGGCGTTGCCCCGATAGCCGAACGCGAGCCTGCCCAGCACCATCTGGGGCACGCCCGCCAGGGGTCCGCGGGCCGAGAGCACGCCGTGCGCGATCGCCGCGAGGCCGTTGCCGAGCAGCACTGCCGCGACGGCCTGGGCGAACGTGAGCCCGAAGGCCTGTACGGACAGGACGCCCACGAAGATCGTGGCGAACTCGAGGTTGGGTGAGGTCCAGGTCCAGAACAGCTGCCGCGGGCGGCCGTGCCGCTCCTCGGCCGGGATCGGCTCGTTGCCACCCGGCTCCACGGCGATCACGCGTTCGCCGTAGTCGCGCGACGTGGGCACCATGTCGGGCGCGGGCTCCGGAGTCACGTCAGTACCAGCTGCATCGCACGAAGAGTCGGCACGGGAACTCTCACCGCGCGGGCGGGGCGACGGTGAGGCCGAGCTCGCGCAGGATCGCGTGGATCTGCTCCACCGCCGACATCCCGGGCCGCTCCCGAAGCTGGAGCACTGCGCGCTCCACCTGTTCCGTTGTGACGGTGCACGCTGCCGGTCCGTGAGCCGGCGCTGTTCCTGCTTGGTGCGCGGTCATGGCTGCCGGGTGCGCGGGCGCTGCGCACGGCGGAACCGCGGAGTCGGCGGGTGCGATCAGCCGCGTGGGGGGCGTGGTGAGCACGGCATCTCCGTTCTGGTCTGCAGGCACGGGGGCGGGCCGGGATACCGGACACGCCGGATCGATCACGGTCTGGGCGCAGAGCACCCACTCCCATGGGGATAGGGGGGTCGCCCGAGGGAGTTACGCGCTTGGTCGACGACAAGATCAATCAATGGGTGGGGCGCACAGTGTGACTGCCAGGGGCCACCGGCGCCAGAGCTCGGAACGATCTCTCGGCGCCGAGCACGCCCACCGTGCTCTACTGCGCGCCGAGCACGCGCTTGCGGCGGGTGGCGTCGGCGCGGGCGGCGAGCTCGGTGTCCGGCGGGTAGTCCACGGCCGCCAGCGTCAGGCCGTGGGCCGGGGCGACGGGTACCTCGCTCGCGCGCTCGCCGCGGGTGAGCAGCTCGGCAGGCCACGCCGCCGCGCGCCGCCCGCGGCCCACGTCGAGCAGCGCACCGACCAGGCTCCGCACCATCGAGTGGCAGAACGCATCGGCGGACACGGCCGCCTCCACGACGCCGCCGCCGGCCTCCGTCCAGGACAACCGCTGCAACGCTCGCACCGTGGTGGCTCCTTCGCGGCGCTTGCAGAACGCGGCGAAGTCGTGCTCGCCGAGCAGCCGCTCGGACGCGTCCGTGACCGCCGCGAGATCCAGCGGATGCGGCCAGGAGAGCGTGTCACGGGCACGCAGCGGCTCCGCGCCGTGCGGCGCGGTGGCCACCCGGTAGCGGTAGTGGCGACGCAGCGCCGAGAACCGGGCGTCGAAGGCCGCAGGAACGGGGGTGACCGCCCGCACCCGGACGTCGGACGGCAGCAGCCGGGCGAGCCTCCGCACCAGCCACGTCCCGTCGAGGTCGGCCGAGAGGTCGGCGTGTGCCACCTGGCCGGTGGCGTGCACCCCGGCATCGGTGCGCCCGGCGACGGTCAGCTGCACGGGCGCCCGCACCACCGTCGAGAGCGCCTCGGTGAGCACCCCGCACACCGTGCGGCGTGCCGGCTGTATCGCCCAGCCCGAGAAGTCGGTGCCGTCGTAGGCGACGTCCAGCCGGAACCTCCGCGAGTCGCCCGCTTCCCGCTCACGGGTCGCCTCTTCCGCGGGCCCGAGATCCCCCGGAAGACCCGCGAGCCCGCCGTCACGGAGGACGGCGGGCTCGACGGGGTGGTGCGGGTGCTGCGCGACTATCAGGACTCCTCGGTGGAGTTGTCCTCACGCTTCGACGCGGGCTGACCGGACTCGGCAGCCGGAGCGGCGCTCTCCTCGGCCGGAGCACTCGTGGTGCTCGTGGCCTCGGTCTCGACCGCGGTGGACTCGGCCGCCTCGGTCTTGTCGGTCGCCTGCGTCTCGTCGGCAGCCGGAGCCGCCTCGGCCGGAGCCGGGGTGGCAGGCTTCCGCTGCGACGACGCGACACGACGAGCGCGATCCGCCTCGTCGGTGACCGTCTTCTGCTGGACCAGCTCGATCACGGCCATGGGGGCGTTGTCGCCCTTACGCGGCAGCGTCTTGGTGATCCGGGTGTAACCGCCGTCGCGGTCGGCGAAGAACGGGCCGATGTCGGCGATGAGCCGGTGCACGACCGTCTTGTCGCGGATGACCTTCTGGATCTCGCGACGGTTGTGCAGGTCGCCACGCTTGGCCTTGGTGATCAGGCGCTCGGCGTAGGGCCGCAGCCGCCGGGCCTTGGCCTCGGTGGTGGTGATCCGGCCGTGCTCGAACAGCGCGGTGGCCAGGTTGGCCAGGATCAGCCGCTGGTGCGCAGGCGACCCGCCGAGACGAGGCCCCTTGGTGGGCTGAGGCATGGCTACAGCTGCTCCGTTTCTGCGTAGTCCTGGCCGTCATCCCCGAAGTGCTCGGGGTCGAACGTTTCGGAGCCGAAGTCGGTCGCAGCGGCCGACGGGTCGAATCCGGGCGGGCTGTCCTTGAGCGCGAGCCCGAGGCCGACGAGCTTCATCTTGACCTCGTCGATCGACTTGGCACCGAAGTTGCGGATGTCGAGCAGGTCGGCCTCGCTGCGGCCCACCAGCTCACCCACGGTGTGGATGCCCTCGCGCTTCAGGCAGTTGTACGAGCGGACGGTGAGGTCCAGCTCCTCGATCGGCATCGCGAAGGCCGCGATGGTGTCGGCCTCCTGCGGCGACGGGCCGATCTCGATGCCCTCGGCGTCGACGTTCAGCTCGCGCGCGAGGCCGAACAGCTCGACGAGGGTCTTGCCGGCCGAGGCCAGCGCGTCCCGGGGCGTGATCGAGGGCTTGGTCTCCACGTCGAGCACCAGCTTGTCGAAGTCGGTGCGCTGCTCGACACGGGTGGCCTCGACCTTGTAGGTCACCTTCAGGACCGGCGAGTAGATGGAGTCGACCGGGATGCGGCCGATCTCGGCGCCGGTGGCCTTGTTCTGCATGGCTGGGACGTAGCCACGGCCACGCTCCACGACGAGCTCCACCTCGAGGCGGCCCTTGTCGTTGAGCGTGGCGATGTGCAGGTCCGGGTTGTGCACGGTGACGCCGGCCGGGGGCACGATGTCGCCCGCCGTGACAGGGCCGGGGCCCTGCTTGCGCAGGTACATCGTCACCGGCTCGTCCTCCTCGGAGCTGACGACCAGCTCCTTGAGGTTGAGGATGATGTCGGTGACGTCCTCCTTCACACCCGGCACGGTGGTGAACTCGTGCAGCACACCGTCGATGCGGATGCTGGTGACCGCCGAGCCGGGGATCGAGGAGAGAAGCGTGCGCCGGAGCGAGTTGCCCAGCGTGTAGCCGAAGCCCGGCTCCAGCGGCTCGATGACGAACCGGGAGCGGGTGTCGACGACCGAGTCCTCGGTCAGGGTGGGTCGCTGAGAGATCAGCATGGGTTGGTGCCTCCTCACACCCTGCGGCAACCGCTATTTGATGCCGCAGTGGAAATCCCCCGGCCCCTCCCTGCGGGGCCGGGGGTGTCGAGCTGCTACCCGAGGCAGATCACTTCGAGTAGAGCTCGACGATCAGCTGCTCGGTGACCTGCGTGTCGATCTGCGCACGCTCGGGCAGCTGGTGGACCAGGATTCGCAGGTTCGACGGAACAACCTGCAGCCAGCCAGGAACCGGGCGGTCGCCCAGCAGCTCCTTGGCGATGATGAACGGGTCGGTGGCCAGCGACTTCGGCCGGACGTCGATGACGTCGTACTGCGACACGCGGAAGCTGGGGATGTCGACCTTCTGGCCGTTGACCAGGAAGTGGCCGTGGTTCACCAGCTGGCGTGCCATCCGCCGGGTGCGGGCGAGCCCGGCCCGGTAGACGACGTTGTCGAGCCGCGTCTCGAGGATCTGCAGGAGGTTGTCGCCGGTCTTGCCCTGGCGACGGTTGGCCTCCTCGTAGTACCGGCGGAACTGCTTCTCGAGCACGCCGTACGCGAAGCGGGCCTTCTGCTTCTCCTGCATCTGCAGGAGGTACTCCGTCTCCTTGATCCGGATCCGGCCGTGCTGGCCGGGCGGGTAGGGACGGCGCTCGAACGCCTGGTCGCCGCCGACGAGGTCGACCTTCAGTCGGCGGGACTTGCGGGTCATGGGTCCGGTGTAACGAGCCATGTCTGGTTACTCCCTTTCCCTAGACCCGGCGCCGCTTGGGCGGGCGGCAGCCGTTGTGCGGCTGCGGGGTGACATCGGAGATGGTGCCGACCTCGAGGCCGGCGGCCTGCAGCGAACGGATCGCCGTCTCACGTCCGGAGCCGGGGCCCTTGACGAAGACGTCGACCTTCTTCATGCCGTGCTCGGCAGCCTTGCGGGCGGCGTTCTCGGCGGCCATCTGCGCGGCGAACGGCGTGGACTTGCGCGAGCCCTTGAAACCGACGTGGCCCGCGGAGGCCCACGCGATCACGGCACCGGTCGGGTCGGTGATCGACACGATGGTGTTGTTGAAGGTGCTCTTGATGTGCGCGTGGCCGTGCGCGACGTTCTTCTTCTCCTTGCGCCGGACCTTCTTGGGGCCGGACGCAGCGCGAGTGCGGGGCGGCATTACTTCTTACCTGCCTTCTTCTTGCCGGCGACCGTCTTCTTCGGTCCCTTGCGGCCGCGGGCGTTGGTCTTGGTGCGCTGGCCACGCACCGGCAGGCCCCGGCGGTGCCGGATCCCCTGGTAGCAGCCGATCTCGATCTTGCGACGAATGTCGGCCTGCACCTCGCGGCGCAGATCACCCTCGACGCGGTAGTTGCTCTCGATGTACTCGCGGAGGGCTGCGAGGTCCTCGTCGGTCAGGTCGCGCGAACGCAGGTCGCGGTCGATCCCGGTGGCCTCGAGGATCTGGAGGGATCGGGTGCGCCCGATCCCGAAGATGTAGGTGAGCGCGATCTCCATCCGCTTGTCGCGGGGGAGGTCGACGCCGGCAAGGCGTGCCATACGGCGGGTTTCTCCTCTGTTTCGTTGAGCCAGGTCTGCCCGATGCCCGTCCCGGTCCGCCGCCTCGTGCTCGCGCTGTGCCGGGCCCCGGCCTGGTTCCGGGGGTGGACCGGGCCCGTGTGGCCCGGTAGGTGCGTCAGGTTCCTCGGTGTTGCTGGTGTCTCTTGTGTTGTAGCTGGTGGTGCTCGGTGGTGCGCCGTCTGCGACGACGGCGACCCCGATCAGCCCTGGCGCTGCTTGTGGCGCAGGTTCTCGCAGATCACCATGACCCGCCCGTGACGGCGGATCACCTTGCACTTGTCGCAGATCTTCTTGACGCTCGGCTGGACCTTCACGTCCGTCGCTCTCTCAGTTGGTGTCGGTGTGTCGAAGTGGCGTCACGAGCGCCGGCACCTGTGAAGGTGACGACGCTGCTCCGTCACTTGTAGCGGTAGACGATGCGGCCGCGGGTCAGGTCGTACGGCGACAGCTCGACTACGACCCGGTCCTCCGGGAGGATCCGGATGTAGTGCTGACGCATCTTGCCGCTGATGTGGGCAAGGACCCGGTGTCCGTTCTCGAGCTCCACGCGGAACATCGCGTTCGGCAAGGGCTCAACCACCCGGCCCTCAACCTCGATCGCCCCGTCCTTCTTGGCCATGTCCTCCGCGTTCCGTGACAGGTGTGCGTACTCTCGGTTCCGTGCGTAGGCACGTCGCTGCTCCGGGACCGTGAGGTGCGGGGAGGCACGACGGAACCGGCGCCGTAGGGCGCGCCGAACCCCCAGTGTACGACCGTTGCGGCCGCACCCGCACATGGGGTAGGCGCCCCACGGGGTGGATCCGGTCACCCCACGCTACTGCCGCCTGTCGCGCACCCAGGACGACAGCAGCACCAGCCCCCACGGACCGGCCACCCATATCCACCACGGGTAGACGAACGAGGCCGTCGCGATGCAGCTCATGGCCCAGATCGCGATCGTCGTGACGCTCGCCCCTGCCCATCCGATCACGGCCCCGCGCAGATCCCGCTCCTGGAGTGCGTCGAGGTCCTGCAGCGGGCCCGGCTCAGGCGGCGTGGTGGGGGCCGGTGGCGACGGCGGCTGACCCGGCAGGTCCACGGTGAGCGCACGCAGGTCGGCATAGGTGCGGGCGGCCAGCGTGGCGGTGATGCGCTCGTCGAACTCGTCGAGGTCGAGCCGACCCTCCGCATGTGCGATGCGCAGCCGGTCCAGTACCTGCTCACGGTCGACGTCCCCGGCTCGCATGTCCTCGGGCCGCACGTGCGGCGGGCCGGGATCCGCCGTCTCGTCCACGGCTCCATGGTGCCTCCGGCCGCCCCGCGCAGCCACCGGCGAACGGCTCCGACCTCGCCGGATCGGGCAAATCACGCGCTTGCCGCACCCCGGTCGGGCTAAGGTCCGCGCGCCCCGTTTCGCCCACTTCTTGACTTGAAGTCCTGTTCACGTAGTTCGTTGGAACGGTGATGAAGGAAACCTCCCCGGCCCCCGAAGCCCGAGCCGTCCGGCTTCCCCGTGCGCTGCGCCCGTTCGCCCACCGCGAGTACCGGTTGCTGGCGGCATCGATGGCGGCCTCGCTCTTCGCGAGCGGCCTGTGGCTCGTCGCGATCGTGTACCAGGTCATCGCACTGGACGGTGGCCCGTCCGAGCTGTCCCTCGTGGCCGCCGCCGCGAGCGCCGGGCTGCTCGTGAGCGTGCTGATCGGGGGCGTGGCCGCCGACCGGTTACCCAAACGCGCCGTCATGATCGGTGTGGAGGTCGTCCGGATCGCCTTCGCGGGGTTTGCCGGCGCGCTCGCCGTCACCGGCTCGCTGCAACTGTGGCACCTGGCGGTGATCTCCTTCGTCATCGGCGCCGCCGAGGCCTTCTTCTACCCCGCCTACTCGGCGATCCTGCCCACGCTGCTGCCCCCGGACGAACTGCTCGCCGCCAACGGCGTCGAGGGCACCCTCCGGCCCATTGCGCAACAGGCACTCGGCCCTGCGCTGGCCGGCCTGATCATCGGGTGGTTCGTGCCGGGGATGGCGTTGCTGCTCGCAGCCGGCATCTACGCGCTCGCGCTCGTGGCGCTGATCGCCATGCGCGCCGCGCCGGTCGTCCCGGACGAGGGGGCTCGCAGCTCGATTCTCGGTGACCTGGCGGAGGGTTTCCGCTACCTCTTCCGCACCGGGTGGCTGTTCGCCACGCTCGCCTTCGCCTCGCTGTACGTTCTCGTGTTGATCGGCCCGATCGAGGTGCTGCTGCCCTTCGCCGTGCGCGACCAGACGGGCGGCGGCGCCAGCAGCTTCGCCCTCATCCTCGCTGCGTTCGGGATCGGTGGCGCCGTCGGCTCGCTCGTCGTGTCGTCATTGCGGCTGCCCCGGCGGTACCTCACCGCGATGATCCTGCTCTGGGGCGCGGGGGCTGCGCCGTTGATGCTGCTCGGTGTCACGCGGCAGCTGTGGGTCATGGCGGTGGCCACGTTCGTCGTCGGCTTCACGGGTGCGGCCGCGATGGTCATCTGGGGCACCCTGTTGCAGCGCCGGGTCCCCCGGCACCTGCTCGGGCGTGTCTCCAGCCTCGACTTCTTCGTGTCGCTCGCGCTCATGCCGGTCTCGATGGCACTCGCCGGTCCGGCGGGCGAGTGGCTCGGTGTCCCGATGACGTTCGTGCTGGCAGGGGCCATCCCGGTGTTCCTCGCGGTGGCGGCGATCGTGGGCTGGCGGCTGCCCGCCGACGAGATCGCCCACCCACTCGACGCTCCCGATCCCGAGGCGTAACGGTCACCCGGGCACGGCCCTCCGAACGCGCAACACGTATCCGGCGAACCGACTACTACGTGTGTCCAAACGGCGGAAGAAAGCGCACAATCTTCGCGCGGATGTCATCCGATGGGGGCACGTGTCTGCTCCTACTGCATCAGACGCTGCGGCGACGGCGCCGCGGAGGCGGGGGAGAACCGATGTTGGCGATACTGCAACGCAGGGGCCGCCCGTGCGGCGGGACGGCCCGGGGTGGTCTCACATGACGGCGCTGCAGGAGGCGCGGTCACGAATGAGCCCGCGCTCGATACTGATCTGGACCGGGGTGGCCATCCTCGGTGCCATTGCATGGGGAGTGCTCGCACTCTCGCGGGGAGAACAGATCTCCGCGGTCTGGCTGGTCATCGCCGCGCTCGGCTCCTACGCCATCGCCTACCGGTTCTACGCGCGGTTCATCGTCAAGAAGGTGCTGCGGGCCGACGACACCCGGGCCACACCGGGCGAGCGGCTCGACAACGGCACCGACTTCCAGCCGATGGACCGTCGCGTGCTGTTCGGCCACCACTTCGCGGCGATCGCCGGGGCAGGCCCGCTGGTGGGTCCCGTGCTCGCCGCGCAGATGGGTTACCTGCCCGGCACTATCTGGATCATCGTCGGTGTCATCTTCGCCGGCGCCGTGCAGGACATGGTCACGCTCTTCTTCTCCATGCGGCGCGACGGCAAGAGCCTCGGCCAGATGGCACGTGACGAGATCGGCCCGATCGGCGGGGCCGCGGCGCTGATCGCCGTATTCGCCATCATGATCATCCTTCTGGCCGTGCTCGCACTCGTGGTCGTCAACGCGCTCGCGAAGTCGCCGTGGGGCACGTTCTCCATCGCGATGACCATCCCGATCGCGCTGTTCATGGGCTACTACATGCGCGTCATCCGGCCAGGGAAGGTCGTCGAGACCAGCATCATCGGTGTCGCGCTCCTGCTGCTCGCCATCGTGGCCGGTGGCTGGGTGCAGGACTCCAGCTGGGCCGCCGCCTTCACGCTCGACCCACGCACGCTGGTGATCTGCCTGGTGATCTACGGGTTCGCAGCGTCGGTGCTGCCGGTGTGGATGCTGCTCGCGCCGCGGGACTACCTGTCGACGTTCATGAAGATCGGCACGATCGTGCTGCTCGCGGTCGGCGTGCTGATCACCGCGCCGATGCTGAACACCCCCGCCTTCACCGAGTTCGCGTTCAGCGGGGACGGGCCGGTGTTCGCAGGGTCGCTGTTCCCGTTCGTGTTCATCACGATCGCCTGTGGGGCGCTCTCCGGCTTCCACGCGCTGATCGCGTCCGGCACCACTCCGAAGCTGATCCAGAAGGAGTCGCAGGTCCGGCTCATCGGCTACGGCGCGATGCTGATGGAGTCGTTCGTCGCGATCATGGCGCTGATCGCGGCGTCCATCCTCGACCCCGGCCTGTACTTCGCGATGAATGCGCCCGCAGGCCTGCTCGGCACCACGGTGGAGTCGGCGTCGCAGGCCGTGAGCAACCTCGGCTTCACGATCACCCCGGAAGCGCTCACCGCGGCCGCCGCGGCGGTGCAGGAGAGCACGCTGATCGCCAGGACGGGCGGTGCGCCCACGCTGGCCGTCGGCATGTCGGAGATCTTCTCCGGCGCCTTCGGCGGCGACGCGCTCAAGGCGTTCTGGTACCACTTCGCGATCATGTTCGAGGCCCTGTTCATCCTCACCACGGTGGACGCGGGCACCAGGGTCGGGCGGTACATGCTCCAGGACACCCTCGGCAACGTCTACAAGCCGATGGCCAACGTGAACTGGAAGCCGGGCATGTGGGCCACCAGCGCCGTCGTCGTGGCGGCGTGGGGCTACTTCCTCTACGCCGGCGTCACTGACCCGCTCGGCGGGATCAACCAGCTCTTCCCGCTGTTCGGAATCGCCAACCAGCTGCTGGCCGCGGTCGCGCTGACGGTCTGCACCACGCTGCTGATCAAGTCCGGGCGGGCGAAGTGGGCCTGGGTCACGGGCATTCCGCTGGCGTGGGACGTCGCGGTGACACTCACGGCGAGCTACCAGAAGGTGTTCTCCCCCGATCCGACGCTCGGCTTCTTCGCCCAGCGCGAGAGGTACGCCGCGGCGCTGGAGCAGGGGCAGGTGCTCGCACCCGCCAGGAGCATCGCCGACATGCAGGCCGTCGTCATCAACTCCACGGTCGACGGCATTCTCTCTGCACTGTTCGCGATCTTGATCATCATCGTGATCGCCAACGCCATGGTGATCTGGTACCGGGCGCTGAACTCGCCGGTGCCGCTCGCCAGCGCGGAAGCGCCCGCCGTGCTGTCGAAGATCGCGACTCCGTCGGGCTTCATCGGCAGGGCCGAGGACAAGCGGACCCTCACCGGAGCCGGGGAACGGTCGTGAGGACGGCCGTACGCGGCATTCTGTGGTACCTGCGGGAGCTCACCGGCGAGAACCAGTACGACCGGTATCTCGAACGGCACGCCCGCGAGCACGCCGGCACAGCGCCGCTGTCGCGTCGGGAGTTCGAACGCCGTCGGATCGACGCAAAGGACGCCACGCCCGGCAGCCGCTGCTGCTGACGTAGAACGAACAGCGCCCCCGCCGGGTGGATCCGGGCGGGGGCGCTGTTGTCGTAGAGGGAGCTACAGGGCCTTGAGCTCCTCGGTCACCTCGGAGACGCTCTTCTTCGCGTCACCGAAGAGCATCGAGGTGTTGTCGGCGTAGAAGAGCGGGTTGTCGATGCCGGCGAAGCCGCTGTTCATCGAGCGCTTCAGCACGATCACCGAGCGGCTCTCGTCGACGTTGAGGATCGGCATCCCGTGGATCGGCGAGCTCGGGTCGGTGCGCGCCGCGGGGTTGGTGACGTCGTTCGCCCCGATCACCAGCGTGACGTCGGTGCGGGAGAACTCGTCGTTGATGTCGTCCATCTCCTTGAGCGCGTCGTAGGAGACGTCGGCCTCGGCGAGCAGCACGTTCATGTGCCCCGGCATCCGGCCCGCGACCGGGTGGATCGCGTACTTGACCTCCACGCCCTTGGCCTCGAGCAGCTTGGCCATGTCCTTCACGGCGTGCTGCGCCTGCGCCACCGCCATCCCGTAGCCGGGCACGACGATCACCTGCGACGCGTACGCCATCTGGATCGCCGCATCGGCCGCGCTGGTGGCCTTCACCGTGCGGTCGACGCCGTCGTCCGCGCCGGGCAGGGTGGTGGTGCCACCGAAGCCGCCCGCGACGATCGCCGGGATCGACCGGTTCATCGCCTTGGCCATCAGGTTGGTGAGGATCGAACCGGACGCACCGACGATCATGCCTGCCACGATCATCGCGGTGTTGTTCAGTGCGAGCCCTGCAGCGGCGGCAGAGAGCCCCGTCAGGGCGTTGAGCAGCGAGATCACGACCGGCATGTCCGCGCCGCCGATCGGCAGCACCACCAGCACGCCGAGCACCGCTGCGAGCACAAGCAGCCCGATGATCCAGATCTCGGGGGCGCCACCCATCCCGGCAACCACGGCACACGCCACGGCGGCCAGCAGGAGGAGCCCGTTGACGAACTGCTGGGCCTTGCCCAGCCCGATCGGGCGGCCGGGAAGGATCTCCTGCAGCTTCCCGAACGCGATCAGCGAGCCCCAGAAGGAGATCGACCCGATGATGGCGGCGAACAGCGACGCCACGACCACGTATCCGGGCTCGGAGAGGAAACCGTCGCTGGTACGGAACTCCGACCAGGCGATGAGTGCCACCGCCCCACCACCGACGCCGTTGAACAGCGCCACCATCTGCGGCATCGCGGTCATCTTGACCTGACGCGCAGACGGGATTCCCAGCGCGGCGCCGACCACCAGACCGATGATGATCAACACCCAGTTGTGCCGGACCTCCAGCAGGGTGGCCACCACCGCGATCGTCATACCGACCGCGGCGATCCAGTTGCCACGCACCGCCGTCTTCGGGCCGGTCAGGCCCATCAGGCCGTAGATGAACAGCGCGAAAGCGATGATGTAGAGAACCGGGACGAGCGTCTCCATCAGTGGCCCTTCCCGTTGGTCGCCGCCTTCTCAGCGGACGGCGCCTGCCGGGCATCCGGCTTGGCCTTGAACATGCCCAGCATCCGGTCGGTCACCAGGAACCCACCGATCACGTTGATCATGCCGAACGCGATGGCGATGACCAGGATGATCTGGTCGACCACCGACGGGTTCTCCAGGTGGCCCAGCACGATCAGCCCGCCGAGCAGCACGATCCCGTGGATCGCGTTCGTGCCCGACATGAGCGGAGTGTGCAGGGTGTTCGGCACCTTCGAGATCACGGCGAAGCCGACGAAGCCGGCCAGCACCAGGATCGCGATGTTCGCGAGCAGTCCGCTCTCCATCACGCCTCTCCCCCACTCGCAGTGGTGGCCTCGACACGGGTGACGCAGGACTTTGCGAGCACCTCGTCGTTCCAATCCGGCGCAAGCGTGACCCCGCCGTCGCCGTCCTTCAGCATCAACTCCAGCAAGGCCGAGACGTTGCGGGAGTACAGCTCCGAGGCGTGCTCGGGCATCGTGGCGGGCAGGTTGAGCGGCGACGCGATCGTGACGTCGTGCTTGACGACGACCTCGCCCGGCTCCGTCAGCTCGCAGTTGCCGCCGCTCTCCCCTGCCAGGTCGACGACCACGCTGCCGGGGCGCATGCCCTCCACGGCCGCGGCCGTGACCAGCGTGGGTGCCTTCCGGCCGGGAACGTTGGCGGTGGTGATCACCACGTCGAAGCCGGTGATCGCCTCCTCGAGCCGCTTCTGCTGCTCGGCCCGCTCGTCCTCGGTGAGCTCCCGCGCGTAGCCGCCCTCGCCGACCGCCTCGATCCCGAGGTCCAGCCACTGCGCACCGAGCGAGCGCACCTGGTCGGCCACCTCGGGACGCACGTCGTAGCCGGTGGTCCGCGCACCGAGCCGCTTGGCTGTGGCGAGCGCCTGCAGCCCCGCGACCCCGACGCCCAGCACCAGCGCCGTGGCCGGCTTCACGGTGCCCGCCGCAGTGGTGAGCATCGGGAAGAACCGCGTGGCCTTCTCGGCCGCCAGCAGCACCGCCTTGTAGCCCGCCACGTTCGCCTGCGAGGACAGCGCGTCCATCGACTGTGCTCGCGAGATCCGCGGGATCGACTCCATCGCGAACGCCTGTACCCCGGCGTCCTTGAGCGCGGCGATCGTGTCAGGCGAGGTCAGCGGAGCCAGGAAGCCGATCAGGGTGGCACCCGACCGTAGCCGTCCGATCTCCTCGGCCGTGGGTAGCGCCACCTTGACCACGGCGTCGGCCGCCCAGGGGTCGCCGATCGTGGCCCCGGCCGCGGTGTACACCTCGTCCGGGATCAACGCGCCCAGGCCCGCCCCGGACTCGACCACGACCTCCACACCCCGCGACCGGAGTTTCTCGACGACCTTCGGCACCAGGGCGACACGACGCTCACCGGCGGCGGACTCGCGAGGCACCCCCACGGTCGTGCGCCGCGGTACTGTGGATTCTGTATTCACAGGACAGGAGCCTAGCCCAGGGAACGGCCAATCAGGAGATACGTGTGGGCGGTCAGTTCCCGGATGCGAAGCTCGACCGATTAAGAATGCCCTACCAGCGCCGACGGGGCGAGGGGTAGATCAGTCCAGCGGAAGCGTGAGGACGCGCGGCCCGTCCTCCGTGATCGCGACGGTGTGCTCCCAGTGCACGGCGCGGCTGCCGTCAGCGGTGACCACCGTCCACCCGTCGTCCAGCTCACGGGTCTCCGGGTCGCCCGCCGTGAGCATCGGCTCCACAGCCAGCGCCATTCCCGGCACCAGCCGCGGGCCCTGGCCCGGGTCACCGAAGTTGGGCAGGAACGGGTCCATGTGCATGGACGTGCCGATGCCGTGGCCGCCGTACTCGGCGACGATCCCGTAGTTCACCCCGTCGCGCTTGCCGGCCTCCTCCGACGCCGTCTGCACGGCGTGCGAGATGTCGGAGAGCCGGTCGCCCGGCCGGACCGCGGCGATACCGGCCTGGAGCGCGGCCTCACAGGCCGCCGACAGCGCCCGGTCGGCGTCGGAGACCGCTCCGACCAGGATCGTGACGGCGGCGTCGCCGTGCCAGCCCTCAAGGATCGCCCCGCAGTCCACCGACACGAGGTCACCGTCGGCGAGCACCTGAGAGGCGGACGGGATGCCGTGCACGATCTGCTCGTTCACGGACGCGCAGATCGAGGCCGGGTAACCGTGGTAGCCGAGGAACGAAGGGATCGCACCGGCGTCGCGAATGGTCTGCTCGGCCAGCGCGTCCAGTTCCTTGGTGGTGACCCCCGGACGCGCCAGCTCGATGACGGCAGCGAGCGTGCCCGCAACCAGACCGCCCGCGGCCCGCATCGCATCCAGCTCGTCCGGGCTCTTCAGCTCGATGTCCCTGCCACGCCAGCGAGCCAGCAAACCCCGGACGCCAGTACGTCCCCCGCTCATTGCGAGCCTTTCGTCATTGTGTGCGTAGCGCCTGGGCCACTCGATCGGTGATCTCCTCGACAGAGCCGACGGCGTCGACACTGACGAGCCGATCGCTGTAGTGGTCGAGAAGTGGAGCGGTCTCGCTGCGGTAGACCTGCTGACGACGGCGGATGACGTCCTCGGTGTCGTCGTCGCGGCCCCGGCCCATCAGCCGGCGCACCAGCTCGTCCTCCGGCACCTGGAACTCGACGACCGCGTCGAGGTCCTCGCCTCGCTCGGCGAGCAGTTCGCCGAGCGACCTCGCCTGGCTGCGCGTGCGCGGGAAGCCGTCGAGGATGAAGCCCTTCGCGGCATCGTCGTGGGTGAGGCGCTCGCGAACCATCGCGACGGTGACCTCGTCGGGCACGAGATCGCCGGCATCCATGTACCGCTTCGCCTCACGCCCGAGTTCCGTCTCGTCCTTCAGGTTCGCCCGGAAGAGATCACCCGTGGAGATGTGCGGCACGTCCAGACGCTCCGCGAGTCGCACCGCCTGGGTGCCCTTGCCCGCTCCCGGCGGACCAACCAGAACGAGACGCACTCGACCGACCTCCTGATATCGAACCCCAACACGACAATGCCCGAACAGCCGACGCTAGCGCAGGAAACCGTCGTACCTGCGTTGCATGAGCTGGCTCTCGATCTGTTTGACCGTGTCGAGACCCACGCCGACCATGATCAGTACCGCCGTGCCGCCGAACGGGAAGTTCTGGTTCTGGCCACTACCGGTGATGCCGAGGAAGAAGTTCGGCAGCACGGCGATGATGCCGAGATACAGGGAGCCGGGGAGCGTGATGCGGGAGAGCACGAAGTTCAGGTACTCGGCGGTCGGCCGCCCGGGCCTGATCCCGGGGATGAAGCCGCCGAACTTCTTCATCTCGTCGGCACGTTCCTCAGGGTTGAACGTGATGCCGACGTAGAAGTACGTGAAGAAGATGATGAGCGCGACGTACAGGACGATGTGCACCCAGCTTGACTGATCGACCAGGTAGGTCTGGACGAACTGCTGGAACGGGCCGCCGGAACTTCCGGCGAGCCGCGAGATGAGGTCGGGGAGATAGAGCAGCGACGATCCGAAGATCACCGGGATGACGCCTGCCTGGTTGACCTTGAGCGGCAGGTACGTGGACGTGCCGCCGTACATCCGGCGGCCGACCATGCGCTTCGCGTACTGCACCGGAATGCGGCGCTGGCCCTGCTCGACGAACACGACGCTCGCAATGATCGCGAGACCGAAGATGCAGACGCCGATGAAGATCAGTGCACCGTTGTTGAGGATGTTGGCGCCCTCGGCCGGAATACGGGCCGCGATCGAGGCGAAGATCAGAAGCGACATGCCGTTACCGATGCCGCGCTCGGTGACCTGCTCTCCCAGCCACATGATGACCGCGGTGCCCGCCGTCATCACGATGACGATGACCGAGAGCTGGTAGACGCTTGAGTCGGGGATGACCGGCAGGGAGCAGTTGCCGAAGAGCGCTCCGCGGTCGGCCAGTGCCACGATTCCCGTGGCCTGGAGAATGGCGAGCGCGATCGTCAGGTAGCGGGTGTACTGGGTCAGCTTGTTCTGACCCGACTGCCCTTCCTTCTTCAGCTGCTCGAACCGGGGAATCACGACGGTGAGCAGCTGGATGATGATGCTCGCGGTGATGTACGGCATGATGCCGAGCGCGAAGATCGACAGCTGCAGCAGCGCGCCGCCGGAGAACAGGTTGATCAGCGAGTAGACACCGGAGTTCTCGCTGCCCTCGACCTGCCGGATGCATTCCTGAACGTTGGGGTACGAGACGCCGGGTGACGGGATCGTCGCCCCGAGGCGGTAGACGGCCACGATCCCGAGAGTGAAGAGGATCTTCTTCCGGAGATCCGGCGTGGTCAGTGCCGACCGGAAAGCGCTGAGCACTCGGTGATCCTCCTGTACTGGTGGCCCGCTCCGGCCCGGATCGCCCGGACGGACAGCGCCCGCGAGCGTGGCGCGCACCCGGCCTGTGGCGGCACCGGGCGGAGACGACTGTAACAGCGGCCGTGTCGCCCCCACGGCGCGGACCGGCGCATTGGCGCCGGTCCGCACCGAACGGGCACCGAACTACAGCTCGGTGACGGCTCCGCCAGCAGCCGCGATCTTGTCACGGGCGCTACCGGAGAAGGCGTGCGCGCTCACTGTCAGCGCGACGTCGATGTCCCCATTGCCCAGCACCTTGACCGGCTGGTTGCGCCGGACAGCGCCGGCCGCGGCCAGGTCGTCCGGGCCAACCGTGCCGCCGGAGGGGAACAGCTGGGCGAGGTCGCCCACGTTCACCACCTGGAACTCGACGCGGAAACGGTTCTTGAAACCCTTGAGCTTGGGCAGCCGCATGTGGATCGGCATCTGCCCACCCTCGAAGCCGGCAGGCACGTTCTTGCGGGCCTTGCTGCCCTTGGTGCCGCGACCGGCCGTCTTGCCCTTGCTGCCCTCACCGCGGCCGACACGGGTCTTCGCCGTCTTGGCTCCCGGGGCCGGGCGCAGGTGGTGGATCTTGATCGTGCTCATCAGGAGCCGACCTCCTCGACCGTCACCAGGTGGCGAACGGTGTGGATCATGCCGCGGATCTGCGGGGTGTCGTCCCGCTCGACCGTCTGGCGGATCTTGCGCAGCCCGAGCGACTTCAGCGTGGCACGCTGGTTCGCCTTGGCACCGATGGTGCTACGCACCTGGGTGACCACGAGCTTCGTGCCGCTGGTGGGTGTGCTCTGCGCGGTGGCGTCGGTGGAAGTGGCCATCACGACCTCGCACCCTGCGCCGCAGCGGCGCGCGCCCGGAGCATCTGCGCCGGAGCCACGTCCTCGAGCGGCAGGCCACGACGGGCCGCCACCTCCTCCGGACGCTGGATCTGCTTCAACGCGGCGATCGTGGCGTGCACGACGTTGATCGCGTTGTCGCTGCCCAGCGACTTGGAGAGGACGTCGTGGATGCCGGCGCACTCCAGAACGGCGCGCACCGGACCACCGGCGATGACACCGGTACCGGGGCTGGCCGGGCGCAGCAGCACGACGCCGGCAGCGGCCTCGCCCTGCACACGGTGCACGATCGTGCCGCCGATGCGGGGGACGCGGAAGAAGTTCTTCTTCGCCTCCTCCACGCCCTTGGCGATCGCGGCCGGCACCTCCTTCGCCTTGCCGTAGCCGACGCCCACGAGGCCGTCGCCGTCGCCGACGATCATCAGCGCGGTGAAGCTGAAGCGCCGACCACCCTTGACGACCTTGGCCACACGGTTGATCGTGACCAGTCGCTCGATGTACGGGGTCTTGTCCTGGGCCGCCCCGCCACGGCCTCCGTCCCGGCGGTCCCGGCGGTCGCCGCTGTTGCTGCGCTCGCCACCGGGCCCTCCGCCGTCACGCCGTGCGCGTCCCGGCATCAGACGTTCCCTTCCATCATCTCGATCTTCATCAGAACTCCAGGCCGCCCTCGCGAGCGGCGTCTGCCAGCGCGGCGACCCGGCCGTGGTAGCGGTAGCCACCCCGGTCGAACACCACCGCGGTGACGCCGGCCTCGCGGGCACGGGCGGCCACCAGCTCGCCGACCTTGGCCGCGCGGGCCTTCTTGTCGCCCTCGAGGGCCCTGACGTCGGCCTCCATCGTCGACGCCGAGACCAGCGTGTGGCCGGCCAGGTCGTCGATGAGCTGCACGACCATGTGCCGCGAGCTCCGGTTGACGGCCAGACGCGGACGCTCGGCGCTGCCGCTGACCTTCTTGCGCAGCCGGTCGTGCCGACGGGTGCGCGCGATACGGCGCTTGCTCGACACCTGGGAAGCGGTGCGCTTCCTGGCGTTGGCGGAAATCGTCTCGGCCATGCTCACTTACCCGTCTTTCCGACCTTGCGGCGGATGACCTCGCCGGCGTAGCGCACGCCCTTGCCCTTGTACGGGTCGGGCTTGCGCAGCTTGCGGATGTTGGCGGCGACCTCACCGACCAACTGCTTGTCGATGCCGGAGACCGAGAACCGGGTGGGCGTCTCCACCCGGAACGTGATGCCCTCCGGGGCCTCGATCACGACGGGGTGGCTGAACCCGAGCGCGAACTCCAGCGAGGAGCCCTTGAGCGCCACGCGGTAACCGACGCCGTGGATCTCCAGCTTCTTCTCGTAGCCGTTCGTGACACCGACGACGAGGTTGTTGACGAGCGTGCGGGACAAGCCGTGCATGGCCTTGTTGCGGCGCTCGTCGTCGGGGCGCTTGAGAACGACGGTGCCGGTCTCATCGCGCTCGATGGTGATCGGCTCGATCACGGTGTGCGACAGGGTGCCCTTGGGCCCCTTGACCGTCACCGTGCGGCCGTCGATGGTCACGTCCACCCCGGACGGCACGGTGACGGGCAGCTTCCCGATGCGGGACATGGTGTTACCCCCTCACCAGACGTAGGCGAGGACTTCCCCGCCCACGCCGTTCTTCTTCGCCTGCTGGTCGGTCTGCAGGCCACTCGACGTCGAGATGATCGCGACGCCGAGGCCGCCGAGGACCCGGGGCAGGTTCGTGGACTTGGCGTAGACCCGCAGGCCGGGCTTGGACACCCGGCGCAGGCCCGCGATGCTGCGCTCGCGGTTGCGCCCGTACTTCAGCTCGATGACCAGGGACTTGCCGACCTCGGCGTCCTCGACGCTGTGCGACGCGATGTAACCCTCCTTCTGGAGGATCTCCGCGATCGACACCTTGAGCTTGGAATGCGGCATGACCACGCGGTCGTGGTACGCCGAGTTGGCGTTGCGCAGACGAGTGAGCATGTCTGCGATCGGATCGGTCATCGTCATGTGACGTCGTCACTTTCCCGCCGTGGTTCCCCGATGGGGCCTTCGGCGAATGGAATTACCAGGAGGACTTGCTGACGCCCGGCAGCTCGCCGGCGTGCGCCATGTCGCGCACGCAGATCCGGCACAGGCCGAACTTGCGCAGCACGGCACGCGGCCGCCCGCACTTCTGGCAGCGGGTGTAGCCGCGGACCTTGAACTTCGGCGTGGCCGCCGCCTTGATGATGAGCGCCTTCTTGGCCATCTCACGCCTCCCTAAAGGGGAAGCCGAGCTTGCGCAGCAGCGCCCGGCCTTCCTCGTCGGTCGTGGCTGTAGTGACGACCGTGATGTCCATGCCGCGCGGCCGGTCGATCGAGTCGGGGTCGATCTCGTGGAACATCGACTGCTCGTTGAGACCGAACGTGTAGTTGCCCCGGCCGTCGAACTGGTTCGGCGACAGGCCGCGGAAGTCGCGGATACGGGGCAGCGCGATTGTCAGCAGGCGGTCCAGGAACTCCCACATGCGGTCGCCCCGGAGGGTCACCTTCGCCCCGATGGGCATGCCCTCGCGCAGCTTGAACTGCGCGATCGACTTGGTGGCCCGGCGGACCTGCGGCTTCTGGCCGGTGATGGTGGCCAGGTCGCGGACCGCGCCGTCGATGAGCTTCGCGTCGCGGGCGGCGTCGCCGACACCCATGTTGACGACGACCTTCACCACGCCGGGGATCTGCATGACGTTGGCGAAGGAGAACTCCTCGCGCAGCTCGCCCGCGATCTGCTCCTTGTAGCGCTGCTTGAGCCGCGGAGCCACGCGTTCTGCGGTGGTCATCAGATCTCCTTCCCGGAACGCCGGGAGATCCGGACGCGCTTGCCGTCGTCGGTGGTCTTCTTGCCCACGCGAGTCGGCTTGCCGTCACCGTCGACCAGCATCACGTTGGAGACGTGAATGGCCGCCTCCTGCGTGACGATTCCGCCGGACTGCGCGCCACGCTGGTTCTGGCTGATCCGGGTGTGCTTCTTGATCCGGTTCACACCCTCGACCAGAACGCGGTCGCGCTCGGGGTAGGCCTGGATGACCTTGCCCTTGGCTCCCTTGTCCTTGCCGGCGATCACCTGCACGGTGTCGCCCTTCTTGATCTTCATGGTCAGAGCACCTCCGGGGCGAGGGAGATGATCTTCATGAACCGCTTGTCGCGAAGCTCGCGACCGACCGGGCCGAAGATGCGGGTCCCCCGCGGCTCGCCGTCGGGCTTGATGAGCACGGCGGCGTTCTCGTCGAACCGGATGTAGGACCCGTCCGGCCGGCGCCGCTCCTTGACGGTGCGCACGATGACGGCCTTGACGACGTCACCGCGCTTCACCCCGGCGCCCGGGATGGCGTCCTTCACCGTGGCGACGATCGTGTCGCCGATTCCTGCGTAGCGTCGCGCCGAACCGCCCAGCACCCGGATGCAAAGGATCTCCTTGGCACCGGTGTTGTCGGCGACGCGCAGCCGCGACTCCTGCTGGATCACTTCGCCTTCTCCAGGATCTCCACCAGCCGCCAGCGCTTGGTGGCCGACAGCGGGCGGGTCTCCATCAGCCGGACGCGGTCGCCGACGCCGGCCGTGTTGGCCTCGTCGTGTGCCTTGACCTTGCTCGTCCGGCGGATGACCTTGCCGTACATCGGGTGCTTCACGCGGTCCTCGAGGGAAACCACGATCGTCTTGTCCATCTTGTCGGACACGACCAGGCCCTCACGGACCTTCCGCTCCGCACGCTCCACCGTCTTCGGCGGCGTCTTGGCTGACTCATTCATGCCGCGCCCTCGCCATCCTCGCTCGGGGCGGCAGACAGGCCCAGCTCGCGCTCACGCATGATCGTGTAGATCCGCGCGATGTCGTGCCGGACGGTACGCAGCCGCCGGTTGTTGTCCAGCTGCCCAGTGGCCATCTGGAAGCGGAGGTTGAACAGCTCCTCCTTGGCCTCCCGCACACGCAGCACGAGCTCCTCGTCGGTGAGCTCACGCAGCTCGGCAGCGGTGGTCGTAGCGGCCATCAGATGTCACCACCCTCACGGGTCACGATCCGGCACTTCATCGGCAGCTTGTGGATCGCGCGACGCAGGGCCTCGCGAGCGGTCTGCTCGTTGGGGTAGCTCATCTCGAACAGCACCCGGCCGGGCTTCACGTTGGCCACCCACTTCTCCGGCGAACCCTTACCGGAACCCATGCGGGTTTCGGCAGGCTTCTTGGTGAGCGGGCGGTCCGGGAAGATGTTGATCCAGACCTTGCCACCACGGCGGATGTGCCGGTTGATGGCGATACGAGCGGACTCGATCTGCCGGTTGGTGACGTAGGCCGGCTCGAGAGCCTGGATGCCGAGGTCACCGAACGTCACGTTGGTGCCGCCGGAAGCGGCGCCGGTGCGGTGCGGCCGGTGCTGCTTGCGGTGCTTCACCTTGCGTGGGATCAGCATGGTTCAGCTCTCCCCACCAGTCTGCGGAGCGGTCTGGTCGGCCTCGATGGTGGCGACGCCGCCCTGGTTGCCCGGGGCGTCGGCGCGCTCGGCGGCGGCCCGCCCGGCCTCGGTGCTCGTGCCGGTGGTGCCCGACGCGCCCGAACGGCGACGCTGCGGACGCTCGCGCCGCGGAGCGCGCTCGGCGTTAGGAGCCGCAGCGGGTGCACCCTCACGGCGACCACCCACGACGTCACCCTTGTAGATCCACACCTTGACGCCGATGCGGCCGAACGTGGTGCGGGCCTCGAACAGGCCGTACTCGATGTCGGCGCGCAGCGTGTGCAGCGGAACCCGACCCTCGCGGTAGAACTCCGAGCGCGACATCTCCGCGCCGCCGAGACGACCGGAGCACTGCACCCGGATGCCCTTGACCTGCGGCGAGCGCATGGCCGACTGGATGGCCTTACGCATCGCGCGGCGGAAGGCCACACGGTTGGAGAGCTGCTCGGCCACACCCTGGGCGACGAGCTGGGCGTCCGACTCCGAGTTCTTGACCTCGAGGATGTTGAGCTGGACCTGCTTCTTGGTCAGCTTCTCGAGCTGCCCGCGGATGCGGTCCGCCTCGGCGCCGCGGCGGCCGATGACGATGCCGGGACGCGCGGTGTGGATGTCGACCCGCACGCGGTCACGCGTGCGCTCGATCTCCACCTTGGAGATGCCGGCCCGCTCCATGCCCTTGGACAGCATGCGGCGGATCTCGACGTCCTCCTTGACGTACTCGGCGTACTGCTTGTCGGCGTACCAGCGCGACTTCCAGTCGGTCGTGATGCCGAGCCGGAACCCGTGCGGGTTGATCTTCTGACCCATCAGCGGGTCCTCCCTCTCGCACCGCGTGCGCCACGACCGGCCTTCGCCGGCTGCGACTCGACCTCGACGGTGATGTGGCTCGTGCGCTTGCGGATGCGGTACGCACGCCCCTGGGCGCGCGGCCGGATGCGCTTGAGCGTCGGGCCCTCGTCGGCGTAGGCCGCGGCCACCACGAGGGTGTCGCGGTCCAGGTCGAGGTTGTTCTCTGCGTTGGCCGCAGCGCTCGCGACGACCTTGAACAGCGGCTCGGCGGCGGCCTGCGGCGAGAACCGCAGGATGTCGAGAGCCTCTTGCACCGACCGGTCCTTGATCAGCGCGACGACGCGCCGCACCTTGGTCGGCGACATGTGCACGTACCGCGCTACCGCGCGCGCCCGAACCGGCTCGAGCGCGGCGGCAGGGCTCTGGCTGTCAGCCATGATTTCCTTTCACCCTTCCCTAGTCGCTACTCGAGCCGCTCAGCGCCTGCGCGCCTTGCGGTCGTCCTTGATGTGGCCTCGGAAGGTGCGCGTGGGCGCGAACTCCCCGAGCTTGTGGCCGACCATCGAGTCCGACACGAAGACCGGCACGTGCTTGCGGCCGTCGTGCACCGCAATCGTGTGGCCGATCATGTCGGGGATGATCGTGGACCGCCGGGACCAGGTCCGGATGACGGTCTTCTTGCCCGACTCGTTGAGCGCGTCCACCTTCTTGAGCAGGTGGTCGTCCACGAACGGGCCCTTCTTCAGGCTGCGCGGCATTGGTTACCTCCCTGCTCAGCGCTTCTTGCCGGTGCGACGGCGACGGACGATCAGTGCATCACTGGCCTTGCGGTGACGGGTGCGGCCCTCGGGCTTGCCCGCCGGGTTGACCGGGTGGCGACCACCCGAGGTCTTACCCTCACCACCACCGTGCGGGTGGTCGACCGGGTTCATGGCGACACCGCGGACGGTGGGGCGCTTGCCCTTCCACCGCATGCGGCCTGCCTTGCCCCAGTTGATGTTGGAGTGCTCGGCGTTGCCCACCTCGCCGACGGTGGCGCGGCAGCGCACGTCGACGTTGCGGATCTCGCCGGACGGCATGCGCAGCTGCGCGTAGGGGCCGTCCTTCGCGACGAGCTGCACACCCGAACCGGCCGAGCGGGCGATCTTCGCGCCGCCGCCGGGGCGGAGCTCGATCGCGTGCACCACGGTGCCGGTGGGGATGTTGCGCAGCGGCAGGTTGTTGCCGACCTTGATGTCGGCCCGAGGACCGGCCTCCACCTTGTCGCCCTGCTTCAGCCGCGCCGGCGCGATGATGTAGCGCTTCTCGCCGTCGGCGTAGTGCAGCAGCGCGATCCGGCTGGTGCGGTTCGGGTCGTACTCGATGTGCGCGACCGTGGCCGGCACACCGTCCTTGTCGTTGCGCCGGAAGTCGATCACCCGGTACGCGCGCTTGTGCCCGCCGCCCTGGTGCCGGGTGGTGACCCGCCCGTGCACGTTGCGGCCGCCCTTGCTGTGCAGCGGACGGACCAGCGACTTCTCCGGCTCCGACCGCGTGATCTCAGCGAAGTCGGAGACGCTGGACCCACGGCGGCCGGGGGTCGTCGGCTTGTACTTGCGGATGCCCATCGGTCAGCCCCTCAGCTCGCCCGGCCACCGAAGACGTCGATCGCACGGCTCTCCTCGGAGAGCGTCACGATCGCGCGCTTCGTGTCCTTGCGCTTGCCGTATCCGGTGCGGGAGCGCTTGCGCTTGCCCGGGCGGTTCAGCGTGTTGACGCTGAGCACCTTGACCCCGAACACCTTCTCCACGGCGATCTTGATCTGCGTCTTGTTCGCGTCCGGTCGGACGATGAAGGTGTACTGGCGCTCGTCGAGCAGCCCGTAGCTCTTCTCCGAGACCACCGGCGCGAGCAGGATGTCGCGCGGGTCGGGGATCACTGGTCAGCCTCCTCTTCGCTGTCCGCCGCGGTCTCCTTGCGCTGCGACGACGGCTGCCGGAACCCCGCTGCCTCGGCCGCCTCCGCGGAGGCGAACCAGACCTCAGCCTGCGTGCGGGCGTAGAACGAGCTGCCCGGCACGTGGTAGAGCTTCGCCTCGGCGTCGCCCTTGACCGGGAAACCCTCCGGCTGCGAGCCGTCGGCCAGCGGAGCGTGGCTCTGCGGGCCGAACGAGGCCTCGCCTGCGCCCCGCGCGGCGGACGCCCTGGTGGGCACCGCGATCGGACCGGACAGGAAGGCGTCGAGCGCCTCCTGCGTGAACACCACGACGTCGTTGACGAGCACGTCGTAGGTGTTCAGCTGGTCGGGCGCGATCACGTGCGCCGTGGGGAGGTTGCGCAGGCTCAGCCACGTCACCTCGTCGTCGCGACCGACGACCACCAGCGCGCGGATGTCGGCGCCGCCTGCCACGGTGGTGAGCGCGGTGCGCGCCGCCTTCGTGGACGGGGTGTCGCCCGTGACCAGCGAGGTGACGACGTGCACCAGGCCGGCCCTGGCCCGGTCGGAGAGGGCGCCACGCAGAGCGGCGGCCTTCATCTTCTTCGGGGTCTTCTGCGTGTAGTCACGCGGCGTGGGCCCGTGGACGACGCCACCACCCGCGAACTGCGGAGCGCGCGTGGAGCCCTGGCGGGCGCGGCCGGTGCCCTTCTGGCGGTACGGCTTCTTGCCACCGCCGCGGACCTCGCCACGGGTCTTCGTGTCGTGAGTGCCCTGCCGCGCAGCCGCGAGCTGGCCGACAACGACCTGATGCATCAGCGGCACGTTCGCGCTGACGTCGAAGACGTGCGCAGGGAGCTCGACGGTGCCGTCGGCCGTGCCCTCGGGCGTGCGGATCTCGACGCTGGTCATTACTTCGCACCACCCTTCGCGGCCGACTTGACCACGACGAGGCCACCGCGAGGGCCGGGAACCGCGCCCTTGATCAGCAGCAGGCCGTTGTCGGAGTCGACACGGTGCACGGTGAGGTTCTGCGTGGTGATGCGCGCGTTGCCCATCCGACCGGCCATCCGCACACCCTTGAAGACCCGGCCCGGGGTGGCACACCCGCCGATGGAGCCCGGCGAGCGGTGCTTGCGCTGGGTGCCGTGGCTGGCGCCGAGGCCCTTGAAGCCGTGGCGCTTCATGACACCCGCGGTGCCCTTGCCCTTGCTGGTGCCCACGACATCGACCACGGCGCCGGCGTCGAACACCGAAGCGGTGATCTCCTGGCCGACCGTGTACTCGCTTGCGTCGGACGTGCGCAGCTCGACCAGGTGCCGGCGCGGCGTGGCGCCCGCCTTGCTGAAGTGGCCGGTGCGCGGCTTGTTCACCTTGCGCGGGTCGATCGCCCCGTAGGCGAGCTGGACGGCGGTGTAGCCGTCGTTCTCGGAGGTGCGGACCTGCGTCACCACGTTCGGGCCCGCCTGGACCACGGTGACCGGGACCACCCGGTTGTTCTCGTCGAAGACCTGGGTCATCCCGAGCTTGGTGCCCAGGATCCCGGTGATCTGCCTCTCGGTCATCTTCTCGGTCAGCCCTACTGGATGTTGACGTCGACGCTCGCCGGCAGGTCGATGCGCATGAGCGCGTCGACCGTCTTGGGCGTCGGGTCGAGGATGTCGATCAGCCGCTTGTGGGTGCGCATCTCGAAGTGCTCGCGCGAGTCCTTGTACTTGTGCGGCGAACGGATGACGCAGTAGATGTTCTTCTCCGTCGGCAGCGGCACCGGCCCGACGACCCGCGCACCCGTGCGCGTGACCGTCTCCACGATCTTGCGCGCGGAGGCGTCGATGGCCTCGTGGTCATAGGCCTTCAGCCTGATGCGGATCTTTTGTCCCGCCATGGTCGTCGGTCGTCCTCTTCTTCCTGCCGCTCATGTACGCGTGCTCCGGGTGGCGCACACGTGGAGGAGCCCTGCCCTCCATCGGTTGGTCTCACTCCGCATGGCTCCGGTCCACGAGGTCGGGCGTGTCGCGCCCTACTCACAGACCGGTTCCCGGATCACCCGCGTCCCCCTGGGGGTCGCTGTGCTCGAGGGTCGGCGTCCAAACCTGGTGCGCGCGGACTTCTACATCTGCGCGCACCAGGCCCTACGCACAACCCGTCAAGGATGCCACACGTCAGCGTGGCGCCCTCGACCGGGGGTACTACCTACTTGTTGATCTTCGTGACCTGACCGGCGCCAACGGTGCGGCCGCCCTCGCGGATGGCGAGCTGCAGGCCCTCCTCCATGGCGATCGGCTGGATCAGCGAGACGCTGATCGAGGTGTTGTCGCCCGGCATGACCATCTCGGTGCCGCTGGGCAGGGTCACGACGCCCGTCACGTCCGTGGTGCGGAAGTAGAACTGCGGACGGTAGTTGTTGAAGAACGGCGTGTGACGGCCGCCCTCGTCCTTGGACAGGATGTAGACCTGCGCCTCGAACTCCGTGTGCGGGGTGATCGAGTTCGGCTTGACGACGACCTGGCCGCGCTCGACGTCCTCGCGCTTGATACCGCGGAGGAGCAGACCCACGTTCTCACCCGCGCGACCCTCGTCGAGGATCTTGCGGAACATCTCGACACCGGTGACGGTGGTCTTGGTCGACTTCTCGCGGATGCCGACGATCTCGACCTCCTCGTTCACCTTCACGATGCCGCGCTCGATACGGCCGGTGACCACGGTGCCGCGACCGGTGATCGTGAAGACGTCCTCGACGGGCATGAGGAACGGCTTCTCGGTGTCGCGCTCCGGCTCCGGGATCGACTCGTCGACCGCGTCCATGAGCTCGAGCAGCTTGGCGCCCCACTCGGCGTCGCCCTCGAGCGCCTTGAGCGCCGAGACACGCACGATCGGGAGGTCGTCGCCCGGGTACTCCTGCGACGACAGCAGCTCGCGGACCTCCAGCTCGACGAGCTCGAGGATCTCCTCGTCGTCGACCATGTCGGCCTTGTTCAGCGCCACGACGATGTAGGGCACCCCGACCTGACGGGCGAGCAGCACGTGCTCACGCGTCTGCGGCATGGGGCCGTCGGTGGCGGCGACCACCAGGATGGCGCCGTCCATCTGCGCCGCACCGGTGATCATGTTCTTGATGTAGTCGGCGTGCCCGGGGCAGTCGACGTGCGCGTAGTGGCGCTTCTCCGTCTGGTACTCGACGTGCGCGATCGAGATGGTGATACCGCGCTGACGCTCCTCGGGAGCCTTGTCGATCTGGTCGAACGCCGAAGCCTCGTTGAGGTTCGGGTACTTGTCGTGCAAAACCTTGGTGATTGCCGCCGTCAGCGTGGTCTTGCCGTGGTCGATGTGACCGATGGTGCCGATGTTGACGTGCGGCTTGGTCCGCTCGAACTTCGCCTTCGCCACTGGGGGATCCTCCTGGACTGGTGTACGTGTCCGCCGTGCTGACGGCAGGTCGTCTGTGTTGTGGTGCCGGTACGAGCCGCGGACGGTACCCGTCCGCGGCACGTGCCTCTTACTCGCCCGTGGCCTTGGCGATGATCTCCTTGGCCACGTTGGTCGGGACCTCCGCGTAGGAGTCGAAGACCATCGTGTAGTTCGCCCGGCCCTGGGTCCGCGACCGGAGGTCACCGACGTAACCGAACATCTCGGAGAGCGGCACCAGCGCCTTGACGACGCGGGCACCAGCCCGCTCCTCCATGGCCTGGATCTGGCCACGGCGGGAGTTGAGGTCGCCGATCACATCGCCCATGTAGTCCTCGGGCGTCGTGACCTCGACGGCCATCATCGGCTCCAGCAGGGCCGGGTCGGCCTTGCGCGCAGCCTCCTTCAGGGCCATCGAACCGGCGACCTTGAAGGCCATCTCGGACGAGTCGACCTCGTGGAACTGACCGTCGAGCAGCGTGAGCTTGATCCCGACCAGCGGGTAGCCCGCGAGCACGCCGTACTGCATGGCGTCCTGGGCGCCGGCGTCCACCGACGGGATGTACTCCCGCGGGATGCGGCCACCGGTGACCTTGTTCTCGAACTCGTACAGCGCACCGTCCGCCGTGTTGAGCGGCTCCAGCTTGATGATGACCCGGGCGAACTGGCCCGACCCACCGGTCTGCTTCTTGTGCGTGTACTCGAACTTGTCGACCGGGCGGCGGATCGTCTCCCGGTAGGCCACCTGCGGCTTGCCGATGTTGGCCTCGACCTTGAAGTCGCTCTTCATGCGGTTGACCAGCACCTCGAGGTGCAGCTCACCCATGCCGGCGAGGATGGTCTGGCCGGAGTCCTCGTCCAGGGAGACCTGGAACGTCGGGTCCTCCTCAGCGAGCTTCTGGATCGCCGTGGACAGCTTCTCCTGGTCGGCCTTGGTCTTCGGCTCCACCGCGACCTGGATGACCGGGTCGGGGAAGGTCATCGACTCGAGCACGATCGGCGACTGCGGGTCGCTGAGCGTGTCGCCGGTGGTGGTGTCCTTCAGGCCGATCACCGCGTAGATGTGACCGACCATGGCCTCATCGACGGGGTTCTCCTTGTTGGCGTGCATCTGGAAGATCTTCCCGATGCGCTCCTTGCGGTCCTTGGTCGAGTTGATGACCTGGGAGCCCGCGGCGACCCGGCCCGAGTACACCCGGATGTAGGTCAGCTTGCCGAAGAACGGGTGCGCGGCGATCTTGAAGGCCAACGCCGAGAACGGCTCGTCCTTGGCCGGCTTGCGACTCGCCGCCGTCTCCCCGTCCTGCAGCGTGCCCTCGACGGGCGGCAGGTCCAGTGGCGACGGCAGATAGTCGATCACGGCGTCGAGCAGGGGCTGCACGCCCTTGTTCTTGAACGCCGAGCCGCACAGCACCGGGTAGGCACTGCGGTCCCGCACGATCTTGCGGATACCGTGCTTGATCTGGTCGACCGAGAGCTCTTCGCCACCGAGGTAGAGCTCCATGAGCTCGTCCTCGGTCTCGGCGACGGCCTCGACCAGCTTCTCGCGGTACTCGGCGGCACGGTCGGCGAGATCCGCAGGGATCTCCTCGACCGTGTAGTCCTCGCCCTTCTGGACCTCGCCGCGCCACGTGAGCGCGCGCATCTCGACCAGGTCGACGACACCGATGAAGTCGTTCTCGGAACCGATGGGCAGCTGGATCGGCAGCGGCTTGGCGTTCAGCCGGTCCTGGATCGTGCTGACGGTGAAGTAGAAGTCCGCGCCCAGCTTGTCCATCTTGTTGACGAAGCAGATGCGGGGAACGTCGTACTTCGTGGCCTGCCGCCAGACCTGCTCGGACTGCGGCTCCACGCCCTCCTTGCCGTCGAACACCGCGACGGCGCCGTCGAGCACCCGCAGGTTGCGCTCCACCTCGACGGTGAAGTCGACGTGTCCGGGGGTGTCGATGAGGTTGATCTGGTGGTCTTTCCAGAAGCAGGTGGTGGCGGCGGACGTGATCGTGATGCCGCGCTTCTGCTCCTCCTCCATCCAGTCCATCGTGGCCGCGCCGTCGTGGACCTCACCGATCTTGTAGTTGACCCCGGTGTAGAACAGGATCCGCTCGGTGGTGGTGGTCTTGCCGGCGTCGATGTGCGCCATGATGCCGATGTTGCGGACCTTGCCCAGGTCCGTCAGCACGTCCCGTGCCACTTTTAGCTCGCTTCCCTCAGCAGGTTGGCGCGGACGATCGGCCCGTCACCAGCGGTAGTGGGCGAAGGCTCGGTTCGACTCCGCCATCTTGTGCATGTCCTCGCGCCGCTTCACGCTGGCGCCCAGTCCGTTGCTCGCGTCGAGCAGCTCGTTCATCAGCCGGTCGACCATCGTCTTCTCGCGACGCTGCCCCGCGTAGGACACCAGCCAGCGCAGGCCGAGCGTGGTCTGCCGGACGGCACGGACCTCGATCGGCACCTGGTAGGTGGCGCCACCGACACGGCGGCTGCGCACCTCGAGAGCCGGCTTCACGTTGTCCAGCGCGCGCTTGAGCGTGACGACCGGGTCGGTGCCGGTCTTCTCCCGGGTGCCCTCCAGCGCGGCGTAGACGATGCGCTCGGCGAGCGAACGCTTGCCGTCCTGGAGCACCTTGTTCACCAGCTGGGTGACCAGCGGGGAGTTGTAGACCGGGTCGGAGACCAGCGGCCGCTTCGGAGCAGGACCCTTGCGGGGCATCAGCCGATTCCCTTCATGCTGCGGATGGCGGCCTCGCTAACGCTCGGCGGAGCAGGAACCCTGCTTGGGCGGGGCATCAGCTCTTCTCCTTCTTCGCGCCGTAGCGGCTGCGGGACTGCTTGCGGTTGCGGACACCCTGGGTGTCGAGCGAACCACGGATGATCTTGTAGCGAACGCCGGGCAGGTCCTTCACCCGGCCCCCACGCACCAGCACGATCGAGTGCTCCTGGAGGTTGTGGCCCTCACCCGGGATGTAGGCCGTGACCTCGATCTCGCTGCTGAGCCGCACGCGCGCGACCTTGCGCAGCGCGGAGTTCGGCTTCTTGGGCGTCGTGGTGTACACGCGCGTGCACACCCCGCGGCGCTGGGGGCTTCCCTTGAGCGCTGCGGTCTTGGTCTTCCCGACCTTGTCCTGACGGCCCTTGCGGACCAGCTGCTGGATCGTGGGCATGAACCGTCTGCTTCTTCCCGTCGATGTGCTCTATCTGTGCTGGTGGTACGTGCTGGTGCGGCTCGGCGGGAAGAGACCGGGCTGCGCCGGTCGCCCTCCCCCGAGGTCGGGCGTGTCCCAAGATCGGACGTACTGCTGCCCGGGCACCAAGCGATGAGATCGGGGACCTCACGAGGGCCGGGGGGCCCGCGGACCCAGCGGGCCGCTCTCACACGACTGTGCGGGACCGGCGACCACAGGGCACGCAGATCGGCCCGACCGTGGTCGAGCGCAAGACAACAGAGTACCCGCCCCCCAGGAAGGGGGTCAAAACGGGTCCTCAGCGGCGCCCTGCCGGTACGAGCAGGGTGCCTGAACACCTCGTAAGCCGCAAGAGGGCACGCCCGCTCGCCGCTGGGAAACCCCCGCTCGCCGCAACCGGACAGAGCCCGAGATCCCCCCGCACCGACGAGTTCAACGCGGCTCCGGGGCCGGAGATTCCCGCTCTCCCGGCACGAACGGCAGTGACGGGGATCCGATCCGATCACCGGCGCCCGCTGGGCGATCGAGGAATGCCTCCAGTCCCGAGATCGAGACCGGGCCCGAGCACCGCCAGGCGCACCACCGGCGGGACGGCCCGGCGGCCGCCGGGCCGCCAGATCCGGCGCGCGGCGTCAGCGGCGGGGCCTTATATCTGGCAGGGCCTTATATCTATAGCCACGTCGTCGCCGTCACCGCGCGCTGAGCGGGCGCAGGTCGGTCCAGTGCCCGTCGACGTAGTCCAGGCACGACTGGCGGTCGGCCGCACCGTGCACCACGCGCCAGCCGTCGGGCACGGCGATGCGGGCGGGCCACAGCGAATGCTGGTCCTCGCTGTTGACGAGCACCAGGAACGTGCCGTCGGGGTCGTCGAAGGGGTTCATGAGCGGCTCCTCACCGGGAATCGGACATCGCGACGGGACATCGGGAAGTGCGTCGAAGGAATCTCGCCGGTACTGCGGCGCAGCACCAGGTGCCGGACCACGGACCCGGTCGCCGGCGTCACGAACCTCGAGGCGACTGCCTTGCCGCAACAGCTGCCGAGCGGACAGACAGGAGCGCCCGAGTCGGCGCGACCGGAGCCGGGCGGGCTCGGCATGCGCGGTGGCGCACATCCGGTCCCCGAACGCGGGAAAAAAGGTGCGCGACACGAACTCCGTGCCCTCAGCCGCCGTGACGATGTTGCCCCCGGAAGGGTTGGCGCCGCCGACGCCGCGAGGCAGCGCGTAGCCCCCGGAGAGATCGATGCCGATGACGTCGCCATCACCGGTGGTGTGAACATCGTTGTCCGCGCGGGGCGACAGCGGGGAACAGACGGCGGACGCTCGCGGGCGTCGCATGGACGGACGAACAGACCATCGCCACCTCCGGCCGAGACCCTCCGTCTGCAGCCTGAACGCTACGAGCTGCCACCCTCGGCATGGAGTCGCTGAAACATGCGACGCCGGGCTGCGCACTACGGCGGCGACGGGGCCGGGCAACAGCAGTGCCCGGCGGCTGGTCCACGTGGAGCGCGACCAGGCAGCATGACCCGGCCGACGCCGTCGCAGGCGCACTGTTGCCGGTCGTGGAGCACCGCGTCGCGACGAGCGAGCTGCAAGCTGATGGCGTATCAGTCGGCGCGCAGGGTCACACGAGCCGGCCCGAGCGCCGCGGGAGAAAAACTCGCGACTGTTTCCGGCACTCGCCAGTCCGCATCGTCGAACAGGCTGATGATCCGCTCCAGCATCACGTCCGGTGCTTGCAGGAGCTCGGCCAGCGCATCGAGCTTCGGGGCGAGCTCCTCGGCGTCGACGGTTTCGTCACCGAGCAGACCCCACACGTCCCAGAGGATCATCTCGTGCTTGTTCAACGCCGCGAGGTCTTGCACGACGTTGTGCGCCAGCTGTGGCCAGCTCCGCAGGAACTGCTCCCGTCGATTCGGCGACACCACGAACCGATCCGGATCGAGGAGACCGGCGCGGCACTGCGCCCATGCCTGCGGTCCGGTCAGGAACAGTTCTCTCGGCACATCCAGTACATCGATCGCACCGTGCTCCGCGAACTGTGCGTCGACCAGTCGCCAGCGGCCCTCGTTCCGATCCCACACCTCGCCGACCACATGATCCAGAGCCCACTCCGGCTCCAGGTACATGGAGAACCCGACTCGGGCCCGGGCCGGAATGCCGTGATGCCGGGCCAATGCGACGAACAGCAGGGTGGAGTCGCGGCAGCAGCCCACCACGCGGTCGGTCAGCGCGCGCACACCACCCAGTGGCGCGGGATCCAACTCGTGAAGCCGCTCGAGCAGGACATCGGCGTAACGCTCATCGATCTCGCCGATGCGCCCGGCAGCGAAGCCGTGACGGGTGATGTCGCCGTTGGCCGTGTAGTGGAACACCAGACTGCACGCCGCCGCATGGATGCTGGACAGATCAGAGCGGACACCGTCGAACCACCACGCCATCGCCCGCGGATCGGTGAAGCGACTCTGGGGCGTGTAGAACGTCGACGCGGCCTCGGTCACCCTGCCGTTCTACGAAGTCGGGCGGCGATTGTCAACCGACGACTTGGCATTTCGCACCCATACCGTCGTATTCTCCGAATCGACGACATACGTCGTACTATCGGAGCAGTCGCTCACCGCACGCCATCGTCTCGATATCCGTGATGACGGCCCGAGCCGTCTCCGGAGTCTCGGTCACCACCGTCGCAGCGAAAATCGGCCTCGCCCGGCTCAGCCCGCGTACCGCGGTAGGCAGCGCCGTGATGCCCTGCGACCACAACTCCTCGAAGAGCGGACGGATGTGCGCGCCGTAAGAAATCGGATCGCCTGCCGATCGCACGGGAATGCTGTCGTGGGAGTGTGCCACCAGACCTCGCGACCCGTCGTCGCAATGGGCCAGCAGTGCGATGGGGTGCATGGCACCGCTGCGTCGAGCGTTGATTTCGGTGACGTAGAGTTCGCGATCGCGACCAACGATACAATCCGCGCACAACCAACCTCGGAACCCGAGAGCGTGAGCGGCCGCACCGACGGCATTCCCGAGAGAGCAGAGCCGATCCGCGACGTCGGGTGACACGAATCGCTCACCCACGGAGACCGACAGGTACCGCTTCACATCGACGGTCATCGTGCTCAACACGACGGCCTCGACGCCGGCGTCGACGACCCGGATGTCGACGGCAGGGCAACCCGTGTCCTCCGCATGCTCGATGTACGGCTGAACGAACACGGGGAACGTGTGCAGGAAGTTGTCGTGGTAGATGTCGCCCCAGACGACGTCCAGTTCGTGCCGATGCACGACGATCGATCCGTCACCGCTGATGCCGTGCATACTCTTCACGATCGCGCGGTCGGTCTCGGCAAGCACGGTGCGCAACGCTCCCTCGAGCTCATCCGGCGTGGTCACCGTGATACCGCTCGGCACCCGAAAACCGGGCACTCTTCCGGCCAGATCCAGGCAACTCAGCTTGTTGTCCAGATAGAGACTCGACCAGTAGTCCTGCTTCACCGGGCCGTCGAGCTCGACATCGAGGCCCCACGCCTCCAGCGCGGCCAGCAGCTGATACACGCCCGGGGTGACGCCGAAACACATGATCCGAATTCGACGCTCACCGAGGACGGCGCGCAGCCGCACAAGTGCCGATTCATCGGCCAGCAGATCGGCTATCAGCCGACCGGTGCGGGGCACCGGGCTGACCACCGGCGGCCGCTCCACACCCAGTACACGGTGAACGTCGGCGAACCAGTCCGCATCGAAGCCGTCGGGGAGTATGAGGACTCGGGGTGCGACGCTCCAGAAGACCGCCTGGTCCGACAGCATGTCCCCGTTGCTGATGAAATTGCGCTCGGCCTCCTTGCGCAGGCGCGTCGAGAAGTTCCGGACGTTGAATTCTGAAATGTTGGGGACGACGAGATCGACCGAGTCCGACATGCCGCGAGATCTTGCCAGACGGGCACTCGCAAGGGTAAGTAAGCGCTCGGGCATGGCCATTCGTTCGGACTTTCCGTTACCGTGACTTTCCCGCCGGCCGGCGCGGCCCCTACCGTACGTCGGGGTTCGATGACGACGATTCCGCACGATCAACAGGGAGGACGTGACTTGGATACGGAGTTCGGGCCACCGCTCGACGACATAGCCGTCCTCGGCCGGAAGTTGACCAAACGTTTCGGAGAGTTTGCCGCCGTCGACGCGGTCAACATCGACGTCTATTCGGGCGAGTGTTTCGGGCTCCTCGGACCGAACGGCGCCGGAAAATCCTCCACGATGCGGATGCTGAGCTGCATCTCGCAGCCGACGAGCGGAGCGTTGACCGTACTGGGGAGGGACCCTCGCCGAGAGGCGGCCAAGATCCGAGCCCGACTGGGCATCGTGCATCAGGAAAATAATCTGGATCTGGACATCAAAGTGGTCGAGAACCTCACCACATATGCCCGATATTTCGGATTCTCCAGGCCCGAGTGCCGGCAGCGCGCATCGGAGATGTTGCAGTTCGCCCAGCTGGAGCAGAAGGCGCGGAGCAAGGCAGGCGAACTGTCCGGCGGTATGCAACGGCGGCTGGCCATCGCCCGCGCCCTGGTCAACTCCCCTGAAATGGTGTTCCTCGACGAACCGACCACGGGCCTGGACCCACAGATGCGGCATGTGGTGTGGCAGCGCCTGCTCGAACTCAAGAAGAGGCGCACGACACTGGTCGTGACCACTCACTACATGGAGGAAGCGGAACAGCTCTGCGACCGGATCGTCATCATGGATCACGGTCACATCGTGGCCGAGGGAACACCGCAGATGCTGATCAAGGAGAACGTCAGCCAGGACGTCGTGGAGCTGTGGTTCTCCGACGCTCCCACCGAAGAGACGGCCGCCCCGCTGCGCGGGATCGGCGAGCACCTCGATGTATTGGCCGACCGCATCGTCCTCTACGTGGCGAACGGCGAGGAAGCGGCGAAAGAGGTGCACCGCCGCGGACTGTGGCCGGCGCGCTTGACGATCCGCAGGAGCACATTGGAGGACGTGTTTCTGCGCTTGACCGGACGGACGCTGGCGGAGTAACCATGGCGAACCCAACCATCACGGTCCTCGAACGTCACGTGCTTCTCTATCAACGGCTGTGGCGGGCGTCCGCGTTCTCACTCTTCATACTTCCGATTCTGTTCCTCAGCAGCATAGGCCTGGGGGTCGGTGGCTACATCCACGAGATCGACGGTCATGACTATCTGCAATGGATAGCACCGGGGCTGATCGCATCGACAGCCTTCCAGACCGGCGCGAACGAGTCGACATACGGCGTGTTGAGCGAGTTCGAATGGGTCGGCGGGATCAAGGCCATGCGCTCGACGCCGGTCCGCATACAAGACATGATCCGGGGATGGCTGATCTATGTTCTCATCGCGACCGAGCTGGCCGTAGGCGCCTTCCTGATCGTCACGTTCCTGGCCGGCGCCCTTTCTCCGGGGCTGGCCATCTCCGCGCCCTTCGTCTGCGGTGCGGTCTCCCTGGCCATCGCGACGCCGACAACGGCCTTCTCGGCGGCGATCAACGATCAGGACTGGTTCCTGGTGCTGGCCCGATTCGTCATCCTGCCCGCCACACTGTTCTCCGGCGTGCTGTTCCCCATCAGCCAGCTCCCCGCGTTCATTCAACCGATTTCGTATCTCTCACCGCTGACGCACGCCGTCGAGCTCATGCGAGACTTCGCGTTCGGCACAGCCTCACCGATGACGGTCGTACTGCACTTCGCCTACCTCCTGGCCTGGATAGTTGCCGGCTGGTTCCTGGCGAACCTCGCCTATCGACGGCGCCTCACGGATTGATTCTGGAGCCATGGTCACCACCACTGACGTCTCGACTCCGATCCGGGCCGCCTCTCCCGTTTCGGCGGCACGCATCCGCGCCGTACTGGAATACTTCTTCACCTACAGCTTTCGCACCAGGGAAGCTCTGACGCTGCTGGGCGTCATATGGCTGACCGCAGTCACCGAACCGGTCCTTTATCTGCTGGCCATGGGCCTAGGAGTCGGCAGCCTGATCGACAGCACGATCCCGGTCGACAGCCATCAACTGAGCTACATCCAGTTCGTGGCCCCCGCCATGCTCGCGGTGTCCTGCATGTCCGGCGCGATCTCGGCGTCAATATTCAGCTTCTACACCCGGCATCGGCATCTCGGCATGTTCCGCATGATATCGACCGCCGCGGTCAGCCCGGCCGAAGTCGTCGTCGCGGACTGGCTCTGGGAGATCATTCGAGTCTCGATGCTCAGCGCCATCTTCGTCGCGGTCATGGTGGCGGCGGGCGTCGTCGGCATCGGCAACGCCCTCGTCGCGTTCGTGGCGACCATCCTGGTGATTGCGGCCTTCGCCGCCGTCGGGATCGGGCTCAGCACCCTGCTGCGCGGATGGCAGGACTTCGACATCATCACCGTGGCACAAACAGTGCTCTTCTTGTTCTCGGGCACGTTCTTCCCGATTCAGCAGTACCCGTCGTGGCTGGAAGTGATAGTTCAACTCAGCCCGTTGTACCAGGCGATCGCGCTCCTTCGCGCGCTGACGATCGACGACTACGGGATCGCGCTGGTCGTGCCCATCGGCTACCTCCTCCTCATGACCGTGGCCGGGCTCGTGTTCTCCGTGCGACGGATGGGCAGGGATCTCGGCAGATGACGGGGAACACACCGCAACCACCTCCGACAGGAGAACCGATGCTTCCGTTCGTCAGTTCGCTCGACGAGTTGGAGAGATGCGCCCCGCGGCATGTGCTCCTGCTGTACTCGGGAGGCGTGGACGGTACCTATCTGCTGCAGTGGCTGGCGCACCGGAGTATCGAGGTGACGGCGCTGCAGGTCCGGTTCGGCGATGCCGGCGAAGTTGACTCTGACCTGGCGAAGTGGCGTGCCGCCAAGTTCGGGGCGAGCCTGCACACCGTCGACGCCTCCCGTGAGTTCTTCACCGATTTTCTGCCCGCGGCGATCCATGCGGACGCCTACTACCAAGGCCAGTTCCCGGTCGGCTCGACGCTGACTCGGCCGCTCATGGCCAAGGTCGCGGTGGATGCCGCCCGACAGCTCGGCTGCGACGCCGTGGCGCATACGGCCACCTACACGCAGAACAGTTCCCTGCGGCTCAGCGGGTCGATCGCCGCCCTCGACCGGGACATCGTCATCGCCGCGCCGTTCCTGGGGTCTCAGGTTCCGCGCGACGTCAAGGTAGAGATGCTGCGCGAGGCCGGCATCACCTTCGAAACAGGTATCTACAGCGTGGACGCGAATCCTTGGGCACGCGTCATCGAGTCCGGGCCCCTGGAGAATCCGGAGGACGTCCTCGACGAGACCGTCTTCACTCTGACGCGCGATATCGACGACTGCCCCGACGGTGGCGTCGAGATCGACATCGCCTTCCACCGCGGCCTGCCATCGGAGATGGACGGTCAGGCGATGGCGCTGAGCGATCTGGTGTCGGAGCTGAACGAGCTCGGTGGCCTGCACGGTGTCGGGCGCTTCTCCGGTCTGGAGGACCTTCCGTTCGGCGTGAAGAACCACGAGGTGCGCGAGGCGCCCGCGGCAGCGCTGATCACGACCGCGCACCGCGCGCTGGCCAATGCGGTGTTCGGGATGCGGGAGCACACGATCCGCGCGACGCTCGGCCAGGAATGGACGAACCTGGTCGTGCACGGCGGTTGGTACGGACATCTGGCCCAGAGCTTGGCGCAGTGCCTCGCGAAGCTGGACGAACCATTGACGGGAACGGTCCGGCTGCGCGTGGCCCGGGGCACGATGCAGGTGCTGCGGCTCCGGTCCGAGCACGGGCTCTACTACTCGCGTTTCCGCGAGGAGTTCGATCAGTGGATGAGCGAGTACTCCTACGGCCCGTGGCTGACCCACACGACGATCACCGACACTGTCCGCACCGGGCGCAATGGGCGGTGACACCGCAGTCATCGATCTCAGCCACGTCATCGAAGGCGGAATGACGACCTATCCGGGGCTGCCAGGCCCGGAGATCACCGATCATCTGTCGCGCGACGACTCCCGCGGCCGGTACGCTCCAGGCACGGAGTTCCAGATCGGGCGCATATCGATGGTCGCGAATACCGGGACGTACCTGGACACGCCGTTTCACCGCTTCGGCCACGGCGCCGACCTGGCCGGAATTCCGCTGTCGGGCCTGGTGGATCTGGACGGCCTCGTGATCCGTGCCGAAGGCCGTGCCATCGGCACGGCGGACCTGTTCCCCTGCCGAGGCCTGATCCCTGGCCGGGCGGTCCTTCTGCACACCGGCTGGGATCGGCACTGGGGCACCGTGACGTACGCCGATCCGAACCATCCGTATCTCACGGCAGAAGCGACCGAATTTCTTTCTGCACTCCAGCCCGCCGTCGTCGGCATCGACTCGGTGAACATCGACGACATGGCCGACCTTTCGCGGCCTGCGCACACCGGACTGCTGGCAGCCGGTGTACCGATCATCGAGCACATGACCGGGCTTGATCGCTTGCCGGATCGGCACTTCCGGTTCCATGGCGCGCCGATCGCCGTCGCCGGAATGGGGACGTTTCCCATTCGGGCATACGCGCTGGTGCGTCATTTCGAGTAGCGACGGTGCCGGTTCGGCCGCAGACCGGCCGCCGGGCGGCCGTGAACGCACCGGCGGCCGGCAGAGCACGGGCGTGGAGATATCGGTGCCGATGACCGTGCACCAGTGCAGTAGCTCGGGATCGCCCGGGTCGAGCCGGAAGGGCTGACCAGGCGAACCGGCAACACGACCGTTCGGCAGGATCCGGTCGGGTGCGACGGTGACGAGCGCGGCCGATTCGGTTCAGCTGCCTGCCACGTTCGGCAGGCAGCTCGTCTGACGTATCGCCGCCGCAACCTCACGCACAGTTCCGACGAGTAGCTGCGCCGGCTCCGGCTGAGCACCCAGCGTCTGCTGGCATTCGTCGAACAGCTCGAAAGCCTGCATGGAGTTGCCGCCGAGCTGGGTGAAGTTGTCCAGCACGCTGACCGACTCGATTTCCAAGACCCTGCGATAGATGGCGACCACGGCCGCCTCCAGCTCGTCCGCGGGTGGTACGAACTCGTATTCACGCTCGTCGCGGTCCCGCCACGCCGCGATCAGGGCACGATTGTCGATCTTGCCGTTGACATCCGTCAGGATGCGTGACATCGGCACGATCTGTTTGGGCCACATGTGGTCGGGCAGGAACCGGGCCGCAAACTGCCCGATCGCCGTGAGGTCGAGAGCATCGACGGCAGTGCCGGCGACGGGAACGACGAAAGCGAGCAGCCGCACCGGCGTGTCGTGCGCGATGACCGCGCAGTCGGCGACCGCCGGATGGCTGGCCAGCACCGACTCGATCTCGCCGGGCTCGATGCGCAGCCCTCGGATCTTGATCTGCCGATCGATCCGGCCGAGATGTTCCAGGACGCCGTCCATGCGATATCGGCACAGGTCACCGGTGCGGTACATGCGGGATCCAGGCGGACCGTAAGGATCAGGGACGAACCGCTCCGCGGTCCGGCCCGGTGCTCGCCAGTACGCCTGCGCCACACCGATCTCGCCACCGATGTACGCCTCGCCCGGCATCCCGACCGGCACCAGTTCGAGGTCTTCGTCCAAGATCGTGACCCGGAAGTTGGCGGCCGGGCGACCGAGCGGCACAGGGGTTCCAGGATCGTTCGGCAGCGGCATGTCGGTGACGCTGTTCGCCTCGGTAGGCCCATAGCAGTTGAGTAGCGTGGTATCGGGCAGCGTGGTGTAGAAGGTGTCGCGGATCCGCGGGGTCACCGGCTCGCCGCCGCACAGTGTCCAGCGCAGGCGGGCCCGCTCGGCCGAGATCTGTTCCAGAAATGGGCTCATCACGGTCGGCGGCAGAAAGATGATCGATACCGGGTGGCTCTCCACGAGCCGCGCGAGATGACGCGGGTCCCGGTGCCCGCCGTCCCGGCAGATCACCAGGCACGCGCCGTGGTAGAGCGGCCAGAAGATCTCCCAGATGGAGACGTCGAATGCGGCCGAAGTCTTGAACAGCGCACAATCGTCGGGCTCGAACGGGTACTTTCCTTGCATGTAGGCAAGATTGGCCAGCGCGCCGGCGGTCGGGTACGCGACACCTTTCGGGCGGCCGGTGGTACCGGAGGTGTACAAGATGTGGAGCAGCCCTGTCGGTGAGGCGGCGACGATCGGATTGCCGGCGGCACAGTCGTCGTGCTCGCGCTCGACATCGACGAGGTGCCATGGGCCGTCGGGTATTCGATCCCGGCAGGCAGCATCGGTCAGGATGTGCGTCGGCGCGGTGTCGTCGAGTATGTAGGCCAGGCGGGCATCAGGCAGATCGGTGTCCAGCGGCACGTAGGTGGCACCGGTTTTCACCGCCGCGTAGATGGCGACGATCTGATGGATACCGCGCCGCAGGCAGATGCCGACGCGGGTGCCGGGCCCGGCGCCTTGCCGAATCAGGAAATGCGCCAGCTGATTGGCACGCATGTTCAGCTCCCGGTAGCCGACCGTGGTGCCGGACTCGTCCAGCAGCGCGACGGCATCGGGGGTGCGTTCGGCCTGTTCCTCGAACGGCTCGGCCATCGTGCGATGCCGGATCTCGGGCCGCTGATAGCGGTTCAGACCGTGCAGGATTCGCTCGCGCTCGGCCGCGTCGATCAGCGGCCGGGTGGCCATCGGCGCGTCGGGATCACGGGCCAAGCCGGTGAGCAGTTGCACGAACGTTCGCGCCCAGCACAGGGCGGACGGGGCGTCGGCCGAGTTGATCATGTTCTCCGCGTACAAGCACAGACCGTCCTGCGAGACCACGATCGTGACGTCGACGCGCTGGTCGGTGTCCTCCGTCCGCGCCGCCGATTTCCGCAGCTCACCTGCCCCGCGCAACGCCGCACGGAAGCTACCGTCCGGATCGGTGGGCACGGGCGTGATGACCTCGAGGTGCCCTCGGATCACCCGGACCCGGCGGGCGGAACCGAGCCGGGACAGCCGCTGCGCCAACACCGTTGCGCCGATCGACAGCGCTACGAAGTCCTCCACCCCTTCGGCCATGGCCAACCGGTGCAACCGGATGGGCAGGTCCGCCGGGATCGCGACGGGACCAGCGCATTCCGGAGGAGACGTCGAGCTCCCATCACCATTCGCCTCAGGACGCGGGCCGATCGGCCCGGATGGCGATACGGATGACGCTGTCACGGTGGTGGAGTCGGATGTCATGAACGCTCCAAGGGGCAGGGCTGCCTGGTCCTCGACGGACAAAGCGACGCTTCCAGATTCGTCTTCCTGCCTCGAAATATCTTGTCCCGCATTCAGTGGACAGCGCGCAGGCGACCTGCGATGCGGGGCTACGTCACCTGATCACGTGACTGCCGTTTCCGAATCTCGGGAACTTAGCGTCGAGTCCTGCATATAGCAGATGCCGGCGTAGCGGGTCCGATCGGAAGGCGATGCATGGAAACCGTGACACCATCGGTGGCCGACGGCCCGAAAACCGCGTTCCCACTCGAGCTGATCCGTGCTCAGGCCCGAGCCGCCGGGTACCGAGAGGCGTTGGTCGACGATCGCGAGTCGCTGACCTACACCGCGCTGATCGACCGGGTCGACGCATTGGCGCAACGGCTGCGCGTGGCCGGTGCCGGTCCACAGCACCCCGTGGCGGTACTTCTCGAGCGCTCGACCGACACAGTGATCGCCATGCTGGCGGTGCTCACCGCCGGTGGCGCCTACTGCCCGCTGGACATCACCGCCCCCGACGCGCGCACGGCTGCGATGGTGCGGCGCCTCGGCTGCGGAGTAGCGGTCGCCGACCGTGCCGGCGCGGAGCGGCTGCCGAGCGGAATCACCGTTGTGGATCCCGTTGGGCTCCCGGCAACTTTCGACGCGACACCGGTTGACCAGGACGCGCTCGCGTACGTGATGCACACCTCTGGATCCACCGGCGTCCCCAAGGGTGTCGGGATGCCCCATCGCGGCCTGTCCCGGCTGATCTCCTGGCAGCTCGCCAGCGGTGAAACCGGGCTGCGGACACTGCAGTTCACCGCGACCTCCTTCGACGTGACGTTTCAGGAGGTGCTCTCGACCCTGGCCGCGGGCGGTTGCCTGGTGGTTGCGCCCGAGCAGGTGCGCCGCGATCCCGCCGCATTGCTGGATGCGATCGTGCGCCACCGGATCGAGCGGTTGTTCCTGCCGTACGTCGCCCTGCAGCTGCTAGCCGTCGAGGCCGGTCGCCGGAGGCTGACCCCGGACTCGCTTCGACACATCGTGACGGCCGGCGAGCGGCTGATCGTCACCCCGGCCATCCGCGACCTGTTCGCCGCCCTGCCCCACTGCCGGCTGGACAACCACTACGGTCCGACCGAGGCGCACCTGGTCACCAGCCTGACCCTGCCTTCCGACCCGACCGGGTGGCCGGAGATGCCGGGCATCGGCGCGCCAGTGGGCGGAGTGGTCTGCCGGGTGCTGGACGGGCAGCTGCGCGCCCTTCCCGACGGTGACGTCGGTGAGCTGTACGTCGGCGGCACCGGCCTGGCCCACGGGTATCTGGGAGACCCGGCCCAGACCTCGGAGCGGTTCATCGCCAGCCCGTTCGACCCTGGTGAGCGGCTGTACCGCACCGGCGATCTGGTTCGCGCGTCCGCCGATGGCCACCACGAGTTCCTCGGCCGTGCCGACGGACAGCTCAAGGTTCGCGGTTTCCGCGTCGAACCGGGCGAGGTGGAGCAAGCCCTGCTGCGCCACCCCGGGATCGACGCGGCCGCAATCGATCTGCGCGAGATAGCAGACGGCGTCTCGGTGCTGGTCGGATACGTGCAGACCCATGGCCCGGTCGCGCACCGGGACATCATCGAACACCTGCGCGGCCTGCTCCCCGCCTACATGATTCCGGCACGGTACGTCCATGTGGCGGCACTGCCCCGGACAACGACGGGCAAGATCGATCGCCGCGCACTGGCAGAGCTGGAACTGCCTGCCGGGCAAGAGAAGACGCCGGTCGCGGACGCGGCATCGCTCACCGACGCCATCACCGATATCTGGGCCCGGGTACTCGGCCACGACGAGTTCGCCGGAGACGACGACTTCTTCGACGTCGGCGGCGATTCACTGCTGGCCACCTGGGTGGTGGCCGAACTCGGGCAGGTCCTAGGTCATCCGGTGGAGCTGTCGCTGTTGTTGGACTACACCACGGTCGACGAACTGGCCGACGCACTCGGGTCCACCTCGGCACCGCGATCGCAGCACCGGTCATCGCAGATCGTCACGCTGCGCCCCGGCTCGTCCGGCCGTGGCGTCTACCTCGTGCACCCGCTCGGCGGTGAGTTGCTGGGCTATCGGGAACTGGCCCATGCCTCCGCCGCGCCCGTCCGGCTGCTCGGAATCGGCTGGGCAGGCGACCCGCCGAAGTTCGGCAGCACGCTGACCGACATCGCGCGGACCCACGTCGAGCAACTGCGCAGCATCGAACCGGACGGACCGTACTGGCTGGCAGGCTGGTCGTTCGGTGGTGTCCTGGCCTACGAGATGGCGCAGCAACTGCGCGCCGCGGGGGCCGATGTCAGATTCCTGGGCCTGTTCGATGCCAATCCGGTCATCGATCCGATCACCGGGCTTCCGATGGCGGAGACCCCGTTCCTGCACATGCTCGACACCGTGACGGCCCGGCTGGACGACCCGGCCACTACCCATGCCGAACTGGTCGAGCTGACGTCCGGACCGACCTGGCTCCAGTTGATGGGCGCGCCCATCACGACCAAGGCGTCGAGTACCTATCTGCGCAAGGTGCTGGACACCGCTCGGGCATGCATGAACGCAGCGATGCGGTACGAGCCCCACCCGTATCCCGGACCGGTCCACCTCTTCGAGGCCGCAGGGGCCGAGCCGGAACTCCGCGCGAAGTTGACAGCCGCCATGCGGGGACTGTGCACCGGCCCGCTGACGGTCGTTCCGATCACCGGCGAGCACTGGACATTCATCAGAGGAGACAACGTCGCCGAGGCGGCGGCGCGGCTCGACGCTGCGCTGGAACGGGTCGGCGCAGAAGGGAGCACGCAGCATGGATCTTGAGGACGACGCGACGACATTCGCCGAACAGGGGTACATCGGGCCGTTCACCCTGTTCGAGCCCGACGAGATGACCGCGTGGTGGAAGGAACAGCGCAAAGCGCTGCTCAGTCCGGAGGCCGGCGCACGCAAGGTCTTCGACAATCCGGTGAACTACGACCGGCACCTGGACATCCCCGGGCTGAGCAAGCTCATCACCGAACCGGAGATCGTCCGGCGGATGCAGGCGCTCATCGGTCCGGACATCCTCTGCTGGCGCACCGAGTTCTTCCCGAAGAACCCCGGCGACGCCGGTACCGGCTGGCATCAGGTGGAAACCTATGCGATCGGCGAGACCAGTAAGGGCATGCTCGAGGCGACCGAGCATTCGCCGGGCGTCCCGACCGAGCTGACCTGCTGGGTGGCGTTCACCGAGGCGGCGAAGGAAAACGCCTGCATGAAAGTGATCCCCGGCAGCCATCGGAAGTGGCGCTACGACGAGCACGCGCCGATGAAGTGGAACAACGCCGCCAAGAGCAACTCGTTCTTCGGCTACAATTATGACGACATCAAGATCGACAAGAACTGGGATCCGGAGCAGGAGGACGTTCAGTACCTGGAGATGCGTCCCGGTCAGTTCTTCATCTTCACCGCGCGCTGCATCCATGGCTCCGCTCCCAATGTCAGCCGCCGCCAGCGTATGGGCTTCGCCATCCGCGTGGTGCCCACCCATGTCCGGGTCTACGGCGGGATGACCGAGTTCGACGAGTTCGGCCACCACTTCGAACTCGACCGGCACGGCAGTGTCCTTGTGGCAGGCGAAGACAGGTACGGGCTCAACCGAATGGCGCACGAGAACGCCTGGGGCGAGCCGTTCACCCCCGTGGAAAAGGGAAGCGTAGTCGGATGAAGACCCAATACGTGGCGGACATTCCGCTCGATGAGGAGCGACTGGCGCAGGACCTCGCGCAGGCGGAGTCGTTCCGCTACTCCGAGGCCTACAGCAACTACCTCATCGGCGGCCCGTGGAAGAACGCTATACTGTGGGCCGCCGGCGGCGACATCGGGAGCGGCCTGGTCACCGAATACACCTACGACCAGCGACCTGCGTTCACCGAGTACGGAACCAAGCTCCCCTATCTCCAGGAGCTCATCTCAGATCTGGCCGACCTGGACCGGCTGCAGTTCGTCCGGCTGGTCGAGGTGTCCGACAGCGTGATCATGCCGCATCGCGACTACCTCGAGCTGACCGACGTGCCCGAGGGCGCAAAACCGGCTCATCGGATGCATATTCCGCTCGTCACGCATGACAGCTGTTTCTTCAGCGCCGACAACGTCGTGTACCGGATGCGGAGGGGCGAGGTCTGGTTCTTCGACGCGGCGCAGATCCATTCGGTGGTGTCGCTGACCCGCACACCGCGCATACATCTCATGCTCGACTTCGCCGATCGGGCTGGCACCGGGCCGCTGGTGAACGTGGCGCAGGTCGAGACGGACGATCGGATCCCGGCCCGGTCACGGGTGGCGCGGCCACCGCTGCCCGACTCCCAGCGCGCGGAGCTGCTGCGATTGGCGGACCTGCTGACGATGGACAACTTCGGAGAAATCTTCAGCATCGTCATCAAGACGCACTTCCGCTGGGACGGCGGCGCGGACTTCGCCTGGGACACCATCACCTCTCTCGCCCGCGCCAGCAAGGATCCGGCCGTGTTGTCACACGCTCTCGAACTGCTGAGCTACTTCACACTCAATCGATCTGACGGCAAGGAGTAGGAGAAGAATGACTACCACGCTAACGGTGGGCGACCGGCTCGACGCCAGCCCGGTGTACCAGCACTTCCGCGAGCACCCGTTCTTCACGGGCGTCGACAGCGCCGAACTCACCCAGGAACAGGCCGTCATTCTCATCGAGCAATGGTGGCACCCGCTGCACTACTTCCCGACGTTCCTCGCCCGCTGCGTATCCGTTCTGCCGGACATCGCCGCCAAGAGCGCGATCACCCGGATCCTGAACCAGGAGACGGGCGGTGGCAAGGCAGCCAGGGCGCACGAGGTGATCTACGTCGACTCGATGCGTAAATGCGGATTCGACGCCGAGCGGGTCACCGGGACCGCGCCGTACCAGCAGACCGCCGCATTGGTCGATGGATATCGCCGGGCCTCGGAGGCGGCGGAGAGCGCGCTCGGATTCATCTTCGCCACCGAGAACACCGACCTGCTCATGGTGTCCAGCATCGGCAAGGCCGTCGAGCACGCGACCGGGGTCACCGACAACGCGTGGGTCACCATCCACGTGCAACAGGAACCTGATCACGTCGACCAGGCCAACCACGCACTGCTGAGCGGGATGAGCGCCGAGCAGGAAGACACCGTTCTGCGCTCCGCCGATGAGATGTGGGGACTCTGGACGGCGTTCTTCGACCGGCTCGCCACAGAGACCGGCGTCGGCGTCTGATCGAGGTGCGTGTCATGGACGATGTACGGGCCAGCTACCTGCGTTTTCCCGGCTGGACACAGCATTTCTGGACCTGGCAGACCGGCCGGGCGCTGCCGGGGCAGAGACCACTCATCCGGCATACCTGGTCCACCTACCTGGCCATGACACTCACCGTATTCCTCGTCGGTCTGGCCGTGTCCACGCTCGCCCTGACATTGATGTTCCCGCAGTGGTACCTCGCGCTGCTGGTGGGCTGGCTGCTCACGGTGCACGGGGAGCGGCTCATGGTTCTGGTCATCGCCCACCAGGCGTTGCATCGGCGGTTCTCCGGCAGCAAACGATGGGACGCGTTCTGGGGTGAGGTCGTCACGGTGCTGTCGGTGTTCCACACCTTCCGGGACTTCAAGGAGGAGCATTTCGACAACCATCACCGCCGGGAGATCTTCGCCACCGAGGCCGACCCGCCATTCCAGTCCCTGCAAGCCCTCGGCTTCCGGCCGGGACTCAGCAGGACCACCCTGTGGCGGCGCGCCTGGGTGGTGTTCCTGTCGCCGGTCTTCTACTGGAACGGCTTCGCCGGCCGGTTCGTCAGCAACCTCAAGGGCGGGCCCGTACGCCTGCTCGCGTTCACCGCGTGGCTCGGCTGGTGGCTGTCGATGCCGTTCTGGCTGCCGAACGGCTGGCTGGTGCTGCCGCTGGCATTCGTCGTGCCGGTCATTCTGTTCGCGCAGCTCAGCGCACTGCTGGATCGGATGGGCGAACACGAGTGGCTGGCGCCGCGCGATCCCGAACTCGGCCACCGGTTCTACACAGCGGCCAATACCGCTGCCCGGTTCTGCGGGTCAGCCGTTCCGGCCCGCGGCGACGGGGCGCTGGCGGGGCTGCGGTGGGCGGCGGCCACCCTCTGCTACCACGTGCCCTCACGGCTGCTGGTCGTGGTCGGAGACCTGCCGAACCACGACTACCACCACCGGTATCCCTCCACACCGGAGTGGACCACGGTCGCCTACGCGCGCCAGCGGGACATCGACACGGGGCCGGAAGGACCGCCGTACCGGGAGGTCTGGGGCATGGGGGCGGCCATAGATCTGATGTTCCGAAGCCTGTCCACCCGGGAGGAGGACCGAGGCAATGCGCCATCACATCGTTGACACCTTCGCCGACGCACAGTGCGCAGGGAACCCGGCCGCGGTCATCCAGGCCCCGGAGTTTCCCTCCGGCACCGAGATGCAGCAGACGGCGCACCGAATCGGGCTGCCGACAACGGCCTTCGTGGTACCGACCCGGGCCGGGGAGTACCGGGTGCGCTGGTTCACCCCGTACAAGGAGATCAACTTGTGCGGGCACGCGACGGTCGCCAGCGCACGGGTCCTGTTCTCCGACAACGACAAGACCCGGTTGACCTTCGTCTCCGCCAACGGCGTGCTGCACGCGGAGCGGCTCGAGGATCTGATCGCCATCGACCTGCCCACCTCGTCGCTGACCGACTGCGCCCCACCGCCCGGCCTGCTCGACGCACTCGGCACGGATGCCGTGTCCTGCGCGGTGTCGGGCGACGACGTCCTGATCGAGGTCGAATCGCCTACAGCGGTGGAGTCCCTGTGCCCGGACTTCGCGGCGCTGGCCGCACAGCCTTTCCGCGGCCACATCGTGACCGCACGCGGCGGCGACGGCGTGGATTTCGTCTCCCGGACGTTCTTCCCGGCCCTCGGGGTCAACGAGGACCAGGTGTGTGTCACCGCGCACTGCAAGCTCATCCCGTACTGGGGGCGGCGGCTGGGCAAGGAACGGCTCACCGCGGTGCAGCTGTCCGAGCGCGGCGGCCGGCTCGAGTTGCGTGACTCCGGGGAACGGGTCCAGGTGCTCGGCACGGCGATACTTCGCGACGGGGTCTACGACGATCGAGCACCACAGCTCGATGGGATGACCGGATGACCGCCCACACGGCCGCGGTCCTGTCACTGGATCTGGTCGTGATCGCAGGCCTGGCACGGGCACTCGGACTGCTGGCTCGCCGGCTGGGCCAGCCGCCCGTGATCGGCGAGATTCTCGGCGGCATCCTGTTGGGGCCCACCTTGTTCGGCGGCGCACTCACCCGCGCGCTGTTCCCGGCCGAGGTCCAGTCATGGCTGACCATGCTCGCCAACGTCGGCGTCGCCGTCTTTATGTTCCTCGTCGGTGTAGAGCTCGATCGGAGCCTGCTGCGCGGCCAAGGCCGCATTGCCTCCGGCGTGGCGTTCTGCGCGATCTTCCTGCCGTTCGCCCTGGGCGCTGTGCTGGCGATCTACCTGCTCGGCCACCATCCCGGCACCAAGCAACCCGCGTTCGTCCTGTTCCTGGGAACGGCGATGGCGATCACCGCCTTCCCGGTGCTGGCCCGGATTCTGACCGACCGGGGCCTCCTGGCAACACCGATCGGCGCGCTGGCGCTGGCCTGCGCGTCCATCGACGACATCCTGGCCTGGTCGCTGCTGGCCGTGGTCACCGCTCTGGCCGGCGCGGTCGGGGGCCTGTGGCAGGTGCTGCTGGTCGTGCCGTACGCCGCGGGTCTGCTGCTCGTGGTTCGGCCGCTGCTGGTCCGGCTGGCCGCGGCGGCGGAGACGGCCGGCTGGACGAAGCGTCCGGTCTCCCGTCGGGTCGGCACGGCCGGGATCCTGGTCATCGTGGCGGCCGGATTGTGGCTGTCCGCGGAGGCGACCCAGTGGATGGGCCTGCACCTCATCTTCGGCGCTTTCCTGTTCGGCGTGGCCATGCCGCGCGATCAGGGTGTGCGGCTGCGCGCGTGGACGGAGCGGCGGATCGGCCGGATCTGCTCGGTGCTCCTGCTACCGATCTTCTTCATGGTCGCGGGAACCAGTGTCGACCTGTCGAAGGTCGACGGGACCGCGCTCCTGGATCTGGGACTGATCCTGCTCGTCGCGATCGGCGGTAAGGGCATCGGCGCGTTCGCGGGCGCGCGGCTCAGTGGAGTGCGGACGCGCCACTCGGCCGTACTCGCGATCCTGCTCAATACCCGGGGACTCACCGAACTCATCGCTCTGACCGTCGGTCTGCAGTTGCACGTGATCGACACCGGGCTCTACTCACTGATGGTCGTGATGGCGCTGGTGACGACCGCTATGACCGGAGTGCTGCTCCGTGTCGTCTACCCCGAGTCGCGGGCCCGTACCGACATGGCGCCCCGGACCACCATTTCCGAGTCGGAGGCGCTGTCATGACCGTCATCGGCACGGGCGCCTGGCTTCCCCGAAAGCCGTCCCCTGCAGCGGCCGGGCGGGTCTTCTGCCTCCCCCACGCCGGCTACGGCGCCGCGGTGTTCGGCAAGTGGCCCGACGAATTGCGCGGCATCGAATTCCTGCCGGTCGAACTGCCGGGACGGCTGACCCGCTTCAGCGAATCGATGCCGGACACCTTCGGTGAGCTGGCCCACGACATGATCGACGGACTCGGCCGCTACCTGGACGTCCCGTTCGCGTTCTTCGGTCACTGCTGGTCAGGCCTGATCGCGTACGACGTGACCACGCAGCTCCAGGCCGCGGGTGGCGCGTCGCCGGCACGTCTGTACGTATCGTCGCAAGTGGCCCCGCAAGACGGTCCGGCCGGACGAATGCTGGACATGGACGACGCAGCACTGGTTGCGGAGCTGGAGTCCACGATCCGCGCCCAGGGCAAGGAACCACACCCCCAGCTGGTGGCCGTGTACCTCGCGATGCTGCGCGCCGACATCGAGTTGAACCGGCGCTACATCGTGCCCGAACCCCTCCGGGTGACCTGTCCGATCACAGCCATCGGCTGGACCGACGACGACGAGGTCCGCCCCGAGCAGATGGCCGGTTGGTCGATGTGCGGCGACACCACGTTCGAACGATTCGGCGGCCGCCACGAGCGGTTCCTCGACGCGCCGACGGAACTGCTCGAGACGCTTTGCGCGGGTATTCGAAGACGTGTCTGACGCCGGGTTCCGGCGCTCTCGATCGACTATCCGAAGCACCTTGACACGGGTATCCGCGCACTCCCCTCATGCCTGTCAACGCGATTCGATCGGACACCCGCGGGACGACGGTGAGGGCTCGAACACCGGAGGACTCCGGGGAGGTTCTGTGATTCGGACAGATCTACTCATCAGGTCGTCAACGGCCGGGAGGATGGGGGTGATCAGCAGGTCCGAGCCGGGCGAGCACATCGTCCCAGCGGTCCGGATCGCCACCTCCGCGGCTCACACCCGCAGCGGAGTACCGCCGCGGGACGCCCTGCTCGGCAGGCCTGGCTCACAGACGGAAACCGCACCGACACCCCGACGCTCGCCTCGGCGACCGATATCCACGAAGGCAGACGAGTTGTGACTGGGACGGTAGCAGTCGTCGATCGTATTCCGACGTTTCGCGCTGGGCTCGCGGCCGTACTCGAACAAGGCGGTTTCGCGATCGCCGAGCCCGAGCCTCCGGATCTCCGGATGTCCTACGACCGAATCGATGCCGCTGTGGTGACCGTCCATACCGCGGATATGCACACCATCCGCGAACTTGTGGCGGACTTCCCGGACCTGATCGTGGTGGCGGTTCTGGTTTCGCCGTCGATCGCGGACTTCCACGGCGCACTGCGAGCCGGCGCCCATGCCGGGGTGCTGTGGGATTCCACGCCCGACGACATCGTCGCAGTGCTGCGTGCGGCCATCGCCGGACAGACCCTGCTCCCGACTCCGATCGTGCGGTCGCTGGCGGACTCCTCCGTCGAACGTCCCGAGGGCAGGACCCTTCGTGACGACGAGGTTCGGTGGCTGCGCGCCATCGCCCGGGGCACTTCGGTCGTGCGCCTCGCCCGCAACGAGGGGTATTCGCAGCGCGAGATCTTCCGCCGGCTCGCCGACCTCTATGCCCGCATGGGTGTACGCAACCGGCACGAGGCCGTCGCACTGGCCAGCCGGTGGGGACTACTGATGCCGGCGCCGGATTCGGCTGCGGAGCACAGCACGACGGTGCTCCGGCTACACAAGACCTATTAGTCGTGCTGGTGCGAGCCGACCGCCGAACGCACTGCCGCGCATACGGTGTCAGCCGCTTCCCGGGCGCCCGGCAGGAAGTCGACCATGGCAAGAAAGCAGTGGAACAGCCCATCGGCTCGGTGAACCTGTACCGGCACACCGGCCTCGGCCAGCCGCGAACCGTAGGCTTCGCCCTCGTCCCGGAGCGGATCGTATTCCGCGGTGAGCACCATCGCGGGAGGCAGATCGGCCAGGCTCTCCGCACGAAGCGGCGACACGTACGGGTGGGTCGCCTCGACGGGCTCGTTCAGATACTGCTGTTCGAACCAGCGCAGGTGGGTCGCAGTCAGGTAGTAGCCATCGGCGTTGTCCCGGCGCGACGGCAGATCGGCCATGAAGTCCAGCCACGGGTAGAGCAGCAGCTGGAACGCGACCGGCGGACCGCCGCTGTCGCGGATCCGCAGACAGGTCACCGTCGCCAGATTCCCGCCCGCGCTGTCGCCCGCCGCAACGATCCGCCTCGGATCACCGCCGAGCGAGACCGCATTCTTGTACGCCCAGGACACCGCACGGTAGGCGTCCGCGACCGCAGCGGGGTACTTGTGTTCGGGTGAGAGCCGGTAGTCGACGGAGATGACGATCGCCGGAACACCGGAGGCCAGAATCCGGCAGAGACCATCATGGGTGTCCAGACCACACAGGACGAAGCCACCGCCGTGGAAATAAACGATCACGGGATGCGGCCCGGACTGAACACTCGGCCAGTAGATCCGCACCGCGATATCGGGCGGGCCGGCTATGACCCGGTCTTCCACCCGCGGCAGTCGCGGCGCCGGTGGCTGCTTGACGCGGCTCAGCACCCGCCGGGCAGCCGCGGCATCGGTGACGCCTGCGCCGATATCGGGGTAGGACGCCGTCATCAGCTGCAATACCGCTTCCGTCTGCGGATGGAGTACCACGACCATCTCCTCCGGTCACACGCCGTCGATGATTCCGAACTTCATGGCCGTGACGACGGCTGTCGTCCGGTTCGGCGAGCCGAGCTTCAGCAACAAGCTACCCACCAGACGTTTCACACCGTGCTCGGAAATCCTGAGTCGGCGCGCGATCTGCTTGTTACTCAATCCCTCGGCGAGCAGTGCGAGCGTCTCGTTCTCCCGGGCGGTGAGAGACACCGGGCGCAGATTTCCGGATTGGGCACCGACCCGGCCGAGCAACTGCCTCGTGAGCACGGTCGGCATCGGGATCTCCCCGCTCCTCATTCGGCGTAACGCATCGTGCAGCGACCGGGCTGACAACTGCTGGCGCAACAGGAATCCGTCCACCGGAAGATCGGCCAGCGGGCCAGGGTCGGCGGCCTGCTCCTCATCGATGAGCATGAGCACCTTGGGTCGGGAGTCATGCCACCCCAACGCGCGCAGCCGATGCCCTTCGCCGGATGTCACGATCAGGACATCGATCCTGACCGAACTCAGCAGCCGCTCCACCTCGACCCAGTCCGGACACTGATGAATGGCGTCGACGGCGGGGAAGCGGCGCAGCACCATCGCCAGTTCCCGGCGCAGCACGTCGTTCTCCACCAGCAGAGCGTACGCCAATTGTCCAGACATTCCGGCACGGGCGTACTCGATAGAAACCTCGGTCATCGCAGTCCCCTGTCAACAATTCTCGACCTTTGGCAGCGGAGGCCTTCGTAGCCGCCGAAAATTAATTTAACAGGTGATCATGGTGCTCGACCGTGCATATTTTTCGGATGGCCGGGACCTGCTGACGGCATGATGCTGCCGCATCCGCTGTCACACCCCTGCCAACGGTCCCGGCTCGGCCCGCGGCACGTCAACCGTACAGAAGGACAGGTAACGCAATACCGGGTCGTAGTCGACCAGAACCACCCGCTGTCCGGTCGCCGTCCACTGCTCGAGGCCGTCGGCGAGTTCCGACCACACCCCGGTGCAGGGCAGATCTTCGGGCGCCCATCGGATCGGGAAGTCCTGGGCGAGGTCGGGATCGACCCCGATTCCGGCGATCGTCGTCATCGGTGTCCGGGATGCGGCGAGGTCCCGTAACTGCTCGACCACCAGTCGGCACACCTCACCGGCTGCCACATCCGCGAAGTTCCGGACCGACATCGAACCGAGCGCACCGTCGGGCGCCAGAACCAACACGACCGCCGAATCGCGGCCCGGCATCCGCGTTCCCTCCGGCAGCCGGGCCTCGGCGCCGTTCCACAGGAAGCTCTGGTCCAGAGATATCACCATCGCTCTGCGAAACGCCGCGTCCCGCGCGTATTCACCGGTGATCCGCATCGCAGTGAACGGCGCCGTGACGCCCTGTTCCGACAACGCGAAGGACAAGGGCGTTCCAGCGAGGACGTTCGACAGATAGCAAGCCGGCCGCGTGGGTCTGGAATCCGGTGTGGAATGCGTGATGAGCGCGAGATCGAAGACTTCGCCCGGATGCGCTGCGGCCGGCAAGATTTCAGCGATCATATCGGTGAACGAGTTCGGCGCCGCACCCGTGAAGTACTCTTCGCAGAAGGGCCGCTCGAATTGCCCGGCCAGATCCGCGAAGTAGTTCACGAATTCGGAACTGTAGGGCTCACCGCGGCCGAACTGCCTGTGTTCGATGCGCGCCAACCGCAAGGTCGGTGTGCCGGACGCCGGGAGTGCTGAGGACGTTGCGGGACACATGCCGCCTATCCTTTCAGTTGATCGAGCGTGTACCCGACGAGCGAGCCCACGGTCGCGAAGTGCCGCTGCTCCAGCGTGTCATCGTCGAATTCGACTCCTGTCTCGTCCTCGATCCGCATGAGCAGTTCCAGCGCGCTCGTCGAATCGAGCCCGAGATCGTCGACCAGTCGCATGTCCCACTCCAGCAGATCGGGCGAGATCTCGAACATGCCGGCGATGACGGCGACGACCTTGTCGCTGATCACGACCTGGTTCACAGCCTGGTTCATCGTTTCAGTTCCTTCAGTCGTGGTAATCGGTCCGACGATCCGGCACCCGGAGCGCCGAGAAGTCGTGCAGATATTGCGGACGCAGCAGATCCTCGGTGCGATCTCGATCACGGATCAGGTACGGCCGGCCGCAATGGACCAAGACTTCCGCGGGAGCCCCGTGGCCGAGGAACAGCACCGGCGAGGCAGTCGGCCCGTAGGCGCCGGATCGCAGCACACCCAGGAGATCACCGGGCCGCACCGGCGGCAGGGCGACACCCTTGGCCAGAGTGTCGTTGGGAGTGCACAGCGGTCCGGTCACGGTCCAGCTCTCGCTCGGCGCCTCCGCGCCATCGAGCAGTCGCATCGGGAAGTTCCGCTTCACGAACGAACCGATACCGACCGCCGCCATGTGGTGGTGCGTGCCGCCGTCGGTGATCGCGAAGTGTTGTCCTAGCGAGGTTTTCACGTACCGAACCCGCACCACGTATGTTCCCGCGAGCGCGGTGAGGTACCGGCCGAGCTCCATCGCGAGCCTGGTTCGCGGACTGGCGGCAGCGAACTCCTCGATGACCGGCTCGAGCCCCGCGGCCAGCACCGAGGGATCGATGTCACGCTCGCCGTCGAAGTACGCCACGCCGAGGCCACCGCCGACGTCGACCAGCTCCAGCGAGAAGTCCAGCAGGGTCGACACCCGCCGAGCCAGATCCAGTACGCGCCTGGTGTTCTCGATGACGACGTCCTCGGCGAGGATGCGCGTGCCCATGTACACGTGCACGCCCATCAACCGAACACCGGGGAATCGCTCCGCCGCGTTCCCGAGCTCGTAGAGCTGCGCCTCGTCGATGCCGAACTGTCTGGGCTTGCCGCCCATGGTGAGCCCGGACCCTTTGACGCCGAATGCGGGGTTGATCCGCAGCGCCACGCGCGCGACCTTGCCGCGTAGGCGCGCGAGCTGGTCGATCAACTCCAACTCCCCAGGCGACTCACAGACGATGGCGAGGATGTCCTCGTCCAGGCAGGAAGCCAGCTCGTCGGCGCTCTTACCCGGGCCGACGAAAACGATGTCCTCCGGCGAAACTCCGGCGCGAATGGCGGTGACGAGTTCCGCCGCGGACGACACTTCCGCCCGCGCACCCATCGAGTGCAGCAGCGCACAGACGGAGACATTCGGGTTGGCCTTGAGCGAGAAGAAGATCTCCAGCTTCGGATGCAGCCGCCGCCGCAAACCTTCGTACTGGCCGACGAGAACATCACCGTCGTAGACGAACAGGGGCGTGCCGTACTCCGCGGCCAATTTCGACACATGTATGCCCTGTACTTCGAATTCGGTCATCATCACCACCTCCCTACACGGCCGCGAGGCGGGCCGTGATCTCGTCGTCCAGGGCCGTGAGTTCGTCGCTCGACCGCGCGACCACCATTCCGTACAGCCGCCCGTCGAACGACCGCTCGGTCCCGGCGCCCCGCACCGCACCGGCCGCATTGACCGTGGCGAAGTTGTTGACCAGCAGGCCGTGTCCGGTGTTGCGATCGATCATGAGGCCGTGCAGCAGCCGTCGCAGATCGTCGAAGGCAAGTTCGGTCCGGAGCCGGAGCACGTAATGCCTGGCGAGAGCGACCTTTCCGGCCCCGGCGAAGGTCGTCTGAACCAAGGCCTGGTAGGTGGACATGTTGTTGCGCGCGTTGATCTCGACCAGCGGGAACAGGCCGCCCTCCGGGTCGACCATCGCGTCCACCCCGACCACGCCGAAGTAGCCGTCGCCCGCGAGCCGCTCTCCGATCCGCTGCGCGGCCTGGCCCAGTTCGTCCAGTTGTGCCGCCGTGAGCGAGACCGGGAACCGGTGCCCTTTGTGCACCCCGCCGTCGGTCAACGCCTGTTTGACGAAGTCGAAACGGACCGCGCCGTCGCGTCCCACCGTGAACTGGTAGTTGAGGTCGGCGGCCTTGGGGACCCACTCCTCCACCACCAGGCCGACCCGCCGCTGTTCCGCCGCCCTGCGGGCGATCATCCGGTGCAGCCGACCGAGGCGGTCCTCGGTCTCGATCACGGCAATGCCCTTACCCGAGACGCCGAACGCGTCCTTGACGACGACCTTTCGATCCACGGCGAGCAGCCCGCGGGCACCGGCGATGGCCTCGTCAAGTTCGGCCGGCGTGTCGCAGGCCCATCCCAGTGCCTGCCGCAGACCGATCTCATCGGCCAGGCGCCTGCTGTAGATCTTGCTGTTGACCGCCTTGCAGATCGCTGCGTCGGGTGCCGCCAGCCGAAGACCGGATCGCTGCGCGAGTTGCTCCTCCAAGGTCGAAACCCCGTGCGGAGACAGCCAGCAGCCCTCGCTCGCCAGTTGTGCCAGCCGGGTGATCGTCGCCGGATCGGCCAGCGCGTCCTCGGTGACCACTCGGTGCGGATCCTGGCGACCGGGGGTGATGATCCGCGGCAGTTCCAGCCCGAGGTCGGCCAGATAGCCCAGGTAGCCTTCGTCGGGTTCCTGCTTGAGGACCACGTGGTCGGTCTCGGTGGCGAGCAGCAGGGCGAACTCGTCCATGCGGTTCACCACGGCCCGGCCGGTCTCCAAGGCGATGCCACGAAGGCCGAGTTCTCCGACCGCCCACTGGCCTTCGACCTCGAAGTTTCCCAGAAACACCAGGCTCGCGTCCGCTCTACCCACCAGTGCCGACTTCAGTCTGGTGTTGAAGTTGTCCGGCAGTACCCGCACGGCTTTTCCTCCCAGAGTTCTCGTCAGTGCCGTAAAACCATCGCGGAGAATGTCGCGCCGAGGCCGACCGACACCATCATGTAGTACTCGCCGGTACGCAGGCGACCAGTTTCGGAAACAGAGAGATAGTTGATGAAGGGATCCGCGCAGAAGCAGTGGCCGACTTCCGGAAGGTTTTCGAGGAAGATCCTGTCCATCGGCATCTCGATACGCTTGGACAGCCTCTTCCACGAGTTGTGATTGACATGATGCGGAAGAACGAACGTGATGTCGTCCAGGGTGAGACCCGCCTGCTCGATCGCGGCCAGCATCACCTCGGCGAGGGCCTCGGGATACAGCTGGTCGAACTCCCTGGCCTGTTCGTGCGTCAACCACGGTGCCTGGTTGAACTGCCCATGGGTGCGGGTCACATAGGAAATGACCTCGTCGTGCTCACCGCCCTGGCGAACCAGGATCGCGGCCATCCCCTCGCCCATCACCGCAGTGTCGATGATGAACTTCTGCGAGTAGGCGGTGTAGGCCTTCTCCCCGGTGAAGATCAACGCCAACGCGTTCGGATCGCCGTCAGCGGCAAGCAGCTTTCCACACACGTCGACGGCGAGCAGCCCGGTCGCACAGGCATGCTGGGTCAGGCAGAAGGTGACGGCGTGTTCGAGCCCCAGCGCCTGGCGCACATCGTGCACCGGATTGCTCGGATAGGGCGCAGCGACGGGGAGGGTGAGCGCCTGCACGACATAGCGCACGTCCTTCTCCCGGCCGTGCAGTGCCGTGAGACCTGCCGCGGTCGACAGCATCTGGTCGGCCAGCCGGGCCTTCGGTTCCCGCCGAATCCGCGAGAATCCGTAGAATCGCCGGAAAAGCCGGATCTGCGTTTCACTGATATCGAGGCCGGCGAGGGCCTCATCGATGGAAACGCTTTCTGGTGGCAGATAGGTTGCCACGGCCTCCAGGTGCGTCATCGCGCGCCACCCTTTCGCTTGTTTCCGCTGACTGTGAAATCGCCCGACCAGCCGTCGCCGGCAGATATCGGACGATCGCGCTATCGGCCCGATCGAATGGCCATACCTGGACGGTCCACGGCATCGTCGTCGGCCGTCAGGACGACCTTGAACGCCTCCCGACGGTCGAACAGCTCGTAACCTCGCCGCGCGTCGGAGAGCGGCAACCGGTGCGAGATGATCCGGGCGGGGTCGATGAGGCCGGACCGAACCAGCCGGAGGGCCTCGGCGCGATGCCGAATCGGGTCACCGACGGTGAACCGGATGGTGAGTTCCCGCGTGAAGGCGAGCCCGCTCGGAAAGGGCATGGCCTCTGCGCTGTGCGCACCCACCGCGACAACGGTGGACCGCGGGCCGGCGCTCCGAAGAGCGGACGCCAGCGCGGCGTCGGTGCCGACGGCTTCGAGAACCACCCGGGCGCCCCACCCGTCGGACACCTTGTCCAGGCTGTCGCGCAACTCGCCGGGGGTCACCGCATGCATCCCCAGCGATGTGGCCTTCGCACGTCTGCCCGGATCCGGATCGGACACGATGACCTCGGCCGCCCCGAGCGCCGACGCGCACATGGCTCCGAGCAACCCGACCGGCCCGGCTCCGACCACGCCGACCACATCCCCTGAGCCGATTCCCGCGTCGACTGCCGCGGCGTATGCGGTGCTGAGAACATCGCCGGCGAACAGCACCTGTTCGTCGGTCACATCGTCCGGCGAACGCGCCAGTACGACATCGGCGAACGGGACGCGGACGTACTCCGCCTGACCACCGGCCACAGGCGGCCCGACCACGGTGGAGTAGCCGAAGATGCTGGCGTGCTCGCAGTGGTAATGCCAGCAGCGCGCGCATCTCGGGCATCGCCCGCAAGCCACGAGATACGAGGCGAACACGCGATCGCCCATGGCGAACGGAACATCCGCGCCGGCATCCACGACGACGCCCGCGAATTCGTGCCCGAGCACGGTGCCCGGCGCGAAGTCGGGCATCTCTCCCCGATAAGGATGAAGATCCGAGCCGCAGATCGCCGTTCGCGTGACCCGGACCACGGCGTCCCGAGGATTCAGCACGCGCGGCATCGGGAGTTCCGCGTCGACTGTCACCTGGTGCGGGCCCTGGAAGACAACACCTTTCATCGGTCTGTCCCCTCCGTGCGTACGTGCACGATCGTCCAGTCCTTGGCCGTCAGCTCGACCCGGGCGGTCGCTCCACCCCAGCTGATCTCCGCATCGCTCGGTGCCGCGCCGTGATTGATGGCCAAGAAGCGCCTGCAGCCGTCACGATCGTCGGAGAGAATCTCCACGTCCGGATCAGCGCAGTCCGCGACCGGGGCGATTCCTACGACAGCGGCGATGTTCCGATAGAAACGTTCCCAGGGCGCTGCGGTCAGCCGTTCCGGCCGGTCGAGCTGTGCCTCGAAGGGCGCGTTGGTGAAGAGGAACCGACCGCTGCCCACCCGATGCTGCAACAGGCCCGGAGAACCGTCGGGATAGCGACCGATCACCTCGGCGGTGGTGGGCCGCAGCGTGGTGGTCCGCGTCCGCGTCGCCGTCCAGTCGATCGTCCACTCGTCCGAGCCCCAGCTCAATGCCGACTTCCCGGCGCTCGGAGGCGAGTAGTCCACGATCTCCGCGCCCACCAGCGGCTCGCCGGGAAATCCGTGGAGATGGTCGCCCAGTGAGAAATAGACGGTGCCACCTCGAGCGCACACGGCATACAGCTTCCGCAGATCGAGTAGCGTGACGTGTGCGACCGACGGACAGATCACGAGGTCGTATCCGGTCAGATCGTCCGCGACGATGTCGAATTCGATATGCGCACGCTTGAGAAGCAAGTAGGAGAAGAACGTCGCCAGCGTCGCAACCCCGCTGTCCAGATAGGACCCACCGCGGGCGCGAACTCGCTGTGGCAGGTACACCGCAACGGACGGCCGCGGGCCCCGCATCGCGAGTTCGGTTGCGGCACCGACGATTCTGCTGTACTCCCGCATCGCCGGCTTGGCCGAACCATCCAGCCGACGCAGTCCGGCGAACCGTTCCATCGGGCGATCCGTATAGGGTTCGGCCTCCGCGGCGATGTCCTGCCAGCACCAGACGAGGATCCCGGACGCGCCGTTGCCGATGGCGGAGGCGGCGGACGCTCGCAGATACGCCGCCGCGGTCGCGTCGTCGACGCCGTAACTGCCGAGTTCGTCCACAAAGGGAACACCGTATGCAGAGGCGAATCGCACCAGGAACGGTGTCAGGTTCGTCGCCTTGAACGACAGTGTCGATTCGATCGACCCCGGCGCCCAGACGGGAAATCCGTGGATGCCGATCAGATCGAGCGCCGCGCTGTTGTCGGCACCGAAGGGGGACGGTCCCAGCACACCCGAGGCGTCGTTCGCCTGCAGCACGAGAACATTCGGCGCTTCGAGCCGCAGTACGGCGGCCAGCCGGGTCTGCCAGTCGGCTATCTGCTCCACCGTCGACGCCGCCGCCTCGACCGGATCGACGCAGCCGATCTCGTCACCCAGATCGAAGGCCAGCAGGTTGCTGCACCCGCCCACCTCGCGGGCCACGGCCGTGGCGAACTTCTCCTCCAGGGCCAGCATGTCGTCGTCGCGCCACAGGCTTCGGCCCTGTCGCCACGGGAGATCGAGCAGCTGCCCGTTCATCCAGATGGTGAACAGCGAGATCACGCAAGCGAGGTTCGCCTGCGCGGCGGCGTCGACGACTTGGCGCAGGCGCTCGAGCATGTCCATGTCGATGCATCCGGGTTCAGGCTCGAAGTCGCGCCAGAACACGAAGAACCGCACCGTGTTCAGGCCGGCTTCGGCCATGCGTTCGAAGTCGTGAGCTATCGCGGCGGGATCCCATTCGGTCCATATCCGGCAGCCCGCGGAGGACGGGTGGTAGTCGACCCCCTGCACGAGGAAGGGCCGATCGTCGCGCAGCAGCCGGCCATCGCGGACGGTGAAACTCACGAACGCGACCTTTCCGAGGATCGGACGATGCTGTCCGACAAGCCGTCGACCACCAGGGCCACATCGTCGTCCGACATCAGGGCATGCAGCGGCAACGACAGCAGCCGCGCGGCCACCGCTTCGGTGACCGGCAACAGGTGTTCGCCCGAGCCGAACCTCTCACGGTAGAACGTGAAGTGATGCGTGGGCCGATAGTGCACCGACGTCTGGACGCCTCTTTCCCGCAGCTCCGACCGTACGTCGTTCCGAGCCACCCCTTCCGGGAGCAGCACCGCCATGAGGTGCCTTGCCGAATCACCGTCGTAGTGCCCGAACGGTGCGACCAGGCCGGGTATAGCAGCGAGCCGCTCCCGATAGGCGGCGGTGAGCACCCCGCGACGACGGCGATCGTGAGCGAGCTTCTCGAGCTGGATCCGGCCGATGGCCGATCCGATCTCGGTGGGGCGGTAGTTGAGACCGATGCCGGAGACGTCGTAGTCGGCGGCACCGCTGTGCAGTCGGTCCCACGTGGAGGAGGAGAGGCAGTGCGATCGGGCAGCGCGGATCACGTCCAGCAGCGCCGGATCACGCGCCACCACCATTCCACCCTCTCCGGTGGTGAGGTTCTTGGTCGCGAAGAAGCTGAAGCAGCCGACATCTCCGAGCGTGCCGAGCATGGCGCCTGCGGCCTCCACGACCGGTGCGTGGGCGGCATCCTCGATCAACGCGACGCCGTACTCGTCGGCGAGCTCGGCGAGCACAGCCACATCGGCTGGGTATCCGCCGTAGTGCATCGCGACGATGGCCTTCGTCCGGTCGGTGATCAGTCTCTCCACATCAGCCGGATCGATCGTCGGATCGGTTTCCGACCGGATATCGGCGAACACCGGTGTGCCGCCCTGCAGTGCCACCATCGCGGCCGAGGCCACGAAACTGAGCGAAGGCACGATCACCTCGTCGCCTGGCCCGATCCCGAGAGCGAGGACCGCCAGGTGCAAGGCTGCGGTCCCGCTGCTCACCGCCACTGCGGCTGGACATCCGAGCGCTTCGGCGAAGTCGTGCTCGAATGCGCGGGTCTGCGGCCCCGGCGACAACCACCGCGATCGCAGAACCGCGGTCACCGCCTGGATCTCGTCGTCGTCGATGGTGTTGTCCGCGAGACTGACTCGCCACTCAGGAGCCGTTGTCGTCTGTGACGTCGAGGTCGTCATCTCAGTAACCGGCCTCCACGCTCGCCGCCACTCGGTCCCAGGTGAAGTTCTGCCGGACCCGTGCCTGCCCGGCCCGCCCCATCGCGGACCGGATCTCATCGTCGGACAAGAGGTTGACGAGTGCTTCCGCGATCTCCGCGGGCCGAGGCGCGACGATCAGGCCGTCGACGCCGTGCTCGACGACGCTGTCCGCCCCCACGAAATCGCCGCTCACAACCGGTTTTCCGCACATCCACGCCTCGAGGAAGACCAGCGGGAACACGTCGGCGCTGCTCGGCAGGCACAACACGTCGGCGGCCGCGATCGCGTCGTGTTTGGTCTGCTCGTCCACCGCGCCGAGGTCGAAGATCCGTGGATCCGCATGGGCGCGAAACGTTTCCGCCGCAGCCGGATAGGTGTTCGGCCCGAGAAACAGGAGTTGCGTATCAGGCAGCTCGCGCCAGATCAACGGCGCGGCCCGGAGCAACTCGGCGTATCCCTTCGAGGGGATCCGTCGACCGGCGAACACCACTGTTGGCCCATGCAGGCCCAGCCGTCTGCGGAATCCGGTCGGATCCGGGCGGCCGCGAAGATCGGGAGCGTGTGGAATCCGGCGTATCCGATCCGGTGTCGCGCCGAATCCGGACAGCACCTGCGCCTCGGCCGAGGTCAGCACGTAGATGACTCGGGCCTGGCGGCACGCGGCGCGCCCCAGCGCCGCGTCGGGCCACAACTCCGGTGCGGTCGCCGGTGTAAGCGCCATGCGGGCGCCACCGCGCCGGACGAGATCGAGCGCAATCGCCACGTATTCCGGCTTGGCCAGGTCGTAGGCGTGGACGACATCGGCCCGCCAGTCCCGCGCGAGGTCCCGATCGGATCGAACGGGCCGCACCACCTCGCCGTCCAGGTCGACCGGTGGCGGGGAGTCGGTGAGCGCGGTGACGGAATGGCCGCGCCGGGCGAGGCTTTCGCCTGTCCGCCACGCCATCCGCTCAGCACCCGCAGGTGCGGACGGGTAGCCGCCGAAGGTGATCAGAACCTCGCTCATCGACCGTCCCGGTCCGTGTTCGTTCGCCGATGGCGCGAATACCAGTCGAAGGTCGCGCGTAGCCCCGTATCCAGATCGACCCTCGGCTCGTACCCGATGCACCGCCTCAGCTCCGACAGCTCCGGCAGCCGGCGATCGGGTGAGCCGGCGGGCGGGTCGTAGACGGCGATCTCGGGCCGGCCGCCCGCCAGGGCGAGGACCCGGTCAGCGAGGTCGCGTATCTTGATCTCCTCCCGGTCGTTTCCGATGTTCGCGATGATCGGATCGACGGTGTCCAGGCGAACGATGCCGATCGTGGCCTCGACCGCATCGTCGATGTAGCAGAACGCCCTGGTCTGTGCGTCGCCGTGAATGGCGAACGGATCGGCGCCGGACAGCGCGCGCTCGATGAATTCGGGAATCACGTGCGAGTAGCCCATCTGCGGGCCGTAAATGTTGTGGTACCGGCCGATCCGGATCCGGAAGTCGGAACCGCACTGCAGGAAAAGAGCTTCCGACACGATCTTGCTGAGGGCGTAGGAGGCCCGTGGCGCCCGCGGCTCGGGAAGTACGAACGGCAGGTTCTCCGGAGACGGGAACGGAGCCAGTCCCATCCGCAGGGCGCCGTCGGCGACCTCGCTCGTAGAACTGAGGAACAGCGTCGTGGGCGATGTGAGCCGACACCAGTCGAGAAGGTTCAGTGTGGCCAGCACATTCGTGCGCAGCACATGACTCGGGTTCTCGTTCGCTCGGCGTACGCCGACGACGGCCGCCAGGTGATACACGGTGTCGAAGTCGTCGGGCAGCAGTCCGTGCGGGATCGGCCTGGTCAGATCGTGCTCGACCACGTCGGCCCGCCGCTGCCCGTCATAAGGCTCGGCATCGGCGCGGGCGCGCGAGAAGTCGTCCAGGACAACGACCCCGGCGCCGTCACGCAGCAAGCGCCGGGCCAGGTGCCGGCCGACGAATCCGGCGCCGCCGGTGATCAGAACGCGCTCAGCCACGGCCCAACCTCAGGTAGTCGACATCGGGCATGCCGGAGAGCTCGGAGTCGAGCAGACCCCACATGTCGAAGACGATCGCGGGCTTTCGCATCCGCGCCAGCACGAACTCGGCGTCCAGCTCCCGGTAGCGCGGGTGGTCGACGAGCAGGATCAACACGTCGGCGCCGGTCAACCCGTCGGCCAGACTCACCGGCTCACAACCCGTACGTGCGATCCGGCCCGGGTCGACCACGAAATCGTGACCGGCGAGAACGGCCACCCGGTCGCGCAGCGCCGCCGCCACCTCCACCGAAGCCGCGCCGCGCACGTCATCGGTTTCCGGATGCCCCTTGTAGGCGATACCGCAGAGGAGGACCTTCGCGTCGGCAGGTGACCGTCCACTCGCCGCCAGGGCGTTCAGCACCACGTCGATCACATGGCCCGGCACGCGCTCGTTGACCGCACGCGCCGCTGCCACCATCGGCGGCCGGTATCCCGCCTCGGCAGCCGAGTGGATGAGCAGGTACGGATCCTTGATCAGGCAACTCCCGCCGACGAAGCCGGGGCGGGACAGGTCGGGCCGCGGATAGCGGAGGTTGGCCCCGGCGATGACCTCGTTCGCGTCGATACCCAGCGCCGACGACATGAGGGCGACCTCGTTGCCGAAGCCGTAGATGAGGTCGGTGTGCGCGTTGCACACCAGCTTCACCATTTCCGCGGCCTCCAGCGAGGAGACGATCACCTGGTCCACCGCAACGGGCTTCAGCAGCCGGCAGGTGCGGTCGAGCGACCGGTCGTCGAGCGCGCCGATGATCTGGGGCAAGGACTCGATCTCGCGCAGCGCCTGTCCCTGGATGATCCGCTCGGGACACATGGCGAGCATCGGGGCGTCGACGTGAGCTGTCAGCAGCGGCAGCAGCGTGCGCCGGCAGGTGCCGACGGGCACGGTGCTACGGACGACGACCAGCGTCTCCGCCGACATGTGCGCGGCGACGTGCTCGGTGGCTGCGACGAGGTGGCGCAGATCGGGCTGTGCCGTGACCGAGTCGATCGCGGTACCGACGCAGATGACGACCGAGCGCGGCGCCACCTCGGGCAACCGGTCGGTCACGGTGAAACGTTCCGCGGGAATGGAGTTCAGCAGCTCCGTCACGCCGGGTTCGACGAACCGAGGCCTGCCCGCCGCAAGGGCGGCGCGCACCTCGGGATCGACGTCGACGCCGACCACTCGCCGGCCGGACCGCGCCAGCGACAGCGCCAGCGGCAGCCCGACGTAGCCGAGGCCGATCACCGCGACGTAGTCGCCCGTGGGCTCGGTCATGTCATGCCCTTTCTTGGATGAGTCGCGGAACCGACACCTTCCCGAGCGCCGTCCTCGGCAGTTCGGATACGACGTGCACGCGGTGCGGCACCTCGTACGGCATCAGCCGGGAGCGACAGAACCTGAGCAGCTCCGCCACGCCGGTCGAACCGGTGAGCACCACGGCCGCGTGGATCTCCTGCTCGTCACCCTCGGATTCGGCGCCGTAGACGGCGATCTCGGCTACCTCGCGATGTTCGGCGATCAACCGCTCGATACGCCGCGGGTTGATCTTCCGGCCACCGACGTTGACGAAGGTGTTCTTACGTGCAACGACGAACACGTGGCCCCGGTCGTCGACGCGCACCAGATCGCCGGTGTCGTAGAACCCGCCGCAGGCGTCGGGCGCCGCGGAGTCCAGGTAGCCGTCGAACATGGTGGGTGTACGCACGAGCAGCCGGCCCGCGCCTTCCTGGGTCGTCGCATCGTCGTCGGCCATCCGCCACTCGACACCGGGTGCGAACCGGCCCACCGAGCCGTCCGGCCATGGCTCCGCGCGGTCGTAGGTGCAAGCGACCAAACCTGTTTCGGTACTGCCGTACACCTGGTGGATGCGGACGCCCAACCGGTGCGAGGCTGTGGCCGCCACCCGCTCCGACAACGGCCCGCCCGAGGACAGTGCGAGACGAAGGCTGTTCTCCTGGCGCTCCGGGCTGCTCGCCGCGGCGATGAGCTCGTATCCGAGCGGCGTGCTCAGCATTACCGTCGCGCCATCGTGGAGGCCCGCTACCAGGACTCGGAGATTGAAGCGGTTCAGGGTGAGCAGTCGGGCACCGGAGACGAGCGCGGCCGCCAGTCCGCCGATGAGCCCGAACGAATGTGCGAGCGGAACCGTCACGAAGACGCTGTCGGTATCGGTCAGCCCGTGGACCTCCCGATAGATATGGCCGCCCCGCATCATGTTGTCCACGCTGTGGCGGACGATCCGTGGCTCGCCGGTCGATCCCGATGTGAGCTGGTGGATCATCGACGCGCCCTCGACGTGCGCCGGCGCCCGCGACGGCCCGGCCGTGAGCTCACCGAAACTCAGGTAGGTAAGCCGGGGGGACACGGTCGTCGCGAGTCCCTCCGGTCCGACCACGCACGACGGCGCGGTCCTGAAGACCGCCGACTGTTCGTCGGCCAGATACGAGTTGGCCGATTCGACCAGCAGCACCTCGTGCGAGGTGATGGCCAGCCCGAGCAACGCCGTTACACAGGCGATGCTGTTGTCCACGACGAGGACCACCGGTCCGGCACCGGCAGGGAGTCCGCGAGCCCGCCCGGCTACGGCCGTCACGGCGTCGCACAGCTCCGCCCAGGTCACCGATTCCCAGCCGGTCTGCGTGCCAACGCTCATGGCCACTGCGCGAGGGGATTTCTCGGCATTCCGCTGGAGTAGATCGAGCATCGAAGGTTTCATGTCAATACCTCTCGAATACGACCGCGAGTGCCTGTGGCGTACTGTCGTCGAACATTGCCAGCACGAGCTCTTCGTGCAATCGCTCCGCCCGTGCGGAATCATCCGGGCCGTAGCGGACGACGAGCTCGGACAGGACCTCCATTGCCCGACGCGAGTCGCCGCCCGCGCCGAAGAAGTCGTCGGTCGCGGCGAGGGGAGGGAGAGCCAGAACGTAACCCATGGACTTCCCTATGATCGTGATGAGATCACCCGTATCAGGTTCGCTCATTTGGCGAGTGAGATGCTCAGTTGCGGTCGGCCGTTCGTACCTGTTGCCAGCGGCCGGACCTCGGTGTTCGCCCCATCGAACACCGCAGGCCCGATCCCCTCACTCGGCGAGAGGTAGTATTCCTGGTTCGCCAGGAACAATCGTTCAGCATTCCTGTACGTGGTTGGCGTGCCGATGTCGTGCCATTCGTCTCGAAACGCGTAGGCATTGACGCGCTCCCCCTTCTTCAGAAGCGCGTCGATCACGTCGGGCATGTCCACTCGGGCACCTTCCGGTATACAGTCCCGGATCGAAGGGTCGACGACATACATTCCCGAGCACACGTCGATCGCCAGGGACGGCTTCTCCCATATCGCCTGCACCTGCCTGTCACCGACCTGGAGAACTCCCAGCTCGACGGGAATCTCCCGACGCTGGAACGCGACGGAGAGCACGCTCTCGCTCTGTTCGTGCATCCGCTGGAAGTGCGCGAAGTCCAGCGTGGTCAGCACATCGCCATTCATGACGACCGCCGGCGAATCCCACTCCGGCACGAGCAGCAGCGGCGCCGCGGTGCCGGACGGCGGATCGTCGGTGCAGTACTCGATCGTCAGTCCCAGCAGTTTGCCGTCCCCAAATTCCGCGCGGATCATCTCGCCGAGATGAGCGGTGCACAGTGTCACACGTTCGAAACCGTAGGCGCGTAGCCTTCGGATGATGATCTCGAGAATCGAATACCGGCCGAGCCTCATCAGCGGCTTCGGCCGAGACTTCGTAAACGGTAGCAGGCGCGACCCCTTACCTCCGACCAGAATGACGGCATGCACGACCTCTCCTGCCCCGAAACGCCACGGAAATCTACAACACTGTCGAGCATCGCCGACGATCGAGAGTCACGTAATAATCTGACGGGCGCGCAATCGAGCTGGAGATTCGACCCTAGCCGAAAAGCCAGCACCCGTCGGCGGGCGGGCGGCGCTTTGATAACCGGCAGACCCCAGATTCGCCCCACCGATGCGACCGTCATACGACAGCGCCGGATATGAGGATTGATGGGCTGCCAGTCGCCACGACATCAGGCCCTCCCGGTCGAAGAAATCCCGGTACTCGCGACGGCTCAGCTCCTGCTCGCTCGCCTCAGCAGTTCGAGCCGCGGCGGGGCGTGCCTTTCCGACCTGGTCCACGCTCTCGTACGACGCACGCCGAGCTCACCTCGAGGCATGCGCGAAAGCACTCGCGGCGGCGGGCCGATGTCGCGGAGTCGCTCACTCGGGTGCGAGTCACCCACGTACGCGTGATGTGACGGCCAGAGCCTCGGACAGGAAGGGCGCCAACGCGCTCCGCGCATCAGCGGCGATGGTCTCCGGCGTGCCCTGCGCGACGATCAGACCGCCGTCCGCGCCACCACCGGGACCGAGGTCGATGACCCAGTCCGCCGAGGCGATCACGTCCACGTTGTGCTCGATCACCACCACGGTGTCACCGCGGTCGACCAACCGGTGCAAAAGGCCGATGAGCAAGCTCACGTCGGCGGCGTGCAACCCGCTGGTCGGCTCGTCCACGATGTAGAGGGTGCGCGCCGAGTCCAGGTCGCGCAGCAGTTCGCGAGACAGTTTGAGGCGCTGGGCTTCTCCCCCGCTCAACGTCGCGCAGTTCTGCCCGAGCCGAAGGCCGCCGAGCCCCACCTCGTCGAGCATGTTCAGCGCCCGCGCGATCCTCGCCCGCTCACCGAAGAACCCGACAGCCTGCGAGACCTCCAGGTCCAGCACATCGGCAATGGTCAGACCCTCGAGCCGGGCATCGAGCACGTCGGCGTTGTAGCGCCTGCCTCCGCAGACCGAACAAGGCACGATGACATCGGCCATGAAGTGCATCGGCATCGCCTGCTCACCGGAACCGCGACAGGTCCAGCATTGGCCGGCCTCGGCGTTGAACGAGAAATGCGTTGTGGTCCAGCGGCGTTCGACCGACAGCGGAAGCTGCGCGAAGAGCTGGCGGATCTCGTCGAAGATGCCGATGTATGTCGCCGGTATCGAACGGCTCGAACGTCCCATGGGGTCCTGCGCGGCGCCGATCACTCGGCCGAAGACGTGGTGGCCGCGCAGCGTGTCCAGGACGTCACGACGGCCAGGTTCTCCGTTGATCGAGGCGGCCACCTCGGGTTCCAGAATTCCCTTCACCAGCGAGCTCTTACCGCTCCCACTCGGTCCGGTGATGCAGATCAGCAAATCCACCGGAATGGACACGTCGATCCCGCGCAGATTGTGCAAGCGGGCGCCGGTGAGGTCGATGCGGGCGGCAGGGTCCGGCTTCCGCCGTTCGGGACGGCCACCTCCCGGCACGTCCGCGCCCCGCAGATAGCGGGCGGTCAGCGACGACGGATGCGCCATCACCTCCCCCGGCGGTCCGACCGCCACGAGCTGCCCGCCTGCGTTGCCGGCTCCCGGGCCGATGTCGATGAGGTGATCGGCAGACCTCATCATCTCGGCATCGTGCTCGACGACGATCACGGTGTTGCCCGCGTCCCGCAGCCTCCGCAGACTCTCGATCAACCGCCCGGTGTCGCGAGGGTGCAGGCCGACCGACGGTTCGTCCAGAACGTATACGACACCGATCAGGCCGCAGCCGAGTTGTCGTGCAATGCGCAGCCGCTGGCCTTCCCCGGCCGACAGCGCAGGCATCTGCCGGTCCAGCGACAGGTAGTCGAGCCCGACCTCGCAGATATGCGAAAGCCGTTGGAACAGTTCGTGAACGATCTTCTCGACGGCCTCCGCGACGACACCGGAAAGCTCCAGTTTCGACACCTGGTCCAGCCACCGCGGCAGTTCGGCTATCGGCCGTGCCATCACCTCGGTGATATCGAGTCCGTCCAGGCGGACCGCCCGCGCGTCGGCATTCAATCGCGTGCCGCCGCACTCCATACAGGACTTCGTGATCATGAACCGGTCGTAGTTGTGCCTGCGCCCGTCAGCCGCTGCTGACCGGGCGAGCCTGTCGATCTGCGGCAGCAGACCTGAATCGGTCCGGCCGGGTAGGAAGGTTTTGACCTCGGCGGATAGCGGCCGTGACGTCTCACCGTGGATCACGATGTCACGCAATGCGGCCGGCAGGTCGCACCAGGGCGTGTCGAGTGTGCCGCCGAAGAGGGTCAGCAGCTCCGGAAGGTCCCGCACCGGCCAGTAGGTCTTCTTGGGTTGACGCCGCCGGTCACCGTAGAACGCCAAGGCACCCGCGCGGATCGACAGGCCAGGGTCGGCAATCATCTTCGCTGCGGACACCGCGATACGCGTACCGAGTCCCTCACAGTCCCGACACATGCCGTCGGGCGTGTTCGGGCTGAAGAACCGTGACGAGACCGCAGTTGCCCTGCGGCCGCACCGGCCACAGAGGTGGCCGGGCGCCAGATACAGCGGGGCCGCGCCTTCCGGTTCGATCACCAGCACGGCGTCGTCGCGGGCGCGCACGGCCGCGACACCGCGACGGATGTGCTCGGCGTCTCCCGAATCTCCGTCCAGGCGAATGACATCGAGCGCGTATCGGTGTTCCAGCGGTGAGCGGCCGTCGTCCACCGGCAGCGTCCACCGCGGTACCTGGCCCAGTCTGGCGGGCCCGTCCCCCAGCGCGGCGATCGCCTGGGCGAGCAACTCGTCGGCGGTCCGCGGCACCACGTCCGCTCCACAATGCCGGCAGGTGTGCAGGCCCGCCCGCGCGAAGAGCAGGCGCAGGAAATCACCCACCTCGGTGATCGTGCCCACCGTGGAGCGCGGATTGCGGCCCGGGGCATGCTGTTTGACGGCGATGGTCGGACCGAGTCCCGTGACCGCCTCGACCTTGGGCTTGGGGACCTTCTCGAAGCCGCGGCGCATATACGGCGACAGGCTCTCCTGGTACTGGCGCTGGCCTTCGGCGTAGATCGTCCCGAAGGCCAGCGACGACTTACCGCTCCCGGACACACCCGTGATCACCGTGATCGCGTTCCGCGGGATCTCGACAGTGATCGACCGCAGATTGTTCTCCCTGGCACCGCTCACCCGGATCGACAGCTCGTCCGTGTTCACGCCACCGCCCCGCGCTCGACGAGCTGGTCGACGATGCCGCGGATCGTCGGCTGCATCAGGAAGCGCACCACTCCCAGTTCGATTCCGAACTCGCGCTGCACCGCGGTCAGCATGGCCGTCACCGCCAGCGAGTCGCCGCCGAGTGCGAAGAAGTTGTCGTCGGCACCCGGCGATTCGCCCTGCAGTGCCTGCGACCAGATCGTCCGGATTCGCTGCTCTGCCGCGGAGAGCTCACCTGAGCCCGTCAGGCTTGCGTCGCGCTGGGTGGTGATCGAGGCGGCGATCGCGTCGCGGTCGAGCTTCCCGTGCGCGGTGAGCGGCAGCGTGTCGATGACGTTCACGCGGGCGGGCACCATGTAGGACGGCAGCCGGTACTGCAGTGTCAGCCGAACCTCGTCCCCCAGCAGCGCCGCACCGGATCGCGGCACCACAGCGGCGAGGATGCAGTCACCTGAGAGCGTGTGCTCGGCCCATGCCACCGCTCCGGACACTCCGTCGATCGCCCGCAGCGTCGATTCGACGTGCGCCAGTTCGACCCGGAAGCCACGCACCCGGACCTCCCGGTCCCCGCGTCCCGCGAATATCAGCTGCCCTTCGGTATCAAGGTAGCCGAGATCTCCGGTGTAGCAGCAGGGCATGTCCGGATCGGACGGCACTCCTGTCCGGAATACGCCGGTGCGCTCCACATTTCCGTCTGACAGATACCCCATGCCTGCCGACGCACCGGCCACCACGAGTTCTCCGACTACACCAGGCGGGACCGTTTCACCCCATTCGTCGACGACGAACACCCGGGTATTGTCAATCGGCCTGCCGAGAGGGACATCCGCACCGACCGGCAAGCTGGTCACCTCGGAGTAGGCGACGTATCCCGTTGTCTCCGAGCGTCCGTACAGATTGACCAACCGACATCCCGGCAGCGCCTCTCGGACCCGACCCAGCAGATCGGCATCGAGCTCCTCGCCGGTGAAGGCGCATACGCGCAGGGTCGCCAGTGCCACGGACACCTCGGGGAGCGAGTGCAGCATCGTCCACATCAGCGACGGCGTCACCAGCAATCTCGTTCCCCCGTACCGGCGCACCCACTCGGCGGTCGTGCGGGCATCGGATGCCGCCGTCTCGGGCAGTACGGCGAGGGGAACCCCGGCCAGGAGAGGCGCGAGTGTCTCGGCGATCGCGTCGACCGGGCTCGGAAGACCGTGCACCACGGCGACGTCCCCCGCCTCGTAGGGGAAGGTGTTCCACGTCCAGGTGCAGCGGTCGAGCAGGCCGCGATGGCTGCCCGCCACCACCTCGGGCTTGCCTGCGGCGCCGAGATCGGCGATCAGCCATGTCGGATCGTCGGGCCGGCGCCTCACCGGCGCGACGGTGCACGGCGACGCGACCGCCACGTCCCCGGCGGAGATCACCACAGGTCCTTGCGGATTCGTCTCTCGCCCACCGATGAGGACCGTGGGTCGGCACGCGCTCATCAGCCGGTCGCGCTGCCAACCGGACCATCCCGCATCGATCATCACCACGACCGCGCCCACCGACCAGGTCGCAAGCATCGCGGCCATGGACAGCGCCGAATCCGGGACATCGACGGCAACAACATCACCGGGAGTCACCCCGCTCTCGACGAGGCATCCGGCGACCCGATCGCGCAATTCTCCCAGCTCGCGAAAAGTCACGTCGGACGTCGTTCCGTACAGCGCAATATCGTCCGCCTGGCGGGCGACGATCGTCTCGAACAAGCCGCAGATATCGGCATCCGGCGAGCCGGCGACGTCGATACTGTCGATCCGCGCGAGCTCAGCCCGGGTCGGGCGCAGCAACTCGCGCAGGGTGATGTTTCCGTCTTCCGGGAGCGCCGACGCGAGCCGCTCGAATGCGGCCCCGAGTTCAGTCACCTCTTCGGCGGTGAGCACCTCGGTGGCGTACTCCCAGCTCAAATGCAGTATTCCGGAAACACGGATGGCTTCGAGCATGAGATCGAACTTGGCCGTACCCGTGTGCATCCACAACGGCTCCGCGACACAATCCGCAAGCATCAGCGGCACATCGTCGTTGTTCTGCAAAACCATGACGACGTCCACCAGCGGGGTGCGTGCCGGGTCCGGGGCTCGACGGGTACGAACCGCGAGCTCCTCGAGCGGCACCTCCTGATGGGTGAACACATATCGCCACTCCTCGCGCAGCGATTCGATCAGCTCGCCGAACGTGGCGTCGGGCGACGCCGTGGCACGCACCGGCACGGTGTTGGTGAAGTAGCCGACAGTCGCGTGGTCCTGCGGTCGGCTGCGACCCGCGACGACCGTTCCTATCAGCGCATCCCACTGCCGGGTCCGCCGCGCCAGGCACACATGCAACAGCGCGAGCAGCACGACGAACAGCGAGGTCCGCGACTCCTCGGCCAGCGTGGCCAGCTTGTCCCCGATCTCCGGCGGCAGATCGGTGTAGAGCACCTGCCCCTCCAGCGATCGGGTGGGTCGGCGCCTGCGCCCGTTGCCGAGTTCGATCCGATCGGGTAGTGGCAGCAGCCGCGCGGCCCACGCTTCCGCCTCGGCCTCCATCCCTGTCGAGCTCCGTTGCCACTGCGCGAAATCGCGGTAGTCGACGGATTCTCCGGGGCCCGGATGATCGCCGGCGTACAGCGCGGCCAGTTCGCGATAGATGATGTCCATCGACCAGCCGTCGATCGCAATGTGATGCAGGATCACCTGCAACAGCCACTCCCGCTCACCTGTGCGCCATGTGCGCACCCGCAACAGGCGGCCGCTGGTCAGGTCGAACGGCTCCTGGATACCGCGTTCGGCCGCTGCCTCGGCCTCCGACCACGGTACGACCTCGCGATGATGCACGACATCGACCGACGACCCTGCGGGACCATCTCGATCGACCGCAGGATGGTCCGGCGCATATCGCGTCCGCAACGCCGGATGCCGATCGACAAGAGCCCGCACGGCCCGATCGAGCGCGGCGAGATCGAGCATCCCCGTCACCCGGAAACCACCGACGGAGTGATAGGTCGAACGCTCCCGCTGATACTGGTGGGCCGTCCAGAGCCGCTCCTCGCCGAAGGACAATTCCGTCGACGGCGCATCCTCGAACTCGCCGGCGACCTCCTGTTCCAGGGAATCCAGCACGATCCGGGCGAGCGCCTCCCCGGTCGTGCCGTCGAGCAGCGCCTCGAGAATTGTCCCGTCCATCGCGGCCGCCGCGTTGAACTCGAACGCGATCCGCCCGGCGGCCTTCAGCGCACGCAATGAGTCACCGCCCAAATGGTGGAAACTCTGCGTCAGGTCCGCATCTTCGATCCCGAGCACCTCGCTCAGGATCCGTTGCACGGCCTCGGTCACCTCCGAGTCGGTTATCGCAATGTCAGTCATGCTCCGGACCTTCCGCTGTACGTCGGGGCATTGCATGGAGCAGCACTCGTGGAAGTCGTTGCACGCCACTTGGTCTCAGCCGCACGAGCCCGAGTATCCGAGCACGGGCATGACCGGATAAGCCCCGGGCGAGCGCACGGTCGACCTGGATGAACGGCTACGCATTCCCGATGCTGTGGAGACGGCGGCGCACACCACCGCCGGCACTCTGCTCCGGCGAGTAGACGGGCGCAGCCCGACCGAGGTCGAGTAGATTCCTTCGCTCCCGCCCATCGGACCGGGCGAGCTCGGCCGGGCAACGGTGGGACCGCGAGCGGCGCGTGGTTGTCGCCGCGGCCTCAGACCGTGACCCCGGACGCGCCACGCAGGAGAGCGAACCTGGTCAGCTCAGCTTTGTTGCCGATACCGAGCTTGGCCCTGATGCGCTTCACGTAGGTGTCCACAGTGTGCGGACTGATCCGCAACCGGCTCGCGATCTGGCCGTGGGTCAGCCCGTGCGCAATGTGCGTCAGGACCTGAGATTCGCGCGTGGACAGCGTCCGACCTGCGAGGTCGCCCTCGGCCGCAGGCCGCCGCGTGATCGCGGCTTCGCTCGCAGCGGGCGCGAAGTTCATCGTTCCTGCGCCCGCGACGACCTCGCAGACCGCGTCGACGACGCGGTCGCACGACACGCCCTTCTCGACGATGGCGGATACGCCGTCAACCAGCAGCGACGGCTCTGCGTTGACCACGAGGACCGGGGTGTCCGCCCACCTCGGAGCGACGAAGTGCAGGTGAGGCCCCAGGTCCAACGTCTCTGCGTCGATGATCACCGCATTGGCAAAGATCGACGGGTCCCCCTCTCCGGGCGATGTCTCCGCCACCAGCACGGAAATGCCCGCCTGCCGCAGGAGATGGACCAGCCCCATTCGATAGATCGGACACAGCGCGAACACATCCACTCTAATCATGAGACGTCCCTCGAATTGTTCGGACGACACCGGAAACCTGCCTTGATCGGCACCCCACGCCGTGCGAGCGGACTCAACTCGTCGCCGCACCCGGCCAGAACCCATGGGTCGGCGGTGCGGTCGGCGAATCCGATCACGTCATTACCCTGCTCTACGGAAACCTCATGGACGCCGCGGACACCAGCCAAGTTCAAAGATTGGCCCGTGATCTACAACACAATCGATTATTGGCAGGCGCCCTTCCATGCTGTTGTCATGGTCATTGGGCCGATCGTGCTGATAGCGGTCATTGTCGGCCTTGTTGCTATTCGTGTTGATCGCTCTCATCGTGATCATCGTCGGCACTCTTGGTGTCCGAGCGGCTTTTGCGGGCCGAGCGGTCGCACCCGCTCTTGCGGGTTCAGAGAGAAGAAGTTTGTCATCGGCGCCTTCCAGAGGAATCGCCGATTGATTCGATCAAGACGATGTATCCCGTGCTCAGCAAGGCCTGCGAAAGACGAACCGGATGCGCGGCTGGTGGATTCACGTGGCTCGTCGCGATACAGCGAAGTATCGGCGCCGGGGCTGAGGGTCCACGAGCACGGTGCACGGGAGATCGCTGGTGATGAGGATCTCGCGCTCAGCAACTCTCATGGCTCGCCAGGAGGACGCCGCAGCGTAGAGACCGAACTGTGTGCATCCGAACAAAAGAACGGGGCCGGACACCGCCACGGGAGAGCGGTATCCGGCCCCGTTCGGGACCTGCCTTCGGCATCGGGCCCTCCGCCGTCGCGGAGGGCCCGATGCGCCTACCGGTTACCGGTAGTCGCGTCCGAAGTCGTAGTCGTCCAGCGGCACCGCGGCACCGGTGCCCGTGCCGAACACATCGGGGCTGTAGTAGCCGTCGTCGTAGCTCGGCAGCGCGTAGGCGGCCGCGCGGGCCTCCTCCGTGGGCTGGACCTGGATGTTGCGGTACCGGTTGATGCCGGTACCGGCCGGGATCAGCTTGCCGATGATCACGTTCTCCTTCAGCCCGACGAGCTTGTCGCGCTTTCCGTTGATCGCGGCATCGGTGAGGATCCGGGTGGTCTCCTGGAACGAGGCCGCGGACAGCCACGACTCCGTGGCCAGCGAGGCCTTCGTGATCCCCATGAGGACCGGGCGACCCGAGGCCGGCTCGCCGCCCTCGGCCACCACCTGGCGGTTCTGCGTCTCGAACTCCGCCCGCTCGGCGAGGGCGCCGGGCAGGAACTCGGTGGAGCCGGAGTCGATGATCGTGACCCGCCGCAGCATCTGGCGGACGATGACCTCGATGTGCTTGTCGTGGATGTCCACGCTCTGCGTGCGGTACACCTTCTGCACCTCACGCACCAGGTGCAGCTGCACCTCGCGCGGGCCCATGACACGCAGCACCTCGTGCGGGTCGGCCGTGCCCTCGAGGAGCAGCTGGCCCACGTGCACGTGGTCGCCGTCGGAGAGCGGGCGCTCCTGGCCGTCGACCGTGGTCATGGCCAGCCACTGCCGCTTCGACAGCTTCTCGTAGACGATCTCCTCGCCGCCGTCGTCCGGGGTGAGGGTGATCTTCCAGAAGCGGTCGCCGTCCTCGATCGCGATGCGGCCGTCGACGTCGGCGATCGGCGCCTTGCCCTTCGGGACGCGAGCCTCGAAGAGCTCCTGCACGCGGGGCAGACCAGTGGTGATGTCGTCGCCCGCCACACCACCGGTGTGGAAGGTACGCATCGTCAGCTGGGTGCCGGGCTCACCGATCGACTGCGCCGCGACGATGCCGACCGCCTCACCGACGTCCACCAGCTTGCCGGTGGCCATCGAGCGGCCGTAGCACATGCCGCAGATACCGGTGGCCGACGCGCAGGTCAGGGCGCTGCGCACCTTGATCTGCCGGACACCGGCCGCAACCAGTGCGTCGAGGGCGGGGTCACCCAGGTCGTCGCCCCGCCGGACGACGAACTCGCCGTCGGGCCCCACGACGTCCTCGGCGGACGAGCGGGCGTACACCGAGGTGCGCAGGTAGCGGTGCGGGATGAGGCGACCGTCGCTGGTCTCCTCCGTGACGGGCATCGTGATGCTGCGCTCGGTGCCGCAGTCGACCTCGCGGACGATGACGTCCTGCGACACGTCCACCAGACGACGGGTCAGGTAACCCGAGTCGGCCGTGCGCAGCGCGGTGTCCGCCAGACCCTTGCGGGTGCCGTGCGTGGAGATGAAGTACTCCAGCACCGACAGGCCCTCACGGAAGTTGGCCTTGATCGGACGGGGGATGTACTCACCCTTCGGGTTGGCCACCAGACCACGCATACCGGCGAGCTGCCGGACCTGGGTCATGTTGCCCGCCGCGCCCGACTTCACGATCGTCGGGATCGGGTTGTCCTCGGGGAAGTTCTCCTCCATCGCCCTGGCCACCTCTTCGGAGGCCTGGCTCCAGATCTTGACCATCTCGTCGTTGCGCTCCTGGTGGGACAGGGCGCCCCGCTGGTAGCGCTTGTTGACCTGGTCGGCCTTGACCTCGTAGCCGTCGAGGATCTGCTGCTTGTTCGGCGGCACCACGACGTCGGAGACGGCCATGGTGACACCGGACCGCGTGGCCCAGTAGAAGCCGGCGTCCTTGAGGCGGTCGAGCACCTGCGCGACCTCGGTCATCGAGTAGCGCTCGGCCAGGTCGTTGATGATCGCGGCCTGACGCTTCTTCGGCAGCTGCTCGTTGACGAACGGATAGTCGCTCGGCAGGAGCTCGTTGAACAGCACCCGGCCCAGCGTGGTCTCGGCGAGCCACGGTGAGCCCGGCTGCCAGCCGTCGGCACCCAGCTTCGCGGCGACGTCCGCGGGCGGAACCGCGTCGGTGAGCCGGATCTTGATCGGCGCCTGCAGGTGGAGTGCCTTGCGGTCGTAGGCCATGATCGCCTCGGCCGGCGAGGAGTACACCTGGCCGGAGCCCGTGGCGTCGTCGCGCTGCCGGCTGAGGTGGAACAGGCCCGTGACCATGTCCAGACGCGGCATCGCCAGCGGCCGCCCGGAGGCGGGCGACAGGATGTTGTTGCTGGACAGCATCAGGACCCGGGCCTCGGACTGCGCCTCGGCCGACAGCGGCAGGTGCACCGCCATCTGGTCACCGTCGAAGTCGGCGTTGAACGCCTCGCAGACCAGCGGGTGCAGCTGGATGGCCTTGCCCTCCACCAGCTGCGGCTCGAAGGCCTGGATACCGAGGCGGTGCAGGGTCGGTGCACGGTTCAGCAGCACCGGGTGCTCGGAGATGACCTCCTCCAGCACGTCCCACACCTGCGAGCGGCCACGCTCGACCATGCGCTTCGCGGACTTGATGTTCTGCGCGTGGTTGAGGTCGACCAGCCGCTTCATGACGAACGGCTTGAACAGCTCCAGCGCCATCTGCTTGGGCAGGCCGCACTGGTGCAGCTTCAGCTGCGGGCCGACCACGATGACCGAACGGCCGGAGTAGTCGACGCGCTTGCCGAGCAGGTTCTGGCGGAACCGGCCCTGCTTGCCCTTGAGCAGGTCGGACAGCGACTTGAGCGGGCGGTTGCCCGGTCCGGTGACCGGACGGCCGCGACGGCCGTTGTCGAACAGCGCGTCGACGGCCTCCTGCAGCATCCGCTTCTCGTTGTTGACGATGATCTCGGGCGCGCCGAGGTCGATCAGTCGCTTGAGGCGGTTGTTGCGGTTGATGACCCGGCGGTACAGGTCGTTCAGGTCGGACGTGGCGAAGCGGCCACCGTCGAGCTGCACCATCGGGCGCAGGTCCGGCGGGATGACCGGGACACAGTCGAGCACCATGCCCATCGGGCTGTTGCCCGTGGTCTGGAACGCCGCGACGACCTTGAGGCGCTTGAGGGCGCGGAGCTTCTTCTGCCCCTTGCCGCTGCGGATTGTCTCCCGCAGGTTCTCGGCCTCGGCCGGGATGTCGAAGTTCTGCAGCAGGGTCTGGATCGCCTCGGCGCCCATCGCCCCCGTGAAGTAGTCGCCGTAGCGGTCGTAGAGCTCGCGGTAGAGCCCCTCGTCCGCGATCAGCTGCTGCACGTCGAGCTTCGAGAAGGTGGTCCAGATCTCCTCGAGCCGGTCCAGCTCGCGCTGGGCACGGTCACGGAGCTGGCGCATCTCGCGCTCGCCACCCTCCTTGACCTTGCGGCGGACGTCACTCTTGGCGCCCTCCGCCTCCAGCTCGGCCAGGTCGGCCTCGAGCTTCTGGGCCCGCGCCTCCAGGTCGGCGTCGCGGCGCTGCTCCACCCGCTTGCGCTCCACGCTCATCTCGTTCTCGAGCGTGGACATGTCGGTGTGGCGCAGCTCCTTGTTCACCGAGGTGATGACGTAGGCCGCGAAGTAGATGATCTTCTCGAGGTCCTTGGGCGCCAGGTCGAGCAGGTAGCCCAGGCGGCTCGGCACACCCTTGAAGTACCAGATGTGCGTGACCGGGGCGGCCAGCTCGATGTGGCCCATCCGCTCACGACGCACCTTGGCGCGCGTGACCTCCACGCCGCAGCGCTCGCAGATGATGCCCTTGAAGCGGACGCGCTTGTACTTACCGCAGTAGCACTCCCAGTCGCGGGTGGGACCGAAGATCTTCTCGCAGAAGAGCCCGTCCTTCTCCGGCTTGAGGGTGCGGTAGTTGATGGTCTCGGGCTTCTTCACCTCGCCGTGGGACCACTGTCGGATGTCCTCAGCGGTGGCCAGGCCGATGCGCAACTCGTCGAAGAAGTTGACGTCGAGCAAATTCGTGTCCTTCGTTCGTTATTCGGCTCTGGGCGGGGATCAGTTGACGACGTCGTCGACGGTCATCGAGTCGGAACCGGGACGGCTGGACAGGTTGATGCCCAGGTTCGCCGCGGCCCGCTCGAGGTCCTCGTCGTCGGTGTCGCGCATCTCGATCGCCGCGCCGTCGCTCGAGAGCACCTCGACGTTCAGGCAGAGCGACTGGAGCTCCTTCAGCAGCACCTTGAACGACTCCGGGATTCCCGGCTCGGGGATGTTCTCGCCCTTGACGATGGCCTCGTACACCTTCACTCGGCCGACGACGTCGTCGGACTTGATCGTGAGCAGTTCCTGCAGCGTGTAGGCCGCGCCGTAGGCCTGCATCGCCCAGCACTCCATCTCGCCGAACCGCTGGCCACCGAACTGGGCCTTACCGCCCAGGGGCTGCTGCGTGATCATCGAGTACGGACCGGTGGACCGGGCGTGGATCTTGTCGTCCACGAGGTGGGCCAGCTTGAGGATGTACATGTAGCCGACGGCCACCGGGAACGGGTACGGCTCCCCGGAACGCCCGTCGAACAGCTGGGCCTTTCCGTCGGACTTGACCATCCGCTCGCCGTCACGGTTGGGCAGCGTGGAGCCGAGGAGACCGGTGATCTCGTTCTCCTTGGCGCCGTCGAAGACCGGCGTGGCCGTCTTCGTGCCGGCGGGCACGGTGTAGAGCTCCTCGGGCATCTTCGACGCCCAGTCGGGCTTGCCCTCGATCTCCCATCCGGACTTGGCGATCCACCCGAGGTGGGTCTCCAGCACCTGGCCGATGTTCATCCGTCGCGGCACACCGTGGGTGTTCAGGATGATGTCGACCGGGGTGCCGTCCTCCATGAACGGCATGTCCTCGGCGGGAAGGATCTTGCCGATGACGCCCTTGTTGCCGTGGCGGCCGGCGAGCTTGTCGCCGTCCTGGATCTTGCGCTTCTGGGCCACGTAGACGCGCACCAGCTCGTTGACGCCGGGAGCCAGCTCGTCCTCGTCGTCGCGGGAGAAGACCCGGATGCCGATGACCTTGCCGTTCTCGCCGTGCGGCACCTTCAGCGAGGTGTCGCGCACCTCGCGCGCCTTCTCACCGAAAATCGCGCGCAGCAGGCGCTCCTCCGGGGTCAGCTCGGTCTCGCCCTTCGGCGTGACCTTTCCGACCAGGATGTCGCCCGGCTGCACCTCGGCGCCGATGCGGATGATTCCGCGCTCGTCGAGGTCGGCGAGCACCTCCTCGGAGACGTTCGGGATGTCCCGGGTGATCTCCTCGGCGCCCAGCTTGGTGTCGCGGGCATCGATCTCGTGCTCCTCGATGTGGATCGACGTGAGCACGTCGTCCTGCACCAGGCGCTGCGAGAGGATGATCGCGTCCTCGTAGTTGTGGCCCTCCCACGGCATGATCGCCACGAGCAGGTTCTTGCCCAGGGCCATCTCACCGTTCTCGGTGCACGGCCCATCGGCGATGACCTGGCCGGCCTCGACGCGGTCGCCCTCGTCGATGATCGGCTTCTGGTTGTTGCACGTGCCCTGGTTGGACCGGCGGAACTTGTTCAGCCGGTACGTGGTGCGCGTGCCGTCGTCGGCCATGACCGTGATGTAGTCGGCGCAGAGCTCCTCGACCACACCCGCCTTGTCGGCGACGAGCACGTCACCGGCGTCGACCGCGGCACGCAGCTCCATGCCCGTGCCCACCAGCGGCGACTCGCTGCGCAGCAGCGGCACCGCCTGGCGCTGCATGTTGGCACCCATGAGCGCGCGGTTGGCGTCGTCGTGCTCGAGGAACGGGATCAGGGCCGTGGCGACCGACACCATCTGCCGAGGCGAGACGTCGATGTAGTCGACGCCCGTCGGGGAGATGAAGTCGACCTCGCCGCCCTTGCGGCGGACGAGGACGCGCTCCTCCTGGAAGTTGCCGTCATCGTCGAGAGGCGCGTTGGCCTGCGCGATGATGAAGCGGTCCTCCTCGTCGGCGGTCAGGTAGTCGATCTGCTCGGTGACCCGGCCGTTGTCGACCTTCCGGTACGGGGTCTGGATGAACCCGAACGGGTTGACCTGCGCGAACGTGGCCAGCGAGCCGATCAGGCCGATGTTCGGACCCTCAGGGGTCTCGATCGGGCACATCCGGCCGTAGTGGCTGGGGTGCACGTCGCGGACCTCGAAGCCCGCACGCTCACGGGACAGACCGCCGGGGCCCAGCGCCGACAGGCGGCGCTTGTGCGTGAGGCCGGCCAGCGGGTTGTGCTGGTCCATGAACTGCGACAGCTGCGACGTGCCGAAGAACTCCTTGATCGCCGCCACGACCGGGCGGATGTTGATCAGGGTCTGCGGCGTGATCGCCTCGACGTCCTGCGTGGTCATCCGCTCGCGGACGACGCGCTCCATCCGGGACAGGCCCACACGGACCTGGTTCTGGATGAGCTCGCCGACCGTACGCAGCCGCCGGTTGCCGAAGTGGTCGATGTCGTCGGTCTCGACGGGGACCTCGATGCCGCCGTTGCCCTCGGCATCGGCGCCGACCGTCATCGTGGTCTCACCGGCGTGGAGCCGGACGAGGTACTCGATGGTGGTGGCGATGTCCTCCTCGGTCAGCGTGCCGACCGAGGTCTCGATCGTGAGACCGAGCTTCTTGTTGGCCTTGTAGCGGCCGACCTTGGCGAGGTCGTAGCGCTTGTCCTTGAAGAACAGGTTCTCCAGCAGGGTCTGCGCGCTCTCGCGGGTGGGCGGCTCGCCCGGGCGAAGCTTGCGGTAGATGTCGAGCAGCGCCTCGTCCTGCCCGGCGGTGTGGTCCTTCTCGAGCGTGGCCATGATCGTCTCGGAGAACCCGAAGCGAGCCTGGATCTGCTCGGCGGTCCAGCCCAGTGCCTTGAGCAGCACGGTGACCGGCTGGCGGCGCTTGCGGTCGATGCGGACACCGACGGTGTCGCGCTTGTCGACGTCGAACTCCAGCCATGCACCCCGGCTCGGGATGATCTTGACCGAGTAGACGTCCTTCTCCGTCGTCTTGTCGATGCTGTGATCGAAGTAGACGCCGGGCGACCGGACGAGCTGGGAGACGACGACACGCTCGGTGCCGTTGATGATGAACGTGCCCTTGTCCGTCATCACCGGGAAGTCACCCATGAACACCGTCTGGCTCTTGATCTCGCCGGTGGTGTTGTTGGTGAACTCCGCGGTGACGAACAGCGGGGCACCGTAGGTCATGTCCTTGTCCCGGCACTCCTCGACGGAGGCCTTGACCTCGTCGAAGCGGGGGTCGGAGAAGGACAGCGACATCGAGCCGGAGAAATCCTCGATCGGAGAGATCTCCGTGAGGATCTCCTCCAGGCCACCCATCGGATTCTCGTCGCCGGCATCGATCCGTCGCTGGAACCAGGCCTCGTTGCCGACCAGCCACTCGAACGACTGAATCTGCAGATCGAGGAGATCGGGCACCTCGAGGGGCTCGCGGATCTTCGCGAAGGTGACCCGGGTGGGTGCCCCGGGGAAGCTCGGGTTGGCCGAGACGGCAGCCGGCACGTGGGTCGCGAGGGGGCTGGTGGCGCGGGACGAAGCCAAGATGCGTCCTTCCGAGAACTGCGCTCTCGTCTGGCGGGCACCGGCTCCCGCGCGCTACCGTCTGCTCGTCCGACCCGGGCGGGAGGTCCGGGGCGATCGGGCTCGCGGATGCGGGATCCGGGGCACGCCGTCTGTTGTCATGCGCAGCCCCCGACCAGACGCGCGCGAGCACTTGGGGCGGACTCCCGGTGGGGGAACTCCATCTGAGCGCACGCGAGGCTGGACGAGGGCAGCGCAAAGAGGCAGTCTAGCTGCAAACGCAGCGGCTGTCGAGACAGGTCACCGAGACAACCATCGAGACCTAAGAGTGACCTGACCGGCGCACGGCGTCAAGACTCTACGCGGCGGTAAATGGTCCTTTTCGCGGGATGACCGGCGAAGACGTCGCATTTGGTGGCCATGGGGCACATGGGAGGCCGCTGAACCGACCGTCCGTCGACCAAGTCTGGCACGTCTGCCGCCCGCACCCGGATGTGGGCCCCTCCACCCGGTCGGGTGGTCCTTGACACACCGCTGCGCCCGCCAGAGGCTCGATCCGCGATCAGGTTCGCGTCCTGGACGACGGCAAGGGCCGGCGTCGCCGGCCGACGGGGTCACCCCCCGGTGAGGAGACAACGATGTCCGACACCCCCTCGATGGCTGATCTGCTGGGTGCCGATGCCCCGTCGAACTGGGGCCGGTGGGGCCCGGCCGACGAGCTGGGGGCCCTCAACTACCTCGACGCCGGCGAGGTGCTCCGCGGCGTGCAGCAGGTGCGCACGGGCGAGGTCTTCACCTTGCAGATCCACATGGGCCGCACCGAGGGCCCGGGCGACCCACTGTGGCCGGGGCGGGAGAGCATCAAGCGGCAGAACGTCATGGACGAGAGCACGTGGGACGGCGACGGCGCCCCACAGTTCCCCGGCGGCCTGCACTACGCCGACGACACGGCCCAGATCTTCCTGCAGGGCTCCACGCAGTACGACGCACTGGGGCACGTCTGGTACGACGGCAAGCTCTGGAACGGCTACGACGCCCGATCCACCGTGGGTGCGATGGACAAGGCCTCCGTGCTACCGATCGCGGAGAAGGGCGTGGTGGGGCGCGGGGTGCTGGTGGACATGGCGCGCCACCGCGGCAAGGACTGGCTGGACAAGGGCGAGACGTTCGACCACGACGACCTGGAGGCCGCGGCCAAGGCCCAGGGCGTCACCATCGAGCCGCACGACGTGCTCTGCGTCCGTACCGGCTTCATGAAGTACTGGTACGAGCTCAACGACAAGGAGCAGTTCTACGACGGCTTCAACGAGCCGGGGCTCACCTACTCGCGTGAACTTGTGGACTGGTTCAAGGAGCGCGAGATCCCCAATCTCGTCACCGACACCATCGCGAACGAGGTGACCTACGAGCCGGGCTCGGGCATCGCGCTCCCGCTGCACTGCGCGCTGATGCGCAACCTCGGCGTTGCGCTCACCGAGATCGCCTGGCTCGACGACCTGGCCGATGCCTGCGCCGCCGACGGCCGCTGGAGCTTCTTCTACGTGGCGGCCCCGCTCAAGATCGTCAACGGCACCGGCGCACCGGTGAACCCGGTGGCGATCCGCTGACATGGCCACTTACGACGAGAGGCCGTGGCTCCCGCTCTACGCCGACGGGCAGCCGCACGACATCGAACCCGAGTTCACCGACGCACTGGCGATGTTCCGGGCGGCGGTGGGGCGCAACCCCGACGGCGACATCATCCGCTACTTCGACGGCCGGATCACCCTGCGCGAGCTCGACGAGCTCTCCGACGCGTTCGCGGTGGGCTTACTCGACTCCGGGTTCTCCGCAGGCGACCGGGTGGCGCTGTACCTGCAGAACGTGCCGCAGTTCGTCATCGCGATGGTGGGCACCTGGAAGGCAGGCGGCATCGCCGTCTCCGTCAACCCGATGAACCGGGCACGTGAGCTGGACCTTCTGTTGCGCGACTCGGGCTCCACGGTGCTGGTGTGCCTGGAGGGCCTGTACCGCGACGTCGCGGCCGCGGTGGTGGACCGCACCGACGTGGCCACGGTGATCACCACGTCGGAGCTGGAGTACCAGGCCCGCGACGATGCCCGGATCCTCGGCGGGATCGAGCGGACGGAGCTGCCCGGCACCGTCGACATGGCGGGGCTGATCGACCGGTTCCGCGGGCAGCGGCCACCGTCGGTGTCCTTCTCCCCCGACGACACCGCGTTCCTGACCTATACCTCTGGCACCACGGGCCCGCCGAAGGGCGCGATGAACACCCACGGCAACGTGGTGTTCAACAGCCAGGCCTACCGGCAGTGGTGCGGTCTCGGGCAGGACGACGTCGTGCTGGGCGTGGCACCGCTCTTCCACATCACCGGCCTCATCGCCCACGTCACGCTCTCGCTGCTGCTCGGGGCGCCACTCGTGCTGTTCTGCCGCTTCGAGCCCTCGCTGGCGATCGAGACCATCCGCGACGAGCGCCCGACGTTCACGGTCGGGTCCATCACGGTGTTCATCGCCCTGATGAACGCTCCCAACGCGGACCGCGAGGCGCTGGCGTCGCTGACGAAGATCTGGTCGGGCGGGGCACCCATCCCGCCGTCGACCGTCACGGCGTTCTCCTCGGCCTTCGGGCAGTACATCCACAACATCTACGGCCTCACGGAGACCACGTCCCCGTCGCACGGCGTGCCGGAAGGCGTCGAGGCCCCGGTGGACAAGGCGTCGGGTGCGCTGTCGGTCGGCGTGCCCATCTACAACACAGTGGTGCGCATCGTCGGCGACGACGGCGAGGACCTCCCGCCGGGGGAGATCGGCGAGATCGTCACGACGGGGCCGCAGGTCGTCGCGGGTTACTGGAACAAGCCCGACGAGACCGCGTCCGCCATCCCGAAGGGCGCCCTGCACACCGGCGACGTCGGTTATATGGACGACCGTGGCTGGTTCTACATCGTCGACCGTAAGAAGGATCAGATCAACGCGGGCGGCTACAAGGTATGGCCGCGCGAGGTCGAGGACGTGCTCTACGAGCACGAGGCGGTGCGGGAGGCCGCGGTGGTGGGCGTCCCGGACGAGTACCGGGGCGAGACGGTCAAGGCGTTCGTCAGCCTGCGGCCGGGCCGGTCGGTGACCGCGGAGGAGCTCATCGCGTTCGCCAAGGAACGGATGGCGGCCTACAAGTACCCCCGCCAGGTCGAGTTCCTGGACGAGATTCCGAAGACGGTGACGGGCAAGCTCCTGCGTCGGGAGCTGCGCACGCGCGAGCAGGCCTGAGACGCAGCACTCCGCCCGCAGCACGCCTGATCTCCCTGGCGGGGCCGCCGATCGTCACGCATCACGGCAGGCCCCGCCGCCACCGGCGAAGCCATGTGCCTCGCCGCGTGGTGCGACCGGGAGCAGGCTGCTGCTCCCCCCGCCACTCCATCTCGTAGACATTGCGCTCGGAACCCGCGGCAGGACCAGGGCCTTGAGGGCGCCGGTTCGGAACGAGCACGTCGTTCGGCAGCCGGCGGAGCGCAAGGGCGCTGTTCGGAGGCCAACGGAGGGACGCCGGGCCACCCGGCGTCCCGCCTCCGGGGGCGACGCTCGAAGAGAGCTCCGCGGGCCCGTCCGACCCCGACGAGGTGCCACGGGCCAGGAGGCGTCGATACCACTGGGACGCTCGCTCCCGCTCCCACTGCTCCCTCTCCTCGCGCGCCTTGTGCGAGTTCTCCACCTGCCCCTCGAGCTCCTCGCGCCAGTTGCGGAAGTCCGAGGACATCCCATCCATCGACAACGGATAGGACTGGGGGTTTCCCGATTTGTCGATCTTGGGGATGTTCACGGCCCCCGGCTCCGTGGCAAGGACCCAGGTGGAGCCGAGAGGAAAGCCGAGTCCGTTCACCGGCCTGCTCGGATCCTCCGCGTGAAGCTGCTGGAGCCTCTCCGTCGCCTCATCGTGGCTCTCCCCGATCCGGTTCATGCGGGGAGCTTCGGTGTCGGCGTGCACTGCCTGTAACCATTGGTTCAGGAAGATCGGGCCTACGGGATCAACTGCCGGGTCGAAGATCATCTCCGCTGGCCTGCCCGCATCGTCCTGCACGTCGACGGCGACGGCCACGTGGTACTCCCACGGGAGCTTGACCGGACGTCCGGGCCGGGCGCCCGGTGCCGTCGTCGAGTTGACCCACAGTCCCGGCGCACCGTCGGCCAGGGACTTCACCACGAAGATCCTCTTGCACGCCACACCGACCGACGTGAGTTGCAGAGCGATGTGACTCGCCCTGTCCGCGCAGTAGAGTTCGGCCTGGTCGTAGGGGATCTCCTCCATCCATCCCTTCGTGCTGAGGAACTCGCGATCCTTGACCCCGTCGAAAAGTCGCCGGGCTTCGCCCACGCTCATGTTGCCGGCGCGACCCGCCGAAGCGGCGTCGGCCATGGCGCCCCACGGGCGAGGAGGCGCCGCCGCAGTTCCGGCGCTGGGCCCGGCAGCCCCGGCCGTTGCAGCACTCGGCCCGGCAGTCCCCGCCCCCCAGGCGCTCCATACCCGGTAGTCGGCTGCGAGATCGTCGTCGACGAACCGGTCATCGTCGCCTGAGCGCTGGACGGGCACGACCCCGTCCTCCTCGCTGCCCTCGCGGCGGAGGATCTGCGTGACGGCGCGATTCCCCGCGAGCCGCTGCAAGGCCAAGACCTTCGCCGGACCGTTCACCGACCTCGGCAAAGGTGCGCCCGGGGCGGGCGAACGCAGCTGCGGACCCTCGCCGCGCGGCGCGTGCATCCAGGCCATCCGTGCTCTCCCCCCGTCCAGGGCCGCAGAACGTTTGCGTCTACGCCCTCTCCCGATAATCACGGCCTCCATAACCAGAAACAAGCTCGTGGTACGCGACCTGCCGCAGGTCCCGCGGAAACGGGAGCCCGTCGGAACAGCGACGCATGTCGATGTCGCGGTGCCGACGGGTACTCGGGGCGTATGAGGATGCGCAGGCGGCGAGCCGTGTTCGCCGACCGCGCCGAGGCGGGCAACCGGCTCGGCGCCGACCTGTGCGTACGGAAATGGTGCGACCCCGTGGTGCTGGGCCTGGCCAGGGGCGGGGTGCCGGTGGCGGCCGGCGTGGCCACGGCTCTCGACGCTCCGCTCGACGTGGCGGTCGCACGCAAGATCGGCGCACCCGCCCAGCCGGAGTGGGGGCTCGGCGCGGTGACCGCCGACGGCCCGGTCAACTGGGACCCTGCCTCGCTCCGCCGCGCGCACGTGGCCGCCGCGGATCTGGCCGAGACCGTTGCACGGGAGAAGGAGGAGGCGGGCCGGCAGCTGCGGCGGTACCGGGAGGTGGCTGCCGCGGTGCCCGTCGCGGACCGGGACGTGGTGCTCGTCGACGACGGGCTCGCCACCGGGGTGACCGCGCGCGCCGCGCTACGGCGCCTCCGCGACGACGGCCCGCGCTCCGTGGTGCTGGCCGTGCCGGTTGGCCGGGCGGGCACAGCGGACCTCATACGAGCGGAAGGTGCCGCCGACGACGTCGTGGCCCTGGTGGCACCGGCCGTGCTGGTGGCCGTGAGCTGCTGGTACCGGGACTTCGGCCAGACCCCCGACGCCGAGGTGCTCGCCGTCCTGGCTGCCGCACGGCGGGCCGACGACCCCGGGCCGTGATCCGGCAACCCGCGTGGAAGGGCCGCTCACGCGCGAGGGGCGGCACCCGGATCGGGTGCCGCCCCTCGGCGTGGTGCTACCGGTGTGCGGTGATCAGCTCAGGCTGACCTTGGCGCCGGCGTCCTCGAGCTTGGCCTTGGCGGCGTCGGCCGCCTCCTTCGGAACAGCCTCGAGGATCGGCTTGGGGGCCGACTCGACGAGGTCCTTGGCCTCCTTGAGGCCCAGGCCGGAGACGAGCTCGCGGACGACCTTGATGACCTGGATCTTCTTGTCACCAGCGGCCTCGAGGACGACGTTGAACTCGTCCTTCTCCTCGGGGGCGTCGGCGGCGGGGCCGGCAGCAGCCGGGCCGGCGGCGACCGCGACCGGGGCGGCGGCCGTGACGTCGAAGGTCTCCTCGAACTTCTTCACGAACTCCGAGAGCTCGATGAGGGTGAGGTCCTTGAAGGCCTCGAGCAGCTCGTCGGTGGACAGCTTCGCCATGGTGGCGCTTCCTCTCTTGGGGTGTGCCTACGCAGGGGGGTGGTGGTCAGCTCTCGGCGGAAGCCGGAGCCTCGGAGGCATCGGCGGACGCCGGAGCCTCGGTGGCGTCGGTGGCATCGGCGTCGGCACCTGCCGGAGCCGCACCGCCCTCCTCCGCGCGCTTGTCGGCCAGTGCCTGCGCCAGGCGAGCCACCTGGGACGCCGGGGCGGCGAACAGGCCGGCAGCCTTGGCCATCGTGCCCTTCATCGCGCCGGCCAGCTTCGACAGCAGGACCTCGCGCGACTCCAGGTCGGCAAGCTGGTTGACCTCGGCGACGGTCAGCGTGCGACCGTCCATGAAGCCGCCCTTGATCACCAGGGCCTGGTTCGCCTTGGCGAAGTCGCGCAGCGCCTTGGCGGCGTCGACGGGCTCGCCGGTGATGAAGGTGATCGCCGTGGGGCCGACGAGCAGCTCCTCGAGACCATCCAGGCCGGCGTTCTCGGCCGCCCGCTTCACCAGGGTGTTCTTGGCGATGCGGTAGCTGGCGCCCTCGCCCAGCGAGCGGCGCAGCGTCGTCAGCTGGGACATGGTGAGGCCGCGGTACTCGGTGACCACCGAGGCGGACGAGCCCCGGAACTTATCGGCGATCTCGTCGACCGCCGCGACCTTGTCAGGTCGGGCCATCCCTTGCCTCCTCTCGGTTGTCGGGTGGTCGTGCACGTGACTGACCCACCGTCGACGGAGCCGGAGAAGACGAACGCCCCGGCGCAGGAGCGCACGGGGCGTGGCAGATGGCGCGCGACAGCGCACCTCGCGATGACCTCGTCCTCCTGCGCGGGCCGCCCGCTGTCGCGGAACCTTCGTACGCCACCGGCGATCACTCGCCGACGACGTAGACCTGCGGTCTTCGGTGGAACCGCTGACCAGGATACGCGACGTGACGTGCGTGCCGACACCGGTATGTCACGACGCCGCGCCGGGGCTCCCGAGTCGGCCCGGACTGCGGGCGAGATGGACGCCAGAGCGATTCGGTCACGGCATCTAGAGCGTTGGTGTCGATCTCACCTCATCTGCTCCTCATTTGCTCTCGACGCCGGCGATCTTCCAGCGGCCGTCGATCTTCTGCCCCGTGACGGTCAGGCGGCCTGCCGCCGCGAGCTGGGTGGGCTGGCCGTCGTCGGCAGCGGCCCGGGTGGCCTGCTGGTCCATGAACGCCACGAGCACCGCCCGGTCGCCGGTGATCTCCTTGACCGCGGAGAGCGTGACCGTCGCCGACACCACGGCCTGTTGCTGCGGTGCGAGGTCGCGGACCTGGGCGAACAACCGGTTGAACTGGTCGGCGAACTCCGGCGTGATCACGGCGCGGGCGGCGCGCTCGTTCTCGTCGAGCCGGGCGAAGTCGTAGGAGTAGATGGTCTGCAGCGCGTCAGTGAGCTGGCCCGAGACCTCAGCTGTGGTTCCGACGTCGACCAAGGCGGAGTTGGCGGCGGCGGGGGTGTGGCGCAGGTGGGCGTCTTCGATGCCGAAGAACACAGCGAGTCCGGTGAGCACCACGAGCGCGGCGGCGAGCAGCGGCACCCGCAAGGACCGCTTGCCCCCGCTGTCCGACGCGAGATCGGCAGCCTGCTCCTCCGCCGGCGTCACCGCGCGTTCCTCGGTCGTCGGCTCGTCGGGCGCCGATGTCCCGGGCGCCGGCTGCTCGGGCGCTGGTTCCTCGGCTGTCGGGTCCTTCGGCCGGCGGCCCGGTGCGCTCAGGTCCGACGGGGCCGAGGGCTCGGCGACCGGTCCGGAGCCGAGCGGGATGGGCCGGGTGCGTGTGTCGTCCGGGATGGAGCGATCAGCGGTGGTGCGCTGCGCGGCGGGTGCGGTTCCGGCTACCCGGGGGCGGCGGATCGTGCTCACCCGGGAGCGCGGTGTGCGGGGACGTGGGGGCATGGTGAGCGACTCCTGCTCTCAGCTTGCCGGGGAGCGGACCGGGGCGAGCCTGCTCGCCTTCCAGCCGGCATCGGTGCGGGTCATCTCCAACTGCAGCCGCTGGCGGGTGACCACGGGGTCCTGCCCTTGCGGAACGACCTTGACGTCCACCCCGATGATCACACGGGCGGTGCCGGCTCGGACGTCGAGCTCGGCCACCGCGGCGTCGGCGATGGTGGCCGTCGTGACGCGCTTGGAGTCGGTGACGACCTTGGAGTACTCGGCGCGGTTGGCGCGGAACTCGTCGAGCAATGGTCCGGTGGAGGTCTGTTCCCACAGGTCGAGTCCGGCGTCGACGTGGGTGAAGTCGAGGCTGTTGAGGTTGATGGCCGCCTGCTGCGCGTCGAGGAGCACGGCATCGCGCTGGCGGGCCAGTTCGAGGCCGTCGTCGCCGAGCGCGAGGGCCCACCGCACGCCGAAGAAGGCCGCGACCACCGCCGCCACCGCCACCAGCACGGCGAGCACCCGCACCGGGGTGGTGGCCTTCCGTGGCCGGGCAGGCGCTGACGGGGCCGTGGGCGGGTCGTCGAGAACGGTCATGGAACCTCCAGCCGTCGGGGGACGGATCAGCTGAGCAGGATCTGGGCCAGGGAGCTCAGCGGGGGAGCCGAATCCACGGGGGCCGATCCGGCGGGCAGCGGCCCGGGCGGTCCGACCGGGGCGTCCGCAGGCGGCGTCGGGGTGGCTGCGTGCGGGACGTTCTGGGCACCCCGGACGTTGATCGGGCTCCCGGGCGGCTCCGCACAGTAGGCGTCCTCGTTGAGCGCGACCGGACCGACCTCGCTCCCGGCCCGGTGTGGTGTGTCCTCGTAGCCCTGCGTGCACGGGAACGGGTCGAAGACATTCACGGCGAGGCCGAGGTGGGCTGTGCCGTCGTCGGGAACCGCGGTGTAGCCGTTCGAGGCCAGCCCGGGATAGGTGACGAGCAGCTGCCGCAGCCCGTCCTGGCGTGGCTCGGCGACCCGCGACACCGTGAGCAGGTCGGCGAGGAGCTGGGAGAGCCCCGGACCGCTCTCCCGGAGCAGGCCGACCACCTCGTCCGACACATCCGGGCCGGTGACCAGCAGCCTGCGCAGATCGGGGTCGGATGTCGCGAGCTGGTCGGCGAGCAGCGACAAGTCGTGACTGAAGCTCTTGAAGTCCCCGGACACGTCGTTCTGGGTGGTGAGCACCGTGCGCCCGTCGTGGATGAGCGCCAGGGTCTGCGGCAGCGCGTCGACGGCGTCGGCGGTGAACGCGTTGGTGGTGTCCAGGATCTTCTGCAGGGGCTGCGCGGTGCCCTCGAAGGCATCGCCCAGCTGGTCGACGACGGTGCGCAGTGAATCCAGCGGCACCGACCGGACGAAGTCGTCCAAGCTGACGACGAGATCCTCGATCGGCACCGGGGTGCTGGTCCGCGACATCGGGATCACCGATCCGCCGTCGAGCAGCGGGCCACCGTCGCTGGTGGGCTGCAGGTCGACGTACTGCTCCCCGATCGCGGAGAGGTTGTGCACCGCGGCGTCCAGGTCCGCGGGGATCGGCGGGGCGTCACGGTTGATGTCGAGCCGCGCCTCCACGCCGTCGGGGATCAGCGTGAGCGGCCCGACGCGGCCGACGCTGACCCCGCGGTAGGTCACGTCGGCGCCGGTGAAGATGCCGCCGGACTGGGCCAGCTGCAGTCGCACTGGATACGTCGTGGCACCGAAGAGATCGCCGAATCCCGCGTACCGGAAGCCCGCGTAGCCCACCCCGAGAGCGGTCACGAGGAGGAACGCGATCAGCTGAAGCCGTACTGCCTTGGTGATCACCGGCCGCCTCCCAGCAGGCCACCGAGGATGCCGCCGCCCTCGCTCGTCTCAGGTGTGGAGGTCGGCGGCGGCTCCGGCGAGTCGGAGTCACGGTCGGAGTCCGGGTCGGAGTCGGGTGGGTGCGAGCCGGGAAGCCCTGGCAACGGGAGCAGGCCGTCGTCGCCGAGCAGCGGGACCTTCGGGAGCGCCGGGCCGATGGGGCCGAGCAGGGGGCCGAGCAGCTCGGCCGTCGGCGGCAGCCCGGGGATCGGGCCGTCCGGGCCGGGGAAGGGCTGGTTGGACCGCGCGAGGTTCTGCAGGACGTGACCGAGGTCGAGATCGGCGCGCACGTAGAGGTTGGCGTAGTCCCCTGCGAAGCCGTCGACCGAGCCGTCGGTGAACGGGAAGGTGGGCAGGAGCTCGAGCGAGTTGACCAGGTCGGGGCCCGATTCGGCCAGCTTGCCCAGGATGGGCTGCAGCAGCTTGAGGTCGGCGAGCACGTCGTCCCGGCTGCGGTTGATCACGTCGGTGGCGACGCCGGAGAGCCTGTCGAGTGCCTGAAGCATGTCGACGAGCTGCTCGCGCTGGGCCTCCAGCTCCTTGAGCCCGGGCGCGAGGTCGTCGAGCGCGGTCTTGATCTGGTCCCGGCGGTCGTCCAGCGTGGACGACAGCCGGTTGATCTCGTCGAGCGCGCGCGTGATCTCGGTCTTGCGGTCGTCGAGCGCGCCGACGAGATGGTCCAGGTCGTCGAGCAGCGCGCGGATCTCGGGCTCGTTGCCGGTGAGCGCCTTGTTGAGCTCGCTGGAGATCGTCCGGATCTGTGCGATGCCCCCGCCGTTGAGCAGGAGCGACAGCGCCCCGAGTACCTCCTCCACCTCCGCCGCCCGGCTGGTGCGGGCGAGCGGGATGGTGGCACCGTCGGCGATCCGTGGCGGCGACACCGCGCCCGGGGCTTCCTGCGGCCGCGAGAGCTCGACGAACTTCTCGCCCAGCAGGCTCGTGGTGCGGATCCGGGCCTGCGCGTCGGCGGGCAGCGCAACGTCGCGGTTGACGAGCACGCTCACCATCGCCGTCCAGGTGGGGCTGACGCTGATGTCGGTGACGGTGCCGACGGAGACGTCGTCGACCTTGACCAGCGACTGGGGAACGAGGTCGACGACGTCGGAGAACTCGATCGTGAGCCGGTACGGGTCGGGGCCCAGGGCCGCACCACCCGGCAGGTCGACGCCGCGCAAGCCGCCGGAGAGCACGCCGCACCCGCTGGTGAGCAGCGCGACCACGGTGATGAGAGCACCGAGTCGGAGCGACGCCCGGCCCATCACCGGTCACCGCCCGCGTGCGCCGGCGGCGGGTCCGTCGGTAGCGCCAGCCCTGGCACGGGCGGCAGCTGGCCGGACTGCAGGGAGTTGAGCACCTGCGCGGGGCTCGGCAGCGGCACGGCCCCGGACAGCACGGGTCCGAGTTGGGAGCAGGTGTCGGAGAGGGTGGGCGGCAGGTCGGCGGGCGTGCCGCGCTTGAGCGCCTGGCAGACCAGCACGATCGGGGGCAGCGACAGCTCGTTGATGTCGGCGCGGGTGTCGAGAGTGCCCGAGGAGCCGTTGTAGGTGTTGGCGAGGTTGGACAGGCCCGCCGGGGCGATGTCGAGGATCTCGGCCAGCGCCTTCTGCTGCTTGACCAGCACCGCGGTGACGTCGGTGAGCTTGTCGACGTTGGACTTGATCTCGCCCCGGTTGTCCCGCACGAAGTCGGCCACCTCACCGAGAGCGATCGACAGCTCGGAGACGGCGCTGCCGAGGTCGCCCCGCTCGTCGGCGAGGAAGCCCGACACGTCCGCGAGCCTGCCGTTGAACTCCCGGACCTGGTCGTCGTTGTCGGCGAGCATGGAGGTGAACTTCTGCAGCTCCGTGACGGTGCCGAAGAGATCCTCGCGCGAGTCGGCCAGCGTTCCCGACAGCTCGCCCAGGTTGTGGATCGTGTCGTTGAGCTTCCGGCCGTTGCCGTCCAGGTTCTCCGCCCCGACGTCGAGCGCGTCGGAGAGTGCCCCCTTGGCGTTCACCCCGTCCGGTCCGAGTGCCTTCGAGAGCTCGGTGGCCGTGCGCGTGAGGTCGTCCACCCCGAGCGGGGTGGCGGTGCGCTCGACCGGGATGACGGCCCCGTCGGTCAGCTCCGGGCCACCCGAGTAGGTGGGGGTGAGCTGGACGTAGCGACCCGTGACGAGGCTCGGTGAGACGACGACGGCGCGCACGTCGGCCGGGAGCTCGAGCTCGCCGTCGGTGATCCGCATCTCCACCCGCACCTGTGTGCCCTGCGGCTCGACCTTGGTGATCGTGCCGACCGGCACACCGAGCACGCGCACGGAGTTGTCCTCGAACAGAGCCGTCGCCGACGTGAAGTACGCCGTGACCAGCCGTCCGGGCGGCTGGAGCACGAGATAGAGCCCGCCGGCGACCAGCACGGCCACCACGGCCGCCAGCGCGGTGAACTGAAGCTGGCGGCGGTCGGTGAGGGTGAGCCCCATCCTCAGCACCCCCCCGGGTTGATCGGGCCGGCGGTCGGGGGCAGCAGTCCGCAGAGGTAGCTGTCGAACCAGCGGCCGTTGCCGACGGCGTTGGTGAACAGCCGCACGAACACCGCCTCGAGCCGCAGCCCGTTGTCGAGGGCGTCCCGGTTGCGCTGCAGCAGCGCAGCGACCTTGTCGAGCTTCTCCAGCGTGGGCCGCAGCTGGTCGCGGTTGTCGGCGACCAGGCCCCGCAGCTGCTTCGACAGCTCACGCGTGCCGTCGAGCAGTGCGCTGATCGCCTCCTTGCGCTTCTGGAGCTCGGAGAGCAGGAGGTTGCCGTCGGAGAGGAGCTTCTCGAACTCGTCGTTCCGATCGGCAAGCACGCCGGAGAGCTTGTGGGTGCCTTCGAGCAGCTTGTGGATCTCCTCGTCCCGGCTCGCGATGGTGGTGGAGAGGCGGGAGAGCCCGTCGAGGGCGCCGCGGACCTCGGGAGCGGTGTCGCGGAACGTGTCGGCCAGTGTGGTCAGGCTCTGCGCGAGCTGCTTCGTGTCGAGCTGGTCGATCGTGCCGGAGAGCCCGTCGAACGCCTCCACCACGTCGAACGGGGACGCGGTGCGGGCCAGTGGGATCACGCCGCCGGGTTCGAGGGCGTTGTCGCCCTGCGGGTCGAGCGCCAGGTACTTCGAGCCGAGCAGGGTCTTGATCTCGATCGAGGCGGAGGTCCGGTCGCCGACCCAGGCGTCGGAAATCGTGAAGGTGACGAGAACCCGGTCGCCGGCCAGCTCGACGGAGCCGACGCGCCCGGCCTCGACGCCTGCGATGGTGACGAGGTCACCGGAGGTGAGGCCGGCGGCCTCGCCGAACTCGGCGCGGTACGTGGTGCCGCCGCCGAAGATCGCCGGACCGTTGAAGGCCAGCACGACGATGAGCACGATCGCCAGCAGGCCGATCACGGCGGTGCGGACGGGGTTGCGCTGTCCGGGCATCAGTGGTCCCCCGGCAACGACAGAGCAGGTGGCAGCGCAGGCAGCCGTGGCCCGTCAGGAGCGACGGGTGGGATGCCGCCCAGCGGATTCGGCTTCTCGCCCTCCACACCGTCGGGGTCGGGTCCGCACCGGGGGGAGGCGCTGGTGAATGCCGGGATCTCGGCCGGCGGGAGGTAGGGCTCCAGCCCGACGGAGCCGGTGAGGCCGCACAGATAGAACTGGAACCAGCTGCCGTAGCTGCCCGCCCGGGAGACCGTCTCCAGCTTCCCCGGCAGGTTCAGCAGGGTCTGCTCCAGCTTGGGCGCCTGGTCGTTCAGGTTGCCTGCGAGGTCACCCAGCGAGGCGATGTCCTGGCGCAGCGCGGGCCGCCCCTCCTCGACGAAACCGGACGTGACCTTCGTGAGCTTGCCGATGGAGACGATCGCGTCCCCGATCGGCTTGCGGTCCTCGGCGAGACCCGACACCAGCGCCTGCAGCGAGCTGATGAGTTCTGACAGCTGCTGGTCCCGCGCGTTGACGGTGTCGAGCACCGCGTTGAGGTTGTCGATGACCTGCCCGATCACCTCGTCGCGGTCGGCGAGCGTGTTGGTCAGCGACGATGTGCTCGCGAGCAGGCTCTGGACAGTGCCGCCCTGCCCCTGCAGGACCTGGATGATCTCGAACGAGAGCTGGTTGACCTGCTGCGGGTCGAGCGCGGCGAACAGCGGCTTGAACCCGTTGAACAGCGTGGTGAGGTTCAGCGGCGGGCGGGTGCGCTCCACCGGGATCGTGCCGCCTGGCGGAAGGGTGTCGCCGGTGGGGCCGGCGCCGAGTGCGAGCGACAGGAACCGCTGGCCGATGAGGTTCTTGTAGAGGATCGCGCCCGTCACCGATGCCGGGAGCCGCTGGTCCCGCGAGACACTGAAGGCCACCTCGGCGACCCGCCGGTCGACGATCCGGATGTCGTCGACGGTGCCGACGACGACCCCCGCGATCCGGACGTCGTCGCCGGGCAGCAGCCCCGATGCATCCGTGAAGCGCGCGGTGTAGGCCGTGTGCTCCCCCGGCGAGGCGTTCGCGATGGTCAACGCGAGCACGGTGGTGGCCAGCGCGACCACGACCGTCAGCGCGGTGAACTTGATCAGCGGCCCGTACGGGATCCTGTTCACGTCAACGCCACCTCGGCGCCCCGGTAGAGCGGACCGACCAGCATCGAGCTCCAGTTCGGCACCGCGGACGGCGACGTGCCGTCGCGGGCCGCGGTGAGCTCGGCGACGATCTGCTGCTCGCCCGGCGAGTTGGGCAGGCCCATGCCGGTGTAGCCGGCCGGGCCGGAGTACGAGGCCGGAGCCGTGCCGAAGTCCTCGGCCCCGAAGTCCTCGGGGTCGCCCATCGGCGTGCCGACGGGCGGTGGCGACGGTTTCGACCCGTCCTTGAACGGGCCGTCCGGCAGCTGTTCGGGGCCGAGGTCCCGGATCGGGTAGCAGCGCGGGCCGCGGTCGTCGTGGTAGCGCGGCTCGTCCCGGTCGGGCACGTACTTGCCCTTGTTCGCGACGATCTCCAGCGTGATGCGCAGCCCCGGCCGGTCGGTGCCCACGCCGAACGCCTTGTCGATGCGGGGCACGAGGCCTGCGAGCTGGCCGAACAGGCACGGGAACTCCGGCGCATAGCGCGCCAGGCTCTCCAGGGTGGGACGGCTCGACGAAGCCAGCCCGATGATGTTCCCGCGGTTCTCCACGAGGAACGCCTTCAGGTCGTCCGACGCCTCGGTGACCCCGGTGAGCAGGTCGTTCAGCTGCTGGCGCTGCTCCACGACCGTCCGGCTGGTGACGCTGAAGTCCTCCAGTGCGTCGAGCAGGTCGGGGGCGGCATCGTTCGCGTTCGCGGCGAAGTCGGCCAGCTGCGTGATGTCCTCCTGCAGGTCGGGCACCGCAGGGCGCAGCCCGCCCGTCAGTTGCTGCAGCTGAACCAGCGTCTTGCCGAGATCCTCACCGCGGCCGGAAAGCGCCTGCGACAGGGCACCGAGCGTGGTCGCGAGATCCTGCGGCTCGACGGCTTGGAGGAGCGGGAGCAGCCCGTCGAGTACCCGTTCCACCTCGCGGGCGGCCGCGCTGCGGTCCTCCGGGATCACGTCGCCCGCCGCGAGCGACGGCCCCGGCGGCCCGCTGGGCGGCACCAGCGACACGTACTTCTCCCCGAACAGGGTCTTGGGGATCAGCCGCGCCGAGACGCTCCGCGGGATCAGCGCGATCTTGTCGCGGTCGAGGGCGAGTTGCACGGTGGCGCCGGTCCCGTCGGTGGTCACCGATGTGACGGTGCCGACGTTCAGACCGCGGACCTTCACATCGGCGCGGGGGGCGAGCTGGGTGCCGACCCGGTCGACCTTCAGCGTCACCGGCACGGCGCCGGAGAAGAACCCGGCATAGGCGCCGACGGCAAGCCCTGCCATCGCGAGCAGCACCACGACGAAGGCGAGCCCTTGCAGCCTGCGCTTCACGACAGGCCTCCGCCGATGAGCTGCGCCGCCGTCATCCGGCCACGCTCACGGACGTCGAGGTGCCGTAGATGACCAGCGTGAGGAAGAAGTCGAGGATCGCCGTGCTGACGATCGACAGGCGCACCGACCGCCCCACCGCGATGCCGACGCCTGCGGGGCCGCCCTTGGCGCTGTAGCCGTAGTGGCAGTGGATCAGGATGATCACGACCGCGAAGATGATCACTTTGAGATACGAGTACAGCACGTCGCTGACCGGCAGGAACAGATCGAAGTAGTGGTCGTACGTGCCGCCGGGCAAGCCGTTGATCAGCGTGACGTTCAGCCGTGACGCGGCGAAGCTCGCCAGGAGCCCGATCGTGTACATCGGGATGATCGCGATCACGCCGGCGATCACGCGGGTGGTGATGAGGAACGGCACGCTGGGCACCGCCATCACCTCCAGCGCATCGACCTCCTCGGAGATCCGCATCGCGCCCAGCTGTGCGGTGAAGCCGGCACCGAGCGTGGCGGTGAGCGCCGCCGACGCCACGAGCGGCGCGATGTCGCGGGTGTTGAAGTACGCGGTGATGAAGCCGGTGAGCGCCTCGACACCGAGCGAGTCCAGCGCGCGGAAGCCCTGCAGACCCACGAGGCTGCCGACGAACAGCGACAGCGACAGCATCACGCCAGCGGTGCCGAGGATGACGATCAGCGCGCCGGAGCCGAAGCTCACCTCGGCCAGCAGCCGGGCGATCTCCGAGCGGTAGCGGCGCAGCGTGCGCGGGATCCACACGATCGCGCGGGCGTAGAGCGAGAGTTGCTCGCCCAGTTCCTCCAGCACGTGCAGCGGCGCGTCCACCACCCGGCGCGCCCGGCCGTTCAGCAGCGCCACGTCACGACCCCTTCGGCGGCACGAGCTCGAGGTACAGCGACGTCAGCACCAGGTTGATCAGGAACACCAGCACGAACGAGATGACGACGGACTGGTTCACCGCGTCGCCGACGCCCTTTGGCCCCGGTGGTGGGTTGAGGCCGCGGTAGGAGGCGACGATGCCGGCGGTGAAGCCGAAAAGGGCGGCCTTGATCTCGCTCACCACGATGTCGGAGACCTGCGCGATCGACGAGAAGCTCGCGATGTAGGCACCCGGGGTGCCGCCCTGCACCACGACATTGAAGAAATAGCCGCCGCCGACGCCGACCACCGTGGCGAGCCCGTTGAGCACCACGGCCGTGGTCGCCATCGCCAGCACCCGAGGAACGACGAGGCGCTGGATGGGCGAGATGCCCAGCACCTCCATGGCCGCAATCTCCTCGCGGATCGTCCGCGCTCCGAGGTCGGCGCACACCGCGCTGCCGCCGGCGCCGGAGATCAGCAGCGCCGTGACGATCGGAGCGGCCTGCTGGACGATCGCGAGCACACTGCCCGCGCCGGTCTGGCTCTGCGCGCCGAACTGGCGGGTGAGATCGGCCAGGAGCAGCGCGATCGTGGCGCCGAACGGGATGGTGAACAGGGCCGTCGGGAGCGCGGAGACCTTGGTGACGAACCAGGTCTGCTCGATGTACTCGCGCAGCTGGAACGGTGGTCGGAAGGTGTTGCGGACGACGTCGATCCCGAGTCCGAACAGACGTCCGACGGGGGTGAGGGCGCGGGTGATCGGGGCAGGTGCCGTCATGTTCGCCGCCTCAGGGCCGGTGCCGGCCGGGACCGGGCGGAGGGGGTGGTGGTCCGTCAGGCCCCGGCCGCGGGTCACGGTCGGGGCCACTGACATAACCGGGGTCGAAGGTGTCGAAGCCGTCGGCCTCCGGGCCGTACCCCGGCGCCCTGGGCGGGTAGCCAGGCACCGGGCCGCGCGAGCGCCATCGCCAGCCCGTTCTCGGCGGTGGTGCCTGCAGGGGCGGTTCGACGGGCCTGGGGTCCGGCAGCGGGTCGTGGGCGTAGTTCTCTTGGATCGCCTGCTGGGCCGCGGCAGGCAGCGTGTGCAGCATCTGCTGCACACGCGCGCGGCGACGGCCGACGGCCTTGCGCTCCCCCACACCCGGGCTCGGCTGCAGCTGCGACTTCATGGGCGGCAGCCCCGCGAGCTCCCCCGCCTCCTGCATCTCCCGGGCGGCCTGCGCGGTGTCCTTCTCCTCCGACATGCCGATCGGGCCCTGCCTGCGCCCGTTCAGGAACTGGGCGACGACCGGTTCCTCGGACGTCAGCAGCACCTCGCGAGGCCCGAACATCGCCAGGTGCTTGCGGTAGAGCATCCCGATGTTGTCCGGCACCGTCTGCGCGGTGTTGATGTCGTGCGTGACGATCAGGAACGTCGCGTCCGTCTGCGCGTTCAGGTCGATGATCAGCTGGTTCAGGTAGGCCGTGCGCACGGGGTCGAGGCCGGAGTCCGGCTCGTCGAACAGGATGATCTCCGGGTCGAGCACCAGCGCTCGCGCCAGGCCCGCCCGCTTGCGCATCCCCCCGGAGATCTCACCGGGCAGCTTCCGCTCATCGCCGGTGAGGCCGACCATCGCCATCTTCTCCGCGACGATGTTCCGGATCTCCGACTCCGGCTTCTTCGTGTGCTCACGGAGCGGGAACGCGATGTTGTCGTAGAGGTTCATCGAGCCGAACAGCGCGCCGTCCTGGAACAGCACGCCGAACAGCTTGCGCAGCTCGTAGAGGCGCGATTCGGAGCAGCGCACGAGATCGGTGCCGTGGATGACGATCGATCCGTGCTCCGGCTTCAGCAGCCCGATGAGGGTCTTGAGGAACACCGACTTGCCTGTGCCGGACGGGCCGAGCAGCACCGACACCTCGCCGGGCGGCAGCGTCAGCGACACGTCGGACCAGATGTTGGCGCGGCCGAAGGACTTCGAGAGCCCTTCCACCTTGACTTCGACGCCAGCCACCGGTGCCTCCTGAACCTTCTCGTCGGGAGCTGGCCGGCCGATGTGCGCGGACCGGCCGGCTGCCCACGAAAGGGTCAACGAGGCCTGGTGATCTCGGTTACTCACCGGTCATAGAACGCCGCAAGGTTACCCCGTATGGACGCTCGGCGACCCCCAACCGCAGTAGGTCACTCGCGGTGTGTCACGCCGCGGGAACGGGGAGTACCGCCAGATCCTCGGCGTGGAACCGCTCCTCGAGCTGCTCGGGAGAGGCGTCGACGTCGATCGAGCGAACGTCCGCACCCCGCGCCGACTCGATGGCGCCGAGCCTGCGCCCGACCTTGTCCATCGCGTACTCGGCCAGCTCGTCGAGGTCCACCGAGAACGGCGGCTCCTCGCCCTCGAACTCCTCGAAGGTGTGCGTCACCACGCCCATCGCGGGCACCAGCAGCTCCTGCATCCGTTCGTCCACCGCGTCCCAGAGGCTATCGTCGGCGGCGACGTGCCGGCGGCAGGTGAACGTCCCCCACGCCATGTGGCGGCGCTCGTCGTCGCCGATGAGCTTGATGACCTGCTGCATGCCGGGCAGGATCCCGCGGCTCGAGCACACCTTCGCCCACGTGAAGTAGCCGGTGAGCGCGAGCGTGCCCTCGACGATGTGGTTGTAGGTGACCGAGGCGCGGATCTGGTTGCGCGGCGACGGGTCGGCCGCGAGCGCGTACAGGCTGTCCGGCAGCTGCCGGGTGAAGATCTCCATGTAGTGGGGGTTCGTCTCGATGTAGGAGTGCAGATCCTCGGTGAGCCCGACGGCGTCGAACCACCGGCGGAACGCCTCGGTGTGCCGGGCCTCCTCGAACACGAACTGCGTCAGGTACATCTCGTCGGCGATACGGCCCTCGGCCGCCATCGCCGCCACGAACGGCTGTAGGTCCTGGGTGACCGACTCCTCGCCCGCCATGAACTGCGTGGCGAGCGAGCAGGTCCACCAACGCTCGTGCTCGGTCATCTCTGCGACGTCACGCGCGTCCTGCGTGAAGTCGATGTCCGCGGGGTTCCAGTGCCGGGCATTGCCCTTGCTGAACAGCCGCATCGGCAGGGAGTCGAAGTTCAGCCCCCCGCGCTGCAGGGTCGCGAACCCGGTGCGCCTGCCGTGCTCGATCGATCGCTTCTCGGTCACCGTTTCGCTCCTTTGCTGCGGTGGTCTGTCAGTACCGGATGACGCCGCGGATGTTGCGGCCCTCGCGCATGTCCTGGTAGCCCGTGTTGATCTCTTCCAGCGGATAGGTCCTGGTCACGAGCTCCTCGAGCTTCAGCTGGCCGAGCCGGTGCAGCTCGAGCAGCCGCGGCACGTCGTGCTGTGCGCTGGAGCTGCCGTACAGGGCGCCCCGGATCTGCTTCTCGTAGAGCGTGAGCTCCAGCAGCGAGAGCTTCGCCGTGTCCTCGTCGGGATGACCGAGCGCCGTGACGACCACCCGGCCCCGCTTGCCGACGAGCTGCAGCGCGGGCTGCAGGTAGCTGCCCTCGGCCACGTCGGTGGTCAGGATGGCGGCGTCGGCGAGCTGGCCACGGGTGAGCTCGGAGACCGTCGCCCACGCCTCGTCCATGTCGGCGGCCACGTGGGTGGCCCCCAGCTCCAGTGCCTTCTCGCGCTTGAACTCCACCGGGTCGACGGCCATCACGTACCGGCAGCCCGCCAGCTTCGCGCCCTGCACCGCGTTGGCGCCGATCCCGCCGACGCCGATGACGACGGCCGTGTCACCGACCCGCAGGTCGGCCGTCCGGATCGCCGAGCCGACACCCGTGGTGACCCCGCAGCCGACGAGCGCGGCCAGCTCCAGCGGGATGCCCTCGTCGATCTTCACGACCGACTTGACCGGCACCACGGTGTGCCGCGCGAACGTGCCCAGCAGGCACATCTGCCCGATGTCCTCGCCGCCTTCGCCGTGAAAGCGGTAGGTGCCGTCGAGCTGCGGGCCGAGCATCGAGCCTGCGCCGTCGTTGCACAGGGAGGTGTAGCCGCGCACGCAGTAGCTGCATCGGCCGCACGACGGCAGGAACGTCATCACGATCGGATCGCCGGTCTCCACCTCCGTGACCCCCGGCCCGACCTGGAGGACGCGCCCAGCTCCCTCGTGCCCCCCGATCATCGGGAAGGCGATGGGCAGATCGCCCGTGACCAGGTGCTCGTCGGAGTGGCACAGCCCGCTCGCGACCAGTTCCACCAGCACCTCGCCGGGGCCCGGTGGATCGAGCTCGACCTCCTCGACCTCCCACTTTCCGCCGAGCTCCCGGATCACCGCCGCCGTGGTCTTCATGGGGATCAGGATGTCGTGGATCACGACAGCACGCAGGGGGCCGTGGGTTCCTGTAGTGGCCCATGGGTGCCAGCTGTTAAGTCACGGGGAGAGGGAGCTCCAGGTGGGCCACCAGGCCACCGCCGTCCCGGGGCAGCAGGTGCAGCTCGCCGTCCATCGCCGCCACCAGTGCCTCGACGATCCACAGCCCGATGCCCGCTGTGCCCCGCCGGTCCCCGAGTGCGACGCCCTTCGCCGTCACCATGCCCTCCTGGCCGGGCGGGAGGCCCGGACCACGGTCGCGCACCTCGGCCACCAGCCGGCCGTCCGCATGCCTCAGCTCCAGCTCGACGACCGCCTCACCGCTGTGCCGGGCGGCGTTCTCCACCAGGTTGGTGAGCACCCGGCGCAGCCGCTGCGGGTCGCACCGGACCACCGCGTCCGGCGGCGACACCTGTGCCGACCGGCGCGCCGGTTCCACCGCCGCCGCGTCCAGCACGGCCTCGGCGAGCTCGCCCAGCCGGACCGGCCGCTCCCGCACCCTCCCGAGCGGCGAGCCCTCCCGCACGGCGACGTCGGCGAGCCCGTCGAGCATGTCGCGCAGGTGCACGGCGTGCTCGGCCAGCAGCCGGGTCGCCGTCTGCCGGGCTTCCCCGGTGAGCCGGTCGGCGGCGAGGTCGGCCGTCAGCGCGGTGAGCGAGGCGACGGGCGTACGGAACTCGTGCAGGACGACGCGCACGCCGTCCATCCGCGCCTCCTGGGCGGCGAGCAACCGGGCCCGCAGATCACGCTCCTCCAGGAAGGCCTCGTGCTCGGCGAGCGCCCTCGCGCGGGACACTGCGGCCGCGGCGAACTGGCGCTCCAGCATGCGCAACAACACGCCCACCAGCACCGCGGCGGCGACCAGATAGCCCGTCCACCACGCGCCGGAGAGGAGCCGGTCGACGAGGGGAACGCCCGCGTCCGACCCGAGAACCGAGCACACCGTGAACGCGACGCCGACCCCCAGCGCCGCGAACCTGCCGATCACCGCCCCGCCACGCAACGACGCGGCGATGACGACCAGCGGCAGAATCGCCACCATGATGCTGGTGGCCCCGCCGGTCAGCGCGCAGGCGACCAGCGTCAACACCGCGTCCACCGACGTCGTCAGCCACGCCGGCAACAGCGGCCGTCCGCGCCATTCGGCCACCGCGAGTCCTGTCGCGTAGCCCAGCGCCGCCAGCACGAGCACCCCGAGCGTCACCGCATGCCCGCGGGCGAGCTCCGGGCCGAGGACGACCGCCAGCCCGACCGAACAGACGACCAGCAGGCGGATGAGGACGGTGATGCGCTCTTCGACCGACGACAGGGCGCGGACGGCGCCGTCCATGTGCACGGCGCCAGCATCTCCCACATCGAGGCAGCCGTACGAGGCGCTGGACCGGGCAGATCGGAGCATCGGCGCATTGTGTGGTTTGCGCGCACTAGTGTCGCGGAAACGGGGTTCCTTGCCCGGATCCGGTGTCCAGACGCAGTGTCCCTGCGGGACACCCGCACCCGGGCAATCGCAAGGCGGAGGAGGCGCCGATACCGCTGTTGTATCGGCGCCGACGACAACGCCGCGAGGCGCCGCCTGGGCGCCGGAGACGGGTAAGACGACCTCGTTCCCTCGGCACTAGGATCCGGCGCCGTGCGCGACGGCCGGTACGTCGTGGTCATCGTCGACGACCACGCCCTGTTCTCGCAGGGGTTGACACTGCTGCTGGAGTCGCGCGCCGGCGATGCGTTCGTCGTGGCCGGATCGACCACTGCCGGTGAGGAGGCGGTGGCCCTGGTGGGCCGGGAGGCGGCCGACATCGCGATCGTCGACCTCGCGCTGCCCCCACTCGGCGGCGTGACGACCATTCGCCGTCTGACGGCGGCCTACCCCGCGACCAGGGTGCTCGCGCTCTCGGGCACCGAGGACATGGGGCTCGCGGCCGCCGCGCTGCGGGCAGGGGCCGCCGGTTTCCTCGGCAAGTCGGCCGATCCCGAAGTGCTCGTCGCACCGCTGCTGACGATCGCCGCGGGAGTGCGTGTGCTGCCTGCCGACCTGCTCGACGCTCTGCTCGCGGCGGGCGACCGGGCAGGCGACGGGCTCCTCGACCGTCTGGACCGCCGGGACCTGCAGTTGTGGGAGTTGCTGGCCCGCGGCCTGGAGACCGCGGAGATTGCCAAGCCGATGCTCGTGAGCGAGCGCACGGCCAAGCGGATGATCGCCGCCCTGCTGCACAAGCTCGGCGCGGCGAACCGGATCGAAGCGGCGGCCCTCGCCGGCCGCTACGGCCTGCTGGACGACAACGACCGAATCCGCCGCTGAACACGACACAGATTTGACGCATCCGGCACGAACAGCACAATTTTCGAAGAGCTGTCCGCCGCGTTTCGCGCCGCGTTCCGCGGACTTGCCGCACATCGCGCACTCGCCGATGATTGACAGGTGAGAAAGCATGTACGGAATTTCATCGTGATAGCTGCTGTCGCTCCCTTTTCACTGGCCCTCGCGGCCGCTGGCACGGCCAACGCCGCCACGCCGGGGCCGGCCGTCCCGTCCGCCCAGCACGCCACCGGACGTAGCGACTCGCTGGAGCCGCTGGTCAACCTGCTCGCGCAGCGGTTGAAGACGGCCGACTCGGTCTCCACGGCGAAGTACGGCACGCCGTCCCCGGTGGACGACCCGGCGCGGGAAAAGACCGAACTCGATTCCGCCGCGGCGATGGCGACCAAGCAGGGGCTGGATCCGAACGCCACCCGGAAGATATTCAGCGACCAGATCCAGGCCAACAAGGTCGTTCAGTACGGGCTCTACTCCCGATGGACCGCGCTCCCGAACGAGATCCCCAAGATCAAAGCGGACCTGACCAAGCTCCGCACCCAGCTCGACACGATCACCGACGACCTCATCCGCGACCTGGCGGCGACGAAGACCGCCCGCAGCGCCTCCGGCTGCAAATCCGACCTGCAGTCCACGGAGCGCAGCGTCAGCCGCGCGAACCACTTCGACGCGCTCCACGTCCAGGCATTCAACCGGGCTCTCGTCTCCGTCTGCACCTGAGCCCGCTGGCCCGTCCGGGCCGGACGTGGCCCGGAAGCCGGGTCGTGCTCCGCCACGCCGTCCGCGAGACTGCGCCGATCGAACGACGATCGAGAGGGGCTGCGACGTGACGGCGTTCCGCGACGAGGCCGAGGTCTACGAGTTCCTCGGCGGGATCTTCCGCCGGGGAATGGAGGACCAGGAGTTGGTGGAGAAGCTGCGTCCGTCAGGGGTGGTCCTTCGGATCACGTACTCCGATCCACAGGCCGTGATCACGGTGGACATGCCGAACTCCGAGATCCACGAGGGAGCGGGCACGGGGCCGGAGCCGAACGTCGAGCTCTTCATGACGGCCGACACGGGCAACCGGTTCTGGCTCGGCAAGGTGATCCTCCCCGTGGCGCTGGCGAAGGGCGAGGTGCGAGCCAAGGGACCGGTCGCGAAGCTGCTCAAGGTGCTCCCGCTGGCGAAGGGCATGTTCGGCCCCTACCGCGCCCATCTCCAGGAAGCCGGTCGGGCCGATCTGCTCGACGCGTGATCGACCCTCGACGGACGCAGGTCTACGCGCTTGGCCTGTAGGAGCGGACGATCTGGAGAGCAGTGCGGAGCAGAGCAGCGATGTCGTCGCGCACCCGGTGGCGTGACCGGGGAGCAGCGAGCTCGCCCGGAGCGGGCAACCTGCTGTCCACGCCGTAGCGCGGGGCGGCGACCGCGATCGCGACGAGGACGACGGGAAGTATCCAGACCGGCAAGTCCATGGCTGAAGCCTGTCTAGGATTGGCCTGCCTATAAATGGCCAATTCTGCGGAGGTGGCTTGCGTGGACCGGGACGACGTCGAACGCCGGATCGGAGCACGCAGCTTCGCGCGGCTGCTCGGCGACTGGCGCCCGCCCGACGGCAGGCGCCTCGCCGGCGCCCTCGCCGACCGGATCCGGCTCCTCGTCCTCGACGGCCGGCTCCCGCTGCAGACGCGCGTCCCGGCCGAGCGCGAGCTGGCCACGGCCCTCGCGGTGAGCCGCACCACCGTTGCCACCTGCTACGACGTGCTGCGCGACGCCGGCGTGCTACGCAGCAGGCGGGGCGCAGGCAGCTGGACGCAGCTCCCGGCCGACGCCCCCGGCGCCGTGCGCGCGTCGCCGTTCTCCCCCCATGGCGACCGGTCATTGTTCGACCTCGCACACGCCGCTCTGCCCGCGCCGTCGCCGCACCTGCGCGCCGCCGCAGCCGCGGCCGTCCACGATCTCGACGCACACCTGGGTAGCCACGGCTACGAGCTGCTCGGGCTGCACGCGCTGCGCGCCGCCGTGGCCGACCGCTTCACCGCACGCGGCGTGCCGACGAGCCCCGACCAAGTTCTGGTCACGAGCGGTGCCCAGAACGCGATCCTGCTCGCTCTCACGGCGCTGGCCGGTCCGGGCGACCGCGTGCTGGTGGAACACCCGACGTACCCCAACGCGCTCGACGCCGTCGCCGCGCGCGGTGCCCGTGCCGTGCCGGTACCCATGGGCCCGCACGCGGACGGCACCGGCAGCTGGGACCTCGACCTGCTCACGGGCGTGATCCGCGATGTCGCGCCCCGCCTGGCCTACCTCATCCCCGACTTCCAGAACCCCACCGGCGCCCTGCTCGACAACGCCGGCCGCGAGCGGCTCGTCGACCTCGCCCGCCGCACCAGCACCCCGCTCATCGTCGACGAGACGCTGGCCGAACTGGGCCTGGACGGACCGTCGGTGTGCCCCGTCGCGGCCTACGGTGCCGCCGACTCACCCCTCGTGCTCACGATCGGGTCAGCGAGCAAGGTCTTCTGGGGCGGCCTCCGGGTCGGCTGGATCCGGAGCTCGGCCGCGATGGTGCGCAGGCTCGCCGCTGTGCGGGCATCCGTCGACCTGGGCAGCCCGGTGCTCGAGCAGTTGGTCGCCGCGCGCCTGATGGCCGACGTCGACGTGATCAGCGCGGCCCGGCGGGCCGAGCTTACCGCCGCGCGCGACCACCTGCTCGGGCGCCTCACCGAGGCCTTCCCCCGGTGGCAGCCGTCGCGACCGCGTGGCGGGTTGAGCCTGTGGGTCGATCTCGACGAGGCCGTCTCCAGCAGGCTCACGGTGGCCGCCAGACGCCACGACGTGCTGCTCGCCGCCGGGCCCCGGTTCGGCCTGGACGGCGCATTCGAACGTCATCTGCGGATGCCCTACACGCTGCGGCGAGACCGGATGGACACCGCGCTGGAACTGCTGGTCGCCGCCTGGCGCGGGCTCGATCACGTCGGGCCTACAACGGACGTCGACCCCGTCGCGGTGGCGTGATCACAGCTACGAAACGGTCAACATCGACCGTAAGGTGAGCCCGACGGTGGCCACAGCAAAATGAATGGAGGGCCGGATGGCGCACGGGGCCGAGGCACGTACCGGGCCGCTGGCCGGGCTCAAGGTCGTGGAGCTGGCCGGGATCGGACCGGGACCGCACGCCGCGATGATCCTCGCCGACCTCGGCGCCGACGTCGTGCGCATCGACCGGCCCTCCGGCGGCCTGCAGCTCGGTTCCCCCGATGTGCCGGACCCCACGCAGCGCGGTCGTCGCCGCGTGGTGGCCGACCTGAAGGACCAGGCGGGACGGGAGACGGTGCTGCGCCTCGTCGAGCACGCGGACGTGCTGCTCGAGGGCTACCGGCCGGGCGTCACCGAGCGGCTGGGTGTCGGCCCGGAGCAGTGCCACGCCCGCAACCCGCGGCTGGTGTACGGGCGGATGACCGGCTGGGGCCAGGACGGTCCGTTCTCAGCACGAGCAGGCCACGACATCAACTACATCTCGCTGACCGGGGCGCTGCACGCCATCGGCCGGCCCGGCGAGCGGCCCGTGCCGCCGCTGAACCTCGTGGGCGACTTCGGTGGCGGATCGATGCTGCTGGTCGTCGGCGTCCTCGCGGCGCTGTGGGAGGCCGAGCGATCGGGGCAGGGACAGGTGGTCGACGCCGCGATGGTCGACGGCGCGTCGCTACTCGTCCAGATGGTCTGGGGCTTCCTCGCGCAAAAAGCATGGACCGACGAGCGCGGCGCCAACCTGCTGGACGGCCACGCTCCCTTCTACGACACCTACACCTGCGCCGACGGTGGGCATGTCGCGGTGGGCGCCCTCGAACCGCAGTTCTACGCGGCCCTCGTGGCCGGGCTCGGGCTGGCCGACGCAGGGCTTCCCCAGCAGTACGACCGTGACAGCTGGCCGGAGCTTCGGGCCCGGTTCACGGAGACCTTCGCGACGCGCACCCGCGACGAGTGGGCCGCGGTGTTCGCCGACACGGACGCCTGCGTCACCCCGGTTCTGGCCTTCGGCGAAGTGGCCACACACCCGCACGTCGCTGCCCGTCACACGGTCGTCGAGAACGAAGGTGTGCCCCAGGCCGCACCAGCCCCCCGGTTCTCCCGCACCACCACACAGCTGCCGGGCCTGGCTCGGGAGCCGGAGGACGTCGACCAGGTTCTGGCCGATTGGTCGTAGGGCGGAGGTGCCGACGGGAGCGGCCACCGGCCGGCTGCGGATGGCACGGATACCGGCCCGACCTGCCGATCACGATCAACCAGCGACGGTCGGATGATCATCAATTCGGGACAACCGGCCGCAGATAGCACGGTTGTCAGGACCAAAACGCTGATCATGACCGGCCCGTCGATGGCCACCACCTGATGATCGTTACTTGGGGATCGCCAGCCGCGGATAGCACGGCCGCGCGGCCCGAAACGATGATGATCATGAACCCGCCGCCGACGCAGTCCGTTGCCGCCGCTGGGCCGGCCACCGCTGCGCGGCCCCGGTGATCATCAGCTGGGGACACCTAGCTGCGGATGGCACGACTGTCGGGCCCGAAACGCTGATCATGGACCCGCCGCCGACGCAGGCCCGAGCAACCGTCAGTCGGGCGCCAGCGGGTCCGAGATGCCGATCACGCCGAGGCCACCGCTGCCCGCCGCCCACTGATCGACGCCTGGGAACACTCGACCGAGGAGGACACGGTTGCCGGGCCCGGGCAGCTGATCATGGGCCGGCACCCGTGCCCGCCCGTTGCCGCCCGTGGCCGTCGCTGCGCGGGCCGCCCAGTGATCATCACTTGGGGACGCCCGGCGGCGGATAACACGGTTGCCAGGCTCGAACCGCTGATCTTGCGCACCCCGCCGACAGCCACCACCTGATGATCGTCATTTGGGGACCGCCAGCCGTGGATAGCACGGCCGCGCGGCCCGAAACGATGATCATGGACGCCACCAACGCACGCCGCAAGTGACCATCGCTCGGGGCTGCCCGACACAGCTGGCTCGGCTGCCCGACCGAGCTGCCGCTCATGGTCTGGCCACCACGGCCCGCCACCAGTGATCATCGCTTGGGGACGCGCAGCTGCGGATATCACGGCTTTCGGGTCCCAATCGCTGATCATGACCAGCCAGCCGACGACCACCACCCGATGATCACCGCTTGGGGACCGCCGGCTGCAAATAGCACCGTCCCGCGGCCCAGAACGCTGATCATGGACCTGCCGCCGACGCACGCCCAGACCCCCGGCGTCCATCTGCCGGTGACGCGGCTTCCTGATGTCGAGCTGCTGCTCGTTGTCCAGGCCCCAGCGCCCGCGGCGCTCTCAATGATCATCGCTTGGGGACGCGCAGCTGTGGATAGCACGGTTCTCGGGCCCCAGCCGCTGATCATGAAGGACCCGCCAGCACACGCCCCCGGTGATCATTGTTTGGGGACCGCCGGCCGCAGATAGCACCGTCCCCCGCCCCGAAAACGCTGATCATGGACCCGCCGCCGACCACGCCGCCGAGCGACCGTGCTCGCGGCGCCCAATCGCAGTTGGCGCGGCTACCCGACCCGAGCGCTTGCCCGTGGCCGAGCCACCACCGCCCGCCCCCAATGATCATCACTTGGGGACACCCAGCCGCGGATTACACAGATCCCGGGCTCCAACTGCTGATCATGAACGAACCACCGGACGATCATCGTTCGGGACCGCCAGCTCGCCTGGCCCAACTGGCGAGCACGAAGTAGGCCACGGTGGCGTCGACCGTCTATACGACGACACCCCGCCGCCCAAGGGGCGACGGGATGCGTCGGGCAGGTGCGCTCAGGCGGTGGGGGTCTCGTCCACCAGCAGGTTGCGCGTGCGGTTGGGGTCGACCGGGATGCCCGGGCCGGTGGTGGTGGAGATCGTGACCTTCTTGACGTAGCGACCCTTGGCCGCCGAGGGCTTGGCCCGAAGGATCTCGTCGAGGGCGGCGCCGTAGTTCTCCACCAGCTTCTCGGTGTCGAACGAGGCCTTGCCGATCACGAGGTGCAGGTTGGCCTGCTTGTCGACCCGGAAGTTGATCTTGCCACCCTTGATGTCCTGGATGGCCTTCGTGACGTCCGGGGTGACGGTGCCGGTCTTCGGGTTCGGCATCAGGCCACGCGGGCCCAGGATGCGGGCGATGCGGCCGACCTTGGCCATCTGGTCGGGCGTGGCGATCGCCGAGTCGAACTCGAGCCAGCCGCCCTGGATCCGCTCGATCAGGTCCTCGGCGCCCACCGCGTCGGCGCCGGCGGCCTCGGCCTCAGCGGCCTTGTCACCGGTGGCGAACACGATGACGCGCGCCGTCTTGCCGGTGCCGTGAGGCAGGTTCACGGTGCCGCGGACCATCTGGTCGGCCTTGCGCGGGTCGACGCCGAGTCGCATCGCGACCTCGACCGTGGCGTCCATCTTCGTGCTGGCCGTCTCCTTCGCCAGGCCGGCGGCCTCGAGCGGGCTGTAGAGCCGCTCGGCGTCGATCTTCTCAGCGGCCTGGCGGTAGATCTTGCTGCGCTGTGCCATTGCTCTGTCCTCGTTCTGCGACCGGGACCGGCCGCGGGTCAGGTCGTGGTACGAGCCGCGCTCGGCTCTCCCACGCTTACGCTTGTGTAACGCTTCAGCTCTGGACCGTGATGCCCATCGACCGCGCGGTGCCGGCGATGATCTTCGCCGCCTGGTCGATGTCCTTGGCGTTGAGGTCCTGCATCTTCGTCTGAGCGATCTGCCGCACCTGGTCCATGGTGACCGAGGCGACCTTGGTCTTGTGCGGCTCGCCGCTGCCCTTCTCCACACCGGCGGCCTTGAGCAGCAGCCGAGCGGCGGGCGGGGTCTTCAGCTCGAAGGTGAACGAGCGGTCCTCGAACACCGAGATCTCAACGGGGACGATGTCACCCCGCTGCGACTCCGTGGCCGCGTTGTACGCCTTGCAGAACTCCATGATGTTGACGCCGTGCTGACCCAGTGCCGGGCCGACAGGCGGCGCGGGCGTGGCCGCGCCCGCCTTGATCTGGAGCTTGATGATCGCGGAGAGCTTCCGCTTCTTGGGGGGCATCTCGTATTCCCTGTTGTCGTTGTGCGCGCCGCGGACCTGCCGACCGCGGCGTGGTCAGATCTTCGAGACCTGGCTGAAGGCCAGCTCGACGGGGGTCTCGCGACCGAAGATGGACACGAGGACCTTGAGCTTCTGGGCGTCGACGTTGACCTCGTTGATCGTGGCGGGCAGCGTGGCGAACGGGCCGTCCATGACCGTGACGGACTCGCCGACCTCGAAGTCGACCTCCACGGCCGATTTGCCGGCGCCGGCGGCGACGTCGCTCTTGCCGCCCGCGGAGGCGGCCTGCTTCGGCTCGACCTTCGGCAGCAGGAACTTGATGACCTCGTCGTGCGTGAGCGGGGACGGCCGCGATGTGGCCCCGACGAACCCGGTGACGCCCGGGGTGTTGCGCACGGCGCCCCACGACTGGTCGTTGAGCTCCATGCGCACGAGGATGTAGCCGGGCAGGACCTTGCGCTGCACCTGCTTGCGCTGCCCGTTCTTGATCTCGGTGACCTCTTCGGTGGGCACCTCGACCTGGAAGATGTAGTCCTCGACGTCGAGGGTCTGCACCCGCGTCTCGAGGTTGGTCTTCACCTTGTTCTCGTAGCCGGCGTAGGAGTGCACGACGTACCAGTCACCGGGCGCGCGCCGCAGCGCGGCGCGCATCTCCTCGACGGGGTCGGCCTCGGCGGCCTCGCCGTTGGTGGCCGCGTCGCCCTCGGCGACATCGTCGGCATCGGCACCATCAGCCGCATCGGCGTCGACGGCCGAGTCGGAGTCATCGTCGGAATCGTCGTCGGCGTCGAGCGAGGTGGTGGCGTCATCGGCCGCGGTGGGCGTCTCGGCGTCGGTCACGTCGTCGTCGGCGGCGTCGGTTGCGGTATCGACCTGGTCGGCCTCCGACTCGACGTCGGTCGGCCAGCGGCCACCGTCATGGGAGGTCACTTCTGCTCCTCGCTAGCGCTCGACGCCGAGCGGACCGGCGCTGCCGCGGTGATTGGTGACCTCGCCAGCTCGGTCACGGCGTCTCGCTTCCTTGTCCCTGTTGTGCCTGTGCCGGTCGTGTCACGTGCCGAACAGGAGCATGACGCCCTGTGCGAACAACAAGTCCAGCAGCCACACCAGTGCGACCATGAACGACACGAAGACGAGTACGACGATCGTGTAGGTGACCAGCTGCTTGCGGGTGGGCCAGATGACCTTCCGCAGCTCGGCTACCACCTCGCGAAGGAACCGGACCAGCCGCTTGGGCAACGAGACCTTGGCGGGGCGGCCGTCGCGGACTGCGGTGGCGCGGCCCTTGTCGCCCGTGGGCGCAGGGCCGGAACGCCGACCACGACGGTCGGCGGCGGTGCTCGGGCGCTCCTGCCCGCTGCCGCTCGCCTCGCGCTCCTCAGCCACGCCCGCATCCTCCAGCTCGCGTGCGGCCCGACCTAAACCGAACCGCCGTCAGTTCCCGTCGCTGTCCCGTCCCGTACCCGATCCAGCATTCCTACAGTGGCAGGGGCGACAGGACTTGAACCTGCAACCTGCGGTTTTGGAGACCGCTGCTCTGCCAATTGAGCTACACCCCTTAACCAGCTCCACACATGGGCCGTCGGCCCGTATGCGGAGGGGTGCATCGCGTGACGACGCACCCAGCAGAACGAGTGTACGGCACCCCTTCGGTGCGGCTGAAACCGCACACCCCGGGCCACCCTGGCAACCGTTCTGGTCGTGCGGAAGTATCGAACCATGGCCACTACGACCACCGCCCCTGCCCGGATCTCCGCGCGGATCGGAGGCATCGCCGAGTCCGCCACGCTGGCGGTCGATGCGAAGGCCAAGGCCCTCAAGGCGGCCGGACGCCCTGTCATCGGCTTCGGTGCGGGCGAGCCCGACTTCCCCACTCCGCCGGCTGTCGTGGCCGCGGCGCAGGCCGCCTGTGCCGACCCGCGCAACCACCGCTACACCCCTGCCTCCGGCCTTCCGGAGCTGCGTGAGGCGATCGCCGCCAAGACGCTGCGCGACTCGGGCTACGAGATCGCCCCCGCTCAGGTGCTCGTCACGAACGGCGGCAAGCAGGCTGTGTACGAGGCCTTCGCCACACTCCTCGACCCGGGCGACGAGGTGCTCCTCCCCGCGCCCTACTGGACCACCTACCCCGAGGCGATCACCCTTGCCGGCGGCGTGCCGGTCACCGTGGTCTGCGGCCCGGAGGCCGACTTCCTGCCCTCCGTCGACCAGCTCGAGGCCGCGCGCACGGCGCGCACGAAGGTGCTGCTGTGGTGCTCCCCCTCGAACCCGACGGGCGCCGTCGCGTCCCGTGAGCTCACCGAGGCCGTCGGCCGCTGGGCCGTCGAGAACGGCATCTGGGTGGTCACCGACGAGATCTACGAGCACCTCGTCTACGACGGCGCCGAGGCCCCCTCCATGCCGGTGGTCGTGCCCGAGCTGGCCGACACCTGCCTGGTACTCAACGGCGTCGCCAAGACCTACGCGATGACCGGCTGGCGGGTCGGCTGGCTCGCCGGGCCCGCCGACGTCGTGAAGGCCGCCACGAACCTGCAGTCGCACCTGTCGTCCAATGTCTGCAACGTGGCGCAGCGGGCCGCGCTGGAGGCCGTCTCGGGTCCGCTCGACGCCGTGGCGGAGATGCGGTCGGCCTTCGACCGGCGCCGCCGCACGATCGTGGAGCTGCTGCGGGCGATCCCGGGCGTGGAGTGCCCGACGCCGCGCGGCGCCTTCTACGCCTACGCGTCGGTGCAGGAGATCCTCGGCAAGGAGCTGCGGGGCGCCCGTCCGCAGACGAGCGTCGATCTCGCGGCCGCCGTGCTGGAGCACGCCGAGGTGGCGGTGGTGCCGGGTGAGGCCTTCGGCACCCCGGGCTTCTTCCGGCTCTCCTACGCGCTCGGCGACGACGACCTGCGCACCGGCGTGGAGCGGATGGGCGCGCTGCTCGCCGAGGCGAAGTAGTCCGACGCGCGGGCCGCGCGAGCGCTCAGACGATCGCGCGGCCCGGCGCCGGGAAGTCGGGCAGGGCATCGAGATCGCGCGGGCGGTCGCCGGCACCGAAACCGGTGTCGTGCCACCACCGGTGCCAGCAGCCGGGGCATTGCACGAACAGCCGCCTGCCCTCCACGGCAAGCAGGAAGCGCCAGTGCACCTCGCAAGTGCCGCCGGCGGCGCAGCTCGGGCATCCGTCCTGGTCGGCGCAGCGCGGGCACGCCGTCCAGACGCGGCGGCCGATGTCCGCCTGGGCGTCACGCATCGAGCGCTCCGCTGTCGTCGAGTCCGGCGTCGAGCACCCCGGCCTCGACCAGCAGCCGGTACGTCGCCTGCTGCTCGGCATCCAGACCGCTGTAGAGCATGCGGTGGGCCTGCGCCTCCGACTCCAGCACAGCCAGGACGTCCAGGTCCGGCGAGGCCGCGAGCACCGCGGCGAGCCTGCGCTGCTCATGCGCACCGAGGTCGAACGAGTGGGTGGCTCGGCCGGCGTCTGCGGGGAGGAGGTGGACGCGCTCGGTCCCGCCGCCGTCGTTCATCGGATTCATCGATTCCACGGGTACGCCGCGGCGAGCCCGTTCCCCAGGATTCGGGAGTTACCTCACGACTGTGGGGCGGATCACTTCTGTGGAAGACGGACCTCTGCGACGGCCCGGCTCAGCACGGTGCGGCCCTCGAACCGGGCCGTGACGGCGACGCGGGCGACACGGCAGCCGTCGTCGCCGGTCGTGACCTCGGAGACCGAGCCGGACAGCTCGACGAGAGCGCCCTCGTCGTCGTCGGGCACGACCACGGGCCGGGTGAAGCGCACGCCGTAGCTGAAGACCGCGCCCGGATCGCCCACCCACTCGGTGACCACCCTGCTGGCCAGCGCCATGGTCAGCATCCCGTGGGCGATCACGCCGGGCAGCCCGACGCTGCCGGCTACGCGGTCGCTCCAGTGGATCGGGTTGAAGTCGCCGGACGCCCCGGCGTAGCGCACGAGGTCGGCGCGGGTGACCCGCACCGACAGCGGCGGTAGCTCGTCGCCGACGGAGACATCGCTCAGGTCGCTCACGATCCGGCCGCCTGCGTGACGAGCAGCGCGTTGGTGGTGGCCACCGGGGCGCCTTCGAGATCGGCGACCTCGCATCGCAACTTCAGCATGTGGCTACCGCCGCGCGTGGTGAGGTCCTCGACATGGATGGTGGTGACGAGGTCGTCGCCGCCGTGGATCGGACGATGCAGCGTGATCGACTGGTCGCCGTGCACCATGCGCGAGTAGTCCCAGCCGAAGGCGGGGTCACGAAGGAACGCCTCGATCGCGGGCATCGTGAAGGTGACGGGGAACGTCGGCGGGGCGACCAGGTCGGGATATCCGGCTGCCTGCGCGGCCTGGAGGTCGTGACACACAGAAGCGCCCTCGCCTATGGCGAGGGCGAACTCCCTGATCTTCTCCCGGCCGACGCGGTACGGAGCCCCTGGGGCCAGCGCCCGCCCGACGAAAGACTCGTCCGGCACGCTCAGCGCGTCTCGCGGTGCTCGCGGTGGACGCCGCAGTTCGGGCAGAACTTCTTGATGCTGAGCCGGTCGGGGTCGTTCCGCCGGTTCTTCTTGGTGATGTAGTTGCGGTGCTTGCACTGCTCGCACGCCAGCGTGATCTTCGGCCGTACGTCGGTGGCCTTGGCCATCGCGGGTGCCTCCTGCGTTCCTCTTGTCGGTCTGTAGCGGTGGCCGGACTTGAACCGGCGACACAGCGATTATGAGCCGCTTGCTCTACCGACTGAGCTACACCGCTTCGCGAAGCTGGTCACACCAGCTCGCCGAGCCCCTTTACGGAATCGAACCGTAGACCTTCTCCTTACCATGGAGACGCTCTGCCGACTGAGCTAAAGGGGCGGCACACCGCGCGGTTGGTCACTCCGAACGGCCGCGGACAATGCTACACACCGCCTCCGCGACCCCGGAAAGGGGTTCCCGTCACCAGCTGGACTTGCGAACCCCCGGCAGGCTGCCGTCGTGCGCGAGCTCGCGCATCCGCACCCGGGACACCCCGAACTTGCGCAGGAAGCCCCGCGGCCGCCCGTCAACGGAGTCACGGTTGCGCACCCGCGTGGCGCTCGCGTCGCGCGGCTGCCGGTCGAGCTCCCGCTGGGCCGCGGCACGCTCGGCGTCCGGGGTGCCCGGCCTGACGATGATCGCCTTGAGCTCGGCACGGCGCGCCGCGTGCCGGGCGACGATCTCCTTGCGGCGCTCGTTGCGAGCGATCTTGGCCTTGGTCGCCATCAGACCTTCTCCCCCCGCGCCCTGATCCTCGCCACCGCCGCCTCGACGCCGATGCGGTCGACCGTCCTGATGGCGTCGGTCGAGAGCTTCAGCCGGACGAACCGGTTCTCGGCGGCGAACCAGTAGCGCTTGCTCTGGATGTTCGGATCCCACCGGCGCGGGGTGCGCCGGTGGGAGTGGGAGACCGAGTTGCCGAACCCGGGTTCACGACCGGTCAGCTGGCAGCGTCGCGACACGGCCGTCACCCGCGCCCTGAGTTGGGGTACGGCAGCAGGGCCATCTCGCGCGCGTTGCGGATCGCGACGGCGACCTGCCGCTGCTGCTGCGGCGTCAGGCCGGTCACCCGCCGGGCACGGATCTTGCCTCGGTCGGAGATGAACGTGCGCAGCAGCGCCGTGTCCTTCCAGTCGACCTCCGTCACCTTCTTCGCGTGCAGCGGGTTCACCTTGCGCCTGGGCGGGCGCTGCGATCGGACGGCCACCTCAGCGCTCCTCGCGGAACTCGACGTGCCGCCGCACGGCCGGGTCGTACTTGCGCAGCACCAGCCGGTCCGGGTCGTTCCGCCGGTTCTTGCGCGTGACGTACGTGGTGCCGGTGCCAGCGGTCGACCGCATCTTCACGACCGGCCGGAGCTCGTTGCGGGCCATGCCCACCCCTTTCAGTAAACGACATTCATTTTCATCTAAGCTAACGCTAGCGCACCGCCGAACATGCCCACCGACCGGAGGAGGAAGCCCGTGACACGACCAGAGCTCCTGGTGCTCGCCGGACTGCACACATCAGGGGTCGACGCCGTGATCGCACGGATCCGCGTCCTCGACCCCACCGTCGCCGTCCTGCATCACGACCTGCGCGACGTCGGCTCGGGGGTCGTCCACCGGCGGCTGCGCGCCGGCGACACGGACGTGAGCACCGAGCTCGAGCTCGTCCACGGCTGCCTGTCGTGCACCGTGCGCGAGGATCTGCTGCGCGTTCTGGCCGGACCGGCCCGCCGGGTCGTGCTGCACCTCGATCCGGCGCTCGAGCCCGAGCACGTCTGCTGGTCGCTGCTGCACGTGGCCGACGGGGGCACGATCGCCGACGCCCCCGATCTGCTGGGCGTCGTCACGTGCATCGACAGCGGCAACTGGCTCGCCGACGCCACGGGCGACGACGGGCTCGCCGAGCGCGGGATGAGCGAGCTGCCCGACGACGAGCGGACCGTCGCGCAGGTGGCGGTCGGGCAGGCCGAGTTCGCCGACCTGCTCGTGCACACCGGTACCGCGGACGCGTGGACGCTGGCGAGGACCGAAGCCGTGCTGGCCCGGCTCGCCCCGGCAGCTCCGCGGTTGCGGCTGGCCGACCTCGACGAGCGGGTGTTCCTGACCGGAGCGGTCCGGCCTGCGCGCCGCGGCCGCCCCGACGACGTCCACGCGCCGCTGCTGCGCGGGCACCCGCCGCTCTCCCGCGACTGCGGGGTGCAGTTGCTGCTCTTCAGCGCGCGCAGACCGTTCCACCCCGAGCGGCTCCACAAGGCGATGGACGTGCTGCTCGACGGGGTCGTCCGCACGCGGGGCCGCGTCTGGCTCGCGACCCGGCCGGAGGCGGTGTTGTGGCTGGAGTCGGCCGGTGGCGGGCTCCAGCTGGGGTACGCCGGTGAGTGGCTGGCCGCGGCCGACGCCACCGCGTGGGAGAAGGCGCCACCCGAGCGCACGGCCCTGGCGTCGCTGGCCTGGGATCCGCAGTTCGGCGACCGCGCCCAGGACGTGGTGGCGATCACGTACGACGCCGACCACGCGGAGATCGCCGCCGCGCTGAACGCGGCACTCCTCACCGACGCGGAACTGGCGGCGGGCGAGGAGGGGTGGCGGGCGTTCCCCGACCCGTTCGCCTGGTGGGACACCGCAGCGGGCGCACCCGCCTGCTCGGCCCCTGCCGAACTGATCGCCTCGTCCGCACACGGGGAGAAGGAGGAGTCCTGATGGCCGTGCCCAAGCGCCGTACATCACGGTCGAACACACGCAGCCGCCGCGCACAGTGGAAGCTGCAGCCGCCCGACCTGGTGCCGATCACCGTGGCGGGGCGCCGGATGCTGGTGCCGCGCCGACTGGTGCGGGCCTACCAGCGCGGCCTGCTCCCGCCCGGGTAAGGGCCCCGGCCGCCTTACCCCGGCGCTCCTCACCAGTAGGGGCCCACGACGACGTGATCGTCCGATGTCCGGGTAGGGGCCTCAGCCCGATGCTCGATGCATGCTCATCAACCTGTCCCACAGCCTCGCCGACGCCGACCACCACCGCCGCACCCTGCTCGCCGACGCCGAGAACTTCCGGCTCGCCAAGCTGGCCAAGGCCGCTCGGCGCCGGGCCGCGGCGGCCGTGCCGCCTCCGGTCGAACCACCACGCCCACCCGAGCCGGAGGCGGCGGCCGATGATCGCGCTGAGCCGAATCGTGCACACGGCAATGAAGGCGCAAACCGTCGGTACTCCATGTCACGATGACCGGCGTGGCGCGGCTGGGGGTCGGGATCGGGCTGGTGGGGCGAAGGCCCGAGATCTCGGCACTCGCCGCCGCGCTCGACCGTGCCGCCGCCGGCCGGCCCACTGGCGTGCTGTTGTCGGGGGACGCCGGAGTGGGCAAGTCGCGGCTGGTGGCGGAGACGGTCGAGCGCGCCGCGGCAGCCGGGTTCACGGTGCTGCTCGGCCGTTGCATCGACACTGCCGAGTCCGCCCTGCCCTACCTGCCGTTCACCGAGATCGTCGGGGCGCTCGCCACCGCACGTCCCGAGCTGGTCACCGACCATCCGGCCATGCGCCACCTGCTGCCCGGCGGCTACCCGCGCGGCGCGCAGAACGGCGAGGACCGCGATCTGGGCCAGCTGCGGGTGTTCGACGCCGTTCTCTCCGCGCTCGACGGCCTCACCGCCACCAGCCCGGCCCTGCTCGTGGTGGAGGACCTCCACTGGGCCGACCGCTCCAGCCGCGATCTGCTGGTCTTCCTGCTGTCGCGGCTCACCGGCCAACGGCTGGTCGTGCTGGCCACCTACCGCACGGATGATCTCCACCGGCGCCACCCGCTGCGTCCCGTGCTGTCGGAGCTCGTGCGCCTGCCGGCGGTGGAGCGGGTGGACGTCGCCCCGCTCGGCCCGGAGCAGGCGCTCGAGCTGGTGCGGCTGCTCGCCGACGGGAGCCTGTCCGAGCCGATGCTCCACCGGGTCGCCCGCCGGTGCGAGGGCAACGCGTTCTTCGCCGAGGAGCTCGTCACCGCGTGTTCCGACGGGCTGCCCCACGGGCTCGCCGAGGTGCTGCTGGCACGTGTCGAAGGCCTCGCCCCCACCACCCAGCGTGTTCTGCGCGTCGCGTCCGTCGCGGGGCGGCGGGTCGACCACGGCCGCCTCTCCGCGGTGTCCGGACTCGCCGTCGACGAGCTGGAACAGGCACTGCGCGAGGCCGTGGCCCACCACGTGCTGGTGGCAGGCGGCGAATCCGACGGGATCACCACCGACGACGCCTACGTCTTCCGCCACGCCCTGCTGCGCGAGGCGATCTACCACGAGCTGCTGCCCGGCGAGCGCAGCCGGCTCCACGCCGCCTACGCCGGGCTGCTCGCCGAGGCCGACGCTCCCCAGCGGGCCGCCGCGCCCGGCCACGCCGCCGAGCTCGCCCACCACGCGATGGCGGGCCACGATCTTCCACTCGCGCTCGCCGCGTCCGTACAGGCGGCCAACGAGGCCAACGACCGCGAGGCACCGGCCGAGGTGCTGCTCCACGCGGAGCGCGCGATGGAGCTCTGGCCCGTCGTGCCCGACGCCGAGACGGTGGCCGGGATCGACGAGGGCACGGTCACCCGCTGGGCCGCGGGGGCTGCGAGCGCCACCGGCGACCCGGACCGGGGCATCGCGCTCGGGAGGCGGGCGCTCGAACTCGCCGAGCAGCGCGGCGATCCGAAGCTCACCTCGGCGATCGCCCGGCGTTACGCCTGGCGCCTGCTCGATCTGAGTGGCCGTGAGCACGAGGCGCTCGAGGTGGCGAGGCACGCCCTCGAGCTCGTGGCCGATCTGCCACCGTCCAGCACACTGGCCTGGGCGCACGCGGTACTGGCCCGGGTGCTGGGCAGGCTCGACCACCTCGCGGAGGCCCGAGAGCAGGCGGAATCGGCTCTCGAGGTCGCCCGCGGAAGACCCGCTGATGACGTCATGGCCGCCGGTGCCACCGCCGACGCGCTCGTCACGCTCGCGGTGTGCGCGGAGTACGGCGGCGACCCGGAGCGGGCCCGCCGGCTGCTCGGCGAAGCGAAGCCTCTTGCCCGACGTTCCGCCAACCTCGGAGTGGAGCTGCGCGCGTACTACGCGCTGGGCATCTCGTTGCTCGACGAGGGGCGGCTCGCCGAGGCGGGCGACGAGTTCGCCGCGGGCGAGGAGCGTGCCGCCGCCACCGGCACCACGTGGGGCGGCTACGGGTTGGAGCTGCGGGTTGCCCACGTCATCGCCCGGTTCCAGCGCGGCGACTGGGATGCGGCGGAGGCCGCAGCGGAGCTCGCCGGGGAGTCGGTGTCAGCCACGGTCGCGAGCAGGCTCGCAGCTGCGGGGCTGCTCACCGCCGTGGCCCGGGGCCGCTTCGAGTCCGCCGGCAGGCGGCTGGCGGAGCTGCGCGACTCCTCTCCGGTCGACGAGCAGGTGATCATGCTCGTCGGCCAGACGGGGGCGGAAGCCGCGCTCTGGCAGGGGCGGCCGGCAGAGGCGGCGGAGCTCGTCACGGAGGCGCTCACCGGGCTTCAGAGCGGTCCCTCCTCCGCCCAGCTCGCCCCGCACCTCGGCGGCATCATGCTGGCCACGCTCGGAGTGGCGGCGCAGGCCGAGATCGCCGCCTCCGGCGAGATGCCCGCCGATGAGGTGGCCGCAGCCGCACGCGCGCTGCTGGCCACCGCTGAACACACGGCGGCCAACGGCCTGCCGCGGGCAGGCACCCTCGGCCCCGAGGGCAGGGCATGGCTGTGCCGGGCGCGGGCCGAGTTCACCAGGGTCATCGGGCCACCCGATCCTTCGGCGTGGAGCAGCCTGGTCAGCGCCTTCTCCTACGAGACGTGCACGCCGCACGGTGAGCCCTCCGCCGACGAGGTCCACGGCTATCGACAGGCGTATGCGCTGCTGCGCCGGGCCGAGGCCACTCTCGCCACGGGGGCACCGCACGGTGAGGTGGCGCCCGACCTGCGTGCCGCGCTGGCTGCCGCCGAACGGCTCGCCGCCAGGCCGCTGGCCACGGCCGTCCGCGAGCTCGCCGCCCGCGCCGGCGTCCGGCTGGACGCCCCCGACGCAAGTCCCGCGTCCGTCGATCCCGACCCCCTCACGCCGCGGGAGCGGGCCGTGCTCGGGCTGGTCGCGGCCGGGCGCACCAATCGGCAGGCCGGCGCCGAGCTCTTCATCAGTGAGAAGACGGTGAGCGTCCACCTGTCCCGCGTGATGGCCAAGCTCGGAGCGAGCAGTCGCACGGAGGCAGTCAGCGTCGCGTATGCGCGTGGCCTGCTGGCACCCGCAGACCGCGAGATGGCGCGGGTGGACCCTTGAGCCGATGTTGACGATCTCTAGGGTGTGGGTGATCGCGCTCACCCATCCGTGAGGAGGCTCAGCGTTGGCACCCACGAGCACTGCCGCCGAGGGCAGCACCTGGACCGGACGCCCCGACCTGTCCGACATCTCGGGCTTCTGGACACTGCCGGTCGCGGAGCGGGCCGCGGCCTTCGCCGCGCTCCGTGAGCAGGAGCCGATCGCGTTCTATCAGGAGCCACAGCAGGCGTACCTTCCACGCGGAGCAGGCTTCTGGGCCGTCACGCGGCTCGACGACCTCCTGACGGCCAGCCGTACTCCGGGCCTGTTCACGTCGGGCAAGGGCTCCACGTCGATCGCCGACTTCCCGCCCGAGTTCATCGAGTTCTTCGGGTCGATGATCGGCATGGACGACCCCCGCCACGCCCGACTACGGCGGATCGTCTCCCGCGGGTTCACGCCCAAGCGGCTCGGCGCCCTCACCGACGACGTGCAGCGCACGGCGCGCACCATCGTCGACGACGTGATCGACGCAGGCGAGTGCGACGCCGTCACGGCGATCTCCGCTCGGCTGCCCCTGAAGATCGTCTGCGACATGATGGGCGTGCCGGAGAGCCAGTACGAGTTCGTCTACCACCGGTCGAACATCATCCTGGGCGCCGGCGACCCCGACTACGTCCCCGACGCCGACAACATCGTCACCGCGATCCTGACGGCCGGCGGAGAGTTGGCCGAGCTGATGCGCGACCTGGGCAGGCTGCGCACCGAGAAGCCCACCGACGACGTCACGTCCGCGCTGGTCAACGCCGAGATCGACGGCGAGCGGCTCACGCCCGACGAGCTCGCGTCCTTCTTCATCCTCCTGGTCGTGGCGGGCAACGAGACCACCCGCAACGCCATCAGCTGGGGTCTGCACCTGCTCACCGAGAATCCCGACCAGCGCGCCGCGTGGCTCGCCGACATCGACGGCGTCACCCCCACCGCGGTGGAGGAGATCGTGCGGTGGGCGTCTCCGGTGATCTTCATGCGCCGTACCGTGGCCTCCGACACGGTGCTCGGCGGCCAGGCGATGAGCAAGGGTGACAAGGTGGTGCTCTTCTACTGGGCGGCCAACCGCGACCCTGCGCACTTCGCCGATCCGGACGTGTTCGACGTCCGACGCTCGCCCAACCCGCACGTCGGGTTCGGCGGCCCCGGTCCGCACTTCTGCCTGGGTGCCCACCTGGCACGCCGGGAGATGTCGGTGATGTTCCGCGAGCTGCTCACCCGGGTTCCCGACATCCACGCCACCGCCCAGCCGGATCGCCTGCAGTCGATGTTCATCAACGGCATCAAGCGGCTGCCGGTCGCGTTCACGCCCGGTGGCGTCCGATGACGGAAGCCGCTCTCGATCCCACCCCCGCCACGCTGGACTACCCGGAGGTGCCGGTCGGGGCGGTGCTCGCCGGCTCCGCGCGTCGCTTCGGTGATCGCACCGCCGTGCACTTCGTCGGCCGCGAGCTGTCGTTCGCCCAGCTCTACGAGCGGGCCTGCGCGTTCGCCAACGCGCTGCGCGCGGCCGGGGTGGGCCGGGGCGACGTGGTCGCCATCCATCTCCCCAACTGCCCGCAGTACCCCATCGCCTACTACGGCATCCTGCTGGCCGGGGCCACGTTCTCGCCCACGAACCCCCTGCTCCCGCCTGCCGACCTCGCGGCCCAGCTGGCCGACTGCGGTGCGGTGGCGGCGGTGACATGGGCGCCTGCCGCTCCGGCGCTGGCCGCGGTGCAGGCACACACCGCGGTCCGGCTCGTCCTCATCACCGATCGCGAACAGGCGATCGACCCCACCCACCGCGTGTCGCTCGACGCCGTCGCCGCTGCGCAGGACTTCGAGGCCTTCCACGCCGATGCGCCCACCACCGATCCCGGCGTGCCGATCGACATCCACCACGACCTGGCCCACATCGCCTACACCGGCGGCACCACGGGCCGGTCGAAGGGCGTGCAGCTGCCGCACCGCAACGTGGTGGTCAACTCGCTGCAGTACGCCTGCCGCGGCAGCGGCTCGCTACCTGCCCTGGACGAGCTCGGCGGCGTCGTGCTCGACCAGCAGGCACCGGCCGAGGAGTACCCGGTGCGCCTGGGCACCGGCACCGGCATCAACCTCACGCCCTGGTTCCACGCCATGGGCACGATCGGCGGTCTCAACGTCCCGCTGCTGAGCGGCAGCACCACCGTGCTGCACGAGCGCTTCGACCCGGGCGCCTACCTCGCCGACGCCGAGCGGTTCCGCATCACGGGCATGGGCGGTGCTCCGCCGCTGTTCGGCGCCCTGCTGCGCCATCCCGAATTCGCCACGCGCGACCTGTCCTCCGTCCGCGGCCTCTCCTCCGGAGCCGCGCCGCTCCCGGTCGAGATGATCCAGGCGTTGCAGCGCCGGTTCGGCGACGACGTCGTGATCTGCGAGGGCTACGGGCTCACCGAGGTGACGATGGGCGCCACGATCGGGCCCGGCTGGCGGTCGGGCGTACGCAAGGTCGGCACCGTCGGCACGCCGGTGGCCGACACCGAGATCCGCATCGTCGACCCCGCGGGCGCCGACGTCGCGCCGCTTCCCACGGGCGAGGCGGGCGAGGTGTGCATCCGGGGCCCGCAGGTGATGATCGGCTACAAGGACAGGCCGGAGGAGAACGCCACCGCGCTCGTGGACGGCTGGCTGCGCACCGGCGACATCGGTGTGCTCGACGAGGACGGCTACCTGTCGATCGTCGACCGTAAGAAGGACATGCTGCTCTACAAGGGCTACAACGTGTACCCGCGGGAGCTGGAGGAGCTCCTCTTCATGCAGAACGGCGTGGTGGGCGCCGCGGTGGTCGGGCGACCCGACCCGCTGGTCGGTGAGCTGCCGGTCGCCTTCGTCGTGGCCCCCGGGCTGGACGACGACGGCGCCGCCGCACTCATGAACGCCGTCAACGAGCAGGTGCTGCCGTACAAGCGGCTCCGCGAGGTGCACCTCGTGGACGAGATCCCGGTGTCAGCGGCGGGCAAGGTGCTCAAGCGGGAGCTGCGCGACCGGCTCCACTGAAGCACCCGCGAGTGCAGCAGGGCCACTCTCACTCGCTGTGGTCACAGCGGAGTGGCACTACTGCAACCCGGGGTGAGCAGCAGCGCAGCGCCACTGACGAGTGACCCGTCGTTAACGGATGGCCCGCCAGCAGCGATGTCCCGTTCGTACGGACACCCGGCATGCGCGCACCGGACCGGACACCCGACCGCCACCGCAACAGCGGCCTGGCGGTCGTCACCTGTCCCTGCTCACGAAGCCGGTGGTCGCATGCCCGTTGCATCCTCCGACGACGGCGGCGGCGCCACCGTCGGGCCGCGCCCCCTCCCGGGCGAGCCGGGTGGCAGGCACCGCCGGAAGCTCACGCCGCTGGCGTGTGCCCTCGACGTGATCGGGCGCGTGGGCACGCTCGTGATGCTCACGGCATTGCTCGTGGTGGCGGCCACCGCCGGCGCGCTGGTCGACGGAATCCCGGCCGGGGCGAACGCGACCGTCACGGCCACGTACGACCGGAGCGGGCCCTGACCTTGATCAGGCCGCCTCGGTCTGGGTGATCGGGGACTGGAGCACATGGTCGACCAGGCGCATCACGAGCTGGCTACCGCCTAGCCGGTATCCGAACTCCTCCCACGTGAGCAACTCACGCGAGAGCAGCTCGCCGACCGGGCCGGGGTAGAGCCGAGTGGCACGGAATGCGGCAGCACGCAGCCGCATCTTGTCGTGGTGATCCATGGGAACGGGGACCATGCTGTGCTCTCCTCCGGGGATAAGTGCGGTCCGGCGCGCTCTCAGCGCTGAGTCGCCACCCGGTAAGGCAACCATGGTGGAACCCGCCCGGTCGATCGAAACTGAAGAGTGACTGACATCTCACGTCGCGACGAACCTCGGGTGTCCGGAAGGTGACTCGGCGTCCCGTGGTGTGTGCCACATCCGTGCGCTGAAGCCTGAGGTTGAGGTGTCCCCAGCATCGCGGCGTCGAAACGAGTTGTTCCGCACCACTCGTCTACGCCCGTAGCGTGATCCGCATGACCCCGACCCGCTCCGCCGAGCGCACTCGCGACGTGCTCTGGTCCGACATCGAGGACATCTACGCCGCGATCCTCGCCCACCCGTTCATCGCGGGGCTGACGGACGGCACCCTTCCCCGGGAGTCGTTCCGCCACTACATCGTGCAGGACGCGCACTACCTCCGTGGCTACGCGAAGGCCCTCGCGGTGTGCGCGGCCAAGGCACCCGACGAGGACGGCACCGTGATGTTCGCCTCGCACGCCGCCGCGGCGATCGCCGCCGAGCGGGACCTGCACGCGGCCCTCATGGGCGAGATGGGCACCACGTCCGAGGAGGCGGCGCTCGAGCCGATCGCCCCCACGACGCAGGCGTACGTGAGCTACATGATGGCGTCGGCTCTCGGCGGGTCGTTCGCCGAGGCGGTGGGCGCGGTCCTGCCGTGCTACTGGATCTACGCGCGGGTCGGGGAGGAACTGCTGGCGCGCAGCTCCCCCGACCCGCTGTACGCCCGTTGGATCGCGATGTACGGCAGCGAGGACTTCCAGGCCGTCGTCGACTCGGTGCTGGCGCTCACCGACCGCATCGGGGAGGGGATGTCCGAGGGCGAGCGCACCCGCATGCGCCGGCACTTCCACACGACGTCGCGCTACGAGTGGATGTTCTGGGACGCCGGCTACCGCCGCGAGACGTGGCCGGTGTAGCGCTCTACCGGTGGTCCAGGCGGTCGGGGATGAGGAAGTGGAGGACGAACCCGACCACCGCCACCACGATGGCACCGACGAACGCGGCGCCGAACCCCTCGACGCGGAACGGCACCCCGAGCCCCTCGGCGATGTAGCCGACCAGCATGAAGAGCAGCGCGTTGACCACGAGCCCGATCAGACCGAGGGTGAGCACGTAGAACGGGCAGCCCACCACCTTGATCAGGGGCTTCAGCACCGCGTTGATGAGCCCGAAGATCAGGGCGACGACAACCAGGGTGCCGGCCCGGCTGCTGCTGGTGCCGGCGGTGTTGTCGATCCCCGGCACGATCAGCGTGGCCACCCACAAGCTGACGGCGATCACGATCACGCGGATCGTGAGTGCTAGCGCGTTCGACATGGGCAATCAGTCCAGAAGGGCCTGGTTGATCAGCGTGCGGAGCTGAGGGCGGATCGGGTAGGTGCTCGACGGCATGAGTTGGGTGAAGAACAACGCCGTGACGTCGGCGGCAGGGTCGACCCAGAAGGCCGTGCTCGCCAGGCCGCCCCACGCGTACTCGCCGTCGTGGGTGATCGCCTTACCCTGCGCCGCGTCGACGACCACGGAGAAACCGAGGCCGAAGCCGACGCCTCGGTACGGCGACTCCGAGAACATCGGCCGTCCCACCTGGTCGAGGTCGGCGCCGCCGGGCAGGTGGTTGCGCGCCATGTACGCCACGGTGTGCGGGCCGAGCAACCGGTTGCCGTCGAGCTCGCCACCGCGCGCCAACATCTGGGTGAAGCGGTGGTAGTCGGCGGCGGTGGAGACGAGCCCGCCTCCGCCGGAGAGGAACGTCGGCGTCCGCGTCGCGTTGTCGCCCATCGCCGAGTTGCGAGTCAGCCCACCCGCGGGGTTGGGCACGTACAGGGCGGCGAGCCGGTCGAGGTCCTCCGGCGCCACCGAGAAGGCCGTGTCCTGCATGCCGAGCGGAGCGAAGATCTCCTCGGCGAAGAACGCGTCCAGCGACTTCCCCGAAGCCACCTCGACCACACGGCCGAGCACGTCGGTGGCCACCGAGTAGTTCCACTCGGTGCCGGGCTGGAACAACAGCGGCAGGCCGGCCCACACCTCGCACGCACCGGCGAGGTCCATCCCGCGCGGGGCTCCGAACTCGAAGCCCTTCGCCCGGTACATCTCGTCGACGGCGTGGGCGTGGTGCCAGCCGTAGGTCAGCCCGGAGGTGTGGGTGAGCAGGTGCCAGACCCGAACCGGCTCGGTGGCGGCCACGGTGCCGGGGTTGGCAGCCGAGCCGCTCACGTAGACGCGCGCATCGGCGAAGGCCGGGATATAGCGCGAGACGGGGTCGGTGAGCTCGATCGCTCCCCGCTCCACCAGCATCAGCGCCGCGACGGACGTGATGGGCTTGGTCATCGAGTAGATGCGCCACATCGTGTCGTCGGCGACGGGCCGCTGCGCCTCGATGTCGGCCAGACCGTAGTGGCTCAGATGCACCACCCGGCCACGCCGCGCGAAGGCGATCGTCCAGCCCGCAAGTCGTCCGTCATCGACATAACGCCGAAAGTGCGAGTCGACGCGCTGAAGGCGCGTCCCGTCGATCCCGACCTCGCCCGGCTCCGTGTCCACCTTGAGCTGCGCCACGTGGCCGACACTACATGCGCGTGATCTCCCAGTGCCGAGTCTCGTTCCCGCGAAGCCCGTACGGCAAAGCGGTCAACCGATGTAACCCAGTCGTGCGAACGACGTCCCACTCTCGTGCGGTACCCGCTCGTAAGTATCTGCGTACGGAATGTGACGAGGAATGCTCGAAGAGTGACCACGCACCCGATACCGATCCTCGGCGCCCCGCCTTCGCCCCGCGGCGACGGCGAGGTACTCCGCGTGCTTCAGCGCCGCGCTGCCAGGGGCAGCCGGGCTGACGGGAACAGGGTCGCGCTCGTCATCAGCGGCGGCGGCATGCGGGCCGCCTACGCCGGCGGCATGGCCCATGCGCTCGAGGACGCGGGGCTCGGGGACTGCTTCGACGTCATCTACGGCAGCTCGGCCGGCGCCTACATCGGCGCCTCGCTGCTGCTGGGTTGCGGCCACGGTGCGGGACACATCTTCTTCGAGGACCTGGCCTGCCGTGCGTTCATCGACCCCCGCCGGCTCGGCACCCGTCGTCCGGTGGTGTCGCTGAACCACCTGATCGACCACGTCCTCGTGCACTCCAAACCGATGGACTGGGAGCGGCTCGCCGCGTCCCCTGTACCGCTGCGGGTGGTGGCGACCGCGGCCGACGACCTGCGGCCTTACGCGCTCAATCCCGCGACACCACAGGAGTGGAAGGTGGCGCTGCGGGCGACGGCGGCGATTCCGCTGCTCGCCGGGCCGCCCGTCGAATTCCACGGTCGCCGCTGGATGGACGGCTCGGTCGCGGAGCCTGTGCCGGTGCTCCGCGCGCTGCGAGACGGCGCCACCCACGTGCTCGTGCTGCTCAACCGCACCGGCACCGAGCTGCGCCGGCCCTATCCCGATGCGGGACCGGGGCGGTGGGCCCGCACGCTGGACCGGCTCGCGCCGGGCCTCGGGCAGATCACCCAGGAGAGCCTGCGCCACGGCCCCGCCCTCGCCGTCCTCGACGACGTCACCCATCCGTCGCGGGGCGACGCGCACCTGTTGGCGCTGACCCCCGAGCACGACCTCGACGTCCACGGACTGACGATCGACGTGCCGCGGGTGGCAGGGGCGGCCGCAGCCGGGTACGCAACGGTCGCCGCGACCCTGGCCCGGATGCGGATACCCGCTCAGAGATCCTGAGCGGGCGATCGCTGCGGCAATCTTGACCCGATCCGCCTGCGCCAGGAGTGTTGCCGCGTGGACGCGGATGTCGCTGATGTCATCGTGGTCGGAGCGGGCCTCACGGGTCTCGTCGCCACCGCCGAACTGGCCGATGCAGGCAAGCGGGTGGTGCTGCTCGACCAGGAACCCGAGACGGGGCTCGGCGGGCAGGCGTTCTGGTCGTTCGGTGGCCTGTTCCTCGTCGACTCCCCCGAGCAGCGCCGGATGGGCATCAACGACTCGTTCGACCTCGCGATGCAGGATTGGCTGGGCACAGCGGGATTCGACCGCGGCGTCGACGACCCGGCGGGCGAGGACTTCTGGGCCCGTCAATGGGCCACCGCCTACGTGGACTTCGCCGCCGGGGAGAAGCGGTCCTGGCTGCACGCGCAGGGGGTGCGCTGGTTCCCCATCGTGGGCTGGGCCGAGCGAGGTGGCTACCTGGCCGACGGGCACGGCAACTCCGTGCCGCGCTTCCACATCACGTGGGGCACCGGCCCGGGTGTGGTGGCCCCGTTCGAGCGCCGGGTGCGCGAGGCGGTGGCAAAGGGGCTCGTCGAGCTGCGCTTCCGGCACCGGGTGGACGGCCTGACCGTCACCGACGGCGTGGTCGACGGAGTGCGCGGCGCCGTCCTCGAACCGAGCACCGCCGCGCGGGGAACGGCCAGTTCTCGCACCGAGGTCGGCGAGTTCGAACTGCACGCGCAGGCCGTGATCGTGACCTCGGGCGGGATCGGTGCCGACCACGATCTCGTGCGCGCCTACTGGCCGTCCCGGCTGGGTCCGGCGCCGCGGCACATGATCTCCGGCGTGCCCGAGCACGTCGACGGCCGGATGCTCGCGATCAGCGAGCGCGCGGGTGCCCGGCTCGTGAACCGCGACCGGATGTGGCACTACACGGAGGGCGTCCACAACTGGGACCCGATCTGGGCGCGGCACGGGATCCGCATCCTTGCGGGGCCCTCGTCGCTCTGGTTCGACGCGCGGGGCCGGCGCTTCCCCGCTCCGAACTTCCCCAGCTTCGACACCCTCGGCACGCTCAAGGCGATCACCGACACCGGTTACGACCATTCCTGGCTGGTGCTCACCCAGAAGATCATCGAGAAGGAGTTCGCTCTCTCGGGCTCGGAGCAGAACCCCGACCTGACCGCGAAGGACATCAGGGCGACGCTGGGCAGAATCCGGCCGGGGGCGCCGGCGCCGGTCGAGGCGTTCAAGAACAAGGGTGTCGACTTCGTCGTCGCCGACACGCTCGCCGAGCTCGTTGCGGGAATGAACAAGCTCGGAGCGATCCGCGACCCGGGAGAGACCGCGGACCTCGACACCGGTGGGCCGCTGATCGACCTCGCCGACCTGGAACGGCAGATCGTCGCCCGGGACCGAGAGATCGACAACCCCTTCACGAAGGACATGCAACTCGCCGCCATCCATGCCGCCCGCCGCTACCGCGGCGACCGGCTGTCCCGGATCGCGACGCCGCACAAGATCCTCGACCCGGCGAACGGTCCGCTGATCGCCGTGCGCCTCGCCATCCTCACCCGCAAGACGCTGGGCGGGGTGCAGACGGACCTGGCGGGCCGGGTGCTGGGCACCGGCGGCGAGCCCGTGCCCGGCTTGTACGCCGCGGGGGAGGTCGCCGGGTTCGGCGGCGGCGGGGTGCACGGATACCGGTCGCTGGAGGGGACGTTCCTCGGCGGGTGCCTGTTCTCGGGCCGCCAGGCCGGTCGTGCGGCCGCGATCTCGACCGGCTGACCGCCGAACTCCCCCGGGCGCGAACGCGAACAGTCCGTGATCGCCGCTCGGCGCGCCTAAGCTACAACTGCCCGTGATCATCGCGAGCCGCGTAGCGATTGCAGGCGCCTCGTCGACCACCCTGATGTGGCGGCGCCGACGACAGGGACAGGCATGAGCGATCGTTCGCTCCGGAAGCGGCCCGGCCGTGCCGCTCCGCTCACCGCGGCCGCGCTGGGTGCGAGCGAGGGGTTGCTGTTGATCGGGTTCGCCACCGCGGCCATGCTGCGCAGCGGTGCCGACGACCTGGCTCCGTCGGCGATCGCCCTGATCAGCGGGCTGGTGCTGCTCTGGGGCGCCGTGGCGATGGCCCGGAGGATGCCGATCGGCCGGGTGCTGTTGTCCGTCGCGGCCGTCGCAGTCGCGGTCGGCCTGGTGATCCTGCTGGTCCTGAATCCACCGGTGTCCGGCCTGCTCGTCGACGTCGCGACCGGCGCGGTCCTCGTCGGGCTGCAGGCGGTGATCGTCGCCTGCGCGCTCAGCCGGTCGACGCTGCTGTGGATCGTGAGCGCGCCGGACCCCCGCCGTCGGCGGTGACCCGTGGCGCACCGGCGCCGAGACGCGTGGCGAGCGCGGCCGCCAGTAGATACAGCGCGGCCTGCACCTGCAGGGCGACGGTCAGGCCCGTTCCGGTGCCCGCGAGTCCTGCCAGGAGCATCCCGAGGGCCTGCACCCCGCCGAAGACCGCGAAGAAGGTGCTCATCACCCGGCCCCTGGCTTCTTCCGGGGAGTGCGTCTGAAGGAGCGCGACCAGGCCGGTCATCGCAGCCAGGCCGGGTATCCCGGCCGTGATGAAGAGGCCGACATAGACGCCGAGGGCTGTGGTCACCGCAGGCGCGTTCCACGTCAGGAGTGAGACGAGACCGAACACCGCCAGGGAGATCGCGACGAGGCGGGGAACCCCCGACCTCCTGCTCACGAGCCCGAGCAGCGCTCCACCCGCGATCGCACCGACGGCCTGCACCCCGCGAAGCAGTCCGACCTCGGTCTCGGTGCCGTGCAGGTCGCGGAACACGAAGAGCACGAACAGCACGACGAACGCGCCTTGTGCGAGCGCCATGCACGCGGTGACGCCCATCGCCCGGCGCAGGGTGGGCACCCTCGCCACGACGGCGATGCCGTCCGCCCAGTCGCGGAAGAGCCGCACCCGAGCAGACGCCGCAGGTCGGCCGGCGCCCCGGCAGCCGGGCACGAGCAATGCGGCAGCGGCGAGGAAGGTCATTGCGTCGGCGAGAAGCACCAGGTCGATGCCACCCAGTGCGAGCACGAGCCCACCGACCGGCCCGCCGACGAGCCGCGCGGCGCTGGAGAGAACGGCCATCAGCTGGTTGACGGCCATGAGGTCGCCGACGGGCACGAGCGAGGCAGCGGTCGCCGTGCGGCACGGCTCGATGATCGTTCCGAGCACCGACTCGGCAACCACGACGACGTAGACCAACCACAGGTCCGCAGCCGAGTCGACCAGGAGCAGCGGCAGCAGAAGAAGCGCCTGCAGCACGGCCACGCCGGACATCAGCCGCCAGGGATCGACGCGGTCGATGAGCACCCCCGCGAGCGGACCGACCAGCACGGTGGGCAGGAGCTCGAGGGCGAACACGGCAGCCGTGATCAGCGGCGAGCCGCTGAGCTGCAGGACGAACACCGGCAGGGCGATGAAGAGCATCCAGTCGCCTGCCTCGGACAGGAGACCGGCACCACCGAGCCTGGCAACACCCGGCGAGCGCAGCACGGCGACCGCGTTCACGGCTGCGGCTCCTGCGCGTCGGGGTTGAGGAATGCGCGCAGCGAGACGTGGACGACAGCACTCCCCGCAGGGGCATCGTCGCGGATTGACCGCACGTAGGGCCGGATCAGCTGATCGAGGGCGTCAGCAAGCGCCCGCAGCTCGTCGGGTGTGAGCTCGAGCGAGTAGCTGCTCGTGCCGGACACCTCGGTCCACTCTTCGGGCAGCAGCTCCTGCCGCGCGAGATAACGGCGGTAGAGATCGTCGCCGTACTCCGCGGACATGACCGCCAGCGCGTTCCTGGCGATGGCTCCCGCCGGACCCGGCTCGCCCGAGAAGTCGAAGCCGACCGCGGTGGCCCGCCAGGGGCGCGTACGTCCGTCCGCACTCTTCTCCGGTGCCGGCTCGACGAGCCCGACCTTCGCCAGTGCGCGCAGGTGCCACGAGCAGTTCGACGGCGTCTCGCCGATGACCTCTGCGCACTGGCTGGCAGTACGGGGCCCCGCTGCGAGCAGGTGGTTGAGCAACGCGAACCGGGCCGGAACAGCGAGGGCAGCGAGGGCCGCGTTGCTCACCACGGCACGGGAGGGTAGGTCGGGCACGGTGACCCCAATCTGAAGGAAGGGCTTCAGATTGGGGTCACCGGGGTCACGATGTCAAGCCACGACTTCAGATAGTCGGGCGGCGAGGGCGGCTAGACCTTCGCGGAGCCGACCATGCTGGCGTAGACGACGATGTTGTCGAGGTAGCTGTGCGCGGCGCGGTCGAAGTCGCCGCCGCACGTGATCAGCCGCAGGCCGGAGTAGGGGATGTCTCCGTACACCGCTTTGGTCGGGAACCGGTCCTTCGGGTACCTGTCCACCCGGTCCACGCGGAACAGCACCGTCGCACCGTCTCGCCGCACGACGGCGACCTGATCACCGGGCTTGAGCTCGTGCAGCTTCGCGAACACGCCGGCATCGCCGGACCAGTTGACGTGCCCGGCGATGATCGCCGGACCGATCTCGCCGGGCGTCGGCGCTCCCGTGTACCAGCCGGCGGGATAGGCCTCCGGCGGCGTCTCCATCGTCCCGTCGCGGTTCAGGCCGAGATCCATCAGGTCGGACTTCACTCCGAGGATGGGGATCTCGAGCCGCACCGGCTCGGAGTGCGCCAGGGGCGCAACCGTTGACCCTCCCGCAGGAGCAGGGGCCCCGGGCGCAGGAACACTCAACGGCGGTTGATCCAGCTCCGGCTCCAGCCCGCACGCGACCAGACCGAGGCTGAACACGGCGCAGACCGTTGCCACCCCCGTCAGGACCCTCACCAGGATCCGACGGGGGCGCCGGCGTACGAGACGGTGGCGCATCAGGCCTCGTGACGTCCCATGCGCCGGCGGGACGAGCGGCGCGCGGTCACGGCGGCCGCTCCACCCATACCGGCCAGAGCGAGGGCACCGATCACATAGCCGGCGGGCGACGTGGTCCCGTCACCGGCCGCGACACCACCGACCGGGGTGCTCAACACCTGCGGGGCCGGGCCGGAGTTGTTGTCGTCGTTGTCGTTGGGGTCGCCGCCGTCGTCCTTGTTGTAGTCCTTCTTGTAGTCCTTGCTCAATTCCTTGTTGTCGGCGTCGTCGTTGCTCTCGTTGTCGCCGTTGGCTTCGTAGGACTTGTCGTAATCCCCGTCGTCCTCGGAGTTCTTGTTCTCGTCGTCGTTCACGAGGCCCGCGTTGTATATCTTGACGCTGCCGTTCTCGTCGGCCTTCGCCTCGTCGTCGACGTGGGAGATCGGCAGACCGAGGACCGGAGCCACGGGGCCTAGGTTGACCTGCGGCAATGGGAGCTGCGGCACCGGGAGTTGTGGCACGAGGGCACCCAGCGGACCGAGCGGCGCGGGAGCGGGCGCAGCGCCCCCACCAGGCGGTGCGGGCTCGGCCTGCTGCGCGACCGCCGCCGAGGACGCGGTGGCCGACGACGTAGAGGCTGTCGCCGCTCCCACCATCACCACCATGGCGGTGGCGGCCCCGGCTGCGAGTGCCGCCCCGAGCCAGGGCCGTAAGGCCTTCGTACGAGCCGACCTGTGTGCCGATGCCACGAGTTTCTCCCTTTTCGGTGAACGCCCGGACTGATCCCGAAAAGCTCGGACATGCCGGGAAACTGAGTTGGCTCCTCAGCGAGGTACAACGAACCCGGCGGCGTGAAGAAACGGCGCGGAGCAACGATTACCGGTGTTTCACCCGAGCGTTCACAAATACCCGTTCGAGGGAAGATCAATTCTGGATCGCGGCCACAGTGCGTGAACATTTCGCGGTGCGGTGGCGCCCGGTCGCCCGACCGGGGCCGGGTCAGCCGGCGAGCAGCCCCTCGACGCGCGCCAGCATCTCCCGGACGTTCGGCTCGGTGGCCTCGTGCGCCTGCGCCACGGTGAGCCAGCGCAGCGGGGCGTTCGGCTTCTCCGGGCGAACCGCACCGGGTTCCGCGGTGGCCAGCACGAAGCGCAGGTCGGAATGCTCGTGCGCAGGTTCGTCGCCCTTGGCGTTGACCGGAACGATCGCCACCTGCACGAGGCTCGCGTCCGGCCACGGAACCAGGTCGTGCAGGCCCGTCTCCTCGCCTCCCTCGCGCAGCGCGACCTGCATCGGATCGATCTCCCCCGGATCGCCGTGGCCGCCGACCTGCAACCAAGCTCGCTGCCGCTGGTGCCAGCGCAGCAGGACCCGGCGGCTCTTCGGGTGCACGATCATGGCCGACGCGGTGACGTGCAGCGGGATCGACCGCAGCCAGGGATCCTCCGCCGTCTCCAGCAGCTCACGAGTTCTGGCCACGTCGGCGGCCTCAGCCGGGTTCCGCGGCCGGAACTGCGCGAGGAGGTCGAGACTGGCTTGCCGGGAGGTGGACACGAGCCCACCCTACGAGCGCGGTGAGGAGCGTCACGGCCGAATCCCCGGCGCGTACATATGCTCCGCGGATGCCCCAACCCACGATCGTCTTCGTCCACGGCGCCTTCCACGGACCCTGGGCCTGGGACGCGGTGATCCGTGAGCTGCCCGATCTGCCGACGAGGACGGTGGCACTTCCGTCGTCAGGCCACGACCCCGCCACGCTCGGCGACATGTACAGCGATGCGGCGGCGATCCGGGAGGCGGTCACGGCGATCGAGGCTCCGGTCCTGGTCATGGCGCACTCCTACGGCGGCGTCCCGGCGACCGAGGGCCTCGCCGGCCTCGCGCAGGTCTCCCGTCTGGTCTACCTGGCCTCTTTCCAACTCGACGTCGGCGACTCACTCTTCAGCGCCGCCGGCGGCAAGAACGTCGATTGGTGGGACGTGCACGAGGCCGAGGGCTACTTCGACGCGCTGCGTCCTGAGGAGGTGTTCTTCGCCGACGTCGACGAGGCAGCGACACAGGCGGCTGTCGCACGGCTGGGCCACCAGTCCTGGCCGGCGATCACCCAGCCCCTCACGCGCGCGGCATGGCACGCGATCCCGAGCACCTACGTGGTGTGCGAGAACGACGTCGCCATCCCCCTGCCCGCCCAGGAGGCGATGGCGCAGCGGTCCGAACGGGTGTTGCGGCTGCAGACCTCGCACTCGCCGTTCCTGTCCCGCCCCGCGGACGTGGCATCGATCCTGCGCGCCGAGGTCGCCTCGATCACGGCCTGACGCCACGTCTCACCTACCGGTCGGACGCGCCCGGATGTGAAGACGTTCCCCCTGCGGGCCGAAGAGACTGAGCAGCTCCGCCGGCTCCCGACCGGGATTGCCGAACCAGTGCGGGATGTGGGTGTCGAACTCGGCGACCTCGCCGGGCGTGAGGATCACGTCGTGCTCGCCGAGGATCAGGCGCAACCGCCCGGAGAGGACGTAGAGCCACTCGTAGCCCTCGTGGACCCGCGGGTCGGGCTCGCAGTCGGGCCAGTTCGGCGGCATGACCTGTTTGAACGCCTGCAGGCCGCCCGGGCGCCTGCTGAGCGGGATGAAGGTGGAGCCCCACCGCTGGAACGAGCGCAGCTGCACACGGGGGTCTCCGGTGGGCGGCGCGTCCACGAGCTCGTCCAGCGACACCTGATGGGCCCTGGCCAGGGGCAGCAACAGCTCCAGTGTCGGACGGCGCTGCCCGGACTCCAGCCGTGACAGCGTGCTGATCGAGATGCCGGTGGACTCCGACAGCTCGGTCAGTGTGGCCCCGCGCTGCTGACGCAAGGTCCGCAGCCGCGGCCCGACGGCGTGCAGGACGTGGTCCAACCCAGCGGTGTCCTCGCGCACCCGCCCCAGTTTGCCATACCTGCAAAGGAACTTGTCGGATCCGCATCCCCGTCACAGAGTTCCGACGAGGTGGCCACCGTCGGCCGCCCGGACGTGGGAAGGGATCGCAGGTGGACAAGAACTATGACGTCGTGGTGGTCGGGGGTGGCGCCGCGGGACTCAACGGCGCGCTGACCCTGGCGCGGGCCCGGCGCTCGGTACTGGTGGTCGACGAAGGCAGGCCACGAAACGCCCTGGCCGACGGCGTACACAACTATCTCGGCCGCGACGGAACACCGCCCGCGGACCTGACGGCCGCCGGGCGGGCGGAGGTGGCCGGGTACGGCGGGACGGTCATCCCCGGTCGCGTGATCGCCGCCCACCGGCCGTCCGACGGCGAGGGCTTCGAGCTCACCCTCGACAACGGCACGCAGGTGACATCGCGACGGCTGCTGGTGACCACCGGCCTCGTCGACGAGCTGCCCGACGTTCCGGGGCTCGCGCAGCGCTGGGGCCGCGACGTGCTGCACTGCCCCTACTGCCACGGCTGGGAGGTTCGCGACCAGGCGATCGGCGTGCTCGCGACAGGCCCGGCGGGGCCACACCAGGCGGAGCTGCTCCGGCAGTGGAGCCCGGACGTGACGCTGTTCCTGCACACCGCGCCCGATCTCGACCGCGAGCAGTGGACCCGGCTCGCTGCCCGCGGTATCGCCGTGGTGGACGGTGAGGTCACCGCGGTGGAGGTCGCCGACGACCGGATCACCGGCCTGCGCCTGCACACCGGCCGGGTCGTTCCTCGTCAGGCCGTTGTCGTCGCCCCCCGCTTCGTCGCCCGCGCTGAGCTGCTCACCACCCTCGGCCTGCAGACCGTGGAGCAGAAGTTCGGCGACCATGTCCTGGGCACCGTGGTGCCGGCCGACCGCACCGGGGCCACGGCAGTGGACGGGGTGTGGGTGGCCGGCAACGTCGCCGACCTGCAGGCGGGAGTGATCAACGCCGCCGCGGCCGGTTACAGCGCAGCCGTCGCGATCAACGCCGACCTCGTCGCCGACGACGTCCGCCTCGCCATGACGGGCCACGCCCGCCGCGAGGGGGTCGACGACCGCGGTGTCGGAGCAACGACGGCGGAGCCGTTCTCCGCGCTCGTGGAGGCCGGGGTGAGTGAACGCGTTCTCGGGGTTCGCCGCCACGGACTCTGACGGCGAGGACCCCGGGGACGCTCAGCGCGCGGCGGCTGCGGTCTGGTCCGGCTGTGCGGCGCGGGCCGCCGGCGCCCCGTAGCGCAGGCCGTCCATGAGCAGGTCGAGGAGACGCCCGGCCTGTTCACGCCGAGCCGGATCGCCGGCCGACAGGGCGACGCCCCCGACGCCGATCAGCACGTCGTCCGGCTTCACGTCGGACCGGATCTCGCCGGTTGCGGCGGCGGCCGACAGCAACTGCTCGATCGCGGCGTTCAGCCGCTCGCGGCTGTGGGCATAGGGGTTGGCACCCGAGGCGATCACCGCGCGGAGCGCATCGGCCATGCCGATCTTCGCGGTCATGTAGTCGATGAAGCGGTCCATCCAGGCGCGGGTGGCCTCCACCGGCGGGAGCGATTCCAGCAGATCGGACGCCGCGTCGCAGACGGCAGCCAGCTCGTTGCGGTAGGCGGCCTCGATGAGCGCTTCGCGCGTGGGGAAATGGCGGTAGAGCGTGCCGATCCCCACTCCGGCGTCCTTGGCGATCGCGTCCAGCGACGCGTCGAGCCCCTTCTCGGAGAACGCGCGCACCGCGGACGCGAGCAGCAGATCGCGATTGCGTCGGGCGTCCGCGCGAAGGGGCCGTCCGGCGGGGTCGTCCACGTGCTCCTCCTCCTGCAGCCTGCCGAAGTGAGGCCGCACACACTCATTGCCAAGTGGAGGATCATCCGGCTGGGTCTGAAGACCGGAGCTTCCTCCATTTCAGGCTAGCGCGTCGACCGTCGCCGCGCTTCAGAACAGGACAATCATGACGGTTACGACTCGGATCGCCACCCCGTTCGGTCGCGAAACCACCGCACAGGACGTCCTCCACGGAGTCGACCTCACCGGCAAGCGGGCCGTGGTCACGGGCGGCGCCTCCGGGGTCGGCAGAGAGACCGCCCGTGCGCTGGCCGCGGCCGGGGCCGAGGTGACTCTCGCCGTGCGCAACATCGAAGCAGGCGAAAGCGTAGCTGCCGAGATCGTCGCCGGTACCGGCAACGCCGACGTCGCAGCGGCCCCTCTCGACCTCGCCTACGACCCGGCGCGAGCCGCCCAGAACCCTGACACCTTGGGTGTCTCGTCCTATGCACTCGACCTCGACCTCGCCGGCCGCCTCTGGGACGTCTCGCGGGAGGTGGTCGAAGGCTGAATTCCGGGCAGGGGCGGACGTCCTGCTCGTCGCCGCTCTCTACGCACTGTCGAGCGAACGGGTAGTCTGGGATCGCACACAGGTGATGGGGCTCGCCTACAACCGCCCGGCTGGGCTGATGGCTCCTACCGACAGGGCTGTTCTGTGGGTAGGAGGTGGTGATGTCAGCCCTATCCGTTTCTACTGCCGCTATGAGTTGCGGCTGTCGTCAACTCCATCCGTACCGGTGGAGTCATCATGAACGGCGACGTCGATGAACCGGCGGGAGCGGCGCGCACTGCGCGCGATCGCGCGGAGGCTCGCACAGGAGGACCCATCGCTGGCCCGACGACTGCACCACGGGGCACCTCCGGCGCCCGCCACGGTGCTCGACCGGATCGCCTGGACGTACTTCGCGGTGTCGATCACCCTCATGGCGTCCGGGTTCGTGCTCGACGACACCAGCCTGCTGAGGGGTGCGACGTTGCTGCTCGCCGTGTTCCCGCCGCTGATCCTCGTTCTGGCGGCGGCGTTCCGGGTCACCTCCCACGACCAGTACATGGCTCGCCGGCTACGGGATTGAGCGGGTGCGATGAGCGCCGACGTTCCCCACGACCCTGAGCCCGCGAGCGGCATCGACCCGGACGTCGATATCGGCATACCGGCGCAGCGACGCGAACTCGCGGGGCATCCGCTGGACGTGCTGGGAGCGATCGCCGTCGGCGGCGTGATCGGTGCCGAAGCGCGCTACGGAATCGGGCTGGCGTGGCCGCACGGGCCCAGCGGATGGCCGTGGGCGACGCTGCTGATCAACCTCTCCGGTTGCCTGCTGATCGGCGTGCTGATGGTGGTCATCACCGAGCTCGTCGAGCCGCATCGCCTCGCTCGCCCGTTCCTCGGGGTCGGGATCCTGGGCGGCTACACCACGTTCTCCACCTACACGGTCGACGCCATCTCACTCGCTGACGGCGCCCGGCCCGGTCTGGCGGTGGCCTACCTCGTCATCACTCCGGTCCTCGCGGTGCTCGCATGCGCACTCGGCGCGGGCGCGACCCGGCTGGCCGCCCGCCTTGCGGGCGTGCCGCGCCCCGGAAGCGGGGGGTGACGGCGATGGAGGTGTTGTGGGTGGCACTTGGTGCGGCGATCGGGGCGCCGCTGCGATACGTCGTCGACCGCACGGTGCAGACCCGCCACCGGACACGGTTCCCGTGGGGGACCTTCACCGTCAACATGATCGGTTCGTTCGTGCTGGGCGCGCTGGTCGGAGCCAGCGGCGCGCTCCCCCCGGCGCTGGAGACGGCCGCCACGGTCGGGTTCTGCGGTGCATTGACCACGTACAGCACCTTCAGCTACGAAGCGTTCGCCCTGCTGGAGGTCCGGGCCCGCGGGGTCGCCGTCGCCTACGTGGCAGGCAGCGTCGTCGCCGGGCTGGGCCTGGCCGTGCTGGCCTGGTGGGCCGCGCGCGCGCTGGTGTCGTGAGGGAGATCGGCATTCGCAATCTCCGTTGACGGGGATTCCCCTTCCGGGTCTTCTGATCGGCGGAGTGCCGTGAATTCGGGAACCGCCCGATACGATGCCGGTCCGCTTGGACTCGCGGGAGTCCTCCCATGCTCGACACGTCGTCACACGATCAGATCCTGAGCTGGCGAGAGCACGGCACGAATATGCGTGCGCGCTGGCTCACTGCCGACGGCCATCGACCGCCATGCCGCGTGATCGTCGTCGGCGACGATCTCAGCGCCGACAAGGCCTGCCGGATGGCGGCGGAGGGAACGGGCCTGCTGTGGCGAGGTGATTACCACAACGCCCGCCACTTGCTTGCCGCAATGCGACGACGTATCGATCGCTCCTCGCGGAGACGCGAGCTGGCGCCCGCCGAGGAGTTCCGCCGTCAACGCCAGGACCGGGCAAGGCAGTCGCGGCTGCTGGGAGCGGTGCTCGTTCAGCTGGGCCCTGGATTTGTGCTCGACCTGCGGCGGGCCCCGTCGATCGACCGGGCATGCCAGGAGGTCTACGGCGACCTTGCATCGGAGGCGGTGGTGTCGCTGCAGGAACTGGCGGGCGTGCTCGGGGCACACGAATGGCGTCGCACAGGCATCGAGATCCCTGCTCTCGGGGCCCGCATTCATCCGCATTACGGGGTCTTCGCGCCGACGCGCACAGACTATCTGGATCTTGTCGCTGAGGCCCCACTCCCGCCCGCCCGGACGGCGTTCGACATCGGCACCGGCACCGGCGTGCTCGCCGCGATTCTCCTGAGTCGCGGAATCCCCCGGGTGATCGCGACGGATATCGAAGACCGCGCGGTGGCGTGCGCCCGCGACAATCTCGATCGGCTGGGATACGCCGAGCGGGCAACGGTCATCCGCCACGACCTGTTTCCGGCCGGTCGCGCAGACCTGGTCGTGTGCAACCCACCCTGGGTGCCCGGCACTCCGACCTCGGCACTCGATGCCGGGGTGTTCGACCGGGGAAATGCGATGCTGGCCGGGTTCCTGCGGCAGTTGCCTGACCACCTCACGTCGCACGGCGAAGGCTGGCTCCTGCTCTCCGACCTTCCGGAGCAGCTCGGGCTGCGAGATCCGGACCTGCTCCGCAGAAGCGCCACCGCGGCCGGGTTGGTCATCCGCGGCCGACGTGCCGCGACGAGCGCCACCCGGACCACCACTCGCCGACCTGATCCTCTCGCGGCGATCAGGTCCCGCGAGACGATCAGCCTGTGGACGTTCGGCTGCCCCTCGCAGGGCCGGACGTAGCTTGATCGGCCGCGACAGAGCCCGCGGTGAACCCTGCCTCGTGATCTAAACCGTTGCCGTGCCGGCGGTGAGGGTGCTCTGATGTGCGGGTGATGTCGTCCGTGCAGCTCTGGTGGTGGTCGCCTTCCTGGCGACCGTGAGCCTGCACCGTTCTCGGCCGCCCGCACGAGCGGCCGAGCAGAACGACACCCCGCCTTCCTGATCGCGGGTCCCGGCGCTCCACGCGAGGCGGCCGGTATCCAGAAGATCCGGAAGGACCACCCCGATGTCCCGCTCCGCACCGCCCGCACCGCAGATTCCCCGTCCCGCCCGGGCGGTCACGGGCTTGTGGCCGACCGTGCTCGCTGCTCTGCTCCGCGGCGAGGATCTACCGGCGCCGCTCACGGAGCAGGTGATGGACGAGATCGTCTCCGACAGGGCCACACCGGCCCAGATCGCCGCCTTCGCGGTACTGCTGCGGGCCAAGGGAGAGACGGCCGGCGAGATCGCCGGGCTGGTGGCCTCGCTGATGCGCAACGCTGCCCCGGTACTGCTCCCGGGAGCGGCGGTGGACATCGTGGGCACCGGTGGCGACGGAGCCGACACCGTGAACATCTCGACGATGGCGGCGCTGGTGGTGGCCGGCACCGGGCGACGCGTGATCAAGCACGGGGCACGCAGTTCCTCGTCAGCATGCGGTGCCGCCGACGTCCTCGAGGAGCTGGGCGTTCGGATCGACCTGCGGGCGGACGAAGTGGCCAGGACGGTCGCAGCCTGTGGGATCGGCTTCTGCTTCGCCCCGGCCTTCCAGCCCGGGCTTCGCCACACCGCCGTACCGCGCCGACAGATCGGTGTCCCCACGGTGTTCAACCTCCTCGGGCCCTTGATCAACCCGGCTCGCCCGCCTGCCTCGCTGGTCGGTTGCGCCGATCTCGCGAAGGCCCCGCTGCTGGCGCAGGTGTTCGCCGACCGCGGCGTCACCGCGCTCGTCGTGCGTGGTGACGACGGCCTCGACGAGCTCACGACGACGACCACCTCGACGATGTGGATCGCAGGCGACTCGCGTGTGGAGCAACTGCACATCGATCCGGCGGTGCTGGGCGTTCCCCCCGCTCCCGTCGGCGCGCTTCGCGGAGGCGATCAGGTCCACAACGCGTCGGTCGTCCGCCACGTCCTCGCCGGGGAGCGCGGACCGGTCCGCAATGCGGCGCTGATCAACGCCGCCGCCGCGATCGTCGCCCATGACGTGGCCAACCGTCCACTGTCGCCCGCCGCGATCCTTGGCGCCCTCCCGGAGGCTCTCGACCTCGCAGCTCGATCCATCGACTCCGGCGCCGCGGCCCGCACCCTGCAGAACTGGATCCAGGCCGGCGCCGCCGATGAGCGATCGAGCACCTGACGCGGGGAGCGTCACCCTCTGCGAGCCATCACCATCTGGTGTCCGCTGCTCCCTTCGGGCACGAACTCGTCACGCTCGATGATCAGTCCCGCCGAGGTCAGCCAGTGGCGGTAGGTCTCCGCCCCTGGGTGGCTCCACCACATGCGCTCACCCCCGCCGAGCCAGTCCTCCTCCTCGCCGGTCCAGGCCGTGGCGCCGACGGTCGCAAGAAGGACGCCGCCGGGCTTCAGCCATGTGCCGAGATTCCTGATGAGCGCTTCCTGCTCACCGTGTGGCAGGTGGATCAGCATGTACAGACAGACGATCGCGTCGAAGGAGCCCGGGGCGACGGAGAAGCTCGCTGCATCGGCCTGGATGAACCGCGCGGCGGGAACGAGCCGTCGGGCGCGTTCGACCTGGACCGCGCTGATGTCGACCCCGAGGACGTCGTGCCCGAGATCGGCGAGCGTCCGCGAGATGGGCACGCCGCAGCCGCAGCCGAGATCGAGGACGGACGCGATGGGCGGCAACCAGGCACGGAGGTCGGCGAGCCAGGCCGTGTACGCGGGCGGCTCGTCGTCATCCGCCCGGTAGCGCTCGGAGACGGCGTCGTATCCCCGGCGGACGATCTCCTTCGGTTCGCTCGGCACGTCGGCGGCTCCAGCAGGCGGCCTCGTCTCCTGGCGGCCTGTCATGTCGCGGAAGCGAACTCGAGCAGGGTGCGTCCATCTGCGACCGGCGTGGTCGATGCGAGCCTCAGGTCATGGTCGGCGGCCAGCTCGGAGAGTTCCTCGATGCTCCGTTCACGGCCACCGAAGAAGACGAGCATCGACAGATCGATGGCCGTGTCAGCGCCGTGCCCGCGGACGGGCTCGATGACCAGGACGACCCCGTCGGATCCTGCGGCCTGAGCGCAACGACCCAAGATCCGGTGAGCGTGCTCGTCGTCCCAGTCGTGGAGGATGTCCGAGAGGATGTAGGCGTCGGCGCCCTCCGGAAGGGGCTCGAAGAAGCTGCCGGCGATCGCCCGGGCGCGACCGTCGAGCCCGGCGGCGATGAACTCCTTCGTGGCCTGCGCTGCGGTGAGGGCGAGATCGACCAGCCTTCCGCGAACGGCCGGATGCTCACGGAGGATGGCGCTGAGGACGGTGCCCTGTCCGCCGCCGACGTCGACGATGGTGCCGAAGCGGCTCCAGTCGAACCGGCGGGCGATTGCCGGGGCGTGCTCCCGGAATCGGCGGGTCATCTTGGCGTCGAAGGACCGCTGCAACGCGGGGGTCGTCGCGGCGTCGGCCCAGAAGTCCTTTCCGTAGCGCTCCGGGTAGCCGGCCCGCCCGGTCTCGACGGTGTGGCGGAGTTCCACGAACGCCAGTTCTGCGCGTCCGATGGCGGAAGTGATGTCGAGTTCGTCGAGCAGCCCGTTGTCGGCGTCTTCCCGCAGGTGGTCGCCGAGTGCGGTGGTCCGGTAGCGATCGTCCGTGAGATCGAGGACGCCCACCGTCACGAGGTGGTCCAGTAACCGGGCCATGGCTGCCCGGTCGGTCTCGGTCTGCGCAGCGAGGTCCGCGGCGGCGGCGCCGTCGATGCTCAGGCGGTCGACCAGGCGCAATGTGACAGCGACCCGCAACGCCATCGGTGTCGCCAACCCCGCCATCCCGCGCAGCTTCCGGATCTCCACGTCGTCCATGAGGGTGGACGCTCCCCGAGATCGGGCCGCGCCGTCCACTCAGTTGGACGGCCTGCCCTCACGAGGCGGATCGATGCTCAAGCGAGCGTGCAGGTGCATGTCATGCCATCCGTCAGGGTGCAGCGCCTCGCCTCGTTTCGTTCCCTCCATCGCGTAGCCGGCGTTCTCTGCCACGCGACACGAGGCCGAATTCATCGTGGAGTGATTGACTTCCAATCGATGCAGATCGAGGCGGGCGAAAGACCAGGCAGTGAGCGCAGACAGGGCTCTTGTGGCGACTCGGCGGCCACGCGCTGCAGGCACCACCCAATAAGAGACTTCCGCGATGCCGTCGGAAAGGTACAGCCTCCGCAGGCTGATCTGACCGAGCAGCCCTGCCTCGTCGGCAATCGCCCAGCCTGCCCCACTCTCCTCGGCCCAGCGGACAGGCCACGAGTCGATCCACACTCGACACTCGGCCTCCGTCATCGAGCGCGCGTGCCAGTACTGGATGTCAGGGTCCGAGTAAGCAGCCACCACAGCAGACACGTCTGACGATTGCCAGGGCCGCAAGGCCATGTCAGTGAGGTCGAGAACCGGTTGAGCCAGTCGCGCGAGGCGACCGGGTGGGATGGCGGGACCGACGAGACGCGGCATGGCGATCATCATCGAGCAACGCAGGCCCCGTCGACAGCGCCTGCGACCCGGCGATACGGCCCCTGCCCTGCTTTTCCACAGGTCAGGGGCCGTATCTACAGGGCGCGACAGGCGACGGCGAGGGATTTCACAGAGTCCGCGACATGTGCGCCCGAGGAGATGCGATCACGGCTAGAGGTAGGGCCGGGTGATCAGCTCGATCGCATGACCAGCGGGGTCCTTGAAATACACTCCCCTGCCGCCGTGCTCCGTGTTGGTCTCGCCAGGGCGGGTCATCTGCGGATCCGCCCAATGCTCGACGCCGGCCTCACACAGCCGCCGGTACGCCCGGTCGAAGAGGTCGTCGTCGAGCAGGAACGCGTAATGCTGCATCTGGATCTCGACGGGCGGCTCCGCGAACTGCAGCAGCACCCCTCCGTCGAGCTGGACGTTGGTGAACGGGCCCCAGGACGGGGCTTCCGGGAGTTCCAACAGCTCACGGAAGAACCGAGCGGACTCGTTTCGATCCGTGGCGGCGATGATGGTGTGGTTGAAGGTGACGCTCATTCGGCTGTCCTCGCGTTCGTACGTGGGGTGGGTGTGCGGTGCTACGCACACCCGGGGGTCCCCGCGTCGAACCTGACGGGCGCCCTGCCGGCACCCGCGGTGCGATCAGCCCCCCACCGGGTCGCCGATCCGTGCGTGGCTCGAAGCCGTCCCGGTGATCACCTCGCGCAAGCTACCCGGTCTCGTAGAGCTTGTCGAAGCGCTCACGCCGCCCGTCCGGCCTCAGTGGACGGCCGTGAACACCAGTTCCTCGCTGTAGCGCAGGCCCGACTCGTCCTCGCCGAGGAAGAAGTGCGTGGACATCGAGCGTTCTTGCAGGTCGAAGACCGTGCGCCAGAGCGTGCGCACCGGATACGGCTCGGCGATGGCCGCGTCGAAGCGGATCTCGTCGAGCGACTCCCGCAGCCGCACGGCCGACATCGCACCGCCGGTACTTCCGTGCAGGGTGCGGTAGCGCTGGTAGGAGAGCATCGACTCCTCGTTGTCCTCCGGCAGCGCGGCCACGTCCGGGTTGCGGTGCAGCAGATGGTTCGTCACGCAGAGCGCCCCGTCCGACTCGGTGATGTGCTCGTCGCCGCCCGGCCCGCGCTCCCAGACGAACGCCGCGCCGCTCGCGTCACCGACCAGGTAGTGCAGCGGGGTGCCGAGGTCGTACTGCTTGGCGTCGAGCAGTGCGGCCTTGGCGTCCTCGACGGAGGCACACGTGTCGAGCAGGAACCGCGGTAGCTGAGCGCTGGCCAGGCCGACCTGCGGCCAGGCGTCGATCGGCGCGCTCGCGTTCTCGCCGTCGGCGATGAGCAGGGCGACGGCCAGCCCGTGCTCGTTGACGCCCTCCATGCACCCGTCCAGCTCGTTCATCGTGATCAGGGTGGTGGCCGGACCGTCGTCCGGCACGCTCGCGAGCACGTACGGGCGGGCGGCCATGGGCGGCCCCGAGTCCTCCACCTGATGGCCGGCAAGCATCGCGAAGAGTGCCGCCTGGCTGGTGGTGAAGAAGTCGTAGTTGCGCCCGAGCAGCGCGTGGCCCTCGGCCGTGGAGCCGGGCGGGCAGTAGGCCGCCGAGCAGGCCGAGCCGTCCGGCACGCCGGTGAGCCCGTCGAGGTGGAACGCGTCGGCCTCGTAGTCGACGCCCGCCGCCTCGGCCACGCCCTGCAGCCGCGCGTGGTGCTGTGGCCAGTTCCGCTCGAACCACCGCCTGCGCGCCCTGGCCAGCAGCCGGTCGCCCGTGGGCACGGGCGACCAGCCGTATGTGGAGCGGGCCTCCTCGGCGAGCGCTCGCCCGATCTCGGCTTGCGAACCACTGGCGCTGACGTGGCGCACCAGCATGAAGTCGGCGGTACTCCCGGCCACGATCTCGCTGCGGACGGAGCCGGTGGTTGTTGTTGTCATCGGAGTTCTCCTCGTGAGGGGTTGGGTTCACGCCACATCGGCAGGACCGATGGGCCGTCGGGGAGGTGGATCGGGTCGCCGGTGGGGCGGAACCCGTGGCGTTCGTAGAGCGGCACGTTGCGCGGAGAGCTGGCCTCCAGGTACGCGGGCAGGCCGTCGGCGTCGGCACGGGCGAGCCGGTCGGCCAGCAGCCGTCCACCGAGGCCGCGGCCCTGCTGCTGCGGGCGCACGCCGAGGAACGGCAGGTAGAGGTGCGCCCGGCCGGACGGATGGCGGGCCGCGATCAGCTCGACGAAGATCCGCACCCGCTCAGGGACGGCCTCGCGCGGGTCGAACTCCTCGACCACACGCTGCTCGGCCGACACCGGCAGCCAGACGGCCACGGCGTCGTTCCCGGCGAACGCCAGCTCACCCGCCGCCGCCGACTCCGCTGCCGGCCGAGAGAAGATCTCGGCTCCGTCGCCGGGCACGAGCCAGCGCCCCACCGGGTCGCCCGCGAAGGCCTCCGTGAGGATCGCGACCGCCCGATCTGTTTCGGAACACTGTACGACTGTCATGCCTCGAGGCTAGGGATCACCTGCCAAGCAAGGCAACAAAACTCGGGCAATACGGGGGAATTCCCCACCTGCGCCCATCCGGTACGCCAGACCAAACGAGCGTCAGCGTACTAGTACGCTAACACCGTGCCTTCAGCCGCCGAACCGCCCTACCAGCGCATCGCCACCGCGATCCGGGAGCGCATCCGCGCCGGGGAACTGCGGCCGGGCGATCGGGTGCCCTCCACGCGGGCGATCGTGCAGGAGTGGGGCGTGGCGATGGTGACCGCCGCCAAGGCGCTCGGCGTGCTACAGCACGAGGGACTCGTGGAGGCCCGGCCCGGCATGGGCACGGTGGTGCGGGCGAGCGAGCACACCCGAGCGCCGCACCGCCGTGGCGGCCGCCCGCCGGCACTCAACCGGCGCCGGATCGTCGCCACAGCGATCGCGATAGCCGACGCCGAGGGCATCGAGGCGCTGTCCATGCGCCACCTCTCCACGGAACTGGGTGTCGGTCCGATGACGCTCTACCGCTATTTCGCGGGCAAGGACGAACTGGTGCACGGGATGGTGCGGGAGCTGATGGCCGCCCGCCCGCTGCCCCCGTCCGGGCCGGGGCACTGGCGAGCCGCGCTCGCACTGGTGTGCCGGCTGCAATGGGATCTCTACAGGACCCACCACTGGCTGGCCGGGGTGATGTCGATGACCCGCCCCCTGCTCCTCCCGGAAGCGATGGCGCATTCAGAGTGGGTCCTGGGCGCCCTGTACGGGCTCGGGCTCTCGCCCGAGGAGATGGCCCGGGAGGCGATCACGCTGCCCGCGTTCGTGCGGGGCATGGCGCTCACGATGAGCGCCGAGGCCGAGGCCGAACGCGAGACCGGGATGACCAACCTGCAGTGGTGGCAAGCCATCGACCACGAGGTGCAGGAACAGCTCGGCTCCGGGCGGTTCCCGCACCTCGCGACCGTGGCCCCTGGGGTCGTCGACGACCTCGACGGGCTGTTCGAGCACGGACTCGCCCGGCATCTCGACGGGCTGGCGGCGCGGCTCGCCGCGGCGCGGTAGGCGAGCGCCGATCGAGCCCGAGAGGCGTCCACCCATTGGATGCAATGCGCGGGTTCGATATACCTGCAACGCGCATGCCAGCCATCGAGACTCAGCCGGACCTTGCAGAACGAGTGGGCCACAATCGGATCTTCCGCGGCAACAAGGAATGCAGGACAGACCTTTGTGGATCGAGCTACAACGCGCGACAGCCGCCGCCCCGCTCAGCCGTAAGCCGAGTGTCACCAACCCGAATGGCCGAGCACATCCAAACAGTTCGTCCTGGTGACCTTAGGCTCGGGTAGCTACGGTCAATTGGCGCTCAGATGCCGATGACGGGCGCCCCCTCGACCTAAGGAGGAATCATGACCGAAGGACTGAGTGGCATGCTGAGCAGCTTGCTCGGCGGTAAGGGCGGCGACCTCATCAAGTCTGCGCTGCAGATGTTCCAGGAAGGCTCCGCGAAACAGGGCGGCCTCGCAGGCCTGCTCGATCAATTCATGGGCGCCGGCCTCGGGGACAAGGCCGAATCGTGGGTCGGCACCGGAAAGAACGAAGCCATCAGCGGCGACGAGGTGGAGCAGGCCCTCGGTAGCGACAAGGTCGACGAGCTGGCGCAGAAGGCCGGCGTATCCCATGACGAGGCAAAAGAAGGGATGGCCGAAGTCCTTCCGAAGGTCGTCGACAAGGTCACGCCGCAAGGCGAGCTGCCCGACACGGGCAGCCTGCAGGAGATGCTCGCCAAGCTCCTGGGCAGCATGAAGTAGGTTCGCCTGAACGTTCGGCTCGACTCCGATGGCGGAGGCCGCCGTTCGCCGGCCTGTCCCGGCTCAGCCGGTCGCCTCCGCTGTCGAAGGCGTTGTTTCCCTAGCGGTCGCCGATGGCGAAGCTCTTGGCATTTCGTCGAACACATCCTCTTGTCGTGATCGCCGAACGTCTAGCGACCGGTAGTTCCGTCGATCTGCTCTCTGAGAATGTCTGCGTGGCCGGCATGACGCGCCGTCTCTCCGGTCATGTGCGCGAGCACCCACCTCAGCGTGCGACTCTCGCCGTCGAAAGACCCGACAGCGAGCGCACTCGGATCACCCACGGCTTCGATGGCCTTGTCGCTCTCAGCGATTGCCGCAACATAGTCGTCCATGATCTGCCGGGTGGTTCGTCCGGCCGGGATCGCCATGCTGAGGTCCCACGCCGTGTCCTTGAACGACCCGACGAGATAATGGCCGAACCAATATCTTTCCGTGACCGTCAGATGCTGGACGAGTCCGAGGAGCGAGGTACCCGACGGCACCAGCGCACGGCGAAGCTGCTCATCGCTCAAACCATCGGTCTTCTTGATGACGCTCTGCCGTACGAACGTCAGGAAAGCGACTGCCGTATCAAGCTCACCCCCGTCGTTCCGCGGGACGGGTTGGCGCTGCGTCTCTGCCACGGTCGCCACCGTAACGGGCTCGTTGGCCACTGAAGAGCACGCGGGAAAGCCGCGACGCGCGCGCCGGAGCTTCCGAGGAGGCGGTCCGTCCACAGCGGACGCCATGAGGAAAGAGCACTTACTCCTTTCCCGTACTCAACCTATAGCGCACCCGGGGGCTTGTGGCAAGACCCGGGTCGTGCAGCAAGATCCTCCGTCGAGGCCAGGACCTGCGGAAATAGGAGTAACGAGTGCGTGTGCCGTTGTCGACGACCGAAAGACTGCGCGGGGAATGGCCGGTGACGGACGCCGACGTGATCATCGTGGGCGCCGGCCCGACAGGCCTGATGCTGGCCGGTGAACTGCGCCTGGCCGGAGTGCGACCGCTGGTGCTGGAGCGGCGCCCGCGGCCTGGAGAGGCCTCGAAGGCCAACGGTCTCAGTGGGCAGATCCTGCAACTGCTGCGCTGCCGAGGTCTGCTCGAACGTTTCAGAGCCGCCAGTACCGATCCCGACCCGGCTCCCGGGTTCCCGTTCGGCGGAGTGGATCTGGACCTGACGCACCTGACGGATCCCCCGCTTCACGCCCTGCAGATCCCACAACCGCGGCTCGAGCGCGTGCTCGACGAACGCGCCCGCGAACTCGGCGCCGACATACGCCGGGGGCACCAGGTGGTCGGGCTGGCCCAGGACGACGCCACGGTGACCGCGGAGGTGCACGGCCCGGACGGGCCGTACCACGTGACCGCCCGATACCTGGTGGGCTGCGACGGTGGGCGCAGCCGGATCCGCGACATGGTCGGCATCCCGTTCCCGGGCACCACGTACCCGGAGGTCAACCGGTTGGCCCAGGTCACGATGCCCGATTCGGTGACCAGGCTCGACAACGGCGACCTCGACGTTCCCGGGCTGGGCAGGATCCGTGCCGGTTTCACACGGACGGACCGTGGGGTGTTCGCGTTCGGGTCGCTCACCCCCGAGGTTCTGATGCTCTTCACCACCGAGGACGAGTCCGTCGAATACGACGACGACGAGCCGATGACCCTGACCGAGTTCCAGAACAGCATCCGTCGCGTGCTCGGCGCGGATCTACCGCTGGGAGAACCGCGCCGGCTCTCGCGCTTCACCTTCAAGGCTCGGCAGGCCGAGCGCTACCGCGACGGACAGATCCTGCTGGCCGGCGATGCGGCTCACCTGTTCCCCGCCACGGGCGTGGCACTCAACGCCGGCATGCTCGACACGGTCAACCTTGCCTGGAAGCTGGCCGCGGCCGTCCACGGCTGGGCGCCGGCCGGCCTGCTGGACACGTATCACGACGAACGTCACCTCGCCGGCGCACGTACGCTGCTGCACACCCAAGCTCAGGTGGCGCTGAGGCGCGGGCAGGACCCAGCCGCCGAGGCACTTCGGGAGGTCTTCCGGGAACTGCTCGTCGACGAGCAGCCGTTGCGCCGCTTGGGATCTCTTGTCGCCGGCACCGACATCCGCTACCCGATACCCGGCGCCGACCGACACGCCTTGACCGGCACCTTCACCCCCGACCTCGCTCTGCGCACCGACCAGGGCACAACCAGCGTCGCGGCGCTCATGCACACGGCACGGCCCATCCTGGTCGACCTCGCCGACCGCCTGGACCTCCGCGAGACCGCCCGAGATTGGCAACATCGCGTCGACATCCACACCGCCGAAACCGATCAACGCCCGGCCGACGCCCTACTGATCCGCCCCGACGGCCACATCGCCTGGGCAGCAACCATCAACGAACCCGCCGACACCGCCGCGTCCACGCTGCGAGAAGCACTCTCCGGCTGGTTCGGCGCACCGCTGAGAACGACAACGACGGTGCCGCTCATCGATCAACCATCATGATCCGATGATCGACGCGGACGTCTTCCGGAACCAGCCGACGCTCACGGGCGAGCGCGTACGACTCGAGCCGCTGACCCCCGCGGTCCTGACCGACTATCTCGCCACATTGGACGACCGAGAGGTGCAGCGGCTCACCGGCAGCCACGAGCATCACGAACCGGACCACATCGCGCAGTGGCTCGCCACCCGACAAGATCACCACGACCGGGCCGACTGGGCCGCCATCCGCATCACCGACGGCGTGTTCCTCGGCGAAGCCGTGATCAACCAGTTGGACGCCCACAACGCCTCGGCCAACTACCGGATCCTCCTCGGTGGCCCACACCTGAACCAGGGCTACGGCACCGAGATCACGCGTCTCGTCGTGGACTACGCCCTGGGCGTGGGCCTGCACAGGCTGAGCCTGGGTGTGTACGACTTCAACCCCCGCGCGCGGCGGGTGTACGAGAAGTGCGGGTTCGTGCTGGAGGGCCGACTGCGCGACGCCCTGTACTGGGAAGGCGAGTGGCACGACGAGCTCGTCATGGGCGTGCTCGCCGGCGACTCGTGATGAGCACGTCGGACCGGTTCCAGCGCCCCATACGGGGTCCTCGCGGTGTCGTAGCGTGCGTGTGGTGCCGGGCAACTCTCTCTTCAGCGACCACACGGAGATCTACGCCGAGCACTCCACACACAGCGGCCCGAATGCCTACTACGAGCGCCCGGCGATCCTGCGGCTGGCCGGCGAGCTGGCGGGCATGCGCGTTCTGGAACTGGGCTGTGCGGGGGGCGTACTGACCGAGATGCTCATCGACCGTGGAGCCGACGTGACAGCCGTGGATCGTGAGCCACGGCTGGTGGAGCTGGCCCAGCAGCGGATCGGGCAACGGGGCCGAGCTGTGGTCGCTGACCTGGAAGAACCGCTCGACATGGTTCCGACCGCATCGGTCGATCTCGTGATCGCTTCGCTCGTCCTGCACTACATCGCCGACTGGCGCCCGCTTCTGGCGGAGCTGGATCGGTGTCTCGTCCCGGGCGGCGCGCTCGTCTTCTCTCTCCACCACCCGATCACGGGGTGGCGGCTGTCGGACCAGACCGACTACCACCGGACGGAGCTGATCCGCGAACGGTGGGATCTCGACGGCCACGAGGTCACGGCCTCGATGTACCGCCGGTCATTCTCCGAGGTATTCGGCCCGCTCCGGGCGGCCGGGTTCACGATCGATGCGGTGGAGGAACCGCAGCCGGACGAGGGCGCACCCATACCTGACGATCTGATGCAGACACTGAAGACGGCTCCCGTGTTCCTCTTCGTCCGTGCGGAGCGGTCGGCCTGAGCCGCCGCACCTGACGCGAGACGACTGATAGCACAACACCACCTGCCGACCGCAGGAATTTCCGGAACGATGTCGCTGAAGCCCGCGACCGCATCATCCAGCGATGAGCGCTGCCAGGACAGCAGCGGCCGGCTGCCTCACCGAAGGAAGCAGGTCACACCGCCCAGGGCGGTGGCCCACATGTCCTATCGATGACCACATGCGCCCGAGAGGCACAGCTGTATGAAATGCCTGCCCTACCGTTCCACGGTCAGAGCTCGCCGATCGGGATACACATGAACGACTTCGGTGACCAGCCGCCCATTACCCGCCCATCGACAGCGAGACTGGCGATCACCGCACTGATCGGCACGGCAATCGAATGGTATGACTTCTTCATCTACGCCACTGCGGCGACATTGGTGTTCAACAAACTCTTCTTTCCGGCCGCTGATCCCACTGTCGGCACACTTCTCGCTTTCGGTACCTTCGCTGCGGGCTTCCTGGCCCGCCCGCTCGGGAGCGTGGTCTTCGGTCACCTCGGGGACCGGATCGGACGGCGCAACACGCTGTCCATCACCCTCGTCATGATGGGATCCGCGACGGTCCTCATCGGACTTCTGCCGACGTACGCCGCCGCCGGGATCTGGGCGCCGATCCTGCTGGTCGTCCTGCGCATCATGCAGGGCATCTCGGCGGGCGGTGAGATGGGCGGCGCGGTTCTCATCGGCATGGAACACGCGCCGAAGCGGCGCCGGGGCCTCATGGGATCGTGGGCAGCGGCGGGCGCACCGGCCGGAGTCATGCTCGCCACCCTCGTCTTCCTGGCGTTGAGCTCGCTCAGCCCGGACGCGTTCCTATCGTGGGGCTGGCGCGTCCCGTTCCTCGCCAGCGCGCTGGTGGTGTGCATCGGCCTGTTCATCCGTCTGCGCTTGGCGGAGTCCCCCGAGCTCGCCGAGGCCGAAGCCACGGGGGCGACGAGCCGGCCGCCCATCGTGGAGGTGTTGCGGGGCTACTGGCGAGAGGTCCTCGTAACGGCGGGGATGAGCCTCGGGGCGAACACGACCAGCTACCTGCTGGCGACGTTCTTGCTCTACTACTGGACACTCGAGCTCGGACTGCCGCGCGAGCAGTTCCTGATCGCGACCGTCGTCGGCTCGTTCGCCATGACCGCGGGCGAGCCGTTGTTCGCGGCGTTGAGCGACCGGGTCGGGCGGCGTGTGGTCATGATCGGTGGTGCCGGCTTCACAGCGTTGTTCGCCTTCGCGTGGTTCCCCGTGCTGGAGATCAGAGACCCGCTGCTCATGGCCGTCATGCTGGCGGTGGCGTTCGCGGGCGTGGCACCGCTCGCGGGGCCCATGGGAGCAGGCATCGCGGAGCTCTTCCCGACGCGGGTCCGCTACAGCGGATCGTCGGTCGGCTACCAGCTCGGCGCGACCATCGGAGGTGGCTTGGCCCCCGTGCTGGCCACGAGCTTCCTTCTCACCGGAGGAACGACGACGGTGGCGGTGTACGTATTCGTGACCGCGGTGATCAGTCTGGGCTGCGTGCTGATGCTCCAGGAGACCAGCCATGACAAGGCCGCCGGTCCAGCGACGACGGCTGCAACTGAATGGGCCTGCGATGACCGAAGCCGAAGGCGCCACTGTCGTGCTGACCGGCGGCACCGTCCGGGTGGACGAGACACTCGTGGTCGACGCCCTGGGAATCCGCGACGGCCGTGTCGTCGCCGCGGGCGAGCTGGAGGAGGTTCTCCGGGCCTGTCCGGACGCCGAGCAGGTCGACGTGCCGGGTCTCGTCGTGGCCCCTGGTCTCGTCGACACGCATCCGCGCGCTCTGCACTTCGCCGCCTTCGCCGCGCCCACCGTCGACGTCAGCGACGCTCGAGACCACGCCGACATCATCGGCGCGATTCGCCGACAGGCCGCGCGAACGCCGGCCCGGGAATGGGTGATGACAACTCCCGTCGGTGAACCGCACTACTTCATCGGCCGGACGTGGCGCGACCTCACCGAAGGCGTGCTACCCGACGCCGTCACGCTCGATGCGGGCACGCGGGATCACCCGGTCGTGATCCAGGCGTGGGCACCCAATCTGCCGAACCACGCCGCCTTCAACACGGCAGCGCTCGCCGTTCTCGGGATCGGTCGCGACACCCCGAATCATCACGGCAACGTCGTCGTCGAGAAGGACGACCACGGTCGGCCGACCGGGCGGCTGCGGGGCGCGGTGAACAACTACTACAACCTGAACCACGACGATTTCTGGGCAGCGAAATGGGCGCAGATACCCTTCGTGCGCCCTGCGTTGATCCCGGGGGCGGCACGTGAGGCCCTCGCGACGCAGAACGCACTCGGCGTCACCACCATCTATGAGGGCCACGCGATGGAACCCGAGCACATCGCCGTCTACCGCACACTGGCCGAGGAGGGCGCACTCACCGTCCGAGTGCTCGCGGCCTCCGAGGTGCTCGGCGCCGCTCTTCAAGTCGGGTTAGCCGACGCAGCGACGCTGGGAGACCAACTCGCTCTGGCCAAAGCGATCGAGGGCGATCACGGTGACTTCCTGCGGGTCGACGGCTTCACCATCAAGCCCGCAGGACCCTTCAGCAACGGCAAGATGGTCATGCGGGAGCCCTACATCGGGCCCTTCGGCGAGCGGACGACCGGCGAATGGCACACGTCGCCGTCCCTGCTCGGCACAGCGCTACGCCAGGCGGCAAGCGAGGGGCTGCGAGTCAACCTGTGTGCGAGCGGCCTCGGCGAGCACGACGTGATCCTCGGAATCCTCGACGAGATGCGGGCCGAAGGCAGCATCGACGGGAACGAGCGCTGGATCCTCCAGCACGCCTATTTCCTCGACGAACGTCAGGCTACGCGCTATGCCGAGCACGGCCTGCAGGTCACGGTCAGCATCGGATTCACCACCGGCAAGGGAGCGCGCATCCGGCATCGCGTGGGCGAGCAGGTCATGGGCCATCTGAACGCGTTCCGTCGAATGATCGACTCCGGCCTCACCGTAGCCGGGAGCAGCGATTGGGGTCCCAAGAACCCGTTCGAATGCATCGCGCTCGCGACCACGCACCGGATCGGAGCGGGACCGTCGCGCAACGACGGCCCCGCGCAGGTGGTGAGCAGGCGAGAGGCCTACGCGATGTGGGGCCGCCAGGCAGCGGAGGTACTCGGCTGGCGCGAGGTTGGCGACCTGCGACCGGGAAGCCACGCCGACCTGGTCCTCCTGGATCGTGATCCGGTCACCTGCGCGCTCGACGACCTGCCGGACACCCGCGTGGTGGCCACCGTCGTCGCAGGTCGCACCGTCACCGGCGCGCTCCCCGGCTCACCGCGCTCAGGGTGATGAAGCGGGTGTGGGCAGGGCTCGCTCAGGTTCTCTCCACCGTCCGCTCCGCGGCAGCAACAGCGTTCCGAAAGAGCATCGCCACGGTTGTGGGCCCCACTCCGCCGACTCGTGGAGTGATGGCGCCGGCCACCTGGTCACACGACTCCTCGACGTCGGGCAGCAGGCGCCGCCCCTGGTAGCGCACCCCGCCACCGATCACCACGCTGCCCGGGCGGACATGCTCGGGGCGGACGATGCCGGGCACCCCGGCTGCGGCGATGAGGACGTCGGCGTTCCGCGTGTAATCGGCCCAGTTCGGAACTCCGGTGTGCACGACGGTGACCGCGGCGTCGGCGGTGCTGCGCTTCTGCGAGAGCAGGATCGACAACGGCCGTCCGAGGGTGGCACCACGGCCGAGGACGACGACGTGACGACCCCGGACGGGGATCTCATAATGGGCGAGCAGGGCTTCGATCCCTGCCGGGGTGCACGGAACGGGCGCAGGAAGGCCGGCGGCCAGACGACCGAGGTTCATCGGATGCATGCCGTCGACGTCCTTGTCCGGATCGACCAGCATCAGCGCCTCGCCGTAGTCCAGGTGTCCTGGGATCGGGAACTGGATGAGCAGCCCGTGCACCGCGGGATCGCCGTTGAAGGCGCGGATCACGTCGTGGAGCTGTTCTTGGGTCGCATCGGCCGGAAGATGGACATGCGGGGACCGGAATCCCAGCTCGGCCGCCTGGCGCTGCTTGATCCTGATGTAGCCGGCGCTCGCATCGTCGTCACCGACGAGGATGGTCGCGAGCGAGGGTGTCACTCCGCGGTCGCGGAGAGCCTGTGCCCGGGACCGGACGTCGTTCAGGACTGCGTCCGCGACCGGTGCTCCAGGGAGCAGGCGAGCGGTGGAGGTCTGTGCGATCGACATGGAACCGCCTTGGGCGAGAGCCCAGGCGGTCGGCTCCCGCGATCAGGCTTCCCGATGGTGCTCCATCCTCGTCCCGCCAGTCGCGCGCTGCGACCAGCATGCCCGCAGCGCCCGTCCACCGTCGAGCCCCACGGCTCACCGAACGAACCTATGCGACGCCGGGCGCGAGCTTCCATATCGGCGTGCAGGCCTCGGGCCGAGGTCTCTAGGGTCCCGCGGATGACCTTTTTGCCGGCGATCTCGGGAGCCCCCACGGAATGAAGAGGCTGGGAGATGGTCCTCTGGAAGCGGTAGTCACTGGAGCCGCTGGTGGCATCGGGCTGGCTTTGGCGGAGGCGCTCCATGCCAAGGGGGTCGAGCTTGTCCTGGTCGATGTCGACGCGGTCGGAGTCACGGCAGCGGCGACGCGCCTCGGTGCAACCGCGGTTACCGGCGATGTCGCCGATCCTGTGGCGATGCAGGCCCTCGCGGACCGCGCTCCGCAGGCCCGGCTGATCTGCCTCAACGCCGGCATCGTCGGACCATCGCTCGGTGCGCCATGGGAGGTGCCTGCTGAGGAATGGGACCGGGTGTTCGCGGTGAACGTGTCCGGTGTCGTCAATGGTCTGAGGGCCTTCGTGCCGCGGCTGCTCGCGATGGACAAACCGGCCCACGTGCTGGTCACCGCCTCACTTGCCGGCCTCGCGGTGTTTCCCGGTGGTGGCGCGTACGGACCGTCCAAGCACGCGGTGACCGCTGTCGTGAAGCACGCGGCGATGGTGTTGGCCGGTACTCCGGTGAGCATCAGCATGGTCTGCCCTGCTCTGGTGGCCACGGGGATGTCACCCGAAGGCGTCTCGCCTGCTCTCGTTGCCGAGGAGGCGCTGGGGACCGTTGAGGACGGGACGTTCGCGATCCTGCCCGAGGAATGGCGTGAGACCGTGGTCGATCAGGTCCGCGCGACCGTCGCCGGGAGTCAACCGGCAGCACCCGTCCCGCGCGTGTAACCGTGTCGCTTCGGGTTCGTCTCCCCCGGCGTACGGCCCGGGCCGCCCACGTCTCAGCTGAAGTGGCGTCAGCGCGCATTGCGCGCACCGAATACATGCGCTCTTGGCTGCACGTGGACATCCATTTGCCATATCGGGCCCAGAGCCTCGCCCCGGCCACACCGTGTCACCACGCACTGGGTGCTTCGTCACAGTCGACGGACGATGCGCTCAGCTGGGCAAATGCTCGGAGCTAGCCTCGGGCCGTGCGGATCCACCAATTTTCCGGCGAGGACCTGAGAGAAGTCGCCAGTGAGTGGTTCATGCCCGTGATCGCCCGGCCGCAACCCGACTTCCGAGGATGCGCCATGCTTCAGGAGCTGGGCGAGGCCCTCACACTCTCCCGGACGCATTGGGGGCCGATGTCGCTGCTCCGGACCGATCGGATGGCCGCGGAAGAGTCCGCAGACGACGTGATGCTCTTCTGCGTCTACACGTCTGGCCAGGGCCTCGTTCGCCAGCACGATCGCCTCGTCGAGATGGGAGCCGGTACGGGAGTGCTAGCCGAGGCCCGTAGCCGCTACGAGCGGGTCACGCCGACCGAGGTCCGGTGCATGAACCTGTGCTTCTCCCGCGAGCTGCTTCCGCTCCGTACCGTCGAGATCACCGGCGCCTGTGCACGCAGCGTGGGCCCCGCATACCCGGCCATGCAGATGCTGTCCAGCTACCTGCGACGGCTGTTCGAGGCAGCCGACGACCTCACCGGCGACCAGCGGCTCGACGCCGGGCAGGCCGCGATCGATCTGCTGGCGATGGCGCTGCGGGACGTCACCCCGTCCGTACCGCACGGGGACGGCCCAGAAGGGGTGCTGCTCGACATGATGCGGATGCACGTCCGCGAACACCTGGCCGACCCGCGCTTGAGAGTCACGGAGCTGGCGCGGCGCCACCACGTGTCGGTCGGCCGTGTGTACACCCTGTTCGAACGGATCGGGACCACGCCCGGTGCCTACCTTCGCGAACAGCGGCTGCTCGCAGCACAGGCGATGCTGTCCGACCCGAGGTACCACCGCCTCACGATGTCGAACATCGCGGCTGCCGTCGGAATCCACGACCTCAGTACGTTCGAACGGGCATTCCGGCGGCAATACGGGACGACGCCGGCCGGCTGGCGACGTGAGCACCTTTCCTCCCCTTCGGTGACCGTGCTCGAGGAAACGCATGATGCCGAGTAGGAATCGCCCTACATCGTGAAAGCCCTGGGCTGGTCGACTGTCCAAGCCGACCAGGGGTCAGGCAGACGCGAATCGGGGTCGGGGACCGCTCGGCGCGTCAACGCTTGATCCCTGGTCCGAGGGGCCCCGCTCGTCACGGCGGCGGACCGGACACCAGTGGAGAGGACCTGATGACGAGCGAACGCGTGATCGTCTCCTTTCGTGAGCTCGGGATGCAACTGCGCTCGGGCGCGCTTTCGCCCGTCGAGCACGTCACCGACACCCTCAGCCGTCTCGCCGCCGACACCCACAACGCCGTGATCACGCTCGACGCCGAGCGTGCCGTCGAGCAGGCCCGGGTGCTGACAGAGGAGCTGGCGCGCGGTGAGTGGCGCGGGCCGTTGCACGGCGTGGCGGTGGGGGTCAAGGACCTGTTCGACGTGGTGGGGTTACCCACGAGGGCGGGCTCGAACGTGCTCGCGGACGCACCGGCGGCCGACGCCGACGCACCCATGGTCACCCGGCTCCGGGAGGCCGGTGCGGTGGTGGTGGCGAAGCTGCACACCCACGAGTTCGCCATCGGCTCCACCGGGGACGCCGCCGCGACCGGCCCCGCACTCAACCCGCATGACCACACCCGCATCACCGGCGGGTCGTCGTCGGGCTCTGCCGCAGCCATCGCCGCCGGGCATCTGACGCTGGCACTGGGCACCGATACCGGAGCGAGCTCACGGACGCCGGCCGCACTGTGCGGGGTGGTCGGGCTGAAACCGGCCTTCGGCACGCTGCCCACGGAGCGGGTCTTCCCGCTGTCGGAGACCTGCGACCACGTCGGGGTGCTCGCCGCGGACACGCACGCCGCCGGCGTGGCCTGGGACGTGCTCAGCAAGACCCACGGCACCGGCGGCCGAGTCCAGGCCCCCGACGTCGCCGGCGTCCGCGTCGGGGTGCCCGTGGACGACTACTGGCGACCCCTCGACCCCGTGCTGACGGCTGCGGTAGACACCGCACTCGAATCGCTGCGCGCCCGCGGTGCGTCCCTCGTCGAGGTTCGGACACCGATGATCGACGAACTCGCTGCCACCTACAGCGTGATCGTCGGCACGGAGGCATACGCCACCCACGCGATGTGGCTCGCCGACCGTCTGGCGGACTACCAGGGCGTGACCAGCGAGCGCCTCCTGCCGTGGAAAGAACATCCCGCTCGCGGGTACGTCGATGCGCTGCGCACGTGCCGCCGGCTCGCGAGCGCGATGCGGCAGGCCGTCGGAGACGTCGACGTCCTCGTCCTGCCCACCACTCGGCTGCGTGCCACCCGCATCGGAATGCCTGAGGTCGACATCGCTGGTACTGCGGTGCCGGTCAGGGCTGCGCTGTCCGCTCTCACACTGCCGTTCAACCTCACACGGTGGCCGGCCGTCTCGGTGCCAGGTGACGTCACCGACGGCGGCCTGCCGGCCGGGGTACAGGTCGTCGGCGTCGGATTCGACGAGCGCGGCGTGCTGTGCGTGGCATCAGCGCTCGCCCGACGGGTGTGACGTGATCACCAAGTTGCCGGCCGAGGAGCTGCTGGTAGCCCCCGGCGCTACCGCGCGGTCGGCGGGAGCTGCCGACCGAGCGCAACGCGCAGTCCGGGAAGGATCTCCGGGTGAGCGCCATTTCCGACGCCTCGAACATCGACGCCCTTGTCGGCTGACGCCGTCCCGCCGAGCCCAGCAGCTCAGATCGCGGACTCCACCGGGACCCGCCGCCCGAGACGGTCACCCAGCCGGGCGGCCGCGACGAACGACATGACGAGCATTGCGGCGAAGAGCACCCCGATCAGCAGCACGCTGACGTCCAGTTCAGGGCTGCCCGTCTCGCCGGCCTGCTTGCGAGCCGATCCGCTGAGGAGCGGCACGATGACGAGGACCGCCAGCCCGAGCAGCGCCTCCAGGGCGACGACCCGCGGGAAGTGCCGCAGTGTGAGGCGGAGCAGCGATGTGTCGTCGGGTTCGAGTCGGCGCACCCTCGCGATGCGGGGCAGCAGCGAGAGCTGGTTGAGCGCGCCTGCGATCAGCATCGCGAGCACCAGCACCAGCTTGATCAGCAGGAACCGGCCGTAGGTGGTGGTGAGCAGCTGGGCCGGGCTGCCGACATGCATCCACAGCAGCCAGAGCCCGGACACGAGCACCAGCCCGACGGCGGCCATCGCCAGCGTGCTGAACGATGCCCAGACCGCGGCCCAGACATCCCCGGCGCCAGGGGTGTGCCGGGCGGCCAGGGCGAGCCCAGCCAGCATCACGAGCCCGCCGAGCCAGGTCGTCCCGCCCAGCACGTGTAGCTGGGTGAAGACGCCGCCGAGCTCCTTCGCGACGCCGCTTGGGCTCGTCGGGACCGCCGCGGCCGCCGTGCCGACGACGGCGAGGACGGCGGCGCTGCCGGCGAGTCTCCGCACCCGCGTACAGGCGGCCGGAACGAGCAGCGCGGCGAGCACGAGCGCCGCCGCCAGGTAAAACGCGAACTGCACGGCTGTCAGCACGCCCGAGGCCAGCCACTCGCCGTCGTCGGCCGGCTTGCCGATGTACGTCGCGATCGCGCCGGGCGAGAGCGCCGACCCGAACGGCATCCCCTTGCCGGCGCCCGCGACGGTCACCGCGAGCTGCAGCCAGAGCGCCACGACGAGCACGGGGCCGAGCACACCGAGGCCGGTCGCCGCCTTCCGGGCGATCGTCGGCGCGGCGGCCGGGCCGTGTCGCAGCGCAGGACCGACGGCGAGCACGTAAGCCCCGGCGCCGCCGGTGGCTCCGCTCAGTGCGGCGAAGTAGAGGAACTCCGGGAGCACTCGCCAGGTCGGCGGAGCGGCGGGCGCAGGCGCTGCGGCCGCGAACGTTGAAACGACAACCATGTAGTGAAGTTAGCCTTACCTTTCCCGATTCGCTCTGCGAACTGGGTCACACGCAAACCGAACGTGTCACGCAATCTTCCTGAAACGAAAGCCGGCGAGGAGGCTCCGACTCCCCCTGGAGCCCGTCCGCGCCTGGCCAACGATCGGTAACTGCCTGGCCGCCTTCTTCACGGACTAGGAAAGACGTTCTGTCGACCCGGCGGCGAGCGCCGCCGCAATGTTCTCCATTATGTTCTTGACCATCGCCCCGTAGGGATCATCACCGAGTGCATCACTTGCAGACCGAGCCCGAGCAAGGAAATCGGCGGCCTGATCCGCGTCGCCAAGGCGCCGGTGGTCGTCGGCAAGACTCAGGTAGAGCGACGGCATAAAGCTACGGACCTGCAACGACTCGTCGTACTTCTGCGCGCGTTCGTCGGTCACCGCGGCAACGGCAGCCAACGCTCGTTCGTCCCATAGCAGCTCGCTACGGTCGTCATCCTGGAGATCAGCTGTGAAATGTGCGATCACGCACCGGTGGAAGGCATCGCCGTCGTCCTCCCCGATCTCGGTCCAAAGGGCCTCGAGGGCAGCCCGAGCGTCCGCCCTGTCACCCGTGCGCCCACGCTCGACAGCAGCGGTCAAGCGAGCCATCACGTCATCATTCATCTGCGCCCCTGTCTGACGGGTGTCGATCTCATTCAAGGGTCCAGCCTCATCCAGGTCGAGAGTCAACTGCGCCCTCGCGTCTACCCCGCGCCGACACGCTCAGATGAGATGGCTCATGCGTCAGCTACGGGCTGTCGCAAGATCGTGCGCAGCTTGGCGGGCTCCGCTCTCCGCGGATCGCTGAGGTAGATCTCGTGGTGCTTTCCGACCATCTTGAGGCCCTGATCAGGGATGAACTCCTCGTGCATGTACCGCAGCAGTTCGGTCTCATCGTCGTAGGCCCCGACGTGGAGAGCCTGGACGCAGCGTCCCTCCGACAGGGCCTCCAAGCGGAGATCGTCGAGTCGTATGGGTCGATCTTTCATGCCGACCTGCTCGACCGCATCAGTGACCATCTCTGCCGTGATCCAGTCGGGGACCATGATCATCAAGGTCCAGTCCCACTTCGTCTTGTCCCGAACGGTGGTGAAAGTGTCCATGTCGTCGGCCCACCACAGGCCCTCCAGCGGCATCACGACATAGTCACGGTCAAGGTCCTTCTTACTGGCGAATTTGAGCTTGTAGGCCACCGGGTAGAGCGCCGAGACGGCGTCCATGTAGACAGGCGTGTTCGGATCACCGTGGCCATCGATCATGAGGTACTGCAAGTCCGGCACATCGGTGACCTGCGGTGAGTTGCGCTTCGCCCTGTAGCACTCCAGTTCCTGCTTGAAGTCGAGCTTGGCTGTCACGAGTTCTCCTGGATCGACAGAGTCACGATGAAGTGGGGCCTCGAAGCCTTCCGTGTCACGGCACGCCTGTCACGAGTCGAACCGAGGAGCGGCAGGCGGTCGTCGAAGGATCGCGAACGTGGCCGCGCTCGTCTGCGCGCTGACGCATTCGGCCGGTCAACGCCCCTCTGTCTACGGGACCCGGCGGCCGCGGAGAGGCTGGGAGGTGTAGCAGGCGAGCCACCTCGGCCGGAGTAGCCGCCGGAGGCAGCGCATCGGCTCGTCCCTGCCGTCTCGATGCGCCAGGAGCGCGCTGGAGTTGGGCGAGTGCGGCGCGATGGGCGTCGTCGTAGCCGTGCTCCCGCGCCTGACGCTTGGCATGCTGCTCGCAGATGCGGGCCCATGACGACGCGAATGGACGACTGCTGCGTGAGCGACCAGGAAGAGCGCCTGCCGGGCGGCAACGTGACGGCCGGAGTCGTGCGCATCGGCAACACCGTCCGCCGACCAGCCGGCCCGCACACACCAGCTGTCCACGCCCTTCTCGAACATCTGCACGAGGCAGGGTTCACCTGGGCACCGCGACCGCTCGGCGTCGACGATCTGGGGCGGGAAGTCCTTTCCTACATCCCCGGTTCGCCTGTGCACCCCGACCGGCTCGACCTGCTCGACTCCGATCGGTCACTCAGCGAGATCGGCAGGCTGATCCGCGCCTTCCACGACGCGGCCGCCGAGTTCGTTCCGCCTCCGGACGCGTGTTGGCGGGTTGCGATCCCCGATGTCGGCGCCGACCTGATCGTCCACCACGACATCGCCCCGTGGAACCTCATCAGCTCCGGCGACCGCTCCTGGACTCTGATCGACTGGGACTTCGCTGCGCCGGGCACCCGGCTCTGGGATCTCGCCTACGCCGCCCACGGCTTCGTCCCGCTCACCGCCGACCCATCGGCAACACGACCGGACCCAGCACGCCGTCTCCGCGTTCTCGTCGACGCCTACGACCTGGACGAGAGCCAGCGGCACCGACTGCTCGACCTGCTCCCCCAGCGCACACGTGCCATGTACGACCTGCTTGCCCACGGCGCCGACATCGGTACCGAGCCGTGGGCGACGCTGTGGCGCGAAGGCCACGGTCGAACCTGGGGCGCCAACACCGACTACATCACCAACAACGCCGAGCAGTGGCGTGCCGCTCTACTCGACACGTAGCGGACCGGTCCCGCCGCCCGAGGCTCCGACGAATTAACCCTCGAACTTGCGACGCAGGACACTAGGTCGCGTTCGCCTTGTCGATGAAGCCGCTTCGGTCGAGCTCGCCGACCACGCTGCTGTCGTAGAAGTCCTCTGCGGTATGGCGCTGCAGCCCGTAGTGGGGGAACAGCTGCATGACCAGCTTGATGCCATCGACCGCGGGGTAAGGCTTCTCCGGGAACCGGGCGACTTGGCTGTACATGTCCCGCTGCTGCCGAGGGTCGGTGACGCCGTACCACTTGGCCAACGCGCTGTAGACGACGTCCGGTTTCTTCCTCATGAGGGCGTACGACTCGATCGTCGCCTTGAGGAAACGCACCGCAGTGTCCCTGTGAGCCTCGTACCAACCGGCCTTCGCGTTGATGCCGGAGCCCGCGATCGGAATATGGTAGTCAGACAGGTCTGCCAGGTCTTTTGCACCGTTCTTTTCGGCCATGGTGTAGTAGATCTCGCTGCCTATGAAGGCGTCGACTTTGCCCGCTTTGAGGGCCGAGTAGTCCGCGCCGTCACTTATCAGTGAGATGTCGCGGCCCGGGGTCCAGCCTTTCTGCCGCACCAGTGCAAGCGCGATCAGGTTGCTCACCGAGCCGGGAGTGGTGAAGCCGAGGCGTTTACCCTTGAGGTCGTCGATGGACGCCACGGCCGGGTTGCTGACGACGTGGAAGCCCGCCTCGCTGTCGGTGGTGGCGAGAATGACGCGCTGTGTCGCTAGAGGGTCCGTCGTCATCGAGTTGATCAACGGACTACCACCGCCGACCGAGATCTGCGCGTCGTCCCCGTTGGTCTTGCCGACGAAGTCGTCGGGCACGGTGATGCCGCTGCGCCGGATGCGGTCGGCCGCGCCCGCCGTAATGGACTCATGCACGTCCAGCCCGTATTTCTGGTAGATGCCGTTGTCGGCGGCGACCAGGAACGCGACCTTGTTCAGGGAGACATCACCGAGCGAGACGCTGACTGGCGTCAGATTCTGCGCGGCGCCGGGCGCGCGATCTGGCGTCGGGCCCGGTCCGGTCGCGGTGCACGCTGAGCAGGCGAGCACCATGGCCAGCCCCAGCCAGACACTAAGCCGGGCTCGGCGCAAACGGGATTCGCGCATGCATTCAGCCCTTCGTCGTGTGATGCGGACCCGGTACCGGAGATGCCAAGAGGGCGACGAGTTCCGACGGCTCGCGGCCCTCGGCACAGGGTGGTTCGGGTCTCGGTGCAGGATCCGGCAAGTGCCGTCAACCCTCTGCCCAGGCCACACGCGTCGGGCCGTGCCCGAGCCGGCCAGAGCCACGGTCTCGACGCTACGGCGCAAGCTGTTCACCATCCCAGGACGATTTGTCCGCTCCGCGCGGCGCCTTTCCCCACAACTGGCCGTGGGAGACCGCGTTCCTGACAGCGTTCAACACGATTACCGCGTTTACCCATGCGATGTTGATCGCCCAGTGATTCTGCCCACCCCCAACCCGAGGAACCTGGAAAAGCCGGACAGACCGGCGAGCTCACCCTGCCTCCAGCGCAAGTCACCGCCGATCAACAAGATTCTTAACCTCACAATCTCGACCGCGGATCCGCGCTGAGACAGTGCGCCATAAAGTTGCGAACGTCGCCTCGTCGCCTGCTACCTCGCGCCGGGACGGCACCTGTGCGGGCTGAGGCCGCCGGGTTCCGGGCGAACGTGGACGGAGCGCAGCACGCAAAGGTACGACTACGACACGAACATCGGAGGGTCAACGGATCCTGCGCGCCGTGCTCACGCAGGCGGTCGGGGCGCAGAACGGCCTTGAAGGCGACAGGGCGTGCCGCCGAAGTCTCGGGGCAACGCTGGCCGCGCCTCCCCCGCGCAGCGGCCCTCGGAGGGCCTACAGACAGCCGCTCTGAGCCGGTAGGAGTCGGACACAGCCGGACCCACAGCAGAACGGCCACCGTCCTGCGTTTTCGCAGTTCAAGGATGTCCCGCCGGGGTGTGACAGGTGAAGGATTCGAACGCTCGTAGGCTGAGTCGACGGGTTTGCAGTGCGCTGTCGTATCGGCTCTGACCTGCGGCAGACCGCTCCACCTGATTGCGTCCGTGCACAGTCCGCGCGGTTGTTCTTACCCCTCGCACGGTGGGTCCTGGCTGGATTCTCCTGTGCACTCACCTGATCTCCGAACCGGTGCCGGGCGCGAGCGGAGCCCTGGATCTTCAGTCTCCGAGCGACTCCTACTCTCGCGCGAGTTCCCACTGCTCGTCGGCGACGCTCGATCTGACGTCGCGTGGGTCTCGTCAAGCCGTTGTGCCCCGCCTGTGGTCATCTGGACCGGCCCCGTTTGAGGGGAGAGGATGAGAGTTCGGAACCCGAGCGGAGGGACAGCACCAGGCAGACGCGCAAGCCGGGTGCTTCGGGTTTCATCGTCGACCGACGCGTGACGGGGACAGAACGTGAGCAGCGGGGGGCTCCGATGCAGAGCACAGATACCGAACTGGCGATTGATGCGGTGCAGGCTGGTATGGACGTCGTCCGGGCAATGTCGGGCGAGCAGCTCGAGCGTACTCGGAAAGGCTCAGCCGACTTCGCAACGGCTGCGGACATCGACGTGGAACGCGCTATTCGATCGGTGCTCCGCGCAGGTCGAGCGCATGACACGATCGAGGGCGAGGAGCTTGGCAAGTCTGGGGGAGCGGGGTCGCGCGTGTGGTTGGTGGATCCCCTTTGCGGCACCCGCAACTTCGCCTCCGGCGCGGGGGACTACTGCACGAACGTTGCGCTCTGTTTCGCGGGCTCGCCCACTATTTCGGCTGTAGGTGACCCTCGGCGTGGACTCATCTATTGGACCGACGGAGAGAACGCAGGGGTGCGGAACGAAGATAGCGACACACCGCTGAGTCCGAGCGCGAAGAACCGCATCATCGAACTCAATGCAGATGAGCCATGGGATGTCGCGACCTCGTCCCTGCTCCGTGATCGTGGGCTGCGAGAGTGGATGACACCGAGAGTCAGCGCGACAACCCTTGCTCTGGCTTGGGTGGCGGCCGGGCATAGAGCCGCATACGTCAACGACGGCGACCTACGCGGAAGCGTGCACTTCGCTGCTGGCATCGCTCTCTGTCAGGGGGCCGGATGCATCGTGACCGACCTACGAGGGGACGACATCAGCACCGGGGTCGGGCTCATCGTCGCGGCGGACCATGACGTGCATAACGAGCTGCGACACCGCATCAGCTCTCTGGGCGTTCTCTGACTCAGGGCTGGAGTCCACTGTGCTCGGGCGTGTGCGAGGCATAGGACCGAGTGCGGTCTCGATGATGTTGCCGGCGAAGGTGAGCCCAGTACTACAGCAGTACTAGGGCGCGCCGGGGCCGTCGACGGCAGTCACCGCGTCGGGCGCAACCGCAGCGGCGCAGCTGGTGCAGATCAGCTCCGCTGCGATCCGGCCCCCGCACCCGTCGTGTAACAGCAGCTTCGGCGACCCGGCTGGCGGCGGGTAGTAGCTGTCCCCCCACGCGATCATCGCGGCGAGCACCGGCCAGAGCGCGCGGCCCTTGTCGGTCGGCACATACTCGAAGCGTTCGGGCCGGTCCTGGTACTTGCGGTGGGCGAGCACACCCGCGTCGGTGAGGCGCGCCAGTCGATCGGTGAGCACGTTCGGCGCGATGCCCAGCGACTGCTGGAAGTGCTCGAACCGCGTCATCCCCGCCAGAGAGTTGCGCACGATGAGCAGCGTCCACCTCTCGCCCACCACTTCCAGCGTGCGCGCGATCGAACACGTGATCCCTGGGTAGTTCCGAGGCAGCACGCACGCAGTCTAGCTGCTTGGTTGTGTGATAAAAGCGACTGCCTTAGGGTCACTATCATGACGCAAGCGACTTCGTCGGGGGTGGCGCCGCGTATCGCCGTGGTGACCGGAGCGGGGCGGGGGATCGGCCTGGCGACCGTCCGGGCGCTGGCCCACGACGGGTTCGCCGTGGTCGCCGGCAGCCGCACGGTGTCGCCCGACCTCGCAGCGACGACACCGGACGTGCTGGAGGTTGACCTCGGCACGCCGGACGGACCCCGCCAACTCGTGCAGATGGCTCTCGACCGGCACGGCGGGATCGACCTGCTGGTCAACAACGTCGCGGGAACCGCGATCCCGGCCGGCGGGTTCCTCGCCCTCGACGACGGCGGATGGCAGCACACCGTCGACCTGACGCTGATGTCCACCGTCCGCGCCACCCGTGCCGCGCTGCCCTCCCTCCTCGACCGGCAGGGGGCAATCGTCAACATCAGCTCGGTGAACGCGCGGATACCGCAGCCGCGCATGGTCGCGCAGTCCGCGGCCAAGGCCGCGTTGTCGAACCTCGGCAAGGCGTTGGCCGAGGAGTTCGGCGGCCGTGGGCTGCGGGTGAACACGATCTCCCCCGGCCCGGTGTGGACCGACGTGTGGACCGCCCCCGGCGGGCCCCGCGACGTGCTCGCCCGGCGCGCGGGCGTGGAACCGGAGGACTTCACCGATCAGCTGCCGGGGGTGCTCGGCATGTCCACCGGCCGGTTCACGAATCCGGACGAGATCGCCTCGCTCGTGGTTCTGCTCGCATCCGGGCTGGTAACCAACATGAACGGCTCCGACCTCGTGATCGACGGCGGAATGATCAAGAGCGTCTGATCCGCTCTGGACGCTTCAGCCGAGCCCCTCGAACAGCGCCACGATGATCCTCTTTGGGCAGCGGACGTCGCAGAGCCGATAGCCGTCCGCCTAGTGGCCCACGCCGGCGACGACTTCGGGGCCGTGAGTACGCAAGCGGCGACGACGTCCCAGTACTCCAGCGGTCGTTCGAGAGCGGCCCGGCTCGGGCAGGACGCCACTCATCGCACGAACGTCGGGTCCCGTACCGGCACTGTCCTAGCCTCGCGAAATGACCTCTGTCCTCATTGAGGATCTACCCCCTGCGACCGCTGACTTCCTCCACCGGCGCGCTCGTCGGGCAGGCGCATCCTCGGTTGCCGATCACATACGACACGAGCTGATCACGTTGGCGAAGGAGCGGGCGCCCATCGACAACGTGGTGGAACTTGCCGCCGAGGAAGGCAGCCGCAGCCTCCCAGAGCCTGAGATCGACTACGACGCGCGCGTTCTGCACAGAACCTACAGCCTGCCAAACGACGTATGGCACACCTTGTGTGTCCGCGCGGCCGCTGCAGGCGTTTCGGTCAGCGACTATGTTCATCAAGAGCTTGTGGCGCTGTCACGTCGGGGGACGATCGATGACGTCATGTGGGAATTCGGCGAAATGCAGGCCGCAAATCCAAGCCTCGACATCGACTTTGAGGCCGTCCTCAAGGCGACAAGGTACGCGCGCGGTCTCGACTAATCGGCAATCGAGCCGGTTGCCTCGTCTTTGACTGCCCGCGTTCGAGGTGATCTCCTAATGGCTGTTGAGCGGCCGTGTCAGCAGACGCCTGGTGATCTCCATGGGCTTTGAGCCCTCTCGCGAGACGGGTACTCCTGACATTGTCGCTCGCCATGTGTTGCCGGGCGTCTCGAGATCGGCGTATCAGCGGCGTGGCGCGGTGAGGTTCTGATCGTGGTCCGAGACCGCCCGCACGGGGCGCCCCTCCGTCACTCCAGAGCCTCGAGTCTGACGCGAACCCGGGACCGTGCGGGATCGCTGGGATCGCGGACGGCTCATCGGGAGGAAGGCCAACGAGCCTTGTCATCAGGGCGCCGCGCGACCCGGCCAGGGAGATGACCAGCACAAACAGCAGACCGAGCTGAGGTTCTGCGGGATCGACTGGGCGGAGCGTCATCACGACATCGCCCTGATTGGTCAGGATGGCAGCCTGATCGCCAAGGCTGCGTGAGGGTGAGGTGCCCCGGTGGGTCTCGAACCCACGATGGAGCCTTTGAAGGGGAGCCGCCAGCCTTACATGTCAGGGCTCGCCGTGCTGTTGAGGGGGTCGACCGGCGCGTAGTCGTCAACCCGGAACAAGCCGGCCGACTGCTCGCCGCAGTGAGTCGCCAAGGCGAGTCGGGCAAGCGACTCGTCGCATTCTTCGGGCTGATGTACCACGCCGCCCTCCGACCCAGCGAGGCCGCGCACGTCCCGGTATCGGCCCTGCACATCCCCTCCGAGGGTTGGGGAGAGCTATTTCTCCCCGGCTCCCCTCCGACGACCGGGGCGGCATGGAGCGACAGCGGGCGACGTCGTGACGAGCGCGGGTTGAAGCACCGTGCCCGAGAGGCAATCCGCCTCGTCCCCTCCGCCTCTGACAGCCCTCCTGCGGGCCCATCTGGACGAGTTCGGGGCGAACGGCAAGGGACGCCTGTTCGGATCGATGCGCGCCGGTGATGGCGATCTCTCGGACAGCTACGGGCGCGTCTGGGCGAATGCCCGCACCGAGGCGCTGACACCTGACGAGGTGGCCTCACCACTCGCGCGACGGCCGTACGACCTACGCCACGCTGCCGTCTCGACGTGGCTCAACGCCGGCGTACCGCCGACACAGGTCGCGGAGTGGGCCGGCCACAGCGTGGCCGTCCTGCTGCGGGTCTACGCCAAGTGCATCGCCGGCCAGGAAGAGGCCGCCCGCCGCAGCGTCGCGCTCGCGCTCGGGCTCCCTCCGCGCGACAGATCGACTTGACCACGTATTTGCCACAGTCCCCCGGGGACGGCCGGCCGACGCCGGACGCTACCGGACACAGCGGAACGGCCCCTGTCCTGCGTTTCCGCAGTTCAGGGGCCGTTCCGCCTGGGTGTGAGGTGAAGGATTCGAAACTTCTAGGTTAAGCCGACGGATTTACAGGCAACCAATCATGCCGATGAGAGAGTCGTCCTGACCAGCACGTCTCGACATTTTCCACACCCAGAACACCGCTCCCACCGCAGAAGCAGCAGCCAGACTGGCATGATCAGACAGCATGATCGGTCGCCGCGTCGCCGCAGCCCGTCGCCGCTCTGGCAAGTCGACACGCCTGGTGAAGCTCAATGCTCGCAATCTTGCGGGAGCACAGCTTCCCCGTCCCACTCGGCCCGCGGGTACCAGCCCGAAGCGGCGCTTGGACTTGACCCAGATCCTGACCTTAGGCGCAGTACTTGTCAGCCTCGCCTTTGCGATTCCCCAGTACGTAACCGCCCGAGGCCAGAGTGAGGATTTGAAACAACAGCGGATCACCGAGGGAATCGCAAAGGCCGTAGAGCAACTAGGCACCCGTGATAACCTGCAAGTACGCCTCGGCGGTATCTACGTCCTAGAAAAGGTCGCCCACGACTCCCAAGACGACCAACTGGCAATCATGAACGTGCTAGCCACATTCGTTGGAGAAGCCGCCAGGGAGCCAAGGACGAGGACGCCGACCAACGCCTGTCCAGACCAGCCCGTGGCCCCAGATGTTCAAGCTGCGCTAGACGTCCTCGCCCGAGGTGCAATGGAACGGGTCTACGCATACTGGCGGATCGATTGGTCGCGCGGCTGTCTGCGAGATGCCAGATTAGCGACCATCCCCGTCCCCGACGCTACCAACCTTGCTGGCGCCGACCTCACCGGCGCCAACCTCACCTGGGCCTACCTCGGTGGCGCGAACCTCACCAACGCCAACCTCGACAGCGCCGACCTCACCGACGCCGACCTCACCGACGCCGACCTCACCGGCGCCAACCTCACCGGCGCCAACCTCACCGAGGCCTACCTCGGTCGCGCCAACCTCACCGGCGCCAACCTCACCGACGCCACCCTCACCGCCGCCACCCTCACCGCCGCCACCCTCACCGGCGCCACCCTCACCGGCGCCACCCTCACCGGCGCCAACCTCACCGGCGCCAACCTCACCGGCGCCAACCTCACCGAGGCCTACCTCGGCGCCGACCTCACCGAGGACTACCTCGGTGGCGCCCTCACCGAGGTCTACCTCGGTGGCGCCAACCTCACCGGCGCCAACCTCACCAACGCCAACCTCGGTGGCGCCACCCTCACCGGCGCCACCCTCACCGGCGCCAACCTCGACAGCGCCGACCTCACCGGCGCCATCGAATAGCAAACCGTGTGGGGAGCGGTAGGGACGCACGTGCCGAGCGCCCGTCGTTCCGAGCCCATGCTGTGGCTCGCACACGGGGCGTTGGCGGCGGGATGCTGGCGTCTGGATCAAGCATCGATCGCGCTCTGGCGAGAAGTCCCGAAGGGCGGCTAGCCGCACGTGGCCGTCCTGCTGCGTGTCTACGCGAAGTGCATCGCCGGCCAGGAGGACGCCGCCCGGCACCGCGTCGCCCTGTCGCTCGGCCTCCCACCACGAGACGGCTCGACCTGACCACGCATTTGCCACAACCCGCCGGGCACGGCCGGCCAGCGCCGGACATCACCGGACACAGCAGAACGACCCCCGTCCTGCGTTTCCGCAGTTCAGGGGCCGTTCGGCCTGGGTGTGGCAGGTGAAGGATTCGAACCTTCGTAGGCTAAGCCGACGGATTTACAGTCCGCTCCCTTTGGCCACTCGGGCAACCTGCCAGGTGCGCCGTGGCGCGGATGAAGGATACGACAGCGATGAACCGGGCCAAGCAGGGGCCCGGTCGCCAAGGAGGCACGTGATGGCCGACCCGTCGTTCGACGTGGTGAGCAAGGTCGACCGGCAGGAGGTCGACAACGCCCTCAACCAGGCCGCGAAGGAGCTATCGCAGCGCTTCGACTTCCGGGGGACCGGGACGTCGATCGCCTGGGCGGGCGAGGAGGCCCTGACGATCGAGTCGGAGACCGAGGAGCGGGCGCTCGCGGCCGTCGAGGTGTTCAAGGAGAAGTTGATCAAGCGGAGCATCTCGCTGAAGGCGTTCGAGGCGGGCGAGCCCGCCATCTCCGGGAAGACCTACAAGATCAGCGGCAAGATCCTTCAGGGCATCGAGTCGGACAAGGCGAAGGAGATCAGCAAGGTCATCCGGGACGAGAAGCTCAAGGGTGTGCAGGCCCAGATCCAGGGCGACCAGCTGCGTGTCTCGGGCAAGAAGAAGGACGACCTCCAGGCCGTGATCGCGCTGCTCAAGAACAAGGACTTCGGGATCGCCTTGCAGTTCACCAACTACCGCTGACACAGCAGCTCCGCCCAGCACGGAGCAGTGAGGGGACACGCACGTGCTCCTCCGAGAAGGAGCACGTGCGGCCCCATCGGGAGCTGCCGTCGTCAGCTGCTCACGGCTTCGGCCCCGCGTGCTGACGCCGGGTGTTCTGGAATGCCGCGATCCACCAGGAGCCGTCGTCCTCGACGAGGACCAGCGACACCACCGACTCCCGGTCGGGGGTCAGCTCGGCGGTTCCGGCGAGCTGGACGCCGCCTCCCGCGGTGTGGACGAGCGCGACGTCGGGCCGGATGAACCGGACGTGGCGCTCCGCGGCGGCGGGCCCCGCGGAGTGGGTCATCCGGGAGGAGCGCAGCGGTCCCTCGAAGAGCCAGCGGTGGCCGTCCTCGATCGCGGCGCGGCCGCGCATCATCTGCCCGTTGAACGCGACGTACGTGGCGTCGGCGGTGAACAGCGCCGCGTACGCCGCGGCGTCACCGGCATTCCAGGCCGCGGCCATGCGGGCGAGTGTGTGGTCGATGAGGTCAGGGGTTGTTGCGGACATGGTGAACCCTTCTGTCGACGCGACCACGCCGCACTACGCTCACAGGTGCAATCCCGAGCCGTGCCGCGTGACCATCGGTTGCGTGCATGCGGTTCCGGTCCGGGAGCGGCGCGCCAACGCCGCCCCGGGCCGTCTTGTCGATCAGCTCAGCGGCGCCTCCGGACCAGGTCCGGCGAGAGCCGCCAGCTCTGCGACGTCCTCAGGCCAGTCGAGCTGCCCCGAATCCAGGTCGGCCACGATCGTTCCCAGCCAGTCACGTTCGGACGCGGTGCGGCCGAGCTCGTACTCGACCTCGAGCAGAAGCACACGCGGCACCGGCGTCTCGGCGAGGACCCGCTCCAGTTCCGTGCAGCGTTCGGCCAGTGCATCGCGACGGGCGCGGAGCGCGGCCGCCGCCTCGGCGGGTGGCAGGCAGGCGACGAAGGACAGGCCCGCCACCAGCAGGGTCGCGTCCGGGTCCGGTGTCTCCAGGAGCCTGCGTACGCGGGCCATCAGCTCGGCCCGGCCGGTGTCCGTCAGCGCGTAGACGATGCGTTCCGGCCGTGACCCGTCGCGAACCGTGTCGGCGACGACGATGTGCTCGTCGCGGAGCAGTCGCTCCACGGAGTGGTACATGCTCCGCGGCAGTCCGGTGACGAAGTCCTTGTGGGTGTCGATCATCATCCGGTGCATTTCGTAGGTGTGGCGCGGGCCGGTCATCAGCAACGCGAGCACGGTGAGCCCCGGCAGGTCTCGATCCGCACGGCGCAGTGCCACGTCCACCACCTCTTCTGATGCAGATCGCACTATGGCAGGTTGCCATAGGGACCACAATCGTTGCGGTTCGGCGCATTCTGGGAGAGGGGGCGTAGTCGTGTGCTCGTCCGAGGAGGAGACGTGCGAACCACGCGTCATCCGGCATCGCCCGACGACCTGGGCGTGATCGGCGACGTACTGAGAAAGACGCGTACTGACGCCGGCGATGCCCCTGCTTCAGCCGACACCGGGCAGGTGGTGCTCGACCACAGCTGGGCATCGCGCACCCCGCCCTTCGCGACCACCCCGTGGCGGGCCGACGAGGTGACCGGTGAGTGGGTGGCCGCGGCAGGCACCGCGGGCGAGGCAGTGGCGCTGTATCTGCACGGTCGGCGCTTCCAGTACGAGGAACCTCCCGAAGTGTTCGCCGCGCCTCTGTCGCACGCGCTCGGCATGCCGGTGCTGCTCCTGCACTACCGGCTCGCGCCTGCCCACCCCTACCCGGCCGCGCTGCAGGACGTACTGACGGCCCTTCACGCACTTCTCGGACGGCGCCCCGCGTCGCGCGTGGTGCTCGTCGGCCACTCCGCCGGTGCCACCCTCGCGTTGTCGGCACTGACCGAACTGGCCGGCACCGGACACGCGCTGCCCACCGCCTCCGTCTCCGTCTCCCCCATCACCGACTTCACGTTCTCCGGCGCCTCGATCACCGCGAACGAGGGCAAGGACGGTGTTGGCAGGGCGGAGCTGGATGCCGTCCGCGAGGCGTATCTCGGCGAGGCCGATCCGGCGGGCTCGCCGCAATCACCACTGTTCGGCAAGCTCGCCGGCCTTCCGCCGTTGCTTCTGTGCGCCGGCAGCAACGAACTGCTCCTCGACGACACTGTCCGGTTCGCCGAACGCGCCGACGCCGCCGGAGTGGAGGTCGAACTCGACCTCTTCGACGGGATGATCCACGGCTTTCCCGTCGCCTGCGCCGACGCAGCGGAGACGATGTTCGATCGGATCGCCGAGTTCGGTACGTCCTGGCTGCACGGCGGCCTCGAACAGCCGCCGCAGCCGCTGACGATCCGCCGGGTCGGCTGGGCCGGCTACCAGATCACGACGGAGCAGGGCACGCGTGTGCTGGTCGATCCTTACCAGGCCGACCCGGAAGGAATCCACAGTGGACTCCCCGAGAGCCCTGTCACGCCGGAGGAGCTGTCCGATTCCGACGTCGTCGCCGTCACCCACGCCGGTTACGACCACCGTGGCCAGGCCATCGAGATCGTCCGGGGTGGACAGGCGATCCTCGTCTGCGGCCCCGCGCTCTACCAGCACGCCCTGAGCCACGCCGTCCCGTCCAGACGCTGCGCGCCCATGGTCTCCGGCGTCGAGTTCGGCTGCCGGGACGTCACGATCAAGGCGCTGGACGCCCGCCACTCCTCGAGCATGTGCTCCGACGGCCAGTTCCTGTCGGACCAGCCGATGAGCTACCTGCTGACCACCGCCGCCGGCAGTCGGATCCTGTGCGGGGGCGACTTCTCGTTGTCCGCCGACCTGAAGACCTGGCGTGAGCTGTACCGGCCGCAGATCGCCGTGCTCGGCATCGGCGGCGCGCGCATCGGACCGGTCACGGTGACCGAACTGCCGCCGGCCGAGGCAGCGATCGCCGCCATGTGGCTGGGCGTGCACACCGTGATCCCGGTGCACTATCCGCCGGGCGACCCGGCCCCCGCCCAGCTCGCCGCCGACCTCGCAGGACGCGAGCAGCGGATCCAGGTCGTCACCCTGGAGTTCGGCGAGACCTGGACATCGACGCCCGGCCCACGATCGGCATGAGTGCCGGCGGTGGCTCGTCGGTCCTGCCGCCGGCGATCAGAAACGCGTGACCAGGGCGGCGACCGCCGCAGGGTCTTCCACGTGAGCGTTGTGGCCGAGGCCGGGCAGGTCGACGACGTTCGGGGCGAGCTCGAGCAGATCCTCGGAGCTGACGAGCGCGTCGTGCTGCCCCCGGGCCAGCACCACCGGCACCGCGGCTACGGCGAGCAGGGCAGCGACGCCCGGTTCGCCGACCCCGAAGGCCCGCGGGTCGAGCGCCGGGCGCCAGCGACCGTCCTCCTCGACGACACCGGCGGCCGCGGCCGGGTGATCCATGTCGACGAGGCCGTCGAGTCCGGCGACCCGCAGGTGGCGGGCCACGGCCTCATCACGCGTGTCGAAACGAGCGGGCTCCCGGGCGGCGAGCTTCGCGGCGCGGGCGAGCTCGTCAGGCGTCCAGGCGACCTTGATCCCGAGGCCCACCACCGCACGCACACCGGGGCGGCTCGCAAGGTGCAGCCCGACCACCCCGCCGAACGAGTGGCCGATGATCACCGTGCCGGCGGGATCGACCAGGTCGGCCACCGCCTCGGCCGTCGCCGAGAAGGTGTACTGCGGCAACGGGTGCGAGCGCCCATGGCCGGGCAGGTCCGGGGCCACCCAGGCCCGGTCGCCGAGGGCCGCGACGACCCCGTGCCACACCTCGGAGGTGGCACCCAGCCCATGGAGCAACAGCACGACGGGCGCCTCGGCGCCGCCGCGACGCACGCGCAGCGAAGTCACGCCGGCAGCATCCCGCATCTGATCACCCGCGAGCGAGCACTCAGGCACTCACCGGGGCCTCGGAGCGCAGGCAGGCCTGCGCGTAGGCCACCGGGGTGAGGCCGACGGCTGCGGTGAAGTCGCGGATGAAATGGGACTGGTCGTAGTAGCCCAGCTCGGCCGCGACCTCCGCCCACGGCCGATGCTGCTCGCGGGCGAGCACGGCGGCGGCCTCGTGGAGCCGGTAGCGGCGCAGCACCCACTTGGGGCTCACCCCGACGTAGCGCTGGAACAGCCGCTGCAAGGTGCGCGGGTTGATGTTGAACCGCTCGGTGACGTCGTCGACCCGGCTGATGGTGCGGTCGTGGAGCAGCGCCGCGACGATCCGGCCGACCAGCTCCACCTGAGGATCAGGCGGCGGCAGGCGCTCACGCAGGAAGGCCTCGACCAGCGCGACCAGGTCGTCGACGCCCGGCGCCGCCGTCATGCGCGCAGCCAGCGCGGCCGCGGCCGGCCCCCACAGTTGCTCGGCCGGCAGCACCGCATCGGTGATGCCGGAGACCGGCGCGCGGAGGAACGGCAGGAACGCCCCCGGCCGGAACTTGACGCCGAACACGCGGCCGGATCCGCGGTAGACGTAGGTGAAGCGATCGCGCCCCACCCCGGAGACCGCGAGCTGCCCGTCGTCGAGCACGAGGTTGACGCACGGATGCGGCAGCAGGGTGACTGACGCCTCGCGTCCGGGCTCCAGCTCCCAGGACACGAGCCAGTGGCGTTCGACGAGATCGGCGAGATCGGGCGCCGGCGGGAAACGGTCGACGGAGAAACCCGTGGTGTGCTCACCGAGCACGCCGTGTTCGCTCGTGGTGGGCATCGGCACCTGCGTCACGTACTCAGGATGCCCGCGGACCCCGACAATTCGGCGCGTCGCGCGATGGCACGCGCCGGGCGGCGTGGGCACCCGGACGGGGCTTCTGGAAAGCGCAGGTGACGGGCATGCTCACAGCGGTGGACGTCCGCCAGATCTACGCCCGGTGCAGCGCCGAGTTCGGGGCGCAGGTGCACGCCGTCGACGGCCGCTGGGACGCACCGACGCCGCTTCCCGGCTGGACGGTGCGGGACCTCGTACGCCACATCGTCGAGGAGGAGCGGTGGGCCCCACCGCTCTTCGCAGGCGAGACGATCGATGAAGTCGGTGACCGCTTCGCAGGCGACCTGCTCGGCGACGACCCGGTGAGTGCGTTCGACGACGCCGCGGCCCGGGCGCTCTCCGCCGTCTTCGCCGACGGAGCGTTGGACCGCGTGGTGCACCTGTCCTTCGGCGACCACCCGGGCAGCGAGTACGCCTTGCAGCTCGCCGCCGACCACCTCGTCCATGCCGTCGACCTGGCGCGTGCGCTCAGCGCGGACGAGGCGATGGATGCGGAGGTGGTCGTGGCCGTACGGGAGTGGTTCGGCCCCATGGAGGCCGTTTACCGCGAGATCGGTGCGATCGGTCCGCGGGTCGAGGTTCCGGCCGGAGCGGGCGCGCAGGCCGAGCTGCTGGGAATGATGGGGAGGACGCCATGAGCAGCGGGAATCCGGACAGTGCCCTCGCCGCCGTCCAGCGCTTCCAGACGGCGTTCGACGCCCAGGACGTCGACGCGATCATGGCCACGATGACAGGCGACTGCGTGTTCGAGGACACCAGCCCGCCGGACGGGCGCAGGCACGTCGGCGCCGACGCGGTGCGGGAGGCCTGGACGGCGCTGTTCGCCGGGGCTCCGGACGGGGGGTTCACCACCGAGGAGCTGATCGAGGCAGGCGACCGGGTGGTGGTGCGCTGGCGCTATTCATGGGGTTCCGGGCACGTGCGGGGCGTGGACGTGTTCTCCGTCCGCGACGGGCTGGTGGCCGAGAAGCTCGCCTACGTGAAGGGCTGACACGCCGGCCAGCCCTTGACAAACTTTCTTGTCAAAGAGACCGTACGGCGGTGCACGAGCTTGCTGTCATCGACGATCCGGCCGCGGCCGGTGTCTCCCTCGACCCGGTGCGCGCCCGGCTGCTGGCCGAGCTGGCCGAGCCGGGTTCGGCCAGCAGCCTCGCCGCGAAGGTGGGGCTTCCCCGGCAGAAGATCAACTACCACCTACGCACGCTGGAGCACCACGGCCTCGTCGAACTCGTGGAGGAGCGCCGCAAGGGCAACATGACCGAGCGGATCCTGCAGGCCACCGCGTCGAGCTACGTGATATCGCCTGCCGCGCTCGGCGCCGTTGCACCCGACCCGGAGCGGGCGCCCGACCGGCTCTCGGCACGCTGGCTGATCGCCGTTGCCGCCCGGACCGTACGGGAGGTCGGTGACCTCGTGCGGGGCGCCACGACCGCAGGCAAGCGGCTCGCGACCTTCACGATCGACGGCGAGGTCCGGTTCGCCTCGGCGAGCGACAGGGCGGCCTTCGCCGAGGAGTTGGCCAACGCGGTCACGGCGCTCGTGTCCAAGTACCACGACGAAACGGCACCGGGGGGCCGCCCGCACCGGGTGGTCGTCGCGGTGCACCCCAGCGCACGCACCGACGACCCAGCGCGCGCCGAGACCCCCCGGGAGCAGACGACATGAGCGAACGCCGACTGGAGAAGGACATCGAGCTGGCCGCCGACCCGGAGCAGGTGTGGGAGGCGATCGCGACCGAGCCCGGCATCGCCACGTGGTTCGTGCCGCACCGCGTGGAGCCGCGCGAAGGTGGCGCCGTCGGGCAGGACTACGGCTCCGGCTTCGAGACGACCGGCCGGATCACGGCATGGGAGCCGGTCTCGGCCGACGGACGGGGCCGGTTCGCCTACGGGTCCGCCGAGCCGCCGGCCGACGGAAGTCCCGACTACGCCTTCGAATTCCTCGTGGCAGGCCGCGAGGGCGGCGGCACAGTGGTGAGGTTCGTGCAGAGCGGCTTCCTCGACGGCGCCGACTGGGACGGCGAGTACGACAGCTTCGACGCGGGCTGGAGCCTGTTCTTCGAGAACCTGCGCAGCTACTTCGCCCACTTCCGCGGTCTGCCCGCGCAGAACGTGGTGACGATGAGCTGGACGTCCGGCACGGCCCACACGGTCTGGCCCGTGCTGTACGGCGGGCTGGGGCTCGCCGGGCGCCCCGATCTCGGCAGCGAGGTCACCCTCGCCCCGGACGGACCGGCGCCGATCACCGGTGTCGTGGACGTCATGACCGAGGAGTTCCTCGGCGTCCGGTCGGCGCGAGGCCTGCACCGCTTCGGTGCGGAGGGCTCCGACGGCTGCGGCGTGAGTGCCTACCACTACTTCTACGGTGGGGCCGTGGACGCGGCTGCGCTGACGCAGGAGTGGCAGGCCTGGCTCACGCGCCACTTCCCCGTGCCCGCCGGCGCCGCGGACGTGCGCTGAGCCGCGGCTCCCCGCTCAGCGGTACCGCAGACCCATCTCCTCCAGCCGCCGGATGCGATCCTGCATCGGCGGGTGGGTGGAGAACAGCCGGGCCGCCTGCTCGCCCGCCCGGAACGGGCTGGCGATCATCAGGTGCGACTGGGACATCAGCTTCGGCTCGGGGGGCAGCGGGGCGAGCTGGGTGCCGCGTTCGAGCTTGCGCAGGGCCGAGGCCAGCGCCAACGGGTCGCGGGTGAGCGCTGCGCCGCTCGCATCGGCCTGGTACTCCCGGGAGCGGCTCACGGCCATCTGCACGAGACCGGCGGCAACCGGCCCGAGCAACGCGATCAACAGCAGCGCGATCGGGTTGGGGCGATCCTCGTCGCCGCCCCCGAACAGGCCGGCGAACATCGCGATGTTGGCCAGCAGGCTCACCATCGAGGCGAGGGCCCCGGCCACCGAGGAGATCAGGATGTCGCGGTTGTAGACGTGGCTCAGCTCGTGGCCGAGGACGGCTCGCAGCTCCCGCTCGTCGAGGAGGGAGAGCAGGCCGGTGGTGGCACAGACAGCGGCGTGGCGGGGGTCGCGACCGGTGGCGAAGGCGTTGGGCGCAGCGGTGGGCGAGATGTAGAGGCGCGGCATCGGCTGGCGCGCGGTCTGCGAGAGCTCGCGCACGATCCGGTACATCACCGGGTGCTCCGGCTCGGTGATCGGGCGCGCGTGCATGGCACGTAGCGCGATCTTGTCGGAGTTGAAGTAGGCATAGCCGTTCATCCCCAGAGCGACGACGAACGCGATCACCAAGCCACCACGCCCGAACAGCGACCCGACGAGCAGCACCAACGCGCTCAGCCCGCCGAGCAGCATCGCGGTCTTCAACCCGTTCCACGACCTGTGCACTTCGGGTCCCTCCTGTCCCGATCTGTGAACGAACAACGACCTGAGCGTGTTCCGGACGAGCAAAGGCGCGCGACGTGACCGGCATGACGGCGCGATCGCGGCTCTCGTAGAGCAAGATGCGGCCATGGCCACCGCAGTCCGCACCGAGATCACCGACCGCGTCGCCGTTCTGACCCTGTCCAACCCGGAACGTCGCAACGCCATGAACCTCGACCTGTCCGGCAAGCTCGCCGACGCCGTGCGGACCGTCACCGCCGACGACGCCGTGGGCGCCGTGGTGGTCACGGGCGAGGACCCGGCCTTCTGTGCCGGCGGCGACCTGGGTGAGCTCGCCAAGGCCGACCCCGCGACCCTCCTCGACGTCTATGCAGGTTTCCTCGCCATCGCAGAGTGCCCGCTGCCGACGATCGCGGCCGTGAACGGCGCGGCGGTCGGGGCCGGGCTCAACCTCGCACTGGCCTGCGACCTGCGCCTCGCCGGCCCGCGCGCGAGGTTCGACGCCCGGTTCCTGCCGCTCGGACTGCACCCGGGCGGCGGCTACACGTGGATGGCGCAGCGCGTGCTCGGCCCGCAGGGGGCAGCGGCGCTCACACTTTTCGGTGACGTCCTCGACGCCCAGGAGGCCGCGCGGATCGGCTTGGTCTACCGCGCGGTCGACGACGTCGTGGCGGCGGCTGTGGAGCTCGCCGCCCGGGCCGCGGCGGCGCCGCCCGATCTCGTCCGCACAACAAAGTCGACATTGCGTCTCACGGCTGGGATGGACACGCAGGCCGAAGCTGTTGAGGTAGAGGTGCGAGCACAGGCGGCGTCGGTGAACTCCGACGAGTTCCAACAGCGACTGGCGGCTCTCCAGGCGAAGATCAGCAGCTCAGCCCGTGGACAAAAGGGGTAACGGGCGCATGCACCCGTACGAACGGTGAGGTGTGACATCCACCGGGGTGCGAGGACACTCAGACGTAGCGGGAGTTAACCTCCCAAGGCAAGCCTCAGTAAGCTCCGACGACCCGAGGACCGACCTCGAATGACTTCTGACACCGCCGTCGACCAGCCCACAACACAACCCGGCGGCGGCCCTGAGGTAATCCAGCGCGATCGAGTCGTCATCCGCTTCGCCGGTGACTCCGGCGACGGCATGCAGCTCACGGGCGACCGGTTCACCTCCGAGACCGCCGCCTTCGGCAACGATCTGTCGACCCTGCCCAACTTCCCCGCGGAGATCCGGGCTCCTGCCGGCACCCTGCCGGGTGTCTCGTCGTTCCAGCTGCACTTCGCGAACTACGACATCCTGACCCCCGGTGACCGCCCGGACGTCCTCGTCGCGATGAACCCTGCCGCGTTGAAGGCCAACATCGGTGACCTTCCTCCCGGCGGCGTGCTGATCGTCAACACTGATGAATTCAGCAAGCGGAACCTCGCGAAGGTCGGCTACGAGGCCAACCCGTTGGAGGACGGCTCCCTCGAGCAGTTCTCCGTGTTCCCCGTCGCGATGGCCACCCTCACCCGTGGCGCCCTCGAGGAGACGGGGCTGTCCAAGAAGGACGCCGAGCGGGCGAAGAACATGTTCGCGCTCGGGCTGCTGTCCTGGATGTACCACCGCCCGCACGAGGGCACGGAGCGCTTCCTCCGCGAGAAGTTCGCGCGGCGCCCCGAGGTCGCCGAGGCCAATATCCTCGCGTTCCGCGCGGGCCATGCCTACGGCGAGACCACGGAGGCGTTCGCGGTCACCTACGAGGTGGCGCCCGCGAAGCTCGACGTCGGCACCTACCGGCAGATCACCGGCAACACCGCCCTCGCCTACGGGATCATCGCCGCCGGCCAGGTCAGCGGCCTGCCGGTGTTCCTCGGCTCGTACCCGATCACGCCGGCGTCGGACATCCTGCACGAGCTGTCCCGGCACAAGGCGTTCAACGTCACCACGTTCCAGGCCGAGGACGAGATCTCCGGTGTGGGGTCGGCGCTCGGCGCCGCGTTCGGCGGCGCGCTCGGTGTCACCACCACGTCGGGTCCCGGCATCGCGCTCAAGTCGGAGACCATCGGGCTCGCGGTCGCCCTGGAGCTGCCGCTGCTGATCGTGGACGTGCAGCGCGGTGGCCCGTCCACCGGTCTGCCCACCAAGACCGAGCAGGCCGACCTGCTGCAGGCGATGTTCGGCCGCAACGGCGAGGCCCCGGTGCCGATCATCGCGCCGCGCTCGCCCGGCGACTGCTTCGACGCCACGCTCGAGGCCGTGCGCATCGCGGTCACCTATCGCACGCCGGTGCTGCTGCTCTCCGACGGGTCGCTCGCCAACGGCTCCGAGCCGTGGAAGGTGCCCGACGCGTCCACGCTCGAGGCCATCGACCCGAAGTTCGCCACGGAGCCGAACGCTCCCAACGGCACCGACGAGTTCTGGCCCTACCTGCGCGACGACGAGACGCTCGCGCGCCCGTGGGCCGTGCCCGGCACGCCGGGGCTGGAGCACCGCATCGGCGGTCTGGAGAAGGCCGACGGACGCGGATCCATCTCCTACGACCCCGACAACCACGACCGCATGGTCCGGCTGCGGGCCGCGAAGATCGACGGCGTCACCGTGCCCGACATCGAGGTCGACGACCCCACCGGCGACGCGGAGCTGCTGGTGCTGGGCTGGGGCTCCACCTACGGTCCGATCGGTGCGGGCGCCCGCCGCGTCCGCGCGATGGGCAAGAAGGTCGCCCAGGCCCACCTGCGCCACCTCCACCCCCTGCCGGCCAACCTCGGCGAGGTGCTCTCCCGCTACCGCACCGTGCTGGTGCCGGAGATGAACCTCGGCCAGCTGTCGGTGTTGCTGCGCGCCCGCTACCTGGTGGACGCGAAGAGCTACACGAAGGTCTCAGGCCTGCCGTTCAAGGCCGAGGAGCTTCAGGACGTCTTCCTGGACTACCTGAACCCGCACAGCATCAACCCGAATCGCATCAATGGGGTGCATGCATGACCGCGATCGACCTCGGGCTTCCGCAGCTCGGTGGGCTCGACGGCGTCCCGACGACCGACGAGAAGCAGACGGCAAAGGACTTCACCTCCGACCAGGAAGTGCGCTGGTGTCCCGGCTGCGGTGACTACGCCGTACTGGCCGCGGTTCGCCAGTTCCTCCCCACCCTGGGGATCAAGCGCGAGAACACCGTGTTCGTCTCGGGCATCGGGTGCTCGTCGCGGTTCCCGTACTACCTCAACACCTACGGGATGCACTCGATCCACGGGCGTGCCCCGGCCATCGCCACCGGCCTGGCCGTCACCCGGCCCGACCTGTCGGTGTGGGTCGTCACGGGCGACGGTGACGCCCTCTCGATCGGCGGCAACCATCTGATCCACGCGCTGCGGCGCAACGTCAACCTCAAGATCCTGCTGTTCAACAACCGGATCTACGGGCTGACCAAGGGTCAGTACTCGCCCACGAGCGAGGAGGGGAAGGTCACCAAGTCCACCCCGATGGGGTCGGTCGACCACCCGTTCAACCCGATCTCGGTGGCCCTCGGGGCCGAGGCCACGTTCGTCGGCCGGGCGCTCGACTCCGACCGCAAGGGTCTCACCGAGGTGCTCGGCGCGGCCGCGGCACACCGCGGCACGGCTCTCGTCGAGATCTACCAGGACTGCCCGATCTTCAACGACGGCAGCTTCGACGTCCTGCGGAAGGGCGAGGAGGCCACCGAGCGCCTCATCCCCGTCCGTCACGGCCAGCCCATCCGCTTCGGCCCCGAGGCCGAGGACGGGCTGGGCAGCTACGCCGTCGTCCAGGAGGGGTTCGGCCTGGGAGTGGCGAAGGTCGACGAGGTCGGCGCCGACAAGGTGGTCGTGCACGACGCCACCGACCACAACCTGGCGTTCGCGCTGTCCCGGCTGTCCGACCAGAACCTCACGCACACGGTCACGGGCATCTTCCGCAACGCTGAGCGGAGCACCTACGACGACGCCGCCAGGGCGCAGGTGGACGAGGCCCGCCGCGGCCGCACGGCCGACCTGCAGGCCCTGATCAACGGTCGCGACACCTGGACCGTCGCGGGCTGACGCACGCGAGAGACCGACCGCTTCGGGTCGGCCGACCGATCCGGTCGGCCGGCCCTTTGCGTTCGTGGCATGGGTCAGGGCGGCGCCGGCTCGACCGGGGCTCGCTGCGCCGGTATCTCGGACGGCATGGTTGCCCTGCGTGGCCGCTGGGGCGTGGCGCCGGCCTGAGCCCGTCCGTCCGCTCGTGCATCGTCCTTCGCACCGGCGGAGCCGTCCGATCCGGGACGTTCGGGGGACGGCCGGGACGCCGGAGCCACGCCGAGCCCATCGAGCGCGGCTGCCGCGGCCGCGCCGATGCTCCGGTGGCGCCGCGCGAGCTCCTGTTCGCGCCGGGCGACCTCCCGCTCGTGATCGAGCACCGCGAGAGCCGGGTCGGCGGGGGGTCGGATCGGTTCCTGCTGCTCGGTCGGTGCCGGGGTCGCGGGGCATGGGAGTGGCGGCGGTGGGCCCGACCACGGCGCCATTCCCGTGGGTCCGGGCAGGACCGTCGGGCGGAGTGGCACCGCAGGTCGCACGAACACCAGCCACGTCACACCGGCCCCGGCGAGGAACGCGATCGCGCACAGGAGCCACACCTGGCCGACGAGCCACCACATGTCGCTTCCCCCTAGAGACGACGATCTCGGCACGTCAGGACCCGCGCTCGCTACGCGCATCGCCCTCCCTCGATCGGACCATGTCGGAGGGTTCACCCGTGGGTGAAAGTTCTCAGCGAATCGACACGAACAGTGCACGGCCACCACCCGTTCGGCCCGAACCGTCTCCAGGAGCGGTGACCGGACGCAATGTGACGCCGGTGGCGCCAGGAGAACGCCCTGCGTCGAATGTTCTGATAGGAGGGTGACTGCCCCGTTCACCCATCTCGATCGTCGCGGCGTGCTGCTCGGCGTCGGGGCGTACGTGACGTGGGGGCTCTTCCCGGCGTTCTGGCCGCTCCTCGACCCGGCTGCACCGATCGAGGTGCTCGCCCACCGGATCCTGTGGACGCTCGTGCTGATGGCCGTGGTGCTGTCGCTGCTACACCGCTGGTCCGACCTGCGCGGGCTCGCGCTGCGCCACTGGTTGACGGTCACAGCGGCAGCGGTGTGCATCGCCGTGAACTGGGGCGTGTTCATCTACGGCGTCGCGATCGGGCATGTCGTCGAGATCGCGCTCGGGTACTACATGAGCCCCCTGGTCAGCGTGCTGCTCGGGGTCCTGGTGCTGCGCGAGCGGCCACGTGTCCTGGAATGGGTGGCGCTCGGTGTCGCCACGTCGGCCGTGCTGATCATCAGCGTCAGCACCGGCAGCCCACCGTGGCTCGGGCTGGCGCTGGCCGTCTCGTTCGGTTTGTACGGCCTGCTGAAGAAGTCGGTTCCCCTGAGCTCAGCTGCCGGTCTCACGGCCGAGGGCGTGGTGCTGGGCCCGCTCGCGGCCGTGCTGATCGTGGTGCTGCAGATCGGCGGGACCGGCACGCTCGTGAACCACGGTGCGTGGCACATCGTGCTGCTCATGGCGGCAGGCCCCGTCACCGCGCTCCCGCTGGTGCTCTACGGCGCCGCTGCCCGCCGGATCCCGCTCACCACGCTCGGCACCCTCATGTACCTGACGCCGACGCTGCAGTTCCTCTGGGGTGTGCTGGTCGTCGGCGAGGCGATGCCGGCCGTGCGCTGGGCCGGCTTCGCCCTGGTGTGGCTGGCGCTCGTGATCCTCACCGTCGACCTGGTGCGGGCCGCCCGAGCGGGTCGAGGTCGCCTGACGGAGCGTCAGCCGGTGCGATCCACCACGTAGGTGGTGAGGGAGGCGAGAGCCTCGGCGGCGGGGCTCTCCGGGAGCTTCCCGAGCTCGGCGCGGGCGCTCGCGGCCTCGGCGGCGAGCATCGTGCGTGCGCGCTCGAGCCCGGAACCCGTACGCAAGAGGGCGAGCGCCTCGTCGACCTCGGCGTCGTCGGTGAGCGGCCGCGCCAGCAGCACCCGGAGCCGGTCGGCGTCCGCACCGGTGTCCTGCAGCGCGTACAGCATCGGCAGCGTGAGCACGCCCTCACGCAGGTCGGTGCCGGGAGTCTTGCCTGACCTGTCCGAGGCCGACGCGATGTCGATGATGTCGTCCGAGATCTGGAAGGCGGTGCCGATCGTGGCCCCGAAGCGCTGCAGAGCGTCCACGTTCTCGGGCGGGCAGCCCGAGAACATGCCGCCGTACCGGCCGGAGGTGGCGATCAGCGACCCCGTCTTCTCCGCGATCACCTGCAGGTAGTGCTGCACAGGGTCCTCGCCCGGGCGCGGGCCACGGGTCTCCCGCATCTGGCCCGTGACCAGTTCGGCGAACGTCTCGGCGATGATGCGCACGGCGTCGGGCCCGAGATCGGCGACGAGCCGGGAGGCGTGGGCGAAGAGGAAGTCGCCGGTGAGGATCGCGACGCTGTTGTCCCACCGCGAGTTGGCGCTCTCCGCCCCGCGGCGCATCGTGGCCGAGTCCATGACGTCGTCGTGGTAGAGCGTCGCCAGATGGATCAGTTCGACCACGGCCGCGGCCGTGATCACCTCTGGCACGTCGGGGTGCGGCCCGATCTGCGCCCCGAGCAGCGTGAACAGCGGGCGGAACCGCTTGCCACCCGCATCGATGAGATGCAGCGACGTCTCGGTGACGAACCCGTAGTCGCTGCGCACCTCACGGCGCAGCAGCTCCTCGACCCTGTCCAGACCTGTGGCAGTGGCCGCGGCGAGCTCGGCGTCGCCGAGCTCGACACCCATAATCGCATTCGTACCCACGCACGCTCCTCGGTGACGCTCGTCGGCCGCCTCAGCGTCACTGCTGTGTTCAGTGTGAGCCCGCGAGCTCGATGACGTACCTACCCTACGAACCCGCCGCCACCTGCCCAGTCCAAGGCCAGTGTCGGAACGATTCCGAGCAGCAGTGTGATCAGCACACCGAGGGTGATGGCCGCGGTGGTGAACGCTCCGGGCACGGTGACGGTCGGACCGTCGACGGCAGGCTCGCTGAAGTACATCAGCACGATCACACGGACGTAGAAGAACGCGGCGACGGCGCTCGCCACCAGCGCGATCACCACGAGCGGGGCCATCCCGTCGGACAGCGCCGCGGAGAACACGGCGAACTTGGCGGTGAATCCGCTGGTCAGCGGGATTCCGGCGAGCGCGAGGAGGAGGAACGTCATCACGCCGGCCACCACCGGGGACCGCTTGGCGAGCCCGGCCCACTGGGAGAGGTGGGTGGCCTCGCCGTCGGCATTGCGGACCAGGCTGATCACGGCGAACACGGCGAGGGTGGTGAAGCCGTAGGCCAGCAGGTAGAACAGCGTGCTCGAGACGCCCTGCTCTGTGATCGAGATCGCACCGAGCAGCAGGAATCCGGCGTGCGCGATGGATGAATAGGCGATCATCCGCTTCATGTCGGTCTGTGTGAGACCGAGCACAGCGCCGATCACCATCGACACGATGGCGATCGCCCAGAGCACCCCGCGCCACTCCCACCGCGTGTCCCCGAAGGCCACGTGCAGCACCCGCAGGATGGCGCCGAACGCAGCAACCTTGGTGCAGGCCGCCATGAACGCCGTGACGGGCGTGGGTGCGCCCTGGTAGACGTCCGGCGTCCAGGTGTGGAACGGCGCCACCGAACCCTTGAACATCAGGCCGACGACGAGAAGGGCGAGCCCGCCGAGCAGCAGCGCGTCGGACCGTGCCGAACCGGCGGCCGCGGTGGCGATGTCGGTGAACCGCACCGAGCCCGCGTAGCCGTAGATCAACGCGAGGCCGTACAGGAAGAAGGCGGACGCGAACGCGCCGAGCAGGAAGTACTTGACCGCCGCCTCCTGCGAGAGCAGCCGCCTGCGCCGGGCGAGCCCGCACATCAGGTAGAGCGGGAGCGACAGCACCTCGAGCGCGACGAACATCGTGAGCAGGTCGTTCGCGGCGACGAACGCCATCATCCCGCCGAGCGCGAACAGCGTGAACGGGAAGACCTCGGTCTGCATGGTGGGCGCGAGGCCCGGCGTGCCGTAGGAGCGGTCCTCCGGGAGGTCGAGCCGTCCGCCGCCGCCACCGCCACCGCCGGCACCAACCGCGGCCCGCGACGCCGCCGAGGCGATGAACGCGCCGCCGGGCTCCACGGAACGGTCGGCGATCAGCAGGATGCCGCCGAGGCCGAGCGCGAGCAGCGTGCCCCACAGGAAGAGCGTGGGCCGGTCCACCGCCAGCGCGTCGGCCAGCGTGGTGATGCCGTCGGGCGTGCCGCCTGCGTACAGGCCGAGCGCGAGCCCGGCCGCGCCGACGGCGACGATCGACAGCGTCACCTGGGCGGGCCAGCGCTGGTGGCGTGGCAGGAACGCCTCCACCAGCACGGAGATGCACGCCGCGGCGAGCACGATCAGCAGCGGCGCGATCGCGGCGTAGTCGATGGGCGGCGCCATGAGGGGCGCCTGAGCCAGGCTGCTCACCGGGACTGTCCTCCCACCGGGTCGGTGAGACCCACTTCGTTCATGGTGGCCACCACGGACGGGTTGATGACGTCGAGCACCGGACCCGGGAAGAACCCGAGCAGGACGATCAGCACGATCAGCGGCGTCAGCACGCCGATCTCACGCTTCGACAGGTCCGGGAACCCGGATCCGCCGCGCTTGGCGGCGACGCCGGGGTCGAGCATGGTGCCCGGGCCACCCGCCGACGTACTTCCTCCCGCGGAGGCGGCAGTTGGTACCGCTCGCTCCAGCGCGCCGAGGACGGCGGCGCCGCGCACCGGGCCCTGCATGGTGCGCTGGTACATCCACAGCACGTAGAGCGCCGCGAAGATGATGCCGACGGTGGCCAGGATCGTGTACACGGGCTCGCGCGGGTAGGAGCCGACGAGCACCAGGAACTCGCTGACGAACGAGTTGGTGCCCGGCAGCGCCAGCGACGAGAGCCCGGCGAGCAGGAACGTGCCGGCCAGCAACGGGGCGAGCTTGTGGACGCCCCCGTAGTCGGTGACCAGCCGCGACCCGCCGCGCGCGATGAGCAGGCCGACCACGATGAACAGCATCCCCGTGGAGATGCCGTGGTTGACCATGTACAGCGTGGACCCGGCGAAGGCCTGCGTGGAGAACGCGAAGATCCCGAGCGCGATAAACCCGAAGTGCGCGATCGAGGTGTAGGCGACGAACCGCTTCATGTCCGTCTGGCCCACCGCGAGCAGGCCGCCGTACAGGATCCCGATCACGGCCAGGGTGAGCACCAGCGGCGCGAGCTGCTGTGACGCGAGCGGGAACAGCGGGAGGCAGTAGCGCAGGAAGCCGAAGGTGCCGACCTTGTCCAGCACGCCGACGAGCAGGACGCCCGCGCCGACCGGTGCCTCGGCACCGGCGTCGGGCAGCCAGGTGTGGAACGGCACCAGCGGTGCCTTGATCGCGAACGCGACGAAGAAGCCCAGGAAGAGCCAGATCTGCGTGGACTCCGGCAGTGACGCCGCCATCCGTTGCAGTTCGGTCCAGGTGAAGGTGCCCTGCCCGAGCTGCTCGCCGCTCGCGACGAAGAGGCCGATCACCGAGGCGAGCATGATCAGCCCGCCGAGCAGCGAGTACAGGAAGAACTTGACCGCCGCGTACTGCCTGCGCGGGCCGCCGAAGCGCCCGATCATGAAGTACATCGGGATCAGCATGGCCTCGAAGAACACGTAGAACAGGAACACGTCGGTGGCGGCGAAGACGCCGACCAGCAGGCCCTGGGTGGCGAGCAGCAATGCGAAGAAGCCCGACCTCGTGCGGCCCTCCGGGAGCTTCTCCTCCCAGGAGAAGGCCATCACGATCGGCACCAGCACGGCGATCAGCGCGAGCATCACCAGCGCGATTCCGTCGATGCCGAGCGCGAACCGTGTGCCGAAGGCGGGGATCCACGGCACCGAGAGCTCGAACTGGAACCGCGTGCCGCTCGCGGCGTCGGCCACCGAGTAGGAGAGCCAGGTGATCGCGGTGATCACGAGCTCCACCAGCGCGAACCCGAGCGCGACGAGCCTGGCCAGCCGCGGGTTCTCCTTCATCGGCGCCACCACGAGCGCGCCGATGAGCGGAAGGAGCAGAAGAACGAGGAGCAACACGCTTCCTCCTGAGTTCACGGAACCGGCGTTCATGCGAACCGCACCGCCAGGAGCGCCGCCACGACGAGCACCGAGCCGCCGAGCATCGACAGCGCGTAGGAGCGCACGAACCCGGTCTGCAGCCGGCGCAGACGGCCCGAGCTACCACCCAGGAACGCGGCCGTGCCGTTGACCAGGCCGTCGACCCCGCGGTTGTCGACGTAGACCAGCGCGCGGGTGAGCCAGGTGCCCGGCCGCGCGATGAGCGTCTCGTTGATCGCGTTGGCGTACAGGTCGCGCCGGGCCGCCTGAACGGGAAGCGACACCGGCTCGGGACGTTCGACGGGTGTGGGCCGCCTGCCGACCAGCAGGTAGGCGATCAGCACACCCAGCGCGGCGAGCACGAGGGTGAGGATCGTGACCTCGGTGTGCGACAGGGCGGCGTGCTCCGGCTCGACCTGCTCACCGACCGACGGGGCCAGCCAGATGGCCAGCACGTTGTTGTAGGTGAGCAGGAAGCCTGCGAAGACCGACCCGATCGCGAGCACGATCATCGGCCCCGTCATCGAGGGCGGCGACTCGTGCGGGTGGTACTCCTCGCCGTCGGCCGTGCGGAGCTTCTCCCAGCGCTTCTCGCCGAAGAAGGTCATCAGCATCAGGCGGGTCATGTAGAAGGCGGTGATACCGGCCGCGATCGCGGCCGAGAGCCCGAACACCCAGCCCTGCCAGCCCGGAGCCGTGAACGCGGCCTCGATGATCGCGTCCTTGGTGAAGTAGCCGGACAGGCCGGGGAAGCCGATGAGGGCGAGGTAGCCGAGGCCGAACGTCACGAACGTGATCGGCATGTACTTGGCCAGGCCGCCGAACCTGCGCATGTCGACCTCGTCGTGCATCGCGTGCATGACCGACCCGGCACCGAGGAAGAGCCCCGCCTTGAAGAAGCCGTGGGCGAGCAGGTGGGCGATGCCCAGTGCGTAACCGACCGGTCCGAGGCCGACCGCGAGGATCATGTAGCCGATCTGGCTGACCGTGGAGTACGCGAGCACCTTCTTGATGTCGTCGTAGGCGCAGCCGATGATCGCCCCGATCAGGAGAGTGATCACGCCGACGAGCGTGACGACCAGCCTGCCCGTCTCCGTGAGGTTGTAGATCGGGCTCGCCCGCGCGATCAGGTAGACGCCGGCCGTGACCATCGTGGCCGCGTGGATCAGCGCCGACACCGGAGTGGGGCCTTCCATCGCGTCCGGCAGCCAGGACTGCAGCGGGAACTGGCCGGACTTACCGCAGGCACCGAGCAGCAGCAACAGCGTGATCGCGATCAGCGCAGGCGTGGAGACCTCGCCGATCCGCTCGAACACCTCGGTGTACTGGAGCGTGCCCAGCTGCGTCCAGAGCAGGAAGATCGCAAGGGCCAGCCCGACGTCACCGACGCGGTTCATCAGGAAGGCCTTCTTCGCGGCGGTGGCCGCGGACGGGCGGTCCTGGTAGAAGCCGATCAGCAGGTAGGACGCCAGACCGACGCCCTCCCAGCCGAGGTAGAGCATCACGAAGTTGTTGCCCAGGACGAGCAGCAGCATCGCCGCGACGAACAGGTTGAGCTGCGCGAAGAACCGCCGCCTGCCAGGGTCGTGGCTCATGTAGCCGACCGAGTAGATGTGGATCAGCGATCCGACACCGGTGATCAGCAGCACGAAGGTCAGCGACAGCGGGTCGAGCCGCAGCCCGAAGTCGATGTGCAGGGAACCGACCGAGATCCAGTCGTAGAGCGAGAGCTCCCGCGTGCGTTGCGCAGGGTCGAGCGACACGGTCTCGAGGAAGATCAGCAGACCGACGACGAACGACGCGACCACGGTGAGCACGCCGAGGATGTGGCCCCACGCGTTCGCCCGCCGCCCGGCGACGAACAGCACGAGTGCCCCGAGCGCCGGCAGCGTGAACAGCAGCCAGGCCAGTGAGGCCATACCGGTGGCTGCACCGACCTCCGGAAGCTCGGTGGCCTGGGCCAGCACGGCGGTCACCGCGGGCTCCGGGCGGTGGCCGCGCCGATCACGGCACGGACGTCACGAGTGGGCGCCGGCCGACGACGTTCGCGCCGGGACCGCGGCAACTGGTGCGGGGTGAGCACGGGGAGCTCCTAGTCTCAGTACTTCAGCAGGTTCGCGTCGTCGACCGACGCGGTCCGGCGGGTGCGGAAGATCGACATGATGATCGCGAGACCGACCACGACCTCGGCGGCCGCCACGACCATCACGAAGAACGCCATCACCTGGCCGTCGAGCTGGCCGTTGATCCGCGCGAACGTCACCAGGCTCAGGTTCACGGCGTTGAGCATCAGCTCGATGCACATGAACACGACGATCGCGTTGCGCCGCACCAGCACGCCCACCGCGCCGATGGAGAACAGCAGCGCCGAGAGCAACAGGTAGTAGGTGGGGCTCACCGGGTCTCCTCGGAGGTGTCGTCGGTGGACCGGGAACCGGTGAGGGCGTGGGCGTCCGGGTGCGGTTCGTCGACGGGCTCCACGCGGGTGCCGTCGATGATCGCCGAGAGCGACTCGGGGGCGATCGAACCGTCCGGCAGCACGGCCGGGACGGCCACCGAGTTGGCCGTGGCGTACACACCGGGACCGGGCAGCGGCGAGATCCGGTCGTGCTCGCCCCGGAGCCGGGCTTCGACGGTCTCGCGCTGGCCGCGCTTGGCGTGGCTCTTGCCCTGCGCGAACGCCAGCACCATCGCGCCGAGCGCCGCCGTGATGAGCAGCGCGGACGTGAGCTCGAAGGCGAAGAGGTACTTGGTGAAGATCAGCGCGCCGAGCCCGGTGACGTTGCCGCTGTAGCCCGCGCCGTTCGCGGCGAGCCCCACCGACGTGACGGCGGTGAGCGAGCGCCCGATGGCGGCCACCAGCAGCACCGCCAGCCCGACGCCCAGGCAGAGCGCCGCCAGCCGCTGACCGCGCAGCACCTCGACGACCGAGTCGGAGCTGTCCCTGCCGACGAGCATCAGCACGAACAGGAACAGCATCATGATCGCGCCGGTGTAGACGATGATCTGCACGAAGCCGAGGAACGGCGCCTGCTGCACGATGTAGAAGACAGCGAGGCAGAACATCGTGCCCACCAGCGCCAGCGCCGAGTGCACGGCGTTGCGGGCGAACACCATGCCGAGCGCGCCGGCCAGCGCGATCGGGCCGAGAATCCAGAAGACGACGGCCTCGCCGACACCGACGGTGTCTGCCGAAGGGGCGCTTGCGGCCGCGAGCATCGGCAGTGCTTGCGCGAGCACACTCATCTGACCTGCTCCCCCACCGGGTCGGTCTCCGGGTTCTTCCGCGCCAGCTGCGGACCCTGGACGTAGTAGTCCTGCTCGTCCTTGCCCAGGCGCATCGGGTGCGGCGGCTGCTCCATGCCGGGCAGGAGCGGCGCGAGCAGCTGCTCCTTCGTGTAGATCAGGTCCTGCCTGTTGTCATCGGCCATCTCGTAGAAGTTGGTCATCGTCAACGAGCGGGTGGGGCAGGCCTCGATGCAGAGCCCGCACCCGATGCAGCGCAGGTAGTTGATCTGGTAGATCGCGCCGTACCGCTCACCCGGGGAGTAGCGCGCCTCCTCGGTGTTGTCCCCGCCCTCCACGTAGATCGCGTCGGCCGGGCAGGCCCAGGCGCACAGCTCGCAGCCCACGCACTTCTCCAGCCCGTCCGGATGCCGGTTGAGCTGGTGGCGGCCGTGGTACCGCGGCGCGGCCGGGGGGAAGTTCTCCGGGTACTCCTCGGTGACGACCTTCTTGAACATCGTCGAGAAGGTGACACCGAAGCCCTTGAAGAACTCAAACATCGTCGGTCTCCTTGGAGGAACCACCCGTCAGAACCGGCTTTCGTTCCGGTTCGGCGTCCATTGCGCGCGGGCGTAGCTTGTGGCGCGACGGTGTGGGCACCGTCAGGTCCAGCGGTGGCACCGGGTAGTCCGAGGCCAACTCGATCACCGGTTCCTCGACCCGGCGGTCGGGCACCAGGAACGCCACCACCAACACCACCGCCAACCCGATCCCCACCGCCACCAGCAACGTCGTGACACTGCCCGTGCCACTGGTGCGATAGGTACGGATCGCGAAGATGATCAAAATCCACAACAGGCTGCCCGGGACCAGCACCTTCCAACCCAGGCGCATGAACTGGTCATACCGCAACCGCGGCAACGTCCCCCGCAACCAGATGAACACGAACAAGAAGATGAACGTCTTGATCAAGAACGCCACGAACTGCAACCACCCGTTGGCATTGAGGAACGACAACGGCCACGGCCACTGCCCACCCCCCAAGAACAACGTCGTCGCCATCGCCGACACCGTCACCATGTTCACGTACTCGGCCAGGAAGAACAGCGCGAACTTCAACGACGAATACTCGGTGTGGAACCCACCCACCAACTCCGACTCCGCCTCCGGCAAGTCGAACGGCGCCCGGTTGGTCTCCCCCACCATCGAGATCACGAACACCACGAAACTCGGCGCCAGCAACAGCAGATACCACCCGCTGCTCTGCGCCGACACGATGTCCGCCGTCGACAACGACCCCGCGTACAGGATCACCCCGACGATCGACAGCCCCAGCGCGATCTCATACGAGATCACCTGCGCCGCGCTGCGCAACGCCGCCAGCAACGGATACGGCGACCCCGACGCCCACCCGCCCAGCACGATCCCGTAGACCCCGATCGACGAGCACGCCAGCACCACCAGCACACCCACCGGCAGATCCACCAACTGCAACACCGTCGGCTCGCCGAAGATCGACACCTCGCCACCGAACGGGATCACCGAGAACGCCACGAACGCCGGAATCGTCGAAATCACCGGCGCAATGAAATACACCCGCTTATCGGCCATCACCGGCATGATGTCTTCCTTGAACGCCAGCTTGAGCCCGTCGGCGAGGCTCTGCAGCCAACCGCCCGGGCCCACCCGGTTCGGGCCCGGACGCTGCTGCATCCGACCCACCACCTTGCGTTCCAGGTTGATCATGAACAGCGTGAGCACCACGCCGATCGCGAAGAGCGCCACGACCTTCAGGATGATCAACCAGATCGGGTCGTCCGCGAGCAGCTGCTGCGTGCGCGTCATGCCGGGTTGCGCCTGCGCGAGCAGGTTGGTGGTCATGCCGTCACCCCCACAAGGTCACCGTGACCGGCTCCGAGAACACTGCGCACGTGGCTCCCGGCCGAGTTCGCCGGCAGCCACACCACTCCGTCCGGCAGGTCGGCCAGTGCCACGAGTAGCGAGACCGCACCGCGGTCGGTGCGCACCGTGGCCGGCTCACCCTCCACGAGCCCGAGCCGCTCGGCCGTGGCGGCGTTGAGCCGCGCGTACGCGGGCCGGGCCGTGCCCGCCAGTGCAGGCTCGTCGACGGCGAGCGCGGCCTCGTCCACCAGCTGACGCCAGGTGGCGAGCACCGCCTGACCGAAGCCGGGGCGCAGCGGCTCGACCGGCGGCACCGACGGGGCAGCGGAGGTGGCCCGTGCCGCGAAGCCCAGGCGGGCGAGCTCTCCGGCCGCAGCGGCCGGCGTCTGCGTGAACAGGTCGACGTCCATCTCGACGGCCAGCGTGTCGAGCACGCGGCAGTCCGGAAGCACGCCGCTCGCGTCGAGGGCGGGCCCGAACTCGCGGCGCCTGCCCTCCCAGTTGAGGTAGCTGCCGGAACGCTGGGCGTCCGGGGCGACCGGGAGCACCACGTCGGCCAGCTCCGTGACGGCCGAGGCGTGCATCTCCAGGCTGACCAGGAACCCGACCTCCCGCAGCCCGGCGAGGGCGGCGGCGGGATCGGCCAGGTCGTGCGGGTCGAGCCCGCCGACCACCAGCGCGGCCAGCTCGCCGAGGGCGGCGGCCGCGAGGATCTCGTCGGTGTCGCGCCCCGGAGTGGCGGACAGCGTGCCCGCCGCGAGGCCCCATGCCGACTCGACCTCGGCGCGCGCGGCTGCATCGGCGACGGGACGGCCTCCCGGCAGGAGCGTGGGCGCTGCGCCGGCGTCGAGCGCGCCGCGCTCACCGGCCCGGCGCGGCACCCAGCCGACGGCGGCACCGGTGCGGGCGGCGAGCGCCGACACGGCGGAGTACAGACCGGGAACCTCGGCGGCGCGCTCACCGACGAGGATCACACCGCCGCCGGTCAGCGCCTCGACGACGTCCGCCGGGAGCTCGCCGAGGACGGCCGCCTCGGCGCCCGGCACGGAACGGACCAGGTTGTCCTTGGCCGCCGGGGCGGCGGAACCGAGCTCCAGCGACGTGCGCTCCACCGCGGGCGTGGTCCACTGACCGAGGTGGTACACCCGCTGACCGTGCTTGCGAGCCGCCTTGCGCAGCCGCAGGAAGACGATCGGCGACTCCTCCTCCGGCTCGAACGCCACGCACAGGACCGCGGGCGCGGCCTCCAGGCGGGCGTAGTCGAGCGTCTCGGGACCCTGGCCGACGACGTGCGCGGCGAGGAACTCCAGCTCCTCGCCCGAGTGCGGGCGGGCCCGGAAGTCGATGTCGTTGGTGTGCGCAGCGACGCGGGCGAACTTGCCGTAGGCGTACGCGTCCTCGACGGTCAGCCGGCCGCCTGCGAGCACCCCGATGCCGCCCTCGCGGGCGGCGAGGAGGCCCTGCGCCGCAGCGGTGAGCGCCTCGGTCCACGACGTCTCGGCGAGCACCCCGTCGGCACCGCGGACCATCGGCCGGGTGATCCGCTGCGGCGAGCGGAGGTAGCGGAACGCGAACCGCCCCTTGTCGCAGTTCCACTCCTCGTTGACCGCAGGGTCATTGCCTGCGAGGCGCCGCAGCACCGTGCCCCGCCGGGTGTCGACGCGCTGGGCGCAGCCCGACGCGCAGTGCTCGCAGACCCCGTCGGTGGACACGAGGTCGAACGGGCGGGAGCGGAACCGGTACGCCGCGCTGGTCAGCGCCCCGACCGGGCAGATCTGGATGGTGTTGCCGGAGAAGTAGCTCTGGAAGGGCTTGTCCTCGGCCACGCCGATCTGCTGGTGCGCACCGCGCTCCAGCAGGTCGATGAACGGGTCGCCGCCGATCTCCTCGGAGAACCGGGTGCAGCGCTGGCAGAGCACGCAGCGCTCGCGGTCGAGCAGCACCTGCGTGGAGATCGGGAGCGGCTTCGGGAACGTCCGCTTGGTCTCGACGAACCGCGAGTCGGTGCGGCCGGTGCTCATCGCCTGGTTCTGCAGGGGGCACTCGCCGCCCTTGTCGCAGATCGGGCAGTCCAGCGGGTGGTTGATGAGCAGGAGCTCCATCACCCCCTCCTGGGCCTTCTTGGCTACCGGGGAGGAGTGCTGGGTCTTGACGACCATGCCGTCCGCCACGGTCATCGTGCAGCTGGCCTGCGGCTTCGGCATCGGCCGCCCGCCCATCTCCACCTCGACCAGGCACTGGCGGCAGGCGCCCGCGGGGTCGAGCAGGGGATGGTCGCAGAAGCGCGGGACGATGATCCCCAGCCGCTCGCACGTGCGGATCAGCAGCTCGCCCTTGGGCGCGTCGACCTCGAGGCCGTCGATCGTGAGGCGGACGTGGCCCTCGGGTACGGGCCGCGCCTCCTTCTTCTCCTCAGGAGCGAGTGTCATGCCGTGGCTCCGGTCAGCTCGGCCAGCTGCTCCGGACGTGCCACCGCGGGTTGCTCGGCGATCAGGTCCAGGAACTCCTGGCGGAAGTACTTGATGGCGCTCGTGATCGGGCTGGTCGCACCGTCACCCAGAGCGCAGAACGAGCGGCCGAGGATGTTGTCGCAGATGTCGAGCATCGTCTCGACATCCGCCTCGGTGCCCTCGCCGTGCACCATGCGCTCGAGGATCTGCACGAGCCAGTAGGTGCCCTCGCGGCACGGGGTGCACTTGCCGCACGACTCGTGCTTGTAGAACTCCGTCCACTTCATGACGGCCCACGGCACGGAGACGGTCTCGTTGAAGACCTGCACCGCGGTGGTGCCGAGCATGGAGCCGGCAGCGGCCGCGCCCTCGAAGTCCAGGGGAACGTCGAGGTGCTCGGCGGTGAAGATCGGGGTGGAGGAACCGCCCGGCGTCCAGAACTTGAGCGGGATCCCGTCCTTCATCCCGCCCGCGAGCTCCAGCAGCTGGCGCAGGGTGATGCCCAACGGCGCCTCGTACTGGCCGGGCTTCTCCACGTGCCCCGACAGCGAGTAGATCTTCGGGCCGGGGCTCCTCTCCGAGCCCATCAGCCGGAACCAGTCACTGCCGCCCTGAACGATCGCGGGAACCGAGGCGATCGTCTCGACGTTGTTGACCACAGTGGGCGAGGCGTACAGACCAGATGTTGCCGGGAACGGGGGCTTGAGCCGAGGTTGACCGCGACGACCTTCGAGCGAGTCGAGCAGCGCCGTCTCCTCGCCGCAGATGTACGCACCGGCACCGGCGTGCACCACGATGTCCAGATCGAAGCCGGAGCCGAGGATGTTCGTGCCGAGGTAGCCCTTGGCGTAGGCCTCCTCCACGGCGCGGCGGACCCGTCGGATGCAGTGCAGCGCCTCGCCACGCACGTAGATTGCGCAGAAGTTCGAGCGGATCGCGTAGCACGTGATGATGCAGCCCTCCACCAGCGAGTGGGGGTCGGCCATCATCGTCGGGATGTCCTTGCAGGTGCCCGGCTCGCCCTCGTCGGCGTTCACCACGAGGTACTTGGGCTTGGCGCCCGGGCCGGTGGCCCCCTGCGGGATGAAGCTCCACTTCATGCCCGTGGGGAAGCCGGCTCCGCCGCGGCCGCGCAGACCGGAGTCCTTCACCAGTTGGATGAGCTGGTCGGGCTGGGCAGTGAGCGCGTGGCGCAGCGCCTGGTAGCCCTCCAGCTGCTCGTAGGTGTCGATCGACCACGAGCGGGGCGAGCGCCAGCGACGCGTGAGCACCGGGGTGAGCGGATCGGGCGCCGGCGGATTCGTCTGGGCAGTGGTCATGACTTCTTCTCCGGGAGATCCGGTAAGGCGGGAGGGGCGTCGGGCATCGACGGGGCGACCCATCCGCGGTCGGCCGCGAGCTGAGCGCCGCGCACCGTCTCCGGCGCGATCGACGGGCCTTCGACGCTGCGCTCGAGGTCGGGGAAGATGCCGGCCAGCTCGAGCTCCACGGTCCTGAGGTCCGTCAGCGGCGCGCCGCGGGTGGGGGCGGGCCGCTCGCCGCGCTGCAGCGCGGCGACCAGTTCCTCGGCCGACTCCGGCGTCTGGTTGTCGAAGTACTCGTAGTTGACCTGGAGCACCGGAGCGAGGTCGCAAGCGGCCAAACACTCTGCGTGTTCGAGAGTGATGGAGCCCGGCGTACCCGGCTCACCCGCGGTCTCCTCGTGTCCGACTCCGAGCTTGTCGGTGAGTCGCTTGTAGATCTCGTCGCCGCCGAGAGCCGCGCAGAGTGTGTTCGTACACACGCTGACCAGGTGTTCTCCGCACGGCCTGCGCTTGTACATTGTGTAGAAGGTGGCTACCGCGGAGACCTCGGCGGTGGTCAGTTCCAACGCTTCGGCGCAGAAGCGGATCCCGTCCTGACTGACGAAACCCTCCACCGACTGCACAAGATGCAGGAGCGGGAGGAGGGCCGACCGTGACTGGGGGTAGCGCCCGATGATTTCCTTGGTGCGCTGCCGCGTCAGCTCGTCGAAGACGGGGGACACCGGCGACGGCTCCTGCGTCACCGGCTCCCACACGACCTCTTCCGGCGCGGTCAGCTCGCCGTACGACTCCGGGGTGCCTTCCGGCAGCGTCATCTCGCTACCTCACTCGCGATCTCACTCAACGGTCCACGCCTCCCATAACGGGGTCGATCGAGGCGACCGCGGCGATGACGTCGGCGACCATGCCGCCCTCGCTCATCGCCGGCATCGTCTGCAGGTTCACGAAGCTGGGGTCACGGACGTGGACGCGCAGCGGGCGCGTGCCGCCGTCCGACACCAGGTGGCAGCCCATCTCGCCGCGCGGCGACTCGACCGCCGAGTAGACCTGCCCGGCCGGCACGGAGAAGCCCTCGGTGACCAGCTTGAAGTGGTGGATCAGCGACTCCATCGACTGACCCATGATCTTGCGGACGTGCTCGAGGCTGTTGCCCATGCCGTCCGCACCGATCGACAGCTGCGCGGGCCAGGCGATCTTGCGGTCCGCGACCATGACGGGCCCCGGCTCCATCTTCGCCGCGGCCTGCTCGATGATCTTCAGCGACTCGTGGATCTCGGCGACACGCAGCCGGTAGCGCGCGTAGCAGTCCGCCTCGGTGGCCGTGGGGACCTCGAAGTCGTACTCCTCGTAGCCGCTGTACGGCTCGACCTTGCGCATGTCCCACGGCAGGCCCGCCGCCCGCAGGATGGGCCCGGTGGCACCGAGGGCGAGGCAGCCGTCGACCGGCAGATAGCCGACGTTCTCCAGGCGCTGGCGCCAGATCGGCTGGCCGGTGAGCAGCTTGTCGTAGTCGGGCAGCCGCTGCTTCATGATCTTGACGAAGTCGGCGACCTTCTCGGCCCAGTCCTCCGGGAGGTCTTGGGCGAGACCGCCGGGCCGGATGAACGCGTGGTTCATGCGCAGCCCGGTGAGGAACTCGAGGAGGTGCAGCACCTCCTCGCGCTCGCGGAACCCCGCCGTCATGCCGGTGAGCGCGCCCAGCTCCATGCCGCCGGTGGCGAGGGCGACCAGGTGCGACCCGATCCGGTTGATCTCCATCAGCATCACGCGGGCCACCTGCGCGCGGCGCGGGACCTCGACGCCCAGCAGCTTCTCCACACCGAGGCAGTAGGCGGCCTCGGTGAAGAGCGGCGAGAGGTAGTCCATGCGCGTCACGAACGTGACGGCCTGGGTCCAGGTGCGGAACTCGCAGTTCTTCTCGATACCCGTGTGCAGGTAGCCGATCACCGACCGGGCCTGCGTCACCGTCTCGCCCTCGAGCTCCAGCACCAGCCGCAGCACCCCGTGGGTGGACGGGTGCTGCGGACCCATGTTGATGACGATGCGGTCGTCGTGCTCCTCGTCGAGGAACGTGTCCCAGTCGCCACCGGTGACGGTGTAGACCGTGCCCTCGGTGGTCTCGCGCTGCGATGCGTACGCGTCCGGAGCAGGAGCGTCGTCGCGGATGTCCGTCATGTCGCCGCCTCCGCGGAGAAGGGTCGGTACGCGGTCACGTGTACGACCGCCGCTGGTCCGGGGGCGGGATCTCCGCACCCTTGTACTCCACCGGGATCCCGCCGAGCGGGTAGTCCTTGCGCTGGGGATGCCCTTCCCAGTCGTCCGGCATCAGGATCCTGGTGAGCGCCGGATGACCGTCGAAGATCACACCGAACATGTCCCACGTCTCGCGCTCGTGCCAGTCGGCCGTGGGGTAGACGTCGACGACGCTCTGCACGTGCGGGTCGTCCACGTCGAGGGCGACCTCGAGCCGGATGCGGCGCCGGTAGGTCATCGACGTCAGGTGGTAGACGACGTGGAGTCGCTGGGCCACACCCTCGCCGTAGTCGACACCGGAGACCGAGGAGCACAGCTCGAAGCGCAGGCCCTCGTCGTCGCGGAGGGTGCGGCAGAGCTCGCGGATGCGGTCGGGCCGCACGTAGAACGTGATCTCGCCGCGGTCGATCGTGATCTGCTGCACGGCGCCCCGCGGGATGCCACGCTCGGCCAGCGCATCGCCGAAGTCGTCGGCGAACTCGTCGAACCAGCCACCGAACGGCCGCTCGGCCGGAGCCGGGACGTGCCCGGGCAACCGCAGGCCGCCGAAGCCCGAGGTGTCGCCGGAGCCGTGGACCCCGAACATCCCGTGACGCTCGCGGGTGCTCCCGGCCGGGATCCGCGTGCCGCCCTCGGGCGTCTGCCCGTTGACGTGCGCGTCGATCGCGGTGTCGGTCTGCTCGGGCTCACCGCCGGCAGGCGGCTCGCCACCCGCAGCCCGCTGGGCTGCGGTGTCGGGCCCGCTCGTCTCGGCGGAGGACTGCGGCCCTCCGGTCGCCTCGGCCTTCTCCTTCGACGTGCCGGACGTGCCGTTCTGTTCGTCAGCCATTCCCGGTCACTTCTTCTTCGCGAACTTGATCGAGGACGGGACGAGCTCGGTCTTGTGGCCGCTCGCCGCGAGCGCCGCGGCCCGCTTGGCGCCCAGCGGCTCGTCCATGATCTTGGCGTGGATCTTGAGGATCGCGTCCATCAGCATCTCCGGCCGCGGCGGGCAGCCGGGCAGGTACATGTCGACGGGGACGACGTGGTCGACGCCCTGCACGATCGCGTAGTTGTTGAACATGCCGCCGGACGAGGCGCAGACACCCATCGCCAGCACCCAGCGGGGCTCGGGCATCTGGTCGTAGATCTGGCGCAGGACCGGGGCCATCTTGTTGCTCACCCGGCCGGCGACGATCATCAGGTCGGCCTGACGGGGCGAGGCCCGGAAGACCTCCATGCCGAAGCGCGCGAGGTCGTAGCGCGGCGCGCCGGTGGTCATCATCTCGATCGCGCAGCAGGCCAGCCCGAACGTGGCGGGCCACAGCGAGGACTTACGCGTCCAGTTGACCAGCTTCTCGACGCTGGTCAGCAGGACGCCGCTGGGCAGATGCTCTTCCAGACCCATCTCAGTTCCAATCCAGCCCGCCGCGCCGCCACACGTAGATGTAGGCGAAGCCGACCGTGACGATGAACAGCACGATCTCCACCAGCCCGAAGAGGCCGAGCGCGTCGGCACTCACCGCGAACGGGTAGAGGAAGACCATCTCGATGTCGAACAGGATGAACAGCATCGCCGTGAGGTAGTAGGCGACCGGCATGCGGCCGCCGCCCACGACGGGTTGGGGCGAAGGCTCGATGCCGCACTCATAGGCGTCGAGCTTCGCCCTGTTGTAGCGCCGGGGTCCGACGTACGGCGCGGCCGTCACCGAGAACAGTGCGAACGCACCGGCCAGCGCGAACAGCAGCACCAGCGGGAGGTAGGGATCGAGCATCCGTCAGCCCTGTCGTCTACTAGTAGCGGAGTCTTCCTGATTCGATGGCACCGCTCGCCGACACTAAGTCGGCTGACGGCCCTGGCCGCAGCCAGGCAAGCCTTAGTAACTACAAACTCGGTGCGACTCTGGTCATCGCGGTGATGACGCGGTCGCTCAACCCCCCGTCCCTCGGGTCGTAGAGGTTGGCGAGCAGTTTGAGGATGAACCGCATCAGCGTCGCGCGTGGGAGACCGTACTTCGTGGCCATGCCCATCACGGTCGGGTTGCCGATGAGCTTCGAGAAAACGTTGCCTATTCGGTAGTAGCCGCCGAGTGCCTGACTCATGGCCGTGGGGTAACCGGCCAGCGCGGCCTCGGCCGACGCACCCGAGCGCGCCAGCGCCTGCACCGTGCAGCGCGACGCGATCGCCGCCGACTCCATCGCGTAGGCGATGCCCTCCCCGTTGAACGGGTTGACCATCCCGCCGGCGTCGCCCACGAGCAGCAGGCCCGGCCGGTAGTGCGGGGTGCGGTTGAAGCCCATCGGCAGGGCGGCCCCGCCGACGGTGCCCACCGCGTTCTCGTCGCGGTAGCCCCACTCCTCCGGGGTGCCGTCGAGCCACGACTTCAGCAGCGCGCGGTAGTCGGTGGATCCGTAGGCCTTGCTCGTGGACAGGATCCCGAGACCCACGTTCGACGTGCCGTCGCCCATCCCGAAGATCCAGCCGTAGCCGGGCAGCAGCTTCGGGTCGGCGGGGTTCGACCGGTCCCACAGCTCGAGGTGGCTCTCCAGGAAGTCGTCGTGCGTGCGCGGGCTGTTGTAGTACCGGCGCACCGCCACGCCCATCGGCCGGTCGTCGCGCTTGGCCATCCCCAGGCTCAGCGCGAGCCGGGCGCTCACGCCGTCGCAGGCGAGGGTGAGGGGCGCGCGAAACGAGACCGGGCGCTTGTCCTTGCCCTTCCCCGTGGTGCCGGCCACACCGGTGACCCGGCCCGTCCGCTCGTCGGTGAGGGCCTCGGTGACCGTGGTCTCCTCGCGCAGCCGCGCACCGGACTTCTCGGCGTGGCGCACCAGGAGCTCGTCGAAGTCCTGGCGGGGCCGGACGGCCCCGAAGTTGGGAAAGCTCGAGAGCGTGGGCCACTCCAGCTCGAGCGTGACGCCGCCGCCGACGACCCGCAGGCCCTTGTTGTGCAGCCAGCCGTTCTGCTCCGAGCAGTCGATGCCGAGATCGATCAGCTGCTTCATGCCGCGAGGGGTGAAGCCGTCGCCGCAGACCTTGGGCCGCGGGAACGTCGACTTCTCCAGAAGGAGTACGTCGAGACCGGCACGTGCCAAGTACGCGGCGGCGGTAGACCCGGCGGGACCGGCACCGACGACGATGACGTCGGCGTCGGCGTCCGGTCGCCCGCCGACGGTGGTGGGTTCGGGCGCGACCAAAACGGCTCCTTGTGAACAGATTCACGAAGTCGGTACGAGTCTATGCACCCTCGTCCACGCCCGCGCGCCCGCCACCCGGGCGTAGCGTCACCCGACTGGCCCCTGCGTGTCATACGGACGGCGAGCGCGGTGCAGAGCAACTGCGCCGAAGGCCAGGTCGCGCCATGCGACGTCGCTCCAGCCCGCCGCGGCGACGCGCCGCGCCAACACGGGCTGAGCAGGCCAATCGCGGATCGATTCACCCAGATAGCGGTACGCCGCTGGGTTGCTCGACACGCGATCCGCGACCGCAGGGAGCACCCTCTCCAGGCCCAGGTGGTAGGCGACGCGGAACGGCGCGAACGTCGGACGGCCGAACTCACACACCACCAGGCGGCCGCCCGGACGGGTGACGCGCGCCAACTCGCGCAGAGCAAGGTCGGGATCGGCGACGTTGCGCAGGCCGAACGAGATCGTCACCGCGTCGAAGACAGCGTCGCGGAACGGCAGGTGCAGCGCGTCGGCCGCCACCTTCGGCACCGCCCGGTGGGCGCCAGCGCGGAGCATCCCGAGCGAGAAGTCGGCCGCCACGCACCACGCGCCCGATCGCGACAGCTCCACGGTGGAGACAGCGGTGCCGGCGGCGAGGTCGAGCACCTTCTCGCCGGGACGAAGCTGCAGCGCCTCACGCGTGAGCGCCCGCCAGCGCCGGTCCTGCCCGGCGGTGAGCACCGTGTTGGTCAGGTCGTAGCGGCGCGCGACGGCGTCGAACATCACAGCGACGTCGTGCGGGTCTTTGTCGAGGTCGGCGCGGCTCACACGGGAAACGCTACTTGCCCCGCGAGCCACCCTCCCCACCCCCGCGAGTCGCCCGTTCCCACCCCCGGGCAGCCCGTCCCACGCGGGCGCTCAGACAGGCAGACGGTCAGACGGTCAGCGTGGCGAGCATCCGTCCGACGGACTCCGGCCACCCGAACTGCTCGGCCCGGGCCCGCGCCGCAGCCCGGCGCACGCCCTCGTCCGCGGCGAGGACGGTGGTGACGCCCGCGGCGAAGGCCTCGGGCCGGTCCAGGGCAGCTGCCCCCGATGGCCCGACGATCTCCGGCAGCGCCGACGAGGCCGAGACGACCACGGGAGTACCGCTCGCCAGTGCCTCCAGCGCCGACAAGCCGAACGTCTCGTGCGGACCGGGGGCCAGCGAGACGTCGGCGGAGGCGAGCAACCGGGCCAGCCGGGAGCGGTCGGGCACGAAGCCGAGGAACGTCACCGGCAACCCGGCGGCCCGCCGCTCCAGCAGCGGGCGGCGTGGCCCGTCACCGGCGACGACCAGGCGTACCCGGTGCCCCGCATCGCGCAGCGCAGCCACCGTGTCGATGCTGCGCTCCGGGTGCTTCTCCGGCGAGAGGCGCCCGCAGTGGACGAGCAGGGTCTCGGAGCGGCGGGCCAGCGTGCTGCGCAGGGCGGTGTCCCGGTGCAGCGGCGAGAACGTCCGGAGGTCCACCCCCAGCGGCACCTGGGCAACGTTGGTCACGCCGATGCGGTCGAACTCGGCGCGTGCGAACGACGTGGTGCACACCACGGTGTCGTAGGCCGCCGCCATCCGGGCATTCGCGAAGTCGGCCACCCGTCGCGCGGCCGGTTCGGGCATCAGGAACTGCGCGAGCAGCCGGTCGAGGCGCTCGTGGGAGATCACGATGCTCGGCACCCCGCGCCGTGACGCCCACGCGCCCAACCCGCGCAACGTCAGCCGGTCCGACACCTCGATGGCGTCGGGCCGCAGCCGTTCGAGCAGTCGCTGCACGCGCCACGGGTCGACGGCACGGTAGCCGCCGGTGCCGGGCAGCCGGGGCGCGGCGACGGTGATACGGCGGATTCCGGCAGGCAGCCGCTCGTCCGCCGACCGCCGGCCGGGCACGACGAGCACCACCTCGTGGCCGCGGCCCACGTACCCCGCGCCGAGGTGGTGGAGGGCCGTGCGGAGACCGCCCGAGCGCGGACCGTAGAAGTTGGCCAGCTGGACGATGCGCACCGTCAGGCGGCCGCGGCTGTGGCGCCGATGACCTCGGCGTAGTGCGCGAGCAGCTCGTCGCAGACCGTGGACCAGGTACGACGCAACACCGACTGCCGGGCTGCGGCGCCGAAGCGGGCCCGGGTCGCCGGGTCGGTGAGCGCCACGACCGCGGCACGGAGCTCGGCGTCGGCCGCGATCGACCGCGGGTCGTGAGGGCCCTCGGAGCCGTCGGGGTGAGGCGGCACGAGGTAGCCGGTGCGGCCGGGGAGAACGAGGTCGCGAGGCCCGCCCGCGTCCGGCGCGACCACGGGCAGCCCCGAGGCGAGCGCCTCCTGCACAGCCTGGCAGAAGGTCTCCGACGGGCCGGTGTGCACGAAGACGTCGAGCGAGGCGTAGATCCGGGCCAGCTCGTCGCCGCCGCGGAAACCGAGGAACGCTGCAGTCGGCAACGCCGCCGCGAGGCGGTCCCGGCTCGGGCCGTCACCCACCACCACGAGCCTGATGCCGGGCACGTCGGCCAGCGCGGTGAGCCGCTCCACCTGCTTCTCCGGTGCGAGCCTGCCCACGTACCCGACGAGCAGCTCGCCGCCCGGGGCCAGCTGGGCGCGCAGGCCGTCGTTGCGTTTGTGCGGGGTGAACCGTCCGGTGTCGACACCGCGCGCCCACTGGTGCACCCGCGGAACGCCACGCGCACGCAGCGCCTCGGTGGCCCAGCTCGACGGGGCGAGGGTGCGGTCGGCCTGGCCGTGCAGCCGGCACGTCCAGCGCCACGCCGCACGTGCCGTCAGACCGAGGCCGTAGGAGGAGGCGAACCCGGCCACGTCGGTCTGGTAGACGGCGACCGTCGGGATGCCGAGCCGGCGGGCGGCAGCCAGCCCGCGGTACCCGACGACGAACGGCGCGGCCAGGTGGACGACGTGGGGCGCGAACTCGCGCAGCGCCGTCAGCACGCGCCTGCTGGGCACCCCGACCGGCATCGACGAGACGACCGGCAGATCCACCGCCGGGACCCGCACCACCCGAGCACCCGCGTACTCCAGGGGACCGTCCATCCCTGGCGCGATCACCAACGCCTCGTGACCCGCCTCCGTCAGGTGCTCGACCACCCGGAGCACGGAGTTCGTCACGCCGTTGACAACGGGCAGGAAGCACTCGGAGACGATGGCGACTCGCACGGAGGCACCGTTGCCTGCCCGTGGGGCGAAGTGTTGACGAGCCACCGAACGTACGGCCAACAGCCCATGTCGGGCACACAGTTGGCCGGGTGATCCATGACACGACACCTGAGCGACGCACCGGAGACACCGGACACGCCGACGCTCGGGCCACATGACCGTCCAGCCGCACCCGAGTGCACCCTCGACACCGTTCCCGGTCGAGGCGGGGTTGCTCTCCAAGGCTCTGGAGGTGGCCGGGCGCTTGGCCAACGACGCCGCGGAGGTGATCACGGCCACCGCGGGCCGCGGCCAACAGCCGGGTGCCACCCACAAAGCGAACCCGTTCGACTGGGTCACCGACACCGACCGGACCCTGGAACGGCACACCCGCCGGGTGCTGGCATCGGAGTTCCCCGGGGTGCCGGTGGTCGGCGAGGAGTTCGGGAGCGACGGCGACGCCGCGACCGCGCCGTACCGGTGGGTGGTCGACCCCGTCGACGGCACGGCCAACTACGTCGCCGGATTCCCGTGGTGCGCCTACAGCCTCGCGCTCGTGGACGCCTACGGGCCGGTGGTCGGGGTGATCGCCGACCCCAGCCGGGCCCAGATCTACGCGGCCGCCCGCGGCCGGGGCGTGCGGGCGAACGGCGTGGCGGTCACGGTGACGCCACGGTCCCCCACCGGCGGCCTGATCTGCGCGGAACTCTCGCTGGAGCGTGCGCCGGGCTTCACCCGCCAGGCCGCCGCCGGTCACGCGGGGGTACGGGTGCTCGGGTCGGCGGCGCTCGCGATCACGCAGGTCGCGCTCGGGCACGCCGTCGCCGCGGTGCTCGACAGCTACCGGGAGTGGGACGTCGCGGGCGCCGCGTGCCTCGCGGCCGAGGCCGGCGCGCTCATCGTCGACGGGGAGGGGCGGCCGAACCCGCTTCCCTCGGGCGCGATGGTCGTCGCGGTGCCGGGCTCGCTGGACGAGGTGCTCGGCTGGTGGCACGCCGACCGATAGAGCCGGGCGACCGAGCCGAGCAGGGGCAACTCGCGGGAATGGCGGGCGGCTCGGGCGGTGGGCGCTCGGGGGCTGCGGGTTAGGGTCGCCGTATCGCCACCATCTCGAAGCCGGAGTCCTCCGCGACGCTCGCCGTACGCGCCACCCCGTTCCTGTTCGTGGTGATCTGGGCGTCGGGTTTCGTGGTGGCCAAGTACGCGGCCCCCTACGCAGAACCGCTGAGCTTCCTGATCCTGCGCTACGCCGGGGTCGTCGTGCTGATGCTCGTTCTCGCGCTCGTCGCGCGGGCGCCCTGGCCGGGTTGGCGGCAGGCCGGCCACATCGCGGTGGCGGGTGTGGGCATCCAGGCCGGCTACCTCGGCGGTGTGTGGGCGGCGGTCGCAGCCGGGATGCCGGCCGGTGTCACGGCGCTGGTGGTGAACCTGCAGCCGGTGCTGACCGCAGTGTTCGCGGCGCTGCTCGGCGAGCGGCTCGGACGTCTGCAGGTGCTGGGGCTGCTGCTCGGTTTCGCGGGAGTCGCCCTCGTCGTCTCGAGCAAGGTCACCACCTCGGGCCTGACGCCGCTGACGCTCGGACTGACCACGGTGGCACTGCTCGCGATCACCGCAGGCACGCTGTACCAGAAGCGGTTCTGCCCGGAGTTCGATCTGCGCACCGGGCAGGTCGTCCAGTTCGCGGCCTCGCTGCTGGTGACGCTGCCGTTCACGCTGGCGTTCGAGCACTTCCGTTTCGACTGGACACCCCAACTCATCGGCGCGCTCGCCTGGTCGGTGCTGGTGCTCACCGGCGGCGGGATCTCGCTGCTCTTCCTGATGCTGCGCCGCGGCGCGGCATCGCAGGTGACCAGCTACTTCTATCTCGTTCCGGGGATCACGGCGCTGATGGCGTGGGCGATGTTCGGCGAGACCCTCGGACCGGTCGCCATCGCAGGCATGGTGGTGGCGGTGCTCGGGGTGGCGTTCGCCACCCGCGCGGGCTCACGGGCCCGGTCCGCTCGGTTGTGACCTCTCAGGCGCCGGCGCGCCGACGGCGCAACCACACGGCGAGCGGGCCCAGCACCGCCCACAGCACGAGCACGCCGATCCCCAGCGGGAGCACCCCGTCGATCGCGGAGCGACCGGCGACCCGTACGAGTTCGGGCTTGGTCACGTCGTACTCGACCGCGACGTCCGCACCCTCCTGCAGGCCCCACGGGTAGAAGACCCCGTGCTCCGGCACGACCGCTTCCCCGTTGGCCACGGTGAACCGGACCAGCGTGCGGGAGAACGACGAGCCGGGAAGCACCTCCGCCTGGGCGACGGCCGGGTTGGCGTCGATCGCACGGTCGTCGACGGCGGCACCCGCGAGGGCCAGTACGGCCAGCACGGTGGCAACCACCGCCAGTCCGGCGACGATCTCGGGGAGCCGCCGGGCAATCCCCTGTACGGCGGGGCGCACCAGTGCCGCGAGCTCGTCGACGGCCCGGGTGTCGCCACGCCCCGTGCCAGTCGTCACAGAGCGCATTCTATTGGCTGGTGGAACCACGCTGTGGGCGGCACCTCGCCGACCCGCCGCGCACCGCAGGTCGCGTGCTCCTACTCTCGGGCTCGTGACAATCGCCCCGTTGTCCGGCGGGTTGGGCGTGCGAACGCGGCTCATCGACGACCCGGGCCGGCTGATCGACCTCCTCCCCGACGACCAGAACCCGCTGTCGTGGGTGCGCGGCTCCGACGGCCTCGTCGGCTGGGGGGAAGTTGCCCGGTTCACCGGCACCGGGCCCCAGCGCTTCACCCAGGCGGACGCCTGGTGGCAGTCGTTCACCAGGCGGCTGCGCGTGACCGACGACGTCCAGGTGCCCGGCACGGGACCTGTGGCCTTCGCCAGCTTCACCTTCGCCGACTCGTCCGAGGGCTCGACGCTCGTGGTGCCTCGGGTGCTGGTCGGCCGGCGCGATGGGCTGTCGTGGGTCACCGAGTTCGGGGACGGGCCTCCGGCCGTCCGCGCGGTCAGCCCGGTGCGCCCCACCGGCACCCTGCGCTTCGCCGACGGCATGCTCCCCGTCGCCGGATACCGGACGGCCGTGGCCGAGGCCGTGCGCCGGATGCGGGCGGGTGAGCTCGAGAAGGCGTGCCTCGCCCATGACCTGCTGGCTGTCGGCGACGAACCCTTCGATCCCCGCTTCCTGCTCGGCGGGCTGGCCGAGCGGTACCCGACGTGCTGGTCGTACGCGGTGGACAGGCTGGTGGGAGCCACGCCCGAGTTGCTGGTGCGGCGCACCGCGGGTGTCGTCGAGTCCAGGGTGCTCGCCGGCACGATCTGGCCGGGCTCGGGCGACAACCTCTCGGGCCAGCTGCTCGGCTCGGCCAAGGACCGGCACGAGCACGCCCTCGCCGTCGACTCGCTGGCCGACGCGCTCCGCCCGCTCTGCAGCACGCTCGACGTGCCGGAGCAGCCGGGGGTGATCGCGCTGCACAACGTGTCCCACCTCTCCAGCGACGTGCGGGGCACCCTCGACCCCACCGACCCCGCATCGCTCTTGGAGCTGGCCGAGGCCGTGCACCCGACGGCCGCGGTGGGCGGCACGCCCCGCAAGGCCGCGCTCCGCCTGATCACCGAGCTCGAGGGGATGGACCGCGGCCGCTACGCCGGGCCCGTGGGCTGGGTCGACAGCAGCGGTGACGGCGAGCTCGGCATCGCGCTGCGCTGCGCCCAGCTCGACGGTCCGGTCGCGCGGCTGTTCGCAGGCTGCGGGATCGTGGCCGACTCCGATCCCCACAAGGAGGCGCGGGAGGCCGCGGCGAAGATGGTGGCCGTACGCGACGCACTGCAGGCCGGCAACTGACGGCCTGCTCGACCGCTGTCCGCGGCCGTGGCTCCCGTGGTGCCGCCGCCGATCAGGCTGCCGCCACGGCGGCAGCCACCGCGGCCCGCAGCGCCGCGTGCCCCGCCCGGAGTGTGGGGCGCTCGGCAGCCACCTCCACCACCCGCAGGCCGGGCGCGGGCGCGAGTGCGGCTGCAACGTCGGCGACGTCCACCCGGACGTGACCGACGCCGGTGGCGGCGCACAGCGCGGCCAGGTCGACCTGGTGCGGCGTGCCGAAGACCCGCTCGAACGCCGCCGCGTGCTCGGGCGCTCCCTGCTCCAGCAGCCCGAAGATCCCGCCACCCCCGTCGTTGAGGACGACGACGGTGAGGTCGGGCCGCGGCTCGTCCGGCCCGATGACGAACCCGGTGGCGTCGTGCAGCAGCGTGAGGTCGCCGACCAGCGCGTACGCCGGTCCGTCGTGGACCAGAGCCGCCCCGAGCGCCGTCGACACCGTGCCGTCGATTCCCGCGACGCCACGGTTGCTCAGCACGGTGAGCCCGTGCCGCGGGGCCGCTGCGAGCGAGACGTCCCGCACGGGGTTCGACGAGCCGAGCAGGAGCTGTCCACCGTCGGGCAGGGCGGCGAGCACCGACCGGGCCAGCCGCAGCCCGACGGGCGCGATGCCCGCGTCCAAGGCGTGGTCCAGCGCCTTCGCGGCGGCGGTGTCGGCTGTCTGCCAGATGTGCGTCCAGGACCCGTCAGGCGTGAGGCTCGGCAGCGAACCGACGGCCCGGACGGTGCCCGCCACATCGGTCCACGGGGCCCCGTCGGGATCGGCGAGCACGTAGGTGGCGACGGACGGGTCGGCGAGCAGCCGCTGGACCGGCCGGTGCAGCGTGGGACGGCCCGCCACCACCACCTGAGCCGGCTTCAGAGACTCTGCAGCCGGGGTCCCGAGCAGCCAGGGACCGGTGCGGACGGAATCCGGCCACGGTGCCGACGAGGGCTCCGCGATGACCGGGACCGGCAGGTCGCGCAGACCGTCCGGGGCGTTGCTCCCGGCGATGACGAGCGTCGGCGCGGACGGGTCGAGCGGGAGCGCAGGCGCCTCCCGCACGACGGGGGCCACCGAGGTCCACGGCTCGCCGCCGGCCCGGCCTGCGGGGGCGACGCCGGTGCCGTCGGGCACCAGGGGTTCGGCGAAGGGCAGGTTGAGCTGGACCGGCCCCGGCTGCCCGCCGAGTGCACCGTTGGCCGCCGCGACGGCACGGTCCACGAGCGAACGCCAGCGGCCGTTGTCCTCCGAGCCTCCTCCGGCGCCACCGCTCAGCGCGAGCCGGACGGCGGAGCCGAAGATCCCTGCCTGCGAGATCGTCTGGCTGGCTCCCGTCCCGACCATCTCCTGAGGACGGTCGGCGCTGAGCACGATCAGCGGCACGCCCGAGTACGACGCCTCGAGCACCGCCGGATGCAGGTTCGCGACCGCCGTGCCCGAGGTGGTGCACACCGGCACCGGACGACGGGAGCGCAGCGCGAGCCCGAGCGCCAGGAAGCCGGCCGTGCGCTCGTCGATGCGCACGTGCAGCCGGAGCCGGCCGCTCGTGTCGGCCGCGTGGAGCGCGAACGAGAGCGGTGCGTTGCGCGAACCCGCGCACAGCACCGCGTCCGTGACTCCACACCGGATCAGCTCGTCGACGATCACCTGGGCCTGCATCGTCGACGGATTCACGAGGTCGAGCCTATGCGCGCGCCGCAGTTCCCGTTCGGGGACGGTGCTAGCTGACCGACGTCGTCCCCACCTGTGCGGGTGTGTGGCGGTGGAACTGCTCGTACTGCGGGGCCAGCGGCGTACGACCGAGGATCAGGTCAGACGCCTTCTCCGCGATCATGGCGACCGGCGAGAAGGTGTTGGCGTTGGTGACGTACGGCATCACCGAGGCGTCCACCACACGCAGACCCTCGGTGCCGTGCACCCGCATCGAGGACGGGTCGACCACGGAGTCCTCGTTCGTGCCCATCCGGCAGGTGCTCGCGTAGTGCATCGCCGAGACCGCGTGCTCGGCCACCCAGGCCAGCACCTCGTCGTCGGTGCGGACGGCAGGCCCAGGAGCGGCCTCACCGCCGTCGAACTGCGCGAACGCGGGCTGGGAGAGGATCTCCCTGGCGATCCGCACGGACTCGATCCACTCGCGGCGGTCCTGCTCGGTGGACAGGAAGTTGAACCGGATCGACGGGGTGGCCGTCGGGTTGGCCGAGCGGATCCGGACGTAGCCGCGCGCATCGGAGGAGACCGGGCCGACGTGCAACTGGTACCCGTGCCGGTCCGTGGGCGAGGACTCGTAGCTGCGCGAGGCGATGGGGAGGAACTGGAACATCACGTTCGGGTAGGCGACGTCCGGGTTGCTCCGCACGAAGCCGCCCGCCTCGAAGTGGTTGGTGGCCCCGGGCCCGCTCTTCAGGAACAGCCATTGGAAACCGATCGACGGCGCGTTCTTCAGCGACGACGTCGGGCCGAGCGACACGGGCTGGGTGCACACGTGCTGCACCATCACCTCGAGGTGGTCCTGCAGGTTCTCACCCACGCCGGGCAGGTGGTGCACCACCGGCACGCCGAGCGCGCCGAGCCGGTCGGCGTCGCCGATCCCGGACAGCTGCAGGATCTGGGGGGACTTGACCGTGCCCCCGCAGACCACCGTCTCGCCGCCCATGACCTGCTCGCGGTTGCCGTGGCGGTCGGTGTACTCGACGCCGATGGCGCGGGTGCCGTCGAAGAGCACGCGCGTGACGTTGGCGCCGGTGCGCACCTCGAGGTTCGGCCGGCCCATGGCGGGGTGCAGGTAGGCCCGCGCCGCCGACCACCGGCGGGTGCCGCGGATGTTGCGGTCGAACCGGCCGAAGCCCTCTTGCCGCTGGCCGTTGACGTCCTCCGTGGTCGGGTAGCCGGCCTGCTCCGTGGCCTGCAGGAACGCTCCGAACAGCGGGTTGGCCGCGCGGCCGCGCTCCAGCGTGATCGGGCCGCCGCGGCCGCGGAACGGGGTGTCGGTGAGGGAGTCCTCGCTGCGCCGGAAGTAGGGCAGGACGTGGGCGTAGTCCCAGTTGTCCATGCCGGGGTCGGCAGCCCAGCGCTCGTAGTCCAGCGGGTTGCCGCGCTGGAAGATCATCCCGTTCATGCTGCTCGTGCCGCCGAGGAGACGCCCCGCGGGCACCTTCAGCCGGCGTCCCCGCAGGAACGGCTCGGGCTCGGTCTGGTGCCGCCAGTCGTAGAACGAGCGACCCATCGGGAACGGGAGCGCGGCCGGCATGTGGATCAGGACATCCCACTTGTGGTCCGGCCGACCGGCCTCGAGCACCAGTACGCGGACGCCGGGATCGACGCTCAGCCGGTTGGCCAGCACGCTGCCGGCAGAGCCGCCACCCACGATGATGAAGTCGTACGGGGCCTGCATGTGCCACTCCTGTCGGGGGCTGTCAAACGCTGGGGAGGCCGGGAAGGCTAACCCATTCGAGGGACCGCAAGGAAACCTGCGACAGACGCTAAGCGACCGACACATTCGTGTCAGAAGCGGGAATCGCGATAGTACTAGTCGCGGTAGTACCAATCGCCCGAACCGGCCGGACGAAGCGGACCGGGAGACAACGCCGTGGGTGGTGCGGACGATCACGGGTCCGCAGGCGCAACGGGACAAAGGCGCTGATCCGGACCGTTTTACCTGATCACACGGGCTACCGGCCTCCGCGGAGGCCCGGTCGCCGGACGGCTGACCGCCCGAGCCGGAACTCGGCCGCGCCGCGGGCGTTCGTCCCGGGCGGGACGGCACCTCCCTGCTTCGATCGGGTGTCACCCCTCCTGGTGCGAGAATTTCGCCCGGTCGGTGAGCGGAGCAAGCGGTGCTGCGGACGGTAGCCGTCCCGCCGTGTCACGTTCACCCGGACGGCCCTACCGGCCGTTCACTCAGCCGAGCCGTGTCTCACCGCGCGTCAGAGTTGCCAGGCGAGCCATGGGCGAGGTCCGACGACCGGTTGATCGCGACCGAACCTGAGCCTCAGCCCTTCTCCGCACCGGCGGTGAGGCCCTCGGTGAGGAGCCGCTCGCAGGCGAAGAAGACCACGATGATCGGGATCGTCACGATGACCGAGCCCGCCATCAGCACGGTGGTGGGGATCTCGATGCCGCCCGCGAGCTGGGAGAGCCCGAGCGACACCGTCCAGCGGTCACGGTCCTCGACGAGGAACAGCAGCGCGAACAGGAACTCGTTCCACGCGATCATGAAGACGAACAGGGCGTTCGCGACGATCGCCGGCATCGCCAGAGGCAGGCTGATCCGGCGCATCACGCCGAGCCTGCTGCACCCGTCGATCGCAGCGGCCTCCTCGAGGCTCACCGGAACCGTGTCGAAGTAGTTGCGCAGCATGTAGATCGACACGGCCACGATCTGGGAGACGTAGACGATCAGCAGGCCGACGAGCGAGCCACGCAGGCCGATCCGGCTGAAGAACACGAACAGGGGCACCGCCAGCAGGATGCTCGGGAACAGGTAGACAGCGAGGAAGAGCACGCCGACCTGCCGCCTGCCGAAGAACTGCAACCTGCTCACGGCGTACGCGCCCGGCAACGCGATCAGCAGCGTGAGCGCCACCGTGCCGAACGAGACGAGAGCGCTGTTGGCCATGAACTGCAGGAAGCCCTGGCCCCCGGACGCGCTGGACGCGAGCACGGTGAGGTAGCTGCCGAGGTCCCACTCGGACGGCCCCACCCAGAGTGCGCCGGGGTCCTGCAGCACCCGGTCGAGCGGCCGGAAGGACAGCAACACCATGTAGTAGAAGGGGAACAGGGTGACGATCAGCAGCCCCACGATCACGACCACACGCAGCACGCCGAACACGCGGGTCTCCACCTCGTCACGGCTGAAGCGTCGCGGTGCGGGGCCAGAGGCGGACGCAGACGGCGGCAGACCCACCTCGGTGCCGGCCATCAGGACTGCTCCTCTCGCGGAGCCATCCGCCACAGATAGAGGCCGATGAGGACGGCGAGGACCGCGGCGAGCGCCAGCGACTGGGCGGCCGCCCCGCCGATGTCGCCGCGGGCGGTGAGCGAGTTGAACACCGCGACGCTGATGACCTCGGTGCCGGCGCCACCGCCGGTCAGCAGGTAGATGTCGTCGAAGCTGTTGAACGTCCAGATGAACCGCAGCACCGAGAGCACCGCGATCGTCGGCAGTAGCTGCGGGAACACGATGTACCGGAAGCGCTGCGAGATCGTGGCACCGTCCACCCTCGCGGCTTCCTCGAGCACGGACGGCACGGCCTGCAACCGCGCCGTCAGGAACAGGAACGCGAACGGGAACGACCGCCACGCCTCGAAGGCGATCACGGTGAGCAGAGCCGTCGGGATCCCCACCTGCCAGCCGAAGATCGACACCTCGCTGTAGCGCTGGCTCAGGAACGCGATCGGCTCGTCCCAGCCCAGCAGCCGGGTGCCCCAGTGGTTTGCCACCCCGAACTGCGGGTTGAGCATGGTCTTCCAGGCATAGGTCACCGCGACGATCGGCGCCACGTAGGGCAGCAGCATCGCCGCCCGGACGAGCCCGCGGAAACGGAACCTGCGCCGCAATGCGAGCGCGGCCATCAGCCCCACCCCGATCGCCGCCGCCGTGCCGAACACCGAGTACGCGAGCGTGGTCGTGAGGTTTCCCCAGAACCCGGACGAGCCGAACACAGTGGCGAAGTTGGCGAGCGTGAAGTTGCCGAACAGGCCCGAGCTGCGCAGGTTCAGCAGCCGCAACCGCTGGAAGGCCAGGAGGACCGTCCAGATGATCGGCAGCACCACCATCACCAGGACGATGACCAGCGTCGGGGAGATCAGCGCGAGCCCGGCGCGGGCCTCGGCGCTCCGCAGGGTGCGCCCGCTCCCGGAGCGGCGTCCCGGCCGGACGGGGCCGCCGGCCGGCGTTGCAGACGCGGTGCCGACTGCGGGGCCGACACCGGCACTCACCGCAGCGAGTCCTGAATCGACTTCAGAGCGGCCTCGGCCTGGGCGGCTGCACCCGGCGCGTCGACGGCTCCGCTCGTGAGGGCCGCGACCGCCGCCGGAACGGGGAGCTCACCGAGTGACGCGCCGATCAGGTCGCCCTGTCCTTGGGTGATCCCCCACCGCGCGAAGGCCTCGGGTCCCGTCGCCAGGACGTTGAGCACCTCGGGTGGGTAGAACTGCGTGAGCGGCCCCTCGGTGTCGACGCCCACCGGCAGTGTCTTCCAGCGGTCGACGAACTCCGTGCCGCCCGGGGTGCTCCCTGACCGGGCGGGGAACTTGCCCTCCGGGGCGAAGGCGAGCCAGTCGACGTAGCCGTCGCTCATCATGAACTGCACGAACTGCTGGGCGAGATCGCTGGTGGCCTCCGAGGTGATCGCCCAGTTCACCACCTCGCCGAACTGGGCGGGAGCGGTGCCGTCCGGGCCGCGCAGGGCCGTGACCACACCGGTGTTGCGGGCCAGGAACATCGGGTCCGCCACGCACTCCGGGCAACTGGGCTTGGCGTCGTTGCGGAGCCCGGCCAGCTCGTCGAGCAGGAACGTCGACCACACCGCCATCGCCGCCTGCCCGGAGAAGTAGGCGGCGCGCACCGTGTCGACGTCCTGGGTGCCCGGCACGGAGTAGTTCGTGATCAGGTCGCGGTAGAACTCGAACGCCGCGACGCACTGCGGGCTCGCGATGGTGATCTCGCCTGCGCTGTTCACGAGCTCGCACCCGTTGGCGAGCGCGATGTGCTCGAAGGTCTGCTGGGTGAAGGCGTCACCCGGCGCGGTGGCTCCGGCGAAGCCCACGCGGCCGTCGCGCGTGAGCGTGCGGGCCGCGTTCAGGATGTCGGCGTAGGTGGTGGGAGCGGGCAGCCCCGCGGCGTCGAAGAGGTCCCGCCGGTAGTAGAGGAGCTGCGACCACGCCTCGCTCGGCACCGCGAGCTGACGGTCGCCGTCGCGGGTGAGCTCCAGGGCGCGCTGGTCGAAGGTGCCGGCGCCGAGCGCGTCGACCACGGCGGCGGTGGCCTCGACGTTCACGAGGTCGTTGGTGGCGAGCGTGCGGACCGATGACAGGGGGATCGATCCGATCACGTCCGGCAGCTCCCCCGCAGCGGCCGAGCTGGTGAGCAGCTGGTTGAACTGGTCCTCGTCGACGCCGACGAGCTCCACCTGCACCCCGGTCTGCTGGGTGAACCGGGCGATGATCGCCTGCGTGGCCGCCACGCGGTCGGGGAGGGTGTCGGCCGTCCAGACGGTGATACGCCGCTCGCCGCCGTCGTCCCCACCCCCGCCGGCGCAGGCCGAGAGGAGCAGCACGGTCACCAGACCCAGAGCCGCCCCGATACGGCGAGCCACACCTCTCATCCGGACGTCTCCCCCGGTCGGACCGATGCGAAGTGCGGCCAGTGAACCCCTCCGGTCGCTGATCCACAACCTCCGAATGAGCATCACTTTGCTCAGTCATTACGTCGTCCAGCGGTAATCGCGGGCTCGATACAGCCTCATCAGGGACGCTGGTCGATGATCGCGCCGAGTCGTCCGCCGTCGTCGCGGACCCATACCCGCAGTGCCGGGTCGATGGCGTCGAGCACGGCCTCCAGGTCGGCGACGCGGGCGGGAATGTCCTCGCGGATGAGGGGCTCGTGGTGCGCAATGCGATTGCGGACCTGGTGCAGGCGGATCACCGGTTCCTCCAGCTGCACCCGATCACGTCCCGGTAGGTGCGGAAAGGCGTGACGCATGGCGGGCCAGAGGGTGGCGCTGTAGCGGCGGGCGAGCAGATACCGCCAGAACCCGAAAGGCAGTTCCGCGACGATCTTTCCGGGTGGGACGCCGACGCCGGCGCTGCGGCGCGCGCGTCGTTTGGCCGTGATGATCTCGTCACGCGCACGCCGGTCGAGTTCGCCGTCGACGTCGTCGAACCAGGATCCGGCGATTCCGCGCATCCCGTGGCGCGTGGTGAGGGCGTCGTGGATCGCGTTGCGGAGCAGGACCTCGGTGTGGCCGAGTGTCTCCCATAGCGCCCCGGCAAGAATCGCGTTCCACCGATAGAGGAGCAGCGCGCGGTCGAGGTCGCCCTGGCAGGCCTCGACGTAGGTGGCCACACGGGGGACGGCGAGCCTGTCCTGGATGCGCGCGGCGCCGACGACAGGAACTACGGACCGGCATCCTCCGGGCGGGGAGGTCGACACCCTCTGGTCGCTCCTCTAAACTGGCCTGCGAAGACCCCGGAGCGATCCCTGGCCGTCCACCGCGACGAGCTACATCACCGGGGTTTCTGCGTTCTCCCCATCAGTCTGCCGTTGCCCCGCGGTGTCGATCATCCGGCAGGCGCACCGCCGGGTGGGGCGTTCCCCACCTCGCGCTCGGGGGCGCAGCGCAATGCCCATGGGGACCTGGGCCGATGGAATCTCCCCATGACGACGACCACGAACCCCGCGCCGATGATCCCTGCGGCGATGCGCCCCCGCACCACCCCCGCCGTGGCACTGCGCGGTGTGAGCCGCACCTACGGCACCGGACCCGCGGCGGTACGCGCCGTCGACCATGTGGACCTCGAATTCCCCCGTGGCACCTGGACCGCGGTGATGGGCCCGTCGGGTTCGGGGAAGTCGACGCTGCTGCACTGCGCAGCAGGCCTCGAACGCGTCGACGCCGGGCAGGTGCTGCTCGGCGACACCGACATCACCGGGGCGAGCGACGGCGAGCTCACCGCGCTCCGTCGCGACCGCGTCGGGTTCGTGTTCCAGAGCTTCAACCTGCTCGGGGCGCTCACCGCGGAGCAGAATGTGGCGCTCCCACTGCGACTTGCCGGGAGACGACCACCGAGATCGCAGGTACGGGCCGTGCTCACGGCCGTCGGCATGGCCGACCGCGCCCGGCACCGGCCACGTGAGCTGTCCGGCGGCCAGCAGCAGCGCGTGGCGATCGCCCGCGCGATGGTGACCCGCCCCGAGGTGCTGTTCGCCGACGAGCCGACCGGAGCTCTCGACTCCACGTCGGCGCGCACCGTGCTCGCCCTCCTGCGCGCGATGGTGGACGGCGGCCAGACGATCGTGATGGTCACGCACGACCCGGCCGCGGCGGCTCACGCCGATGCCGTCGTGTTCCTGCGCGACGGGCGCGTGGACGACCTGATGGTCGGTGCCACCGCCCGGGACGTGGCCGACCGCCTCGTGGCACTGGAGCGCTGAGACCGATGCTGCGACTGTCCTGGTCCACATTCACCGAGCGCTGGGCGCTCTTCATCGGGGCCGCGCTGACCGTGTGCCTCGGCGTCGCGCTCGTGCAGTCGTCCCTGCTCGTCCTGATCTCCGCGGCCACCCTCGACACCCCGGCCGGGCTCGGTGCGGCCGAGTACGCCGCCTTCACCGAGGGCACCGAGCTCGCCATCACCCTCTCCGCACTGACCCTCGGCTTCTCGGCTTTCCTCACGGTGTTCATCGTCGGGTCGACGTTCGCGTTCACCGTCGCCCAGCGGCGCCGCGACCTCGCACTGCTCCGCCTTGCCGGAGCCGGTCGCGGCCAGCTCCGCCGGCTGCTCATCGGCGAGGCCGTGCTGCTCGGGGCGATCGGCACCGCCGCCGGGGTCCCGGTGGGCCTGGCCGTGATGTCGTTCCAGACGTGGCTCCTCGAGACGCTCGGCTTCGTGCCGCCCGGCTTCACGCCGCAGTGGCGCACCTGGATCCTCGGCGTCTCGATCGGCGTCGGCATCGGCATCGCGCTGGCCGGGGTGCTCGTCGCTGCGCGGCGCGCGTCCCGCGTGCGACCGCTGGAGGCGCTGCGGGACACCGGCGAGGCGGCCCGCGTGATGACGGCGGGCCGATGGGGCATCGGACTGCTGTTCCTCGCAGGCGCCGTGAGCCTGGTGATCCTGGCGCCCGTTGGTGGCAGCGGGGGCGGCCAGGCCATGGCCGTGAACGCGGCACTGTGCGCGGCGGTGGCCTTCAGCGCGCTGAGCCCGCTGCTGGTGCCAGGGGTCGCCCGCCTGCTCCCCGTAGGGGGAGGTGGCGTGCTCACCGAGCTGGCCAGGGCGAACCTGCGCGACGGTGTGCGGCGCAGCGCGTCGGTCGCCGCACCGCTGATCGTGCTGGTCGGAATCGTGCTCGGGCAGAGCGGGGCGCTCACCTCCTTCGCGGCCGCCGGTGAGGTCGAGCAACGCCGGGGCACAACTGGTGATCTCGTGGTCGAGACCACCGGTCCGGTGGGAGAGCGGATCAGCGGCGTTCCCGGCGTGGCCGGTGCCTCCACCGAGATCGCGGTGCCGATCTGGGTCACCGTCGGCAGCGGTGAGGACGCCGAGACCTCGACGGGCACCGGCCTCGTCGTCGACCCGCAGGCCTACGAGCGGTTCCACCCCGGCACCGGGACGCTGGCCACCCTGCAGGGGCGCGCCGTTGCGAGCGGCCCCACCGGGGACATGCCGGGGGCGGGTGCGACGGTCGCCGTCCGCGCGGGCGAGAGCGACCTCGGACCGCTGCCGGTGGTCGCCGCGGTGCCCACCCGGATCGCCGGTGGCCCGCAGTTGCTGCTCCCGCCGGGGCTCGTACCGACGCCCGAGCTCGCAGGCGCGCCCTCCCGGACCTTCGTCGCGCTCGCGCCCGGCGCCGACCCTGCGACGGTCACGGCGGCACTCGGCGCCGTGGGCGAGGTGCTCACCGTGGACGACTGGATCGCGCGTGACGCCGCGGAGCGGAGCGACACGAGCGCCGGCGTCTTCCTGGTGATCATGGGCCTGGGCGGGATGTACGCGCTGATCGGCGTGGCCAACGCCGTGGTGGTCGGGGCATCGGCGCGGCGGGCGGAGTTCGCCACCGCCCGGGCCGGAGGCCTGACCCGCGGCCAGGTGGTTCGCATGGCCCTGGTGGAGTCGTGGGCGGTCACGGTCATCGGCCTGCTGCTCGGCACGCTCGCCGCGGCGGCCACGTTCATCGCGGTGCTGGGCACGACGAGCGCGATCGCCGGGGTCGCCACGCTGTCCTTGCCGTGGACGTTCGTCCTCACCGTCGGCGCCGGTGCGTTCCTGGTGACGGGCGCGACGAGCGTGTTCACCACGCTCTCCGCCACCCGTACTCAGCCCGTGGCCCTGCTGGGCGCCCGCGAGTAGGGCACCGGTTCAGGCAGCTCCGGCTCGCGCGGGTTCGGGGCCCGAGAGGTTGTACGTCAGCGGCTGGTGCGTGTGGAAGCGGCGGATCAGGAGGTGGTGGAGCCCGGCGCCGAGAACCGCACCGATGACCGGGGCGACGAGATAGATCCAGAGGTCCGTGCCCTGAGCGCTCAGCAGGGCCGGACCCCACTGGCGCGCCGGGTTCGCGGATCCCCCGCTCAACGGCCCGAGGAGAGCGATGATCGCTGCGAGCGCGACAGCGAGTGCGGGCGGCAGAAAGCGGTGCCACCGCGGGTGTGCCAGGAAGAACCCGACGAGCAGGATCAGTCCGAGGGTGCAGCCGACCTCGGCGAGGAAGACCGCAGGCGGATCCCACGTCGGCGCGGGGCGGATCGCGGCGTACGCGATGTCCGCGGACCCGACGATCGGGCCCCACGTCAGACGTGCGAGGACGACCCCCAGAACCGATCCCGTGAGTTGGGCGACGACATAGGGGAGCACGGACAGCCCGGGGAAGACGTCCATGAGCCACAACGCGGCGGTCACGGCCGGGTTCATGTGCCCACCGCTGCGGCGCCCGGGTGGCGAGAGGATCAACGCGACGAGCAGGAGGCCGCTGAAGGCCCCGATCACGGCGAGTGCGATCCCCAGGTCGGCCACGTATATCGGTGAGGACGGTGCCCGAAGCCACCGAGTGACGCTGACCACCAGGAACAACAGCACCGCGGTGAGTCCGAGCTCATCGAGCGACCGCGACAACGGCAGTGGTGGCGGGCACGGCGGACGATCGGTCGGCGCGCTCATGACCCCGAGTGTAGTCACCAAAAATGACGATCATTCGCCCTTACGAAAAATTGACGGGTCGAACCGATACCGGACGACGGCGCAACCTGACCGCAGCGGGCCTGCGCAGTCGCGGGCAGTAGCGTGGACGGCGCCATGAGCGCCACCCTCCAGGCCACCGATCTCGCCGCCGGCCACGGCGCCCGCGTCCTGTTCTCCGGTCTCGACCTGGTCGTCGCACCCGGCGACGTCGTCGGGCTCGTCGGCGCCAACGGTGCCGGCAAATCCACGCTGCTACGACTCCTCGCAGGTGAGCTCGAGCCGGAAGAAGGCAAGATCGTCCTCAGCCCGCCCGACGCGACCGTGGGGCACCTCCCCCAGGAGCCCGACCGCCGACCAGGGGAGACGGTGGCCGCGTTCCTCGCCCGCCGCACCGGCGTCAGCGGGGCCCAGGCGGCGATGGACGAGGCCGCCGAGGCGCTCGCGGAAGGTACCGAGGGCTCCGACGACACCTATGCCGCCGCGTTGGACCGCTGGCTCGCCCTCGGCGGGGCCGATCTGGACGAGCGTGCGGCCGACGTCGCCGCCGAGGTCGGGCTGGCGGTCGACCTGGACACCCTGATGACCGCCCTCTCCGGAGGGCAGGCCGCCCGCGCGGGGCTCGCCGCGCTGCTGCTCTCGCGCTACGACGTGCTCCTGCTCGACGAACCGACCAACGACCTCGACCTCGACGGCCTGGAGCGCCTGGAGCGCTTCGTGCAGGGATTGAGGTCGCCTGCGGTGATCGTCAGCCACGACCGCGAGTTCCTCGCCCGCACGGTCAACCGCGTCGTCGAACTCGACCTCGCTCAGCAGCAGGTGGGCGTCTACGACGGCGGGTACGACAGCTACCTCGCCGAGCGTGAGGTGGCCCGCCGTCACGCCCGCGAGGCCTACGAGGAGTACGCCGACACCGTCGGTGGGCTCAAGGAGCGGGCCCAGATGCAGCGCAACTGGATGGCCCAGGGCGTGCGCAACGCGCGGCGCAAGGCGACCGACAACGACAAGATCAGCCGGAAGACCCGCGCGGAGGCCAGTGAGAAGCAGGCCGCCAAGGCCCGCCAGACGCAACGGCTGATCGAGCGGCTGGAGGTGGTCGAGGAGCCGCGCAAGGAGTGGGAGCTGCGCATGACGATCGCGGCCGCACCCCGCTCCGGCACCGTCGTCGCGTCGATGTCCGGTGCGGTCGTGCACCGGGGTTCGTTCACGCTCGGCCCCATCGACGCGCGCGTCGACTGGGCCGACCGCATCGTGATCACCGGAGCGAACGGGTCGGGCAAGACCACGCTGCTCGGCGCGCTGCTGGGCCGCATCCCCGTCGACTCCGGGGCGGCAGGGCTGGGCTCGGGTGTCCGGCTCGGGGAGATCGACCAGGCCCGCGGCCTCTTCCTGGGCCCGCAGCCGCTCACCCGCGCCTTCGGCGAGGCGGTGCCGGACTGGCCCGAGTCGGACGTCCGCACGCTCCTGGCCAAGTTCGGCCTGACCGGGGACCACGCCCCGCGCCCCGCGAACGAGCTCTCCCCCGGCGAACGCACCCGGGCGGCGCTCGCCCTCCTGCAGGCCCGTGAGGTGAACCTGCTGGTGCTCGACGAGCCCACGAACCACCTCGACCTGCCCGCCATCGAGCAGCTCGAGCAGGCGCTCGACTCATTCCCCGGCACGGTGCTGCTGGTCACCCACGACCGGCGCATGCTCGACACCGTTCGCGCCACCCGCCGCTGGACGGTGGCGGACGGGCAGCTCACGGAGTCATGAGCCGCCACCGGTGGCCTGCGCACCGGCTGCCGTGGCGGGATGAGCGCCCTGGTACCGGTGCGCGAGCGACCAGTGGACCGTCGGCCGGGCCGATCAGCTCACCCGGGTCTTCGGCGCGTTCATCGCGGTGCGGGCGGGGTCGTGGTCCACGACGTCGCCCAGCGCCTCGTCGATGCGCTTCATGACCTCCGGCTCCAGCTTCACACCCGAGGCCTTGACGTTCTCTGCCACCTGCTCGGGCCGGCTCGCCCCGATGATGGCCGCGGCGACGTTGTCGTTCTGCAGCACCCAGGCCACCGCCAGCTGCGCCATCGACAGGCCCAGGTCGGCAGCGATCGGCTCGAGCTGCTGCACGCGGGTGAGCGTCTCGTCGTTCAGGAAGCGCTTGATCGTGGTGGCGCCACCCTTCTCGTCAGTGGCGCGTGACCCGGAAGGAAGCTCCGCACCCGGCTTGTACTTGCCGGTGAGCACGCCCTGCGCGATCGGGGAGAAGACGACCTGGCTGACCCCCAGCTCCGCCGACGTGGGGACGACCTCGGCCTCGATCACTCGCCAGAGCATGGAGTACTGCGGCTGGTTCGAGACGAGCTGGATCCCGAGCTCGGTCGCGAGGGCGTGGCCAGCCCGCACCTGCTCGGCCGTCCACTCGCTGACCCCGATGTAGTGCGCCTTGCCCGCCCGCACGACGTCGGCGAAGGCCCGCATCGTCTCCTCGAGCGGAGTCTCGGTGTCGTACCGGTGGGCCTGGTAGACGTCGACGTAGTCGGTCTGCAGCCTGGTCAGGCTCGCGTTGATCGACTCCATGATGTGCTTGCGGGAGAGGCCGCTGTCGTTGGGCCCCTTCGGCCCGGTGGGCCAGTAGACCTTCGTGAGGATCTCCAGCGACGCCCTGCGCTCGCCCTTCAGCGCCTCACCGAGCACGGTCTCGGCCGCGCCGTTGGCGTAGACGTCAGCGGTGTCGAAGGTGGTGATTCCGGCATCGAGAGCAGCGCGGACGCACGCGGTGGCGGCGTCGTTCTCGATCTGAGACCCATGGGTGAGCCAGTTGCCGTACGTGATCTCCGAGATCTTCAATCCGGAGTCGCCCAAATACCGATAGTCCACGCTCAGACACTATGTCCAGGGCGAACAGGGCACCACGGGGGCGGGATCACATCACGTGCGACGTCAAAAGGGGTGGCACGCCGGCACACTGCACGTACCGGTCGTACCACCCCTGGGGGACTCGGGGCGAGGCTCAGGCCTCCGGCTGCCCCTCCTGCAGCCCTATGGCGAAGCGGAGCTCGGGCTGGCCGTCGGCACCCGGTACCGGCTGGACGTCGAGCACCTTGTCGTCCAGGACCTCCGCCGCCGTCGGTTCGAGGAAGACGCTCACCCCCTCGCCGGAGAGGACCACGTCTTCCGCACCGGGCTGGCCTGCGAGGGAGAGCTCTAGGCCCTGCTCAGGGTCGGGGGCGGAGATGCGCAGGCCCCCACCGTCGGGCAGCTCGGCGTCGGTGGTCAGGGACTTGATGGCTTCGGCCGCGTTATCGGTGATTGCCAACATCGGCGCAACGCTAGGGCGACGAGGCCTTGCCCGCAGCGTGGAGCAGCCCGATCGGTGGTCGATCAGCCGAAGACGTCGGGATCCGGTCCGAGGCGACGGCCGTTCTCGAGCTCGCTGATGCTCGCCACATCGTCGTCGGAGAGCTCGAAGTCGAACACGTCGATGTTCTCGCTGATACGCGAGGCCGTCACCGACTTCGGGATGACGATGTTGCCGAGCTGGAGATGCCAGCGCAGCACGATCTGGGCGGGGCTCTTCCCGTACTTCTCGGCGAGCGCCACGACCACCTGCTCGGCGAGCAGGTCCCCGCCCTTGCCCAGCGGGCTCCAGGCCTCGGTCGCGATCCCGTGCTTCTGGTGGTAGGCGCGGAGCTCGGATTGCGGGAGCCAGGGGTGCAGCTCGATCTGGTTCAGTGCGGGCACCGTGCCGGTCTCCGCGGCCAGGCGCTGGAGGTCGGGAACGCGGAAGTTGGAGACCCCGATCGCGCGCGCCTTGCCGTCCGACGCGATCTTCTCGAAGGCCCGCCAGGTCTCGACGAAGAGGTTCGCCTTCGGACGCGGCCAGTGGATCAGGAAGAGGTCGACGTGGTCGAGGCCGAGGCGCCCAAGGCTCTCGTCGAGGGCAGCGATCGCCTCGTCGTGACCGTGGCGGCTGTTGGCCAGCTTGGTGGTGACGAAGACCTCGCTGCGCGGGATTCCCGACTCGCGGATCGCCTGCCCGACGCCCTCTTCGTTGTTGTAGCCCTGCGCAGTGTCGATGTGCCGGTAGCCGGCCTCCAACGCCATGCGTACGGCGGGGGCGGTCTGGTCCGGGTCGATCTGGAAAACGCCGAATCCCAGCTGGGGGATCGAGACGCCGTTGTTGAGTCGAAGATTCGGTACGCGCGACATGAACCGGAGGCTACCCACGAGGCGCCCGGCGCTAACTGCTCCACACCTCGGCCACGGCCTCGGCAGCCGCAGCAGCCTGTGCTCGCCCGGCCCGTGCCGAGGGGGCCCGGCGCGCGGGGTCGAGCACGTTACGACCGATGGCCGTCACCGCCGCGGTGTCCGGGCTCACCACCGTGACCCGGGACCCGTCGGCGCGCAGCGCAGCGACCTGCGCGTCCACGCCGACCAACGGCCCGATCCCCCGCACGACGGGTGCGATGACGACGACCCGGGGAAACCCGGCGGCGAGGTCGGCGTTGACCGGCGAGCGCACCCCGCCGTCGATGAACCGGCGCCCTGCCGTGGTCACCGGCGGCCAGATCCCCGGCACCGCGCAGCTGGCCGCCACGGCCTCGACGAGCGGCGCGCCGGCGTCGCGGTCGAACACGACGAACTCGCCGGTGTGGGCGTCGACGGCGGTGATGCGCAGCGCGCGCTCCGGCCACTCGTGCACCGGCAACCGCTCCCCGATCACCCTGATCCGCTCGGCCTCGGGCACGGAGCTCGCCCGCAGCGCGAGCCTCCCGATACGGGCCCGCACCCGCTGCGCGTCGGGTCGCCCGATCATCGCGAGCCCCAGCCGCAGCATCGTGCCCTTGTCGAGCGCCGCGGCGCGCTCGCCCGGGGGCTGGGCAAGCTGCGCCCCGTACCGCTCCTCGACGTCGACGCCGGTGGCGATCTGGGCGCCGACCACGGCACCGGCCGACGTGCCGACGATGAGGTCGGCACCGGTGAGGTCGATGCCCCGCTCGGCCAGCCCGGCGAGGAGCCCGAGCTCCCACGCGATTCCGGTGATGCCCCCACCGCCGAGTACGAGCGCCCGATCCGTCATGGGGTGACCTCCCTCGCGGCCCACCGGCCGAGCACGACGACAGTGACGACGGCGGTGATCGCCAACCCGCGCTCGACCAGCCCGAGCGGCACCAGCTGCCACCACGGCACACCGGTGAAGGGGCGCAACGCGACGGCCACGACGATCACGCCGAGCCACCCCAGTGTGAGCGCGCCCGACCACCGCGACCAGGCCGCGAACGCACCCCACCGCGGATCGGCCCGCCACCGCCTGCCGAGCGCCAGCGCCGCCAGGGGCAGGCTGCTGAACGCGGCCAGGCTCGCGAAGCGGTGCACGTACCCGCTCGGCGTCGGCCCCACGGACCAGTTGGCCTTGTCGAACGCGACGACGGCCACGAGTGCCACCGTCCAGACCGCCAGGAGGGCCGCGGCGATCGAGCGCCTTGGCACGATCCCGGCCCGCACCAGGGCCAGCAGCACGAGCGCGGAACCCGCCGCGAGCCCCAGCACGCCGACGTCGAACATCCAGTCGGAGTCGCCGAGCGCGTACTCGCTGATCGTGCGCCGCACGGGGTTGACCTGGTCTGCCGCCACGACGTGCAGCAGCCCCACCAGCACCACCGCGATCCCCGCGCCCACCAGCCCCAACGCCGCCAGCGTCCTCGTCATCGCACGATCAGGAGGTGCAGGAGCGGACACGGGCTTCCTCCTGGGGAGCGCGGGGTTGCACCGTGAACGACGACCGGGGCGGCGCCGTTCCCCGCAATCGCTCGCCCAGGTCCACACCCGATCCGAGCCGGGGACAAGCGGTCATCCGGTACTTGCCGGGGCCGCTCGGTCTGCTTGGCGCAGGAGTGCCGGGATCGCAAAGCCCGCGACGATAAAGGCGATCCCCAGCCAGGTCGGCCCACCGTCGAGGACGAGGCTGAGGATGCCGATCGGGACGAGCCACCTGGCCAGTGGGTCGAGCAGCGAGACCACCGACGGCGACGGCTCGGTGCGGCCCTGCTCCCGCGCGACCCGAGCCCGCGCGACGCCGGGGTACCACTCGGAGAACTGCAGCGCCACGATGATCGCTCCGATCTGGATGACCCAGCCCGTCCAGATGTTGTTGCTGTTCTGCAGCACGGCGTCGCCGTAGAAACCCGCGACGGCGGAGACGAGGAACGCGCCTGCCCACACGCCGGTGATCACGTAGTTGGTGTGGACGAAGGTCGGCAGGTGCCAGTACTTCTGGTCGACCTGCTCGCGGGCGTACTGCAGGGTGAACGGCCTGCGCACGAGCATGGAACCGGCAGCGATGAGCACCAGCGTGATGTTGCTGATCTCCCCGATCCAGGTCTCCAGCCACGCCTTGCCGACCGGGTTGATCAGCAGCACGAGGATGAGCAGCCCGGCGAAGAAGATCACATCGACCACGGTGAGCAGCTTCAGGGAACGCCCTCGGGCGATGTCGGCGACGAGGAAGACCACGGACAGTGCAAGGGCGATCCCCGCAGCCCATTCGATCCAGCCCTCCCCCTCCAGGACGCCCAGCACGATCCAGGGGGAGAGGCCGGTGAGCGGCCCGTCCAGTATCCGCCCGAGACGGCTCGGGCTGCCGGTCGTCGGTGTTGCCGCTGAGTCGCCGGTCACGTCCTCTCCCGTCCCCGGTGGAACGAGCGTCCTGGAGTGAGCTCGCTGCGCCACGTCGTGCGTTACGCCACGAGGCGCTGACGGGCTCCTGGTCGGTCCAGGTCAGGAGGTCGGGGTGAGGCCGAGCGCGTGGGCGGCCAGCTGCGCGAGGTGGACCGGTTCGCGGGTGCCGGCCTGGCGGAGCTGGGTGCGGCAGCTGAAGCCGTCCGCGACGACGGCAACGGCTGGGTCCGCCGCGCGTACCGCAGGGAGGAGCACCCGTTCGGCGCACGCCATCGACACGTCGTAGTGGCCCTTCTCGAACCCGAAGTTGCCTGCCAGCCCGCAGCAGCCCGAGTCGAGCACCTCGGCCTCGACGCCGAGCGCGGCCATGACGGCGCGGTCGTCGTCGTTGCCGAGCTCGGCGTGCTGGTGACAGTGCACCTGGACGAGCGCCCGCAGACCCTGCGTGACGACGCCGTCCCGCAACTCGTCGGCGTGCTGGGCGAGCAACTCGGCGAAGGTGCGCACGCCGGTGGCCGCGAGCCCGGCGAGCGGGTCGCCGGGGAGCAGCTCGGCGGCGTCGGCACGCAGCGCCGCCGTGCACGACGGTTCGAGCCCGACGACAGGCACCCCCTCCAGGAGCCACGGCTCGACCGTGCGCAGGCTGCGGCGCAGCACACGGCGCGCGGTGTCGACCTGGCCCGTGGAGGTCCAGGTGAGCCCACAGCAGACCTCGCGTGGCGGCAGCTCGACGGCATAGCCGAGCCGTTCGAGCACGGCGACGGCGGCGGCGGCGACAGTGGGGTCGAAGTGGTTGGTGAAGGTGTCGGGCCACAGCAGGAGACGTCCCCGCGATGCGTCGGCCGTGCGGGCATGGCGCCGGCTCCGCCGAACACCGGTGTAGCGGCGCCGGGCGATCGGCGGGATCGCGCGCTGCGGGTCGATCCCGCCCACCCGCTTCGCCAGCGCCCCCAGCCTGCCCCGCCCGGCGGCGTTCAGGCCGTCGACCATGCGGGCCGGGAGCCGTCCCACCAGGCGTAGCCATCGCGGCAGGGCACCCATGGAGTAGTGCGACGCCGGTCGCAGCTTGCGCCGGTAGCGCTGAGCGAGGAACTCGGTCTTGTAGGCGGCCATGTCCACGCCCACCGGGCAGTCGCGTTTGCAGCCCTTGCAGGACAGGCACATGTCCAGCGCCTCGGCCACCTCGGGTGACTGCCAGCCACCGGTGACGACCTCTCCGGAGGCCATCTCGAACAGCAGCCGGGCACGTCCGCGGGTGGAGTGCATCTCCTCGCCCGTCGCGCGGTAGCTCGGGCACATCACCCCGCCGTGGTCGGTGATGCACTTGCCCACTCCGAGGCAGCGGCGGGTGGCGCGGGTGAACGAACCGCGGTCGTGCCCGAACGCCAGCACGGGCTCGTCGGGGAGGGTCGGCATGCCGACGAACACGCGCAGGTCCTCGTCGAGCTTCGCAGGGCGGACGACCCGGCCGGGGTTCATCCGGTCGTCGGGGTCCCAGACCCCTTTGAACTCCTCGAACGCCGCGATGATCTCCGGCGGGTACATGCGAGGGAGCAGCTCGGCGCGCGCGGCGCCGTCGCCGTGCTCCCCCGAGAGCGAACCACCGTGCGCGACGGCGAGGTCGGCCGCGTCCTCCATGAAGCTGCGGAAATCGGCGATCCCGGTAGGGCTCGCCAGGTCGAAGTCGATGCGGATGTGCAGGCAGCCGTCCCCGAAGTGCCCGTAGTAGGCGCCCCGCCGCCGGTGCTGGCTGAGCAGGGCGTCGAACTCGCGCAGGTAGGCACCGAACCGCTCCGGCGGCACGGCCGCGTCCTCCCAGCCGGGCCAGGCCTCGCCGCCGTCGGGCGAGCGCGTGACGATGCCGGCGCCGTCCTCCCGGATACGCCACAGCGCCTTCATCGCCGCCGGATCGGAGACGACCACGCTCGTCGCCCCGTACGGCTTCATCGCCGTGACGACGGCGTGCGCCGCGGCTTCGGCCTCGGCCCGGGTGGCGCCGCCGGTCTCGACGTAGAGCCAGCCGCCGCCCTCGGGGAGCGTGCGCGATGCCGTCTCCGCCGGGTTGTGCGCGCGCAGCGCCGCGATCAGCCCGGCGTCCATGCCCTCGATCGTCAACGGGCCGAGATCCCGCACCACGGTGACGTGGTCGGCGGCCAGGTAGGCGTCGGGGAAGCCGAGCACCGCCAGCGCGCGCACCGGAGGCGACTCGACGAGCCGGACCGTCGCCTCCAGCACCGTCACGCAGGTGCCCTCGGTCCCGACGACGGCCCGGGCCAGGTCGAAACCGTTCTCCGGGAGCAGCTGGTCGAGGTTGTACCCGGACACCCGCCGGGTGAGATCAGGGAACGACGCGCGCACGCCGTCGCCTGCGCGTTCTGCGAGCTTGCGGAGCGCGTCGGGGACGCGTCCGGTGGCAGGCACGCCCCGGCCCAGCTGCAGGTACTCCCCGCGGTAGGTGAGCACGTCGAGCGCGTGGACGTTCTCGACCGTCTTGCCCCAGGCCACCGAGTGCGACCCGCACGCGTTGTTGCCGATCATCCCGCCCAGCGTGCAGCGGTTGTGCGTGGACGGGTCGGGCCCGAACGTCAGGCCGTGCGGGCGGGCCGCGTCACGCAGCGCGTCGAGCACGAGGCCGGGCTGGACCCGCGCCGTGCGGGCCTCGGGATCGATCTCCAGCACCCGGTTCAGGTGTTTCGTGAAGTCCAGCACCACCGCCGTGTTGACCGCCTGTCCGGCGATGCTCGTGCCTGCGCCACGCGGGAGCACCGGCACCCCGTGAGTGCTGCAGACCGACACAGCGGCCTCGACGTCGTCGGGGTCGAGCGGGGTGACCAGCCCGATCGGCACCCGCCGGTAGTTCGAGGCGTCGGCGGAGTACATCGCGCGGGTGGCGGTGTCGAACCGGACGGGCCCACGGACGGCCTTGGCGAGGTCGGCGTGCAGGTCGGCGGTGTCGGAAGAGATGGGATGGGGCGTGCTCACGGGTTCAGTCTGGGGTGTTCGACGATGACGCACGTTCCGAGCCGGACGTGGGCTTGGCCGCAGGGGCCGCGGCCGGTTTGTCGCCGTGACCATGACCGTGCCCGTGGCCATGCCCGTGGCCGTGGCCGTGGCCGCTCGCCGCGCCCGGCACCGGGTCGCCCGCCCGCAGCGGTACGTCGTGATAGCGCCCTTCATGGGCGATGATCGGCCGCTGGTCGCCTGCCAGCTCCGGGTGCTTGGCCTCGAGCCGCTGGCGCCGCTCCCACTGCCGGCGCAGCCCCGTGACGTACTCGCGGTTCCCCTCGTAGGTGCCGCGCCAGGTCTGGGGCATCTGCTCCTTCGCGAGCCCCGTGTCGGCCTGACCGCCGAGGCTGAACCCCGCCGGGATCTTGCGCGTCTCCCCGCCGCAGGACGGGCAGGCCGGAGCGGCCGCGCCGAACGAGGCGAGGTGCTCGAAGCGCATCCCGCACTCGCACTTGAAGACGTAGATCGGCATATGCCCCTCCGAGCGGAACGGCGGCGGTCGACGTGGTCGGTCGACCGCCGCCACCTTCACCAGTTCTGGATCGACTTCGTCAGGATGTCGGCGATGTCGTCCTCGGTCGGCGTCTTCGGGCACGTGGCCAGGAGCCGCTGCTGCTTCATCGTGCCCGGCACGAGGTCGGGCACGTCCGACTCGGTGTAGCCGACGGCGCCGATCCCGTTGGGGATGTCGATGTCGCGCATGAGCGAGATCAGCACCGACGGAAGTTGCTCGCGCGGGTCGTTCACCTTGTCCGCGCGCGGATCCATCAGCTCGGCCGCCCGCAAGTGGCGTTCCGGCGCGCTCTCGAAGGAGAACCGGAACGCCTCGGGCGCGGTGAGCGACACCGACTGCCCGTGCGGGACCATCGGCTCCTCCTCCGGATAGCCCGCGGGGTGGTAGTCCTTCACCATCCCGGCGATCGGGTAGGCGTTGGCGTGCGGGATGTGCACGCCCGAGTTGCCGAATCCCATTCCGGCGAACGTGGCGGCCATCATCATGTTCGAGCGCGCCTCGAGGTTGTCGGCGCCTTCGTGCACCGCCTTGCGGAACGACTGCGCGATGAGGTTCATCGCCTTCTCGCACCACAGGTCCGACACCGGGTTGGAGCCGCAGTAGGTGACCCGCTCCTCGGGCTTCTTGCGGTCGAACGTGGTGTACCAGCGCGCGGTGTAGCTCTCCACCGCGTGGCAGACGATGTCCATCCCGGACGCCGCGGTGACCTGGGCCGGCAGGCTCATCGTCAGCAGCGGGTCGATCACGGCGAGGGTCGGGCGCAGCCGCCAGTGGCTGATCCCGGTCTTGACCTTCATCGACAGGATGTCCAGCACGCACATCGCAGTGGACTCCGAGCCGGTTCCCGCCGTGGTCGGGATCGCGATCAGCGGCTTGAGCTGGCCCGGCGGCGTCTTGGCGTTGCCGATCGGCTTGTTGATGTAGTCCATCAGCTCGCCGGGGTGGCTGGTGAGCAGGTTGATCGCCTTGGCGGTGTCGATCGCCGACCCGCCGCCGACGGCGATGAACCCGTCCCACGGCCCCTGCGCGCGGGCGTACTCGGTGGCCTTGTTCATCGAGTCGTCGGTGGGCTCGACGTGCACGCCGTCGAAGATCTCCGACTCGATGTCGTAGCGCCGCAGGTTGTCGGCGATGCGCTGCGGCGCCCCGAGCGAATGGATCCCCGGGTCGGTGACGATCAGCACGCGCTTCGCGCCGAGACCGGCCATCTCGAAGCCGACCTCGTCAGAGGCGCCGGCGCCGAACTTCAAGGGCGGCGCACCCCAGGTGAAGATCGTCTCCTCGGTGAGCTCCACGTCGGGCACTGTCATTTATTTCGCCTCCGCGGGAAGAAGTACGTCGACGGGCGTCACGTGTACGAGCCCTCCGGCGCCAGGCGCAGCTGGTGGATCTGCTCGGCGTCGTGCCCGAACACCATCGTCGCGTTGGTGTCCTCCTGGATGCCCCGCAGCTTCTCCACCGATGCGTAGAACTGCTCCAGGTTGTTGACGATGGCCGCGGGCGTGGCGGGAGGGCCGTAGCTCTCCCCCATGTAGACCGCATCGGAGGTGAAGATCATCGTGCCCGAGTCGGGGAGGGTGACCTGCATGGACATCGTGCCCACGGTGTGCCCCGGCGTCTCGATGAGCTTCACCCCGGGTAGGAACTCGGTGTCGCCGGAGACCGTCTGGAAGTCGAGGCCCTCGTAGTCGGTCTTGAGGTGCGCGCCGTTGAACAGGCCACCGAACCCGAAGGCGAACTCCCGCTCCTTCTCGTGGCAGACGAGCTTCGCGTTGGTGTTCTTGAACATCTGGGCGTTGCCGGCGTGGTCGAAGTGCAGGTGCGACAGGATGACGTAGTCGATCTCGTCGAGCCCCACGCCCATCTGGTTCAGGCGGGAGTCGAGGTACTCGTCGTCCGAGACCTTGTCGTACGGGAAGAACTCCTGCAGGCCGGTCGGCCCCCAGCGCTCGTCCCAGTCACGCGGGCAGCTGGTGTCCCAGAGGATCTTGCCCTCGTCGGTCTCCACGAGCACACAGTGGGAGGGGACGTCCACCCATGGCGCCGGGTTGTTCTTGTGGCTCCGATCGACGATCGAGCGCCCCGGCTTCAACAGCAACCAGGTCAGGTCCGCGGTCATCGCCCCGCACGGGATCACGCTCACCTTGTTCGCAGTCGCCATCGTGGTCCTCTCGACATTGAGATACGGCCCGCGCGCCCAGCGCGTACCAGGGCCGACCGTGGCATGTGGCATGCCACTCGTCAATGCATTCGCACTCGACCATGGATCAGGGTCCGGTCCACCCCAGATCGACGTCGACGCTGCCCGGAGGCGCCCCCGCCTCCTGCGCGATGAGCAGCTCCGCGGTGCGCAGGAGGTGGGCCCGCATCGCCTCGGCGGCGCCCGCCACATCACGGGCGTCGATGCGGTCGAGCACCTCGCGATGCTCGGCCACGATGTCGTCGAGGCTGCGTGACCGGCTCACCGTCGAGACGCCGCGGCGCAGCACCATGTCCCTCAGCCCGTCGACGTACGTGGCGAGCCGCAGGTTTCCCGACGCCTGCAGCAGCACGAGGTGGAACCGGCGGTCGTGCTCCCACATCCGGTACTCGTTCCCGGCACGGGCAGCGCGCTCCATCGCCTGGTGGAGCCTGCGCAGCTCACGGCGGCCTGCCTCGTCGATCTGCCGGCACGCGCGACGTGTGGCCGGCACCTCCAGCAGCAGGCGCAGCGCGAAGACCTCCTCCAGGTCGTGCAAGGACGTCTGCAGCACCCGCACCCCGCGGTTGCGCTCGAAGCGGACCATGCCCTGCTGGGACAGCTTGATCAGCGCCTCCCGCACGGGCGTGCGCGAGACGCCGAGCTGCGTGGCCAGCGTCTGCACCGAGTGCAGCGTGCCGGGCTGCAGCTCTCCCGTGATGACGGCCGCGCGCAGCGCGTCCAGCACCTGGGCGTTGACCGACTCGGTCTGCCGGACCTGCTTCACCCCGCCGCCCCGGGGCGGGACGGGAGGGGCGCGTCCGCGGCCTGGGAGAGGGTTCGCACGGGAGGGATCCTGCCAGCGGCGGCACCCGGCCCGGGGCCCGTTCGCCGACTGACGAATTGCTGGCAATCTTGGATCATGGCGCGATACGAGTACCGGGTCCTGCAGCTGCGCGAGAGCCTCATCGGCGGGAAGCTCTCGGCCGACAAGCTGGAGAAGCTGCTGAACGACGAGGCAGCGCAGGGCTGGCAGCTCAAGGCCATCACGTCCACCGAGGTGAAGGGCCGGGTCGGCCCCGGCGGGGTGGACGGGCTCCTGGTCACGCTGGAACGTCCGGTGGGCTGACCGCCGCGGTCCGGTCCGGCCGGCAGGGCGTCCGCCCGCGCTAGGTTCGGGACGTGGTGGAACGCCTGGACCCCGGCTGGCACCGGGCGATACTCGACATACTCGCGGCCTCCCACCTGATCGCCGGCAACTCACTGGGCGACATGCTCGAGGCGGCTCTCGCCCCGCTGGACCTGCACCCGGAACTGTTCGTCGCCGATCGTGAGCAGGAGCATCTGCGCCCGCTGCGCGCCGGCGCAGGCGACCCACTGCGCATCGACGGCACGCTGGCCGGGCGGGCATACCAGCTCGGCGCGGTGCACGAGGGCGGCCACGACGACGGTCGCCGCCTGCTCTGGGTGCCGCTGATCGACGGTGCGGAACGCCTCGGGGTGTGCCGGGTGGTGCTGCCCGCCCACATGAACTCCACGGACCCTGTGCTGGCCGAGCACTGCCTGGCGGTCGCTGCGCTCGTCGCGCACCTCACGGTCTCCAAGGCCATGCAGAACGACGAGCTGGCCGTGGCCCGGCGCTCCCGGCCGATGTCGGTGGCCGGGGAACTGCTCTGGCAGCTCCTACCCCCGCTGACCGTCGGCGGTCAGGGGCTCGCGCTCGCCGCGGTGCTCGAACCCGCCTACGACGTCAGCGGCGACGCCTTCGACTACGCCGTCGCGGCGGCGCGTACCGACTTCGCGATCTTCGACTCCTCCGGCCACGACCTGAGCGCAGGCCTCACCACCTCGGTGACGCTCGCGGCCTCCCGCTCCGCCCGCCGGGAAGGCCACGGGCTGCCCGCCATCGCCCGCCGGATCGACGCCGCGCTCACCGAGCAGTTCAGCGACCACCGGTTCGTCACCGGCGTGCTCGCCCGGCTCGACCTGGAGTCGGGCCGGCTGCGCTACCTCGTGGCCGGGCACCCGCCCCCGGTGCTGCTGCGCAGGGGAAAGGCCGTGCGCACGCTCGACGCCGTGCTCCGTATGCCGTTCGGGCGGGTGGCGACGATGATGCCCCAGCCCGACGATCTCGGTGAGGAGTTCCTCGAGCCCGGCGACCGGATCCTGCTGCATTCCGACGGCGTGGTGGAGGCCAGGGACGAGACCGGCGAGGAGTTCGGCGTCGCCCGGCTCGTCGAGCTGGCCGAGCATGCCGCCGCAGCGCAGCTCCCGGCTCCGGAGACGTTGCGCCGCCTCGCCCATGCCGTGCGTGAGCACCGCAGAGGTGAGCTGCGCGACGATGCCACGCTCGTGCTCGTCGAGTGGTCCGGGAGTGCGGCGGAACGCCTGCTCGCGCACCTCGCCGACAACGGCCGGGACCGGCAGTCGCGCTGATCCGGTGCGTTGGACACCGGGCCGGCGCTGCGGGGTGTGAACCCGTGGGACGTGGCACCGATCACGGCCGGCACGCACCGTACGGGCAGGTGGCGGCTCCGGCCGGCGTGCGTCCCACATAGGGTCGGTGCTCGTGAACACCGCTGCCCCGTCCGAGCTGTTCGACCCCGCCGCCTGGCGGGTGGTCGAGGGCTTCGACTTCGCCGACATCACCTACCACCGGGCCGTGGCCGCCGGGCCGGAGGGCGGCACGGTGCGCATCGCCTTCAACCGGCCCGAGGTGCGCAACGCCTTCCGTCCCGGCACCGTCGACGAGCTGTACCGCGCGCTGGACCACGCTCGCACCACCCCGGACGTCGGGTGTGTGCTGCTCACGGGGAACGGGCCCTCTCCGAAGGACGGCGGCTGGGCGTTCTGTTCCGGCGGCGACCAGCGCATCCGGGGGCGCACCGGCTACCAGTACGCCTCCGGGGACACGGCCGACACCGTCGACCCTGCGCGGGCCGGTCGCCTGCACATCCTGGAGTGCCAGCGCCTGATCCGGTTCATGCCGAAGGTGGTGATCGCGGTCGTGCCCGGCTGGGCGGCGGGCGGAGGCCACTCGCTGCACGTCACGGCCGACCTCACGCTGGCGAGCGCCGAGCACGCCCGGTTCAAGCAGACCGACGCCGACGTGGGCTCGTTCGACGGCGGGTACGGCTCGGCGTACCTGGCGCGGATGGTGGGCCAGAAGTTCGCCCGCGAGATCTTCTTCCTCGGCCGCGAGTACTCGGCAGCCGACGCGCACCGGATGGGCATGGTCAACGCGGTCGTGCCGCACGCGGAGCTGGAGAAGGTGGCGCTGGAGTGGGCCAGGGAGATCAACGGCAAGTCGCCCACCGCGCAGCGGATGCTCAAGTACGCCTTCAACCTGCAGGACGACGGGCTGGTCGGCCAGCAGCTCTTCGCGGGCGAGGCCACGCGGCTCGCGTACATGACCGACGAGGCGGTGGAGGGCCGCGACGCGTTCCTGCAGAAGCGCGACCCCGACTGGTCCCCGTTTCCATGGCACTACTGAGCACACGCTCGTACGGGCCGTCGGGTTCACAGCGATAGCGAGGCAAACGGGTGAACAACCTGCGGATCGTGCCCGTGGACGGGTCGCCCGCCGCGGTCGCCGAACTCGCGGCCGCGCTCCGGGAGGCGCTCGACGGAGGCCCGGCCCTGCTGCCCCGGGCGCCCGGCTCCTCCGCGACGCCCACGGCTGCACCCGGGCCGGGCGTGGCGCTGGTGATCCCGACCTCGGGTTCCACGGGTGACCCCAAGTTCGTGGTGCTCTCGGCCGCGGCGTTGCGCGCGTCCGCCACGGCCACCGCGGATCGGCTCGGCGGGCCCGCGTCGTGGCTGCTCGCGCTTCCCGCCGAGCACGTCGCCGGGGTGCAGGTGATCGTGCGCTCCCTGCTCGCAGGATCAGCCCCGGTGCTGCAGGACCTGCGCGACGGCTTCCGGCCCGCCGACTTCGCGGCCGCCACCGGAGAACTCGCCGCCGGCAGGCGGTGCACCAGCCTGGTTCCCACCCAGCTCGCCCGGATCCTCGACGCCGGTGGCGCCGCTCTCGAAGCGCTGCGCAGCTACGACGCCGTGCTCGTCGGCGGGGCCGCCTTGGAACCCGCGCTGCGCTCCCGCGCCCGCGACGTGGGTGCACGGATCGTCACCACGTACGGCATGAGCGAGACGGCGGGCGGCTGCGTCTACGACGGCGTCCCGCTGGACGGGGTCGTGGTCGGCATCGACGAGAGCGGCCGGATCCGCCTGGGCGGCCCCACCCTCGCCGAGGGCTACCTCGGCGACCCTGCAGGGACCGCAGCGGTGTTCGGCGAGGGCTGGTTCAGCACCAGCGACCTCGGCCGGTGGCGCGACGGCCGGCTGGAGGTGCTCGGCCGCGCCGACGACGTGATCGTCACCGGCGGGAAGAACGTGGCGCCTGCCGCGGTGGAGCGCGTGCTGGTGGCGCAGCCCGGTGTGCGCGCAGCGTGCGTCGTCGGGCTGCCGGACGCGGAGTGGGGCCAGGTCGTGGCGGCGGCGTTCGTCGTGGACCCCCCGGACGGCGACGAACCGGCAGCGGCACGCCTCGACCGGCTCCGGGACGCGGTGCGCGATGAGCTCGGCCGGGCCGCGGTACCGCGGCTGCTGCGCACCGTGGCCGAGATCCCGCTGCGCGGCGTGGGCAAGCCCGACCGGCGCGCGGTAGCGGCCCTTCTCGCCGTGGAGCAGGTCCCGGGGAACTGACCCGGACAGGACCACTCCATCGTGGCCCTCACTCTCCGTTGATTGACCGCTACAGTTTCGTGATATGTGCTGCGCCTCGTAGACCACTCCAGTCACACGAGTAACAGGGAGCGCCATGCGTGGCCTGGTCGCGACGGCAGCACCACTGGCATCACTCGTCCTCGCGAGCGCACTATCGGCAGGTCTGGCGACACCGGCGGTCGCACAACCGGTGGCCATCGCCTCCTGGGCACCCGACCTCGCCACCGGCGATCCTGCGGGCGTCCGGATCGTCGGCGGGACCGTCCAGTTGGAGGGCACGGGTGCCTTCCTCGCCCCCGTCGAGGACGCACCGGTGCCCAGGGGCGCCGCCGCTGTGCCGACCGGGCTGCTCACGCTCCGGTCCCAGCAGCTACCCGCCCCGACGGACCAGGTCGTCGCCACCGTCGTCGGCGACGTGCCCGCCGGCAGCACGGCCGTCGTCGACGTGCGGGGCCGCCGCAGCAACGGCGGCTGGACCGAGTGGGTGCCCGCCCAGCCGGACCCCGATGCGCTGGTCGCGGAGCTGCCCGAACCCTCGTCCGAGGTGCAGGGCAGGCTCGTGCTCGCAGGCCCGCCGGGCGCCGGACCCACCGTTCGCAGTGTCACCCTCACTGCCCGGCCCGCCACGAGGCCGCTCGCCGCGCCCGTCGGCGAGCACGGCGCGCTCCAGTTCCGCGTGTTCGCCACCCGCGAAGGCCTCGTCGGTGGCACGACGGCGAACGGGCACGTGATCACAGAACGCGACCACTTCGTCGCCCTGCCGTCGCGGCGCGGGTTGTCGCCCCGCGACACCAGCGACTACTCGGTCAAGGTCTGCGCGCCGAACGGCCGCTGCGCGTTCGCCCCGGTCTGGGACGTCGGGCCGTGGAACACGCGGGACGACTACTGGAACCCCGAGGACGTCCGCCAGGAGTGGACCGACCTCGCCCAAGGCCTGCCACAGGCCCAGGCCGCGTACAAGGAGGACTACAACGACGGGAAGGACCAGTCCGACCGGGAGGTCCTCAACCCCGCAGGCATCGACCTCGCCGACGGGCTCTTCTGGGACGCCCTCGAACTCGACGACAACGCGTGGGTCACGGTGGACTACCTGTGGACCGGCTCCGAGCGTCTGTCCAAGGTTGTCGGCACCCCGAAGGTGCTGGCGGCTCCGCACGCGGGCGCCGAGGTGACCGGGATCGTCGCGCAGCAGGCCATGGTGCCCGTGCAGTGCGCCGTCGGCCAGGGGACGGACCGGTGGCTGCGCATCGGCACCGCCGAGTACCTCGACGCGGCGGCGGTGCCCGACCTGGGAGCGGTGACGGCCTGCACGACGGGAGCCGCCGGTGCACCGGTGAACACCGGCACCCCAGCCGGATAACGTTTGCCCGTGGCCACCATCGCGCAATGGATCGAGGGCGCACGCCCCCGCACCCTGCCGACCGCCGTCTCCCCCGTCCTCGCCGGCACGGGCGCGGCGATCGGCGCAGGCGTCGTCGCGCCGGGGCGCGCCGTGCTCGCGTTGATCGTCGCGGTGGCGCTGGTCGTCGGGGTGAACTTCGCGAACGACTACTCCGACGGCATTCGCGGCACCGATGACGAGCGGGTCGGCCCGTTGCGGCTGGTGGGGTCGAAGGCCGCCGAACCGGCAGCGGTGCGGACCATCGCGATCGTCGTTCTCTCGATCGCAGCACTGGCCGGGCTCACGCTGGTCTCACTCAGCCAGCAGTGGTGGCTGATCGCCGTCGGCGCCCTCTGCATCGCAGGGGCGTGGTTCTACACCGGCGGGAAGCGGCCCTACGGCTACTCCGGCCTGGGCGAGGTGGCGGTCTTCGTGTTCTTCGGCCCCATCGGGGTACTGGGAACGGTGCTCACGCAGAGCGGTCCGCCCGGGCCCCTCGCGATCGTCACAGCCGTCGGAGTGGGCATGGTCACATGTGCGGTGCTGGTTGCAAACAACCTGCGGGATATCCCAACAGACACTGTTGTGGGTAAGCGCACGCTCGCGGTCGTGCTGGGCGACACCGACACCCGCCGCCTGTACGTCGCACTCGTGACCGTGCCACTGCTGTTGTCGCTGCTAGCGGGCCTGCGCAGCTGGCCGATGCTGCTCGGTTTGCTGACTCTGCCGCTCGTTGTGATGCTGGCGCGCGAGGTCCTGAGCGGGGCATCCGGTCGTAAACTGATTCGCGTGTTGTCCCAAACGGGCATTCTCCTGCTCGCCTGGTCAGTCCTCACGGGAATCGGGCTGGCGCTCGGGCAGGTCGCCTGAGCCCGGTGCGGCGGGGAGATCCCCCTCACCACGCAGCCGCGCCCGCAATGCGGAACGCTCTCTCGACCGCCGACTACGGCTCTCCGACAGCGCCGTGTCGAGGCGGCTGCGCAGTCCGCGGAAGAGCACCATGGACAACGGCAGGGCGACGATCAGGCCGATGAGCAGCGCAATCAGGAACGGCGTGCCCGTCAGGAGCATGATCGCCGTCACGATGGCAACGAGACCGAGCCGGGCCAGCGCGTAAAGCCCTACGGTGGCAGCGAGACCCAGTCGCTGCCCCGCGGGGGGGTGCCCGGTGGGTGGCGAGGTCATATCGTGAGCCTACGTCCGCCGGATGGCGACGCGTTGCGGTGTCCGATTCGTGTCCGGTTCGTCCTTGAAGAGCCCTTTACCTCCGGACAACCGTTCGAGTACGTGGGGTCCCAGGTGTCACGATGGCCCGGAAACGCCCCGCGGCTCTGGAGGTCCACATGACAATCACGACGACTCAGGCCAGCAGCAACGAGCGCCTGCTCACCCCTGGCGAGGTGGCGGCTCTCTTCCGCGTCGATCCCAAGACCGTGACGCGTTGGGCGTCCGCCGGTCGGATCGGTTCCATCCGCACTCCCGGCGGACACCGTCGCTTCCGGGAGTCGGAGGTGCGGAGCATGCTGGCCGACCTCACCAGTGAGGCCACGTTACCGCCGTCGCGCCCCTGAGCGCCCTGGTAGTAGCTGTGCGCGTGACGGTGCGGACAGCAATCAGGCTCTCCGCCACCCTGACGCCTCTGCTCCGCTAACCTCGACGCCGGAGGTGGTTGGAGTGTTGTTCCTCATCGCGTTCGTCGGCGCCGCGGTCATCGCTCTGGTGCTGTGGAAAGCGATGAGCACCAGCAGTTCGCAGGTTCCGCAACCCCCTCGCCGGCCCATCACGGGTTCCGGGAGGCCACGGGTCAGCGGTCCTGATGATGACCCCGACTTCCTTCGTCAACTCGACGAGAGAGTCCGGCGACGGGACGACCCTCCCGGCGCCTGAGCTGGCACCCCGGCCCTTGCGGCCGGGGCGCTCCGGCTCACCACCACTGAACGACGTCGCTCATGAAGCGGCGGTGAAACCCATCAGGCGGCGGCCTGTGGCACTGCGGCCACCGGACCGCCGTCAGACCGAGGCACCTTCGAAGGCATCCGCCACCGCAGCACCGAGCTGCAGAAGCGCAAGCCGCGTCGCAGGCGCCAGACGGTCCAGATCCACCTCCGCACCCTCCTCGAGATGAGGGTCGTACGGAACTCGCACCACTGCTCGGCAACGTGCCGCAAAGTGCTCAGCCACCCGGTCCAGGTCGACGCCGCCCGAGGACCGGTGCACGGAGTTGAGTACCGCCACGGAGTTCCGTACCAGGTCACCGTGCCCGTGCGCGTCGAGCCAATCCATCGTTGCGGACGCGCTGCGTGCCCCGTCGATCGATCCCGACGACACGATGATCAGTTGGTCGGCCAGGCCCAGCACGCCGTACATGGCGGAGTGCATGAGTCCTGTGCCGCAGTCGGTGAGCACGATGTTGTAGAAGTGCTCGAGCAGCGCGATGGTGCGCCGGTAGTCCTCTTCGCTGAATGCTTCGGAGACTGCTGGGTCCTGCTCGCTGGCCAGTACCTCGAGGCGCGACGGTCCTTGCGACGTGTATGCGCGCACATCCGTGTAGCGACGCACCCGCTGCGCGTCCCGCAACAAGTGGCGCACGGTGGCGCTGGTCTCCAGCGGGATCTTCTGGCTGAGCGTCCCGCGGTCGGGATTGGCGTCCACCGCAACCACGCGATCGCCGCGAAGTGAGGCGAACGTCGCACCGAGGGTGGCAGTCACGGTGGTCTTTCCGACCCCGCCCTTCAGGCTGAGCATCGCGATCTTGTAGCAGCCGAGTAAAGGCTTGTTGAGTCGAGCGGTGAGTTCGCGCCGTCGAACGTCGGAGGGGCTCTCACCCGGGTTGATCAAACGCCCGGACATCTTGTAGACCGCCAGGCGCCACCCGGACTGCGGGGGGCGCGGAGTCTGACGCAGCAGGCGGGCCGACGAGAGGTCCGTCGTTTCCTGATGACGCTGGTCCGACCCGCTACGCGCCTGTTGCGCCTCCTGCGCAGCCACAGCGGCGGGATCGGTCCATCCGCGGCTACGCGGGCCCGCCCCGCTCGAGCGCCACGGATGCGGAGGCGTGGCCTGCGCGTCGGACGGCCGGTCCCCGCCGGGAACCGCATGGCCCCACGGCATCCCGGCGGCGGCGCCGGAACCGTTGGGCGAGGCATCCGCCGGCGCGGCGGGCATCACCGGTGCGGAGGTCGGCCCCGGCGGGTCGGGTTCCGGCACAGCCGGGTTTCCGGAGGGAGGCGTGCGGCTGGGGAGGGTGCCCCAGCGCTCGCGTACATAACGACCCACGGAGCCGTCCGGGTAGTCGCGATCGTCCCCGGGGCTACGCTCCGTCATTCGACATCCCACCAGGCCGACCGCTGATCACCTGCACAAAGGCCGACGGTAGTCGCGCTCATGCGTCCGGTCGAGCCACACGCGCCAGTGCGAGTGTTACGAGTCCGATCAGCCGAGTCCGGCATAGGAATGCAAGCCGGAAACCACCATATTGATGAAGAAGAAGTTGAAGACGATGGCGGCGAAACCGGCGACGTTCACCCATGCCGCCGGGCCGTTACGCCAGCCTGCCGTGGCGCGGGCGTGCAGGTACGCGGCGTAGATGACCCAGGCCACGAATGCCACGGTCTCCTTCGGGTCCCAGCCCCAGAACCGGCCCCATGCCGCCTCAGCCCAGATCGCGCCGGCCATGATCGCAAATGTGTAGAGCGGGAAAGCGACGATGGTGACGCGGTAGGCGAGCCGGTCGAGCGCGTCGGCGCTCGGCAGTTTGTCGGCGAAGTCGGCCAGGCGACCGGACCGCCGCAGCAGGAACAGCAGGCTGGCCACGCCGGGCACCATCAGCAGGCCAGAGGCGATGCTGACCGTGGTGACGTGCACCACCAGCCAGTACGACTGCAGCGCGGGCATCACGGGCGCGGCAGGCGCGTACAACACCGTGCCGCCGAGGAACAACAGGATCACCACGGGCAACAGCACGAAGAGCCCGACAGGGCGTGCTGCCGGCGACCGGCGCAGCATCACGAGCCACGCCACGATCGCCGCGAGGCAGATCGCCGAGGTGAACTCGTACATGTTGCCCAGCGGCCAACGCTGGGCGGCGAGCCCGCGCAGGACGATCGACGCGGCATGCAGCACGGCCCCGAGCACGACGAGCGACACGCCCATCCGCCCGAAGCGCTCGGCCCGGCTGCGGCCGGCGGGGGCGTCCGGCCGGGGCTCGTCGGACCTCGTGTCGAGTGCCGGACCGCCGGCACCCACCAGTACCGCCTTCGCGGATCTCTGCACCGCGTACTCGGCGCCGTGCAGAACCATCGCGAGCACGTAGACGCTGACGGCCGCCATGAAGAGGCGATCGCTGTAGAGGGCGAATTCGGAGAGCATCAGCCGTCCTTCGCTGCCGTGACCGAGCCGTCGGCGGCGGAATTGTCGCCGAGCGAACTGCCGCTGTGGGAGGCGTCCTGACGGGAGTCGCCTGCGGGAAGATCCTCGCCGGGAGAATCGAGCCCTGGGGAATCGTCGTCCGAAGAATCAGTTGCCGGGGAATCACCGGTCTGGGCATCAGCCGCCGGGGAATCGCCATCGGCCGGGCCACCCAGGAGATCCGCGCGGATGCGGTCGAACTCCTCGCCGTAGCCCGCCCGGTCGGTGCGGGCGAGGCCACCGATCTCCACGACCGTCCGGGTGCCGTCCGCGGTGGGGACGAGCCTGGCCCAGAAGCGGCGCCTCCGGATGCTCAGCGACAACCCCAGCCCGACGAGCATGAGCACGGCGAACACGAGCACGGCGTCCTGCCCCGGGTCATGGCTGACCTGCAGGGACACCCACTTCTGCACGCTGTCGAAGCGCACGGTGGTGCCGTCGTCGAGCGTGACCGACTGGCCCGGCACGAGGTTCGTGCGCACGATCCGCTTGAGCGCACCGGAGTCGATCTGGCTCTGGTCCACCTCGAAGATCGACTGACCGCGCCCGTCGTCGAGCCCGAGGTCCCCGCGGTACACGTCGATCGCGACCTCTGGGTCGTCGAGCGCCGGGAACACCGACGTGACGACGTTGCCCCGCGAGCTCGTGGGCGCGAGCAGTCCCGTGATGGCGAGCTGACTGGAGCGGCGCTGCTGCTCGTCGGTGACGCCCGGCGGCTCGAACTTGGTGGCGCCCTCCGACAGCATCGTGTTCTGGTCGACGGCCTTCCACTGGATCTCGCCGGTGCGCTGCTGCCCGTTGGGGAACGTCACCGTGAACTTCGGCGCGTACCCGTTGCCGAGCAGGTAGACGCGGCTGCCGTCCAGGCGCAGCGGATGGTTGACCTCGAGCTGGTAGGGCCGCCACTGGTTCACGTGACCGGACTGCAGGTCGGCCGTGGTCTGGTAACCGATGGCGGCGCGGTAGCTCTCGGCTTGCCCGTTCGGCTGGTAGGTGGCGTCGAAGTCGTTCACCTGCACGCAGAACGGCGTGAGATTCGTGCCGTCCACTCGCAGGCCGGCCTGGAAGGAGTCGTAGCCGAGGATGCCGGTGTTGCAGAACTGCCCGCCGCCCGACATCACGATGACCTGGCCCTCGTACCCGTACAGCTTGCCGCCGGCGAACCCGACGAGCAGTCCGATGAGGCTCAGGTGGAACAGCAGGTTGCCGGCCTCACGCAGGTAGCCCTTCTCCGCAGAGATCGTGCGACCGGAGCCGGCTTCCTTCTCCGTCCTGCGCCAGCCACGCAGCCTGCCGCGCACCCGCTCGGCGGCCTCGTCCGGGGAGAGGTCGAGGGTGGCGGTGGCGTGGTGCGGCAGCCGGGCGAGGTTGCGCGGCGTCGCGACGGGTGCGGCGCGCAGGCCCTTCGCGTGCTCGATGGTCCGGGGAAGGACGCAACCGACCAGCGACACCATCAGCAGCAGGTAGACCGCGGCGAACCACGGCGCCGCGAAGACGTCGAAGAAGCCGAGGTGAGACAGCAGCGGCGCGATCGTCGGGTGGTCGGTGAAGTACTGGTCGACGAGCTGCTGGTTGAGCGAGCGCTGCGGCAGCAGCGCGCCCGGCAGCGCACCCAGCGCGAGCAGGAACAGCAGGATGAGCGCCGTCCGCATCGACGTGAGCGCCCGCCAGGCGTTGCGCAGGATCGCGATCCACCCGTTCGCCGGCCGCGGGTCGCCCTTCTCCGGGGGGCGAGTCGCCAGTTCCGTCGAGGTCGCCATCGTCAGATCACCGGGGTGAAGCCGGCAACGGAGGTCTGCAGCTGGGCGAGCAGCCCGTCCCACAGACCGCTGACGAGCAGCAACCCGACGGCCAGCATGAGCGCCCCGCCGGCGATCTGGATCGCACGTGTGTGGCGGCGCAACCAGCCGAGGGCGCGCACGGCCCGCGCCGCCCCGAGCGCGATCAGCACGAACGGCACGCCGAGCCCGGCGCAGTAGGCCACCGTGAGGACGACGCCGCGTAACGAGCCACCGCCGGTGCCTGCGGCCACCGCGACGACCCCGGCGAGCGTCGGGCCGATGCACGGCACCCAGCCCAGGCCGAACACCGCACCCAGCAGGGGCGCTCCCCAGATCCCGAGCCGCGGCACCCAGTGCACCCGGCGCTCGTTCTGCAGCACGGGGATGAGCCCGACGAACGCCAGCCCCATCACGATCATGACGATGCCACCGACCCGCTGCAGTACGCCCTGGTTGGCCACCAGCGCGTCGGACAACCAGACGACGCCGACGAGAATGGCTCCGAAGACGACCGTGAACCCGGCCACGAACAGCGCCGCCGCCCCGGCCACCCGCCATCGCCCGCTGCGTTGCTCCCGCGCCTCGGCGAGCGTGGCAGGCGGGGAGTCGGCGCCCACCAGCCCCGCGAGATACGCGAGGTATCCGGGCACGAGGGGCACGACGCACGGAGACGCGAAGCTCACGGCCCCCGCCAGCACGGCGACGGCGACCGCGAGCAGCAGCGGGCCGGAGACCGCGAGGGTGGTCGTGGGGTCCATCGACCACGAGCGTAGGCCCGGCGCCCGGCGCCGCGCGCACCGGGTTCTACAACGTGTAGTGAATCAACGGTTTCGAACCGTTCCGACCGGGTGACCGATTCAGGCCTGCTCGGCCTGCAGACGCTTCACCAGCGGGGCCAGCTCGCTCACCCGGATCGACGTCAGATACACAGCAGCCACCCTGCCCTGCGGGTCGATCACGATCGTGGACGGCACGGTGTTGCGGGGGTAGCCGCTCAGCGCGGCGAGGCTGCGGCCGGGGGGATCGAAGATCGAGTCGAACGTGATGCTCCGGTCACGGACGAAGTCGGTGGCCGCGGACCGGTCGTCCCGGACGTCGATACCGAGTACGACGGCCCCCGTCTGGTCCTGCAGGCTCTGCAGCTCGGGCGCCTCCACCCGGCACGGGCCGCACCACGAGCCCCAGATGTTGAGCACCACGACCTTGCCGTGGTAGTCGCTCACCCCGACGGTCTGACCGTCGTGCAGCAGGCTCGGTCCGCTGATCGCGGGCGCCCGGCCGCGGCTCGACGGCGGGTCGTACAGGATCGTGGTCTGCCCGCCAGGTGCGACGAACTCGAAGTTCGTGCCCTCGTCCACCGCATCCTTCGTGGTGGAACACCCGGCCACCAGCAGCAACAGGGCTGCGGCCACGGCGATCGCGATCCGTCTCATGCGCCGGTCACCGTTGGGCTGCTGCCGCCGGCGGGCTCGCTGTACTGCAGCTGGGTCAGCTCGGTGCCGACGAACACCAGCGACGTCAGGGACGCGAGTGCGCACTGGCGGCGACGGGGGTCGTGCCAGAGCCGTTGGCCGGTGACGAACCGGCGCAGCGTCCAGATCGGCAGCTGATGCGAGACGCACACCGCCTCGTGTCCCTCCGCCTCCGTGCGCGCGCTGTGCACCGCGGCGAGCATGCGGTGGGCGATGCGCAGGTACGGCTCACCCCAGGAGGGCGTGAAGGGGTCGCGCAGGAGCGGCCAGTACCGCGGCACGCGCAGCGCCCCGCCGCCGACCGAGACCGTCTTCCCCTCGAAGCGGTTGTCCGCCTCGATCAGCCTCTCGTCGGTGATGACCTCCAGGCCGTGGGCGGCCGCGACCGGCGCGGCGGTCTCCTGCGCACGCTGCAACGGCGAGGCGTGCACGACCGTGATGTCGGCGTCGGCGAGCGCCTTGGCCACGATCTCGGCCTGGTTGTGCCCGTGCTCGGAGAGGTGGAACCCGGGCAGCCTGCCGTAGAGGATCCCGCTGGGGTTGTACACCTCGCCGTGGCGCAGCAGATGCACGACGGTGCGCACTCCGCTGCTCACGCGCCGGCCCTCGCCGTGGCCTGCCCCGTCACGACCGCGATGGCGGAGCAGCGGTGCCTCACTGTGCTGCCTCCGCCGGAGGGGTGGCCGTCGCCGCTGCCTTGGCCGCCGCCGGCAGGGCTGCCTCGATCACGGAGAAGGCGTCGTCGTCGAGCGCCGCCGAGACGAACCACGCCTCGAACGGGCTGGGGGGCGGGTACACCCCCCGCTCCAGCAGCGCGTGGAAGAACGCCGGGAACCGCCACGTGGCTGCGGCCTGCGCCCCCGCGTAGTCGTGCACCTCGTCGTCGCTGAAGAACACCGAGAGCAGGTTCCCCGCGAACTGGACGCGGTGGGGCACCCCCTCGGCGCGCAGCGCGTCGCCGATCATCGTGCCGAGCCGGGCCGCGTGCGCGTCGAGCGCCGCGTAGACGTCGGCGGTGGCGTTGCGCAGGGTGGCCAGACCGGCGGCGACGGCCACGGGGTTACCCGACAGCGTCCCCGCCTGGTACACCGGCCCGGCGGGCGCGAGGTGCGACATGAGCGCGGCCGGACCGCCGAACGCGGCCGCGGGCAACCCGCCCGACATGACCTTGCCGAAGGTGTAGAGGTCGCCCGCCACCCCGTCGAGGCCGAACCAGCCGCCGGGCGACACGCGGAATCCGGTCATCACCTCATCGACCACGAGCAGGGCGCCGTGGGCATGGCAGATCTCGCGGAGCCCGGCGTTGAAGCCCGGACGTGGCGCGATCGCGCCCATGTTCCCGGCCGCGGCCTCGGTGATGACGCAGGCGATGTCACTACCGCGCTCGGCGAACACAGCGCGGACGGCGTCGAGGTCGTTGTAGGGCAGCACCACCGTGTCGGCGGCCTGGGCCCCGGTGACCCCGGGGCTGGTCGGCAGGCCCAGCGTGGCGACGCCGGAGCCGGCCTGTGCCAGCAGCGCGTCAACGTGTCCGTGGTAGCAGCCTGCGAACTTCACGATCACCCGGCGACCGGTGATACCACGCGCGAGCCGGATCGCGCTCATCGTCGCCTCGGTACCCGAGTTGACCAGCCGCACCTGCTCCACGGGGTCGACCCGGGAGATGATCTCCTCGGCTAGCTCGATCTCGGCCGGCGTCGGGGCGCCGAAGGACAGACCGTCGGCCGCTGCGGAGCGGACGGCCTCGACCACGGCCGGATGCGCGTGGCCGAGGATCATCGGTCCCCATGAGCTGACGAGATCGACGTAGCGGTTGCCGTCGGCGTCGGTGAGCCACGGACCGGTGGCGGAGACCATGAAGCGTGGCGTGCCGCCGACCGAGGTGAACGCCCGCACCGGGCTGTTCACCCCGCCGGGGATCGCGGCGCAGGCCCGTTCGAAGAGGCGGCCTGAGGTGCCGGCGCCGGTATCGGTGATGGACGAGGTAGGCGAGCTTCCCACGGCCGCCAGTCTTGCACCGCGTCGTGCTCGAAGTGGCAGGGGTGCGGGTCAGCGGCGTCCGGCGAAGAACTGACGAGCGTCCGGCGTGTAGAGGACGACGGTGCCTGCGATCGACAGGATCGTGACGACCAGCATGAACAACAGGCTGGCGTTGTCGCCGCCGAGTCCGGAGAAGACGGTGCTCAGCGCCAGGAGCGTGAACCCCACCGTCATGATCGTCAGGATGATCCGGGCCCAGTTGTGTCCGATGAAGGCGAGCACGGCGAACCCGATGTAGAGCGCGGCGACGGCAAGGAGGACCCCGCCCGCGACGCGGATGATCTCGGCGACCGAGACGCCGGCCTCCTCGATCTGGCGAAGCTGCTCGGGATCGAAGGCCTGCGCCCCGTTGTCCGCCGCGACCAGCAGCACGAGTCCGATGCCCAGGAAGGGCAACGCGCTGAGGATCACGAACACCAACGACAGGATCATGATCCTGGGACGCTCGACGGGAGCGGTGTCGGCCTCGTCGAGCCCGGCCGGGTAGGGCGTGCTGTACGGGTTGTACGCGTAGCCGCCCTGCCCGCCCGGGTAGGGCTGGCCGCCGTAGGGGCCGGGCTGGTTGTACGGGTTGTACTGACCCGGCTGCCCGTACTGGCCCGGCTGCCCGTACTGACCGGGCTGCGCGCCGTACTGGCCGGGCTGCCCGTAGTACGGACCCGGCTGGCCCGCCTGCTGGCCGTACGGGTCGTACTGACCCGGCTGACCGCCGTACTGGCCGGCGGGGGGCGCGCCGTACTGGGCGCCCTCCGCCTGGCTCTCGGACGGCGCAGGTTGCTGCGTGCCGTCCGCACGGTCGTCGCGGTGAGGACCGCCCTCAGGCTTCTGGTCCCCACGCCCGGGATCGGACGGTGTGCTGCTCACGGCGTTACCGTAGGGCCGGTCCGATTCGCTGTCCACGCAGGTCTCAGCGCCGGTGGTGGATGTCCTCCGACATCCGGACCACGGCGTAGTAGAACTCGAGCGTGATGCGGAACAGCGTGAGGTAGAACAGCGCGACGATCGCACCGAGGATCAGCACGAGCAGCCCGGGGCCGACGCCCTGCACGAAGCCTGCGATGACGAACCCGATGTAGGCGAGCCCCAGAAGCACCAGGCCGACCACATAGATGATCTTCACGACCGACGGCGTGGCGAAGTGGTTGAACCCGAAGTCGAACAAGGCCGCGAAGAACCCCTTGGCCTGCGCCTGCGGGCTGTTGCCGGGCCCCGGTCCTGGCCCTGGCCCCGGCCCGTACGCCGAGGGGTCGCCGTAAGGCGGCTGGCCGGGAGGCGGACCCCACCCCTGCGGAGGCTGCTGGCCGTACCCTCCCGGGTACGGCGGCTGCTGCCCCCCGGACCAGCCCTGGCCGCCGGGCGGCTGGGGCTGATCGCCGGGGTTGCCGGGGTCGTACGTCATTGCGAGCCTCCACGATCGGTCACGAGGGTCGCGATCGTATCGCCCGCTTGGTCGCATTCAGGTTTCTATCGGCCGTATTGAGCGTTGCGAAGCGGTCACGGCCCCGCAAGTTCACTCCGTAGTGAGACGCCCCGCCACCTCCGTGGCCCAATAGGTGAGCACGATGTCGGCACCGGCCCTGCGGATCCCGGTGAGCGTCTCGAGCACCGTGCGGTCGCGGTCCAGCCAGCCGTTCGCCGCGGCGGCCTCCACCATCGCGTACTCCCCGGAGACCTGGTAGGCGGCCACGGGCACGTCGGCCGTCTCCGCCACGGCGCGCAGCACGTCGAGGTAGGCGAGCGCGGGCTTGACCATCACCATGTCGGCGCCCTCCTCGAGGTCGAGCGCGAGCTCGCGCAGCGCCTCCCGCACGTTGGCGGAGTCCTGCTGGTACGTCTTGCGGTCGCCCCGCAGCTGGGACTCGACCGCCTCGCGGAACGGGCCGAAGAACGCCGAGGAGTACTTCGCCGTGTAGGCGAGGATGCCGGTGTCGACGTGGCCTGCGGCGTCGAGCGCCTCGCGGATGGCTCCGACCTGGCCGTCCATCATCCCGCTGGGGCCGAGCAGGTGCGCCCCCGCCTCGGCCTGCGCCACGGCCATCTCCGCGTAGACGGCGAGCGTGGCGTCGTTGTCCACGCGGCCCTCGGCGTCCAGCACTCCGCAGTGGCCGTGGTCGGTGAACTCGTCGAGGCAGGTGTCGGCCATCAGCACGGTGGCATCCCCGACCTCGGCTCGGAGATCGCGAAGGGCCACGTTCAGCACCCCGTCGGGGTCGACGCCCGCGGAACCCGTGGCGTCCCGGCGCTCGGGCACGCCGAAGAGCATCAGCCCGCCCACCCCGGCGGACACGGCTTCGGTGGCCGCCTTCCGCAGCGAGTCGCGGGTGTGCTGGACGACTCCGGGCATCGACGCGATGGGAACCGGCTCGTTCGCGCCCTCCTTGACGAACATCGGCAGCACGAGGTGACGGGGTCGCAGGTCGATCTCGGCGACGAGCCGGCGCAGGGCCGGAGTGGATCGCAGTCGCCGCGGCCGATGAGCTGGGAAGGCCATGAAGCCAGGCTACGACCCGGCGGCGGACCGCCGGCAGGCGCGGGCAGAAGAAATGCTGTGTCCGCGAGCGTCGCTCATTCCTCCGGTGGCGCTCCCGCCACGGCGGGCAAAGGTGCGAGGCATCCGCTACGTACGGCCCGGAGCGGGGAGATCACCCAGGCCGCCGCACCGGCTCGTCAGGGACGAACTCGGCTCCGCGCGGGCACTCCCTCGCCGCGGGTCCAGGAGCACCGCAGGGCGGCCGCGACCGTCCACCCGAGGAGTCCTGCGACGAGGCCGAAGGCGAGGTGGAAGCCCACCTTCGTCGCGAGCCCCGAACCGAACCCGACGAGCGCGCCGCCGACTCCGACCGCGCCCAGCAACGGGGCGACGAGCGCGACGAGGTGGATCGGCGATGCCGCGAGCGCCAGCAGCACCGGATGGCGCCGAACGATGGGGATGGCCAGTGTCGCGTCCAGGAGGATCGCTGCGGCGAGATACCGCGGGTCGCCCACGGTGCTGCCCAGCGCGAAAGTGAGCACGGTCGAGGCCGCACCGACGGCAGTGACCACACCGGGCCGGCGGACCGACAGCGCCACGGCGGCGAGCAGCGTCAGCCAGATCAGCCCTCGGTGACCGGGCAGCCCGACGGGTATGCGCAGGTCGGCCACCGCCACGATCCCAGCGACGGCGACGAGCGGCAGTGCGAGATCTCGAGCGCGATCCGCTGCCCGGCTACCGCTCGAGACGGCCGGCACAGCCCAGGACTTCATGTCGGCAGCATAGCTCCCGATGACCATGATAGAACCGCACCTGCGAACCCATTTCGCATGTAACCCCTCATATATGAGGACTGAACTCCAAAGGAGTCGCGGATGCGGCGGAGTTACACAGCGGTGGTCGGCCTTGTTCTGGCAGCGGCCCTGGTCGCATGCGGATCTGCCGGCACCGGTGGAGGCGCCGGTGGCGACGAGTCGAGCAACGGAGCCGTGGTGATCCGGGACGGCGACCGGGAGCTCGCCCGGTTCGATCTCGCCGCGCTGCAGACACTGCAGCAGGTGGACGTGGACACACCCCAGTCGGCGGGCGACCAGGTCCAGACCGGCCCGACCATCCGTAGCGTTCTCGACAAGGCCGGAGTGGCGGACGTGTCGGTGCTGCGGGTGGAGGGTCGCGATCCCGCCCAGACCCTGTCCGCCACGGACCTCGCCGCGCGGCCGATCCTCGCCGTGACCAACCGCGGCACCGTCAAACTCGCGGGCGCGGACCTGCCCACGAACCGGTGGGTGCGCGACGTGACCGCTCTGGTGGCGAACCCGTGACCAGCGGAAGAGCACTGCTTGGCGTCGACCTGCTCATCGGCATCGACGACACCGACGACCTCACGAGCCCGGGTACCGGCCGGCGTTGCCGGCAGCTGATCGCGGAGCTGGAGGAGGCGGAGCTCGGCAGCGCGGCGGGCGCCACCCGTCATCAGCTACTGGTCGACCCGCGTATCCCCTACACGTCCCACAACTCCAGCGCGTGCATCGCATGGCGCAGCCTGGCCACTGATCCCGCGGCCGTGGTGCCCGCTGTCGTCGAGATCGCCGGGAGGTTCCTCGAGCGAGTCTGCCCACCCGCTGCCGACCCAGGGCTGGCCGTGGCGGTCCTTCCTGACCTGCCCGAGGGCAGCAGCCGGCGGGAGCAGCTCGTCGAGTTCGGTCGACGGGCGAAGCGCGAGGTGCTGGTCACGGCGGGCGCGCGGACGCTGGCGGCGGAGACGGGCGTGCACCTGAGCGGTCACGGCGGCACGCAGGACGGCGTACTGGGCGCGCTCGCCGCCGTGGGCCTGCATCTCTCCGGTGGCGACGGGCTGTTTCTGTTCATGCCGGGGATCCGCGAGATCAGCGGCGACATGACCGCCGGCAGCCTGCTCGACCTCGTCTCGATCGACCAGGTCCGCGACCACCAGCAGCAGGAACCTACGGCGGGCGAGCTCATCGAGCTCGGCGACTGGGTACGCCCCGTCCTGCTCGGCGGCCAGGCGGTCCTGCTGGTGGAGCCACCGGTCGTCGACCCGGACGGGCGCAGGCGGTGGCGGACCGTCCCACGGTCGGTGGTCAAGAACTACTGAGCGCCCGTCCCGCGTCGGGCCGGCAAATGCGGGCGCGCCGCTACAGCGGGCAGATGCACGGGTAGCCGGTGAGCCCGGCTCGGATCGTCCGGGATATCTAGCTGATGTGACCGCGAGCGGCGGCACTTCCGCTCGACCTGTCGGGCGGAAGTGCCGCTCACTCGGGCTCAGCGGCGGCGGGCCTTCGCCTTCTTCGGGGGCGGAAGGGCACCCTCGGCACGGAGCCGGGCAGCGTGTGCCGCCAGGGCGTCGACCAGGGCAGGCACGCGCGCCTCGTCGGGCTGCACGTCGACGCGCAGGCCGAACTCACGGGCCGTCTCGGCCGTCTGCGGGCCGATGCACGCGACGATCGTGCGAGCGTGCGGCTTGCCGGCGATGCCGACCAGGTTGCGCACCGTGGACGACGAGGTGAAGCACACCGCGTCGAACCCGCCGGTCTTGATCGCCTCGCGGATCGGGGCGGGCGGCGGCGCCGCGCGGACCGTGCGGTACGCGGTGACGTCGTCGATCTCCCATCCGCGGTCGCGCAGACCGGCGGCGAGCGTCTCAGTGGCGATGTCGGCGCGCGGCAGCAGCACGCGGTCGACCGGGTCGAGCACGTCGTCGTAGGGCGGGAAGATCGACAGCAGCCCCTCGGACGAGGACTCCTGCGACTCCTCCACCGACGGCACCAGCTCGGGCACGATGCCGAAGCTGCGCACCTTCTCGGCGGTGGCCGCGCCGACGCAGGCGATCTTGACTCCGGAGAAGGCGCGGGCGTCGAGACCGAACTCGGCGAACTTCTCCCACACCGCGCGCACGGCGTTGGTGGAGGTGAACACCACCCACTGGTAGCGGCCGTCCACCAGCCCCTTGACCGCCCGCTCCATCTGCGTGGGCGACCGCGGCGGCTCGACGGCGATCGTCGGCACCTCCTCCGCGGTGGCGCCGTGCACGGCCAGCCGGTCGCTCATCGCTCCGGCCTGGTCCTTGGTACGGGGCACCAACACGCGCCACCCGTACAGCGCGCGCGACTCCCACCAGGACAGCTCGTTGCGCAGCCCGACCTCGGGGCCGACGGTGACCACCAGCTGGCCCTCGAGATCGGCCGCCTCGGCGGCCATCGTGGCCAGCGTCGCCTGCACCGTCCGCTGCGTGGTGGCGGTGCCCCCCGCGGTGACGGCCACCGGTGTCTGCGCGGCGATCCCGTTCTCGGTGAGGGCGCCCACCACCTCCGACAGGTGCGACGGGGAGGCGTGCAGCACCAGCGTGCCCGGTGCCGCGGCGAGCCGGGGCCAGTCGACGCCCGCGCGGACGTCGGCCTCGATGTGCGCCGACCCCAGCGGCACGCCTGCGTAGGCCGGAACGGCGGTGCCGGCAGGCACACCGGGCACGACGTCGAACGGCACGTCGGCGGCAGCCACCGCGATGGCCTCCTGCACCACCGAGTCGACGGTCAGCGGGTCGCCGCTGACCAGCCGCGTGACGGTACGGCCGGAGCGGGCCTCGGAGACCAGGTCGCGGGCGACGTCGGCCGGTTGGCCGACCGCCGGCCGCACCTCGGCGCCATCGGCGACCAGGCCCAGGATGATCTCGGGGACATCCGGATCGGTGATGACCAACGGCGCATTCGCGAGAGCCTCGCGCGCGCGGACGGTCAGCAGGCCGGGATCGCCGGGGCCACTGCCCACGAAGGCGACCCGTCCCGGGGTACTCGGTGCTCGGTTCATCAGATCTCCCGATCCAGCTGTTCTCCGAGGGCGGAGAAGCCCCCCATGTCGAGAAGCTCGGCGGCCAGGGCCGCTCCGAGCTTCTCGGCGTCGTCCATGTTTCCGGTGACGGAGGCGCGCAACAGGCCTCCGTCGGTCGTGCCGATGACGGCCCGCAGCGACAGGCGGTCCACCGCGCGTCCGTCCTCTTCCTCGCCGTTCGGTCCGGCGATCGGTTCCCAGTCGGACACCACGTCGGCCAGTGCGGCGACCGGCGCGCTGCACCCTGCTTCCAGCGTGGCGAGCACCGCGCGCTCCGCAATGACGGCGGCCCGGGTGAACTCGTCGTCGAGCGCCAGTGCGAGCGCACGACCAAGCTCCAGGTCGTCGGCCCGGCACTCGACCGCGAGTGCACCTTGGGCCGGGGCGGGAAGCATCTGTAGTGGGTCGAGCAGCTCGGTGGCCTCGTCGATGCGCCCGAGCCTGCGCAGCCCGGCCGCGGCCACGACCACGGCGTCGAGCTCGCCCGAGTGCACCTTGCCGACGCGCGTGTCGACGTTGCCACGGATCGGCACGACCTCGATGCCGAGACCCAGCGCGTCGAGCTGCGCCCGCCGCCGCGCCGCCCCCGTGCCCACCCTCGCCCCGGGCGGCAGCTCGCCGAGCACCATCCCGTCGCGGGCGACCAGTGCGTCGCGGGGGTCCTCCCGCGGAGGCACCGCCGCCAGGTGCAGCCGGCGGTCGGGCGCGGTCGGCAGATCCTTGTAGGAGTGCACGGCCACGTCGACCTGGCCGCTCACCAGCGCTTCGCGCAGCGCGGACACGAACACGCCCACGCCGAGCTCGGCGACCGGGACCATCGACCGGTCGCCCGACGTGGACACCTCCACCAGCTCGACGTCGTACCCGGCCGAACGCAGCCGCTCCGCGACCAGAGTGGACTGCGCCAGTGCGAGAGTGCTGGGCCGCGTACCGATACGAAGAGTCATCCGGTCGCCTCCTCCGGACCTGCCGGCTCGGTACGAGCCTCCAGGGCGGCGATCACGTCACCGCTGCGCTGGAGGGCCACAGCGGCAGGCGTCTGGGGGTCGAGCTCGAACAGAGCGCGCAGCGCAGCGGCGTAGCTGTCGCCGTCCGGCCCCTCGGCCAACCGCTTCACCTGCACCGTCGGGGTGTGCAGGAGCTTGTCCACCACACGCCGCACGCTCTTGGTGAACTCGTCGCGCACCCGGGCGTCCAGGTCAGGGAGGCGGGAGTCCAGCCGCAGCAGCTCGGCGTCGATCACTTCCGATGCGCGCCTGCGCAGTGCCGTGACGGTGGGCGTGACCTCGGCGGAGCGCTGTGCGGCCAGGTAGGCCTGCGCCTCCTCGGCCACGAGCTCTTGAGCGGCGGCCACGGCCGCGCCGCGCGGGCCGTCGGAGAGCCTGCGCTGCAGGGCCACCAGGTCGATCACCGTGACGCCGGGGAGAGCGGCGACCGCCGCGTCCACGTCGCGGGGCAGACCGAGGTCGCAGACGGCGAGCGGGCGCGCGGACCGGCCGGCGACGGCATCCGCCACGGTGGCCTCGTCGACCACGGTGCCGACGGCGCCGGTGCAGGCGATCATGAGGTCGGCGTCCACCAGCTCGCCGGCGAGGGCGTCGAGTCCACCGGCCCGGGCCGGGGTGCCCTGCGCTGCGGTGTTCTCCGCGAGACGGGCGGCGCGCTTCGGCGAGCGGTTCAGCACGACGATCTCGGCGGCCTCCGCGCGCCGCAGGTGGGCAGCGGCCAGCGAGCCCATCGCGCCCGCGCCGACGACGACCGCCCGGCGGCCCGCCAGGCTCCCCCCGAGCGCGGCAGCGGCGTCGGCAAGAGCCTCGGACACGACGGAGGCGCCCGCTGAGTCGATGCCGGTGCTCGCGTGCACCCGCTTGCCGACGCGGAGCGCCTGCTGGGCCAGCTCGTGCAGAACGCGGCCGACGGTGCCCACCTTGTCGGCGGCGGCGTACGCGTTGCGCAGCTGCCCGAGGATCTGCGCCTCGCCGACGACCATGGAGTCGAGCCCGGCGGACACGGCGAACAGATGCTGCACGGCCGACCCCGCGTAGTGCACGTACACGTGCTCGGTGAGCTCCGGCAGCGGCATCCCGGCGTGCCGGGACAGCACTGCGGAGACGTCGGCGAGACCGCCGTGGAACGCGTCGACGACGGCGTAGACCTCGATGCGGTTGCACGTGGAGAGCAGCACGGCCTCGGACACGTGTGTGGCGCGCAGCATCTCGTCGAGCAGCTTGGGTACCTCGTCCGCCACCACAGCGGCTCTCTCCAGCACCTCCACCGGAGCGCTGCGGTGCGAGAGACCAACTACCAAGACGCTCACGTGAGCATCCCTCCGGAACCGTTCGTCGCGTGTCCGTTGACCTGGCCGTCGAGCACGGCCCCGTCCTGCTGGGCCAGGCGTCTGCGTGCCACGTGGAACGCCAGGATCTGGAGCTCGACGGCCAGATCGACCTTGCGGATCTCGACCTCCGGTGGCGCCTGCAGCACCACCGGGGCGAAGTTGAGGATGCAGCGGACGCCGCTGCCGACGAGCAGGTCGCACACGCCCTGGGCGGCCGGCCCGGGAGTGGCGATCATGCCGATGGTGACCCCGCGTTCCGCACAGATCTGCGGGATCGACCGGACGTGCTCGACGATGATGCCGTTGATGTGGATCCCGACGAGGTCGGGATCCACATCGAACAGTGCCGTGACCGGGAACCCGCGGCCGCCGAATCCGGTGTAGCCCGCGAGCGCGTGGCCGAGGTTTCCCACCCCGACCAGCGCGACGGCCTGCAGGTGGTCCAGGCCGAGTGTGCGCTCGAGCTGGCGGACCAGCGCGGAGATCTCGTAGCCGACACCGCGGATGCCGTAGGAGCCGATGTAGGAGAGGTCTTTGCGCAGCTTGGCCGGGTTCACCCCGGTGACGCCGGCCAGCTCGTCGCTGGAGACCGTCTCCGCGCCCTGCTCGGCGAGCTCGCCGAGCATCCGGAGATAGAGGGCGAGCCGCGCGACACTGGCCTCGGGAATGGCCCGCAGCCCCGCGGCGGCTGCGTCCTCGGAGCCGGCCTGCGGCGGCTTCGTCACGCTCACGTCTCCTCGATGGTGCTGTACTCGGATTTCTTGCTGCGTACTCGGGCGACCGAACCACACACCCACGGGCCGATGCACCCGGCCGAGTACCCCGGGATCGGGCGTTGACGGCGACTGGAATACACGGTAGTCGCTTGTGAAGGCACGCACAAAGTTGCGATCTTGAACCTGGTCGTGCTCGGGTGGGTGTTCGGCACGTCACGACCGGTAGTCGCCCCACGATGCCCGCTCATCGTGCGCAACATCCAAGAAGGGCCGCCGAGCGGAGCCCGCGACGAGACGGGGTCGGTCGCGTTCCACGAGGTCGAACCGGGCAGCACCGGGCCCTCAATCGGCCGGCCGGAGAACCTTGTCGATCACGAACAACGTGGCGTTCTTCGTAGGGAGATCACCGCACAGCACCGTGGCCTGTGTGCCGTCGCCGCCGGTGAGCGTCGGGGCCCCGGCCGTGCCGCCGATGGTCACCTCACCGCCCGTGAGCTCGGGGGTGGTCCCCGCCTGCACGAGCCCTGCAGCGTCGAAACGCTGCGCGACGACGTGGTACGAGAGCAGCGTGCTGAGCTGCTGCGGATCGTCCATCAGCGCGTTGTAGGCCTCGTCACCGAGCGCGGCTCTCGTCGCGTCGAACGCGGCGTTGGATGGGGCGAAGAGGGTGATGTCTCGCTGCGCGTTCAGGGTCTCGGCCAGGCCGGGCACCGCGGAGATCGCGCGAGCCAGCGTGGTGAGCGACGGGTTGGAGCCGACGGCTGCGGCCACGGGCAGGCCCGCCATCGCGGCCGCCGAACCCGGCGCGTCCCCCTGCGGCAGCGTGCTGCATCCCGGACCGAACACCTCGTCCACGGTGGTCACGCCGTCGTCGGCCGTGGCCGCGCCGGACGTCGGTGCGGCAGCGTCCGGAGCGCTGGTCGGAGCGGGCGTGGGCGGCACCTCGGAGGCACTGCAACCTGCCAGCGCCACGGCCAGGACCGTCATGGCTCCGAGTGCTGCCAGGCGCCGGGTCTGTCGCACGGATGTTCCTCCTCGGGCACTCCGGTCGCCCCGGACGCGTCGCCACCACGTTCTGCTTCGTCGAATGTGGTTCACATCCTGCGCGTCACGCTGCCGTCACGGCACAGCGCCTCCCCCATCGCGCGTCGCCTGACGAACAGCGGCCGAATCGGCCGAGCGGCAGGAAAGGCGCGGCCGACGGCAGATCGCGGCCGCGAAGTCCGGCTCAGGTGACGCTGAACGTCGTGGCGGGCCATCCCGTCGCCCCGTCCGGAACCGTGTCGGCGACGGTCTCCGTCTGGGTGTTGCCGTCGGCGTCGGTGGCCCGGGCCTGTGCGGTGTGGCTGCCCGGTGCGAGGGTCACGTCGGCGCGCCACATCCGCCAGGTGTCCCCGCTGACGTCGGCTGCGAGCTCGGCCTCCTGCCACGCCCCGCCGTCCACCCGGATCTCGACCTTGCTGATCCCGGTCGGCTGCGACCAGGCGATGCCGGCCAGCGTCACCCTCCCGCCCGGTACGGACGCGGACGAGCGCGGGGCGTCGATCCGCGCCTCGGTCTTGATCGGCCCCAGCTCGGCCCACCCGCGGTCGACCCAGTAGCTGCTCCGGGCGGCGAACGTCGTGGCCTCCAAGTCGGTGACCCACTTCGTCGCCGACACGTAGCCGTAGAGACCGGGGACGACCATGCGCACCGGGAAGCCGTGCTCCTGTGGCAGGGCCTCGCCGTTCATGCCGATCGCGAGCAGCGCGCCCCGGCCCTCCTCCAGCAACACGGACATGGGCGTGCCGACCGTGAAGCCGTCCGTGCTGGTGCTGAGCAACTGGTCGGCGCCCGGCCGGACACCCGCCTCCAGCAGGAGGTCGCGCAGATCGACACCGATGAAGTTCGCCGTCGAGATCAGGTTGCCGCCGACCGGGTTGGAAACGCACGTCATCGTGATCGTGCGCTCGACCAGCGGCCGGTCGAGCAGGTCCTGGAACCGCAGCGTGAGCTCCTTGCCGACCATCCCGTGGATACGCATCGACCAGTCCTCGGCGCGCAGCCGCGGGAGCCGCAGCGCCACGTCGATCCGGTAGAAGTCCGCGGGCGCCGTGAGGAAGGTCGGGGTGCCCAGCTGTGGGAAGGCCGCGTCCGGCGGGATCGCGGGAGCGGGCCGGGCCGGCCGGAGCGTCGCGAGCGAAGCGGTGACGGCTCGACGGGATTCGACGACACCACGGCCGAGCACCTGCCCACCGATGCCCGCTCCGATCGAGACGGCACCCACGGCGGCGGAGGACCCGATGAGGAGCGCCCGGCGCGACACCCCTGCCGTCGGCCCGGACGCGGACGGCGGATCGTCGAGCGACAGAGCGAGGTTGTGCAGCAGCCGGAACACCCCGACACCGGCGGCCATCGATGCCAGCGGCGCGAGGACGTCGAGCGGGGAGAAGACGGGCGCAGTGACCACGGCGAGGAGCCCGAGCACGCCCAGGACCACGACCACGCGCACACCCGGGGTGCGGCTGCTCCGTGAGATCAGACCCGCGGCCGCCGCAACGGCCAGCAGGATCACCCCCATGGCGCTCAGCAGAACGGCCTTGTCCGAGGTGCCGAAGGCGGTCTTCGCGAACTCGGTGACGGGCTGCGGCGCGTAGCGGATCACCGTGTCCCCGACCGCCAGGTACGGCGATGACGATGGCGAGACGAAGCCGGCCACCAGGTGCCCGAAGCCGATCGCCGCGGCGACGGCCAGCACGCCGACGAGCACGGCGGAGCCGCGCGGGATGCGGGCGCGGGTCGCCCCGGCCGGCCGGGGCGGCACCGTGGTCGTCGTGCTCACAGAGGAAGTGTGGCCCTGCGGGCTGGTGGATGGCCGCCCGAACCATGACGATTCGCGGACGGTCCGCAGGTCACACCGCTCCACTCAGGACAGCGCGGCGCGGAAGCGCGCCTCCTCGACCCTCCAGAACCCGTGTTCCTTGCCGTCGATCACGATCACCGGCACCCGGTCGCCGTACTCGGCGCACAGCTCCGCGTCGGAGTCGACGTCGACGGCGGCCCAGCTGTGGCCGAGCTCGCCGCAGATCCGGGCCACGTCGGCCTCGGCCGCGGCACAGGCCGTGCACCCCTCCCGCGTGTACAGCACGACCTTCGGCACCGCGGTCCCGTCCGCCGCCGTCACGACTGACCCGCCAGCTGCCGCCTGGCCACCTTGCCGGTGGGGGTTCGCGGAAGCGCGTCGACGAACTCGATGACCGTGGGGACCTTGAACCGAGCCAGGCGCTCGGCGCAGTGGGCGCGCACGTCCTCCTCGGTGAGCTCGGCACCCTCGGCCCGCACCACGACTGCCTTGACCTCTTCGCCGGTGACGTCGTGCGGCACCCCGACGACCGCGCCCTCCGCCACGCCCGGGAGCTCCTCGAGCACCTGCTCCACCTCGCGCGGGTAGACGTTGAAGCCGTTGACGACCACGACGTCGGACGAGCGGTCGACGAGAACCAGGTCGCCCTCGGCGTCGAAGAAGCCGACGTCGGCGGTGCGGAACCAGCCCTCCTCGTCCGGGCCACCCGCACCGTCGGGCCAGTACCCGGAGAACAGGTTCGGCCCCCGTACGGCGACCAGACCGGTGTCGTGGGTGTCGAAGTGGTCCAGATCGAGGTCGTCGAGGTCGCCGAGGTCGGGTTCGGGTTCGCCGTCGAGCGGGACGCCGTCCTTGTCGACGAGCCGCAGCTCGACGCCGGGCAGCGGACGTCCCACCGAACCGGGCTTCCCGCCGCCGTCCACCGCCGTGGTGGTCAGCACGGGCCCTCCCTCGGTGAGGCCGTACCCCTCCACGATCGTCAGCCCGGTGGCCGCCCGGAAGTCCGCGAACCACTCCGCGGGCAGCGGCGCGCCGCCAGACGTGCATAGCCGGATGCCGGCACTGACCGCGCGCAGCTCGTCCGGCGGGAGGTCGAGAAGTGCCCGGAACATCGACGGCACGCCCGCCAGCACGCTCACCCGGTGCTCGACGAGCACCTCGGCGACGTGGGCGGGCTCGAACCGCTCGACGAGGACGAGGGTGGCGCCCGCCCAGCAGACCTGCAGGAGGCCTGCGGCCAGTCCGAAGATGTGGAACAGCGGGAGCGAGAGCAGCACGCGGTCCACGGGGATGACCGGCGACGGCCGCAGCGCCGCCGTCTGCTCCCGGTTGGCGAGCAACGCGCGGTGCGAGAGCCGGACGCCGCGCGGGCTGCCCGTGGTGCCCGATGTGTAGACGAGGAGGGCGATCTCCTCCCCGTCCCCGCCGACGCCGGCGGCGGGAACCTCGGCCCGTGCCCCGAGATCGGGCGGAGCGATCACCGTGGCGCCCGTGGCGGCGGCGCAGGTCCGCGCGGTGTCGTCACCCTCCGCAGCCACCACGACGGCAGGACGGCAGTCGGCGAGCACGACCTCGAGCTCCCTGGCCACGCCGATCGGGCCGAACGGCACGGTCACGGCTCCGGCGCGCAGCGCACCGAGCAGCGCCACGCAGAAACCCGCTTCGTTACCGAGCCGGACGAGCACCCGATCACCCGCGGCGACCCCGGCACCGCGCAGACGGGCGGCCTCCGCGGAGACGGCACCGTCCAACTCGGCCCACGTCATGGTGATTCCGCTGCTCACGTCCACGATTGCGGGATGCTTCGGCACTCGGGCCGCCGCCCGGGTCACCAGATCGGCGACGTGGGCCGGTGCCCGCTCCTCGCGGCGGTTGGTCGGGCTGTACACGGTTCTCCAGGGGTCGGCGCTGCGGGCGGGGGAGCCTGCGGCGAAGTCTGGCACGAACCGCGCGGCGCGGCCGTGACGACGCTCATCGCAAACGCGCAACCCTTGCGCCTGACCGACACGCAGCGACCAGTGACGCTGACCGCCGGTAGTCGTCCACTCACCGGAACGTAGCCACGGCGAGCGGTGGTGCCTGCTTCGCCCCACTTTGCCGGTCGTATGCTCCGCCGCTACACCCGACTCGACGTTCCGACACTCAGTGATCGCCGCGAGACTCACCCAAGGGAGTGGCATGCGAACCGTTGCCGCCAGCACACCGCGGGTTGTCCCGCGGCGTCCTGTCAGTCACGGCTGCAGGACCAGCCGGGAGTCATGACCCGGTTCTCGCGTCAGCCCCGGTTGCTCCCCACTGAGACCGCCCGTCACCCGGCGGCTGGAGAGGTAGAAATGCCCCCGACCACCGCTCCCCGCGTCGGCGCGCCCCGCAGGCCGCCGCGCCCTGCTCCCCCTGACGGCCCACCGCTCCCCAGGCAGCGGCCGTACAGCTCCGAGCCCGGCCCGGCCGGTGCGCTCCTCGCGCCCTCCGGGCACCCCGCGGGCCCCGGCGAGCGCACCGACGGTTCCGACGACACCGACGGCTCGGACCATTCCGTGACAGCGAGCGCGCAGTCAGCGCAGTCAGCCGAGTCCTACGGGCATCCCGACGAGACCGGGGCCTGGGCACTGGTCAAGGCGTCCCAGAACGGCGACATGGTCGCCTTCGGCGAGCTGTTCGACCGGTACTACGAGGTCGTCTTCCGGTATGTCCTCTTCCGAATGGGCGATCGCACCCTCGCCGAGGACATCACCCAGGAGACGTTCGTCCGGGCCCTTCGCCGCATCAGCTCGGTCAGCTACCAGGGCCGGGACATCGGTGCGTGGTTCGTCACGATCGCCCGCAACCTGATCTTCGACCACGTGAAGTCCAGCCGGTACCGGCTGGAGCAGACCACCAACGAGATCATCGAGCTCTCGCCCAGCACCAGCGGGCCCGAGCAGCAGGTGCTGGACGGCGCCACCAACGACGAGCTGCTGCGCTGCGTCAAGAAGCTCAACCCTGACCAGCAGGAATGCATCCAGCTCCGGTTCCTGCAGGGCCTCTCGGTGGCCGAGACGGCAGAGATCATGGATCGCAACGAAGGGGCCGTCAAAGCGCTCCAGCACCGCGCGGTCCGCAGACTCGCCCAGCTGCTACCGGAGGGCATCCGATGAGTGGGCGCGATATCGCACAAGTCATCCAGGTTGTTACGGGTGCGGCGAATGAACGACTCAATGCGGTGAACGGTCCCGCTCCCGTAACCGGCCGGGCGACGGCTCGTTGTACAGCTGAACGTCGCGCCGCGACGCACCACCGCGGCGCGCAGACTGACAGCGCAGGGATGCAGTGAGGACGGCCAACATGCCCGCCGGACAGGGCAAGGACGCAGAGCGGTTCGCCGCCGCCGTGGAGCAGGGGACACCCCCCGGCTTCGCGGGTGACGGCGACCTCGCCCGCGAGCTGGAGATCGTGGCGATGCTGCGATCCCGAGGGGCGGCCTTCGCGCCGGACCCGGACGCCAAGGCGCGCGCGAAGCAGCGGCTCATGGCGGTGCTCGCCGCAGAGCAGGGTGACCGGAGGCCGAGAGGCCCCCAGCCGCCGGTGCCACCACCGTCGGCCGAGGAGCAGACCGCTCCGCTCGGCCGCATCAACGAGCCGTCCTTCCCGGCACAACAGGAGGGTGTCAACGCCTCCGCCGTCACTAGCAAGCTGCCGGCTTACACCGGGCGCGGCGACGAAGGCGGCGACACCACGGTCGAGGCCACGACGACCGAGGCCGCGACGGCCGAGGGGACGCCACCGTCCGCACCGGCCGGCAGGCCCGGACGGCACAGCTCGCGGCGCACCGTGAGCAGGCCCGCCGGCCGCGCCCGCGGCTCGCGCGGCCCCGCCACCACTCCGGCAGGCAGCGGTCTGCGCCGCAGGGCGGTGTTCGTGGGTTCGGCCGCGCTGGTCATGCTGCTCGCCATCGCAGGCGGCGGCGTCTTCGCCAGCCGCGACGCGCTTCCCGGCGACAACCTCTACGCGCTGAAGCGGGTGGCCGAGTCCGCAGGCCTCGCTCTCACGTTCGACGAGTCGGCCAAGGCCCGGCGCCACCTCGACATCGCCACCACCAGGCTCGACGAGGTGCAGAAGCTGGTCGACCGCACTCCGCAGGCTCCCGTCGCCCCCGACGTGTACGCGTCCGCGATCCAGGAGTTCGACGCTGCGGCAGGCGAGGGTTCACGACTCCTGCTCAAGGCCGACAAGAGCAGCACCGCCGACACCACGGCCCTCGGTGACCTGCAGAGCTGGGCTTCCCAAGAGGCGGACCGGCTCACCACGCTGCGTCCCGCCCTGCCCGACACGGCGGCTGCCGATGCCGAAGGCGCCATCAAGCTGCTCGATCGGCTCGTCGGACGCACAACGGCGCTGACCGCGCGTTCGTCCTGCTCGGAGGTCACCTCCGGCACCGACGACCTCGGCCCGCTGCCCGCCGCGGGCGCGTGCGCCCCGCGGCCGCACGACTCGGACGCCCCGGAGACGGGCACCACCGGCGGCAACGGGCGTCACCAGACCGACCAGGACCCGTCCTCGACCACGCCGGGCGAGAACGACGACCCCACCAGCGACGTGACGCAGACGCCCGGGGCCGACGAGCCGCCCTCACTGCTGCCTGATCTCGATTCCGACGGCAACCTGTTCGGCAATGACTCGAACGAGGGGTCGGACCGGGACGACACGTCCACGACCACACGGTCGCGCAACTCGGAAAACAACGACGGCAACGGCGACGACGATGACACGCCGGCGCCGGGCCTGCCGCGGCTGCTGCCCCCGGTCACGCTGCCCCCGCTGCTTCCGGGCATGCCGGGAATCACCATCGGCTGACCTGCCGATCAACCGGAGACACCCACGAGACCGCCGCGGAGAGACCCTCTGCGGCGGTCTCGTCGTCGGTCCCGCCGCCCGATACGCACTGTCCGACCGGACCCGCCCAGTAGGCTGGGGAGGGACCCGAACCGCACCCGGAGGCCTCGCACGTGGTTGCAGAAGACGAACCCGACGAGCCCCTCTCACCCATCGGTTCCGGTGAGCTGGCTGGTGCCGCGGAGACGCCCGGAGTGCTCGAGGCCGCCCACTCGTCCGATCCCGCGGTGCGCGCAGGCGAGGCCGCGGCTGCGGCCGCTGTTGCGGCAGGCGATACCGGCCCGCCCGACGTTCCGCTCACGGACCTCACCGCCGCCGCGTTCTTCGACGTCGACAACACGATGATGGTCGGCGCATCGATCTTCCACTTCGCGCGCGGGCTCGCCGCACGGAAGTTCTTCACCACCGCCGACCTCGCCGGTTTCGCGTGGCAGCAGCTCAAGTTCCGGGTGGGCGGCCGCGAGACGGCGTACTCCACCACCACCGGCCGCGACACCGCGTTGTCGTTCGTCGCCGGGCGTGGGGTCTCGGAGATCACCGAGCTGGGCGAGGAGATCTACGACGAACTGATGGCCGACCGGATCTGGGCCGGCACGCGGGCGCTGGCTCAGATGCACCTCGACGCCGGGCAGCGGGTCTGGCTCGTCACGGCCACACCCGTCGAGCTCGCGTTGATCATCGCGCGACGGCTCGGGCTCACCGGCGCTCTCGGCACGGTGGCCGAGAGCGTCGACGGGATCTACACCGGGCGTCTCGTCGGCGAGATCCTGCACGGCCCGGCGAAGGCGCACGCGGTGCGCGCGCTCGCCGTCACGGAAGGTCTCGACCTGCGCCGCTGCACGGCCTACTCCGACTCGGTCAACGACGTGCCGATGCTCTCGGCCGTCGGCACGGCCGTCGCCGTCAACCCCGACTCGGAGCTGCGGGACGTCGCGAAGGAACGTGGCTGGCAGATCCGCGACTTCCGTACGGGCCGCAAGGCAGCGCGCATCGGTGTGCCGTCGGTGATCGGTGTCGGTGCCATCGCCGGGGCCGTGGCGGCGGGTCTCGCGGCCCGCAAGCGCTAGCCGAGGAAGGCGTTGCGGCGCTGACTCAGGAGCCGGTAGAGGGTGTGCTGGATCGTCTCACGCACCTGGTCGGTCAGGTTGAACACCGTCATCGGATCGTCGGCATCCGCGGGATCGATCGTGTCGGTCGGGATCGGCTCGCCGAACTCGATGTACCACTTCGACGGGAGCGGGATCAGGCCGAGCGGGCCGAGCAGCGGGAAGAGTGGCGTCACCGGGAAGTACGGAGCTCCGAAAAGCCGGGCAAGCGGCTTCAGGTCGCCGATCTTGGGGTAGATCTCCTCGGCGCCGACGATCGAGCACGGCACGATCGGCACACCGGTGCGGAGCGCGGCCGACACAAAGCCGCCGCGGCCGAACCGCTGCAGCTTGTACCTGTCCCGGAACGGCTTGCCGATGCCCTTGAAGCCCTCCGGCCACACGCCGACGAGCTCGCCCGAGGACATCAGCCGCTCCGCGTCCGGCGAGCACGCCAGGGTGCTGCCCTGCTTGCGGGCGAGCGATCCGGCCACGGGAAGCCGGAACATCAGATCCGCGCCGAGCATCCGCAGGTGGCGGCGGGCCGGGTGGTCGTCGTGCAAGGCCACAGCCGTCATCAGCGCATCCAGCGGCAGCGTGCCCGAGTGGTTGGCCACCACCAGCGCACCACCGATGTCCGGCACGTTCCGCATGCCGATCGTCTCCACGCGGAACCACTTCTGGTAAAGCGGCCGCAAGGCGGGGAGCAGCAGGTTGTCGGTGAGGTCGGCGTCGAAGCCGAAGTCGTCGACGGCGTAGTCACCGGAGAGCCGGCGCCGGAGGAACGCGAGCGTCTCGCCGAGCGCCTCCTCCCAGGCTGCCGGTTCGGGCTCGGCGTCCGGCTCGCGCGGCAGACCGAGATCCGCGTCGTCATCCGCAGCGGCGGCGGCGGAACGACCGCTCGACTCGCCGGGGCGCCACCGCGGAAGCACCTCGTCGTCGGTGGCATGCAGCGGGATGATGCGGGCCTCGGACACGGCTCCCTCCCCTGCTGATGCCTTGGCGCGAGTACCCGGCGGCGGAAACCCCTCACGCCGGACGGACCTGCGCCGCTGTGTCATCGCTATGTCCTCGCTCATCGCACTCCCTCGCTGCGCTCGGTCGGCGCTGCGCGCAGGCGCTGTGACACTGATTCGCTCGCACGCTCCCTCATCGCACTCCCCCGCCACGCTCGATCGGCGCTACGCGCAAGCGCTGTGACACTGATTCGCTCGCACGCTCCCTCATCGCACTCCCCCGCCACGCTCGATCGGCGCTACGCGCAAGCGCTGTGACACTGATTCGCTCGCACGCTCCCTCATCGCACTCCCCCGCCACGCTCGATCGGCGCTACGCGCAAGCGCTGTGACACTGATTCGCTCGCACGCTCCCTCATCGCACTCCCCCGCCACGCTCGATCGGCGCTACGCGCAAGCGCTGTGACACTGATTCGCTCGCACGCTCCCTCATCGCACTCCCCCGCCACGCTCGATCGGCGCTACGCGCAAGCGCTGTGACACTGATTCGCTCGCACGCTCCCTCATCGCACTCCCCCGCCACGCTCGATCGGCGCTACGCGCAAGCGCTGTGACACTGATTCGCTCGCAAGCTCCCACGCTCGACCGGCGCTACGCGCAAGCGCTGTGCCCGTCATCGCAGTCATTGCAGTCATCGCAGTCATCGCAGAGTCCTCGCAGCGGCGAGTACCCGTCGCTCGAGCGACTCGACCTGCTTCGGACCCAGCACGGGGCGCAGCGCGCGACCACGCACGTAGTCGTCGAAGGCCTGGCCAGTGGTCCAGCGCGGGCTGAATCCGAACTGGTGCTTGAGCCTGCTGTTGTCGACCACGCGGCCGAAGTTCAGCAGCCGCATCTGCTCCGGTGAGAAGTCGACCAGCCGCGCGCTGCGAAAGACGCGGCTGACGGGCCCGACCGCGGGGCTCGGGACGGGGACGGGTATGCGGCCGGCCCTGCGGATGGCCTGCGACAACAGCAGCACGCCGTCGGCGGCCACGTTGAAGACGCCGGGGATGTCCTCGCTGGCCGCTCGTTCGAGCACGGCGAGAGCGTCCTCTTCGTGGAGCAGCTGCACCCGCGCGTCGTAACCGAGAACGGTGGGGACGGCGGGCAGCGAGAAGTAGCGGGTGAACACGGTGTCGATGCGGGGCCCGATGAAGTTGGTGAACCGCAGGACCGTGACCGACACGTCAGGACGGCGACGCGCGAACCCACGCAGGTAGCCCTCGATCTCCGCGGCGTCCTTCGCGTAGCCGCCGGACGGGAGGTCCTTCGGCGTCATCGACTCGTCGAAGATCGCGGGGTCGCGCGGACTGGAGCCGTACACAGCGGTGGTGGACTTGAGCACCATCCGCTGCACCGTGGGCGCCTTCTGGCACGCAGCGAGAAGCTGCATCGTGCCGATGACGTTCATCTCCTTCATCGTCGTGCGGCCACCGGACGAGCCGGGGTTGGCCGAGAGCGATGCGTGGACGACGGTGTCGACAGAGGCTTGGGAGATGACCTTCGAGATCAGCGGGTTACGGATGTCGGCGCGAACGAACTCGGCACGCCCCATCCGACGCAGTAGATCTCGCGGGGGCGGCACGGTATCGACGGCAAGAACCCGCTCGATAGCGGGGTTGGCCGCGAGGCGGGCGGCAAGGTGACCACCCAGGAAACGGCTGACCCCGGTGACGAGCACGACGGATGGCGTCATCGGCTCTACCCCAGGCTTGCGATCGGATGCATCGAGTGACCGATGCTAGACCCCCGGGGGCTCCAAAGGGCACGAGGTGAGCGGGCACACCGATGCGGGCGACAATCGCACCACCAGCGGGTGAACCGCGGCGCGGCCGGCGACACGGGCGCCGGCCGCTGCGATCACTTGCCGAGCTTGCGACGCTGCACGCGGGTCTTGCGCAGAAGCTTGCGGTGCTTCTTCTTCGACATCCGCTTGCGGCGCTTCTTGATGACTGAACCCATGCGTGGCGACCCTTCCTGGTCGTGGCGCGGCCCGAGGAGGGCCACTGATGTGTGCGGTGTGCCCGGACGGCTACCGCGCGACGGGCGCGCGTCTGGCCGGGCGATGACCGGGCGCCCACTCTACCGGGCAGTTGACACCGCTTTGCGCCCGCCAGCCGTACGTCAGCTCTACTGCGTCCTCAACCCGCGTCGAAGTACGCGGTGCGGAGGTACTCCTCGACCGCGCGCTTGGGCACCCGGAACGAACGGCCGACACGTGCGGCAGGCAGGTCCCCACCGTGCACCAGGCGGTACACCGTCATCTTCGAGACCCGCATCATCGCCGCGACCTCGGCCACCGTCAGGAATTGCACCTGCGCGAGGTGGATCTCAGGGGGCTCGGACGGCATCCGATCACCGCTTTCGTGGTCGCACCGGACGTCCCCGGCTGCGGCCGGGTACGGCTCCAGATGTTCCCCGTGAGCTTAGCGGTGCCCTTGTGACGGCTTCGACACCCCCAGGGCACTCCGGGGCGGAATTCAGCCCCGCGTCAGGGTGACCTCACTAGGCCGTTCGGGCCTAGTGCCCGTCCGAAGGGTCAGCACCGCCCGGCCGCACCCCCCTCGGAGGGATGATCAGCCTTGCTCCGCCGCCCTGCCCAGCTCGACCGACCTGTCGCGCGCCGCCTCGATCGCTGCGATGAGCGCCGCCCGCACCCCGTGCCGCTCGAGCTCCCGGATGGCCGCGATCGTCGTGCCTGCCGGAGAGGTGACGGCCTCGCGGAGGATCACCGGGTGGTCGTCGGACTCGCGCAGCATGCGGGCTGCCCCGAACGCCGACTGGATGATCAGGTCGGCCGCCACCGCCCTGGGCAATCCGAGCAGGATCCCGGCGTCGATCATCGCCTCGACGAGGAAGAAGAAGTACGCCGGCCCGGAGCCGGACAGCGCCGTGACGGCATCCTGCTGCGACTCCGGCACGCGAACGACCCGGCCAACGGACGTGAGCAGCTTCTCCACCGTGGCGAGGTGGTGGTCGGCCGCGTGGCTGCCCGGGGAGATGGCGCTCATCGCCTCGCCCACCAGCATCGGCGTGTTCGGCATGACCCGGACGACAGGCGTGCCTGCCGGCAGCGCGCCCTCGAAGAGCGCCGTCGGCAGCCCCGCGCACAGCGAGACCACCAGCGTGCCGGGTCGCAGAGCAGGCCTCAGCTCGGCGAGGACGGGCGCAATGTCCTGAGGCTTGACGGCCACGACGATGATGTCGGCGATCTCAGCGGCGGCGGCCACGTCGGCCGCAGCCACCCCGAGACGCGCGGTCAGCTCTTCGGCCCGCTCCGGGTGTCGCTCGGTGAACACGAGTTGGTCGGCGCCGTGGCCGGCGGCGAGCAGGCCTGCCAGCAGCGCTTCTCCGATCTTCCCCGCTCCGAGCACCGCGATCCGTGTCATGCACGTGACGGTAGCCCGCGCCGCGCGGACGCCCTCGTCGGCCGCTCCCGGTCAGCGCGCGAGCGGAGCGAGAGCCAGTTGCCTCGCCTGACAGACGAGCCTGCCCGCCGAGTCGATCACGGTGACGTCCTCGTCGAACCAGGGGCCGAGAAGGGCGCTCGACCGCCCCTCCATGCGCAGCCACCCCGGGGCGGGACGGGCCCGCACGAGGGCCGTGAGCTGCACCGTGGGCGCCCAGCCCGCCTCGCCCAGGTTGAACACCGACGGCGGCAGGATGTCGCCGGCCAGGAGAGCGAAGAGGACGTCCGTCGGCTCCCCGTGTGGACGGGCCCAGCCGCGGAGCACCGGCCGGCCCCGCTCCCCGCGGAGGTACGCGAGCGTGGGGGTGTCGAGCCGCAGATCGCACGCATGGTGGAGGGAGCTCGACGCGCGCCCGGCGCTCGGGTCGGTGGCGTCAGCAGGCGGTTCGGCGGGCAGGTCGGGCAGGTCAGCCCAGCGCGGTTCGTCGTCGGGAAGCCGGCCTGCGGTCAGCGTGGCCGCCAGCATCGTCCTGCCGTCCTGGATCATCCGGACCGCCACCACCGAGGCCGTGCGGCCCACCTTGAGCACCTCGGTGCCCAGCTCCACGGGGCTGAGATCCGGAGCGCGCAGGAAGTCCGCCGACACCGACAGTGGGTCGGGGGCCGCTCCCGGCGTCTCCGCGTCGAGCCGGGCCAACCCGGCCTTCGCGAGCAGCGCGAGCAGAAAGCCACCGTGCGCCTTGGGACCGAAGGACCAGTCCCGTCCGAGGTCCGCCTTGTACCGCCCGTCGCCGAGGGGCTCGAGGGCCGTGGCCTCACTGAACGGCTTGGCCGCCGAGCGGACATCGGCGCCGGCCGTCACCGCGCACCGCCACCGCGGGCAGGATGTCGATCGCGAAGATGCACTTACCAGAACTATCACCGCGAGGGCACCAGACCCCAGCGGTTGCGATGTGACGTTGTCTACCAGCCGGTGTGCGCGGCCTTCTTCGCCCGCGTGGCGTCGGCCGTCGGCTGCAGATGCAGCCGCGCGAACAGCAACGACTCGGCCAGCAGCTCCGTGCGGTCCTGGCGCGTGCGGCAACGCCTCGTACTCACCTCGACGACGACCACCCCGCCGAACCCGCTCGCGGTGAGCCGCTCGCAGACCTCGGCGCAGGGCTGGGTGCCACGTCCCGGCACAAGGTGCTCGTCGCGGGCGCTCCCGCTGCCGTCGGCCAGGTGGACGTGGGTGAGCGCGCTGCCCATTCGCTCCAGCATGGCGAGCGCGTCGGAGCCCGCGGCCGCGGTGTGCGACAGATCGAGCGTGTAGTGCGCGTACCCGACGTCGGTGGGGTCGTAGCCCGGGCTGTAGGGCACCGTGCGCACGGTGGAACGCATGACCGGGTACATGTTCTCCACCGCGAGTGCGACGCCGACATGCTCCCCGGCGCGTGCCACCTCGTCGGCGAACTGAGCCACGTACTTGCGCTGCCAGCGGAACGGCGGGTGGACGACCACCGTGCGCGCCCCGAGGGTGGCCGCGGCCGACACGGACCGACGGATGCGGACGATCGGGTCGGAGTGCCACACGCGCTGTGAGATGGCCAGGCAGGGCGAGTGCACGGCCAGCACCGGCACACCGTGGCGCTCGGCGAGCCGGTCGATCGCGGCGACGTCCTGGCTCACCGGGTCGGTCCAGACCATCAGCTCGACGCCGTCGTATCCGAGTTCCGCGGCCAACTCGAACGCCGCCGCCGCCCGCTCGGGATAGACAGAGGCGCTGGAGAGGGCAACGGGCGCAGCAGGCCGGACCTCGGACCGCACCGTCGTCATCTCCCGAGGAGTACGAGGAGCGCCGGCGAGACGGTGAGGAGCAGGCCCACCAGAACTGCGAACAGGGTGGTGCGCATGTCGTTGTTGCGCAGAAGGGCCCGCACGATCACGACCAGACCGGCGGTGACCAGCACCGCCGCCGCGAGCGCCACCACCGGGAGGCCGCGCCACAGGAAGCGGAAGCCCACCCAGAGGGCCGCGCCACCGATCGCGCCGACGATCCACTGCGCAACCACGGCGGCCCAGACCTGACCCGCGGAGTCGGCCAGGTTGGGCAGGCGCTGCCGCCGCCCGGCCCGCTCGCCGGCATCGTCCGGCTCGCCGTCCTGGTCGTCGTGGTCGAGGTCGTCCTCCGGCTCGCCGTGGTAGTCGGCGTCGCCGTCGAAGTCCTCGCGATCGGTGCGACCGAGGCCTGCCGGGTGGTCGAAGTCCAGGGGCGCGGCTGCCTCGGTGGGCGGGCCGCCGTCGTCGGCGGGGGCCCCGCGCCGCTCGAGCGTGCGATCGTGGTGCCACGCCTCCGCACCAGCGGGGGCGATCCCGATCTCGGTGGCCGGCCCGGAGTCGCCGTCGGCGCCGAACTCCGGCCGAGCACCAGGACGAGGCGGCGCGCCGCGGCCGGGTGCCGGGGCGTCCAGCGCACCGGAGCGCGCATCCCGGACCGGTGCGATCAGCTCGGTGGGACGTTCGCGCACCACCGGCGCAGGCCGATCGCGGACGACCGGCGGGGCCGGGCGGACCTCGGAGTCACGGTCGACGCGGGGCGGCGGCAGCGGATCACGCTGCCGGGGCTCCCATGTCACGCCCTCGCGCGGACGGCTGTCGCGCTGCGGCTCGCGTGGGGGGAACTCGCGCGCCAGCGGATCCCGCGACCCGGGCTGCCGCGGAGCGGCTTCCGGCTGACGGGGTTCGCGCGGGGGCAGCGGGTCGATGCCGAGCGGATCGCGCTGCTGCGGTTCGCGCACGCGTGCCTGCGGCCCCGGAGACTGTGCCTCCCAGGGCTGCGGCTCCCGCGGCCGAGCCTCCCGCGGCGGCGTGTCGCGCTTGATCGACTCCCAAGGCGGTGCCTCCCGCATCCGCGGCTGCTGCGGTTCGCGCGGCTGCGGCTTCGGGGACTGAGCGTCCCGGGTGCGGGACTCCCAGGACTCGCGCGGCAACGGCTCCCGCGGCTGCGGCTCCCAGGAGGGTGCGTCGCGTGAGCTCGACTCCCACGGCGGCGCCTCGCGCGCCCGCCGCTCACGCGGCTCCTGATCCGACTCCCACGGCTGTGGCTCCCGCTCCGGCTGCCGGAGCGGCTGCGACTGGGCCGGCGGCACGCGCTCGCGCAGCATGGACCGGTCGGGCTCCGCCGTGGGTTGCCACTGCGGCCCGAACGTCCCGGTCACATGGCCGGGCGGCGGCGCGTCGTCCTCACCCGGCACGTCGTCGGCAGCCCGCCGGCGACGGCGACGGCCGGTCGCACCGGAATCGCCGTGCGCTGCAAGCAGCTCGGCGACAGTGCGCTGACGCGGGTGGTCGGTATCGGAACTCATCCCGTACACCGTGCCTCGTACGAGGTCAAGCATCCAAGTCCACTCAGGGCGTCCTGCGCCGAGCGGTCTGTTTGGGCCATTCCATCGAGCGTGTCCAGCCTTCTGAGGATCACCCCTTCGCGTAATGCCCAGGGGCAGAGCTCGAGCTGGACCACCTCCAGAGCCCGCATCGTGGCCTCCGCGACCAGCGCGCCCGCGACGAGTTGGTGGGCCCGGCTGGGGCTCACGCCGTCGAGCTCGGAGAGGTCGCCGGAGGACATTCGCGTGATGAACGCGGACAGCTGGCGCAGCCCTACGTGGGTGAGCACCCGGCGCGCCCGCGGGCCTGCCCCCGCGGGAGCAGCGCCCGTGAGCCGGGCCAGCGAACGGAACGTCTTGGACGTGCCGACCGCGAGGTCGGGGGCGCCGGCGACTCGCAGGCTGCGGACCACGGGCGCGAGCTGATGGTCGAGGTGCTCGCGCAGCCGGTCGATCTCGGTGCGCGGCGGTGGGTCGCTGCGGAACCACTCGCGGGTGAGCCGCCCGGCGCCCAGCGGCAGCGACTCGGCGACAGCGGGCAGCTCGTCGAGTCCGGCTGCGAGCTCCAGTGAGCCGCCTCCGATGTCGAGCACGAGCAGCCGCCCGGCCGACCAGCCGTACCAGCGCCGGACCGCGAGGAAGGTGTAGCGGGCCTCGTCGGGGCCCGGGAGGATCTCCAGCGCCACCCCTGTGCGCTCGCGCACCTCGGCCAGCACCGCCACGGAGTTCGTGGCGTCGCGCAGCGCGGAGGTGGCGAACGCGAGCAGGTCGGCGCACCCCGCCTCCGCCGCCGTGGCACGTGCTCGCTGCACGGCCCGGACGAGCGCCTGCGCACCGGCCAAGGTCAACGCCCCCGACGGATCGAGGTGCTCGGCGAGCCGTAGCTCGACCTTGTCGGACATCATCGGCGTCGGGTGCCCGCCACGGTGAGCGTCCACCACGAGGAGGTGGACGGTGTTGGAACCGACGTCGAGCACACCAAGGCGCACGTGATCAGGTTACTGCGCGCCCGTGACGTGCCCGTGACCGATCCCGTAACAATGAGCGACGGCCCATCACGTACTGCCACCTTCTCCCGGACCGCCCGAACGCCCGGTTGTGCGTCTGACGTCGGGTTTCGGTCGACCCGCGCGTTGATCGCTGCGCGCGCCGGGTGCTGACATCGCCGGTTCGTGGGGACAGGATGGTGGTCATGGCTGAGGGGCCCGAGATGGACGACCACGACATGACGGCGGCGGCGCAGGCAGGGGGAGACCTCGCACGGCTCATCCGAAGCCGGGCCGAGTACACGGCATCGACGAGCCCGAGCGCGGCCATGGCCCCCGCCTACTCCGAGAACGTGCACCTGGAGCTGCCGTTCGGTGGCTTGCCCGCCGGAACGAACCTGGCCGCCATCGGGCGCGCCAACTGATGGCATCACCGCTCGACATCAAGCTGATCCTCTGCGACGCCGCGGTAGCGGACCATTCCGGGAAGCTGCACATGCTCGGCGCGGGCTGGTCGGTCACCAGTTCACCGACCGCTCCACAGGCAGTGGCGCTGTTGATCAAAATTCCCTGGGACCGCGCGAACCAGAGGCTGCGCCTCGAACTGAAGTTGCTCGATCCCGACGGCCACCAGGTCACCCTTCCGGGAATGGACGGCAATCAGCTCGCGATCGGCCATGCCGGCGAGATCGAGGCAGGCAGGCCACCGGGGGTCGCCGCGGGCAGCATGCTGGACGCCGTGCTGGCGATCTCCATTCCGCCGATGCCGTTGCCACCCGGCCGCTACGAATGGCGGCTCGACCTCGCCGAGCACACGGTGAGCGAATCGTTCACGGTGCGACGCAAGTAGCCGGGCACCGAACCCGGAAAATCGGAACTGCACCCCGATGTGTCGGTCGGACCATGCCGCGGCGCGGGATCGAATGCGAACCGGCGCCTGAGTGAGCTTGGATACAGCCACTGCGGCCCGGCCGAAGGTCGGCCGATACTTGATCCCGGCCTACGACAGGGAACGCATCCGAGATTCTCGGATATCTGGGCGTATCGCGAGAAAGCACGGAGTTCGGTGTGTTTTCCGCGCTGCGCCGATTCCGGGAGGAACAGGACACAGCAATGAGCAATGACCCGGGAGAGCAACTCGAGAACCGGGGCCACGGGCCGCTCCACGCTCCCCGGCCGGCATGACCGCGGTCGCCACCGGGGCGCCCTCGCGCGGCCGGATCGCGGTCGCCAGCTGTATCGGCACGGCGATCGAGTTCTACGACTTCTACATCTACGGAACCGCGGCCGCGCTGGTGTTCGGCAAGCTCTTCTTCCCGTCGTTCTCCGCGACGGCCGGCACGCTGGCCGCGCTGGCCACGTTCGCGGTGGGTTTCATCGCCCGCCCGCTCGGCGCGGTGGTCTTCGGCCATTTCGGTGACCGGCTGGGTCGCAAGCGGATGCTGATCGTCTCGTTGCTGCTGATGGGGCTCTCGACGGTGCTGATCGGCTGCGTGCCCTCCTATGCCTCGATCGGCGTGGCGGCACCGGTCCTGCTGGCGGTTCTGCGTTTCCTGCAAGGCATCGGACTGGGCGGCGAATGGGGTGGCGCCGTGCTTCTGGCCACCGAGTACGCCCCGTCGCGCAGCCGAGGCCTGTACTCCGCCTTTCCGCAGATCGGCCCGGCGATCGGGCTCGTGCTCGGGAACGTGTTGTACCTGGTGATGGGCTCGGTCATGAGTCCGGCGGCGTTCGTCTCGTGGGGCTGGCGCATTCCGTTCTGGGCCTCGGCCGTGCTTCTCGTCATCGGTTACTACATCCGGATACGAATTGCCGAGACGCCGGTTTTCCGCGCGGCGCTGGACGCAGGCCAGCGGGTTCGCGTGCCATTCGTCGAGGTGTGGCGGCGCCAGCCGGGAGTGCTCGTGCTGGCCACGCTGGGGTTCGTGCTGGCGATCATGCTGTTCTACGTCATCACGACGTTCTGCCTGTCGTACGCCACAGGAACTCTGCACATCGACAAGACCACGATGCTGATCGAGGAGATCGTGGCGGCACCGGTGATGGCCGCATCGACGCTCGGATTCGCGGCGCTCTCCGACCGGGTCGGCAGGCGCCCGGTGTGCATCGCGGCGGCCGTGCTGTCGGCGGTGTGGGCCTTCCCGCTCTTCTGGCTGATGCAGACCCACCGGCCGTTGCTGATCGGGGTGGCCATGGTCGTCGGGCTGCTCTGCTTCGGCCTGATCTACGGGCCGCTCGGCGCGTGGTGCCCCGAACTGTTCCGCGTGCGCTACCGCTACACGGGCGCCTCGTTCGTCTACGGCGTGGCCGGGATCGTCGGCGGCGGCATCAGCCCCCTGGTGGCCACCGACATACTCGCCGGCACCCACTCCACGACCGGGATCTCCTGGTACATCATCGGGATCGCCGTGCTCTCCCTGGTATGCCTGCCGTTCCTGGCCGAGACCCGCACCGCCGACTACAGCGACGGCCTCCTCGCCCGGGAACACCGGGATGCGCCTGCCCTCGCACGGGGGCAGCTGGGCTTCCGGGGCCGCACGGCCTGAGGCCACCGGCAGGGTCGTCGTGACGCCCGCCGGTGGATCGGGGGTCAGCTCTCGAACGGGCAGCTGTCCCGCTTCTCGGCGAGAGTGCCTGATCCGCGATGATCAAGTCTCCGAGGTGGAGGAGATCGCAACATGACGAATCTTGAAAGCATCGGTCAGCCCACCACGGGCCTCGCCGACCAGCTCACGGATCGCGAGGAGCGCGTCGAGCACGCACGCACAGAGTTCAGCGCCAACGTGGCCAAAGCGCTGGCGGACATCGCAGTGAGCTTCGACGAACTCGACGAGCTGAGCATGAATCTGCAGATCGTCCAGTACGACGAAGACAGCACGGCCGGTAGCGACATTCGCCAACACCTGTACGACGCAGAGCGCTCTCTGCGAGCCGCGCAGGCACTACATCGTCTCGTGGTGGTCCCACGTCTGGCCGAAACCGACTGATCGGGCCCTTACGACGCCCCTGGAGCCTCGCACGAGGCCCCGGGGGTGATCGTTCGAGCCTTCAGCTCTCGAACTTGTAGCCCAGCCCCCGCACGGTGACCAGGTGCTTGGGAGCGGAGGGGTCGGCCTCGACCTTCGACCGCAGCCGCTTGACGTGGACGTCGAGGGTCTTGGTGTCGCCGACGTAGTCGGCTCCCCAGACCCGGTCGATCAGCTGGCCGCGGGTGAGCACCCGGCCCACGTTGCGCAGCAGGTACTCGAGCAGATCGAACTCCTTGAGCGGCAACGCCACGTCGTCGCCGTTGACCGACACGACGTGCCGCTCGACGTCCATCCGTACCGGGCCTGCCTCCAGCACGCCGGGCAGTCCGTCGGTCTCGGTGACGCCGTCGCCGCCGCGGCGCAGGACGGCGCGGACGCGCGCAATGAGCTCGCGGGCCGAGTAGGGCTTGGTGACGTAGTCGTCGGCGCCGAGTTCGAGGCCGACGACCTTGTCGATCTCGCTGTCGCGGGCCGTCACCATGATCACCGGCACGGTGGAGCGGGAGCGCAGCGCCTTGCAGACATCGGTGCCGCTCATGCCGGGGAGCATGAGGTCGAGCAGCACGATGTCGGCGCCGTTGCGGTCGAACTCCTCGAGCGCGTCCTGCCCCGTGGCTGCCACGGCGGTGGTGAAACCCTCCTTGCGGAGCAGGAAGGCGAGGGGGTCCGCGAAGGACTCCTCGTCCTCCACGATGAGCACTCTGGTCATGGGTTCCTCCCAGCTCACCCGACTCGATCGGGTAGTTCTGGCCGCCGGACGAGGTCGGCCGGGGCGCTGCCGGCGCTGTCCGCGCCGGACTCGTCGTCAGGCTCCGCGTGGGCCGGCAGCCGCATGGTGAATGTCGATCCAGTGCCCGGACTGCTCCAGAGCCGGACTTCGCCGCCGTGGTTGGCGAGGACGTGTTTGACGATCGCGAGACCGAGCCCGGTGCCCCCGGTGGCGCGCGACCGCGCCGGGTCGACGCGGAAGAACCGCTCGAAGACCCGCTTCTGGTGCTCGGGGGCGATGCCGATGCCGCGATCAGTGACGGCGATCTCCACCCATTCACCCGCGCGGCGCCGGGAGACCGACACCGACGCCTCGGGCGGCGAGTACGCGATCGCGTTCTCGACGAGGTTGGACAGGGCCGTGACCAGCAACGTCAGGTCGCCCTCGACCTCCAGGCCGGTCGGGCTGTCCACGATGATCTCGATATGCGCGGACTCGGCGGAGAGCCGCGAGCGGGCGAGCGCCTCGCGCACCACTTCGTCGACGTCGACGACCCCCATCTCGGGCAGTCGCTCGGCCCCGGTGAGCCGGGAGAGCGCGATCAGCTCCGTGACGAGGTTGCCCAGCCGCGTGGCTTCGTTGAGGATCTTGGTGCCGAAGCGGCGCACCTCGACCGGGTCGTCGGCCGCGTCGAGCACGGCCTCGGCCAGCAGCCCGACCGCGCCCACGGGCGTCTTGAGCTCGTGGCTCACGTTGGCCACGAAGTCGCGCCGGGTGGCCTCCAGCCGCACGGCGTCGGACGTGTCACCCGCCTCCACCATGGTGAAGCCGTCGCCGAGGGGGCGGACGTGAGCCAGCACCGCGGCGGGCTGGCGTCCGCGGTGGTCGAGCGGCGACAGGTCCACGGCGATCGACGCCCCGGACTCCAGCACCTGCTGGCAGACGGCGGCGGCACGGGAGTCGGGACGACCGAGACGGACGACCCCGAGTTCTACGGCGCGTGCGTTGTGCAGCACCACCTCACCGCCACGGTTGAGCACCACCAGGCCCTCGTCGGCCGAGCGGAACACCCGTTGGAGGAGGTCCGCCATGGGCGGGCCGGGGGAGGGTGCAACGCCGACCGGGGTGGCGACGGCCCGACGACGAGCCAGCCAGGCCCCGACTACGAGGCCGAGCACGAGCGCGCCGACGGCGATCGCCACGCACACCAGCGGGTTCACAGACCGCATCGTAGGCAGCACGGCAACGGTAAGGGCCAGTTCATGTGCAGGTCGTGATCCTGATGACGTCGCAGAACGCCAGATTTCGACCGCAGTTCACAGCACGTTCACCCGGCCAGGAATCAGCACAGGACGGCTGCGAAGGGACAGACCTCAGCGACCCTGTGCCGCCACCGCCGCGGCGGCCGTGAGGGCGGCCTCGGGATCCAGGTACGTGCCGCCGGGCTCCGTGGGCCGAAGGTCGTCGTCGAGCTCGTAGCGCAGCGGGATGCCCGTGGGGATGTTCAGCCCCACGATGTCGCTGTCGGAGATCCCGTCAAGGTGCTTGACCAGAGCGCGCAGCGAGTTGCCGTGCGCGGCGAGCAGAACGACCTTGCCGGCCCGCAGGTCGGGCACGACCGCCGACTCCCAGTACGGCAGGAAGCGCTCGACCACGTCGGCGAGGCACTCCGTTCGCGGAACCTCGATGTCGTGGTAGCGGGGGTCGCCGTCCTGGCTGAACTCGGAGCCGAGCTCGATGGGGGGCGGCGGGACGTCGTACGAGCGCCGCCACTCCATGAACTGCTCCTCGCCGAACTCGTCCAGCGTCTGCTTCTTGTTCTTGCCTTGCAGCGCGCCGTAGTGCCGCTCGTTGAGTCGCCAGTCACGGCGAACGGGGATCCAGTGGCGGTCGCACGCGTCGAGGGCGAGGTTCGCCGTGGAGATCGCCCGGCGGAGCACGGAGGTGTGGACGACGTCGGGCAGCAGATCCGCCTCGCGCAGCAGCTCACCGCCGCGGCGGGCCTCCTGCTCTCCCGTCTCGGACAGCGGCACGTCCACCCACCCGGTGAACAGGTTCTCGGCGTTCCAGACGCTCTGGCCGTGTCGCAGCAGCACCAGTGTTCCCATGGCGGCAACTCTGCCAGGCGCGGGGCGACACTGGCTCATGCGTCGACCGTCAGGCTCCGGAGTGCGGTGTCGAGCACGGGTTCATAGGTCTCCCAGTCGTCCGCCAGCGACGTGCCCGTCGCCACGATCGCGGAGCCGTCGTGCACGGCGAACAGCTGCTCGTTGCGCAGTTCGAGCCCCGACCCGGGATCGACGAACGTCCCGCCGAGCAGATGCGCAGGCGTGCCGTCGCGCAGCACGAGCGACTCGTCGGTGGTGGAGGCGTAGCCGTCGAGGCTCGTCAGCTCCTGCCGGGCGCCGGTGACGGCGGTGGACAGGTCCACCGGTGAAGGGACGACGAGCACGTTGATGTTGGCACTGAACCCCCGTGCCTCAGTGGCCGCTGACCGGGGTTCCAGGAACAGCGCCGCCGTCCCCTGCTCCCCGCTGTCGTCGATCACCCACTTGGCAGGCGGGTTGAGCGTGAAGCGGCCCTGCGCGTCCTTGAACGGCTTGCCCGACGGCGCCGAGGCCGGAGCGGCGGACGACGAGCCGCTCGCCCGGGCGGGAGCAGCGACGCCCGCAACGGTGGTCGAGCAACCGGCGAGCGCCATTCCCGCCACCAACACCAGCGCCAAGCCGCAGCGTGTGCCCCACATACCGCCCCCTTCCGACCGAGGGGCACATGATCACCCATGGTCGGACGGACGGGATCAGCGGCTACGAACTACGCGAGTCGGGACAGGGCTGCTCGGCCTTCCTCGCGGCCTCGCCCGAGCGCTCGATGATGCTCTCCAGCAGAGCCTTACCCCGGTGCTCCACCGTGAGCCCGCCGAGCACGACGGTGCAGATCTCCCGCAGCTGCGACACCTGCTCGGGCGTCAGGCGGTCGAACATGAGCTCGCGCACGGTCCGGACGTGGCCCGGTGCGGCCTCGGCCAACGCCGCGAAGCCGTCGTCGGTGAGCTGGGCGAGCGTGCTGCGCCGATCGTCGAGGCAGGGCACCCGGCGGATCCAGCCGTTGCCCTCGAGCCGGGCCACGGCATGGGAGAGCCGGCTCTGCGAGCTCTGCGTGACGGCGGCGAGGTCGCTCATCCGCAGCGTCCGCCGCGGAGAGTCCGAGAGCATGGCCAGGATCTGGTAGTAGGCGTGCGACATCGACGCCTCACGCTGCAGCTGCCGATCCAGCGCGGCTTCCAGAAGTGTGGTCGTGGCCACGTAGGACAACCACGTCTGCAGCTCATCGGGCGTCAGCCAGCGTTCCTCGTCACCATCCACAGCCTCAGCGTACCTAGAAGTTGAACCCTCACATTTTCTGACGTACCGTCGTGTTCGACACAGACTCGTCGGAGGACCGGATGCCCGTCCAACGTCTCAACCACGCCGTGCTCTACGTCCGCAACCTCGACCGGAGCGTGGCCTTCTATACCGACGCACTCGGTTTCCGGATCGTTCACAACATGCCGGGACGCGCGAGCTTCCTGCAGGCCGAGGGCTCGACGAACGACCACGACCTCGGCCTCTTCGTGATCGGGAGTTCCGCCGGGGCGTCACAGGCCGGCCGCAGCACGGTGGGGCTCTACCACCTCGCCTGGGAAGTCGACACGCTCACCGAGCTCAAGCGCATCGCGGCCGTGCTCACTGAGCGCGGCTCACTTGTAGGAGCCTCCGACCACGGATCCACCAAGGCCCTGTACGCCCACGACCCCGACGGCCTCGAGTTCGAGGTCAGCTGGCTCGTACCGGCCCACCTGCTCACCGGCGACGAGACGATCCGGACCCTCGCGCTGGACATCGACGCCGAGATTGAGCGCTACGGCGCCGACACCCAGGGCGGCACCGGCGTCTCGGTCGCCGCGAGCTGAGCCCGCGCTAGGAGCGCTCCGGCTCAGATCCCTCCACCCATGCGGTAGCCGTCCCGCGCGGAGAAGCGCGCGGTCACGCTGAACCGGTCGGCACGCACGAGCGTCTGCCGCCACTCGACGGGCAGCTCGCCCGCGCAGCCGAGCCGATCGATCGCGAAAGCCGCCACGCCGGCGCCGATGCCGAGCAGCTCGCGCTCGGCCTCGTTGGGCACCACGGCCCGCACCCGCTCGCTCCCGCCCGTCACCCGCACGCCGCACCGGGCTGCGTACACCGTGTAGAGCGCGGTGCGGCTGAAGTCGACGTCGAGCAGTGGCGCAGCGAGCCGCTCGGGCAGCCAGACACGGTCGACCGCAAGAGGGTCGGCATCGGCGAAGCGCAGCCGCTCGAGGTGCACCAGCGGCGTCGACTCCTCCAGCCCGAGCCGGGCCGCGACCACGCCGTCGGCACGGACGTCGAGGGTGCGCACGACGCTGCGCTGCACCTGACCGGTGGCCTCCACCGCCGAGAACAGGCTGAAGATCTCACCGAGTGGCTGCTCGATCTCCGCGGGTTCGGCCCTGCGCGGAGTGCGGCCGCGGCCGGCGATGACCAGGCCCTCGTCCCGCAGCCGCCGCACCGCCTCGCGCACGGTGTGGCGGCTGACGCCGTACTCGGCCACCAGAGCGAGCTCGCCGGGGAAGGCCACGCCGAACTCGTCGCGCTCCAGTCGGCGACGCAGGTCGGCCAGCAGCTGAGCCCACAGGGGCTCGCCGGCGAGACGGTCGAGCGTGCGCGCCGTCATGTCGTCCCCCTGGTTGCGGACGGCGGGCAGGTCTTCCGGTGCGCGGCGTAGTGGTAGGTGCTCATCACAGTGGTCTCCGTACGCCCGAGGTCAGCCTGCGGCCGCGCGGAGGCGGCCGGTGAGCCCGTGCAGCGCTTCACGGAGCTCGACGCTCTCGGCGCGGCTGAGACCGGTGGCCTCCCCCACGCGCTTCTGCGTGCCGATGACATCGCGTTCCAACGCACGGCCCGCGGGCGTCAATGTCACCAGAACGGAACGCTGGTCGTCGACCTGGCGGTCGCGGCGCACGAGCCCGAGCGTCTCCAGCCGGCGCAGCAGCGGTGAGAGCGTGCCCGTCTCCAGCTGCAGGGCCTGCCCGATCCCGGTGACGGTGGCGTCCCCTCGCTCCCAGAGCACGAGCATCACCAGGTACTGGGGATAGGTCAGCCCGATCGCGTCCAGCAGGGGACGGTAGTAGCCGGTCATCGCCCGGGACGCGGCGTAGATGGCGAAGCACAGCTGCTCGTCGACCGGTGAGGACCGTATCTGTGCCTGCTGCGCCATACGTCCCACCGTATGTTGCCGCGCCCGGCTCCGGCACCCCGCACCCGCCCGAGGGACGCGATTCGGGCTGGTGTCGAGGAAACGAGGTCGTCTTACCCGCCTCCGACGACAACGCAGCCCAGGCGGCGCCTCGCGGCGTTGTCGTCGGCGCCGATACAACAGCGGTATCGGCCCCTCCTCCGCCTTGCGATACCCCGGGTGCGGGTGTCCCGCAGAGACACTGCGCCTGGGCCACCGGATCCGGGCAAGGAACCCCGTTCCGCGACACTAGTGGCGGCCCAGCAGATTGTCGGAGACGTTCTGCAGGTGCCGGCGCATGCAGTCGCGGGCACCGGTGGGATCGCGGTCGCGAAGCGCCTCGACGATCGCGGCGTGCTCCTCGTGGTAGCGCAGCCGCCGCTCTGGGCTGGAGGTGCGCCGCTTGAGGCTGCCCCACACCGGCAGGCTGCGCGCGGTGTTCATCACGTCGAACATGCTGATCAGCAGGCCGTTGTGCACGGCGAGCGCGATGGCCCGGTGGAGCCGGGCGTCCCAGGCCTCGAAGTCCTCGAAACCCTCGCTGCCCTCACCGCCGTGGAGGCATTCGGCGATCCGGTCGAGATCGGCCTGGGTGGCCACCCGGGCGGCGAGCTCCGCAACCGGCGGTTCGATCAGCAACCGCACCTGCATGATCTCGGCGGGGCTGGTGTCAGGCGGTGCACCGTCGGCGGGCGGAAGTGCGGCCTCGGTGAGGAACGTGCCCCGTCCGACGTGGCGGATCACCACTCCGTCGCGCTCGAGGACATCGAGTGCGCGGCGGATCGCGCTGCGCGGCGCGGACAACCGCTCCACGAGGTCGCGCTCCGTGGGGAGCTTCGAGCCGGGGCCGAGCGTGCCGTCCTGCGTGCCCTGCTCCAGCAGCGCACGCAGGGACCTCTCGACCGCCAGCACAGCCGTACCCTACCGCACGCCGAACCAATCGTGACCAATTTGCCGTCGCCGATCGTTCGCCTGCCCGCTATCGACAGCAGAGCCGGGACACCGTACGGTCGATCAGGTTCCGATTGGTTCAATTGGTTGAGATTGGTGTGAGCAATGAAGCTGGTGACCTTCTCCGCCGGGGCCGCGCCGAGAGTCGGCGTGGTCAGCGCCGACGGGGACGCGGTCCACGACGTCCAGGAGTTGCTCCCGCCGGGAGCCGGCGTCCTCGACGTGATCGGCGCGTGGGACGAGCTCGGCCCGCTCCTGACCGAGCGCTCGGCCGAGCTGACCTCGGTGCCGCTGGCATCCGTCCAGCTGCTGGCCCCGATCCCCGAACCGCGGCGCAACATCTGGTGCGTCGGCAAGAACTACAGCGAGCATGCCGCGGAGTTCGGCCGCAGCGGCTACGACACCCCGAGCCGCTCCGAGGCCATCCCGGACAAGCCGATCATGTTCACGAAGGCCACCACGGCCGTGACCGGTCCTGGTGCTCTCGTGGACCCCGGCCCCACCACCGAACTCGACTACGAGGGCGAGCTCACCGTCATCATCGGCAAGGGCGGCCGCGGGATCTCCCGTGAGGACGCCTACAGCCACGTGTGGGGCTACACGATCATCAACGACGTCACGGCGCGGGACGTGCAGCGCGACCACAAGCAGTGGCTGCTCGGCAAGTCGTTCGACACCCACTGCCCGATGGGGCCCTACGCCGTCACCGCCGACGAGATCGGCGACGTCACCGCGCTCGAACTGGAGACCACCGTCAACGGGGAGCGTCGCCAGTTCGCGCCGGTCAAGGACCTGATCTTCGATGTGCCGGAGCTGATCGCCACGATCTCGGCCGGCACCACGCTGCTGCCCGGAGACCTCATCGCCACGGGCACGCCCGCCGGGGTCGGCCTCGGTTTCGACCCGCCGCGCTTCCTCACCAGCGGCGACGTCGTCGAGATCACGATCACCGGCCTGGGCACGCTGTCCAACCGCATCCGCTGAGAGAGGACCACTGTGCAGGTCAACGGTAAGGAACTCGCTGTCGAGGTCGAGGGGGACGGCCCTGCCGTGCTGCTCGTGCACGGGCTCGGGGGCACCTCGAACTTCTACCAGGTCCAGGCCGACGCACTGGTCGACCGCTTCCGCGTGATCCGGGTCGACTCCGCCGGAGCGGGCCGCTCGCCGGTGGCCGAGGGCATCAGCGTGGAGTCCCACGCCGACGACCTGGCCGCCGTGCTCGCCGAGCTCGGCGTCGACAGCGCCAAGGTGGTCGGTCACTCCATGGGCACCCTCGTCGTGCGCGTGCTCGCCGCCCGCCACCCCGACCGCGTCTCCGGGCTCGCGCTACTCGGGGCCGTGCGGGAGCCCGCCGAGGCCGGCCGGCAGGCCCAGCGTGACCGGGCCGCCGTTCTGCGGGAGAAGGGCACCGCAGCCGTGGCGCCCGGTGTGGTCGCGAACGCCCTGTCCGAGACCACCCGCCGCGACCGGCCCGAGGTGGCTGCGTTCGTGCGCGAGCTCGTGATGCGCCAGGACCCGGAGGGCTACGCCCGCAACTGCGAGGCGCTCGCCGCCGCCACCGACCCCGGCCCCATCGACCCGAAGCTCCCCCTGCTGCTCGTCACCGGTTCCGACGACAAGGTCGGGCCGCCCGAGGCGAGCCAGGAGCTCGCCACCGCGCACGGCTCGGCGACCGTGGAGATCCTGCCGGGCGTCGGGCACTGGACCGCGCTCGAGGCGGCCCGCGCCACCACCGACCTCCTGCTCAAGTTCCTGTAGTTCCGCCCTCAGTGACGAGGAGACCCACCGTGCCCGTCCCGACGAGCAAGATCCTGTTCCGCGGCGTCAGCATCCTCGACTCCACCGGAGCCGATCCCTATCCCGGCGACGTGCTGGTCGTGAACGACCGCATCGCCGCCGTCGGCGACGTCGTCCCCGGGGCCGCCGACGGCGCCCGGGTGATCGAGGGCCGTGGACGCACCCTGATGTCCGGGCTCTGTGACGCCCACACCCACTTCAGCTGGAACAACAGCGCCGACCTCGACGGCCTGGGCACGCTGCCGGTCGAGGAACACCTCCTGTTCTGCATCGAGTCGGCCAGGACCTACATCGACTCCGGCTACACGATGTGCCTCGGGGCCGCGTCGGCGAAGGAACGCCTCGACGTGGTCTGCCGCGATGCCATCAACGCCGGCCGTATCCCCGGCCCGCGTTACCTGGCCAACGGCCCGGAGATCGCGGTCACCGGCGGGGCGCTGATCAAGTCGATCACGAAGTTCGCCGACGGTCCGGAGGGCATGCGCAAGGCCGTGCGTGAGCTGATCGACATCGGCGTCGACCAGATCAAGCTGTCGATGACCGGCGAGGAGATCACCGGCACGCAGCGGGCCGAGGACACCTACTTCTCCGACGAGGAGACGGCCGCTGCCGTGGCGGAGGCGCACCGCCGTGGCAAGCGGGTCTGCGCACACGCCCGGAGCGCCGAGAGCGTGAAGATGTGCGTCCGGAACAAGGTCGACATCATCTACCACGCCAGCTTCACCGACGCCGAGGGCATGGACATGCTCGAGGCCAACAAGGACTGGGTGTTCGTGGCGCCCGGCATCAACTGGCTCGTCGCCACGCTCTACGAGGCCGAGTCGTTCGGGTTCCCGCAGGAGGCTGCGGAGGCCGTCGGCTACAAAAAGGAGCTGGAGACCGCCATCCAGGGGCTGCGCGAGATGCACCGGCGCGGCGTGAGGGTCCTGCCCGGCGGCGACTACGGCTTCGCCTGGACCCCACACGGCACCTACGCCCGCGACCTGGAGCATTTCGTCGAGCTCCTCGGGTTCACGCCGATGGAGGCGATCATCGCCGCCACCGCGTGGGGCGGCGAGATCATGCTGCGCCCCGACGAGCTCGGGAAGGTGCAGCCCGGCTACCTCGCCGACCTGCTCCTCGTGGACGGCGACCCGCTCGCCGACATCACGGTGCTGCAGGACCGAGACAAGCTCGACTACATCATGAAGGACGGGCGCTTCCACAAGGAGGCGGCCGACGAGCCCGCGCCGACACCGCCCAACCCGGGCAGCAGCGACCGCAACGTGGCACCCGCCTCCGTCTGACGACGGTGCCTCGGAGACCCGCCGGATGACTCTCCCGGCGGTACGCCTGACCGTGGCCCACCCCCACGGGCCACGGTCAGTGCTCGCCGACCCCCGTCGATCCGGGGGTCGACGCCGTTGATCGAGCCGTTCTCCAGTCAGCACGTTGCACACCCGGCCGTGCACCCGCATCGCCACCAGGAAAGAGATGGCGCCATGACGAACGAGGTCAGTTCCCCCGTTCATACGCGGCGCGGTCGACTGCGATGACGCTGCTGATCTGCCGCACGTGCCCCCGCTACGACACCCGCGGCTCGGGCGAGTTCGGCCGCGAACTGGCAGCCGCGATCGCCGAGCAGCCGGGCGGGGCGGCCGTGACGGTCCGGAAGGTGCAGTGCCTCGGCGGCTGCCCCGACGACGGCGTCGCCGCTGTCGACGGACCAGGCAAGGCGCGCGTCCGGTTCTCGCGGCTCGACGCCGGCCATGCCGCGGCAGTGATCGCCGCCGCCGAGGCACACGACGCGTGCGCGTCCGGAACTCCCGGGGACTGGCAGGTGCCGGCCGAGCTGGCCGACCGGATCAGCAGCGTCACGCCCAAACGCGGGCACGACCCGGCGCGGTAGTCGGGCTCGGCGCTCAGTCGATCGGATGGTGGGGTTCGTCGGGCGCGGCGTGATGCGGTTCGGTCACGTCGTCAGGTCCGTCGTCATCGAAGGCAGGACCGTCGAAGGTCTCTGCGCCACCGCCGAACGCGTCACTGAACTGGCCCGCGAACTGGTCTCCGACCTCGGGACCGGATCCCGGGTCGGCGTCGAGGTCGACATCCGCAGCGAGGCCGTCCGCCCCTTCCCCGAAGCCGATGCCGTCATGGGTGGCACCGGGCGTGTTGCCGGACGCGAACGGGCCGAGATCGAAGTCGAGGTCAGGGTCCGCGGTGCTCCATCCGTCGGCGACAGGGGCGTCCGCTCCGGGGAAGACGCTCGCGAGGTACTCGCTGAGGTACTGCGCTGCAGGCCCGTCCTCGCCCTCGGCAGGCGGCGGCGCGGGATGGACGGCACCGGTCGCAGCGGCGTAGTCGTGGTCGAAGTCGGCGGTCTCGTTGTCCTCCACCAGCACCAATGCGTCGTGGATGTCGTCGGGGCTGAGCCCGTCCAGTCCGTGCTCGACGATGGTGGCCTCGGGGTCGGCCGTGAACGCAGAACGGAAGTCCGCGTCGGTCTGCAACCCGCGTAGGAAGTCCAGCAACGAGAGGGGCTGCGGCACAGCGACCTCCGGGATGGTCACGAATCGATCGCCGACCACCGTAACCGCTTCGGCACACTTCGCGCCTGACGTGTGCACGACCTGTTATCGGATGGCCTGGTGGTGGACCGGATGGCAGGGTCGTCCCGTGATCTCCGTGTTCGGTGCTTTCGAGTTGGATGACGACCCTCGCCGGATCGACCGGGATGCCGTGTGGCGGTTCCTGTCGACCGAGGCGTACTGGGCACGGTGGCGCGAACGGGAAGACGTGGAGAAGCAGATCGACGGCGCATGGCGCGTGGTCGCTGCCTACGAGACGGCGTCCGGCGCCACGGTGGGCTTCGCCCGGGCCCTCTCCGACGGCGTCTCACTCGCCTACCTGGCCGACGTCTACATCCACCCGTCGGTGCGTGGCAAGGGCCTCGGCGTCGAACTGGTCCGGTTCATGGTCGACGAGGGCCCTGGGCACATCTTCCGCTGGGCCCTGCACACGCGGGATGCACACTCGCTCTACAAGCGGTTCGGCTTCGCCCCGCCCGACAGCGGCTACATGGAACGCCCCGGAGCCCGCCCCGCCATGGAGCCCTGACCCGGCTCGCCGTTTCGGCATCTACAGGCCGAACGCTCCGCCTTCGATCAGGATCAGCATGCCGATGGCGATCAGGACGACCGGCAGCAGGACATGGCCCCACCGAGCGAGCGCACGGGCGACGGGCGGCCGCGTGGCGAAGAACCGCCCAGCGGCACACCAGACAGCGACCAGCGCCAGGAACACCACGAGGTAGACGACCATGGCGCTGGTGCCCGAGTTGGCGAACACGGGGACGTAGACACCGATGTTGTCGCCACCGTTGGCCAGCGTGACGGCGGCGACGGTCAGAATGCCGACGTCGCTGCGCTCGCCCACCGGTGAGTCCCCGTCGGCGGCGTCGTGACGTTCTCGCCACGCCTTCCACCCCGCCCGGATACCCAAGATCATCGGCAGCAGACCGAGGTACGGGAGCACCGATTCCGGGAGGAGACCAGCACCAAGGGCACCGATGACTGCAGCCGCGAGGATGGCCGCGAATCCGACGTACTGGCCCAGCACCACGATCGCCACTCCCCGCGGACGGTGCCGGACCTGGGCGAAGAACAGCGCGAGGATCAGGATGTCGTCGATGTTGGTCACCGCGAACATGCCCGCGGCCCGTGCGACGAGTCCGAACGACAACACTCCTGCTCCGTACCCCATGTGTGGGCGACCGCGGTTACGACATCATCCGCTCACTCGCCCAAGAGCCCTGACGGACCTCGTTCCGGACCCCTCCGACCGATCAGGTCGTCAACACGATCGGAGCCAGTCTGAGCAGCTAGGGTCCGTGTCATGGCCTACGACGCCTCAGTCGAGAGCGTCCGCCTGATCGAGTCAGGGCTCGACGCCGACCCGATCCGGTTGAGCAGGCGGCGCCGCTTCGCTGCGGTGGCCTACGACGTCCACGGCTACGCGGCGGCTACCTGGTTCGTCCGCCGTGGGCACGGTACGTTCTGGCACGAGATTCACACGCTCGCCTTTCAGAACGGGGAATGGAGCCGTCTGGGCGGCGGGGGCCACAACGACGACGAGGACGGCCTGGCCGACCGACCGCCTGCCGCTGACATGCTCGGCGCGTTGACCTCGACAGGTGGGGGCAGCACGGCACTCGCTTCCGGGTCGTACCTGCCTGATCGGCCGCAATTCGTCAGCTATGCGGAACTACGTGTGGCCCGCGAGGTCGCGGTGGTCGATCTCGGCCGTGGAGAGCTGAAGCCGGCCCCGAGACACGGACGCCTGCTCGTGGTCTGGAGGACTCACCCGCCCGTCGTGCGAGCGCTGGGGCCCGGTGGAGACGGAATAGCCACTCTCGATCTCGCGGCGGGGAATGCGGACGCCCCGAAGCGCGGCTTGTGGTCACTACGTCGCTATGCGGGGTAGGACCGGGTAGCTGGATCCGCCGGTCACACGTGGGCCGAAGGCAGGAGCGGGCGAGCCGAGCCGGCGTGCATGATCGGCCGAGGGGGCGCGCACGGGCACTCCCGATCAGAGGCCATACGGTCACGACATGTCACTTCCCGTGCGCCTCGCCACCGAGGCTGACGTCGGAGCAATCTTCTCCATGCGTCGTGCGCGCGAGGTTTGGTTGGCTACCCGCGGTATCCGGCAGTGGCCGATCGGCATGGTCAGCATCGATCACGTCACCACGCAGGTGCGAGGCGAACAGTGGTGGGTGCTCGCCCCACCTGCCGCCGAGCTTCTCGCAGCGATGCGCGTGATCTGGTCCGATGAGGAGTTCTGGACCGACACCCCGGGCAAGGCGGTGTATGTCCACGGGCTCATGGTTGGGTCCGAGCACAGCCGCAGAGGCCTGGGGCGGGTGATGCTCGATGCTGCCCGAGGCATGGGTCTCGATGCGGGAGCCGAGTACTTCCGGCTGGATTGTTCGGCTGACAACGAGACACTCAAGGCGATCTATCGGGGCTACGGGTTCACCGAGGTGGGCCGGAAGGACTTCTCCGGGTTCAGCGCCGCCCTCATGGAGCTCCCTTTGTCACCTCGAACAGCGCGCGCCACCACAAGCGGCTGCTGCAGCACAGCCCAGGGCCCCGACGTTCCGCACCCACCGTCCGCTGTGGAGGGATGACCTGAGCGTCCTGGACCAGTCTGATGGGCGCCGTAGATCGCCCTGGCTCGCCCCGCCTCTGCGCTCGTCAGGGCCGCACACCGGCTTCTCCACTCAGCTCGCCTGGGCCTCCCGGGCGCGCAGGTCCTTGCGAAGGATCTTGCCCGAGGCGGACTTCGGGATCTCGTCGATGAACTCCACCACGCGCACCTTCTTGTGCGGCGCGATGCGCTCCGCGACGAAGGTCATGACGTCCTCGGCGGTGAGATCCGCCCCGGACGCCTGCCGGACGACGAACGCCTTCGGCACTTCCTCGCCCTCGGCGTCCCGCACCCCGATGACCGCCGCGTCGGCGATCTCGTCGTGCGTCAGCAGCAACGCCTCGAGTTCGGCGGGCGGCACCTGGTAGCCCTTGTACTTGATCAGCTCCTTGACCCTGTCGACGATCGAGAACACGCCCTCCTCGGTGACCGTGGCGACGTCCCCGGTGTGCAGGTAGCCCTCGTCGTCCAACGTGATCGCGGTGGCCTCGGGGTTGTTGAGGTAGCCGCTCATCACGTTCGGGCCCTTGACCCACAGCTCGCCCCGCTCGCCGGGGCCCACCTCCCGGCCGGTGTCCGGGTCGACGAGCTTGCACTCGATGTTGGGAAGGGCGAAGCCGGAGCTGTTGAGGTCAATGTCCGTGCGGTCGTCGGGCATGGCGTGGCTGACCGGTGACAGCTCCGTCATCCCGTAGCCCTGCAGCACGGTGCAGCCGAGGCGGGCGGCGACCGCGTGGCCGAGTTCGGCGTCGAGCGGGGCGGCACCCGAGATGATGATGTCGATGCAGGACAGGTCGTAGTCGTCGACCATCGGGTGCTTGGCGAGTGCGACAGCCACTGGAGGAGCGATGTAGACGCGATTGACCCGGTACTCCGCGATGACACGAAGGAATTCCGACAGGTCGAATTTCGCCATCGTGACCACGGTGCACTGCTTGTGCAGACCCTGGTTCATCATCACGGTCATGCCGTAGATGTGGAAGAACGGCAAGACGGCCAGGATCCTGGTCTCCGGGGAGACCTTTCCCATGCGCTCGATCTGCAGCAGGTTCGCAACCAGATTGCGATGCGTGAGTATCACGCCCTTGGCGCGCCCGGTGGTACCCGACGAGTAGGGCAGCACTGCGGTGTCCTCCGCGCCCACCGTCTGTGCCGGCGCCTCCGCCTCGCTCGCCAGGAGGTCGCCGAGCGACGCATGGCCGTCCACCTGCCCGTCCAGCAGGATGATCGACTCCGGAGGCAGCCCGGCCTGGGCCACCGCCGCTGCGGCCCGGTCGAGGAACGGCGAGACCGTGAACAGCAGCTTGGCGCCGGAGTCGATCAGCTGGTGCGCGAGCTCGCCCGGCGTGTAGAGCGAGTTGGCGCTGGTGACGATGGCGTTGGCGCGCAGCACGCCGTGGAACACCGCGGGGTAGAGCGGCGTGTTCGGGGCGAACATGCCCACCACATCACCCGCGCCGATGCCGCGCTCCGCGAGCCCCGCGGCGATCTTCAGGACCATCCGTTCCAGCTCGGAGAAGGTGACGGTCGCCCCGGACCCGCCGTCCACCAGCGCCGCGGCATCAGCCCGTTCGCCGAAGTTACGGAAAAGGAAGTCGAAGAGCGAGACCTCGGGGACCTCGACATCCGGGTAGGGACTACGGAGAGGCATTTTTCGGGACTCCCTTGCGACTGTCAGCACTGCCGGTTCCACCAAACGGCGCACAGATCGGGCGACGCCAACTCTAAGACGAACGCGAGGTCACGGGCTCCGCGACCGAAACACCCGAATGGGGTAACACGAAAGTGTTGTTCTGGTCATGGATCACTGACATCGTGATCGTCGTCGGTCCGGTGAGCCCCACTCGCTGGCACCGAGCCGGGCGCGGCGTCCCCTCGCCGTGACCGGAACCCACAACCGTGCGGTGCCCCCGATCGTGCGGTTGATGCGGTGGTGTAAGCGGAGTGGCCCGAGTTCATGACTCCCCCTCAGATCCCGGGCCGCTCCGCCCACCCGCACTTGCGGATGCCGGTGCCCTCCGAGCCCGGACAACACGCCTGGCCAGCCAGATGATCCCGCCCAGCATGGCTACCACCGGCAGGAACGGCAAGAGAAACCCGATCACGGCGGCCGCAGCGGTGCCTGCTGCACGCAGCCCGTCCCAGCCCGCCACCAGACCGTCCCGGAACCCCGGCGGGGGCTGGTCGCCCACCGGCGGGGCTCCCGGAGACCGCAGATCGACGGTCAACGTCGACAGCGCCACCCGGTCGCGCAGGGCGTCGAGGCGGCTCGTCAGCGAGTCGAGGTCGGCCTCCCGGCGCGCCAGTTCCGACTCGATCGCCACCACGTCACCGATCGAGTGGGCTTCCGCGAGCAACGCCCGCACCCGAGCGACGCTGGCCTGCTGGCTCGTTACCCGCGCGTCGAGGTCGACGACCTCCTCGGTGGCGTCGAGCACCTGGCTGCTGCGCCCCACCACCCGCCCGACGGCCGCGATGTCGTCGATGAGGCGATCGAGCGCGTCGGCCGGCACGCGGAGCACCAGCAGGCCACCGGTGTCACTCGACTGCTCCTCGGTGACGAAGCCGTTCACGCCGGCGGCTGCGGTCCGTACCTGCCGCGACGACGCCGTCGGATCCTTCACCTCGACGGAGATCTGGGCCGTGCGCACCAGTTGCGGCTGCACGGTGCCGACCGAGACGCCGGCCGCCTTGTCCGGAACCACTGCCTGAGGCGCGACCGAGCGCGCATCGTTCCCGGCCGCACGTTCCGAGTACGCCCCGGCCCCGCCGTCCATGGGGACGACGCCCTTCACCGCCGGCCCGGAGCTGGGGTGCGCAGGGGCCACGGTCGCGACTCCCGGCGAGCTACCTCCCGTCGAGAAGCCGACGAGCACCACACCGGTGCCGACCGCAAGCACTCCGACCACCGCCACCGCGGCCACCACCGTCTTGCGTCTGCCCCACCGAGCCACCGTCACCGCCTCCTCGCCCCGGCGAGCCCGGGGTGTCGGGGGAAGGACGGTGACGGCGTGGATCACGGTTGGTCGGGGCTGGTCACGATCGCGTCACGACCGCTGGGACGACCCGGATGCCGACCTGGCTCAGGGATGCCTGCGAGCCCGCAGGACCGCGTCGTGGACGGTGATCTCCCGGCCGTCCGGGTCGTCGGCCAGGCGTGGCCTGGCCTCGGCGACGAGGACGTCCCACTGGGCGGGGTCCAGGGCCGCCGCGAGCTCCTCCGCCGTGAACAACAGGTCCGGGTCCGGCGGCCGCCGGGCGGTCGTCTCGAGATCGGAGGGATGGTGCCCGACGACGAGCAGGCTGCCGCCGGGGGCGACCGCCGCGGCGAGGCCGGCGAACACCTTGTCGCGTACGGCGCTGGGGAAGTGCATGAACTGGGAGTTGACCAGGTCGTGGGCCAGCGGTTCGGGAGCCCAGCCGGAAAGCAGGTCGACCTGCTGCCAGGTGATCCGGTCGGCGATCGCCGGATCGGTATGGGCTGCCGCCCGTGCGAGGGCGACGGCGGAGACGTCCACCCCGGTCACGCGCCATCCCTGCTGCGCGAGCCAGGTGGCGTCGGCGCCCTCGCCGCAGCCGGCGTCGAGGGCGGTGCCGGGCGGCAGGCCGGCGACCTCGGCCACGAGCTGCGGGTTCGGCCGACCACTCCAGATGCGGGTGGCCGAGCTGTAGCGCTCGTCCCAGAACGGAGCGGTGAAGCGTTCGTCCATCGATGTTCCCTTCTGCGAAGGGTCGACTGTCGAGCCTGACACCGCCGGATGACAAGAGATCTTGCAAGAACGGCAAACGCGTCAGTCGAAGAGATGCTCGAAGGCTTTCAGGTTGGCGAGGCTCTCGCCCCGCTCCTGCCGCCAGGCGTGCTCGCGACGGATCGAGGACGCGAAGCCGAGTTCGAGCAAGGTGTTGAAGTCGCCGTCGGCGGCCTCCAGCACCTGACCGAGCACGCGGTCGAGCTCGGCGGTCGTGACGGCGTGCAGGGAGAGCCGTCCGATCAGATGGATGTCGCCGACCCGATCCAGCGCGTAGTGCACGCCGTAGAGCCGGGCGTTGCGCTGCAGCAGGAACCGGTAGACGGCGTCGTGGTCCTCGTCGGGCTGCCGGCACACGAAGGCCTGCACGAACAGCGAGTGCTCACGGACCAGCAGCCAGCAGTGCGTCTGAAGCCGGTTGGTGCCAGGCAGCGTCACGAGGAACTGCCCCGCGCCGCGCCGATGGTGGTCGGCCTCCAACTCGGCCAGCGCGGCCGCCACCCGCTCCTCGACAGCCGCCACGTCCTCCGTGCTCACGGACCGATCATCCCGCCGGGATCGTCGAGCGCACCACCAGCCCCTGGCGTTCCGCGTACTCGGCGGCCGCCTCGGCGTAGGTGGCGAGCAGCGCGTCGGCCGTGCGTTCCCAGGAGAACTTGTGTGCGTGCTGCACGGCACCGCTGCCCAGCTCGTCACGGCGACCCGGAGAGCTGATCACCGCGCCGAGAGCGTCGGCCCACTGCTCCGCCCGGTGCCCCGGCACGAGCAGGCCGGACCGGTCGTGAGCCACGGCCACCGACAGCCCGCCGACCGCCGCCGCGACCACCGGCGTGCCACAGGCCTGGGCCTCCAGTGCCACCAACCCGAACGACTCGTTGTGGCTCGGTACGGCGACGACGTCGGCAGCCCGGTAGACGTCCACCAGGTTCTGCCTCGTCTGGGGAGGCAGGAACCGCAACACGTCGGTGATCCCGAGGGAGGAGCCCAGCTCCTGCAGCGCCGTGGGCTCGGCCAGGCCGCTGCCGGATGGGCCGCCCGCGACCAGCACGACGAGCCGTGGCCGCAACCCGGGGTCGCGGCGGAGCATCTCGGCCGCTGCGCGCAGCAGCACGTCGGGAGCCTTGAGCGGCTGGATGCGGCCGACGAACGCGAGCACCACGGCGTCCGGGGCGAGGCCGAGCGCCTGGCGGGACGCCCCACGGTCGCCGGGGGTGAAGCGGGCAAGGTCCACACCGGGCGCGACGGTGGCGGTGCGGTGAGGGTCGGCGCCATAGAGCTCCACGAGCTGGCGCGCCTCTTCGTCGGTGTTGGCGATGAGGCGGTCGGCCTCGGCGACCACCTGGTCCTCGCCGATCACCCGGACCTTGGGCTCCGGCGGGTCGCCATCGGCGAGCGCCGCGTTCTTCACGCGTGCCAGCGTGTGGGCGCTGTGCACGAGCGGGACTCCCCAGCGGTCCCTCGCGAGCCAGCCTGCCTGTCCGGAAAGCCAGTAGTGCGAGTGCACGATGTCGTAGTAGCCGGGCTCGTGGCGGGCCTCCGTGCGCAGCACGCCCGCTGTGAAGGCGCAGAGCTGGCTCGGCAGTTCGTGCTTGCCGAGCCCCTCGAACGGCCCGGCGACCACGTGCCGGACCAGCACACCTGGTGTCAGCTCCACCACCGGTGGGTTCTCCGACGAGGTCGCGCGGGTGAAGATCTCGACGTCAACACCGCGGGCAGCCATCCGACGGGCGGTCTCCACGATGTAGACGTTCATGCCGCCGGCGTCGCCGGTGCCCGGCTGTTCCAGGGGCGAAGTGTGCACAGACAGCAGGCACACCCGGCGGGGTCGGCGCGCCGCACCGTCACTGGCGGAGGTCACGGGCTCCTGTGTAGCACGCGGCCGCGGCGGTCACCCGACGGCTTCGTCCTCTGTGAGCAGACCGAGCAGGGCCCGCAGCGGGTCTGCCGCATGCCACCGTCCCGACGCGTCACGCCAGCTCAGCACCTTGAAGCGGCCGCTCACCGGGCGTCGCACCACCACCCACAGCTCGTCGTGGAGCGCGAGCTCACCCGGGGGCACCGGCACCCCGAGCGTGTGGCACGCCACGACGACGTCACTGATCTCCGCCCAGCGCACCGTGCGTCCGGGCCCTTCCACGTCGGCGGCGACGATCTCGGAAGCGGCCGGGAGGTCCAGCAGCTCGGCCAACGCCACCGGGTCGCCGCCCGTGACGAGCTCACCCGCCGGGAGCACCGCCGCGAGCCACGGCGCGTCGAGCACCATGGCGACGTCGACGTCCGCGACGCTGCCGTCGAGCGCTCTGACCTGCTCCGGCATGTCGAGGTCGGCGGAACGGACGCGTCCCACGGCGACAGCCTCCGCCAGCGCCTCGTGCGCGTCCGCCACGAGCGCGACGTCGGGGTGGCGGTCCGGATCGACCAGCCGGGCCAACAGGTCGGCGGCCACCGCGGTGTCGGTGATCGCGAGGTCGGCACGCACCCCGATGGCGGCGAGAAGGGCCTCGTCGTCGAGCACGCCGGGGGCGTCGTCGGGTGTGGGTGGCGGGTCGTAGAGCGCCGCCAGTGCCTCCGCTGTGGGCAGGCGCCAGTGGCCGGGGCGGCGGCCGCCGAGCCGGGCGTGCCTGCCCAGCCACCACGCGGTGTAGGAGCCAGGTGCCATCACTGCGGCCCGCGTCTCCCGGACGGCTCCGAGCAGAGCGAGCGCGGCAGGCCAGGCGTCGTCGGCGACGAGGTCGAGGTCGCGCACCGCGACGAGCCGCGTGGGCGGCGCATCGAGGGAATCCCACCAGCGTTCCTCGTCGTCGAGGTCGTGGTCGGGAGAAACCGGCTCCTCGTCGGTGACCACCGCGAACCCGTCGACGACGCCGACAGCCGTGAGCGCCGACCGCGGCACCCGCGTGGCGAGGCCCTCGTCCAGCACGTCGAGCGGGACGTCAGCGGCCAGCAGGGGACGCAGCGCGGCGTCGGGCAGCATCAGCTCGTCGGCACGGGCGGGGCGCCCCTCGCGATCCGGCAGCGCCATTGCCGCCAGGCCTGCGGGCGCGCTCCCGAGCTCGGCCACGAGCTCCAGCACCGCCTCGGCGAGCGGGCCGGTGTCGAGGCCGGCCTCGGCGTCGTCCACGGACCGCTCCACGGCCTCGGTCAGCGCGGGGTGTTCGAGCAGTCCGGCGGGGTCGGCGACGGTGGCACCGAGGCGGCTGAGCAGCGGGTGCACCGCCGCGGGGTCGGCCACGTGCAGGCCGGGCAGGGCGAGGGCCGCGATGTGCTGCACCGCCCGCGCGGCATCGGTGCCGTCCTCGGGCGGCAGGAGCACCGTGGCCGGGCCTGCGGCAACGCGGCCGTCGGCCAGCGGGACGGGGAGCGCACGCAGCTCGTCGACGAGGCCCGGAACCGTGTCGGCGATCGGTGCCAGCTCGGCGTAGAGAGTGCGCCACCACGCGGCCGGACGTTCGACGCCGAACAGCCGGGTGACCAGTTCGGCCGCGGTCAGCCGGTGCACACCCAGCTCGGCAAGCGCGGCGGGGCCCGCCGTGGTGGCCATAGGAGCCAGCAGCCGGTGGAACCCGGCCTCGGCGAGCAGGCCGGGCAGTGGCGCGCCCGGAAGATCGGCGCCGGGCAGGTCGAGCCACTCCGCACGGCCGGGCACGAGCTCGGCGCCGGTGGCGGCGGGGAGCCAGGCCGCGGTGCGCAACGCGTCGAGGAGCAGCTGACGCAGGCGCCCGTCGAGCTCGGAACGCGGGAATCCGGGCTCGGGCACGAGTGCGAGCCGCTGGAGAGGAGAGACCGCACGCACGAGGTCGAGGTAGGCCTGCGCCGCGCCGGCCAGCACCCGGTCGGTGGCAGGCCCCGGACGGACCCTGCGGCGGTCGGGCTCCAGCGGGACGGTGGCGATCAGCCGCGCGGGCAGCGCGAGCCGTTCGGCGGCGGCGGTCGGAGCGTGCAGGACGCCCTCGGCGAGGGGGTCGGGACTGCCGTCGGCCGTGAGCGGCAACGCCCAGCAGGCCGTCCAGTCACGGCGCGACCGCTCCTCCGTGGCCTGTGTCTGCGCATCGTCTGCGGCGTGGGTGCCGTCCCGACGAGCGAGCAACCACCGCCGCCCGCCGATCGACACCTCGCCGGGCCCCGGTCCGTCGACCCTGGTCAGGACCTCGTCCCCGACGGCGATCTCGACGATGTCGGGCAGGGCGAGCAGCAGGTCGGGGGCGCCCGCGCGGGCCTGGGCGAGCAGCGCGTGCAGGTCCACGCCGGGACGCGCCGGCAACCGCACCTCGGTGTCGAACCCGGCGGTCGGCTGCTCGTCGACGGGCCACACCAGTCGCAGCACGGGTGGCTCGTCACGGCGGGCCAGTTCGGCCGCCGGGCCGGGGAGCGCTGCGACCGCCTCGGCGGTGCGCCTCGCGGAGAACGCCACCGCTCCTGCGGTGCTCACCACCCGCGGCGCGTCGGACACTGCCAGCACCCCGGCGAACCCGACCCCGAATCGGCCGACGGAACCGGGGTCGTCGCGCTTGGCGGATGCCCGCAGAGAGGCCAGCGCCGCTACTCCGGCCGCGTCCAGCGGTACGCCGGTGTTGGCCACCCACAGCTCGCCGTCGACGGCCTGGACGCGCAGGCGCCCGCGCTGCCCGGCGGCCCGGGCCGCGTCGGCGGCGTTCTGGGCGAGTTCGACGAACCACGCATCGGCGTAGCCGCCGAGACGCAGGTCCTCCTCGGCGTTGGCGTCCTCGCGGAAACGAGTGGGCGACCCCGCCCAGGAATCGAGCACCGCGGCGCGCAGTGCGGCCGTACCGAAGGGATCCATGACGACGCTCGCAGCGCCGACGCTGGGTGCGCTCACCCCTTCTCGACCGGCTCCAGGTCGACCCCGTCGTCGTACACGAGCTCGGCGACGGCCACCGGTGAGACCGGCTCCACCTGTACGTCGGAGTGGGCCCCGCACCCGAAGGCGACGGCGACGACGGCTCCGTCGGCCGGGCCGTACTCGTTGCCGCACACCCCGAACGCGCCCCGCATCGAGCCGGCGATCGGCAGGAAGAACCCGCAGGTCCCGCAACGGCCGGGGGCAGCGCGGGCCATGTCCGATGCCGGGCCGTGCGGGCCCTCGAACCACCGCTGCGCAGCGAGCTCGCGGCCCCGGTGCGACAGCACCTTCGGGCGGCCGAGGCCGACCTCCACCATGACTTCCTCGACGGCGGGGTCGGCGGAGGCGAGATATCCGGGAACGAGCCGCTCGTCGCCCTCCGGGGCGGGCAGCAGGTCGCCGACGCCGAGGTCGCCGGGCTGGACGCGCTGGCCCCACGGCACCCAGGCAGGTGCGATGAGCGCATCGGGGCCGGGCAGCAGGACGACCTCGCTCACCGTGATCGGCGTGTCGTCGCCGCCGGTGGCCAGGGTGACCGACCATCGCCAGCCGCGGTAACCGCCGTAGGTGGCGTCGAAGTAGTGGGTGACGCCGCCAGGTCCCTCCGACACGGCCTCGAGGTGCTCGCCGACCAGGCCGGGAGCGGCAGTGGCGCCCACGTCGAGGGCAGCCTCGTCGATGGCAGCGGACCGGGCCTGCTCCACCGCAGCCACGAGCCGGACAGGCGGGTCGAGGGTCGGTACAGCGTTCACCGAAGGGATTGTGCCACCCTCCACGCCATGACCTTCGGGCATGCACTCGCCGGGGCACTGGTACTCATGCTCGCCGGGTGCGGTGCCGCCTCCCCTGCTGCGCCCCCCGACGCCGGAGCATCCGCCCTGCGGCCGGAGGTGCTGGCCGTGCTGCCGCACGATTCCACCGCGTTCACGCAAGGGTTCGAGATCGCGGACGGCGGCCTGTACGAGGGCACGGGACTCGCCGGGAAGTCCCAGCTGCGTGAGGTGGACCCGGCCACCGGCGCCGTGCGCCGGTCCGTCCCGCTGCCGGAGAGGCTCTTCGGAGAGGGCATCACGGTCGTCGGCGACCGAATCTGGCAGCTCACGTGGCGCGACAACGTGGTGCTGGAGTGGGACCGGACGAACTTCACCCTGCTGCGCAGGCTGCCGCTGGCGGACGAGGGCTGGGGGCTGTGCCACGACGGGAGCAGGCTCGTGCGCAGCGATGGCAGCGACCAGCTGCACTTCCAGGACCCCACCACGTTCGCCGACATGGGCTCGGTCGCCGTCACACTCAACGGGCAACCGGTCACCGAGCTCAACGAGCTCGAGTGCACGGACGGGCAGGTGTGGGCCAACGTGTGGCAGACCGACCGGATCGTGCGCATCGATCCGGCCACCGGGCACGTCACGGCGGTCGTCGACGCAGCCGGCCTGTTGAACCCGGCCCAGCGCGCCAACGCCGACGTCCTGAACGGGATCGCCGCGGTCGGTGACGGGGAGTACCTGATCACCGGCAAGAACTGGCCGTCGATGTTCCGCGTCCGTTTCGTCCCGGCCTGACCCCCGCGCACCCACCTGCACCCGCTGGCCGCCCGCTCCCGTCCCGACCGCGATTCGCCTGATCCGGTGCCTTGCGAGCGCACCTTTCGGGTGCGCGGCGAAGGTCCGCGAAGAGGCCGCCGATGCGTCAGAATGACCACGTGCCCCGCTCCGAATCCTTCCCACCCCGCCGCAACCGGCGGGGCGGCCGCCGGACGTGGGTCACGGTCGACGGCGAGCGCGCCGCGAAGGTCGCGCCGCCCGCCACCCCACATCGCACCCTCCCTCTGGAGACGGAGCCGGCCACCCGCACGCCGTCCTCCACGTCCGAGCGGTCGCCGTACGAGCCGCGAAGGCGTTACCCCTGGCACGACGACCCGGACTACGACCCGGCAGCCCACCGCCGCACCCCGCCCCCGTCGTGGCCGCCACCCCCTGAGCCCGGTCGGCGTTCTGCAGCCGATGTCCCCGACGACGTGCCACGCGCGGACACGGACCCGCCGCCTGCTCCCGGCCCCGAGGGCCAGGACGAGCCGCCCACGCCGCGGATGCCACGCAAGCTCACCGTCACGCGGGTGGCGGCGCTGCGCGGCCGGCAGCTGACCCAGAGCGGGATCCGGGCGTTCCAGCGGGCCGCCACCGCCGACGGCGCCGATCGCTCCGGGCTCACCGCACTGACCTACGCCACGATGATGACCTACGCGGTGGACGCCGCCGTGGCGGTCGCCCTGGCCAACACGCTGTTCTTCGCCGCGGCCACCGCGGAGAGCAAGGCCAACGTCGCGCTCTACCTGGTGATCACGGTGGCCCCGTTCGCCGTGGTCGCGCCGGTGATCGGGCCGCTGCTCGACCGGCTGCAGCGGGGGCGCCGCGCCGCGCTGGCCGTCTCGTTCGCCGGCCGGGCCGTGCTCGCGGTGGTGATGGCGTTCTCCTACGACACCTGGCTGCTGTATCCGGCCGCGCTCGGCATGCTCGTGCTCAGCAAGTCGTACTCGGTGCTGAAGGCGGCGGTCACGCCGAGGGTCCTGCCACCCACCATCACGCTGGTCACCACCAACTCACGCCTCACGACGTTCGGGCTGGTCGCGGGCGGTGTCTTCGGCGCCGGAGCGGCCGGAGTGGCGTCGTTCTCCGGATCACCGGGCGCGCTGTTCTACACGGCTGCACTGTCGGTCGTCGGCACCGTGCTGTGCCTGCGGATCCCGCGGTGGGTGGAGTCCACGGCCGGCGAGGTGCCGGCCACGTTGCGCACCACCAGGCGCGGCAAGCGCAGCCCCATGGGCCGGCCGGTGGTGGTCTCGCTCTGGGGCAACGGCGCGGTCCGCGTGCTCACCGGGTTCCTCACGCTGTTCGTCGCGTTCGTGGTGAAGGGCCAGACAGAGTCCGACCCGGCCCGGCAGCTGTTCCTGATCGGCATCGTCGGCGCCGCGGCAGGGGCGGGATCCTTCCTGGGCAACGCGGTCGGCTCCCGTCGCCAGTTCGGCCGGTCGGATCGCACGATCCTCACCTGCATCGCGGCCGCCGTCACCGTGGCCGTGGTGGCCGCCGTGTTCCCCGGCATCCTCACAGCGGCCCTCGTCGGGCTCGTCGGGGCCACGGCAAGCGCGATCGCCAAGGTCAGCCTCGACGCCGTGATCCAGCGCGACCTTCCCGAGGAGTCGCGCGCGTCGGCGTTCGGTCGCTCCGAGACGGTGCTGCAGCTGGCGTGGGTGTTCGGCGGCGCGCTGGGCGTGCTGCTGCCGCACACCACGTTCTGGATCGGGTTCGCGGTGGTCGCGGCCGTCGTCGCGCTGGCGGGCGTGCAGACGGCACTCGTGAGCCGCGGCGGCAGCCTGCTGCCGATCCTCGGCCACCGGGTGCGCTCCGCGGCGCCCCCACCGGCCCGGGCGGTGCGCTGACCGGCCGACCGTAGGGTGGACCGGTGCCACGCCGTCTTCGTCACCTGGGCCGTCTTCTCCCGCTTCCGGTCGCAGCACTCGTGCTGGCCGGATGCGGAAGCGCGGCTCCGCCCGAGGTGACGTTCGCGGCCGGGCAGGACACCGCCGTCGCGCGACCCACCCAGTACTGCGACATCAAGCTCACCGACTGCAAGGGCGACCCAGGTGCTCCCGTGCGGCTCGCCGTGCCGGTGGGCACCGCGCTCAAGGTGACGGTGCCGCAGGAGATCTCCGAGACGCCGTGGCAGGTGGTGTTCACCTACCGCGACCCGGGCGGGACGCAGACCGACGGCCGCAGCCCAGTGTTCGCCCCGAACGCGCAGAAGGACTACACGCTCGAGCTACCGGCGCCGAACGACCGGCTCGTCACCGCTCAGGTGCAGCAGTACGGACCACCGCCGCAGAGCGACCCGGAGACCGGGGAGATCGAGTTCCCGATCCGCGCGAGCTGGGTGCTCAACACGACCGGGTGACGCGGCTGGGAGGGTGCTGAACAACTCCGCCCGTAGCGAGCGGTGATCCAGGTGCAGTGTCCTTGCGGGACACCCGCACCCGGGCGATCGCGAGGCGGAGGAGGGGCCGATACCGCTGTTGTATCGGGCCCGACGACAACGCCGCGAGGGCGCGCCTGGGCGCCGCGCAGTAGGGCCGAGTTGTTCAGCGCGCTCCTAGGAGCCGTCGAGATCCCGCGCGACGGCGCGCACCACCTCGGCAGCGAGCTTGGCCGTCTTGCGGTCCGGGTAGCGGCCGCGGCGCAGGTCGGGCTGCACCTTGGTCTCCAGCAGCCGGATCATGTCCTCGATGAGGCTGTGCAGATCCTCGGCGGGCCGCCGGGTGGCTTCCACGACGGACGGCGGCGTATCGACGAGCCGCACGGACAACGCCTGCGGTCCGCGGCGGCCTTCCGCCATGCCGAACTCGACGCGCTGCCCTGCTTTCAGCGCCTGCACCCCGGCCGGCAGCGCAGCCTTTCGGACGTAGACGTCCTCACCGCCGTCCTGAGCTAGGAACCCGAACCCCTTCTCGGAGTCGTACCACTTGACCCTGCCGGTCGGCACCCTGCTCACCCGTTCCTCGATCGACCCTGCGCCGCGCAGTACCTCGGTGGACAGCACGACGAACGCGCCCCTGATGCCTGGGCCGTCGCTATGTCTGGCCCGTCGAGCGACACCGGGACGCGTGCGACCACCCTAGACCGCAAGCACCCCTTTACGCAGCCGTCGAACGGGAGCAGCCCTGCACTTACGCGTGATGAGTGGCGGCCACGTCACCGAGATCGAGCAACTCCACGCTCTTCTCGCGCATCTCGACCTTGCGGACCTTGCCCGTGACGGTCATCGGGAACCCGTCGACGACCAGCACGTAACGCGGGATCTTGTAGTGCGCGAGCTTGCCGGTGGCGAACTCCCGGACCGCCTCGGCGGTGAGCTCGGCGGCGCCCTCCCGAATCGTCACCCAGGCACACAGCTCCTCACCGTACTTCGCGTCCGGCACCCCGACGACCTGCGCATCGAGCACGTCGGGGTGGGTGTAGAGGAACTCCTCGATCTCCCGGGGATAGATGTTCTCCCCACCCCTGATGACCATGTCCTTGATTCGCCCGGTGATGTTGACGTAGCCGTCGGCGTCCATCACGCCTAGATCACCGGTGTGCATCCAGCGGGCCCGGTCGATCGCGTCCGCCGTCTTCTCCGGCTCGTTCCAGTACCCGAGCATCACCGAGTAGCCACGGGTGCAGAGCTCGCCGGGCTCCCCTCGCGGAAGGGTCAGGCCCGTCTCAGGGTCGACGATCTTGATCTCGACGTGCGGGTGCACCCGGCCCACCGTGGAGACCCGGCGCTCCAGCGAGTCGTCGGCCCGGGTCTGCATCGACACCGGCGACGTCTCGGTCATTCCGTAGCAGATCGTCACCTCGGTCATGCCCATCCGGTCCACGACCTGCTTCATCACCTCCACGGGACACGGCGATCCGGCCATGATCCCGGTGCGCAGCGAGGACAGGTCGTAGCTCCCGAAGCCGGGGTCGTTGAGCTCCGCGATGAACATCGTCGGCACCCCGTAGAGCGACGTGCACCGCTCCTGCGCCACGGCCGTGAGCGTGGCCTTCGGGTCGAACCCCGGACCGGGGATCACCATCGTGGCGCCGTTCGTGGTGCAGCCGAGGTTGCCCATCACCATGCCGAAGCAGTGGTAGAAGGGCACCGGGATGCACACCCGGTCCGCGGACGTGTAGCCGCAGAGCCGTCCCACGAAGTAGCCGTTGTTGAGGATGTTGTGGTGGCTGAGCGTTGCGCCCTTCGGGAAGCCCGTGGTGCCCGAGGTGTACTGGATGTTGATCGGGTCGTCCGGGCTGAGCTCGCTCTGCCGCCGCGCCAGCTCGGCCCGGTCACCCGCCCGGCCTGCCGCCACCAGCTCGTCCCAGTCCGGGGTGCCGATGAGGATCACCTGGCGCAGCTCGGGGCAGTCCGGCCGGACCTGCTCGATCATCCCGGCGTAGTCGGAGGTCTTGAAGCTGACGGCTGCCACCAGCACCGACACACCGGCCTGCTTGAGCACGAACTCGAGCTCGTGGGTGCGGTAGGCCGGGTTGATGTTGACGAGAACGACGCCGATCTTCGCCGTGGCGTACTGGATGAGCGTCCACTCGGCGACGTTGGGAGCCCAGATCCCGACGCGATCGCCCTTCCCCAGGCCCGCCGCGAGCAGGCCCATCGCCACCACGTCGACGTCGTCCCGCAGCTGCGTGTAGGTCCACCTCCGCCCGGTCGGCACCTCCACCAGTGCCTCCCCGTCCGGGTAGGTGGAGGCCGTGCGGTCGAGGTTGTCGCCGATGGTGTCGCCGAGCAGGGGCACGTCGGACGTGCCGGAGGCATACGAGGGGACAGCGGGGGCGGCAGCGGACACGGCAGGGACCTTTCGTCTGCATCACGTGCCACTGCTCTGTGACACGGCGCATATCCTGCTGCGATCACCAGGGGCACCGCCACCTCCAGTAGAGGAGGCGCTCCGGAATGCGGTCGCGCCCGGCGATACCCTCGGGTGATGCATGACCCGCGAGTCCTGCTCGATCCCTCCACCGACGCCGTCCGCAAGCTCGCACGGCGTGGCTTCGCCCTGGACGTCACGTCCCTCGAGAAGTTGCTGTCGCGGCGCAACTCCGCCATCCAGCGCGGCGACGAGGCACGGGCGGAGTCCAAGCGCGTCGCTTCTGCGGTGAAGAGCGCCGGGCGCGGAGGCGACCCGCAGGAGCGCGACGCACTCGTCAGCCGTGCCCGGGAGCTGAAAGGCATCGTCTCGGCTGCCGAGGACGAGCACCGCGAGCTGGAGGCGGAACTGCAGGACTTCCTGCTCGGCGTGCCCAACCTGCCCAGCGACGACCTACCCGACGGCGCGTCCGACGAGGACGCCGAGATGGTCCGCACCTGGGGTGAGCCGCCGACGCTCGACTTCACCCCGCTCGACCACGTCGACCTTGGCGAGAAGCTCGGCATCCTCGACCTGCCGCGGGCCACGAAGCTCGCCGGCCCGCGGTTCGCGATTCTCCGCGGCAAGGGCGCGGCGCTGGAGCGCGCGATCGCCCGCTACCTGCTCGACCTGCACACCGAACGACACGGCTACCTCGAGTGGTCGGTGCCCACCCTCGTCAATCGCGTCACGATGACGGGAACGGGCCAATTGCCGAAGTTCGAGCAGGACTTGTTCAAGACCGGCGTGGCCGACCGCGAGCTGTACCTCATCCCCACCGCCGAGGTGCCGCTCACCAACCTGCACGCCAAGGAGACCCTCGCCGTCGAGGACCTCCCGCTGGCCTACACCGCACACACCCCGTGCTTTCGCTCGGAGGCAGGCTCCTACGGCCGCGACACCCGCGGACTCATCCGGCTGCACGAGTTCTCGAAGGTCGAGCTGGTGCGGATCGTCGAGGCCGAGCGCTCGCACGACGAGCTGGAGGTGCTCCTCTCGCACGCCGAGGCGGCGATGCAGGGGCTCGGGCTGGCCTACCGCGTGGTCAAGCTGGCGGCTGGCGACATCGGCTTCTCCGCCGAGTTCACCTACGACATCGAGGTGTGGCTGCCCGGGCAGCAGAAGTACCGGGAGATCTCGTCGGTCTCGGACTTCGGCACGTTCCAGGCGCGCCGGGCCGGCATCCGCACGAAGGCCAAGGATGGGGCACGGGGCTTCGCGGCCACGCTCAACGGCTCGGGCCTGCCGGTCGGCCGCACGCTCGTCGCGATCCTCGAGCAGGGGCAGCGGGCCGACGGCTCCGTCCGCATCCCGGACGCGTTGGTTCCCTACACCGGCTTCACCGAGCTGACGCCCTAAGGCTTGTCGGAGGGCTCGGAGGGCCCCGAGGGGAAGTAGTGCAGGTGGCGGGCGATCTCCAACGCGCTCCCGCTGATCGCGTCGCGCACGTCGTCCCCCCTCGCGATCGAGTCGGCCACTGCGTCGATCAGCTTCCCGATCGCGAGCGGAACGAACTCGCTCACCGGGCGGCCGTCACGAAACTGCGGCACGAACCCACGCAGGGTCTCCGCTGCTTCTCTCAGCTCGTCCACGGGGTCCTTGCGGGAGTCTGACGGCTGCTGCCGAGCGGCATCCATCAATCCATGCTCGCACGGCACCGACACGTCACGGGCCGACCGGGCCGCAGCGTCAGGTCCACTCCGGCTGATGATGGGTCTGGGCCGAGCGCGGCGAGCACGAGCTGGGGCAGCGCCGTGCGCGTGGCTCGGCACCGCGCAGACGGAATAGCCCGCAGACCGTGCCGCGGCTGACCGGTCGCGGATGCCGAAAATCGCGGGGTCACGCTCGAGCCGGTCGACATCAGCGAGCGGCCGGCAGGTCGGGCGTCCAGCCGCCTCCGTCGACCGACGGTCGCCCGGTCCACTCGGAGCGGGGAGGCATGCGCGGGGCGACTGGCGACGGATCCCACTCGCGCAAGCAGCGGACAACAACCCGTTCCTGGTCGACATCGAACTGCGCCACGGCAGCGCCTCGGCTCCAGTCGCATCGACCGGTCTCGCCAACCGTCCGCCCGACTGGCCCGTCGATGGCACGGCGGGAGGGAATTGTCGGTGCCCGCGACTAGACTCGAACGCATGTTCGAAAATAGTGGTGTGGAGACTGCGCCCGACCCGCAGACCACACCGCTGTCCTGGTCCGGGTACACCCCCGACGGAATCATGACCATGCTCCTGGCCCAGGCCGAGCCGACCTCCGATCGGTTCGAACTGCTGGAACGGATCGGGGGCTGGGAGAAGATCATCGCCTGGGCCCAAGCACGCCAGTACGAGGAGATCACCCAGTTCGTCGCCACCGCCGAAACCGCTCCTCCGCTGGGGCTGAACCAGGTGCAGGCGGTGGAGTCCGCGCACGCCGAGGTCGCCTTGATGCTGCGGCTCTCCCCGGGTGGCGCCGCGTGGCGAGTCGGTGAGGCCCGACAGTTGGTCGACGAGTTCCCGGCCACGTTCGCCGCCCTGCACGCCGGGGCCATCACCCTGACCAAGGCGCGGATCATCACCGACGGCTGCGCCGACCTCGACCCCGCCGCGGCGGCAGCGGTCGAACAAAAGGTGCTGCCGCGAGCCCCGGAGCAGACCAACGGCCAACTGCGCGCCGCGGTCCGACGCGCCGTCCTGCGCGTCGACTCCGAGGCTGCGCTGCGGCGGCGGGAACGCAAACGCCGCGAACGCGGGGTGGTGCTCTACCCGGAACGCGACGGCATGGCCACCCTCTCCGCGACCCTGCCCGCGGCCGAGGCGGTGGGCACCTTCGCCGTACTGGATCAACACGCCCGCGGCTGCGGCAGCACCGACGAACGACCGATGGCCGCCCGACGCGCCGACGCCCTGGTCGATCTGGTGCTGCGCGAGACCGGATTCTGCAGCAACGCCAGCCAACAGGTGGCGGCGAAGAGCGCCGACACCCCGCGACCAGGCTCGCAGAGCGGGACGGACTCCGACGCAACCCCGGCAACGACCCCGATCCCTGCCGCGACCGTCGCGAGCGGCTCCATCCCGGGCACAGCCCACTCCCGCCATGCCACCTCGACCGCCGCCAGGACCCGCGCAGCCACACCCGAGACCACGACAGCAGCCGCAACCACGACCACCGCCGGCGCTGTTCCACAGCCCGCCACCGCGACGAGCACCGCGTCGACCACTCCCACATCTGCCCTCGGGCCCACCGAAACCAAGCGGAGTGGCGTCGGGGCAGCTGACACCCAGACAACCGCTGCCCACACCCCAACCGACACCACCCCCACAACCCCGGCCAGCTCCCTGGACGACAGCCTCCCGATCACCGAGTCGGGCTCGCCGATACCGGGATCGGAGCGGCTACCCGGAGTCGCACCCGACGGCGGGGTGCCCGCGGTGACCAACAAGGTGTCGGTGCAGATCCGGGTCACCGTCCCGTTCGACACCCTGCGTGGAACCAGCAACGAACCCGGCGAACTCGCCGGCTATGGCCCCATCCCCGCCGAACACGCCCGAGAACTCGCCGCCGATCCCGACAGCGTCTGGCGCCGACTGGTCACCGACCCCCTCAGTGGCGCCCTGCTCGACTACGGCACCACCCGCTACCGACCACCACCACACCTGACCGAACACCTCATCGCCCGCCACCAGCACTGCCAACACCCCGGCTGCCGCGTACCCGCACACCTGTGCGACCTCGACCACAACCAGCCCTACAACCCCACCAACAACCAAGGCCCCACCTCAGCCGCCAACCTCGGACCCAAATGCCGGCCACACCACCGACTGAAGGGCTACCCCGGGTGGAGCGTCACCCAATACGTCGACGGGTCGATCGTCTGGACCACACCCAGCGGCCACACCTACCGAGTCGACCCACCACCACTCACCGAACCCCGCCCCACCACGGCAACCGACGATGAACCACCACCGTTCTGAGCGCCCGTCCTGCCCGTGGCCATCGGGTCGGTCAGCGCCTCCGGGTCGCTACCCGGCGGCCGTCGGCCTTCGCCAGGCACTCCGGTGTTCGCCGAGGCTGATCGCGGCTACGCCGATCCTGGCGAGACGCTGCGCGCGCGTCGGGCGCCGGAAGGAGCAGCGGGCGTGGCGCTGCTCGTCGATCGTCCGACGCCGACCCGCGCCCTCCGCCACCGCACCCCAGAGCAACGACGGCCCTCGGGCCTCCCGCCCGGCCGCGACCGACGGAACGGCGGCCACAGGCCGACGACTGGGCGTTCCTACAGGAGGCGAGCAGTCATATCGATCAGAGCGGATCAACCTCTCGTACAGATCAGTTGGGACAAGCGTGCGTCTTGGCCTAATCGGCCGAACAGGGCTGAACCGAACAGCGGATCATGATCGACTCCGTTCAGCAGAGCGCTTCCGGTCCGCCGCACGTGGCGTCGAGTCGGCGGCCGAGCCAACCCTGTCGAGCGAGGAGACTGCTGCCCGACCGCTCGGCGCGCGATCGACGCGTCTGCCGCCGATATCGCGGCCGATAGTCCGATGATCACCGGAAACGGCCCACCCGACGTCGTGTCACTAAGTACTGACACGACGGATGAAAGCTTGTTCGGCTCGGGGGGAATGTATCAGGAAAGGAATATTCAGACCTACAAAAAATGTGTACGGGAAATATTCTCCAAATGCGACCGTTGTCGACCCGGGCGGACGACAGAAGGCTTGTTGAATATCTCATCGAGAAGGCCTGTCGCCGAGAATTGAAATTCGACCACAGATCCCATCAGAAGCCCGAACGCCGGTGCGGTGCAACGTTTTCGCACGCCCGTTCCGCCCGGCACCGCATGCCCGGGGCAGCCCGGTCACCCGCCGGGGACGGTTCACCAGCCCAGCCGGGTCATCCCCCGCTCTCGCGCGGAGCCAGACACTGTCCGACCAGCGAGGCCGGACCCGACCAGTAGCGAACCGGGCACCCCCAGGACCGAGACGGCCGGCCCGGATCGGCGCGGTACAGGCGTGCACCCGCGACCCGGGACGGGGAGCGCTGCCCAGCCAGGCGACGCAGGTCGACGGCAACGAACGCTGTCGCACAGCTACGGAACCCCGGTTGACCAGCCCCTGAACGAGATCGTCACCAGGCACGCTCCTCGGCCGCCGTGCCGGCCTGCGCATCCTCGTCCTCGTCCTCCGCCAGCAGCGTGAGCTGGAGGGCGATGGCCCGGGCCAGCGCGGCGTAGACGTGGGCAACCGCGTGGGATCGGGCGCGTGTGCCGTCCCCCGCGGCTACGGCGGCGAGGATCTCGCGGTGGCGCCGCAGCACCTCGGCGCGGTCGGCGTCGCTGGAGGTGGCCAGCCACAACAGGGGCCCCACCTCGGACTGCAGGCTGATCGTCGCGCGGGTGAGGCGCGGTGACTGCGCTGCGGCTGCCAGCTCCACCTGGAAGCGAAACTCGGCCCGGCGCCGCGCGGCGGCGTGGGTGGCGCACTCCAGGTCCGAAACGGCAGCAGTGATCAACGCCACCTCCTGCTCACCGGCGCGGTAGGCCGCGAGCAGGGCGCTCGTGCCGCTGATCGCCACGTAGTGGTCTGCCAGGTCACGCAGCTCCGACGGGCTCACCTCGCGCAACCGGTCGCGGAGGAGGTCCGAGGCCTCGCCACGAACGTCCCGCACGAAGCTCCCGCCGCCGCGGCCCCGGCGGGTGACGACCAGACCTTGTTCACGCAGCGTCGTCAGCGCTTCCCGAATGGTCACCGGGGAGACCCCGAAGGATTCAGCGAGGTCACTCTCGCTGGGCAGGTGCTCGTCGGGGAGGAGCAGACCGAGGCGGATACCCTCCGACAGCCGACGCACTACCGCGTCGGCACGCTTACTGACCTCGAGGGGGGCGAAGACCCCAGCTTTACCTCCCACCGTCAGCGTTGGCCTGTCCCTGCGCACCCGTCCCATCTCCTCTGTGCGTCGGAGAGACCAGACTGACACAGCATTTGACTCAAAACATATAAACTCATAAGTTATCCTCGAATATCACTCGGAGGGGTGCGTGCCGTCTGTCGCTCGATCCGTCCCGGTCACGCCGCAGCAGCACACCGGCGAGATTCCGGCGATCTCCCTGCGCGGTGTCCGCAAGGAGTTCTCAGGTGGAGTGGTCGCGGTCCACGACCTGGACCTCGACATCGCCGAGGGTGAGTTCGTCACGCTGCTAGGCCCGTCGGGCTCCGGGAAGACCACGGTTCTACGTCTGATCGCCGGCTTCGAGCAGCCCACGGCCGGCACGGTGCTGCTGCGCAATCGCGACGTCACGGCGGCTCCGCCGTTCGACCGCGATGTGCACACCGTGTTCCAGGACTACGCGCTGTTCCCGCACCTGTCGGTGCTGCGGAACGTCGAGTACCCCCTGCGGATCGCACGTGTCCCGCGGGCCGAGCGCCGGGAGCGCGCGCTCGCTGCGCTGGCCACCGTGCGCCTGGAGGGGCTGGAGGACCGCAACCCCACGGCGCTCTCCGGCGGGCAGCGTCAGCGGGTCGCCCTGGCCCGCGCACTGGTCGACCGGCCAGCGGTCCTGCTGCTCGACGAGCCGCTCGGCGCGCTCGACCTGAAGCTGCGCGAGCAGATGCAGATCGAGCTCAAGGAGATCCAGCGCTCCTCCGGCATCACGTTCGTGTTCGTCACGCACGACCAGGACGAGGCATTGACCCTGGCCGACCGCACGATCGTCTTCTCGGAAGGTCGCGTGGCGCAGTCCGGGTCCCCGCAGGAGGTCTACGAACGGCCGACGTCGTCGTTCGTCGCCGGGTTCGTCGGCACCTCGAACGTCCTGGCCGGGGAGGCCGCCGAGTCGGTGCTCGGCCGTGATGGCAGTTGGAGCATCCGGCCGGAGAAGATCAGCGTCGCCCCCGCCGACACCCCGGCCGTCCCGGATCGGACGAGCGCTGACGGAGTCGTCGAAGAGCTCGTCTACACCGGGGCCACCACACGTTGCGTCGTCGCCCTCGAAGCCGGTGGGGTGCTGTCCGCCCTGCTGCTCAACGGGGGTGCGGACGGGCAGCCGCTCAGCCGCGGCCAGGCAGTCCGGCTCTCGTGGAAGCCGGAGCACGAGGTCCGTCTCATGTGAGCCACCTCGGGGGAAGTGTGCCCCGGGGGATAACGAGTCGCGCCGTCGCCCGACCGCGCTGCTGAGAGAACGGGAGAGAGAGATCCATATGAGATGTCAGACAGCGCTGCGCACAGTCGCGCTGGTCGGAGCCCTCGGGCTGGCACTCGCCGCGTGCGGCAGCAGTGAGGACACTGCTCCGGTTCTGGACGACTCCCCGCCGGAGGCCACCGCCTACGCCGGTCCCGTCGGTCAGGGCGAGGGGGCGCTGTCCGTGCTGGCGTGGCCGGGCTATGCCGAGGACGGGTCCACCGACCCGGCCGTCGACTGGGTCACCCCGTTCGAGCAGGCCACCGGTTGCCAGGTGTCGGTCAAGACGTTCGCCACCTCGGCCGAGGCCGTGCAGCTGTTCTCCACGGGCGAGTACGACGTGGTCTCGGCGTCCGGTGACGCGTCGCTGCGGCTCGTCTACGGCGACCGCGTGCAGCCGATCAACACCGACCTGGTCCCCAACTACGCCGACATCCTGCCCGACCTGAAGAACAAGCCCTGGAACACCGTTGCCGGGAAGAGCTACGGCATCCCGCACGGCCGTGGGGCGAACCTGCTGCTCTACAACCTCGCCACGCACCCCACCCCGCCCACCTCGTGGGCGGACATGTGGGAGCCCGGCTCGCCGGCGGCAGGCAAGCTCAGCGCCTACGGTGACGCGATCTACATCGCCGACGCCGCCGTCTACCTGATGGCCAAGCGTCCGGAGCTGGGGATCAAGAACCCCTACGCTCTCGACCAGACGCAGTTCGACGCCGCGATCGCGCTGCTGCGCCAGCAGAAGCCGATGCTGAGCGAGTACTGGGGCGACTACGTGAAGCAGGGCCAGGGCCTCGCTTCCGGCACCCTGTCGGAGGGGATGGGCTGGCAGCTCACCGCGAACCTGGCCAACACCGACGCCACCACGGTGGGCACCACCAAGCCCGTCGAGGGAGCAACCGGCTGGTCGGACACGTGGATGATCAAGAAGAACACCGAGCACATCAACTGCGCGTACCAGTGGCTGAACCACATCGTCTCCCCCGAGGCGAACGCGCAGGTCGCTGAGTACTTCGGTGAGGCCCCGGCCAACACGAAGTCCTGCGCGCTGACCAAGAACCCGGACCACTGCACCCAGTACCACGCGCAGGAGACGGGCTTCTGGGACAACGTCTACTACTGGACGACCCCCATCGAGCAGTGCATCGACGGTCGCCGGGACGTGGAGTGCATCGGCTACGACGACTGGGTCCGTGCCTGGACCGAGCTCCAGAACAGCTGAGCCAGCACCACAGATCGACACCCGCGGCCGGGTGTGACTCACCACGGTGGGTCGCACCCGGCCGTACCTCGCATCGTGGAGGAGATCTTGTCCAGCGTGACAAGCACCCCGGCGCCGCCCGCCCTGTCGCGGCGCCTGCAGGCGGTGCTGCACCGTCGACCGGTCCTTCGCCTCACCGGTCTGCTCACGCCCGCGCTCGTCTGGCTCGTCCTCTTGTACATCGCGCCGCTGGCCCTGCTGCTGGCCACGGCCTTCTTCAGCACCAACAGCTTCACCGGGCGGATCGAGTACGAGTTCTCCACCGACAACGTCGTCGACGTCCTGACCACGCCGGAGTACCTGCTCACCGCTCTGCGCACGGTGGGGGTGGCGGTGGGCGTCACGCTGCTCTGCGTCGTGCTCGCACTCCCGCTGGCGGCCTACATGGCGCTCGTGGCACGTCCGCGCTCGCGCCCGGTGCTGGTGGCGCTCGTGCTGACCCCGCTGTGGGCGTCCTACCTGGTCAAGATCTACGCGTGGCGCATGCTGCTCGTGCCGGAGGGCGGTCTCCTCGGCTCGCTGAGCCCGGGCTACGGCTGGATCGCCGTGATCGTGACCCTCACCTACCTCTGGCTGCCCTACATGGTGCTGCCGGTGTACGCGGGGATCAGCTCGATGCGCGGCTCGTTCCTCGAGGCCACCGCGGATCTCGGCGCCCGCCCGTGGACGTCCTTCCGCACCGTGATGCTGCCGCTGCTCGCGCCGTCGATCGCCGCAGGCTCGGTGTTCACGTTCTCGTTGTCGCTCGGCGACTACATCACGGTGCAGACCGTCGGCGGCACCCATCAGATGCTGGGCAACATGGTCTACTCGACCTTCTCGGTCGATCTTCCGTTCGCCGCAGCCGTGGCCATCCTGCCGCTGATCGTGATGGCGGCCTACCTGCTGACGATCCGGCGCACCGGCGCCCTGTCCCGGCTCTAGGAGGGCGGCATCCGTGATCCTCTCCACCCCGGCCCGCTGGCTGCTGCGCGCGGCCGCCGCCGGCGTCCTGACGTTCGTCTACGTGCCGCTGCTGCTGGTGATCCTCAACTCGTTCTCGACGAGCAGGGTGTTCGCGTGGCCGCCACCGGGCCTCACCCTGCACTGGTGGCAGGTCACCGCCACCAACGACGGCGTGCGGGCGGCCCTGCTCACCTCGGTGGAAGTGGCGCTGCTGGCCACGCTCGTCGCCGTGGTCCTCGGCACCCTCGCCTCGCTGGCGCTCACCCGCTACGAGTTTTTCGGCCGCGACGCCGTGTCGCTGCTCGTGGTGCTGCCGATCGCGCTGCCGGGCATCGTCACCGGTATTGCACTGAACACGATGTTCACCCAGGTTCTGGGCGGGCTCACGTTCTTCACGCTGGTGGCGGGCCACGCCACGTTCTGCATCGTGATCGTGGTGAACAATGCCTCCGCGCGGTTGCGGCGGATGGCGGGCACGCTGGAGGAGGCCTCGATGGACCTCGGAGCCACGCCGTGGGCCACCTGGCGACACGTCACGTTCCCGGCGCTGCGTGGTGCCATCGTTGCCGGTGCCCTGCTGGCGTTCGCGCTGTCCTTCGACGAGATCATCGTCACGACGTTCACCGCGGGACCAGGCCTTCAGACGCTGCCGCTGTGGATCTTCCAGAACCTCTTCCGACCCAACCAGCTGCCGGTGGTCAACGTCGCGGCCGCGGTGCTGGTGGTGATCTCGGTGCTCCCGGTCTACCTGGCCAACCGGCTGTCCGGTGACTCCGCCGGCGCAGCGACGAAGTAAGCGCGGCTACCAAGTGAACAAACACGAAGTGAGAGGGGCCCGTCATGCAGACGTTCCACAACATCGTCGACGGTAAGCCAGCACCCGCGGCCGACGGGCGCACCCTCGACATCTCGGACCCGAAGACGGGCGAGGTGTACGCAACCTCGCCGCTCTCCGGGCCCGCCGACGTCGACACCGCTTACCGCTCTGCTCGGCGAGCCTTCGACGGGGGCTGGCGCGACACCACGCCGAGCGACCGCATGAACGCGCTGCTCGCGATGGCCGACGCCGTCCAGGCCCACGGCGAGGAGCTCGTCGAGATCGAGGCGCGCGACACGGGCAAGCCCACCGGGCTGACGCTGTCGGAGGAGATCGGCCCGATGGTCGACCAGCTCCGGTTCTTCGCCGGTGCCGCCCGGCACCTCGAGGGCCGCTCCACGGGCGAGTACATGGAGGGTCATTCCTCGTCGATCCGACGGGAACCGCTCGGGGTGATCGGCTCGATCACGCCGTGGAACTACCCGATGATGATGGCGATCTGGAAGATCGGCCCGGCGATCGCCGCGGGCAACACCATGGTGCTCAAGCCGTCGGACACCACTCCGGCCAGCACGGTCCGGCTCGGTGAGCTGTTCTCCGAGGCGCTCCCTCCCGGCGTGCTCAACGTCGTGTGCGGCGACCGCTCCACCGGCGTCGCGATGAGCGAGCACCCGATCCCGGCCATGCTGGCGATCACGGGCAGCATCCCGGCAGGCAAGTCGGTGGCCGCCGCCGCGGCGTCCCGCGTCGCCCGGGTGCACCTCGAGCTCGGCGGCAACGCGCCGGTCATCGTGTTCGACGACGTCGACGTCAAGGCCGCCGCGGCCGACATCGCCGTGGCCGGGTTCTTCAACGCCGGTCAGGACTGCACCGCGGCCACCCGCGTGATCGCGCACGCCGACGTGGCCGACGCGCTCGCGGAGGCACTGGCCACGGAGGCAGGTGGCGTCCTGTTCTCCCGTGACGAGCAGCCCGGCGCCGAGGACCTCTTCATCCCGCCGCTGAACAACCCGGACCAGCTCTCAAAGGTCTCGGGCCTGCTCGAGCGGGTGCCGTCGCACGCGCGGGTGCTCACGGGTGGCGCGCCGGCCGACGGCCCGGGCTGGTTCTACCCGCCGACCGTGGTGAGCGGGCTGCAGCAGGACGACGAGATCGTGCAGACCGAGGTCTTCGGCCCGGTCATCACGGTGCAGACCTTCACCGACGAGGACGAGGCCGTCGCGTTCGCCAACGGCACACCCTATGGCCTCGCGTCGAGCGTCTGGACGAGCGACCACTCCCGCACGATCCGGCTGTCGCGTGCCCTGGACTTCGGCTGCGTCTGGGTCAACTGCCACATCCCGCTGGTCGCGGAGATGCCGCACGGTGGGTTCAAGGAGTCCGGCTACGGCAAGGACCTGTCGGGGTACTCGCTCGAGGACTACACCCGCATCAAGCACGTCATGAGCAAGTACTGAGCAGGTCCAGCAGCTGACTCGTCACAGGCCGCCCGTGTAGAGCAGGAGGTTCGGGGTGCCATCCGCGCCGCCGCCGTCGATGACGCCCGGCGTCGCGCTGCCCACGATCCACTGCTCCACGGTGCTGCTGGGCGCGTCACCGTAGGTCTGCTTGTAGAGGGCCGCCACCCCGGCGGCGTGCGGCGCGGCCATCGACGTGCCCGTGTAGGACGCCGTGCCGCCGCCGGGGAAGGTCGACCTGATAGCTGTGCCCGGGGCATAGAGGTCCACACAGTCTCCTGTGGAGGACCTCGGTCCCCGCTCGTCGTCGATGGTCGAGTTCGCCACGACCAGCACACCCCGCGATGCGCGCGGCGCCGACCCGCAGTCGTTCGAACCGGAGTTGCCCGCGGACGAGGCCACGAAGACGCCTCTGTTGACGAGTTCCGTCACCGCTGACGTGAGCACATCCGACTGGCCGTAGCTCCACGACATCACCGCGACGGACGGGCCCCGGTGGTCCCTGGCCACGTAGTCGATACCCGCGAGCAGGGACGACAAGGAGCCCGAGCCACTGCAGTCGAGCACCTTGACCGAGCGCAACTGGGCCTCCTTGGCCACCCCGTAGTGGTAGGAGCCTGCGATGCCCGCCACCACGGTGCCGTGGCCGTCGCAGTCGCCGTTGACGTCGTCGGCAGAGTTCAGCCCAGCCGTGGCCCTCCCGGTGAACTCGGGATGGGTCGTGTCGATGCCGGTGTCCAACACGTAGATCGTCACGCCTGCGCCCGTCGCCCGCGTGGTGAATCGGCCGTCGAGTGGGAGCCCGCGCTGGTCGATGCGGTCGAGCCCCCAGTTGGGCGGGCTGTCCTGGACGCCTTCGAGCGCCTTCAGTCCACGGAGGGCTCGCGGCACGAGCACGTCCAGTCTGCGGTCCTGTTCGAAGCCGACCACGCCGGGCAGCGCGCCGAGCCGTTGGACCTGGGCCTGATCGAGGCCGGCGGCGAAGCCGGCGAACGTCTGGTCGAACGTGACCGTCGGCCGGACGCCGAGCGCACCGGCGACGGCCGCCGTGTCGGCCGCGGAGCGGGTGTGCACCACGTACTCGACAGTCCGGGGCGACTCGACGAGCGCCTCCGCGCTCCCGGGGCTCACGAACGCACCGAGGAGCGCGAGTGCGGTCGCCACCGGGGCGATCCACGTGGGCAGGCGCGTCACGTGGAGCGACGCTACGGATACAGCAACTTTGGGAACAGAGACACGATAGGGTCGTAAGTTACGGATGTGACGGTTGTGCGTTGCACTGCGTCATCCGTGACTACGCAGAGCAGCGGATGACCGGCGGATCCGGCCCCACGACGGATCCGCCGGCCCATCGCTATCCCTGTTGGAACGCGCTCCGGACGAGCCCCAACACGTCCTGCTCACCGAGACCCATGCTGCGGGCGAGATCCACCAGCTCGGCCGCACGTTCGGCGATCCTGGCCTGGCCGCTCGTCGCCGCCGAGGTGAGCACCGCGCCGCGACCCCGGCGCAGATCCACCAGCCCCTCGTCCCGCAGGCGCTGGTAGCCGCGCAGCACTGTGTGCAGGTTGATGCCCAACGACTCGGCGACCTCCCGGGCCGGCGGTAGCTTCTCTCCCGCCACAACCTGCCCATCGGCGATCGCCCGCCGCACCGAGGCGGCCACCTGGTCGCCCAGCGGTACGGCGGACGTCGGGTCGATGCGGATCAGCAACGGTCGTCGCCCGCTGTCTCGCGCCGCCGGTCCAGCTGGGTGTTCACCAGGCCCGCAGCCGTCGCCGCGCCGGGGACGGTGACGATGAACCAGTGTCCGTTCGACGTCTGCAGCCGCAGCACGTCCCCACTGACGCTCGCCCGGTAGCCGGAGAGCTGCGGGGTGTGGAACACGCCGTAGGTCCCGCGAGGCAGGGCGCGGGGGTCGAGCGTGCCCGCCGTCGCCTCGACGAGGTGCCGGGTCTCCACTCCGAGCATGACCCGCCCGAGCAGCGGCTGGACGACCCGGACACCCTGCTCGTCGACACGGACACGGACCCAGGACTGCCACGCCGCCGCGAGCGCGGCCAACACCGAGAAGGTGGCGACCAGGTAGCTGGTTCCGGTGGCGAACTGCCACACGGCCAGCACGACCCAGAAGAGCGTCCACGCGAGACTGCGCCGGGAGAACACCGAGCGCGTGAACAGGGCGCGCTCCCCACCCGAGAGCTGAAGACGTGGAGCACCGGGCCGAGGACCGGTCGCTGCGTCCGGCTGCTCCGGGTCGGGACCCATCGCCCACCATGCGACGAGCCCCACGACCACGAGCACGGGCACGACGACCAGCGGCGAGGCCCAGGCGGGCTCGGGCCGTGCGGGCAGGCCCGCGAGATCCACATTGCGCAGGACGAACTGGAGCACGTAGCCGGCGATCAGCACCGACGCAACCCATGTGCTCACACCGATCCACCGTTGCGCCGTCGGAATCCGGCGACGGCCGTACAGCCAGGCTCCACCCCAGATCATCGCGGCGACCGACCATCCGACGCTCACCCCGAGCATGTGGCCCCAGGACGTCGAGTCCCCGAATCCGCCCGTCCCGTACGCCTGGGCCGGAAGCCGATGGGCGAGCGCGGCGTACACGCCCACCACAACTGCAGCGGCTACCACGGGCGGCACGAGCGTGACCGTCGCGCGCCGGTACGTCCCCCCGAACTGACCAGCCATGATTCCCCCTCCACGTGACTTGTTCGCAAACAACTATAACAAGTCACGGACCATGAGGGGAGATGGTTCAACGAACCTGGAGATCAGTCGGCCGCGTGGATCGCAACCTCGGCGGCCTTGACCGCGAACCACAGCTCCGCTCCCGGCTCGACGGCGAGATCGGCCACCGCCGCGGGCGTCACGTCGGCAGCGAGCCCGTCCACCCAGTGCGGGCCGCCGGGTGCCGCGTTGGCGCGCAGCCGCACCATGTCGCCGCGCGGCTCGATCGCCGCCAGGCGCACCGGCACGACATTGCGCGGGCTTCCGCGAGGCCGATCCGCGAAGACCGCCACCGCCGAGGGCGGGAACACCGCAACCGCGGGCTCGCCGGTGACGGGAACCTCTCCGTCCCGACCGGACATGCCCGACACGACCAAGCCGTCGGCCGTCAGCAGCCCCTCGGGGCACGCCGTGCCCGGCACGAGGTCCAGGCCGGCGATCCGCGCCGTGAACGCGCTTCGCGGGCGGGCGAGCACGTCCCGGACGGGGCCCTCCTCCACCACACGACCCTGGGTCAGCACCACGACGTGATCGGCCAGCACGAGTGCGTCGAGCGCCGAGTGGGTGACCAGGACGGCGGTCTGCTTGGGGCGGTTCGCCCGTTCACCGCGCAGCATCTGGCGCAACAGCGAGCGCATCGCCGGAGTCGCGTCGACGTCGAGTGCTGCCAGTGGCTCGTCGAGCAGCAGAAGGCCCGGGTCCGGCGCCAGGGCGCGCGCCAGCGCCACGCGCTGCTGCTGACCGCCCGACATCCGGGCGGGTTTCCGGTCGGCCAGCTCCACCACGCCGACCGCTTCGAGCAGCTCGCGGGCCCGCGCCTCCGCCTCGCGGCGCGGTACGCCGTGTGCCCGGGGGCCGAAGGCGACGTTCCCGACGGCCGTCAGGTGCGGGAAGAGCAGGGCCTGTTGTGCCAGCAACCCCACTCCGCGCTGGTGGGGCGGCACGAGCACCTGTGCTGCCGCATCGGTCATCAGCTCGTCCCCGACCCGGACGTGCCCCTCGTCCGGGCGCAACAGGCCGGCCAGCACCCCGAGCAGCGTCGACTTGCCCGACCCGTTGGGGCCGAGCACCGCCAGCACCTCCCCCGGCTCGGCATGGAGGGCCACGTCGAGGGTGAACGCCGCGCGTCGCACGACGACGCGCGCGTCGAGGCCGCTCACCGGACTTCGACGGTGCGTGGCGCCGCCACCGCGATCACCGCGACGGCCACCACGACCAGCAGCAGCGACAGCGCCACCGCTGCTTCCACGTCGGTCTCCCGCAGCTGGTAGACCAGCAGCGGCAGCGTCTGGGTGGTGCCCTGAAGGCTCCCGGCGAAGGCGACCGTCGCCCCGAACTCACCGAGGCACCGGGCGAACGCCAGCACCGCACCGGAAGCGAGCCCCGGCAGGACCAGCGGCACCGTCACGCGCCGGAAGGCGAGCCCCGGCGACGCCCCGAGCGTGGCCGCCACCGCCTCGTACCGTCGGCCGGCGGTGCGCAACGCGCCCTCCATGCTGACGACGAGGAACGGCATCGCCACGAACGTCTGCGCCAGCACCACCGCGCTCGTGGTGAACGGGATCGTCACGCCGAACGCGAGATCCAGCCCGCGACCGACGAACCCGGTGCGCCCGAGCAGGTACAGCAACGCCAACCCGCCCACGACGGGAGGGAGCACCAGCGGCAGCAGCACCACCGAACGCAGCAGCCGCAGGCCGGGCAGCCTGCTGCGCGCCAGCACCACGGCGAGCGGGCCACCGAAGATGATGCAGAGCAGCGTCGATATCGTCGCGGTGATCAGCGACAACCGCAGTGCGTCGAGCGCGGCGGGGCTGACCAGCTGCGCCGGCACCTGCGGCCAGTCGGCCTTGATCGCGAGCCCGAGCACCGGCAACGCGATGAGCGCGAAGGCCAGCCCGGCGGGTACCCACAGCAGACGGGGAACTCCGACGCCGACCTCGTGGTCATCGGGCCGGCGTCGGGTCGGCGTCTCGCCGAGGGTTGCGGTCACGGCGTTCCGAAGCCTGCCGCCTGCAGCGCCTTCTGACCCTGCTCACCGGTCACCAGGCTCACGAACGACTGGGCCAGCTGGGGCTGCGGGGCGTTCTTGAGCGTGGCGATCGGGTAGTTCGTGGTGGCCTGCTCGGCCTCCGGGAAGTTCACGCCCTGCACCTGGGACCCGGCCGCCGTGACGTCGGTGACGTAGACGAGGCCGGCGTCGGCGTTGCCGGTCGTGACCTTGCCGAGGACGTTCTTGACGTCGGTCTCCTCGCTGACCGGCTTGATGTCGACGCCCGTCGAGGTCTCGACCTTCTGGGCGGCGGCACCGCAGGGCACCTGCGGGGCGCAGACGACGACCTTGAGGTCGGGGTTCGCGAGGTCGGCGAAGGACGTGATGCCCTTCGGGTTGCCCGGCACGGTGGCGATCTCCAGCACGTTCTTGGCGAAGGTCGTGGGCGCCCCGTTGGTGAGCCCGGCGTCGGTGACCGTCTTCATCGTGGCGTCGCTCGCCGAGGCGAACACATCGGCGGGCGCCCCGTTGACGATCTGCTGCGCCAGGTCGGACGAGCCCCCGTAGCTCATGACGACGTCCACACCCGGGTTGTCGGTCTCGAACTGCTTCTCCAGCTCACCGAACGTCTCGGTCAGCGACGCGGCGGCCAGGACCGTGAGGGTGCGGTTCTCCGGCGCGGGCGCGCCACCGGCGTTGGTGTCGCTCGGCGCTCCGCCGCCACATCCGGCTAGGAGCACCAGCCCGGCCGCCGCCGTGGCGGTCAGGATCCGCGTTCTCATGAACTTCCTCCGGGGGTCTCGATGACGACCGTGGTCGACTTGATCACTGCGACGGCCAGGGCGCCGGGCTCGAGCCCCAGCTCCCGCACTGCCTCACTGGACATCAGGGACACCACCCGGTGCGGCCCGCACTGCATCTCGACCTGGGCCATCACCGTGTCGGTGATCACTGAAGTGACCAGCCCGACGAAGCGGTTGCGCGCCGAGCTCTGTACGTCGGAGGGGTCGGGTGGGGTGTGTGCGTTCTCGCGCGCGAACGCGGCGAGCGCCGCGCCGTCGATCACCTTGCGGTTCGAGGCGTCGGGCTGGACCGGAAGCGTTCCCGCATCGACCCAGCGACGCACCGTGTCGTCGCTGACTCCCAGCAGACGAGCGGCATCGGAGATCCTGAATTGCGGCACGCCACAGATCCTAAAGCCGCGAATGCGACTTCGCCCACGCCGGGGTTCCGCTGTGGTTGGGTGCAGGTCGTGGACTTCGAACCCAGCGCCGCTGCTGCCGACTTCACCAAGCGCATGCGGGCGTTTCTCGACGAGAAGGTGCTGCCGGCAGAGGCGGAGTACGACGCGTTCCGCGCGGAGCGGCGCGGCACTCCGCAGGAGTGGGACCTGCCGCCCGTCGTCGAGGAGCTGAAGACGGAGGCGCGTTCCCGCGGTCTGTGGAACCTGTTCCTGCCGAGCGTCTCCGGCCTGTCGAACCTCGAGTACGCGCCGGTGGCCGAGATCTCCGGCTGGTCGCCGGTGATCGCCCCCGAGGCCATCAACTGCCAGGCGCCGGACACCGGGAACATGGAGACGCTGCACTTGTTCGGCACGCCCGAGCAGAAGCAGGAGTGGCTCGCCCCGCTGCTCGAGGGCGAGATCCGGTCGGCATTCGCGATGACCGAACCCGACGTCGCATCCTCGGACGCCCGCAACGTGCAGACCCGAATTCACCGCGACGGCGACGACTACGTGATCACCGGGCGGAAATGGTGGATCTCCGGGTCGGCCGACACGCGCTGCAAGATCTTCATCGTGATGGGCAAGACCGACCCCGACGCCGCGGCGCACCGGCAGCAGTCGATGGTGCTGGTGCCCCGCGACACCCCCGGACTGGAGATCGTCCGGCACCTGCCGACCTTCGGCTACCAGGATCAGCACGGGCATTCGGAACTCGTGTTCCACGATGTGCGCGTGCCGGCGGCGAACCTGCTCGGCGAGGAGGGTGGCGGCTTCACGATCGCGCAGGCCCGGCTGGGCCCGGGACGTATCCACCACTGCATGCGCCTGATCGGGATGGCCGAGCGGGCCATCGACCTGATGGTTCGCCGGGCGAACTCACGTGTGGCGTTCGGCAGGCCGCTGGCCGACCAGGGCGTCGTACGCGAGCAGATCGCGCAGTCGCGCATCGAGGTGGAGCAGGCCCGGCTGCTGGTGCTGAAGACGGCCTGGCTGATCGACAGGTTCGGGTCGAAGGGCGCGGCCACCGAGATCGCGGCGATCAAGGTGGTGTGCCCGCGCATCGCGTGCGACGTGATCGACCGGGCCATCCAGATCCACGGCGGGGCCGGGATGAGCGACGACCTGCCGCTCGCCTACTTCTACAACTGGGCAAGGGCCCTGCGCCTGGCCGACGGTCCCGACGAGGTGCACATGCGCACCGTCGCCCGTCAGGAACTGGCCCGGCACGCCTGATCGAACCGCATGCTGGCTCCTTGTTCCGCAGCGTGATCAACCGCTCCTTTTGAATAGCCGAAGACGGGGAACGGATCAGCAGCTGCGGAACAGAGGACCGGCATGCGTCCGCAGATGCGGAGGTGGCTCCTGAGCTGCGGTTTGTCGCCGCGCAAAGGGGCATTCAGGGCGGTTAGGCTCTTGTTGTGACGGCTCTCGATCTCGGCATCCCCGCGGTGCGGCGTGCCGCGCCCCGGGACCCAGCCCGCCCCGCCGACCCCCGACTCATCGACTCGTTCGGCCGAGTGGCCACCGACCTGCGCATCTCACTGACCGACCGCTGCAACCTCCGCTGTTCGTACTGCATGCCGGCGGAGGGCCTCGACTGGATGCCTCGCGCCGAGCAGCTCACCGACGACGAGCTGTTGCGGTTGATCACCATCGCGGTGCGCGACCTCGGCGTCGAGGAGCTGCGGTTCACCGGCGGTGAGCCGCTGCTGCGCAAGGGGCTCGAGGGGATCATCGCCGCCTCGGCAGCCCTGGAACCGCGGCCGGACATCTCGCTCACCACGAACGGCGTCGGGCTCGCCCGCCGGGCGGAAGCGCTCGCGGCGGCCGGCGTCAACCGCCTCAACGTCTCGATGGACACGCTGCAGGAGGAGCGGTTCGCCAGCATCACGCGGCGCGACCGGCTCTCCGACGTTCTGGACGGGCTCGCCGGCGCACGTGCGGCCGGACTCAACCCGATCAAGATCAACACGGTGCTGCTGCGCGGTGTGAACGACGACGAGGCAGTCCCGCTCCTGCGCTTCGCGATCGACAACGGGTACGAGCTGCGCTTCATCGAGCAGATGCCGCTCGACGCCCAGCACGGCTGGGAGCGCTCGGAGATGGTCACTGCCGGCGAGGTCATGCAGCGACTACAGGAGGGCTTCGAGCTCACACCCGACCCCACGGAGCGTGGCGGCGCCCCTGCCGAGCGTTGGCTCGTGGACGGCGGCCCCGCCGTGGTCGGCGTCATCGCGTCCGTCACGCGTCCGTTCTGCGGCGCCTGTGACCGCACCCGGCTCACCGCCGACGGCCAGATCCGCTCGTGCCTGTTCGCGCGCACCGAGACCGACCTGCGGGCAATGCTGCGCGGCGGCTCGACCGACGCCGAGATCGCCGACGTCTGGCGCAACGCCATGTGGGGCAAGCTCGCCGGCCACGGCATCGACGACCCCGGCTTCCTCCAGCCGGACCGCCCGATGAGCGCGATCGGCGGCTGAGCGAGGATGACAGACATGAGCACGACCACGATGACCCGCGTGACCGTCCGGTACTTCGCTGCGGCCAGGGCGGCCGCAGGTACTGAGACGGAACCGCTGGAGCTGGCCGGCGACGTCACCGTCGACAGCGTGCTCGCCGCCGTCGGGGATCGGCACGGTGGTGAGTTGGCCCGGGTGCTGGACCGCTGCAGCTTCCTGCTCGACGAGGTCGCCGTGCGCGACCGGTCGACCAGGCTCCCCGACAACGCCACGCTCGACGTGCTTCCGCCGTTTGCCGGGGGCTGAACCCGCTCCGCCCGGGGATCACCGGTCCCACGTCCTCCCAACGGGGGAATCGGAGACCGCCTGATGCACGCACTGTAATGTTGATCACGTTTACCGCCCGTCACCTCCCTCCGCGCCACCCAGTTGGGCGGGTGGGAGCGTGAAAGGCGGACGTGGGCGCACATGGGTAGGCACAGCAAGCAGAAGGTCCGCCCGTGGGCGGGAGCGGGTCGCGCGGCGGCGCTGACCGGAGCGGTCGGCGCCGGGATGATCGGCCTCACGGCGTCGCCCCTGGCCGGCCTCGCGGTGGCCGCCACGCCAGGAGCGGCCACCGCTCCGGCAGGCGACGTGACACCGGCGGGCGACGAGGCGGTGATCGTGCCGGGCACGCCCTGCACGATCACCGCCGAGGCCTGCGTGGACCTCGCGCACAACGAGGCCTGGCTGATCGAGGACGGGCAGGTCGTGCGCGGAGCGGTCCCGATCACCCACGGTGGGCCTGGCCAGGAGACCCCGCCGGGCACGTTCACCGTGCAGCGCAAGGAGCAGGACCACCGCAGCGCCGAGTTCAACAACGCGCCGATGCCGTACTCGGTGTTCTTCGCCCCCGGCGGCATCGCCTTCCACGAGGGAAGCCTGCAGAGGCAGAGCGCCGGCTGCGTCCACCTCTCGCACGACGATGCGGTCGCCTTCTTCGAGACTCTGCAGATCGGCGACGAGGTCCAAGTCCGCTAACACGCCTGCGGGCTACCTCCTGATCACCACCTTGAGCGCGTTGTTCGCGCCCGCCTCGGCGAAGGTGTCGTAGGCCGACAGCATGTCGTCGAGCGCGAACTCGTGGGTGCCGAACAGATCGCCCGCGATCTTGCCGGACTGAACGAGCTTCATGAGCATGGGCACGGTCGTCCCATCGACGAGCCCGGTCGTGATGGTCACGTTGTTGATCCACAGGTCTTCGAGGTGCAGCGTCGTGGGGTGGCCGTGCACGCCGATGTTGGCCACGACGCCGCCGGGGCGGACCACGCGGGTGCAGAGGTCGAACGTCTCCGGGATCCCGACGGCCTCGATCGCGACGTCGGCGCCCAGTCCGTCGTCGGTGAGCGAGGCGATCAGCTCCTCGATGTTCCCGCCGGCGGAGTTGAGGACGTGGTCGGCGCCGAACCGGACGGCGTGTTCGAGCCGCGAGTCGGCGACGTCCACGGCGACCACGGTGGCGGCTCCCGCGAGTTCCGCGGTCTGGATCGCGGCCAGGCCGACCGGGCCTGCCCCCACGACCACGACGACGTCGCCCGGCTTCACCCGGCCGTTGCGGACGCCCACCTCGTAGCCGGTGGGCAGGATGTCGGTGAGGAAGAGCACCTGTTGGTCGGTCACCCCGTCGGGCACCTTGTGCACGCTCGTCTCGGCGAACGGCACGCGCGCGTACTCGGCCTGCGTGCCGTCGATGAGGTGGCCGAAGATCCAGCCGATTCCGCCGGTTCCCTGGCAGTGGCTCGGCATGCCACGCTTGCAGTACGCGCAGCGCCCGCAGGACGTGATCGCGGGGACGATCACCCGGTCGTCGACCTTGAGACCGGTCACGGCCGTGCCCACGGCGACGACGGTGCCCACGGCCTCGTGTCCGAGGATGCGGCCCGGCTCGACAGTGGGGACGTCACCCTTGAGGATGTGCAGGTCCGTCCCGCAGATCGTTGTCGTGTCGATCTGCACGACGATGTCGGTCGGGTCCATCGGCTTGGGATCCGCAACGGTTTCCCAGGACTTCTCGCCCGGGCCGTGGTAGACGAGCGCCTTCATCGGCTCCTCCTCGCGACGGTGCTCCGCCACACCTGTGACGGCGCTCACGCACGCTAGGCCGATCCGCCGGGCTCATCGTCTCAATCTGACACGGCCCGGATCGCAAGATCACCGTAGGCGGGCCACGAGCCGGAGTCCGCGCCTACGGTGGACGCCGCGAGCAGCGCGTGCGCGACGGCCCGCGCCACCACGTCGGCGGCCACGGCGTGGAGCACGAAGAGGTCCAGCATCCCCGGAGCGGGACCAGCGGCGGTGGAGAGACCGAAGATCACACCGGCGTCGGAGCCCGTGTGGCCTGCCGGGATCGCGCGGGTGAGCCCGTCGTGGCCCATCGCAGCCAGCCGGGCGCATCCCGCCTTGTCCAGTGCGAGGTCGGTGGCCACCACCGCGAGCGTCGTCGCCGGGTCCGCCGTCGGCGGGGTTGCCGCGGCCGCGAGCAGCGCGGATCGTCCGGCCTCGGCCACGGCCTCGTCCGGAAACTCGCCGGGCAGCCCGGCCCGCGCTCCGCGCAGCGTGCCGGTGGCCGGGTCCACACCCGACCCCGCCGAGTCGACGACCACGAGCGCGGCCACCACCGCGCCCCCGTCAAGCACCGTGCTCGCGGTGCCCACGCCTCCCTTCAGCCCGCCTGCAACGGCCCCGATGCCCGCTCCGACCGACCCCTGGGCGACCGGACCGGTGCTCGCGGCGTCGAACGCGGGGGCGCCGGCCGATCCGTCCGGGTGCACTCCGGGATCCCCGCCGCGGCCCAGGTCGCAGATGGCGGCGGCGGGCACGATCGGCACCACCCCGCCGGGCACCGCGAACCCGCATCCCTCCGCTTCCAGCCGCGCCATCACGCCGTCGACAGCAGCGAGCCCGTAGGCGCTGCCGCCGGTGAGCACGACGGCATGCACCCGCTGCACCATCCGGCCCGGGTCGAGGAGATCCGTCTCGCGGGTGCCGGGCGTCCAGCCGCGCAGGTCAACCCCGGCAACGGCTCCGTCGGGCGGCGCGACCACGACCGTCGTGCCACTCAGCGCCCCGCGACCGGCGAGGGAGGCGTGCCCGACGCGAAGGCCGGGCACGTCGGTCAGGGCGTTGTTCGGTCCGGTCTGCATAAACGGCAATCCTGCCCTGACCCGGTGGCCGTTTCCCGCCAGCAACGGGCCCGGGTATCGGTGACAGTGGAGCCATGAGTACCGCTGCACCGGAACGTGCCCTGCACCGTCTGGACTGGTCGGCACTGCAGGAACAGCTCGACGCCGACGGTGTCGCCACCACCCCACCGCTGTTGTCGCCGCAGCAGTGTTCGAGCGTGGTCGCGATGTTCGACGAGGTCGAGCGGTTCCGCAGCACGGTCGTGATGGCCCGGCACGCGTTCGGCGAGGGAAGCTACCGCTACTTCGCCGACCCGCTTCCGCCGCTGGTCCAGACCCTGCGCGAGCAGCTCTACCCGCCCCTTGCCGCCATCGCCAACCGGTGGGCCGAGCGCCTCGGCGAGCGCACGTTCCCCACCACGCTCGACGAGCTGCTGGCCGAATGCGCGGCGCTGGGCCAGCACCGGCCCACCCCGCTCGTGCTGCGCTACGGCCCCGGTGGCTACAACTGCCTCCACCAGGACGTCTACGGGGACCTCACGTTCCCGCTGCAGTTCCTGGTGATGCTGAGCAGGCCGGACGAGGACTTCACCGGCGGCGAGAGCGTGTTCGTCGAGCAGCGCCCCCGCCAGCAGTCCCGGCCGGTCGTGGTGCGTCCGCGCCAGGGCGAAGCGGTGATCTTCCCGGTACGGAACCGGCCGAAACTCGGCTCACGGGGCTACCACCGCGTGCAGATGCGCCACGGCGTGAGCGCAGTGCACAGCGGCGAGCGGCACGTGCTCGGCATCATCTTCCACAACGCGCGCTGACGGCGGATCAGGAGAGCAGCGCGTTCAGCTCGCCGTAGTCGACACCGCCCACCGCCAGCGAGTCGTACGTACCGCCGTCCAGGAGCTCTCGCGCACCACGGCGCGCTACCGCGTACGCCGCCTGCGCGATCGCCGTGCCGACACTGACCCGGCGCACCCCCAGCGCAGCGAGTTCCGCGACCGCAGGGGCCCCCGGTCCCGCCATCACGTTCAGCGGGGCCGGGAGCAGGCCCGCCAACTCGCGCAACGTCTCGGCGTCGAGCAGACCGGGCACGAAGATCCCGTCCGCACCTGCGTCGATGTACGCACGAGCCCGCGAGACGGTCTCGTCCAGCCGGCCCGCCGGGTCGCCGACCTGGCGCAGGTAGGTGTCGATCCGGGCGTTGACGAACAGCGGCACGCCCGTCGCATCAGCGGCCTCGCGCACGGTGCGGATGCGCCCGGCCTGCTCGCCGGTCTCCCGCAGCGGAGCCCCGGCGTCCTCGATGTTGATCCCTGCCGCGCCCGCCCCGATGATCGCCTCGATCGTGCTGCACAGCTCGGCCGGGGTCTCGCCGTAGCCCGTCTCGATGTCGGCGGTGACCGGCACGCTAACCACGTTCACGATCCGCCGGACGGCATCGGCCGCAAGCTCGCGGGGAAGGTGATCGCCGTCGGCGTGTCCCAGGCTCCACGCGAGGCCGGCGCTGGTGGTGGCGATGGCCTGCGCACCGGCGTCCTCGATGAGACGGGCTGAGGCCGCGTCCCACGCGTTCGGCAGCACCAGCACACCGGTTTCGTGCAGCTGCCGGAACCGGGTCGCGTGGGCGGTCGCCGTCGTGTCAGTCGTCATGGCGCTATGTGATCACGTACCCCCCGTCGTGCACTCGCGGGTTTTGGACGGCACCGCCCCGATCCCCTGACGTGTCACCGCGGCTCCGGGACACTGGAGCCGTGATACCCGGCTTGAATCCCCGGGAGCGGCGGGTGCTCGCCCCAGGTGCGGTGCACGTGCCGGACTGGCTCGATCTCGACAAGCAGCGCGAGCTGGTTCGGGCCTGCCGGGAGTGGGCGAGCGAGGGTCCGGGCATCCGCGCGGCCGTCATGCCGAACGGCGGTCAGATGTCGGTGCGCAGCGTCTGCCTGGGTTGGCACTGGTACCCTACCGCTATTCCCGCACCCGCGACGACCAGGACGGCTCGCCGGTCACCCCGTTCCCCGACTGGCTCGGCGACCTCGGCCGCGATGCCCTCGCCGAGGCCTACGACGACCCGGAGCGCGCCCGCGGCTACCGGCCCGACATCGCTCTGATCAACCACTACGACGCCGGCGCGAAGATGGGGTTGCACCGCGACAGTGACGAGGAGTCGCTGGATCCCGTCGTCTCATTCAGCATCGGGGCGCCGTGCCTGTTCCGCTTCGGCAACACGGAGAACCGCGGCCGGCCGTGGACCGACGTCGAGCTGCATTCCGGCGATCTGATCGTCTTCGGCGACGAGAGCAGGCTGGCCTACCACGGCGTGCCGAAGCTGCTCCCCGCGTTCGACCTGCCCGACACCGGGCTCGCCGTGGGCAGGCTCAACATCACGCTCCGCGTCTCGGGTTTGGCCTGACGGTCACGCCAGCGCGTGGTGCACGGCCCGTTCCACGGGTGACGCCGGGTGCTCGAGATCGAGTTCGCCTCTCGGCAGGAGGGGTGGCTGGGCCATGAACCGCGGTGTCGCGCCGCGGTGGGGCTGCGCGGAGTGCACGAGGAAGGGGTGACAGAGGTAGACGTCGCCCGCCGCTCCTGTGGCCGCGACCTCCGGCCGGTGCTCGGTGGCCGGCACCGCCTCGCGCGCGAAGGCGAAGAACTCGGCCCCCTCGTCGCCATAGGGCGCGAGCAGCCGGGCGGCATCGTGGTGCGAACCGACGCGGACCCGGGTGGGGGCGTCGTCGGGGCCGACGTCGGAGAAGAGGAACAGCATCAGCAACGCCCGTCCGCGCGACCGGATGTTCAACTGGTAGCCGCCACCGTCGTTCGCGAAGCTCCCTTCCACGTGCCACCCGTCGTCGCCGGGCGGGTCCGGGTGCGGGAACCGGACGGGAAAGGTGCCGAGGCTTCCCTGCGGAATCCAGCGCCCTGGCCCCACCAGCTGGTCGAACGCGGCGTGCAGGCGCGGTGTGTTCGCGGCGGCGCGGAACGGCTCCTGCGGGAAGTTGCCCAGCCTGATCACGGGCCGCGTCCACGTGGCGGCGTCCTCGGGGTCGCAGCCGGTGGCCTTCCACAGCAGCTCCCGGCCCGCATCGGCCAGCTCGCGCGGGAACGCACCCTCGACGTGCACGAAGCCGTCGTCGACGAAACGGTCGACCTGCTCGTCGGTCAGTGCTCGCACGGCCTCACGATGCAGGACCAGGCCCTCTGCGACCACCGGATTTCGACGGCCGATCAGTCGTCGTCGAGCCGCACCGCACCGACCGGACGGCCGCTCTCGCAGCGGAGCCGTACCTCCACCGTCTCCTCCTCGGACTCGAACTTGACGCGGGCACCCTCGCGCTCGTCGTCGAGCCGGAAGCCCTGCGCGGGGCTCGCGGAGACGATCTCGACGACGCCGCCTGTGCATCGCGCGACGATCGTGCCGCCGGGGCTCGCGACGACGTCGGCGGCAGCAGGCGAGGGAGGTGTCGGGGATACCGGTGGTGGCGCAGCGACCGGCGGAGTCGGCGCCGAGCGGGCTGCGGCGAGGGCCTGGTCGACCTCGGCGGGTGTGAGCGGCTGCTGCCCGCCCCCGAGGATGCCGGTGCCGATCGCGCCGACCGCGCTCATCCCCACGAGCGTCGCGACGACCACGGCCGCCGCCCAGGCGAGGGCGACGAGAGCCGGGTGTGTGCGTCGAGGCGTCGACATCCGCTCAGCCTGTCGTGGCGGGGGTTAAGACACTCCTAAGGCCGCACTATCGCAAAGCCGCCGTGGCACGGATGTCGCGTGGAACGATCTCCGTTGTCCTACGGTTCGGCAGGTGGCCCAGGTACTTCTCATCGAGGACGACCCGGCTATCCGCGGCGCGCTGATCCGCGGACTGACGGAGCGCGGTCACGCCGTCGACTCCGCAGGCGCAGCGCTCCCCGGGCTCGAGTCGGCCGTGACGAACCGGCCCGACCTCGTCGTGCTCGATCTCGGCCTTCCCGACCTCGACGGCACCACGATGCTGCGGATGTTGCGCGGGGCGAGCCGCGTGCCGGTGATCGTGGCGACCGCCCGCGACGACGAGGCCGAGATCGTGGCCGTGCTCGACGCGGGCGCCGACGACTACCTGGTGAAGCCGTTCAGCGCTGCGCAGCTCGACGCCCGCATCCGGGCCGTGCTCCGCCGCAGCGGGGACACCGCGGCCGACGCGGCGGTCGTGGTGGGCGGTCTGCGGGTGGACCCGCGGTCGCGGGAGGCGAGCCTCGACGGCACCGCGCTCGACCTCACACCTCGCGAGTTCGCCCTCCTGCACTACCTCGCCGCCCGCTCCGGCCAGGTCGTCAGCAAGCGTGAGCTGCTCACCGAGGTCTGGCGGCTGCCCTACGGCGGCGCCGACAAGACCGTCGACGTCCACCTCTCCTGGCTGCGCCGCAAGCTCGGGGAGACCGCACAAGATCCGCGCTACCTGCACGCCGTGCGCGGCGTCGGGGTGCGGATCTCCGCACCGCAGGGCTGAGGAGAGCAGATGCGCCGCCGCATCCTCGTTCTCGTCGGGGCGACGACGTCGCTGGTCCTCATCGCCTTCCTCGTGCCGCTCGCCCTGCTGCTGCGCACCGTCGCCGCCGACCGGGCGGTGCAGGCCGCCACCGTCGAGGCCCAGTCGCTCAGCTCGCTCGTGGGCACCACCGACCGGGCCACCCTCGCGCTCGCCGTCCAGCAGCTCGATCTCAGCTCGCCCGACGCCGTCAGCGTGTTCCTCGCCGACGCCACCGTCCTCGGCTCGGCCGCCGATCGGACTCCGCTCGTCGAGCTGGGAGCGCTCGGCACGAGCAGCTCCGCGGAGGTGGACGGCGGCCGGGAGATCGTCTTCGCGGTGCGCGACCAGACCGGTGGCGCCGGGGTGATCCGCTCGTTCGTGCCTGATGCCGAGCTCGGCCGTGGCGTTCCGGGGGCATGGCTGATGCTGGGAGCGCTCGGTGTCGGCCTGCTCGGGCTCAGCCTCGCGGTCGCCGACAGCCTCGCCCGCTCCCTGGTCCGGTCCACCACCGACCTTGCAGCGGTGTCGCACCGCCTCGCCATCGGCGAGCTGGACGCCCGAGCCGACAGCAGCGCGCCCAGCGAGCTCGGCGTGGTCGCCGAGTCACTCAACGGACTGGCCGCCCGTATCACGGAACTGTTGCGCGAGGAGCGCGAGACCGTGGCCGACCTCGCCCACCGCGTCCGCACGCCGCTCACCGCGTTGCGCCTGGACGCCGAGGCGCTCTCCGCTCAGGGCGACGCGGCCCGGATCGGCGCGGGCGTCGACGCGGTACAGCGGGCGGTCACCCAGGCGATCGAACAGGCCAGGCGCCGTGGCACCGGCCCGGGCGCGGGACGCACCGGCAGCGACGCCGCAGCAGTGGTGCGCGAGCGCGTCGCGTTCTGGGACGTGCTGGCCGAGGACACCGACCGGGAAACGGTGGTCGACATCGCGCCGGGACCACTGCCGGTCGGGCTGGGCGCCGCCGACCTCGCGGCCTGCGTGGACGCGCTGCTGGGCAACGTCTTCGCCCACACTCCGGACGGCACGTCGTTCGCGGTGCGGCTCGCGCCGCGACCGGACGGCGGCGCCCGGCTCGTGGTCGCCGACTCCGGACCGGGCCTGTCGGACGGGGCAGCCGTCCGGCGCGGCGCCAGCGGCGCCGGATCGACGGGCCTCGGGCTCGACATCGCCCGCCGCAGCGCCGAGCAGGCGGGAGGGCGGCTCGAGCTGGGTCGCTCCGCCGACGGCGGGCTCGAGGTCGTGGTCGACCTCGGTGGCCCTGACACTCCGGCCTAAGGCGCGCTTAGGACTCTTGCAGCGTGGCGCTAGCCCGATGATCGGCAGTGTCCAGGTCGACGGACAAACGACCTGAAGGAGCAGAAATGCCCACGCCCCGCATCGTGATCGCCACGACCGCCACGGTCGCCGCACTGCTGATCGGCGGTACCGCGATCGCCACTGCCGCCACGAACGACACGAGCGGCACGGCCACCCCTCGGCCCGTCGCCGTCCAGGACGGGAGCAGCACCACGACGGTTCCCACCACGGTCCCGGTCACGACACCGGCAGGATCCACCCGCGTCGGCGAAATCTCTCGCGACGAGGCCGCCGCGATCGCCCTGGCGCACATGGGCACCGGGAGGGTCACCGAGATCGAGCGGGAGTTCGAGCACGGCCGGATGGAGTGGAAGGTCGAGATCGTGGGCCGGACGGGCGAGCACGACGTGCGCGTGGACGCGACGACCGGCGCGATCACCCGAGTCGACGCCGACGACGACCGGCGCGACGACGACCGGGGCAGGGACGACCGGGACCGGGACGACCGGGACGACGACCGGGGTGGCGACCGCTGACCGACCCCAGGCCTGACGCCCGAGAGCCACGTTCACGCCGTGTGACGGAACGTGGCGCTCGGGCGGCTTCGTCAGCTGGAGCGGCTGCGCTTGATCAGGAAGATGATCAGCAACAGCAGGAGGCCACCCGCCACCGGGGCCAACCGCTTGAGCACCGGGGCACCCGCGGTGTCGAGCAGGTCGATCGCGTCCACCTCGCTGCGCATCGACGGCGCGGCCACCCTCGGCACACTCGCCGGCGCGGGAGTGCTGGGGGCGGACGCCAGAACCGGGCCCTTGGCGGCGGTGGCCGTGGCCGTGGCCGGCGCGCCGGACCCGTTGGTGCTGCCCCCGCCTGCGGCGGTCTCGGAGCCGGTGGACGACTGCGCGGCCGACCCCGTGGCCTGCTCGGGCGCGAGCTTGCTGGCGACGCACGCCGAGAACTGGCCGATGATCTTGTCGGCCACGTCCGAGATGACACCGCGGCCGAACTGCGCGGGCCGACCCGTGATCGTCATGTCGGTGACCATCGTGACGGCCGTGCGGTCCGGCCCGTCGGCCGTCATCGTGCCGGTGACGGTGGCCTTCGCCGTGCCGTTGCCGCGCGAGTCACGACCGTTGGCCTCGATGACGACCTCGTGCTTGTCGTCGTCGCGCTTCACGTACGTGCCCTTGCCCTTGTACGTGAGCGAGATGGGCCCGAGCTTCACCTTCACGGTGCCGGTGAAGGAGTCACCCTCGTATTCCTGGAGAGTGGCGCCCGGGAAACACGGAGCCACGGTCTCCGGCGTGTTCAGCGCCTCCCATGCCTTCTCGATCGGCGCTTCGATCGTGAATTTGTTCTCCAACTGCATGAGCTATCTCCTCCTCGGACCCCTGGTCGATCGCCGAGGGGCGTAAAAGCCGTGGACGCCTGCCCCTGTGATCGGAGCAGGCGTCCACGGTTTAGCGACGAACGTCAGCCCGCGGCCGCCAGAACCGCGCGGCCGGTGAGCACCTTGGCCAGATGCTCACGGTAGTCCGCAGCCGCGTCCGCGTCACTCGGAGCGGCTGTGCCCTCCGTGACGTGCTCGGCTGCGGCGCGCACGGCGTCGGCGGTGGCCGGCTGCCCGACGAGCGCCTGCTCGACGCCCGTGGCTCGGATCGGCGTGGTGCCCATGTTGGTCAGCCCGACTCGGGCCTCCGCAATGGATCCGCCGTCCACGCGAATGGCCGCCGCGATGGCGACCATCGACCAAGCCTGCGCGGTGCGGTTGAACTTCTCGTAGTGGCTTCCCCAACCGGTGTACTTCGGGAAGCGGATCTCGGTGAGGATCTCGGTCTCACCGATCGCCGTGGTGAAGTAGTCGAGGAAGAACTCGCTCGCCGGCACGGTGCGCGTGCCTTCCGCTCCGGCGATCACCATCTCGGCGTCGAGTGCCAGCGCCACGGCACCCAGGTCACCTGCCGGGTCGGCGTGGGCCAGCGAGCCACCGATCGTGCCCCGGTGACGCACCTGGTTGTCCGCCACCGTCTCCGTGGCCTGGGCGAGCAGCGTGACGTGCTGCTTCACCAGGTCGTCCCGGATGACGTCGTAGTAGGACGTCATCGCACCGATCGCGATCCGGTCGCCGTCCTCGCGGACGCCTCGCAGCTCCGGGATGCCGCCCAGGTCGATGAGCACCGAGGGCGCGGCGAGCCGCAGCCGCAGCACCGGGATCAGGCTCTGGCCGCCCGCGAGGATCTTCGCGTCGTCCCCGCCGTCCCGCAGCGCCGTGATGGCGTCGGCCACCGACGACGGCTTGACGTAATCGAACTTGGACGGGATCACTGGACCTCTCCCTGCGGATTGTTCGGGTCGATCGAGCCCAGACCGGCACCCGGTGAGTGGGTGTCGACCGGGGTCTCCTGAGTGGAACGCCCCTTTGCGTCCTGGATGGCCCGCCACACGCGCTGCGACGTGCACGGCATCCCGATGTCGCTGACGCCGAGGGGGCGCAGCGCGTCGAGCACACCGTTGACGATCGCGGGCGTCGAGGCGATGGTGCCCGCCTCGCCGACGCCCTTGACGCCGAGCGGGTTCGACGTGGACGGAGTGCTCACCACGCGGGTGTCGAAGCTCGGCAGATCGGCCGCCGACGGAAGGGTGTAGTCGACGAACGTGCCGTTGACCAGGGTGCCCTCCTCGTCGTAGTTGGCCTCCTCGAACAGGGCCTGCGCGATGCCCTGGGCGAGGCCGCCGTGCACCTGACCTTCGACGATGAGCGGGTTGACCACATTGCCGACGTCGTCCACGCAGACGTACTTGCGCAGGTCGACGTGCCCCGTCTCGGTGTCGATCTCGATGGCCGCCAGGTGCGTGCCGTGCGGGAACGAGAAGTTCTCCGGGTCGTACACGGCGTCGGAGTCGAGCGAGGGCTCCATGTCCTCCGGGTAGTCGTGCGCCGCGAACGCGGCGAACGCGATCTCCTGGATCGACTTGCCCTTGTCCGTGCCGCGCACGGTGAAGTTGCCGCTCGCGAACTCGATGTCGTCCTCGGACGCCTCGAGCAGATGCGCCGCGATCTTCTTGGCCTTCGCGATGACCTTGTCGGCGGCCTTCACGATCGCGATGCCACCGACCACCAGCGAGCGCGAGCCGTAGGTGTCGAGGCCCTTGGGCGAGATCTGCGTGTCGCCGTGCAGAACCTCGACGTCCTCGAACGGCACGCCCAGCTGGTCGGCGACGATCTGGCTGAACGCCGTCTCGTGGCCCTGGCCATGCGCCGAGGCGCCCGTGATCACCTCGACCTTGCCGGTGGCGAGCATCCGGATGCTCGCGGCCTCCCAGCCACCCGCGCCGTAGGACAGCGAACCCAGCACCCGCGAGGGGGCGAGACCGCACATCTCGGTGAACGTCGAGATGCCGATCCCGAGCTGCACGGGGTCGCCCGAGCGTCGCCGCTCCTCCTGCTCACGACGCAGGCCTGCGTAGTCGAACAGCTCCATCGCCTGCTGCGTGGCCTGCTCGTAGTTGCCCGAGTCGTAGGTGAGCCCGCACACCGTGGTGAACGGGAACTCCTCGTGCTTGATCCAGTTCTGCTCGCGCAGCTCCAACGGGTCGCGGCCGAGCTCGACAGCGAGCTCGTCCATGATCCGCTCGATGGCGAACGTGGCCTCCGGCCGCCCGGCGCCCCGGTAGGCGTCGGTCAGCGTCTTCGTGGTGAAGACGTTGGTGCACGTGAACTTGTAGGCCGGGATCTTGTAGATCGCGTTGAACATGAACGCGCCGAGGATCGGCACACCCGGGGTGACGAGCCCGAGGTAGGCGCCCATGTCCGCCAGCAGCTTCACGTCCAGGCCGGTGACCGTGCCGTCCTTCTTGGCCGCGATCGTGATGTCCTGGATCTGGTCGCGCCCGTGGTGGGCGGCGAGCATCGACTCGGAGCGGCTCTCGGTCCACTTCACCGGCCGGTGGAGCTTCTGCGCGAGGACGACGACGAGCATCTCCTCGGGCAGCACGCCGATCTTGCCGCCGAAGCCGCCGCCCACATCGGGGGCGATGACCCGCAGCTTGCTCTCCGGCACACCCAGCGTGACCGTGGTCATCGTCCGGAGGATGTGCGGCACCTGCGTGGCGGCGTAGACGGTGAGCTGCTCGCCCGTCGGGTCGCACACCGCCGACCGCGGCTCCATGAACGCCGGGATCAGGCGCTGCTGGATGAACCGGCGGCGCACGACCACCTGGTCGGGGTCGGCCTCCGCGGCCGAGATCGCGTCGGCGACGCTCGCGCCGGTGCCGGCCTCACCCGAGTCGAACACCCAGGTGGCGTTCTCGTTCGTGCCCAGGCCGGGGTGGACGAGCGTGGCCCCCTCGGCGAGCGCAGCCTCCATGTCGAGCACGGGCTCGAGCGGCTCGTACTCGACATCGACGAGGTCGGCGGCGTCACGGGCCTCGGCGGCGCTGCGGGCGACGACGACGGCCACGCCCTCACCGGCGAAGTGCACGGTGCCGGTGGCGAGCACGGGACGCTGCGGCGCCTTCATGTCCGGTGTGATCGGCCAAGCGCAGGGCAGGCCGACCTGCTCGACGCCCAGGTCCGCGGCCGTGTAGACACCCACGACGCCCGGGGCCTGCTCGGCTGCGGTCTTGTCGACGCCCATGATCGTGGCGTGCGCCAGCGGCGAGCGGACGACCGAGATGTGCAGCGTGCCCGCCGGCGTGATCGCGTCGGTGTATCGGCTGCGGCCCGTGATGAGGCGGGCGTCCTCCTTGCGGGTTCTGGCCTTTCCGAACTCGACGGTGGGTTCGGCGGTCGCGGTCATTTTAGTCGCCCCCTCCGGCCACGGACACCGGCGACTGAACGTCGGCCTGGACGCCCGGCTTCATCTTCTCGGCGGCGCTCTGCACCGCGCGGACGATGTTCTGGTATCCGGTGCAGCGGCAGAGGTTGCCCTCGATGCCCTCCCGGACCTCTCGCTCGTTGGGGTCGGGGTTGTCTCCGAGCAGGTCGATCGACTGCATGATCATGCCCGGAGTACAGAAGCCGCACTGCAGCGCGTGACACTCGTTGAAGGCCTCCTGCACGGGGTGCAGCTTGCCGTCACGCGCGATTCCTTCGATCGTCGTGACCTCGGCGCCGTCGGCCTGAACAGCCAGTACGGAGCAGGACTTCACGCTCTGCCCGTTCAGGTGGACGGTGCAGGCACCGCAGTTGCTGGTGTCGCAACCGACGAGCGTGCCGGTCTTGCCGAGGCGCTCCCTGAGGTAATGAACCAGTAATGTGCGGGGCTCTACGTCGTCGGCGTACTGGACGCCGTCGACGGTGACCCGGACCTGTGCCATGAGTCTTCTCCTCAACCGCGACCACGGTGTCGTATCGCGCCAGCATGTGTTCCGGAGGGCCGGCCGAGGTGGTCGCACCACCATCCGGGCCGCCACCCCGTTGTGGCGGCGAGCACATCACACCGCTGTTGATCCGACGGTGCAACCGATCCCCTTCGCACCGGTATACCTACCCCTGGGTGACCGCGGGGCGAACTTCAGGGCACTCGTGCGACGTCCCCGCGAAAGCGGAGATAGCCGCTGGACAGCTCCGCAACAGCGGATCCAAATAGGCGAGCTAATCACCCTTTCGGATTAGCCCTGACGGACGGCCGCCTCCGGGGCACCTCGATTCGCCGTCGCGCGGTCCGTTGCGATCCCGGTTCCGACCGGTCGCAGTGGTTCCACAGTGTGGTGGCGCAGTGCACCCCACCACAGACCCGAGCCGTAGGCGAGGTCGTCGAGCCGGTGGGCCAGCAGGTGCCCGAGCAGCCCCGGCCGGGCCTCGGGGTCGCGACCGCGGTGGCGCCACCAGTCCACGACGCCCTCAGTCACAGCGACGGCCAGCACCGTGCGGCGCGCTCGGCGGGACAGCAGGCATGCCGCGAGCGACACCGGCCAGTAGTGGCGCGTCACGGCGTCGGCCGTCTGCGCGACAGCGCCCACCGCTCCCGCTGCCACGAGACGCGCCGCGGCCCGGCGGGGCCGGCGTACCGGCAGCTTCCGCGAGAGCCGCTCGGCAGCGACCGCGCTCACCGCCACCGCTGCTGCCGCCGCCCGTGCGGTTCCGACCAGCGTCAACGCGCCGACAGCGGCCGCCAACGGACTCAGCACCATCGGCGGCACCGAACCGCGGTGCCGCATCGCGAGGGGCGCGGCCCCGGTGCCGTAGTACGCCTTGCGCAGCCACCACGCGCCGAAGGTCGTCCGGTGATCGTGCGCGACGCGGGCGCTCGGCTCGTAGCGCAGCCGCCAGCCGGCCTCGTGCAGGCGCAGCACCAGGTCGACGTCCTCGGCCACCTGCATCCGCTCGTCGAATCCGGCACCGACCGCGCTGCGGCGCACGAGCAGGGCCGCGCTCGGCACGTACGCCACCCTCGAGCGCGGCACGATCAGCGCAGGGTCGGGCCCGAGGTCCAAGGAGGACCGCACGGCCTCGTACGCGGCCAGTAACCCGCCGATCGGCGGCACCGGCTCGGCCGGGGGCAGTGCGACGATCCGCGGCGCCGCGAGGCCGACGGCGGGATCGGCGAAACACGCGAGGAGCGGCTGCAGCCAGCCGGGCCGGGGCACCACATCCGAGTCGAGGAAGGCGACGAGCGGGGTCGTCGCGACCGCGAGGCCCGCGTTCCGCGCAGCAGCCGGGCCGCGGGCCGACGGATGCCGCAGGACAGTGGCGCCGCCCGCCTCGGCCACGGCCCGGACCGCGCCCTCGTCCGCCGATCCGTCGTCCACCACCACCAGGCCGCCCAGCCCGTCCGGAAGCGCGGCGAGCAGGCGCGCCAGTTCCGGCGCCCGGTCCCGCACGGGCACCACGACCGTCACCTCGGCCACGGCCGGCACGGCGGACACCGGCTCGGCCACCGGGTGCGCGATCCCCGCGTCGAGCAGTCTGCGGACGAGGGCGCCCGACTCCTGGCCCGTCACCGTGCACCGCCCGTGCGCGAGCAGGCGCCTTCCGGCGTCGGAGAGGCGAAGCAGCCGGGGCGGTGCACCACCGATCAGCACCGCGCCGTCGTCGAGGGTGCGGACCCGGCGGTCGAGCGCCACCCCGAACCCGAGCGGTAGCGCACTCTCCGCCGGACCCGTGGCCGTCACGCAGGCCTCCGCCGGCCGGAAACTCCTGCCACGCCGACGTCGAGCACCCCGTCACCGTAGGGCTCTCCTGCCCGAAGCGACATCATCACTCGGCGAGGCATCTCACCATTCGCGGCACGGTGCTGGCCGTGGTGGCAGGCTGACTCCGATGAACGTCCCGGTCCTGCCCGACTACGGCCACCGTTCACTCGCGGAGGTGCTTCCGGCCATCCTCTCGGCACTCGGAGTGCCGGGTGGACCTCCGGCGCTGGCGTTCGAACCGGTCCGAGCAGCGGCCCTGCTGCTCGTCGACGGCCTGGGCACCGAGCTGCTGCGCGAACACGCGGCCGATGCACCGTTCCTCGCGAGCCTGCCCGACGCGGGACCGCTCACCGTCGGGTTCCCCTCGAGCACGTCGATCAGCCTCACCTCGCTCGGCACGGGGCTGCCGCCGGGGGCCCACGGGATGGTCGGCATCTCCTTCCGCGCCGACGACGGCGAACTGCTCGACACGCTGCGCTGGACGACCCAGGGCGCGGACGGCGCGATCGACATGCGCGAACTGCTCCCACCCGAGCAGGTGCAGGCAGCCCCGACCGCGCTGGAGCGTGCGGCAGCCGCCGGCGTCGCCGTCACGGTCGTCTCGAAACAGGAGTTCGGCGGATCCGGACTCACGCGGGCGGCGCTGCGGGGCGGCGACTTCCGGGGCACCTACGCTCTCGGCGACCTTGCCGCCGAGATCATCGCCGGGCTCACGGGAGCGGGCAGGCGGCTCTGCTACGGCTACCACGCCGATCTCGATCTCCTCGGGCACCTGCACGGGCCGGGCACGTTGGCGTGGCGGCTGCAGCTGAGCGAGGTCGACCGGTTGGTCGCGCTGATCGCCGAGCACCTGCCGAGCGACGCCGCGCTCGTGGTGACCGGCGACCACGGCATGGTCGCCGTCGATCGGATCTTCGACGCCGACACCGACCCCGTGCTGCAGGAGGGCGTGCTGCTGCTCGGCGGCGACGCGCGCTCCCGCCACGTCTACGTCCGGCCAGGGGCGACGGAGGACGTGCTGGCCACCTGGCGCTCGGTGCTGGGGGACAACGCCTGGGTCGTGCCGGGCGACCAGGCCGTGGCGGAAGGCTGGTTCGGTCAGGTCATGCCACAGCTGCGCGGCCGCATCGGTGACGTCGTCGCCGCGGCGCGGGGCACGGCGGCCGTGACCAGGTCGGTCGCCGAGCCGATCATCTCCCGGCTGCCCGGCCAGCACGGCTCACTGTCGGTGGAAGAACAACTCGTCCCGCTCCTGGTGGCCCGCACCTCCTGACGCGGGACCCCCGGGAGTCGCCCGTGGCTCACGCCAGGCGCCCTCGGCGGTCGAGAGTCCAGCGGGAGAGGGCCTCCAGAAGCGCCGTGCCCATCTCGGCGAGGAGGCGATCGCCCTCTTCGCGGGACGCACCGGCCGGGTCGCCGAGCACCCCGTTCGGGCTGGCGGCTGCGATCCCGGCGCGGCGCAGGGTCGGGAGCAGCTCGGCCAGCGGCGCCGTGTTCCCTGCCTCCGCCAGTTCCTCCCGCACGAGCGTGGGCTCCAGCGCGAGCAGGATCGACGTCTCGGTGCGCCCGGCATGCGCGTCCCCGCCCGGCACGCCGCAGCCGAACCACGCCATGTCCCGGCCCTCGTCCCGCAGGCGGAGAACGGCCTCGGACACGGTCGGGAAGTTGCCGCCGTGCCCGTTGACGAAGACCAGCCGCCGCACCCAGTGGCCGGCCGATCGGCCCAGCTCGACGAGCACCGCGTTCAGCGCCTCGTGCCCGATCGAGAGGGTGCCAGGGAAGCCCTCGTGCTCGCCGGACGCGCCGTAGGCCACCGCGGGAGCGACCAGCAACGACGGGTCGGCGTCCGCAGCCCGGTGGGCGACGGCGGTCGCGATCCGCGCGTCGGTGTCCAGCGGGAGGTGCGGACCGTGTTGCTCCAGCGATCCCACCGGCACGAGCACGGTGGGCTTCGCCTCCGGCGCCAGTTCGGTCCACGTGCGTTCACCGAGCCGGACGTTCACAGCGCGACCCCCACCCGATGGCCGTCGAGGACGGCGGCGTGCACCCGGCGCGGAGCCACGCAGTCGCCGATCCGGTGCACGGGCACATCATGGCTGCGCAGCGCCGTCCAGAGCTCGTTCTCCGGCAGCGGCGGCACGGCGCAGACCACCCAGTCGCAAACCGTCTCGGAGACGGCGCCGACGGGATGGTGCAGCACGGTCAACCGGACGCCGGCCGCGACCGCGACCGCGCCGAGAACCGTCCTGTCGGTGGAGAGCGCGATGCCGGCCCCGCGCGCCCGGCGGTGGAATCCGGGCATGTCGAGGGTGAGCCCGAGATCCTGCCCGACGACCATGCCTGGCGTCATGATCTCCACGACGCAGCCGCGCGCGGCCAGCAACTCGGCCACCGATGTGCCGTGATGGAACCCCAGCTCGTCGTAGACCAGGACGGTGCCGGACGGCTCGGCGGCGCCGCGGAGGACGTCGCGGACGTCGACGACGCGGTCGAGCCCGCAGGCCCACCCCGGCTGCGCCGGCCGGGCGCCGGTGGCGAGCACGACGACATCGGGCTCCTGCTGCTTGATTGCGGCCAGGTCGACCTCCTTGCCGGTCCGCACATCAACACCGAGCCGCAGGCACTCGTGCAACAGGTCGTCGACCAGAACTCCGAACTCCTCCCGACCGGGTGCCAAGGCGGCATCTGCCACCTGACCGCCGGTCCGGGGCAGGCGCTCGCACAGCACCACCCGGTGCCCCCGCCCGGCGGCTGTCGCCGCAGCCTGCAACCCCGCCGGCCCGCCACCGACCACGAGCACCCGCCGCCCCGGCCGTGCGGGCGGGGGGAGTGGAACCCCCTCACGGCCCGCGCGGGGGTTGACCACACATCCGAGCCGCATGTTGAGCCCGACGCGCCCCGCGCACTCCTGGTTGCACCCCGTGCAGCTGCGGATCCGACGGGATGCGCGGGCGCGGCCTGCGAAGCCCGGGTCGGCGATCTGCCCGCGGACCACACCGACGAGGTCGCACTCCCCGACCCGGATCGCGCGTTCGGCCTGTGCCGGGTCGGTGAACCGGCCGACGCCGATCACCGGCAGCGACACCGCCGCCCGGATCGCGGACGGGACGGCCTGCGCGTAGCCCGCCGGCACGCCCATCGGAGGCTCGACCAGGTGCAGTGTCGCCGTCGCGACCCCCACCGAGGTGTTGACGTAGTCGATCACCCCGTCGTGATCGAGCAACCGGGCGGTCTGCACCGCATCGGCGACCGAGGTGCCGCCGGGGATGCCCTCGTCACCGCAGAGGCGGACCCCGAGCACCCGATCCGGGCCGATCATCTCGCGCACGGCGGCGGCGACCTCGCGGACGATCCGCACCCGGTTGACCAGCTGACCGCCGTACCGATCGGTGCGCAGGTTCGTGAGTGGCGAGAGGAACTGCCGCAGGATCGACGCCTGCGAGCACTGCAGCTCCACGCCGTCGTACCCGCCGTCGACGCAGTGTCCGGCGGTGAGCGCGTACCCGGCGACCAGCTCCTGGATCTCCTCGGCGGTGACGGCCTTCGGAACCTCGCGGAACATCGGATCCGGCACCGGCGACGGCGCCCATACGGGGAGCCGGGAGTGCATGCCGCAGGACTGGGCGCCGTTGTGGTTGAGCTGCGCCAGCACCGGCACACCGTGTGCGTGGACCGCATCGGTGATCCCGCGGTGGGCGGCGATCGCATCGGGATCGGCACCGTCGATCAGCTTCTCGTAGGGCCGGTCAGCCGGGTGGACGGAGTGCTCCTCGGTGATGACCAACCCGGCTCCGCCGGCCGCACGGGCCGCGTAGTAGGCGGCGTGCCGGGCCGTCGGGCGTCCGTCGCGGGCGGCATTGGTGAGGTGCGCGCAGAAGACGATCCGGTTGCGCAGGGTCAATGGCCCCAGTTTAAGTGGCGAGAACAGCATCACGCGACCGCCTGCGCGACCGCGTCGAACTCGGCCGCGGCCCGCCGCGCCTCGAGCACGGCCTCGTACACGGTGCGAGGGGCGATGCAGTCGCCCACGCGGGGCAGCTCGGGATGCGCAGCCCACAGCTCGTCCTCCGGGAGGCGGTGCCCGCAGTCGATCACCACCGCGCAGTCGATCTCGCGGCGCTCCCCCGTCCAGACGTGCTCCAGCACCGCACAGCCACCGTGCACGCCGCGCAGCAGCGAGTACAGCTCGCGCACCACCCCGGCCCGCTGCAAGCGCGTGTTGGCGGGCACCAGATCACCCGTGCGGGAGAGCTGGACGCCCGCCACCGCATCCCGGGTGACGATCGTGACCCGGCGCCGCGCGGCGGCCACCTGCTCGGCGACGCCCACGCCCGTCCAGTCGCCGATCGGGTCGTGCACGACGACGTCGCCCGCAGGCAGTCTATCCAGCGCCGCCTCCGTGGATCCCGCGGCGAGTACGCCGGCCTCGAACTCTGCGGCGGACAGGACGGGCACATCGCTCGTGTAGGGACGCGGTCCGGGCCGCGAGCCGGTGGCGAGCAGGACGCCGGTCCCGGCGCGCTCGGCGGCGTCGAGCCCCGGGACGTCGGCCTCGACGCCGGTCTCCACCTCGACGCCCAAGCGGATCAGCTCCCGCTCCCACCAGGGCACGAGCACACCCATCCGCTCCCGACCGCCCACGGCCGCGGCGAGCAGCAGTGCCCCGCCGAGCCGGTCTGCCCGTTCCATCAGCCGCACCCGGTGCCCCAGCAACGCCAGCACCCGCGCGGCCTCCATCCCGCCCGGCCCGCCCCCCACGACGAGCACGGATCGCCGTGCCGGGCCCGTACGAGTGCGCGAGTCGCACGGCGGGTCCTCCGTCTCGTGGCCTGCCCGCGGCTCGGCCTCGTCGGAGACGATCGGGTTGCGCGGGTCACGCACGATGGAGTGCTGATTGGACAGAGTGCAGGGCCGGATGCGTTCTGGAGTTCCCGCGCGGACGTGCGCGACCAGGTCGGGTTCGGCGATCTGGCTTCGCGTCATCTCGACGAGATCGGCGATGCCCTCGTCGAGCGCCGCCTGCGCGAACACGGGGTCGACGACGCTGGCCTGCAACACCACCGGCACCGCTCCGCCGAGTGCCGAGCGGACGGCGCCGCAGAGCGACCGGTTGAACCCCGGCGAGACGTGCAGGTCGGGCCGGGTCGCGAAGACCGACATCCCGGAGCCGCGGACGACCACGAGATAGTCGATCGCCCCGGCCACCGCGAGCGCGGTCGCCACGCCCTGCTCCGGCGTGATCCCGGCCCACGGGGCCAGCTCGTCCGCACACAGCCGCAGGCCGAGGACGCGGCCGTCGGTTCCGTCGCGGTCGAGCCCGGACCGCACAGCCGCGAGCACCTCACGCAACAACCGGGCGCGGTCCTCGCCGTAGGCGTCGGCGCGCCGGTTGGTGAGCCCGGAGAGGAACTGGCGCAGGATCGAGTGCTGCCCCGCGTTGATCTCGACGCCATCCAGCCCCGCCTGCGCGGCCAGCACCGCTGCGGCGGAGAACCCCGAGACCAGCTCGTCGATCTCGGGCTGCTCCATCTCCATCGGCACCTCACGGCTCGCCGCGTCGGCGACGCCCGAGGGCCCCCACAGCGCCTGCTGCCCGTACGCCGAGCTGCCCTGCGCACCGGCGTGCCCGAGCCCCGCGAGCACGAGGGTGCCGTGCGGGCGACAGGCGTCCACCACCGCGGCCCATCCCGGGACGGCGTCGGCGGCGCGTGGCGCGCGCTCGTAGGGCCAGTCGGAGTCGTGCACGCTCGCCACCTCGGTGACGATCACACCGGTGCCGCCCGCGGCGCGCCGCGCGTAGTAGCCGACGTGCCGGTCGGAGATCTCGCGGTCGCGGGCCAGGTTGGTCTCGTGTGGACCGAACAGCACGCGGCTGGGTGCGGTCCGTCCCCTCAGGACGACCGGCCGGACGAGGCTCGCGCCGGACACCGAAGGGGACGGCTCCTCACGAGCCCGCGACCGGGATCCGCAGCCGCGAGTCGGACGCGTCACCGGCCATCCCGGCGAGCGGGCTCGTCTCGCACGCCTTGTCGGGCCGGCGCCCGATCGTGACCGGGACGGGGCGGCGCGAGTTCCGCGGAGCGGAGCGGGAGTGGTCCACGTCCGACCGCGGGACGGCGACGGCCTCGTCGCGCGCGGCGAGAGCCTGCTCACCGAAGCCGCGCACGCACTCCGGGTCGGGGCCGTCGAGGGGCAGGCCGGTGAAGAACTTGGCCGCCATGCAACCGCCCTGGCACGAGTCGTAGAAACCGCAGCTCCGGCAGGCCCCGCCGGTCTGCGGCTGCCGCAGCTCCGCGAACAGCTCCGACTCCCGCCACACATGCTGGAACCCACCCGGCGAGCGGACGTTGCCTGCGAGGAAGTTCTCGTGGATCGCGAACGGGCACGCGTAGACGTCCCCGACCGGGTCGATCAGGCAGACGACGCGGCCCGCGCCGCAGAGGTTGAGCCCGGGAAGCGCCTCGCCGTAGGCGGAGAGGTGGAAGAACGAGTCGCCGGTGAGCACGTTGTCGCCGTGCGCCAGTAACCACTGGTAGAGCTGGTGCTGCTGCTCGGCGGTCGGGTGCAGCTCGTCCCACACGTCGGCCCCGCGTCCCGACGGGCGCAGCCGTGTGATCCGCAGCTGGGCGCCGAACTTGTCGGCGATGGCCGCGAAGTCGTCGAGCTGGTCGACGTTCTCCCGCGTCATCACGACGCTGATCTTCGGTTGGCCGAAGCCGGCATCCGCGAGGTTCTCCAGCGCCCGCATCGCGGTGGCGTACGAGCCGGGGCCGCGCACGTGATCGTTGACGGCGGCCGTGGCGCCGTCGAGGGAGATCTGGACGTCGACGTAGTCGGTGGCCGCCAGCTGGCGCGCCCGCGTCGCGTCGAGCTTGATCCCGTTGGTCGAGAACTTGACGCCGACGTCGTGGCCGACCGCGTAGTCGAGCAGCTCCCAGAAGTCCGATCGCACGGTCGGCTCGCCGCCGCCGATGTTGACGTAGAAGACCTGCATCCGCTGCAGCTCGTCGATCACACCCTTGGCCTCGGCGGTGGTGAGCTCCCGCGGATCCCGGCGCCCGGATGAAGACAGGCAGTGCACGCACGCCAGGTTGCAGGCGTACGTGAGCTCCCAGGTCAGGCAGATCGGCGAGTTCAGGCCGTACTGGAAATGATCGACCAGCTTCACTGCCACTCCATCTGTATCTCTAGGACCGCTCTTCGATGGTGCCGTTCGCCGCCAGCCCGGCCAGGGCCCGCAGGTACGCCGGGCGCTGCGTCTCCTCGACGGCCGCCGCGTCGATCGCGGCGTTGACGGAGTCGTGCTGCTCCAAGCCGGATACGACGGCGACGAGCTGCGGGGTTTTCAGGAATGACAGCTTGCGGGTTCCGAAGTGGTAGACGAGCGCCCCGAAGGGTTCGGGACGCACCGCCACCTGCGGGCTGCAGCGATAGGGCAGGTCGGGGTCGAACCCGCGCCCTGCCGTGTCGCTGGTGGGCACCGGGTCGCTAGTAGACACCGCACATGCCGTCGATCGACACCTCTTCGACGAGCGTCTCCTCGACGACGGGCTCCTCGGTCACGGACTCGGACTGCTCGATGGGGGACATGGGTCATCTCCTGCCGACGACGGGGTGATCCGGCCCGCACGTTAATTGGCACCCGGTGCCAATGACAAGGCTCGCGTTCGTCAACGCCGGGATCAGGACCGGGACGGCCGTGGTCGCGACCGCCGGGCATGCTGCTTTCGTGTTCGTTCCCCTCCTGCATCTGGCCACGCCCGCCGAGTGGCGCACGGCGCTCACCGCCGGCGTCATCGCGCCGCCCTCGCTCGACGAGGTGGGGTTCGTCCACCTGTCCACACCTGATCAGGTCGCGCTGCCCGCAGGGCGACTGTTCCCGGGCCGCACCGATCTGGTGCTGCTCGTGCTCGACCCGGACCGGATCGTCGTCCCCGTCCGCTTCGAACCGGGGCTCCCGACCGACCCTGCCTCGATGCGCTTCCCCCACGCCTACGGCCCGGTGCCGGCAGCTGCGGTGCTCGGCGTGCTGCCCTACCGCCCGCGCCCCGACGGCGGGTTCGACGCGCCTGTCCTCGGCACCGTCGATCCGGGTTGGCGCCACGCGGTGCTCGAGCCGTCGCTGCTGCGCCGGATCGCCACGGCGGAGGTGCCGGTGACGGGCGGGGTCGCGATCCGGACGACGACCGTGCCGGGCTCTCCCGAACACAACCAGCTCCTGGTGAGCGGCCGCGCGGACGCCGCGCAGGTCACCGCCGACGCGGAGCGCGTCCTCGACGGCGGTACCGAGCGATGGGTCCTGCTCACGGGGGCGCACCTGGCGGAAACCGCCGCGGGGCTCGCCGGGGGTGGCTGGCAGGTACAGGAGCTGGTGGGGATGGCGGCGCCCGCGGGTGGGGAGCCGGTCGCCCGCGTGACGCAGGTCGACGCCGCCGAGCTGCGGCCCCTGGCGGAGGCCGCCTGGCGGCGGGACCTGCCCGGGATGGATCCCGCGCTGATCGCCGAGGCCCTCGACGGCCGGCGGCTCGAGGAGGCCGTGCTCGACGTGCGCCACCTCGCCGTCCCCGCCGGTGGGCGGTTCGTCGCCTCGGCGGTCCTCAAGATCGACGGCGGAACCGCACTGATCGACGCGATCTCGACCGAGCCGGACCACCGTCGCCAGGGGCACGGCGACGCGCTGCTGCGCACCGGGATGGCTCTCGCAGCGCAGGCGGGCTGCGACCTGGTCGTCCTGGACGTGGCCGCGGACGACTGGACCCGAACCTGGTACACGCGCCGCGGCTTCGTCGAGGTCACGCGCTCCTGGTCGGCTCGCCGCACGCCCTGACCGGGCCGCAGATCATCCCGCGAGCAGGACGGCAGCGCGCTCCGCGATGGCACAGACCGTGGCCTGGGTGTTGGCGGAGACGATCGACGGCATCACCGACGCGTCGGCAACGCGGAGCCCGTCGATGCCGTACACCTTGAGGTCCGGATCGACCACGGCCCCGATCCGGCAGGTCCCCACGCCGTGGAAATACGGCAGGAGGTTCATCCGGAGGTAGTCGCAGGCGCCGTCGTCGTCCACACCGGGGCCCGGAAGCACCTCCTCTCCGCGCCAGGGATCCAGCGCGGCCGCCGTGCCGATCTCCCGTGCGATCCGCAGGCCGGTGACCATCACCTGCAGGTCTCGTCCGTCGGTGTAGTAGCCCGGGTCAACGAGTGGGGCCGCGGCCGGGTCGGCCGAGGCGAGCTGCACCGACCCTCGGCTGCGGGGGTCCATCACCGAGAACGCGATCGAGTAGCCCACCTCGGCCCCGAGCATCGTCGGGTTGTGGTACGGGCTGGAGACGAAGAGGATCTGCAGATCGAGGGCGTCGGACGCCGCATCACTGCGCACCAGACCGCAGGCCTCGCCGTGGTTGTGCCGACCCGGTGGCATCGGCCGCCCCGCGCTGTAGACGACGCTCGACATCGGATGATCGTGCAGGTTCGCACCGACTCCGGGAAGATCCAGCACCACGTCGACGCCGACGTCGCGCAGATGGGCCTGCGGGCCGATGCCCGACAGCAGAAGCAGCTGGGCGGACCCGACGACACCCGCCGCCAGCACCACCTCCTCCGTGCAGGCGGCGGTGACCACGTCGGCGCCGACTCTGTACTCCACCCCCGTACAGCGTCCACTGTCGACGGTCACGCGGAAGGCATGCGCGCCGGTCACGACGTCCAGGTTGGGCCGCCGCATCGCCGGCGCGAGGTAGGCGTCGGCGGCGCTCTGCCGGACTCCGTCGACGATGTTGAGGTCAGGGAGGCCGAACCCCTCGTACCGGCCTGCACTGATGTCGATCGCCGTCGGGTGACCACGCTCGGCCGCCCCGTCCAGGAGCGCCCCGATCACCGGATGCGGTGGTCGTGCCGGAGCGACGGTCAGCGGACCGCCGACGCCCCGCAGTTCCGGATCGCGACCCTCGGCGTTCTCGGTGCGCATGAAGTACGGGAGCAGGTCGGCATACCCCCATCCCGTGGCACCTGCGCCGACCCACGCGTCGTAGCTCGACGAATGTCCGCGCGCGAAGAGCATGCCGTTGATGGCTGACGATCCGCCCAGCCCGCGCCCGCGCGGCCACGGCAACGCGCCCCCGGTGGCGGCGAGCTCGACGGTGCTGGTGCACCAGTCCAACGACGACCCCAACAGGGTCGGCCACGCAGGTGGAACGGCCGCGTGCTCCAGCGGGACACGGTCGCCGGCCTCCAGCAGGAGGACACGTGCATTCTCGTCCTCCGACAGCCGAGCGGCGAGCACGCAGCCCGCGCTGCCGCCGCCCACGACGATGAAATCGTGCACCGATGTTGCCGGAACCATTGCGCCGAGTCCTCCGGATGAAACGATGTTCGATCGGCTCCTCCCGAGAAATCGGGCGCGCCGTTCCTATTCAGCTTGCCGACCGGTTCCGGAATGTAGCGGCGCTGTGCCACTGAGCGGAACGAGAAAACGTCACCACCCGTCGCTCGCCAGCCGGCCGGCTTCGGCGTTGATCGTTTCGGCTACCCGGTCCAATGTGCTCGCCAACCGATCGATCCCACTCCCGAGCGGAAGCGTGGCGCTCAGCAGGGCGGCGCTGCCGGAGGCGAGCGGGAAGACCGTGGCGAGGCATTCGTACTCCGGCACGACCGAGCCACGCTCGACGGTTGTACCTCCCACCGTCAGGGCCAGGGACGCGGCCGATGCCGGGTGCGCGGCCGCCCGCATCTGCCATTCCGGGGGGATGGCCGGATCCACCAGCGAGCCGCTGACCTGGTCCAGGGTCACCGGCCCCGCGCCGTCCCCGACGAGGAGGAAGGTGGACGCGCCGGTGGACATCGCGATCCTCCGCAGGCGCGGGCGCGTCAAGTACCGCAACCCGGACAGCGACCGTGAACCCGGACCGGACCGGCCGAGGGACGGGCCCACGGTCCATGCCCGGTCCACCCGTTCGACCGCGCCTTCCGCCGCCATCTGCATCAGCAGCCGCTGGACGGTCGACTTCGGCAGGCCGGTGCGCCGGGCCAGCGTGCTCACGCCGATCGGCCCGGTTTCCTCCCGCAACTCACGCAGGAGCGCAAAAACGCTGCGCACCACGCTGCGACCGGCGACGTCGTCCATTTCGGTATCGGGCGCCACATTGTCAAGCTACCGACCGTCCCGGCTGGTCGAGCGCAATGATCCTAACCATTCGAAGAAATGTCGTCCCGGCCGGAACGGACGAATGGAACGCATCCCGCGGAGATCACCCACCCCACGCCCCCTAGAGTGCCGCCGGGCGCGGCCTCGTCCCGCGCGGGACGAGGGGTGCCTTTCCGTGCTGGACATCGACGTCGCCACGACCGCATGGCGGCTCCGGACCGCACGGACGGTCACGGTCGCCGGGCTGCTGGTGATGCTGGTCGGCGCCGTGGTCGCGGCCCGGTACACCCCCTTCTGGTTCGACCCGGGCGAGTGCAGCCTCCACGACCGCTGCGTCACACCGGAGTCGACCGCGATGCTGCAGGCGATGTGGTGGGTGGTGGGCATCGGCATCGTGGTCGTTCTGGCCGGCCTCGCCCTCATCTGGCGCGCATTACCGGGGACCCCAGAGCCCACCACGGCCTATCCACTGCCGGTGTGGGGCCGGGCCGGGGCCGCCGCCCTCGTGGGCGTGACGTTCGGCGGGGTGCTCGGGTTCCTCGTGCTGGGCTCCATGTTCTTCGCCTTCCAGGCCCTCCCGGTTGCGCTCTGCGTCTTCTGGCTGCTCCAGGGGCACGCGCTGGCCTGGGTCCAACTCCGGACCGCACCGCCCCGCCGGTCGGTGCGGGCCGGCTGGACGATCGGGCTCTCGGTGAGCGCCGTGGCCATCACGGTCGGGGCGTTGCCGGCCGTCCTCTACCGCGCGCTGGCGCCGTTCGTGATCGCGAACGCCGCGGTCCTCGTCGCCGCCGTCCTGCTGGATCAAGCGGTGCAAGCACGGGCCGGGCGCCTGAGCGAGTCCCGCCTCGTACAGCGACGCGCCGGAACGGTGATCGCGGCGCTCGCGGTCGCGGTCGTGGGGTACGTGGTGTTCATGGCGGTGCCGCACACGAAACCGGACGCGACCCCGCCGCCTGTGCCGCAACTGCACCCGGCCGCGCCCCCGCCCCAACAGCCGACCACATCGAGCGCTCCCGCCCCGGCGCCACCGGTCGAGGCCGATACCCCGTGCGCGCCCGACGATCTCACGTGGAGCACCACCGGGTGGGACGCGACCATGGGCTCCAGGGCCGTCACGATCGTCGCGACCCACCACGGGCGCCGTCCCTGCTACCTCGACGGGTTCGCCGCCATCACCATCGCGCAGGGCGGCCGCCCGCTCCACCTCGTGGTCGAGCCGAAATCCATCGCGCGGCCGGGCCTGCCGGTCGCCGCCCGGCGGGTCGGCGTCGCCCCCGGTGGAACGGCCGCGTTCACCGTGTTCTGGAAGGGGTACGGCGCCGCGGCGGACCATAAGACGCCGCAGACGCTCGACGTCGTGCTGCCGGGAGGGGCAAACCCGAGCGCCGTACCACTCGGTGATGGGCCGCCCCCGTTCGATGTCGTCGACGGGGCCACAGTCCACGTTGACGCCTGGCGCCCCGGCGTGCCCTGACCTCACCCGCTCCCGGCTCGCGCCGGCGCGCGCCCCATCCCCTGCACGCGGTGCGCGATCAGCTCCAGCGGCCCACGGTCGAACCACCGCAGCCACAGCACTGCGCCCACCATCAGCACCGCGCACACGGTTGCCCACAAGCCGACCACCCACCACGGCGGCGCGTCGGCGAAACGGGCCGCGAGACCGAGGCCCCAGCCGTAGCAGAGGAACGCACCGAGCACGTTCTGCGCCACGTAGCAGGACAGCGCCGTCCGCCCGACGGCGGCGAGCCCGCGCCGGGCCGGGCCAGGCGCGCACCGCGTCCTCAGCACGACGGTGGTCACCAGGGCGAGGATGCCGAGAGCGACCACCGGCGGGAGCAGGTAGCGGTCGACCAGGAACCAGTCCGGGCTGCCGAACGCCGTGAGCGCGTTCAACGGGAGTGCCACACCGAACCCGACGACCATCAGGCGTCGGCGGATCCGCACGCCCGCTGGCGTGTCGGTCAGCGCGCCCGCACGCAGCAGCAGCGCTCCGGTCAGGAACAGCACCGTGGCCGACGGGATGATCAGCGGGATCTCGATGCGGAACAGCGGGAAGAACTGCAGACGGTCGGCCACCTGTGCCGGCCAGCTCGCGGTGGCGGAGGGGTCGGCCACGGGCTGCGGGCCAGGGGTGTCCGGAACCGCGAGCAGCAGCGCGGTGATCCCGAACACCAGCGCGGCGAACACGGCGCCGACGACCGCGATCCACGCCCGGAGCACCCGGTCACTGCGCCCGATCAGGCACGCCACCAGCAGCGCCGCCACCGCGTAGCCCATGAGCACGTCGAACTCGAACACGAGGACGTAATGCAGCACCCCCTCGACGAAGAGGATCAGCGCCCGCAGCGGGTACCGGCCCGGCCACCGCAGGCCGCGGCGCAGCGCGGAGCGGTACTGCAGCTCGATACCGATGCCGAACAGCAGCGTCAGCAACGCGAGGAACTTCCCGTTGGACAGCAGCCGAAGGCCCGCCTCCACCGGGTCCTGCGTCAGGAGCCCACCCGACAGCCAGACGGACGCGCCGCCCGGAACGGCGAAGAGCCAAGCGTTGGATGCGAACGTGCCGAGGATCGCGATCCCGCGCAGGATGTCCAGCACGGCGATGCGTCCCCCGGCCGGAGCAGGCTCAGCCGCGGACATCGGTGGTCTCCGGGGCACGGGGCGGGGCGAGTGTTGTCCACAGTGGCCACCCGACGAACCAGATCAGCAGGACCACCGTGATTCGGCTGCCCCAGCCCCACATCGGGTCGGCGGGCCAGTCGAGCGGCGGGGGCACGCCGGTGCCGGCCACCGTCGCCGTCAGCAGCATCACGCCGAGCGCAATCCCCCAGGCCAGAGCCGCCTTGCTCCACTCCCGCCACTCGTACGCCACCTTCGCGGCGCCGTAGCGGGGTGGCCGCGGCGGCGTCGGCCCTCCGGCGAAGCGGTGCGCGAACCGGGCATCGGCCCAGCGGATCATCGTGTGTCCGAACGCGACGGTTCCGCCGAGGTAGACCGCGGCCAGCCCGTGCGTGAGGCCGGGTGGCGAGCCGCCCGCCACGTCGACGAGTGACGCCGACACCAGCACGACGTCGAGGACGGGCACGAGCAGCAGAAGAACGGTGCTGAGCCGGCGGGCCCGCAGCAGATACCGCGCGGCGAGGCCGGCGGCGAGCAGCACCCAGAAGCCCACCTCGCAGGCGCCGATGAGCAGCACCAGCGGGTTGTCCGACAGAAAATCCCCCATGCCGGGAGATGGTTCCCGCCGGGGACGCTCCGGTCGTCGGCCCTCGGACCGATCTCGCCGGCCGCCGGCGTACGACCTTCGATTGACGCGAATGATGAAGCCCGCGTGCTCAAATGTCCGCGTGCGGCTGTCGGGGCGGGAGCGTGCGCAGGACGCGCTCAGAGCCGTGGCCTACTTCGTGGTCGGCGGGCTTCTGCTGCTCGTCGTGCCGGAGGTCGCGGTGTCCGTGCAACCCGGGCAGGCCACGCCGCCACTGTGGACGGGGCTGGCTGTGCTCGCCGCAGCGTGCCTCGGTGAGACGCAACGGCGCGAGCGGCCGGTGCTCGGACTGGCCGTCGCCTGCGCCGCGGTGCTCACCGGCCTGTTGGGCTCAGGAAGCAGCCCCCTCGGGTCCGTACTGGTGGCAGGCGACATGCTCTACTGCGCCGTCCTGTTCAGCACGAAGCGCACGAGCCAGATGGTGACGGGCGCCTCGGCGGTCGTGGCCGGCGGTCTCGGACTGGCCAGCCTCATCTCCGACGGTGGCCGGGCGGCCCTGCTCACCGTGCTCAACCTCGGCCTGGTGCTGGCGGTACCCGTGCTGTGGGGCCACGAGGTGCGCCATCACCGTGAGCAGGCCGACGCCGAGCGCGAACGTGCCGAACAGGCCCGCCGCGTCGCCGAACTGGACCGCGCTGCCGCTGTCACAGCGGAGCGCACGAGGATGGCCCGCGACCTGCACGACGTGATCGCGGGGCAGCTCTCGGCCATCGCGATCCAGTCGGAGGCGGCTCTCACGATGTCCGATGCGGATCCGGCGACCCTGCGCCGGGTGCTCACGTCGGTGCGCCGGAACAGCGTCGCCTCACTCGCCGAGATGCGCACCATGATCGGCCTGCTGCGGGCCGACGACCCGGCAGAGGCGGAGCCGCTCACGTCGCCGGCCGGCCTCGACCGGCTCGACGCCCTGCTCGACGCCGGACGGGCCAACGGGCTGCGCATCGACGTGGACGACCGGCGCTCGGCACCGGAGCCGATCCCGGCCGCCGTCGACCACACGGCGTACCGCATCGTGCAGGAGTCGCTGACGAACGCGGCCAAGCACGCACCGGGCAGCAGCGTGCGGATGACCCTGCTGCACCACGACGGAGAACTGGTGATCGAGCTGCACAACGACCTCGTCGCCGACGCCCCACCGGCCGGCGGTACCGGTACCGGTCTGCTGGGACTCGGTGAACGCGCGAGCGCGGTGGGCGGCACGGTCGAGGCCGGCGCCCACGGACGGACCTGGAGCGTGCGCGCGGCGCTGCCCACGCCGATCCCGGACGGCGTGCCGCGGTGACGGTGCGAGTGGTGGTGGCGGACGACCAGGCGGCGATCCGCACCGGGCTGATGATGATCCTCGACTCCGCACCGGACATCAGCGTCGTCGGTGAAGCGGGCGACGGACTCGCGGCCGTCGCGATGGCCCGGCAGACCGCGCCCGACGTGGTGCTGATGGACATCCGGATGCCGGGCATCGACGGTATCGAGGCGACCCGCCGCATCGTGGGCACACCGGACCGGGTGTGTGAGGTCCTCGTCCTCACGACCTTCGACCTCGACGAGTACGTCGACAACGCGCTCGCCGCGGGGGCGGCCGGGTTCCTGCTCAAGTCCGTGGACGCGCCGTCGCTGCTCGCGGCCGTGCGGGCCGTCGCCAGAGGCGACGGGGTGCTCGCGCCGGAGGTCACCCGGCGGGTCATCGCGCGCCTCGCCCCACCGACCCGCCGCCCGCAACCACCTGCCGGCCTCGGCGATCTCACGCCGCGGGAGACCGACGTGCTCACGTGCCTGGGGCGCGGCATGTCCAACGCCGAGATCGCGGCGGCGCTGGTGATCACGGAGGCGACGACGAAGACGCATGTGTCGCGGGTGCTGACGAAACTCGGCCTGCGCTCCCGCGTACAGGCCGCGATAGCAGCCCAGGACGCTGGCCTGATGGGCTGAGGGGCTACCTCGTGACCCCGGACGGTGCGGGCGACTGATCCAGTTCGGCCGCGGCAGGGACGTCCGACGTCGACGTCGACGCCACGGTGAGCACCGCGACCGCCGCGGTGAGGATGCAGAGCACGATCCTGGACACCAGGGGCCTGCGCTGCCACCAGCGGCCCGGCTGCTGCCGGTGGCGCCCGTGCAACCGGCCCGCCGATGAACCGCGCGGCCGCAGGTACGGGTCGGCGGCCAGCACAGCAGCGACCTGGGCGGCCGTCGGCCGCCTGCGTGGGTCGTCCCTCGTCATCGCCTCGAGGAGCTCACCGAATCCGGGGGGCAGCCCGGCGGGCACCGCGGGAGCGCGGTGCAGCCGTGCCGTCGCCGACTCCACGGCGAGACCGGGGTACTCGCGGCGCGCGGTCAGCGCCTCCAGCAGCACGAGCCCGAGCGCGTAGACGTCCGCGGGTGGTCCGACATGCTCCCCGCGGACCTGCTCCGGCGCGAGATATGCAGCGGTACCGACCACGCACCCGTTGGCGGTCGCCACGGTCGCGTCGACGGTGCGGGCGATGCCGAAGTCGGCGAGGCGCGGCCGGAGGCCGTCGAGCAGGACGTTGGCCGGCTTCACGTCACGGTGGATGATCCCGCCGTTGTGCACGTGGGCCAACGCCTCGGCGAGCTGCCTGCCGAGCATCTGTACCGCGCCCGGCGCCAGCGGACCCCGGCTGATCCGCTGCGCCAGCGTCGGCCCCTCGACGAGATCGGTGACGACGAACGGCCTGCCGTCCGCGGTGCCACCGTCGTGCAGCCCGACCAGGCCGGGGTGACGCAGCCGGGCCAGCAGCTTCATCTCCTGCCGCTGCTGGCGCCGGTCGTATGCGGAGGCGCCCGCGTGGAAGTGCTTGACCGCCACCTCGGCGCCGCTCATCAGGTCGCGGGCGCGATGCACCACGGCCGAGGACCCGATACCGAGTACCCGGCCGAGGGCATAGCGACCTGCGATGAGCCGTCGACCGTCCGGGAAGGCTCCATTGCGATCCCCGGGCGGCGCGGACTCCTCGAGGCCCATTTCTCCCGGTTCCCCCGTTTCACCCATGTCATGCGCGAAACGGCGGATCGTCCCCTGGACGGGTCAGCGGGCAGCAGCGGTGGTGAGCGCTCGGCGGGTGAGGACCCTGGCCAGGTGGCGGCGGTACTCCGCGGTGGCAGCCAGGTCGCTCGACGGCTCGGTGCCTTCGGCGGCCAGTGCGGCGGCCTCCTCGATCGACGCCCCGTCCGCCAGAGCGGCCTCCGTGGCCGTCGCCCGCAGCGGGGTGGCGCCCATGTTGACCAGGCCGACGCGCCCGTCCACTGTGGCAACCCCGACGATCGCCCAGTCATTGGCACGGCGGACGAACTTCTCGTAGCCCCACCCGGCGCTCCCCGTGCGGGGCACCCGGATCTCGACGATCAGCTCGCCCGGCTCCTTCACCGTGGAGAACACGCCGGTGTAGAAGTCGGTGGCCGGCACCTCGCGCTCACCCTGGGGGCCGCGCAACACGATGGTGCCGCCGAGCGTGAGCACCGCCGCCGGCAGGTCGGACGCCGGGTCGGCGTGGGCCAGGGAACCGCCGAGCGTGCCGCGGTGGCGCACCTGCGGGTCGCCGACGGTGCGGGCCACCGCCGCCAGCAGCGGCACCTCGGCCGCCAGCACCTCGGAGGACTCCACCGCGCGGTGCCGGGTGCCGGCCCCGATCGCGACCTCGTCGCCCCGCACCTCGATGTAGCGCAGCTCGGACAGCCGCCCGATGTCGATGACGACCTCGGGGGCGGCGAGCCGGAGCTTCATCACGGGCAGCAGCGAGTGGCCACCGGCCAGCACCGTGGCGTCCTCGCCGTGCTCCGCGAGCAGCGCCAGCGCGCCGTCGAGGGAGTCGGGGCGGGCGTAGTTGAAGGCGACGGGGATCATGCACCGCTCCCGGTGGAGAAGCCCGGTGCGGACTCGACGCCGCCGGCCGGGGACTGATCGGCGTCCGCCGCGACGGAGGTGGTCTGTGCGGCGTCGGGGTTCTGGCCGCTCGCAGCGAGCACCGCGCGCACGATGTTGTGGTAGCCCGTGCACCGGCAGAGGTTGCCCTCGAGACCCTCGCGCACCTCACGCTCGGTGGGCTTCGGGTTCTCCTCCAGCAGGCTCACCGTCGCCATCACCATGCCGGGCGTGCAGAAGCCGCACTGCAGGCCGTGCTCGGCGCGGAACGCCGCGGGCACCGGGTGCAGCTCGGTGGAGTTCGCCGAGAGCCCCTCCATCGTGGTGACCGACTGCCCGTCGGCCTGCACCGCGAGCACGGTGCACGACTTGACCGACTCGCCGTCCACGAGCACGGTGCACGCGCCGCAGGAGGTGGTGTCGCACCCGATGTTGGTGGCTTTGAGCCCGACCACGTCACGCAGGTAGTGCGCGAGCAGCAGACGCGGCTCGACGTCGGCCGTGGTCTCCGAGCCGTTGACGGTGATTCCGACCTTGACGGTCTGGTTCGTCGATGTGGTCACTGCGCTCCCCCGGAGCGGTCGTTGCGCGTGCCGCCTTCGCTGCGCGCGGCATTGATCGCCTCCCAGACCCGTAGCGGGCTGGTCGGCATGTCGATGTGGCGGACGCCCAGGTGCGACACGGCGTCGACCACCGCGCTCTGCACCGCGGGAGTGGCGCCGATGGTGCCGGCCTCGCCGATGCCCTTCACCCCGAGCGGGTTGAGGGTGGTCGGCGTCTCCATTGCCAGCAGCGTGAAGCTGGGCAGCTCGGCCGCGGACGGGAACGCGTAGTCGGCGAAGGTGGCCGTCAGCGGGTTGCCGTCGTCGTCGTAGACGACCTCCTCCAGCAGCGCCTGGGAGATGCCCTGGGCGATGCCGCCGTGGCGCTGACCCTCGGCGAGCAGCGGGTTCACGACCGGCCCGGCGTCGTCGAGCGTGACGACCCGGTCGACCACGGCCTTGCCGGACTCGACGTCCACCTCCACGACGGCGACGTGCGCGCCGAACGGGAACGTGGGCGCCCCGCTGTCGAACACGCTGTCCACCCTCAGCTGCTCCCGCTCCGCGAGCTGCGCGAGCGAGACGCTGGTGTCCGTGCCCCGGACCGACACAGCGCCGTCGGCGACCTCCAGGTCGTCGACGTTCGCCTCGAGCACGTCGGCGGCCCGCTGCTTCGCCAGCTCCACGAGCTCGCCTGCCGCCTGGTGGACGGCGACGCCGCCGGTCTGCAGGCTCCGGGAACCCATGGTTCCCGCGCCACGCGGGATGAGGTCGGTGTCGCCGTGCTTGACCGTGATCTTCTCGATCGGGATTCCCAGGCGGTCGCTCGTGAGCATCGCCCACGCGGTGGCGTGGCCCTGGCCATGAGGCGACGTGCCCGTCAGGACCGTGACCGTGCCGTCCGGGTGCACCTCGACGGAGGCGTCCTCGGCGAACGCGCCACCACCGGTGATCTCGACGTAGGCGGAGATCCCGATGCCGAGCTGGACGACGTCGCCACGCTCGCGGCGCCGCGCTTGCTCGGCCCGCAGCTCGGCATAGTTCGCCCCATCCAGCACGCGGTCGATCGCCTTCGCGTACTCGCCGCTGTCGTAGATCGCCCCGCCCTTGGTCTCGAACGGGAACTTGTCCGGCGCCACGACGTTGCGCTTGCGGACCTCGGCGGGGTCCATGCCGATCTCGGCGGCGAACAGGTCCATGGCCCGCTCGATCGCGGCCGTGGCCTCGGGACGACCGGCGCCCCGGTAGGCACCCGTCGACGTCGTGGTGGTCACGACCGTGCGCGCCCGGGACTCGACCTTGGGGATGTCGTAGACGCCCGGCGCCATCTGGCGGGTGAAGAACGGAAGGAAGACGCCGAGGCGGGGGTAGCCACCTGCATCGGCCAGCACGTCGAGGCGGTAGGCGAGCACGTCGCCGTCGCGGTTGCCACCGATCGTGATGGTCTGCAGCTGCGCGCGGCCCTGCAGCATCCCGGTGAGGTTCTCCGAGCGGGTCTCGTTCCAGCGCACGGGCCGCTGCAGACGCTGCGCGAACCACGCCACCAGCGCGAACTCGGGGTCGGCCCCGATCTTCGCGCCGAAACCGCCACCCACGTCCGGGGCGATCAGGTGGATCAGAGCGGCGTCGACACCCAGCCAGCCGGCGATCTCGTCGCGGGCGGACTGCGGGTTCTGCGTGGACGCCCAGAGCGTGACGCGCCCGTCGTCGCCCCACACGGCCGCGGCGGCGCGTGTCTCCAAGGGCGCGGCGGCGAGCCGCTGGTTGACGATGTCGCGCGTGACGACGACGTCGCAGCCGTCGAAGAAGTGCTCGTCGAACTCCTGGTCGTGCCCGAAGCCGCCTGCGAGGTTGGTGCCCACCTCCTCGAAGAGGAGGACCTCGTCCTTCAGCGCCTCGCGGGGGTCGACCACCGCGGGAAGCGGGTCGTAGTCGACCTCCACCAGGTCGGCGGCATCCTGCCCCTGGTAGGAGTGCTCGGTGAGTACGGCGGCCACCGGCTCGCCGACGAACCGCACCTTGTCGGTGGCCAGCCAGGGCCGGACCATGCCGGGGTTCGCGCCGGCGAACAGCAGCGCCGGAGCGAGGTCGATGTCGGCGCCGGTGAACACCCCGACGACACCGGGCGCCTCGCGGGCGGCCTCGACATCGACGGCGGTGATCCGACCGTGCGCAAGTGGAGACCGCACGAACGTGAGGTGCAGCGCACCGTTCAGCCGTTCGTCGGTCAGGTCATCCGTATATGTGGCGCCCCGGGAGAGGAACACCGGATCCTCGGTGCGGACCACACGCGTGCCCATGATGCTCATCGCTTGCGAGCCTAGCTCCCAGGACACTTCTTCGTCTGACCGCGTGACAAGTTCTCCGGCACATGCTTCGGGCGCTCACACCGTCGGTGACCAGCGCTTTGCGCGGGAGCCACGTTCGCGTCGCGGTGCGCGGCGTCGACGTGGCTCCCGGCAATAAGGGGAGGTTCTCAGGCCTCCGACAGCGGCAGGTACACGCTGCCCCCTGCGCCGGTGAACTCGTCCGCCTTCTCCGACATCCCGGCCTCGATCGCCTCCACGCTCGTCAGCCCGTGCGCCTCGGCGTACTCCCGGACGTCCTGCGTGATGCGCATCGAGCAGAACTTCGGGCCGCACATGGAGCAGAAGTGCGCGGCCTTGGCCGGCTCGGCGGGCAGCGTCTCGTCGTGGAAGGCGAGCGCCGTGTCCGGGTCGAGCGCCAGGTGGAACTGGTCGAGCCAGCGGAACTCGAACCGCGCCGCCGACAGGGCGTCGTCCCGGGCCTGCGCGTGCGGGTGGCACTTCGCGAGGTCCGCGGCGTGTGCCGCGATCTTGTACGTGATCACGCCGGTCTTGACGTCGTCACGGTCCGGGAGCCCGAGGTGTTCCTTCGGCGTGACGTAGCAGAGCATCGCGGTGCCGCGCGCGGCGATCGTGGCGGCGCCGATCGCGCTCGTGATGTGGTCGTAGCCCGGTGCGATGTCGGTGGCGAGCGGGCCGAGGGTGTAGAACGGCGCCTCGCTGCACCACAGCTCCTCCAACTGCACGTTCTCCGCGATCTTGTGCAGGGGGACGTGGCCCGGCCCCTCGATCATCACCTGCACGTCGCGGGCGCGGGCGATCGCCGTGAGCTCACCGAGGGTGCGCAGCTCGGAGAGCTGGGCCTCGTCGTTGGCGTCGGCGATCGAACCGGGCCGCAGCCCGTCACCCAGGGAGAACGTGACGTCGTAGGTGCGCAGGATGTCGCAGAGCTCTTCGAAGTGCGTGTAGAGGAACGACTCGCGATGGTGCGCGAGGCACCACGCGGCCATGATCGACCCGCCCCGGGAGACGATGCCCGTGACGCGCTTCGCGGTGAGCGGCACGTAGCGCAGCAGCACGCCAGCATGCACCGTCATGTAGTCGACGCCCTGTTCGCACTGCTCGATCACCGTGTCGCGATAGACCTCCCACGACAGCGCCGCCGGGTCGCCGTTCACCTTCTCCAAGGCCTGGTAGATCGGCACCGTGCCGATCGGGACGGGCGAGTTCCGCAGGATCCACTCGCGCGTCTCGTGGATGTTCTTGCCGGTGGACAGGTCCATGACGGTGTCGGCGCCCCACCGCGTGGCCCACACCATCTTCTCGACCTCCTCCTCTATCGAGGAGGACACGGCCGAGTTGCCGAGGTTCGCGTTGATCTTCACGAGAAACGACTTCCCGATGATCATCGGCTCGGACTCGGGGTGGCGCCGGTTCGCCGGGATCACGGCCCGGCCGCGCGCCACCTCGGAGCGCACCAGCTCGGCGTCCACACCCTCGCGGACGGCGATGAACCGCATCTCCGGGGTGATCACCCCGGCCCGTGCCCACGCCAGCTGCGTGGCCGCGCCGTCGACGGGCTCCTGCGCGGCGATCCACGGCGCGCGCAGAGCCGGGAGCCCCGCGCGGACGTCGATCTCCGCGTCCTCGTCCGTGTAGGGCCCCGACGTGTCGTAGACATCGTGGTACTCGCCGGTGCTGAGCTCGATCCGGCGGACGGGGATCCGCAGGTCGTCCGGACCGTCCAGGTACTCCTTGTGCGAGCCCCGGATGGGACCGGTGGTGACCTTCGGTGCGACGGTGCGGTCCTCGAGTGCCGTCATGGCATCGTCCTTCCTACGCCGGCATTACCCGGACAGGTTCTGCGGTCGGCGGCGTCGGTCAGCCGCCCTCTCAGCCCGTTTCACCACGAGCTCCCGCGTGTCATCTCCAGTTGTGCTCACCGGCCGAACGGCCGGGAGATCAGGGGGTGGGCTCTTCCCACCAGTGACGGATGGCCCAGAGCGGCGACACCGGGCCGTGGCCCGCGCCGAGCGGGTAGGAGTTGCGGACGGCCTCCACGATGTAGCGCTTGGCGAGCACGACGGCCTCCGGCACCGCCAGCCCGCGAGCGAGCCCGGACGTGATGGCGGCCGCCATGCTGTCGCCGCCGCCGTGGGTGTTGCCGGTGTCGAAGCGGGGGCCGGGCAATTCGGTGAAGGTGTGGCCGTCGTAGAGGAGGTCGACGCAGCCATCGGTGTCCTCGCTCAGGTGCCCGCCCTTGACCAGCACGTATCGCGGACCGAGGCCGTGGAGCACCTTCGCCGCCTCGTACTGGGCGGTGCGGTCGTGCACGTCGATGTCGATCAGGAGCCGCACCTCGTCGAGGTTCGGGGTGATGACGGTGGCGCGGGGGAAGAGCAGCGTGCGGTAGGCGTCGAGAGCCTCGTCGGCCAGCAGCTGGTCGCCGTGCATCGACGCCGCGACGGGGTCGATCACGAACGGGATGGGGCCACTGCCACCGATCCCGACCCGGTCGCACGCCCCGACGATCGCCTCGATGATCGGACGGCTGGCGAGCATGCCGGTCTTCGCCGCGTCCAGCCCGATGTCGGTGGCGACCGACTCGATCTGGGCTGCCACCACCTCCGGCGGAATGGCGTGCACACCCGTGACGCCCACGGAGTTCTGCACCGTGACCGCTGTGACCGCCACGCATCCGTGCACCCCGCACGCCGCGAACGCGCGCAGGTCGGCCGGGATGCCGGCACCACCGCCCGAGTCGGTGCCCGCGATCGTGAGCACCCTCGGCGGCGTGACGCCCACCGTCGGTTCCCCCATGTCGCCTCCCTACGCCGGCATTACCCGGACAGGTTCCTTCGGTCGGCGGCGCCAGCCACCCTCTCAGCCCGCTTGCTACGAGCTCCCGCGTTGTCCCGACCGTAACCTGAAGAGCCTCTGGTGCGCCAGAGATCACGGAATGGCCGGGGGGCCGACGCGGTTTGGAGCTGACATGCCTCTGAAGGGTGAGTTCGAGATCAGCCCGGTCGACTGGGTCCGGGACATGACCAACAAGATCATCGAGAACGGCACGACCGACGGACAGACGATCCAGGATCGGGCCGTCGTTCTCGTGACCGTCCGCGGCGCGAAGACCGGCAAGCTGCGCAAGGTGCCGCTGATGCGCGTGGAGAACAACGGGCAGTACGCGATCGTCGCGTCGCTCGGCGGGGCCCCGAAGAACCCCGTCTGGTACTACAACGTCAAGGGCGACCCGCACGTCGACCTGCAGGACGGCACCGTCACCAAGGACTACACGGCACGTGAGGTCTTCGGCGACGAGAAGGCCGAGTGGTGGGAGCGCTCCGTGGCCGCCTACCCGCCCTACGCGGACTATCAGAAGAAGACCGACCGGCAGATCCCCGTCTTCGTGCTCGACCCGATCACGGACTGATCCCCGGCGCCCCCGGCGTCACGGGCATTGGCGCCGGGGGCAGCGCCGAGGGATCCTCGACGACCATGGGTGCCGTCTTCGATCGGATCGGCGAGGCTTACGAGCAGGCCTTCAGCGACCGGGAGGCGCAGCTCGGCCTAGGGCGCGACCTCATCTCCGGGCTGCCGTCCCGGGCGCGGGTGCTCGACCACGGGTGCGGCGCCGGTTTCCCCACTGCCCGGCAACTGGCGGATGCAGGTCTCGCGGTTCTCGGCGTCGACGAGTCGGATCGGATGCTGCGGCTCGCCAGGGAGCGGGTGCCTGCAGCCCGGTTCGAGCAGCGCGACCTGCGCGACCTCGACCCCGCCCTCGGCACGTTCGACGCCGTCACCTCGTTCTTCGCGCTGCTGATGCTGTCGCGCGCCGACATCTCCACGGTGCTCACGGGCCTGGCCGCCCGCATGCACGAGGGCGGCCTGCTGGCTCTCGGGATGGTCGCCGGCGACCTCGACGCCGTCGAGATCGAGTTCCTCGGCGTGCCCATGGCCGTCAGCGCCTACCCCACCCCCGAACTGTCGGCAGTCGTCACGGCTGCCGGCTTCGACGTGCTGCAGTGCGACGAGGTGCAGGTTCCGGGGGCGGGAAGCACCGAGACCCAGCAGTTCCTGCTCGCACGCCGCCGCTGACCGGCGTGCCAGACTCCGTCCCGTGACGATCCGGCCGGTGGCGCCGACCCACCTGCTGACTGTGGCCGAGTACCTCGAGATCGGAGAGATCGAGCCGGGCTACAGCGAGCTGGTTGAAGGTCGACTGCTGATGACCCCGACCCCAGCGCCGGACCACAACCGCGCGGCGCTGGAGATCGCGGTACGGCTCCACGGCCAGTTGCCGACCGGGCTCGAGGTCATCCCGGCCATGGACGTCGATCTCGAACTCGCGCCCGCCGAGGCCCCCGGCACCGTCCGCCGGCCCGATCTGGTCGTCGTGCCCCGGGAGGTGCGCAAGCGGGTGCGAGCCGAGGGCGGGACCATCCGAGCCTCCGAGGTGCTCGTCGTGATGGAGGTACTGTCCCCCGGCTCGCGGCGCACCGATCATGTCCACAAACGCGGCGAGTACGCGGACGCGGGGATCCCGCACTACTGGATCATCGACACCACCGACCCGGTCTCCCTCCTCGCCTGTCACCTCGCGGGCGAGTTCGGATACGCCGACGCCGGCTCGGTGACCGGCACGTTCTCGGCCACCGAGCCGTTCCCCGTCGAGATCGACCTCGGCGCGCTCCTCTAGCCCCTCACGCCTCCTGCAGGGCGCGGATCGGGGGCACCCGGCCCGCGCGGACGGCCGGCACGGTCGCCGCCAGCGCCGCCACCACCACGACCCCCACGACGAGCACCGCCAGCGACGGGAACGGCAACGCAGGCGGCCCCTCGGCGAGGTTGAGAACCTCCGCGCCGAATGCCCCGTAGACCGAGCCGATCACCGCTCCGATCACGGCGGCTCCCGCCCCGCTCAGCGCCGCCTCCCAGGCCACCATCGACCGGACGCCGCGCCGCGACAGCCCGACCGCACGCAGCAACCCCGTCTCCCGCGTCCGCTCGGTCACCGACAGCATCAGCGTGACGCCCACTCCCACCACGGCGACGAGGGCGGTCATCCCGACGAGCCCGAACCCGATCAGCTGCGCCGTCCCGAGCACGGAGTCCAGCTCGGCCCGCGCGTCTCCCGCGTACTGCACCATCAGCCCCTGCGTACCGCCCACACCCTGTTCGACGGCCGTGCGGGCCACGTCCTCGGACACGCCGGGGGCCGGGTTCACGAACACCGTGGGCCCGTCGGCGCGGACGGCGAGCCGGGGATCGGCGGTCAGCCGGGCGGCCAGCGACGCTGCGCTCCCGGCATTCGCGGCGCTGACCACGACATCGGCCGGGAACTGTTCCGCGAGGTTCCGCTCGGCCCCCGACCGTGTGGTCTGGATGCCGACCAGCAGCGCCGATGTCAAGCCGACGCCGAGCGCCAGCACGGAGATCGTCGCGGCGGTGCGCCGCGGCACCTGAGCGGCGTTGGCCACCGCGAGCCGGGCCGCGGCACCGCCGAGCGCGGCGAGCGGCCGTCCGGCCACGGCCACGATGCCCCGCACCAGCACGGGACCCGCGACGGCGAGCGCGGCGAACGCGACCATCCCGGAGAACGCCACGACGACCAGGGCGAGCGAGCCGTCGCCCGGCATGGTGAGTGCGAGTCCGGCGAGCCCACCCGCCACCACCGCAAGTGCGACGGCGACCGCGATCCGACGGCCGGCACGAGGGACACCGGTTTCCCCGGCGTCGGCCACGCCCAGCGCGGCCACGGGCGGGATCCGGGCCGCCGCCAGCGCGGGTGCCACGCCTGCCAGCACCGTCGCCAGTACGGCCACCAGGAGCACACCGGCGAGCCCCGGCCACCACACCACCAGGCCCGGAGCACTCTCCGCGCCGAACGCCCGCATCGCGGCGAGCAGCCCGTAGCCCGCGAGGAGTGCGATACCCAGACCCAGCACACCGGCCACCAGGCCCGTGACGACCGCCTCGACGAGCACCGCTCGCACCACCTGCTCGCGCCTGGCTCCCACGCACCGCAGCAGGGCCATCTGCGTGCGCCGCTGGGTGAGCACGATCCGGAAGGTCGACGCGACGACGACGGCTCCCGCGACGACGGCCAGACCCGCGAACACCCCGACTCCCGCGAGCACGGCCGTCACCGAAGCCGACGCGTCCTCGACCTCGGCCGCACGCTGCTCCGCGCCGGTTCGCACCGCGGCGGGCACGCCGAGGGCTGCCGCGACGCGGCCGGACAACGCCGCGGCGTCCGCCCCCGGAGCCGCAGCGACGTCCACCTGGTCGAGCGAGCCGCCGAGCCCCGCCACCGTGTCGGGAGTGGCAAAGAGGGTGTTGATCGCACTGTCCGGCAGCGGCACCACGCCGGTCACCGTGACGGTTCGCGGCCCCGCGTCGCCCGCGTCCACCGTGACCGTGCGCCCCGGCGCGAGGCCGGTGCGTGTGGCCGTGGTCTCGCCCACAGCGACCTCGTCCGGACCCGCGGGAAGCCTGCCTTGCAGGAGAGGTTCGGTCAGCCGGGTGAGGGGACCGCCCATCGGATCCGACGCGAGGTGCCACGTCGTGGCCGAACCGGCGCCGCTCACCGTCGGGTAGGCCGCCCAGACGCCGACGGCGTCCGTGACCCCGTCCACCGCGGCCACCCGGGCCACGAGGTCCGCACCACGGGCGTCCTCGGGCATGCGCTGTGGCAGCACCACGGCCGCGGTGGTTTCGGGCGTCTTCTCGACGGTCGTCGTGAGATACGCGCGCAGCGTCTCGCCGAGCAGGAACGTGCCGGCGGCGAAGACCGTGGCGACCGTGATCGCGAGCCCGGTGAGCAGCAGCCGCCCCGGCCTGCGACGAGTCTCGGTGAGCAGCGTCGCCGCGACGGCGGCCATCACACACCCGCCCGGGGGCCGGAGAGCGCGGACAGTGCGGACAGGACGGACTCCGGACGCGGTTCGGGAAGCCAGCCGGCAACGGTGCCGTCCCGCAGCAGGACCACCTCATCGGCGAACGAGGCCGCCACGGGGTCGTGCGTCACCATGACGACCGTCTGGCCGAGTTCGCGTACCGAGGTACGCAGCAGGTGCAGCAGTTCGTGGCCACTGGCGGTGTCCAGGTTGCCGGTCGGCTCGTCGGCGAAGATCACCTCGGGCCGGCCCAGCAGGGCCCTCGCCACCGCCACCCGTTGCTGCTGCCCGCCGGAGAGCTGGGTGGGGCGGTGCGTGAGGCGGTCGGCGATACCGAGCAGGCCGACGAGGTGGTCACGCCACGCCCGGTCGGGACGGCGGCCCGCGAGCCGCGCGGGCAGGTCGATGTTCTGTTCGGCGGTCAGCTGAGGTAGCAGGTTGAAGGCCTGGAACACGAACCCGATCCGGTCCCGGCGCAGGGCCGTCAGCTGAGCGTCGCTGCACGTGCCGAGGTCGGTGTCCCCGAGCAGGACGTGGCCGGACGTGGCGGTGTCCAGCCCGGCGAGCAGGTGCATCAGCGTGGACTTGCCGGAGCCGGACGGCCCCATGATCGCGGTGAAGCGCGCGGCAGGCACCGTCAGGTCCACCCCGTCCAGCGCACGGACGGCGGCGTCGCCGCGACCGTGCACCTTCACGAGGCCGATCGCACGAGCTGCGGGGCGCAGGTGGCGGGCCGCGACCGGGGCGGGGCGGCCCGTCGCGGGCATCGACGGATGGGTCACCGCCGTCCCCCCGGGGTGCCGAGGCTCTCCAGCAGCGGCAGCGCCGCCATCAACGCGAGGACGAGGAGGCCTGCCGTCCACGCCGCGGTGCCGAGCACCGCTCCGATCAGGTCCGTCATGGTCGCAACGATCTCTGCGGACGGGCCCTGCGCACCTCGTCCGGAGGACGGAACCGGACGGAGCGGCCTCGTACTTCTGGCCGAGGGGACGGGCGCCCGTGCGCAATAGGCTCGCCTCATGATCCGCCTGCTCCGCTGGTTCCGGCGGAACGCCGGGCTCATCGCAGAGGTCACCGCCTACGCGCTGTGGCTCGTGCCCGATTCGCTCCTCGCCTACAACACCGGCAACGTCGTGACCATCATCGCGAGCCTGCTCATACCCGGGATCGTCCTGCTGCGCAGGCGTCCGGGTGCGGATCTGGTCACCGTCGCGGTGCTCGCCGTGGGTGCCTCGCTCGCGATCTCGGCCCTTGCCATGACCCCGGCGGTGACCCTGCTGGGATTCGGGATCGGCCCCCAGTTCTACTTCTCCTTCACGGAGCTGCTGGCGCTCGCCGTCCTCGTCGTCGCCGTGCTGCGCCAGTGCGAGCTACGCCGGGCCCTTCTGCTCACCGCGGCCGCCGCGGTGGCGATCGTCGCGTCGCCGCTCACCCGCTTCGACGGCACCGATGCCCGTGCGCTCAGCCTGCCCTGCGCGCTCGGATGGGGCGGGGCCGTCGCCATCGGGCTGGTGCTGCGCGAGGTCGAGACGCGCCGGCGGGCCGCACTCGCGGACGTCCGGTCGGCGGAGCGGATGGAGCTCGCCCGGGAGCTGCACGACGTGGTGGCCCACCACGTCACGGGCATCGTCGTCGCAGCGCAGGCCGCCTCGGTCGTGGCCCGCCGCTCACCCGACGACGTCGACCGGGCGCTCGCCGCGATCGAGGTGGCAGGCACGGACGCGCTGGCCGCGATGCGCCGGATGGTCGGAGTGCTACGCGGTCAGGACGCCGAGGCCACGCGCACACCGGGTGCCGAGCTGCGCGAGGTCCGCACCCTCGTCGACCGGTTCGACCCGGAGTCCCGGCTCGTCCGGCTCACCACCGCGCCAGGGCTGGAGCAAGCCGTGCTCCCGGCCGGGGTCGCCGCCACCGGGTACCGGGTGGTGCAGGAGGCTTTGACCAACGTCCGCAGACACGCTCCGGACGCGACTGCTGTGGAGGTGGACGTCCGGATGCGTGAGGAGGCTCTGCTGGTGTCGGTGCGCAACGACGGTGTGCCCGCGGCCGGGGTGGTGCCCCGTGCCGGCTCCAGCGGCTTCGGGCTGGCCGGCATGGCCGAACGGGTCGGAGCGCTCGACGGGACGCTGACCGCGGGACCGACGGCGCCCGGCGTCTGGACGGTCTCGGCCCGGCTGCCGCTGCGGGGCGCCCGGTGATCCGAGTCGTGCTCGCCGACGACCAGGAGATGGTGCGCACCGGCTTCCGGCTGATCCTGTCCGCCGAGGACGGCGTCGAGGTGGTCGGCGAGGCCGGCACCGGCGTGGACGCGGTCGCGCGCACCCGCGCGCTGCGGCCGGACGTGGTGCTGATGGACATCCGCATGCCCGAGCTGGACGGGCTCGAGGCCACCCGCGCGCTGATGAGCGACCCCACGCCGCCGCGGATCGTCGTCGTCACGACGTTCGACCTCGACGAGTACGTGTACGGCGCCCTGCGTGCCGGCGCCTGTGGGTTCCTGCTCAAGGACGCCGGACCGCGGCTGCTCGTGGAGGCGGTGCGGGCCGCAGCGGCGGGCGACGCGCTCGTGTCCCCGTCGGTCACCGTGCGGCTGCTCAAGCACCTGGCAGGCCGGCCGGCAGGCGGATCGGCGTTGCGCGATCCGCTGTCCCCCCGCGAGCTCGACGTCGTACGGGCCGTCGCCCGCGGCCGCACGAACGCCGAGATCGCGGCGGAGCTGTTCGTCTCGCTCTCCACGGTGAAGACGCACCTGACGAACGTGCAGAGCAAGCTGGCCGCCCGTAACCGCGTGGAGATCGCCGCGTGGGCGTGGGAGCACGGCTACGTGGGCTGATCCCCGGAGCGTCCTCAGCGCAGCTCGGTGGGAACCGCGACGACGTCGACCATGGCTCCGTTGCGCAGCACGGTGACCGGGAGCGGCACCCCGATCGCGTCGCCGAAGAGCTGGCGCTGGATGCCCTGCGCGTCCTGTACCGGGCGACGGCCGACGTCGAGCACCAGGTCACCGGCCCGCAGCCCGGCGTGTGCTGCCGGGCTGCCGCCGATCACCTCGACGAGCCGTAGCCCGCTGCGGCGGCTGTACCGCTCGGCGACCGAGGCCGGCACGGGGGCAGGCGCGCCGACGACGCCGAGGTAGGCGCGCCGCACGCGTCCGTCCGCGAGAAGGGTGGCGACGATCTGCCGGGTGGTCGCGTTGACCGGCACGGCCAGCCCGAGGCCGACGCCCGCGACTGCCGTGTTGATCCCGACGACGCGCGCGTGGCTGTCGGCGAGCGCGCCGCCGGAGTTGCCGGGGTTGAGCGCCGCGTCGGTCTGGATGACGTCCTCCACCACCCGGCCTGCGCTCCCGCTGCGGGTGGGCAGCGCCCGCCCGAGCGCGCTCACGACACCCGCCGTGACGGAACCGGCCAGGCCGAGCGGGTTGCCGACGGCCACCACGAGCTGGCCGACGACGAGCTGGTCGGCGTCGCCGAGCTGCACCGGCTGCGGCAGGTCACCCGGCTCGACGGCGCGCAGCACCGCGAGGTCGGAGAGCGGGTCGGTGCCCACGACCATCACGTCGGTCTGGGTTCCGTCGACGAAGTCGGCCCTGCCCCGGTGCGCATCACCGACCACGTGGGCGTTGGTCACCAGCACCCCGTCGGCGTCGACGAGCACCGCCGAGCCGCTGCCACGACCGGTGCGGATGGCCGCGACGCGCCCGGTGAGCTCGGCAGCCACCGCGCTGACCGTGCGGGAGTAGGAGTCCAGCTCGTCCACGGCGACCTCCTTCTGCTTACAGTTTTGCAGAAGAAGGAACGTAAGTCTGCCTTTACGTGTTCCTACACGTCCTCGGCCTGCTGGGAGGCGGGATCCCACTCCAGCCCGGGCACGCCCCAGCCCGTGTGCTTGAGCATCTTGCGGGCGGCACGCTGGTTGCGGCCCACGAGCCGGTCCAGGTAGATCACGCCGTCGAGGTGGTCGGTCTCGTGCTGCAGGCAGCGGGCCAGAAAGCCGCGCCCCTCCACCTCGACCGGCGCCCCGTCGAGGTCCACGCCGGTGACACGGGCCCACTCCGCGCGGCCCGTCGGGAAGTGCTCGCCGGGCACGGAGAGGCAGCCCTCCTCATCGTCCTCCGGGTCGGGCATCGTCTCGGGCCGCTCCGACGTCTCCAGCACCGGGTTGACGACGACCCCGCGCACCCTCTCGCGCCGTTCCTCGTCAGGGCAGTCGTAGACGAACAGCCGCAGGTCGACCCCGATCTGGTTGGCCGCGAGGCCGACGCCTTCGGCCGCCGCCATCGTCTCGAACATGTCCTCGACGAGCGCCTTCAACCCGTCGTCGAAGACCTCGACGCGACGGGTCGGCGTGTGCAGGACGGGGTCACCGATGATGCGGATGGGTCGTACGGCCACGTTCGCCGACATTAGTCGGAAGCCCATCACTGATCGTCGGTCCACTCCACCGGGTGGTGCGTGCCTCCCCGGTTCTCGTCGGTCCATCGTGGTTGAATGGCCGCCGCGAATGACAGGCATGTGATTCGCAGTTCGCGAGGCCGGCCAGCAAGGAGCGTGATGGAGTCCGCCATCGGACCCAGCGGAGAGTCCTCGACCGGAAGCGCCCATCGGGAGCTGGACCGCAGGGAGCGCGAGATCCTCGCCTTCGAGGGCCAGTGGTGGAAGTACGCCGGTGCGAAGGAACAGGCTATCCGCGAGCTGTTCGACATGTCGGCCACCCGCTACTACCAGGTGCTCAACGCGCTGATCGACAAGCCGGAGGCACTCGCGGCCGACCCACTGCTGGTGCGGAGGCTCCGTCGGCTGCGCACCAGCCGCCAGCGCACTCGCGCGGCGCGTCGGCTGGGCATGGAGCCGTGGTAGAGGCACCATGATCGCCCCGGCCTGATTGGAACTAACCCCCCACCGGAGGCATACGTGACCTCACCCGCTTCGTCAGGGGGCCCGTCTCCGCTGCGAATCGGCGGTCTCGCGCTGATCGGGATCGGGATCATCGCCGGCGTCGTCGGACTCGCCACCTACGCCACCGGCGGGGGCGGCTCCGGCAGCGACCAGCAGGCTGCCCCGCCTCCCCTGTCCACACAGGTCAGCATCACCCCGGAGCCGAGCGCGCCGGCCGTGCCACAGGCCACCCCCACTCCGGCGGCCTCCGCCCCGGCAGCCCCGGCCCCCACCAGCCTGGCCACCGTCCCCGTGCCGTCCTTCACCCCCACTCCCACGAGCGCACCCGGCGGTAATGCGTCGTCCTCCCAGGCCGGCGCCGACTCGGGCGGCACGAGCAGAACCGGCGCCGTCCGCGCACCGGTGCGGGTCTACAACAACAGCACCATCACCGGGCTCGCCGCACGCGCCGCCGCCGACTTCCGCAACGCCGGCTGGCAGGTCGAAGAGGTCGGCAACTACCCGTCGGGGATCATCCCGACCAGCACCGTCTACTACCGGCCGGGCACGAGTGAGCAGCAGGCGGCACAGGCCCTCGCCGACCAGTTCTCACTCCGCGTCGAGCCGCGGTTCTCGGGCCTGGACGAGGCGAGCCCGGGGCTGATCGTCATCGCCACCAACGACTACCAGGGCCGTTGACGAACCTCCGTCAGGACTGACGGCGGTCGGCGTAGGCCTCCAGGGCCGCCACCTGCTCGGGGTCGAGCGACGGCGGAACAGCGGCCCGGGCTGCGGCGATGTGCGCACCCGTCACCACGGCCGCGTCGAGCGACTCCCGCATCGCCGCGAGCGCGGCCTCGCGCAGCACGGCGGCGCAGTCGGCCGCCGAGTAGCCGTCGAGCTCCTCGCCGAGGGCGTCGAGGTCGACGTCGTCGGCCAGCGGGATGTTCCTCCCGGACGCGCGCAGGATCTCGGCGCGCGCGGCGGCGTCCGGCGGCGGGACGTACACCAGCCGCTCCAGCCGGCCCGGCCGCAGCAGCGCAGGGTCGATCAGCTCCGGCCGGTTCGTGGCGCCGACGACGATCACGTCGCGCAACGGCTCCGCCCCGTCCAGTTCGGTGAGCAGCGCGGCGACCACCCGGTCGGCCACCCCTGAGTCGGACGACTGGCCGCGCCGCGGCGCCAGCGCGTCCACCTCGTCGAGGAACACGAGGGCGGGCGCCGCGTCCGCCGCCTTGCGGAACAGCTCCCGCACCGCGCGCTCCGACTCGCCGACGTACTTGTCGAGCAGCTCCGCACCCTTCACAGCGAGCACGTTGAGCTGCCCGGTGCCGGCCAGCGCGCGCAGCAGGAACGTCTTCCCACCGCCGGGCGGCCCGTAGACGAGCACTCCACGGGGAGCGGCGACGCCGAGGCGGGCGAACGAGTCGGGGTACTGCAGCGGCCAGAGCACCGCCTCGGTGAGCGCCTGCTTGACCTCGACCATGTCGCCCACCTGGTCGAGCGTGATCCCGCCGGTCTGGAGGGTGTCCGACGACGACATGGAGATCGGCCGCACGGAGGCCACCGCATCGAGCAGGTCCTGCTGGCAGATGCGGGGCTCCCCGTCACCGGCGTGGCGCAGCGCAGCCTGCACGGCGGCCTCCCGGCGCGCCGCGACGAGGTCGGCGGCGACGAAGCCGGGGGTGCGCTCGGCGACCGTCTTCAGGTCCACGCCGTCGGCCAGCGGCACGGCGGACAGCAGCCGGCGCAGGAGCTCGGTGCGGGTGCGCAGGTCGGGGAGCGCCAGCCCGAGTTCCCGGTCGACGAGATCGGGGGCCCGCAGCCGCGGATCGACCGACTCCGGCGACGCCGTCGTGGCGACCAGTGCGAGCCCACGCGTCTCGACCGCCTCCCGCAGCGCGCCGAGGACGATCGTGGCGAGCGGGGGCGGGGAGGCAGCGGGGAGCAGGGCGTCGACGTCGGTGACCACCAGCACGGTCCGCGAGCCCGCCAGCGCCGCGGCCCGCGCCGAGCCGATCACGTCGTGCACCCGCTGGGATGCGGCGCCCGCCTCGAGCGCGGCGACACCCGGCGCCGCGAGCTCCACGCAGGACGCACCGACCGCGGCGGCCGTGCTGCGTGCCAGCGTCAGCTTGCCGACGCCCTCGGGGCCGGTGAGGAGCACCCCGAGCCGGGCGGAGCCACCGAGGCGGGTGAGCAGGTCCGGCCGATCGAGGGTCAGCTCCAGCCATTCGACGAGCCGGCGGGCCGCGTCGGTGTTGCCGACCAGGTCCTCGACGGCGACCGCGGGCTCGGCGGCCTCCTGCTGGGTCACCGCAACGGGCTCCGGCGTGCGTCGTGCGCCTGCGGCGGCCGCGGCTCCCGACGGCCGCGATGACGCCGTCTCCGCGCCCCGAGCGGACCCGCCCGTCCCCTGGACCGGAACGCCGGTCGCCGGGCCGCCTTCCCAACCCACAACCGTGCTCGGCTGCACGGCCACCGCTCCCGCCGGTTCCACCGTGGCCACGGTGAGCAGCTCCGTTGTCCACGCGCTGCCCAGCGCCCCCGCGACGCGGCGGCGGGCCGTGCCCACGTCGAGGCCGGGCAGGGGCTCGACGTCCTGGGGCAGCAGCGAGACGGCGTCGCCGCCGGTGACGACCTTGCCCAGCAGGGCGAGCCGCACGACCTCGGGCGTCAGGGCAGCACGGGCGAGGCGGGAGCCGGTGAGCAGCACCCGGCGGGCGGACTCGACCGCCGCCGGAGCCACCACGACCGGCGCACCGTCGGACAGCCCGGCGTTGGAGAGAGTGACGTCGTCCAGGGTCGCCTGACCGGCCGGCCCGTCGATCGGGGCCACGAGCGCCGTCGTCACGCGGGCTCCGGTGAGGGTCACGGCCTCCCACGAGCGCAGACCCAGCGCGTCGATGACCTCGGGATGCAGCCGGACGACGCCACGCCTGGCGTCCGTGGCGGACGCGGCGAGCCGGGCGACGAGAGTGATCGAGGGGGCGCTCACAAGCTGAACGCTAGCGCCGAGGAAACGAGGTCGTCTTACCCGCCTCCGGCGCCCAGACGGCGCCTCGCGGCGTTGTCGTCGGCCCCGATACAACAGCGGTATCGGCGCCTCCTCCGCCTTGCGATCCATCCGTCTGGACACCGGATCCGGGCAAGGAACCTCGTTTCCGCGACGCTAGCGCCCCCGCACCCCACGAAATCGCGGAGCCGTAGTGCTGTCCTGGGCGGTTGCCGGACAGCGCTACGGCTCCGAAGTGTCGGCTTCTCAGCGGCGGCGGACTCTGCGGAGGCCCAGGCGCAGCCTGTTGCGCGGCACCTGGGCCGGGCCGGGTGCCCGGCCGTTCGGCATCCGGCGCTGCATCGCCCCGGCGGGGTCGTCGCCGAAGCGGCGCACGGCACGGGCCATGGCGCTGGCGCGGCCCGCCACGCGGCGGCGCAGCGGGGAGCGCAGCCCGAGCCTGCGTGCGGAGCGCGCCGCACGGGCGACGGCGCGGCGTTCCCGCACCGGCACGCCCCAGGCCTCGGGATGCCGGGTGAGCCACCGGTGCAGGTAGCCGCTGTAGGGGATCAACCCGAGGTACAGCACGGCGACGATCGCCAGACCCAGGAACGGTGCCGTGATCAGCAACGCGGCGGCGATGCCGACCAGCACCAGCAGCGGAGCGATGTACTTCTGCGGCACCCGCACGGTCTTGAACGACAGTGTCGGCAGCCTGCTCACCATCAGCGCGGCCACGGCCAGCGCCCACAGCCCCACGAGCAGCGGAGCCGACCACCACCCGGGCCCGAAGTGCAGGGTGAGGTAGAGCGGAAGGCCCGCCGACAGTGCCGCCGCGGGGGCCGGCACCCCGACGAAGAACTCCTTGGTGAAGGGGTACTCGTCCTCGACGTCGATGAGGGTGTTGAACCGGGCCAGTCGCAGGGCCATGCAGACGGCGAAGACCAGCGCGACGATCCAGCCGAACCGGCTGCCCTCCAGCGCCCAGATGTAGAGGACCAGTGCCGGGGCGACGCCGAACGACACCAGGTCGGCCAACGAGTCGAGCTCGGCACCGATCCGGGTGCTGGCGTCGAGCAGCCGGGCCAGCCTGCCGTCGAGCGCGTCGCACAGGGCGGCGGCGCCGACCGCGGCGGTGCACAGCTCGAACCGGCCGCTCAGCGCGAAGTACACCGCCGAGAGCCCGGCGCAGAGGGCCAGGACCGTGACGGCGTTCGGCAGCAGCCGGATGCCGGCGTTGTATGCGGGGGCGGGCATCAGGACCCCCCGGTGGGAAGCTCGGCCAGCACGGTCTCGCCGCCGATCGTGCGCTGCCCGACGGCGACGGTGACCCGCGAGCCCGGGGGCAGGTAGACGTCCACGCGCGAGCCGAACCGGATGAGGCCGTAGGTCTCGCCCGCTGCCACCTCGGTGCCGGGACGGACGTCGCAGACGATGCGGCGCGCGAGCAGCCCCGCGATCTGCACCACCCCGAGCCGGACGCCGGCGGTGGTCTCCAGCAGCAACGCGTTGCGCTCGTTGTCCTCGCTGGCCTTGTCGAGATCGGCGGACAGGAATCGGCCCGGCCGGTACTCGACGGCGAGCACGCGCCCGTCGGCCGGGATTCGCTGCACGTGCACGTCGAGCACGGACAGGAAGACGCTGACGCGGGGAGCCGCAATTCGGGGCAGGTCCAGTTCCGGCGGCGGCAGCACATCGGAGACGGTGGCCACGGTGCCGTCGGCAGCCGAGAGCGCCACGCCGTCGAGCGGCGGCCGGACCCGGCGCGGATTACGGAAGAAGGCGGCGGTGGCGCCGGCGGCGATCGCGCCCGCCACGGCGCCGCGGCCGGTGACGGCGCGCACTAGTGCTGCAGCGACGGCCACGCCCGCCACCAGCGGGCGGCCTCCGGGATGCATGGGGGGCACAGCGGCCCTGATCAGCCCGGCGACGTGCGGCAACGACAGTCCTGCAGGGGACGACGCAGAGGGGGAGGCCCCGGGATGGGCCCCGGTTCGGTCGGGCATGGGGGCTGGTCGGCTCCTCCGGATGGTGACACGCGACGGTCGCTGCGGCGGCTACGGTACGCGAAGGCAGTTCGTCACCGTGTGCCACACTGCCGTCACCGGAGTGGGGTTCGGCGGAAAGCAAAGGGCCGGGGCCGTCATCCCCCGAGACGACGACCCCGGCCGTGGAACCGCTCGTCCGCTCCCCAGCGACGGGCGGTAGGTCTTTGCGAAGCGACCCCGGTCTCCCCGGGTCGTTCTCCAAGTATCCCCGAGTACCCAATCGATCGTCCACATCACAGCCCCCTAAAGCCTGTGATGTGCACCGATCGGCCGAACACCCAATCAGTAAGACGTCGTGGCGGCGGAAATTGTTGCCTCTCTAGTGCGTGACCTACGTCACATTCTAAGCACTGGATCAGGGCTCGAGCAACCACAGCTCCACAGCGGCGCCCGCGTCGAGTTCCGTCACGTCCTCCGGTACGACCACCAGACAGTCCGCCCTGGCCAAGGAGCCGAGCATGTGTGAGGCCGATGTCCCGACCTCCTGCACGGTGCCCTCGACCGCGTCGAGGAGGCCTCGGCGGTACTGACGGCGGCCCGCCGGAGACCGCCAGTGCTCACTCAGCGTGGCCGTCACGAGGGGCCGTTCGGGGTGCGGATGCCCGAACGAGGCACGCAGTGCGGGACGGACGAACACCTCGAACGACACCTGTGTGCTGACCGGGTTGCCCGGCAACGTCACCACGCAGACCCCGCCCAGCTCGGCGACCCGGCCGGCACCCTGCGGCCCACCCGGCTGCATCGCCACCCTGCCGAACTCGACGCCCCGCTCCGTGAACGCGTCGCGCACCACCTCATAGGCTCCGGCGCTCACGCCGCCCGAGGTCAGAACCAGATCGACCTGCCCGGCATCAAGCCGTTGCCGGAGGCGGTCGAGGAATTGTTCGACGTCGTCCGGCACGAACCGCAACAGCTCCGCCTCCCCACCCGCGTCCTCGACGGCGGCGGCCAGCATCGGCCCGTTCGATTCGTATATCTGTCCCTGTTGCAGTTCCGTGCCCGGGGCCACCAGTTCGGAACCGGTGGACAGCACGAGCACTTTGGGACGCCTGCGCACCGACACCGTGGCGCAGCCCACAGCGGCCGCCACCCCGATCTGCGCCGGGCCGAGCACCGTGCCGGCCCGCAGGACGGCATCGCCCGCCCGCACGTCCTCGCCCGCATACCGGACGTACGCGCCCGGCTTCGGCACCGCGGTGACCCGCACCGTGCTGGTACCGGCGTCGGTGTCCTCCACGGGCACCACGGCATCGGCACCGGCAGGAAGTGCCGCCCCCGTCATGATCCGGTGTGCGGTGCCGGGCTCGAGCGGCGGGACGTCGAGCCGCCCGGCCGGGATGTCGGCGCCCACGGGCAGCTCCACCGGTTCGCCGTCACCGTTGCCGATCAGTTCGGCGGCGCGCACCGCGTACCCGTCCATCGCGGAGTTGTCGAAGGAGGGCAGCGACACGGCGGCCACGACGTCGGACGCGAGCACCCGGCCCCTGGCCTGCGCAATCAGGACGTCCTCCGCCGGCATCGGCGGCAGCAGCGCGGCAACAGCCGCGCGATGCTCTTCTACGGTCCTCCGGAAGCTCGCCACAGACGCATCCTGCCCGACCACTCCACCGATTCTCGTGAGGGCGCAGGGGCCGGTTTTTGGGTAGCGTCGAGTCCATAGATCGGCGAGGAACATGGAGGTGCCGTGGCTCAGGGCACGGTCAAGTGGTTCAACGCGGAGAAGGGCTTCGGCTTCATCGCCACCGACGGTGGGCCGGACGTCTTCGTCCACTACAGCGCGATCCAGGCAGACGGTTTCCGGACGCTGGACGAGGGCGACCGCGTGGAGTTCGAGACGACGGCGGGTCGGGACGGGCGCAGCCAGGCCGACGCAGTACGTCGTATCTGAGGCGCGCCGCAAGCTCGGTGACGTCAGCGGGGGGATCGGTCGAACCGGTCCCCCCGACTCATTTCGGCTCTTCCGATCACGTTCGGGCGACGTTGCACTCGACAGGTGCGAGTGCTAGAACCGGACTGGCACTCGGCACGGTAGAGTGCCAGATGTCGAGCGGGTGAGACCGGCGCAGGGTTGTCGGTCGTCCGTCGCGGGCGCCGGGCTCGACGCGAGACTTTCGTGTCATCCCAATCGGAGGACAACACCCCCATGGCGAAGATGATCGCTTTCGACGAGGAGGCGCGCCGCGGGCTCGAGCGCGGCATGAACACCCTCGCCGACGCTGTCAAGGTGACGCTGGGCCCGCGTGGTCGCAACGTCGTCCTGGAGAAGAAGTGGGGCGCGCCCACCATCACCAACGATGGTGTGTCGATCGCCAAGGAGATCGAGCTCGAGGACCCGTGGGAGAAGATCGGGGCCGAGCTGGTCAAGGAAGTTGCCAAGAAGACCGACGACATCGCGGGTGATGGCACCACCACCGCGACGGTCCTGGCGCAGGCGCTGGTCCGTGAGGGTCTGCGCAACGTGGCTGCGGGTGCGAACCCGATGGCGCTCAAGCGGGGCATCGAGAAGGCCGTGGAGGCCGTTTCGCAGCAGCTGCTGAAGACCGCCAAGGAGGTCGAGACCAAGGAGCAGATCGCTGCTACCGCCTCGATCTCGGCGGCTGACTCCACGATCGGTGAGCTGATCGCCGAGGCGATGGACAAGGTCGGCAAGGAAGGCGTGATCACGGTCGAGGAGTCCCAGACCTTCGGTCTGGAGCTCGAGCTCACCGAGGGCATGCGCTTCGACAAGGGCTACATCTCGCCCTACTTCGTCACCGACGCCGAGCGCATGGAGGCGGAGCTCGAGGACCCCTACATCCTCCTGGTCAGCTCCAAGATCTCCACCGTCAAGGACCTGCTCCCGCTGCTGGAGAAGGTCATGCAGGGCGGCAAGCCGCTCGCGATCATCTCCGAGGACGTCGAGGGCGAGGCCCTGGCCACCCTGGTCGTCAACAAGATCCGCGGCACCTTCAAGTCCGTTGCCGTCAAGGCCCCGGGCTTCGGTGACCGCCGCGAGGCGATGCTGGCCGACATGGCCATCCTCACCGGTGGCGAGGTCATCTCGGAGAAGGTCGGTCTCAAGCTGGAGAACGCCGACCTGTCGCTGCTGGGCCGTGCCCGCAAGGTCGTGGTCACCAAGGACGAGACCACCATCGTCGACGGTGCCGGCGACGCCGACCAGATCGCGGGCCGGGTCAACCAGATCCGCGCCGAGATCGAGCGCACCGACTCCGACTACGACCGCGAGAAGCTCCAGGAGCGCCTGGCCAAGCTCGCCGGTGGTGTCGCGGTGATCAAGGCCGGTGCGGCCACCGAGGTCGAGCTCAAGGAGCGCAAGCACCGCATCGAGGACGCCGTTCGCAACGCGAAGGCGGCCGTCGAGGAGGGCATCGTCGCCGGCGGCGGCGTGGCACTCATCCAGGCCGGTGCCGGCCTGTTCGAGGGCCTGGGCCTGGACGGTGACGAGGCCACCGGCGCCAACATCGTCAAGGTTGCGCTGGAGGCCCCGCTCAAGCAGATCGCGGTCAACGCCGGCCTCGAGGGTGGTGTCGTCGCGGAGAAGGTGCGCGGCCTCAACCCGGGCGAGGGCCTGGACGCGGCCACCGGTGAGTACAAGGACCTGATCAAGGCCGGCATCATCGACCCGGCCAAGGTCACCCGCTCGGCGCTGCAGAACGCGGCCTCGATCGCGGCCCTGTTCCTCACCACCGAGGCCGTCATCGCCGACAAGCCGGAGAAGAACCCGGCCCCGGTCGGCGGCGACCCGTCGGGCGGCATGGGCGGCATGGACTTCTGAGTCCGTCCCACCCCGCAGTACCCGCACGTCAAGCAGGGGCGGCACCCGATTCCGGGTGCCGCCCCTGCGGCGTTCTGCACGAGCTCAGAGCAGCGTGACCGCCCCGAAGAAGAGCAACGGCACCACGTAACCGAGCAGACAGATGCCCAGCCGGGCAGCGACCTGGGCCCGGGTGGTTGCCCGCTTGCCCCAGATTCCGAAGACGACGGGCACGAGCAGCGACGCGAGCGAGGCCGCGACGAGGAAGACACCGACCGCGGCGCACCGGTCCGCCGCGGAGCTCGTGCCCGAGTCGTAGCACAGGGCGAACAGCGAACCCGCCACGACGCCGAAGAAGGCGGTCAGCAGGGAGAGCGGGATCATCAGAGCCAAGGCGATCCAGTACAGGACACCGCCCCGGGGAGCCGGTGCGGTGTTCTCTTCCATGATCCGACCGTAGGAGGCGCGCACCGGCCCCGGCTTCGCGGCGATCACGGGCAGCTGCTCCCACACGAACGATCCCGCCGGACGGAGCCGACACCCGCCGGGATCAACCCCGGGTGGCCGGACATATGGACGAGACCACCGCTGAGCCCCCCGGCTACCAGCGCCGCCTCCGTAGCAGTCCCCCCAGGGGGCGCTGGTGCGGTGGCCTCGTCCACGTCCCCAAAGTTAGCGAGCACGCCCGCCCCCGGCCCCCGGAGAACTACGGGGATCAGTCGGTAGATCTACGGAGCCGCGCCCGCCCCGAACGAACGGCACGGCCGTCCAATGGATCCGCACCACCGGTCCGCCCGTTCGCCTCCGCGCCCAGCCGGGCCCGCCTCGTCTACCAGACCTCCGCATGGCGCTGGTCTTGACTCCGTCCGGCGGGCCGGGTCATGCTGGAAAGCGGTTACCAAGCCTGTCCGGAAAGCGCATCCCCGAATTTCCGCCGCTTTTCCGTCACGCCGTACATGGAGGTACATCGTGATCAGACGTGGTACGGGACGAGGTCGGCTCGGTCTGGGCCTGGCGGCCGTGGTGGTGCTGGGGTTGGTCGGGTGCGGCGCGCCGGGCGCGCAGCAGGCGGGCGGGGCCGACGAGGTGGTCACACCCGTGAAGCCGGCCAGTCCGATCACCCTCACCCTGCTCGACGGCGCGGGCAACGTCACCGTCAACCGGGCGATCTACGACAACTTCGCGAAGGCGCACCCCGAGCTGGTCTCGAGCATCAACTACCAGTCCGCGCCCGCGCCGGACGTGGCCGGCAAGGTCCGGGCACAGCAGTTGGCGGGCACGGTGGACATCACGGTGGTCGTCGGCGGCACGGACGTGATGGGCGCCGCCCGCACCGAGAACCTCATGATGCCGCTGCTGCCCAACTACGCCGCGAGCCTCCCCGACCTCTCACAGGTGTTCGACGCGAGCGGCACCGAACTGCAGGAGATGGCGGGCGGATTCGGCATCGTCAACCGGTACAACCCGGCAGGTCCGCTGCTCGCCTACCACCCCGACCAGGTGGCCCAGCCGCCCACCACGCCGGACGCGCTCCTGGCGTGGGCTCGGGAGAACCCGGGCCGGTTCACCTACGCGCAGCCACCGAACTCGGGCCCCGGCCGGACGTTCATGATGTCGCTGCCCTACATGCTCGGCGACAGCGATCCGTCCGACCCGGAGAACGGGTGGAGCAAGACCTGGGCCTATCTCCGCGAGCTGGGCAAGTACGTCAGCTCCTACCCGCCGAGCTCGACGATCATGAACCAGCAGTTCGGCTCCGGGCAGCTGCAGGTGATCCCGACGATCGTCTCGATGGACATCAACAGCCGCCGGGACGGCACGTGGGCGCCGACCGCGCAGGTGGGGCTCTTCACCGACCAGAAGTGGATCACCGACGCCCACTACATGATGGTGCCGAAGGGTGTCACTCCCGAGGCGCTCTACGTGGCGCTCGAGTTGATGAAGTGGACACTGCAGCCCGACCAGCAGGCGCTGACCTACGCCACCGGCTCGCTCACCACGGCGAACAAGAACGTCACGGCCGCCGACGCCTCGCCGGAGGGCCGGGCGCTGCTCCAGCAGTGGGGCAGGCCGGACTTCTACCCGCAGGCACTGACCAGCGGGGAGACGCACGCGCCGCTCGCGCCCGAGAAGCAGGTGCAGGCGTTCGAGATCTGGCAGCGGGAGGTCGGCAGCCATGTCGGCAACTGACCGCCTGCCGGCGGCCGGTTTCGGCTCCCTGCAGATGCGTCAGGTGTCGCGCTGGTACGGGAAGACGGCGGCACTGACCGACCTCGACCTCGAGCTCGCGCGCGGCGAGTTCGTGGCGCTGCTCGGCCCGTCCGGCTGCGGCAAGTCCACGGCGCTCGCCTGCCTCGCGGGTCTGCAGCCGCTCACCACCGGCTCCATCTGGCGCGACGACAAGCGCATCGACTCCCTGCCGGCCGACAAGCGCGGGTTCGGGATGGTGTTCCAGAGCTACGCGCTGTTCCCGCATCTCACCGTGGCGCGCAACGTCGAGTTCGGGCTCTCCATGCGGAAGGTCCCCCGCGCGGAACGGCGCAGGCGTGCTCAGGCCGCGCTCGATCTCGTGCAGCTCGCCGACCACGCAGGCAAGCTCCCGTCACAGCTGTCGGGCGGCCAGCAGCAACGGGTCGCGATCGCCCGCGCGCTCGCGATCGACCCGGAGATCGTGCTCATGGACGAGCCTCTCTCCAACCTGGACGCCGCGCTGCGTATCGAGATGCGTACCGAGATCAAACGGCTCTACCAGGAGCGGGAGCTGTCGGTCCTCTACGTCACCCACGACCAGGAGGAAGCGCTGTCGCTCGCCACCCGGCTGGTGGTGCTGCGCGGCGGGAGGCTCGAGCAGAGCGGGACGCCCGAGCAGGTCTACACGCAACCGGCCAGCGCGTACGTCGCAGGCTTCATGGGCTACCGCAACATGATCACGGCGCGGGTCGAGCAGGTGGAGAGCGACCCGCGACAGGTCTGCGTCGTCGCAGGCGACCTGCGGCTGCGCGGCACGGCCGACCCGGCGGCCGGGCTGCGAGCAGGCTCCGAGGCGATGGTCGCGATGCGGCCCGAGGACATCGTGCTCGGCGGGGCCGGGGTGAACGACGTCGCCGCGCTCGCCGAGGTGGTCGAGTACCACGGGCGCGAGCTGGCCGTCCGCGCTCGGACGGAGCAGGGCGTGGTGCTGCACTTCCGCACCGAGAAGCCGGTGGCAGCAGGCGCGCGTATCACGCTCGGCGCCCCCGAGGAGCGGGTGCTCGTCTTCCCCGCCGAGCGGCCGGTGGAGGTGCTCGATGACGCTCACGGCTGAGCCGGACTCGCGGGCCACCACGCCGTCGGCGCGGCCGCCGCAGCCGCTGCGGCACCGGCTCGCGGAGCGCGGCGTCGACTGGACCCTGCTGCTGATCCTGCCCGCCGTGCTGATCATCGCGGCGCTGTTCCTCTACCCGTTCGGCTACGGCCTCTCGATCTCCTTCCAGCCGCTGCGGGGTAGCGACCCCTTCGCCAACTACACCGACTTCTTCGGCGACCCCTACCTGCGCGACTCCATCTGGAAGACGCTGCGGCTGGCCGTGCCGGTGGCCGTCCTGAGCGTTGCGGCCGCCGCGCCGCTGGCGTTCCGGATGCGCCGCGACTTCCCGGGCCGCCGCTTCCTGACGCTCGTGGTTCTCCTGCCGCTGACGTTCGGTTCCGTGCTCATCGCGCAGGGGATGGCCCAGGTCTTCTCGCCGACCGGGTGGATCAACCTGCTGCTGGGTTCGCTCGGGATCCCCGAGCAGCAGTTCATCTACAACTACACGGGCACGTTCATCGCCACGCTGCTCGTGAGCATCCCGTTCGCGTTCGTGATGCTCATGGGCTTCTTCGGCGGGATCGACCGCTCCATCGAGGACGCCGCGGCCACCCTCGGCGCGGGCCGCGCCGCGCGGTTCTGGCGGATCATCATGCCGCTGGCCACCCCGGGCCTCATCACGGCGTTCACGTTGTGCCTGGTGGAGGCGTTCGCCGTGTTCCCCTCGGCGATTCTGGTCGGCCAGCCCGACAACGCCACCCACGTGCTCACGCTGCCGATCTACCAGGCGGCCTCCCAGCGCTCGGACTACCCGGCGGCCGCGGCCATCGCGGTGGTCATGACCGTGCTGGAGCTGGTGATCCTCGGTGTCCTGATGCTCCTGCGCAACCGGCTCTACCGCGGCCCGGCGAGCGGGGGCAAGGGATGACCACCCTCGATCTGCCGGCGACCGCGCCGCCCGCCCGGCCCCGCCGCGAGTGGCCCACGCTCACCGCCGTCATCACATGGGTGGCCGCCGGGTGCTTCGTGGCCGTGATCCTCGGGGTGCTGGCATCGGTCGTCGTCCAGTCGTTCTCCACGACGTGGCGGGGCGGCTGGTGGCCCGACGGTCTCACCGCCACCTGGTACGGCAGGGCCTGGTCGAGCACCGGCATGTCGCAGGCGCTGGTCAACACGGCACAGGCCGGGATCGCGGTCGTCGTGATCGCGCTGCTGGCAGGTGTGCCGGCCGGCTACCTGCTCGCCCGACGTGCATTCCCGGGCCGTTCGGTGGTCATGCTGCTGATGCTGCTGCCGATCATCCTCCCGCCGATGACGTACGCGGTGCAGCTCGCGGCGCTCATGTACCGCGTCGGGCTCGGGGGCTCGATGACGGCGGTGGTGCTCGTGAACCTCGTGCCGACGCTCCCGCTCGTCGTGCTGATCATGGTGCCGTTCGTCGAGCAGATCTCGCCGGACGTGGAGAACGCCGCGCGGGTGTTCGGGGCCAACAACTGGCGGCTGTTCACGCGGGTGCTGATCCCGTTGCTCCTGCCCGGGATGCTGGCGGCCGGGATCCTCGTGCTCGTCCGCACGCTCGGCGCGTTCGAGCTCACGTTCTTCGTCTCCGGCGCAGACACCCAGACGCTGGTCGTCGCCCTGTTCGGCGCGATCTCCGACCCCGGCGGCGTCCCCATCTCACTCACGGCGGCAATGGCGGTGACGTACATGCTCGTCGCCGTCCTCGGCCTCGCCATCAGCCTCCGCTTCGTCACTCCATCCCAGGCCATCCGCCAGCGGCACCGCTGAATCGCAGGGAATCAACCCGAGGAGTTCGTGCACATGCCAGACGGCAGGAAGCAGTACCGGGTCGCCATCGTGGGGACGGGCGCCATCGCCGGCGGCCGCCACATCCCCGCCATCCAGGCGCAGGACGGCCGTGCGAAGGTCGTGGCGGTGGTCGACGTGGACGGCGACCGTGCGGCGGCCTTCGCCGCCGAGTGGGGTGTGGAGCACAGCTACACCGACCTCGACACGATGCTCGCGACCGACCAGCCCGACCTGGCGATCATCTGTACCCCACCCTCCGTCCATCACGCCGGTGTGCAGGCCTGCCTGCGTGCGGGCGCCTGGGTGTGGTGCGAGAAGCCACCGGTGCTCTCCCTTGCCGAGTACGACGGCCTCATGGCGGACGAGCGGGACGGCGGCCCGTACGTCGGGTACGTGTTCCAGCACCGCTTCGGCTCCGCGGCCCGCACGCTGCGCGAGCACATCGCGGCAGGTGCCCTGGGGCGCCCGCTCGTCGGCATCTGCCACACGCTCTGGTACCGCGACGACGCCTACTACGAGGTTCCGTGGCGCGGGAAGTGGGAGACCGAGGGCGGCGGCCCCACGATGGGGCACGGAATCCACCAGATGGATCTCATGCTGTCGTTGCTCGGCGACTGGCGCGAGGTCCGCGCGATGATGGGCACGCTCGACCGTCGGATCGCCACCGAGGACGTCTCGCTCGCCGCGGTGTCGTTCGAGTCCGGCGCCCTGGTGTCGGTCGTCAACAGTGTCCTGTCGCCGCGCGAGGTCAGCTACCTGCGCTTCGACTTCTCCGAGGCCACGGTCGAGGTCTCGCATCTCTACGGGTACGACAACTCGCACTGGACCTGGACACCCCTGCGCGGTGTCGCCGAGGAGCGGGCAGCCGGGTGGCTCCCCACCACGGACGTACGCAGCTCCCACAACGTGCAGCTCGCCGAGTTTCTCGACTCGATGGACCGCGCGGAGCGACCGGCCGTCAGCGGCGCGGACGGGCGGCGCAGCTTGGAGCTCATCACGGGCCTGTACCAGTCGGCGATCACCGGCAGCCCGGTCAACCGGGCAGAGCTGGAGCCGGGCAACCCCTTCTACGCACAGCTCGACGGCGGCGGGCGCTACTCGGCAGGCATCACGGCGGGGGTGACTCGATGAGCGAGCTTGCGAGCGAATCAATGTCACTGCGCCTGCGCCCTGTGACGTCTCCATACGAGCCGGCCGAGCGAAGCGAGGGCGAGCGATGAGCGCTCTGACCGTCACGCACGAGCACGGTATGAAGATCGGCGTCGCGGTCGGCGAGGTCGAGATCGCGAGCTACGTCTACGGGCCCGGGGTGGCCGCCTTCGAGGCGCCCAAGCCCTACATGCACCCGATGCGCACGCTGTCCGGTGCGCTCGTCTCCGCGTACCGCCCGCACGACCACCGCTGGCACAAGGGCGCCCAGATGACCTGGTCGCACGTGTCGGGGCAGAACTTCTGGGGCGGCAACACCTACGTGCACGGGCGCGGCTACGTGCCGCTCGACAACGTCGGCGCGATGCGGCACGACGGGTTCGACATCATCGACCTGACCGGCGACGAGCTCACGCTGCGCGAGACGCTCACCTGGGTGGCCTCGACGGGCGAGCGCTGGGTGGCCGAGACCCGCACGCTGCGCTGGCACGGCGTCGACGTGGAACGCGGCATCTGGGCGCTCGACTTCGCCACACAGCTGCTCAACATCCGCGGTGAGGAGCTGGAGCTGGGCAGCCCCACCACCCATGGGCGGACGAACGCCGGCTACACCGGGTTCTTCTGGCGCGGCCCCCGGGGCTTCACCGGCGGTGAGATCGTCACGGCCGGCGGTGGCGGCGGGCCCGAGACCATGGGCACCAGCGACTCTCCGTGGCTCGCCTACACCGGGAAGAACGACGACGTCGACGGCGGCTCCACTCTGCTCGTCCTCGCCGGGTCGACCAGCCACGGGACGATCACCTGGTTCGTCCGCAACGACCCGTTCCCCGCGGTGAACCCCTCGCCCGCCTTCGACAAGGAGATCACGCTCGCCGACGGCGAGACGCTCACGCTCCAGCACCGTCTGGTGGTCGCCGACCGGATCTGGACGCGCGAGGAGATCGAAGGCCTCGCCGCGGAGCACGCCCTGTGAGCGAGCTTGCGAGCGAGCCATGGACTCAGCGCCCGCGCACGGTGACGTCTCCCGATGGGCCGCCCGAGTCCAGCGAGGGCACGCGATGAGCGGCGGTCTTCCCGAGTTCCCGGGCGCGGTGGGGATCAGCGCGCTGCGCGTCTACCCGTGGGAGGCAGCCGACGGGCTGTGCGGGGGCTCGCCGCACATGCATCTGTGCTGTTCCGAGTGCTACATCGTGGTCGGGGGCAAGGGCAGGCTGCAGACGCTCACGGCGAGCGGATTCACCGAGTCGCCGTTGCAGCCCGGGGACGTCGTCTGGTTCACCCCCGGCACGATCCACCGCGCGGTGAACGACGGCGACCTGAATGTCATGGCGCTCATGCAGAACAGCGGGCTGCCGGAGGCGGGCGACGCGGTGCTGACGTTCCCTCCGGCGCACCTCACCGACCGCGCTACGTACGAGCGTGCGAGGTCGCTGTCAGACGCGGGCGGGGAGGCGTCGCCGGAACGCGCGCGAGCCAGGCGTGACCTGGCGATCGAGGGCTTCGCCGAACTCACTCGGCGGACGGCCGCGGGGGACGGGAACGCGCTGGAGGAGTTCTACGCATCCGCTGCGGCGCTGGTCCGGCCCCAGCTCGAGGAGTGGCGGGCGCGCTGGGCGGAGGGAGCGGCCGCGGCGAGTGGACGAACCGACGAACAGCTGGCCGCGCTGGCCTGCGGTGATCACTCCCACCTGAGGGACGCCAGCGTGGCGCGGATCGAGCAGCCTCCGCCCACCACCCTCGGGATGTGCGGCTACCTCTCCCCCTACGATCCGGTGCGGATGGCGGCGGCCGGATCCGTCGAGGCGGCACGCTGACCCGCACGCCACCTACTCCAGCAGGGGGAATGCGCTTTCCTACCGAGTGGTGACCGGTACTCTCTGCGAACAGAGATCTCGGGCCGCCCCGGCACAGGCCGCCGGCGCATTTCCCGCGCGAACCGCCCCATCCGTGGCCCGGCCCTCGATGTCGCAGTGCAGGAGGCAGGCCATGAGCGACCGCGTCACCAACGCGTCGGTCACGCTTCTCGATGTCGCCCGCGCCGCCGGGGTTTCCCTGGCCACCGCGTCGCGTGCGCTCAACGGCAGCACCCGCAGGGTGCGTCCCGACCTGCGCGAACGGGTGCTTGAAGCGGCCGAGGCCCTGCAGTACTCGGCCAACGCGCAGGCCCAGGCGATGGCGCGGGGCCACACCAACCTCGTCGGGCTGGTGATCGGCGACGTCGGCGATCCCTACTTCTCCTCGATCGCAGCAGGCGCCATCAGGGCGGCCGAGGGCCACCAGCTCGTCGTCACGATGGCCTGCACGTTCGGCCGGGAGGAACGCGAGATCGACTACGTCGCGGCGCTCCGCAGCCAGCGGGCGCGCGCCGTGATCGTGGTGGGAAGTAGGGTGTACGACCGCGAGCTGACCGAGCGGCTCGGCGCCGAGGTGCGATCGTTCGAGCAGTCCGGCGGCCGCGTCGCGTTCATCAGCCAGCGCAAGATCGCCGCCGACACGGTCGTCCTGGAGAACCGTGCTGGGGCCAGGGCGCTCGCGGAGGCACTGTGCGCCCGCGGCTACCGCCGCTTCGCCATACTCGCCGGCCGTACCGACCTGCTGACCGCGCGCGACCGCTGCGCCGGGTTCCGCGAGGGCGCCGCCCGCTGCGGAGTGCAGATCGGCCAGGACGTCACCGCATACGGCGGGTTCACGCGCGACGGCGGCTACGACGCGATGATCGACGTCCTCGACCGCGGCCTCGACGTGGACTGCGTCTTCGCGGTCAACGACGTGATGGCGCTCGGCGCGATGGCAGCGCTGCGCGACCGCGGGATCGCGGTGCCGTCGGCGATGGCCGTGGCCGGATTCGACGACATCGTCACACTGCGCGACGCCACCCCGGCCCTGACCACCGTGCGGTTGCCGCTCGAGGACCTCGGCGCCTGGGCCCTCGACCTGGTGCTCGGGCCCGCCGCCGACCAGCCCAGGATCCGCCGGGTGCGCGGAGAGGTGATCCTGCGGGAGACCACGCCCGAGCGCATCCCGGTCCCGTGAACCCCTGAACAGCGACCCGCGGATCTCAGGGCGCGTCGGTCTCGGGCGCGATCAACCACACCGCGGCGTAGACCACCACCGGCACTCCCGCACCGATCACGGTGAGTGCCACCATGCCGACACGCATCAGGGCCGGGTCCACGTTGAGGCTCTCGGCGAGCCCGCCGCACACACCGGCGAGCATCCGGTCGGTGCGGCTGCGGCGCAGGCGGAACGCCGGACGCGCGGCCCGCGGCGGCTCCGCGAGGGGCGGCTGACCATTGAACGGCGGCTGCTCGGCGAAGGGAGGCTGGTCGGCGTCGGGGGTGGTTCGGGCGGTGGCCGGGTCGGTGATCTGCTCCATGGCTTCGAGCCTGCCGCCGCGACGGGCTCCCGGCCTCGGGGAACGCACCGGATTCCGACCCTGAACCCGGCCCTGAGCCTGCTCGGGGCCGGCGGCGGCTCCACCCACTCTGATACGTCGCGAACGACATATCCGATGCGCGTTCTTTGTCGATTTTCCGGGGGGCCGCACGCGGGCTCAGAAGATCGGCCCCGTGCTATCGGACGTGCTAGCGTCGCCGCTGGGCACCGTCGCCGTAGCCAGATCGAAGTCGCCGGGCCGATCGCCACCTCGTCGGCGCGACTACCGCTCCGACCATGGGATCGTCCGAGGTGATCGAGGAGGAACGGCGCAGGCCGCCGGTCCCGGCCGGTTGCTTTCGGAATTCGTTCTTGCCTCATTCGGAACGGCCTGGAGCGGCGGAGCAACATACCGGCTGATGACCATGATCGTGCAGGCGCCGACAAAAGCGACCTGGGCCCTGTAGGCATTGCCGGGTCGGCCCCGGCCGCACTGCATCCGATTCCGGCGACACGAGGAGAACGACCGTGACCACCACGACGACGAAGACCGTGGCCCTGCTCGGCACCGGCATCATGGGTGCCGGCATGGCGAGGAACATCGCCCGGTCCGGGCTCGCCCTCACGGTGTGGAACCGCGACGCGAAGAAGGCACGCCCGCTCGCCGACGACGGCGCGACCGTGGCCGACGACCCGGCCTCCGCGGTGGCCGGAGCGGACGTCATCGTCACCATGCTCTTCGACGCAGCGTCCGTGGAATCGGTGATGGAACAGGCATTGCCGTCTGCCGCGAAGGGGGCGATCTGGGTGCAGTCGAGCACCGTGGGGCTCGACGGTGCCCTGCGCCTGGCCGAGCTCGCCGACCGGGCCGGTGTCGACTACGTCGACGCCCCGGTGCTGGGCACCCGCCAGCCTGCCGAGGAGGGCAAGCTCCTCGTGCTGGCCGGAGGGCCGGAGCACCTCCGCGACGCCGTGACGCCGGTGTTCGACGCCGTCGGCTCCCGCACCATGTGGGTCGGCCCCCGCCCCGGCGACGGCCACCGGCTCAAGCTCGTGGCGAACTCGTGGGTGCTGAGCATCATGGGGGGCACCGCACAGGCCATCGGGCTCGCCGAAGGGCTCGGCGTCGACCCTCAGCAGTTCCTCGACACCATCGCAGGCGGAGGCCTGGACTGCGGATACGCCCAGCTCAAGGGCCGCGCCATGATGTCAGGGGACTACTCCACCTCGTTCACCACCGCCGGTGCGGCCAAGGACGCCTCGCTCATCGCCGACGCACTCCGCGGAGTGGGCGCCGAGGACAACCTGATGCGCGCGCTGCAGCACCAGTTCTCCGCGGCTGCCGACGCCGGCCACGCCGAGGACGACATGGCATCGGTGGTGGAGGCGGTGCGCCACCCGCGATCGTCCTGACGCGACGGCTCTCCGGCTCAGCCGACGTCAGGTACGGCGGGCCCCAGGAGATCGTCGGCGTCGACGATGCGGTAGGCGTAGCCCTGCTCCGCGAGGAACCGCTGCCGGTGGGCGGCGTAGTCGGTGTCGAGGGTGTCGCGTGAGACCACCGAGTAGAAGTGGGCCTGCCGGCCGTCGCCCTTCGGCCGGAGCAACCGGCCGAGCCGCTGGGCCTCCTCCTGCCGGGAGCCGAACGTGCCCGACACCTGCACGGCCACGCTGGCCTCGGGCAGGTCGATCGAGAAGTTGGCCACCTTGCTCACCACGAGCACCGGCAGCTCGCCCCGGCGGAAGGAGTCGAACAGCGCCTCACGCTCCTTGTTGCGCGTGGAGCCCTGGATGACGGGGGCACCCAGCACGCCGCCGAGCTCGTCGAGCTGGTCGAGGTAGGCGCCGATCACGAGCGCGGGCTCGCCGGGGTGCCGGTCGAGGATCGCCTTGACGACGCTCACCTTGGTGTGGGCGGTGGAAGCCGTCTTGTAGCGCTCCTCGGCGTCGGCCACGGCGTAGCCCATCCGCTCCGCCTCGGTGAGCGTGACCCGTACCTCCACGCAGTCGGCGGGAGCGATCCAGCCCTGTTGCTCGATGTCGCGCCATGGCGCGTCGTAGCGCTTCGGGCCGATCAGCGAGAAGACGTCGCCCTCACGCCCGTCCTCACGCACGAGCGTGGCCGTGAGCCCGAGCCTGCGCCGGGACTGCAGGTCGGCGGTCATCCGGAACACCGGGGCGGGGAGCAGGTGCACCTCGTCGTAGATGACGAGACCCCAGTCGCGCGAGTCGAACAGCTCGAGGTGCTTGTACTCGCCCTTGGTCTTGCGGGTGATCACCTGGTAGGTGGCGATCGTGACCGGGCGGATCTCCTTGCGTTCGCCGGAGTACTCGCCGATCTCGTCCTCGGTGAGTGAGGTGCGCGCGATGAGCTCCCGCTTCCACTGGCGGCCCGACACGGTGTTGGTGACGAGGATCAGCGTGGTGGCCTTCGCCCGCGCCATCGCGGCCGCACCCACCAGCGTCTTTCCCGCGCCGCACGGCAGCACCACCACCCCGGAGCCACCCGCCCAGAAGCCCTCGACGGCGTCACGCTGGTAGTCGCGCAGCGTCCAGCCGTCCTCGGCCAGGTCGATGGGGTGCGCCTCGCCGTCGACGTAGCCCGCGAGGTCCTCCGCGGGCCAGCCGATCTTCAGCAGCGCCTGCTTGAGGTGCCCGCGCTCGGACGGGTGCACGAGCACCGTGTCGTCGTCGATGCGGGCCCCCAGCAACGGGGAGATCTTCTTCTGCCGGAGCACCTCCTCCAGCACGGCCCGGTCCAACGCGACCATGACCAGCCCGTGCACGGGGGAGTTCGTGAGCTGCAGGCGCCCGTACCGGCCCATCGTGTCGACGACGTCGACGAGCATCGGCTGCGGCACCGCGTAACGCGAGAAGCGGACGAGCGCGTCGACCACCTGCTCGGCGTCGTGGCCCGCGGCGCGCGCGTTCCACAGCGCCAGCGGGGTGACCCGGTAGGTGTGAACGTGCTCGGGCGCGCGCTCCAGCTCCGCGAAGGGTGCGATCGCCGAGCGCGCCTCCGCTGCGGCCGGATGGTCGACCTCGAGCAGCAGCGTCTTGTCGGATTGGACGATGAGCGGCCCGTCGGTCATACCTGTGGTACTCCTCATGAAATCCGGCCCATGGCTGGGCCGGATCGGATCAACGGTGAGCGGTGGGCGACTGATCTGATCGGGGGAACGCCACCCGCCCGGCCTCGGAGAAAGGGTCGGCGTCGACTTCGGTTATGCTGTGCCGGCTCTGTCCGAAAGTGCACGTGTGCCACCGCGATCGTACCGGGTCCTGGCGGTCATCGCCCTTCCCCAGAGGGCGCGTGTCGGAGCCGGCGGAGCGCGCATGATGCGGGCCGGAACACCCGACCAGCCCGCCCCCAACATGAAGGCGCGACGGATCGACCCGATGCTCATAGCAATGCTCCCCGGGCCTGTGACCCGATCCCGGCCACCCACCGCCCCTGGACTGCAGCTCAGCTGGTCCGGGCTCGCGGCCGATCATCAGCGCGTGCCAGAGTTCACCCGATCTGCGCAGGCAAGCGTCAGGGGGACGTTGACGTGACCAGCACCGAGACCGGACCAACATGGTCCGAGCGGTTCAACCCGCGTAACTGGACGCTGGCCTGGAAGCTGGTGATCGTCTGTCTCATACCGGCCTTGCTGGCGTTGGCCCTGGGTGTCCTCCGGGTGTCCGACCAGGCCAGCCAGGCCGCTGAGCTGGGACGCAGCAGCCGGCTCCTCGAGGTGGCGCAGCAAGTCTCCACCACTGCCGACGCCCTGCGCGCCGAGCGTCACGCGTCCACGCTGTTCGCCGCGGGCAACCGTACGGACAACCGGGCCGCGCTCGAGGACGGGTTCCGCCAGACCGACACCGAGATCGACCAGATGCTCGCGGGTGTCCACGGCACGAGCGAGCTCGAGGTCACCACCCGCAGCGCCCTCCAGAAGACCGAGCGCGAGCTGCAGACCCTCGCTCCCCTGCGCACCGACGCCGCACAGAACGTCGCCGTCGACTTCGACCAGATCAACACCCGCTACACCGCGGTGATCGACAGTGTCGACATCCTCGGCCGGGCCCTGCTGCGGCAGCTGAGCACGCCCGGCATCGGAGGGCTGCCCGACGCCCTCACCGCCGTCATGAACATCACGGAGCAGCTGGCCGCTCAGCACACGGAGCTGGGAGCGGCCATCAAGAGCGGCAGGCTCCGGCCGCAGGACGCCGAGGCAGCCACCGCCGCCGACAGCCAGCTCACGGCCGCCGCTCGCGAGTACTCCTCAGCACTCACCCTGGGTGTCGTCGGTAACCCGCTCGACGAGACGGCCAACACGCAGCGCGAGAACCTGAAGGCCAAGATCCTTGGCACCGCGGCCAACAGGACGATCCAGGTCACCGCAACAGAGTGGGACGCCGCCTACGTCGACGCGGACGCTGCGGCCGACCGCGCCTCCACCCGTATCCGCAAGGCACTGTCCGCCTCCAGCGCGGCGGCCGAGGAGCGGGCGAGCAACGAGGCCGGTCTCAACTCGGTGATCCTGATGCTCGGCCTGCTGATCGGCGCCACGATCGCGGTGCTGGTCGCCCGGGCCCTGCTCCGGTCGCTGCAGATCCTGCGCACCACCGCACTCGACGTCGCCGAGCGGCGGCTGCCGCAGGCGGTCGAGGGCATGCGTGCAGGCGAGACACCCGACGTGGAAGTCGACCCGGTGCCACTGGGCGGCCGAGACGAGGTGGCCCAGGTGGCCCGGGCGTTCGACGCGGTCCACGGGCAGGCGGTCCGCCTGGCGGCCGAGCAGGCGGCACTGCAGTCCAACGTCAGCGCGATGTTCGTCAACCTCTCCCGCCGCAGTCAGGCACTCGTCGAGCGCCAGCTGCAGCTCATCGAGCAGCTGGAGAGCAACGAGCAGGACCCGGACCAGCTGTCCAACCTGTTCCAGCTCGACCACCTCGCCACCCGTATGCGGCGCAACAGCGAGAACCTGCTGGTTCTCGCAGGCACCGACCTCGCCAAGCGCAACATCGCGCCGATCCCGATGGTCGACGTGCTGCGCGCCGCGGTGTCCGAGGTCGAGCAGTACCAGCGCATCGTCGTGCAGGCCCCGCCGTCGGTCACGGTCGTCGGCCGGGCGGCGTCCGACCTCGTCCACCTCCTGGCCGAGCTGCTGGACAACGCCACGAGCTTCTCCCCGCCCGACTCGCAGGTGGTCATGAGCACCGCCCGCACGGGCGACGGCTCGATCGTCGTCGAGATCGCCGACCGCGGCGTCGGCATGGTCGACCACGAGCTCAACGACGCCAACCAGCGCCTCAGCGGTCCCGCCGGCGTCGACGTCTCGGCGTCCCGGCGCATGGGCCTGTTCGTGGTCGGTCGCCTGGGCGCCCGCCACGGCATCAGCGTGCGGCTCAGCACCTCGTCCGCGGGCGGTCCCGGTGCGGGCCTCACGGCCTCGGTCACCGTGCCCGGCTACCTCATCCCCTCCTCCAACGAGCCGGCGGAGATCCAACGCCCGGCCGCTGCGATTCCCACCCGCACCAACACGCTCACGGCGCAGCGTCCGGGCACCAACGGCACGGTTCGTCCGGGATCGCTCTCGGCGCTGGTCGCGGGCACCGACGGTCCGGCCAACCCGGCTGGTGTCTTCGACGCCCCGGCCGGCCACGACGGGCAGCTGTTCGCCCCGCAGCCGCCGGTGAACGGCTCGCTCGGAAAGCTGCCCACCAGGCGGCCCGGGCAGTCGGTGCGTCCCGACGGGCCGAACCCCCCACCGCCGTCCAACAACCGGCCGGATCCTGCAGAGCAAGCCGCAGCCGACCAGGCCAAGGCGGAGCAGCAGCAGATGCAGCTGCAGAGGGCCCGGGAGCTGGCGGCGAAGGCTGCGGCCGACGCCGCGAAGATCGCCGAGCAACAGCAGCAACGGCGGGAGCAGCATCGCTCCCAGCAGCCGCCCGGCTCGCAGAACACCGGGTCCTACCGCAACGGTGTGCAGCCCGACTCCGCTCGTTCGTTGTGGGGCACCACCAGCGAGACGGCCTCGCTCAACGGGTACACGCCCCGCGAGCCCGCCACCCCCAACGGCAGCTCGCAGACCGGCACCTTCAAGTCCACACGCTCCGAAGATTCCGGATCGACCAGCCGTCAGCAGGCCGCCACGAGCGGTGAGCAGAAGGCGACTACGGGATCATCGGGCAGCGATCAGGACCCGAAGCCGGCCGAGGACAACACGCCCGACGAGAGCCCGTCCGCACCGCCGACCGGTGCCTTCCCCGCCGACACGATGTTCAGCAGCGAGGCCCAGCCGCAGCGGGGAACGCCCACCCAGGTTCCGCCCTCGCCGCTCACGATGCCGATGCCCATCCTCGGTCGCAGCAACCCGCTGCCGCCGCCACGGCCCACCAACCCGCGGCCCGAGCAGCAGCAGTCCACTCCGCGACCGTTCCCGCAGAGCCCAGGGCAACGTGGCCAGCAACCCGCCCAGCCTGCTCAGTCCGCGCAGTCGGGGGCTCAGGCAGCCCAGCAGGCTCAGGCAGCTCAGCAGGCCCAGCAGGCACAGGCTGAGGCCCCTCAGGCCGCGGCCGCGCAGTCGCCCGGCGAGGCGGACGAGCTGTTCGCGCCGAGCGTTCCGGTGATCGCCGAGCCGGCACCCGCGGCGCCGAGCTCTCGCAAGGAGGAGTTCGACCTCAGCGAGACCACGCCGATCTTCGAGGAGATCGCCTCGGCGTGGTTCCGCTCGAACCGGCCCATCCCGGTCAACTGGCAGACGGAGCAGGGCGGTGCAGGGCGGCCGTCGCAGCAGCGCGGCTTCCGTCCGCCGCCGCCGCACCCGCTGTCGGCGCCTGCTCCGGCACCGCACCCGCTGGCAGCCCCTGCTCCGGCACCGGCGCCCACCCCGCCCCCGGCGGCAGCAACGCCGCCGCCGGCCCCGGCTCCGGCTCTGGCTCCGGCTCCCAAGCCCGTTGCGCCGTCGGCACCCACTCCGCCACCACCCCCGCCGCCGGCTCCGACTCCGCCGCCTGCTCCTGCACCCGCCCCGGCACCTGCTCCCGCGCCTGCTCCGACCCCGGCACCTGCACCGTCGGTGTCGGCCCGGCCGGCCCGGCCGGTCCCGGAGAAGCTGGCCACGCCGGAGCCCGCGGCGCCCGTCTCTGCCTCTGCATCTGCGTCCGACCAGGAGTTCGCGAGCCTCGCGGACGAGGGCTGGCGCGCGGCGAGCAGCGTGGGGGCCGAGCAGGCCGACGAGATGACGGCTGCCGGACTGCCGAAGCGCCGCCCACGGGCGCGCCTCGTTCCGGGCAGCGCAGGATCTGCGGTGCTGGCACCTCCGGTCTCCTCGGCGCGTAGCGCGGAGACCGTCCGGGGCCGGCTCGCCAGTTACCAGCACGGCGTCCGTCAAGGCCGCGAAAGCCGGTTGCGCGGCGTCGGCGGGGCAGACCCGGGTTCAGAGGCCAACGGTGGTACTAAGCCCACAAACGCTGGTGTCAATCACGACGAGGAGTCTTCATGACGGCGCCACAGACGCAGCCGAGCCGCTTCGGGTGGCTGGTCACCAACTTCGCTGAGCGCGTGCCGGGTGTCGCCCACGCGATCGTGGTGTCGGCCGACGGACTGCTGCTCACGGCGTCCGACCGGCTGCCCCGCGACCGTGCCGACCAGCTTGCTGCTGTGTCGTCCGGGCTGGTCAGCCTCACGCAGGGTGCGGCCCGCTGCTTCGACGCCGGTGGCGTCGTGCAGACGGTCGTCGAGATGGACCGCGGGATCGTCCTGCTCATGTCCATCAGCGACGGCTCGTGCCTCGCCGTGCTCGCCTCGCCCAGCTGCGACATCGGCCTCATCGGCTACGAGATGACGTTGCTCGTCGACCGCGTCGGCCAGCTGCTCACCCCCGAGCTGCGCGCCGAGCTTCAGGGCTCCTTCGGCGGCTTCTGAAGCACCAGCACGACCACCAGGTACGACCCCCGGTTCGCAAATGATCGGTAGGAAGGCAGGTGAGTCCGATGACCTCCGGTCCCGACGACGAGCGCCGGCAATCCTCGGAGCCAACTTTCGCCGACGTCATGAACGGCTTCAGTTTCGACTCTCGCCGTTCGCCGCGCCGCCGCAAGTGGGGGCGCAGGCGAGGCGCCGATGTCGAGTTGAACGACGACGTCCCTACCGAAGCGGAGCAGCTGGGGGGCAATACGACCCCGCCGCCCCCACAGGTCCGGCCAGGACCACCGACGGCTCCGATCGACTTCCGCAACCTCGAGGCGGAGGAGATCGGCTTGGGGATGGGTGCGGCGGCGGTTCGGCCCTACGCCTGGACCCGTGGTCGAACCAAGGCCAGCATCGATCTGGCCATCGAGACTCTCGTGTCCACCAGCCAGCGTGGCCGGGATCAGATAGGTCTGTTGCAGGTCGAGCACCGAGCCGTGGCGGAACTGTGCGAACAGGTTCGCTCGGTCGCCGAGGTCGCCGCGCTCATGTCGCTCCCGCTCGGGGTTGCCCGGGTGCTGCTCAGTGACATGGCAGGCCTCGGAATGGTGACCGTGCACCAGACCGCGAGCAGCGCCGGCAACATGCCGGACCTCGCTCTGATGGAAAGGGTGTTGAGTGGACTCCGTCGGCTCTAGTTACCCAACTGACGGGTCGCCCCCTCGCTCAGCGTCGGCGTTGACCAGTCAGTCGGGGGGATTCGGACAGCAGATGATCGCCACTGCGGCGACAATTTCGGCCAAGATCGTGGTAGCCGGTGGCTTCGGCGTCGGTAAGACCACCTTCGTCGGCTCGGTCTCGGAGATCGTTCCGCTGACCACAGAGGCCGTCATGACCGAGGCCAGCGCCGAGGTCGACGATCTCGCGGCCACTCCCAACAAGGTCACCACCACGGTGGCCATGGACTTCGGCCGCGTCTCGCTCGACTCGGAGCTGATCCTCTATCTGTTCGGCACCCCGGGCCAGCACCGGTTCTGGTTCATGTGGGACGACCTCGTGCGCGGTGCGATCGGCGCCGTCGTACTGGTCGACACTCGCAGGCTGGCCGACTCGTTCGCGGCGATCGACTTCTTCGAGGACCGCGGGCTGCCCTACGTCGTGGGCCTGAACTGCTTCGACGGGCTGCTGCAGCACCGCATCGAAGACGTTCGGGAGGCCATGTCGATCGACCCGTCGATCCCGATCGTCAGCTGTGACGCCCGCATCCGGCAGTCCACCAAACAGACGCTCATCGCGCTGGTGGAGCACGCCATGCAGCACCGGATGACCGCAGGCGCTCGCTGATCCATCGGCAGGCACACCAGCGCCCCGGCGCTCTGCCCGGTTCCGCCCACTGAGAAGTGGGCCACACCGGGGAGACGCGCCGGGGCGTTCTGGCTGTACTGGATCTGCGGGGTACCGCGCCGGTACCCCGAGTCCGGGTACGGCTGGGGGCAGCGTGCACGAGGAACCGTTCAGGCTCGGCCGTGAGTTCTTCCAGGACCCACACGCGACGTACCGGGATCTCCTGACGGAGGGGCGCGTCCGGTACGCCTCGCTCTCCTCCGCGTTCGGCTTCTGGCTCGTCACCCGCTACGCCGACGCCAAGGCGCTCCTCTCGGACCCACGGCTGAGCAAGGACAGCACCCGGGCGAAGGAGCTCTTCGCGGATGGCGCGGGCCAGGTCTACGGGTTGGATCTCTTCGCTCACATGCTCCAGACCGACCCACCCGACCACACCCGTCTGCGCAGGCTCGTCAACAAGGCGTTCACGAACCGTGCAGTGGCCGGGCTGCGCCCCCGGATCGAGCAGATCACTGACAGCCTCCTCGACGACCTCGCCGCGGTCGGCCGGGCCGACCTGATCGAGTCGTTCGCCTCGCCGCTGCCGATCGCGGTGATCTGCGAGATTCTCGGCGTTCCGGCCGACGACCAGGCCAAGTTCCGGTCATGGGTCATCCCCTTCGTCGCGGCGGCGTCCCCCGACGACGTGCGGACCGCCGACGAGGAGATGAGGGCCTACCTCACCGCTCTCATCGCGGAGAAGAGGTCCGAACCCACGAAGGACCTGCTCTCCGACCTCGTGCACGTGTCGGACCAGGGCGACCAGCTGAGCGGGCCCGAGCTGTTGTCGATGGCGTTCCTGCTCCTCGTCGCCGGCTACGAGACGACCGTCAACCTGATCGGCAACGGAGTGCTCGCCCTGCTGCGGCATCCCGACCGGCTGACGGCTCTGCGGTCCGACCCGTCCCTGCTGCCGGAGGCGGTCGAGGAGTTCCTGCGCTACGACGGCTCCCTCAACCTCGCAACCCTGCGGTTCACCACCGAGCCGGTACGCGTGGACGAGGTCGAGATCCCCGCGGGCGAGTTCGTCCTCATCTCCTTGCTCGCCGCGAACCGCGATCCTCGGCAGTTTCCCGATCCGGACCGGTTCGACATCACTCGCGGCACCGGCGGCGGACACCTGGCCTTCGGCCACGGCATCCACTACTGCGTGGGCGCGCCCCTTGCCCGGTTGGAGGCACAGGTCGCCATCGGGCGGCTGCTGGACAAGTTCGGCGCGATCGAGCTCGACGGTGATCCGGCCGATCTCCGGTGGCGCCGGAGCCCCGTCATGCACGGACTCGAGAGGCTGCCGATCCGCGTCGGTTCCTGATCCCGTTCAGGACCCGTCCGGAGAGTCCTCGATCAGCGCGATGCTGGTGATCCGGTGCAGCGGCACGCGGTGCAGGCCGCCGTCCATCGTGTCCCGGCCCTCCACCACCCCGCCGCCAACGCTCATCGGTTCCAGGACCTGTTCCCCGGCGACACCGTGCCCGTCCACGAACCCGATCCAGACGCTGCGGCGAGCGGCGACGGCCGAACGGAGCAGGTCGGGGATGCGCCCGTTGTTCGCCGCAGGCGTTGTGACGTCCCGCCGGATTCCGGCCAGCGCGTCCCCGGCCCGCATCCGGGACACGACGGCGGCGAGCTGCTCGGCGCCCGGCTCCGGTGGCGCGCCGTTGCGGCCCAGCGAACGGCGGCGCGGCGCCGTCCGTCTGCCCCGGTCGGAGAGGTCGAGAACGGCGCCGCCGGTGTCCTCGGCGGCGGGACTGAAACCGGCGGCCCGCAGCCCGTCGAGCAACTCGCCGAGTGACAGCGGCGAGACCACGACCGTGGGCGCGATTCGGCGAAGCTCCAGGGTGACGCTGTCGGGATGGGCGAGCACCTCCGCGATCAGCACGGCGTCGTCGGACCGGAGGAACGACGACGCCACACCACCGCGCAGCCGTCCGTGGCGGCGGGCGACGTCGTCGATGAGGTACGTCAGGCCCTGAGGCACGGGGGTGGCCGACCGCTTGGCGAGCAGCTCGTGCAGCTCGGTGGCCGTCCGGCCGGCGTCGAGCGCACGGCGCACCGTGGCATCGGTGAAGCGGAAGACAGTGGCCCCGCCTGCCGACTCCACCTCGGCGACGAGGCCGAGCTCGGCAGCCAGCTGTGGTTCCAACGGGCCAGGCGCGACGGCGGTCAGGTCCGCCTGCAGGAGCACGTGGTCGACGGGCTCGGGCAAGGCCGCACGGAGTGCCGCGACGAGCCCGCCGGGATCGTCGAGGAGCACCCGGCCCGGTGTGGACATCGCGTCCAGTGCGACGACGCCGAGCACCGTGGCCTCGGCGAGCGCCCAGTCCACCACCTCGTCACGCAGCCGGCCCCCGCGCCGGGGTGCGCGCCACGCGAGGACATCGCGGAGCGCGGCCGGGGAACCGGGCGCAACGCCACGCGGCAGCTCGGCAAGCCCCGCGAGCACACGGCGCCGGTCCCGGGGAGCGAGCGGGCGCCGGACGGCATCGGACAGGGCCGAGATCGGACGCCCCGCGTCGTCCTTGCGTCCGACCAGCCCGGGCAGTCGTGGCAGATCCAGCCACGTGCGCGCGATCAATGACCAGCGCAGCTCGGGGCCGCCCGCCGCCCAGACGTCGGCGTTGGTGGTGGGCACCCAGTCCGGCGCCACCCCGTCGCTCTCCCCGACCAGATCGGCGGCCACTGCCAGCTCGACCAGGAGCGCGGCATTGCTCTCGTCGGTGTCCATCTCCTTCGCCGCCCGCCGCAGCTCGCGTACACCCAGGCCACCGGAGCGCAGCACGGGCGGCGGGGTGCGCCCCCAGAACGCGACGAGCAGCTCGAGCTGGCGGAGCACGCCCAGGGCTGCTCCACCCGCGGTGCGGTCCACGGCGTCGGCCCCGCGGTCCCTCGCCCCGATGTCGGGCGGCGTGACGGGGACCGCGCCCAACGGCCGGTCCCCGCGTAGGGCGAGACCCACCTGCCGCGGTAGCTCGACCGTCTCGGTGTCCACCCGCATCAGCAGGCCACGGGCGAGGAGGCGCCCGACCGGGCTCTCCGGATCAGCGCCCGCCTGGCTGCGCCCGATGGGCGGCCCGGCCGCCAGCGCTTCGAGCACCCGGCGTTCGTCGGGCGCCACGGAAGCGATCAGCTCGGGCAGCCCCGAGGACGCCGCCAGACCCGCGGACTCGCGGCCGAGCCCACCGGGATGGCGCGGTACCACGTCCAACGCGGCGGGTACGAGCGACAGCTCCTCGTCGGGCCCCCAGACGAGTGCGCGGTCGCGCAGCGCCCTCAGCGGGCGGCGGACAGCGGCCTCCGATAGATCGGGGCCGAGCAGGCGGAGCAGCTCGCTGAGCGACGTCGGCGCGCTCTCGGCACCGGCGACGACGAGCGCCTCGAGGACCGTGAGCGTGAGCCTGTCGAGATCGTCACACGCACGATGGACGGATGCCCGGATGCCGGCCCGGGTGGCCAGCACGGTGAGATCCGCGGGCGGCGGCACGGCCAGGTCCGGGCGCAGCCTTAGCAGGGCCGCAAGCATCTCGTCGTCCTGGGCGCGCAGCCAGTCGACCAGCGGTGTGGGCATCCCCACCACGGTAGTCGGCGCGCCGGCGAGGACGACGCTCGTATCAGGTGTCGCTCCCACCCACCGGTCCCCCACCACCGCGTCCCGTACGGGATAATCGACGGTGACGCGCGAACCACGAGGAGGACATGGTGGCCAAGGCAGCCCGTGAGGGCCGAATCGACCCGACGTGGCCGGAGCTGCCCGACGGCGAACATCCGGTGAGCGAGCTCGCCAGCACCCGGCAGGGCTCGCTGTCGCCCTTCGGTGACCTGGAGTTCCCGCTGGATGAGGTGCCGTACGTGCACCCCGTCACGGAGATCAACCGATAGACCACCCCGCCGGCCTGCTGCTCGCGGCGGGCGCGGGCCGTCGGATGGGCGGCCCGAAAGCACTCGTCGAGCTCGACGGCGAGCCACTCGTGGGGCGCGCCCTGCGAGTGCTCGCCGACGGCGGTTGTTCGCCGCTCATGGTGGTGCTCGGCGCTTCGGCCGCGAAGGTGGCCGAGATCGTCCCTCCCGGCGTTCGGATCACCGTGGCTGACGACTGGGCGGAGGGGATGGGCGCCTCCCTCCGCGCCGGGCTCGCCGCGCTGGAGGCGCTCGACCCGGTGCCCGACGCCGCACTCGTCCACCTCGTCGATCTGCCGGGCGTCACCGCCGAGGCCGTGCGACGGATCGCAGCCCGTAGCGACCCCGACGTCCTGGTGCGTGCCGCGTACCACGGACGACCGGCCCATCCGGTGCTGATCGGGCGGTCGCACTGGGCGGGCGTGCGCGCGGCCGCCGTGGGTGACGCCGGCGCCCGTGGCTATCTGGCCGGGAATCCGGACCTTGTTCTCGTCGAGTGTGGAGATCTGGCCGACCCCGACGACGTCGACACCCCCGAGCAGCTGGCCCGCTTCAGGTCCCGCTGACCCGCGCCTCGCCCGGGTTGCGGGGTCGGCAGCGGGTCAGCGGGCTGGGCCGGAGGGTTCAAGGGTTGGTGACCTTCCGGAGCCTCGGAGGGTGGTTCAGAGGGTGATGTGCTGACCGGGGGCGATCCGGTTCGGGTTGGCGGCCAGGCCGGGGTTCTTCTGCACCAGGCCCTTCCAACCGCCGGCAACACCGTGCCGGCTCGCGATCGTGGCGAGCGTGTCCCCGCTCTTCACCACGTAGGAGCCGGCAGTGCCAGGGGCACTGAGCCGCACCTGCTGGGCGGGGGCGCTGCGTTGCGTCGCGGACTCGCCGACCGCACCGGCCTTGCGCGAGCAGACGGGCCAGGCGCCCCAGCCCTGCTTGGCCAGCACGCGCTCGGCGACAGTGATCTGCTGGGCCCTGGTGGCCTGGTGTGCGGCGGGGGCGAACTCCGCGCCGCCGAAACCTCTCCACGTGCTCGGGGTGAACTGCAGCCCGCCCTCGAAGCCATTGCCGGTGTTGATGTCCCACCGGCCGCCGCTCTCGCATTGCGCGACGCGGTCCCAGGTGCTGTCGGTGGCCGCGTGGGCCGCCGGCACGGCGATCACGAGCGGTGCCCCGGCAACAGCTCCGGCGATTGCGGTGCGGGCGATGGTCCGCCCGGTGGTGGTGGGGGCACGATGACGACCGCGGTAGCGCGCCATTTGAAGCATCTCCGTGCGCTGCGCATGGACATACCGCCGGGGAGCTGGCGGGGCGGCGGGGGCCGCCACAGTCCTTCCTGTCCCGCGCTTCGTCAGGCAACGGGGGCCGGAACCGCCGGACAGGGGAGCGCTGCGGTTCCGGGGCTCGGCCGGAACCTGGGGAGTTCCGGTGGGCCGCGAAGGACGGTACGTGCGGGTCGGCCATGAGCAAACCCGCCGCATGCCGAAGGCAAAGGGCTGCCACGATAGGCTGAACGGCGCAACGCGGTGGAGTTCTGGCTGATCAGCCAGTCGCGTTAGCAACGCGTATGAGCGCCGATGGTTGCCTCGACGTGAGGCAGATCACCTGAACCTGGCTCGGCTCCGCTCCGTGAGCACCCACATGTGCCACGCCGTAAGGTTCTGATGTGGAGCTGACGCACGTCGACACCGCCGGTGCCGCCCGCATGGTGGACGTCACAGGCAAGGAACCCACCGCGCGCACCGCGGTCGCCACCGGCGTCCTACGCACCACGACGGAAGTCGTGGACCTGCTGCGCCGCGACGGCCTGCCGAAGGGCGACGCGCTGGCCACCGCCCGGATCGCCGGGATCATGGGCGCCAAGCGCACGCCCGACCTCGTGCCGCTGTGCCACCCGATCGCACTGAGCGGCGTCGTGCTCGATCTCGAGGCCGACGGCGCCGAGGTACGGATCCAGGCCACCGTCCGCACCACCGACCGCACCGGCGTCGAGATGGAGGCCCTCACGGCCGTCGCCGTGGCCGGGCTCGCCCTGCACGACATGGTCAAGGCCGTCGACCCCGCCGCCGTGCTCGACAGGGTGCAGGTGGAGCGCAAGGAGGGCGGCAAGACCGGCACCTGGACGCGCCCTGAGGACCGCTCGTGACCGCACCCGGCCGCCGCGCCCGCGTGGTGACGGCATCCAACCGGGCCGCGGCGGGGGTCTACGCCGACCGCGGAGGGCCGCTCATCGTCGACTGGCTGCGCGAGCGCGGGTTCGAGACGCCCGACCCGGCCGTGGTGCCCGACGGCGAACCGGTCGGGGACGCGCTGCGGGCAGCCGTTGCTGACGGCGTCGACGTCGTGATCACGACGGGCGGCACCGGAATCTCACCCACCGACGCGACTCCCGAGGTCACCCGGTCCGTCCTGGACTACGAGGTGCCCGGACTGGCCGACGCGATCCGCGCCGCCGGAGCACCGAAGGTGCCGACGGCGGTGCTCTCCCGCGGACTCACCGGCGTCGCAGGGCGCACACTCGTGGTGAACCTGCCCGGATCGACAGGTGGAGTTCGCGACGGTCTTTCGGTCCTCGCCGACGTGCTGGAGCACGCGGTGGACCAGCTTCGAGGAGGCGATCACCGATGACGGAGGCGACAACCGGAGCCGCAGTCCTGCGGGCCGCCGTTGGCGAGGCGCCGCTCGACGTCGCGGAACATGCCGCGCTCGTCGATCAGGCGGCCGCCGGGGCGGTGGTGACATTCGCCGGCGTGGTGCGCGACCACGACGGCGGCCGGTCCGTCCGGGGCCTGGAGTACAGCGCCCATCCGAGCGCGGAGAAGGTCGTGGCCGAGGTGGCGGCGGAGATCGCCGCCCGCGCGCACGGCGTGCGTGCGATCGCGGTGAGCCACCGGGTCGGCCGGCTCGCGATCGGCGACGTGGCACTGGCCTGCGCCGTCGCGGCGGATCATCGACGCGAGGCCTTCGAGACCTGCGCAGAGTTGGTCGAGGAGGTGAAGCGCCTGTTGCCGGTCTGGAAGCACCAGGTCTTCACCGACGGCACCGACGAATGGGTCGGCTCGACCTGAGGTCGAGCGGCCCATCGCCGGGGCCGTGCGCGGGTACGGACGGCGGGGTGGGACCGCACCCGCGCACGAATGGCCTCAGGCCAGGTCGAGCTGCTGGCCGATCTGAATGACGTTCGGGTTGCTCAGAACGTCCTTGTTGCGCTCGAACAGGGCGGGCCAGCCGCCCTGGAGCTGACGATCAGCCGCGATCGCGGACAGTGTGTCGCCCTTGACGACGGTGTAGTCCGCTCCGTTCTTGGTCAGCCGGGGGGCCGACGTGTGCTCCGCGACGGGAGCAGCCTTCTTGGCGGGCGCCTTGGCTTCGGCCGGCGCTGAGTTGACCTGGACCTGCTGCGAGGTGTGCACCGCCCGCGTCTGGGACGTGTACGACCGCGCGCCTGCCTTCTTCGAGCACACCGGCCATGCGTTCCAGCCCTGCGCCGCCAGCACGCGCTCTGCCACGGCAATCTGCTGCTCACGGCTGGCCTGGTGTGCTGAACCCTTCCCTCCGAAGGCTCGCCAGGTGGACGGGGTGAACTGCAGACCGCCGGAGAACCCGTTTCCGGTGTTGATCTGCCAGTTTCCGCCGCTCTCGCACTGGGCGACTCTGTCCCACACGTTGTCGGGGGCCGCGTTGGCGGTGCCGGCAACGGCAATCGGGACACCAACGGCAACTGCACCGGCAACTGCCAGACGCAGCAGACTTCGGCCCTTGCGCGAATCAGGTCGAGAAGTCATTTGTTGCTCTCCAAACCACGCCATCAAGGAGAACCTGCACGTCAGAGGCTGGGAGTGTGCCCCGACGAACAGCTCCTGCCACCTCGTCAAGGCCGCAGAGCGACTTTTGACGAAATAGCTTCCTTGGCCCTGTCCCGTCTCCTTCTCGACGGACCGGAACCGCGGGACAGGGCCCTGGCGCGGCGGATCCGGATGTATTCCGGTCGGCCCTCTCGGAACGACCGGCGGTAGACGCTACGAGCCACCCATGGCAAAACGTCAAACCCCGATCGGGTGACCGGGGTCACCTTAGAACGCGTAACCACTCGGCAATGTCCGGATATCCGCAGGTCAGGCGGCGCTTCGATTACGACGTCATCTGAGGGGATGAAATACAATCAAAGTGGAAGTATTGTCAGTACGGCAGTAGATCGACCGCTTACAGAGAGTAGCGACAGCCTTGGGGACGGACCCGTTCCCGAGCCCCACACGGGTTCGCGCGCCCTCACCCGCAGTGGCTGTGGCCGCGTCGTTCAGTCATGCTGGATCCGTGACCGATCGCCCGAACGCCGCGGGTTCGCCCGCCGCGCTGGCGGCTGCGCTGCGCTCCACCGGCTACCTCGCCGACGACGGCATCGCCACCGCCGCATTCCTCGCCCTGCAGATGAACCGACCCCTCTTCTGTGAGGGCGAGCCGGGCACCGGCAAGACGGCGCTGGCCCACGCCCTCTCGGAGGTGTTCGGAGCCGAGCTCATCCGGCTGCAGTGCCACGAGGGGATCGACGCAGCCCAGGCGCTCTACGACTGGGACTTCCCCCGCCAGCTCCTGCACCTGCGCGCCCTCGAGGCCGCTGCAGAGGCCTCCGGTGAGCGGCTCGACGCCGACGCCGTCGAGGCGTCCCTCTACGACCGGCGATTCCTTCTGGCCCGCCCGATCCTGCGCGCTCTGCAGTCCACCCCGAGCGTGCTGCTCATCGACGAGATCGACCGCGCCGACGACGAGTTCGAGGCGTTCCTGCTCGAGGTGCTCACCGAGCACGCTGTCACCATCCCCGAGGTCGGCGAGATCAGGGCCACCACGCCCCCGCTGGTGGTGCTCACGTCCAACCGCACACGTGAGGTTCACGACGCGCTCAAGCGCCGCTGTCTCTACATCTGGCTCGACCACCCCGACCTGCAGCGCGAGATCGAGATCCTGCACTCACGCCTACCCGGCCTGCCCGAGCGGCTGGCCGCGCAGGTGGCGGGTGCGGTGCAGCAACTGCGCCGCGCCGATCTGCTCAAGCCGCCGGGCGTCGCGGAGACACTCGACTGGGCCCGCGCGCTGCAGCTCGTCGGCGCCCGGCATCTGGACGTCGACAGCGCGGCCGCCACGCTCGGGGCGGTCCTCAAGTACCGCGAGGACGCCGACCGCGTCCGTACGCAGCTCGACGCCCTGCTCGCTTCCTGAGACCACTATGTCCACGCCATGACCACTTCGACGCCGGCACCGACCGACGATCCGGTTCCCGGTCTCGTCGGGTTCACGGTCGTGCTCCGCAACGCCGGGCTGGCGATCACCACGGACCGCACCGCCGCGTTCCTCTCCGCGCTCGACGCGCTCGACGTCACGAGCCGGATGCAGACGTACTGGGCAGGCCGCCTCACGCTCTGCTCGGACCCCGACGACCTGCCGCGCTACGACCGGGCCTTCGAGGACTGGTTCACCCCGCCGCAGGGCGGCCGCACCCAGATCACCGACCACCGGCAGCCGCCCCCGAAGCTGGCCGCGCTCACCCCGTCCGAAGAAGAAGAGGAGAGCGGGGAGGACGGGCGCCCGGAGCCGGTCATCCGGGCGCGGGCCAGCGGCACCGAGGTGCTGCGCAACCGCGACTTCGGAGACCTCACCCCGGCCGAGCGCGAGCACCTGCGGCGGCTGATCGCGCTGCTGCAACCGGAGCTGCCGTCGCGCTCCTCACGCCGCCTGCGACCGTCCCGGCACGGCAATACCGACGCCCGGGCCACCCTGCGCGCCATCCTGCACAACCAGGGCGAGCTGCGTGAGCTGCACCGCCACGACCACTCGCGCAGGCCGCGCAAGGTGGTGCTGCTCGTCGACGTCTCGGGCTCCATGGAGCCCTACGCCGACGCGCTGCTGCGTTTCGCCCATGTCATGGTGCGCCGCTCGCCGGGTGCGGTCGAGGCCTTCACCCTCGGCACCCGGCTCACCCGGGTCACCCGCGAGCTACGGATGCGCGACCCCGAACGCGCGCTCGCCGCGGCGGCCAAGGCGATCCCCGACTGGTCGGGCGGCACCCGGCTGGGCGAGGTGCTGCGCGCGTTCGTCGACCGCTGGGGGCAGCGCGGTGCGGCCAGACGCGCGGTCGTCGTCGTGTTCTCCGACGGCTGGGAACGCGGCGATACCGACCTGCTGGCCCAGCAGATGGCCAGGCTGCGGCGGCTCGCCCACCGGCTTGTGTGGGTGAACCCGCACGTCGGCAAGGAGGGCTACGCGCCCGTGCAAGGTGGAATAGTCGCAGCCCTTCCGTACTTGGACGATCTGTTGGCAGGGCACAGTCTCGCCACACTGGAACAACTGCTCGAGGTGGTACGGCATGCGTGACGTGGTGAGCCAGCTGGACGGCTGGTGGCAGAAGGGCGAAACCGCTGCGCTTGCGACAGTGGTCGGGACTTACAGCTCCGCGCCGCGCCAGCCCGGCGCGTCGATGCTGGTCGGGCCGGGCGGTGAAGCCGTCGGCAGCGTGTCGGGCGGTTGCGTCGAGGGAGCGGTCTACGAGCTGGGGCAGCAGGTGCTGGCCGAGGGCCGGCCGGTACTCCAGCGCTACGGCGTGTCCGACGACGACGCCTTCGCGGTGGGGCTGACCTGCGGCGGCATCATCGACATCTTCGTGGAGAAGGTCGATCCCGAGACCTACGCCCAGCTCGGCGCGGTGGCCGAGGCCATCCGCGACGAGTCGCCGGTGGCGGTGGCCACCGTGGTGTCGGGGCCGGCGGAGCGGCTCGGCAAGCGGCTGATCGTGTGGCCCGACCACACCGACGGCGGCACGGGTTCGGATCGGCTCGACGACGCGATCCGTGACGACGCCCGCGGCCTGCTCGATGTGGGGCGCAACACGATGCTCCATTACGGGGTGGACGGGCAGCGCCGTGGGGAGGGCCTCGACGTGTTCGTCGAGTCGTTCGCCCCGCCGCCGCGGATGATCGTGTTCGGGGCGATCGACTTCGCCGCGGCCGTCGCGAAGATCGGCACCTTCCTGGGCTTCCGGGTCACCGTGTGCGATGCGCGTCCCGTCTTCGCCACCGCGTCCCGCTTCCCGGGGGCCAACGAGGTTGTCGTGGAGTGGCCGCACCGCTATCTCGCCGCCGAGGCGGAGGCGGGGCGGATCGACAACCGCACCGCGCTGTGCGTGCTGACCCACGACCCGAAGTTCGACGTCCCGCTGCTCGAGGTGGCCCTGCGGCTGCCGGAGGTCGGGTACATCGGCGCGATGGGCTCGCGGCGCACGCACGAGGACCGGCTGGAGCGGCTGCGCGAGGTCGGGGTGACCGAGAACGAGATCGCGCGCATGTCGTCGCCCATCGGGCTCGACCTCGGCGCCCGCACCCCGGAGGAGACGGCGGTGTCGATCGCGGCCGAGATGATCGCCCTGCACTGGGGCGGCGCCGGCTCGCGCCTGGCCGAACGCGAGGGCCCGATCCACGTCGGCTGAGCGCATCCCCGGCCGAACGCACACCGGCTCATGATCACAAATGAGCCGATGCGCGTTGATCAAGCGCGAGCGCGGCGCGCACTCGGGTGGCGATCGTCCGCGGGTGATGCAGCGCGGTCACGGCGCCGAAGCGCAGTATGCGCCAGCCTGCTCTGACGAGGAGCTGCTCGCGCTCGAGGTCTCGCAACGCTCGATCCGGCCGCAGGTGTTCGGCACCGTTGTACTCGATGCCGAGCAGCACCTCGGGGTAGGCGAGGTCGAGGAGGAATCGCCTGCCCCCAACCACGACCGGATGCTGTGACACCGGAGCAGGAAGGCCGGCGAGGAGAATCGCCAGCCGGATCCGCGACTCCATCGGCGACTCCGCGAGGGGATCGGCGAGAGCCAGCACGCGCGGCAGTCGCGCGGCTCCGCGTGCCCCGGGCGGGACGGACCGAATGATCGTCGCGGGGTCGAGCCCGCATGTGTGGCACAGGGCATCAACGGCGACGACGGCCTCGATGAGGGTCGGTGCCCACCGCGCGAGGTCGGCAGCGGTGCGTTCCGGGCTGGTGAGCCGCAGCCCGTCGACCCGATTGATCTCGCACGGACCCACGGTGTCGCGGTGCACGACGAGCATCGGGCCCGCCCGGCGTCGGTATCCGTCCAGAAGAATCACCTCTGCCGGTGCGCCCTCGGGCGCGCAGGAGGCGCCGTGCAGCTCCGCGGCCGAGTAGCCGGCGAGTACGCCGCACGGCGCGACGAGTTCGTGGGCTGCGCGGGACCATGTGAGGAGATCGAGGGCAGGTCCCTCAGCGATGTGGATGCCGGGATAGAGCCGCCGGTAGCCGGGGCCGTACAACGCCCCCCGGGTGACGACACCGGCCGCGACGGCGGCGGAACCGCGGAACGGACGCGTGAGATCCATGCGGTCTTGGACGGCACCGGCCCACCGGCGGTTCCCCGAGCCGTCGAGCGCGCACTGGTTCAGGTCGAGGCCTGAACGATCGCGCGCTCGGGCGGCTTCATGGTCGTAAGCTGCGCCGCCATGCGGTTCTACGCCGAACGTCCGGTGCGGGTGATGCTCCAGCTCCTGGCGGACGCGCTGGCCGTCGGCTGGGTGGTGCTGTGCGTGGTGGTCGGACGTGCCGCGCGCGAGCTCATCCTCGCCCTCCAGGGCCCCTCGCGGGCGCTCGCCGGCGCGGGCGACACGATCCGCGGCGCCTTCGACGACGCGGCACGGACCGCGCAGCAGGTGCCCTTCGTGGGGGACGATCTCGCGCGCGGGCTCGGCACCGGCACCGGGGCGGGCGACGCGCTGGCCGCTGCGGGGCGGCAGCAGATGGAGACGATCGCGTCCGTCGCGCTCGGCGCCGAGATCGGGATCATCGTGCTGGGGGCGCTGCCGGTGCTCCTGCTGTGGCTGCCGCTGCGCATCCGCTACGCGCGGGCGGCCCGGTCGGCCGTCGCGGTGCGGTCGGTCGACTCCGACCTGTTGGCCCTGCGCGCCATGACCCGCCAACCGGTCCGGCGGCTGCGGAAGGTGTCGCCCGATCCGGCCGCCGCATGGCGGCGCGACGACCGGGCCGTCGTGCACGGGCTTGCGGCGCTCGAGCTGCGGAGCCTGGGCCTGCGTGCCCCGGCGCGCCCGCCCGACTGAGCGCCGGTCCCCTCATCCCCGCACGGTCACGGCCTTGTCGTCGGTGAGCACGGGACGTCCCTCGCCGTCCGACGGGTCGTCCTCCAGCACCCGGATGACGTACTCCCCCGGCGCAAGCGGCACCGTGAAGGCGAACGGAGCGAACCGCTGGCCCTCCGTCGTGCTCGTGAAGCCCGACTTCAGCACCGCACCGCCACGCAGCACCTGCCATCCGACGGTCGCCTCGAACACCGCGGCCTCCCCGATCACCTCCACGTTGGGCCCCACCACGGCACCGTGGGCGGGCCCGTCGATCTGCACGAGGGAGCGGAGTGCGTACTCGTCGCCGCGCACCACCGGCTCGGCCGTGGCGACTCCCCACAGCTGGTCCACGGGCGCACCGTCCACCAGGATCCGCACGGGGTCGGTGGACTGCAGCCCGGCCTGCACGGTGAACACCAGCTGCTGCACCGAGAGCTGCGCGAACTCGGCGCCCACCTGGGCATCCTGCGGAAGAGCGAGGTCGACGACGATCGCGTCGTTCTCGGTGCGCACCGGGCTGCGCAGCTGGGTACCGGGCGGCCAGTGCGAGTGGTAGTCGGGATCGATCCCGGTGGGGGCGGCCAGCATCTCCCGCACGGCGTCGCTCGCCACGTCGGTGGACGGAGCGCGGTGGAACTCCCGCTGCAACCGGATGCCGGCCGGGGTCGATGCCAGGTAGTAGACGGGCAGTGCGACCGCATCGGACGCCGGCGGGCTCGAGGGTGGGCCCGACTCGGCGGTCCTGGCGGGACCCGATGCGTCTCCCGACGGCGGAGGCGCGCCGCTGCATCCACCGAGGAGCACCGCGAGGACGACGAGGGCCAGTGGAGTACCACGTCGCACGAGCATCCCGAGCACCTCCGCAGGGTTCGGTTCCACCGTGCCGGATGCCGCCCGGCCGCCCGCACGACGCGCCGGACGCGCCCGGGTGGCACCCTGCGGCCCATGCCGTTGTTCTCGTTCGAGGGTAAGTCCCCGACCGTGCATCCCGACGCCTTCATCGCTCCCACCGCCACGCTCGTCGGCGACGTGCACGTCGAGGCACACGCATCCATCTGGTACAACGCGGTGCTCCGCGCCGACTTCGGCCCGATCATCGTCCGCGAGGGCGCAAACGTGCAGGACAGCTGCGTGCTGCACGGCGGAACGGATCCCGTCACCGAGGTCGGTCCGGGCGCGACGATCGGCCACCTCTGCGTGGTGCACGGTGCGGTGATCGGCCGCGAGGCGCTGATCGGCAACGGCTCGACGATCCAGGACGGCGCCCGCATCGGGGCGCGTTGCCTGATCGGAGCGGGCGCCACCGTCGCGCCCAACACCGTGGTGTCCGACGAGCAGCTCGTGCTGGACACGGTGGCCAGGGTGAAGGGGCCTTTGACGCAGTCCGCCCGCTGGTGGGTGGAGGGCAACCCGGGGATCTACCAGGAGCTGGCCCGGCGCCACCGCGCGAGCGTCACACCGGTCGTCCCGGTGCACGAGGGCTGAGGGGCACGTGCGCGCCCGACTCGACGAGATCGTCGTCGACTGCCACGACCCGGCGCGGCTCGTCCGGTTCTGGGCGGCCCTGCTGGGCGGGGAGCCGGTGGACCGTGCGGCGTCGTGGTCCTACGTCGATCCGCCGCGCACGCCGCGGCTCGCGTTCCAGGCGGTACCCGAGCCCAAGGCCACCAAGAACCGGCTGCACCTCGACCTCGCCGTGCCGGCCATCGGACCGGCCGCGGACGAGGCCGTGGCGCTCGGGGCCACGCGAATCGGCGACGTCGTCACCGATGCGCAGGGCTCCTTCCAGGTGATGCACGACCCGGAAGGCAACGAGTTCTGCTTCGTGGAGTGAGGGCCGTCGTCAGCTGGGGTCGGGGTCCGGGGAGGAGGCCTGCGCCCAGTAGCGGCGCGGGATGCGTCCTGCCTCCCGCGCGGCGCGCCCCGCCTCCACCGCCAGCCGCATCGCGTGCGCCATCCGCTCGGGGTTGCCCGCCCGCGTCACCGCTGTGGCGAGCAGCACGGCGTCACAGCCCAGCTCCATCGCCTCCGCGGCCTCCGACGCGGTGCCGATCCCGGCGTCCAGCACGACCGGGACCGAAGCCGCGGCCACGATCATCTCGATGTTGTGGGGGTTGCGGATGCCCAGCCCGGTGCCGATCGGCGAGCCCAGTGGCATCACTGCGGCGCAGCCCGCCTGTTCCAGCTTGCGGGCCAGCACGGGGTCGTCGTTGGTGTAGGGGAGCACCGTGAACCCGTCGTCGACGAGCTGCTCGGCAGCGTCCAGCAGCTCGATCGGGTCGGGCAGCAGGGTGCGCTCGTCGGCCACGACCTCGAGCTTCACGAGGTCGGTCTCGAGTGCCTCGCGCGCCAGCCGCGCGGTGAGCACGGCCTCCGCTGCGGTGCGGCACCCCGCCGTGTTGGGCAGCACCTCGATGTCGAGGCGGCGCAGCAGGTCGAGCACCCCCGTGCCGGTGGCCGCGTCGATCCGCCGCATCGCCACGGTGGTCAGCGCGGTGCCGGACGCGACGAGCGCCCGCTCCAGGATCTCCAGGTTCGAGGCGCCACCGGTGCCCATGATCAGCCGGGAGGAGATCTTCCGCCCGCCGATTACTAGGACCTCGCCCTCGACGGACGAGCTCGTCACTGAGTCTCCGATCATCGTCATCCTCCCTGCACCGCCGTCAGCACCTCGATCCGAGCACCGTCGGCAAGCGTGGTGGCTGCCCAGTCGGCCCTCGGAACGACCTCACCGTTCACCGCCACCGCCACGCCGGTGCTCGGCGCGCCCAGCGACGCGAGGGCGTCGAGCACGCTCGCACCCGTGCCGAGCTCGCGCTGTTCACCGTTGATCCACACGTGCACGTGCAACCTCCTCGGGGTACCGATGGCCTCGGTCTGCGCTGGGAGCGGCGCCGGTGACGCGTGCTGGATCGGCCGGGCGCATCGCATCAGGTACCGGACGGCCGTACAGCAGTTGCAGCACGGCGTCGGCTGTGACCGGCGCGAGCAGCATCCCGTTGCGGTGGTGGCCGGTGGCGACGAGCAGCCCCTCCGGGCCGAGCGGGCCCACCAGCGGCAGGTTGTCGGGGCTGCCGGGGCGCAGGCCGGCGGCGCTCTCGACCAGCGCGTACTCGGCGATGCCGGGGAGCACGCGCTCGGCGTCGCGCAGCAGGTCGCGCACGCCACCGACGGTCACCTCGGTGTCGAAGCCGGTCTCGGCCTGCGTGGCGCCGACGACGAGGCCGCCCCCGTCACGCGGCACGACGTAGACCGGGCGCCCGTCCACGAGGGCCCGCACGGTGCGGCTCGGAGGCGGGAATGCCCCGGCGCGGTGCGCCAGCCGCAGGATCTCACCCTTGACCGGGCGCACCAGGCCGGTGAGGACCGGGTGCAACGCGCCGGAGTGGGCGCCCGCGCAGACGATGACGACGTCGGATTCCAGGTCGGCGCCGTCGGTCCGCACGCCGGTGACGCGCGTTCCGTCGTCGAGGACGGCGCGCGCGGCGCTCTCCACGAAGGTCACCCCGGCCCGCTCGGCGGCCGTCCGCAGTGCGGCGAGCAGCATGCGGTTGTCGACCGCGAGGTCGCCGGGCACGGACAAGCCACCGCGGACGTCAGGCCCCAGGGCGGGCTCCAGACGGCGCAGCTCCCGGCCGGACAGGCGTTCGACCGCGCGGCCGAGCCGGGCGAGGTAATCCGCCAACGTGTCCAGCTCGGCGCGGTCGCCCGACCCCGTGGCCACCACCACGGTGCCCTCGGTGCGCAGCCCGGCCGACTGGCCCGCCGCCGTACCGAGCTCCTCGGCGAAGCCCGGCCAGCGCCGCACGGACTCGACGCCGAGCTCCAGCAGCGCCTCCTCGCCGGGCCAGGCCTCGGTGACCGGGGCGAGCATGCCGCCTGCCACCCAGGACGCCCCGGACGCGGGCGCAGGGTCGACCACCGTGACCCGCAGCCCCGCCGACGCTGCCCGCCATGCACAGGACAGGCCGATCACACCTGCACCGATGAATGCCAACCGTGACTTCGTCATCTCCCCGCTCCCTGCGCCGGCATGACCCGGATCAGGTTCGACGGTCGGGATCTTCAGATCCCCTCTCAGCCCGTGACTCGGGCTCCCGTGCGTCACCTGCGGTTCACCCTACGCGCTGCGTATGCAGCCGCGTAGGGTCGGTCCCCGTGCCCGGATTCGACGGAGACGCGCTGCGCGCGCGACTGGCCGACGCCCGCCTCTACCTCTGCACCGACGCGCGTCGGCGCACCGGCGACCTCGCGGAGTTCGCCGACGCAGCGCTCGCCGGCGGCGTCGACATCGTGCAGCTACGTGACAAGGGCGCGGACGGCGCCCTGGAGGCTCGGGATGAACTCGCGGCGCTGGAGGTTCTCGCCGAGGCGTGCGCCCGGCACGGGGCGCTGCTCGCGGTGAACGACCGCGCCGACGTGGCGCTCGCCGCCGGGGCCGACGTGCTGCATCTCGGACAGGATGACCTTCCCGTCGAATGGGCGCGCAAGATCGTGGGTGACGAGGTTGTCATCGGACGCTCGTCGCACAGCGCCGAGGAGACCGCGAGGGCCGCGGAGGAGCCGGGCGTGGACTACTTCTGCGTCGGCCCCTGCTGGCCCACACCGACAAAGCCGGGCCGCCCGGCACCCGGCCTCGACCTCGTGCGCACCGTCGCCGGCCGGTCGCCGTCGCGACCGTGGTTCGCCATCGGTGGCATCGACCACGACCGGCTCGACGAGGTGCTGGCAGCAGGCGCCGACCGGATCGTCGTGGTGCGGGCGATCACGCAGGCGGAGGACCCCCGGGCGGCCGCGGCCGCTCTCGCCGCCCGGGTCCGCGCCTGACCGTCCCGCGTCGGGCGGCCGGGACTCACTGCACCTGAGCCCCCGGCACCGGGACGAGCGGCGTCGGCACAGCGCGCCCGGCGGCATTGCCTGCGCCACCGCTGTCGGAACCACTGCCGCTGGAACCGCCGCTTCCGGAGTCGCCACTCCTGGAACCGTCGCTGCCGGAGCCGCTGCTGTCCGACCGGTCGTTGCTCGAGCCGCCGCTCCCGGAGTCGCCGGTCGCGCCCGAACCCTGGGTCGGAACGTCGGCCCGGGAGGTGGGATTTCCGCCGGAGTCCTGGGCCGTCGACGGGTTCGCGCCACTCTCCGGGGTGCCCGTCGACCTGGTGCTGTCGCTGGTGCTCGGCTCGGTGGTGGTGGGCTCGGAAGACCTCGACGGCTCCGGCCTCGTGGACGGCTCGACCGTCTCGTCGTGCTTGCTCGAGCTTTCGTGCCTGCCCTCGAACACCCTCCCGACGGACGTCCCGGACTCCCCCGATGTGAGCGTGGAGCCCTTGGCCCATTCGACACCGGTGACGGCGAGCATGCTCAGCGCGAAGATCAGCACGGTCGCCGCCGACCACAGCACGAAGCGGCGCCGTGAGGTCCGCGCCGGCACGGCGGGCTCGACGCGCAGTTGCGTGGTCGCCCCTTCCGGCGAGATGCGCGGCATCGGCATGGTGACCTCGGCGGCCAGCTCCGCCGCCAGGGCCGGGCCGGGGACAGCCGAACCGGCAGCGGGGGCGTTCTCGGAACCGCGCCGGGGCACCCGGACCCGCGCCACCAACCGATCGCGCGTTCGGTCGAGCGACTGCTGGTAGACCGCGGTGGCCACGGTGCTCGCGACCGACCCCAGCGCGGCGCCCGCCACCGTGCCCTCCGCACCGAAGAACGACCCGAGAACGGCGCTGGTCGCGGCTGCACCGGCCCCGGCGATCACCTTGTTGATCGTCAGGCCGACGGCGGCGGCATTCGGCTGCGTCTGCACCGCCGTCTGCTGGCCCGCCGTCGTAGCGGTGGCCGGGACGATCCGGGCTGGCTCGGGCTGCGGGGACCGGGGCGAGGGGATCCGGTTCTTCGGCGGCTGGTTCCCGGGAGCGCGAGGCGCCGGAATCCGGGGAGGATGGCCGTGGCTCCCGCCGTTGCGGGGTTGGTCAGGACGTGGGGCGCTGGGGAACTGCTGCATGGCTCCTGTGGACGATCACGTCTTCGGCGGTCGGGTACCGGCTCTTCAACGCACGATCGTTCCGGATCGCTCCAGACGATCAACGTCGGGTGAGATCGTTCACGTCGCCGAACGGGAGCCGGCATCTCCTTCTGCCGGATGGCGCAGACCACGATGGCCGTCCGGCAGGGCCGAACGGAGCACCGGCCAGGACAGCGCCACGCACAGCGCGACGAGCGGCCAGGTGAGCACCACCCGCGCGATGCCGAGGGGGACGACGGCGTCGGCCACGTACAACGGCAGGAACACGGCCAGGCGCACCAGGTACTGGCCGACCCACAACCAGCTGGCCCGCTGGTAGCCGCGTAGCAGGTCGGGGTCGCGCCGCCAGCGGGTGCGCTGGCCGAGCAGGGTGCCCACGACCACGCCGAGCAGCGGCCACCTGATCACGATCGACACCGCCCAGGCGAGCGCGCTCGCCGCGTTGGACACGATCTGGACGAGGAAGAAGTCGACGGCCCGGCCGGTGTAGAGCGCCACGAGCACGGCCACTGCCACTCCGAGCAGGCCGAACAGCACGGCTCGCGGCTGCTTGCCACCGGCCAGCCGGACCACGGCGATGACGACGGCTGTGAGCAGCGCCGCACCCGCCGCCCAAGCGATGGGGGACGTCCAGGCCGCCGCGTCGGCAAGTGTGAAGACGAGGACGAACCCGACGACCGGCACCGTCGCGTCGATCGCACCGCCGTGACCACCGAGGATGTGCGCCAGCGACGCGTCGGGCTTGGGATTGCGACGAGCCACCAGGCAAGCGTGCCTTATCTCCCCCCGGATGCGCGCTTCACGCTCCTTCGGAGCCCGCACATCACCCGGCCGACACTGGCGCGCGCCGCTACTCCTGGGTGATATTGGAGCGATCTGCACCCAACACCGGGGTGAAGCGGACATGAACGGAAGGACGTGAAGTGGCCGGGAACAGTTTCGTGGCGCTCGGTGACAGCTTCACGGAAGGTCTGGACGACTGGCGGCCGGACGGTACGCCGCGGGGCTGGGCCGACCGAGTGGCGGAGCGGCTGGGCGCCACCAGGCCGGGGTATCGCTACGCCAACCTCGCCGTACGCGGCAAGTTGCTCGACCAGATCGTCGCCGACCAGCTCCCTGTGGCCGAGCGGCTGCAGCCGGACCTCATCGCGTTCTGCGCAGGCGGCAACGACATCATCCGCTTCACCTGCGACACCGACGACCTCGCGCGCCGCTTCGACGCCGCGCTGGAACGGGTCACCGCCACCGGCGCGCAGGTGTTCGTCTTCACCGGCTTCGACCTCGGCCGGATGCATCCGCTCATCCGCCGCCTGCGGGGCCGGGTGGCCTGCTACAACGAGCTGATGCGGGCCAGCGCCGAGCGCCACGGCAGCACGGTCGTCGACCTCTGGGGAATGGCCCCGCTGGCGGATCCCCGCACCTGGGGCAAGGACCGCCTGCACCTCACCGCCGAGGGACACCGGCGCGTTGCGCTACGCGTGCTGGAGACGCTCGGCGAGCCCGTCGCCGAGGACTGGCGCGTCCCGCTGCCTGCGGCCGACCCTGCGCCGTGGCGCCACCGCCAGGTGGAGGACCTCGTCTGGATGCGCAACTTCGTGATGCCGTACGTCCGCGGACGGCTGAGGGGGCGCAGGACGGGCGACGGGTTCACACCCAAGCGCCCGGACCTGCTCCCCCTCGACCTCGACGGCAGGCAGCCCGCCGTTTAGTGCGGGATCGGCGTGATCTCCCGCGCGGCGATGTAGGGCGGCCGTGGTGACGGCGCCGAGAACGGCTCCGTCAGGCCGTTGTCCACGCTGTTGAACACCACGAAGATGTTCGACCGCGAGTACGGCGTGATGTTGCTGGCCGAGCCGTGCATGCAGTTGGAGTCGAACAGCGTGGCCGAACCGGCCGCACCGGTCAGCATCGCGATCCCGTGCCGGTCGGCGAGGGTCGTGAGGCTCTCCGGGTCGGGAGTACCGATCTCCTGCTCGCGCAGGGACTCCTTGTAGTGGTCGGCCGGCGTCTCGCCCACGCACGCGACGAAGGTGCGGTGCGACCCGGGCATAATCATGAGACAGCCGTTGTGCGGGTAGTTCTCGGTGAGCGCGATCGAGATGCTCACCGCCCGCGGCGTGGGCATCCCGTCCTCGGCGTGCCAGGTCTCGAAGTCCGAGTGCCAGTAGAAGCCGCCGCCGCCGAAGCCCGGCTTGTAGTTGATGCGGCTCTGGTGGACGTAGACGTCGGAACCGAGGATCTGGCGGGCCCGCCCGGCCACCCGCTCGTCGGCGACGAGCGCGGCCACGGCGTCGCTGATCCGGTGCACCTCGAAGATGGAGCGCACCTGCTGTGACGTCTTCTCGACGACCGTGCGCTCGTCCTCACGGATCGCGGGGTCCGAGGCCAGCCGGTCGAGCTCCGCGCTGTACGTGGCCACCTCGGCAGGTGTCAGCAGTTCCGGCACCGTGACGAAGCCGTCACGCTCGTGCGCGGCGAGCTCGTCGGGCGACAGATGACCGGGCACATCCGTGCCGGCCCAGACGGTGGGCTCGACGCGGTCGAGCAATGCGGGCCGATCGGCGACGCGGGTGGGGTAACGGTCGGCAGTAGCGGTGTCGACCAAGGTCATCAGGAAGCCTCCTCCTCCGGAGTTGGCAGGACGATCAGGGGGTAGACGCCGTTCTCGTCGTGAACCTCGCCTCCCGTCACCGGCGGGTTGAACACACAGACCGTCCGCATCTCCGTACGCGGACGCAACTGGTGGTGCTCGTGGCCACTCAGGACGTAGACCGAGCCAGGCCGGAGCTGGTAGGTCACGTCGTTGTCCTTGTCGTGCAGCTCGCCCTCGCCCTCGATGACCCAGACGGCCTCGATGTGGTGGGCGTACCAGAAGTCGTTGATCGAGCCGGCCTCCAGCACGGTCTCGTGCAGTGAGAACCCGACCCCGTCGCCCGCCAGGACGATCCGCTTGCTGCGCCAGTGCTCGGTCTTGACGTCGCGCTCGGTGTCGGTGATCTCCTCGAGGGTGCGCACGATCACGCCGAGACCCCTTCCAAAGTCGCCAGCACGGAATCACGCACGATGGCGAGACCCTCCTCCAACTCGGCGTCGGTGACCGTCAGCGGCGGCATGATCTTCATGACCTCGTCGGACGGGCCCGACGTCTCCATCAGCAGCCCTCGGCCGAATGCCGCAGCACACGACTTGGCGGCCAGCTCCGGCTGGGAGAAGGCCAGGCCTCGCGCCAGTCCGCGGCCCTTCGGCGTCAACTCGACCACGCTCGACTCTGCGGCCAGCTCCGTCAGCGCTGCTTCTGTGCGCTCGCCCTTGGCGATTGTTGATCGCTCCATGACGTCATCCGACCAGAACTCGCGCAGCGCCGCAGTGGCAGTCACGAATGCGAGGTTGTTGCCTCGGAATGTCCCGTTGTGCTCACCGGGACCCCACTGATCGTATTCGGGTTTGATCAGGGTGAGCGCCATCGGCAGCCCGTATCCACTGATCGATTTGGACAGGCAGACGATGTCCGGACGGATGCCGGCGATCTCGAAGGAGAAGAACGGTCCCGTGCGGCCGACGCCCATCTGCACGTCGTCGACGATGAGCAGGATGTCGTGCCGGTGACAGAGATCGGCGAGACCCTGCAACCATTCGACCCTGGCAGGATTGATTCCGCCCTCACCCTGAACCGTCTCTACGATGACGGCCGCCGGGTAGTTGAGGCCACTGCCGGCGTCGCCCAACAGACGGTCCAGCCAGAGGAAGTCGGGCACCGTGCCGTCGAAATAGTTGTCGAATGGCATCGGTGTCGCGTGCACCAGCGGAATCCCGGCGCCACCCCGCTTCATCGAGTTTCCGGTGACCGACAGCGCGCCGAGTGTCATGCCGTGGAAGGCGTGCGTGAAGTTGATGATCGACTCTCGGCCGGTGATCTTCCGGGCGAGTTTCAGCGCTGATTCGACCGAGTTGGCGCCAGTGGGTCCGGGGAACTGCACCTTGTACTCGAGGTCGCGCGGCCTGAGCACGATCTCCTCGAAGGTGTGCAGGAACTCACCTTTGGCCACCGTGTACATGTCCAGGCCGTGCGTGATGCCGTCCTTGGCCAGGTACTCGAGCATCGGCCCCTTCAGCTTCGGGGGGTTGTGCCCATAGTTGAGGGCGCCGGCGCCCGCGAAGAAGTCGAGGTAGGAGCGGCCGTCGACGTCGTTCAGGCGTGCACCCTGCGCGGTGTCGAACACCACGGGCCAGCTCCGGCAGTAACTTCGTACCTCAGATTCCAGGTCTTCGAAAACGGTCATCATCATCCTTGCGTCTCAGGTCGCTCGATCGGACCGATTCTGAAGAGGATTTCGGGCTCGTGACCTGCACCGAGAAGGTCCGACCCGAACAGCTCGTTGCGCCGTACCTTTGCATCGTTCCGCTTGGCGAAAGCCCGGAAGAGAGCGATCGACCCCGCGTTGTCGGGCGTGATCGTGGTTTCGAGATGATCGGTGTCGGGCACACCGTCGAAAAGAGAGTCGAGCATCGCCGCAGCCAGGCCTTGGCCACGAGCCTGCTCGTCCACGGCGACCTGCCAGACGACGAGGGTGCGCCGTTCGTCAGGACGCCGGTATCCCGACACGAAACCGACGATCTCGCCATTCATCTTCGCGACGATCGAGGTCGCCGCGAAATCTCGGAACCACAGCAGGTAGGCATAACGCGAGTTGACGTCGAGTACTTGGGTGGCTACAGCAAGTCGCCAGCACGCAACTCCGTCATCCACATCTGGACGGCAGAGCTGTGCTCTTCCGACGGTTCGGACAGCTGCAGCGGAGTCCGTGGCAGAGGCGGCCATGTCAGAGGAAAGTAACAGTAAAGAAACCGGTCCGCCGGGTTCGCGCCTCTCTCGCTCTCGTCACCTCACGGTGCATCACGTTCCCTGTCACCTCCAGGTCTGGCGCAGGCGTGGGCGGGTACCCCAGGAAGCTGCCTGCTCACCGCCGGTCTCGGCGGTGCGTCGCCCAGCCCGTGGCCACCGCCGGATCGATCTGCGGATCACGTGTGTGCAACGTTGGTCACAGTGATCCACGTGGACTGGTTGGCTGCGCCATGTGAAAGGCGCGATGACGACGAGCGGTATCTCCTGCTCCTACGTCGTCACGGGTGGTGGCCGTGGCGTGGGACGCGCTGTGGTCGAGCGGCTCATCCGTGACGGCGGCTTCGTTGTCGCCGTCGAACTCGACCCCACGTCCCTGGGCTGGCTCGTCGAACACCCTACAGCTGTGGCGGTCGTCGGCGATGCTTCGGACGAGAACGTCGCAGCTCAAGCGGCCGATCGCGCCGAAGAGCTTGCGCCGCTTGGCGGATGGGTGAACAACGCTGCGCTGTTCCGCGACGCCTCTCTGCACACGTCGTCTGCGCGTGAGGTGATCGATCTCGTGACAGCGAACCTCGCCCCGGCGGTCATCGGCAGCACGGTGGCGGTGCGCCGCTTCCTCGCCGCGGGCACGGGCGGGGCAATCGTCAACGTGTCGTCCCACCAAGCGGGGCGTGCGGTTCCCGGCTGCACTCCCTACGTCACGGCCAAGGCCGCGATCGAGGGGCTGACCAGGGCCGTAGCCGTCGAGTACGGAGGCCATGGGATCCGGGTGAACGCCGTGGCGCTCGGCTCGATCGCCACCGAGCGGTACGCGGCGCTGCTGCACGAACTCGGACCGGACGCTGCGGCGCGGGTGGAGGAGGAGATGCGCCTCCTGCATCCGGCCGGCCGGGTCGGGAGGCCCGACGAGGTGGCGGCCACGATCGCCCACCTACTGTCGAACGAGGCGAGCTTCATCACGGGTGCCACCGTTGCCGTCGACGGGGGCCGCTCCGTGCTCGCGCACGACCCGGAGGCACACGAGGTCTGAGCGGTTACGACGCCGGCAGGATGTTGTTGTTCACCTGGAACAGATTGTCCGGGTCGTAGGCCGCCTTGACCTGAGCGAGCCTGCGCAGGTTGCGTCCGAACGCGCTGTCCACCCCCGCCTGCGCCGGCTCGTCGGCAAGGCCGGTGAAGTTCAGGAAGACGTTCCCGTTGCCGAACTTGGCCATCTCCTGCCACGCCGACCGGCCCCAGTCGACGGCCTCGGAGTCCTGCGCCGAGTCCGTCCACATCGTGTCGAACGACACCATGAACGGTGCGGACCGCTCCGCGAACGCCGTTTCCTCCGCTCCGACGGCGTGCACCGCACCACCGATGTGGAAGGTGTTGACCAGGGTCATCGGACCCGGCCGGTCGATCGCCCGCGCGGCGATCGCGTCGATGGCATCGTCGGTGAGCGCGTCGAGGTACTGAGACTTCCAGTAGGCGCGCAGCACCCCGCGGGGAAACAGCGGGTCGAACGAGGACTGCACCACGCTGTAGGGCATCGGCTGTGACAGGTCGAACAGCGGGGTGCCCAGCTCGCGCAGTGGCTGCAGCACCCGCATCCCGTCCTCGGGATCTCCGGCGTAGAGACCGCCGACGACCGCCACCGGCCGGTCGTGGATCACCTCGGGCATTCCGGGTGCGGCCGGAAAGGTCAACGAGACGACGAACGAGGTGACGGCGTCGGGTGCGCCGACGACGTGGTCGCGCCATCGGCGCTCGACGTCCGCGAGATCCTCCAGCGGGTAGAACGTCCCGGCGAAGGCCACGGTCGGCCCGAGCGGGCACAGCCGGAACGTGAAGGACGCGACGATCCCGAAGTTGCCGCCGCCCCCGCGCAGAGCCCAGTACAGATCGGGGTTGACGCCGGCCGAGGCGGTGCGGATCTCCCCGTCGGCACACACCACCTGCGCCGCGACGATGTTGTCGCAGGACAGCCCGTGCCGGTTCTGCAGGTGGCCATAACCCCCGCCGAGGCTGAGGCCGGCCACTCCCGTCTCGGACACCCGGCCCAGCGGCGTCGCGAGGCCGAAGGCCTGCGTCTCCCGGTCGACGTCCCCGAGCAGCGCCCCCGCCTGCACACGGGCCAGCCGCCGGTCGGGATCGACCTGGACGCCCCGCATCCCGGACAGGTCGACGACCATGCCGTCCTGCACCGTGGAGAACCCGGCGACCGAGTGCCCGCCGCCGCGCACCGCCAGCAGCAGGCCTCTCTCCCGGGCGAAGTTCACCGCGTCGACGACGTCGGCGGTGCCCGAGCAGCGGGCCGTCAGCGCGGGGCGTCCGACGTGCATGGCGTTCCACACCTCGCACGGCTCGGCCGCGGCGGCCGGGTCGTCGCCCCTCACGAGCACACCCCGCATGCGCGATGCCAGCTCGGCCACCGCGTCGTCGGGGACGCGCACCTGCGAACCATCGCGGGCGATGACGTCAACGCTCATGGGTCCAAACCCCTTAGCCTGGCGGCCTGCGGTCCCGGAGAGTGCACTGCCGGCGAGAAAGTCGGCCGCAGACGTTACGCGCGGCGCAAACACGGCACATCGCCTCTTCAGTGCAGTACTCGGCACTCGGCCGTCCGCCTGACGATCGAACGCGCTCCGGCTACCGACCGTCGCAGCGGAGGCCATCCGCAGGTATCGGCGCTGCTCCTGGCGCCCCTGCCGGTCCGCTCCGCCATCGCTGACGCATCCATGCCGCGGAGCGCGTCGATTCTCCGCATATTCCGTGCCGGCGGCGGACGTGAATGCACATAGGCTTGCTCCGCAGCTGCCGGCGGCAATTCACACGGGGGGACCGATGACCGGAGAGCGCGATCCGCACGAATTCGAGGCCGCCCGGATCGGGCTGAGCGGGGCCACGTTGAACGTCATCGATGTGGGGACAGGGCCCGCCGTGCTGCTCCTGCACGGCTTTCCCGACCGGGCGACGATGTGGCGGTACCAGATCCGTGCGCTCGTCGACGCCGGCCACCGGGTCATCGCGCCCGACCTGCGCGGGTTCGGCGACAGCGACCGTCCTGCCGACCCCGCGGCCTACTCCCTCACCGCCCTCACGACCGACGTCACCGACCTACTCGATCACTGCGGCGTCGACCATGTCTCCATCGCGGCCCACGACTGGGGCGCGCCGATCGGCTGGGGCCTCGCCGCCACCGCACCCGACCGCGTCCGCCACCTCGCCGCGCTCTCGGTCGGGCATCCGGAGGCCTTCATGAGCGCCGGGCTCGAACAGAAACAGCTCTCCTGGTACATGCTGTGGTTCCAGTTCCAGGCAGCCGAGGAGCAACTGCCGCTCGACGACTGGGCGATGTTCCGCCGCTGGATCCACGGCGGGATCCCCCGCGGCCAGGACCCGGACGTCGACCGCCAGCTCGCCGACCTCGAACGCCCCGGCGCGCTCGTCGCGGGGTTGAACTGGTACCGCGCCAACATGCCGCCGGTGGTGTTCGCCCAGGACTCCTTCGGCGTCGACCTGCCGCCGATCACCTGTCCCGTGCTCGCCATCCACGGCGAGCACGATCCGGCGCTCGGTGAGCGTCAGATCATCGAGTCGAAGAAGTACGTGACCGGGCCCTGGCGCTACGTCAAGCTCCCCGACGTCGGCCACTTCTTTCCCGTCACCGCCAAGGAGCGCGTCAACGAACTGCTCACCGAGTTCTTCACCTGACGAACCGTGGGCGATGAGAACCACCGCCCGGCACGGTCTCCATCTCGGGAAGCACCAGCAACACGAGATGAGGAGCAAGGATGCAGCGCACCGAACCGGACACCACCATCGATCACCGCTACGGCGATCCCGGAGCCACGGCCACCCCATGGGCAGGTGCCCAGGAGCAGTTCGCCGCGGCGGAAGTGGCCTGGTTGTCCACGGTGCGACCGGACGGCCGCCCCCACGTCACCCCGTTGCTGAGCGTCTGGCTCGACGGCGCCCCGCACATCTGCACAGGTGAGGACGAACGCAAGGCACACAATCTCGCCTCCAACCCCCACGTCGTCCTCACCACCGGAGCCAACGCCCTGCACGGCGGACTGGACCTGGTGGTCGAAGGCCGGGCCGAGCGGGTGACGGACCCGCACCGGCTGCAGGCCCTCGCCGACGCGTGGGAGAAGAAGTACGGCAGCGAGTGGCACTTCGACGTCCGCGAAGGCGGCTTCGCCGGCGGCAACGGCCTGGCCCTGGTGTACCGGATCGAGCCGACCACCGCGTTCGGCTTCGGCAAGGCCCCGTACAGCCAGACCAGGTGGAGCTTTCCCGAAGCGTGAGACGAACAGGCCCAGCGCGCCAAGATCACGACGAGACCGGGCTACGCGCCCCTGCAAGGGCGCACATCGTGACCTCGGATAGATCACGGTCCCGCCGAGCCAGCCGAGCACCCAAGATCCGAGAACGATGATCGCGACGAGATCCGCCGATCGGCCCTCGACAGGGCGAAAACCCTGATCTCACAACGATCAACACACCAAGATCACCACGAGTTCGGGTTATGCGCCCTCGAGGGGCGAAATCCCAGATCCCCGAACGATCATGGGCAGCCGAGCCAGCGAGCCACCGGCCCAGGGTCCGAGCGCGTTGATCGCCACGAGATCCGCCGATCCGCCCTCGACAGGGCCGAAACTCTGATCTCGCAACGACCACCTACGCCAAGATCGCCACGAGGTCCGCCAACGCGCCCTCGCAAGGGCAAGAACCAGGATCTCGCAACGATCATGCGCCCGCCTAGCCAGCCCATCGGAACGGGGTCTCCGAGCGCGATGATCGCCACGAGGCCGGCCGACCCGCCCGCCACAGGGCGACAACCCGGATCTGGGCACGATCAACGCGGCCAGATCACCGTCGAGATCCGCCGATCCGCCCTCGCCGGGGCGAACACCCTGCTCCCGGAACGATCATGCGCCCGCCTAGCCAGCCCATCGGAACGGGGTCTCCGAGCGCGATGATCGCCACGAGGCCGGCCGACCCGCCCGCCACAGGGCGAATGCCCGGACCTGGGCACGATCAGCGCGCCCAAGATCGCGATGAGATCCGCCGACGCGCCCTCGCAAGGGCAACAACCCGGATCTCGCAACGATCATGGGCCGCCGAGCCAGCCGCCGGAACCAGGGTCCGAGCGCGATGATCGCCACGAGATCCGCCAATCCGCCCCCACAAGGGCGACAACCCGGATCTGGCACGATCAACGCGTCCAAGATCACCGCGAGATCCGCCAATCTGCCTTCGCCGGGGCGAAACCCCAGACCTCGCAACGATCATGCCCCCGCCTGGCCGCCCGTCGGAGCCCGCCACCCCCCGGCCCGATGGCCGCCACGAGATCCGTCGATCCGCCCTCGTAAGAGCGCGAACCCGGATCTGGCGCGATCACCGCGGCCAAGATCGCCACGAGATCCGCCGGTCCGCCCTCGTAAGGGCGAGAACCCGGATCTCGGAACCATCACGTGCTAATCCTGACCCGCCCGTCGGAGCCGGAGTCTCCCTGCGCGAAGATCGCTGCGAGATCGGCCGATCCGCCCTCCACGGGGCGGAAACTCGAACCTCGGAACGATCACCGCGACCAAGATCGCCGTGAGATCGGGCTCCGCGCCCTCCCGAGGGCGAATCCGCGAACCTCGAAACGATCATGAAGGTGCCGGGCAGGCCCGTCCGAACGCGTACCTCCCAGCGATGATCGCCACGAGATCGGCCGACCCGCCCTCACCGCGGCGAATAGCCACCCTGTGAACGTTCATGTGGCTGCCTGGCAGGCCCGTCGGAACCCGCCGCCTTCCGGCGCGATGATCGCCACGAGATCGGCCGATCCGCCCTCCACGGGGCGGAAACTCGAACCTCGGAACGATCACCGCAACCAAGATCGCCGTGAGATCGGGCTGCGCGCCATCCCAGGGGCAGAAACCCGGGTCTCGGAACGATCATGGGTCGCTGGCCGGCCGGCGGAATCAGGACCCCCGCGATGATCTCCGTGAGATCGGGCTGTCCGCCCTCCCCAGGGCGCAAACTCTGATCTCGGAACGATCATCGGCGGCTGGGCCGTCAGGCGAGCAGGTCGGACGCCTCCCGCCACATGCGGCTGACCACCGCCGCGGCGGGTTCCTCGGTCGCCAGGGCGGCGCTCTGGCCGGCCCAGAGGTTGGCGCGGTCCAGGCCGTCCGGGGTGCCCCGTCGCCACTGGCCGACCAGTCGCAGTTGGTCCGGGAACGGGGCGGGGCGGGGGGCTCCGGGTTCGGTCCACGCCCTGAGGTACGGGGTGGGTGCCGCGCGCGCCACGCGCCCCGTGTAGGCGCGGGTGGTCATGGTGGCCTCCGGGGCCAGGCCGTCCAGGGCGGCGGACCATTCCTTGCTGATCTTCGTCTCGGGGCAGCGCAGGAACGCGGTGCCCACCTGCACCGCGCTCGCGCCCAGCGCCAGGGCTGCTGCGAGGCCGCGTCCGTCGGCCACGCCACCAGTCGCGATGATCGGGACGCGCAGGTGGTCGGCGAACCAGGGAAGAAGGGCGAACAGCCCGACGTCGGTCCGCTCAGCGGCGTCCTGGTCGAAGGCGCCGCGGTGGCCGCCGGCCTCCATACCCTGCGCAACCACGGCATCCGCACCGGCTTCCTGGGCCGCGAGCGCGTCCTCCAGGGTGGTGGCGCAGGCGAACCAGGCGATGCCTTGCTCGTGCAGCCTGCGGACGTAGCCCGGTTCGAACAAGCCCATGATCGAGGAGATCACCGTGGGGCGCGCGGCCAGCATGGCTTCGCACTGCTCCTCGAACACCGGCGGCACGGGCCCCGCGGCCTCTCCGGGCGTGCCGAACCGGCCGAGGAACTCGCGGGCCTGCTCGACTCTGCGTTCGCGCTCGGCGGGGTCACCGGTAGGCGGGTCCGGGATCCAGACGTTCAGCTGGAAGGCACCGGAGGACCCCGAGCGGAACTGCTCCACCCAGTCGGCGATGCCCGCCGGGGAGTCCTGCAGCACGCCGCGGGCGCCCATGCCGCCGGCCTCGGCCACTCCGATGGCCAGCGCCGGTGGGGACGATCCCGCCATCGGCGCCTGCAGGATCGGCACCTGCAGCCCGAACCGTTCGCAGAACCTCTGCGCCCGCTCTCGCGCGTCGGCCACGTTCTCCTCCTCCACCGAAGGTCCCGCTCAGCTCGCCGAGAGCAGGCGGTGTGCCTCGCTCATCATGGTGGTGACGACCTGTCCAGCGGGTGGGACGTCGCGGATGAGGCTGACGCCCTCACCCGCCGGGTACGCCATCTCGTCCCAGTCACCAGTGGTGTCCGCGATAGGCGGGATGGCGCTGAACTTGGGCATGTCGTAGGGCAGCCGCGCGCTGTGCGGGAACAGGACGGTGTGCCCGATGACGGTGGTGGGCGGCGGGTCGGGAAGGCGATCCTCGCGGCCGGCCCACTCGGCGGCCGTGCGCGTGGGGAGCACGCGGTAGCACTGCCCGGGCCATTCGGGCCCGAAGGCGATGGTCATCACGGGCGGCCCGGCGGCGTCGACGAGGCGTCGCTTGTACTCCGGGTGGGCGTGGCTCTCGGCCGACGCGACGAGCCTGGTTCCGACCCACACGCCGTCTGCGCCTGCCCGCAGCGCAGCGGCGGCACCCGCCCCGTCGGCGATTCCGCCCGCCGCGAGCAGCAGCCGCTCGGGGAACCGCGTGCGGATCCCGGCGAGCAGCTCGTGCAGCGGCACGACCCCTCGGGCGTGACCCCCGGCTTCCACGCCCTGCGCCACCAGTCCCTCGACGCCGAGCCCGGCCGCCGCGGTGGCGAGCTCCATCGAGGACACCTGCATCCAGACGCGCACGCCCGCGCCGGTGAGCCTGCGCACCCAGGCGGCCGGCGGAGGATCGTGGTGGAACACCACCAGCGGCACGCCGAGCTCAGCGCACGCGTCGATGTGCCCGTCGGTGCAGGCCGGACCCAGGCCGGTCTCGGCACAGATCAGGTCCACGCCCCACGGCCGGTCGGTCAGCTCACGCAGCTCCGCGACCATCACCGGCAGGCTGGGCGGCGGGTCGGGGCTGGCGCCGATGACACCGAGGCCTCCGGCGTTGCTCACTGCCGCAGCCAGCGGCGGGTAGCCCACGAAGGCCATGCCGGCGCCCACGAACGGGTGCCGGAGCCCGTACTCCCGGGTCAGCGGCGTCGTGATGGTCGATTCATCGCAGCTCCAGCGCATGGTCGCGCTCCCCTCCTGCGCGGCGGCATCCGACAATTCCAGGACCGGGTACGTACGGATACGGAATAGAAGCCCGTTATCCAGATCAGTGCTCCGACCTGCACGTTCTCCACCCGATCATGCGCGTGCCGGGTCGTCAACAGCCGGTCGGATTATCGGCGGTGAAACCCCGATAACCAGCCAGAAGAACCGTTCGCCCGAAATCCACCAGATCTGAATCCGACGTCAATCTCGGTTATGATTCTGACGGCAGCTGGACGACGATGGAGGCGGGCTGGTGGGACAGGTGGAGACGGTTCGAGGGCCGGTCGAGGCCGGCGATCTCGGCACCGTGCTGATGCACGAGCACGTGTTCGTGCTCAACGAGGAGATGCGACGCAACTACCCCGACTGGTGGGACGAGGAGCAGGGCATCGCAGACGCCGTCACGCGGCTGACGACGCTGAAGGACCGCGGGGTGAGCACCATCGTCGACCCCACCGTGGTCGGCCTCGGGCGTGACATCGCGCGGATCGCCCGCGTCAACGAGCAGGTTGACATCAACATCGTCGCCGCCACCGGGCTCTACACCCTCGGCGACATCCCACCGTTCCTGCTGTTCCAAGGCCCGGGCACGCTCCTGGGCGGCGAGGAGTTGCTGGTCGACCTGTTCGTCAGGGACATCACCACGGGCATCGCGGGCACCGGGATCAAGGCGGCGTTCCTCAAATGTGCCATCGAGGCCGAGCTCACCCCCGGCGTCGAGCGCGTGATGACGGCGGTCGCGGAGACGCACAAACGCACCGGGGTGTCGATCACGGTGCACACCAGCGCAGGCCACCGCACCGGGCTGGTCGCGCAGGAGGTGCTGCGCCGCGAGGGCGTCGACCTCGAGCGGGTCGTGCTCGGCCACAGCGGTGACACGGCCGACCTCGACTACCTGCACGAGCTCATCGACAACGGCTCGTACGTGGGGATGGATCGCTTCGGGCTCGACTTCCTGCTGCCGGGCGACGAGCGGGTGGCGACCGTCGCCGCACTCGCCGCTGATGGGCTCGCCGACCGTGTGGTGCTGTCCCACGACGCGTCGTGCCACATCGACTGGTTCCCGGCCGGTTTCAAGGAGCAGGCCGCCCCGGACTGGAACTACACCCACATCGTCGACGACGTCCTGCCCGCGCTCCGCAAGGCGGGGGTGACCGAGGAGCAGTTGACCACGATGCTGGTGGACAACCCCCGCCGCATCCTGGAGCAGAACGCTTCTTGACTACCCGCCCGGTACGTTCGGCCGGTGGATCCACAACCGAACGCCGCTGCCGCCGCAGAGGGGTGCGGCGACACAACGCGTGAAGACGTGCCGGCGTGACCGGGCGAACCGTTCCACGGGGACGCACGAGGCAGCAGGCGGCGCTCGACCGCGTGGCCGAAGAACTGTTCCGCACGCGTGGCTACACCGACACCCACATCGCGAACCTCGCGCGCGAGGCCGGGGTGTCGGTGTCCACCTTCTACGCCCACTTCGGGTCGAAGGAACAGGCGTACCGGGAGGTCATGGGCGCGGAGCCGCCGGCGCAGGACGACGGGGAGGCAGGCAAGGCCCTGAGTGCGCGGGCCCGACGCACCCGAGCCTCCCTCGTCACGGCGGCCCGCACGTGCTTCGAGCGGGAGAGCTACCACCACGTGCGTGTCAGCGACATCGCAGAGCAGGCGGGCACCGCGGTCGGCTCGTTCTACACCTATTTCTCCTCGAAGCAGGACGTGTTCACCGCGGTGATGCGGGAGATGATCGCGGACCTGCCGCAGGTGCCGGATCCCCCCGCCGACCGGCCGCGGGTCTCCCCGCAGGCCCGGCGGGAGCACGCCGCAGGGCGGATCCGGCAGGCGATCGCGCACTACTTCGACGGGCACAAGCAGTTCGCGACGCTGACGATGCGCGCGGACGAGGCGATGTCGGTGCACCCCGAACTGATGCCGCTGCGCCTGGCCGCCCACCAGGCGTCGGCCGAACGCATCACGCGGAGCCTTCGACGGTGGCAGGAAGCGGGGATCGTCGACCCCCGGCTCGATCCCGGCCATGCCGGTGACGCCCTCGCGGCGATGGTCGGTCACGCGACGCGCGTGTGGCTCACCTACGGCCAGGAGCACGATCGCAGCACCGCGATCGACACCCTGACGCGCCTGTGGATCAACGGGATCGGCCTCACGGTCGATCGGACACCGGACGAACACACGTAACCGCGGGCGTCGCGGGAAGTTCAGGTCGTGGCGAGGTCGGCACCGAGGGCGCGCAGGCGGGCGATGCCGGTGTCCAGCGCGGCTTCGAGGTGCGTGCTCTGCCCGGTGGACAGCATGATCGTCACCCCACCCTGGATCCCGGCCAGCAGCGCGGCCGCGGCCTGGTCGACGTCGAGCGAGGCCGGGATCTCACCCTGCTCCTGCATCGCGCGGATGCCGGCGGCGAGCGCGGCCTGCCACGTGACGAGGAGGTGCTGGGTCACTGCCCTCGCGCCGGGTGTGGCCCGCCCGACCTCCAGGAACAGCGCGCCGAGAGGGCACGTGTCCGCCTGCGCGCGGTACCGCTCGAGCACGAGATCACGCCAGCGGTACCACGCCGACCACGACGTCAGGCAGCCGAGATCGGGCTGCTGGTCGTCGAGCACCCGGTTCGCCTCGTACTCGGCGACGGCGAGGAGCAGCTGGTCGCGACCGTCCGGGAAGTAGTGGAACAGCTGCCCCTTGCTGGTGCCGGTGCGCAGACGGATGTCGTCGAGGGTGGTGGTGGCCACCCCTTTCTCTCGCAGCACCTCGGCCGCACCCTCGATGATGCGGGCTCGCGTGGCCGCTCCCTTGCGTGTCAGCGCTCCGTCCACCACGTCTCCCTCTGTCGTAGGGCCACCACCCATACTCGCGCTACCCGGCTCGTGCGGTCGGCCACCAATCCAGGATGGCCGCGCTCACTTCCTCGGCGCGTTCGATCTGTACCCAGTGGCCGGCTCCCGGCAGGACGACGGTCCGAGAGGCGGGGTGCTGGAAGGTCGTCTCCTCGTACGCCGCGCTGGCGGCGTTCTTGTGGATGACCAGCACGGGGCCGGTGCGCCGGGAGAGGTAGCGGTCGGACTCCGGCCGGAACGCGATGGGGGCGTGGTCCCAGAGCGCCGCGAAACCTGCCTGGATCATCGCCGACGACACCGACTCCACTCGGCGGAGCACCAAGGTGCGCAGCCAGTCGGGCGTCTGGTCGGTGAAGCTGACCTGGCTGAAGAACGACTTCACGACCTCCTGGGGGTGCTCCCCGGCCAGTCGCTCCCGCATCCCCTCGGTACCCGCTCGAGCGCCCTCCCCGGCCGCGTACGGCGCGTCCAGGGCGACGACCCCGAGCAGGCGCTCCGGGCGCTCCGCCGCCATCGAGGAGACGATCGCCCCACCGAGCGAATGCCCGACGACCAGAGCGGGCTCGCCTGCGACGTGCTCGATGACCGCCGTCAGATCATCGAGTTGGCGATCCATGCCGTACGCGTCGGCCGGAGCCGACTTACCGAAACCTCGGAGGTCGTACGCGATGACACGGAAATGCTTCTCCAACAACGGAATGAGCCACGAGTAGTCGGTCGAGTCAGCGGTCCAGCCGTGCACGAGCACCACCGGCGTTCCGCTGCCGGTGACCGTGTAGAAGAGCGTCGAGTCACCGGTCTCGAGATAGGACATGCAGAGTTTCCCCTTTTCCGGATGTGTGCCCGAGGGGCCGTGCGGCCGGCGGCCGCGACCAGATGATCAGCTTAATGACCATCCAGGTTCATCCCCGGCTTCGTGCTCAAGCTCTCTCGCCTCACGTCCGGTCCGACGCACGTCACAACCGGTCGAGGCCCGTGCCGGCAACACGCAGTTCCATGGCGCTCCCCGGGTCGAGCACGAGGTAGCAGTCGCCGAGCAGGGGCGCGATCTCTCGCACCTGCAGTCGTTCCCAATGCCGCCAGACCACAACGTCGGGGAGGTAGAGCTCCGAGGTGAACGCGTGCACGACACCGTGGCCCAGGCCGTCGTCGAGCACGATCAGGCCGTCCCGGCTCGGGGTGAACGGGGTGAAGACCGTTGCATCCCGCAGGGCTGCCCGAACCTCACGGGCGCCGCCGTGTCCGGTGACCGCTTTCTGCATGGCTTCCTCCAGCACATTGGCGGGAGCCGCGAATCCCAATGCCACCGGGGATGGGCGGTAGCGGGGGTTGGGGATGAACTCTTCGGCGATCTCGCCGTTCTCGTCCACCCGGTACGCACCGACCACGGCCCACTCAGGCACATCGTCGACATCCTGATATGCGGGATCCACTGAATAGACCCAAGATCCCGGGTTCTGCCGGGCACGCTCTCGCAACTCGGGGGTGACCGGCGGAGGATTGTCCGCTGACGCTGCCATCGCCGCCTCCATTCATCTCTTCGACGCCGGCGATACGAGCGCCGCGACTGCGAGTACGCCGGACTCGCATCGGAAACGGATCGTGGTGCGGATGCGGTTCAGCGCGGAGCGGGCGGACGTCAGCGGAACGCGTGTTCGCCCCGTCGGTATCGGGGATCCGCCGTGTCCCTTGCCTGCGGGTGAGCAGCAGGAGGTGAACTCGGACACCCGGCCGCCGGGGACGCACACCCTGCGGACAACCCGCGCATTTCGTCGCGACCGGCTTCTCGACCCCGAGTTCAGCACCCCATTTATGGCAGCATCGCCCGGGTGTTCCTCGAACTGCCGATGCTCCAGCGCCGCCGAAGCTCGAAGTGGGTCGAGTACCCGTCCGACGTCCTGCCCGCCTTCGTCGCGGAGATGGACGTCTCGCTCGCACCTCCCATCCGCGATGCTCTGCTCGAGGCGATCGAGATCGGCGACCTCGGCTACGCCGAGCCGGGAGGCGTGTTCGAGTCCTTTGCCGGATTCGCCAAGCGGCGCTTCGGCTGGTCGCCCGATGCCGGGCGTATGCGGGTGGTGCCCGATGTGATGACCGGTGTCGTGGAGGTGCTGCGAGTGCTCACGGCCCCGGGCGACGGCGTCGTGATCACCCCGCCGGTCTACCCGCCGTTCTTCGTCGACATCCGGGAGGCCGGCCGCCGGATCGTGGAGGTGCCACTGGCCGACGGCGAGCTCGATCTCGACGGGCTCGAGCGCGCGTTCGTCGCCGGCGCCAAGGCCTTCCTGCTCTGCAACCCCCACAATCCGACCGGCCGTGTGCTCGAGCGCGAGCGGCTCGAAGCGGTCGCCGCGCTGGCCGAACGCCACGGCGTGCTCGTGCTCTCGGACGAGATCCACGGCCCGCTCACCCTGCCGGGCGCGCGGCACACGCCGTTCGCGTCGCTCGGCGACTCCCGCTCGGTGATGTTCACCTCGGCCTCGAAGGCGTTCAACACGGCGGGGCTGAAATGCGCCCTCGCCATCGCCGGCTCCGACGAGGTCGACGCCGAGCTCGACCGGTTGCCCGAGGAGCTTCAGTACCGCGCGGGCCTGCTCGGCGTCATCGCGTCGGAAGTCGCGTTCGATCAGGGTGACGACTGGCTCGACCAGATCATCGACGAGGTGAGCGGCAGGCATCGCCTCCTCACGACCCTGCTGGCCGAGCACCTGCCCTCTGTCGGCTACCGGGAGCCCCAGGCCGGTTACCTGGCATGGCTGGACTGCCGGGCGCTCGATCTCGGCGACGACCCCGCGGCCGCATTTCTCTCCAGGGGTCGTGTCGCGCTCGAACCCGGCCCGGGCTTCGGCACGCCCGGCCGCGGCTTCGCGCGGCTGAACGTCGGCACGTCGGAGACGCTGCTCACCGAGGCCGTCCGGCGGATGGCCGCAGCCGTCGCCTGACGCACCTCGCGAACGGCCGGAGACCTGGGGCGCTGGGCGCCCCGGGCCCGGCAGCAGGGTCAGCCGGCCGGCATGAGCACCTTGTCGATCACGAACACGGTGGCGTTCGAGGTCGGGATGTTGCCGCACAGCACGTTCGCGGTGTTTCCCTGGCCGTCGGTGACGGTCGGCGCGGCGGCGGTGCCACCGATCGTGACGTCGCCACCTGCGAGTTCGGTGACCTTCCCGGCCTCGACCAGGCCTTCGGCGTCGTAGCGCTTCGGGACGACGTGGTAGGACAGCAGGCCGCCGAGCTGCTGCTGGTCGGCCAGCAGCGCGCTGAACGCCTCGTCGCCCATGGCCGACTTGGCCTCGTCGAACGCCCCGTTGTACGGAGCGAACACTGTGATGCCCTTCTGCGAGTTCAGGGTGTCGGCGAGCCCGGGCACCGCCTTGACCGCGGTGACCAGGGTGGTCAGCAGCGGGTTGGTGCTTGCCGCGCTGGCCACCGGCTGCGGGCCCATGTTGTTCAGCGAGCCGGGCGCGTCACCCTGCGGGAGCTTGCCGCAGGCCGGACCGAACACATCGGCGTTGGTGGTGACGCCGTCGGCCGCCGCAGGAGCGGCGCTCATCGGCGCGGGAGGGGCGGCCATCGCGCCGCCGGCAGCCGGCTGCTCAGAGCCGCCGCAAGCCGCCAGAGCCACGGCCAGAGCGGCCAGAATTCCGACGGCAGCGAATCGCTGGGTCTTTCGCACGGTTTCCTCCTCGAACTCGACCCGGTGTATCCGGGCTCGTCGAGCATTCGATCCGTGGGCGGTTCCGGTTCGCCGGCGGAGATAACTTTCTGACGACGGGAATACGGTCGCCTAGGCCACGGTGAAAATGGTGGCCGGCCATCCGGATGCGCCGTCCGGGATCGGGTCGGCGCGCATCTCGGTCTGGGTGTTTCCGTTCCGATCGGTGGCTCGCGTCTGCACGGTGTGGCTACCGGGCGCCAGTTCGAATTCGGCGCGCCACATTCGCCAGGTTCGGGGGTTCACCTCGTCCGCGAGACCGGCTTCCTTCCAGGGGCCTCCGTCCATGCGCACCTCCACCCGGCTGATTCCGGTGGGCTGGGACCAGGCGATTCCGGCGACGGTGACCCGTCCCGCTGGGACCGTCGCGAAGCCGCGTGGGACGTCGATGCGGCACTGGGTTTTGATCGGCGCCTTCTGCGCCCAGCCGCGCTCCAGCCAGTAGCCGGATTCGGCGCCGAAAGTGGTGAGCTCGAGATCGGTCAGCCACTTCGTGGCCGAGACGTAGCCGTAGAGGCCGGGCACAACCATGCGGACCGGGAATCCGTGCTCGGGTGGGAGCGCCTCGCCGTTCATGCCCACCGCGAGCAGCGCGCCGCGCCCCTCCTCGAGAACGACGTCCGTGGGGGTGCCGGTGTACCAACCGTCGACGCTCGTCGCGAATACCTGGTCCGCCCCGGGCCGGACGCCTGCATCGAGCAGCACGCGGCGCAGGTCGACCCCGATGAAGTTCGCCGTGGAGACGAGTTCGCCGCCGACCGGGTTGGACACGCAGGTCATGGTGATCGTGCGTTCCACGAGCGGACGGGCGAGCAGGTCGTCGAAGGTGAGCGTGAGCTCGTTCTCGACCATGCCGTGGATCCGCAGCGCCCAGTCCTCGGCCCGCTGTGCCGGGATCCGCAGTGCGACGTCGATCCGGTAGAAGTCCCGGTTCGGCGTCAGGAAGGTCGGGGTGCCCAGCTCGGGGAACGCCGATCCGGGCGGGATGGCAGGGGCCCGCTCGGCAAGGCGCAGTCGCGCGAGACGCTCGGTCACCCTCCGCCGGGAGTCCTCCACACCGCGCCCGAGGAACTGTCCCGCCCCGGCGGAAGCGAGCGATGCGACGGCCACCGCCGCCGACGTCCCGACCAGCACGGCCCGCCGCGACACCTGGCCCGGACCGGGCTCCTGAGCCGTCCCGGAGTAGGTGCGCCGCGCGAGCGCGTGGAGCACTCCGAACACCGTGACACCCACCACGAGCGCCACGCACGGAGCCACCAGATCCCGCGGGGTGAACGCCGGAGCGAGGATCGCCGCCCCCAATCCGAGCAGTCCGAGCACGACCACCACAGAGACACCGGGTGCCGCTCGCCTGCGGGCGAGCAGGCCCGTGAGGACGGCGAGGATCGCCAGCACGACCGCCATCCCACCGAGAAGCACCGGCTTGTCGGCGGTGCCGAACGTCGTCTTGGCGAACTCGGTGAGGGGCTGCGGGGAGAACCGGATGACCGTGTCACCCACGGCCAGGAACGGCGAGGACGACGGCGAGATCAGGGCCGCCACGAGATGCCCGGAGGCGAGCGCCGCACCGACGGCCAGTCCGCCGATCATTCCGGCCACGACCCGCGGAATGCCCGAGGTCGACGGAGGAGCCGGGTACGTGGATACGCTCATGCAACGACGTTCGAACGCCGCGCCGGACCGGTTCGCCCGATCCCGCCGCTGGTCAGGTCTGCACCGCTCCGCTGGCCACGACCGTGGTGGGCGTGGCGGGCAGGGAGCGACCGGGCTCCAGCGAGATCGCGTAGCTGGAGAACTCCGGGCCCGCGGTCACTGCGCCGACGTCGTGAACGCCCGCTCCCGGGGCGAGCACGTCGAACGCGCCCAGCGGGCGCGGGTCACCGGCTCCCAGGCCCCAGACGACGTATGTGGTGTCGGCGCGGTTGTTCGGCGGCAGACCGGCGGTCACCACGGTCCGTTCCGAGGGGCTGACGAGCACGGCCGCGACCGCCTCCCCCGTGCTCGTGCTGAGCGTCGCGCGGCTGGTGCCGGGCCTCTGGAGCTGGCCGACGAGGCCGTCCAGCGTCTGCGGCTGCGCGATCTGAACATCCCGCTGCTGTCCCTGCATGTTGTGCGCGACCAGGCCGCCGGCGGTGCCGAGCACCGCCACCACCGCAACGGCCGCGGCGACGAGACGCCGGCGCGAGCCCATCCACCAGCGCGCGCTGCCGCGGGGAGCCGGCCGGACGACCGCGCCCGCGGCTGCGGCGCCCCCGGAGTCGGGTTCCTCCGCGACGGAGGTCTCCACGGGGCGAGCCTGAGGGGTCTCGGCGGCCGCGGCGAGGATGTTCTCGCGTAGCCGGGCCGGAGGGTCGACAGGCTCCACGGACGCTCCCAGCTCCCCCATGACGAGCTCGGTCTCCCGCACCATGTCCCGGCAGGAGCGGCAGCCCGGGAGGTGGGTCCGCATGGCCTGCTCCTCGTCGGGTTCGAGCGCCTGCAGCGCCCAGGCAACCGCCTGATCGTTCATCGGACAGGACCTCGGCTCGTCAGAGCCCGGGGCGTTCATCTGGCACCACCAGGAAGATCGGCGGAGACGTCTCCCAGCACGGGACCGAGGGCGCTGCGCAACCGCTGTACCCCGTTGAACATCCGCGACTTCACCGTGCCCAGCGGGACGCCCGTGATCGCGGCGACCTCTCGCTGCGTGTATCCGCCGAAGTAGGCCAGGGCGAGTGCCTGGCGCTGGTCGGGTGGTAGCGCGCTCAGCGCGTCCCGGACATGGCCCGCCTCGACGGCACGCAGCGCACCGTGGTCCGCACCCGGACCTGTGTCGGCGGGTCGCTCCTTGCCCTCCTCGGCAGCAGGCACGGTCCGCCGCCGGATCGCCGCTTCGCGCCGGACCACGTCGACCGATTTGTGGTGCACGACAGCAAGGATCCACGTGCCGAAGCTGCCGCGGCGGGGGTCGTAGCGCCGCGGCTCCCGCCAGAAGGCGAGAAACACCTCCTGCACCACCTCCTCGGCCAGCCCGTCGTCCACGCACACACGGCGGGCAAGGGAGTAGGCGCGCCGACAGTAGCGGTCGTAGAGCGCGGCCAGCCCGGACTCGGCGCCGTCCACCACGGACCGCACGAGCTCCTCGTCGGACCTGCCGGCGGCATCACCGACGGCAGGCACGTCCCCGCCGGGACCGTTCCGGTCGGGCGCGCGCGGTGTGTCGGCGACATCTGCCACCCGCGGGATCCTCACACCATTCGTTCGCAGCGGCACGTCGATCGGTTCGATCCGCCTGGAAAAATTTCTCGACGCCCTCCCGGCCGACGCCGGCCGTCGTCACCCGGAGCATTCCGAGACGCACGTGCGGGAGGGAGGCGCACCGCACTCCTCCCGCCCGCACGCGCTACGGGTCCTCGTCTACGTGTGCATTCCGGCGAACCGCAGGAACGTGATGATCGAGTCGACCACGTCTGTATCGGCCGGGCCGGTCGTCACTCCCTGGGTGGGATCCCAGTTCTGGTTGACGAACGAGGTCGGGTCGGCGCGCAGCTGACCGAGGATCGTCTCGGCCACGATCCGGCTGCCCACCGGTCCGAGTCGATCACCCTGCTCCAGGACCTCCGCCTCCTTGAGCACGTAGAACCAGAGCGGCGTTTCCTCGATGAACCCGCCGTCGACCAGTGCGTCGTGAAGCGGCGAGGGCGGCGGCGTGTCCTTGATCAGCTCCTGCTCGCTCAGCGGCTCGACGCCGAGCGTGCGGGCCACGGCCTGCCCCGTGGGGATGGCCAACCGGTAGCCGCGCAGGAGATTGCGGACCGCCAACCGCTTCAGGATTCGCTTGATCCGATCAGAGGTCTGTCCCTCCCCCTCGTTGAGGAGATCAGCCAGCGGCGGCGCGAGGTGGGTGTCGATCTTGCGCGCGCAGCGCACTGGCACCGCCTCGTCCGTGCCATCCGGCCGTAGCTCGAACCCGGTGAGGCGCTCGAACTGTGCCGGCCAGTTGTCCGGCAGCGTCGGAGCATCATCGGCGAATCCGCCGCCGCCGGTGAAGAGGAACAACAGCTCGAAGGGCGACGACGGCGCGCGCAAAACGCCGTTCTCGGGGACGCCGAAGTTGATGTTCCAGTCATACGCGGCGCGGACCATGCTGTGGCCGAATCGGTACGCGGCGACCGAGAACTCCAGCGGCATGAAGACCTCGTCCTGCGGCGTGTTCGTGGACAGCGCCAACCGTGGCTCGATGCGGCCGTTCAGCAGGTCGTCCACGACCTCGGGCTGCGCGATCCTCTTCAGGAAGTCGTGCACCGTGATCCACTGGTAATGCCATTCCACCAGCTGGCGGGCCCGCTCGAAGCTCCCGTCGCCGGTGACGTGGCTGGTCGGGTTCGCCGCGAACCAGTCGAGAACCGCGTTGTGGAACTTCAGGAAGCCCAGGTGAAGCTGCGCGACGATGAGGTTCTCGTCGTTGCGGCCGTCCCCGATCTGCGCCTTCTTGTCGACCCGTGGGAGATCGGCGCCGGGCAGCACCGCCTGCCCGGGGAGCGAGGCCGGGGTCAACGGGCCGATGACCAGGCGATGTCCTGTGTAGGGAACCTGATCCTGCTGCCCCGACGAAGCCGGCCCGTGCCCGTACACGGAGTCCAGGTTGAGCCGGGGCTGGCGCAGGTTGCGCAGGTCCCGCATCACCTTCTCGGGCCGGAGCGGCTCGAAGGGCACCTCGGTGATGCTGATGTCCTCGTCGCGGTCGGTATTCGCCGTCAGGTCGTGGTCGACGAACTGACCCCAGTACGTGTAGATCGGCGGGATGTCCGAGTCCCCGCCGGTCGGGTCGCCGGGCTGCTCCGCCATGGCCGTGCCCAAAGCCTTCAACGAGGCCACCACGCCTGCAGAGGGCTCGACCGGCAGGTGCGCAGCGGGGTAGACGCCGCGCAGCTTGTCGAACATGTAGCCGAAGGGGGTGCTCGTCGCCCGCACCCGCGCCCAGCGCATCGAGTCGTCCGGGTCGCGGTTCGGGTCCACCTTGTTCACGTCGTCGCCGGCCACGTGGCCGCCGTGACTCAGGTTGGTCAGGACGCGAGGCAGGTGTAGTGGTTGCTCAGCGGGTACGGGTTCGTTGACGTCCTCACGGGGCAGTTCCGGAGCCTGGGTCAAGGCTGTCTCCAAGTCGCGAGTGGTGTCGTCTTCGCGCTCTTAGGACGGTTTCGTCCGTATTGGTGATACGTCCATATCGGTGATACACGGAGGTCGACCACGGCCCGTCGCCCTCGAACTGCTCGACGAATGGGTCTCCGGCGCGCTCAGGAGGTGAGGCTTTCGGCGAGCTGTACGAGGTGGCGCCGCATCAGCTCGCGGGCGTCGAGCCGGAACAGGTCCAGCCGACGGGTGTGGGCGAGCAGGAGCAGCCCCGAGGCGTGGGCGAACACGTCGGCGGTTGCGGCGGTCGCGCGGTCGGTGTCGGCGCTCAGCTCGCCCGCGGCCTGCCGAACGGGATCGAGGGTGGCGAGCAGCGCGGCGTTGAGTCCGCGGTTGAGGTCGTCGGAGAGCCCGCGTGGCGCGATGCCGCCGCCGAGAAGGTAGAAGCCCAGGTCGAGGTCACGGGGGTGGGCGTCGTAGAAGTCGAAGAACGCGAGGCCCGCGGCGGCGAAGCGGCTTCGGGCATCGTCGGCGGATGCGGCGGCGGCCTCGGTGGCCGCACGGAGCCTCGTCAGCGACTCGCCGAGCGCGGCGGCGTAGATGTGTTCCTTGCTGGGGAAATAGGCGTAGATCGCACCGGGCACGTAACCGGCTTCCTTGGCGATCGCGCGCATGCTGGCGCCGCGCAGGCCGGCGGTCGTGAAGACGCGCAGGGCTGCCTCGAGGATGATCGCCCGCTTCGCCTCGACGACCGCGCCGCGGCGGTCGGCACGTGTGGTCTCCGCCATGGCTCCCCTTCCGTATCGGCTGCGGCGAAGCTAGCGTGCGAATAGCGTTCAGAACAATGAACATCGTTCACAGTCCGGTAAAGGAGATCGTTTCGATGACGCGGAGCGGCAACGCCGTCATCACCCCGGGCCAGCGGGTTGCGGATTACACCGCACGGTTCGGCCGCTTCCTCGACGATGACGTCGCGCCGCTCGAGGAGGAGCTCGCCCGCCAGGACGTCGGTTCGGCCTGGCAACCCCGCCTCGACGAGGCCGGTCGGATGCATCCCCTGGTGTGGGAGGCGCGGCGCGAGGTGCAGCGCCGAGCGGGCAAGGCCGGCCTCTATGCGCCGCACACCAGCGCCGAGGTCGGTGGCGGCGGCTTCTCGCGCGTCGAGATGCACCACGTCGAGGAGTTCGTCTACCGCCGTGCCGGGCTCGGCCTCGGGCTGGCGGGGCTGGCCTGGACCGAGGGGCCGAACCCCGCCGTGGAGCACTGTTCGCCGCAGGCCCGGGAGCAGTACCTGGACCCGCTGATCGCCGGCGAGATCACCGTGGCGTTCGCCAACACCGAACCGGACGTCGGATCCGACGTGCTCGCCATGTCGACCCACGCCCGACCCGACGGCAGCGACTGGATCCTGAACGGGCACAAGGCCTGGATCACCAACGCGCACTTCGCCGACGTCCTCCAGGTCGTCGCCGTGACGGAGCCGGGCGCCGGCACCCGGTCGCTCTCGATGTTCCTGGTCGATGCCGACGCGCCGGGCGTCCGTCGCGGATCCGACATCCCCACGATGCTGGGCGACGGACTGACCGGTGAGCTGGAGTTCACCGACGTCCGGATTCCGGCGGAGAACGTCGTCGGCGAGATCGGCGACGGGTTCGGGCTGGCGATGATGTGGATCAACTGGCGGAGGCTCTGCCGCGGCGGGATGTGTGCGGGCTGGGGCAACTGGCTGCTCGAACGGTCGCTGCGCTACGCCCGCGACCGGCGCTCCGGCGGCCGGCCCATCGGCGAGCTGCAGGCCGTGCAGCACCTGCTCGCGAACATGGACGCCGACATCTACCAGGCGCGGTCCACGTCGCTCGTCGCCCAGGCGGAGCTCGATGAGATGGGCCCGTTCGCGATGCCATTGCATCGGGACGCGCCCCGGCTGATCAGCCTGGTCAAGGTGATCAACGACGAGGCGTTCTTCCGGGTCGCCGACAACGCCGTCCAGGTCCGCGGGGCCACCGGGCTGCTGCAGGGCTCGCCCGAGGAGAAGCTCTTCCGCGTCGCACGCAACCTCCGCATCCCGGCCGGCACGGTCGAGATCCAACGCAACGCCATCGCCAGAGGGCTGCTGCGGGCGCGGGCCGAGGAGCCGCGTTGACGGCCCTGGTGTGTGTCACCGGCCGGTTCCAGCCGGTGCACCGCCAGCATCTCGAGCTCTTCGAGATCGCGCTCCGCGATGCCGATCATCTGGTCGTAGCGGTCACCAACCCCGACCTCGGGGCACGGCACGAGGAGGCCACGTCGCAGCACCGCCACCGCGCGTCGGCCAACCCGTTCACCTACTTCGAGCGGGCGTGGCTGCTCGCCGTCGCGCTCGCGGAGCGTGACCTCACCGGCCGGTCGACCGTCGTTCCCTTCGACCTGACCAGGCCCCAGCATTGGCACGAGTACGTGCCGCAGGCGGCCCGCCAGGTCGTGCGCGCCTACAGCGACTGGGAGCGGCACAAGGCACGCCTGCTCGCCGACGGCGGCTACGAGGTCCAGCTCCTCGACGGCGACCCGGCCGGGCACGTGTCGGCCTCGGAGATCCGGAGGCGGTTCGCCGCAGGCGAGGCGTGGGAGGAGCTCGTGGCGACTTCTTCCGTCCCCCTGCTGCGTGAGCTGCTCGCAGCGCACGGAGCCCGCGATGACCACTGAGCCGAAGGTGCTCGACGACCGGTTGCCCATCGTGCTCGTCGTTCTCGACGGCCTGGGCGACCGGCCGATCCCGGAGCTCGCAGGCCGTACGCCTGCCGAAGCCGCCGCCACCCCGAACCTCGACGCGCTCGCCCGCCGCGGCGCCAGCGGGTGGCACCTCCCGTTCGGCTGGGGACGCGCGCCCACCTCGGAGCTCGCGCACTGGGCGATGTTCGGCTACTCGCCCGTCCCCTTCGTGGGCCGGGCTGTGCTGGAAGCTCTCGGTGCCGGCCTCGACGTCGAGCCGGGCGTGGCGATCACCCATGCCGCATTGCGCACGTCCCGGGCCGACGGCGACAAGCTGTGGATCACGGGACGCGCCGGACCGTCCGACGGCACGGACGCCGACGCCCTGTTGCGCGATCTCGCTCCCGTGCTCGGACGTGAGGGTGCGGCGCTGTGTCCCCTCGGCGGGCGCGGCGAGGCCGTGCTCACCCTCGCGGGTCACTCGTGCGCGGACGTGACGGACTCCGACCCGTTCTTCGAGACGTTCCACCCGTGGCTGCGGCCCGTCGCCACGAGCCCCGGCGCTGAGGCCCTCGCCCGGGACCTCACCGGCATCCTCCGCATCGCCCGCGAGCGCCTGGTCCGCAACCCCGTCAACGCCGACCGGGCCGCGCGTGGACTGCCCGCGCTCGACGTCCTCACGACGAAGTGGTCCGGCGTGCGCGGTGCCGTCCCGACGTTCATGGAACAGAACGGTGTCGCCGGCGCGGCGGTCACGAGCACCCGGCTCTACCGCGGGCTGGCGACGGTGCTCGGCATGGCGCAGCGGCACCTCGCCCCGATCGACGACCTCGCTGAGGATCTCGCGGCCCGGCTCGCGGCCGCCGACGAGCTGATCACGGCAGGCGCGCGGTTCGTCCACGTCCACACCAAGGCCACAGACGGGGCGGGACACACGAAGCTCCCCCACGCCAAGCGGGACGTCCTCGATGCCGTCGACCGCGGCCTCGCCGGACTGGCCCCGCTCGCCGAGCGCGCGATCGTGGCCGTGACCGGGGACCACGCCACCCCCTCGACCCACTCGCTGCTGCACGCAGGCGAGCCGACACCGCTGGTCGTGGCCGGGCCGACGGTCCGCGCCGACGGCGTCACCGAGTTCGGGGAGGAGCCGGCCAGGCAGGGCTGGTACGGGGTGGTCCGAGCCGACGAGCTGCTGGCCCTGCTACTGGGTCACGCGAACCGTCCCGTGCTGCTCGGCCACCGCATCACCCGCCGCCCCGTCGTCGCGCTCGCGGACGATCCGGAGCCGATGCGTCTCGGGGACGCCGGGCGGTGACTGCCGCGGTGATTACAGCGATGACTAAAGGGCCCACCTGCGGTCGGCCGTGAACCCGACCGACATCGACGTCAGGTGGTCGAACTCTTCGAAGCGTGCCTCCAGATCCGCACGCACGTCGTCGAACTGGTGCACCGTCTGCGCGGTCGAGTCGTCGTCGACCACGAACTCGACCGCCACGTCCAGCCGTCCGCCGACCTTCGACGCCCGGACGAACGACTCCGCGAACCGGTAGGTGCGCTCGACCTCGCTCACGGCGGCCGCGATGCGAGCCTGCAAGTGCGGGGCAGGCGACATCGTCAGCAGCTCCCGGAACCCCGAGACGACGAGCTTGGCCGGCACGGGGAGGAAGGCCGCGGAGACCAGCGCGACCATGGCGGGGTCGACGTAGCGCGCCAGGTCGGAGCGCCCGGTCTGCTCCAACACAAGAGCGACGACGAACCCCGCGAGCACGGCCACGCTGAGCAGCGTGTCGCCCACCCACTCGGCAGCCTCCGCGCGGACGAGGTCGGATCCGCCTGCCCGGGCGCGCCGCCGCAGTATCAGCGACACGACGGCGCCCGCCACGGTGGCGACGACGCCGTAGAGCAGGGCCCATCCGACGTCGATGTCCCGCCCGCCGGCAAGGATCTCCCCGACCGCACTGACGAGTGCGTAGATGCTCAGGCCCGCGAGCGCGGCCGCCTTCACCACGACCGTCAGCGGCTCCCAGGCCTCCCGTCCCCACGGATATCGCTCGTCGGGGCCCTTGCGGGCAGTGCGCAGTGCGAGCACCGCCGCCAGCGACAACCCGACACTCGCGAACGAGTACAGCCCGTCGAACACGATCAGCTGCGACCCTGTCGCCAGTCCCCACACCAGTGCGACCACGGCGAACGCGGCCGACGTCCACGTCGAGATCAGCAGCGCGCGACTGTCGGGCGAGCGGGTAGAGGCCATCGGCTCATCGTTCACAGCCGGGGGCGACTCGTCGACAGAACTGCCCGATCAGGGCACCGAGCCGGGACTCTGCTCGTAGCGGACGAGCCGCGACTGCAGGTCCTGGTACGGCGTCGCTCCAGGGATTGCGCGGCCGTCACGCACCCCTTCTGCCACCTCGACCGCTGCGTGGATCGCCGCCCGATACGGCAGCGACCCGGTGCTCACCCGGCGTACTCCCAGCGCCGCCAGCTCGTCGAGCGAGAGGCCCGGCACGACCAGCACGTTCAACGGAACCGGGATGCCGGAAGCCAGCTCGCGCAACACCGCGGGTTCGGCCGCGCCGGGGACGAAGACACCGTCGGCGCCGGCCTCGACGTAGGCGGCGGCGCGTTCGAGCGACGAGGCGACGGTCGCGTCCTGCCCGAGCCAGTAGGTGTCGACGCGAGCGTTGACGAACAGCCCGGGGCAGCGAGCCTTCACGGCCGCCACCTTCGCGGCAAAGGCGCGCGGCGCGACCAGCTTCTCGGCGGTGCTGTCCTCGATGTTGATCCCTGCCACGCCCAGTTCCGCGACGTACTCGGCGACGATCTCCGGCTCGTCGGCGTAGCCGTCCTCGATGTCCATCGTGATGTGGCAGGGCAGCCGGGACAGCTCGCGGGCAAGGCCGAGGTTCGCGTCCCTCGTCGATCGCCTGCCGTCCGGACGTCCGAGGCTCGACGCCACACCGAAGCTGGTGGTGCCGATCGCCGCGAAGCCTGCGTTGAGGAAGGCCAGCGCGGACGGCACATCCCAGGCGTTGGGCAGGACCAGGGGCCGCTCACCGTGATGGAGCTCGTGGAACGTCACGCTCATGGGACGACGGTAGAGCCGTCGGCGGCCTCAGAGGCCCAGCACGCACTTGAGACGGGCCGCGTAGCGACGTGAGACGGCGATTCCCTCCTGTTCCCCGCAGCTCATGGCGAGGGTGAGCGATCCCTTGAAGCCCGGCTCGACCTCCTTGATCCGGCTCACGTTGACGATGTAGCGGCGATGCACCCGGAGAAACGTCGACGAATCGAGCTGCCGCTCCACGTTGTCGATACCTCGCGTCGCGGCGAGCAGGCGGCCCTGATCCGTCACGAACCACACGGCATGGCTGTTCGCTTCGGCATACCGGATCTCATGCGGGGCGAGCAGGACGATCCGCGTGCCCCGCATGGCCGGGATCCGAGGTGGATAGCCCCTGGTCCGCGACGACTCGACGCGCGTCAACGGTTCACCGGCCGGGCTGTCGGTCGCCACCACGAGCACGCCCACGGGGTCGCAGGAGATGCGCACGGGCCGCAGTTCCACGGTGAAGGGCTCCTTGCCGGCAGGCGTGTACAGGTTGGCGAAACCCCGCCAGTCGGAGTTCTTCCGAGCTCGCCGAACCGCTTTCTCGACGAGCTCGGCGAGATGAGGGATCCCCGGCGACACCCGTGCGTTGGGATCGACCGCCGGGTTCGAGCACACGACGCCGAACAGCGTCGTTGCGGCCTCGTTCACCGCCACGAGCTTGCCTGCCACGTCCACCGCGAGGAGCGCTCCGGCGACACCGGACTCGGCTTCCGAGAAGGCGTCGGCGAGCCGTCGGCCGTTCCGCACGGCCTGGTCACGCAGCTCCGACTCGAAGGTGGCCGCCGTGCGCAGCAGCCATTCGGTTGCGCAGCCGGGCAGCTCGTCACCCCGGCGCGCAACGTCCAGCGCGGCGACGGGTGCGTGGCTCACGGGGTCACGTATCGCGATTGCGGCGCAGTTCCACTGATGGAGGTCGCGGCACCAGTGCTCTGCGCCCTGCACCGATGCGAGGCCGGGGCGTTCGAGCGCCGTCCCCATCCCGTTCGTGCCGCTGCAGGCTTCCGACCAGGAGAAACCGGGATCCAGAACCGTCTGTTCGTGATGGGGTCCCCAGCTCGCGAGGATGCGTCCGGCGCCGTCCGTCACGCTGACCAGGGCGGGATGCAGCTCGGACCAGCTCGCACCGGCGGCTCCGCCGAGCCTCGTGAAGAGCATGTCCTGCGCAACGGAGTGCTCGGTGCCGGCCTCTGCGGCCGGTACTGCCGCCCGGAGCGGGTCGACCTGGTGTACGTCGCGGCAGCGGTACCAGGACAGCAGGATGCCGGCCCGAACGCCGTCCACTGCGTCCTCTCCGGAGACGAACCGTTCCCACGCCGCCATGACCCTGCGCTGCTCTTCCGTCATCACGCCGCACGCGGCCGCGGTCCCTTTCGTGCCGCGAAGAGGACCGTTCGGATTCGGATGGACGCCGTCCATGCCAGGTCCCTTCTCGCGCTGCTCGCGTGCAGGCCAGAGTGACTCAGGGCACAGGCTAGCCGCGCGGGCGCCGACCCGCGCAGTGCCGCGGAGCCGGTCCACCCGGCCCCGGAAGATCATCGCGGTCAGATGAGGAGATCCGGGAATGTCCATCGAGTTCAGCGAATCGGCCGGCATCAACTTCTCGCTCAGCGCCGATCAGAAGAAGGTCCAGCTCGCGGCACGGGACTTCGCCGAGAACGTGCTCGCGCCGGTGGTACGCGAAGCGGACCGGGAACCCGATCCGTTGAAGGCGTTCCAGATGACCAAACCGGCGTACGTGGAGGCCTACAAACGGGGTATCGCGTTCGGCATGCTGCCCAAGGAGTACGGCGGTGGCGGCCTGACGAATATCGAGCTTATCCTCGCGGCCGAGGAGATCTGCGCCGTCGACCCGGGCTTCGCGTGCACGGTTCTGGTGAACGGGCTCGCACTCATGCCCGTCTGGTACTGGGGCACGGAGCAGCAGAAGAAACGCGTGATGCAGGCCGCCACATCGGATCCCTCCGGGGAATGGATCGCGGGTTACGCGGCCAGCGAGCCGCCCGGCACGCCAGGTGGCACGGCCAACTTCGACACCCCACTTCCCCACCCCGTCGGCATCGGCGTCACCGCTCGTTTCGACGGCGACAGCTACGTACTCAACGGCCGCAAGTACTGGCCGTGCAACGTCGCCGGCTGGGACGGGCGGGGAGCGAACATCAACCTCGTGGTGGTGCGGACGGACCCGACCAAGGGTGGGACGGAGGGGCTCTCGGCCATCCTCGTCGAGCGGGGCACCCCCGGCGTCACGTACAACCTGATCGACACCTTCGGACACCGCCTCACGCCGAACTCGGAGATCATCTTCGAAAACGCGCGGGTGCCGGCGTCGAACCTCGTGGAAGGCACCCTGGGCAACGGCGACCTGCTGATCAACCGCAACTTCGCCTGGTCCGGCCCGGTCGCCGGAATCGCCGCCGTCGGGGTGGCCCGAGCGGCGTACGAATCAGCCCTGGACTGGGCGAAGACCTACACCGCAGGCAGCCCGCACCCGATGATCTACTTCCAGAACGTCGGATACGTGCTCGGCGACGTCGCCGCGCGCATCGAGGCCTGCCGCTACTTCTGCTGGAAGGCCGCGCACTACATCGACCAGCACGACTACCACGGCGAGCTCATCGGCGCGCTGAACAAGACCTACTGCACGGAGACGCTCCTCGACAGCGTCTACAAGTGCTTGCAGGTCGTCGGAGTCAACAGCGCCGACCGCAAGCACATGTTCGAGAAGTTCCTCAGGGAGGCAGCGATCCTCCCGATCTACGACGGCGGCAACTTCGGAATGCAGCGCCGCCGCGTCCACGGCGTGCTGGCCAGTCCGGACTTCAACCCTCGCGCACTCATGGACGACGAGTACGTCGAGTTCACCAAGGAGATGGAGACGATCGACACCGTCCAACGGCCGGAGGGTCCGGCAGGCCGGCCCCAGGAGCGGCTGACTCACGCATGACGACCGACCACGAGATCAGTCTCGCTGGCGCCGCCGCACCCAGGTGAGCAGCGCTTCGCCCTGGGCACGTTGAAACTCACGCAAGCGCGGGATACCAGGGGGTGGGTCCCGTCGTGCCATGTCCAGGAAGAAGCCCGCGAACCCGGCGAGCACGGCGGTCAGGTCCTCGGGGTCTGCGTCACGGGTGGCCGGGGTCGTCCGCAGTAGCTCGTCAGTGTCGTGCCCGCCGTACCGGTCGACCTCCACGAGCACCGTGAGCGTGTCCAGCCAGCCCGGACCTCGGCACGCCCACGGCCAGTCGACGAGAACCGCTCCTTCGGCGGTGATCAGCACGTTGTCGGCCCGGAGATCGGTGTGCACGAGTGTGTCGCCGACCAGCGCCTTCACGCCGCGATCGGCAAGATCGCGCAATCCGTCCAGTCCGGGGATGCTGGCGCCGTCGGCGGCGAGCCGGTCGAAGCCCGCGAGGTCCTCGGCCAAGGCATCCCGAGCGACCGGCAGCTCGGATAGCGGACAGGGCGTGGCGGCGTGGTTGATGACCTCGAGAGCGTGGAGCACGGCGGCCAGCTCGTCGTGACGCCACGGTAGTGCGGGAGTCCGGCCGTCGACGTCGGTCAGAACGAGGGCGATCCAGCCGTCCACATCCACGGTTCCGCGCAGTTGCGGAACGGGCAGTCCCGGCGGCAGCGCCCCGGTGATGCGGGCCTCGCGCCGGTGCATACCGGGGCTGTCCGGATTCTGCGCGGCGCTGACGGCTTTGACGAAAGCACGCTCACCGGTGGCGGTGACGACGCGGTCGGCGGATCCCGGCGAGAAGCCCCCGGTCTGGGACCGTGCCTCGACGACCGGCGATCTCAGTACGTCCGCCACTCCGTCGCGCACGGTGGAGGGCAGATCGGTCCACGACAAGCGCGTGCCTCCCGAACCCGACATGCCGGCAAGGCTGACAGAGCCGACCGTTGACTCGCGATCGAGATTCGCGTCGCGTGCTGCGGGACGGCTGACCACAAACCTGTCGTCGGTCCACACCGTCAACTGGTGGGGTGGACCGATGGACGGGAGAACTGCTCGGCTCCGCGAGACCTTCGACGCCGTCGCCGAACGGTACGACCGCGTGCGGCCGGGCTATCCCCGCCAGACCGTGGAGGATCTCGGACACCTCGCCGCCCTGCAGGCAGGCAGCCGGGTGCTCGAGATCGGGTGCGGCACGGGACAACTGACGGTGCCCCTCGCCCGACTCGGCACGACCGTCACCGCCGTCGAGCTGGGAGCTGCGCTGGCCGACGTCGCACGGCGAAACACGGCGGCGTACCCGAGCGTCCAGGTCGTTGTCGGGGCTTTCGAGGAGGTCCCGCTGGCCGAGGATGCTTTCGACCTGGTGGTCGCGGCGACATCGTTCCACTGGATCGACCCCGAGACACGGTTGACGAAGTCGGCCCGGGTGCTTCGCCGAGGCGGGTCCCTCGCCGTCATCGACACGCACCACATCGCAGGCGGGACGGATCAGTTCTTCGTGGACGTGCAGCGTCACTACGAGAAATGGGATCCGCTGACACCGCCCGGGCTGCGGCTGCAAAGTGCCGACGCCATACCCGTCGCGCGGCCGGATCTCGAAGACCGCCAACTGTTCGAGCCCGCCGTGCTACGTCGCTACGAATGGGAAGCCGAGTACACGACGTCGGAGTACCTGGCGCTGCTACTGACCTACTCGAACCACCTGGCGCTGCCTGCGCCGCAGCAGGACGGGTTGATCAGCGGTATCGGTTCCCTCATCGACACGCGGTTCGGCGGCACCGTGACAAAGAGATATCTGACCGAGCTGCGGGTCATCCGGCGTCGGACGACCCACAGCGACCGTCGAAGATCTCGGTGAGGAAGGAGCGGATCTCCGCCCAGCTCCGGGCGTCGGCGGCCTCGCTGTAGGCGACCCCGGGAGTCTGTCCGGTGTCCCCGTCGTGGGTGAATCCGTGCAGCGCGCCGCCGTGGACGGTGAGCTGCCAATCCGCCTCCGCCGCCGTCATCTCCTCGACGAAGCCGTGCACCTCGGCCCAGGGAACGTGGGGATCCGAGCCGCCGTGGCAGACCAGGATCTTCGTGTGTACGGTGCCGCGCCGAGCCGGCCGATCGGTCAGCAGGCTTCCGTGCACACTGATCACCCCCGCCACCGAACTCCCTGCACGGGCGAGTTCCAGCACGCTCATCCCGCCGAAGCAGTACCCCACGGCAGCGAGCGGCCCGTCGACGCCCGGTGTGGTCGCCAGTACGTCCAACGCCGCCTGGGTGCGCCGGGTGAGCAGGCCGGGGTCGGCCCGGAACGCGGCCAGCCGCTCCATGATCCGTTGCCGATCCCCCCGCACACCCCGCCCGTACATGTCCGCGGCCAGCACGACGTAACCGAGCTCTGCGAACCGCCGCGCCCGGCCGCGCGCATGGTCGTCGAGACCGGCGCCGCCGTGCACGACGAGAACACCGGGGCGGGGCTCCGTGATGGAGGAATCGCGCATCACGACTCCGTCGAGTACGACGTCGTCATCGCGATAGACGACAGGCGTGGCCGTAACCGTGTGCGAGTTGGAGAAGCACGTAATCACGGCCGGAAACGTACTACAGCAAAATGCAGCATAGCACATTTCGTCGAATTTTGAAATCCACCATTGGTGGGCTCAGCCGTTCCCGACCAGCGCTAGGCCGCGGATGCCCGCCGAACCGGACCGGCCTCGCGGAGCACCCGCTCCTGGAGGTCCGGAGCCATCAGCCGGGCCGGCTCGTCGAGCATGTTGGCCACCCTGAGCAGTTCGGTTCCCAGCACGGCATCCTTCGCCGCCGCTTCCCGGTACCGCTCGAGGTACTCATCCACGGCCGACATCTCCTCGGTTCGCTCGCCCGCGACATCCGGGAACCGCAGGTCGTTACCGACGACCAGACCCCACGGCGTGTCGAGCATTGTCGCTGCGGCCAGGAAGAACCGGCGATTCACCTCGCCACTGTCCTCGCGCAGCAGGCGCCTCAGCAGCAGAGCTTCGAGAGCAGCGACCGTCATGCCCTGGCCGTAGATGGGATTGAAGCCGCAGAGAGCGTCGGCGACGACGAGATAGCCATCCGGGAACCGGCCCAACTGTTCGTAGTGCCTGCGGATGCTCGCCGGGTAGCGCATCAATACCGGTTCTGTGAGCGGGGTGGCGGTACGGATGATCTCGGCGATCTCCGGGGCTCCGAACCTTTCGGCGTACTCGGCCATCGCCGCGTTCCGCGTCGGCAGCTCCTCGCCTCCGCCGACGCCGATTCCGACGAGGGTGAGGATGATGCGATTATCCTCCTGCGCGAGGATGAACGAACCACGCGGTTGACCGGGGTAATAGTTGTACGAAGCGCCGATTCGCCCGTCGAGATGGCGGGGTTCGCGACGGTAGACCTGGGTGACGTAGGTGAGCTGGATTCGGACCTCCTCCTCGGGCGCCCGCGGATAGCCGAGCTCCCCGAGCCACAACGGAGTGCGGGTGGCCCGGCCCGCGGCGTCGACCACGAGATCCGCGTCCAGCGCCGACTCCGCCGTCCCGTCCCGGTGCCGGATACGTACGCCGGTGATCCGGCGCTTGTCCGGAGAAGTCGTCAGGCCTGTGACATCACAGCGATCGATGATCGTCACCCCGGGCAGCGCCGCAACCCGCGAGCGGACGGTGAGCTCCAGGAGTTGGCGGCTTACCGCCAATCCGACCAGTCCGGACGGGTCGGGCCGCAGCAGGTGTCCGTCGAAGTGCCAGTGGATGTCCGACTGCGTGTCGGCGGCTATCGCGCCGGCCGCGATCAGCTCGTCGCGTATCCCCGGGAAGAGCTCCTCGTACGCCTCACCGCCCCGGGCGAGCAGACCGTGCAGGTGACGACTCTGTGGCACACCACGACGCGGAGCCGGCTCAGCGGGCAGATCGTCCCGGTCGACCAGCGTCACGCGCTCGAAACTCTCGCTGAGCACCCTGGCCGCGGAGAGACCTCCCATCGAGGCACCGATGACGATGGCATGTCGACGAGACGAGACCGAGCCCATCGAAACTCCTTGGGGATTGTGTGCGAGATCCACCGCGGCCACAGATCGAGCCACATGAAACCTGCTCGACTCACCCGGTTTTCAGAAGTCCCGCGCGGCCGAGTTCCTGTGAATGACGTTACAGTCGAGCGCGAATCACGGAAAGGTGTTCGGCCTCACAGATCAACACCGATTGCGTCCGAATTCGCGCGGACCGCCGCCACCACACGAAAAGATCGGATTGCCTACTCCGTGCCGGTTATACGCGCCTCACGGCTATTGGCGAGCAGGCCCGGGCCGATTGCCGCAAGGATCCCCGACAAGGCCGTCAGCTGAGCCGCTGCTCGAGATGAAAGCTCACCTCGTCGCCGAGCCGACTCTTTCCAATGACCTTACAGAGGGCAGCTCTGAGAGGGAGCCAGTGCGGTCCATTGCCCGACGGCATGAGGGTAGCGGTGAACGGGTGGCCGTCGATCGTTCCGCTCACCTTCACGGCCCGCCGCGTCCCGAGGAGCTCGGCTGATCCTGGCACGGTCACGTAGGTGGCGAAGGCTCCGTCCTTCTCGATCGGCGCGGTGAATGCATGGTCGAGTGATTGACCGGTCTTCTGCGTGCTCATCCTGAGTCCTTTGTCTGCGGTCGATGAAAACTCGCTGCTCAGCTCTCGAGCAGCACGGCACGCAGGCGCGTGGCGAATGCGATGGGGTCGTCGACGAAGGCGATGTGCCCGCCGGGAAACATGGTCGGCTCGATGTCGAGCGCCGCGGTGAGTGCCCTCGAGCTGCGGTCGCAGAACTCGCCGGCCGATTCGGCTCCGATACCGACCACGATCCGGGGCGGGACGGCACGAAGGACGGCGAGATCGGGCTGCCAGCGAGTGGTGGGCCGCATCTCGTGGGCGAACCAGAAGTGCTCGTCGGCCACCGTCCGCGGGTCGCGTTCGCCGCCGAACATCTGCTCGACAGCGCCCTCTGGCATGGCGATGTCGGCCTGAGCGAAGAACTTCGCCCAGGCTCCTGTCACGTCACCGGCGAGATAGGTGGCGATCAGGTCGTCGGTCTGTGCGTGGATCTCCTCGTGGTCGTCGAACAGCTTCTCCAGCGGCGGCTCGTGGGCGACGACGGTGTGGACCTGCTCGGGGTGGGCCTGCACGAGAGCCAAGGCGCTGACGGCACCGCCGCTGGAGCCGAGGACGACGGCAGGGCCGGCGTCGAGGTGGGAGAGCAAGCGGGAGAGGTCGTCGCCGCGCATGTCCGGCGTCGAGTCCGCGTCGCGGTCGTCGACCGAGCTGCGGTTGATGCCTCGCGGGTCGGTGGTGAGCACGGTGTGGTCGACTGCGAGGAGGTCGGCCAGCGGCGCGAACGCCGAGGCGTCCATCGGGGCGCCCACGAGCACCACCAGCGGCCCCGTGCCCCTCACTTCGTAGTGCAGTCGCGCACCCGGGACCTCGAGGTGCCCGGCAGTGACGGTGGTCGTCTGGTTCATGGAGCCTCCGTAAGGTTGTTGATGTTCGGGATGAGGTGTCCCGGATGCTCGGAACGGCGGGGTGTGGCTGATGAAGTCTTGCCGTTGGGTGGTTTCGCAGGAGTGGCCGCTCCGCCGTTCTGGACGCCTTGGCCGCTGATTGAAATCTGCGCACGGTCGCTGTTTACGGAGCTGCTGGCAGGGTCGTCCATGGGCCTATGAGCTGCAGAAACGGGGAACGTGAGCAGGTGGCGGACAGGAAGTTGTGGGTCGGGATCGACGTCGGCAAACGGTTCCATCACGCATGCACGATCGACTAGAACGGAAAGGTGGTGTTCTCCCGCAAGATCGGCAACGGCCAGGCTGCGATCGAGGATCTGATCACACGCACCCACGCCAAGGTGGGCAAGGCGTCCGCGCTGGGTGAGGTGGTGTGGGCGGTGGACATGACCTCGGGGTCTGCGGCGCTGTTGCTGGCGCTGCTGCTCGAGACCGGGCAGCAGGTGCTGTCGGTGCCCGGCCGACTGGTCAACCGGATGGCCGGCGCGTTCACCGGCGAGGCCAAGACCGACGCGCGCGATGCGCACACCATCGCCGAGACCGCCCGGCTTCGCGCGGATCTGTCCCCGGTACGGGCGCCTGACCAGATCGTCGGTGACCTGCGGGTCCTGACCGCGCGCCGAGAAGACCTGATGGCCGACTGGGTACGCGGAGTCAACCGGATCCGTGAGCTGCTCGGCTCCATCTTCCCCGGCCTGGAGCAGGCCTTCGACTACTCCACCCGCTCGGCGTTGATCCTGCTGACCGGGTTCCAGACCCCCGCCCGGCTGCGCACCGCCGGGGTCGAGGACGTGGCCGACTACCTGCGCAGGCAGCGCGCGTGGCCCCCCGGCATCCCCACCATGGCGGCGACGGCAGTCGCGGTGGCCGGTGAGCAGAGCGTCGCGCTGCCCGGTGAGGCTGTCACCGCGCCGCTGATCGCCCGGCTCGCAACGCAACTGCTCGACCTCGACCGCGAGATCAAAGACCTGGACAAGCAGCTTGCAGCCCGGTTCGCGCAGCACCCGCACGCGCAGATCATCACCAGCATCGACGGGTTCGGGCCGGTCCTGGGCGCGGAACTGCTCGCTGACACCGGCGGTGACCTGGTTGCCGCCTTCGGCACCCCGTCCCGGCTGGCCGCCTACGCCGGGCTGGCACCGATGCCCCGGGACTCGGGCAGGGTCCGCGGGAACCTGCACCGCCCCAAGCGCTACCACCGGGGACTGCGCCGGGTGTTCTACCTCGCCGCATTGTCGGCGATCAAACGCGACGGCGGGCCATCGCAGGTCTACTACCAGCGCAAACGAGCCGAAGGAAAGCGACACATCCACGCGCTGATCACGCTGGCACGCCGCCTGATCGATCTGGTCTGGGCCCTGATCCGCGACAACCGCAGCTTCACCCCCGAGGCACCGCCCCGGATCGCTACTGCGGCTTGACACGGTCATTGAAACTCCTGCAGCGACGTGGTGGTACTCGGTCGGCGAACAAGACTCCTGCGGTGGGGCAGAATCATCGCGTGTGAGCGAAAACGTCACGAAGACCGCGCACCCGCTGTCAGAGGACGACGAGGACACCGGTCTGGCGCGGGCACGCGCCGGTGACGACGCCGCCTTCGCCCGCCTCGTGGAGCCCTTGCGCCGCGAGTTGCACGCCCACTGCTATCGCATGCTCGGCTCCACACACGACGCCGAGGACGCCCTCCAGGACGCTCTTGTGCGGGCGTGGCGAGGACTCGCACGCTTCGAGGGCCGCAGCTCGCTGCGCGCCTGGCTGTACACCGTCGCCACCAACACGTGCCTGGACCTCGTCGCCCGCCGAGGCAAACGAGCGTTGCCGGTGGATCTCGGCCCGTCCAGCGTGCGCGTTGTCGTCGGCGACGCTCCGCATGCCGACGTCGCCTGGCTCGGCCCGTACCCCGACACGGGACTCGCGGCCGGGGCCGCCTCGCCGGACGCACGCTACGAGCAGCGTGAGGCCGTCGAACTTGCGTTCGTCGCCGCTCTGCAACACCTGCCGGGCAACCAGCGGGCCGCGCTCCTGCTGTTCGAGGTGCTCGGGTTCTCCGCCGCCGAGATCGCCGAGATGATGAAGACTTCGACCGCTTCGGTGAACAGCGCCCTCCAGCGCGCCCGCCGGATCGTGGCCGAGCGCGTCCCACCCCGCAGCCAGCAGCAGACCCTGCGGGAGCTCGACGACGAGCGTCTGCGGGCCGTGGTCGCCGGCTACTCCGCCGCGCTCGAACGCGGCGATGCCGACGCGCTCGTGGCACTGCTCACCGAGGACATCACGTGGTCGATGCCGCCGCTGCCGCATTGGTACCGCGGACTCGACGCCGTCATCGACTTCGCCGTGGCGATCCCGCTCACCAGCTGCGGCTCCTGGCGACACCTCCCGACCAGCGCCAACGGCCAGCCTGCCGTGGGCTCCTACCTCTGGAACGACGACGCCCGAGCGCACCTCAGCTGGTCGATCGACGTGCTGACCATCCGCGACGAACGGATCTCCGAGATCACCTCGTTCATCGGCGCTGAGCACTTCGCGCCCCTCGGACTGCCCGCCGCGTTCCCCGTCAGTACGTGACGCTGCCGCTCATCCGGTGGGCGCGCGCTCGCCGACCGTCTTGAGGGCGGCCGCGACGACGGCGTCGAGCCGCCTCCCGTGCGCGCCGTGCCAGTACACGCGGCCGCAGGACACGCAGCGGGCGAACTGCTCGTAACGGAGCCGGGTTCCGGGTTCCAGCTGATCGGCGACCTCGCCCTTCGGCACACCCACCAGCTCGCCGTTGCAGGCGGAGCAGCGCGTCCACGGCGCGAGCGGCGGCGCGAAACGATCCAGCACGTCAGCCAGCTGCGCCTCGGCTCCCTGCCCACGGACGTAGGCCCCCGCCCACAGCGCGCGCCGCATCAGCAGGCCGCGGTCCTGGGTGAGCAGGATCCGGCGGTCGTTTCCGGCCCGCTCGACGAGGCCGGCGTCGTCCGCATCGTTGCCGTACGCCGTGTCGACGCCGAGCAGACGCAACCGACGGGCGAGCGTGCCGAGCCCCACGTCGAGCAGGAATCCGACGCCGTGCGGCAGCTTCTGCGGGCGGGGCGGAGGTGTGAGCTCGATCACTGCGCCCGGGCGGGGCGACACCGACGGGCCGCTCCGGACGCCATCGATCGTCGCGGTGCCCACCTCGGTGAGCGGAATGCCGAGGGACTGCACGACGTGGCCGAGCGACGCCGCGCCGTCGTACGGCACCTCGAACTGTGCGTGCCGTCGACGGGGCGCGAGGAACAACCTCAGTCCGGGGGCCGGCCGGATCACCAGTTCCATCGGTAGTCCTTCCCCACCGGGGCGTACCCGGCTCCTGCCGAGTCTGCGCCGAGCCGAGCTCCGGCACAGCCCGGGGCACGCGCAGCTTCCAGCTCCGATGCGATATCGCCTTTTCGGTCATTTCTGCACTTTCGGCGCATGAACGTGGAGGAAAGCGATATTCCGCCGCGCCCCACCGAACGTCGGTGACTACAGTCTCGTTCACATACTGAGAGATCCGAGCTAATGTACGGTCATTACGCCAAGTGAGGGGTGGGAGCATGAACCTTACGGTGGACGTCGTCGAGACCAGCGAGTTAGGCGATCGGAGCTACATCGCCCATGACGGTCAGTCAGCGATCGTCGTCGATCCGCAGCGAGACCTGGACAGAGTCGAGCGCGTGCTCGCGGACCTCGGCCTGAAATGCGAAGCCGTTCTGGAGACCCACATCCACAATGATTACGTGACCGGCGGACTGGAGTTGAGCCGCCGCACCGGTGCTCGCTACGTGGTGGCCGCGGCGGACCACGTCGAATTCGACCGGCATCCCGCGCACGACGGTGACGAATTCCAGGTCGGCGGGATGCGCATCCGCGTCATCGCCACCCCCGGGCACACGGATACCCACCTGTCGTACCGGGTCGACGACGGGACGGGGCCCGCCGCGCTGTTCACCGGAGGGTCGTTGCTCTACGGGAGCGTCGGACGCACCGACCTCGTCGACACCGCGCGCACGGAGGAACTGACGCACGCGCAGTACCGCTCGGCCCACCGGCTGGTCGAGCTGAGTGCTGACTCGGACGCGATCTACCCGACGCACGGGTTCGGCAGCTTCTGCTCCTCGGGCTCCGCCACCGGGGGCAGCGGCAGCACGATCGGACTGGAGCGCATCCGCAACGACGCCCTCACCGAGGACGACGAGGACAAGTTCGTCGAGCGCCTGATCGCGGGACTCACCGCTTTCCCGAGCTACTACGCGCACATGGGCGCGCGAAACCGGCAGGGCCCCGGACCTGCGGACCTCTCGCCCGTCCGGCCCGTCGAGCCTGCCGAGCTGCGGAGCCGGATCGAGGCGGGCGAATGGGTGGTCGACCTGCGTCACCGCACCGCCTACTCCGCCGCGCACATCGCGGGCAGCATCGGGATCGAGCTCGGTCAGCAGTTCGCCACCTATCTCGGCTGGCTCATCCCCTGGGGGACGCCACTGACCCTCGTCGGCGAGAGCGCCGAGCAGATCGCCGATGCGCAGCGGCAGCTCGTGCGCATCGGCATCGACCGGCCCGATGGATCAGCGGTCGGCACCCCGGACAGCCTGGCCGGGCCCGACGAGATTCGCGCCTACCCGCGCAAGACGTTCGACCAGCTCGACGCCGTCCGCAACGACACCCACGTCGCAGTGCTTGACGTGCGGCGCGACGACGAACGGGCCGGCGGATCGATACCCGGTTCGACGCACATCCCGATGCACTCACTGCTGACACGGCTCGACGAGCTCCCCGACGGGCAGTTGTGGGTCCATTGTGCGTCGGGATTCCGGGCCAGCATCGCGGCGAGTCTGCTGGACCGCCTCGGCCGCGACGTCGTGCTGGTCGACGACGACTACTCACGCGCGGTGGAGCTGGGCTTGACGACCGCTACACCGCACCTCCCCGTCGGCCACCCGACGCGAGCCGCGTCCTGACCACGTTCGCCTGCGAGCGTCAGGGATCTGCCCGTAGCGCTGCGGCTGCCCGGACGCCGGTCGCGGGCGGGGTCGGCAGCAGCCGACCCCGCCCCAGCCGAAAGTGAACGCCCACGCGCTGACATGAACGGCAACCGCAGGTACGACGCCGACAGCCGCATGGCCAGCGCCATCAGTAGTCCATAGCCACCCAACACGGCGACGGCCGACGGTGCCGTCGCCGCAACTGCTGCCGTGAAGCGGCTCGGCACGGTGTTCTGCGCCGAGCCGCTGCTTGCCGGGCATCTCATCGCCGACCAGCCTGCACACCACCGCCGTGATCAAGCCGGTCGAGCCCCTGCGGTCGGCTGATTCATCCGCCACCCGACACGAACGGCACCGGCAGATGCACCCCGACTACTCGTGTGCGTATACTCGTCGACGAGCATTCGTGGACGGGGGTGAGAAGTGGCCAAGCAGCGCCGGGTCGGCAACCCACTGGCACTCGCCGTGCTCTCGGCCGTTTCCCTGCGGCCGATGCACCCCTACGAGATGGGCCGAACCTTGCGCGAGTGGGGCAAGGACGAGGACATGGAGATCAAGTGGGGGTCGCTCTACACAGTCGTGCGCAACCTCGCCAAGCACGGGTTCGTCGAAGCCGTCGAGAGCACACGACAGGGGGCCCGCCCCGAGCGCACCGTCTACCGGATCACGGATGCCGGGCGGGAGGAGCTCGTCGACTGGGTGCGTGAGCTGATCTCCACTCCGCAGCGGGAACACCCGAAGTTCACAGCCGGCCTCTCGGTGGTGACCGTCCTGCCGCCGCAGGAGGCGATGAACCTGCTGCGGCAGCGGCTCGCGTTGCTCCACGAGGAGATCGCCGGCAGGCGCGACTCGCTCGCCACCCACGCCGAGAACGTCCCGCGGATCTTCCTCATCGAAACCGAGTACGAGCTCGCCATGCGCGAGGCGGAAGCAGCGTGGATCCGCTCCGTGCTCGACGAGATGAGCTCCAACGCCTTTCCGGGTCTCGCCGCGTGGGGGGCCTGGCACGAGACGGGCGAGATACCGCCCGAGATGCGCGAGCCGGCCGAAAGGAGCGGCACGACGGAATAGTCGTTCACGAAGAGGCCCGGCAGCGGTGCGGCAACACCACCACCGGGCCCTTGACCCTCGAACCGCAGCCGCGGAAGGCGACCCGGCCACGAGATGGCAGTCACGAGGATAACCGGGCGCACTCCCCGACGACGGTTCGGACGCACGCAATCCGAAACCCGGCCGGCTGCCCCGAAGGGGCTGGTGCCGGCACATGCCCTGTGGGGGAGAAGCAATGACGGACGTGAGAACAGCACTGGTCATCGGCGGCGGGATCGCCGGGCCGGTCGCGGCGATGGCACTACACAAGGCCGGCATCGAGGCGACGGTCCACGAGGCCTACCCGAGCACGGCGGACGGCATCGGCGGCACGATCGCGATCGCCCCGAACGGGCGGGCTGCGCTGGAGGCCATCGACGCGCAGGACGCCCTGCTCGCGCACGCACACCCGATGTCGACGACGGTCATGACGTTCGGTGCCAAGCAACTCGCGCTCCCGAGCCTGGCCGGTGTGCCGCCGCTGCAGGTGGTGCGCCGCGCCGAGCTGTACCGGTCGCTGCACGCGATGGCGCGCGCACGAGGCATCCGGATCGTGCACGGCTCCCGCCTGGTCGACGCCGAGCAGACGGCGTCCGGCGTCCTCGCGCGGTTCGCTGACGGCAGCACCGCCACCGCCGACGTGCTCATCGGCGCCGACGGCGTGCACTCCACGGTGCGAAAGCTGATCGACCCGAACGCGCCCGGCCCGAACTACACCGGAATGCTCGGCTTCGAGGGCTTCGCGGACGTCGAGGTGCCCGCCAGGCCCGGCACCATGACGTTCGCGTTCGGCAGACGCGCCTTCTACCTCTACTGGCCTCAGCCCGGGGGCGGCACGGTGTGGGGCGCAAATCTGCCGCAGGAGCGGCCGATGTCGTTGGCGGAGGCCCGGAAGGTGCCGGCCGAGGAGTGGCTCCGCATCTTGCGCGAGACGTACGCCGACGACGACCCGGGCGGCGAGTTGGCCCGCCGCACCAGCGCAGACCAGCTACAGGTCGTCGGGTCGCTGCACATCATGCCGAGCGTGCCGCATTGGTACCGCGGTCGGATGGTGCTGGTCGGCGATTCGGTACACGCGCCGTCGAACAGCTCGGGCCAGGGCGCGTCGCTGACGATCGAGAGCGCGGTCGAGGTGGCGCGTTGCCTTCGCGACCTCCCGGACGTGCCGTCCGCGTTCGCCACCTACGAGGGTCTGCGCCGCCGCAGGGTGGAGAAGATCGCCTCGCGGGCAGCGAAGATCAACCATGCCAAGGCTCCCGGCCCGGTCGCGCGGGCCCTGATGCCGGTCCTGATGTCGATCCTGATCAAGGTCGCCATGAACCCGGAAAAGACCGTAGGACCGGAGCAGCGCTTCCGCATCGACTGGGACGCGACGATCGTGCCGGCAACCGGGCCCGTGCGCGCCGCCGGCTGACGAACCGGCTGGCGGCGTCAACGACCCTGGCGCCGCCGGCCCGTCGTCATCGGACGCTCTCGCCCGTGGTCTCGTCGACGGCTCCGCGGATCGTCTTGAGGGGCGGCGACGGGTTGAGCGGGCTGCGCACCCCGGCCGGGCCGGGCCCGCGCTCCAGCCACAGCGTCACGGGCGAGTGCAGTGCAACGCGCGCGCCCGCGCCCGGCTTCTGGTCGACGACCACGTAGCCCGACAGTTCCCAGCCCAGGAAGGGCGGGAGATCGGGATCGGCGTTGACCGCGACGAGGTGTGCCTGCAGGAGCGTGTCGCGGGCGTTCTCCCACGAGAGACCGCCCACGTCCGGGACTACGGCGGTGAGGGCGGCGGCCGCGTGCCGCGCAGCCTCGTCCACTGCTCGTTGACCGCGGGCCCGGGACGGTTCGTCGCCTGCCCTCGCCGGGGCACGGGAGGCTCCGCTCGGTTCATCGCCGTCGAGATCGCGCCAGCGCTCCCACGCCGACTGACGGGTCATGCCCAGTCTCGTGGCGATCTCGGCCCAGCTCTTCCGGTTGGCGCGAGCCGCTCTCACCGCGGCCAGCTCCGTCTGGTCGAGCAGCCGGCGCACCACCCCGAGATCGGACAACGCGTCCAGGGCAGCGTCTCCGGCGCGCGACCCCGCGGCCTCGCCGACCGGGCCGGCGTGATCCCAGCCATCGAGCCGGCTCCACGCATCACGGCCCTCCGGCCATGGATCCCTACGCCCAGCCATGCCGTCAGGTTAACCTGACACATCGCGGGCAACAAGACCGCGGCTCGCCCTGCCGTCAGTCGCCCACGTCGTCCCGCAACTTCAGCACCGTCCGGAGCACGTACTCGACAGCCGACTCGAATGCACCGCCCCGCAGTTCGTCCCGGGTGGCGAGGTTGCGCGACGCGAACTCGAGCATCCGGTCCGGGCCGACCCGGCGAACGACCAACGCGGCGATGTCCTCGAGGTCGAGGCCCGGGTTGTCGAGCCGGGTCAGCGCGAACTCGACGACCAACTCCTCGTCCGTCACGAGATCAGCTCCCCTGCCCGTCGGGTCGTGTACTCCCCATCATCCCCAACGCGGTCGTCGTCCCCTGGACCCGGCAGCCCATCGCCCGTTCGCCGGTTCCGCGGATCATCGACACGCTCAATATCGCCGATCAGGACGGCGCCGCCGCTGATCTGAAACTGCCGCCGACTCCATCACCCGCCCCGGGCGAACCGCCATAACAGTGGGGTGAACAACCGCCCCCTGACGAGTGGTCCGCGTTGCCCGGTTCGCCCATAGGGTGCGTTACTTGCTGCCGTCCGGGCGCGATTCTGACCAGCTTTTCCACGTGGACCGATTCGGCGTGGAAATCGCCCTCGAAAATGAGTAGGGGTACAGTGGAATTTCGCTACAGGCGGGCCACCCGCCGCATCATTCTGACATTCCTCGCGCTTGCCGGGATGCTTGTGTTCGCATCACAGGCCTGGGCTCAACCTGTGAATTCGACGACCACAGTGCAGGCGTCACCGTCCTCAGCGACCGTCGGACAGCAGGTCGTCCTGACCGCGACGGTCACCTGCCCCGGATTCCCACCGCAGGGCGGGCTCGGCGTCACGTTCGCCGATGGCATGAACATTCTGGACACGGTGCCGCTCAACGCCAGCGGCCAGGCGTCGCTCACCACCACGTTCACCACCGAGGGCCCACACCTGATCACCGCCGCCTATAACGGCTTCGGTAACTGCGGCGCGTCCAATGCCACCACGACGGTGCAGGTCACGAGCGAACCGGACCCGCCCACGCCACCCACACCCTGCCCGTGCGGCGGCGGCAGCGGCCTGGTCAACATCCACAACAGCGGCAACAACGGCGGTTGGGTGTTCGGCTGATCGTTTCGTGCCGAGAACCCGGGCAAGAACCACATGAATCATTCGGCTGCGGACGGGGCCGGCCGGCGAACCCGCCGCCAGGCCCCGTTCGGCAGCCGATGGGTACCGGCTCCCGTGATCACCGCCCTAGATCTGTACCGTTCGGTAAGATATGACCGGAACTGGATCAGGCATCCACGGAGGCAGCATGCGGACAGGACGTCCCCGCGAGTTCGACCTCGACCAGAAGCTCGACAGCGCAGTGCTGGTGTTCTGGCGGCAGGGCTACGAAGGCACCGCGATCTCCGACCTGACCGATGCGCTCGGCATCAACCGGCCGAGCCTGTACGCAGCTTTCGGGAACAAAGAGTCCCTGTTCCGTCGCGTTCTCGAGCGGTACTCCGAACAACGCGCGGTCTACCTGCTCGAGTCGCTGAAAGAGCCCACCGCCCGATCCGTCGTCGAGCACCTGTTGCGCGGCGCATCCGAGGCGACGACCGGCCGCGGCCTGCCCAACGGCTGCCTCCTCGTCCAGGGCGCGCTCGCCACCGGCCCGGACAGCGCTCCGATCCGCCAGGAGCTCGACGCATTGCGACGGTCGGGCGAGACCGCGATCCAGGCTCGGCTGAAGCGCGCCCAGGACGAGGGCGACCTGCCGCCGGATGCCGACACCGTGGAGCTCGCGCGCTACGTCTGCACACTTCTCCAGGGCATCGCGGTGCAGGCAGCCGGTGGCGCCACTCGCGCCCAGCTCTATCGCGTGTGCGAGATGACGATGGCCGGCTGGGACACGCTGGTCGCCGCGTCGACGAGCTGATCCCCTGGCGGCCGAGCCCAGGCCCGACCGCCTTGACGTCCCGCCTCGAACCGGCCTAGCTTTATACCGATCGGTACAGATATAGGACGGTGGGTGCGTGTGAACGCGACGGTTGGTCCGCTCGACGGCAAGGTCGCCCTGGTCACCGGAGGCTCGCGGGGCATCGGCGCGGGCATCGCGAAACGGCTGGCCGCGGACGGCGCGACCGTGGCGCTGACGTACGCAAGCTCCAAGGACCAGGCCGAACAGGTGGCAGCGGACATCGCGGCGGCCGGTGGCACCGCCTTCGCCATCCATGCGGACAGCACCGTCGAGGCGGACGTGATCGGCTCGGTGACCGCAACCGTGACACGGTTCGGGCGGCTGGACATCCTCGTGAACAATGCCGGCGGCGGCTCGTTCGCGATGATCGACGAGATGCCGATGACCGACATCGACCGAACCCTGGCGGTGAACGTACGAGCGGTGATCGTGGCGATCCGTGAGTCGCTCAAACACATGGGCGAGGGCAGCCGGATCATCAATATCGGCAGCATCAACGCCGAGCGGGTGCCGTTCCCCGGAATCTCGATCTACGCCGCGAGCAAGGGCGCCATTGTGGGCCTCACCAAAGGGCTCGCGCGCGAGCTCGCGCCAAAGGGAATCACCATCAACAATGTCCAACCCGGCCCGGTGGACACCGACGGCAACTCCGCGACCGGCCCGGCCGCGCCGCTCATGCTGAGCGCGATGGCCCTGGACCGGTTCGGTGACGTCAGCGAAATCGGCGCGTTCGTGTCGTTCCTGGCCGGCCCGGACGGTGGCTTCGTCACCGGCGCCAGCCTGAACATCGACGGCGGCTACACCTCTTAGTCGACCAACTCTGAACAACGGGCCTGCTTGCTCCCGGTCAGGCCAGCCGGCATGACCGTCGTAGCGGGCCGTGACCTGCATATCGCGACGGCACCCGCTCGTTGATCAGCCGCGTCCGGTACGAACCGCGTTGCCGGACACCAGCCCGAGATCGACACTGAGCCGATGACTGCGTCGTTGAACTTCGAGCAGCTCATCGCCGAGGGCAACGCTGCACCCGTGGTGGGCTGGGACTTCTCCTGGCTCGAGGGCCGGGCCACCGAAGAGCGTCCCTCATGGGGCTACCTCCGTTCCATGTCGGAGCGGATGGCGCGCGCTCGCGCGGCACTCGACGTTCAGACCGGCGGCGGGGAAGTCCTCGCACAGGTCCCGAACCCTCCACGGCTGCTGGCCGCAACGGAGTCCTGGCCGCCGAACCTCGAGGTCGCGTGCGGAAACCTCCGGCCACTGGAGGCGTTCGTCGTCCGGGCCGCTGATCACGGGACGCTCCCATTCCAGGCGCAGACGTTCGACCTGGTCGTCAGCAGGCACCCCACCACCGTGGTCTGGCCCGAGATCGCCCGAGTGCTCGAACCAGGCGGCACGTACTTCGCCCAGCACGTGGGCGCCGGATCGAACCAGGAACTGATCGATTTCATGATGGGCGCCCAGCCCGTCAGCCAGAACCGCAGCCCTTCCCGTGCGGCTGCGGGTGCGGAGGCGGCCGGCCTCATCGTGACCGACCTGCGAACCCAGGCCCTCCGCTGCGAGTTCCACGACGTCGGCGCCGTCGTGTACTTCCTCCGCAAGGTCCTCTGGACCGTCCCCGGCTTCACCGCCGACAGCTACCACGACGAGCTCGCCCGGCTCCACGACCGCATTCAGTCCGACGGCCCGTTCGTCGCCCACAGCCAGCGCCTTCTCATCGAGGCGCGCAAGCCGGACTGACCCAGCCACACGACGTATTGCGCCAGGCCGCCCGGTTCATGATCGCCATTTCGGGACCGCGAACCGCGCCACACCCTGGCGGTGGGGCCCGAACTGACGATCAAGCTCCGAGATCCCGGCCGCACCGACCTGGCCCGCAAGCTCCCGCAGGCCTGTTAGCCCCATGATCACCAGTTCGGGGCCGCCAACCGCGATACACCCTGCGCCCAGTCCCGAGCCGACGATCAAGCTCCGAGACCCGGCTCTGCTGACCGTGGCTCGCAAGTCCCGCCGGCCCATGATCACCAGTTCGGGGCCGGCAACCGCACCTCACCCTGCGCCATGGCCCGAGCCGACGATCATGCTCCGGGACCCGGCCGCACCGACCATGGGCCCCGCACGCCCGCCGACCCGCCCATCATGATCACCAGTTCGGAACCACGAACCGCGCCACACCCTGCGATGGGGCCGAACTGACGATCAACCTCAAGACCCTCCCGACCCAGCCACGACCGGCCGCCGGGACCGACAGCCGCATCACACCCCGGATCCAGGTCCCGACCGGGATTAATCTCCAGCGACAGGCCGCGCTCCCGCACAGCCGCCGGCAGACCGTTCATGATCACCATCTCGGGCCCTCAACCGCGAACCGCCGATCATGCGCCGGCATCCGACCGCGCTGACGTGGCTCCAAGTCCCGCCGGTCCGCCCGCCATGATCACCATTTCGGTACCCGCAACCGCGCCGCACCCTGCTGGGGCCCGAACCGACGATCAACCTCAGTCCCGTGACCGGCCTACAGGCAGGCGGCCGATCCGACCATCACCGCCAACCGGACACCGGCAAGGGCCCTCAAACACAGACTCCAACCAGGACCGGCCTCCAGCGCCAAGCCGCACTGCTGGTAGCTCCCGCACGGCTGTCGACCAGCTCTCATGATCACCATTTCGGGACCGTCAACCCGACCACACGCGGTCCCACGTCCCCAACCGATGATCAAGCTCAGAAATCCGGCCGCACTGACCGCGGCCCACCGCAAACCCACCGGTCTTGCCATGATCACCATTTCGGGACCAGCAACCGCGCCCCGCCCTGCCGTAGGGCCCGAACCGACGATCATGCGTCGCATCCGGCCGCACCGACCATGGCCCGCACCCCGCCGGCCTGCGCGACCATGATCACCAGCTCGGGTCCACCACCCGCGCTGAACCCTGCTGCGGGGCCCGCACCGACGATCAACCTCCGGCGTCAAGTCGGACTGCCTGACGGCTCCCGCACAGCCGCCCGGCACCGTCCATGATCACCATTTCGGAACCCCCAACCGCGATACACCCTGCTCCGGGGCCCGAACCGACGATCAAGCTCCAGGGCCAACCACGGCGACGACTCTCGGCAGCCCCTGAACGCACAGCAGCGGTCCGCCCCCGGGCAGACCGCTGCAAGCTTGACTGTCTCGCTCAGCCGGTGAAGGAACCGGCGGGGGTGCTGGAGGGAACAGCCTTGGGGTCGGGCCCGTAGGCGTTGCTGCTGCGCTGGCCTTCGAGCGCGAAGAACACGATGAGCACGATCGCGCCGATCAGCGGGATCACGCCGATGAGCAGCCACCACCCGCTACGGCCGGTGTCGTGAAGCCTGCGGGCGCCGACGGCCAGGGTCGGGATGATGAGCAGCACCGAGTAGACGGTGCCGAGCCACCCGGTCGTGGACAGCCCCGGACCCACGAACACGACCTCGTCCACCAGGCCGAGGACAAGCCCGACGATCACACTCACCAGCGTGAACATCCAGTACTCGGTTCGCCGAGCGCGACCGTTGAAGTCCGCGTACTGGCGCAGGACCTTCGCGTACCACTGCATGCCAACTACCCCCACAGATGAGTTCATGTCGCCTTGAATCACTCGCGCTGATCACACGGAGGGGGTCCGACCTTCGTTCTATGACCTCGGTCACCCGAGGGAGGCCGAGCCGTGGGCCGGCTGGCACACCAAGATCACGTACCGTGAGGCAGCATCTCCTGCTCGAACGACTTCCGGCCGGATTCATCGAATCGGCGGCACAGTTCCTGTACCTCGTCCTTCAGCAGGACGATCTGCGAATACCCCGCGATACGTCCGTCGACAATGATCGGCGAGACGGTCACCAGGATCGTGGTCTTGCCGTAGGGACGCGCGACGTATCGAACCGGCTCTGTCCGACCCTCCTCGAAGAGCGCGAGCATCGCGTCGAAGCGCGGATTCGTGATCTGCCGGCGATGCCTGCCACGGACGTCGTTTCCGAGGTACTCCGGTTCCCGATCGAGGTTCTGCTCCGCCCATCGGTTGTAGTAGAGAACGTTGCCTGCAGGGTCGAGGATCGTGACGCCGACGCCTGCCCACTCGAGGATCTCGTCGGAGAGCAGGCTCAGGTTCCATCCATGCATCGTCCGGTCACTCGCCTGCGTTTCGCGGTGCTTTCTGTCCTTTTTGACCACCCCTGGGACGCTAGATCGATCAGGCCGATGGCTGGGGCACAATTCAGGATCGGTGAATCAAGCCTTGCGTACGTGCCGGCGGCGGCTACTCGCCCGACGGGCGCCGTCACGCACGGGGGCCGCAGAAACGACCGTCGACAGCGCTGACCGTGCTCGCCAGAGTTGTCGCGATCGAGCGGAACGCAGCGACGACGGGTCGCCGATCCGTTGCGCGGCTGGCCAGCACCGTCTGCTCGACGGGCGCATCGCGAATCGGGACGAAGGCGACTCCCGGCCAGCTGTAGAAGCGACGGAAGCTCTGCACCGAGGAACCGACCCCCCGCGCGAGGGCCGCGCTGAGGAGGACGTCGTGCGGGGTGAACGTGACGTCCTCCGACCGCCGCACCGGGTCACCGTTCCGCGCCCGTCCGAAGTACATGAAGTCGGCGAACTCGCGCGGGCTGGCCGCGGGGATGTCCACGTACCGCAGATCGAGGACCTCCTCGACCGACACCGATGCCGCGGCGGCGAGCTCGCTCCGCCGGGAGGTCACCAGGATCCGCGACTCCGTGGTCATCACGTCCGAGACGATCCGGTCGTCGACCGGCGCCGGTCGCACGAAGGCGACGTCCACCCGACGTTCGACGAGAGCACTGACGTGTTCCTGGAAGGAGAGGGGAACGAGGCGAATGGTGACGTCCGGCTTGGCGCGGGCGAACGCCGCGATCGTGGCCGGTGTCAGCTCGGCGGAACCGTGCCCCATGACTCCGACCCTCAGAACCTCGCCGTCGGCCGGGGCGTCGGCCACCTGCAGTGCCCTCTGCTCAGCTTCCAGGAGGGTTCGAGCGCAGGTCATCAGTCGTCGCCCGGAGTCGGTGAGCTCGAGCGGCGAGCGCTCCAGCAGCCGCGCACCGATCTCGCGCTCGAGTGCCTTGACATGAGCGGTGACCGCGGGCGGAGAAAGGAACAACCTCTGCGCGGCCCTGGCGAAACCGCCCTCCTCCACGACGGCGACGAAGGACCTCAGCTGCCGCAGATCCATATCGTGCCCGCCTTCGCCTGCGTGTCCCGATGCGCTGTCAGCAGTGAAGCAAGACGGATGGCTGCCCTCAAGCGATGTGACGTGCCAGCGTTCCGTTGAAGACGGGCCGACGGCGGCGCCGTCCGGCTGGGCGGGTTACCCGTCTTCTGCGAGGCTCGTTGCATGGACGCGTCGCACCCCGGTGACGGCACGATCGTTCTACGACACTGGGCCCCATCGGACGCGGAGTGGTACGCGCGCTGCGCCAGGGACGTCGAGATCCAGCGGTTCACAACCGACGCCTCGAACCTGACCGCGGCGGATGTAGCGGATGCGATCAGCGCGCTCTCGACGGACCCACGACATGAAGGGTTCCTGATCTCGGATGCCCGCACCGGGGCCCGCCTGGGCAACATCGCCCTCGACCACGCGGATCGGACAGGCGAGATCTCGTACTGGGTGGCAGCCGAGGTGCGGGGCCGAGGCGTAGCGCGTCGAGCCATCACGCTCCTGACGCGCTGGGCCTTCGCTCACCTGGATCTCCATGTGATGCGCCTGTGGACCCACGCCGACAATGCCCCTTCCCGAGCAGCCGTTGAACGCGCAGGGTTCATCCGTGATCCGTCGGGAGACCAGCTGCGCGAAGTCAAGGGCAAGATGTGGCCGACCGTCGCGTACGAATTGCGTCGAGCCAGAGCCGAGAGCCTGGACTCAACGGTGTGATGCCGGCCGTGCTCCCCGTTGCGAGCCTCACCCGTTCGATCGCGGGCCGAGCAGCTCAGGAACGGGTCACGCCGCTGCGCGCAGGCGCACCGTGGCGGCTTCGGCGGGCGGCTGCTGCTGGCGGCCACGACCAGCCAGCTTCGCCAGCGTGCGCAGCGTGCGGCGCGGGAGCTCCAGCAGGTCGACAACGGCCCGGTAACGCCAACCTGGCACGGACAAGGTGCGGCCGCGCGCGAGATCGGCCAGGCACTCGTCGACCACGGCCTCGGGCTCCAGCCACATCGCCGACGCCCCCTCCGGCACCGGGTGCTTGCCGGTGCGCATCCGGCCGGCGCAGAGCGCGATCATGCCCACGCCGGTGCCTGCGAGCGACGCCGAAACCGTGTCGGTGAACGTCAGCACCCACGCCTTCGTCGCTGCGTACGCGTTGCCCGGACCGGCGAGGTAGCCGGCGAAGCTCGCCACGTTGACGACGCCACCGCGGCCACGCTCGATCATCCCCGGCAGGGCAGCCCTGGTCAGCCGCATCACCGCCGTGACGTTGGTGTCGATCTCAGCCTGCAGGTCCCACATGTCGGCGACCGCGAACTGGCCCTCACCCTCGACGCCGGCGTTGTTCACCAGCAGATCGACCGGCCTGCTGCGATCAGCGAGCCGACGCTGCACCGCGGCCAAGCCCCGCTCGTCGCTGAGATCGGCGACCACGACCTCGACCGCCACCCCGCACTGCCGTGCCGACGCCGATACGCGCTCCAACCCCATCCGATCGCGAGCGACGAGAACGAGGTCATGGCCGTCGCGGGCAAGGCGAGTGGCGAACACGGCACCAAGACCGCGGCTGGCTCCGGTGACGAGTGCAGTAGGCATGATCCGGACGCTACGGATCATCGACTGAAGGAACGCTGAGTTGCTGAAGGGACGCTGAGTTCCTGAATACCCGCTGAGAGCGAACCTGAGCAGACCGCGTGAGTCGCCCATATCAGACATCAAGACGAGAGGGCGCGACCTCCACGACTACGGTCCCAGGATCAGAATTTCTCCGACGACAGGAGCGATGGCTCGCGGAACATCAGCACACGAAAGCATGCAACACCGCCGCTCTATCGGTGGCCGCGCACTAGTCTCGGAGGCCCGATGCGCGCGTGTTCCGAGAATTGATCAGATCGAAGGGATGACGCAATGCGCAAGGCGACCGTCCTGGCGGCCCTTGTCGTGATCCTCGCCGGGTGCACGTCCTCGAGCAACGGCGCCCCGTCCGCGGCCGGACCAGGTGCGTCGATCGACCCGGTCAAGGCCGATGCCGTGGTGAAGGTCGTGCGCGACACGATGACGACCGAGCACCTGAAGGCGGTGCTCGTCCGCGTCACGATCGATGGCCAGGACGTCATCACACAGGCCTTCGGCGAATCGATGACCGGTGTTCCTGCCAGCACCGACATGCACTTTCGCAACGGTGCCGTGGCGATCTCCTACATGTCCACGCTGCTGCTGCAACTCGTCGACGAGAGAAAGGTCAGCCTGGACGACAAGGTGTCGACGTGGCTGCCCGACATCCCGCACACCGACCAGGTCACCCTCGGCCAGCTCGCCCAGATGACATCGGGATACGTCGACTTCGTTCAGGAACCCGAGTTCATAGCGGCGAGCTACGCCCAGCCCTTCAAGCAATGGACGCCGGAGGAGCAACTCTCCTACGCGGTCTCGAAGCCGCTGATGTACGAGCCCGGAACGAACTGGAACTATGCGCACACCAACTACGTCATCCTCGGATTGGCACTGGAGAAGATCACCGGTCAAGACCTGGCGACGGCCTTGCGGGAGAAGACCCTCGGCCCGCTCGGGCTCGACAACACCACGGACCCGGGCACGGCAGCCATCACGGAGCCCGTGCTGCACGCCTTCAGTTCCGAACGCCGCCAGGCCCTGCAGATCCCGGCCGGCGTCCCGTTCTACGAGGAGTCGACCTACTGGAACCCGTCGTGGACTCTCGCTCGGGGTGCCATCCAGACCACGAACCTCCACGACCTCAGCGTGACCGCGGCAGCCATCAACTCCGGTCAACTGCTCTCACCCGAGTCCTACGCCAAGATGGTGTCCACAGAACTACGAGGAAGAACGACGGCGATTGCCGGTTGTGCCGCGTGCTTCGACCAGAACATCGCCTACACCTACGGTCTGGGCGTCGTCATCAGTGGCAACTGGCTCCTGCAGAACCCACTGTTCTCGGGCGAGTCCGCGGTCGAGGCGTATCTGCCGTCGCAGAAGATCGCCATCGCTGTCGCGGTCACCTACCAGCCCGAGGCATTCGATCCCACCACCGGCGCGTATACGAACGTCGCCGACAAACTCTGGCGACAGATCGCCGCCCAGGTTGCGCCGTCCGACCCTCCGCCGATGAAGTAGCCGGCTCGCGGCCTACTACTCCGACTCGTCCGACTCCGTCTGTTCAGGCGTCGACGATCCGGGGTTCGACGGCGGGGACGTCGGCCGCTCAGGTGTCGACTGCTCAGGTGTCGACCGTTCAGGAGGCGACGACTCGGATGTCGAGGGCGCAGGCTTCGACGGCGCGGTCGTCGGCGGCCGGTCGGGCTTCGACGGCGCGAGGCTCGGCCGCTCCGGCTTCGACGGCGCAGGCATCGGCGGCTCGGGCGGCCGCACGGGCTTCGCCCGCTCCGGCTTCGCCGGCCGGCTGTCGGGCAGCTCTGTTCGTTCGGGCGGCCGCGGCGTACGGGCTGAACGGTCGGGCTCCTCGGCACGGGCGGTCCGGTCGGGGCGACAGCCGCCGCCCCGCGCCCCGCTGAGGTCGATGCCACTTCGCTGCTCGCCCGCTGCACATTCAGGCCGCGCCGGTCGTTGCGGACGTCTCCACGTATCCACGGTTCGCAGTGTGCAGTCGAGCGCCCGGTAAGCCAATTTGTCGTTCTTCGCGGCAAATACTCGAAGCTCCATCAGCAATGACCGTGCGACACGCTCGCTGTTTCGGTGCAGCGCCTCGACCCACACCTTGAAGTTCGGCGCGTTCGCGTACTCGGAATCCAAGTCCGTGAAGCACGAGCTCAATGCCGCCGTGAGGCGTGGATCATCGAGATCACCTGGGCCGATGGCCGGAACAGGCCGCAGCGACGCAGCAGCAGGGGCCGCCGGTGGCGGCAGCCATGATTCCGACGTGGCCATGGACAAGCCCGTGACACTTCCCAGGACAATGGCGGTCACAACGGCGGCGCCGAGGATTTTCTGTGCTGCCGCACGGCGCCGTTCGTTCATCACACCCCCAGCGACCGCCCGGCTGCCGTATCAGCAAATCAAGCGACCAGGGTCCACCCAAGTTCCCGACATGACAACGCCACGCGACCCTGATCTGCACAATCATCGCAATATTGGCCTGACCAGCCGAAGAAATTGCGCTGTTCACTCGATCCACGGGCTCCGTACGGACCACGTGACACGTCAAGCGAGGCGGTATCGACCCGACGCCACAGCTCGCCGGACTTCTGCAGCCGCCTGTCTCTCGGCGAGGGCGCTGGTGTCGATCACGTGGTGCTCGAGTTCGTCGAGCACTGCGAACTGCTCGTACAGGCCCGTGATCGCACCGACGTCCTTCAGTTCGTCGTCGGCGCGCTCCCTTGCGCGGGACAGGGTGACCTCCAGGGTCGGACGCAGGACCACGTACGACATCTGCAAGTGGTCACGTTCCGCGGCCGACCGGAACGGGCCCAGGAACCACGGGCCCACGATGCCGTCCACCACCACGTCGTACCCACCTCGCGCGAAAGCGGTGACAGCGGCCTGGATCGCGTCGACGACGACCTCGTTCTGGCGCTCGGATTCAGGGAGGTACGGCAACACGAAGCCGGTGCGGATGGAGCGATAGAAAGAGTCCGTCACCAGATGGACCGTCGGCCGCGCAGCGTCACCGGCAACCAGTGCGGCCACGCTCGTCTTCCCGGCACCCGGCGGCCCGGTCAGGATGATCACTTCACCCTTCACGACAGGCGACGCTAACCACGAGATCGGTGCGAGAGAAGTCATTTCCGATTCACACAGCCGTCAGTGCTCGATGCATCCGCCGCTCACGGAGTTCTACGCCGCCCGGCCCCCTGTCGACCTTGAACTGCCCGTCCTCAACCCATCCGGCCTGCTCGTAGAAGCGCAGTGCTCGGTCGTTGCCCTCGAGCACCCAGAGGGTGGCGGCGCTGAACCCGAGATCCCAGAGACCGGCGACCACGGCGGTGTGAAGACGGCTTCCGATGCCTTGCCGCCAGTGGCCCGGCTGGAGGTAGAACGCGCCGAGCTCGCCCACGTCGCCACCGGCGTCGCCGTCCCGGCTCGCGCCGATCGACGCGAATCCCAGAACGGCGCCGCGACGTGCCGCGACGTAGACCGAACTACGCGGCGACAGCTCACCGAGGATCGCGCTCCACATCTGTTCCCGACCGGCGACCGACAAGCCGTCCAGCACGCCCTCGGGGAGCAGATCGCGGTAGGCCACCTGCCAGGAAGCGACGTGGACTGCCGCGATCGCGCCCGCATCGCTCACCTCTGCAGCGCGGATCTCGATCACGGCCGGAGGCTGCCACGGAGGCCTCTTCCACCGCTGCTGTTTTGCTCGCGAGCGGCGACGAGGTCGAGCGCCATTCGGCGGACGTCAGCTCAGAGGGCGTCTTCGTAGGTCTTCAGAGTGGTGATGAAGAGGGCTCGTTCGGCGTCGGTGAGAGGTTCGAGGGCCAGGCGCCAAGCGCGGGCGCTGCGGGCCAGCCAGGCGTCGATGGCGGGGCGGTGGTCTTCGGCGAGGGAGACGATGGCGCGGCGGCGGTCGGTGGGGTCTTCGCGGCGGTCGAGGATGCCTTTCCGGGTCAGTTCGCCGACCATCAGGCTGACGGTCGCGGGCGTGACCTCGAGGCGTTCGGCCAGGTCGTTGACGCCGAGTGGGCCGTCGAACAGCAGGTAGGCGAACAGACTCAGGTGCCGAGGCGCGAGGTTCAGGCCGGCGAGTTCGTTCGGCACCTTCATCCGCTTCGTCCGCCCCACCATCCGCGGCATCAGCAGCAACAACGTCCGGATGCTGTCGTCGACGCTTGACATGCCTTTGTCTCCAAAACTACTTTGCTTGCAAAGCTAAACTACTCAGGCAGGGTGAGGGTAACCGCATGGATCCCAACCGCGAGGTCATCGACGAGTTCCGGGCCAACTCCGGCCGCGTCCCGGCGGCGCTCGGCGGCATGTTCAAGGACGCGAACCTGCTGTTGCTGACCACGACCGGCGCCCGCTCAGGCCGTCCGAGCACCACCCCGATCGCGTTCGCCGAGGACGCCGGTCGCCTGATCATCTTCGCCACGAACGCGGGTCGCCCGCAGTCGCCCGCCTGGCTCCACAACCTCCGGGCCAACCCGACCGTCACCGTCGAGATCGGCGACACCAGGTACGACGCGCTCGCCACCGAAGTCACCGGCGCCGAGCGCGACCGCCTGTACGACGAACAAGCGACCCGCGAGCCCGCCTTCGCCGCCTATCAGCAGAACACCTCCCGCGTGATCCAGGTCGTCGCCCTCACGCCGGCGCGGGTCGGCGCCGCGACCGCGCAACTGAAGGAGATCCACGCCGGCCTCCGGAAACAACTCGACGACACGTTGACAGCGGTCGACACCTACCTGGCCGGCAACGGGCGACTCCCCGATTCGGCCAACGAGCTCCAGCGGCACTGCCTCTCCTTCTGCGGCGCGTTGCACGCCCACCACTCCCGCGAGGGCGGCGTCTTCCCGCGCCTGGCTGCCGACTTCCCCGAACTCAAGCCCGCTCTCGACCACCTGACGCGCGAGCACGAAGCCGTTGCCGCGCTCAACGTGCAGATCACCGAGACGCTGGCCCTGCTGACCGCAGCACCTTCGCGCGAGGTCGCCGTGCGACTGCGCGACGACCTTCACCGGCTGGCCGAGGACCTGGACGAGCACTACGCCTACGAGGAAGCCCACCTCGGCCCGGCCCTCGACGCCGCCTGACGTGTTCCGGGTGGTCACCGATTGGTCTGGTTCAACGGGCAGTCGAAGCACCTCGGCCGACCGATCCCGGCCCCGAGCTGCTGCTCGTCGAGCCAGACGGCGTGACGGGCGGCGGCGATCCTCGTCCACGCCCCGTTGCGCGCCAGTGCGTCGGCCCATCCGATGATCACGGCGATCCCGACCAGCACAGCCAGCCCGGCGACCACCACCGTGATCAACACGGCCCGCTGCCGTCTCGTACGGGCGCGCTCCGGTCCTCGACGCCGGCCCGGAACTCCGCATCTCCGGCGGTGAGATCGGTCCGCGCGGTCTCCTTCGCGATCAGCACGCACAGCACCGTGACCGCGAGGACGACCACCGCGTACAGGGACACCACCACTGAGCTGTCGTAGCTGCTCAACAAGGCCGTCGCGATGATCGGAGCCAGTGCACCTCCCACGACACCGGCGAGCTGGTACCCCATGGAGGCGCCGCTGTAGCGCACCTGCGTCGGGAACATCTCGGCGATGAAGGACGCCTGCGGGCCGTACATCGCAGCGTGCAGCACCAATGCCACGACGGCGGCCACGACGATCAGCGGGAAGCTCCCGGTGTCGAGCAGCGCGAAGAACGCGAACGACCAGATCGCGGCCCCGATCGCCCCCGCGAGGTAGACCGGCCGCCGACCGATCCGGTCGGACAACGAACCGAAGAACGGAATGAACGCCACCTGGCACGCCGCGGCGATGAGCACGGCGTTGAGGGCGTAGCTCTGGGGTAGCTCCAGGTAGGTCACGACGTAGGTGGTGATGAAAAGAACGAACAGATAGAACGCGACATCCACTCCGAGCCGTGCCCCGACGGCCAGAAGCACCTGCCGCGGGTACCGCCGCAACACGTCGACGATCGGCGCCTTCGCCTTGACCTGCTTCGTCTCGACCTCCTGGAACAGCGGGCTCTCCGCGACGGACAACCTGATCCAGAGACCGACAAGCACAAGGAGACCACTGAGCAGGAACGGGACGCGCCAACCCCAGGACAGGAACGCGCCGTCCCCGGTGACCCCGCCCATCAACGACAGCACGCCGTTGGCGAGCAGAAGACCGATCGGCACCCCGACCTGCGGCCAGCTCGCGTTGAGCCCCCGCTTGCGGGGGTCGCCGGACTCGAGAGTCATCAGGACGGCCCCGCCCCACTCCCCGCCGAGCCCCAGTCCCTGCAGGAAGCGCAGGGCCACCAGCAGTACCGGGGCCCAAACGCCGATCGTCGCGTAGGTCGGCATCAGGCCGATCGCGAACGTCGCCACGCCCATCAGCAGCAGCGTGGCAACGAGGACGTTCTTTCGTCCCACCTTGTCGCCGTAGTGCCCGAAGACGATGCCGCCCAGCGGGCGGGCGATGAATCCGACGGCGTAGGTGGTGAAGGCCAGCAGGGTGCCCACGAGCGGCTCGAAGCTCGGGAAGAACAGCTGGTTGAACACGAGCGCCGCGGCCGTGCCGTAGATGAAGAAGTCGTACCACTCGAGTGACGTGCCCACGAGGCTCGCGACGACGACCCGGCGGACTGAGGACGGTTGCAGAGCAGCTCGTTCCACGGACGCAGCTGACATCGGTTCTCCTCGACCTTCGACGTGGGGTGAGATGCCAGTCACAGTAGGGATTGTCAACAATCTAACAAGAGGGAGGTCCACTCACCCTACGAAGGCCGGGGTAGGGTGACGGCCAACCGAAGGAAGGTGGCCCCCGTGACCGCGGCCGATCCGGTCGACGCCGTGATGGCGCTCCCAGCCCTGCCGAAGCGCGTGAGCACCGCAGAGCAGGCCGCCGAGACGCTCCGGCGGCAGATCGCCGACGGGAAGCTGCCGCCAGGCACCAAGCTGCGGGAGGAAGCCGTGGCCGCGGCCCTCGCGATCTCCCGCAACACGGTTCGCGAGGCATTCCGGCTGCTCGCCCACCAGCGGCTGGTCGAGCACGCTCTCCACCGTGGGGTGTACGTGCGCACCGTGACCGCCGCCGATGTGCGCGACATCTACGAGACCCGCCGTCTCATCCAGCCGCTCGGGATCGACGCCGCTCTCCACAACAGCGACGTTCGCGACGCACTCACCGCACGCGTCGCGACCGCCACCGAGGCTGCCGAGCGCGAGGACTGGGACGCGGTCGGCACGGCCGACATCGACTTCCACCGCGTTCTCGTGGAGGCGTGCGGCAGCACCCACATCACCGCGATGTTCGAGCACGTACTGGCCGAGCTGAGGCTGGCGTTCCTCCTCATGCCCGATCACCAGGACCTGCACCAGCCCTACATCGAGGGCAACCGCCGCATCGCCACCTTGCTCGACGCGGGGGACCGGGCGGGTGCACTCGCAGAACTGCGCGCTTACCTCGACGCCGCCGAGGCACAGCTGCTCGGGGTGATCATCGAGGTTCCGAGCGAGGCCGACTGAAGGACCGGCCGCACAGATCGGCGCTGCCGGCTGCTGCGGAGACCCGCGTCGTAACGAAGATCGGCGGGCCACCGACCTCCGGGCGTGTCGACGAGCATCGTGTTATTGCTGGTCGGAGTCGGCTGCGGCGCCGGCTTCGCGGCGCTCGCGGTGTACGGGCAGGTAAGCGGCGGCACCCGACTACGGAACGTCGGGTGGGCCGTCCCCGCCGGAATCCTCGTCGTCGGGAGCCTCCTCGGCGTGGGGGCCTACTGGCTCGACTCGAGCATCGCGCGGACCACCCTGTTCGAGGTGGACGCCGACGGCTCGACAGGGGTGGCGGTAGGCGCCCCGGCCCCTGTTCGCGAGTTCGACATCCACGTCGAGCACCCCGGCGTCGAGCACACGTTGTTCGTCAACCCCATCAACGACGACAGCGGCACCGACCCCAGCGCCTCCGTGGAGTTGCACGTCCGCCTCACCGATCCGGCGGGCGGGGTACTGGCGGACCAGCCGCTACTGCTGGAGCTCGAGTGCAGACCGGCGGGCTGCGGCTGGCAGGACTGGACCACGCCCTTCACCCCCACCACGGCCGCGCCGCACCGGCTGTCGGTCACCGTGCGGACGGTCGACGTGCCGGCCGTACACCTGCTCGTCACCGACCCCGAGAAGACCGACGGCGAGCGCGCACCCGGCTACTGATCCCTCGCGGTTCCCCGGCAACGTTTGACGTCATCAAGAGTTGAGGCTACAAATCATCGGTGACCGAGGAGACACCAGAGGACACGTTCTTCCGCGAGCTCGCCGAGACCTGCGGCGACCTGCGGCACGCATTTGCCGAGCACGTCGGCATGAACGCCCAGCGGGTGCAGGCGCTCGTCCGGCTGCGACGGGCCGGGGAGACCAGCCACAGCGCATTGCGCCAAGCCATGGGCCTCGACGGCGCGACCGTCACTCGACTGGTCAAGCAGTTCGAGGCCGAGGGACTCGCCGGCCGCCGCCTCGACCCGGCGGACAACCGCTACACCCTCGCCGCACTCACTTCCGCAGGCGAGCAGGTGGCTGCCGACCTCGAGCGGTCGCACCAGGCGTACCAGGAACGGCTGCTCGCCGGGATCAGCACAGCTGAGCAGAACACAGTCCTGCGCACCCTGCGGCGCATCCGAACGAACATGACCGAGCAGGAGCGATGATGAGCAACGAGGTGCGGGAAGCCGCCCTGCGGATGTATGCGGCGTTCAACGCTCACGACCACGAAGCCGCCGACTCCATATTCACCGCCGACTTCTACAGCCATCCGCTGGGCACCACCGGCCCGGCCGGAGTCACACGGTCCTGGCAGCGCTTCCACGACACGTTCCCCGACGCCCAGGTGGTCGTCGAGGACATGGTCGTGGAAGGGGACAGGGCCGCCGTCCGCACGAGTGTGCACGGGGTGTCGGACGAGCAGGCGCCGACCATGCTGGAGATCTTCCGGGTACGCGACGGGCGCATCGCCGAGTTGTGGGGGCTCTCCGCCCTCCGGCGAGACATATGACGGGCAGACGGTTGCGAGCCGTCAGCACGCACTGCTCGACGTGAGGGTGGCCGCAGCACAGTGGTCGGCCGCAACACCGAGCCATCACCGCAACCTGCGATCACTCCGCGCCACAACGGATCCCGCCTCCGCCGATCCTCCATAGTGGTCGGCGTCACTACGTTGATCTCTACGCAGGTCAGATGCGGTGCAACCCGGCGATCTCGGGTGATGCGCGAACACCCGGTGAGCGTCCGGGAATGCACGGGCATACCCAGGACGAACCCGCCACGACGGGATTCACCCGATCAGCGGCCAACCTGACCGGGTCGTACTGTTCGGAGCAACCTCAGCGCCCAGTTTTATCCGGTTTCAACGGATTCCGACTATCCACGATCTGTCCGATTTCATCCGGATTCGCCAGGTTCGGCTGCGCTATCCAGGCGAGATCACGAGTTCATGAGAAACAGGTTGCGGTTGGGCTCCGATGTACCTGATGCGATCCCACTCCCCGGGGTCACGAATCGGACCTCGCTCCCCGAGGTACGAAACGCTAGGAAAGGAACGACATGGCTAACTTCGGCTGGAGCCCCTCCAAGGGATGCAAGGACGCCCCGAAGGGGCACGACCACGGCCATGACCACGGCCACGGTCACGACGACCACGACCACCGCCCGGTGAGCTGGCACCACAAGCACAACCACCACAACCGTCACGACGGTGGCAAGAACCACTCCGGCGGCCACTGCCGCTGAGCTTCTTGACTACACGCGGCCCCACCCGACATGCGCGGGTGGGGCCGCGTGACGGAGGGGGTCTTTCATGTCAGCCGTATCGGCCGATGCCATTTCCGCTGGCACGGCGCCCGAGAACGGACCGGCGGACGACGACGGTGCCGGAGGCGGGACGTCGCTGGTCGAGCAGGCCCCCCGACTGAAGGTCCGGTCGATCTTCCGCCGGTTCTGGCCCGAGACCCGCCCGTTCCGCGGGCGCATGGTGCTGAGCCTGTTGCTGGCCGCGATCAGCCCGGCGCTGGCAACCGTCAGTGTCTGGCTGTTCAAAATCCTCGTCGACGACGTGCTGACCCCGCACGATTACCGGTTGTTCCCGGCGGTGGCCGCCGCGTACCTGGGAATCACCCTGCTCGAGGGACTACTGAACTTCACCGACCAGTACATGTCGGTGTGGGTGGGCGAGCGTTTCGTTCTCAGCCTGCGGGTTCGACTCTTCGCACATATCCAACGACTATCTCTTGGATACTTCGAGAGAAACCAGCTCGGTGACATCCTCTCCCGCCTGACCGGCGACGTCGGCGCGATCGAGTCGCTGGTCCTGACCGGCGTCAACGTGGCACTGAGCTACACGTTCCAGATCGCATTCTTCACTGCCGCCATGTTCTATTTGAACTGGCAGCTGGCGCTGGCCGCATTCGTCGCCGCGCCGGGGTTCCTGTTGTTGGCCCGAGTGTTCTCGCGGCGCATCAAGGACGCCTCACGGGAGCGCCGGCGCCGCTCGGGTTCGATCACGGCGGTGGCCGAGGAGTCCCTGGGCAACGTCGCGCTGGTTCAGGCCTACGACCGTGAAGAACACGAGGTGGACCGGTTCCAGGAGGAGAACCTGGGCAGCTTCCGGGCCCAGATGACCGCCACCAGACTCGAAGCGCTGTTCTCCCCGTTCAGCAGCCTGCTCGAGACGATCGGTGTGCTGCTCGTCGTCGGCATCGCGGTGTGGGAACTGGCCAACAACCGGATCACTCTGGGTGGTCTGCTGGTCTTCGTCGCCTACCTCACCCAGCTCTACGGACCCATCAGCGGCTTCGGCAACCTGTGGAACTCGCTCTACTCCGCGAGCGCCAGCGCCGAGCGCATCATCGAGGTCCTCGACGAGGAGCCCGGCGTCGTCGAGCCCGAGGTCCCCCGCACCTTGGCCCGTGCCTCTGGCGAGGTTCGGTTCGAGGACGTCGAGTTCAGCTACCCGGGCACCGACAAGGCGGTCCTGCGCGGGATCAGCTACCAGGTCCCGCCCGGCACCAAGGTGGCGATCGTGGGGGCGAGCGGCGCGGGCAAGACCACGCTGACCAAGCTGATGCTCCGTTTCTACGACCCCGCCAACGGCCGGATCACGCTGGACGGGCGCGATCTGAGGGATCTGTCGCTGAGCGATCTGCGGCGCAACGTCACAGCGGTTCTGCAAGAGACCCTCGTGTTCGACGGCACCGTGGCCGACAACATCCGTTACGGCAAACCCGACGCCACCGACCAGGAGATCACCGCCGCTGCGGTCGCCGCGGACGCGCACGGGTTCATCTCCGCGTTGCCCGAGGGCTACGACACCCGGATCGGGCAGCGCGGCCGAATGCTCTCGGGTGGCCAGCGCCAGCGCCTCGCGATCGCCCGAGCCATGATCCGCGACTCACCGGTGCTGCTCCTCGACGAACCGACCACCGGTCTGGACGCCGAATCGACGCAGCGGGTGCTCGAGCCGATGCGCAGGCTGATGAGTGGCCGAACGACGATCGTCATCTCGCACAACCTCCTCACCGTCACCGACGCCGACCAGATCCTGTTCCTCGACGGCGGCGTGATCACCGGTATGGGCACCCATCAGCAACTCCTGGGCCGTCACCCCGGCTACACACGGCTCTACCAGCTGCACCATCCCGACCAGCCCAGTCAGCCCGTCGGCCCGATCGCTGCAGGCGCGGCCTCGGGCCGCGCGCCGGTCGGCCCTCCGGCCAACGCGCCCACCACCAGCTTTCCCGTGGCCCGGCCGCGATGGGCGGCTGCGGACAGCACGTCGGCGACCACACGGTTCGCCCGCATCCTCCCGGCCCGGCCCGTCAAGACGCTCGGCCGGGACTACCCGCCCCCTGCTGCGCCGTCCCGCACGGCCGGCACACCGGCAGGTCGCGACACGACGGCGACCACCAGCAGGCTTCCGGTCGTGCCCTCCGCGGGCTGGAGCAACGGGCCCCGTCCCACGCCAGGACGGCATCGCGCCGCGGCCGAGAACCCGCCGCAGTCTGCCCCAGCGCCCAGGATCCGAGCCGACCACCGTCCACGATCGACGTTCGACCGGCTTCCCACACCGCAGCCGCGCACGCTTCCTCCGCAACCCGCGGTGCTCCCCCCACGAACCGAGTACCGGCAGCCGCCTGCGCAGCGCGACCGCTCCGACGCCTCCTTCCCGGGACGTCCGGTCACACCGCCGTCGCCGCGCCACCGCCACGAAACCGGCCCGCCGAACGGCCACCATCGCGGACACACCGGTGAGACGCCGGTGCCACACCACGGCGAGGTCGCACGCACCGGACTGCGGAGATGACCGCGCGCTCACTCACGCGGGAATAGACCGTCGCATTTCGGGGCTGTCTGCCGATGTGACGACAATTGGACTGATCGGTGCCGGTTTGATCGGCGGGACCGTGGCGCGGCTGGCTGTCGCCGGCGGCTACGACGTGGTGCTGAGCAACTCGCGCGGGCCGGAGACCCTCAAGGAACTGGTCGACGAGCTGGGGCCGCGGGCCCGGGCCGCCACGCCGGCCGAGGCAGGCGAGGCAGGCGACGTGGTCGTTGTGACCATCCCCCTGAAGGCCTATCAGAGCGTGCCTGTCGAACCGCTCGCCGGAAAGCCCGTGATCGACACCAACAACTACTACCCGCAGCGCGACGGGCAGATCCCGGAGCTGGACAACGGCTCCACCACCAGCAGTGAGCTGCTCCAGAAACACCTGCCGACCTCCAAGGTCGTCAAGGGCTTCAACAACATCTTCTTCAGGCACCTCCAGGCCCTGCCGCGGCCGGCCGGCTCTCCCGAGCGCAGCGCGCTCGCGATCACGGGCGACGACGCGCAGGCAAAGGCAGCGGTGACGGCGTTCCTCGACGGGATCGGTTACGACACGGTCGATGCCGGCCCGCTCGCCGAGGGCTGGCGCTTCCAGCCCGGCACCCCGGCGTACGGCCCGATCTATGCCGGCGGGAACCCGAACTTCGTGGAGTCGCCGGGCGAGCCCGGGAACGCCGACGCCGTCCGCAGCGCCCTGGCGGCCGCAGAGCGTTAGGCGGACCACGTTGTTCGCAACAGAGCGGTGACCGACCCGGGCCGGACGTGGTCCAGGTCGGTCGCCGGGCTGCCGCCCGTCGCCAGTGAGTTGAGTTCTCCACTCAGCTGCGTAGCGTAGGTCTGAGTTGCATAACCGAACTCAGGAGGCTGCCGTGCCCATGCTGGACGTCTACGTGCCCGAGGGCGCGCTGCGACCTGACGCCGAAGCGGCCCTTCTCGGCCGGCTCACCGACATCCTGATCAGGCACGAGGGGTTCGACCCCACGGACCGGGTGACCCGCGCGGTCTCCTGGGCCTTCCTGCACCGGCCGGTCGCCGTTCACGTCGGGGGCCTACCGGCCGAGGAACCTCGATACAAGATCGTCGTCACGGTCCCCGAGGGACAGCTCGACCGATCCGCGCGGGAGGGGGTCGTCGCCGAGGTGACCGAGGCCGTCCTCGATGCCGAAGAGGGCGCCCGCCCCCGGGACGCCACCCGCGTCTGGGTCTTTCCGACCGAGATCGCGGACGGCTACTGGGGAGGTCGCGGCCGCATCACACCGCTGTCGGACATCCTCCAGCGCCTGACCGGCGGCGACCTCGACCAGGCGCGCGAGCTGGCCACTCAACGCATTGCCGCGAGCCGGGCCGAGCGCGCACCGCTCCCGCCCCGCTGAAGTCGGTGCCGGTCAGGAGCTGGGACCAGCCGAAGCTGCCGCCGGTGCCCACGGCACGGCGCCATCCCACCGGTTGAGGTAGGTGGTCTCCCAGGTCGCTCGGCGTTTCGTCGGGCCGAAGCTCCCGGCCGGGTAACCGAGCGGGATCGCGAAGTGAAACGCCACCTCGGCCGGAATCCCGAACATCTCCCGGAACCGGTCCTCCACCGAAGGGTGGAGGGTCGTCGGCACCGAACCGATGCCGAGCCCGCGTGCAGCAAGCATGAGGTTCTGGGTGGCCGGGAGAACCGAGCCCGCCCCGTTGGGCGGCACGGACAGGGCGAAGACCACGCACGGAACGCCGCTCATGTCATCGGCCAGCCGCATGGATGACGCCCATTGGACGCGCTCGGCTTCGGTCAGGTCGTCGGGCCCGGTCCAGCCCTCCGCGTCCCGACGCTTCGCCCACCACGCCTCGCGGTAGAGCGCCCCGAACTCGCGGATCAGGTCGGGGTCGTTCACGGCGAGAAAACGCGCGATCTGGCTGTTGCCGCCGTTCGGAGCCTTCGCCGCTGCTGACACGATCAGTTCCAGGTCGGCGATCGGCACAGGGTCCGGCCTGAACCGGCGTATCGCCCGCTGCGTGAAGATCGCATCACCGAGTGTCATCGACAGGCGTGTGTGGTCCACAGGGCTCCTCATCGGGCGGCCGGTCAGCTCCTGCAGCATACGACCGGCTCCAGCATCTCCCGATGCTCCGCGATCAAGGTCTCCGCCGCGGGGAGCGCCCGCCCTGGACCTGACGCCATGCACGGGAGTGCAGCAGCCGCATCCCGTTCAGGCCGACGATGACCGTGGACCCCTCATGACCGGCGACGCCGAGCGGGAGGGGCAGCGTGCCGATGAGGTCCCAGCCGACGAGCAGAACGATCACGGTGGCGGCGATGAGCAGGTTCGCCCGGACGACGCGGTGTGCCCGCCGGGACAGCCCGATCATGCTCGGAAGGGTGTCCAGCTCGTCCCGGACGATGACCGCGTCGGCGGTCTCCAGGGCGAGGTCGGAGCCCTGCCGGCCCATCGCTACGCCGAGGTGGGCGGTGGCCATCGCGGGGGCGTCGTTGACGCCGTCTCCGACGAGGAGAACCCGATGCCCGTCGCCTTGCAGGGCGCGCACGGCGTCGACCTTCCCGGCGGGGAGCAGGCATGCTCGCACGTCGGTGATACCGACCTCGGACGCCAGTGCTTCTGCGGCGCGCTGGTTGTCGCCGGTCAGCAGTATCGGGGAGTGTCCGGTGAGGGCGGTCAGCGCAGTGACGGTCTCGCGGGCGCCGGGGCGGAGCCGGTCGGCGATGGCCAGCACAGCGACGGGAACATCGTCGGCGAGCACGACCACGGCCGTCCGCCCACCCATCTCGAACTTCCGGACGAGACCGCGAGCCTGCTGGATCGTCTCCTCGTCGGGCCCGTCTCCGCCGGCGATGAGAAGGCCCGGGGAACCGACCCGGACACGTCGGCCGGCGACGGTCGCGCTCACTCCCTGACCTGGTGCCGAAGTGAAGCCGTCGGCGGCGGGTAGATCCAGGTTGCGCTCGCGAGCCAACGCCACCACGGCGCGGGCGATCGGGTGCTCGCTGGACCGCTCAGTGGCGGCGGCCAGGGTGAGTGCCTCGTCGGCGTAGATGCCGGCGGCCGGGACCGTGGCGAGCTCGGCGACCCGTGGCGCACCCTCTGTCAGGGTGCCGGTCTTGTCGAACGCCACCACCGTGGCCTGGCCGAACTTCTCCATGACGACCGCCGACTTGATCAGCACCCCGTGCCGCCCGGCGTTGGCGATCGCGGACAGCAGCGGCGGCATCGTCGCGAGCACCACCGCGCACGGGGAGGCCACGATCATGAACGTCATCGCCCGCAGCAGGGTCGGTTCGAACGCCGCACCGAGAGCAAGCGGAATCGCGACCAGCGCCAACGTGGCCACGACCATGGCCGCCGAGTACCGCTGCTCGACCCGCTCGATGAACAGCTGCGTTCGCGCCTTGGTGGCGGAGGCCCGTTCGACCATCGCCACGATGCGGGCCACCACCGAGTCCGCGGCCGGGCGCTCGACCCGCACGCGAAGCGCCCCCGTGCCGTTGACCGTGCCGGCGAAGACCTCGTCCCCTGGCTGCTTGAGTACCGGCAAGGGTTCGCCCGTGATCGCGGCCTGGTCCACCTCACTGACGCCGTCGAGCACCTCTCCGTCGGCACCGATCCGTTCCCCCGGACGAACCAGCACGACGTCATCGACGACGAGCTCGGCGGTCTCCACCACATCTTCACGTCCGTGTGGCCCGATCCGCACGGCACGCTCGGGCGCCAGGTCGAGCAGCGCCCGCACCGAATCGGCGGTACGGCGGGTCGCGACCGCCTCCAACGCCCCTGACGTGGCGAAGATGACGATCAGCAGTGCGCCGTCGAACACCTGACCTATCGCCGCGGCCGCCAGCGCCGCAACGATCATCAGCAGGTCGACGTCCAGCGTGTGTTGCCGCAGCGCGCGCAATCCGGCCGATGCCGGCTCCCAACCGCCGGCCAGGTAGCACCCCAGGTAGAGGCCCCACCACAGAACGGCCGGCGCGTCGGCCAGCTGGGCGAGCCCGCCGGCCGCGAACAGCACCGCGGCGATCACCGCCCACCGCGCCTCGGCCACGGCCCAGACCCATGCCCAGGAAGCCCGCGCCGGACGAGTGGGTCGAGGTTTTTCCTGCACAACCGTCACAGCGCAGGAGCGTACCTGCGCAGGTACGCATATAAGCAGTGAGCTACATTGCTGAGCAGCTCATCAGTTCTGCAGGCATGGATAGAATCGCCGAATGCATGCCTCGCTGCCGGGGTTCCGGATGCCGGACGACGAGCAGGTTCAGCACGCCGCCGACGCGTTCCGCATGCTCAGCGACCCCACGCGGATGAAGATCATGTGGGCGCTGCTACAGGGCGAGACGTCGGTCGCTTGCCTCGCAGAGCTGGTCGGTGCCGCACCCACCGCGGTGAGTCAGCACCTGTCGAAGCTGCGGTTGGCCGGAATCGTGCGCGGCCGCCGCCAAGGCACCTACGTGTACTACACGGCCGCCGACGAGCACGTCCGGCGGCTGCTGACGGAGGCCCTCTTTCACGCCGACCACGATCTCGAGCGCGGCCATGGCCCGGGAGACGACGGCGCCACCGCAGACAGCCCGGACGCTCCGACGCCGCCCGGAGCATCTCTGCGCTAGCGGAGCTCCTGGCGCCTCCGGAGTGGTTGACGTCCTGGTCGTAGGACACGGCGGGCCCGCTCAGCGCGGCGACCCTCCCGCTCGCCGGCCTCCGCGGAGTCAGAGTTCGAACACCTCCGCCACTCGCCCTGCCAGATCGTCCTCCGTCATCGTGGTATCGACCTCGATGATGTGCAGTCCGAGTTGCTTCGCTTCTCCGTAAAGACGTTCCGTGAACATTCGATCGCGTTCCAGCAGGTTGCGCAGGGCCCGCTCCGGATCGCTGGTCTTCCGGGCGATCTCCCACAACGAACCGCGTGCCTCGAACGCGGCCCGGCGGAAGTCGGGCGTCGGGAGAAGCCAGACGGCGTGACCGGGCACGCCGAGGAGAGGCTTCACGAGAAACGGCAGCAACCGGAAGCCCTCGGCGATCACGCGAGGCTCCTCAGGCAGCCGGAGGAGATCATCGACAAGCAGGTCGAAGCCCTCGCCCCGGAACCAGTGGAACGTCTCGAGCATGGTCTCCGGAGAACGGTTGGCCCATCGCTCGTCCATGTCCATCGCCGCGAATCTGCTCAGGAACGGGGAGTCCTCCGGCGTGCTGCGGCCGGCGTGATCCGACATCATGTCGTCGGTCGCGTAGAGACGGAGGCCGTGTCGGGCCGCCAGGCGACGAGCGATGACCGACTTGCCCGCACCGCTCCCGCCACCGATCCAACAGACGTGCCGGAGCCGCGCACCCAGCACGTCGGCGTCGGTCATCTTCTCCGCGCCTTTCAGGTCGCATCCCGGACGTAGAACCACGAGAGGGTGCCGGTGCGGCCAGTCTGCTCCAGTTCGTCGGCGGTCAGCGGCTCCACCCCGACCCGCCGGACCACCGCCTCGAGCAGCAGCCCTGATCGCCGAACACGCACCACGACTGCAACCGCGTCCGCGCGCGGTCCGGCGACGAGTTGCCGGCTCGGGTACCGGGCGGCCCGCCGCCGTCCTATCGGTTCGCGCTCACTGCCGGGCGAGCCACTCCTCGAAGGTGATCTCCCCGAGCTGGGCATCCGGCCCAGGGAGCAGCGTCCGCTCGCCCAGCCGCACCCCGTAGTAGCGGGCCTGCTCGTCGGCGACGACCTCCCGGGGGTCGCCCTTGGCCTCGAGGCCGATGCGCACCAACTCGTCGAGGCGGAACTGCCCCGGGCCGGCGATCTCGCGGAGCCCGTGCAGCGGCTCCCCCTCCGCGACGCGACCGACCGCAGCGGCGACGTCGTCGGACACCATCGGCTGGATCAGAACCGGCGGCAGGTGGACCGTGCCGTCAACCGTGCTGAAATCCGCGATGGCCTTGACGAACTCGAAGAACTGGGTGGCGTGCACGATCGAGTACGGCAGGCCCGACTCACGGATCAGCTTCTCCTGGACGATCTTCGCCCGGAAGTAGCCCGACTCCGCCAACCTCTCCGTGCCCACCACCGACAGCGCCACGTAGTGCGCGACTCCCGCCTTCGCGGAGTACGCGAGAAGGTTCGTGGTGGCGGTCCGGAAGAACTCCATCACCGCGTCGTCGGCGAACGAGGGAGAGTTCGACACGTCCACCACGACCGCCGCACCGTCGAGCACCTCCGCAAGGCCCTCGCCGGTCATCGTGTTCACGCCGGTACTCGGAGCAGCCGGCACCGCCTCATGCCCGTGCTCCCCCAACATGGCCACCAACTTCGACCCGATGAGCCCGGTCCCACCGATCACGACGATCTTCACGACGTATCCCCTCATCCGAGCGTCCCGGGTCATCCCACCGTGTCGGGGCCGGCGGGTCGATCACTCGAACCAGCGTTGACCGGCCGGTGGCCCAGCTCATCACCCGCGGCGGGTGAAGTGACGCGCGACCCGCGTATACGCCCGTCAGTGGGAATGCGAGCTGTGCAGGATGAGATCAGCGGCTCGCTCGGCGATGGCGTAGACCGTGGCGTTGGTGTTGGCCGAAGGAATCGCGGGGATCACCGAGCCATCGGCCACCCGCAGGCCCTCGATGCCGTGTACCCGCAGCTCCAGGTCGACGACGGAGGTGGCGTCGACGCCGATCCGGCAGGTGCCCACAGGATGTGAGTAGGAAGCGAGCGTCTGGCGGACGTAACTGCGCAGGCCCTCGTCGTCGTCCAGGCAAGGCACCACCTCGGCGTCGCGCCAGGGGTCGAGCGCGGGCGCGCGGCCTATCTCCCGAGCCAGCCGCAGCCCGGCGACCATGGTGGCCATGTCGTGGTCGTCGGCGACGTAGTTCGGGTCGATCAACGGCGCCCGGCCCGGCTCGGCGCCGGCCAGGCGCACCGTGCCGCGGCTGCGCGGGGTGATCGCCGAGACGCCGATGGTGTAGCCCTGCTCGGGCGCGTCGGCGGACGGGATGTGTCCGGGGGCGTCGAGAAACACGAACTGCAGGTCAGGAGCGGTCACCCAAGGCCCGCTGCGCAGCAGGCCGATGGCCTCGCCGTGGTTGAAGCGGGCGGCCGGGACCGGTCGGGCCGCCCGGTAGACGACGTTGGCGATCGGGTGGTCGTGCATGTTCTCGCCGACTCCGGGCAGGTCCAGTTGCACGTCCACCCCGACTCGCCGCAGCTGCCCGGCCGGGCCGATACCCGAGAGCATCAGCAGTTGCGCCGAGCCGATGGTGCCGGCGGTCAGGACCACCTCGCCGGTGCAGGCGACCGAGACCAGCTCCCCGGCAACGCTGTAGTCGATCCCGGTGCATCGACCGTGCTCGATCCGCAACCGGTGGACGAGAGCATTCGTCACCACGTCCAGATTGGTCCGCTCGATCACCGGAGAGAGGTAGGCAGCAAACGCGTCCTGGCGGATACCGCCCACGACGTTCAGGTCCGACCAGCCGAAACCCTCCTCCAGCCCGCCACTGATGTCCGTGGCCCGCCGGTATCCGGTCTGCTCGGCCGCGTCGAGGAGCGCCGCCACCACCGGGTTCCCCGGGTTCGCCGGTGCCACGGTCAGCGGGCCGTCGAGGCCACGCAGATCCGGGTCACCGCCCACGACGTTCTCGCTGCGCTTGAAGTACGGCAGCAGATCGTCGAACCCCCAGCCCTTCGCCCCGGCCGAGGTCCAGGCGTCGTAACTGGTGTGGTGGCCTCGAATGAAGTTCATCGCGTTGATCGCCGACGATCCACCGAGCCCGCGCCCGCGCGGCAGCATGACCGTCGTGCCGGTGGCGGCCTGCTGCACGGTGAAGTCTCCCCAGCTCAAGGGGCTCTGCACCAATCCTGGCCACGCGGCCGGCACCGAGATCGCGGCGACCTGCTGCTCACCGCCCGCCTCCACCAGCAGCACCCGTGTCCCATCACCCTGCGACAGCCGCGATGCGATCACGCAACCCGCCGTGCCGCCGCCCACGACGACGTACTCACAGCTATCTACCGCGGATGTCACCTGAGCGCTCCTTCGGTTTGTGGTATCCGGCCGGTCAGGCGCCCGTGGCGGCACTGAAAACAGACCTGCTTCATCGACGCTAATTCGGCAGGCACGGAACGCTCAATGACTGGTGTCATTCAAGGAGAATCCGCTTGCTCGGCGCGGTGCCGACCCAGCGGCGCCGGCACCTTCCGTCCGCCGCAGCCCCTGACCAGTAGCGATCGCTGCACCGCAAGATCCGAACACCGACCACGTACGCCCTGGCCGTTGCACGAGCAGTTCGCCGAGGGCCACGGATGTGATTCACCTATCTGGCGCATGAAAGTCTGTTGCTCACCCCCGGTCGGCGGAACCTTCGATGCCGGGATTGCTCCATCATGGCCGATTCACCAATCCGGACCGGCTGAAGATCAGGATGGATTTCTCTGTCGATCGACAGGAGAATGAAATGCAGACGGGCCTTGGACGATCCCGGCGACGACGCCGACCTGGCCGGCTCATGCGGCTCGCCGTCTGCGTAGTCCTGTTGGTGACCGCGGGCTGCGCGGCGAACTCCACGCCGGAGTCCACCGGGTCCGCTCCCACCGCCACCGGACCGGCAGGCCCGTCCGTGCTCAAGACGATCGACCCGGCCGCGCTTCAGGCCGCCGTCGATGCAACCGTCAAGGAGCTCTTGATTCCCGGCGCCGTGGTCGTGCTCCGGACCCCCCAGGGCGATTTCACCACCGTCTCCGGCACCACGCTGCAGGGCGCCGAGTCGCCGCCCAGCGCTGACACCTGGTTCCGGATCGCCTCGAACACCAAGACGATGACCGCGGCGGCCATCGTGCTGATGGCACAGGAAGGCAAGCTCCAGTTCACCGATCCGGTGTCGCGATACGTTCCGGACGTGCCCAACGGTGAGAACATCACCCTCGCCCAACTGCTGACGATGCGCAGCGGCCTGTACAACTACACGGACGCGCCCGAGCTTTCCGCCGCTCTCGATGCCGACCCGACGAGGGTCTGGACGCCACAGGAAGTATTGGCCATCGCATTCCAGCGCCCGCCAGATTTCCCACCCGGCGCCGAATACGCCTACAACAACACCAATTACGCGTTGCTCGGCCTGGTTGCCGAGAAGATCGACGGCAAACCCTTGGCCACAATCCTCCAGGACCGATTGTTCGCTCCACAGGGCCTGCAACGGATCATGCTGCCGGCGATCGACTCCACCTCGATCCCTGATCCTTACTCCCACGGCTATATGTACGGCGGATCCGCGTTCGCCCTGGTAGACGCCCCCTACCCGCCTGACATGCAGGCCGCCGCCAGAGCCGGAACGCTCCAGCCCACCGACTACACCAACCAGAACACGTCCTACGCCTCGGCCGCGGGAGGCGCCGTCGCCACCGCCACGGACCTCGCCACCTGGATCCGGGCGCTGGTCGAAGGACGGGTGTTCAATACCGATTTCCAGCGGCAGTGGCTCGACAGCGTGCAACCCGAGGACCCAGCCAAACCGGACGGCCAGCAGTACGGGTACGGCATCTCGCAGCAGCGCTTCGCGCCGAACGGTTCCATGTACTTCCACGGTGGCGAGCTACCCGGGTTCAACTCCTTCATCGGCTACGACCCCGACAACAAGGTGACGCTCGTGATATGGACGAATTTGACCGTGTCGCTCGACGGTGAGCACACGGCGAACGCGCTGCTGCTGAAAGTGCTCGATCAAGTCTATCCAGGGATACCGGTGGCACCTCCCGCAACGCCGACCCCCACTACGCGGTGACGATCGCAAGCCAGACGTGTGGCCTCACGAGGCGGGACGGTCTGCGGATCGGGTGCGTTCCACGCGCTTGAACAATTGGCGGACGGTGGCCACGCCCAGTTCGCGCCGATAGCCGGTCATTGCGGACGCCGTGAGGAACGCGGGCGCCGCCACCAGCTTTGCGAACCGGCTGGGTCCGATCACGACGAACTCCGGAGTGGACCGAACGAGGCGGCTCCAGCGCAGCTTGGCCTGAGTGGGCCACGAGGAGAAGTTGACCTCGGAGATGCCACGCTCCGCCGCTTCGGTGACCGCGATCCATTGCAGGTAGTTGGTCGGGGAGTAATCCCAGGCATCGGAGCGGAACCCCGAGAGCGAGATGAACGCGGCCGTGCCCGTGTTGAGCACGAGTTGGGCAGCCAGCGTTTGCCCCTCGGCCACGAGCCGGTAGACGGTGACTCGGCGGCGTTGGGCGAGATCGGCGATCACGTCGAGGACGTAGGCGCGCACACGAGGATCAGCGAGCACGTCGCCGTGCTCGTCGCCGCGGGCCCTGAACTCCGATCGGGCCCGGTGCAACGCGAAGAGCTCCTCCGAGGCGGACCGGATCGCGTCGGGTTCGGTGATGCCCTCGACCTGCCAGCCGTCCGCCCCGAATCGCTTCGTGAGCCGGTTGCGTGCCCGCCGGACAGCCTCCTTGAGGTTGCGCCTCCCCTCGGAGGGTCCGCGCGGTGCAAGGGGAAGGGGGAGGACGACGAAGGGGGTGGTCTTGTAAGCGACCACCGTGAAGTCCGGCGCGGTGAGCCATCCCGGCTCGAGCCAATCGCCGCTCTCCCCCAGCGCGACCGTGACCAGATGCCATGCCCGTTGCTGCGTGGCGAGGTATTCGATCAGCGCACGTGCCACTTGGCGGCCCTGCGGCTGCGCGGCGAGCACGGCAGGCGCCTCGAACGGACCCACCCACGGCGAGCCGGTTCCGATCATCTGCAGCCTGCGGATCCCGAGCCGGTACGTGCGCAGATGCATCGGCGCGACACCGACGAGCCGCCCGGCATCGCGGACGGTCAGGATCCACGCCTCGTCGGTTCGGGGCATGAGGGATCGCATCCAGTGGATCGTCCACTCCGGCCCGACGAACGGGTTGACGCTTTCGCTGCGGTCTTGAAGCTCGGTCCACTCCTCGCGGATCTTCTCCACGGCTTCACGAGAGGACAGCCGACTTACCTCGAGCACTACGACCCCGACACAACCGTGCAGACGGGCCACGTCACGCGTCGAGAACCTCGTCGCGGACATCTGTGGCGGACAGCACAGCCTGTCGCCCTCATGTGAAGCTCCCTCGATCTCGCCGCATCGTCTGGTGCCTACCCACCGTAGCGACCCGACGTCGATTAGTCCCCATCTGGGGCATCTGTCCGGGTTCGGATCCATCGCACGCCGACTCTGGCGAACCACGACAGATGGACCTTGCTGCCCTCGGCGCCTGAAGGGAAGGACTTGTACCAGCGATCACCTTTGGCGGAACGAGAAACCGTTCGCTCGCAGGAATCGGACCAATGGCCGAATCGTCGCCACGGCGACGATCAGTTCCGCGACCAGGTAGCCCAGACCGACGCCGGCGATGCCCAGCGGGCGTATGAACGCGACCGCGAGGGCGATGACGAGCACCGCAATCATCGCTTCGATGACGACCACCCGGGCCATCTGCAACTGGATCCGACAGATCGCCACATACAGGGTGGAAACCGTGCTGAAGAGGACCGCCACGACCATCAAGCGCAGGACGGTCGATCCCTGGTCGGCGTACTCGGGTCCCATGATGGAGAGGATCCAGGGCGCGGCGATCACCACCACGGCGACGCCGGGCACGGCGACCAGAGCGATCAACCGGATCGTCCGGGCCATCAACGCGGCGATGCGACGCTTGTCGTGTGCCGCCTCGACCAGGTACGACGAACTGATGTTGTAGATCAGGAGACCGAGCGACTCGCCGATGAGCCACGGCACCGCGTAGTAGGCGTTGGCCTCGGTTCCGAGGACCGCCACCACCAGGAGCGGGAGGGTGAGCGGCACCACGTACATCACCGCGCCTGTTGCGTACTCCGCCAGGAAGATCCTGGCAAGGCCACGGCGATCAGGCATGTCCGCCGCCACGGGCTCTCTGCGGCGCGGGAGCGTCCGCCCCAGCAGCACCGCGTTCACGACCAGCACGGCGAGCAGACACGGCAGCATCCACGCCAGGACGATGCCGTTATGCAGCGCCCAGACGGAGAAAAGCACCAGCAGGCCGAGCTTGGCGATCGCAAAGAACAACTGCTCGACGGGTATCCAGACCGCCTTGCGTATGCCGGTCAACACCCAGTCTTGTAGCGCGAACAGCGAGAAAAGCGCCACGAGCAGCGGAAACGTGAGTTTCTCGACGGTCCCGGCCAGGAGGTGGTTGGGGATGATGAGCACGAATACGGCACCGAGGACAAGACTCAAGGCGATCGCGATGCCATACCCGCCGAGGACCAGACGGCGTGACTTCACGCCTGCGGCGGCGAGGACGCGGCCGAACAGGACGCCCATGTTGGAGCTGGACAACTGCGACAGCATCGTGGCGGTGGACAGGACGGCCGACGCGCGCCCGACTTCCGCGGGCGGCAGGCGCGCCGCGACTGCCCAGAACGCCAACCCGACGACACCGGTGATCGCGGTCGCCGACATCAGCGCGACGGCGTTCAACTCGAAACTGGGCACGCGCCAGCGCCGACGCGCTGTGTGATCGCGTGCCTCGTCGACGGAGACGGCCGACGTCCGAGTCGACTCATCCTGGTCACCGACGGCGTGCGCGCTGACCCTCTGGTTCTCGTCCAAGGTGTCCTTATTCCGAATGCATGCCGGCGTCGGGTCCGAGCGGCTCAGTTGAGTTGTCCGGCGGGTTTGAATCGGCCCGAGATCCAGCCGATGACGTGGACGCAAGGCACAACAGGGACGGTCGTGGTCCGGCCGAAGATGTCGAGCAGGGCTCGATCACGCCGGTCCTCACCCCGGCTCCCATGCGCGAGGAGGGGATGTCCAGGCCGGCCGGGTGCGCTCATCAGGGCCCTCTCGAGGTCGTCGACGAACCATCACCGACCAACCTCCCCAGCACACCGCAACTGAGCGTAGCTCCGCTGCGACCGCCTGACATTCCTGCCCCGACGATGTCGGTGCGCCGCTCGACATGTTCGAAGAGTCAATGGGGCCTCCGCCACCGACGCCGCGTTGGGACGACCTCGCGCCTGACGCCCGTCACCGGACGCACGCCCGTGTTGTCGGGTTCGAGAGGACACTAAATGCCTGCGGCCGACTCGGTCGTGCTGGGTCGAGTTCCGCAGGCGCCGATGTCAGAGGCGGAGCGGTCGTGGCCTCGATGGTGGTGACGTCGCCTGCCGTCGATCTCGTCGGACGAGAACCGTGCTGGGGTGGGCGCCGAGGCGTGTGTCGATCACCGCGGCGCACCCAGACGCCGGCGGCCGCGCCGTCGCGGCCGGCACGAACGTGGCAATCGCAGCATCTGAACTGGCGGGCTGCGCGATCACGAGCGCGGCCGACGTGCCCGTCGCCTCGCGCAGCTCGCCCGGCTCAGGCCCGGCTGGACAGGCGGGCTCGATCAGGGCGAACGCTATCCCGTCCGTCGGCCGGCGATCACAAAGAAGTCAGGCGGTGTGTCCGTGGGCGGTTTCGCGGCAGTCGTCGCAGAAACTCATCCGCCGCTCGGCGCGTGCGTCACGGCGGCGATGGCCTGCACCTCGATGAGCGCGCCCGGTGCCGCCAGCGTCAGGGCGACGGTGGTGCGGGCGGGCGGTGCCGCCGGCCACTTCGCGGTGAAGGCGGCGTTCCATACCTGCATGTCGGCGGGATCGGCGAGGTAGGCCTCCACGCGCAGCGCCGAGGCGAGTTCGCCGCCTGCCTGATGGAGCACGTCGTCGAGCAGGTCGAGGACCTCGGCCGCCTGTTCGGCGATCCCCGTCGGGGCGCCGGTGAGCACCGAAGGGGCGACGATCCCGGCCGTGTAGATCACGTCGGCGTGCACCACGGCCCCGGAGATCGCGGGCAGCTGCCCGGGCAGACGGACGATCACGGCCGGACCTTCTGCAGGAACTCCGGGCCGAGATCACGCACGCTGCCGACTCCCAGCAGGGTGAGGATCGTCTGCATCTCTTCGCGCACGAGCTGGTGGACGCGCCGGACCCCGGCCTCGCCTGCCGCCGCAAGCCCGTAGGCCGCGAGCCGGCCGATCACGACGGCGTCGGCGCCAAGGGACAGCGCGGTGACCACGTCGCTGCCCGAACGGACACCGCTGTCGAGAGCGATCTGTGCACGGCCACCGACCGCCGCAACGATCTCAGGCAGCTGGTCCAACGCTGCGGGCGTCCCATCGAGCTGGCGTCCGCCGTGGTTGGACACCAGAACCGCGGACGCACCGGCGTCCACCGCCGCCGACGCGGATTCAGCGGTCAGGACACCCTTGGCCATCCACGGCAGCCGCGTCACCGTCATCCGCTCACCGAGCTGCGCCCACGTCCACACCGGCTCGGTGCGAGTGAACAGCTGCCCGAAAACCTCCTCCAACGCGACGGGGCCCCCAGCGGGATAGTTACCGCTGATGACGGCCGGGTCCGGATCGAACCTGTTACGGCGGTTGCCCTCACGCCAACCAGCGGTCGGGCAGTCGACGGTCACACACACCGCGTCGTAGCCGGCGTCCTCGATCCGGCGCAACATCGCAGCGAAGTTCGCGGGGTCGCCCATGGGGTGCAGCTGGGCGATCCGGGCGGCCACCGGCGCGGCCGCCGCGACCGTCTCGATCGCGTGAGTACCTCCCTCGGGCACGATGCTGACCGCGCCCTCGGCCGCATTCGCCCGAGCCACTGCACAGTGCCCTTCGGGATGAAACAGCCCATCCGCGCCGAACGGCGCGGTCAGCACCGGAATCCCCAGTCCGATGCCGAGAAAGGACGTGGCCGTGTCCGGCACGCCCAGCCCGGTCATGACCCGCGGACGGTAGGCCCAGCGTCCGAACGCATCCCGGTTGCGCCCCAACGTCACCTCCTGCCCGGCGCCCCCGTCGAGGAAGTCGCGCACGTCGGACGCCAGCCCGGCACGCGCCACATCGACGATCTCCGACAGTGTCGCGAAATCAGCACCACCGGCGAAGAAACTCAGTGCTCTCTGGGGTGTTCCCGTCATCAGGGCCTCTCTCCTGTTCTCACTCGCAGCCGGTCGCCGAGCGCGAGCGGCGTATTCCATGTCGTGGATGGCCGTTGACCGCCGTCCGATATGCCTCAGAACGGCGCGGTGTCCAGCGCCGGCGGGTGCGCCCGAAGGTTCACGCGAATTGGCCCAGACCAACTCGCCTCCGTGCGCCGTCCCGTGGAATCCACCAATTCGGTCGTACCCGTCCGCTGCGGGCGGCGTTCGACGTGTCCGCCGTTCGGTGGCCGGGGAAACAGTCGGCATCAGCGCGGGCAGCAGCCAGTCATGACTACAGGGTGGGTGAGCGACCTCCCCGGCCATAGGTGCGTATCCACGATTCCCGGCGGAAGAATCTCGTGAAAACCACGGGACAGTCGTGAACGGCGGCCGGGAGCAGGTCGCCGCGCCGCGACGATCGTTACCCCGCATCCAGCTCTACCGATACTTCGTGATCAGCTTTCCGTGCCGGGCTCCTCGACGGCCGTGAGCCAGCCGTCGATGCGCTCGCACAGTGCCGGCCAGCCCGGGTCGAAGACGACGCCGTGGCCGACGCCATCGAGGGTGATGAACGCGGCTCCGATGCCCTCGGCGAGGCCGGCGACGACGTCCGGCGGGGTGAGCTGGTCGCGGGCGCCGACTACCACCAGTACGGGCACGTCGAGAGCGTCGACGGCGAGTCCGGTCGTCCAGCGGGTGGCCTCCCACACCGCCTGGGACGACTCCGGCTGGAGCCGGCTGTAGATCGCGGCGAGGTGGGCCTCGGGAGCCGTCTCGAACCAGAGCTGCCGGGCGATCTCCGGCGGCGGGACGGGCCAGAGGCCCTCGCGGTCGACCGGGACCTCGATCGGGGCTCCGCTGAATCGGGCCGGCACCACCGGACTGAGCAGCACCAGAGCCGCGATGCGCCCCGGGTGACTGATCGCGTACGCCAGCGACGCCAAACCACCCATGCTGTGACCGATCAGGACCGGACGTCCGGGAGCCTGATCCACGCCGACGCCGATCTCGGTCTGAACATCGAGAATGCCTCGGTGCACCCACTCGTCATGCTCGAGTCGGCGTGACATGCCGTGGGAGAACCAGTCGATGGCCATCACGGTGCGCCCGGAACGGGCAAGCCAGGGCAGCCAGGGTTCCCACTGCCACGCACCGTGGCATCCACCGTGGACCAGGAGCATCGGAGCGCGACGTGTTCCCGGCGGATCGCACTGCGTGATCGCTACGCCATCGACGATGCGATGGGTGAACCTGTCTGCCCCGTTCGCTGAACCGTCGACGCTCTCGGGTGCCCCACCCACCATGGCCTCCACGCGACTCACGAACGCGACGGCCGGTGGCTTCGTGATACCCATCCGCAGCGCTGACCGTCGGCGAGCCCCGGACGCCGCCTCCACCATGTCACCGCCACACTCTGCGGCCAGTGCGACTGAGCCTGACCCCACACTGTCCGGGCTCACTCCCGCGCGGCAGCCGACCGGTCCCGCGAGGCGTCCGCCTCATCCCTCCAGCAGGCGCAGCGCTTCTTCCGACGGCGAACCAGGCTCGGCGTGGTAGACCGCCAGCGACTGCTCTTCGTCACCGGGGAGCGTGAAGGTCTCGTAGCGCAACGTCAGCTCACCCGCCACCGGGTGCATCAACCGCATGCTGCCGTGCGATTTCCTCTTGACGTCGTGGGCAGTCCACATGGTCCGGAAGTCATCGCTCTTCATGCAGAGCTCCCCGATCAGCTCCGCGAGCAGAGGATCGTCGACGTGCTGGCCTGCGTCCAGCCTCAGGTGCCCCACCACGTCGGAGGCCTTGGACCCCCAGTCGGCGAAGAGCCGCCGGGCCACCGGGTCGAGGAACGCGATCCTGGCCCAGTTCCGATCCTGCGGGGCACGCGCCGCCCAGTCGCCGAACACCGCGGAAGCCATGCGGTTCCACGCCAGCACATCGGAGCGGCGGCCCCACACGTACGCGGGTACGCCCTCGATCGCCGTCAGCAGTTCCAGCAGCGCGGGCCGCACCTGCTGGCGCTGCGGTGCGGGCCTGCGCTTGCGCTGCTTCGGCTTGGCGAGGTGCAGCAGGTGGGCGTGCTCCGCGTCGGAGAGCTTGAGCGCACCGGAGATCGCGTCCAGCACCTCGACCGAGACGTTGCGGGCGTTGCCCTGCTCGAGGCGCGTGTAATACGCCACGGAGACCCCTGCGAGGTGCGCCAACTCCTCACGCCTCAGGCCCTGCACCCGGCGCCGACGGCCGTGCTCGGCGAGCCCCAGGTCGGCCGGCTTCAACCGGGCCCTGCGGGTGCGCAGGAACTCGCTCAGCTCGGTGCGCGGGTCGAGGTGGCGCTCATGGCCTGGTCTCGAGCCAGGGCACGACACGGCCGCCTGGTCGGTGCCGGGGTCGAGGTGGGTAGCCATGCCCTCCACTATTGCGCCGGCAATTCCTTGGTCGCCGCCCGCCAGCCTGTCCCTGCCGGTGGTAGTCACGTGCGACGTAGGCAGAGCGGGGGTCTGGGTAACGCCGCACAGCCGGAGCAAACCTGAACGCTCACCGGGCGCACGACGGATGTGACGCGGACCGTTTTGTCAGCATTGCGTAGGAGAGGTGGTCAACGTGTCGAGCGAGGAACGGGTGACCGGGTACGACGTTTCCACCCTGACGCCACGGACCCGGCGGATTGCGCCCGCTCGGCCGAATGCCGGGTCACACCTTCTACACCAAGATGAACGTCGTCCCGCGAGCGGCCAAGCCGGCCGACCCGAACGCAGGGATCCACTCGAGCGTGGCGTGGCGGGGGGACGAGCGGTGACGAGGTAACTCCTCGTCCTCTCAGATCGTCGATCCACATGGGTTTCCCGGATCGAGGTCATCACTACATGCAACCGAATTGAGGTCCAGGCATTGCTTACTGCCGTTGCTACCGCGATCGATGAGCCGCTCGCATTCACCGAACGCGAGGTGCCCGAACCAGGCCCTGGCGAGGTCCTGGTCAAGATCACAGCGTGCGGAGTCTGCTATACGGACCTGGACGTACTCCAGGGCCACTGGCCGATCGCCCGTTTCCCGGTGGTCCCCGGCCACGAGATCACCGGGGTGGTGGCCGCTACCGGTCCCGGCGTGTCGTGGCCGGAGGTCGGCACTTCCGTGGGCACCCAGATCCTCGGCGACTCCTGCCGCCATTGCGACTACTGCGTACGTGGCGAACAGATCCTCTGCCGCCAGAAACGCTTCACGGGGATCGTCATGGACGGCGGCTACGCCGAATACGCCGTCCTCAAGGCCGACTTCGTCATCCCGCTGCCGGACGGGCTAGACCCGGTCGCCGCGGCCCCGCTGATGTGCGCGGGGCTCACCGCGTTCAACAGCCTCCGCCAGGCCGGGATCACCCCCACCTCACGGGTCGCGATCGTCGGCGCGGGCGGTGTCGGCGCGCTCGCGGTCCGCTACGCCGTCGCCATGGGAGCCCGCGTGGCCGTCATCAGCCGGTCGAACCGGCGCGAAGCAGCAGCCAGGGAGATGGGCGCCGAGCGGTTCATCGCCACCGAGGACTCCGACCCGGCCGAGGCGCTCAGGGCCTGGGACGGCGGTGCGGACCTGATCCTCAACTCCTCACCGTCCACCTCGGCCGCCGCGGCGACGCTCACCGGCCTCGCGCCCGACGGCACGCTCGTGCTGTGCGGGTACGGCCCCGAGCCGCTGAGCTTGCCCACCGAGCCAATGGCCCTCAACCGGCTGCACGTCATGGCCAACCCGTCCGGCTCCCCGCACGACACGCGCGACACCCTCGCGTTCTCGGCGGCGCACGGCATCCTGCCCGAGCTCACCCCGATCGACCTGCGCGATGCCAACACGGTGCTCAGCGCCATGGCCAAGGGCGACTCCGGCGGGCGGTCGGTCATCACCTTCAACTGACCGCTGTCGGCCGATCGCTGACCACCGGAGGGCACGGCAAGACAGCTGATGCGCCTGGTCGGCACTCTCGTCAGATCAAATCACTGCGCGTCACCCTCGCCACTCTCGCGACATATCGACATACGTTACGTAGAATGCCCGTAATCACTGCGCAACAGCCACTGATCGTAACGAAATCGGATACGATGCCGTGGTCGACATCGATATGGGGTGGGTGCATGGTCCGGGCACGCGACGAGCACGCTGACACCGACGTTGCCGGCTCGCGTCCCGGCGGGCGACCACGCGACGCCACGATCGACGAGGCGATCATCCTGGCCACCCGTGACCGCCTCGTCCGCGACGGCTACTCGCAAATGACCATCGGCGACATCGCTGCCGACGCCAACGTCAGCCGCCCCACGCTCTACCGGCGGTGGAGCACCAAGTTCGAGTTGGTCGTCGACGCGCTGGACTATGGCTTCCGCAAGGAACACGGCATGCACACGCTCGATCTGAGCCGGATGGAGCCACGGGAAGCCCTCGTCGAGGCCGTCCGCCGACTGGATCCCGCGTACTACAACCCGGACGCCATAGTGCTGATGAGCAACTTCGCCAGTGAGGCGGTCCGCACCCCGGAGCTGCTCGAGATCGTCCGCAAGCACGCGGTCGAACCACGCGTCGCCCTGGTCGAGAACGTGTTGTCGCAGCTCCAGGAGCGCGGCGCCGTTCGCGACGAGATCGACAAGCACACCATCGCCACCTTGTGCTTCGGTAGCTACCACGCCGCCTTCTACCGCGGAGAGAGCGTGGAGAACATCGCGGAGGCGGTGGTCGGCGTGTTGTGGCCGGGCATCGCGAAGACGACCGGCACACGGCGGTCCACCGGCACGGCCAAGCGCGCGGTGACGCTCTAGCCCGGTGGTTCCAGTCGCCTCGCGGCCATCCACCAAGGGGTCGGCTACAGCTGCCCGAGCACGGAGCGGCCGATGAAGTCGTGCACCGCCTCGCTGTTGGGCGGATGGAACGCCCCGGCCCGGACATCGCGGTAGAGCCGCTCCAGCTCGCCGCGCCGGTGCAGCGAGCCGGCACCGACGATCTCCATCGCCAGCTCGGTGGCCTGCCGCGCGGCGCGGGTGGCGTTCTCCTTCGCCGCGAACAGCCGAAGCAAGATCCGATCGCCGTAGTCCACCCCCGCGGTCAGGCCTGCGGTCAGCTCGTCCAGCTGCGCCGTCGCCCCCTCCAGGACCAGCTCTGCTTCCGCCGCCAGGTACTGGACGAAGGGCTTACTGGCCACCGGCGCATCACCGGTGCTCTTGGTCGTGCGCCGCTGCGCGGTGTCCAGTGCCACGTCCACCGCCCGGCGGCCCAGCCCCAGGTAAACGTTGCCCAACATGGGCAGCACCCACGGCAGGATGGCGAAGACGAACCCGTCGGGCACCGCGCCCACATCGAAGATCCCGACGACCCGCTCGTGCGGCATGAACACGTTGTCCAGGTGCGTGTCGTGACTGGCCGTGGCGCGCAGGCCGAGGGTGTCCCAGGTGGGCTCGGTACGTACGCCCTCGCTGTCACGTGCGACGAACCCGTGGACCACCTTGGGATGCTCCGGGTCGCTGTCGTCACGAGCGTGGATGCCCAGCCAGTCCCAAGCCGGCGAGAGGGACGTGAACACCTTGTGCCCGCTGACCCGATAACCGCCCGCAACCGGGACCGCCGCCGTCAACGAGTCGAACAGGCCTATGTCGTTGCCGGGCTCGCCGTGACCGGCGGCAAAGACCTTGCCTGCCACGATCTCCTCGACCAGCCAGTCCACCCCGGCGTCCCCGGCCCGGGCGAAGTCCGCCGTCGGCCCGGTCCAGTACAGATGCATGTTGATGCCCACCCCGGTGGCCGGCGCCCAATATCCCAGGCGCCGCTGTTCCCGGTTGAGCTCCGCGAGGCTCAGCCCCAGCCCACCGCGATCGACGGGAATGGCAGCCCGCAGGTATCCGGCCTCGCGCAGGTCCGCCAGGTCGTCCGCAAAGAAGGCGTTCTCGCGGTCGTAGTCACCCGCACGCGAGTGCAACGTCTTGAGCAGATCACCGGACAACACCGGACCGGAGTCCTGAAACATGACTTTCCTCTCCTTTGTCACTTGTATTGTTCTCCACGGGTTGATTTGGCCCCACTTGCGCCGGTTTCCACAGAAAGTTGGGATTTCGGCGCTCTGCGCGACGGCGACTGAGCGGGCACACCAATGACCATACAGGGTGGGATTGACGCCTCGACCGGTCTGTGTTTTGTGGAACAGCGACTGATCAGTGGGACATTGATCCTCAATCGATCAACCGGTCAGCAGCTGCGCACGTCGCCGATACCACCTCGACCACGAAGTGCGGCATTGCATCAAGGCGCGCGGTACCAGGACAGCCTGCGGAGTTCGCGGCCCCCGGGTTCAGGTGGCCGGGTGGCTTTCGAGGGGATTCGCGGCGACGCGCCCGGCCATGTCCTTCTTGCCGACCGATGCGGCGGCGGCGCCGTCCGGCTTGCGCCCCTCGAAGCACGCCAGCACCTCCGCGCCGAATCCCGGCCAGGGATAGCGGGCGAGCATCTCCGCCCTCGCGTCCGATGGAAACTCTTCCGAGTGGCGTCCGACCACCTCCCAGCTGGTGGCAACCTGCAGCAGGTGGGATTCGGGGTCGGCGGTTGCTGCCCTCGACGGCTGCATCGACTTTCCGGGACAGCCGCCAGACGCCCCTACCGAGTAGGTGCGGGAATCCGCTCGCTTGCCTTGGCCGCAAGCTCCTCATCGTCGACCATCGTGATCATCTCAACTCCAGGAGCGCACAGCATGACCACGACGAAGCGGCTCGTCCTGTCGTCGAGCAGGTTCGCGACCGTGTAGTGGATGACATCGCCACCCGGTTCCCAGAAAGCCTCTCCCGCCTTGATCGGATACGGCGCCCCACCCTCGAGCTCGAACAGCATTTCCCCCTCGAGCATGTAGCCGAACACGGGTCCGGAGTGACGGTGTGGAGCGATACCAGGGTCTCCCGGCGGCAGCTCGAGAAGTCGGACCATCGCAGAAGACCCCTGCGCAATAAACGGTGGCACGACTTCCAGCAGATCTTTCTGCGTCATCCGTGTAGAGGCAGCAGGCATTTCAGAGTGCTTCTTTCTGTGTTGTCTGATCATGGACTGTCTGATCCCCAGGCTCGTCCGGGGACGTCGGGAGCATCATTCGTCCGGTCAGAACCGGACGACCAGCACGGTCTTTCCCGGGCGGGGCCTCCGGAAAGCGCCGCTCTCGTAGGCGGCTCGGCCCTCGGCCAGGGGGAACGTCGCCGCGACGGCGACCGTCAGCTTGCCGGCGTCGATCATGGCGGCCAGCTGGGCCAGCCGGTCGCGCTCCGCCGTCACGATGAAGAACAGGGCCGTGACGCCGTACTTGTCGGCCATCTCCTCCGAGGGAGGCTCCTGGAGGGCGATCAGGCGCCCGCCACGACGCAGCGCCGCGAACAAGGCTTCCGGTATGTCTCGCCCGACGGCGTCGATCACGACGTCGAACACGCCTGTCTCCGCGTCCAGCGACTCCTGGTCGGTGTCGATCACCCGCTCGGCCCCCAGACCGAGGACGTACTCCACGTCACGCGTGCGCACGGTGGCCGTGACGCTCGCACCCAACGCCGTCGCCAACTGGACGACGAAGGACCCGACACCACCGGCGCCGCCGTGCACCAGCACATGCCTGCCCGGTTCCACTGCCGCATGCTCGACGAGGGCCTCCCATGCGGTCAGCGCCGGGAGCACCGCGGCCGCCGCGACGACATGCGACACCGTGGACGGCCGGATGGCCACGCTCGTGGCCGGCACGCTGACGTACTCCGCTGCGGCGCCGTCCCGGTCGAACGGGACCAGCCCGTAGACCTCGTCACCGACCGACAATCCGGTGACACCGTCGCCGAGTGCGGCCACGACTCCGGAGAACTCGTGGGACACGATGACCGGAGTCCGGTCGACCCCGCCGACGACCCACGTCTCGGGCCAGCTCAGTTCGTCGAACGTGATCGCCGCCGCGTCGACGCTGACCAGTACGTCCCCCGCGCCCGCGGTCGGCCATGGCGCGGATTCGTACATGAGAACTTCGGGCCCACCCCTGGTGTGCGCCCGCAACGCCATCATGCGCCCCATGGGGATCCGCCCTCTCGTGCCGCCGTCGACGTGATACGTTACACCACCGTACTGTAATCTGACGGCGATCTGCCAGGGGCCGGGCTTGGAAGCCTCGATGTCCGTACGCGCCTACCTGCTCGCCCGGTGCGGTCGCCGGGCGAGCCGACTGCCGCCCGTGGTGAGCTCGGCGTCTTACTGACTGCCGCGGGCCGGCTCGCCACCGTGATTGCGCCGGGCTACGCCGTCAGTGCCCGTTCCTCACCACCGTCACCGCGCGCTGGGACCGCCGCAACCGCTGCTCGCCGCGCTCGGCGCCGGTCACGGCAGAGAGGGACCGGGACGCCATAGGAGTTCCCTATGCCGCCTGCTGACATTTCGTCTTTGCCTCTCATTATTTTCCGGACGTAGGCTGAAAACAGCTCGACGAGCGCGCGGCGCGATTTCTCTAAAAACTCGCGCCGCCCGCACGTCGATCCTTCCTCTGACGAGCGGACAAACACATTCGAAAGGGCTGGGCGGCATGACCACGGTCGAGAACGGATCGGGAACGCGAGAGCTTGTGGGAAAGCGGGCCCTGGTCACGGGTGGCTCGCGCGGAATCGGGGCAGCCATCGTGCGCCAACTCCTGGACGCGGGCGCCGACGTGCTCACGACCGCCAGGTCGGCCATGAGCACGGTGCCGGAGGGGGCCACCTTCGTGGCAGCCGATGTGCGGACACGGGCTGGAGCGGAGGCACTCGCCGCGGCCGCACACGAGGCGCTCGGCGGTGTGGACATCCTGGTCCACAACGCAGGTGGGGCGCGACCGCACAAGGGCGCTCTGGCCATTCCCGACGAGGAGTGGCAGGACGCGCTGGAACTGAACTTCCTGGCGTCGGTGCGGCTGGACTCGCTGCTGGTGCCGGAGATGCAGGAACGACGTTCGGGGGCGATCGTGCACGTCTCCACGGCCGCGCTCGTCCCCCCGGTACCACCGTTCCTGCACTACCAGGCAGCGAAGGCGGCACTGGAGAACTACAGCCGGGGAATGGCCTCGGAGCTGGCCCCGTTCGGAGTCCGGGTCAACACCGTGAGTCCGGGCAGGGTCTCCACCCCCGGCGGCGAAGCAACGCGGAAGCACTGGGAGAGCCTGGGCGTGGGGCCGGGCCCGGCCGACACCCCTCCGCTGGGGCGCGATGGTCGGCCTGACGACATCGCCCACGCGGTGCTGTTCCTCGTGTCCGACCGAGCGAGCTGGCTGACCGGGAGGGTTCTCGGCGTGGACGGCGGCGAATACCCCAGGGCTTGACTCCGACGGCGGAAAGGCCGGTTTCGACAACATATCCGATCAGTGAGAGAAAGAACGAAGGAAACCTGGCATGGGCGCGTACAGCGACAAGAACGTAGTGATCACGGGTGGTGGCAGCGGCATGGGGTTCGCGCTGGCGAACCTGATGGTGGACGGCGGAGCCCGCGTGGTGATCACCGGTCGTTCCCAGGCCACGCTCGACGCAGCGCGGGAGCGGCTCGGCAAGAACGCGGTGGCCGTCCGAGGCGATGTGGCCTCACTGTCCGACCTGGATGCTCTGGGAGACCGCGTGAAGGGCGAATTCGGCACGCTCGAGGCCCTGTTCGTCAACGCCGGCATCTCACCCATCACGCCCTTCGCATCGACGACCGAGCAGGCGTACGACGAGCTGTTCGCGATCAACGTCAAAGGCGCCTTCTTCACCGTTCAGAAGCTCGCCCCGCTGCTGAGCACGGGCGCCGGCGTCGTCCTCACCACCTCGATCGCGAACGTCGTCGGCATACCTGAGACCAGCGTCTATGCGGCCGGCAAGGCGGCGCTGCGCTCGATGGCCCGCACCCTCTCCCGCGAGCTGCTTCCACGCGGAATTCGTGTCAACGCGGTCAGCCCCGGTCCCATCGACACGGGAATCCTGGAGAGCACGATGACCGAAGAGGCCGCTGAGCAGTTCAAGGCGCAGCGGGTCGCGGCCAATCCCATGCAGCGTTTCGGCACCCCCGACGAGGTCGCCAGGGCGGCCGCATTCCTCGCCTTCGACGCCACGTACACCACCGGCGCCGAGTTCGTCGTGGACGGAGGCGCTACCCAGCTCTGAGCTCGTCCTACTGTTCTGCCCTGGGCTCAGGCCCGGCTACGACCGGCCAAGAGGCTCTCCACAGCGTCCAGGGTCCCCGACACTCTTCGCCTCGGCCGTCAGGACGCCGGTGAGTAAGGAGGCGGTGTCGTACCAGGTCTCTTGACGCACGAGTTCGAGCAGGGTCGTCTCCGCCGGGCCTGCGCCGGGCCGGACCACGGCGATGACGGGCTGGGACACGACCGGGAACACCGGGCGCACGAGGTGCTCGTAATCGTGGGGCACCGCGGAGGCCGGGACGAGCGTCACCCCCAGCCCATGGGCGGCCCAGCGCACGGCCGTCACCGTCTGGGACACGCGGGCAGCCGTGGTCGGAGTCAGTTCGTCGTTGTCCCGCAGCACGTTCAGCAACACGCCGTCGAGCGCGCTGTCGCGGTCGAACCTCACCCACGGCTCTCCGTCCAGTTCGCGCAGCTCGACCCGGTCGGCGGCGAGCAGCCGGTGCCCGGCGCCCAGCACCACGACGAACTCCTCGTCGCCGAGGTGGTGGGCGTCATCGGGGCTCCGATCGCACGCCGCCATCAGCGCGAGGTCCAGCACGCCCCGGCTGCACAGCCGCTCCAGCTCGGCGGAGCTCGGCTCCTCGAAGACCGTGACCTCGACCCGCGGGAAGCGGCGGCGCAACGCGCTCAGCGCGCCCGGCAGCTGCCGCGTACCAAAGCCCATCTGCACCGCGACCACCAGTTCGCCCACCAGCGCGCCGGCGCCGGCCTGCGCCGTCGCCCTCGCCCGCCGCGCCGCGCTCACCGCGACCTCCGCCTCCCGCAGGAACGCGCGGCCGGCCACGGTGGGCACAAGCCCGGTCGACGTGCGGGCAAACAGTGTGACGCCGAGTTCCCGCTCCAGGTTGCGGATCTGCTGGGACACCGACGGCTGGGCGACGTGCAGTAGTTCCGCTGCCGCCGTCACCGAGCCCTCAGCGGCAACGGCCAGGGCGTACTCGAACTGGCGAAGGCTCATCGGCTCCGTCCCTCTCCGGGGTGGACCGCGGTCCCCCGTTATCATGGCTGTAATAGTGTAAGTCGATCCCACGCGCAGCTTCTGGCCCTTCGTGGTGCCGCTACACGGTCGTCGACTTCCGATCGACCTTGCCGGTCAACACGATCAGCCGCGGCGATGACCGCGAGGGGTTGCGCTATCAGTGCCGTCAGCCGCCGAACGGTGCCGGTCCGTTACCTCCGCAGGGGCGAGCGCGGCCTTGGATGCGTCCGCCCAGGCAGGAAGCCGGTTGTAGCCGCGTGCGGGGAGGGCCGGGAGTGGCCTACGTCGGCCGGCCGAAGATCAGGAACAGCCGCATCGGCTCGGTGCCGGTGTTGTAGAGGCCATGATCGACGCCGGGCGGCACCATGATCGCGTCGCCCTGCGCCACCGCGACCTCTTCACCCGCGATTCGCATCATGCCGCTGCCCTGCAGGAAGTAGTAGATCTCCTCGAGCGGCCGATCGTCCTCCCTGCCGCCGTGGGTGTGATCGCCTTCGCTGGCGCCGGGGGGAAGCTCCCAGATATCGAAGCGGATGGGGAGCCGGCTCTGTTCACGGAAGAACATCTTCCGGACGATCGTGCCGATTCCCTCGTGGATCGCCTCTTGGTGCCGCAGATCGGTCGAGTCGGTTTCTTTCCAGAACGTCGCCGTCGCCATGCCTCCGCCTCTCATCACGTCGTCGAACAGGCTATCCCGGTCGAAGTCGAAGATCTTCAGATGATTTTGGGGCTTCTCGTTGCCGCAATGCCCTACTCACACTTCGTGTGAATATTGGGGTCCCGGCCTGGATGATCGAGACCTGGGAGACCGGGTTCCGGCGGAGACCATGGTCGCCCTCGCCCTGCAAGACGACGATCCCGGTCGAGGTCCGCGGCAACCGCCCGCAAGAACCCAAGGATGCTCTTCGGGTCATCATCGCCAGCACTTGACCTCAACTCGAGTCGAGGTTCTACGGTCCTGATCGACTGGCCGGAAGTCGTCCATGGCGCTGAGGAGCGTGTAGTGATCGTCACCATCGCCAGGGTTACCGACCCCGCTCGGTTCCTGGAGGTCTTCGAGACCGTCGGGGCGGAGAAGCGGCGGGAGCACGGTTGCCGGGGAGCCCGGGTCTATTTCGATCCCGACGACGCTTACCGGGTGTGGTCAGTCTTCGACTGGGACGCGAAGGACTACGACGAGTTCCTCGCGGACCCTGAGATCCCGGCCATCGCACGAGAGCTCGGGATCCAGGCCCCGCCCGTGCACGCCGTCGCCGCGACCGAACTCGACGCCTGACCACTACCGCAGAGAGAGGTTCCGGCATGGCTGCCACGCCCTCGCAGGCCCGCAGGTTCAGCTCGGCGATCGGCGACGACGCCATCCGTTTCGGCGACCGGATCCTCATTGCGCCCGCCCTCGGAAAGGAGGCCGGCAGGTCGATGAGCGCCTACACGTCGTTCTTCTACGCGGGGGCGCGTGCCGACCTGCCGGCCTCCTACGCGGAGGTATGGGTGGTGCTCAGCGGAGCGCTACGAGTGGGCGCCGGGAGCGACGCCGTGACGGTGCGCCCAGGCGACTTCGTGCACGTTCCGGAGCAGGCGCCCGGGGTCGTCGAGGCCCTCGAGGACACCACAATGGTCTGCGTGTCGGTGCCCGCACATTGACGAGGGCAGCCGTCATGAGCCGTGTACCCCGCGGATTAAAGGAGGATTGCTCGACACCACACACAGCCTCGACCAGCAACTACATCATCGGTTCCCGGCACTGACCTCGACGACCTTTAGAACGGCATCTGTGGCTGGAGCCCGAGCCGCAAGCGGCCGACATTCTCCCACGTGCGCTCGAACTGGAGCGTGGCGTGCGTGCGGATCATGCTGAGGTCGCGAAAGTAGCGCTCGATCCGCTGGCCTCGGCTCGACGCACTCGAACCGCTCGTGCGGAAGATCGCCTCGACCGCGTTAGACGCCAGCTCGACAACCTGCTGCTCGATGAGGACCAGGCGGCGGTCGTCGGCATCGCTCACCAGCACGTCGGTCTCCATCGAGCGTCGCGCCAGCTCGGTCCACATGCGTGCGACCTGATGCAATGCCGCCTCGGCGGTGTCGACATAGGCCGTCGCCTCCCCGAGCAATCGCTGAAACACCGCCAACTCGCAGCGCTGCGGCGACGTCGGCCCCCACTGTCGCTTGGTCAGGATGTTTTCGTGGTACTCATCGATCGCAGCCCGTGCGATGCCGACACAGACCGCGGCCGGTTCGGAGACGAGCAGCGACGCCAGCGATCCGTAGAACGCCGGGTTCGAGTACAGGCCGCGTCCGGGGAACTGCACGATAGGCCGCAAGGGGTTCGGCGACGGCACCGTGTGATGCTCGGGAATGAAGAGATCCTCGACCACGACGCGCCGCGAGCCCGTGCCGCGCATGCCGAGCGTGTCCCAGTTGTCGATGATCTCGAACTGGTCCCGGCGCATCGCGATGAATCGCGTGTCGACAACCTCGCCACCCCGCTTCATGGCGACGCTCGTGCCGCCGATGAAGTGCGTTGCCACCTCACAGCCGGACGCGTAGTCCCACCAACCACTGACCCGGTAGCCACCCTCGACCCTCAGCACAGGCACCGGGAGGGCGGAGAGCGAGCAGCGGAAGTCGCCGTCGCCGAACAGCTCGGCCTGTGCCTGCTCCGGAAAGAGGCCGGCGATGAGGTTGTGCGTGGCCATGAGCCCGAAGACCCAGCCGCTCGACGGGCACCCGCGCGACAGCTCGACCGTGACGCTCAAGAAGGTATCCAAGTCGAATTCGTAGCCGCCGAACCGCCGGGGCTGCATGACCCGATAGAAGCCGGCGTCGAGGTACTCCTGCAGCGTCGCGTCGAGGAGACGGCCCAGCCGCTCGCACTCGGCCTGACGCTCACGCAGGTTCCCACGTAGCGCCGCGGCCCGCGCGATCAGCTCCTCCGGCGTCAGGTTGGGCTCCGGCGGATCGATGGCCCAAAGACTGGAATCCTTCAGCGTCATCAGGTTCTCCTCATTAGTGTTCGCGGGCGATAGGCACGAGATGGCTGGGCTTCTTGGTCCGAGTTACGTGAAACCGGTCACCGCTATCGGGCTGTGGCGCAGTACAGGCCGCGGGAGCCGCACAGTTCGGGAGGACGCGGTTTGCACGTGAGGCGCGCGGTGGTCAGGTGTCTGCCTGGTAGCCGGCGAACTTCTCGCGGAGGGTCCTTCTCCGAGAACTTGCCGACGCCGGTCTTGGGCACCTCGTCGATGAACTCGACCCCGTCGGGAAGCCACCACGTCGCGACGCGGGACCGCAGGCGGTCGATCACCTCGTCGGCCTGAGCGCCTGGCCGCGCGGCGGTAGTAGATCAGCTCGGCCGGTGCGTCACGTAGATCATGTTCCGCTCGGAGCCCGGCGCCGGGCGGTGGGTGACGACCTCACCGAATCCGGCCTCGGCGAGCATCCGCTTCGCAGTCTGCCAACCCCAGGCACCGCCGAGCCCGGCTCCGCCCTCGGCCAGCGAGACGGTCATGCAGTAGAGCGTGCTGGAGGAGTAGGTCCACCGAGCTTGAGGGTTGCCGATGTTGTCCTCGAGCTTGCTCGACAGTGCCAGATCCATCATGAAGAACGTCCCGCCGGGCACCAGCGCATCGTGAGCCGCGCGCAGCACGGCCGCGGGCTTGGCCTGGTCGTGTATCGCGTCGAAGGCGAACACGGCGTCGAACGGTTGCTCGGGCTCGAGCTCGGCCACGTCGGCCACCTCGAACGTGACGTTCGAGAGCCCGGCTTCACAGACCTCGGCCCGACCCCGTTCGATCGAGTCCTCGGAGATGTCGTAGCCCACGAACGTCGACGCGGGGAACGCCGCCCCCATCACCGCAAGGGCATGTCCGCTGCCACAGCCGATATCGGCCACCCGGGCCCCCGCGGTGAAGCGTTCGGGCAGCCCGGGCACCAATGGCAGCCAGCGGTCCACCAGCAACTCGTCCACCGGCCCGCGACTGACCTGGTCCATCTTCTCGGCCCACTCGGGACCGAACCGCGAGTACGGCACTCCCCCACCCGCCCGGAAAGCGTGCTCGAGCTCCGTGAGGTGCCTGCCATAAATCACGACCATTCCCGCCGTCGGGGCCATGTTTGCCAATCCGGCTCCGGTGAGGGACGCAGCGTGTTCGGGCGGGAGCGTGTATTCGCGAGTACCGGGGTCATAAGCGATGATTCCGTTGGCCACGATCGAGCCGAGCCATTCCCGCACGTACCGCTCCTGCAACCTCGCACGCCCGGCCAGGACGTGCGAGGTCGCCGGACCGGCGGCTGCAGCCTCGAACAGGCCGGCGCGGTGCCCCAAATCAATCATATAGGTGAGCAATGCGTCGGTGTAGATGTTGAAGATACGATCTGCAAACTTGCAATCCTCAACGTTATCGCAGTTGGCCATGATTAATCTTTAACACGCCGAGAAGTGATCTCCCATGTAACGTGCACCACCAAGATTCCCCCAACCGGAACGGCACGTAAACATTTCTGCAGGCCAAAGCCGAGGCGCAAATGCTGCATCCTGCCGGTTCGGGCGCCGTGATGACGGCCGAGCAGCGTGCCGCGACCATGGGTCGAGCGGACCGATCCACGAATTCCGACAGGTTACATTCGACGGTTGATCGCCGGAAGGCATCAGTCGTAGCCAGACCGGCACTTTCACGACGCCGCTACCACTTCGCTGCGAAGCCGGCCGGTCATTCCGGCGAACTGGCCTGGCGACCGATGTCGTCAGCGAGTATCGGCGGCGCCGTAGTTGACAGGGAGGCCCATCAGCAGAGCGCGGTGCCCACTGGAGTGCTCGTCGACCTGGTCGTGCACCTGCGGCCGCAAGTCCGCCGCCGTCCTCTCGTTCCCGTGCAACGCACTCTTCTCGATCGAGTTGCCCAGCGAGGTGGTATCGCCGATCGCCACGACCGCCAGGGCCACGAACCCGAACATGGAAAGCACCAGGTAGCACAGCACAGTCCAGAGCGAGCTACGACGCATGGGCGCGGCGCGCTTACGCGCCAACTCAGGGTCGCTTCTGCTGAGCGACTCTGCGATCCTGCTCAATCGTACGAATTCACTATGGTCAAGGGACATGGGTTCTTGTCCTATCATTGCAACAACAACGCACCGTTTCATGCGACGGTTGATCTTCTCAAACACGCTCTGAGATGTCTTTCCTTCCTGCTCGGTCAGCTCCGCCGAGCGGCCAGCACCTCGTTGAAGGCTTCAGTCGACGACGGGTGCGTGTAGATCCCGTCACGCAAATCGCCCGCGGTCACGCCGTGACGCATTGCCAGCGTGACGAGGTTGATGAGCTCCTGCGCGTCGACGCTCAGCAGGGCGGCGCCGAGGATCAGGTCGGTCTTCGCGTCGATGACGAATTTCATCAGCCCCCGGGTCTCTCCGAGGATCTTCGCCTTGGGCATCGCGACGATTTCCGCGACCGCCTTCTCTGCCACCTTCACCGCATACCCCTGCTCGCGCGCCTCTCGTTCAGTGAGCCCCACCCGCGCCAATGGGGGCGTCAGGAAGAGCGCGTAGGGGATGTGTAGGCGGTCGGCAGTGGATCGGGTTCCGAGGCCGGTGAGCTGGTCGGCGACGATCCTGCTGTCGTCGAGGGAGACGTAGGTGAACTGCGGTCCGCCCTTGACATCGCCGACCGCGAAGATGTGGGGCTGGCGCGTGCGCAGTTGATCGTCCACCTCGACCGCACCGCCGGGCGTGGTCGCCACGCCCGCGAGGTCCAATCGGAGGCCTTCCGTGGCGGGCTTGCGGCCGGCCGCAACCAGCACCGCATCCACAGCCACCGTGCCACCATCGTCACCCTGCCGGTAGTCGAGCTCGGCACCCTCAGCAGTCTCGGACAGCCCAATGACCTGAGCGCCGAGGACGAACCGGACTCCCGTGTCGGCCAGCACTTGTTCCGCAGCCGCTGCGACGTCGTCGTCCTCATGACCGAGGATGCGCGGAGCCTGGTCGAGCACCGTCACCTCGCTGCCGAACTGCGCGAACATCGAGGCGAACTCGATGCCCACGTGCCCACCGCCGAGCACGGCCAACCTCCGTGGGAGGTTGTCCCGCCCGATGAGATCGGTGCTCGTGTGGACGCGGGTGCTTGCGGCGAGCCCGGGAATGGCGGGCAGTACGGGCTCGGCCCCGGTATCGATGATGATGGTTTCGCCGGTCACGGTCATGCTGTCGAAGCCGGCGCTGACCTCCACCGTTTTGGGGTCGACGAAAGCGGCCCGGCCGGTGAGGACCGTGACCGAGTCCATCGTGTCGAGGATCGAGAAGTTGATGCCGCGTAGCCTCGTGGTCAGGTTCCGGGTCTTTTCGACGGCTTCGCCGTGGTAGGCGCCGGTCTCGGCGTGATGGATCAGCGATTTGGTAGGTACGCACCCGACGTTGGGGCAGGTGCCGCCGTACATCTGCGCCGACCGCTCGATGACAGCGACGCGCTTGCCGCGCTGCCCCATCGCGGCGGCCAGCGTCTTGCCGCCTCTGCCAAATCCGATCACCACAAGATCGAAATGCGTGTCGTCCACGTTCGGCACAACTCTCCTTCGGGCTGTCGCGGTCCTGGTCGAGGACCTGTCGAATGTACGTACATTTAACCTAGGACAACGTCCGTACATTTGGCCTCGAGTGTGGTGGGCGCGACAGCTCGGAAGAACAGATCGTCACCGCAAGCGTCACTTGAACTATTCGAGACAAGCCCAACACCCTTGCCCTGATCGGCGACCGGATCCGCCGACACCTGCACGCACCCGCCACCGCTCCGGCGCCTCACACCGCCCGTCCCGCGCCCAGTCCCTGCCAGGCCGCCTGCCGTCATCCGCACGCCGCGGGCGAACGCGGACGGCAGGTGCCGATTCCGCCCGGCGGCACCGCAGTTGCCCAGCTCCAGCTCGTCAACGTGTTGAACTTCAACGAGGCGGTCTGCAAGCCGACGCCGGTGCCTGGGCTGCGGGTCTATCCCCTGGGTGACACCGCGGCTCTCCGTTCCGACGGACGGCACCGGCTGCGCCGGCACACCCCGACCCGCAGCTGTTCGTGCAGACGGTCACGGCCCCGTGATCGTCGTCCGTCTGGTCACGGGTGCATCCGCGTGCCACGCGTGACCTTGTCCACGACACCCCTCGAACCGAGGATCGTGCGCCGCGGGTGCTTCTGCGGGCGGCCACCCGTCTTCGGCACAGGTAGCAGCGGCTCAACCAACTCCCACTGCCGATCGGTTGGATCCGACGGGTACCTGGCACGGCCGGACCTGCCTCGGCTGGTGCGTCCCGGCATCGATCCGCCGTGGACGACCCCGCCATGATCACGTACACGCCGGGACATCTCGAACACGCTCTCCGACCTATTCAGGCCAGGCGTTGTTCCTGACGACATCGACGAAGTCGACGCGCTTGAACTCGGGTGAGTAGTGCGCGAGCATATCCGCTGCGATCGTTCCGAGGAGGGTGCCGGGCCGGTCCTTGACCCCTTCGGCGATGGCCTTCAGTCCCTGGCGCTTGAAGTCGTACCGAGGATGCACCGCGATGATCTCCTCGATAGCAACCGGGTCGAGCAGGTCCAGGCCGGCGCCGTCGACGTCGATTCTTACTCCGGCCGCCAGGAGCGCGACCTCGGGCTCCATGAACTCTGGGATTCCGTGCGTACTGTGCACGGCGATGGATAACCAGACGCGACGTACAGCATCGGCGGGCACGTCGTGCGACAGCAGGAAGTCACGGGCTGCGTCGGCACCGTCCACTTCGAACCGCCGAGTCAGGTTTCGGTGCCCCTCCACCAGCCCGAGGTCATGGAACATCGCTGCGACGTAAAGAAGCTCTGGATCGGCCTTGATCCCAAGACGCTGACCGTGCAGCGCCCCGAACAGATACGTTCGCCGGGAGTGGTGGTACAGCACTGGCGACTCTACGTCTTGGATGAAGGCGGTTGTCTCATCGGCTATCCGAGAGTCGGGGATGGCGACTCCGGCGATGTACTCACTCATGATTTTCTCCTGACGGTCCATGTTTGTTGTACCAACCGTCAGCGACGGCCGATAATGCGAGATCCAGGTCGTTCGACTTCAATCATCGACGAGAGACGACGTACGAGTGCCGTCCGAGTGGCCACATGGTCATGCGGCCCTGCCGTTCACCCCGGAATCAGCTTTCTCCGCCCGGTGTGCCCACTCGCGACGGGTCGCGGGTTCGACGCGCACGGGGTGCGCCAGCACCGAAGTCTGCAGGTACCCCAGTTCGTTCGAGGTGGAGGACTCCGGTTGCGTGTTGCCCTGGTCGTCGGTGGCGCGGACTCGGAGCGTGTGCTCGCCCGGTTCCGGATCCCAGTGGAACTGCCAACGCACCCACACCCCCGATGTCGTCGGCGATTCGATCGCGGCGTCCTGCCAGGGGCCGTCGTCGATGCGGTACTCGACCCGCGCCACCCGGTTCTCGCCCGCGAACGCCCGCCCGCGGATCACCTGCGGCTCCGCCTGCAGCCGCGCGGGCCAGGGCAGCTCCACCAGACTCGCCACCGGGAGTGCGGTGATCACCGGTCCCCGCGCTGGTCCCTCCGCGGGGAAGTCCGGGCCGATCAGCACGTAGTCCACGGTGTTCCAGGGCACGTACAGGGGCTCTTCGGAGACCTCGATCCTGCCCAGCCACTTGATGCTCGCCGCGCCGAGCCACCCGGACACCACCAGCCGGGCCGGGAACCCGTGATCGGGCGGGAGCACCTCACCGTTCATGGCCAACGCGACCACGGTGTCGTCGGCCCACGCCTTGTCCAGCGGCAATGGCCGACGGGCCCGGATCTCGTCAAGCCCTTCAGGCATGACCTCGCGCGTCTTCGGTGTGATTCCGGCCGGTTCGAGCAGGTCGCGGAGCCGGACGCCGGTCCACTCCGCGGTCCCGATCGCACCCCGCCCCCACTGCGTGCCCGCGAACGGCCGACCGACCTCCTCACCGAACAACACCCGGCGATTGCCTGCGCACTCGATCGTGCGGACCACCGAAACGTGTGGGAACCGGTTCCACAGATCGTCGTAGGTGTAGGTGACCGGTTCGTGCACGCCGCTTCCCTCGACCCGCAGCGTCCACGTCGCAGCATCCACCCGTGGCGTTGGTGCGTGGCTGCGGATGTAGAAGCGATCGGTCGGAGTGAGAAGGCCCGGCATCCGATCCGGCCGGACTCCGTAGTCCAGCCCACTGCCGGTGTCCTCCATCACCTCCGCCGGCGTGGGTTTCACGACGCCGCGCCCGTCGTGGTCGATCGCAGACGTAGCCCCAGTCGTGGTCTGGGCGCCCCTCGAAGATGTCATAGCTCCACTGTGTGCGTGGTTGCCCAGGTCGAGCTGGCGGAATCGCTGATGGATGCATAGCCGGCGCTTATGGGTCCGCTCGTATGTCGGCTGTGCGGAGCGATGAGCCACGGGATTTCGTCACTGCGTCGGCGACGGCGCAACGGCAGAAAGGACTCGGTCGGCCAACGAAGATCAGGCGACCGCGCTTCGCAGTGCGATGGCCAACAAGTCACTGGCCGGGCCCTGCAAGGTGTTCCCGGCCGGCCAGATCGCATGCATTCGCCGCGTCAGATCCAGACCGGGCACGGCCAGCCGCACCAGCGTTCCGGCGACCAGCTCGGCCGTGACAGCGCGCACGCTGAGCACCGCGGGACCGATGCCTCCCATCACCGCCGCCTTGATCGCCGTGGTCGAGGACACCTCGAGGATCGGAGCGGCCACGTCGGTGTCGAGCTGCTCGCGCACCGCCTGTTCCCAGGCCTGCCGGGTACCGGAGCCCGGCTCCCGGCTGACCATCGGTGTCTTGACCAGCTCCGCGGCGCGCACCCGCCTCCGCCGCGCCCACCTGTGGGATGGCGCCACCACCACAGCCAGCTCGTCCCGCGCGACTTCACGAGCCTGCACGCCTCCGGGCACCTTCGGTCCCTCGACGAAACCGATCTCGGCTTCCCCGGCGAGTATCTGAGCGGCGACCTCGGCGGAGTTCCCGGAGCTCAGCGCGGTCATCGTGTCCGGGTCGACCGACCGCAACGCGATCAACCACGCGGGCAGCAAGTACTCAGCCACGGTCAGGCTGGCGGCGACCCGCAGATGCGTGTGCCGGTCCCGCCTCAAGGCCGCGATGCCCTCTTCAAGATCGGCTGCGCGATCCACCGCGGGCTGAGCCCAACCGGCCACCAGCTCACCAACAGTCGTCAACCGCGCACCGCGTGCACCCCGCTCCAGCAGGCGAGCGCCGACCTGATGCTCCAGTTGCCGCAATCTCGCGCTCACGGCCGGCTGGGACAACTGGTGCGCCGCTGCCGCGCGCCCGATGCTGCCCAGCTTCGCCACACTCAGCAGCAGGTCGAAGCTGGTCAGATCACTGACTCGAGACGGAAGGGGCATCACGGGAGTTTATGTATCGGCACCGAAAGCCCCAGGGTAGCGATGATCGCCGGCCCGGATGCCCCGATCAGCAGCCCCATGCCCGGACAACCTGAAGTACGTCGAGCCGCTGCATTTCAGCATGGCCGAGCGTGGGGGTGCCGCCCGGCGATCCGCGCAGCCTCGGCAGGCGTCGGGAGAGCTGGGTTCGGCTTCGGCGCCGCTGGCGGTTCGGGCCTGACCGATCGGGCTGACCGGCACCCCTCCGAGCACGTGCCGGCGGTGTTGGCCGAGTCACGCGCTCTCGCACGCCCGCCAACCTCTTGACTCGATCGAGTGACGCTGTTCACTATAGGGGCCCTAACTGTTAGGACCCCTATCAAGGAGTGATATGAGTCCAGCAGGGCCCGACGCCGGGCACGGCAACGACCTCGGCGTGCTTCTCGTCTCGGCGTCGGCCCGGTTGAACCGCCTCTACGGGCGGGTTCTTGGACAGCTGGACACCTCGCTCACGTTCCGTCAGCACCGCATGCTGCGCCGGGTCGCGGAGGGCCACACTTCGATGGCGGCGCTCGCAGCGTTCGGCAACCTGACCCTCCCGACGGTCTCCGGAAGCGTGGAGGGCCTGGTGCGCCGCGGCCTGCTCGAGCGGCAGGACAACCCTCAGAACCGACGCCAGATCGTGCTCAGCTTGACCCCTTCAGGGCGCGAGGCGAAGGAGGCGGGCGACGCTGCGCTCGAGGCAGTGAACGACCGTCTGTTGCAGGCGGTACCCGATGAGCACCAGCAGGTGCTGCACGAGTCGCTGGTGGCGATCTACGACGCCGCGACGGATGTCTTTCAGCGATCGGACCCGGCCATCGTGTCGGCAGCCGGGACGGCTCGCGTCACCGAGAACTGAGGCCCGTCCCCGGAGCGCGCCTCCGAACGACGGCCGGTGCGAGAGGAGATCACGATGAAGTGCTCCCCATCCGATCGGACCAGGAGACGGCGTTGGCCACTGGCGCTGCTGGGCGTCCTGAGCATCGCGCTCGCGGCATGCGGCGGCGGTGGGGGTAACGCGGCGTCGGCATCGGCGGCCGGCTGCGGGCCGCTGACCGAACGGCAGAGTCTCCGGCTCGGTGTCAACCCCGGCGCTCAGGACCTCGTCATGTTCGTGATGCAGGAGCAGGGCTTCGCCGAGAAGCAGAAGCTCCAGCTGGAGATCAGCCCGTTCCAGAACCCCACCGCCCTGCACACCGCGATCGCGCAGAAGGCCGTGGACGTCGGCTTCGGTGGGCTCACCGCGATGGCCACCGCCCGTGAGCAGGGCCGCGGCACGATGATCTTCGATGTTCTGACCAGCCCCTCGAACGTCGTGGTGACGCGAAAGGACTCGGACTTGCGCAGCCTTTCCGACCTGCGTGGGCGCAAGCTCGGCGCGTTCGGCGGCCCCTCGGGCATCACGTTCGGGCTCGCCTCCCTGGTGGCCAAGGAGAAATACGGCATCGACAGCCTCGAACACGACGTCGACGTGATCGAGGGTCCGGACGCCGCGGTGCTCGGCCTACTCGACGCGGGCAACGTCGACGCTGCGCTCATCGGGACCGTCGCCACCGTGCGGGCGATGCTGTCGGACAAGTACCGCGTCCTCAGCGACATCTCCGAGGACTACCAGGAGCAGTTCGGCAAGCTGCCCGGTCACGTCATGGTGGCCAGCACGGACGAGTACGCGGAGTCCCACTGCGGTGTGCTCAACGCATTGAGCGCCGCGCTCGACGACACGATCGCTTTCATCCAGAGCGACCAGAATGTGTGGGCCGACTACGCCAGGTCGGTCGACCTGACCGACCCGCGGGCCCCGCAACTGCTCCAGGAACGCGTGGCCTCGCGCTACATCCCCGACTGGACCCAGGAGCAGGTCGACGCCGAGAGCCGGCTCATCGAGCAGCTCATCCCGGTGCTCGGCGCGGACAACTTCGTGCCGGCGGTGCCCGAGGGGCTGTTCCGCACCGACCTGCGGACGGGGTCGTCATGAGTACGAGGAACGACCGGGACCAGCGAGACAGCTGTCGGGCCCGTTGTCCCGGAGTTCCTCGACACCGAGGTGCTGGTGGCGTCGCGGATGCTCGTCGTCACCGCGCAGCCGTGCACCGCGTACATGGACATCGCGATCGACGTCCCGTACCCGCGGGTGCCGGAGGACGATCGCCTCTTCGAGATCGAGAAGCAGGTCACGCCGACCTCGAGATCCGCGACAGGGCGAAACCGGACATCATGCTGCACAACGCGGCCCGGCTGTTCGGGCTGGACAAGGACGGCAAGCACGGGAAAAACAGGAAGGACGGGGCGGCCTGATGGGCGCCGGGTTGGAGGACAACTTCGCCTCGCACTTCGAGCAGATCGCCGACCTCGCCCCCGACCGGGTGGCGGTCATGGCCGGGGAGCGGGTGCTGACCTGGGCGCAGTTCGACGAGGCGGCCGACCGGCTCGCCGGTCACCTCGCGGCCTGCGGGATCCGGGCCGGGCAGCGGGTGGCGCTGCACGCCCGCAATTCCCCCGAGTACCTGGTGGCGTTGTTCGCGCTGTTCAAGGTCACCGCGACCCCGGTGAACGTGAACTACCGGTACCGGGCCGAGGAGGTCCGCCACATCCTGGCAAGCTCCCGGGCCCGGGCGGTGATCGCCGACCCGGACCTGGTCGACATCGCGCGGGAGGCCGCCGCGGTCCTGCACGACTGCCGGCTGGTGGTCACCATCGACCCGGCCGGCGGGTTCGGGCCCGAGGTCGCCGCCGCACCCCGGCAGCCGCGGCGTGCGCGCGGGGACACCGAGTGGCTGCTGTTCACCGGCGGCACCACCGGCTACCCCAAAGCCGTGCTGGGCAGCCACACCGAGCGGCTACGCGGCGTGCGGTCCGGTTGGTTCGCCGCCCTGGGCGTGACCGCGCGGGCCGACGACGTCGAGGCCCTGAACCAGGCCCTCGACCTCGACCCGCACGACCCGGGCGGGATGGTGCTGCTCCCCGCGCCGCCGCTCATGCACGGCACCGGGCTGTACTCGGCGCTCGGCGCGCTGGCCACCGGCGCCCCGGTGGCCCTGTTGCCGGGTCGCACCACGACAGGGGCGGACATCCTCGAGACGATCCGCAGGCACGGCGTCACCGACCTCGTCATCGTCGGGGACGCGTTCGCGCTGCGCCTGCTCGACGCCCTGGACGAGGCCGCGGCCGCCGGCCGACCGCCCGGGATCGACACACTGCGCCGCATCCGCAGCATCGGCGCCGTGTGGAGCACCGGAGTGAAACGGCGCCTACTCACCCATGCTGACCTCGCCCTCATCGACACGATCGCCGCGTCCGAAGGCGGGATCTACGCCACCTCCATGCTCACCCGGGCCAGCAAGGACGACGAGGCCGGGACCTTTCGGCTCGCCCCCGGCGCCCGCCTCCTCGACGAGCACGACCACGACGTCGAACCCGGCTCCAGCACCATCGGGGTCCTCGCCGCACCGGTGGCGCCGGTCTCCGGCTACGAAGGCGACCCGGAAAAGACCGCCGGCGCCTTCCACGACATCGACGGAGTGCGCTACTCCATCCCCGGCGACATGGCGCTGCTGGAGGCCGATGGGCGGCTGCGGCTGCTCGGCCGCGGCAGCTCAGTGATCAACACCGGCGGTGAGAAGGTCTACACCGACGAGGTGGAACTCGTGCTGCACGAGCACCCCGCTGTGCGGGACGCCGTGGTGCTCGGGCTGCCCGACCCGCGCTGGGGCAGCACCGTCGCTGCCGTGGTCTCGCTCGAACGCGGCGCGGCCGTCGACCCGGACGAGCTCGCTTCCTTCGTCGCGACCCGCCTCGCCGGCTACAAGAAACCTCGCCGCTTCATGTTCGTGCCCGAGGTGCAGCGGGCCAACACCGGCAAGGCCGACCTGGGCTGGGCCAGGCGCCAGTTCGAGGACCCGCACACCGCGACCGCATGATCGGCTCCGTGCAGCTCACGCCGCACAAGCGGCGAACATGACACGGTCTCGCACGAGGACCTCGCTGCCCGGCTCGAGATCCAGCAGTGCTGCAACTTCGTCCACAGCCGGCTCGACGCGGATCTGCACCTGTACCCGTGCAATACATCCGCCGGTGTGGGCGTCGCTGGTGAAGGTCCCCCGCGCCCGGCGTCGCGCTCGGTGCGGCGGAGGCGGTTGCGAGCCAGTCGCATGATCGGACGTCGAGGTCGGGCGTACCAGCCGGACCCGGGGAGGCCGACGATGGTTCCTCTATTCAGGCCGGTTCAGGTCGGGATCCCATGAGGCGACAACGCCACCGCACTGACACGAGGGTTGAAACCTGCAGATACAGGCGCGATCCAGATCTCGCCGTTGCTCGCGAAACATGGACCCGAACGTCAGCTTTCTGATGAGCTCGCCGAGCCTTCCTCACTAGCGGGTCGGGAGTTGGGTTCTTGACAGTTCCTATTGCTAACTTCAAGATTGAATACGCTCATGCGGCGGAGAGCGGCGTGCTCGGTGAGGAGACGTGATGCTGCACGACCTACGGGGGAGGGTCGGCAGGGCCCGTCCCAGGAGACCGGTCATGGCCGTCGCCGTCGCGATGGTTGCAGCGCTGCTGGCGGCGTGCGGAGCGGTCGGGGTCAACCAGGGCGGCGGCGCGGACGGTCGCTCACCACTGGTGCCCGTACGGCCATGGGGCGGGGACCCCGCCACCGAGGGCGAACCGCGGACCGGTGGCACGCTGATCATCGGCAATGATCGCGAGGTCGCCAGCTTCGATCCCACTGTGCAGAACGGCAACCTCATCGCCCCTGCCGTCTACGACTCCCTGCTGCGACTGAGCCCTGGAGGCGAGGTCGTGCCCTACCTGGCCGAGTCCATGGAAACTCCGGACGACGCGCGCACCTGGGTGATGCGCCTCCGCGACGGCGTGCTCTTCTCTGACGGCACCCCACTCGACGCAGAGGCCGTCGTCATCAACACACAGCGCCACATCGACGCTCCTGCCTCCCCAGCCGCTGCCTACGCCCGACAGATCACCGCGATGCGCGCGATAGATCCGCTGACCGTCGAGTTCTCACTCGCCGTCCCGCTCGGCAACTTTCCCGCCGTTTTCACCCAAGGCATCTTCGCCGGCACCCTCGGAATGATCATTTCGCCGGCCGCCATCGCGCAGTACGGCGACGAAGTCGGCGCCCACCCCGTCGGCGCTGGCCCCTTCCGGCTCACCAGCTGGCAGCGCGACAGCCGTATGCTCCTCCAACGCAACGAGCACTACTGGCAGCCTGGACTACCTCGGCTCGACGGCCTCGAGGTGCGGCCACTCTCCGACACCGAGACCCGCTTCGCCTCGATCATCAACGGCGACGTCGACCTCATCAACGGGGGATATCCGACCGAGCTTCTCCGCGCCTACGACGACCCCCGCTTCACCGTCTACTACGGGCCCAGCAACGGCGGCTTCTTCTTCACCTATAATTTTTCCCGTCCCCCCTTTGACGACCGCCGGATGCGCGAGGCTGTTGCGCACGCCATCGACGTCCGAGCTCTCGCCGCAAGTCTCTACAGCAACCAGCTCATCAGCTCAGACAGCCTTTTCGCCACGGGGAGCCCTTTTGACAACCCGACGGCCGGGCAGGGATACCCTGAATTCGACTTGGAACGAGCCCGCCAACTGGTCGCCGACTATGTCGCCGACGGCGGCAGCGCTGCGTTCTCCTTCAAAGCCAGCCGCACCGACGTCACCTTAGGCGAATTTGTCCAGGCCCAACTCGCGGCGGCGGGCATGCAGGTCGAGGTGGAGCTTTACGACCTCGCCGAGTTCACCGGAAGCATCCTGCAGAGCGGCGACTTCGAACTGGTGCCAAACGGAACCTCGTTCGATTACCCCTACCCCGCCGCGTCCCGTCTCCTACACACCGACGGATCGATCAACTTCGGCTCCTACTCCAATCCAGAGGTAGACCGCCTCCTCGACCAGGCCGCCAGCAGCACTGACGAGACCGAACGCACCACCCTCTACGGCGAGGTCGAACGTCTGGTCAACCAGGATCTTGCGCTGCTGTTCCTCAACCGAAGCTACATGTCGACTATCACACTGCCCGACGTCCGAGGAGTCCAGCGCTACATCACGCGCGACCTTTTTTACGCCAATCTCTGGCTCGACCGGTCGGGCTCCTGATGTAGTGCCAGCCTGTGCGCGGCGACGAAGGAGTACGGCCAACCCGGGATCAGCTGCGCCTGATTGCGCCCGCGACCGTAAACATGGCAGAACAGCCACTCCGCGCTGGTCGGGGCGGCAGCGCGCAGCACGCGGCGGTCCTACGGGACCCTGGGATGGGTAGGCGATCAGACGTCGATGGGCAGCGGCTCGTCGGCACCGAGCAGCAGGCGACCGTAGGCCTCCTTGCCGAGCTCGGGCATCATCAGCGCGTGCCGGCCCGCGATCTCAGAGTCCCGCCAGATCATGCTCAGGACGTTGGCGTCGGAGAAGGACGACGCCCCGTTGGCGGTCATGAGCCGGTCCACGCCGTCCTTGACGAGCTCCCCGATCATTCCGCTGTCCATGCGGACGCGGGCCCTGGTCAGCCTGTCGAGCCGCACACCGCGCGCCGCGGCGTCGTCGATATCGGCGCATGCGCGCTGCATGAGCATCTCGGCCTGATCGAACCGGGTCGCGGCCTCGGCCACCCCGACCTGATGTGTCGGCGAGTTCCGGGCGTTCGTGTAGCAGGTGTAGGCGACGTTCTTCTTCGGCAGCCCGGCCAGCGTGCGCTCCATCGCGTGCCGCGCGAGACCGATCTGGGGGCCGACCAGAATGATCGCGGCAACCGGCATGAACGCCATGTTCGCGTTCTGTTCGTCGGCCTTGTGCGACGTGCTGAAGTGGCCTTCGACCATGTCGGCGAACCGCTGGATGCGGTGGTCGGGCACGAAGTGGTCCTCGACCACGATCGTGTCGCTGCCGGAGCCCTTCATGCCGGCCACGAACCAGGTCGGCTCGATCTTCCAGGCACTTGAGGGGATGAGTGCCAGCCCGCGCGGGTCGTCTCCCTCGACGCCGATGCCCAAGGTCGCCCAGGTCGCGGCGAACCACCCGGACGAGTACGCCCAACGACCGCTCACGAGGTAGCCGCCCTCGACCCGCTCCGACTTCAGCGGCGGAGAGAAGACGCCGCACGCCTTCGCGTCCGGCGTCGCGTACATCTCCTGCTGCGCCTCGTCGGAGAACGTCGTCGAGAACCAGGTGCACACGCTGAGCAGTGCCACCGTCCAGGCGGTCGAGCCGTCACCGCGTCCCACCTCCGCCACGCACTCCATCATGGTGCGCAGGTTCGTCTCCAGGCCGCCGAGCCGGCGCGGCACGAGGAGCTTGAACAGCCCAGCCTCTTCGAGGGCGTCAACGACCTCGGGCACCACGCGTCGCTCCTGCGACGACTTCTCGGCGTGCTCACGGATCAGCGGCACCAGAGCGGTGGCGCGGGCGATCACGTCGCGGTCCGGCTCGGTTCCCGCTCCGGTGGCCTGCGCCCGGTCAAGATTGTCGGCCATGGCCTGTACTCCGTTCGACACGGAATGTGAAGCAGAACGCTAGGCGTATTCCGAGCAACGGCCAGCCGCTTCACGAGCGGGACAGTGTACCGCGCAGGGTCTGCCCGTGGACTCACGCAACCACGGCACGGGTGCGCAGATCCTCACCGATCTCGGTGTCCAGAGACTCCGCCTGATCACGAACAATCCGGCGAAGTTCGGCGGCCTCGACGGGCACGGCCTGCAGATCGTCGGCCGGGTCGGCCTCCCGGTGGCCGAGAACCCGCACAACGTCCGCTATCTGCGGACCAAACAGGATCGGATGGGCCATCGGCTGAGCCGACCGCCAGTCGGTGGGGATTGGCCGAGCTGCCGAAGGCTGCTCCCCATGCGGGGTTCTGAACCGATGCGGAACGCGCGTTCGGGGCAGGCATCGCGCATTGCACGCGCAGTTGGTCGAGCGATGTGTGGGGCGTCAGCCGACGCTTTCCTACGCGAGTTCGCCATCGTCACGCGCCCGAAGCGGGAATATGTGGCCTGGTGGTCGGGTAGCTGCCGGTTGAGGTCGGTGATGGCGTCCCACCACCTGACGACGTGTCCGGTTGCGCGGCCGTCTTGTTGGTCGCCCGGCCACGAGCCCGTGCGCACCTTCACCACGGCGGGGCACCAGTCCTTCGTCGGCAGGCCGTACGCGCTGCCGGCCCCGTGGCTGAGCTGTCGATTCCTTGGCCTGACGAGGAGTCCGGGAACAGGCCGACGAGGGAGTGGCTCTGTCAGCCGGAACCCCTGTGGGCGGGGGGCAGCGGGAGTTCGGCTTGCAGGGTGGTTCCTGCGCCGGGTGCGGTGTGGATGGAGAGGTGGCCGCCGAGTGCCTCGGCCCGGTCGGTGAGTCCGATCAGGCCGGTTCCGAGGGTGGGGTCGGCGCCGCCTTGGCCGTTGTCGCGGACGCGAACCCGCAGCATGGTGCCGGTGTCGTCGTGTTCGGTGGTGTCGATGGTGACGTGGACGGTGCTGGCGTGGGCGTGTTTGGCGGTGTTGGTCAGGGCCTCGGCGATCAGGTAGTAGGCGGCGATCTCGATCTGTTCGGGCAGCCGACCGTCGGTGTGGATGTCCAGTTCGACCGGGATGGGGCAGCGGCGGGCGAGTGTGTGGAGTGCGGGAGGGAGGCCGCCTTCGGCGAGGACGGCGGGGTGGATGCCGCGGGCGAGTTCGCGCAACTCGTCCAGGGCGCTGCTGGCCCGGGTGGCCAGGTCGTCGAGCTGGGTGGTCAGCTCGACCGCGTCGGGGGGAATCAGCGCTTGGGCGGCGCGGGCTTGTAGGGCGAGGGCGACCAGTTCTTGCTGGGCGCCGTCGTGCAGGTCGCGTTCGATGCGGCGGCGGGTCTGGTCGGCGGTGGTGACGATGCGGGCGCGGGAGGTGGTGAGCTCGGCGTAGAGCTGGGTGTTGTCCAGGGAGACGGCGAGTTGGCCGGCGATGAGGGTGACCGCGTCGAGCCGGTCGGCGGTGAACGCGGCGCGGATGAGCCGGTTTTCCAGCAGCAGCACCGCCCGCAGGCAGCCCCGGCTGAGGATCGGGACGGCTAGCAGGGAGCAGCACGGCAGGTCGGTGAAGTAGGGGTCGCGGGCGAAGCGGTCGTCGTCGGTGGCGTCGGCGACCACGAGGGGTTCGCCCAGGCGTTGGGCATAGCGCAGCACCGACAGGGGGACCACAGGTTCCTCGGCGGTGCCCGCGTCCCGGGCGGTGTCCGCGATGTGGGTGGTGCCGGTGTCGCTGTTGGGGGTGGGGAGCAGCCAGTCGTGGCGCTCTGTGTTCCACAGCAGCAGGTGCACGCCGGTGGCGCCGGTCATCGCGCTGAGCACCTCGACGACGCGGGCGTGCAGGCGTTCGATGCTGGTCTCGGAGCTGAGTGCCTGGGAGGCCGACAGGATGCCGAGAAGGTCGAGCGTGCCGGTGGTGACCGTGGACCGCTGGTGGCCAACATCGGCGGGTTGATCGCCGCTGTCGACGGCGATCGTGTCGGTCCCGGGCCGCAGGGTGGGGTAGGCCCAATCCAGTTGGTCGACTTTCTCGGTGGCGCCCCACGCGGCGTAGGCCTGGCGGGCCTGGGCGAGCAGCTCGTGGCCGACGTGGTCGAGGCCGTGGGCCAGGTGGAAACGGGCCGCGTGTTCGGTGATCAGGGCCCGATGCCACGGTCGTTGACGGGCAGCGACCTCGCGTCGGGCGGTGTCGAAGGCGAGGGCGGCGGCGCGGAAGTCGTCGACCGCCCAGGCCCGCTCGGCCTCCAGCAACCGCAGCAGGTGCAGAAAGTTGTCCGGCGCGTCCGCAGCACGGGCGGCCAGCCACCGGATCACATCGTCCATCTCGGACAGCAGACCCTCGCGCTCCGCACCGTCCGTGGCGCGGGCCTGTCCGGCCAGGCTGAGCCCGCGCAGTAGGTGGGCCACGGCGGTCGGGTAGAACCCCAGGGCGGCTGGCAGCAGCGGCATCGCCGCGGCGGTGTGTCGCGCCGCGACGACCGGATGGCCGAAGACGGTTGCGGCGACTGCCCGGGCGATGTGTGCCAGGACGAGTGCCAGCGGGTTGTCGGCGTACCGGTCGGCGGGAACCGCGTCACCGGCTGCGGCGGAGCTTTCGCCGCGCAGCACGCCCGCCAGCCACCGGTAGCTGTCGAGCACCTGGTCGGTCTGTTCGTTGCCGGTGCGCCGTGCGAAGGCCAGCGCCGCCTCTACCTGGTCGACGAGGTGGTCGAGGGTTGGCGCACAGTCCTGCAGGAAGTAGGCGGTCGCGTAGTAGGTGACGCCGACGTAGGCCAGATCACCACCAGCGATCAGCCCCTCGCGGGCACGCTGAGTGGCTTGGACACCGGTCTCGATGGGCTCGACCCAGCAACTGAGGATGCCGAACACCCGGCGCGCGAGCGAGGTATCGGGCTCATAGCCGCGGGCTTCACCCACCGCCAGGATCCGCCGCAACGCCTGATATCCGGCGGCGCTGTCGCCGCGCTGTGCCACGGCGTGGAAGGCCGCGATGGAGGCGGGCCCGACAAGGGTCTGTCCCGGTCCGTGCTCGATCCAGATCCGCAGCGCCTCCAGGCACAGCCAGGCAGACGTCGCGTGGTCGGCGACGAAGTAGCCCGCCACTTGGATTGCGTTGATCAGGCGCGTCGCGGCGAGCAACGTGCGGTCGGTGATCTCCGGCCGAGTCAGATCATCGGCGGCGTCGGTGTCCAGCCACCGGTACAGATACTCGAACTGGTGGTCGAGCTCCTGACCGAGTCGGTCCGCCGCAGGCACGACGATGCCGCACTCAGCCAGCGACTCCAGGCCCAGATCGATCGCTTCTCTGAAGCGTTTGCGGTGGGTCAGGCTGCTCACCTGCACCGCTGTCGCGTCGGCCCGTCGGATCGCGTCGGGACATAGCCGCTCGAGGGTGTGGTACTCCTCGTCCGCCTCGTCCAGTCGCCCGAGGCTGTAGAGGGCGGCGTGGCGGCCGGTACGCACCTCGATCAGCGTGGCGGTCTCCCCCGGCTCGATCAGCCGCAGCGCTGCGACCAGCAGCGCGTTCACCAGGGCGTATTCCCCGATCAATCTGGCCTGGTCGGCGGCACGGCGCAGCAGCCCCACCACCAGCCGGCGCTCCGCCGCATCGGTGACGGCGTCGATCACCGGCAGGTACTGCTCGGCCGCCACCGCGTACAACTCCGGTACCCCGGCCAGCCGCCGGGCCATGGCCAGCTGCAGCGCGCGTCGCCGCGCCGGGTCCAGCCCACCCAGGATGACCTCGCGGGTCCGGTCGTGGCGAAACCGCACCGCCTCACGCAGCCCCGGCTCCACCACCAGGACGCCCTCGTCGAGCGCGGGCGCCAGCTGCTGGTCCACCACTCCCGCCGGTGCGGCGGTGGCCGTCTGCAGCAGACTTGCCTCAGCTCGCCCGCCCAGGCACGCCATCGCCTCGACCAGCGCGCGGGACGCCGGCGGCATCGCCTCGACCCGCGCCGCGAGCAGCCCGCCCACCTCGGACTCGCCCAGACGAGCCCGCGCGGCCGCGTCGTCCCACCGCCACCCGGCGGTCGTCGCGGTCAGCACGCCCTCGCGGCGCAGCGCGTTGAGCAGCTCCACCGCCTCGTACGGATTACCCGACGTGCGCTCGTAGATCACCTCGACCAGCCCCGCCACCGCGGCCCGGTCCGCGTTCAGCATCTCCGCCACCATGGTGACCAGGCCCGGCACCGGCAAGTTGTCCAGCTGCACCTGCCGTACGCCGGCCTGCTCGCGCCACCGGGACAGCAGCACGGCCAGCGGATGCGCCGCGTCCGCCTCGGTGTCGCGGTAGGCCCCCACCAGCAACAGGCCCTCGACCGGTTCCTCGGACAGCACGAGATCGATGAAGCCGAGCGGGGTGCGCCCGCCCCACTGCAGATCATCGACGAACACCACCACCGGCCGTTTCCGCGACGCCACCGCCCGCAGCACCTGCACCGCCGCTCGCTGCGCCCGTACCTGCGCGGTCAGCGGATCCCCCGCATCCGGCGGCACCTCCAGCACCGCCGCGAACTCCGGCACCGTAGCGCTGAGCAGACCCGCGTTCGGGCCAAGCGCCTCGACGATCCGTTCGCGGACCTCGGCCAGCTTGTCGTCCGGCTCGGCCAGCAACAGCCGACCCAACGCCCGGAACGCCTGGTTACCCGCGTCGAACTCGACGTCCCGCCGGTACTGGTCGAACTTGCCGGCCACGAACCAGCCATCCCGGCCCGTCACCACCGGCCGCAGCTGATCGACCAGCGCGGTCTTGCCCACCCCGGGCACTCCGCTGACCAGCACACCCTGGCAGTGGCCCGCCAGCGCCTCCTCGAACGCCGCCTCCAGCTCCGGCACCTCGCCGCCGCGTCCCACCAGCCGTGACGGCGGCAGCAGCCGCAGCGGAACGTCGTGCTCGCCGATTCGCACCCGAGCCGCCGCCGGATGTGCCTGGGCGTCGCGCACCTGGTCCAGGTCGTGGGCCAGACCTTCCGCGGTCTGGTAGCGGTGGTCGGGTTCCTTCTCCAACAGATGCATGACGATCTCGGACAGCGGGGCGGGCAGCGCCGGGTTCACCTGGGCCGGCGGCACCGGGACCCGTGCCAAGTGATCGTGGGTGAGGCGTAGCGGGTCGCCGGTACCGAACGGCGGTTGGCCCGTCGCCAGCTCGTACAGCGTCGCACCCAACGCATACAGATCGGCCCGTTGGTCCACCGACCGGCCGGTGCGCCCCGTCTGCTCGGGGGCCAGATAGGCCAGCGCCCCGACGATCTCGCTGTGGTGGGTGAACTCGGGGCGAATCTCGGCGAACGACGTCGCCAACGCGAAGTCCACCAGGCACGGGGCACCCTCGTCGGAGATCACGATGTTGGCCGGAGTGATGTCCCGGTGCATCACTCCGCGGCGGTGCATTCCCGCGACCGCTCGGGCCAACATGCCGGCCAGCCGGATCAGCTCGTCGACGGTCAGCGGCTTGGCCAGCCCGGCCAGAGTGGTGCCGCCAGCGTCGACCAGCACGATCGACGCTGGGTAACGTGGCGCCTCCACCAGCTGTGCGACCCCGTCGACACCGCGCAGCCGCTCGAGGATCGCCTCCTCGTGCCGCAGCCGCCTCGGCGCGTCCGGCCCGAGCGGCTCCTTCCGGACAACGGCGCCCCCCGGCAGTGACACCCGCGTCACCCGCGTGCGTGCGCTCTCCTGCAGCACTACCTCGGCCCGAGCGGGCGGATCCCGGCCCCGCAGGGCCCCTTCCGTCCCCATCCGGCACCTCCGCGCACGGTCTACGCCTTGACCGCCGCTTGCACAAGTGGTCCTCGGTGACCGCAGGTGGCTGGAGCACCGCAGCCAGCAGCCCCCACGAGGAGCTCTGCAATCGCGGTTCGGCCTCCTTCGCCACCGGTCGGACAGCCTCGGCGAGCCCTGGACAGGAGCAGAGCACTGATCGCGACGACGGAGCCCTCCCGCGGACACCCACCCCCGCCGACCTCGAAACAGGTACAGCGGCGAGTTGACCGCGACTCGACACAGCGACCGGCGCGCATGCCGGGTTCCAGATGATGCGGGACGGTTTGGCTTCGGATGATGGGTGGCGGTCCATAGCCGGGTGTGCGGTTGCGGTGGTCACCATAGGCCTTGAATCGGGCCAGCGGTTTGGTGCTGGTGCGGGGGATCTGGTTGATCAGGCGGTCGCCGCGTTCGTCATCGGGGCGCTGTCGAACTGGTCGAGATAGCGGGTGAGCAGCTGATCGACGGTCGCGCTCGTCCGCGGGTTCCGCTTCTCCTCGCGCGCGGGAACCAATGGCGGAACGGCGCGGCACGGGAAGATCGTAGGACGCCTCGCACCACGTTTGATGCCACGACGCCCGATCTGCCTCGTTCGGCAGAGCCAAAAGTGCTGGTCAGGCGTGGAGCCGGAGGTCGGGATCGAACCGACGACCTACCGCTTACAAGACGGTCGCGCTGCCCACACCACTGCCTCTACCGGCGACTACCGCCACGCGATCGACCTCTCCAGCCACTTCGGACGCCACGACGTGACTCCAACTCGTGTCACGAGCCGTGTCATGACGGCTAAGCACCATCGATCACCGGCGCCGGCTCGAAGTCCAGCCCCCGCTCCGCCACTACCGGCGCGAACAACTCGGCCACCGCCGACCCTGAAGCCGAACCTCGCGGGGTGGTCGGGTCGTCAACGTCAGTCGGCACGCCCCGCATCGTGCCCGACCCCCCACCACAACGGGCACATTCATCCACAGGCCCCCAACCTGTCCCCATCCCCGCGCCGTGAGGGCGCATAGCCGGGCGGTCGCAGGATACGCACCGCGACAAAGCGCCATCCGGTCCGCTCGCGCTCGAACCGAGCCGCAACCGCTCGGACCCGCTGACGATCACCCACCGCCGCTGCCTCGAGGGCCTCCTCCGTCGGGCAGCACATACGCAGCGACCGCAGGCGGGACACCCGCACAGGGGCCCGGCCAGGCGCGCGGCCCGGGCGTAGCGCACCACCGACGGCGCCACCACCCCATCAAGCGTCCGGCCGAGCGGCGGCCGTCGATCACCTCCAACATCAGCCCCAAGCACCGGCGCCACCGGAACACGCGGCGCCCCGGAATCCGGCAGACCGGCGACCACCGCGGCCCGCTCTCCGTCCGCCTCCTCAATCGCCGCCGGTCGCAACCGTTGCACCGCAGTACGGACACGCCACCACCGACGGCGGCGGCTGCGCGGTGGCGGGCTGGTACGCGTTTCGCCGAATCCGTGGGGGCTTGTCCGCAGCAGGTCATGCTGGGCTCCGCGCCTTCCGGTGGGCCTGGCGGCCGGCCTCGTACACGAATATGCGCTGGCCGCGTGATGTGACCGGAGGTCTCCAATACCTCCGCGGCGTCGATGACCCGTGCATCGTCCGCAAACGGACCATGCGCTCCTCGCCCGTTGTGGATGAGGTCAGGGCCCCCCACCCACGTAACCATCGATCCCGCATGCACAGAGAGGAGAACGTCATGACCGAGGCCTACCGACCCACAACGGGTTCCGCCTCGACCGGTCACTCCGCGACGCGCACTGCGGATGAGATCAGCGGCTGGGTCGGCTGGGTTGTCTTTGCCGGACTCATGCTGATCCTGCTCGGATTCTTCCAGGTGATCGAGGGTCTTGTCGCGATCTTCGACCGTGGTTACTACCTGGTCGGCGCTGAGGGACTGGTCGTGAACGTCGACTACACCGCGTGGGGCTGGCTACACGTCGCGATCGGCGTGATCGCTATTGCGGCTGGGCTCGGGCTCCTGGCGGGGAACATACTCGCGCGCGCCGTCGGGATCGTCATCGCCATCGTGAGCGCGGTGGTGAACCTGGCCTTCATCGCCGCGTACCCGGTGTGGTCGACCATCCTGATCGCGGTCGACGTCATCGTGATCTACGCGATTGTCGTGCACGGGCGGGAACTGCAGAACCGCTGACGGGGAGGGCGCGCGCCGGACAACAGACGCTCGCCGAGACCGCTCGGCGTGGTGCAGGTATCCGCGCGGCGCCGCGAGACTGAGGCCGACCGATCGGACACCCGGGACCCGGACGTCGCAGACGGCCAACCAGCCGGACGTCGCGGACCGCGGGTCCCGGCAGCGGGCGGCTGAGCACGGGGTGCATTCCTGGGCGCAGGGCCCTCACCCAGCAGGGGTGACGACGACCGCGGCGCCCGCGACGACGCTCGTCACGGCCCGGACACCGGCCGGAGACGACGCAGGAAGGGCAGCCGGATGACCACCGAGCCGCAGGCGCCGCGAGACACGTCGACGTTGTGGGCAACCGGGCTCGCCAGGTTCGCCGGTCTCACCATGATCGTGCTGGGCGTGCTGCACATCGTCACCGGGACCGGTGCGCTTGTCGGCCGCGAGGTCGCGGTCCAGGGGGTCCACCACGTCTTCTCGATCGACACCGTCGCCTGGGGTTGGGCGCACCTGCTGCTCGGAGTGCTGGTGGCGTTCGCGGGGATGGCGGTCATCACGGGGCAGCTGTGGGGACGCCTGATCGGGATTCTGCTGGCCCTGGTGAGCCTTGTCGTGAGCTTCCTGTCGCTGTCACACCACCCGGGCCTGTCGATCATCGGGATCGTGTTGAGCGTGGTCGTGATGTGGGCGCTGTGCGTCTTCGGCAAGGAGGCGGCGGCCGCCTCACCCACGATGTTGGACTGAGGACCGCGGCACTGCGCTGCCACTGCCCGAACCGCTCGAGCTGGGCCACGAGCTTGTGATGCATCGCGTCGGTCCGACCGGACCTGTCGTCGGGCTTGACCACCGCCCCTTGAACTCGAGGACCCCGTTGTCGTCGCGACACCACGCCGTGGAGTGGCGTCCGCACTTGCAGGGGCGCCACCCGTAGATGAAGCGGTACGGCGCGTGCTCACGCTGACATCTGGAGCAGGGACGGTAGATGGTCAAGGGATCCCCTGGGCGTCCTGTGTCGAGGCGCCGTAGCGGAGCACGACGGGTCGGAGCTTACCGAGCGCGGACCATGATCGACCCTTCTTCACCTGAGGGGGTGCAGCCCTGCCGGGCTTCCGGTTGAGCCAGTCGGCGCCGTTCACTCCGAGCAGGCACCCTCCAGTGCCACCGAGCACGGCGGAGACGAACATGACAACGTCCGAGAATCAACACCACCGACGATGGGCGCAGAACCCTCCGGTCAGGGCTCCGTCCGGCAGGTTGACGTTGGGGCCGTTGACGCTGACGTGCTCCTCCCAGTCGGCAGTGCCGTTGCCGTCGTCATCGCCGTAGACCTTGGGCTTACCGCAGGGAGGTGCGTACATCCCCTCCGGGTGGTACGGCGCGTACTCGGCCGAGAACGTGATCGCCTTCTGGTACTTGCTGTTTGCGCCGTTCTCATAGACCTTCGCCCATCCTGTGGAGACGACGTTCCTGCCGAGGTCTTCCGTGAACAGCGGCGACTCAAGTACCGAAGCGGGATCCGGGTACTGGATGTAGCGGAGGAACTCGTCCTTCACCTTGTCCACGCCCGACTCCGCAATGATCTTCACCTGCCGACCTTCGACTTGCCCGCGTACATACTCGGTAGCGCCGGGGCCAGCGCACTGGTCCGGCTCAGGTGCGTCGAACCCGAACAGCCGGACCAAACGCCCATCAGCCAGCTCGACGGTGTCTCCGTCTACGGCCCGCTTGACCGTGACCAGCTCGCCGCCCTTAAAGCAAGTGCGATCAGCCTCGTACACGATGTCATCGTTGTGGCAACGCTCGTCGAGCAGCTCGATCGGCGACTTCTGTGCCTGCGCGGTGGTGGTCTCCTCTGCGTCGCCTCCCCCCGTGATGCCGTTGCACGCGGCGACCACGACGAACAGCCCGAGCAGCCACAGGCAGCCTGCGGCTGCGTTGTTTTTCCTAGCCACGCTTCCTCCCCTGTCGGCCGTGTCGGGGGCACGGCCGGCCACGGCATGTCGCCGGTGCTTTACCGTGCGTTACAGGCCGGTGCAGCTCAGAGGTAGACGCGAGCAGCTACCGGAGCGTCAGCGGAGGGGCAGCGCGGCGGTGACGACCGCCGTGCTGGTTGCTGCTCGATCCTGATCGAGCATGCTCCAGGGGCTATATTCCCTGGTGAGAGCCGGAGGTCGGGATCGAACCGACGACCTACCGCTTACAAGGCGGTTGCTCTACCACTGAGCTACACCGGCCGACTCACACGCTGCTGGCCCGCGAACGCAGACCAGACGATCTTCAGGAACCGGACGCCCTGACGGCGCTGCGTACCCCAGCCGTCCAGCGTCAAGACCTGGGTACATGGTGACATGCGCCGGAGCGGCCGACGGCATCGGTCCGGGACCAGGCAGCCATAGGCCATGCGCCTGTCTCGGCCCGGAGCGGCGACGGAGAAGCGTCCGGACGATCGTTGACTAACGGCAAAGGTTACGCAGAACGCTCCGTAGTCGCCGTGTACGTCGTTTCGAGCAGCTCCTGGGCCATCAGGAGGTACCCGAACCGTTCGACCGGAATGTCGACCCCAGCTCCGTTACCGTTGACTGCCGCCAACTCGCGTCAATGATCGGAGGACGGGAAATGCACGCACCTCCGGCATCGAGCGGGAAGCGACCTTCTCGTGGCGCCGGTGGTCTCGTGGCCGAGGTCCGGCACTAGCTGGACAGCCAGCCCATGGGTTCCTACGCCGGCCGAGCCAGGTGGGGAACCGTCGTCGTGGTGGCCGCGGTCGCTGCGCTGTCGCCGTCCGGCGTGGCCAGAGCCGGCGACTGGGGACCTATCGTGCAATGCGAATCGGGCGGTCGGAACGTCGAGAATCCTGGGCCTTCCACGGCCAGCGGATACTTTCAGTTCGTGGACGGCACGTGGCGGCGATACGGCGGCCAGCAGTTCGCACGCAGGGCCATCTATGCCACGTACGAAGAACAGCGCCTCGTGGCAGAGCGGGCGTACTCCAACGAGGGCTACAACCCGTGGAAAGCCTCCGAGGAATGCTGGGGGCCGAAGATGGACGACGAGATCCCCGAGCCCCGGATCAGGGAAGCACCCGAACCGGAGCCGGACAGGGAGCCGCCGCACAAGCCCGACAGGCGTCCTCCCACTGAGCGGGATCACTACGTGGTGAAGCGCGGAGACACGCTCTCGGGCATCGCCGAGGATCACGGAACCACCTGGCCGAGGCTCTTTCAGCGGAACCGCGATGTGATCGACGATCCGGATCTCATCTACCCCGGCGAGCAACTCGACGTCTAGAACAGACCGTGCACAGGCCGAGACTCGGCCGCAGGCCAGTTCGGCACCTACCCTGGCGGCCATGGCGCAGTTGATCGCGGCCGGTCTGATCACCGGTGATTCGTCGTGACAACGGCCCGACGTCTGACCCGACGGGTTCGCACTGTTCTGAGCCGCGAGGCGCACGAACTGTTACGCGCAGGGCCACCCACCGTGCCGCTGATGCGACCACTCGGCCCCCGGGTCCCGGACGACGCACACGTGCAGCAGGTGCTCGACCTGTGCATGCGGGTCGGGGAGGTCCTGCTCTCCAGTGGTGAGAGCGCCGGCGAGACGACCGACACCATGATGCGGGTGGCCGCGGCCTGCGGGCTCGCCACCGTCGAAGTGGACATCACCTTCACGTCGATCACCGTCTCGTGTCACCGCGGGAGGGCGGCCGCTCCCGTGACGTCGATGCGGCTGGTCCGCCACCGGTCGCTCGACCTCACCCGACTCGCGGAGGTCGCCAAGATCGTCGACCGGGTGGAGCACGGCGAGATCGACGCCGAGGACGCCTCGGCCGTGCTGACCGAGGCGGTGACCGCCCCGCACCCGTACCCCCGCTGGGTCGCGACCCTGGGTTGGGCCCTGCTGGCCGGGTCGATCGCCCTCCTGCTCGGCGCCGCCCCGATCACCGCGCTGGCCGCGTTCATGGTGACCGCACTCATCGACCGGATCGGTCGCATCCTCAACCGCTGGGGCCTGCCCTCGTTCTTCCAGCAGGTCACGGGCGGCATGATCGCCACCGGCTCGGGCCTCGCGATGTTCGCGGGAGGCGTCCTTCCGGCGGGTACGCAACCCTCGCTGGTGGTCGCCGCCGGGATCACGGTGCTGCTGTCGGGGCTCTCGGTGGTCGGCACCGTGCAGGACGCGATCTCGGGCTACTACGTCACGGCGGCGGGACGGGCGGCGGAGATCGCGCTGCTCTCGGCCGGGCTGCTCACCGGTGTCGTGCTCGCCCTGAAGATCGGCCTGGCATTCGGGCTCACGCTCCAGGTGGCCGGACCGCTGCCGCAGGGGCCCGGCTGGTACGGAATCGCGGTGTTCGCGTCGGCCGTGGGCGCCGCGGCGTTCTCACTCGCCGGATACGCCCGGCTGCGCCCGCTGCTGGCCGCCGGGACCGCGGGAGCGGCCGGCTGGGCTGCATACGGCGCTCTCAGGCAGCTCGTCGACCTGGGCCCGGTGGCCGCCACCGGGGTGGCAGCGGTCGTCGTGGGGATCGCCTCCGGTCTGCTTCGCCGGGGCGGGAGGGTCGCGCCGCTCGTCGTCATCCTCGCCGGGATCACCCCGCTGCTGCCCGGCCTCACCGCCTACCGCGGGTTCTACCAACTGGCCGTCGAGGGACTCGCGGACGGACTCGTGACGGTGACCCTCGCGCTCGCCATCGGGCTCGCGCTCGCGGCAGGGGTGACCTTCGGCGACTTCGTCACGCGTCCCTGGGTCCGTCGGCGAGCTCCCGGAAACACCACGAACGAGCATCCGCGGCAGTAGGCTTTCGCCAGAAGGTGGCAGCGGCCAGCAGCCTTCACACTTGCGCCGAGCTGGCGAATGTACGAGGAGGAACATGCCAACCGGCACTACGCTCTCCGATGCCGACTTCGTCGTGGTGGCCAACCGGCTACCGGTCGACCTCGAGAAGCTGCCCGACGGATCGCAGCGCTGGAAGCGCAGCCCCGGCGGCCTCGTCACCGCCCTCGAGCCGATGTTGCGCAGCCGCGAAGGCGCCTGGGTCGGCTGGCCGGGTCTGGCCGACGCCGACGTGGAGCCGCTCGTCGAGGACGGCCTGCAGCTCTACCCGGTGCGCCTGTCCGCCCGTGAGGTCGAGGACTACTACGAGGGCTTCTCCAACGGCACGCTCTGGCCGCTCTACCACGACGTGGTCGCGCCGCCCGCGTTCCACCGGCACTGGTGGCAGGCCTATGTCCGCGTCAACGAACGGTTCGCCGAGGTGGTGGCCGAGGTGGCCAGCCGGAACGCCACGGTCTGGATCCAGGACTACCAGCTGCAGTTGCTCCCCGCCGCGCTGCGGAAGCTGCGGCCCGACCTGCGCATCGGGTTCTTCCTGCACATCCCGTTCCCGCCCACCGAGCTGTTCATGCAGCTCCCGTGGCGAAGACGGATCATCGAGGGGCTCCTCGGAGCCGATCTCGTCGGTTTCCACACCCCCGGCGGCGTCCGCAACTTCCGCTGGCTGGCCACCCGCCTCACCGACGCCATTCCCGGCCACGGCCGCACCGAGGTCACCTTCGGCGGCCGCACCGTCAAACTCGGCGCCTTCCCCATCTCCATCGACTCGGCGGCGTTGGACCAGCTGTCCCGCACCCCCGAGGTGCTCGAACGGGCCAAGCAGATCCGCTCCGACCTCGGTGAGCCCGAGAAGGTCGTCCTCGGCGTCGACCGGCTGGACTACACCAAGGGCATCGACGTGCGGCTGCGCGCTCTCGAGGAACTGCTGACCGAGGGCCGGGTGAGCGCGGAGGACGTGGTGATGATCCAGCTGGCGACGCCCAGCCGCGAACGCGTCGAGCACTACCAGAAGATGCGCAACGACATCGAGCAGTCCGTCGGGCGGATCAACGGCGAGTACGCCCGCGTCGGCCACCCCGCCGTGCACTACTTGCACCAGTCATTGCCCCGCGAGGAACTGGCCGCCTTCTTCGTGGCCGCCGACGTGATGCTGGTGACGCCACTGCGAGACGGGATGAATCTCGTGGCCAAGGAGTACGTGGCCTGCCGGCACGACAACGGCGGCGTACTCGTGCTGTCGGAGTTCACCGGCGCGGCACACGAGCTGAAAGAAGCCATTCTCGTCAACCCGCACGACACCGACGGCGTGAAGAACGCCCTGCAGGTGGCCCTGACGATGCCTGCGGAGGAAGGCCAGAAGCGGATGCGCGCACTGCGCCGCCAGGTGCTCACGCACGACGTCGACCGGTGGGCACGCTCCTTCCTCGACGCGCTCGGGCTGCCGCCCGCCGAGGGAGCGGCGTCGTGAGCGATCTCGACGAGGCAGTACGGGCGATCGCCCGGGTCCCGGTCCTTCTCGTAGCCCTGGACTTCGACGGTGTGCTCGCCCCGATCGTCGACGTCCCCTCGGACGCCCGGCCGCTCCCCACGGCGGCCGCGGCCATCGGTTCGCTGGCGACTCTGCCGGACACCACCGTCGCGTTGGTGTCCGGACGCGGGCTGGCCGACCTGGCCGCCGTCTCGGGGTTCGGAAGCCCGATCCGTCTCATCGGGAGCCACGGCGGCGAGTTCGACGACGGAGGTGCCGCTCTCGACGACGCACAGCGCGAGCGGCTCGACCGGCTCCGCGCGGAGCTGCACGAGCTCGTCGACGGCGAACCCGGTGTCAGGCTGGAGGAGAAGCCCGCCGGGATCGCCGTGCACGTCCGCAACGCACCTGCCGACGTGGGCGAGCGCGTTTTCGAGGCCGTGCGCACCGGGCCAGCCTCTTGGGAGGGCATCGAGGTCACGCCGGGCAAGGCCGTGCTCGACCTGGCTGTGCTGCAGGTGAACAAGGGCCTCGCGCTCGACGTGCTCCGCGAGCGCACCAAGCCCGACGCGGTCCTGTTCGTCGGCGACGACGTCACCGACGAGACGGCGTTCCTCCGGCTCCGGGCCGGCGATGTGGGCGTGAAGGTCGGTCCCGGCGACACCGCCGCCGAGTATCGCGTTCCCAGCCCTCCCGAGGTCGCCACGCTTCTGCAGGAGCTGCTGGCCGTCCGCTCGTCGCTGCACGGATAGCAAGCCGGGTCAGGCCGCCGCTGCAAGGCGCTCGTCGGCCTCCTGCCACGTCAGCGGCAATGCGGTGGTGGACGCCGTCCAGAACGTGAACACCGAGTCGGCCATGGCTGCCCGCCGGCGCCTCATCACGGAACGGTGTGGCTCCGAACCCACCACGGCGTCGAGCGCGGAACGGTCCGTCCAGGCGCTGAGCGTGAAGAACTCGCGGCGCAGGGGGTGTGCCACCAGCGATACGCCCAATGCGCCGTCGGCGCGCCGGATCTGGGCGAGGATCCGGATGGAGTCGACGAGGAACGGCACGACGTGCCGGTACCCCTTGACGCGGAAGCGCGACGCCATCACAACCATCTCGCCGGCCGGGGCGGGCTCGTGGACGGGGATCCAGGGCAGAGCAGGCACGTTTCCTCCTCAGTATCGGTCTTGACAGTGGAAAGATTGCACGTGGCCAGCGATCTTGTCAACGTAAAGATCTGGGATATGATCTGTCGCCATGCCCTACCACCACGGCGACCTGCGCCGGGCCCTTCTCGACACCGCACTCGAGGCGGTGGCCGATCAGGGGCCTGCCGCGATCAGCCTGCGCGACGTGGCGCGCCGGGCCGGTGTCTCACATGCAGCCCCCACACACCACTTCGGGGACAAGACCGGGCTGCTCACCGCGCTGGCAGTCGAGGGATGGTCACTTCTGGCCGGCGCTCTCACCGAGGCCGGCGAGCAGAAGCAGAGCTTCGCCGAGCTCGGCGTCACCTACGTGCTGTTCGCCACCGCACATCCAGCACACTTCGCCGTGATGCGTGCTCCCGGACTCATTCGCGGCGACGATCCGGAGCTGGTAGCGGCCCAGCAACGCGCCGGCGACCGGCTACGGGCCGGGGCGAGCAGCCACGACCGCGGGGCCACATCGGAGACCACGACGACCGCCCTGGCCGGGTGGGCCCTGGTTCACGGCCTCTCGGCCCTGCTCCTGGAGGGCATGGTCAGCCCCGAACCGGGAACGGACGTCGCGACGCTGGCCCGTTCCGTCACCACCCGGTTGAGTGCGGGCGGCTGATCACCAGCCCGAGAAGAAGCGTTGGTCGGCGCGAGGCTTGGCGCTCGTCGTACCGAGGGTCAGCTCCGTGGGCAGCGTGACCCGGCGTGGGCGGTTGCGTTCGCCGCGCTCCAGCAGGAGCTCCCCCGCCACCCGCCCCTTCTCCAGCAGCGGCTGGCTCACCGTGGTCAACCCGGCGCGGGCGGCTTCGGGCACGCCGTCGAAACCGGTGATCGTGAGCTGGTCGGGAACCGAGAGCTCCCGGTCAGCGGCATGCTGCAGCGCGCCGAGCGCGAGGATGTCGGAAGTGCAGAGCACCGCCGTGAGTTCCGGATGGGCCGAGAGGAGGCCTGCCGCCCCCGCCCGTCCGGAATCGACGCTGTGCTCGAACCGCTCGTACACCGGCACCCCGGACCAGTCGACGCCGACCTCCGCGAGTCCATCACGGATGCCGGCCAGCCGTTCACGCTGCACCGGGTAGGTGGCGTTCGCCTGCCGCTCGGCGGAGGCGGGTCCGTCGTTGCGGCCCGCGCCGAGGCGCATGCAGAGCACGCCGACACGCCGGTGTCCGAGCCCCGTGAGGTGACGGGCCAGCGCGAGCATGCCCGCGCGGTCGTCGACACCGACGCGGTCGACCCCGTCGACGCCGGTCGGCTGGTCGCAGACGACGGTGGGGACCGGACGCTCGAGGACCGCCAAGAAGTGGGGGTCGTCCTCGCGAACGGAGTAGACGACGAACCCGTCGACGCCCGCCTGATGTACCGCCGTGACGTCGGCGTGCTCCGGGCTCACCGGGATGAGCAGCAGCCCCTGGCCCGCCTGCTCGCAGGCCAGGGCGAGTCCTTCGAGGAAGCCGGTGGCCGCGGGGTCGCGGAAGGCGTAGGAAAGGGCTTCGGTGAGCAGGAGTCCGACGGCGCCGGCCTTGCGGGTGCGCAGCGAGCGAGCCACCGGATCCGGCCCGGGGTAGCCCAGGCGCCTGGCGGCTTCGAGCACCCGCGCGCGCAGCGGGGCCGACAACTGGTCAGGACGGTTGTACGCGTTGGAGACCGTCGTCCGCGACACACCGAGCTCAGCAGCCAACGAGGCCAGAGTCGCGGGACGTCGGACGTTCGGAAGCCCGGACATCGCTGAACCGTAACGGTTCAGTTGGTCACCGGGAAAGTCGTGAGCCGCCGACCGGGAGAGCGAAAGCTCACAGCGCTAGAGTGAACGACAACGGTTATCAATAACTTCGCTTTGGGGAGACTTCGACCATGTTGTTCCGCCGCTCCGGCGCTTTCGCCACGCTGGCCGTGCTGGCCGCGCTCGCTCTCGCCGGTTGCGGTTCAGGAAGTGCCCCTGCCCCGCCCCCATCCGCTGCCCCGCAGGGCAACCCACCGATCAAGGTCGTCACCTCGACCAACGTCTACGGCAGCATCGCCCGGGCCGTGGGGGGCAACCGGGTCGACGTCACCTCGTTGATCAACGATCCGCAAGCCGACCCGCATTCCTACGAGACCACCCCGGGTGACGCGGCGAAGGTGGCCACCGCGAATGTGATCCTTTACAACGGCGGCGGGTACGACGACTTCATGGAGCGGCTGGTCCAATCCTCCGGCGGCAAAGCGGTCTCCATCGACGTCACCGCGCTGTCCGGGCTGGATCCGACGGCGGGAGCGGGAGGCGAAGACGCGGCCTCGGACCCCTATTTCAACGAGCACCTGTGGTACAGCCTGCCCACCGTGCAGAAGGTGGCCGATCAGCTTGCAACCGACTTCGGCGCGGCCGATCCGGCCGACGCGGACCTCTTCACGGCCAACGCACAGGCCTTCAAGGGCAAGGTGGCGGACCTCCTCACGAAGGAGCAGGCGATCGGCGCCGCCCATCCCGGTGCCCGCGTCGCCGTCACCGAGCCGGTGCCGGGTTACCTGATCCAGAGCGCGGGGCTCACCGACGTGACGCCGCCGGAGTTCGCGCGCGCGATCGAGGAGGACACGGACCCACCCGCGGCCGTACTCCAGCAGACCCTCGCCTTGTTCACGAACAACCCGGTGAGTGCCCTGATCCTCAATGCCCAGACCGAGACACCGACCACCACACAGGTGGAGCAGGCGGCGCAGGCCGCGAAGATCCCGGTGGTCATGGTGACGGAAACGCTTCCCGCAGGTGTTGACGACTACATCACTTGGATGAACTCCGAGATCGAGGCCCTGGCCAACGCTCTGAACGGGAGCCCGCAGTGACCACTTCCCACACCACCGCGTCCGGCGTGTCCCGGCTTCCGGTCACGAAGTCCGCTGTGTCGCTGCGCTCCGCAGCGGTCCGGTTCGGCTCCCGCACCCTCTGGGAGGGGCTCGACCTCGATGTCGCGCCCGGTGAGTTCGTGGCGGTCCTCGGCCCGAACGGTTCGGGAAAGACCACCCTGGTCCGCGTGCTGCTCGGGCTGCTCCCGTTGTCGGCAGGCGAGGTGCGGGTCGGTGGCCGGGCGCCCCGCAGGGGCAGCCCCAACATCGGTTACGTGCCCCAGCAGAAGGCGCTCGACCCCGACCTGCCGCTGCGTGGCCGCGACCTCGTCGGCCTCGGCCTCGACGGGCACCGGCTCGGCCTCGGCGTGCGCGGCATGCGGGCCCGGCGCGAACGGGTCGACCGGGCGCTCGCGGCCGTCGGGGGCACCGCATATGCGGGCTCACCGGTCGGGCGGCTCTCCGGCGGCGAGCAGCAGCGGTTGCGAGTGGCCCAAGCCCTCGTCGGCGACCCGGACGTGCTGCTGTGCGACGAGCCACTGCTCTCGCTCGATCTCTCGCACCAGCGCACCGTCACCCGGCTGATCGACGAGCGCCGCCGCTCGGCCGACACCGCGGTGCTGTTCGTCACCCACGAGATCAACCCCGTGCTGCCGCTGGTGGACCGCGTTCTGTACCTCGTCGACGGCCGGTTCCGGGTCGGGCCGCCGGAGGAGGTCATGACGTCGGACGTGCTCTCGGAGCTGTACCGCACCCGCGTCGACGTGGTGAAGGTGCGCGGCAGGCTCGTCGTCGTCGGCGCGGAGGAGCACGACGAGCATCACGAGGAGTCGGCATGAACGAGGTGCTGAGCCGGCTCTTCACCTTCTCCGGCACAGGTGAGCTCCTGGCGCTGCCCTTCGTGCAGAACGCGCTGATCGCGTGTGCTGTGCTCGGGCTCGTCGCGGGCGCGTTGACGCCTCTGATCATCTCGCGGGGCATGGCGTTCGCCGTGCACGGCACCGCGGAACTCGCGTTCACCGGTGGCGCAGCCGCGCTGCTCGTCGGCATCGGGGTGGAGATCGGAGCTGTCGTCGGGGCCGTCGTCGCCGGGCTGGTGTTCGGCCTGCTCGGGCTGCGCCAGCGCGAGCGCGACTCCGTGATCGGCGTCGTCCTCGCCTTCGGCCTGGGCCTCGGTGTACTGCTGCTCGCCCTCTACAGCGGCCGGGCCTCCAACAAGTTCGGGCTGCTGACCGGCTCGATCGTGTCTGTCGATTCCACCAATCTGGTGGTGCTCGCCGTCGTCGCCGTGCTCGTGATCGGCACGCTCACGGTGCTCTACCGCCCGCTGCTGTTCGCGAGCACCGACCCGGACGTCGCGCTGGCCCGTGGCGTGCCGGTGCGGTTCCTGTCGCTGGTGTTCGCGGTGCTGATCGGGCTCACCACCGCACTCGCCGTGCCCATCGTCGGCGCCGTGCTCGTGCTGGCGGTGATGATCGCACCGGGTGCGTCGGCCGCGCGCGTGACCGCGAACCCGCTGCTGGCCACCGTGCTCGCGGTGCTGTTCGCCGAGCTCGCACTGGTGGGGGGCACCGTCATGTCGCTCGCGCCCGGGCTCCCGGTATCCGGCTACGTCGCCGGCATCGCGTTCCTCTGCTACGTCGGCTGCCGGGTGGTGGCCCGGCTGCGCAGCCGCCGCGTCGCCACCGCCTGAGCCCTCCTGGGCTCAGTGGCGGCGCTGGCGCGCGATCTCGGCCAGGACGACGCCGGCGGCCACCGAGGCGTTCAGGGACTCGACCGGCCCCGCCATCGGGATCGAGACCGTGACATCGCAGGTCTGCTTCACCAGCCGCGAGAGGCCCTTGCCCTCCGAACCGATGACGAGCACCAACGGATCGGCCGCGAGCTCGAAGTCGTCGAGCGACACCGACCCCTCCGCGTCGAGCCCGGCGACCATGAAGCCGGCCGTGGCGTACTCGCGGAGGGTGCGCGTGAGGTTCGTTGCCCGTGCCACCGGGAGCCGCGCGGCCGTGCCCGCTGAGGTGCGCCACGCGACGGCCGTCATGCCCGCTGCCCGGCGCTGCGGCACGACGACGCCGTGGCCACCGAATGCGCTGACCGAGCGGACGACCGCGCCGAGGTTGCGGGGGTCGGTGACGCCGTCGAGCGCGACGATCAGCCCCGGCTCGGGCGACTCCGACGCGATCTCCAGCAGCTCGTCGGGGTGCGCGTACTCGTAGGGCGGCACCTGCAGCGCGAGGCCCTGGTGCAACGCCCCGCCGGTGATCCGGTCCAGGTCGTGGCGGGGAACCTCAAGGATCGATACCCCAGCGTCGGCGGCGAGGTGCACCGCCTCGGCCACCCGCTCGTCGGTGGTGGTGCCGATCGCGACGTGCAGCGCGGTGGCAGGCACCCCCGCGCGTAGGCACTCCACGACCGGGTTGCGCCCCAGCACCGTCTCGGGGGTCTCGCCGTCGCCAGGCTTGCGGCGGTTGCCCGCGGTGGCACGGCCACCACCGCCGCCCTTGCCGGACTTCCCGGCGCCCGCGGCCGATCTCGCCGCCTTGCGGGCCGCGGGATGACCGGGGCGCATCTCCGCGGGCGGCGTGGGTCCCTTGCCCTGCAGGGCACGGCGACGCTGCCCTCCGGAACCGACGACCATGCCCTTCTTGGTGCCTTCCTTGCGCATAGCACCACGACGTTTGGAATTACCGGGCAATGTGCCTACACGTCCTTCAATGACCAAGTGGGGCCGTCGGAGCTGTCCTCCACGGACACCCCGGCAGCGGTGAGCCGGTCTCGCACCTCGTCGGCAGCCGCGAAGTCGCGCCGGGCTCGTGCGTCCTGACGCTGCGCGAGCAGATCCTCGACCAAGGCACTGAGCGCGCCCGTGGTGGCATCCACCGTGCCGTCGTCCTCAGCCCAGTGGGGGTCGAGGGGGTCGAGCCCCAGCACACCCGTCATCGCACGCACCGACTCGGCCGCGCGCATCGCAGCCGAACGGTCTCCGGCGTCCAGAGCGCTGTTGCCTTCGCGCACGGTGCCGTGGATCGCGGCCAACGCGCCGGGGGTGCCCAGGTCGTCGTCCATCGCCTCGACGAACTCCGGGGAGAGCGTTCCGGGCTCCGGCGTGCCGATCCGCTCACGCACACGGTGGACGAACGATTCGATACGCCGATAGGCGGCCACGGACTCGTGCAACGCGGCGTCGGAGTACTCGATGGACGAGCGGTAGTGCGGGCCCACCAGGTAGTACCGCAACTCGACGCCACGGACCCGGCGCAGCAGCACGTCGATCGAGAGGGTGTTGCCGAGCGACTTCGACATCTTCTCGCCGCCCATGGTGACCCAGGCGTTGTGCAGCCAGTACCGCGCGAACGGGTCGCCCGCCGCGTTCGACTGCGCACGTTCGTTCTCGTGGTGCGGGAACACGAGGTCGAGCCCGCCGCCGTGGATGTCGAACTGGGGGCCCAGGTAGAAGGTGGACATCGCCGAGCATTCGAGGTGCCATCCGGGACGGCCACGGCCCCACGGGGTGGCCCACGACGGCTCTCCGGGCTTGGCCGCCTTCCACAGCGTGAAGTCGAGCGGGTCGCGCTTCGCGCCGCCCTCTCCTTCGCCCTGGGCGACGTCGTCGACCTTCTGGTGCGACAGGGCCCCGTACTCAGGGAAGGTGCGCACCGCGAAGTAGACGTCGCCACCGGCTGCATAGGCGTGGCCACGCTCCATGAGCCGCTCGATGAGCTCGACCATCTGCGGGACGTGGCCGGTGGCGCGCGGCTCGATCGACGCCGGGAGGCAGCCGAGCGCGTCGTACGCAGCGTCGAAGGCGCGCTCGTGGGTGGACGCCCACTCCCACCACGGCCTACCGGCGGCCGCCGCCTTGCGCAGGATCTTGTCGTCGATGTCCGTGACGTTGCGCACGAGCATCACGTCGAGACCCTTGTGGGCCAGCCATCGGCGGAGGACGTCGTAGTTGAGCCCGGAGCGGACGTGCCCGATGTGCGGCAGGCCCTGCACTGTGGCGCCACAGACGTAGATCGACGCAGCCCCGGCCCGCAGGGGGACGAAGTCCCGCTGCTTTCTGGTGGCAGTGTCGAAGAGGCGCAGGCTCACATCTTCCAGAGTACGGACCCGTAGTCCGCATGGTTTACCAGGGCAGTTCCGCTTCGTCCACGACGCGAAGCTCACAACCGGCCAAACTCCGCACCATGACTGAGATTCTCGGACTACACCCCCGGCTCGTCGTGGAGGGCGCCGACGCCGCACTCGCCTTCTACACGGCCGCCTTCGGCGCTGAGGTGCTCGAGCGCTACACCGGCGCTGACGGTCGGGTCGTGCACAGCCTGGTGACGGCAGGACCGGCCCGCTTCGCTGTGAAGGACGCGGGCGACGGCGACCCGGCACCCAGTGGCGGTGGCATTCCGGTGATCATGTCGCTGGACGTCTCGGACGCCGATGCGGTGGCCGAGCGAATGCTGGCGGCGGGCGCGACGGTGATCTTCGAGCTCGCCGACCACGGATACGGCGACTACGGCGGCCGGCTCGCCGACCCGTTCGGTCACCAGTGGATGCTCAGCCAGCGCATCGAACAGCTCGACGCAGGTCAGGTGCAGAGCCGATTGGACGCGATGCACGAGGCGTGACGGACGCTGGCCCGCTCCGGGTGTGGGGGTCAGGGGATCGCGACGAGCAAGGCCGTGGCTATCGCCGCGACGCCCTCGCCGCGGCCGGTCAGCCCGAGCCCGTCGGTGGTGGTGCCCGAGACCGACACCGGTCCGCCAACGGCCTCCGAGAGCACCTGCTGTGCCTCGGTCCGCCTCGTACCGATCTTCGGTGCGTTGCCGATCACCTGCACGGCGGCGTTGCCGACCGTCCAGCCGTCGGCCGTCAGAAGCCTGCGCACCTCGCCGAGCAGCGCCACGCCGCTCGCGCCGCTCCATTCGGGGCGGCTCGTGCCGAACACCGCTCCGAGGTCACCCAGGCCTGCGGCCGACAGCAGCGCGTCGCACAGAGCGTGCGCGGCGACGTCACCGTCGGAATGGCCGGCACACCCCGCGACCCCGGGCCAGTGCAGCCCCGCGACCCAGCACTCGCGGCCCGCCTCGACCGGATGCACGTCGGTGCCCACGCCGACTCTCATCGTTCGATCCTCTTCGCCAGCAGCTCGGCGAGCTCGAGGTCCCAGGCGCTGTGGACGGCGAACGCAGCCGAGTGGCCCGGAACGGTGTGGACGGTGCCGCACGAGGCGGCGTGGTGGCGCGCAAACGCCAGTGGATCGGCGACAAGCGAGGGGCGCAGGAGATCACCTCGCACCGCGAGGGGCGTCTGCAGCACACGCAACCCCGACCGGTCCGGCGTGCCCTGCACAAGGCCGTCGGAGTCCACCTGTTTCACGGTGTCGACCAACGGCAGGACGGGAACGGCCATCTCGTGGCCCTCGCGGACTGCGGCCACGACAGCCGTGGCCAGCGCGGCGGGCGCGAACGGTCGCGACGCCTCGTGCACGACGACGACGTCTGCCGAACTGATCGTGATCGGCCCGTCACCCGCAGTGGCATCGGCTCGTTGAGGGGCGTGTGGCTGCATATCGGACAACGCATGCATAGGCACGCTCACGGACAACCGAAGGCAGGCTCGTACCAGCGCATCACGCCGCTCATCCGCAACGAGCAGAACGACATGGTCGACGAGATCCGTGGCCAGCAGCGACCGCACGGACCTCACGACCATCGGTTCGCCACCGACAGCCGTGAGGACATCTACCTCGTCAGGACCGCCGGCCACCACCACGGCAAGCGTGCTCATGCTCTGACCGTGGCCAGCAGATTGGGACAGTGGGCGTGCGCTCAGGCCGTGGCGGTGGCGAGGACCTCGTCGAGAAGCATCTCGGCCCGCTCCTCGTCGGTGCCCTCGGCGAGAGCCAGCTCGCTGACGAGAATCTGGCGAGCCTTGGCAAGCATGCGCTTCTCGCCGGCAGACAGTCCGCGATCCTTCTCCCGCCGCCACAGGTCGCGGACGACCTCGGCAACCTTGTTCACGTCCCCTGAGGCAAGCTTCTCCAGGTTCGCCTTGTACCGGCGTGACCAGTTCGTGGGTTCCTCGGTGTGCGGGGCGCGAAGCACCTCGAACACCCTGTCCAGACCTTCCTGGCCCACCACGTCACGAACACCGACCACCTCGGCGTTCTCGGCGGGAACACGCACCGTGAGATCACCCTGCGCGACCTTGAGGACGAGGTACTGACGTTCCTCGCCCTTGATCGTCCGAGTCTCGATGGCCTCGATGAGAGCGGCACCGTGGTGCGGGTAGACGACGGTCTCTCCGACCTTGAAAGCCATGTGTCCTCTGCCCCTTTCGCTGGAACCAGGTTAACACGGCCGGACCTGGCACCGCTGCCCGACCCGGCCCGTCGTCGCAGGTCAGGGGATTGACAACCAGCGGGAAACGTGCAGGCGCAGCTATAGTCGCCGCTGCGGGGGACCGCGCCAGGCGCTCCTACAGGGGGCGTTAGGCTCGTGCAGGCCGAAGCCAGTGACCGGCGAGGACGTCAGCCGTCCGCGTCTGTTGCACCGCTGCGCCCGCAGCACGACGTGATGGCCCGCCAGGAAGGACGTCAGACCCGTGAGCCGCATCGTGCGTATCCGTCCGACCGCAGCAGCCCTCGTCGGGGCCGTAGCCGCGGCCGTCACGCTCGCCGGGTGCGGGGCGGGCCAGATCACCCAGACCGACACGCAACTCTCGGCCGTGGACGGCGCCAACGTCCAGGTGGGCACGATCGCGATCCGCGACTCGGTCATCGAGTTCAACGACCGGGCCCAGGGCGCGGCTGTCTACCCCCGCGGTGGCAGCGCCCCCCTGTCCTTGAGCATCGTGAACGCCGGCTCCCAGGCCGATCGGCTGGTCTCGGTGTCGAGCCCCATCGCCACGTCCGTGCAGATCACCGGAACGTCCGACCTCGCCCCGGGCCAGCGGTTGCTTGTCGAGGGCGCTCCGGCGGCCCCGGCGGTGCCCGCCCTCCCGGCAGCTCCTGGCGCGCCGGCGGTTCCTGGCGCCCCGGCCGTGCCCGGTGCACCGGCCACGCCTGGTGCCCCCGCCGCACCCGGTGCTCCCGCCGCTCCTGGAGCGCCCGCTCCGACGACGGTCGCGCCCGCACCGGGTGGATCGACGCCGCCGCCCGCCACTCCGCCGGTCTCCGGCGGCATTCGCGAGGCGAACATCGTGCTGACCGGTCTCCGCGAGGACATCACGGCCGGCCCGACCTACCCGGTCACCTTCACGTTCGAGAACGCGGGCCAGATCCAGGTGCCCATCCCGGTCGAGAACCCCACCGGCCCGCGCGAGAACACGGCCGAGTGACCGTGCCCGCACCACAGGCGTGACACCCCGCACCCGCACGGCCCGTGGGGGCTATCGCTGCGTCGAGTGTGGACACCTCGCCGCCCAGTGGGTGGGGCGTTGCCCGTCCTGTCAGGCCTGGGGAAGCCTCGAGGAGTCGGCCCCGGTGGCCGCCGCGCCCGCGAGGAAGAGGGTCGCGGCCGGCGCCCCCACCGCCCCTGCCCGCCGGATCGCGGACGTCGCGCTCGACTCGGCCCGCTCCAGACCCACGGGCGTGTCCGAACTGGATCGAGTACTCGGTGGTGGCCTCGTCCCCGGCTCGGTCGTCCTGCTCGCGGGCGAGCCCGGCGTCGGGAAGTCCACGCTCCTGCTGGAGGTGGCGGCCAAGGCGGCGAGCGCAGGTCGCGTGCTGTACGTCACCGGCGAGGAGAGCGCGGGCCAGGTGCGACTGCGCGCCGAGCGCACCGGCGCCGTCCACGACGAGCTCTACCTCGCCGCTGAGTCCGACCTCGGCGCAATCGTGGGCCACATCGACGAACTGCGCCCTGACCTGCTCGTCGTCGACTCGGTGCAGACGATGTCCACGGGCGACGCGGACGGCTCCCCCGGCGGCGTGACGCAGACCCGCGCGGTCACCGTGGCGCTCACCGGGCTCGCGAAGGAACGCGGCCTGCCGGTGCTGCTCGTGGGACATGTCACCAAGGACGGCGCGATCGCGGGCCCACGGGTGCTCGAGCACCTCGTCGACGTCGTGCTCGCATTCGAAGGGGACAAGCACTCCACGCTCCGGATGGTGCGTGGGGTCAAGAACCGCTTCGGGCCCGCCGACGAGGTGGGCTGCTTCGAACTGCGAGACCAAGGCATCGTCGGGATGCCCGACCCGTCCGGGCTCTTCCTGGCACGGTTCGGCGGTCCGCCGGTGCCCGGCACCGCCGTCACCGTGGTCATGGACGGTCGCCGTCCACTCCCCGCTGAGCTCCAGGCACTCGTGACGGGGAAGGACATCCCCAGCCCGCGGCGTGCGGTCAGCGGGCTCGACAACGCGCGCATCGCGATGCTGCTCGCCGTCCTGGAGAAGCGGGCGGGGGTGCGGCTGCACGACGCCGAGGTCTACGCCGCCACCGTGGGCGGGATGCGGGTCGTCGAACCCGCGGCCGATCTCGCACTGGCGCTCGCGATCACCTCCGCGCGCCGTGACGTCGCGCTGCCACCCGATGTCGTCGTACTCGGTGAGATCGGACTGGCCGGTGAGGTTCGTCGCGTCACGGGGCTCGATCGCAGGCTCGCCGAGGCCGCCCGCCTCGGCTTCACGCACGCGCTCGTACCGCCCGACAACGGCGCCTCTCCCGCGGGGATGAAGATCACCGAGGTCCGCGACGTCGGATCGGTGCTGCACGCGATCCGCTGAGGCGGTCCGTCAGGGGAGCCGCCGGAACGGCGTTGCCGCGCTGATCGCGTTGTCCACTCTGGCCATCACGTTGTAGCTGCCCGGCGGCACCACCGTGCGCGGCGCGGCACATCCCGGGGTCGAGGTGCGCCCCGCCCACCGCACCGCGAACGCCACGGGCTGGCCGGGCACGAGCGTTCGCAGGTCGCTGGTGGACGCGTTGACGCAGTCGTTGCTGGACCAGATCCGTGCGCCACCGGGCCCCCACACCACGATCTCCTGCCTGGCCGAGTCGAGGTCCCGGATACACGGCTGATCGCTCACGTTGGTGACGACGAGCCGTAACACCGGCCGATCCACCACCCGATGCTCGGGGCGATCGATCTCGGCGCCCACCGTCAGCATCTCGTTCGTGCAGGGCACCGGGCCGGTCGCCGGCACTGGCACCGGCGGGGGAACCGGTACGGACTGGCGCGGGGTGTCGTCGGGCACCAACTGCTCAGCGGCGATGGCTGCGCCCGACGAGGGGGGCAGTTGCTCGCTCGACGGCGAGGATCCGGTGGGCGCAGGCCCCACCGTCCCCGGTTGCGCAGGCGGCGGGGCAGACGCCGGCGCAACTTCCGGGGACGGTGAGGCCTGCTGGGGAGCGGACGCGCTTGAATGGACTGCGGCCCGGGTCGTGGGGGTGTTGGACGTTGCGGCGGACGCCACCACAATGACGACGGCCCAGGCCACGATCACGAGGACAGTGGCCGTGGACGCGATCGCCACCCAGCGCCGCCTCCAGTAGACGGACGCGGGTAGCGGCCCAACCGGCTCCCACACGTCACGAAGAGTATCGAAGCGATTACCATACGTTGCGGAATTGGCCCTGCCTCGGCGCGTCGCGACGCGCCGGTTTGCACACTGTCGGCGGAGCAGGTTCACTCCTGGCGCGGTTGACCTTGCTGAATGGGTTGCACCCGCCCGGCGGAGCGAGTTCACTTCTCGACATGATCCGGACACCGGTGCTGCTCGAGGCCTTCTGGCCGAGCCGCCGGATCATGCAGTTCGACGAGTTCTGTCGCCCGGCCGCGTAGCGCACCGCGCACGTTCCCCGGTCGCCACGCGGCCTCCGCGCGTCCCACTGTCGTGGGCGCTCGCCTGCGGCATCTCGTTCCGAACCAGGAGACACCGATGTCCATCACGGATGAACTGCTCGCGAACAACGCCGGCTACGCAGAGACCTTCGCGGGACAGTTGCCGCTGCCCCCGTCCAAGAACGTCGCCGTCGTGGCGTGCATGGACGCCCGGCTCAACGTCTACGGCATCCTCGGCCTCGGCGAGGGCGAGGCCCACGTGATCCGCAACGCCGGCGGCGTGGTCACCGACGACGAGATCCGCTCGCTGGCCATCAGCCAGCGGCTGCTCGGCACCAGGGAGATCATCCTCATTCACCACACCGACTGCGGGATGCTGACCTTCACCGACGACGAGTTCAAGAAGAGCATCCAGGACGAGACCGGTATCAAGCCCGAGTGGGCGGTCGAGACCTTCTCCGACGTCGACGAGGACGTCCGCCAGTCCATCAAGCGGATCAAGGCCAACCCGTTCGTCCCGCACACCGACCAGGTGCGCGGATTCGTCTTCGACGTGGCTACGGGCAAGTTGAACGAGGTGGTCTGAGGCCGGAGGAGTGGCAGTGGCACGATCGTCGACCGTGTCACTGCCCGCTCTCGTGCTCGACTGGTACCGCGCGTCCGCCCGGGATCTGCCATGGCGCCGTCCGGAGACCACTCCGTGGGGCGTCATGGTGAGTGAGTTCATGCTCCAGCAGACGCCGGTGGCGCGCGTCGAGCCGGTGTGGACGGCATGGATGGAACGGTGGCCGGTCCCGTCGGCGCTGGCTGCGGCGCCGCGGGCCGACGTGCTGCGGGCCTGGGGCAAGCTCGGCTACCCGCGCCGGGCCCTGCGTCTGCACGAGGCGGCCGCGGAGATCGCCCGGGCGCACGGCGACGTCGTGCCGTCGGACGTGAACGCGCTGGAGGCGTTGCCCGGCATCGGCTCGTACACGGCCCGTGCGATCGCAGCTTTCGGGTACGGCAGGCGGTGCCCGGTGGTCGACACGAACGTCCGGCGGGTCGTGGCCCGTGCCGTGCACGGCCGCGGAGACGCGGGACCGGCGCGCACCACCGCCGATCTCGCCGATGTCGATGCGCTGCTGCCGGGCGACGATGCGTCGGCCGCGGTGGTATCGGCCGGGCTGATGGAGCTGGGCGCGGTGGTCTGCATCGCTCGTGGTCCGCGCTGCGGCGCCTGTCCCGTCCGCTCGGTCTGCGCATGGCAGGCGGCAGGCCGGCCCGAGTACTCCGGGCCGCGCAAGCCGGTGCAGGCGTTCGCCGGCACCGACCGGCAGGTCCGCGGCCGGCTGCTCGACGTGCTGCGCGACGCTCCGGGCCCCGTCGAGCGGGCGGCACTGGACGCGGCCTGGTCGGATGCGGCGCAGCGGGATCGCTGCCTGCATTCACTGCTCGTGGACGGCCTCGCCGAGCAGCACGACGACGGCCGCTTCGCGCTGCCCGCCTGACGATGGCGCAGACGGTCCGTTTCCGGCTGGACGACGACGCTTGCGCCCAGGTGGAGGCGCTCCGGGCACGGTTGCGTTCGCTGGGGCTCGCGGTGCCGACCGACACGCCCGCCGTCACCGTCGCCGCGGCGGGGGCCGTACCTCAGCCGGCCAGGGAGGCGCTGGCCGCCGAGCTGCGGCTGCTGGCCCTGCCCTCGATCTGGCTCGCCACGCTGGGCACCGTGGCCGGGCGCGCCGACGAGCTCGTGCTGGCTGCCGTGGTCGACGCGGAGCTCCTCGCCGTGCACGCCGCGGTGCATGACGCGCTGGCCGGGCGGGTGCGCGCGCCCGTCGCCGCCTACCTGCCCGGCACGTGGCTGCCGCACTGCGTGCTGGCCGAGGAACGGCCCGCCGACGCGTTCGCCGCGCTACACCCGGTCACTCCGGTCCGCGCGCGTGTCGTCGAGGTGGAGATCGGCTGACCGTTCGCCGCGGCGGGAGGTCACGACCCCGACCACGACGACCACCACGGCGATCAGCGCGGTCATCGCCAGGTCGAACCGCGACGACTCCCGGGTGGCCATGTAGATGAGCATCACCGGGATCACGATCACGACGGCCCAGGTCAGCCACGGGTAGGCCCACATCCGCACGGGCATGGCGGCGCCCTCCTGCTCCAGCTTCGCGCGCAGCCGCAGCTGGGACACCGCCACCACCAGGTAGACGAGCAGCGCGATCGCCCCGGACGTGGCGAGCAGTGTGGTGAAGACCGCCTCTGGCACCAGGTAGTTGGCGATCACGACGAGAAAGCCGACGGCAGTGGAGGCGAGCACCGCGACGCGAGGCACGCCGTCCGCCGTCGTGCGCATCACGGCACTCGGCGCCTGGCCGCGGCGACCGAGTGAGTAGATCATCCGCGACGCCGTGTACAGCGCCGAGTTGAGGCAGCTCGCGACCGCGACCAGCACGACGACGTCGACGATCGCCTTGGCGCCGGGAACGCCCATGACCTCGAGCGCCGCCTGGTACGAGCCGGCTTCCGCGAGCGCTGGGCTGTTCCACGGCACCAGGGCGACGACGATCAGGATCGACGCCAGGTAGAAGACCGAGATCCGCCAGATCACCGAACGGGTGGCGCGGCCGATCTGTTCGGCAGGCTTCTCCGACTCCGCGGCCGCGATCGTGACGATCTCGGTGCCCATGAAGCTGAACATCGTGGTGAGCACCGCGGCGACCACGGCGCCGATGCCGTTCGGCAGGAAGCCGCCCTGGTCGAACAGCCGGGACGCGCCGCTGACATCGCTGCCCGGCAGCAGACCGAGCACCGCCAGCACACCGATGGCGATGAACGCGATGATCGCGACGACTTTGAGCAGCGCGAACCAGAACTCGAACTCGCCGTACTTGGCGACGTTGAAGAGGTTCGTGGCCGTGAGGGCCAGTGTGATCGCCAGCGCCCACACCCACTGGGCAACGGCGGGTATCCACGAATTGAGGATCGTGGCCGCGGCGGTGGCCTCGAGCGGGATCACCAACACCCAGAACCACCAGTACAGCCAGCCGACGCTGAACCCGGCCCAGCGGCCGATCGCGCGGTCGGCGTAGGTGGAGAACGACCCGGAGTCGGGCTGCGCCGCCGCCATCTCGCCGAGCATTCGCATGACGAGCACGACGAGCAGGCCCGCGAACGCGTAGGAGATGAGGACGGCCGGACCCGCCGTCGCGATCGCGGCAGACGAGCCGACGAACAGACCAGCCCCGATCACCCCCGCGATGCTGATCATGGTGACGTGCCGGTTTTTCAAACCTGAGCTCAGCGCGGTGTCCACCTCGGCCACGGGCCGTCCCCTTCCCCCCATTGCGAAGCCCATGCATCGTCACACCGCCGGACGATCACCACCACTCGGAGTCGATCACGATTCGCGGGCGCTCAGGCCGGGGCGCGTCGCAGCATCCGCATGGCGGCGCGCCGGCGCTCTCCGGTGAGGGCGTCGATGTAGAGCTCGCCGCGTAGGTGGTCGGTTTCGTGTTGCAGGCATCGGGCCAGCTCGCCCGTGCCGTCGATCACCACGGGGCGCCCGTCGAGGTCGACGCCCTCGACACGCGCGTAGGCGGCACGCAGCCGCCGGGCGTGCACCCCCGGCACGGACAGGCACGCCTCGTCGCCGTCGTACTCGCCGTCGGTCTCGACGAGGCGTGGGTTGAGCACGTAGCCGAACCGATCGTCGACGTCGTAGGAGAACGCCGCGAGCGCCACCCCGATCTGGTTGGCGGCCAGGCCGGCCCGTCCGGGCAGGCGCACGGTGTCGAGCAGGTCGGTGACCAGCGTTTCCAGGGCGGAGTCGAATGTGGTGACGGGGTTGCAGGGCGTCCGCAGCACGGGGTCGCCGATGAGGCGCAGGGGCCGGACCGTCATCGTCCGACCTCCTGGGTCTCGGTCGCGGCGGTGAGCTTGCCGAGCTGGTCGATCACCATCTCGTGCCATTCCAGCTCCGCCCGCAGCCGCAGCCGCGCGTGCTCGACCACGAGATCGTCGGCCACGGTCTGGTCCGGCCACGCACGGTCGTGCAGATGATCCAACTGGGACAGCCGCGCCGTCAGCGCCCGTTTCCGGTCGACGAGATAGCCGCGCAACGTGGCCTCGTCGACGTCCGAGCCGGTGGCGAGCGCGAGATCGACCGGATCGGGCCGGAACTGGACCTCCTCGAAGGCCTCCGTCTGGAGAACGTGCAGCTCACGCCTGCCCTCGGTGGTGATCTCGTAGACGGTGCGTGCAGGCATGTTGCCCTCCTGCTCGGTGCGCAACGCCCGCACGAGTCCCTCGCCCTCGAGCCGGTGCAGTGCGCCGTACAGCGAGCCGGGGCGGACGTCGGACCAGAGCTCGGCCCGATCGACGCGCGCGTCACGGCGGATCTGATGGCCGTACATCGCGCCGCGCTTCGCGAGTGCACTCAGGACGAACAGCCGGGTGGGATTCACGGACCGGAGTAAAGCATGAGTACTCACATGTGAGTACTCAGAAACGACTCCACCGCGGACCGGTACGCCTCCGGATCGCCGGACTGCACGAGGTGGCCAGTCCCCGGGATCCGCACGTGATCCGCCGCCGCCATCCGACGCGCCATCTCGGCCATCTGTCCGGGGGGCACGATGCTGTCCTCGGCCTCGACCAGCAGCACCGGACAGCGAACCGCACCCACGGCGTCCCAGTGATCGACCTCCGCCCACTCCGCTGCGATCTCGGTCGCGTACTCCACCTGGGCCAGCAGGTGGTAGCCGTCCGGGCGTTCCTCGGCGCACTCCGCCATGTAGTCGCCGAACTCGGGACGAGGCCAGCCGAAGGCGCGGCGGACCGCGGCGAGCGACGGGAAGGGCTGCGGGAGCGCGCCGAACCACGCCCGGGCGTCGTCGGCGCTGCGACCGCGGAAATCCACGCCCATGTCCTCGACGACGAGCGCCCGCACCAGCTCCGGATGCCGCGCGGCGAGCACGAGCCCGTGCAGTCCGCCCATCGAGTGCCCGACCACCACGCTCGGTCCGAGCTCGCCGAGCAGCTCGGCCACGTCGGCCGTCATGCGTTCGGTGGTCCACGGCCCCTGCGCTCCGGATCTGCCGTGGCCGCGGGCGTCCAAGCCGAGCACGCGTCCGTGCGCGACGAGCCACTGCGCCACCGGCCACCAGGTCGTCGCCCTGCCCATCAGCCCGTGCAGCACCACGATCGGGGTGCCCTGCCCGCCGAACTCGACGACTGCGAGCTGCAGGCCGTCGCTGGTCAGCATTCGCCGCCGCATCCCGACTAGCCTAGGTCCCATGGCAGTCGTGAAGATCAATGCGATCGAGGTGCCCGAGGGCGCAGGACCCGAGCTGGAGAAGCGGTTCGCCAACCGGCTGCACGCGGTGGACGGGCAGCCCGGCTTCATCTCGTTCGAGCTGCTGCGTCCGGTCAAGGGCGAGACCCGCTACTTCGTGCTCACCCACTGGGAGGACGAGGAGTCGTTCCAGGCCTGGCGCAACGGCCCGGCAGCGGAGGCGCACGGCGGCGAGCGCGCCAAGCCCGTGGCCACCGGGGCGTCTCTGCTCGAGTTCGAGGTAGTGCAGCGTTCCACCGCGTCCTGAGCCTCGTTGCGCCCTGACCCCGCCGACGCGTCGGCAGCCGCGGCACTGATCGCCGGCGCCGATGCGTTGCTGGTGTGCGCAGGCGCGGGGATGGGCGTGGACTCGGGCCTGCCCGACTTCCGCGGCCCCGAAGGCTTCTGGCGGGCCTACCCGCCCTATCGGGGCCTGGGGCTGCGGTTCGAGGAGATCGCCGACCCGGTGCACTTCGCCGCCGACCCGGAGCTGGCCTGGGGCTTCTACGGGCACCGGTTGGCGCTGTACCGGAGAACCGTGCCGCACGCCGGGTTCGGCGTCCTGCTGAAGTGGGCGCAGCGATGGCCGACGCGCGTGTTCACCTCGAACGTCGACGGCCAGTTCCAGTGCGCCGGATTCGACGAGGAGCAGGTGGCCGAGTGCCACGGATCCATCCACTTCCTGCAGTGCATGATCGACTGTGGACAGCCGGTGTGGCCTGCCGACGGAATCTCGGTCGACGTCGACACCGCCACGATGCGCGCTATCGCGCCATTGCCGTCCTGCCCGTCATGCGGTGCGCTCGCCCGTCCGAACATCTTGATGTTCGGGGACATGGAATGGATCGCCGATCGCGCCGCCGACCAGATGCGGGCGCACAACACCTGGCTTCGTGAGCTTCGCGCCATGGGGAAGCGACTCGCGGTCGTGGAGCTCGGTGCGGGTAACGCCCTCCCCACCGTGCGCCGGGAGGCGGAGCGGGCCAGCGCGGCGTCCGGTGCGCTGGTGCGGATCAACCCTCGCGAGCCGGAGGTGCGGCACGGCCGCGGCGTCCCCATCGCCGCGCCCGCAGAGGCCACCCTCCTAGCGCTGGAAGAAATCCTCGGCTGAGGACGTCAGCGCAGCCACTAGCCTTGCTGGTTCCGACCGGCATTCGACCGCACCCCCTGCCCGGATGCGCCGATTGCCGTGGATCGATCCGCCGATCTTTTGCGGAGCGGGCCGACACCGAGACGTCGACCCGTGCCGCCTATACCGATTGCTCGGCCGGGGTGACCTCGGTCTCGGCAGCCGCGGCCTCGACCGCAGGCTTCACGAACACCGTGCCGCCTTCCACCGGCCGCTGCGGGCCGATCCACGTCACCCGTACTGCGGGTGCCAACAGCGATTTGTCCTCGACGTCCTGGGCCATGGGCTCCGTCGACCTTCCAGAGTGCGGGCAGGTAAGGCCCGCAAACTAGCGTAATGTCAAAAAGCTTTCGACATCGACCCCGAAACTCGCAGGACTAAACCAGTCGTCCAGGGGACGTTTCGTTTGCAGTACGACTATTCGATGTTCTACAACTCACGTCGGGCGCTCGCGTCCAGAACGTCGGAGTGGAGCCACAGAAGTTCGACCGGGCTGGACCGTGTCACGACGAGCGTGCGCTCGCCCACCCTACGGACCAGCGACGATTCGTCAGCAGCGATCACCGACCGAGCGACATCCACCGGGGTATCCGTACCCTCGCGGGCGGGGCGGCGGTCAAGCATCGCGCCCAGGAACGCATGCCCGTCCCGTCCCAAGGCATCGCCGTGTGCCAGCAGCCACTCGCCGATCTCCACGCGCCGTTGTTCGGCGCGTGGAAGCAATGAATCTTCATGAACACTCAACGTACCGAGCGAATCCCTGACGACACTCAGGCAACAGTAGGCATGCCACGCCGCAAAGGTCTGCTCGATGGGCCAGCTCGGTGCCCCCGCCGGCGCCCATGATGGCGAGAACTGCGGCGGCTGGTCCGAAGGCTCGCCAAAGAGAGCCCGCGTGGTGGCCAGATCGAAGAACTTCTGATGGGCACCTTCGTGGATCAGGGCCTCGGCCACCTCGAGAGGAGACCGCGGCTCCGGGATGAGAACCAGCCCCGGGAACTCGCGCGCAGATGCCGAGCCGAGCCGATCGGACGCGTCTCGGGCAAGGATGGCGAACAGACTGACGTGCGGCAGTAGATCCAATGCCAGAGCCGGCACCAGATGCACTGCCAGCTCGATTCCTTTCACGAGCAGCCCGAACAGTGCACCCATATCCGGGCGGTCGGCCGTGGTTACGAGAGTTGCACGCGGCGCATCCGCGCCATATTGTTGCAACTCGTCACTGATACGGAGAACCGCGTCGGCCAGCCCTTCTCGCGCGGATACCGAGGAGGCGAGCCGCACGACACAACCCTCGATTTCCCTTTTGCAGCTCTCATCCACAAGCTCATCGATCGAGCAGCAACGCGAGGCCACGAAGTGGGTATCGCCGGCGAGAACTGCACCGAGGTGGCCCCGGACGGCTGGGCTGTCGAGCATGTCGTCGACCCGCTCCAGCGGCATGTCATCGGAGAACAATTCCAGGAGCGCCGCATACAATGCCCGTCGCTGGGCGATCACCTCGTCGGGCGCGCCGAACAGCGCGTGGGCGCGCTGCAGTTCGGCGACACCGAGTGGCATGTCAGGGCTCCGCTGGGTCGAGGGGCCGCCAGAGTAGCGTCACAGCGTGACCAGGCAGCATCCAGGAGTCCACCTTGACCTCGATCCGGTCTGAGACTTCCTGCCAGACCTGGCTCGTCGGCAACCCGGCCTTCTGCAGCGTCGAGGTGAGCACAAGGTAGGCGAGCCGCTGACCCTCGAACGGCAGCTCCTCCACGTCGAACGTGATCTTGTGGACGAAACACGGGTGCGGCGGCGACCACGTTACATAGCCCAAGGCACTCGAATTCCGCACTGAAACCCGGAACGAGAGCGTTTCGATGGACTCGACGACGTGATCAGGGTCGACGAGATCGTAAAGGTCGAACTGAACGATGCGAACGTTCTTGCGATCCAGATTTTCCGGCAGCCGCACGAACTGGCCGTAGTCCCGTACAGCCACTTCCTCTCCGCGCAGTGGTGTCGGATCCACCTTCCTGTCGAAACCATCGACGTCGATGTACGAGATTCCGATGCGCGCGTTCTCGCGCAAGGTCGGGACGAAGTCCTCGAGGTGATCCTCGTCCATCAGCCAGAGTTCGAAGAGCGGGAAGATGCGTTCCCGGGGGATGAGTCCGGCGATCACCGGATCCGAGGTGGCGAAGACCACCAGCGTGTGGTTGTTCCGGACGCCGGAGAAGTCGTGGGTCCAGGTGACATCGTTGTCGCTGGTGAACTCGTCGATCGCGCGTAGCCGGAAGTACGCGGTCGTCCCCCGGCTCACTGCGGTATCGCTGCCCGCCGGATCCCTGCCCGAGCCACCAAGCACTCCGACCAGGACGTCCTCGTGCGAACCCTTGCCGTAGACGCGCGGCAAGAGCGACCCGAGAGCGGCACGCGGCGACATCGAGCCGATTAGGGCAGGCCCAGCGATGTCCGCGAGCGCCTGTTGCAGCCGCGAGGTCGCATGGCGGCGGCCGATCAGTACGGCGAGCAGCACGAGGAGGAACGGGCCCACCCACAAGATGACCACGTACACCACGCGGAACCATGGCGCGGCCAGACCAGGGCCTACGAACGCGGTCAGCACCAACAGACCTACGGCGGCCGCCAGCACGAGGACGACCGCCATACACCCCACCCGTTTCGCCGAGTCCCGACAACATCATCGTCACTCGGGCGGATGAGCGCTACCCGTCCGGATTGCGGTTGTGCCACTCCGGCTCGACATCTGGTCCGCTGTACATCGTGTCGAGAGGTTCGTCGTCGATGTCGGTCAGCTCGTCATAGGGCCGCTGCAGGTGGCTGTTCATGGCCAACCGCGCGCCACCGGAGTCGCGATTACGCAGGTAGCGCACCACCTTCGAGTGTTCTCGGTACGACCGCTGGGGCACCCCTCGCACCGCGTAGCTCTGATACCGCCACTCGCGCAGCTCGGCGACGATACGCAGGTACGTCTCGATCAGCGGGTCGTTGTGGCTCGCGTGAACGATGGCTTCGTGGAAGGCCTCGTCGGTGTGCAGGAGCTCGTCCTGGTCGTCGCCCGCCTCCTTGTGCTGCTGGTTGAGCTTGGCGATGTCCTCGATCTCGCCTTCCGTGGCGCGCAGCGCGGCCAGACTCGCTGAGAGTCCTTCCAGGCCGATACGCAGCTCGAACAGGTCGCTCATCCGGTAGTGACGGCCCTCCAACCAGGAAGGCGGGCTCGTGGAAGCAGGCGGAGGCGTGCGCCGGACGTACCAGCCGAGGCCCCTTTTCACCTCGAGCACATGCATGGCTTCCAGCCGCTGCAGCGCTGTTCGCACCGAACTGCGCGCCACCTTCATGCCGCGCGCGAGTTCGGACTCGTTGGGGAGCCGGCCGCCGGGCTTGTAGGTTCCGGCGTCGATCAGCTCACGGACCTTGTCGGCGATCACCTCAGGCAATGGCCGACCTGCATCCAGCTTGAGTTCGAGCTGAGGGTCCCGGTCGGCGTCCATCTCTCCCTCTTGTCTGCGCCCAGTGCAGCTGCGCCCCGCGACAGGTCTCCGACTCCCATCAGCGGATCAGCGAGGGAGGCAGGTTGACGGTAATGGAATCGCGGACGTCTGTCCACCGACCTGAAGGACTACAGTCGTCAGACTCCTGACACCAGTTGACAGACGTCCGTTGTCGGGTCACCCTATCGGTGACGAAATGGCACCAATGGGGGGAGACGGACATGTCGGCGTCCTACATCGCGATCGTCTTCGTCGCGCTGCTGCTCCTGGTCTACTGGCGGCTGGTCGCGCTGGTACTCGCGGCCTGCCTCCTCGCCTTGCTCGTGTACGGGCTGGGCGTCATCGAGCCCGAGTCAGGATCCGCCGCTCCGGCACGCACGCTGGCACCGGCGGAACCCGGGTCGGTATCACCTGAGGATGTCGGACCACCTCTGCCACGGTGAGACCGCTCTGCGAACAACCACGCAGTCGGCTGCCTCGGCTGTCAGACAGCCTCTCGGCAGAGAAACGCCAGCAGCGCTTTCCAGCGGGGCACCACCACCAGGTGCCCCGCACCGTCGACCACGTCCAGCCGGGCGTCCGGCAGCGCGCGGTGCCACCACAGGCCGTGCGCCTGGCCGATGTGGTCCGCCGAGCCGTAGCTGAGCAGCACACTCGCCTTCACGTCGGCCGGGTCGAAGCCCCACGGCCGGAGCGTGTAACCGGCGATGTCGGCCACCAACCCGGCCCCACCCTGTGCGAGAGCCTCGTCGAGCATCGCGCGCAGCCGATCGGCGACACCGGGCTCCGCGAGAACGGGCCCGTCCGCCTCGTCGATCCCCACGAGACCGAACCGGGCGTCGCCGCTGAGTGCCGCCAGCACCGGAGCGAACGCGGCCCCCAGCGCCTCGTGCGCGACGGCGGCAGGCGCATCTCGGAGCGCCTCGATACCCGCGCGGTGCTCCTCCGGAATCCAGTGCACGTCCTCGTCGGGCGCCGGGGTGCCGATCACGGCCACGCGAGAGACCAGGTCGGGGCGCCGGGCCGCGAGTGCGAGGGCTACTCGTCCGCCTGCGGACCAGCCCGCCACCGCCGCCGTCGCGCCCGGCTCCAGGATGGTCTCCAACAGCGCGGCCGCGTCGTCCGCTGCTCCGTCCACTGTCGCGAACGCCCCGTCGCCCACGGGGTCGGACCCGCCGTAGCCCGGCCGGTCGAACGAGATCAGCCGGATCCCGCGCGCGGCCGTTGCCTCGGGGTCAGGGTCGAACGCGCCGGATCCCGGTGCCGCGTGACAGAGCAGCACCACCGGCGCGCCGGCGGGCGCATCGGGCGTGAGGTCGTGCACCGCGACGCGACGGCCGTCGAGGCGGTGGATCCGGTGTGTCGCGCTGATCGTCATGGGGGAAGGTTCTCGCAGTGTCGGTGACACCGTGATGTCACCGTTATTCCGGCATTCTCCACGCGTGAACCGCACCGAACGGCTGTACGCGATCGCCGAGGAACTCCGCGCCGCGGGCGCTGGCGGACGCACCGGTGCATGGTTGGCCCAGCGCTTGGAGGTCTCGACCCGGACGATCAAGCGCGACATCGAGGCCTTGCTTCAGGCCGGGCTCCCGCTGTGGGCACAGGCAGGGCCCGGCGGCGGTTACGTCCTGGACTCCGCCACGCTTCCGCCACTGAACATCACCGGCGCGGAGGCGGCCGCCATCGCGGTGGCGCTGGCCGCGCTACCGGCCCTGCCGTTCGCGGTGGACGGGCGCAGCGCGCTGTCGAAGGTGCTCGCGGCGATGCCCGACGCAGAGCGAGAACGCGCCGAGGCGATCGCGGCACGGCTGTGGCTGCGGACGCCCGAACCTGCGCCCCGGCCTGCTGTCGCGAGGGTGCTGGACGAGGCGGTGCGCCGGCAGCAGGTGGTGGTGATGCGCTACACCGACGCGTCCGGCGCCATCACGGAGCGGTCCGTCGAGCCGGTGGCACTGGCGGCGACGAAAGGCCACTGGTTTCTCCTTGCCTGGTGCCGCCTCCGGCAAGGCCCCAGGTGGTTTCGCACCACGCGGATCACCTCTGCCCACCTCACGGGCGAGCACGCTCCCGAACACGACGCGGCCACGCTGTTCGGCACACCCCCCGACGACGCCCGCCCCGTCACCCTCCGCTGATCCGTGAGCGGGCCAGCCGCAAGGTCAGCGGGCCGGGGAGCCCGGGTGCTCGTCCAGGTCGTCGGGGATCCCGTCGTCGTCGCTGTCGGGCAGCAGTGGGTCGGGGCGGCCGGCCCGTACCGCCTCGAGCTGCGCTGCCAGCGCGAGCCCGGCGAGCAGGGCGATGCCCGTGACATTCGCCCACAGCAGCAACGCCATGACGGCGGTTAGCGGCCCGTAGGTGTCGCCGAACCCCGCCGCGGCCACGACGTACAGCGCGAGCAGCCCGGACCCGACGAGCCAGGCCAGCACGGTGACGGTCGCGCCGACGGCAAGCCAGCTCAGCCCGGGCTGGCGGCGCCGGGGTGCATGCTCGAACAGCAGCGTCACCGCCACCACGAGGGCCGCCATCCCGACCGGCCACCGCAGGGCGTCCCAGACCTCCTCCGCGCCGTCGCCCCACCGGTAGACCTGCTCCATGGCCTCGCCGAACGGTTCGCCTGCCACGATCAGCAACAGCCCGACGGTCATGGCGACCCCCGCTGTCGCCGTCAGCACCGCGGCCCGGCCGTACTTGCGCAGAGCCTGCCGATCCCGCTTGGTGCCGTAGATCCGGTTGGCGCCACGCTCCAGCTGGGCGAACGCCGATGTCGCCGCCGCGAACGCGGTGGCCAACCCCAGCACCACCACGATCTCGGCCCGCTCGCTGCCCTCGTCGGGAGGGCCGTTGAGGACCTCGGTGAGCAGAGAGTCGCTGCTGCCGGGCGAGATCGCCACCACGGTGCGGGCGACCACCTCCGCGAACGACTCCGCTCCGAGCGCGCTCGCCAGCCCGGCCCCGGCGATCACGAGGGGCACCGCGGCGAGCGCGAGTTGCAAGGCGAAGGCACGGGCATGGCTGAAGCCGTCGCCGTACCGGAAGCGGACGAACGCAGTGGCGAGCAGGTGGGCGAGGCCGTAGCGGCGCACCGTCTGCCAGGCGTCGTCGGCCGACAGCTGCTCTCCGGACATCAGTTCGGTCTCGGGGACGACGCGAACCGAGCTCACGCCGGGGAACCTACCGGCCGCTGGTCGTTACGCGGAGAAAGATTTCGTCCGGTTCACCTCGCCGGCTCGCGGGGCTGTGCCGGAGACGGCGAACGGCCCGCCCGGACGAGGTCCGGGCGGGCCGTTGGCGGTGGTGCTACTGGAGATCAGTCGTCGCTGGACTTCGCCAGGTCGACCGGCGGGGCGTCGGGAACCGTGACGGGCTTCGGCTCACCCCGGAAGGTGAACTTGGCCTTGTCGTCAGCGGCCCGGGATCCCTCCGGCGCCTTCGGGTCGAAGCCCTCGACGTCGACCACCACGATCTGACCGGGCTCCACCTCGCCGAAGAGGATCTTCTCCGAGAGCTGGTCCTCGATCTCGCGCTGGATGGTGCGGCGAAGCGGCCGAGCGCCCAGCACGGGGTCGAACCCGCGCCGTGCGAGCAGCGCCTTCGCAGCCGGCGTGAGTTCGATGGCCATGTCCTTGTTGGCCAGCTGCGCCTCCACCCGCGTGATCATGAGGTCGACCATCGTGATGATCTGCTCCTCGGTGAGCTGGTGGAAGACGATGATGTCGTCGATACGGTTGAGGAACTCCGGCCTGAAGTGCTTCTTCAGCTCGTCGTTGACCTTGTTCTTCATCCGCTCGTAGTTCGACGTCTCGTCGTTGCCCTGGGCGAACCCGAGGCCGACCGCCTTCGAGATGTCCTGCGTGCCGAGGTTCGAGGTGAAGATGATGACGGTGTTCTTGAAGTCCACCGTGCGGCCCTGACCGTCGGTCAGGCGACCATCCTCGAGGACCTGCAGGAGGGTGTTGTAGACCTCCTGGTGGGCCTTCTCGATCTCGTCGAACAGAACCACGGAGAACGGCTTGCGGCGCACCTTCTCGGTGAGCTGGCCGCCCTCCTCGTAGCCCACGTACCCGGGAGGGGCACCGAAGAGCCGCGAGGCGGTGTAGCGGTCGTGGAACTCGCCCATGTCGATCTGGATGAGCGCGTCGTCCTCGCCGAACAGGAAGTTGGCCAGCGCCTTGGACAGCTCGGTCTTACCGACACCCGAGGGGCCGGCGAAGATGAACGAGCCGGACGGACGCTTCGGGTCCTTCAGGCCGGCCCGCGTGCGGCGGATGGCCTGCGAGACCGACTTGACGGCCTCCTCCTGACCGATGATCCGCTTGTGGAGCTCGTCCTCCATGCGGAGCAGACGCGTGGTCTCCTCCTCGGTGAGCTTGAAGACGGGGATCCCGGTCCAGTTGGCGAGCACCTCGGCGATCTGCTCGTCGTCGACCTCGGCGATGACGTCGAGGTCACCGGACTTCCACTGCTTCTCCCGCTCGCCCTTCTGCGCGAGAAGCTGCTTCTCCGAGTCGCGCAGGTGCGCGGCCCGCTCGAAGTCCTGCGCGTCGATCGCCGACTCCTTGTCGCGACGCACGGCCGCGATCTTCTCGTCGAACTCGCGCAGGTCCGGCGGCGCCGTCATGCGACGGATCCGCATCCGGGCGCCTGCCTCGTCGATCAGGTCGATCGCCTTGTCAGGCAGGAAGCGGTCGCTGATGTACCGGTCGGCCAGCGTGGCCGCGGCAACCAGGGCCGGGTCGGTGATCGTGACGCGGTGGTGCGCCTCGTACCGGTCGCGGAGGCCCTTGAGGATCTCGATGGTGTGGCCGACGCTCGGCTCGCCCACCTGGATCGGCTGGAAGCGGCGCTCCAGCGCGGGGTCCTTCTCGACGTACTTGCGGTACTCGTCGAGCGTGGTGGCACCGATCGTCTGCAGCTCGCCACGGGCCAGCATCGGCTTGAGGATGCTCGCGGCGTCGATCGCGCCCTCGGCGGCACCGGCACCCACCAGGGTGTGGAGCTCGTCGATGAACAGGATGATGTCGCCGCGTGTGCGGATCTCCTTGAGCACCTTCTTGAGGCGCTCCTCGAAGTCACCGCGGTAGCGCGAGCCTGCGACCAGAGAGCCGAGGTCGAGGGTGTAGAGCTGCTTGTCCTTGAGCGTCTCGGGCACCTCGCCCTTGACGATGCCCTGGGCCAGCCCCTCGACGACGGCGGTCTTGCCCACGCCGGGCTCGCCGATCAGGACGGGGTTGTTCTTGGTCCTCCGGGAGAGGACCTGCATGACCCGCTCGATCTCCTTCTCCCGGCCGATGACCGGGTCCAGCTTGCCCTCACGGGCCGACTGGGTGAGGTTGCGACCGAACTGGTCGAGGACCAGCGAGGAGGACGGGGTGCCCTCGCCGCGGCCACCGGACGTGCCCTCGGCAGGCTCCTTGCCCTGGTAGCCGGACAGCAGCTGCAGGACCTGCTGACGGACCCGGTTGAGGTCGGCCCCCAGCTTGACCAGCACCTGCGCCGCGACGCCCTCGCCCTCGCGGATCAGGCCGAGCAGGATGTGCTCGGTGCCGATGTAGTTGTGGCCGAGCTGCAGCGCCTCGCGCAGCGACAGCTCGAGCACCTTCTTGGCCCGCGGCGTGAACGGAATGTGCCCGCTCGGTGCCTGCTGACCTTGACCGATGATCTCCTCGACCTGCTGGCGGACGCCCTCCAGTGCGATCCCGAGGGACTCCAGGGCCTTCGCGGCCACTCCCTCGCCCTCGTGGATGAGGCCAAGGAGGATGTGCTCGGTGCCGATGTAGTTGTGGTTGAGCATCCTGGCCTCTTCTTGCGCCAGAACGACAACACGCCTCGCTCGGTCAGTGAACCTCTCGAACATTTACACTCCTAGCCTGGGCTGCGCCATGCACCGGCGCGCGCTGCGCCGCGTACACCCCGGGTACCACTGTATCGGCCCGGGACCGATGGTCGCCTCGGTCTTGCGCAACTGAAAACAACGCGGCAACCCCGGCGCCGATTCCCCCGCAACCCTTTACCCCGACGGATCCGCTGGTCAGCTCGCAGCGAGCGCGCGCTCGGCGGCCTTGTCCTCTCGCCAGCCGTCCTCGTCGCGTCCTCGCCTCCAGTATCCGGAGACCGACAGCTGCTCGCGCGCCACCTCGCGCTCGTTCACCAGATGGATACGCACGCTGCGCACGGCGCCCGCCTCACCATGCACGAACGCGTGAACTCGACCCGACGGAAAGGTCAGCTCCCGAACCGCTGTGGCGAGCTGGTCGGGGATACCTGTGGTGCGGTGTAGCCAGGTGACTCGCAGATCGGCCGGAGAGCGGAGCTCTTGCTGCTCGGCCTCGTCCTCGACCTCGAGGACGGCGAGTACCGGCACTCCCGCCGGGATGCGTTCGCACGCCGCGGCGATAGCGGGTAGCGCGCTTTCGTCTCCGACCATCAGGTGCCAGTCCGCTTCGGGGTCGGGCGCATAGGCACCACCTGGCCCCTGGAGCCGCAACACGTCGCCCGGGCGGGCACTCGCCGCCCACGGCCCTGCGACACCCGCGTCGCCGTGCTGTACGACGTCGATCGTCAACTCACCGGCGGCCTGGTCGAAAGCTCTCACCGTGTACGTGCGCATGACCGGCCACTGTTCCCGGGGGAGCTGCGCACGGATCGAATCCATGTCGAACGGCTCGGGATAGGTGACGCCTGCGCGGGGGAAGACGATCTTCACGTAGCGGTCGGTGTAAGGCGTGTCCGGGAAGCTGCTGAGCTCATCGCCCCCGGCCACCACGCGGATCATGTGTGGAGTCAGCCGCTCCGTGCGGCGGACCTCCAAGACGGTCGTCCTGCGGGCCACGGGACCTCCTCTGCCGAAGTGAGGCCACCCTAACCAGAAGGACGGGGCCGGCGCACGGCCGGCCCTCACCCGTCGCTGATCTCAGTTCTCCTGGTGGTACGCGTCCAGCACGTCGGCCGGAATGCGGCCACGGTCGGACACCTTCATACCCCGCTTGCGGGCCCAGTCGCGGATAGCCTGGTTCTGCTCCCGATCGATCGACGGACGCCGTGCCGAACTACTGGATGCCGAACCACCACGACGCCGGCCACCACCGGCACGACGCGCTGCCGAAACGAACGCGGCGAGAGAGTCCCGCAGCTTCTCCGCATTGTCCTTCGAGAGGTCGATCTCGTAGTTCTTGCCGTCGACACCGAACTCAACCGTCTCGTCGGCAGCCTGACCGTCCAGGTCGTCGATCAGCCGGATCTCACGGATCTGCGCCACCGTCGCAGCCCTCCATAGTTCATCGCTCTTGTTCTGCGGGGGGAGGCCGCATCGAGCCGCACGATATATCCAATTCAGTGCGACTGTCGAGTGGGAACCTCGAACACTCCGGGTAGTTACTCAGAACGCACGATCGGGTACAGAATGGTCTCTCGGATTCCGAGACCGGTCAGCGCCATCAGGAGCCGGTCGATGCCCATTCCCATCCCACCTGTGGGCGGCATTCCATACTCCATGGCACGCAAGAAGTCCTCATCGACCTGCATCGCCTCGACATCTCCCGCAGCGGCCAGGAGAGACTGGGCGTAGAGCCTTTCCCGTTGCTCCACAGGATCGACCAGTTCCGAGTACGCGGTGGCAAGCTCCGTGCCGAACACGATGAGGTCCCAGGCCTCTGCGAGCCGCGGGTCCGTACGGTGCCGCCTGGTCAGCGGCCGAACCTCGATCGGGTAGTCCCGCACGAACGTCGGCTCGACGAGTGTGTGCTCGACGAGCTTCTCGAACAGTTCCAGCACGATCTCACCGGCGCTCAGAGAATCCTTGAGTTCGACGTCGTGAGCGGCCGCGAGCTTGCGCAGTTCCTCTACGGAGGTGTCCAGGGTCACGTCCTGCCCGACAGCCTCCGAGACTGCCCCGTGCAGCGTGACAGAACGCCAAGGCTTCCCCAGATCGTGTTCGGTGCCGTCGGCATGGCGGACGGTCGTGGAACCGAAGACGGCCTGCGCAGACGCGAGTACCAACTCTCGCGTCAGATCTGCCATGTCGTCGTAGGTGGCGTACGCCTGGTACGCCTCGAGCATGGCGAACTCGGGTGAGTGCGTGGAGTCGATGCCTTCGTTACGGAAGTTCCGATTGATCTCGAAGACCCGTTCGATACCGCCCACCACGGATCGCTTGAGGAACAGTTCCGGAGCGATCCGCAGGTACAGATCGGTGTCCAGCGCGTTGGCGTGGGTGACGAACGGACGCGCAGTGGCGCCGCCGTGCTGCAGCTGCAGCATCGGCGTCTCCACCTCGACATAGTCGCGGTCGTGGAGCACGCTCCTCAGCGTGCGGACGACGTGAGCCCGATTGCGGACCATCTCTCGCGCCTCGGGCCGCATGATGAGGTCGACATAGCGCTGCCGAACGCGCATCTCCTCGGACAGCTCGCGGTGCGCCACCGGCAGGGGGCGAACGGCCTTCGACGCCATCTCCCAGCGGTCGGCCATCACCGACAGTTCGCCCCGCCGTGACGTCGCCACTTCGCCGTGCACGAATACGTGGTCGCCGAGGTCCACAATGGACTTCCAGCGGGCGAGAGCCTCGTCGCCGACCAGCGCGAGGCTCAGCATCGCCTGCAGTTCCGTGCCGTCGCCTTCGCGAAGGGTGGCGAAACAGAGCTTTCCGGTGTTACGCAGAAAGATCACTCGTCCGGTGACGCCGACCTTCTCACCGGTGCCTGTGTCCGGCGGCAGGTCCGGGTGTGCGTCACGCACCTCGCGCAGGGTGTGCGTGCGCTCGAGAGACACCGGATAAGGGTCCCGGCCCTGTTCGAGCATCTCCGCCCGCTTGGCACGGCGCACCTGCATCTGCTCGGGCAGCTCGTTGTCTGGGCCGTCGAGAGGCTGGGTGCTCACGCTGTCAAGGTTAGTGACGCCCGCACCGGCACCGCTCCCCGGTTACCCCCCGACGTCGTGACAGAAGTTCCAGTGCCCCGGATCAAGTGGTGACGTAACGTCGAAAGCGTGACGACTCCCCGGGCCCGGTCCTTCGGCACTGTTGCCGCCGAATACGCGCGCCATCGTCCCGAGTACGCCGACAGTGCCGTCGACTGGGCACTGGAGCCGGTGGCAGATCGGCCCGATCGTCAGCTCCTCGACCTGGCTGCGGGCACGGGCAAGCTCACGGGCGCACTGCTCGCCCGCGGTCCGGTGATCGCTGTCGAGCCCGACCCACCGATGCTCGCCGAACTACGGGTTCTTTTCCCGGATGTCGACGCGCGCGAGGGCAGCGCAGAGGCGATCCCCCTGCCCGACGAATCGGTCGACGCAGTACTGGTGGGCCAGGCGTTCCACTGGTTCGACCCGGAGCGGGCCCTGCCGGAGATCGCCCGTGTGCTGCGCCCCGGCGGAGTGCTGGCCGCTTTGTGGAACGGCGACGACGCCACGGTGGAATGGGTGCGGGGCTATCACGATGCGGCCGGCCTGATCGGGCTCCGGGTCCGCGACCGCGCCGAGTCGGGGCTGCATCTGCCCGAACATCCCGCTTTCGAGGCGAGCGAGCACAGCGCATATCCGAACGCCGTGCGCACCTCGGTCGAAGGTCTGCTCGCCACGCTCTCAACGCATTCGTGGGCGCTCGTGGCCGAGCCGGCCGACCGGGACGCCGCACTCGCCCGCGTGCGCGACTACTTGGCCACGCGACCGGAGACGTCGGCAGGCGAGTTCGAACTGCCGCTGTTCACCGACGTGGTGCGGATGTTGCGCAAATAGGTCAGGCGCAGTCCCAGCAGTGTCAGGTCCGGCACGAACTCGGTGATCGTCTCGGACGCCCCGGCCATCAGCGGTGCCAGGCCGCCTGTGCCCAGAACGGTGACCGGGTCCGCCTTGGGTCCCAGCTCGGCGAGTATGCGCCGGACCAGACCGTCCACCTGACCGGCGAAGCCGAAGAGCACGCCGGACTGCAGGCACTCCACGGTGTTCTTGCCGATCACCGAGCGCGGCCGCACCAGCTCAACGGTGCGCAACGCAGCCGCCCGGGTGGCCAGAGCCTCCAACGAGATCTCGATGCCGGGGGCCAGCGCGCCGCCGAGGAACTCCCCCTTCGCCGACACGACGTCGATGTTGGTGGACGTGCCGAAGTCGACGACGATGCACGTGTTGTCGAACAACCGGTGCGCGGCGAGGGTGTTCATGACGCGGTCGGCGCCCACCTCCCGCGGGTTGTCGACCAGCAGCGGCACACCCGTACGCACCCCGGGCCCGACGACCACGTTCGGACCGCCGCGCCGGTCGATGAGCAACCGCAGCTCACGAAGCAGGCTCGGCACGGTGGACAGCGCCGCGACACCGGTGACCTCGGCGGCGTACCGGCCGAGCAGCGCGTCGAAGGCGACCTCGAGCTCGTCGGCGGTCATCCGAGGCTCGGTGCGCATCCGCCAGTCGCGTACCAGGGGCGGGTTGACCTCGGGTTCGCCGTCGGAGTCGGTGTCCGCGTAGAGCCCCAGCGCGATCTGGGTGTTGCCGACATCCACGCAGAGCAGCACGACACCGTCCTCCTACAGCTGTACGGAGACGTTGTCGATGAGCCGCGTGCTCCCCAGCCGCGCCGCGACCAGCAGCCGCGCCCGACCGGCCTCGGGAGCCGGGCCGAGGTCGGGGTCGCGCAGCTCGAGGTACTGCACCTCGAGTGCCGGCTCCTCGGCCAGCACCGCGCGGGCGGCGTCCAGCACGGCCTCCGGGCCCCGGGCGGACACCGCGGCTCCGGCGGACAGCGCACGCTGCAGTGTGGCGGCCAGGGGCCGCTGGTCCGGGGAGAGGTAGGCGTTGCGGCTAGAGAGCGCGAGCCCGTCGGGCTCACGGACCGTGGGGACGCCCACCACCGCCACAGGGAAGTTCAGGTCGCGCACCATCTTCTTGACGAGCACGAGCTGCTGGTAGTCCTTCTCGCCGAAGAACGCGACGTCCGGGGCGACGATGTGGAACAGCTTCGCGACGACGGTGAGCACCCCGCCGAAGTGACCGGGCCGGACGTCGCCCTCGAGCTCGCTGCCGAGCCGGCCGGGCACGATCGTGGTGTCGGCGCCGTCGGGGTACATGTCGGCGGCACCGGGGAGGAAGACGAGCTCGACGCCCTCCTCGCGGCACACCTCGAGATCGGCCTCGAGCGGCCTGGGGTAGCGGCCGAGATCCTCGCCCGCGCCGAACTGCAGGGGGTTCACGAAGATCGACACAGCGGTGACGGTGGCCCCGGGGGTGCGCCGCGCGTGCCGGATGAGCTCGCGGTGCCCCTCGTGGAGGGCGCCCATCGTCGGGACGAGCACCACCTTGCGGCCTGCAGCCCGCAGCGCGCGGGTGACCGGCGCGATCTCGGCAGGCGACCGGTGCACCGTCAGCTGACCGGCGGCGTACCCGCCCTGCGTACGAACCGTCACGAGGAGCCTTCCAGAAGAGCGAGCACGTCCTTCTCGGCGTACTCGGACAACAAACCCGCCGCCGCTGCCCGACGCGCCGTACGGGCGGCCAGGACGCGGTAGGTGGCGGCCAGATCGGGGTCGGCGGCGGCGAGCTCGCGCAGGTGCGTGCGCACCGTCTCGACGTCGCCGCGGGCCACTGGGCCCGTCAGCGCTCGGTCCCCGTGCCGCAGCGCGTTGTCCAGCGCGGCCGACAGCAGCGGGGCGATGAGGCGATCAGCGGGGCTGATGCCTGCGTTCTCCAGGGTGTCGACGCAGTCGCGGACGAGGGTGACGAGGTGGTTGGCACCGTGCGCCAGCGCCGCGTGGTAGAGCGGGCGGACCTCCTCGGCGATGCGTACCGGCTCCGACCCCATCTCGACGACGAGTGCCTCGCCCACGCTCCAGGCCGCCTCGTCGCCTGCCGCTGCCGTGACTCCGACGCTGCAGCCCGCGAGCCGGGCGACATCCTCCGTGCGGCCGGTGAACGTCATCACGGGATGCAGAGCCAGCGGCAGAACACCGTGCTCGGCGGCGGGGGCCAGCACGGCGATCCCGTGGGAGCCGGAGGTGTGTACGACGATCTGGCCGGGACGGAAGCTGCCCGCCGCAGCCAGGCCACGGACCAGGCCGGGCAGCACGTCGTCCGGCACGGCGAGGAGTGCGAGATCTGCGCCCGTCACCACCTCGTCCGGAGGCTGCAGCGGCACACCGGGCAGCAACGCCTCGGCTCGCTTGACCGAATCGCGTGACACTCCGGATGCTGCGGCGACCCGATGCCCTGCTGCGGCCCACGCCGCCCCCACGACGGCACCTACGCGGCCGGCCGAGACGACCCCGACGGCGAGCCGGGCGGGCCTGCCTGAACTCATCTCATCTCCTCGCTCGGCCGGTGGACCGCTCCGGCACCGGACGAAGAGTCACGGCCGACGTCGGCGGCGCGACCACAGGTTACGCGGCGGCGCAGCGCCGCAGAGGAGCCGTGGCGGGCTTCACCGGAGCGAGTGCCGGCCGACCTGCGGCGAATCAGCGGCGCCGGGGCGGCCAGCTCTGGGGCGGGGCATCGGGAGGTATCGCCACCGTCGGCGGCGGTCCGGGCGGCGGCGGCGTCCAGTTGTGGTGGCCCCGATGCCGCATGGCCACCGTCAGCCCCTCGGGATGGCCCACCGCACGAGCCCGGGCCTTCCGGAGTTTGCCCAACGCCTCCTCGTGCCAGTACATCCCGGAGTCACCGACCGATCCCCGCGCCATCTTCGCCCGGAGGAACGCGAGCTCGGTGACCGCGTACTGGTACTGCGAGACGGCCTTCTCCACGTGCCTGCCCGAACCCCGCCGCACGGCCGCCCGCCACCCCCGCCTGCCGGCCAGGCTCGAGAGCAGCGGCACCTCGCTCGGTGCGATCCACCCGGCCTGGGCGAACCCCGGGAGCTGCTCGATCACGATGCGCTGCTCGCGACGGCGCTGCCACACCACGACGCCGGCCACGGCCAGGAAGAGCGGCACCATGATGAACCCGTACACCATGAAGAAGACCGTGCCGCCGAAAAGGGACGCCGACGCGTTCCAGAGGGCGTGCAGGATCACCGCCAACAGGTAGCCGAGCGGCACCGTGACGAGCGCCATGCGCACGCTCCGGCTGCGCGCCGCGATCCCGGCCCCGATGCCGGTCATGACCGTGAACAAGGGGTGGGCGAACGGCGAGAGGACGCCGCGCAGCAGGAGCACGGCAACCACGCCACTGCCCTGCCCGACCACGGCGCCCTCGGCGAACGCCCGTCCGATGTAGAGGATGTTCTCGGTGAAGGCGAAGCCCGCGCCGATCAGCCCGGCGTAGACGATCCCGTCGACGATCCCGTCGAACTCACGTCTGCGGAAGATCAGCAGGCCAACCAGGAACGAGCCTTTGACCGCCTCCTCCACCACGGGAGCGATCGCGACCGTGCCGAAGAGGTCGCCGTTCCCGCGGCCGAGCACCTCGTCGGCGACCAGCACCGCGCTCGAGTTGATCAGCAGTGCCGTGAGGGCCGCGAAACACGCACCCCACAGGAACGCGATCAGCAGCATCCGCGCCGGTTCCGGCTCCCAGCGGTCGACCCACAGGAACGTCGCGACGACGGGGCCGACCGGCAGCAACGCACACAATGCGCCGACAAGGACGCCGCCCGGGCCGACGCTGCTGCCCACCATGCCGATGACGACCAGCCCGCAGACGGCGAGGGCTATCAACCCGAGTACGGGCGCGAGCACACCACGGCGCTGTCGCTTCGAGGTGGGCAGGGGAATGATCTGCGTGGCCTGGGCCATGAGGGGGAGCCTACGGGCGGCCGCTACGAGCCGTGCACGCGTTATTCACCCGGCTCGTCACCGGAGTCGTCATCGGGGGTACGGCAGCACCATTCGAGCCACAGAGCGCCTCCGACCAGCACGAGCGCGCAGGCCAGCCCCACCCCGGCGGCGATCGAGTCGGCGGCCGCGGCGGTGACATCCGCGGCTCGCGGCAGCACGTGGGCGAGCAGGCCTGCCCACACGCCCGCCATGATCGCTCCGGCGAGCGACGACGCCTTCGCCACGAGCACCGCCCTCGCCGCCGTGAGCGGCTGGACCGGCGGGGTGCCGGGGCGGCGGTGCCGGATCCGCGCCCGCAGACCGCTGCCGACCAGAGCCTCCGCCACCCCGAGGACGCCGAGCGTGGCCCCGGCAGGAAGCGGGAACGGCGGCAGCGAGTTGTATGTGAACCGCACGAGCAGGTTCACCAGCAGCGCCGTCACGAGCGCGACGGCGAACAGGTGGCGGGGGCGGGTGAGCGTCACGGCGCGAGCACCAGGTCGTCACGCCGCCGCATCCCGGCCTCTGCGTCCGGCCCCAGGGCCGCCAGGAGCGCCTTCACCGGGCCGTGGCCGGGCAGCACGGCGTCCGCGTCCACGTCGAGCCACGGGCGGAGCACGGTGGCCCGCTCCGGCGTGCCGGGGTGCGGGAGCAGCAGATCACGATGGTCGCTGTGTACGGGACCGTCCGGCCCCTCCACCGTGACGATGTCGACGTCCAGCGTCCGGGGGCCCCAGCGCACCTCCCGGACCCGGCCCGATGCCGTCTCCAGGCCCTGCCCCCGGCGCAGCCAGTCCCACGCGTCGGCACCGGAGTCGTCCACGACGATCACGGCGTTGAGGAAGTCGTCCTGCTCCACACCGCCCCATGGCGCCGTCTCGTACACCGGTGATGCCGCGACGAGCACGTCCGCGAATCCTTCGACGGCCGCCCGCAGGTGGGCGAACCGGTCGCCGAGGTTGGACCCGAGTGACAGCACGGCGCGGCTCACGCTGGGATGATCCTGGACTTCGGATCACTGCGGCGGGAACGCCGGGCCACCACGGCGACGTCGGCGAACTCCAGCGGGATCGGAGCCTGCGGCTTGTGCAGCACGACCTCGACGTCCTGCACGCGCTCATCGGACATGACGTCATCGGCGACGCGCCCGGCCACGGCCTCGATGAGGTTGCGCGGCTCCCCGCCGACGATCCCGGCCACCCGCTGGGCGAGCGCCCCGTAGTCGAGGGTGTCGGCGAGGTCGTCGGACGCCGCGGCGGCAGCCAGGTCCATCCAGACCGTGACGTCCACGACGAAGTCCTGCCCGTCACGCCGCTCGTGGTCGAACACCCCGTGGTTCGCGCGGACCCGCAGGCCGCGTAGCTCGATCCGGTCGCTCGTCGCACGCTGCTCGCTCATCGCACGCCCTCGCTGCTTTCGCCCGGCCCATCGGGAGACGTCACCGTGCGCGGGCGCTGCGTCAATGACTCGCTCGCGATCATCGGCCGTCCTGTGGGACTGCTCGCGCCGTAGATCGTCCCAGCTGCCATGCCGCGGCCACCGCGACCGCGTCGAGCGTGTCGTGCACGTCGTGAACACGGACCCCCCACGCGCCGTTCGAGGCCGCCAGCGCGCTGACCGCCGCCGTGGCCACGTCCCGTTCCCGGGCCGGCCGCAGCGTGCCGTCGGCGCCAGCGAGCAACTGGCCGAGGAAGCGTTTGCGGGATGCGCCCACCAGCACCGGGAATCCGAGGTCGGTGAGCACGTCGAGCCTGCGCAGCAGCGCCCAGTTGTGCGCGGCGGTCTTCGCGAAGCCGAGGCCGGGGTCGAGCACCAGGCACGACGGCTCGACACCGGCGAGCACCGCTGCATCCACCCTGGCCACCAGCTCGTCACGTACCTCGGCGACCACGTCCTCGTAGGTGGCGAGGGAGTTCATCCGGTCGCTCGGGCCCCGCCAGTGCATCAGGATCAAGGGGACCCGGGCCTGGGCGACCGTGGCTGCCATCGCGGGGTCGGCGAGCCCACCGGAGACGTCGTTGACCACCTGCGCGCCGGCCTCGACGGCCGCCTCGGCGACCGCGGCCCGCGTGGTGTCGATGCTGACCCGCACACCCTCGGCCACCAGATCCCGGATCACCGGCAGGACACGGGCCTTCTCGACGTCGGCCTCGATGCGCTGCGCGCCGGGGCGCGTGGACTCACCACCCACGTCGACGAGATCGGCGCCCGCCTCGTGCATCTCGACGCCGTGGGCCACAGCGTGGTCGCGATCGAGGTAGCGGCCCCCGTCGGAGAACGAGTCGGGCGTGACGTTGAGGACACCCATCACCACGCACCGCCCGGGCCGGGGCAGTCCGGGCGGGTCCGTGCGGGCAACCACCCGCCTCACCCGCTCCTGATCAGCGCCAGCGCCTCGGCGCGTGATGTGGACGAGGACTGGAACATCCCCCGCACCGCCGAGGTGGTGGTGCGCGAGCCCGGCTTCCGGACCCCGCGCATGCCCATGCAGAGATGCTCCGCCTCGATCACGACGATCACGCCGCGCGGCGACAGCTTGCGCACCAGTGCGTCGGCGACCTGCCCGGTGAGCCGTTCCTGCACCTGGGGGCGCCGCGCGTAGAGGTCGACCAGACGGGCGATCTTGGACAGGCCGGTGACCCGTCCGTCGACGTTCGGGATGTAACCGACGTGTGCCATCCCGTGGAAGGGAACCAGATGATGCTCACAGGTGCTGAACATCGGGATGTCCTTGACGAGGATCAGCTCCTGGTGATGCTCGTCGAAGGTCTTCTCCAGCACGGCGTCCGGATCGGCATAGAGGCCGGCGAACATCTCTTCATAGGCCCTGGCGACTCGGGCCGGCGTGTCGCGAAGCCCGTCGCGATCGGGGTCCTCGCCGATCGCGATCAGCAGCTCGCGTACGGCTGCCTCGGCACGGGGCCGGTCCATCGTCGGTCTTCCGTTCGCTGCTGCTCTGTCGAAGGTCTCAGCTGCGGATGCCCCGGTGTCGCCCAACGCCTCCCAGCTCAGCGTGACCCGTCCTCGTCCGGACCCTTGCCGTTCTCGCGCGGCGGCTCGGGGGGTGGAGCAGGCGCGTCGCCGTGGCCGTTGCCTGCGGCGGCGGGCGGAGCGGTCTGCTGCGGCCACTGCGGCTGCTGCCACTGCCCCGCCGGGGGCCACGGCTGGCCGTGCGGGGTGGTGGCCGGACGCCAGTCGGCCGGAGCGCCGTAGTTGGGCTGCACGGAGTTGGGCTGGCCCGAACCGGGCGCACTGGGGTTGGGCTGCTGACCGGAGCCCCATCCCTGCTGCGGAGCCGAGGGCGGCCCGTAACCACCGGGGGCGGCTGCCGGGAGCGGCGGCTGCCCGGGATAACCGGGCGGACCGGGCGCGGGCGCGGGCACCGGGCCTCCGTTGGGCCCCGGAGTGGGCACCGGGTGGCCGCCACCACCCGGGTAGGACCCGACCGGGGCCGGCTGGCGCACCGGCTCGGTGTGCGGTGGCCAGGGCTCACCGCGCTCCCTCGCACGCTCGGCCGGCGTCTGGATCGGCGGCTTGTCGGACGGGGTGCGTCCACCGAAGTCGTTGAACGCGGTGATCCGCGGGCGCTTCTCGACCCTGTCGAAGATCCGCTCCAGGTCCCTGCGGTTGAGCGTCTCCTTCTCCAGGAGCTCCAAGACCAGGTCGTCAAGGACGTCCCGGTAGGTGTTGAGGATCTCCCACGCCTCGGTGTGCGCGGCCTCGATGAGCGCGCGCACCTCCTCGTCGATCTCGTGGGCGACCTCGAGCGAGTAGTCGGCCTGGTTGCCCATCGAGCGGCCGAGGAACGGGTCGCCCTGATCGCGGCCGTAGCGGACGGCGCCCAGGCGTGCGCTCATGCCGTACTCGGTGACCATCGCCTTGGCGATCTTGGTGGCCTGGTCGATGTCGGAGGAGGCGCCGGTGGTGGGCTCGTGGAACACGAGCTCCTCCGCCGAGCGGCCACCCATCGCGAACACCAGCCGGCCGATCATCTCCGACCTGGTCATCAGGCCCTTGTCGTCCTCGGGGACGACGAGGGCGTGGCCGCCGGTGCGCCCGCGCGGCAGGATCGTGAGCTTGTAGACCGGCTCGAGGTCGGGCATCGCCCAGGCCGCGAGTGCGTGGCCGCCCTCGTGGTAGGCGGTGATCTTCTTCTCCTGCTCGGAGATGATCTTGCTCTTGCGCCGCGGACCGCCGACGACGCGATCGACGGACTCCTCCAGCGCGGCGCCGGTGATCAGCGTGCCGTTCTCCCGCGCGGTGAGCAGGGCGGCCTCGTTGATGACATTGGCGAGGTCGGCGCCGGACATGCCGACCGTGCGCTTGGCCAGGCCCTCGAAGTCGACGTCGTTGGCGAACGGCTTGCCCTTGGAATGCACGGCCAGGATCGCGCGCCGGCCCGCGAGGTCGGGGGCACCCACCGGGATCTGACGGTCGAAACGACCCGGGCGCAGCAGCGCGGGGTCGAGGATGTCGGGGCGGTTGGTGGCCGCGATCAGGATGATGCCGCCACGGGCGTCGAACCCGTCCATCTCGACGAGCAGCTGGTTGAGCGTCTGCTCACGCTCGTCGTGACCACCACCGAGGCCTGCGCCGCGCTGGCGGCCGACCGCGTCGATCTCGTCGACGAAGATGATGCAGGGAGAGTTCTGCTTGGCCTGCTCGAACAGGTCGCGCACACGGGAGGCACCGACACCGACGAACATCTCGACGAAGTCGGACCCGGAGATCGTGTAGAACGGCACGCCCGCCTCGCCCGCGACCGCACGCGCGAGCAGCGTCTTACCGGTGCCGGGCGGGCCGTACAGCAACACGCCCTTGGGGATCTTCGCGCCGAGAGCCTGGTACCGGGCCGGGTTCTGCAGGAAGTCCTTGATCTCGTGGAGCTCCTCGACGGCCTCGTCGGCGCCCGCGACGTCACCGAAGGTGGTCTTCGGCATGTCCTTGTTGAGCTGCTTGGCCTTCGACTTGCCGAACGACATCACCCGGTTGCCGCCGCCCTGGGCGTTGTTCATCATCCAGAAGAGGATGAGCAGCACCAGGCCGAGCGGGATGAGGTAGATCAGGATCGTGGTCAGGAACGACTCCTGGCGCACGACCGTGTTGAACGACGGCTTGTTGGAAGCCGCCTCCAGCGCCTGGACGATGGAACCGCTGGTCTGCGCCGGGTACTGGGTGATGACCTGCGTGCCGCCGTTGACCGGCTGGTTCAGGGTGAGGCGGAGCTGCTGCTCGTTGTCCTCGATCAGCGCGTCCTTGACGTTGCCGCTGCTTATCTGGCTGAGCGCGACGGACGTGGGCACCTGGGTGTAGCCGCGCGTGTCGTCGAAGAGCACGCTGAACGTGAAATAGACCAGGATCGCGGCGAGGATCCAGATCAGCGGGTTGCGGAGCAGGCGCTTGCGGTCCATGCAGCTTCGGCCGTGGCGGCCTTCACCCTCCCTGGCGAGATTCTCCGACGGAGACCCGGCGCAGCACACTGACCGGCCCTGAGTCCGCCAGGATAGCGGTCCTGAGCTCAAGCCGCGTCGTCGACGTCGATCGGTACGCCCCACTTGGGTACGTGCTGGTACAACGGCCGGAAGCGAATCCGTGTTCCCACCCCGCCATTCCCGGCAACCCGGGGTATCTCACGCAGAGCACCCTCGTTAAGTTGCCCGCGGTTGGTGATCAACATTGACCGCGCGGGCAGGCGACGGGGGAGTGCTCATGACGGTGCGGTTTCGTGGTGTCGCGGTGGCTGTCGCAGTGGGCGCGGTGGCGCTCAGCGCGTTCGTCGCACCAGCGGCATCCGCGGCACCGGAACCGGCCGGATGGGCCCCCGCGGACACCGCGCTGATCCACCCCGGCGTCGTCACCGACACCATCGGCGGCGGGGCCTGTACCAGCAACTTCGTCTTCACAACCGGCGACAGGACGTTCCTCGGCCAGGCCGCGCACTGCGCCGGCACCGGCGAGGCCACGGAGACGAACGGGTGCGACTCCGGCAGCCTCCCGCTCGGCACGCCCGTCACGATCGAGGCGGCGGACGGCTCCGACCGCAGCGGCACACTCGCGTACAGCTCCTGGGTCACGATGCAGGAGAACGGGGAGACCGACCCCGACATCTGCGCCTACAACGACTTCGCACTGGTCGAGATAGCGCCCGAGGACGTGACGGACGTCAACCCGAGCATTCCCTTCTTCGGCGGGCCCACCGGGATGGACACCGACGGACTCAACACCGGTGAGCGGGTTTTCAGCTACGGAAACTCACCCTTGCGGGCCGGAATCACCGCGCTGAGCCCGAAGGCCGGGATCGCCGCCGCCGAGGCCGGGGGTGGCCGAAGCCACCAGGTCTACACGCTCACACCGGGCGTTCCCGGTGACTCCGGCAGTGCCTTCGTCGACGAGCAGGGCGACGCCGTCGGCATCCTGTCGACCCTCAACCTCGCTCCCCTGCCCGTCAGCAACGGAGTCAGCGACCTCGCAGGCGCGCTGGGATACGCCAACGCCAACGGTGGTCTCGGCGACGTTCAGCTCGTGCTCGGCACCGAGCAGTTCAGCCCAGCTCGCGTGCCGGCCCGCGAGCTGGCCGCGCCTGCCGGGCCGCCGGTGGGGTGAGCGGCGGGTTCAGGCGTACACGGCGGGGTCGAGCGTGCCGATGAAGGGAAGATCGCGGTAACGCTCGGCGTAGTCGAGGCCGTAGCCCACGACGAACTCGTTGGGGATGTCGAAGCCCACGTACTTCACCGGGACGTCGACCTTCACCGCGTCCGGCTTGCGCAGGAGCGTGCACACCTGCAACGAGGCGGGCTGGCGCGACTCCAGGTTCTTGAGCAGCCAGGACAGCGTCAGCCCCGAGTCGATGATGTCCTCGACGATCAGCACGTTGCGCCCCGCGATGTCCCGGTCGAGGTCCTTGAGGATGCGCACCACCCCGGAGGACGAGGTGGCCGAGCCATAGGAGGTGACGGCCATGAACTCGAGCTGCACCGGGAGCGGGAGCGCCCTGGCGAGGTCGGTCATGAACATGACGGCGCCCTTCAGGACCCCGACGAGCAAGAGGTCCGACTCCGCCTTCTCGGCTGCGTAGTCGGCCCCGATCTGGGCCGCCAGCTCCGCGATCTTGTCGCGGATCGCCTGTTCGGTGACCAGCGTCGTGGCGATGTCGCCGTCGTACACGCGGACGTCCTCCTGCAGGTATCGGGGGAAGATCAGCCGGAATGCCAGCGGACCGGGCGCAGGAAGAGCCTGCCACGCTCCCGCACCAGCTCCAACCCACCAGGAAGGGCCACACCGCCACGATCCGGACCCTGACCTGCGAGGAGGTCGGCGGCGCGCAACTGCGTATCGGTGAGGGTGGTCACCGATGAGCCCAGCAGCCACGACCGCAGCACCCGCCTGCGCAGGGCGGGCGCTGCCGCAGTGAGCGGTTCGACGCGCAGCGCGTCGCCCTCACGGATCTCGGCGAGCAGTGTGGCCGCGAGCGCGTCCAACGTGTCGACGTCCTCGCGGAGCTGCGCCGCGGTGCGCGCGAGCGCGGCGGCCACACCTCCGGAGAGCACCTCCTCCAGCAGCGGCAGCACCTCGTGCCGCAGCCGCACCCGCGTGAACCTCGGGTCGACGTTGTGCGGGTCGTCCCACACCGGGAGGCCCCACGCCGCGCAGGCCGCCGCCGTGACGGACCGTCGCACCCCGAGGAACGGGCGCAACCACGGCGGGTCCCACTCCCGCATGCCGGCCAGCGACCGTGGCCCCGATCCCCGGCCCAGCCCGAGCAGCACCGTCTCGGCCTGGTCGTCGAGCGTGTGCCCGAGCAGCACCGGCGCGTCCGGGTGCGGGCGGGCGGCGCGGAGTGCGAGGTAGCGGGCCCGGCGCGCCGCCGCCTCCATGCCGCCGGGGCCGTCCACACGCACGCGGTGCACCGACGCGATGGCCCCCATGCCGATCAGCCGATCCGCGGTCGCCGCCGCCAGCTCCGCCGAGCCTTCCTGCAAGCCGTGATCGACGACGGCCGCGTGCACGTCCCGCTTGTCCCGGACGGCCAGCGTGGCAGCGGCGAGTGCGAGCGAGTCGGCGCCACCGGAGCACGCCACCAGAAGCGGGGCGGCGCGGTACGCGGCGGGCAGCGAAGCGAGCGCGGCCCGGACGGCACGCCGGACCTCGGCCACCGCCGGGTCGACGCGACGCTGTGCCCGCTCGGCCACCAGCCCCTCCTGCCCTCTCCATCCGCCAGCACCCCCAAGGATCCCGGGCGCGAGTCTGCCGGAGGCGGACGAACCTGCCGTACCAACGGCACGTCGGTCCGGCCCTATCGGATGAGGGACTAGCCGTGGATGCGGCGCAGCCAGGCGCCCGGGTCGGCGAGCTCGGCGCGGGTCGGGAGGGTCTCGGGGCTCTCCCAGACCCGGTTGAAGCCGTCCATACCGGCGGCGAGCACCACGTGCCGGGTGAACGCGGAGCCGACCGCGTACTGGCGCACCTTCGCCTCCACGCCGAGCACGGCGCGCAGCACCCGGTCGACGATCCCGGTGCCGCGTCTGCGGGTGGTGAACCGGGAGCGGATGGTGGCCACGCTCGGCACCACACCGGGGCCTGCGGCGTCCATGACGTGGTCGGCGTGCCCCTCGAGCAAGGTGGTGAGAGCGAGCAGCCGGTCGAGCACGGCCCGCTGCTCAGGGCCCTGCAGGAGCTCCACGATCGCCAGCGAGTCACCGCCCGTGGAGCGCACGGCGCGCAGCACCTCCGGCAGCCGGTCCAGCAGCACGATGCGGTCGTTGCTCTGTGTGATCGTGAGGAAGCGGGCGACCTCGGCGGCGAAGTACGAGCGCAACCACGGCACGGCGGTGAACTGGAGCCGGTGGGTGGCCTCGTGCAGGCAGACCCAGAGGCCGAAGTCGGTGGCCGGCACGTCCAGTGCCCGCTGCGCGGCGTGCACGTTCGGCGCCACCAGAAGCAGCCGCCCATCGCCCCCGGGGCCGCCGAACGGGTCGTACTGGCCGAGAACCCGGCCTCCCAGGTACGCGACGACGCCGCCGACCTGCAGGCCCGCGGTGCGGGCCGTCAGGGCGCGGGCGGCACGGGACACGGCGGGCAGTTGCGCGTCGGCGGTGAGTGCCGACATGCCGTGCACGGCTGCCGCGGCCCACGCCGGTCGGTCCACGACGTCGGCTGGCAGCAGTGGCAGGCCCTTTCCCAGGCCGGTGATCTCCCGGACGTGCCCCTCGGCGACGGCCGCATCCGACCGCAGCCGCGTGACGAGCTCCCTGGCCTCCTGCGGGGTGGCGTCCGGGCCGGGCTGCATGAGCCGCGTGGCGGTGCGCCGGGCCAGCTCCCAGTCCACGGGGAGGCCGCGCTCCGTGGAGCCGGCTGGACCGGGCTGCGATTGGTCTGGCTGGAGGGCATCGGTCACGTGCGGCACATCACCCACGCTACGCAACGGACGCCCGGTACGCCCTGCTCGGCGACACCGAGTGCAGACCCTTCGAAGAGCCTGCGGCTGCGCTCAACGGCAGCCGCAGCGGCTCAGCTGCGCAGCCATGGCGTCGAGTTTCGGTCGCATGGTGGCGGGGCTCACACCGTTGGACATCAACACGAAGACCAGCAGCCTCCCGTCGGTGTCGGAGACGACCCCCGCGAGGCTGGCGACGGCGGTGAGGGTGCCCGTCTTCGCCCGCACCACCCCGCGGCCCGGCCCGGAGACCCCGGTGCGGCCGAACCGGCCCGCGAGGGTGCCGTCGGCGCCTGCGACCGGCAGGCCCGTGATGATGGGGCGCAGGAACTCGGTGTCGTCCGGACCGATGGCCGGCGCGGCGGCGGCGCTGAGCAGCTGCCCGAGCAGGCGGGCGGGCACGAGGTCCTCGGTGGACAGCCCGCTCCCGTCGTGCATGACGGCGCCGGTCGGGTCGAAGCCCGCCTGGGCGAGCGCGGCGGCCGTCTGCTGCACGCCGCCGGCGAACGTCGGGGCGCCGTGGCGGGCGATCGCGATCTCCCTGGAGAAGATCTCGGCGAGCACGTTGTCGGAGTCGCGCAGCATCTGCTCGACGAGCACCGCGACGGGAGCCGATCGCACCGCGGCGACGGACTTCGCACCCGCTGCGGCCGTGCCTTCTGCAACGTCGGAGGAGTCGACGCCCAGGTCCTGTGCCAGCGCGCGGCCGGCAGCCATCGCAGGGTCAGGGACGCGGGGCCCCTCGGTCAGCTTCGGATTGATCCGGCCACCGTCGACCATGAGCGGCTCGATCGGGGTGATGAAGCCGGCGGCCACGTCCGCGGGGTCCCAGCCCTCGGCCATCGTCGGTCCCTGGTAGCGACTCGTGTCGACCAGCACCTGGGTGATCGGGCCGGGCACCGCCTTCTTGACCGCGGCGGCGAGGTCGGACATCCGCGGGGCGTCCGGGTACACGCTCTCCTGGCCGGGCGGCAGGGTGGTGAGAGTGGGGTCTCCACCCCCGACGAGCACCACGGTGCCGGGCTGCGGCCCCTGCACCACGCGCGTGACGAACCTGTCGGTGGGGTTGAACGTGAGCAGTGCGGCGGCCGCGGTGAGCAGCTTGCCCGTGGAGCCCGGGGTCAGCGTGACCTCTGGCGTGTGCTGCCAGATGGTCTGCCCGGTGGCCGGATCGACGACGATGCCGGTGAACTTCCCCGGCAGGGCTTCGGCAGCGCCGTCCAGCACAGCAGCCACCCCGGCTGCGGTGGGCCGGGGCGCGTCGCCCTGGAGCGGCTGGAGCATCGGCAGCGGCGAAGACGGCAGGACGGTCTCGTCGGTCTGCGACAGGCCGAGCCGGTGCACGAGAATGGGGCCGGTGAGCGCGACGGCGCTGCCGGACGCGGCGAGGACGGCGAGCACCACGAGAACTATCAAGCTGCGTCGCGCACCGCTACCGGACACACGCAGTCTGTCACCGATCCGCCGCCCGAAGCCCATGCCGCTCCTTCCCCCTCGCAGTGGCACAACAGCACAGGTCGGCCGGTCACGAGTGGGCCGACGCGGTCCCCCACACTAGAGGCAGGCGCCGGAGCCGGTCGCCCGACCGGCATCGGCTCCGTCAATGCCCGCTTCTGAACAGCAGGAGAGTGCTGTGGACTTCGACGTAACGATCGAGATCCCCAAGGGGGGTCGCAACAAGTACGAGGTGGACCACCGGACCGGACGGATCCGGCTGGACCGGACCCTCTTCACCGCCACTCAGTACCCCGCCGACTACGGGTTCATCGAGGACAGCCTCGGCGAGGACGGCGACCCGCTCGACGCGTTGGTGCTGGTACAGGAGCCGACCTTCCCTGGTTGCCTGATCCGTGCGCGCGCCATCGGCATGTTCCGGATGAAGGACGAGAAGGGCGGGGACGACAAGGTCCTCTGCGTCCCGAGCGACGACCCACGCCAGGAGCACCTGCGCGACATCCACCATCTGCCCGAGTTCGACCGGGCGGAGATCCAGCACTTCTTCGAGATCTACAAGACGCTGGAGCCGGGCAAGAGCGTCGAGGGCGCCACCTGGGTGGGCCGCGCCGACGCCGAGCGGGAGATCAAGACCTCATGGCAGCGGGCGAAGGACGCCGCCGAGCACGAGAACGAGCACTGACCAACTTCCCGATCGAGGCGGCCGCTCCCTTGCCCGGTCTCGGGCACCGCCGCCCGTTGTTCAGTGCCGGTCCCTCGCTGCGCGCCCGGCGTCCGGAACCGCGGCTTCCGCGGGGAGGACGACGGGCGTAGCCGAAGGCCCCAAGGCGGCCACGGGAGGCGCTTCCTCACCGCGCCGGGCATCGATGCCCGACTGAGCGCGCAACGGCACCTCCTTGAGCGTGACCACGGCGACGAGGCCGATCACGAGCACCGCCGAGGCCGCGATGAACACCACGCTCATGGACTCCGCGAATCCGTCGAGGATCGGCCGGCTCACCTCGGGGTCGGCCGACGAGAGGAACGACGAGTCGTCGAGCGACAGCTCGGCACGGCCCTGCACCGCGTCGAGGATCGGCGCGTTCGCCGGGTTGGCGGCAACCCCGGGATCAGCGACGGCTCCGCGGAACTGCGGGGTGGCGGACGCGGCCCGGAGGTTGTCTGCCACCCGGTCACCGAGCTGGGCGAACAGGACGGAGAGGAACACCGCCGTGCCCAGCGTGCCGCCCATCTGCCGGAAGAAGGTGGCCGAGGCGGTGGCGACGCCCATGTCCTGCGGCGGCATCGCGTTCTGCACGGCCAGGGTGAGCGGTTGCATGACCGCACCGAGCCCCCAGCCGAACACCAGCATGATCACCGCCGTGCGCCAGTAGGGCGTCGCGACGTCCACTCGCGAGAGCACTGCGGATCCGGCGATCATCAGCGAGATCCCGATGACCGGCCACACCTTGTACCGGCCGGTGCGCGAGATGAACTGGCCGGAGAACACCGACATCGACATGATGCCGAGCACGAGCGGCACGGTCTGCAGCCCGGCCTGGGTCGGCGACGATCCCTTGACGATCTGCAGATACAGCGGCAGCACCGCGAGCACACCGAACATGCCCGTGCCGGCGATGAACGAGGCCACGACGCCCGACCGGAACACGCCGTTGCGGAAGAACCGCAGCGGCAGCAGCGCGTCGTCGCCCATCCATCGCTCGATCACCACGAACGCGCCGAGCCCGGCCACTCCGATCACGACCAAGGCAAGGGCGGGCAGCGACGCCCATCCCCATGACCGGCCCTGCTCGGCGACGATCAGCAGCGGGACGAGCCCGACGGTGAGCGCGAGCGCGCCCGGCCAGTCGATGCGGTGTTCCCGCGGGGTGTGCGGGACGTTCAGCACCTTCGTCACGACGATCAGCGCGACGATGCCGAGCGGGACGTTGATGAGGAAGACCCACCGCCACCCGGTGATGCCCAGGATCTCCGCGTGCCCGGCGAGGAACCCCCCGGCCACCGGCCCGAGCACGCTGGATGTGCCGAAGACGCCCACGAACCAGCCCTGGTACCGGGCCCGTTCCCGGGGCGCCACGATGTCGCCGATGATCGTCAGAGCCAGCGAGAACAACCCGCCGGCCCCGAGCCCCTGTATCCCGCGGAAGGCCGCGAGCTGGAGCATCGATGTGGCGAAGGTGCACGCCACCGAGCCGACGACGAAGATCGAGATCGCGGTGAGGAACAGCGGCTTGCGTCCGAGGAGATCCGAGAGCTTGCCGTAGAGCGGCGTGGTGATCGTGGCCGTGATCAGGTACGCGGTGGTGGCCCAGGCCTGCAGGCTGAGCCCGTCGAGGTCGTCGGCGATCGTCCTGATCGCGGTGGCCACGATCGTCTGGTCGAGCGCAGCGAGGAACATCCCGAGCATCAGCCCGGCGAAGATCGTCAGGATCTGCCGATGGGTGAGCGCGCCCCCGTCCAGGGCGGCGGACCGAGCGCCTGCCGGATCAGCTGGGGGCTCGGTCATGCGGGCCTCTCAGGAGCGCACGGCCGCTGCATCGATCGGGGCGGCAGCGGCCTCGGCCGACCGGAGCATCGAGTTCTCGAAGTCGCTGGTGAACCGCGCCAGCAACTCGGCGAGTGCGTGCCGGTCGTCCGGGGACCATCCCGCGAGCATCTCGGCGATCCGCTCGTTGCGCAGCCGCCGGTTCTCCTCGAACACGCGTCTGCCCTCGTCTGTGGCAGCCAGCAGCGTCGCTCGCCCGTCCACCGGATCGGCGGTGCGCTCGACCAGGCCGAGACGCACCAGGTGGCCGATCTGGCGGCTGATGGTGGACGGGTCGGAGTGCACGGCCTCCGCGAGCGACCCGGCGCGACGCGGCCCGTCGTTCACCAGATGGACGAGCAGGTGGTATGTGGCCCGCTCCACCGCGTCCGGGTGTTCGGCCTGATACTGCACCTGCTTGCGCTCTATCAGCCGGACCAGCCGAATGAGCTGGCTGCCGACCTCGTCGGCGATGACGAGCTCGTCGTCGAACGGCACGGCTGGGCCCCCTGAGGAGATTGTCGGCTTGCATGTGTCACGCAACAGCTTGACTCATGCAAGGATGTACCGGCCGTCCGGCTTCGGCAACCTGCACACGTGTGACGTGGGCCGTGCTGTGAGAAGACGCGACCTCAGGCGACCCGCTCGAACACCGCGGCCAGGCCCTGGCCCCCGCCGATGCACATCGTCTCGAGGCCGTAACGGACCTCGCGACGGGTCATCTCCCGCGTGAGCGTGGCGAGGATCCGGCCGCCGGTGGCGCCCACCGGGTGGCCGAGCGAGATGCCCGAGCCGTTGACGTTGAGCCGATCGAAGTCCTCCGGAGCGAGCTTCCACTCACGGGTGCACGCCAACACCTGAGCGGCGAACGCCTCGTTCAGCTCGATCAGATCCATGTCGGCGAGCGTGAGCTCGGCTGCATCCATTGCCTTCGCGACGGCCGGAACGGGCCCGATCCCCATCGTGGCGGGCGCCACGCCGCCCACACCCCACGAGACCAGCCGCACCAGCGGCCGCAGGCCGAGCTCCTCAGCCTTCGCCGGGTGCGTGACCACGCAGATGGACGCGCCGTCGTTCTGTCCGCTGGCGTTGCCCGCGGTGACGGTGGCCTCGGGGTCGTCGCGGCCGAGCACCGGGCGCAGCGTCGCCAGCTTCTCCACCGAGGAGTCCGGACGGATGTGCTCGTCGGTGTCCACCACGGTGTCGCCCTTGCGGCCCTTCACCGTGACCGGGACGATCTCGTCGGCGAAGCGCCCCGCCTCACGCGCGGCCGCGGCGCGGTGGTGGGAGCGGACGGCGAACTCGTCCTGCTCCTCACGCGGGATGGAGTACTCGCGGCGCAGGTTCTCCGCGGTCTCGAGCATGCCTCCGGGCACCGGGAAGTTGATCCCTCCGGCCGTGACCCGGCCACGGGCGAGCGAGTCGTGCAGCATCACACCGGGGCCGCCCTTCGCGCCCCAGCGCATGGACGTGGAGTAGAACGACGCTCCGGACATCGACTCCGCGCCGCCCGCCAGCACCACCTCCGACGCGCCTGCCTGCACCTGCATCGCCGCGTACAGCACGGCCTGCAGCCCGGAGCCGCAGCGCCGGTCGATCTGCAGCCCTGTGACGGTGACGGGCAGGCCGGCGTCCAGCGCGGCGACCCGGCCGATCGCCGGGGCGTCCATCGTGGGGTAGCAGTGCCCGAGCAGGACGTCGTCCACGGCGTCCGGTGGGAGTCCGGTGCGATCCAGCAGGCCCCGGATCACGGTGGCCGCCAACTCGTGGGCGGGCACGTCCCGCAACGAGCCGCCGAAGCCGCCCACCGGTGTCCGCAGCGGCTCGCAGATGACCGCTTCGCGCATCAGGTCGTCTCCCTCGTCGTCCTGTCGTACCGCTTGACTGCTCTTGTCGATCGAGTCCTACACGTACTGGCGGGTCAACCACTCGGCCACGAGCGCGGGCCGCTCGGACCCCTCGATCTCCACCGTGACCTTGTTGGTGAGCTGGACCCCTCCGGCGACGTCGGCGACATCGATCAGCTCGATGCTCCCCCGGACCTTGCTCCCGACGGGCACCGGCGAGGTGAACCTCACCTTGTTCAGGCCGTAGTTGATGCCCATCTTCGTGTTCTCGATCCGATAGATCTGCGAGACCAGCACGGGCAGGAGCGAGAGCGTGAGGAACCCGTGCGCGATCGTGGTGCCGAACTGGCCCGCCTTCGCGCGCTCCTCGTCGACGTGGATCCACTGGTGGTCACCGGTCGCGTCGGCGAAGGTGTTGATCTGGGTCTGGTCGATCGTGACCCAGTCGCTCACCCCGAGCTGGGTGCCCACCGAGGCGCGCAGCTCGTCGACACCGTTGAAGACTCGCATCGTCACTCCTGATCTCGTACTCCGCTGATCCACCGTGGCACAGGGCGATCTCGACCGCCGATTCACCCTGCCACACCCGGCTGGGTGGTTCGCCCTGCTCCGAGCGGGTACGCGCCTATAAGTCAGCATCATCGGCAGGGACGGGACGTGATGGGGACCGCAACGGAGAGGACGACGCCCCCGAGACCCGATGGCGCGTGGCACGAGGCGATGCCGTACTCCTCCGCTGCTCACCTCGTCGAACGGTTGGCTCCACGGATCGCGGCCGCCGTGTCGGCGGGGGATCCGGTCGTCGCGGTGCTGGACGAGCCCACCTGCGCAGGTCTGCGCCGCGCGCTCGGAAGCGACTCCGCCGAGGTGGATTTCCAGGACCCGTTCGAGGTGCACAGGATGCCGGCGTTCACCGTGGCCGTGCGGTGGGCCAGGACGAGCAGGCGGATCACCAACCCCGGCGGTCGTGCGCTGGTCGTGAGCCAGCAGATGGAGGTCGACCGCGGACCTCTCCATTGGGCCCGGTTGGACATCGGGGTGAACGTGGCCACCGCCGGGCTGCCGATCACGGTGTTGTGCCCCGTCGATCACGACGTCGCCGACCTGCCCACGGTGGAGGCCACCCATCCGCTCGTCGCCACGGCCAACGGCCCCGAGCCCAGTAAGCGCTACCGGCAACCGGAGGAGTCGGTGGTGGACTACCCGCCGCCACCGCCACCCGGCCTCGGTCCACCGGTCGCGGAGCTCCCCTTCGGCCAGGACGACCTGATCGATCTGCGCCACCTGGTCCTCCGGATCGCCGTGATGGCCGGGCTCGACGCAGACCGCGGCGCCGATCTCGTGCTCGCGGTGAACGAGCTGGCCTCGAACAGCGTGGAGCACGGGGCGGGGCGGGGCCGGCTGCGGATGTGGGACGGGCCCGACGTCGTGGCCGAGGTCGCCGATCACGGCCGGATGAGCGTGCCGTTCCCCGGCATGACGATCCCGCCACCGGACGGCGCCCGCGGCCGTGGCCTGTGGCTCGCCTCGGAGCTGGCCGACACGCTCGAGGTGTGGAGCGAGCCCGGCAACACGGTCATCCGGGTGCAGATGCGCGTTTGACGAGCCGGGTCACGAAGCCGCGGCGAACCGGGCAGAACGTCGACGCGCGGGGCCGTGAGGTTCACCATGTCGAGGTGGACACGGTTGCGCGCTTCGCCGAGCTGGTCGGCCGGCCCGACCCGCCGTTGGACCGTGCCGCGCTCGCACTTGCCGCAGGTGCGGACGCCGACCTGGACACCGGACGCTGGCTGCGCGAGCTGGACCGCCTCGCCGAGGGCGTCACCTCGCTCGACGCGCTGGTGGACCGGTTGTTCGTCCAGGAGGGGTTCGCCGGCAATGTCAGCGACTACCACGATCCGCGCAACTCGCTGCTCCACCACGTCCTCGAGCGCAGGCTGGGCATACCGATCACGCTGGCCGTGGTCACGATCGAGGTCGGCAGGCGGGCCGGGATCGAGCTCGAAGGCGTGGGCATGCCCGGGCACTTCCTCGTGCGGGCGATCGACTCGCAGGTCCTCCTCGACGTGTTCCACGGCGGTGTCGAGCTCGACGACGCCGCGGCCGAGGCCCTGTTCCGCACGGCGTCGGGCGCGGGCCCCGAGGTGCCGTTCGGGCCGCACCTGCTGGCCACCGCCGCGACGCCGTCGATCCTGCTGCGGATGCTCGAGAACCTCCGCCTGATCTACCGGGCCCGGCGGCGTCCTGACGACCTGGAGTGGGTGGTGCGGATGCGGCTCGCCCTGCCCGGCGCCGGGCTCCCCGACCTGCTCGAGCTGGCCGGCGCACTCGGCGACCAGGCCCGCTGGATCGACGGGGCCCGCGTGCTGGAGGAACAGCTTCCGGAGGCACCGCCGGAGCGGGCCGAGCTGCTGCGCACCGCGGCCCGCGCTCTGCGTGCCCGCCTCAACTGAGCCGGCGCTCGCATCAACTTTCAGGATGACACTGCGTAGCAGGCGGCGATCGCGGCGGCGCGGTTGCGCAGGGCGGTGCGCAACCACTGCGGAGCCAGGGCTTCCGCGCTCGTGGCGAGCTGCCACAGCGCCCATTCGGCGTGTCGCGGATCGCTGAAGGTCACCTCCAGTCGCAGCCGGCCGTCCGCGTCGGGTTCCTCGGCGCGGACGGCCAGCGCGGTGCGCAGCAGATCCTCCCGCCGTGCCGCGTCCACCCGTACCAGCACGGCGACCTGGTCGCCGCCGGTCCGAAACTGCGTGCTGCGTTCCTGCCAGGCCCGGTCCAGATCGACCCGGTCCGGTCGCTGTGCGGGTGCGGTGAGTTCCTCGGCGGCCAGGACTCGGGACAGCCGGTAGGTGCGGTCTGCGCCGGACTTCGTGGCCAGCAAGTAGCCGTGGTCGCGTACGGTGACCAGGCCGATCGGGTCCACCGTGCGCCACTTCGGGGTCTGGTGCACGGCCGCGTAGTGGATGCGCAGCTTGTGTCCGGCGAACACCGCGCGCCGGATCTCGGTCACTATGGCGTCGGGCACCTCCTCGGCGACCAGCCGGCGCGAGAGCAGGTCGGTCTCCGGGTCGATGAGCAAGCGTTGGGCCGCGCCGGCCGCGGTGGCCCGATGGCTTTCGGGTAGCGCGTCGACCACCTTGCGCATGGCCGAGGCGAGCGCCGAGCCGAGGCCGAATGCCTGCGCGCCGCGCCGCGATCCGGCGACCAGCAGTGCGAGTGCTTCGTCGTGGTTCAGCCCGGTGAGCTCCGTCTGGAAACCGGGCAGCAATGCGAAACCGCCGTGCCGGCCGCGCTCGGCGTAGACCGGGACGCCGGCAGCGGACAGCGCCTCGATGTCGCGCAGCACGGTGCGCGTGGATACCTCCAGCTCGCCGGCCAGCGCGGCCGCGGACAGCCGACCGTGCCGGCGCAGCAGCAGCACCAGCGATACCAACCGATCGGCTCGCATGAAAGGACGTTATCGGAATACACGACACAGGATGTCGTAATTTGTTGGGAGGCTCATCTGCATGACAAGCAAGACAGTGGCCACTGAGCCGAACGACCTGGGCAGATACTTCATCGAGCGCGGCAACGCGGGCGACGTCGACGGGCTGGTGGCGTTGTACGAGCCGAACGCTGTGCTGGCGTTTCCGCCGGGCAACCTCGCGACCGGACATGCGGAGATCCGCAAGGTGTACGAGCAGTTCGTGGCGGCCGCGCCGGTGCTCTCGCCGGGTAGGCAGCATCCAGCGCTGGTGAGCGGCGACCTGGCACTCACGGTGTCCACGCTGACCACCGGTGAGTTGACCGTCGAGATCGCCCGCCGCCAGTCGGACGGGTCGTGGCTATGGGTCGTTGACCAGCCGGTACTCATGCCGTAGCGGGGCAGCGGTGGGCCGGTTTTCGGCGAGTGCCTCGGACGGCCCGATGCCCGCCACGCGGCGAGCTTGCCCGATCAGCCGGAGATCTCCAGCGGTCGGATGCCCCAGCTCCCGCTCCACGTCTCGCCCGGCTCGACGACGAGCAACCCGGTTCCGGAGTTCAGCGCGTCCGGAGGGCAGGTCATCGGCTCGACGGCGACCGCGCGGCCCCGCCCGGGGTGGTCGTCGGGGGTGAAGACCTGCACCCAGGCGAAGTCGGGATCGGCCCACAGCTCGACGCCCGCGGTGCGTCCGGTCAGCCGGTGGCGGACCACCGTGTCCCCGCCGGCAGGAGTGCAGTCGCCGAAGGCGTGGTCGAGCTCACGGCCGCGAAGTGGCCGACCCGCCCGGAAGTCGAGATCGCCATCGGCGGGCTCGGCCGGGCCCGTGGGCAGGCCGCCTTCCAGCGGGAGTGTCGACGCGGCCGCCAGCGTGAGCACGCAGTCGTCGGTGGCCTCGTCCCCTGCCCGAAGGTACGGGTGCGCCCCGACACCGAACGGGACCGGATCGGCCCCCACGTTGCGCACGCGGTGGGTGACGGTGAGCCCGTCCGCCCGCACGGCGAACCGCACGCTGGTCTCGAGCGGCACCGGCCAGCCCGGCTGCGGAGCGACCACGGCGTGCAGCGTGACGGTGTCCGGCGTGAGCTCGCCCGTGCGGTAGAAGGCGTGGCGGAGCAGCCCGTGGATCGCGTTGCCTGCCGCGGGCTCGCTCAACGAGAGCTGCTGCGGCTGCCCGTTCCACGTCCAGCGCCCGTGCGCGGTGCGGTTGGGCCACGGGACGAGGACGTTGCCGGACCCGCGTGGTGGGCGTGCCGACTCGTCGAACGTCTCGATGTACGGGCGACCGTCCGACTCGAAGGCCCGAAGGCCCGCACCGACCTCGGTGACGACCGCGCGGACGGCACCGGAGCGGATCTCGAACTGCTCGCCCGTGGGGGGCATGGGGATGCGGGTGGCCACTGGCGGAGCCTACGTCCGTGGCGGCGGGGACCGTTGCGGGTCACGGGCGCGTCGCCCCCAGGTCACCTTCCTCCCTTACGGTGAACTGGTGGCCCATTCGCGACGTCTCCGTGCCCTGATCACCAACGACGACGGCATCGACTCCCCCGGGCTGCACGCGCTCGCCGACGGAGCGCGTGCCGCTGGGTTCGAGGTGGTCGTCGCCGCGCCACACGTCGACGCCAGCGGTGTCGGTGGGTCGGTGCTCTCGATCCGTGACGGCAACCGCACCCGCGTGCACCGCCGGGAGCTCGCCGGCCTGCCCGGTGTGCCGGCCTACGCGGTGGAGGGGCACCCGGCGTTCATCGTGCACTCGGCAGGGCGCGGCTGGCTGGACCCCGAGCCGGATGTCGTGCTGTCCGGCATCAACCTCGGGGCCAACCTCGGTCACGCGGTGCTGCACTCCGGCACGGTGAACGCGGTGCTGGCCGGGTTGATGCACGGGTGGCGCGGGCTGGCCGTGTCACTGGACCTCGCCGACCCGGCGCCGGAGAACCCCCACTGGCACACCGTGCTGCATCTCCTGCCCGAGGTGCTCGACGTGCTGCTCGCGGCCCCGGACCCCGCCGCCCTGTCGCTGAACGTGCCCAACCTGCCCATCGCCGAGGTCGGGGAGCTGCGTGAAGCCGGGCTCTCGACGTTCGGCACGGTCCAGGTTCGCGTCGACCACCGCAGCGGGGAGCACGGCGAGGTGCTGCACTCCGAGTCGGCGAGGATGTCGACGCCGCTGGAACCCGGTAAGGACGCGGCGCTGTTGGCGGCGGGCCACCCGACCCTCACGGAGCTGGTCGGCGTGACCGATCGGCCGGGCGTGCTGGACAGGGTGACTCCGAGCAGGCGAGCGGGCTAGGGCCGGGACGAGCGGCGCCCTCGTCCGCCAGTTCTGGACGGAGGGCCCGTTCGTTCAGGCTCCGGTGCGCCGGCTCAGTGCTCGTCGGAGCCGGTCAGCTCGTGCTCGAGCCGGTCGGCCACCTCCACCACCACGCGGAACGAGCGGTCGAAGCCGTCGAGCGCGGTGTCCGCCAGCGGGATCGAGTGGCGGAAGAGCACCACTCCGTCGGTGGCGACGGCACCGCCGGCGATCGACTCACCCGCGAGCACGAGCAGCCGGGCGAGATCCAGGTCGGCGGCCCGCCCGATCGGCGACGTGATCTGGGCCCACTGGTGGGAGTCCTCTCCGCTCACCAGCCGCACCACGACGAGCTGGGTGCGCTCGCCCGACGTCGGCAGGTTGAACCACAGCTCGTCCTCGACCTGCCGCATGATCTCGTAGCGCACGCGGACGAAGGACACAAGATCGTCCCAGCTGGCCACCACGCCACCTTCCCCTCGGGTCGTGCGGACCGTACCGTGCTCAGCCTCTCAGCTGGTCGACCGGCGCCCAGTCGTCGGTGAGAACTTGGGCACCGGCGGCGAAGTTGCGGGCGGCGTCGTCGCCGAGCACCGAGTTCGGCTCGCCGTGAGCGGCGGCGTGGGCGGCCATCGCGGTGGCGTCGAGCGGCCGGTCGGATGCGACGATCACGGCGTTGCCCCCGCCGCCCGGGGCGAGCTGATCCGGTCGCACCAGGAGTGCGACGTGGGGGAACCGGCTCGCGACGGTGGCCATCTCGGCGGCGAGCAGGTGCCACGGCTGGTCGTCGATCACGTTCAGCACGAAGACACCGTCGATGCGCAGCACCCGGTTCACATCGCCCATGAATTCGGCCGTGGCGAGATGCCACGGCACCGACCGCTCGCCGAATGCGTCGCCCACCACAACGTCGGCGGACGCCGTCGGCACGCTCGCCAGCGACGTTCTGGCGTCCCCGATCTGCACCGACGTGCCGGGAATGGAGTCGATGTCCAGCTCGCGACGGGCCAGTTCGACCACCCCGGCGTCCACCTCGAGCACGGTGGAGGTGCTGCCCGGACGGGTGGCCGCGAGCCAGCGGGGCATCGTGAACCCACCCCCTCCGAGGTGCACCGTCTGAAGCGCTCCCCTGCCCGGGAAGGCCGCGTCGATCGCGTCGGCGAAGCGCTGGGTGTACGCGAACTGCAGGCGGGTGGGGTCGGAGAGGTCGACAGCCGAGTGGCGAAGATCGTCGAGCACGAGGATGCGGGTGTTCGGATCCCCCGGTTCGGTCTCGACACGGGCGCAGTAATAGACGGTGTCGACGTCGCAGCGCCCGGGCACGACCACCAGCAGCGCGCCTGCCACCGCCGTCGCGACGGCCACCCCTGCCACCGCTGTCCGCGTGCGAACTGAGGCCGTGACCGCCGACAGCGTCAGGCAAGCTCCTGCCGTGACCAGCAGGATCACCGTGGTCGGCAACAACGACACCAGCACGAAACCGGTGAGGAACACCCCGGCCAGTGACCCGAGCGTGCCGGCCGCCGACAGCCTGCCGATCACCGCGCCCGAGCCGTCCACGCTCGAAAGGCAAGCCCGGGTGACGGCAGGCGTCACCATCGCGAGCGCGGTGACCGACACGAGCGTCGATACCGCGACCAGCACCACCGCCGCGTACGGGCCCGGGCCGAGCCCCGGACCCAGGAGCCGGATCAGCGGGCGCACCACGAGCACGCCCAGCCCGCCGACGGCCAGTGCACCGGCGGCGACCCGGCGCGGTGGCAGCACGTCGGACCAGCGGCCACCGAGTGACGCACCGGCCGCGATCCCGGCCAACGCCACACCGATCACGGCCGTGGTGGACTCGATGGTCAGACCGACGTAAGGCGCCACGAGCCGGGTGGAGAGCGTCTCCACCACCAAGATTGCGGCACCGCTCACAATCACGACTATCCGGGCGAACAGGGCGTTCACCCCACCATCCTCCGGTGGACGACCCCCGTGGCGCCAGCGGGGTGCTACAGGCCGAGCTGCCGGGCGATCAACATCCGTTGAACCTCGGAGGTGCCTTCGCCGATCTCCAAGATCTTCGCATCACGGTAGAAGCGACCCACCGGATACTCGTTCATGAACCCGTAGCCCCCGAAGACCTGTGTGGCGTCGCGGGCGTTGTCCATCGCCGCGTTCGAGGCCACCAGCTTCGCGATCGCCGCCTCCTTCTTGAACGGCTCGCCTGCCAGCATCTTCGCCGCGGCGGCGTAGTACGCCAGCCTCGCCGTGTGCGCCCGCGCCTCCATGTCGGCGATCTTGAACTGGATGGCCTGGTAGCTGCCGATCGGCCTGCCGAACGCCTCACGCTCGTGGGCGTAGCGCACCGACTCGTCCACACAGCCCTGCGCGAGCCCGACCGACAACGCCGCGATCGCAACGCGGCCCTCGTCGAGGATCGAGAGGAACTGGGCGTAGCCGCGGCCCCGCTGCCCGAGGAGGTTGCCTGCGGGCACCCGGCAGTCGTCGAAGAAGAGCTCGCGGGTGTCGGAGGCCGACCAGCCGACCTTCGAGTACTTCTGCGACACCCGGAAACCCGGTGTGCCGGCCGGAACCATGATCGCCGAGATCTCCCGGCGCCCGGCGGCGTCCGTGCCGCCCGTGATCGCGGTGACCGTGACGACCGAGGTGATGTCGGTGCCGGAGTTGGTGATGAAGGCCTTCGAGCCGTTGATCACCCACTCGTCGCCGTCGAGCCGGGCGGTGGTGCGGGTGGCGCCTGCGTCCGAGCCGCCGCCCGGCTCGGTCAGCCCGAACGCGCCGAGCCGCTCGCCGGCGACGAGCGCGGGCAACCACTCCCGCTTCTGCTCCTCGGAGCCGAACCGGTAGATCGGCATCGCCCCCAGCGACACCCCGGCCTCCAGGGTGATCGCCACCGACGAGTCGACGCGGGCGAGCTCCTCCAGCGCGAGGCACAGGGCGAAGTAGTCCCCGCCCATGCCGCCGTACTCCTCGTCGAAGGGCAGGCCGAACAGGCCCATCGCGCCCATCTTCGCCACGATCTCGTACGGGAACTCGCCACGCTCGTAGAACTCCCCGATGACCGGCGCCACCTCCTTGCGCGCAAAGTCCTCGACGGTGGCCCGCAGCGCCTCGTGCTCGCCGCTCAACGTGAGGTCCATCTCATTCCTCCTCGGTGCCGGGTTCGACGATCAGGAGCGCGGCGTCGCGCGCCACGGTGGTGCCGGTGCGGGCCCGCAGCTCGCGGACCACCCCGTCGATGGGCGCGGTGAGGACGTGCTCCATCTTCATGGCCTCCACCACCACGAGCCGCTGGCCCGCGCGCACCTGCTGGCCCTCGGTGACCTCGACGACGGTGACGGTGCCGGGCATCGGGGAGAGCACAGGGCCGCCGGCGCCCTCATCGGCCGTGGCCGCCGCTTCGAGGGGGGCCTGCTCACGAACGCCCCAGGCGAGCCCGTCACGGCCGATCCACAACGTGCTGTCTGCATGGGCGCACTGGTAGCGACGGGTGACGCCGTCCACCGTCACCTCGAGGTCGCGCGACCCCGGGACGCAACGGGCCCGCAGACCGACCGGAGGGTCGTCGCCGACGACGCACTCGGCCGCCCCTGCGCGCCCGCGAACCCGCACGACGACGGGCTCGTGCCCGGACACCAGCATCTGCCACGTGGTCCAGGCAGGCTCACCGACGCGCCAGCCGCCGGGCACGTCGAAGGGGTCCACCACCGGCCCGGCGGGTTCGAGCGCGAGCATCGCGTGGGCCGCGGTGGCGGCCAGCACGTCGGCGGGCAGCTCCGACGTGGTCCACGCGGTGCCGCGGCGGCCGACGAGGCCGGTGTCCAGCCGCGCCGCGCGGACGTCGTCGTCGGCGAGGAGGGCGCGCAGGAAGCCGACGTTGGTGTCGAGGCCGAGCAGCACGGTGTCGCGCAGGGCGGCGTCCAGGCGACGCAGGGCCTCGGGCCGGTCGCTGCCGTGGGCGATGACCTTGGCGAGCATCGGGTCGTAGTCCGAGCCGACGACGAACCCCTCCGCCACGCCCGAGTCGATCCGCACCCCCGGCCCCTGCGGTTCGTGCAGCGCGAGGATCCGGCCACCCGTCGGCAGGAAGCCCGAGGCCGGGTCCTCGGCATAGACCCGCGCCTCCACCGCGTGCCCGGTAAGGCGCACGTCCTCCTGCCCGATCGGCAGCGGCTCGCCCGCGGCCACCCGCAGCTGCAGCTCGACGAGGTCGAGCCCCGTGACCATCTCGGTGACCGGGTGCTCCACCTGGAGCCGGGTGTTCATCTCCATGAAGTAGAAGGCCCCGTTCGAGGCGAGATCGCCGTCGGCCCGGTCGCCCTCCACGATGAACTCCACCGTGCCCGCGCCGGTGTAGCCCACCGCGCGGGCCGCCTCGACCGCCGCGGCGCCCATCGCGGCGCGTTGCGTCTCGCCGAGCAGCGCCGACGGCGCCTCCTCCACGATCTTCTGGTGGCGCCGCTGCAGGCTGCACTCGCGCTCACCGAGATGGATGACGTTGCCGTGCGTGTCGGCCATGACCTGGATCTCGATGTGCCGAGGGGTGCTCACGAGCCGCTCCACCAGCAGCGTGTCGTCACCGAAGGATCCGCGGGCCTCGCGCCGGGCCGTTGCGATGGCGTCGGCGAGCTGGTCGGGACGGTGCACCTCGTGCATGCCCTTGCCACCACCGCCCGCGCTGGGTTTGAGCAGCACCGGGTACCCGATCTGCTCGACGGCCGCGATCAGGTCGTTGTCGGAGAGGCCTGCGCCGTCCGAGCCCGGGACGACGGGCACGCCCGCCTTGGCGACGGTCTGCTTGGCGCGGATCTTGTCGCCCATCGCCTCGATCGCGGTGGCCGGTGGCCCGACGAACGAGATGCCGGCCTCGTCGCAGGCCGCGGCGAAGGCGGTGTTCTCGCTCAGGAACCCGTAGCCAGGGTGGATGGCCTGCGCGCTCGTGGCCCGCGCAGCCTCGATCACCGCCGGGATCGACAGGTAGCTCTGCGCGGCGGGCGCCGGCCCGATCCGGACGGCGACGTCGGCCAGCGCGACGTGGGGAGCGTCGGCGTCGGCATCGGAGTACACGGCGACGGAACGCACGCCGAGCCGCCGCAGCGTGCGCAGCACGCGCACGGCGATCTCACCCCGGTTCGCGACGAGCACGGTGTCAAACACGCGAAGCCTTCCTGCTGGTCGGGGAAGTCACATCCGGAAGACGCCGAAATGGGGCGTCTCGAGGGGGGCATTGGCCGCTGCGCTCAACGCCAAGCCCAGGACCGTTCTCGTGTCGAGGGGGTCGATCACGCCGTCGTCCCAGATCCGCGCAGTGGAGTAGTACGGGTGGCCCTGGTGCTCGTACTGGGCGCGAATGCGCTCCTTGAAGGACTCCTCGGACTCGCCGTTCCCGTCGCCGCGCACAGCGGAGAGCACCGTGGCCGCCTGCTCGCCACCCATCACCGAGATACGCGCATTGGGCCACATGAAGAGGAACCTCGGCGAATAGGCCCGCCCGCACATCGAGTAGTTCCCCGCGCCGAAGGAGCCACCGATGATCAGGGTGAATTTCGGGACCCGCGTGGAGGCGACGGCCGTCACCATCTTCGCCCCGTTCTTCGCGATTCCGCCGGCCTCGTACTCGCGGCCGACCATGAAGCCGGAGATGTTCTGGAGAAACACCAGCGGGACACCGCGCTGGTCGCACAGCTCGATGAAGTGCGCGCCCTTGAGCGCCGACTCGGAGAAGAGGATCCCGTTGTTCGCGACGATTCCGACGGGGTGCCCGTGCAACCGCGCGAATCCGGTGACGAGAGTTGTGCCGTACTCGGCCTTGAACTCGTGGAAGCGGGAACCGTCGACGATCCGCGCGATCACCTCGCGCACGTCGTAGGGCGTGCGTGAGTCGGTGGGCACCGCGTCGTAGAGCGTCGCGGGATCGACGGCGGGCTCCTCGGTGGGCACGACGTCCCAGGGCCGCACCGGGCGCTGCCCCAGCGTCGCGACGATCGAGCGGACGATCCGCAGGGCGTGCGCGTCGTCGTTCGCGAGGTGGTCGGTGACCCCGGAGATCCGCGAGTGCAGGTCGCCCCCGCCCAGCTCCTCGGCCGTGACCACCTCGCCGGTGGCCGCCTTCACCAGCGGCGGGCCGCCCAGGAAGATCGTGCCCTGGTTGCGCACGATCACGGCTTCGTCGCTCATCGCGGGTACGTACGCACCGCCCGCTGTGCAGGAGCCGAGGACCGCCGCGATCTGCGGGATGCCGAGCCCGGACATCGTGGCCTGGTTGTAGAAGATGCGACCGAAGTGCTCCCGGTCGGGGAAGACGTTGTCCTGCTCCGGGAGGTACGCGCCCCCGGAGTCGACGAGGTAGATGCACGGCAACCGGTTGTGCAGCGCCACCTCCTGGGCGCGCAGGTGCTTCTTGACCGTCATCGGGTAGTAGGTGCCGCCCTTGACGGTGGCGTCGTTGGCCACGATCACGCACTCGCGCCCCGCCACCCGTCCGACGCCGGTGATCAGGCCGGCACCGGGGGCCTCGTCGTCGTACATCCCACCGGCGGCGAGCGGCGACAGCTCGAGGAACGGGCTCGACGGGTCGACCAGCGAGTCCACCCGATCGCGCGGCAGCATCTTGCCGCGCTCGACGTGGCGGATGCGGGAACGTTCGGGGCCGCCCAGCCGGGCCGCCGCGATCTTCTGCCGCAGGTCGGCGACCAGCTCCCGGTGCGCAGCGGTGTGACGTGCGGAGTCCTGCCCCGCTGGGTCGACCGCGCTGCGCAGCACCGGAGCGGACATGACGACGGGCATGCTGACTCCCTCGGTCGACTGGCGCCGATGTTAACGCTCATTAACCGGGTGATGCCAGTACCGCCACGGCGGGTGGGAGGAGGGACACCCCGCCCATGCCCTATACGGTTTGATCGTGCGGGTACTGCTGGTGGAGGACGAGGTACCGCTGGCCGAGATGGTGCGGCGTGGGTTGACCAACGAGGGCCACTCCGTGCACGTCGTGCACGACGGCCTCGCCGGCTTGGCAGCGGCGAGCACTCACCAACATGACGTCGTCGTGCTCGACATCATGCTGCCCGGCCTGTCCGGCTACCGCGTGCTGGAACGGATGCGCGCGGCGTCGATCTGGACCCCGGTGCTCATGCTGACCGCCAAGGACGGTGAGTACGACGAGGCCGACGCCTTCGACCTCGGCGCCGACGACTACCTCGTCAAGCCGTTCTCGTTCGTCGTGCTCCTCGCCCGGCTGCGCGCCCTCCTGCGGCGCTCCGGGGAAGCCAGACCCGCCGTGCTGAACGTCGGCACGCTGCGGCTCGACCCCGCCCGCCACCGGGTGCACCGCGGAGACACCGAGATCACGCTGACCCCGCGCGAGTTCGGCGTGCTGGAACACCTGATGCGCCACGCCGGCGAGGTCGTCACGAAGACCGACATCCTGCGCGCCGTCTGGGACGCCCACTACGAGGGCGAGGTCAACGTCGTCGAGGTGTACGTCGGCTACCTCCGCCGCAAGATCGACACGCCGTTCGGCACGCGGAGCATCGACACCGTGCGCGGGGTGGGTTACCGGATGACCGAGCCGGGCTGACCGCCCGGCATGCCCGGCTGAGCCGACCGGCGCCGCGGCGACGGGAGACCGACGGGCGGGCTGGTCGGGACGGCCGGCAGGCCCCACGGCCTCGTTTCCGGATCGCGCTTCGCATCCTCGTCGCGCACCGGCTGCTGCAAGTGCGCAACCGCTGGGGTGGGCGCCGTCGGCGTGGGAGCGACGGGCTGCCACGGGACAGCCGGGGTGCGGTCGCCGACGGGCACGGGCGGCTGCGCGGGCAGGCGCACGCGGAACCGCGCCCCGCCGATCGTCGCGTCGTCCACCTCCACGGTGCCGCCGTGGGCCGCCACGACCTCGGCGACGATCGCCAGGCCCAGCCCGGAGCCTCCGTCCGCCCTGGCCCGGGCCGCGTCGAGGCGTACGAACCGGTCGAACACCCTGGCCCGGTCCTCGAGGGGCACACCCGGTCCGTCGTCCGAGACCTCCACCACCGCCATACCGCCCTCCCGCATGACCCTGACGACCACCCGGGAGCGGGCATGCCGGCGCGCGTTGTCGACGAGGTTGCGCACGACCCTGGCCAGCTGGCCGCGGTCTCCGATCACGCGAACCGGCTCGGTCTGCACCTCGGCCACCACCCGGCTCTCGGAGGGGCGGCCACGCTCGGACTCGGCGACCTCGTCGAGGTCGACCTCTTCGCGGCGCGGCTGCAGCCCGCGCTCGTCGGCCCTGGCGAGTAGCAGCAGCGCGTCGACCAGCCGGTTGAGCCGCTCGGTCTCACCCCGCAGCGCCGTGACGGTGCCGGGCTCGTTCGAGCCGCGCTGCATGAGCTCGAGACCGGTGGCGATCGTGGCGAGCGGGCTGCGCAGCTCGTGGCTGGCGTCGGCGACGAACCGGCGCTGGACGCCCTGAGCGTCCTGCAGCCGCTCGATCATCGCGTTCATCGTCTCGGCCAGGCGGCCCACCTCGTCGCGAGCGGGGGGCACGGGGACGCGCTGGGACAGGTCCTTCTCGCTCATCGCGGCCACGCGCGACCGGATCGCCTCCACCGGGCGCAGCGCCCGTCCCGCGAAGAAGTACGTGGTGAGCCCGGTGATGAGGATGAGGATCGGCACGCCGAACATCAGGTAGAACAACAACGTGCTGGTGGCGTCGTCGACGGGCTTCAGCGGCATCGCCACCAGTACGACGACGTGGTCGCCCGCGGACACCGCCCCGGCCGCCACCAGCACGACCTTGGCCGGGACGCCGTCGGCGCGCCTGACCTCGGTGTTGGGCAACACGACGGACTTCCCGTCGTCGGGTGTGATCGTGGACAGCGCCGCCGCCCGGCCTGCGGCGTCGCTACCGGCCTCGATCACCGTGACGTGGTCCTCGTCGTCGTCCGACTCGTACCTGACGAGCACCTGGACCAGGTCGTCCGGGGTGGCGAGGACGTCGATCGCCTCTCGGGCGTTCTCGTTGGCCGAGCCCTCGTAGTTGCCCTCGACCCGCTCGACGATCTGCTTCGTCCGGTCCTCGGCGGAGTCCTTCACCGTGGCCCGCAGCGACTGGCCGACCAGGAAGACGAGCGCCGCACCCGCGACGATCAACGCAATGGCGACCACCGCGGCGGCAGACAGCGCCGACGCTGTGCGGACGCCGAGGCGCGCGCGAATCGCCTTCGGTAGCCGGGCCATCCTACGAGCGTAACGATCGGCGCTGTGACCCTGCTGAGGGCGACCACAAGTGGGTTAGCAGGTATTAACACGAGGGCTACGCTGCCCGGGTGGCAGCGTCCCCGGTGGTGCCGGCAGGCGGTAGGCGGCAGCAGATCCTCACGGTCGCGGCGCAGCTGTTCGCCAAGCACGGCTTCCACGGCGTGAGCATCGCCGACCTGGGAGCGGCGGTCGGGGTCAGCGGACCCGCGCTGTACCGGCACTTCCCCGGCAAGGAGGCGCTGCTCGCCGAGATGCTCATCGGCATCAGCGAGCACCTGCTCGCCGGCGGACAGGCCCGCGCCAGGTCGTCGGACGACCCGCGGACGGTGCTGACGGCTCTCGTCGAGTTCCAGGCCGACTTCGCCCTGCGCGAGCCGGAGCTGATCGTGGTGCAGGACCGCGACCTGGCGAACCTGCCGGTCGAGGCACGCAGGAGGGTGCGTCTGCTCCAGCGCACCTACGTGGAGATCTGGGTGGACGCGCTGCAGCGGGTGCACCCCGGTCTGCCCGTCGAGTCGGCCCGGATCGCCGCGCACGGCGCGTTCGGCCTGCTGAACTCCACCCCGCACAGCGCCCCGGGGTTCGACGTGGAGCGCGCACCCGCCGTGGCGGCGGTGCTGACGCGGATGGCGCTCGCGGCGCTGCTGGACCTGCCCGGCTGATCCATTCCGGACGGTCCAGGGGCTGGCGCGCGGCACCGTGGAGAGGGGACGATGTCGGCTCGTCCTGTCGTTCCCACCGGCGCGAACGGCCCCGACGGCCGAATCGGAGACGCCAGTGAGCGATCTTGTGCGCTCGATGTTCGACACCGGGCCACCGGATCTGTCGCCTTCCGACGCCGCCACCGCGCGGTCCGACGGCGCTCCCCGCGACGTCGCGGCCCATGCCGGTGTGATCTCGGCGTCCGGGCACGACGCCCTGCGCGCCGACATCAGGCGGCTCTCGACGATGCTCGGCCAGACCCTCGCGCACCACGGTGGGCCCGAGCTGCTGGAGCTCGTCGAGCAGGTCCGGCGGCTCTCGCGGTCGGCGATCGCGGCGGGCGGGGACGGGGACGCCGAGGTCACCAAGCTGCTCTCCGGGCTGGACACCGGCACCGCGGTGTCGCTGGCGAGGGCCTTCTCGCAGTACTTCCAGCTCGCCAACATCGCGGAGCAGCGCCACCGGGCCAGGGAGCTCGCCGGCTCCGATCCCGACGGTCGCGGCCCACTGCGCCGGCTCATGGAGCGGCTCGCCCGCTCCACCGACGAGGGCGGACCCGACCATGCGGAGGTGCAGGCCGTGCTGGCCCGCACCGAACTGCGGCCGGTGTTCACGGCGCACCCCACCGAGTCCTCCCGCCAGTCGGTGCTCGCGATCGTGCGGCGCGTGGCCACCGCCCTGGACCGGGGGGCGCCGGACGAGGAGCTCGCCGCCCTCGTCGACCTGCTCTGGCAGACCGACGAGCTGCGCCCCGACAAGCCGACCGTCGCCGACGAGGCCCGGGCGATCGGCTGGTACATGGAGCAGCTGGGCCGTACCGCCGTGCCCGAGCTGCTCGGCGAGTTCGAGCGCGAGGTACGCGCGGCCGGTTTCACCGTGCCCGAGGGGGCGCGTCCGCTCGCGCTCGGCTGCTGGGTCGGTGGCGACCGCGACGGGAACCCCAACGTCACCCCGGCCGTGACGCGCGAGGTGCTGGAGCTGTACTCGGACCGGGCCATCCGCATCCACGAGGGCCTGGTCGAGGACCTGGTCAGCGAGCTGAGCATCTCCACCCGCGTGATCGGCGTGTCCGAGGAGCTGCGCAGCTCGCTGGCGCGCGACCGCCGGGCGCTTCCGCAGATCCACGACCGGTTCATCCGGCTCAACGCGCACGAGCCGTACCGGCTCAAGCTCTCCTACGTCCGGGCGCGGCTCGCGAACACCCACGCGCGCATCAAGCAGCACGGTGAGCACCAGCCGGGGCGCGACTACCTGGGTTCGCAGGCGTACGTCGAGGACCTCGCGGTGATCGACCGCTCCTTGCGTGGCCACCTCGGCGGACGCATCGCCGACGGCACGCTCGCCCGTGCCCTGCGCACCGCGAGGGCACTCGGGCTGCACCTCGCCGAGCTCGACGTCCGGGAGCACAGCGCGCGCCACCACGAGGCCCTCGGCGCCGTCTACGACGCGCTGGGCGAGCTGCCGAAGCCGTACGCGGAGCTGTCCCGCGAGGAGCGCACGCAGCTCCTCGCCCGCGAGCTGGAGGGCGGACGCCCGCTGGTGCGTCGCCACTACGGCCTCCCCGCGGATGCCGTGGACGTGCTGGCGACCTTCGACATGCTGCACGACGTCCAGCACGAGTACGGCCAGGAGGCGGCGCGGACCTACATCGTCTCCATGTGCCAGGGCGTCGACGACGTGCTGGCCGTCGCCGTCCTCGCTCGCGAGGCGTTCATGGTGGAGCTGCACCGGAACCCTCGCTCGTCGATCGACCTCGTGCCGCTGTTCGAGACCGTCGAGGAGCTCTCCCAGGCGGGCGAGCTGCTCGACGGCCTGCTGTCCGTGCCCGCCTACCGCCAGCACGTCCGCAACCGCGGCGACCTCCAGGAGGTGATGCTGGGCTACTCGGACTCCAACAAGGGCGCCGGCATCACCACGTCGCAATGGGAGATCCACCGGGCGCAGCGCCAGCTGCGCGACATCGGCGCCAAGCACGGGGTCAGGCTGCGGCTGTTCCACGGCCGTGGCGGCTCGGTCGGGCGCGGCGGCGGGCCGTCCGCCGAGGCCGTCGCCTCGGCGCCGTTCGGGTCGGTGGACGCCACGATGAAGGTCACCGAGCAGGGAGAGGTGATCTCCGACAAGTACTCGCTGCCCGCACTGGCCCACGACAACCTCGAGACCATGCTGGCCGCGGTGCTGGAGGCCACGCTCCTGCACCAGTCGGCTCGCTGGAGTGGCGCCAAGCTGGACCGCTGGGACGAGGTGATGGACGTCGTCAGCAACGCCGCACGGGACACCTACCGCGGGCTCGTCGGGCGGCCCGGCCTCCCCGAGTTCTTCGCGTCGGCCACCCCCGTCGACGAGCTGGGACGGCTCAACGTCGGCTCCCGCCCGTCCCGGCGGCCGGGCCGCGGTGCCCCGACCCTCGACGACCTGCGCGCCATCCCGTGGGTGTTCGGCTGGACGCAGACCCGCATGGTCGTGCCCGGCTGGTACGGGCTCGGCACGGGGCTGCGTGCGGCGCGCGAGGCGGGCTACGGCGAGGTGCTCGACGAGATGCGGGAGTGGGCGTTCTTCACCAACCTGCTCGGCAACGTCGAGATGACGCTGACGAAGACCGACCTGCGGATCGCCGGGTTCTACGTCTCCGAGCTGGTGGAGCCCGACCTGCACCCGATCTTCGACGACATCGTCGCCGAGCACGAGCGCACCCTGGGCGAGGTGCTGCGGCTCACCGGGAGCTCCACCCTCCTGGCCCGCCACCCGGTGCTGCGCAACACCCTCGCGGTGCGCGCGGCCTACCTCGAACCCCTGCACCACCTGCAGGTCGAGTTGCTCAGCCAGCGCCGTACCACCGACGAACCCGACCCCGACCTGCACCGTGCGCTGCTGCTGACCATCAACGGCATCGCCGCGGGTCTGCGCAACACCGGCTGACCGCCGCCGGGACTCGCAACCGAGCTGAACGAGCGGCGCGCTCGTCCGAGAGGTCCGTGCGAGCGCGCCGCCGGTCCAGTCGCGGGCGCCGGGCGCAGATCAGGGCTGACGGCGCACCGTGGGCCCCTCGCCCGTCGTGCCGCGGTTGACGCCCACGTAGCCGCGCGCACCCGGATCCCCGCCGTACGCCTCGTCCAGCCGCGGCCCGGCGGCGATCACGCCTCCGTCCACGGTGATCTGCTCGCCCGTGAGGAACGGCACGGCGGGCCCGGCGAGGAACGCGATGACCTCGGCGATGTCATCCGGGCGCCCCAGGTCCGGCCACGGCTGCGCCTTGTCGATCGCCGCGGCCATCCGGTCGGCGGCGTCAGCGCGGCCCGCACCGACCAGCGGCGTCTCGATCAGGCCGGGGCACACCGTGTTGACGCGGATCCGATCGGGCCCGAGCTCGGTGGCGGCCACCTTGCCGAGGTTGATCACGGCGGCCTTCGCGGCCGAGTAGGCCTGCAGTCCCGCACCCGCCGCGAACCCGGCGATCGAGGCGACGTTGACGATCGACCCGCCCCGCCCGGCTGCCTGCATGGCGGCGGCCCCGTGCTTGATCCCCAGGAACACCCCGCGCACCAGCACGGCGAACGTGTAGTCCCAGTCCTCGACCTCGATCTCGGTGATCCGCCCGAAGGCGCCCCCGACACCGGCGTTGTTCACCACGCAGTCGATCCGGCCGAATCGGTCCACGCACGCGTCGACGGCGGCGCGCACGTCGGGCTCCTGCGCCACGTCGGTACGCACGAACCGGGCGGCCGCACCGAGCTCGGCGGCCGTCGCCTCGCCGTTGTCGGCGTTGAGGTCCGCGACCACGACACGCCAGCCGTCCTTCACCAGCCGCCGCACGGTGGCCCGTCCGATGCCGCTGCCGCCACCGGTCACGAGTGCAGCAGGAGAATCATCCGTCATGACGTCGATCCTGCCTGCCGGAGGCGCGACGACGGGTGGCCCGCCGGGCTCGTCCTTGCCGCGTTGTCCGGCGATCCATAGGCTCCGGAGACCCTGAGCGGCCGTGATCCGGCGCGTCCCGGTTCCCCGCGAAGCGGATTGGACAACCCTGTGAGCGTGGACCTCAACTCTGATCTCGGCGAGTCGTTCGGCCGGTGGGTGCTCGGCGACGACGACGCGATGCTCGACCTCGTCACCTCGGCCAATGTGGCCTGCGGCTTCCACGCCGGCGACCCCTCGACGCTGCGCCACACCTGTGCCAAGGCCGCCACGTCCGGGGTGGTGGTGGGCGCGCAGGTCGGCTATCGCGACCTGGCGGGGTTCGGCCGCCGGTTCATCGACGTGGAGCCGGGTCAACTGGCCGACGACATCGTGTACCAGATCGGTGCACTCGACGGGATGTGCCGCGTGAGCGGCACCGCGGTGCGCTACGTCAAACCGCACGGAGCCCTCTACAACGCGGTGGTGCACCACGAGGCGCAGGCCGAGGCGGTGGTGGCGGCGGTCCGCGCGTACGACGCATCGCTGCCCGTGCTCGGGCTGCCCGGCTCGGCGCTGCTGCGCGCGGCCGAGGCCGCCGGACTGCGGACGGTGCGCGAGTTCTTCGTCGACCGCGGATACACCCCGGAGGCCACGCTCGTGCCCCGCTCGCAGCCGGGCGCGCTGCTGCACGACCCGCACGAGGTGACCGCGCGGCTGCTGCGGATGATCGAGTCCGGGATCGTGACAGCCGTGGACGGCAGCGAGGTACGGGTGGACGCGGAGTCGGCGTGCGTGCACGGCGACTCCCCCGGAGCGGTGGCGATGGCCACGGCGGTCCGAGCGGGCCTGGACGGCGCGGGTGTCGAGGTGACGCCGTTCGCCGGGGAGCGCGCAGGGTGAAGGTGCTGCCGTACGGGGACGCCGGGCTGCTCATCGAGGTCGACGGACTACCCGAGGTGCTCGCGCTGGCTGACGCCGTGCGCGCGGACCCACCCGACGGCGTGCTCGACGTCGTCCCTGCGGCGCGGACGGTGCTGCTCACCTTCGTCCCCCGCACCGACCTGGTCGCGGCCCGCCGGGCGGTGCTCGCGCTGCCCGTGGAGCCGGGCGCGCCGCCGCCGGACGGGAAGGACATCGAGATCGCGGTCGTCTACGACGGGCCCGACCTCGACGAGGTGGGGCGGCTCACCGGGCTCGGCGCGGCGGGTGTGGTCGAGGCGCACACGGGCACGCCGTGGCGGGTCGCCTTCGGCGGGTTCGCGCCGGGCTTCGCCTACCTCGCAGGGGGCGATCCACGCCTGGACGTCGAGCGCCGGGCCGAGCCACGGACGTCCGTGCCGCCGGGGTCGGTCGGGCTGGCGGGTGAGTTCAGCGGTATCTACCCTCGCGCGTCGCCCGGCGGCTGGCAGTTGATCGGTCGCACCGACGCGGTGCTGTGGGATCTCGAGCGTGGTGCCCTGCTCGAGCCCGGGGGCACCGTCCGGTTCGTGGAGGCCCGGTGAGCGAGCTTGCGAGCGAATCAGTGTCACAGCGCCTTCGCGCAGCGCCGACCGAGCGCAGCGAGGGAGTGCGGTGAGCAAGCGAGCCTTGGAGGTGCTGGCCACCGGCGCACTGGCACTCGTCGAGGACCTCGGACGACCGGGGCTCGCCGCGTCCGGCGTGGGACGCTCGGGAGCCGCCGACCGCTTCGCGCTCCGCCTGGCCAACCGGCTCGTGGCCAACTCGGAGGACGCCGCAGGCATCGAGGTGGTGTTCGGCGGCCTGACCGTGCGCGCGGCGGAGCAGAACCCCGTGCCGCTCACCGTTGCGCTGACCGGTGCCCCGGCCCCGGCGGACATCGACGGCTGCCCCGCCGGGCACCACGCGCTTCTGACACTGCGACCGGGTCAGGTGCTGCGACTCGGGACACCCGCGACCGGCCTGCGCACCTACCTCGCCGTACGCGGCGGTATCGCCGTCGATCCGGTGCTCGGGTCGCGTAGCACGGACGTGCTCGCCGGGCTCGGCCCGCCGAAGCTCGAACCCGGCGTCGTGCTCCCCCTCGGGCCGGAGCCGTCCGAGCTGCCGCTGGTGGACGTGGCTCCGGTGGCGGTACCGACCGGCGGCCCCGTCACGCTGCGGGCCGTTCCCGGTCCGCGCGCGGACCGCCTCGCTGATCCGGACGCTCTCGCCCGCACCATCTGGACGGCGTCGAGCCGCAGCGACCGGGTCGGGATGCGGTTGGAGGGCGGGCGGATCGAGCGCGCCGGTTCCGGCGAGCTGCCGACCGAGGGCATGGTGCGGGGAGCCGTTCAGGTGCCGCCCGGCGGGGAGCCGGTGCTGTTCCTCGCCGACCATCCGGTGACGGGCGGATACCCGGTGGCTGCCGTGGTGCTCGACGCCGACGTCGACCGGGCGGCCCAGGTACGGCCCGGTCAATGCGTCCGCTTCGTCCTGGTGGCGCCGCCGTGGAAGGACGAGCCCTGACCTGCTACCGGCGTCGGGACAGCGCGACACCGATCAGGCAGATCGCGCCCCCGACGAGCGCCAGCGCCGCTGGGAGCTCACCGAGCAGCACGGCCGACATCACGATCGTGATCGGCGGGACGACGTACGTCGTGACGCCCAACCGCCCGGCGTCCATCCGCGCGAGGGCGTAGCCCCAGGTGCTGAAGGCCAGCGCGGTGGGCACGAGACCGAGGTACACCAGGCCGGCCGTCGCCTCGGCGGGGGCGGCGGCCACGTCGGCGAACAGCGCGGGCGCGAACGGCAGGCACGCGACGGCGCCGATCGTGCACGCCAGCCATGTGACCTGCAGGGCGGGCAGCCTGCGCAGCGCCGACTTCTGCGAGAGCACACCGACCGCGTAGGTGACGGCCGCGACGAGGCAGAGCACCACGCCGAGGAGGTCGGACCGGTCCAGCTGCGCGGTGGACGCTCCGACGAGCACGGCTCCACCGAACGCGATCAGTGCCCCCACCACGAGCCACCGCGGGAAGCCCTCGCCGAGGAGCCACCCCGCGAACAGCGCGATCAGGATCGGGCCGACGTTCACCACCATCGCCGCGGTCCCCGCGTCGACCTGCTGCTCCGCTGCGTTCAGCGCCACGTTGTAGACGCCGAACCACGCAACCCCGCACAGGGCGATCAGCCCCCACTCCCGCGCGGTCGGGGTGACCCAGCGCCTGCTGACCAGCAGTCCGGCGCCGAGGGCGAGGCACCCGACGAGAAGGCGACCCAGTGCCAGCGAACCGGCGCCGTAGGACTGCCCGACGGCGCGGATGGCGACGAACGCCGACGCCCACGCGCACACCGTGACCACGACGGCGGCCAAGGCGCCCCACCGGTAGCGGGAGGCGGGGACGGGAGGTACGACGCGCGCGGGCGCCTGCTGGGTCACGCGCTGACGCTAGCTCCGGACACCTACCCCATCCACGCGGTTTTCGGTCATCCAGCACCAAGATTCTGACGGGTTCCGCGGCGCCCATCCGTTTCGACGATCGGTTCCCCCGGTTTCGGGTTGTCGTTCGGGCTCGCGAGCCTGGTCGCCGCGCCCCGGCCACGCAGCACGACCGCGTCGCCGACCGTCCATCGAGCCACCTCGGACGCGCCCGCAAGATCGACCGCGGACCCGGCGGCGAGCACCCGGCCGGGCGCGGCCTTGGCCAGTTCGGTGAGCCGCGCGGCCTCGTTCACCGGGTCTCCGATCACGGTGTACTCGTAGCGGCGCACGTCACCCACGTTCCCCGCCACGGCGTCGCCCGCGGAGATGCCGATCCCCGCTGTGACCTCCGGCAGCTCGGCGGTCAGCCGCGCGGCCAGCACCCGGCCGGCGGCCAGCGCGGAGCCCGCTGGATCCGGGATGCCGACGGGCGCTCCGAACACCGCGAGGGCGGCATCCCCCTCGAACTTGTTGACCCAGCCGCCGTGCTCCTCGACCACCTCGACGACCACGGCGAACAAGCGGTTGAGCAGTCCGACCACCTCGGCGGGCGGGCGCTGCGCGGCGAGCGTAGTGGAGCCGACGAGGTCGACGAAGAGCGCCGCCACCCGACGCACCTCGCCGCCGAGCCGGACCTCTCCCGTAGCAGCGGCGGCACGGGCCACGTCCCGTCCGACGTGCCTGCCGAACAGGTCACGGATGCGCTCCCGCTCCTGCAGACCCGCGACCATCGTGTTGAAGCCGGACTGCAACTGCCCGAGCTCGGTGCCGTCGTAGACGGTGACGTTCGCCTCGAGATCACCGCCCTGCACCCGGCGCATCGCGCGGCGCACCGCGTTCACCGGGTCGGCCACCGCCCTGGCCGCCCCGACGGTCACCAGCAGACCGGCGACCAGCGCCGCGCCACCGACGGTCAGCACGATCACGGCGAGCCGTCCCGGCGACACGTCCCCGTAGGCCAGGGCCGACACCGCGGACAGCAGCAGCCCGACCACCGGCACCGCCGTGCCGAGCGCCCAGAAGAGCAGCGCCCGCACGACCACGCCGGGCAGTACCCGCTGCCGCGGCGGGTTCGCGGACAGCACGCGCGCTGCCGTGTGCCGCAGGATGCGCTCGCTGAGCAGGTACGACAGCGCGCACGTGGTGATCCCGCCGAGCACGATCGTCTCCCCGACCGACGCCGCGAGCCGCAGGGACCAGCCGGCGTTCAGGACGACGAACAGGGCGGCGGCCACTCCCCACAGCACGGCCTGCACGGTGACCAGTCGCAGCGGACCGTGGAGCACCAGGTGCTGCTCGGTGTCGGCGTCCCCCCGGGGAAGCCGGAAGCGCAGGGCACCCCAGAGCAGCCCGACCGGCACAGCGAGCACCAGGTACCCACAGAACGTCAGGAGGTTGATCAGCCGCACGGTGGACGGGTCGGCGAGCGGCCCCTCGGGCAGAACCCACGCCGCGAGCACGAGCACCACGGCGGCACCGGCGAGGTTGGCGATCAGCACGACCACAGCGAGCGAGATCCGTGTCGACCGGTCGATCACGAACCGGGCCATGATCGAGCACCTTAGAGCCCGAAACCCCCGAGCCGACACCCGTCGCCCGAGCAAGGCCGCCCTCTGCGACATGGTCACGTATCGCTGTTCCAGGCGCACCGATTCAGCGCCATGTGTCCCTGTCGGGAGACCCACGCGCATTCCTCCGGTGGGTGAATCGGTGTTGTCGATCGAATGACTGCCACGGCCGGGTTCGCGTCCTGCGCACAGAGCCTCTCTAACGTGCCGGCCGTACAACTCATCGCCCCTGGAATACGAGAGACGGTCGTCGATGCTGCGTGGTCGTAGGTTCCTGGTTGGGACGGTTGTTCTGAGCAGCGTTCTGCTGGGTCTGCCTGCGACGGCGTTCGCACAAAGCCTTGTGCCGTGCAACGAGGCCGCCCTCAAGAACGCGGTGGCCGCCGCCAACACGGCCGGCGGTGGAACGCTGAACCTCACCCCCGCCTGCACCTACACGCTCACCACACCGGAGAACCCCGATAACGGTCTGCCGATCATCACCACGCCGGTTCGCATCAACGGCAACTCCGCGACGATCACCCGTTCGTCGTCGGCCCCGGACTTCCGGTTCTTCCGAGTCGCCCCCGGATCGACCCTGACCCTGAGCGCTCTCACACTGCGCAACGGCCGCGCCGACAACGGCGGTGCGATCTTCGTCGACGGCGGCCGCCTCACCCTCTCCACCAGCACCGTCACCGGCAACACCGCTGCCCAGGTAGGCGGCGGGATCTACAGTCTGGGCACGGTGGAGGTCAACAACAGCACCCTCAGCAACAACACCGCGGTTCAAGGCGGTGGTTTCAACAACCAAGGAACCACAGCCACCTTCACCGGCAGCACGGTCATCGGCAATCATGCGATCACCGGGGCCGCCGAGCCTTTCGGCGGTGGAATCCTCAACGCGAGCCCACTCACCCTGAACAACACTCGTATCGACGGCAACGACGCGACGGGTTCAGGTGCGTCCGGCGGGGGTGTGTGGAACTTCGGCGACCTGACGCTTTCCGGCAGCCCGGTCCTGAACAACGTCGCCGGCGGCGACGAGGCGGAAGGTGGCGGCCTGTGGAACGGCGACTCGCTGACCGTCAGGAACGGCCAGGTCCTGGGCAACACCGCGACCGGAACGGACGCCCAAGGCGGCGGCATCTACAACGACACGGGCACCACTGTCCTGCAGAACGTGGCAGTGATCACCAACCGGGCGGTCGGTAGCGGCGCCGACGGCGGTGGCATCTTCCGGCTCGCCGGCACGGTCACGATCACCACCAGCACCGTGGTCGCCAACCAGCCCAACAACTGCCGCCCCGCCATCCCCGGCTGCTCCTAGAACACGGTGCCTCGGAGCGTCCCCGTCAGCGCAGCTACGCACCCGCCTCCCGGACGACGGCCGTGAGGTACGTGCGGTCATCCGTGCGAACAGCGAGATGCCAGCCGCGGTCCACCGGTGCGGCGTGCAGTTCGACCGTGCCGGGCAGCAGCAGGGGTTTGCCGAACGACACGTCGTAGGTGATCGCCGCCGGTAGTCGGCCCTGCAACGCGGAGAGCGCCCGGGCGGCGGTCCACATCCCGTGGGCGATGGCCCGCGGGAAACCGAACGCACGCGCGGCGAGCGGGTGCAGGTGGATCGGGTTCACGTCACCACTGACGCCCGCGTAGCGCCGCCCGGTGTCGGCACCCACCCGCCACGTCGCGACCGCGGGGCCGTCCGGGGCTTCCGGCGGCGTCGGCGCCGGCGAGGTCACTCCCTCCGGCGCGCGGGCCCCGCGCGCAAGGTACGTGCTGCGCCCGTGCCAGACCGGCTCACCGTCTGTGTCGACCCGAGTGACGAGGTCGACCTGGGCGCCCTTCGGATGCGCGACGAACCGCTCCGCGTACACGCGCAGGGCAAGTGGTTCGGCCGCGTCGATCTCACGGTCCACGCTGATCGTGTTGCCGATGTGCACCAGCCCGGGCAGCGGCAGCGGGAAGTCGCGTCCGGCCATCAGCTCGACCTGCAGCGGGAATGCCAGAACGTGCGGATACGTCGGCGGCAGCACGTCCTCGACCGGGAAGCCGCACACGCGCGCGTAGTCCGCGAGGTGCCCGCGATCCACGGACACGCCCTCCCGCGAGCGCTCACCGACCGGCAGCACCGACGCGCGCGGCCCGATCGACCCGACCGCGGCCTTCACGTACAGCGGCATCAGACCCAGCCCCGCGCCACCCGTGCTCATCAGGCCCCCAGGATGCTCTGCCCGCACACCCGCACGACCTGGCCGGTGATCCCACCGCTCTCGGCCTGCGCGAGCCAGCCGACGGTCTCGGCGACGTCCACCGGCAGGCCGCCCTGGCGCAGGCTGTTGATCCGGCGCCCGGCCTCCCTGGTGCCGATCGGCATCTTCCCGGTCATCTCGGTCTCGATGAAGCCCGGCGCGACCGCGTTGATCGTCGCGCCCCGCTCCCCGAAACGGGGGGCGAGCGCCCGCACCATCCCGATCACGCCCGCCTTGCTCGCCGCGTAGTTGGTCTGGCCGCGGTTGCCGGCGATCCCGCTGGTGGACGCGATGCACACGACCCGCGCGGTGTCGCTCAGCAGGTCGCCTGCGAGCAGCGCCTCGTTGATCGTGAGCTGCGCCCGCAGGTTGACGGCCAGCACCGCGTTCCAGCGGTCGGCGTCCATGTTGGCGAGCAGCTTGTCGCGTGTGATGCCGGCGTTGTGCACCACGATGTCGGCGCGCCCGTGCCGCTCCCGGACGTGTGCGAGGAGCCGCTCGGAGGCATCGGACGACGTGATGTCGAGTTGCAGCGCGGTGCCCCCGATGCGGTTCGCCACCCGGGCGAGCCCCTCGCCCGCCGCCGGGACGTCGACGGCGACGACGGTGGCTCCGTCGCGGGCGAGCGTGTCGGCGATGGCCGCACCGATCCCGCGGGCCGCGCCGGTGACCACGGCGACCCGCCCGGCCAGCGGCCGCTCGACCTCGTCGGGCGCATCCATCCCGATCGGGTCCTGGGCCGGGCCGACCGGAACCCCGATCCGCACGACCTGCCCGTCGACGTACGCCGACCGGGCCGAGAGGAAGAACCGCACAGCGGAGTCGGCAGCCGCAGGGGGCGCGTCGGGGTGCACGACGAGCAGGTTCGCCGTCGCGCCTGCGCGCACCTCCTTGGCCGCCGAGCGCACCAGCCCGTCGAGCGCCTGGGCGGCGGCCGCCGCCTCGACGCCGGACGGATCGGGCTCCGGACCGAGCAGCAACAACCGCCCCGACGGGCCCAGCCGCCGGACGGCGGGGGTGAGGAACTCGCGAACCGCAGCGAGGTCGTCGAGCGTGCGCACGCCGGTGGCGTCGAGGACGGCCGCAGCGACCTTGCCATCGCCGGCATCGGCCACCTCGGCGTCCTTCAGCAGTGCGCGGATCTGCTCGGCGTACCGGCCCGCGCCGACCGCACCGACGAGCGCGGGCCCGTCCAGCAGCGGCTGGCCCGGTGAGTAGCGGCGCAGCACCGGGATCCGGGGCACGCCCAGCCGCCGGACGAGGGAGTTCTGGGAGAGATCGCGAAGAGTGTCGTTCGACATGTCATCCCGCCTCGAGGATCGCGACGACGCCCTGGCCGCCCGCTGCACAGATACTGATCAGCCCGCGCGTGCGCGTCCCGGTTTCGCTGCTCTTCTCGTGCAGCAGCTTCGCGAGGGTCGCGACGATGCGCCCGCCCGTCGCGGCGAAGGGGTGGCCGGTGGCGAGCGAGGAGCCCACGACGTTCAGCTTCGACCGCTCGATCGGGCCGAGCGGAGTGTCCAGCCCGAGCCGCTCCTTCGCGAAGGCCGGGTCCTCCCAGCCCTTCAGCGTGGCGAGCACCGTGGACGCGAACGCCTCGTGGATCTCGTAGAAGTCGAAGTCCTGCAGCGTGAGCCCGTTGCGTTCGAGTAGCCGCGGCACGGCGTAGAGCGGTGCGGTGAGCAGCCCGTCGACCGGCCGGCCCGGCGAGCCGAGCACGAAGTCGACCGCGGCCGTCTCCGCGTCGACGACGTGCGCGAGCACCGGGAGCCGGTGCTCGGCGGCCCACTCGTCCGACGCCAGCAACACCGCTGCCGCGCCGTCCGTGAGCGGTGTGGAGTTGCCCGCCGTCATGGTGGCGCCCTCACCCTTGCCGAACGCTGGCTTCAGCTTCGCGAGCTTCTCCACCGAGGTGTCGGGGCGCAGGTTCTGGTCCCGCGTCAACCCCAGGTAGGGCGTCACCAGGTCCGCGAAGAAGCCGCGGTCGTAGGCGGCGGCGAGGTTGCGGTGGCTCGCGACGGTCAGTTCGTCCTGCTCCTCCCGCCCCACGTGCCATTCGAGCGCGGTGAGCGCGGCGTGCTCACCCATCGACAGGCCCGTGCGCGGCTCGGCGTTGCGCGGGATCTCCGGCACGATCTGGCCTGGCCGCAGGCCGCGCAGCGCGTTGAGCCGGGCGACGAGCGAGCGAGCTCCGTTGACTTCCATCAGCACGCGGCGCAGGTCGTCGTTCAGCGCGACCGGCACGTCGCTCGCGGTGTCGACCCCGGCCGCGATGCCGCTCTGGATCTGCCCGAGGGCGATCTTGTTGGCGACGTGGATCGCGGTCTCCAGGCCCGTGCCGCAGGCCTGTTGCACGTCGTATGCCGGGGTGTAGGGCGAGAGCGCGCTGCCGAGCACGGCCTCGCGGGTGAGGTCACGGTCGCGGCTGTGCTTGAGCACCGCACCGCCCGCCACCTCACCGAGCCGCTCCCCGGCCAGGCCGAACCGGGCAACGAGGCCGTCGAGCGTGGCCGTGAGCATGTCGAGGTTGGACGCGCGGGCGTACGCGCCGTTCGCGCGGGCGAAGGGAATGCGGTTGCCGCCGATCACGGCGGCCTTCCGGCTCTCCGGCACGGGTTCCTCCCGGGTTGAGGCTTCTGGACGGTGTTACCCATCGGTAGCCGATACTCAAAGTACACGGTACTGTCGGTCCCGTGAAGGCACTGCGGGACAAGCGCACCAGCCGGTGGGACGCCCATCGGCTCGCTCGCCGTGCCGAGCTGACGGACGCCGCGATCACTGCGATCCGCACGCACGGGGCCGGCGTGGGAATGGACGAGGTGGCGGCCACGGCGGGCACGAGCAAAACCGTCGTCTACCGGCACTTCACCGACCGCACCCAGCTCTACGTCGCCGTCTGCGCCCGCGTGGCCGAGGTGCTGGTCGCGCAGGTGCGTGCCGCCATGAACGGCGCCGACGGACCCCACGCCAAAACCGCCGCCGCCATCGCCGCGTACCTGCGGCTGATCGAGAACGACCCCGAGGTCTATCGGTTCGTCGTGCACCGCCCCCTCGTCGACCGCGCACTCGACGCCGACCCGGTTGCCGATCTCGTCTCGCTGATCGGCGACGAGGCCGCTGCCGTCATCGCCGCGCACCTCCGCCGCGCCAGCTCGGCCACCAGCGCCGCGGCGGCATGGGGTCACGGGGTCGTCGGGCTCGTACGGGCGGCCGCCGACAACTGGCTGGCGCGGCCCGCCGGCACCACTCGCGACGAGCTCGCCGCTCAGCTCACCGCCCTGGCCTGGTCCGGGCTCTCCGGCGTCGTGGCTCCCCCGGCCGCCGCCCAGAAGGAAGAGGAACTTGCATGACGGTCGACGCCCGCGAACTCCAGCGCGTCCTCGACGGCAGATGGGCCGACGTCCGCGCTGATGTCCGCACGCAACTCGGCGCGCTCGCACTCAACCCGGATCCCGGGCTGAGCACCGAGGAGTACCGGGAGCTCACCACGGCCAACCTGCGGTTGCTGGCCGAGAGCCGTCGCCCTCACCTCGGCTTCGACCCGGCGTACGGCGGGGGCGGCGACGTCGGAGGCGTCGTCACGGCGTTCGCGGCACTCGGATACGGCGATCTCTCCCTGCTGGTCAAGGCCGGTGTGCAGTGGGGCCTGTTCGGTGGGGCCGTCCAGGTGCTCGGCACTTCTCGTCATCACGACAAGTACCTTCGGACGATCATGGATGGCGACCTGCTCGGCTGCTTCGCGATGACGGAGACCGGCCACGGCTCCGACGTCCAGCACCTGCGCACCACCGCCACGTACGACCCGGCGGCGCAGGAGTTCGAGATCCACACGCCCGACGCCGGGGCGCGCAAGGACTACATCGGCAACGCCGCGCGGGACGGTCGGATGGCCGTGGTGTTCGCCCAGCTGATCACCGGCGGCACGAGCCACGGCGTCCACGCGCTGCTGGTGCCCATTCGTGCCGAGGACGGCACGCCGATGCCGGGCGTGACGATCGGCGACTGCGGACGCAAGGCAGGCCTCAACGGCGTCGACAACGGCAGGCTCTCGTTCGACCACGTGCGGGTGCCGCGGGAGAACCTGCTCAACCACTTCGCCGACGTGGCCGAGGACGGCACCTACTCCAGCCCCATCGAGAGCTCCTCGCGCCGCTTCTTCACGATGCTCGGCACGCTCGTCCGGGGCCGGATCAGTGTTGCGGGCGGGGCGGGCACGGCCACCCAGAAGGCGCTCGCCCTGGCCATCCGCTACGGCGCGACCCGGCGGCAGTTCTCCGACCCGGCCACGGGCGAGGAGGTGGTCGTACTGGACTACCTCGTCCACCAGCGCAAACTGCTCCCCGCGCTCGCCACCACCTACGCGCTGCATTTCGCGCAGGGCGACCTGGTGTCGGACATGCACGACCTGCAGTCGTTCGACGGGGAGCAGGCTTCCGGCACCGGCGTGGAGGATCGGCAGCGCGACCTGGAGACCAGGGCCGCAGGCATCAAGTCGGTAGCCACCTGGCACGCCACCGCCACGATCCAGACCTGCCGCGAGGCCTGCGGCGGCGCCGGCTACCTGGCGGAGAACCTGCTCCCGCAACTCAAGGCCGACACCGACGTGTTCACCACCTTCGAGGGCGACAACACCGTTCTGCTGCAGCTGGTGGCGAAGACCCTGCTCTCGGACTACGCACGGCGCGTCGGGAAGCTCGACCTGGCGGGCAAGGCGCGGTTCGCGGCCGATCTCGTGGCCGGTTCACTGGCCGAGCGCACCGGCCTGCGTGCCGTCCTGCGGCGGGGCGACGTGCGCGACCGCTCCTACCAGCGGTGGCTGCTCGTCGAGCGCGAGGAGCACCTCCTCGCAGCAGCAGCGCGGCGGATGCGCCGGGCACTTTCGCCGGGGGCCGACCAGTTCGCCGTCTTCAACGGTGCCCAGGACCACCTGCTCGTGGCCGCACGGGCGCACGTCGACCGGATCGTGTTCGACGCCTTCGCAGCCGCCGTCGACCGGGTGGAGAGCCCGGACGCACGCGGCCTGCTCGACCAGGTGCGCGGGCTGCACGCCCTCTCGGTGATCGAGGCCGACCGCGCGTTCTTCGTCGAGCACGGATACCTCACCCCGGGCCGCGCCAAGGCGATCACCGCGGCTGTCAACGCGCTCTGCGGATCGCTGCGCCCACATGCGAGAACGCTGGTGGACGCCTTCGGTATCCCGGAGGCCTGGCTCGACTGCCCGCTGCTCGACGGCGAGCGGAACCCTGAGGCACCGGCCACGGACCCGACCCCGTCCAACGAGGAGCCCACGGATCTGGCGGCAGTGGGCTGACCCCGAACGGAGTCGCGTGAATATCAGGACAGGAACTGACCGCTGAGGTGGACATCCTCATCGGGTGACCGAGACGAAACAGCCCCTCGCCGATCTCCACGCCCTGTTCGGGTACCGCGACGCCCCGGCCGCCATCACGTGGCTCCAGCGGGCCTTCGGGTTCGAGACGACCATGTCGTTCCCGGACGAGAAGGGTGGCATCGCCCACTCCGAGCTTCGGCTCGGCGACGCCGTGGTCGTGGTGTTCAGCGACCACGACGGCTACGAGCGCCCGCCGCGCAAGGGCCCCACCATGGGCTACGGGCTCTACCTGAGCGTCCCCGCACCCGACGACGTCGACGCGCTCTACGCCCGCGCGGTCGACGCCGGCGCCACCACGATCTGGAAGCCCGAGGCCACGGAGTGGGGCAACTACCGATTCCGGGTCGTCGACCCCGAGGGTTTCGAGTGGTCCTTCGGCGTGCACCGGCCGGGCGAGCCCCAGGACGAGTGGACGGAGGACGAGCAGCAGGCAACCTGACGCACGGGCCGTCGCCGAGTGATCGTTCCGAGATCCGGCTTTCCGCCCCCACGGGGGCGCGCACCCTCATCTCACGGCGATCTTGGAGCGGTGATCGTTCCGAGATCAGGGTTCCCGCCCCTGGGAGGGCGCATCGGCCACACTCGCGGCGATCATCGGTGTCGAGCCCATGATCGATCCCAGATTCGGGTTCTCGCCCCGACGAGGGCGGATCGGCCGGTCTCGAGGCGATCTTGACGGTGGCGGGCCGAGATCAGCGGTCGAGTGCTCGGCGGACGGTGGCCGCGATCGACCAGGGCCGCAGCATCACCCCGACCGCGGGGCGGTGCCGGATCAGCTCCGGGGTGGGCATCGCGGCGCATCGGCCGGCACGCCTACGGTCATCTCGTCCTGGCGTGAGGGTTGTGGAGGAGCAGGAATGATCGTCGTCACCGGAGTCACCGGCAAGCTCGGGGGAATCGTCGCGAAGGACCTGCTCACCCGCGTGCCGGCCGCCGATCTCGTTGCCGTGGCGAGAACTCCGCAGAAGGCCGCGGCCCTCGCCGACCAGGGCGTCGAGGTCCGCGCCGGGGACTACGAGGACCCGGGGTCGCTGCGAACGGCCTTTGCGGGCGCCGATGTCCTGCTGTTCGTCTCCTCGCCCGACATCACCCCCGGCACCCGGGTCCGCCAGCACGGCAACGTGGTCGACGCTGCGCGCGCTGCCGGGGTCGGCCGGATCGTCTACACCAGCGCCATCGGGGCGCAGGACGGCGTGGGGTTCCTCGCCGACCACACCGCCACCGAGAAGATGCTGCGCGAGTCCGGCGTGCCCCACACGCTGCTGCGCAACACCTTCTACATGGAGGCGCTCGTGAACCCGGGGCTGCGTTCGGCCGTCGAGTCCGGCGAGCTGGTGGCCGCCGACGGCGGGCAGCCGGTCAACTTCGCGACGATCACCGATCTCGCACTCGCCGCATCCGCAACGCTCACGGGCACGGAACACGAGGGCGTGGCGTACGAGGTGCGTGGCGCTCTCTGGACGGTGCCCGACCTCGCCCGCATCCTCGGCGAGGTGTCCGGGCGGCCCGTGACCTACCGGGCGGTGCCGGCCGATGACCTCGGCCCGGCCGCGTTCGTGCACAACCTCATCGCATCGGGCCTGTTCGCGGAGCCCTCCGACGATCTCGAGAAGCTCCTCGGGCGACCGGCCACCGGCATGCGTGACGCGGTGGTTGCGGCGCTGGGCTGAGATTCGGTCTCGGCTCGGCGCTGAGGGGGATCGCTCCGCGCAACCATCGGCTGCGGGGCCCGGCGTCCCCGACCCGAGCAACGACGTACGGCCGGCACGTCTCGAGCGGGCGGGTCAGCTCGTGGGGCGGCCTGCCGTGAGCACCCGCGGCCCGTCGTCGGTGACGGCGATCGTGTGCTCGGTGTGGGCGGCCCTGCTCCCGTCGGCGGCGCGGAGGGTCCAGCCGTCGGGGTCGGGGCGGTAGTCGTCGGTGCCACCGGCCAGGAACATGGGCTCGATCGCGATCACCAGACCCGGACGCAGGACGAGGCCACGACCCGCGCGGCCCTCGTTGGGCACGTGCGGGGCCTCGTGCATCTCGCGCCCGACACCGTGGCCCCCGTGGTTGGCCAGGAGGCCGTACCCGCCGGCGCGACCGACGACGCCGATCGCGTGGGCGATGTCGCCCATGCGGGCACCCGGCACGGCGGCGGCGATGCCGGCGGCGAGGGCCCGCTCCGTCGTCTCGATGAGCTCGACGTCGCGCGGGTCGGCCCGACCGACAACGGTGCTGAACGCCGCGTCGGCACACCAGCCGTCCAGGTGCACGGCGAGGTCGACGCTGAGCAGGTCCCCGTCGCGCAGCGGCTGACGTCCGGGGATGCCGTGCACCACCGCGTCGTTCACGCTCGCGCAGATGACCGCCGGGTAGGCCGAGGGGGCGGACCTCGGGTGGTAGCCCAGAAAGGTGGGCCGTGCGCCCGCGGCTGCGATCAGGTCGGCGGCGAGCGTGTCGAGCTCGGCAGGTGCGACGCCGGGGGCGGCGTGCTCCCGCACAGCGGTGAGGACGTCGGCCACGATCTTCCCTGCGGCCTGGACGGCGTCGACCTCAGCCGGGGTCTTCATCTCAATCATGTCGATAACTATACCGGTATTACTATCGGTGCCATGGTGCGTGTCCCCCTGACCCCGGCCGACCGCGAGCGCGGGGAGCGGCTCGGCGCGCTGCTGCGCGCGGCGCGGGGAGACCGCAGCCTCGCGGATATCGCCGGTGACGCCGGCATCTCCGCGGAGACGCTGCGCAAGATCGAGACGGGTCGCATCCCCACGCCCGCGTTCTTCACCGTGTCCGCGCTGGCCGGAGCCCTGGGGCTGTCGCTGGACGAGCTCGTGGCCGCTACCGCACCGGTGCCCGAGGAACGGAACGTGCAGGCCGTTTGACCGTCACGCCCGCCCCTCGACGGCCCGCTTGATCACCTCCTCGGACGTGAGCGGGCTCGGTGGGTGGTGGCTCAAGCACATCGGCTCGTGCACCCTCTCGAACGCGAGGCCCTCGCTCGCGACGTAGAACTGGCCCGAGCTGAGCCGGGAGATGTCGCTCACCTGACCCCCCTTGGCCCTGGCGAGCTCGGTGGCGGCGTTGATCTGCGTGCCCGAGTTCAGGTAGCCGAAGAACTGGGTGGCGGCGTTTCCGGGGATCCGGTTGTGCAGGCCCTTCGGGGCCTGCGTGGCGAAGACCAGGCCCAGACCGTACTTCCGCGCCTGCGACGCCAGGGAGATCGTGCTCTCGGTGCACGCGGTCATCGCACCGGACGGCGCGAAGGTCTGTGCCTCGTCCAACACGAAGAGGCCGCCGAGCGGACGGTCGCCCGCCGGGTTCGCCTTCACCCAGGAGAACAGCGCCATCTGCAGTTGGTTGACGAAGCTCTGGCGCTGCTCGTCGGCGGGCAGCCCGATGAAGCTGATCACGGAGATCCGCGCCTTATTCCCCTCGCTCGGTGTGAGCAGCACCGACGGGTCGGCGGTCTCCCCGGAGCCGCCGAACAGCGGGTCGTTGATCATCGCGGCCGTCAGCGCCTCCGCCATCTCGGCGGCGAGCTTCTGGCCGTTGCGCAGCCCGCTGATGCCCTCGGGCAGGTCACCGAGCAGGTCGATGAACCCGTCGAGGGACGAGGCACCGTGGCCGGCGTAGTAGGTGAGCACCTCCCGGAGCACCGCCCTGCCCGACTCGACCTTCCGCCCGGTCAGCTGCGCGCGGGGGGCGAGGCTCGCGACGGCCGCACCGACCGCGATGGCGAACTCGTCGTCGTCCCCGAGGACGGCGCCGAAGTCCGGGAGCGGCTGGAACGCCAAGGGCCGCCCCTTCGAGCGGCCGGGCGTCCACACGACCACCTCGGTCTGGTCGAGGTAGGTGGCGGCCTTCTCCGCGTCGCCGTCGTGCCAGTTCTGCGGCGGTTCCGGCCATGCGTCGCCCAGGCGGGCCAGGTCGTTGTTCGGGTCCAGCACGATCGCCGAGACGCCGTGGAGGGCGCACTCCTCGACCAGCCGCCGCAGGAGCACGGTCTTCCCCGAACCCGACCCGGCGAAGACGACGGTGTGCTTGCGCAGCGACTCGAGCGGCACGTGGACGTCCCGCTGGTGGGTGTCCGACCTGCCGACCGGCACCGTCGGAACACGGGGCCGGGGCACCGGGCTGGGCCGCCATCGCGGTGGGGGCTCCGGCCGCTCGGCGGTCGGCTCCAGGTTCCCGGCGGGCGGAGGATCGTCGGCCGGTGGAGGCAGCGCGGGCTCGGCCACCGGCGCGGCGTCGGCGTCCTCCGAGGGGGAAGCCGCGACCTGCGGGGGTGCGACATCGCCGAGGGTGCGCCGGAAGAGCTCGGTCGACCCAGCCGGCCTGCGGGCGGCGAGCCACTCCAGGAACCCCGGCTTCTGCGGCCGCTGCATGACCTCCAGCGCCGCGAAGGTGCGCAGGTCGTCCTCGCTGATCGGGACGACGACCCCGCCCTGCTCCTCCAGTTCGGCGACGACCCGGGCGGTCACCGGGCCGCTCGGCCAGGCGGAGTTGCGGATCAGCACGAGCGTGCGCTTGTCCCCGCCGGCCCTCAGGCCGGCTTCGGTGCTCGCCGCGCTGATCCGGCTCTGCACCGCACGGGCGTGCGAGTGCGCGATCCCGCGGAAGGCGACGTGCACCTCGTCCTCGGTCCGCTCGTCGAGCGTCCGGCGCAGGCGCGCGTGCAACGCGGGTTTCCTCCCGCGTACCTGATCCACCGCCAGATGCTGTCCGGCCTCGCCGAGCTCGGCGATGTACGCGCTCAACCCCGCCGTCAGCAGGGGCGGCATCCAGTCGTCCTCGCTGTCCTGGCGAAGCGGCGTGCCGACGTCGGCCTCATCGCGCAACCGGGTGAACCACGCGTCCATCGCCTGCAGCTCGCGGGGATCAGGCGGCTGGGGCGGACCGACGGGGGCCGGCTCGTCCGCGAGATCGTCCAGCTCGATGAGCTCACCGGAGTCGAGGCACTTGCGGATGTGTGCGTCGACGCGCTGCAGGAGGCGCCGCGGCGTGAAGGTCCGCGCGCTCGCGCTCTCGAAGGCCGACGGCCGGACGGGCCACGTGTCGTAGGGCGGGGTGAAGCCGACCTCGGCGTACCACCCGCCGAGATGCTGCGCGACGATCGCCCGCGCGACGTCCGAGTCGGGCATCGCACCCTGCAGCATCGACACGCGGAACCGATCGGCGGCGGAGATGACCGCGCTGCTCCTGATCGTCTCCCAGGACGCCGGGATGCACGCGAGGATCGACAAGGTGCGCCGCGTCACCTCCCGGAGCTCCATCAGCCCGTCGGCGATCTCGCCGACCAGTGCGCTGCGCTTCGCCGTGACGGAGGCCGCGTCCGTCGTCGCCTCGTCGGACTGGTTGATCAGCCCGTCGATCTGGTCGACGGCGATCACGGTCGGCCCCGTGAGCGCGAGCAGCCGGGAGAGGTCGCGCAACACGAGCTGACGCGACCGGGTGCCGCGCCGGAAACCCCACTCCAGCCGCGCGGACTCCTCCACGTCGCCGTCGAGGGTCAGGTATCCGTAGCCGATCTCCTGCAGCTCCGGATGGACGGCCCGGTAGAGCACCAGCGCCCGCAGGGTGTTCTGGCACTCCATCCACACCTGACGATCGACGCTGCCGATCCCGATGACGAGCGCGTCCAGGTCCTCGCGGAAGAGCGGGAGCATTCCTGCGATGCGGGTCTGCGCCAGCGGCGACATACCGGCGAGCGCGGCGAGGCGGCGCAGGAGGGGCGTGAGCTGGTCGACCTGCCCGGCGAAGAAGCCGTCGACGATCCCGTGGACGGCGCTGCGCCAGAACTCGTGGCCCTCGAGCAGCTTGACCAGGAAGAAGTACCCGTCGCTCTCCTGCACCTGCTGGCGCACCCACCGCAGCAGGTGCGTCTTGCCCACACCGCGGTCGCCCTGCAGGACGACCCCGATCGGGCTCGCTCCCTGGCTCGCCCGCGCTGCCGACACGGAGTCCAGCACGGACTTCGCAACCCGCTCGTGCAGACCGTCGACGTGGTGCGTGACCGGGCTCCACACGTCGTCCGGAGCGACGGCCCAGTTGAACTGGACGGCTTCGAGCGCCATCCGCTCCTCGTCGGTCATTCTGCCTCGATCATCAGCATGTGCCGCTCATCGCCCCCGAACCGGACGGCGGCGGCACGGTCGGCCTCGGTCAGCGTCTTCTGGTTGGACTCGGCCTGGATGTGCACGCCCGGGCTGCTCGCCATCCGTTCGAGCTCGGCGTCGACCGCGGCTCGGGACACGCCCAGCAGCTTCTCCCGCAGCTCGGCGAGGCCGACCCAGCGGCCAGGTGCGTCCGCGAGTTCCCGGTACGCATTCCGGATCAGTACCTCGACGTCCGGCGTGAAGATCTCGTGGAGCAGGCCGCCCCTGGCTACGTACCGCTGCAGCCCGGCGAGCACGGTGTAGAGCGCTCCGCCCAGCGAACCCGCCCGGTCGGGACGCTCCATGGACAGCTCGGCGGTGCACCAGGCCCAGCCGTCGTCGGTCAGCTCGTGCGCGAAGCCGCGGCCGACCTTTCTGGAGGTCACCAGCTTCTGCTCGTTCAGCCTGCGCCGGTACCGGCCGTCGAGCGTGAAGCCTGCCGCGTCGCGCAGTTCCGCGTTCGTCAGCTCGCGGGCCTCGGCCATCAGGGCCATCAGGGTGGCTCGCTCGCGCACGGTCAGCTGGTCAGTGGGCACTTCTCGTCCTCCGAGATCGGGGTCTTCGAGGGGTCGTTGCCGGGTCACTCTGCGGTTGCGGCCGGTTCCCGACCGCCGCGGACCGCGCCCCACCAGCTGCCTCCGAGCAGGAGCAGCCCGGGAGCCACACCGGCGACGACGGCGACGACCGCTTCGCCGGCACCGATCACGGCCACCAGGAGGCCGAGCACACCGCATGCCGTGAGGCCTGCCCCCACCCACACCAGCGAGGGTGCGCTCCACACCTTGGCGAGCCCGAGGAAGTGCACGCCGACGACGAAGGTGATCCAGGGCAGGACGGCGAGCGGGAGGTCGAGCGGCCCGCGCAGCACCGCGGTGCCCGCGAAGAAGGCGACCACCTCGGCGGCGACGACGACCCAGTACCAGCGGCCGAACCCGACGGCGTTACGTGCCGTGGCCGCTGCCGGCGCCGGGCGGGACCGGAACATGACGACCAGCAGCCCGACGAGGGCCGCGACACCCACCACCTGCAGAAGCAGGCCGACCGGCGAACCCAGCGTGCCCGCGTTGACCACCACGTAGATCGTCCCGAAAACCGCACCGATCAGCAGACCTAGCCGATTCGCCGTCACGGCGTCACTGTGCCTGCCTCGGTCCACCGGCACCGCGGCGGGTGCCGGCGGCTGATCACGTCAGCTGACCCGGATCGCGACCTTGCCACGCGTGTGCCCGGCCTCCACGATGACGAGTGCATCGCCTGCCTCGTCGAGGGGGCGGACCTCGGTGACGTGCGGATCGAGCGCGCCATCGGCGACGAGCCCCGCGAGCGCGCTGAGCACCGCGGTGCTGCGGTCGCGTTAAACGCCGTGGCCCCCGAGCTCGGCGGCGAGTGGCCGGTCGGCAATCGTTGCCAGGCGTGACGTGTCGGACAGCACACCGGCCACGGCGCGCAATGCGTCGCCGCCGACGGTGTCGAGCACCGCGTCGACGCCCTGGGGCGCGGCGGCGCGGATCCGCTCGGCCACCCCGTCGCCGTACTCCACGGGAGTGGCGCCGTAGGACCGGGCTCCACACGTCGCCCGGAGCAACGGCCCAGTTGAACTGGACGGCTTCGAGCGCCATCCGCCCCGGACAGATCCGACCGGGGGCTCTGTCCCACCCCGGACGCCGGTGGGCCGGGCCGTCCGCGCCCCGGCCCACCGGTCCCGTCGCTCAGCCCAGAGGGAAAAGCACTTGTTCCTTGCCCGCCACGGCGAAGAGCAACATGTCGACCATCCGGAACGTGGCGGCGTCCGGGCCGAAAGAGGGGCGCCATGCCTGGTCACGCACGATGGAGTTGGCGCTGGCCTCCATCGCCGCGTGGAACACCTCGGCGACGATCCGGGCGCCCACACCTGTCACCTTCCCCTGCGCCACCTCGGCCTCGCGCAGGATGTAGAACCACAGCGGCGTGTGTTCCCCGAACCAGGCCTTCTGCTCGTCGGTGAGGCCGGGCTGGGCGTCCGAAGCGGTCGGCAGCACGGCGCCGCCGTTACCGGCGAGGATGACGTCCGGCTTGAGCACCTCCACACCGAGGAAGGCCGCCATCTGCTGCCCGGTGGCGAGCCTGACCATCCCGGCCCGCGTGAGGTTGCGGAAGGCCAGGTTGAGACCCCGCCCCACGGTCGACACGGCCGCGGTCCGCCCGTCGAACGCCCCTTCGGGCAGCTGACGCAGAGGGTCGACGAGGAGGGTGTCGATCCGCTTGGTCACGTTCACGAGGCCGTCGGCCGGCTTCAGGTCGGGCCGCTGGGCCTCCGAGAAGTCGTAGAGCCGGCGGAAGTCCGCGATCCAATTGCTCGGCAGCCGCTCCGGGCCGGCCGCGTTCACGTCGTTGAGGTCGCTGAGGTCGGTGGCCGATCCGGGTGTGAAGTTCCCACTGGTGCCGGTGAACCGGAACAGGAAACCGAGCGGCGCCACTCCACCGGGCCCGCCCGTCCGGAACACGGCGTTCCACTCGTACGCGTCCCGCACCATGCTGTGCCCGAGCCGATAGGAGGCGACCGAGAACTCCACCGGCATCGTGGGCGCATCAATCGTTTCCTGGGTCTGTTGCTCGCCCGCACCGTCCGCCGACGTGGGCGAGACCTCGAAGAACTTGCGCCCGTTCGTGAAGACGTCGTCCAGGACCGCCTGGTCGACGATTCGCGGGAGGAAGTCGGTGCGCAGAATCCACTGGTAGTGCTTGGTGACCTCCTCACGCGCTTTCTCGAAGAGCGCGGTTCCGGTCAATCCCTGCTCTGCGAACATGCCGGCCACGGTGTTGTGGAACCGAATGAACATGAGATGCGTCTGCGCCACCACGAGGTTCTCGTCGTTGCGCGAATCCGGGATGACCGGCGCGCGTCGCTCCGCCGGCGTGGCCCCCTGTCCCGAACGCGGGAGGTCGAACCCGGCCTGATCGGCGTTCGCCACCGGGGTGTCCGGCGGAAAGGCGGCGCCGACGGTCGAACCGGTGCGCAGGTGTACACCGTCGGGGTCGTAGAACTGCGGATCGCGCGCCGGCCCCAGCCCGTACAGCGAGTCGAGGTCCAGCGAGACCGAGCGGCCCTGGATCAGCTCGGCGACCGAGACGTCCTGGCCGAGATGCACCGCGGTCTTGTCCAGGGTGAGATCGTGGTCGACGAACTGACCGAGATAGGTGAAGCCGGCAGGAATGACGGGATCGTGCGAATCCGGATCGGTCACCCCCTTCCCGGCCATCACATCGGCCACTTGTTCGACGATCTGCCGCGCGGCGTCGTCCATCGGATCGCCCATCGGCCCGAGGCGGGAGAACCGGAACTTTCGATACTGATCCAGTGTGGACGGACGTGCGAGCAGCTGTGCGCCGTTCCGATCGGTTCGATAGACACCTTCCCCCACGATGTAGTAATCGTCCCGTTCATGTCGATTCATGCGTCACCCCTGATCACACCGCTGCCGGGCCGGCGTTCGTGCGGGCGCGACGGTAAGCAGTGGTCTGGGCACCGTAGTACGGATCTTGATCGAAGCGACAGCCGCCATTCACACCCGCGATATCACCGTCCACATCAGTCCCGGTCTTCCCTGTTGACCCGCACGGCGAACAGGGAGCAAAAGCCACCAAAAGGGATCGATTTACCACGGCGACTCATGGCGGCCCGCCAGAATGAATCACCTCACTCTACGGATGACATCTTTTCGAGGTCACGCGTGATGAGAATTCTCCGGCCGTTTATCGGCCCGGAACCGACCCGCCGGAGAGGGGCGGAACGGGAAATGTCAGGAATGCTGCGGGAAAGCCTTGCCGGCACCGGCGCAGTCACCCTGACCGCGGGTGTACTCGTGGCGGCATCCGTGCCGGCCGCTGCCGCGATCACGGACCGTCCGCTCGTCGACAACCGGGCGTCGTCGACGTGATCCACTTCTGTGCCGAAGGAAGCTACCCGCGCTCCTGACGCTGGCGGCGAAGAACGTGCTGACCTACCTGTCGGTCGGGCCGGTCGCCCCGGGGCAGTGCGGCGACCATCTCTCGGGAGCTCTCGCCGCCGGGCTCGCCGAGGTCGCACGAACCGCAGACCGCTCGCATGACCACCACTGCGGCGCGATCACCCGACCTCGATCACCACCTTGCCCCGGGTGTGCCCCGCCTCCACGGTGGCGAGCGCGGCACCCGCCTCGTCGAGGGGCCGGGTATCGGTGACGTTCGGGTCGAGCGCTCCGTCGGCGACCAGCTGCGCGAGCGCGGCGAGCACTGCCGTGCTGCGGTCGCGCTCCACCCCCTTGCCCCCGAGCTCGGCCACGAGCGCCCGGTCGGCGATCGTCGCCAGGCGCGAGCGGTCGGCCAGCACCTCGGCCACGGCGCGCAGTGCCCCGCCACCGACGGTGTCGAACACCGCGTCGACGCCCTGGGGCGCGGCGGCGCGGATCCGCTCGGCCACGCCCTGGCCGTAGACCACGGGCGTGGCGCCGTACGAGGCCACGAGGTCGTGCTTGCTCTCGCTCGCCGTGCCGATCACGACAAGACCCCGGGCCCGGGCGAGCTGCAGGGTCACCACGCCGACTCCGCCGCCCGCCCCGTTGACGAGCAACGTCGAGCCCGGCGCGAGATCGAGCCCGTTCAGGGCGTCGTACGCCGTGCCGGCGGCCACCGGGAGCGCCGCCGCATCGGCCGGGCTCACGCTCTCGGGGCGATGCGCTGCGAACGACGCGATCACGAGGGACTGCTCGGCCCACCCGCCCACCATGTCAGGCGTGCCGCCGAACACCTCGTCGCCGACCGCGAAGCCCTCGACGCCGGGTCCGACCGCCAGGACCGTGCCGGCCACCTCGCGGCCGAGCACCGCCGGCAGCGTGACGTCGCCGTATCCGCCGTCGCGGAGCTTCCAGTCACCCGGGTTGACCCCCGCGACGCGGACCCGGACGAGCAGCTCGTCCACGCCCGGCGTGGGAACCGGGACGTCGAGCATCGCCTGGTTCTCGGGGCCGCCGAACGCGGTGAAGCCGTAGGCCTTCATGCCTGCACCGCCGACCGCAGGGCCGCCAGGCGCGACACGGCTTCCGTGAGCACCTCGTCGCGCTTGCAGAAGGCGAAGCGGACCAGCGAGCGCCCGAGATCGGGGTCGGCGCAGAACACCGACACCGGGACGGCGGCCACGCCGATCCGCTCCGGCAGGCTCCAGCAGAACTCGGCGCCGTCGCTGAACCCGAGTGGCGTGACGTCGGTGACGACGAAGTACGTGCCGCCCGTGTCGAACACGGTGAAGCCCGCCTCTCTCAGCCCGTTGGAGAGCAGATCCCGTTTGCGCTGCAGATCGGCAGCCAGGCCGGTGTAGAAGGAGTCGGGCAGCCCGAGCGCGGCGGCGATGGCGGGCTGGAACGGGGCACCGCTCACGTAGGTGAGGAACTGCTTCACCGCGCGCACCGCCGAGACGAGCTCAGCGGGCCCGCTCACCCAGCCGACCTTCCAGCCGGTGACCGAGAACGTCTTGCCGACCGAGGAGATCGTCAGCGTGCGCTCGGCCAGGCCCGGAAGGGTGGCCATCGGCACGTGGGGCCGTCCGTCGTAGGTCATGTGCTCGTAGACCTCGTCGGTGACGATCACCGCGTCGTGTTCGGCGGCCAGCTCGCCGATCAGGGTGAGCTGCTCACGGTCGAACACCGCGCCCGTCGGGTTGTGCGGGGTGTTCACCAGCACGAGCCGGGTGCGGGCCGAGAACGCGGCGCGCAGCTCGTCGGGATCGAACCCGAACGACGGGGGCCGCAGCGGCACCGCGCGCAGCTCCGCGCCGGCCAGCGCGATCGTGGCGGCGTACGAGTCGTAGTAGGGCTGGAAGGTCACCACCTCGTCGCCCGGCTCGCAGAACGCGAGCACGGCGGAGGCGATCGCCTCGGTGGCCCCGGTGGTGACGAGCACGGCGTCGGGGTCGACCTCGAGCCCGTAGAAGCGCCGTTGGTGCTCGGCCACGGCGGAGCGCAGCTCGGGGATGCCGACGCCCGGCGGGTACTGGTTGATCCCGCCCTGGATGTTCGCCGCGGCGTCGCTGAGCAGCGAGGGCGGCCCGTCGGTGTCGGGGAAACCCTGTCCGAGGTTGATCGCACCAGTGCGCAGGGCGAGCGCCGACATCTCGGCGAAGATCGTGGAGGTGTGCGGGCGCATCCGATCGACGAGCATCCGCCCACCGTAACCGCTGGCCCGGCCGGTCACCGTGGATCAGGCGTTGAGCTGGTCCGCGACCATTGTCTCGATCTGTGCGCGGCCCGCCCGGCCGAGGGCTCCATCGAGGGCGGAAGCGAGCCGCTCGAACGGGTCCTCCAGATCCAACGTCTCCAGCCGGGCGGCCAGCTCCGGGACGGTCCACAACCCGCCGCCCTTGGTCACCTCGGCTCCACGGGACCATCCGACGTTCACTGTGATCGCGCCACCGCGGACCGACAGCACCTGGCCTGTCAGCGGGCACCCCGCGCTCGCGAGGTAGGCCACGAGCGGCGCGACCACCACGGGGGCCGTCGGGTCGATTCCGCCCGCGCCCGCGGTCCGGTCCATTCCCGGCACGCCTGCCGTGAGGCGGGTGCTGATCATCGACGGGCTCACGCAGTTGACCCTGACCCCGAGCCGGGCCAGCTCCACAGCGTGTACGGACGACATCGCCGCCACCCCGGCGTTCGCCGCGGCGTAGCCGGAATGGGTGGGCAACGGGTTGAGCAGACCGGACCCGGAAACGGTATTGACGATCGCGCGGTCGGAAGTCACCCCGGCGGCCGCGCGGTCGCGCCAGTAGGCGGCCGCCCACCGGCTCACCGCCAACGTCCCCTTGAGCTTGACAGCGACGACGTCGTCGAAATCGCGCTCGGTCAGCCTCTCCAGTGCCTTGCTGACCTCGATCGCCGCATTGTTGACCACCGCATGCAGATCACCGAACGCCTCGACCGCGACATCCACCATGCGGCGGGCGTCATCCCAGAAGGCGACGCTGCCCGTGTCGGCCACCGCGCGACCGCCTGCCCCGACGATCTCCGCCGCGACCGCCTCAGCCACCCGGCTGTCGCCACCCGAGCCGTCGATCTCCACGCCCGGGTCGTTGACGACGACGTTCGCGCCCTCCGCGGCCAGGTAGAGCGCCTCCGCCCGGCCGATGCCCCGTCCCGCTCCCGTGACCAGCACTGTGCGACCGCTCATTACACCCATGTCTGCCCCCTCGATGCACTGAACACATTGATACAGCTGATGAACTGATTCAGTCAATGTAGTAATGTTGACGGATGCAGGACGGGACGGGCCGCCGCGCTCGGAAGAAGCAGCACACCCGCACGGCGCTCATCGACGCCGCCACGAGGCTGTTCGGCGAGAAGGGTTACGACGGCACCACGGTCGCCGACATCGCCGAGGAGGCAGACGTGAGCACCCGGACCTTCTTCCTGCACTTCCCCACCAAGGAGGACGTGGTACTCGGGGATCCCACAGCCAGGGTCGACGCGGGCACGCTCGCCATCTCCGAACGGAGCCCGGACGAACCGGTACGCGACGTGCTGGCCAGGGCATTGGACGTGATGATCGCCGACTCATGGGCCGGCGACCTGTCCAGCGGGCTCGCCGCTGTTCGCGCACGTCTGCTCACGTCCGTGCCGGCCGTTCAGGCGCGGCTGCTGCAGACATCCTTCACCGCGCAGACGCGGCTGGCCGAGGCTCTCCACGACACCTATCCCGACGAGCTGGACGAGATCGACGCAGCGGCCCTCGTCGGCGCCGCCATGGGCGCGGTCAACGCCGCGGCGATCGCCAGCCTCCATCGCGGCGCATCACCCGAGCAGGTCAGGGCGGCGATGCAGCGGGCCGCCGCAATCGCGTTGGGCAGGCCTGCATAGCGCTCGAACTCACCAACCCCGCATGTCGATGTCCCAGGTCTCGACCACCTCGGCACCGTCCACCACATGCATCCGCTCGTGCAGCACGACCGTCGGGTCGACGTGCGCCGGCAGAACCCGGACCCGGTCCCCGACCCGCACGGGCGTCCGCGGCACGAACGTCGTGTGCTCGTCCGAGCAGAACCGCACCTTGGCATCCGCGATGGTGGGGAGCCCGTGGTCCATCCCGAGCGACTTGAGCCCGACGTCGACGACCGCGTGCGTGGCCGCCACCGAGACGACCGTGCCGAGCACCGACAACGCCTGCCCGAAGGGGTGCCCGATCGCTCCGTAGGCGGTGTCCATGAGGGCGTAGGAGCCTGCCTGGATCTCGGTGGCCCAGGTGTTGTCGGCGTACGTTCCGGTGCCGCCCGCGCTGATCACCTCTCCGCCCACGTCAGCGGCTGCCGACATCAGGAGCGCCATCGCCTCAGCGGTCTTCCGGGCCCGGTCGGCCGGATCGGCCACGAGCATGAGGTGGCCCTCGTAGCCCATCACCCCGCGCACCTCGAGCCCCGCCCGGCGGGCCGCGTCGGCGAGATCGGCCGCCTTCTGCGGCGGGCAGCCACACCGCAGCAGCCCGACGTTCACGTCGACGAGCACCTCGCGCACTCCACCCGCCGCAGCCGCCGCCACCGTCTCCGGCGAGTCGACGGCGACAGTGACGCGCGCTCCCGACCGCACGAGCTCTCCGAGGCGGCGCATGTCGAGCACCTCGTTGGCCAGCAGCAGGTCCTCGCCGAGCCCGGCAGCGGCCAGCACCTCGCACTCCCGGATCGTGGCGCAGGTGAAACCGGGGTGGCCGTTCGCGCGCTGGCGACGCGCCAGCGCGCTGCATTTGTGCGCCTTGACGTGCGGGCGCAGCCGAGTCCCGGGCAGGGCGGCGCTCATCGTGTCGAGGTTGGACTCCAACAGGGCCCGCTCGACCAGCAACGCGGGCGTGGGGAGCTCGTCGATCCGCATGATCGCCACGCTAACCAGCGTGGTGGTTGGCGCGCTGCGTCGCCGCGGAGGATTCTCGCCGCTATGACCACATCCGACGTGCCGCTCGACGTCCGGACCGTCACCGCCGAGCTGTCCGACGCCGGTGTCGCAGGCGTGACGATCAGCTGGGCGGACAACAACGGGATCCCGCGCTCGCGCACCGTGCCCGTCGCCGCGCTGCCCCGGGTGGCCGAGACCGGCATCGGCGTCACCACGCTCTTCGCCGTGTTCGACAGCTCGGATGCGATCACGTACGCCCACGAAGGGCTCTCGTCGCCGTCCGGGGACGTCCGGCTCGTACCTGTGCTCGACGGGCTCGTACCACTGTCCGGTCAGCCGGCGCTGGCCTGGGCGCCGGGCCGGATCCTCGACGCCGACGGCGCTCCCTGGCCCTACGACCAGCGCGCGGTGCTGGAGCGGCAGGTCGAGGAGCTGGGCAGGGCCGGACTGACGGCGCTCGTCGGCTACGAGATCGAGTTCGGCGTGTACGCGGAAGGCGGCCCCGACGAGCTCGTGCCCGCTCATCCCGGGCCTGCGTACAGCCCGCACGCGCTCCTCGCGGTCGACGAGTTCATGGCGGACGTTCTTCGCGACTTCGCCGCGAACGGCCTCGAGATCGGGCAGCTGCACGCCGAGTACGGACCGGCCCAGATGGAGCTGTCCCTCGCGCCGAGCGATCCCGTGACGGCCGCCGACCGCCAGCTCCTCGCCCGCCAGACGCTGCGCGCAGCCGCCCGCCGCAACGGGCTCCGGTTGAGCTTCGCGCCGCTCCCTGCCCAGGCCGCCGCCGGAAACGGCTGGCACATCCACAGCTCCGTCTGGCGCGACGGACGCAACCTGCTCGCGGGCAATCCGGAAGGCCCCGGCGCCGAGGGCGCCGCCTACATCGCCGGGTTGCTGCGGGACCTGCCCGCCGTCGCGGCGATCACCGCACCGAGCCTCGGGTCGCTGGCCCGCCTGCGGCCCGGGTTCTTCGCGGGGGCGTTCGCGTTCTGGGGCGTGGAGAACAGGGAGGCGCCGCTGCGGTACGTGCCGGGTTCGAAGTTCCTCGGGTCCGACCACGCGAACGTCGAGCTCAAGACGTCGGACGCGTCCGCCAACCCCTATCTCGCGCTGGCCGCCGTGCTCGCCGCGGGCGCAGCCGGCGTCGCCGACGAGCTCTCGCTCGAACCGCCCGTGCAGGCCGACCCCGGGTCGTGGAGCGAGAAGGAGCGCGCCGGGCAGAAGATCGCCCTGCTCCCGCGGACCCAGGCGGAGCAGGAGTCCGCTCTGACGGGCAACCCGCGCATCCCGGCCGTGCTCGGCGACGACCTGCTGGGCGCGTTTCTCGCCGTCCGGCGATCCGACGCCGCGGCGGCCGAGGACCGATCACCCGATGACGTCCTCGCCGGGCTGCGCTGGCGCTACTGAGGCGCGGGCCGAGAGCTGGCTCACACGATCGGGTGATCGGGAACAGCATTCGCAGGCCGCGGATTTCACACCTTCGTGACGCTGACTCCCGATCGTGTCCCACCGGCAGTACCGGACACCCGGGGCGCTCGCCTCCGGCTGGTGCTGGTGCTGGGCGCGCTCATCGCTCTGGGGCCCTTCACCATCGACATGTACCTGCCCGCACTGCCGACGATCAGCACGGATCTGCTGACGTCCTCGGCCACCGTGCAGCTGACTCTCACCGGCACTCTGCTCGGGCTCGGTCTCGGGCAGCTGATCATCGGGCCGCTGTCGGACCGCTTCGGCCGGCGGCTGCCGCTCCTCGCCGGAACGGCCGTGCACGTGCTCGCCTCGGCCCTCTGCCTGATCGCACCCTCCATCGAGGTGCTCGGCGGGCTGCGTGTGCTGCAGGGCCTCGGCGCAGCGGCGGGTTCGGTGATCGCACTCGCGATCGTGCGTGACCTCTACTCCGGGCGAGCAGCCGCGACCCTGCTCTCGAGGCTGATCCTCGTGATGGGCGTGTCTCCCGTGATCGCTCCGACGGTCGGCGGCTACATCCTCGCGTTCACGTCGTGGCGCGGGGTGTTCGCGGTGCTGGCCGTCATCGGGCTCGTGCTCATCCCGGTGGCTGCGCGGGCCCTGCCGGAGACGCTTCCCCCTGAGCGCCGCCAGACGACCGGCGTGCTCGGCACGCTGCGCACCTACGGCGGGCTGCTGCGCGACCGTACGTTCCTCGGGCTCGTGCTCGTCGCCGGTCTCGCGATGTCGGCGGTGATGGCGTACGTCTCCGGCGCCTCGTTCGTCTTCCAGGAGGAGTACGGACTGAGCGAGCAGGTGTTCGGGCTGGTCTTCGGCACGGCCGCGATCTGGCTGATCGCAGCCACGCAGCTCAACCCGGTGCTGCTGCGCCGCTTCGAACCGCGTCAGCTGCTGCTTGCCGCCGTCGTCGCGGGCTCGGCGGCCGGGCTGGTGCTGCTCACGGTGGCGCTGCTCGGTCTGGGCGGGGTGATCGGGTTCCTGGTCGGGCTGTGGCTGGTGCTGTTCGCCGTCGGCCTCGCCCTGCCCAACGCCCCGGCCGTCGCGCTGTCACGCCACGGAGAAGCGGCCGGCACCGCCGCCGCCCTGCTGGGTGCGGTGCAGTTCGGCGTCGGCGCGCTCGTCTCGCCGCTGGTGGGCGTGCTGGGCAACAACGCCGTCGCGATGGCCACCATCGTCGCCGGCGGGCTGGGGCTCTCGGCGCTCGTCCTCGTTGTCGTCGTGCGGCCGTGGCGGCTGCCCGACCTGGAGCCTTCGGCCGTGGCCCTGGAAGCCGCGGTCGTGCACTGACCGGCGGGCAGCGGCCGCGGGCGTCGGGGGACAGCTCGGCGGCCGCTGCTGGCCGGTACGACGTAGCCGAAGGTCAGAAGACGATCTCGGCCGCGCGGGAGACCTCGTCGACGTCGTCGGTCGTCCCGATGAGGATGAACTCGTCGGCGCCGAGGTCCTCGTACTCCTTGACCGCCTCGCGCACGGCCTCCGGCGAGCCGCTCACACCGGCGGCGGATCCGTTCGACATCTCCTCGCCCAGGAAGCTGTAGTAGTCCTTGACGTTGGCGCGACCCTGGTCCTCCGCGCCGAGGGCGAAGTAGCCGATCGCGACGATCCGGGGCTGGCCGGGGCGCCCCGCCTCCGTCCACGCCGCCCTGGCGGCCTCGAAGGACGGGGCGACCATGGACGCCGGCATCGAGGCACCGACGTAGCCCTCGCCGATGCGCGCCATGCGCCCGAGCGCCGCGGGGCTGAAACCGCCGAAGAGCAGCGGGATCTGACGGGTGCCGGTGGGCACAGCGGGGTTGACGCCGCCCCCGACCGGGTCACCGTTCCAGACGCTGCGGTAGATCTCGAGGTCGCGGTCGAACCGCTTGCCGCGGCCGCTCATCCCGAACCCGTCCACGACGAAGTCGTCCGGACGCCCGCCGATGCCGAGCCCGAGCGTGAGCCGGTGACCGGACACCCCGTCGATGCCTGCCAGCTCCTTGGCCAGGAGCTCTCCCGGCCACACCGGGGCGAGCATGACGTGGCTGAACAGCCCGATCGTGCTGGTCGCGCCCGCCGCAGCCGCGAGCGTGACCGTGTCGCTCACGCCGGGGTATGCGTAGCGACCGACGGTGCCCAGGGTGGAGAAGCCAGCCTCCTCGGCCTTCGCCGCCCACAGCGGGATCGTGTCGGGGCGTACGTTCCGGACCTGGTTCGGAAGCCCGAGACCGATCTTCATGAAATCTCCTTGGCCGATCGATGAGGTGGTCGAGGCGCGGCGAGGCCGACGCCTTCAATCCGTGTAGGCGCGTCGGTGAGCCTTCAACCAAGCCTAGGGCCGGCTCCCGCCGAACCTGCGTCCGGTTGATCTTGTGGATCAGGAACCCTCACGTTCGCCTCGGCCGTCCCGCACTGTCAGCAGGGGGAGAAACGCCTGTGTGAGCGGCCCGATGGCGAGTGCGTAGAACACGGTGCCCACCCCGACTGTGCCACCGAGGAGCCATCCGGCGAAGAGCACAGTTGCCTCAATGCACGTCCGGACCAGTCGCACGGACCAGCCGGTGCGTCCGGCCAGACCCGTCATCAGTCCGTCGCGCGGGCCAGGGCCGAGCCGCGCCCCGACGTAGGCCGCCGTCGCGACGCCGTTCAGAACGACGCCGCCCACCAGCAGCGCGATGCGCGCGGGGAGCCCTGCCGGCTCCGGGATCACGGCCAGCGCGGCGTCGACGACCAGGGCGATCACGACGACGTTCGCGACCGTCCCGATGCCAGGCCGCTGGCGCAGCGGGATCCACAGCAGCAGCACCAGGACGCCGGTGATGGCCGTGACCGAGCCGAAGCTGAGCGGCGTCTGCTCCGCGATCCCCTCGTGCAGCACGTCCCACGGGTTGATCCCCAGCGCCCCGCGGATCTGCATCGCCATGCTGGTCGCGTACAGGACCAGCCCCGCCAGCAGCTGCGGGATCCGCCTGGCCGGATGCCTGTTGACGGGGAGCGGGCGTAGATCGACAACGGCCATTGCCCCATCCTCGGAGGTCCCCCGGTCGTGACCAGGGCCAATCCCCGCCAGGTGGACTCCCGGCACAAAGGGCTGCGAGCCGACATGATGGCGACGTCCCCGGATAGCGGAGGTCGTCGTGCGCAGGTTGTCCATCATCCCTGCCCTGCTCGCTGCGCTGCTGGCCGGCGGCGCCGGTGTGGCGCTCGCCGAGCCACCGTTCCGGCTCGTCGACCGGGTCAGCGACCAGGCGCAGGTGCTCGGTCCCGGCCAGGCGCAGCAGGTCAACGCCGCGATCGAGCGGTTGCGCGCCGAAGACGGCATCGACCTCTTCGTCGTCTACGTCAACTCGTTCGACGGGGCCTCCCCGCAGGCGTGGGCCGACCAGACCGCGCAGCTGTCCCAGCTCGGCACCGAGGACGTCCTCCTCGCGGTGGCCACCGGTGACCGCGCGTACTACGTCTCGGTCGCCGACGGGTTCCCGCTCTCGGTGGCCGAGACGGACCGCATCCGCACGAGGGACGTCGAGCCGCGGCTGGCCGCAGGCGACTGGGCAGGCGCGGCGATCGGTCTCGCGGACGGGCTGCGCACGGCGGACACCTCCGGCCCGGGCCAGGTCCCGGTCGGTGTGCTGGTCATCGGCGGCGCCGCGGTACTCGGCGGCGGGGCGTACCTGCTCGCGCGTCGACGGAAGAAGGCGCTGGCCGGTGCGCCGGCGGCTGCCGGGTCGGGCCCACCTCCGCCCGCGCAGCGCGACGAGTTCAGCGACGTCTCCACCGACGACCTCGCGTACCGGGCCAGCGCCGCCCTCATCGACGTCGACGACGCCGTGCGCACCTCCGAGCAGGAGCTGTCGGCGGCCCGCGCCCACTTCGGCGACCAGGCCGTGGCGGAGTTCGCGGCCGCACTGGAGCAGTCACGCGCTGACATGCTCGACGCCTTCGAGGTCCGCCAGCAGCTCGACGACGACCAGCCCGAGGACGAGCCGACGAAGCGGTCGATGTACGGCCGGATCATCCGCACGGCCGGTGCCGCCGACCAGCGGCTGGACGCGCAGGTCGAGGCGTTCGACAAGCTGCGTGGCCTCGAGGCGAAGGCACCGGAGTACATCGCCGGGTTGGGCGGGCGGCTCGATTCCGTCACGGCCCGGCTTCCGGAGGTCGCGACGAGCTGGAGCGCGCTGCAAGGGCGCTACGCCGCCCCCGCGCTGGCCCCGGTGGCGGGCAACCTCGACCAGGCGCGCCAACTGCTCACCGCGGCACAGGCGGAGGTCGACGAGGCGCGCACCGAACTCACCACCCCCGGCCCGGCCGCCGCCGTGGTGTCCGGGCGGGCCGCGGAGGACGCGATCACGCAGGCCGAGACGCTGCTCGACGGGATCGGGCGACGGGAGGCCGAGCTCGCCGATGCGGCAGGGCGGGTCTCCGCCGCCCGGGCGGAGGTGGTGCAGGACCTCGCCGAGGCCCGGGCGCTGTCGGCGTCGAACGATGCCGGCGACCTGGGCCCGGTCGTCGCACGGGCCGAGGCCGCTGTGGCGGCAGCCGACCAGGCCGCGTCAGCACAGCAGCCCGACCCGATCTCCGCACTGCGGCTCCTCGACGAAGCCGGCACCGCGCTGGATCAGGGCCTCGACCAGGCAAGGATGGCGAAGGACCGGGCCCGCCGCGCCGCCGCGGCCCTCGACCAGACCGTGCTCACCGCCCGTTCCACCGTCGCGGCGGCGGGCGACTTCATCGCGACCCGGCGCGGCGCGGTCGGGAGCGAGGCGCGCACCCGGCTCGCCGAGGCACAGCGGCACCTGCAGCAGGCGAGCGCCGGCGGCGACCCCGTCGCCGCGCTACGGGAGGCGCAGCAGGCCGACGCACTCGCGCAGGAGGCCCTGCGGCTCGCGCAGGCGGACGTCTCCCGCTGGTCCCGCCCGGTCCCGTCGCCCACCGCGTCGAGCGGGATCGACCTGGGCAGCCTGATCCTCGGCGGGATCCTGGCCGGCTCCGGCGGCGGCTACCACGGCGGTGGTCGCAGCCGCAGCCGCGGTGGCGGTTTCGGTGGCGGCGCCCCCCGGCGGAGCCCCGGCAGTTTCGGTGGCTCCGCGACGCGCGGCCGCCGCGGTGGCGGCGGCCGCTTCTGACAGGTCAGGCCCGGCTGATCGTCACCTCCACCAGCCGGCGGTCGGCCGAGCTCACCTCGTGGACGGGTCCGGTCAGCTCCACCGCTCCCGTCAGCACCGGGGTCTCGCAGTCCGTACCGACGAAGAGCTCGATCGTGCCCGGCTCGACCACCCGCACCATCCGCCGGTCGCTGAAGGCGAGCCGCTGAGTGGGCACGTCGAAGGTGACCTCGGCGCTCTCGCCCGCGTCCAGGTGCACGCGGGCGTAGCCCAGCAGCTGCACCACCGGACGCGTCACGGTGGCGACGACGTCCGTGGCGTACAGCTGGACGATCTCCGTGCCGGCCCGGTCGCCCGTGTTGGTGACACGGGAGACCACCTGGATCGCGCTGTCCGTGGCCACCTGCTCGGCGACGACACGCAGGTCGGCGTGCTCGAACGCCGTGTAGGAGAGCCCATGGCCGAACGGGCGCACCGGCTCGGTGTCGATGTTGCTCACCGAGCTGGCACCCCCGAGCTTCGGGTGCAGGTAGCTGTAGGGCTGGGCGCCGACGGAGCGGGGCAGGCTCACCGGGAGCCGGCCCGATGGGTTGACGCGGCCCGACAGCACCCCGGCGATCGCCGCGGCGCCCTCCTGCCCGGGAAAGAACGCCTGGACGACGGCCGCACACCGGTCGAGCGCCCACCCGACTGCGTACGGCCGCCCGGTGAGGAGCACGAGGACGACCGGGGTGCCGGTGTCCAGCAGCGCCTCCACCAACTGTCGCTGCACGCCCGGGAGGTCCAGCGACTCGGCATCGCAGCCCTCACCGGAGGTGCCGCGGCCGAACAGGCCCGCCCGGTCGCCGACCACCGCGACGCAGAGCTCCGCCTCCCGGGCGGCGGCCACGGCGACGGCCAAGCCGGTGGTGTCCGCGGTGTCGACGTCGCAGCCGCGGGCGTACTCGATGTTCGCGCCGGTCAGCTCGGCCCGCAGCGCGCCGAGCACACTCGACACATCGAGGCCGAGCTCGGTGCCGGGGTGCTGGGCGAGTACGTGGTTGGCGAAGCTGTAGCAGCCGAAGAGCGCCGAGGTGTCGTCGGCGTTCGGGCCGACCACCGCGATCCGGCTCCCGGTGCCCGGGTCCAGCGGCAGGACGCCGTCGTTGCCGAGCAGCACCACCGACTCCTCGGCCAGCCGCGTGGCGAGCGCCCGGTGCCCGGCCGGGTCGAGATCGATGACGTCGTCCACGGCGGTCTCGTCGAACACCGCGTCGAGCAGGCCGAGCCGGGCCTTCTGCGCCAGCACCCGGTACACGGCACGGTCGACCACCTCCTCGGGCAGCTCGCCGGAACGCACCAGGGCGGCGAGCGGAGCCAGGTAGGCCGTTCCGGTGGGCAGCTCGACGTCGATGCCTGCCACGAGGGCCTGCGCCGCGGCGTCACCCAGGTCGGCCGCCACGCCGTGCAGGGTGTGCAGGAACGCGACGGCGAAGTAGTCCGACACCACCGTGCCCGCGAAACCCCACCGCTCCCGCAGCAGGCCGGTCAGCAAACCGGCGTCGGCGGCGACCGGAAGGCCGTCGATCTCGGCGTAGGAGTTCATCACCGAGTCCGCGCCGCCGTCGAGCACCGCCATCTCGAACGGGGGCAGCAGGACGTCGGTGACCTCGCGCGGCCCGGCGTGCACCGGCGCGAGGTTGCGTCCGGCCCGCGAGTTCGAGTACCCGACGAAGTGCTTGAGGGTGGCCCCGACACCGGTGCTCTGGACGCCCCGCACGTAGGCGGTGGCGACCGTGCCGACCAGGTAGGGGTCCTCGGAGATGCACTCCTCGACCCGGCCCCAGCGGGCGTCCCGCACCACGTCGAGCACGGGAGCGAGCCCCTGGTGGACACCGAGCGCGGCCATCGACCGTCCGATTGCCGCGCCCATCTCCTCCACCAGTTCCGGGTGGAAGCTCGCGCCCCAGGACAGCGGCGCCGGGAACGTGGTGGCCTTCCAGGCCGCGAGCCCCGTGAGGCACTCCTCGTGCACCAGCGCCGGAATGCCGAGGCGGGTGTGCTCGGTGAGCCAGCGCTGCTTCACGGCGAGGGCCCTGGCACCCTCGACGGGGTCGATCGGCGCGGTGCCGAACGGACGGGTCAGATGTCCGAGCCCGTGCCGGGCGTACTCCTCGAACCCGCTCTCGTCGGCCTGCATCGCGTCCTGCATCGGAGCGACGTCGCCGCCTTCGCCGGAGCCGCCCCGCCCCTCCCACAGGCCCACCAGCTGGGCGAGCTTCTCCTCGAGCGTCATGCGGGCGACGAGCTCGGCGACCCGTGGGTCGTCGACGCCCGTCGCGGCGCTCGTGGTGGACACGTCGGTACTCATGACGTCCTCTCGGAAGTTCGGCGATCGGGGAGGTTCACTTGCCGGTGCCCGCGGTGAGGCCCGCGAGCAGGAAGCGGCGCCCGAGCAGGTAGACCACCAGCAAGGGGAGCAGGGAAAGGGTCACGGCGGCCGTCACCAGCGGCACGTTCGTGCCGTACTGGCCCTGGAAGTCCCACAGCCCGAGCGTGAGCACCCGGACGGCGGGGTCCTGGGTCAGCACCAGCGGGAACAGGAACCCGTTCCAGGCCTGCAGCGCGGTGTAGATGCCGATCGTCGCCAGACCGGGGCGTGACAGCGGGAGCACCAGGGAGAAGAGCGTGCGCATCGTGCCGGCCCCGTCGATGGCGATCGCCTCGTACAGCTCCGTCGGCACGTCCCGCAGGCTCGACGTCAGCACCACGATCGACAGGGGCAGCGCGAAGGCCGCCGTCGGCAGGATGATCGCGAGGAGAGAGTCGTACAGCCGCAGCTGAGTGATCATCAGGTACAACGGCACGATCACCGCCTGGGCCGGCACCGCCAGGCCGAGCAGGACGACCGAGAATCCGGTGGAGACCAGCCGGCTGCGGCTGCGCACGATCGCGAACGCGGCGGGCAGCGCCAGCACCAGCACGATCGCGACGCACGCCGCCGTCACGAGCAGGTTGTTGAGGAAATAGCGGGGGAACTGCGACGTGAGGACGGTGATGTAGTTCTCGGCGGTGAGGCTCGTCGGGAGCGCCATCGGGCCGTCGGCGAGATACGCACCGGACGCCCGGAGGCCGGTGACCGCCAGGAAGTACAGCGGCACCCCCACGATGACGAGCCAGACTCCCGCACCCAGGCCTCCGACGACGTTGGGCCGCTGGTAGGCGCCCGAGCGCCGGGAGCGCCTGCGCGGCGACCCCGGCGTCCCGGTGGGAGGAGCCGGCGACGGCGCCGGGCGCGACGTCGAGGGACTCGTTGTCGTCACAGGCCCTCCTCGCTGACGCTCGTCGGACCCGTGCCGGGGCGTGCTGTGTCCAACGGTGACCTCACAAGCTCGGTCACATGCCCTCCTCGCTGACGCTCGTCGGACCCGTGCCGGGGCGTGCTGTGTCCAACGGTGACCTCGCAAGCTCGGTCACAAGCCCTCCCGCTGACTGGCCATCCGGCGGTAGCCCGTGACTCGGGTGATCACGAGCGAGAGCACGGTGCCGATCACGAGCAGCACCACGGCGAGGGCAGCGGAGTAGCCCATCTCGAAGCTGCGGAAGCCCTCGATGTACATGTGCAGCGGCAGGATCCGGGTGGCGGTGCCAGGCCCCCCGTTCGTCATGATCAGGACGATCTCGAAGTACGTCAGCGACCCGACGATGATGTGGACACCGGAAGTGATGATCGTGTGCCGCAGCTGGGGCACCGTGATCGATCGGAACTGCCGCCACCGGCCGGCGCCGTCCAGGGTGGCCGCCTCGTAGAGCGACTCCGGGATCGCCCGGGTCGCCGCTTGGTAGAACAAGGTGTGGAACGGCATGAACTGCCACGAGATCACGAAGAGCACCACGTACAACGCGAGTGACGGGCTGCCGATGAAGTTGCCGTCAGGCACCCCGACCAGCGGGCCCAGCACGCTCGCCAGCCCGAAGTTGGGGTCGAACAGCGTGCCCCACAGCACCGCGATCGCGGCGCCGGACATCAGCTGCGGCACGAAGAAGATCGCCGCGAGTACGGCCCGCGTGCGCTGCTTGCCTGCCAGATAGACACCGAGCGGCAACGCGACGGCCGTCTGCAACAACCAGGACAGCAGCGTGAGCATCCCGGAGAGCCGCAGCGAGTCGAGGAACACCTGGTCCCCGGCCAGCGTCCGCCAGTTCTGAATCCCCACCCACACCGGCGGGTTCAGCCCGTCGTAGGTCGTGAAGCTGAGGTAGATCAGCGCCAGCATCGGGACCAGCGCGAACAGCGCGAAGAACACCAGGGCGGGCACGACCCAGCCGAAGCCGGGCCGTGCCACGTCCACATGGGACGATCGATTCACCGCGAAGCCGCGTCCATCGCCTGGCCGAACTGCTCAGGCGTCATGCTGCCCAGGAACACCTGCGAGAGGTTGGTGAGCATCGCCTGGGAGACGTCGGCCGGGAGGGCCTGGTCCCAGGACTGCGTGAAGCTCGGCGCGTCCTGCACCATCTTGTAGACGTACTGGTTGTAGTCGGCGAACTCGCCGGTGGCGATCTGCTGGTCCAGACCCTTGATGGCCGGCACCTGGCCGACGTCGATCATGCCCTTGACGTAGGCGGGGCTGGTCATGTTGTCGATCAGGAACTTCGTGGCCGCCGCGACGTCCGACGAGCTCGCGGCCACCGAGTAGAAGTTGCTGGGGTTGCCGACGATGACCTTGGGGTCACCGGCACCGCCCTCGACCGCGGGGAAGTCGGCCCAGCCGAGCTTGCCCGCCTTCACGAAGTCCGGGAAGTTGTCGTTGAGGCTCGTGACCTCCCACGAGCCCATGAGCTCCATCGCGGCGCGGCCGCTGGTGAGCAGCGCCTGCGAGCCCTGGTTGTCGTAGTTGACCGCCGAGAAGTTGCTACCGAACGCGCCACGGTCGATCAGATCCTTGATCTGGCGCAGCGACGTGACCACCGCGGGGTCGCTCCACGCACCCGGCGTGCCGTTGACGATCGCCTGGAACTTCTCGGGACCGCCGTTGCGCTCCAGCAGGTACTCCAGGTACATCAGCTCGGTCCACGGCTGCGAGCCGGCCAGGGCGATCGGCTGCACCCCGGCGGCCTTGAGCTTGTCCACCATCTCCAGGAAGCCCTGCCAGGTGGTGGGGAACGTGCTGATGCCGGCCGTCGAGAGGACGTCCTTGTTGTAGAAGAACGAGACGGGCTGCACGCCCTGCATCGGGATGCCGTAGACCTTGCCGTCGATCGTTCCGACGTCGAGCACGCTGGGCAGGAAGGCGTCCTTCACTGCGGGGTTCGCGTCGAGGGCGGCGCTCAGGTCGGCCACCTGACCGGCGTCGACGTAACCCTTGAGGTTGCCGCCGCCCCAGTTGTAGAAGACGTCCGGCGCGTTCGGCGATCCGATCGCCGTCTGCAGCGCCGCCTTGTAGGGGTCGTTGACGTAGATCCGGAGTGCGATGTCCGGGCCTTCACCGGCGTTGAAGGAGTCGGCGGCGGCCTGCTGCACTTCGTTGATGCCCTCGTTCTTGAGCGTCCACAACGTGAGGCCGCCCCCGCCTGCCCCCGCGGGGCCGGCGGTGCCACAGGCGGCGGTGGCTGTGACGGTCAGCGCGACGGCGGCTGCAGCCAGCGCCGTCCGCATGGTGGACCAGGTCGGCATGTGCTCTCCCTCGGGGAGTGGAATCGGTGGTCGGTCGCGGCCTGTGCCCCCGTCAGGCAGCGGCCACGACCCGGGTGTCGGCGGGCTGCTGCGGGGTGGTCCGCCGGGCGCGCGACTGCGCGAGAGCGTGCCGCTCGGAGTCGACGGCGATCGGCCGCTCACCGAGGAAGATGTCCACAAGTCCCGGGCACCGGAACCGGTCGGTGCCGCGCGAACGGCACTGCCGACCGGCCGGATCGAGCTGTCGTGCCGCTCGTCCTGCGATGCGGGACGAGGCGGCGCCCTGAGGTCGTCTGGTCACTGCGGACTCCCCTTCGAGCCAGGCGCCGAAACTTTCCGAGACTTGCGATTCAAGGTGGCCGACCGTAGGTTCCCGATCCGGCGATCGTCAAGCCCTCGGCGGCCGACCGATATCGCGCCGTGACCGCCGCAGAAAGTTTCGACTAGCATTCGCGCCGCCCTCGGCCCGAGCTCGGGAGGATCCCTGGACACGACCAGCAGCCGCGTGACGATTGCGGAGATCGCCGAGCACGCCGGCGTGTCGGTCCCGACCGTCTCCAAGGTCCTGAACGGGCGCTCCGACGTCGCCGAGGCCACCCGACTACGGGTCAAGCAGGTGATGGCCGACCGCGGCTACCAGCGACGCAAGCCCGGCATCCAGCGGCGGGTCGGCCTGGTGGACATGGTGCTGCCGAGCCTCGACTCGCCCTGGGTGGTCGAGGTGCTGCGCGGCGCCGAGGCCGAGGCCAGGAAGGCGGGCGCCCAGATCGTCCTCACCTCGGCGGAGAACCGCCCCGCGGGCGACCGGCAGTGGCTCGACCACCTGACGGCCCGCCGCTCGGACGGCCTCGTGCTAGTGGTGAGCGAGCCCGACCCGGAGGTGGTGGAGCAGCTGGGCGCCCTGCACACCCCGATCGTGCTGCTGGACCCGGTGGGCGGGAGCGACCCGTCGTTCGCCACGGTCGGTGCCACGAACTGGGCAGGCGGGCTCAGCGCCGTCGAGCACCTGGTCTCCCTCGGGCACCGCCGGATCGGCGTGATCTCCGGGCGTCCGCAACTGGTGTGCAGCCAGGAGCGCGTCGAGGGCTACCGGGCCGCCCTGGGACGCGCCGGCATCGCGCCCGACGAGGACCTCGTGTACTTCGGCGACTTCCGGCCCCATGGCGGCCGGCTGGGCGCCCAGCAGATGCTCGACCTGGCCGAGCCCCCCACGGCGATCTTCGCCGGCTCGGACATGCAGGCCGTGGGCGTCTATCAGGAGGCAGCGGCGCGTGGCCTGCGCATCCCCGAGGACCTCTCCGTGGTCGGCTTCGACGACATCGCCTTCTGCGAGGACATGACCCCGCAGCTCACGACGGTGCGCCAACCCCTCGCGCGGATGGCGAGCGAGGCCGTGCGGCTGGCGCTGGCGGCGGAGGACACCACACCCCCACCCCGCGTGGAACTGGCGACGCACCTGGTGGTGCGCGAGAGCACGGGCCCAGCCCCCAAGCCCTGACCCCCACCGGCCGCCGATTCCCGCCTCCGAGGCGGGAGCGACCGCGTGATGTGTCCATTCGCGACGGGCGGGCTGCCGAAGCCGGACCCCGCCCCGCCAGAACCGGGGTCCGGCGAAGATCGCCGCGAGATGGGGATATCGGCCCTCGCGGGGGCGGAAACCTGGGTCTCGGAGCGATCATGGTCGCCAAGATCGTCGCGAGATCAGGGTATGCGCCCTCGCGAGGGCGGAAACGTGGATCTCGCGCCGATCATCCGGACGGCACCAGCGGCGAAGCACTGGCCACGCACAGCACCTCGCGCGCGACCCCGCGCCGGCCCGAGTAGGCAGCGTCATGGACACGTGTCGCTGTTCGCACGGCCCCCGTTTCTGCGTCACGTGTCCATGTCGCGGGGCTTGCGGCCCGGGCGGGGCCGGGTCGGAAGTTTCGGAAATTTACGGATTGTGCGGTTGTTCATCCTGTGCGAACGTAGCAAGCGCTTTCCGCTCCCCGTCATCGTCGATCGGAGATCCGTGAGCACGCGCCCCCTGCCCCACGGAACAGACCGCTGATGTCCTACACCGGCGCCGGCGACCCCGACGGGGGCCTGCAGGCCGAGCCCTCCGCCCACGGGCTCGGCCTGCAGCACGACCACGGTCGTTCGGTGTCGGTCTCCCACGACTGCAGGCAGCTGATGCGGTACGTGACCCATCCGTGCGACCCACAACTCGAGTCGCCGCTGCCCTACGTCCACCCGCTGCAAGTCGCTGTCCGGCCGCCTGGCTCCTGACGCAGTCCTGATTCCTACCGACCTGGAGAAACGCATGCTCAACGGAGAGCGTCACCGGTCCCGGCTGCTGGCTGCGCTGGCCGCCGCCCTCCTGATGGTCCTCACCGCCTGCGGAGGAAGCGGCGGTGATGAGGGCGGCCCGGTCGAGCTCCGCTACTCGTGGTGGGGCAACGCCGATCGGGCCGAGCTCATGCAGCAGGCGATCGCGATCTTTGAGACCGAGCATCCGGACATCAAGATCGTCCCGAACTTCTCCGACTTCGCCGAGTACTGGCAGAAGCTCAACACCGAGTCGGCGGGCGGTGGCACGCCCGACGTCCTGCAGATGGACTTCAGCTACCTGCGCGAGTACGGCGACCGTGGCCTGCTGCTGAACCTCGACGAGGTGGAGAACCCCGTCCCCGTGGACGATCTGCTGCCCGGCCTGCAGCAGGCGGGTGTGGTCGGTGGGGAGCGGTTCGCGGTGGCCCTGTCGGGCAACACCTGGGGGATGATCTACGACCCCGCGGCGTTCCAGGCCGCCGGCGTCGCGATCCCCGAGCGCTGGACCTGGGAGGAGTACGGAGCGGCGGTCACCCAGGTTGCCCGGAGCGCCGGCATGGCGGGCGCGTGGGACTACACGTCGATCATGGGTGTCTTCGAGATCTGGCTGCGCCAGCAGGGCAAGGTCCTGTTCACCGAGGACGGCCGGATCGAGGCCACGCACGAGGACCTGCAGCGGTTCTGGCAGCAGGGCGTCGACCTGCGCGCGGCCGGTGCGTTCCCGCCCCAGGACAAGGTGGCACAGGCCCTGCCGGTCACGGTGATGGGCGCCGACCTCGCGGCGTCCACCGTGAACCTCGACAGCATGCTCACCCGGTACGCGGGGGAGTCCGAGCGGAAGCTCGCTCTCGGCGCGCTGCCCAGCTCGAACCCCGACGACCTGGGGCTCCGGCTGCGTCCGGGCATCCTGCTCTCGGCGTTCAGCGGCACCGACCACCCGCGGCAGGCCGCGGAGCTGATCGACTTCATGGTCAACGACCCGCGCGTCGGGGAGATCTTCGGTGGTAACCGCGGCCTGCCGGCCAGCAACGCGCAGCGTGAGGCAGCCACCCCGAAGCTGTCGGCGACCGATGCGGCCGTGGCCGAGTACGAGAACACGATCGCCCAATACCTGACGGTGCCGTCGACCCTCCCGCCCGCAGGCGTCGGCACCGCCGACTCCGCCTTCCTGCGCATCAACGAGGAGTTGGCCTACGGCCGCATCTCGGTGCAGGACGCCGTGGCGCAGTGGTTCAACGAGACCGAGGCAGCGCTCAGGTGACGGCGGGGGCCAGTGCGGGGCCCGTTCTGTCCGGGAGCCCTCCGCCGAGCGCCGGTCCCCCTCAGGCCCACCTCCGGACGGGCGGGCGCACGCGGCGATCGCTGCGCTCGGACGGACCGGCCGGGTACTTCTTCCTGAGTCCGTGGATCCTCGGCATGGTCCTGCTGACGCTGGGGCCGATGCTGGCGTCGCTCTACCTGTCGTTCACCGACTACAACCTGTTCACGGCGCCGGAGTGGGTCGGGCTCGAGAACTACATCGACATGTTCTCGGACCAGCGGTGGCGCCAGTCCGTGCTGGTCACGCTCACGTACGTGGTGCTCTCGGCTCCGCTCAAGCTGGCCGTCGCGCTGGCTGTCGCGATGTTGCTGGCCCGGCCGCGCAGGGCTCAGGGGTTCTACCGCTCGGCGTTCTACGCGCCCTCGCTGATCGGCGCGAGCGTCAGCATCGCGATCACCTGGCGTGCCCTTTTCAGCGACGACGCCGCTGTCGACCGGGTACTCACGGCGATCGGCTTCCCGTCGGGCGGGTGGGTCGGCGATCCGTCGCGGGCGCTGATGATCCTCGTGCTGCTCGCCGTGTGGCAGTTCGGCGCGCCGATGGTGATCTTCCTGGCCGGGCTCCAGCAGATTCCGCGCGAGTTGTACGAGGCCGCCGAGTGCGACGGCGCGGGCGCGTGGCGCAAGTTCTGGTCGATCACCCTGCCGACGCTGTCACCGGTGATCTTCTTCAACGTGCTGATGGAGACGATCGGCGCCTTCCAGGCGTTCACCAGCGCATTCGTGGTGAGCAGCGGCAACGGTCTCGGCGGTCCCGCGGGGTCGACGCTGTTCTACACGCTCTACCTGTACGAACGCGGCTTCCAGGACTTCCGGATGGGGTACGCGTCGGCGATGGCGTGGATGCTCCTTCTCGCCGTCGGGCTGGTCACCGCGGTGCTCTTCCGCACCTCGCGCTCGTGGGTGTTCTACAACGACGGGAGCAACTCATGAACGCGATGAGCACCCGTGTCCGCCGGGTGGTCTGGCACGCCGCCGCGCTCGCGATCCTCGTGGTGTTGCTCTACCCGGTGGCCTGGACGATCGGGGCGTCGTTCAAACCGTCGACGGACATCGTCGGCAGCCTCGAGTTGTTTCCGGCCGAGCCGACGGGGGCGAACTACGCCCGGGCCGCGGAGGGTATCGCCGGGGTGAGCGTGTGGACGTTCTTCCGCAATTCCGTGGTGCTGGCCGGGCTCGCCGTGCTCGGCACGGTGGCGTCGTCGGCGATGGCGGGATACGCGTTCGCCCGGCTGCGCTTCCGTGGCCGCGGCCTCATGTTCACGATGATGATCGGCACGTTGTTGCTGCCGTTCCACGTCATGATCATTCCGCAGTACATCATCTTCCAGCGGGCCGGACTGATCGACACGTTCGTACCCCTGCTGATCGGCAAGTTCCTCGCCACCGAGGCGTTCTTCGTGTTCCTGATCGTGCAGTTCATGCGCACTCTGCCGAAGGAGCTCGACGAGGCCGCCACGATCGACGGCTGCGGCCACCTGAGACTGTTCTGGAACGTGATCCTCCCGCTGTCACGGCCGGCGCTGATCACCGTGTCGATCTTCACGTTCATCTGGACGTGGAACGATTTCCTCGGTCCGCTGCTGTATCTCAACAGCCCGGAGAACTACCCGCTCCCGATCGCGCTGCAGGCCTTCATCGACCAGACCACCACGTCCGACTACGGGGCGATGATCGCGGTGTCGCTGCTTGCGCTCGTCCCCGTGCTGCTGTTCTTCCTGGCCTTCCAGCACTACCTCGTGGAGGGCGTGGCGACGTCGGGGGTGAAGGGATGACCACGGAGACCACGCACGTGAGCAGGCTGGAGCTCTTCGCCGAGTGCCTGCTGCTCGGCGTGCTGGTGGCAGTGGCGGCGCTGCCCGTCGTCACGCTTCCGGCAGCGCTGGCGGCCGGGTGCTCGGGCGTACGCAGAATCGTCGACCATCGGGCCTGCGGTGCCCGCACCTTTGTCAGCGACCTGCGCGCAGCCCTTCGGACGAGCGCACCCGCAGCGGTCGGCGTGGTAGGCGGCGGGGCACTCCTCGGGTTCGACGCGCTCGTCCTGCTCCGGGCTCCGGTGCCGGGTGGCGCGGCTGTGGCGGTGGTCGTCGCGGCTGCCGGCGCGGGCGCGCTCGTCGTCCTCCTGCGCGCCGCGGCGCAGTGGCGTCCCGACGGGCCGTCGTGGGTCGCGCTGATCCGGCTCGCGGCGTCCCGCGCCCGTGCCGATCTCTCCGGCAGTGCCCTGCTGGCCGGGGCGCTCGTCGCCGTCGCGGTGCTGACGTGGCAGCTCCCGGCGTTGCTGCCGCTGTCGCTGGGCTGCCTGGTGCTGGCGGGCACGGCCGTCGAGACGCGTGCGGACGCCCGGCAGCGCTGATTCCACGTCCGCCGTCGGCCCCATCGGTCAACCTGCTCGGACGCCGTACTCCAGGTACCAGGTCTCGCCTGCCGCCCTCGCCCCCAGCGCCGCGACGACCCGGCGATGCAGCCACGGAGCCAGTCGGGGAGCGAGCTCGCCGCGCGGGACGTAGGTCCACGAGGCCAGCTCGTCGGACGGGAGGCTGATCGCGCCGACCTGCTCATCGTCCAGCACACCGCCGTCGAAGACGAACAGCACCCGGCTGACACCCTCGCGCGGGGCCCAGTCGACGACCAGCAGCGCGCCGGGCGCCAGGTCGAGGCCGAGCTCCTCCCGCAACTCCCGCACACATCCCTCACGGGGTGTCTCGCCGTCCTCGACCATCCCGCCCGGGATCTCCCACGTCTCCTTGTAGGTCGGCTCGACGATGAGCACCCGCTCTGCGGCGTCCACGAACAACGCTCCGGCCGCGATCAACGCTCGGGTCACCTGAGGAGTATAGTTGCTTATTGGCAGGCAACTACATGGGGAGGCGACATGACGCAGACCTTCGACAACGACGACGTCATCCGGCTCCGGGTGGCACTGTCCCGCATCGCGCGCCTGCTCGACCGCCAGTCCCAAGGCGCCTCACTGACCCGCACCCAGGCGTCCGTGCTGGCCACGGTCTCCCGACTCGGGTCGGTACGGCTGTCCGATCTGGCCGACGCCGAAGGCGTGAACCCCACCATGCTGTCGCGCATCGTCGCGAAGCTCGAGGACCGCGGCCTGCTCAGGCGCAGCACGGATCCCGACGACCGGCGAGTGGTCCACGTCGAATGCACGGACGCAGGCACCGCGGAGCACCTGCGCGTGCGCAACGAACGCACCGAGCTGCTCAGAGAACGACTCACCGGGCTTTCCGAGGCCAGCGCGGCCGAGTTGCTCGCCGCCCTGCCGGCCCTGGAGTCACTCGCAGACCAGTGCTCCCCACACAGCCCACGCAAGGAGAACCGATGACCGTGGTCGGCGAGCGGGCACTCGCCCCGCTGGATGCGCTACGCCGACAGACTTTCGCGTCCCTGTCCAACAGCAACTACCGCCGCTACCTGACCGGGCAGTCGATCTCGCTCGTCGGCACCTGGATGCAGACGATCGCGCAGTCCTGGCTGGTCCTCCAGCTCACGGGCTCGGCCACCGCGCTCGGCGTGGTCGTCGCGCTGCAGACCCTGCCGACGCTCCTGCTCGGCCCCTACGGCGGCGTGATCGCCGACCGGATGGACAAGCGCAAGCTGATGATCGGCCTGCAGTCGATGATGGGCGTGCTCGCGCTGCTGCTCGGGCTGCTGACGATCACCGGAGCGGTCCGGCTGTGGGAGGTGTACGTACTCGCCGTCCTGCTCGGACTGAACAACAGCTTCGAGAACCCCGCACGCCAGTCGTTCGTGCTGGAGATGGTCGGCCCGACGGATCTGCGCAACGCGGTGAGCCTCAACTCGGTGCTCGTCAACTCGGCCAGGGCGGTCGGTCCGGCCGTGGCCGGCATCGTGATCGCCACCGGCGGCATCGGCCTGTGCTTCCTGCTGAACGCGGCGAGCTTCGTCGCGGTCGTCGTGTCGCTCACCCGGCTCGACGTCTCGAAGCTCAACCCCTCGACACCGGCGCCGCGGGCGCCCGGGCAGCTGCGCGAGGGCCTCAGCTATGTGAGACGGACCCCGCGGCTCGCGGTCCCGCTGCTGATGATGGCGCTGGTCGGCTGCCTCGCGTACGAGTTCCAGGTGGTGCTGCCGATCGTCGCCAGCGAGACGTTCGCCGGAGACGCGCGCACCTACGGGTTCCTGACCGCTGCCATGGGTGTGGGCGCGGTCATGGGCGGGCTCTACGTGGCTGCGCGTGGACGCACCGGAATGCGGTCGATGGTGATCGGCGCCGTCGCGTTCGGCGTGGCACTGCTCTTCGTCGCGCTCTCCCCGACACTGCTCGTAGCACTGCTGGGCATGGGCCTGGTCGGGGCGGCGAGCGTCGCCTTCCAGTCCACCGGCAACAGCACGCTGCAGCTGACCGCCGCCCCGCACATGCGAGGACGGGTGATGGCGCTGTGGGCCGTCGCGTTCCTCGGGTCCACCCCGATCGGCGGCCCGATCGCGGGCCTGGTCAGCGGACACTTCGGGGGGCGTGCCGGACTGATACTGGGCGCGCTGGCGTGCCTCGTCGCGGCCGGGTTGGGAGCGATCCACGTCCGGCGGGAGTCAGCGGCCCGCGCTGCCGAAGTCGTCGGGTGACACGTCGTCGAGGAACTCCCGGAAGTCGCGTAGCTGCTGGTCGGGCGGGGCGTCCGTGCCGTCGGGGAACAGGTCGGTGATCGGCTGACCGACGTCGTCGAGGATCTCGTCGGCGACGCCGATCGGCAGCCCGTACCGCACCGCGACGGCCAGTGCGTCGCTCGGCCGGACCGGCACCCGGGTGCTCGAGTCGAACACGAGGGCCGCGGAGAACCGGCCGTCGCGCAACTCCGTGATCTCGGCGCCGTCGAGCCGGTGCCCGAGACCCGTGACTACGGGCAGGAGCACGTCCTGGGTGAGCGGCGGGTCGGACTCGTTCCGGCGCCCGGCCGCGATCACCTCGGCCGGGGCGCGGTGCAGGAACACCGGCAGGCAGCGGTCGCCGTCGATCTCACCGAGCAGGAGCACCGGCTCCCGCGTCCGCGTGTGGACCACCAACCGCAGCACACGCATCTCCCGCATCCCGGCAGTGTGCGACACCGCCTGCGGCCGCGCGACATCTCCTGTCCGTCCGCGGGCCGGTGTTCAGAGCGGCCCGAGGAGGTCCCACCGGTTGCCTGCGACGTCGAGGAACACGGCGACACGGCCGTAGGCCTCGGTGCGGGGTGGGGTCACGAACTCGACGCCCGCCAAGGTCATCCGGGTGAAGGTGGCGTCGAAGTCGGGCACCTGGAGGAAGAACCCGACCCGGCCGGCCACCTGGTTCCCCACGGCGCCGGCCTGACGGTCCCCGTCGGCGCGAGCAAGGAGCAGCCCCGTCTGGGTGCCCGGCGGCCGGACGACGACCCAGCGCTTCGGCCGTCCGTCGTTCGTGAGCGACGGCGAGTCCTCCACCAACTCGAAGCCCAGGACGTCGACGAAGAACGCGATCGCGGGGTCGTACTCCTCGACGACGATGGTGACGAGATCGATCCGCATCTGCACGCGACGATCATGCGGGACAACCGCGCGCCGAGCCCGATCAGCGGGATCCGGACGGGGACCGGGCGGGCCGGCCGACCGCGCTACAGCTCGGCGGGACCTTCCTGGGGATGCATGCCGAGCCGGTCGGCGACCTCGCCCATGACGTCCTGCACCGCGACCGTGTCGGCCAGTGGCATGACGGCACTTTCCTTGCTCCCCGCCAGGATGCAGTCGGTGACCTCCCGCAGCTCGTGCGCGTAGCCGCCCCCGGTGTGGGGAAGCGTCACCTCCTGCGGGCTGCGCCCGGTGCGGTGCAGCACGAACGTGTCGGGGTGGTGGAAACGCGGCGGGACGTCGATCCAGCCCTCGGTGCCGTACACGCGCATCTGCCCCGGGGTGGCGCAGCGGAGCGAGCAGAAGAGAGAGGCGGTGCGCCCGTCGGCCCAGCCGAGGAGCACGGCCTCTTCGATGTCCACGCCAGCGGCGTCGAGCGTGCCGTGGGCGGCGACCGTGTCCGGCGTGCCCAGCACCATCTGCGCGAACGAGATCGGGTAGACGGTGAGGTCGAACAGGGCGCCCCCACCGATTGCGGCGTTGTAGTAGCGGTCCAGCGGGTCGGTGGGCGCTTTCACCCCCAACTCCCCCTGCACGCCACGGACGTCGCCGATCGCGCCTTCGGCGATCAGCTCCCGCACCCGCACGACGGCGGGCTGGAAGCGCGTCCACATGGCCTCCATCGCGAAGACCCCGGCGTCGGTGGCCGCGGTCGCGATCTCCCGGGTGGCGGCGGGCGTGACCGTGAACGCCTTCTCCACGAGCACCGCCTTCCCCGCCTTGAGAGCTGCCAGCGCCACGGCGCGGTGCTGCGGGTGCGGAGTGGAGATGTACAGGACGTCGACGCTGTCGTCCTCGACGATGGCGCGGTAGGACGCGTGGTAGCGGCCGATGCCGTGGGCGTCGGCGAAGGCCTCGGCCCGCTCGGCCGAGCGCGATGCCACCGCGACGACCTCGGCCCCGGGCACGTGCACGAAGTCGGCCACGACCTTCGCCGCGATGCGGCCTGGTCCCACCACTCCCCAGCGGACGATGCTCATTCCCCCATCCTGCCGGTCAGGCACTCCACAGCTGTGGACAACCCGGTGGACAACCTCGAACGTACGTTCGAGACGGTGGTGGATGTGATGTTCCGACTCCGATCGCTTGAATTGTCGATCCTTGCCTGGGATACCTATCAAGAGCGGCATCCAGATCCGGCCACGCAGTGGGGTGTCCGGCCGAACGATCGGAACGAAGGAGCGTAGTGGCAGAGGAATCGTCGCCTGACCGCCGAGGCACCGACCCGGACCAGCCGGCAGAGGGGCAGCGGTCCAGGTCGTCGCCGCGGCGCACGCAACGCGCGGCAGCTCAACCGGCCAGCACCGCCAGGACGGCGGGGACGACAGCCCGTAGCGCACAGGTCCGCGGCGAGCAGGGCGAACAGGGGCCTGCCGGCGAGCAGGGGCCTGTCGGAGAGCCGGGACCAGCCGGTGAACGCGGCGAGCAGGGTCCCGCCGGCGAGCCCGGACCCCGCGGGGAGCCGGGACCTGCCGGTGCACCCGGCGAGCAAGGACCCCGCGGCGAGCGGGGAGCCCCGGGCGAGCGAGGCCCGCGCGGCGAGCCCGGGCCGCCCGGACCCGCGGGACGGCCGGGGGCTCAGACCGGCACGTCTCAGGGAGCCGACTGGCCCGTGCCGATGGAGCCCTTCAGGGCCCTCGCAGTGGGGATCGACCTGGCCTGGAGGCCCGTCACACTCTTCTGCTCGGTGATCGACGCCGTGGCGAAGCTGCAGCAGGAGGCCTGGTTGGCGATGACAGAGAGGGCGACCAACCGCCTCCGAGCACGCTCCGGCCGCTGATCCGGCGTCCGCCGACGCCGGATCGTCAACCCTTGCGGACGTCGGGTGTGACCGTGTAGCCGAGGCGTTTCAGGACCGCCGCAGCAGCTTCGGGAGCGGCGCGGATCGCGCGGGCGAGTTCCTCCGCCGCGTCCGGCTGCTCGGCGGGCCTGCCCCGCCGGCGCAGCGGAGCGGGCCACAGCGACTGCACAGCTGCGTTGAGGTGCGCACCCAGGACGATCGCGAGCGCGATGAAGAACATGCCGAGCAGGAACGCGATGGGCGCCGCCAGAGCGCCGTACGTGTAACCGGTGCTGGTGATCCAGTCGAGGTAGAAGCGCAGCCCGGTGGCGCTGACGAAGAACACCACGACCGCCAGCACGGCGCCGGGCAGACCGCGGTACCACGGCGGCTTGAACGGCAGCGCGATCTTGTAGAACGTGGTGAGCGCGAGCGTGAGCACGACTCCGATCACCGGGTAGTAGAGCGAGCCGAGCACCAGCGCCGCGACGGGTTCCCACGTGTCGGGCAGGAGCGGCAGGAGACGGTCGGGCCCCAGCGCGACGATCGGCAGGACGACGATGCCGATGGCGAGGCCCACCAGGTAGAGCAGGATCGCGAGGATCCGCTGCCAGACGAGGTTGCGCAGCTGGTACTGGCCGTACGCCCGCGTGACCGCGTCGACGAACGCGGCCATCGCCGACGAGCCCGACCAGAAGCTGAGCACGAACCCGAAGGAGACGACCTCGCCGCGAGCGGTGGTCAGGACGTCCGCGACTGTGGGCACGATGATCTGGTCCACCGCGTTGCGGCTGAACACCCCGCTCGTCAGATTGATGATCCACTGCTGGACGGCCGTGACGGTGTCCGGGCCGAACCAGCCGCCTGTGTAGCCGAGGAGGCCGAACAGGCCGAGCAGCAGGGGCGGCAGCGACAACGTCTGCCAGAACGCCGCGGATGCCGACTCGCTGAAGAGGTCGTCCTCCCACGCGCTGCTGACCGTGCGCCCCAGCACCCGGCGCACCGTATGGCGCCGCCCGGGGCGGATGTCGGACGTCGCCTCTACCGGGCGCTCGTCGTCGAACACCGGCTCCCCGTCCTTCGGCCCCGTCATCGGGTAAGGATGCGCTGTTCGCTCCGGACTGTCCCCGCGGGTAGTCGATCATAAAGGGCCGTCAACCTCAGGTTGACGATAGGGTGATCGTCAACTTAGGGTTGACGCATGACGAATCCCGTCCGCATGACGAACCCCGTTCGGCTCGACGACCTGATCGACGCCATCAAGAAGGCCCACACCGGTGCTCTCGAACAGCTCGAAGGCGCCGTCGTGGTCGCCGGCGCCCTCGACGATCTGGCCGACCACCTGATCGGCCACTTCGTCGACCAGGCGCGGCGCTCCGGTGCGTCCTGGACCGACATCGGCCGGAGCATGGGCGTGTCCAAGCAGGCAGCCCAGAAGCGGTTCATGCCGAAGGCGCCGGGCGAGGCGAACGATCTCGATCCGAGCCAGGGTTTCGGCCGGTACACCCCTCGGGCGCGGTTCGTGGTGGTGGGCGCACAGAACGAGGCACGGGCGGCGGGCAACGCCGAGATCCGGACGGAGCACCTGGTGCTGGGTTTGCTGGGTCAGCCGGGCTCGATCGGCACGGAGGCGATCGTCGCGCAGGGCGTCTCGCTGGAGGCCGTGCGACAGGCCGCCACGGCAGCCCTTCCGGAAGCGGCCGCCGAGGTGCCGGCCCTCATCCCGTTCGACTCCCAGGCGAAGAAGGTCCTGGAGCTCACGTTCCGGGAAGCGCTGCGCCTCGACCACGACTACGTCGGCACCGAGCACATCCTGCTCGCGCTGCTGGACGTCGAGGACGGCAAGGGACTGCTCTCGGGCCTCGGTGTGACCAAGGCGAACGCCGAGACCACGATCGTCGCCACCACAGCGGCTCTCATCGCGCAGCAGCAGCAGCAGGGGCAGCAGGGGCAGCGCTGACCGGGGCGTCCCGTCACTCGTCCTCGGGTGGGGCGAACCGGGCGAGCGCGGTGACCGCGGGAACCGTGTAGTACCCGCCGGTGACGGGCTGTGTGTAGCGGGTCAGCGCGTCACGGATCCCGTCGCTCACGCCCGCCATCCGGCGCAGCATCTCCTCGAGCCGCCACTGGTCGAAGCTGAAGCCGACGAACGCCGTGCCGTGACATGACACGGTCCCGTAGGCGACGTTGCGACGGAAGATGTCCAGCTCGACGCCGTCGACCTCGAGCACGGTTCGTGCGACGTGGCTGTCGGCGGGCTTCACGGCGTCGTCGAACTCGATGCTGTCGGGCTTGGTCCGGCCGATCACCCGCTCCTGCTCCTCCTGCGCCAGCCCCTCCCACCCGTCGCTGTTGTGCTCCCACAGCTGGAACAGGACCACGCTGCTGTCCGCCCCGGGCGATCCGGCAGGCACCAGCGCCACCTCGGGCGCCTCCAACAGCGACGGGTTCTCGGTGCCGTCGATGAACCCGGTGAGATCGCGGTCGTGGCGATACAGCCAGCCGGCCGTCTCCCGCCGCAGCACGGCAACTTCAGCCAGGCCGTCGATCACCACGCGGCCGTTGTCGAACACGGCGGTGCGATCGCCACCTGCCAGCCACAGCCACGCGTCGTGCTGGGTGGCGGGCATCGTGAATCCGTCCGGGCCGACGACACCCTCCTCCCAGCTACGGGCTCCGGTGGGTACGTCGGCCCGGTCCGCCACCTCCGCCCACAGCTCGGGGCGGAGACCGACGACCAGGTTGACGCCGCCGGTGGTGGACAGCGGCCCCACCAACCCGGCCGCCGCCGTGACCAGATCGACCGCACGTGCCCCGGGCCGAAGATCGAACTCGAGGTATCCGTGCTCCGGAGTACCGAGGGCGAAGATGCCCGGCTGCGCGCTCATGATCGCCATGCTCGCAAAGCACCGCCACCGCCCGGCGCCGCCCCTGGGCGTCGATCAGCCCTCTTCGGAGCTCACGGACCGGGCCTTGCGCCGGCGCCTGCGGAGCACGATCAGGAGCAGGAGGGCGGCGGCCGCCCCGGCCGCCGCGCCCGGCTTCTCCCTGACGAACCTGCGCACTTCCGCGACCTTGTCGGTCACGATGCGACAGAGCTCGTCGACCTGCCGAAGCGCCGCCGCGACCGTCTCGTCCTTCCTGGCCTGCACCCGCGCCGAGACGTCGAAGCGCGAAGCGAGCTCCTCGACGGTGTCGCCGAGCTCGGCGCGCAGTTGCTCGATGTGCACCACACGCTCGTCGCGAAGCTCCTCGACCTCCTCCCGGAGCTCTTCGGGCGACATCGTGCGACCGTCCACGACAGGACGGTCCGGGGCCACGGGCACCGCGTCGTCCTCGCTGTCACCGCTGCCCTCGCTCCTCGCACCCGTGCCCATCTGGCGCCCCTTTCGTGACTACGCCGTCCCCTGCCTGCCCTCCATGAAATGACCGTTTACCCATCTCGCCAACCCCGGTGAGGGACGAACCAGGCAAAAGCGATCAATTTTCGATCATTGTCCGGCGACCGTCGTAACCCGTGCAGTCAATCGGCCCCGATCCGTCAATACGACGTTTGTTTCCCCGCCACCCAGGTAACGCTCTGATTCCATCTCGAGCAGCGCGCAGAGCGAGGAGGAGGGGCCGTGGCAGGCAGGCCGAGGACCGCAGACAGGGGCACCGGCGTGCCGCGGTCGCCGGGAAAGCCCACAGGCACTATCTCCGCTGGTGGCACCAGCGGTCTCGCAGGGGAGGTGCGGCCGGATCGACCGGCCGAAGGCCGCTTCGAGGGCAAGCGGTCGGCCACGGTCAACCTGCCGTTCATGACCGCCCAGTTCCGGGTTCCGGATATTCACATGCCGGAGATCCACATGCCGGAGATCCGCATGCCGGAGGTGCGTCCGCCGACCCGCGAGGATCTCGACTCGGCCGGACGAAAGGCGCTGTCCGTTCTGCCGCCACCGAAGACGTTGTTGTTCTTCGGGGGCTTGGCGGCCACCGCGGTCGTCGGAGCGATCGAATGGCCGGTGGCGGCGGCGATCGGAATCGGAAGCGCTCTGGCCGGCCGGGGAGAGGTGCAACCCGAGCCGCGAGGAGACGGTCCACAGGTAGGTGGAATGCGCGCGGCGAGGCCACGGAACTGACCTGATCCCTGGAGCGACGAGCCGCGGCAGAGGCCGTGGCTCGTCCGTTGTGTGCGAGGGCAGATGTTGCAGAGCGTGTTCGACCTTGCCGGTGGCGCAGTGGGCACCGTCCTCGGCGCAGCGAACGGGCTGGCCGAACTGGCCTACGCCGCTACCTCCGACGCCACGACGGTGGCGCCGGGCCGGGTGCACGTTCCCTTGCGCGGGGTGCACACCAGCGACGCCGCCGTCGCCGCGGCCGTCGAGGAGCAGCTCGCCGAACATCCTGCCGTCCGCCGCGCCGAGGTGAACGCGGCTCTCGGCCACGTCATGGTCGAGTTCGACCCGGACCTGCTCCCGGTGTCCGAGGCACTGGACCTCGTGGCGGACGTCGAGCAGGAGAACGGGCTCTCGTCGGAGCCGTACACGCGCCAGGAACATCCGGGGAACGCCCGCCGCGCGCTGCAGGAGGCCGCCCTGTTGGGCATCCACACCGCCGCGCTCGTCTACACGACTGTCGGCCGGGCGGTGCCCGCCGCACCGGTCGCGCTCCCTGCGTCGGTCCTCGCGCTGATCGACGCCTCCCCCCGGCTGCGCGGTTACGTCGCGAGGGCCGTGGGTGAACCCGCGGCCGACGCGCTGCTCAGCACCGGAGCGGCGTTGTCCAACGGGCTCGGCAAGCGCCCGCTCGGGCTGCTCGCCGACGCATGCCAGCGCTTCGCCCTCTTCCAGGAGAACCAGGCGCGCCGCCGGGTCTGGTCCGCCTGGGAGGACGCGCTCGCCGATCAGGAGGGCGCGCATCGAGCCATGCCACGACCGGTGGGCCCGCGCCCCGCACCGATTCCGCCGGGCCCGGTCGAGAAGGTCGCCGACCTGACGCCGCTGGCCGCGCTCGGCGGCGCCGCCGCGCTGTTGGCCGCCACACGCTCCGTGCCGCTCGCGACCACCGCGCTCGCTCTCGGTGCCCCCAAGGCGGCACGGTCGGGCCGCGAGGGGTTCGCCGCTCAGCTCGGCCGCGACGCCGCTGCGAAAGGCACGCTCGTCCTCGACCGGAACGTGCTGCGCCGGCTCGACCGCGTCGACACGGTCGTTCTGGACGACGACGTCCTGCTGACGGGCCGCCAGGCCGTCGACGACGTGGTGCCCGTCGCGGAGGGGCCCGGCTCCGACCTGTCCGAGCTCGTCGAGCGGGCCCACGACCTGGTCGACCTGCGGAGGCCGCTGCGGGCGCGTACGAACGAGGGATGGTCGGTCGAGCCGACCGCGCCGGAGCCGACAGGGCGGCTGGGCGAGGTCGCCGCCTCACTCGGACGCCGGTCGTCCACGGTGCTGACCCTGCGGCGCGGCAGCGAGCCGGTCGCCCTCATCGGCATCTCACCGGCGCTGGACCCCTTCGCCGAGTCCGTGGTGGCCGCGGCCACCCGGGCCGGCCTCGTGCTCGTCGGTGGCCCCCGCGAGCTCTCGCGACGCCTGGAGCTCGACGGCGCCGTACCCGGCGGGGCCGCGTTGACCGACTCCGTGCGGGCGCTGCAGACCGACGGCCACGTCGTCGCCGTGGTCAGCCGGAACCATCGCACCGCGCTCGTCGCCGCGGACGTCGGGATCGGCGTGGTCGGCCCCGGGAAGCCCCCGCCGTGGACCGCGGACGTGCTCACGCGGACGGCCGGAGAAGTGTGTCTGCTGCTGGACGCGATCGGGGTGGCCCAGCAGGTCAGTCACCGGTCCGCCCAGCTCGCCGTCGGGGGGTCGGGACTGGGAGGACTCCTCGCCGTCCTCGGGCCTCCGACCGGCGCCGCGAGGCGGGCCGCGATCCCCGTGCACACAGCCGCACTGGTCGCGCTCGGCCTCGGTACCTGGTCGGGGATCTCGCTGGCCAGGCGGCCGGGGCCGATACCCGCGGACCGCACGCCGTGGCACGCGATGTCGGCGCGCGCTGTGCTGCAGTCGTTGCACAGCGCCCGCACCGGGCTCAGCGAGCACGAGTCGCACCTGCGTCAGCGCGACCGGCCCGCCACCGATGAACAGCACGATGTCGGGATCACCAAGGCGTCGCTGGAGGAGCTCGCCAACCCGCTCACCCCGGCGCTCGCGGCAGGCGCCGGTGTCTCGGCGGCGACCGGCTCGATCCTCGACCCGTTGCTGATCACCACCGTGCTCGCGGTGAATGCCCTGATCGGCGGCGTGCAGCGGGTCGGAGCGCAGCGGGCTCTCCGCACGCTCCGGAGGAGCAGCGCGGCACGCGTCCAGGTCCGGCGCGGCGAGTCCGATGTGGAGCTGCGCGCCGACCAGCTGGTCGAGGGCGACGTGATCCGGCTGCAGGCCGGGGACGCGGTACCGGCGGACTCCCGCGTCCTGACCGGCCATGACCTGGAGATCGACGAGTCGTCCCTGACGGGCGAGTCGGTGCCGGTGGCGAAGTCGAACCGCGCGACGAGCGCCCGGGCCATCGCCGACCGGAACTCCATGCTCTACGAGGGCACGGTGGTCGCGGTCGGCCGCACCGACGCGGTGGTCGTCGCGACCGGTGACCGCACCGAGGCAGGCCGGGCCATGCGTCGGAACGGCGAGCAGGCACCGCCGACCGGGGTCGAGATCCGGTTGCGCAAGCTCACCGCCCGCGCCCTTCCCATCTCGATCGGTGCCGGAGTCGTACTGGTGGTGTCCGACCTCCTGCGCCGACGGCCGGCAGGGATCGCGCTCACCCGCGCCGTCAGCCTCGCGGTGGCCGCCGTGCCGGAAGGGCTGCCCTTCGTGGCGACGGTGGCCGAGCTCGCGGCAGCGCGCCGGTTGTCCGCCCGCGGAGCCCTGGTCCGCAACCCGTCGACGATCGAGGCTCTCGGGCGGGTCAACGTGCTCTGCTTCGACAAGACCGGCACGCTCACCGAGGGCCGGATCAGCCTGCGGCAGGTGTCCGACGGAACCGACACCGTGAGCGTCGACGAACCGCTGCGCCCCGACCTGCAGGACGTCGTCGCCACCGCCGTGCGGGCGAGCCCGTTCCTGGCCGATCCCCACCAGGTCACCCACCAGACCGACCGGGCGGTGCTGCGCGGCGCCCGCGCGCTCGGGGTGAGCGCGGAGAACGGTCACGCGGTCGTCGAGCAGCTCGACGAGCTCCCCTTCGAGTCCCGCCGGGCCTACCACGCCACCCTGTGGCGCGGCCGTACCGGCACGCGGATCAGCCTCAAGGGCGCTCCCGAGGTCGTCCTCCCGCTCTGCAGCGCCCGCAGACGCAACGGCGAGACCCAGCCGCTCGACGAGCGGGCCCGCGCCGTGATCGACGAGGAGGTGCACCGGCTGGCCCTGCAAGGACACCGCGTGCTCGCCGTGGCCCAGCGGCGCATCGCGGACCGGATCCAGCTGACCGAGGACGACGTCACGGACCTGGAGTTCCGCGGGCTCGTCGCGTTGGTCGACCCCGTCCGGCCGACCGCCGCCCAGAGCGTCGCGACCTTGCGCGCCGCCGGTGTGGAGATCGCCATGATCACCGGGGACCACCCGAGCACGGCGCAGTCGATCGCGAGCGAGCTCGACGCGCTCAACGGGCGCACGGTGATGACCGGCGCCGAGCTCGAGGAGCTCACGGACTCCCAGCTCGTGGAAGCGCTGCCGTCCGCGGCCGTCTTCGCGCGCGTCACCCCCGCCCAGAAGGCCCGCATCGTCCAGCTGTACCAGCAACGCGGTCTCGCGGTGGCCGTCACCGGCGACGGCACCAACGACGCGCCCGCCATCCGGCTCGCCGACGTGGGCATCGCGCTGGGCGCCAGGGCCACCGCGGCCGCACGGGAGGCGGCCGACGTCGTGGTCACCGACGACCGGATCGAGACGATCACCGACGCGATCGTCGAGGGCCGCGGCATGTGGACCTCGGTGCGCGACGCGCTGTCCATCCTGCTCGGCGGGAACCTCGGCGAGATCGCCTACACGCTCGCCACCGGCATCGCAGGCAGCAACGGTGGCCTCAACGCTCGGCAGCTGCTGCTGATCAACCTCCTCACCGACGTCCTGCCCGCCATGGCCGTCGCCGTCCGGCCACCCGCCGATGCCACGCCCGAACAGCTCCTCGCCGAAGGCCCCGAACAGTCCCTTGGCGGCGCGCTCATCCGCGGCATCCAGGTCCGGGCCGCGATCACGGCGACCTCAGCAGGCATCGCGTGGCTGTTGGCCCGGCCTGTGAGCACGGCCGGGCAGGCGAGCACGACAGGGCTCGTCGCGCTCGTCGGCGCCCAGCTCGGGCAGACGCTCGCCGTGCGCGGGCGCACGCCGTTGGTCGCCGCCGCGGTCGCCGGCTCGATGGTGCTGCTGGCGATCGCGGTCCAGGTACCCGGCGTGAGCCGGGTGGTCGGTTCCCGGCCGCTCCTTCCTCACCAGTGGGCCATCGCCCTCACCGCGGCCGTGGGGGCCACCGGAGCCCAGCTCTTGGCGCAACGGCTCCTGACCCGCGTCTGAACGCGCTCGTCATCTTCTCGCTACCGGACATCCAGTCCACCGGCGCGCAATGCTCACCACCGCCACCGATCCTGGAGCAATTCCTCGGAAGGCGGATGCGATGACTGAGATGCTCACCGCGGTGCTGGTCGCTGTTGCGGCTTCCCTGCTCGAGCGGCTCGCGGTGCGGGTCGCGCGATCCCTCTGGGGAGCGCTGCGGCCTGCCACCGTCTGATCCACGGGCGGCGCACCGACCTCACCTGCCGACCCCCGAAACCGGTGGATCGCTGCGCACGTCGTGGGTCGGTGACGCTCCGCCCGTACGGGTACTGATCGCCGCGGCGGCGTCACGAACGGCGCGGCCGATCCTGTCGATCTCCTCGTCCGGTTTCCGGTCGGGCATCGCGAGCACCGTCACGACCAAGCGAACGCGGCCGTCGACGTCGAACGCGGCAGCCGCGGCGACGCCGTGCGGCTGATCGGCGGCCCCGGCACTGCGCCCGAACCCGTCCGCGCGTACCCGGGTGAGGACCTCAGCGTGATCGCGCATCTCCAGCGACAGGCGATGCCTCGACGCCGCACCCGGCACTCCCCATGCGGCGGCGACCTGCCGCACGGCCGTGGCCGGCTCCGGCAGCCGATCACCGATCCCGATGCTGACCCTGATCCCCTGCGTGCACTCACCCGTGGCGACGACGACGAACTTCCCGGAGCCGTCCGGCACGACGGCGACCGTGACGGCGCCCAGTCGCCGGCTCAGCTCGTCGAGCTCCTCACGCACGACCTCGGCCGTGTGTTCGCCGGTGCGGGTGACGGTGAGCAGCCGCGGCCCGAGCGTCCAGCCTGCCCGCTCGGGCGAGGCGCCCCATCCCTGGGCACGCAATGTGGCCAGGATTCCGTAGCAGGTGCTGCGATTGAGGGCCAGGTCGGCGACGAGCGTGGCCGGGGATACCGGACGTGGATACTCCGCGGCGAGGCGCTCCAGGATCCGGATGGCTTTCTCGACCGCGGGCACGTCCGACGACACCTGTTCTCCCCTTGCTTTACGCGTGTACCGGCGAGACCTTCACTAGTATCACTGTAACTAGCGGGCGATCGGACGCATTCGCGACGCCGTCGCTGCGCGCCTACCCGCAGGCTCACGCCGCCCGTTCGGCCCGCAGCAGCAGAGCGCCACCACCTCCGGTAACGGCGCCACCACGCCGTACTGGCCCCAAGGACCCGCAAATTCGGATGCGATCACGCGTTCACTCCGCTTCTACGGCGCTACGTCGGGCGTTGCGCCACCGCAGGTCCCCCGCCCCGCCGCGCTCGCCGCGTGGTCTCCGCAGCCCGGAACGCTCCAGCCTCGGACGATCGACGCGATGAATGAGGTCATAGCGAGAATCGTTCTCGAAACTGTTGCCGGGCACGCCTGCCGTCCAGCACTGTTATTACAGAAAGGGAAATCCCCACATTCAAGGAGATGACGATGGCGAAGGTGCTGTGCGTCCTGTATGACGACCCGGTTGACGGATATCCGTCCACTTACGCCCGCGACACCCTTCCCGTGCTGGAGCGCTACCCGGACGGGCAGACGCTTCCCACTCCGGCAGGCATCGACTTCACGCCGGGTCAGCTCCTCGGCAGCGTGTCGGGCGAGCTCGGGCTGAGGAAGTACCTGGAAGGCCTGGGCCACGAACTGGTGGTCACGTCCGACAAGGAGGGGGCCGACTCGGAGTTCGACCGCCACCTCGCCGACGCCGAGGTCGTGATCTCCCAGCCGTTCTGGCCCGCGTACCTCACGGCGGAGCGGATCGCGAAGGCCCCCAACCTCAAACTCGCGCTCACCGCGGGCATCGGTTCGGACCACGTCGACCTCGACGCGGCGATCAGGCACGGTGTGACCGTTGCCGAGGTGACCTTCTGCAACAGCATCAGCGTCGCAGAGCACGTCGTGATGATGATCCTCTCGCTCGTGCGCAACTACCTCCCGTCGCACGAGTGGGTCCGCAAGGGCGGCTGGAACATCGCCGACTGCGTGGCCCGCTCCTACGACCTCGAGGGCATGGACGTCGGCACGGTCGCCGCCGGGCGGATCGGGCTCGCCGTGCTGCGCCGGCTCGCCCCGTTCGACGTCCGGCTGCACTACACCGACCGGCACCGCCTGCCGGCCGAGGTCGAGGAGGAACTCGGCCTGACCTACCACGCCACCACGCAGGAGATGGCCCCGCACTGCGACGTGGTCACCATCAACGCGCCGCTGCACCCCGAGACGCAGGGCATGTTCGGCGAAGAGCTGCTCTCGCAGATGCGCCGCGGGGCCTACCTGGTCAACACCGCCCGCGCGCTCATCGTCGACCGGGACGCGGTGGTGCGCGCCCTGGAGAGCGGCCAGCTCGCCGGGTACGCCGGTGACGTCTGGTACCCGCAGCCCGCTCCGTCCGACCACCCGTGGCGGACCATGCCCCACCAGGGAATGACCCCCCACATCTCGGGCTCGTCGCTTTCGGCGCAGGCGCGCTACGCAGCAGGCACCCGGGAGATCCTCGAGTCGCACTTCTCCGGCACGCCGATCCGCGACGAGTACCTGATCGTCGACGCCGGAAAGCTCGCCGGCACCGGAGCGCACTCCTACAGCACCAACAGCTGATCCACCGGGGCACGGGCCCGGGGTGCCGTACGGCATCCCCGGCCCGTCCGTCATTTCCGCCGGCGGTCTCCCGATCGGCGACTCAGCAGAGTCCGGCGCGCCTGCGCACCCACGTCTCCGCCTCGCCGCACTCCTGGGCGATCCGCTTCCAGGACAGGCCCTCGCCGCGACGGGCCGACAGATAGTCGTCGATACTGTCGAAGCCGAAGCGGTGCGCGATGGCATCGGCCCGCCGTTGCGTGCGTGACCGCGAGGTCGCGTGCAGGTGCCGATCGATCCCGTGGCGCCGCATTGCGGACTCGACCGCGGGCCGCGACATCCTGACCTCGACGCCGATCGCCGCCACGGTCCAGTGCTTGCGCAGGTGCCGGTCCTCGAGGTACGCGGCGACGTCCGGGAACCCGAGTGTCTCCACCACCGGCAGCCACGACTGATCCCAGCGGGCCCGGCGCCTGCCACGGACCTCGTCGTCGACGGCTGCGGCGGCCTCCGGGTCGACCGCGGCGAGATGCCGGCTGAGCCAGTCCTTGTGCAGGCCGGCCGCACGGCTGATCGCCGCGAGGCTGGAACCGTCGCGGATGCGCTCACGCACCAGCGTGCCGATGTCGGAGAACCCGAGGCGCTCCGCCGCGGCCGTGGCCGTCTCGCGCAGTCGCTCGTCCGCGTACCGGCGAGTGGCGGCGGCCCGCTTCTCCAAGGAGATCGCTGCCAGCGTGGCCAGCGTCTTGCGACGGCGCTGCTCGGGCTGCGGCCTGCCACGTGCCGCCAGCGCTGCGGCCCTGCTCAGCCCGCCGGACTTCGCCCAGCGCATCCCGACATCGCACCCTTCACGGATCGCGGGGTCGGTCGACCTGCGGACGGTCAGCGCTGCCGCCCGGCGCTCCCGGGTGGAGGTGCCCTCCAAGGGCTGCCCCCGTTCGAGACCGAACGCCGTCCGGTAGGCCTCCTGGCTCCAGCCGTGGGAACGCAGGTGCGCCAGCACCGACCGGAACCACTCCCCGCAGAGGTGGCACATCACCACCGGGCCGTCCCCGATCACCACGCCGATCGGGGCGTAGTGAACGGTTCCGTCCGGCAGCATCCCGGCCACTTCGTGCACAGATCGACCGCGCACCCACGTCGACGGCACGTATTCCGGCGGATACGGCAGCGCCGTCCACGCTGTCTCCGCTGATGACATCAGGCCTCCCGAGGCGGGGAACGATGGCCACTAGTATCACTGAGACTAGCCTTGAACGAACCGCCCGGGCGAGGTTGTCCGGTGCCGCGTTTCCTCGGCACTAGGCTGAGCCGATGCATCTCGGTCTGGCCGAGTGGATCGTGCTCAGCGTGATCGACGAGCGACCGGTGCACGGATTCGCCGTGGCCGCGTTGACGGCCCGTGACGGCGAGCTCGGAAGGGTCTGGCACCTTCCTCGTCCGGTCGTGTACCGCGCGCTCGGCAGGCTGCTCGAGGCCGAAATGGTGCGGCCCGATGCGGTGGAGTCCGAGGCCGGGCCGCAACGCACGGTGTATGCGAGCACCCTCCTCGGCCACCGCGAGGCCGAGAAGTGGCTCCAGACCCCGGTCGAGCATGTCCGCGAGATGCGCTCGCACTTCCTGGTCAAGCTCGCGCTGCTGGACCGCCGTCGCGGCGACCCAGCCCCGGTGCTCGCCCAGCAGCGCGAGACGTTGACGACCATCGCGCGAGCGCTGGACGCGGAGGCCGCCCGGCACACCGGTTTCGACGCCGTGCTGTTCAGCTGGCGCCGGGCGACCACCGCATCGGCCCTCGACTTCGTGGAGGACCTGTCCCGCGCATCGACCACCCGCTGACGGATCAGCTCAGGTCGGTGATCACCGTCTTGGTCTCCATGTAGTTGTTGAAGACGGCCTGGCCCATCTCGCGGCCCCACCCGGATTCCTTGTAGCCGCCGAACGGGAGGGTCGCGTCGAACACGTTCCAGGTGTTGACCCACACCGTCCCCGCCCGCAGCCGCCGGGCGGTGCGGTAGGCCTTGCCGATGTCGCGGGTGAACACCCCGGCGCCCAGCCCGAAGTTCGTGTTGTTGGCGGTGGGCAGGATGTCGCGGTCGGCGTTGAACGGCGCAGCGGCCACGACGGGACCGAAGATCTCCTCCTGAACGGCCTTCATCTCCTCGCGAGTGCCGGTGAGGATCGTCGGGGCCACGAAGTACCCCTTGTCGCCCACCCGCTCGCCGCCGATGATGTTCGCGCCCTCGTCGCGGCCCGAGCTGATGTAGCCGGTCACCCGGTCGAACTGCTCGGACGACACCAGCGGGCCCATCATGGTCGACTCGTCGAGCCCGTTGCCGACCTTAATGTTGCGGGCCTGCTCGGCGACGCCTTCCACGACCTGGTCGTACACCGACTCCTCGACGTAGAGCCGGGAGCCCGCGACACAGCACTCGCCCTGGTTGAAGAAGATCGCGTTGGCCGATCCGGCGATGGCCTTCTCGATGTCCGCGTCGGCGTAGACGACGTTGGGCGACTTGCCGCCCAACTCCAGGGTGACCTTCTTCAGGTTGCCCGCCGCCGCCTGCACTATCTGCTTGCCCACCTCGGTGGACCCGGTGAACGCCACCTTGTCCACGTCGGGGTGCGCGGCCAGCGCCGCGCCCGCGTCACCGAAGCCGGTGACGATGTTGAGCACACCCGGCGGCAGCCCCGCCTGCATCGCCAGTTCACCGAGCAGCAACGCTGACAGCGGCGTCTGCTCGGCCGGCTTGAGGACGATCGTGCACCCCGCCGCGAGCGCGGGGGCCACCTTCCACGCGGCCATCAACAGCGGGAAGTTCCACGGAATGATCTGCGCCGCCACACCGACCGGCTCCCGCAGGGTGAACCCGAGGTAGGCGTCGGGGTCGTGCGCCGAGATCGGCAGCGTGCTGCCCTCGATCTTGGTGGTCCAGCCCGACATGTAGTGGAACATGTCGGCCGCCAACGGCACGTCCGCCGCCTTGGCCACCGCGAAGGGCTTTCCGTTGTCCAACGACTCGAGGAGTGCGAACTCCTCGAGGTGATCCAGGATCAGGTCACCGAGCTTGTGGATGATCCGGCCGCGCTGCCCGTGGGGCATCCTGCGCCACGCCGAACCGTCCTCGAACGCGGCACGCGCCGCGCGTACGGCCCGGTCGGCGTCCTCCGCCTGACCGTGCGCAACCGAGGCGAGTACCTCCTCGGTGGCCGGGTTGACGCTGTCGAACGTCGAGCCCGACGCCGCGTCGACCCATTCGCCATTGATCAGCATCTTGCGGCTGAGCGATCCCACGACCTCCTGGATGCGGGGGGCCTCGAACGCCAGGGTCATCATCGTCCTCCTCGCTGGAATCAGACTGGTTCGCCGCCACGACCCAGAACGCCATGGAACCACCGCATCTGCGGAACGTCGACAGAGATGAGCCCGCAAAAGCGGATTCTCTGCAGTTGTCCCCGCCCATCCGGCCAGGTACGAGGCGAACGATCACGGGGCGGGCGCAGGTCCCCTCCGAGCCCGCAGGGCGGGTATTGACCGCGTGCTGCAGCCGGGCTCCCGACCGCCCTCGCGGTCGCCGAGACGACGAGCGCCGAACGGCATCGGACGAGGGGTGACTGACCGAACACGACCGGGTGAAAAGGGCGTTGCGTTACGCCTACTGCTCGTCGCTCTCCGTCGTTCGGCCGCCGCGTAGCCACCCGAACGGGGCAGTTCGAGCCATCCCGTTCGATTGACTTACCCGGCCCCAGAGTCGGGGCCAATCACCGAGTGCCTCCTGGAGCTCCCCGATGTACCGATCTCTCCCTGCACCCGCGCGCGACTGGGTACTGCTGATCACCCGTGTCGTGATCGGCGTCGTGATGTTCGCCCACGGCTACCAGAAGTTGGCGATCGACGGGATCGGCCAGACCTCCCGGGGCTTCGAGACCATGAGCATCCCGCTCGCGATCATCTCCGCGTCGTTCGTGACGGTCGTCGAGTTCGCCGGCAGCATGCTGATGATCGCCGGCGTGGCCACGCTCCTGGTCTCCGGACTGGAGCTCATCACGATGGCGGGCGCCGCGGTCTTCGTGCACATCCCCAACGGCATCTTCGTCACGGACGGGGGGTGGGAGCTCGTCGGCGTGCTCGGCGCCGGCCTCCTGGGTATCGCGGCCACCGGTCCGGGGCGCTACAGCGTGGCCCACCTGCTGCGCATGCGTGAGGAGACGCCGGCGGTCGGCGTGCGCTGACGACGGAGGGCCGGTCCGCACACCGGGCGCGTCGGCGCCCCTTCCACCAGTCGAGAGCTCGATCGAACCCGGAGATCCCCATGACCCTGCCCCGTCCTGGCGATGACATCGCCGTCCTCGTCGCCCGCGTCCTCCTCGGCGTCGTGCTCGTCGCACACGGCCTCCAGAAGCTGCTCACGGACGGCATCGGCGCCACCGGCGCGGCCTTCGGGTCGATGGGCGTCCCGTTGCCGACGGTCTCCGCGTTCTACGCGATGGTCGCCGAGCTCGGCGGCGGCCTGCTGCTGCTCGTCGGGCTCGTCACCACGGTGGCCGCGGGCCTGGTCGCGCTGGACATGCTGGGCGCACTGATCATCGTCCACGTCCGCAACGGCGTTTTCGTCGATCAGGGCGGCTGGGAGCTCGTCGGCCTGATCGCGGTGGTCGCGCTGCTGGTGGCGGCAGTGGGCGGCGGGCGGTACAGCCTCGACGGCCTGCTGGCCGCGCGACGCCACCCGACCACGGCGGCGTCGTCCGACTGAGGCGAGGGCGCCCGCGCTACAGCGATTGGTAGGCGCGGCTACGCAGCTGGCGGCGGGAGGTGATGTTGAGCTTCCCGAAGATCCTGCTCAAATGCCATTCCACCGTGCGCGGACTCAAGAACAACCGCGCCGCGATCTCCGGATTCGACAAACCCTCTCGCACCAACCGCACGATCTGCGCTTCCTGAGCCGTCAGCTCACTGCTGGTCTCCACATTCCGCTTACGTGCCGTCTCCCCGGTCGCCCCCAACTCACGAGCCGCACGCCCGGCGAACGCCTCCATCCCCATCGCCGAGAACGACTCGAACGCCAACCGCAACTGCTCACGCGCATCCAACCGCCGACGTTCCCGGCGCAACCACTCGCCGAACACCAGATGCGCCCGCGCAAGCTCACCCTTGATACGCGTCCGGCCCAGCCGCTCGATCGCCTCCCGATAGGCGTCCTCGGCCCCACCGGCCTCACTCATCAGCGCACGACACCGCGCCTCGATCCCCAACGCCCAGTCCGTGCCGCTGGCCCGGGTCGTCTCGACGAGCTGCTCCAGAGCGCCTGCCGCCTGCTCGGGCCGCCCGCCCCGGGTGGCCGCCTCGATGAGCTCGACCAGCACGCCCCACGGTTCCACGCCCATCACCGGCGGGTACTCACTCGCCCGCCGCGCCGCGGCGTAGGCGTCCTCGTACCGTCCCAGGCTGTTGCAGAGCAACGCGTCCGCGGCACCCGTGATGATCAGCCCGAAACCCTCGCCCCGGCGGAGTACCTCCTCGGTGGTGGTCTCGATCAGCCGGAATGCATCGGCTTCCCGGCCGCGCCAGGCCGCGAGCAGGAGGGCTCCGTACGGCGCGACCGGGATCCCGGTCGCCGAGCTCACCGACTCCACCTCCTGGAGCAGCCCGGCAGCCTCGGCGAGTTCGCCGAGGTACACGAGCGAGCCGATACGTGAGGTCAGGGCGAGGGGGAGAGTGGTGAGCGCGCCCGCATCCCGGGCGAGCTCCAGGTGGCGCGACGTCTCCAACGTCGCCTCGTCCCACAGGTTCCCGGCCGTGATGTGGGCGAGCCAGAGCCAATGCAGCTCCGACGGGCAGAGCTTCGGGCTGCGGAAAGCACACAGGGCCTGCCGGAGTTTCGGCACTCCCGCGGCATAACCGTCCGTGAAGCGGATCGCGAGGCCGTCGAGGAGCAGATCGGGCGCGCGCGGGGGCTGCACGGGCGCCGGCGCGGCACGGGCGGCCTCGGCCGCGTCCCGCACGCCGTCGTTGGCCAGTCCGCCGGCGAACATCGTCGCCAGCAACGCGTCCAGGTACGTCTCGCGGGCCAGCCGGACGTCGAGCGGCTCGAGCTGTTTGGCGGCACTGAGCAGCAGCGGCGGGGCTTCCCGGCCCCGGTTCACGGTCAAGGCGATCCGGGCGCGCAGCAGGTCCATCTGAGCGGTCTGGAGCTTGTCCAGTGGGAGCGCCTCCGCGAGGGCGAGCAATCGCCGGGTCGTATCGGGCATCCCTGCGTGGTGCGTCGCCTGAGCCGCAGCGAGCGTGCGGTCGGCCCGGCGCGCCGGCTCAGGAGTCAGTTCGGCCGCGCGTTCCAGAAACGCGGCGGCCGCGGCCAGTCCGCCACGCGCCTGCGCCCGATCGGCCGATCGCTCCAGCTCCGCGGCGACGTCCTCGTCCGGAGCGGCCGCGGCCTGCGCGTGGTGCCAGGCCCGCCGGTCGGGATCCGTCTCGGCATCGGTGGCGTCAGCCAGCGCCTGGTGTGCGTTGCGCCGTTCCTCCGGCGACGCCGCCCAGTAGATCGCCGACCGCACCAGCGGATGCCGGAACCGCACCACCGTGCCGATCTCGACGAGCCCGGTGGCGACGCTCGGCGCCGCCGCTGCGGAGCCGATTCCCAGCCGCTCGGCTGCACGCCACACCAGGACCGGGTCGCCGACCGGCTCTGCAGCGGCCACCAGCAGCAGCTGCCGGGCCTCGGCATCGAGCGTCGCCACCTGTCGCCGGAAGCTCTCCTCGATCTGCCGCGGAAGCGCCTGCGTACCCGACAACCCGAACCCCGCCACCAGCTGCGCGGACGTCAGCCCGCGCGGCAGCTCCAGCAGCGCCAGCGGGTTGCCCCGCGTCTCGGCGACGATCCGGTCGAGAACCCGGTCGTCCACGGGGCCGCGCACCACCTCGCCCAGCAGCGCTCGCGCCTCGTCCGCGGCCAACCCGGTGACCTCCAGCGCCGGCAGGTCCTCCAGCTCCACGACCTCGTCGGGGGCCCGGGCCGCGAAGACCATCGCCACCGACTCGGCCTCCAGCCGGCGCGCAACGAAGGCCAGCGCCTGGGCCGAGGCGCGGTCGAGCCATTGGGCGTCGTCCACGACGCAGACGAGCGGGCGCTTGCAGGCCGCCTCGGCGATCAGGCCGAGCACGGCCAGGCCCACCAGGAAGCGATCCGGGGCGGGGCCGTCGCTCAGCCCGAAAGCCGTGCACAGCGCTCGACGCTGCGGCCCGGCCAGCCGCTCGGCACGGTCCAGCATCGGCCCGCACAACTGGTGCAACCCGGCGAATGCGAGCTCCATCTCCGACTGGACACCGACGACCCGTGCCACCCCGAGCCCACGCTGGGCCGCCCGCTCGGCCATGTACTCGAGCAGGGCCGTCTTGCCCACACCCGGTTCGCCGCGCAGGACCAGCGCGCGGCTCTCGCCCGCCTGAACGGCCTCCAACAGCCGGTCGAGCGTGCCGCGCTCGCTGTGCCGGTCACGTAACAACAGGTCACACCACCAGCGTGTGTCTTCGTCGGGCCACCTACCGAGTATCCGCACGCCGTCATGCGGGCCGCCACATGTCGGCCATGCCGCGCCGGGGCACGGCGGCGGGGGTCGCCGACCGCCGAGCCTCGTACCAGCGCTTGCGGGTGTCCGGCAGTCCCCGCGAGACGGGTGTCACTTATGCCCGGCAACGAGCCGTCACATGACGCCGACGCCGCACGGGTCCCGGGACTTTCACGGGTTCGATCGAGACGCCACGCCGCCGATCGTGCCTCTGCCAGATGCCCAGCACAGAGGAGACAGCGTTGGTCACCCCGGAGTACTTCGACAAATACGACAACCTCGCCTTCGGGCGAGACAGCGAGGGTGTGCTCCTGCTGCGCTTCCACACCGACGGGGGTCCGGTGGTGTTCACCGGCCGGACCCACCAGGACTTCCCGGCTGCACTCGAAGAGATCTCACTGGACAGGGACAACAGGGCCCTGGTCATCACCGGCACCGGCGACGCGTTCATGGATCAGATCGACGGGCCGAGCCTCGGGGAGATCTTCAAGCCTGCCGCATGGGAGAAGACGCGGACCGAGGGCTCGAAGGTGCTCCAGCGTCTGATCGAACTGCCGATGCCCGTGGTCGGCGTCGCCAACGGGCCCGCGACCGTCCATTCCGAGTATCTGCTCCTCTCCGACATCCATATCGCGTCGGAGCGGGCGACGTACGGCGACTCCCCACACCCCGAGTTCGGCATTACCGGCGGCGACGGCGTGCAGGTCGCCTGGGAGGAGATCGCGGGAACGGCCCGCGCCAAGTGGCTGCTCTGGACGGGCGAGCAGATCGACGCGCAGACAGCCCTGCAGTGGGGAGTCGTGAACGAGGTGGTCGCCCATGACCACGCCCTCGAGCGCGGCGTGCAGGTCGCCCGCAGCCTTGCCGCGAAACCGGCTCTCTATCGCGCCCTGCAGAAGCAGACGCTGAACGCCAACCTGCGCCGCCGGATCCTCCAGGACGTCCCGTTCGGAATGGCGCTCGAAGGTCTCACCGCGGCCGACCTGCCCTACCAGAACCAGACGTGACACCCGGGCCTATGTCACGGCTCCTACAGGTCGTCCGCCCCCAGCGGTGTGTTGTCCCGGGTGCACGGGACCGGCACCCGGGACGACACGCCAGAGACTTCCACGGGTGCGATGGGCGTGGCCGGAAGGTGACGCTGAAAGGGATACACGGCCCCCGGATGAACGGTCGCGAGCCGTGACGAGGTCCCCATATCGCGCCGGTGGGACACCGGCGAAGGGAGACGCACGCAGAAAGACGATCCGACACGAAACATCTGGAGGAGAAGTGAGCACGATGACCAACGGACGCACAGCCGACGCCGACACCGCCGACCACGCCTTCTGGCGTGACCACAGCACCATCGTGCTGTCACCAGTCGCCGCACCATCCATCCTCGGACTGTTCGGCTTCGCCGCCGCCACCTTCATGGTCGCCGCCAACCTGGCCGGCTGGTACGGCAGCACCGACACCCCACTGGTCCTGTTCCCCTTCGCCCTCACCGCGGGCGGCATCGCCCAATTCCTCGCCGGCATGTGGGCCTACCGCGCCCGCGACGCCATCGCCACCGCCATCCACGGCATCTGGGGATCCTTCTGGATCGCCTACGGCCTCTACACCCTGCTCATCGCACTCGGCGCCCTCCCACCAGCCACCACCGGCAGCGGCAGCGCACCCGGAGCCTTCGGACTCTGGTTCGTCGTCCTCGCCGCCATCACCTGGGTCGGCGCCATCGCCGCCACCGCCGACAACACCGCACTCACCGCCCTGCTGGTCATGCTCGCCGCCGGCTCCACACTCCTGGCCATCGCCCTGCTCGCCGCCACCCCCACCGTGCTGGTCATCGGCGCCTACCTGCTCATCATCAGCGCCCTCATCGCCTGGTACCTCGCCGCCGCACTGATGCTCGAAGCCGCCTTCAACCGGCCCGTCCTGCCCACCGGAAAGCGACACACCCTGCAGGCCGCCGACGTCCTGACCAGCAACCCGATCCAGTACGCCGCAGGCGAGCCCGGCGTCAAGGTCGGGCAGTAGCTCCACTCCCCATCGGACAGATCGACCTTCGAAGAACTGGACACCATGGACACCACGGACAAGACCCTGTACGCCGACGTTCTCGTCATCGGGTTCGGCAAGGGCGGCAAGGTCACCGCCGCGACGGTCGGCGGCCTCGGAAAGCGTGTGGTACTCGTCGAGCAGTCGGACCAGATGTACGGGGGCACGTGCCCCAACGTCGGTTGCGTGCCGACGAAAGCGCTCGTTCACCACTCCGGCAAACGCCGGTCGGGCGACTCGGTGAAGGATTTCTACGAGCGTTCCGTCCAGCACGTCGAGGCGCTGACCTCGCTGTTCCGCAGCGGCAACTACGACGCATTGAACAACGCCGACACCATCACCGTGATCACCGGGCGGGCCACTTTCGTTGACCCGCACACCGTCGCTGTCGGAGTGGGCGAAGACCGGCTCACCATCGTCGCCGAGAAAATCCTGATCAACACCGGCTCCGAACCGGTCATTCCGGATATCACCGGGCTGCGGGGCAGCAAGTACGCCCTCACCAGCACCGACCTGATCCACACGACGGACCTGCCGGAACGGCTCGCGATCCTGGGCGGCGGTTACCTCGGCATCGAGTTCGCGGCCATCTACGCCCGGTTCGGTTCGCACGTCACCGTGTTCGAGGCCGCGCCGAAGATTCTCGGCCGCGAGGACGACGACGTCGCTGCCGTCGCCGAGGACATCCTCGCGGGCGAGGGCATCGAGATCATCACCGGCGCGCGCGTGCTGGAGATTCGCGACGGTGAGAACGATGCCACCGTCGTCTTCGAGAACGGGGGCCTGGAGCACACCCAGGAGGTCGACGCGATCCTCGCCGCCACCGGCCGTGTGCCGGCGACCCGCGGCCTCGGGCTGGAGGCTGCCGGCGTGCGGACCACGTCGCACGGAGCCGTCGAGGTCGACGAGTACCTGCGCACGAGCCAGCCGCACATCTACGCGCTCGGGGACGTCAACGGCGGCCCGCAGTTCACCTACATCTCCCTCGACGACAGCCGCATCGTGGTGGACCAGCTCGTCGGTGAGGGCAGGCGCTCGACGGCGGACCGGGTGGCGGTTCCCCGCACCTTGTTCATGACCCCGCCGTTCGCGTCCGTGGGGCTGACCGAGAGGGAGGCACGCGAAGCGGGACACCTGGTGAAGATCACGAGCCAGCCGGTCGCCGAGATCGTGGCGATGCCTCGCGCGTACGCCGTCGAGGAGACCCGGGGAATCATGAAGTTCGTGATCGACGCCTGGACGGACGAGATCCTGGGCGCCGCGCTCCTGAGCATCGACGCGCAGGAGCTCATCAACACGGTCACTCTCGCCATGCGATACGGGATCAAGGCGACCCAACTCCGCGACGCGATCTACACCCATCCCAGTTCGACGGAAGCGTTCAACGACGTGCTCGCCACGGTCGTGCGCGTGGACGAGCCGCACGGGTCACATGCCTGACCATCGACGCATATCGGTCGATCAAGCCCGATACGGATCCGGCCACCGATCGGCTCAGGTACCACGAAGCGGTGAAGCCATCGAGAAGTCGACAGCAAAGGCCTTGCCGCATTGCCACCCACGTATACTCAGTTCAAAACGATCAGACGGCGGAACAGATGTCCCTTGATCACAATGAATTCCTACAGCTGAGCCGGATTGCGGATTTCACGAGAAGGAGTGATCCCGAGCTCGTCCGCAGGCTCGCTGCGCCCATGGGGCCGCGCCGCCGACTGTGGGCGACCAGGGCGTCCTCCGTCACCCTGGCGGTGTGTGTGCTGCTGGGGCTGGTCGGACTCGTGACCGGCGTCACCGCGATCGCTGTCGCGGGAGGGCTCACCCTGCTGACCGTCTACCCGCTTCTTCTCATCGTGGCGAAGGAGCGGCCGCTCCACCGGACCACCGGACCGGATGGGAAGTAGAGCGCGTTGGCCTGGGGAGCGTTCATCAAGAAGCACTGGCAGACGGCGCTGCACTGGGTTGTTGTGGGCGCCGCTGTCGGCTACCTGGCCTGGCTGGTTCCGGGACTGGTAGGCCAGGCGGACGAGGCCTTCGGTTCGCTCGACCACCTCCGCTGGGGATGGCTGTTCGTCGCGATCCCGTTCGGCGTCTCGGCGCTGGTGGTGTACGGCGAGCTGCACCGGCAGCTTCTCCTCGTCGGCGGGGCCCGGCTGTCGGTCCCGACCGTCCAGGGCATCAACTTCGTCGAGAACGCGGTGTCCACCACGATCCCCGTGGTCGGCGGGGCAGGCGCCATCCTGTACGCGATCGACCAACTGCGGCGCCGCAAGGTCGACTCGGCCCTGGCCTCGTGGTCGGTGCTGGTGGCCGGGGTGATCGCCACACTCAGCCTGCTGGTACTCGGTTCGGTCGGCCTGGGGGTCGTGGGCCGCATCCCCCTGGTCCTCGGCATAGCGCTCGCGGTGGTCATCGCGCTCGGCGCCGTGGGCGCGTGGAAGCTGCTGACCCATCCCGAGGTGTTGCGCCACGGCGTGCGCGGGCTGGTGTTGGTGGCCCAATGGGTGCCGGGGGTGTGCAAGACCTGCCGGGCCGCGTGGGCCGAGCGGGCCGACCAGGTCTCCCGGCGGCTGTCCGCCCGTCTCACGGTGCTGCAGCCGAGCGGCCTGCGCTGGCTCGGCCTGATCGCGATCGCGGCCTCTACGTGGGTGCTGGACTTCCTCAGTCTGGCCGCCAGTGTCGCGGCGGTGGGCGCTTCAGTGCCGTGGGGCGGGCTTCTGGTGGGCTTCCTGCTCGTGCAGGCCAGCATCGCTCTGCAGATCTTCCCCGGCGGCGCCGGGCTGGCCGAGACGAGCTTGCTCGCGCTGCTGCTGGCCTCCGGCGTGCCCGCGGCGCAGGCGGCCGCCAGCGTGCTGATCTACCGGTTGATCACGTGGCTCGGTCTCGCGTTGATGGGCTGGCTGGTGTACGCGCTGTGGATCCACACCGCTCCACTGCATCTGCACCGCCACGCGCCGGAGCTCACTCCTGCGTGAAGCCGGAGTCCCTACCGTCGGTGTGCGTCGCTCGGACGGCCTCCTCCGCCAGCAGGTGACCGCACCGCCAGCAGCGCTCCGGAGACTCCGGCGTCGGCATGGCGCGGCACTCCGGGCACAACTGGTCGAGCCAGCACACGGAATCGCCCCCGTCGCTGGGGCCGTCGAGATCCGGCATGAGGCGATCGTAGAACAAACGTGCGGCGCCAGAATGAACGAATATGCGTTCCTGATTCCGGCCCCAATTCTACGGGGCCGGAATCGTCATGCTCTCGTGCTTCTCGGGTCCGGATTGACGCCGTCGGGGGACACCGACGAACCTGCGTGGGGTGACCGACCCGTTCGACCTCAACCGCTTCGTCGACGCGCAGGACGCCGGCGGCACCTACGACCTGGCGCTGCGCGAACTGCGCGCCGGCCGCAAGCGCGGCCACTGGATGTGGTTCGTCTTCCCGCAGATCGCCGGGCTCGGCCTGAGCGAGACGTCCCGGCATTTCGCGATCTCCGGTCTCGCGGAGGCCCAGGCCTACCTCGCCCACCCGGTACTCGGGCCGCGCCTCATCGAGTCGGCCTCGGCTCTCGCCGACCTCGACGGCGTGAGCGCGCTGCAGGTGTTCGGGCCGGTCGACGCGCAGAAACTGCGATCGTCGATGACGCTCTTCGCCCGCGCGGCGCCGGACCAGCAGGTGTTCCGCGATGTGCTCGCCCGGTATTTCGGAGGCGAGCCGGACGAGGCCACGACCAGCCGGCTGTGATGCGCGACGTCACAACTGCACCTGGCGGTGGAGCCGGAGAAAGGACTCGGCCCGCAGCAGCCGTCTCACCACGGCCCACGTCGCGGTCCCGAAGTACGGTCGCGCGTCGGCCGTGGTGATCAGTTCTGGCCGGTCGAGCCGGTGGTCGACGCCTTTCCATGTGAGGACGCAACCGCCGGCCGCGAGCACGTTCTGTGCCCAGTTCGTGCGGGGGCCCCAGGGCAGCACGATCACGAAGGCGTCAGCCGTGGCCCGAACGGCGACCGGCACGGACAGCGCCCGTCCTGTCCTGCGGCCACGGTGGTGCACCACCGCCCACAGGGGGAAGAAGCGCCGCCCGGCCAGTACACGGGCGATGGGGGCGCTCGCCTTGGCCATCGTGGGCGGGGTGGATCGCGTCGTCGTCATGCTCGTGATCGTCCTGTCGCCGACTGCGTCCCGCATCGAGGTCGCCCGGTAGGACCGATGGCGGAAATCCGTCAGGCGATGCCACGACGCAGCGCATAGGCCGTCGCATCGGCCCGGCCCCTCGCGCCGATCTTGCGGTACAGGTTGGCGGTGTGCCGCTCGACGGTGTGCACCGTGATCCCGAGGCTGCGGGCGATGCCCGCGTTCGACTCGCCTGCCGCCACCAACCGGAGCACGTCCAGTTCGCGTGCGGTCACGCCGTCGGCAGGAGGGGTGGCGGGCACCGCGGGTGGGACGACGTCACCGCCGGTCAGGAAGCGGGTGACCAGCTCCAGGTCCCCGCGGGCGTTCGCCATGAACAACGTCGGCGACGAGCCCTCCAGCTCGACCAGCCGGCCGTGCGGGAGGGCCTCGGCGAGCCGGCGGGACACCTCCACCGGGATCTGCCGTTCTCCCTGGCGGTGCAGGACGAGCGTCGGTGCGGCGACCTCGGGCAGCCGATCGGTGACGTCGATCGCCGCGGCGGCCGCGAACCATGCCTTGGCGACGCTTGGCGCGGCCGCGCTGCGGAATCCCTCGGCGACCAGGCGCCCTGACTCTCCCGCGGCCCACCCCAGCCACGCGTGCGCAGCGGTGTCGGCGAAGAGATCCCAGTCCTGGTCGACGAGCGACAGCAACGCCTGCGTCTGCACCGGACTCATCGCATCGCGCAACCGGGCCGCCCCGCCGAAGAGAACCATTCGCGTGACCTGCCGCCGGTGCTCGGCCGCGAAGGCGATGGCGGTCGTCGTGGAGTGGTAGTAGCCCAGCAGCGCCGTCGTCTCGAGCCCGGCCGCCGTGACCACCGCGTCCAGGTCGCGCAGGTGCGCGTCGAGGTCCAGCTCATTCGGGTCGATCCGGCGGTCGGAGCTGCCCATGCCACGCCCGTCGTAGAGCACCAGGGTCATCGACCGCGCGAGGTGCTCGTAGGCGGCCCGCAGCACCGGCACGCGCCACTGGGCTCGCAGGTTGCCCAGCGACGGCAGCCACACGACCGCCGGCCCCCGGCCGAGCACCTGGTAGGCGATCGTCACGCCGTCGCTGGTGCGTGCGTAGTGCAGGTCGGGACCAGCCTCCACCGGAGGAGTATCCCGCCGGAAAACCCGAAGCGGACAACGGTGCACGGACGCTAGCGTTTCGATCCGAACATCATCAGCGGTCTCGGTGGACCGGACGGTGCGAAGGGCGGAGGAACGTGCGCGTTCAGCCGCTCACCTGGCGACGTCTGGCCGGGCCGATGTCGGCAGGCGCCGTCGTCGTGGCGATCGTCGCGGCCGCCGCCGAAACCCTGGCCGCCGTCGTGGCCGGCCAGGTGGCCGCGGGCCCCACCGCATGGCTGGTCGCACTGCTCGCCTGCCTGTTGGTCGGATCCAGCCTGCTCGACACCGCCGGGCGCACCGCCTTCTCCGGGGTCGTCGGGCGTGCCGAGGGCCGGCTGCGTGCCGATCTGCTGCACGCCGCTCTCCACCAGCCGCTGCCGGCACTGGAGGACCAGGCCGTCGGCGAGGTGCTCGACCGCGTCGACGACGACGCCCGTCAGGCAGGCGTCCTGTTGCGGCGCACCGGGTGGCAGCTGGGCCGCGCCGCGCTGCGCTCGGTGCTGGCCTGGGTGGTCGCCGGGCTCGCGTGGTGGCCTGCGTGGATCGGGTTCCCGGTGGTGGGGCTGCTCGCCGTGGTCGTGGTGCGAAAGCTCACCCCGGTCGTGGCCGATCGCAAGGTCGCCGAGGAAGCCGCCTGGTCCGACCACTCCGCCCAGCTGGAAGAGGCCATCGCGGGTCGGGACGATGTGCGGTCCTCCCTCGGCCAGCCGCACGTCGTGCGCCAGTACGCGCGGCTCGCGCAGCGGGTGCTGCTCCGCGCCGCCGCCACGTGCTCGGCCTCCACCCAGGTCGGCCTGCGCACCGGCCTCGTGGTGCACGCCGCGCTGGCCGCAGTCGCGGTGAGCGGCGCCGCGCTGGTCGGTGGAGGCCAGCTCGGAGTGGCCGGGCTGGTCACCCTCTGGCTGCTGGTCACGACCTTCGCCGGACAGCTCAACCAGGTCACCAACCATCTGCCGGAGGTGCAGGCGGGCCTGGGCGCCCTGCAGCGGATCGGCGGGCTGCTGTCCGCTCCCCAGGAGCCCACCGGCGGCGCGCCCGTACCGGCCGGCCCGGCCGCCGTGGAGTTCCGCGACCTGACCGTCGGCTATCCCGGGGGCTTCGCCCTGCGCTCGGTGGACTTCTCGGTGGCCGCGGGAACGACATGCGCGCTGGTGGGGCGCACCGGCGCCGGCAAGTCGACGCTGGCCAAGCTGCTGTCGCGGGCGATGGAGCCACCGCCCGGCACGGTGTTCGTCGCCGGTCAGGACGTCACGGCGACGGCGATCGACGACCTGCGGCGCGCGGTCGGCGTGGTCACGCAGCGCACCGAGATCCTCGCCGCCACGCTCGAGGAGAACATCACCCTGTTCAGGGACGTCCGGCGCGCCGACGTCGAGAGGGCCGTCGAAGCCCTCGGGCTGACCGAGTGGGTGCGGTCCCTCCCACAGGGCCTCGGTACGCGGCTGGGAACCGGCGGCAGCACCTTGTCGGCGGGTGAGGAGCAGCTCGTCGCGTTCGCCCGGCTGCTGGTCCGTGACGTCGCGGTCGTGGTCCTCGACGAAGCCACGGCGCGGATGGACCCGCAGACCGAGCGCCTCGTCACCCGGGCCGCCGACCGGCTGCTCACCGGGCGCACCGGCGTCGTCATCGCCCACAGGTTGTCCACCACGCGGCGCTGCGACTCCGTGGCGGTGCTCGACCGGGGGCGCGTCGTCCAGCACGGCCCCCGCGTCCGGCTGGCCGACGAGCCCGGGCCGTTCCGAGAGCTGCTGGCCGCATCCGGGGAGAGCGAGCCCGCCGCCGACGCCGGGGTTCTGGTCAGCCGTGGTGAGCGCCGGGAACGCCCGCCGCCGCCCGCGCCCGCCCCGCCCGGCTTGACCCGCACCGTTCTGGCGATGCTGCGCGCCTATCCGCGCTGGGGTGTGGTCGGTGCGTTCGGGTTCCTCGCCTCCTCGCTGCTGGGTTGCTACGGCGCGGTCACGGGGTGGCTGTGGGGTCTGGTGGTCACCGCCCTGGAGCGGGGTTCCACGCCGTGGGTCACGGCAGGCGCACTCACGGCGTCGCTGCTCTCGGCGCCGGTGGCCATCGCGCTGGCCTTCCGCACCTACCCGCTGTGGTGGGGGGCGGTGACGCTGCGCATGCGCCTCGCCGTGATGCGCGGACAGACGATGCAACGCCGGCTCGTCCGCACGCCTCCGGGGGAGGTCGTCGCCCGCGCGCTCGACTCGGACCGGCTGGTGATCTACGCCGACCGGTGGGTCGACGTGATCAACGGTCTGCTCATCGTGCTGGTCACCGCCGTCGTCGGGCAGAGTCTGCTGGCCGGAGCGGTGATCGGTGGGGTTCTGGTGGTGTCCGCGGCGGTCTCGGCGCTGGGTGCGCCCCTTGCCGGAGCGGCGGGTCGCGAGGCCGGGGATGCACGCGCCCGCTTCGGCACGTCACTGGTCTCGGCCTTGGACGCCGCCCGCACGGTGAAGCTCGCCGCGGCGACGTCCGCGGTACAGGCCCACCTGGCTCACGTCGACGCGGGGCGGGTCACGGCGGTGGTGCGCGAGAACCGGGTGCGCACGCTGCTCGACGGCGTGCCCGGGCTGCTGGTCCAAGTCGGCGTGGTGGTGGCGTGGACCGCGCACCTGACCGGGGTGTGGGACCTGGCCACCGCGCTGCTGGTGAGCACCGCGGTGTCCGGCTCGGGCTGGTTCGGCACGGTGTTCGGCGCCGCGGTGACCGAGGTGCCCGTGGCCCGGCGCTGGCTCAACGCGGCGACGGACCTGTCAGGAGGCGCCGACCTGATGACCCTGCCGCCGGGCGTGGACCTCGCCTCCGGCACGGCACCGGCACCGCCCCTCGCCGGCCGGGTGCCGTTGAAGCGGCTCAGCCTGGAGGACGTGACCGCCGTCCACGACGACGGCACCGTCGGCACCGACGGCGTCACCCTCGACATCGACGCGGGCTCCCTGGTGCTGCTGACGGGTCGGGTGGGATCGGGCAAGTCAAGCCTGCTGGCCAGCCTCGCCGGACTCGTCGACCACGAAGGCAGCATCCGGTGGAACGACGTCGAGATCGACGACCCGCAGCTCTTCCTCCGACCGGGCCAGGTCGCCTACGTCGGCCAGGTGCCGCGGGTGCTGTCGGGGTCCTTCGCCGACAACATCGCGCTCGACCACGAACGCGAGTTCCAGGACGCCGTTGCGGACGCCCGGCTGCAGACCGACGTGGAGGAGGCCGGCGGCCACGGCGCGTTGGTCGGCCACCGCGGGGTGCGCCTCTCCGGCGGCCAGGTTCAGCGGCTGGCGCTGGCCCGTGCCCTGGCCACCGGAGCGGAACTCCTGGTCGCCGACGACGTCTCGTCCGCACTCGACGCGCGTACCGAGGTGGAGCTGTGGGAGGCCTTGCGCCGTCGCGGAGTGACGGTCGTGGGGTGCAGCTCCAAGCAGTCCGCCCTGTCCCGTGCCGACTGCGTCGTCGTCCTGGAGGAGGGACGGGTGGTCGCCACCGGCCCTTGGTCCCAGCTCTCCGGTCAGTGGGCGCACCTCGCGGGCTGACCTGGCGAACTCCCGATCACGCAGGCAGCAACGCCGTCCCGAACGGATTGTCGATCACGTACCGCCAGACGCCATCGGCGCCGCGCCGGGCGACGTCCGTGGCCGTGCCGTGGAGATGGACAGCTGTGCCGTCCGGCGCGGTGCCACGAAGGGACCAGTCCACGATGAGCAGTGCGATGTCTCCGGCGACGTAGACGTGCCTCGGCCGCGCATCCATGGGCAGTGCCATGTCGAGCAGGTAGGCATTCGCCGCCGACCGTTCAGGACCGGTCACCGGAAATCCGGGGCGAGGAACCAGCACGCCCTGAGGCTCGTACGCCTGCTCGAGAGCAGCGGCGTCACCGTCATTGAAGGCGGCCAGGAATGTGGCGACGAGGTGAGCGGGATCGTCATGAGAAGTCGTCATGACCTCGATAGCGTATCGCAGCAACCTCTGCGAGCCTGACTGCATGCGGGCCGCGATCAACGATCCCTACCAGACGTTCGGCCGGGGCTACGGTCTTCAGCGCCGCCCGGATCCTCGAATCCAGGCCCTGGTCAACAGTGCGCTGGGCGACGCCACCACCGTTGTGAATGTCGGCGCGGGAACCGGCTCCTACGAACCCGTCGATCGCCGGGTGCTCGCTGTGGAGCCCTCGGTGACCATGCTCGCCCAACGTCCGCCCGGCGCGGCCCCGGCCGTACGAGCGACGGCGGAGGCGATCCCGCTCGCCGACAGAGCAGTGGATGTCGGGCTCGCGATCCTCACCGTCCATCACTGGGTCGACGCAGAAAATGGCCTCGACGAGCTCGTCAGGGTCTCCCGGCGCCAGGTCGTGCTCACGTGGGATCCGGCCATGATGTCGAGGTCGTTCTGGTTGATCAGCGAGTACCTGCCGGAGATCGGACGACGCGAGGCCGGCGCCGCCGCCCTCGGCGCCGTCACCGCCGGGCTCTCCCGCCACTACGGGGAGGTCGAAGTCCGGCCCGTACCTGTCCCCGCGGACTGCACGGACAGCTTCCTCGCTGCGCACTGGCGTCGCCCGCACGCCTACCTCGACCCGGCCGTCCGGGCAGCTGCTTCCGGTATCGCCGCTCTCCCGCCCGAGGTCGTCGGCGCAGCAATGCAACACCTGACCGACGACCTGGCCGGCGGACGTTGGCAGCAGCGACACCACGACCTCCTCGAACGGGAGGACCTCGACCTCGGCTACCGCCTCGTGATCACCTGACGCCCTGGTTTTGATCGCCGCGAGGGTGGCCGATGCGCCCTCTCGAGGGCGGGAACCTGATCTCGGAACGATCATCGCTCCAAGATCGCCACGAGATGCGCGTGTGCGCCCTCTTGGGGGCGAAAAGCCGGACCTCGGAACGATCATGCGCCGGCCGTGCCGGCCGGGACCGACAGATGGCGGTGATCGCCACGGCGGCCGTCCGCTCGGACTGGACCAACGTGCCGTTCGCCCGGCAGGGGACCTCCGCACCCCCGGGGCGCGCCTTATCGGCCGGACGAGCGGCGCGGTCCGATAGGACTGCACGAACGTGACGTTCGTTCAACGGATTCGGCGTGATCGTCGCGGCTGGCATTACGGGCAGTACCCGAAGGACCGCGTCCCCACCCAGGAGGTCTACGGCGACGTGGCGGGCGCCGAACTCCGCCTGATCACCTGCGGCGGCGAAGTCGACCGCGAGGCCCGCAGCTACCGCGACAACATCGTCGTCTACGCGGCTCTCGTCAGCTCGGCCTGACCCTCCGGACAGGGGGCGTATCAGCGCCGCGGCCGCACCCCTCGGTACTGATCAACAGGGTCATTCCGGTTCGGACACGAGGGGGATGCTGTGGCTGCCGACGGGGAACGCCTCCAAGAGAAAACCCGCAAGGCCTCGGTGCGCATACGCAAGAGTCTCAAGCAGGCAAGATCCCATGTTGCGACGGCCTATGGACCTTTCAAAGAATCATTTAGCACATTTACCCTGCTCGGCCAGGCGCTGGAGAAGAACAAGTCATACTCGAGCCATTACAAGGAGCTGCAGGCGGCGCTGAAAGGCGTGGAAGCAGCAATCGCCCGCGCCGAAGCCGCATGTGACGCGCTCGATGCCGCGCCGAAGCCGTAGCTAGAGGTTGTGGCCGCCGGACACCGCGATCTCCTGACCGGTGATCCAGCGGCCCTCCTCCGAGAGCAGCATGGCGATGACCATGCCGACGTCCTCGGCTTCGCCGACGCGGCCGAGCGCCGTCTGCGCCGCAAGCTGCGGGATCACCTCGGGATACTTCGTGAACGCGTCATCGGCGAGTCGGGTGCGCGTCGGGCCGGGCGCGACGGAGTTGACGCGGATGCCGCGGGTGCTGAACTCCTTGGCCATGTACCGGGTCAGCACCGTGAGGCCGCCCTTCATCGACGCGTAGGCCGAGTACCCGGGCTCGACGCCGGTGACGAGCGCGCTGGTGCTCGTGGTGTTGACGATGGCGCCGTTGTCCTCCAGCAGTGGAAGCAGCGCCTGGGTGAGGAAGTACGGGCCCTTGAGGCTGACGCGCATGAACGCGTCGAACAGATCCTCGGTCGTGTCCTCGAACATGCACATCTGCCCGAAGCCGGCGTTGTTCACCAGCGAGGTGAATGTCCTGGCACCCCAGGTCTCGGCGAGAGCCTCCGCCACGGCGTGGGTGAACATCGGAAAGCTGTGGCTCTCGCCGACGTCCAGCGGGAGCGCGACGGCCTTGCCGCCGAGCTTCTCGATCTCGGCCACGGTCTCCAGTCCGCCCTCCTTGTTCCTGCCGTAGGTGAGGATGACGCCGAAGCCGCGCTTGGCCAGCTCTACGGCCGTGCCCCGACCGATGCCCGAGCTGCCACCGGTGACGATCGCGATGGACATGAACTGCCTCTCCGCTTGATGGATGCGCTGCCGTCGGCCTGGATTTCCGGGTCTCGATCGCAGCGGCGCTACTCGTCAAGCGAAGCAGCGCGGGCGCGGAAAGCTGTAGGGCAATCCTCCCGGGCTCTTGCACAATCCTGCTTTTGTCGCCAGAAGCAGGCTGGGCGTTGCAACGGGTCGATGCTTGGATCGAGCCATGCCCCTCGACGAGTTGCGTGCGCTCATCACCCGGCACGCGCGCGAGGCCGAGACCACCGCGATCGACGGTGTGCTCGTGTCGGTGGCGGAGGAGCCGGCCGCGCCGACCGCTTCCACGTCCGGCACCGTGCTGGCGCTCATCGCACAGGGAGCGAAGCGCCTCGTGCTCGGCGATCGGGTCCTCGACTACCGGGCGGGGCAGTATCTCGTGGCCTCCGTCGACCTTCCGGTCACCGGCCAGTTCACCGAGGCCAGCCCCTCGGAGCCCGCCCTCGGGTTCGGGCTCACGCTGCGCCCGTCCGTCATCGCCGAGCTGCTCCTGGACCCTGCCGCGGGCCAGTTCCCACGCGGCCACCGAGCTGCAGCGGCCCCGCCGGGTATCGCGGTCAGCAACGCGTCGTTCGAGCTCATCGACGCCGCCGTGCGTATGTTGCGGCTGCTCGATCGACCCCGTGACCTGCCCATGCTCGCGCCGATGATCGAACGCGAGATCCTCTGGCTGCTGATCACCGGAGATCAAGGTGCCACCGTCCGCCAGCTCGGACTCGCGGACAGCAGCCTCACCCACGTCAACCGGGCCGTCCGCTGGATTCGGGACCACTACGCCGAGACGATCCGTGTCGACGATCTCGCCCGGCTGTCACAGATGAGCTCGTCGGCCTTCCATCGCAGCTTCCATGCGGTCACCTCGATGAGCCCGATCCAGTTCCAGAAGCAGATCCGCCTGCACGAAGCCCGCCTGCTCCTCGTCGTGCGTCCCGACGACATCGCCGGCGTCGCCTACACCGTCGGATACGACAGCCCCTCGCAGTTCAGCCGCGAATACCGCCGCCACTTCGGCACGCCGCCGAGCCACGATGCCACACGCCTGCGCACCTCGATCTGAAACCGGGCCGGATGGACGGCATTCCGTGCGGGCGTGACGATTCTCGTGCTTACGCGCCGCGAAAGCGTGGGCGACAGTGAGCAGTTCCTGCACCAGGCCGAGCGTGTGCTCCCCCGGGTTCAGCACACATACCCAGTACTGCGCCCCGTAGACGGGATGCGGCATCACCTGATCCATCGCGGTGTAGTCGAACGACTGCTCGAGAGAGCCCGCACCGTCGCGGCGGGAGGGCGGAGCACCGAAGCGCGCCACGTACTCGGCCTTCGGCAGCCCGATGTTCAGCCGGTACGCCGACGGCCGGTCGAGTTCGGAGACCTGGTCGTACCGATCACCTGTGACGATCGTGGCGAACGGGAACCGCCGGTCGTCCGGCTGGTCGCTCGGGTCGTACATGAAGAACGAGTCTCCGGAGGCCCGGACCTCGACCACACCCTCGAAGCCGTCCATGACATAGGCGGCCATCGCATCGGCGTCCACTCGGAATCCTTTCAACGTCCAACCGGTACGGCTTCAATTCTCTCATTGAATTGCTAATTGAGACTTCGCCACAAATAGCCACAGAACAGCGCCGTTGGCCTCGGGGAAACCCTCAACTCCGAGGACAGCCCATATGCTCACGGCGTGATCAGCGCTCGATCAGCGGGAGAGCCGGAGCGCCGGTGGCGCCTGGTGGAGCTGGCCCGAATGGCGGGAGTGTCGCCCCAGCAGGTGCGCAACTACATCGACACCGGTCTCCTGCCGCCCGTCGAACGCACGGCGAGCGGCTACCGGATCTTCACCGCGCGCCACGCCGAGGCGCTCGTGACGGCTCGGCAGATCGCGGCGGGCCACGGTTGGGAGCGAGCTCGCGTCATCATGAACGCGGTTCACGAAGGTGACGTTGCTGCCGCGCTCGCTGCCGTCGACGCCGGGCACGCCGACCTCGCGCGGGAGCGAGCCGGCATCGCGGCCGCCGCCGAGGCGTTCGCCGCCGCCGCAGCCGCCGATCCGCCGCCGTCATCGCGCCGGAACGCGCTCATCGGACAGCTCGCCCGCGCCATCGGGGTGCGCCCGCCCGTGCTCCGGTTGTGGGAGCAGCGCGGCCTGCTGCACCCCACCCGCGACAGGGCCACCGGCTACCGGATCTTCGAACCGGCGGAGCAGCGCACGGCGCATCTCATCGCGGTCCTGCGCCGCGGCAACGTCCCGTTCGCGATCGTCCACCCCGTCGTCGAGACGATGCGGGCCACCGGCAGCACCACCCGCGCGCTGGCCGAACTCGCCCGCCGCGACGCGGAGATCGAGCAGACCAGCAGGAGACGCCTGCAGGGTTCGGCCGCGCTGCTGGCCTATCTCGACCACGAGCGCGGCGACGCACGGGCGCTCACCGGCCCGCCGCCATGACCGGGTCCGGCCTCTAACCTGTGCCGGTGACCATGGAGCTGATCCTGCTGTCGCGGGTGTCGTTCCGCGGTCGAGAGATCAGCAGCCCGCGGATCCGAGCCCTGATCGCGCTGCTCGCCGACGATCTACGCACTGGCTCCAGCACGGCCCGTCTCGTGAACGGACTCTGGCCGGAGGAGCAGCCCGAGAACCCGACCAAGGCGCTCCAGGTGCTCGTCTCCCGCGCCCGGGCACAGCTGGGCACGGAGGTCATCCTGAGCACGCCCACCGGCTACCGGCTCTCACTCGGTGAGACGCAGGTCGACGCGTCGGCCGTCCGGCTCCACGCGGCGGCGGCCGCCCAGCACTCCCGCGACGGCGACCACGCCGAGGCGCTCGCGGAGGCGCAGGCAGGGCTCGGCCTGTGGGACGGCACCGGCGACGGCGTGCCCGACGACCCGGTGTCGGCCCTGCGCACCGAGCTCGTCCCGGCCCACCGGTCGCTGGCGCGGACCCGTGCACTGGAGCTCTCCCGGCTGGGTCGCCACGCCGAGGCGCTCGACGGCCTCACCGGGCTCCTGCGGGAGCAGCCGCGTGACGAGGAGGTGCTGCTCGGACTGCTGCGCTGTGAAGCGGCGACGGCGGGGCCTTCGGCCGCTCTGACCAGGTACGACGCCTACCGCCGCGGGTTGCGCGACGAGCTCGGCACCGATCCCGGCGCGCCGCTGCAAGCGCTGTACGACCAGCTCCTGCGGAGCGCGGCGCCCCAGGTCCGCCGGGGTGTCGTGCACGAGCCCAACCCCCTGCTCGGCCGCGACGACGACGTCGCCGCGGTGACGGCCCTGCTCCGCACGTCCCGGGTGACGTCGATCGTCGGGCCGGGCGGGCTGGGCAAGACCAGGCTCGCGCACGTCGTGAGCCGGCAGGCGGAGCAGCGAGTCGTGCACTTCGTCGGGCTCGCCGGCGTCACGGCGGACGACGACGTCGCCGCCGAGGTCGCATCGGCACTCGAGGCCGACGAGACCCGGCGGGGCTCACTCGGCTATCGCGCCCTCCACCCTGACCTCCTCACCAGCCTTCTCACGTCTCTCGGAACCGGCCCCACGCTGCTGGTTCTCGACAACTGCGAGCACGTCCTCGACGGTGCGGCGGAGCTCGTCCAGACGTTGGTGGCAATGACCGCCGAGCTGTGCGTCCTCACCACGAGCCGCGCCCCGCTCGGCCTCTCGTCGGAATCGGTGTACGCGCTGCCGGAGCTGGACCTGCCGACGACGGTCGAGCTGTTCCGTCGCCGCGCACGGGCCGCACGGCCCGGTGTCGACCTGCCCGCCGCGGCCGTGACGGAGCTGTGCCGGCACCTCGACGGGCTGCCGCTCGCCGTGGAGCTGGCCGCTGCCCGGGTGCGGGTGCTGTCGGTCGCGGAGATCGCCAGGCGGCTCGAGGACCGCTTCGCGCTGCTGCGCGGCGGCCCCCGGGACGCACCGCAACGGCACCGCACCCTGCACGCCGTGGTCGGCTGGAGCTGGAACCTTCTCGATCCCGCAGCTCAGGCCGCGATGCGGACCCTGTCGACCTTCCCCGACGGATTCGACGCCACGGCCGCGCAGCATCTCCTGGACGACGGCGACGCCCTGACCATCCTGGAAGACCTGGTGGATCAGTCTCTGCTCAAGGTCGTGGACACGGCCATGGGCACGCGTTTCCGGATGCTCGAGACGGTGCGCGAGTTCAGCGCGGCCCGCCGTGACGAGGCCGATGAGGACGCTCACGCCGTCGCCAGGTTTCTTGCCTGGGCCCGCGACTTCGGCGTCGCCCAGCACGAATCGCCGCTCGGAGCCGACCCCATCGGCGCAGCGGCCCGGATCCGCGTGGAGCAGGACAACCTGCTGCAGGCAATGCGGCTCGGGCTGGTCCGCGACGACGGCGCCACCGTCGCCGCCACCGCGGCCGTGCTGGCCGTGCTGTGGCTCGTCGAGTCCAACCACGCCCGGCTCACTGCGCTGACCGAGGAGACCAGCCGGATCCTGTCGCACTTCCATCCGGCGCCCGAACTCGTCGAGGTCACGCGGACGGCCGCGGCGATCTCCGCCGCAGGCACGTTCATGATGGACGGACCTCGCGCGGGACGCCCGCTGGTCGTCCTGCGCCGGCTTCCGCCCGCCCGGCCGGACACGCCCGCGCGTGCCATCGCGGCGTTGCTGCTGCAGGCCCGGCAGCTGGCGGACCACACGGTGCTCGATGCGCTCTGCGCAGATCCCGAGCCGTGTCTCGCCGGGGCTGCCAACGGTGTCGCCAGCTATGTCCGTGACCACGCGGGCGATCGGCCCGGTGCCATCGCAGCCGCCGAAGGGATGGTCGCCGCGTTCGACGGTCCGGCACGCCCGTGGCTCAGGGCAATGGCTCACGCCCGGCTCTGCGAGCTGCTCATGCAGGAGGAGCGTGCGGCCGAGGTCCGGTACCACCTGGAGGAGGCCAAGCTCCTGGGGGAGCTGGGACTGTTCGAGAACGGCATCCGGTGGTCCCGGGTGATCGCGGACCTGCAGCTCGGCGACGTCGACCAGGCAGAGCGTTCGTGGAAGGAGGCGAGCTCCGACGTGACGGAGGAGGCGGTCCCGCCCTTCCGCGAGGACCTCGCAACGCACGCGGAGATTCTGCTCATGCGCGGCGAGATCGACGCCGGTCTGGAGCTCTGGCGCTACACGGTCGAACGCCTGCGGGACGCCGGGGGCGAGCCGACCGGCTTGGGACCGTGGCTGGTCGAGATCCTTGCCACCGTCGTCGTCGCCCACGCCCAGCACGGCAGGCTCGATCTCGTCGAGGAGATCACCGCCGAGCTGCCGCGAACGCTCACGACGTTGCTCACCCATCGCGCCGATCCCCAGCCGACGTACTACGTGGAACGTGCACTCCACGGAGCGCTGCTGCTCGCACTGGGCATGGTGGACATCGACCGCGGCAGGCGCAGCGCCGACCGCGACGCCAGGGCGTCCGGGGTGCGGTTGGTCGCGCTCGCGGAACGGTGCCACTTCGTCCGCACCTTCCAGCCGACGATGTCCTCCGCCCGGGCCCGCGCCGCTGCCGAGCAGGCCGACGCGGCGGGGTACGCCGACGCGACGGCGGCGTACGCACGGCTGGATCGCGACGAACTGCCGGCCGCCGCCCTTCGTGCGCTGGCGCAACGGCCCTGATCCCGCTACGGCTCGTCGGCCACCGGCGCTGCGGTCGCAACGCGGGTGCGAGCCGACGGCGGCTTCATCAGGTGGGCGAGCAGTTGGAGCCGTTCGTAGGACGGTGACCCCAGCTCCGCGTGGTACGTGATCAGCATCTGGTCGGGCGCGCCCGGCAGCGCGAGCTTCTCGTAGTGGAGATCGAGCGGGCCGACCTGAGGATGCAGGAATCCGGTGATCCCGCTCGTCCTGAGGCGGACGTCCTGGCGGGCCCACAGCATCCGGAACCGTTCGCTGCTCAGGCTGAGTTCGCCGATCAGCTCGGCGAGTCTCGGGTCGTCGACACCGGCCCCGACGATCGACCGCAGGTACGCGACGGTCTTCGCGGTCATCTCGTCCCAGTCACGGTAGAACTCGCGCATCTCCGGTTCGAGGAACGCCGCGCGCAGCGGGTTGACGCCCGGCGCGAAGAACGGCGAGAGCGCCACGGCCATCGCGTTCGCGGCCAGCACCGTCATGAGGCGACCCTGGACGAGCGCCGGGGTGGTGGTCCAGTTGTCGATCAGGCTCTGGAGGCTCGGGCTGACCCGCTCCGGCCGAGGAGGTCTGCGTCGGGGCGTCCGCCCGGTGCTGGCGAGCTCGTGCAGGTAGATCTCCGCGTCGGCATCGAGCTGCAGGGCGCGGGCGAGACCGTCGAGCACCTGCTCGGACGGATGGCGGTCCCGGCCCTGCTCGAGGCGCAGGTAGTACTCGGCGCTGATCCCGGCGAGCAGCGCCACCTCTTCCCGTCGCAGTCCGGGCACCCGCCGGCGGGCCCCCGCGGGCAGACCGACCTCGTCGGGGCGCAGCCGTTCGCGGCGTACCCGCAGGTAGTCGCCGAGTTTGCTGCTCATCACCACACTGCCAGGCTAGAAGCCATTGAGCGCCGCGTCCTGTTCCTGCTGGTACTAGTGCCCTGAGGGACTCACCGTCGCGGAGGGTTCGGGCCAGCGAGGCTCCGGTGTTCGAGGAGCGACCCGCCACGCCGGGTGGCGGGTCGCTCCCTGCGCCCTGGATCAGTCCGACGCCGAGCGGCTGTGGACCGTCGCACCGGAGATGGTGTCCTGACCTCGCCCTACCGGGCCCGTTCACGGTTGAAGAGCCGCCGTGCCCGCAAGTAGCTGAACAGGCCGATCACGACGCACCAGCCGAGCGCCAGCACTGCGCTGTTGCCGATCGCGGTTCCCATCAGCAGGCCGCGCAGGGTCTCGATGACCGGGGTGAACGGCTGGTACTCGGCGAACCAGCGCAAGACCACCGGCATCGAGTCGGTCGGGACGAAACCGCTGCCCAGGAAGGGCAGGAGCACCAGGAACATGGGGGTGTTGCTCGCCGTCTCGACGCTCTTCGCGGCCAGGCCCAGCGTGACCGAGAGCCAGGTGAGCGCGAGCGTGAACAGCACGAGCAGACCGGCCACCCCGAGCCATTCGAGCAGGTCTGCGGTCGGGCGGAACCCCACGAGGAGCGCGATCGCGATCACCACCACCATGGCGAACAGCGTCTGGATCATGCTGCCGACCACGTGACCGGTCAGGACCGACGCCTTCGAGATCGCCATCGTGCGGAACCGGGCGATGATGCCCTCGGTCATGTCCATGGCCACCGAGATCGCGGTGCCCTGGGCCGCCGCGGCCACGGTCATCACGATGATCCCCGGCACGACGTAGGCGATGTAGTCGGCCCGGCCTCCCATCGGGCCCCCGAGCCCGGCACCGAGCGTCCCGCCGAAGACGTAGACGAACAGCAGCAGGAAGACGACGGGCATCCCGACGAGCATCAGCGTCAGCGACGGGTAGCGGACCATGCGCCGGACGTTGCGCCGCAGCATCGTCCGTGAGTCACGGACTGCGTAGGACATGGTGGTCATCGGGCCAGCTCCTTCTGCTGCTCGGCCGGACGGCCGGTGAGGGACAGGAAGACGTCGTCGAGATCGGGGGTGTGCACGGTCAGCTCGTCCGCCTCGATGCCTGCCCCGTCGAGGTGGTCGAGCAGGGCACGCAGCGAGCGGACGCCGCCGTCGCTCGCGACCTGCAGGGTGAAGGTGTCGTCGTCGCGCGTGGAGCCGGGGAACGCCAGGGCGGCCGCTGCGAGCCGCCCGGGGTCGGTGAACCGCAGGCTGACGTGTCCGCCGGGCACCATCCGCTTGAGCTCGGCCGGGGTGCCCTCGGCCACCAGCCGTCCGTTGTCGAGGAGCGCGATCCGGTCGGCGAGTTCGTCGGCCTCGTCGAGGTACTGGGTCGTCAGGAAGATCGTGACGCCACCGGCGACGAGCTCGCGGATGATCTCCCACATCGTGCGGCGGGTACGCGGGTCGAGGCCGGTGGTCGGCTCGTCGAGGAAGATCACGCGCGGGTCGCCGACCAGGGTCATCGCCAGGTCGAGCTTGCGCCGCATGCCTCCGGAGTAGGTGGCGGGCGCCTGCGCGGCCGCCTCCACCAGGTCGAACCGCTCCAGCAGCTCCCGGCTGCGTCGCCTGCCCTCCCGCCGCTCCAGATGATGCAGGTCGGCCATCAGGAGGAGGTTCTCCTCGCCGGTGAGGAGGTTGTCCACCGCGGAGAACTGCCCGGTCACGCCGATCGCGGCGCGCACGGCGTCGGGATCACGGGCGAGATCGTGACCGGCGATGCGGATCTCCCCGGCGTCGGCGGTGACGAGCGTCGAGAGGATCTGGACGGTGGTGGTCTTCCCCGCACCGTTCGGGCCGAGCAGCGAGAAGATCGTCCCCGCCGGAACGTGCACGTCGATGCCGTCGAGCACGAGCTTGTCGCCGAACGATTTGCGTAGCCCCGTCGCCGCGATCGCGGCCGGGAACGATGTGGTTGTCATTGTGTCCTCGCGTGTCCTGTGGCGCTGGCTGCCACGACCGCGAAGAGCGTGCGGCCCGCCGCATTCACGGCGGTTTCACTTCGGTTTCAGCGACTTTCGCTGCCGAAACCCGGCACCGCGACCACCGGGAGACGACGGGTCCCGTAGGCGATCTGCCCGAACGGCTGCAGGCCTCCGTGCGGTCGGCCGGGGTCCAGCTCGACGACCAGCCGCCGGAAGCGGGCTAGCAGCCCGTGGACGGCGACCCGGGCTTCGAGCCGGGCCAGCGGCGCGCCGATGCAGAAGTGGACCCCGTGGCCGAAGGAGAGTTGGCTCGGTCCCCGGATGCCGCGGTCGAGATCGAAGCGTTCGGGATCGTCGTGGGCGCGGGGGTCGTGGTTGGCGGAGAGGACCCAGAGGGTGACCATGGCACCGGCCGGGATGGTGCGACCTGCGAGCCGGGTGTCGACGGTGGTGATCCGCGGCAGCTGGGCGAACGGCGGGCGCAGCCGCAGCACCTCCTCGATCGCGTCGGGCACACGCTCGGGAGCGGCGCGCAGGTCGTCCCACAGGTGCGGGTGCTCGCTGAAGGTCCGGACGATGCTGCCGAGCAGGGTCGTGGTGGTGATGTGCCCGGCCAGCAACAGGCTGAATGCGAAGTTCGATGCCTCGGTCTCGTCGAGCGTGCGGCCGTCGACCTCGGCGGTGACGAGGCGTGAGATCAGATCGTCGCCGGGGTCGACGAGGCGATGCCGGACCTGGTCGCGGAAGTAGGCGACCATCGGCGCGACCACCTCGCTGAGGCGAGCGGCAGCCTCCGGGTCGGAGGGGTCGCCTACCTGCACGTCGAAGAGCTGGTCGGTCCACTCCCGGAACCTGGCGTGATCGCCAGGCGGCAGGCCGAGCAGCTCGGCGATGACGGTGACGGGCAGCGGAAAGGCAAGGGCGTCGACCAGGTCGAACCGCTCGCCGGCCCTGTCGAGGAGGCCGCGGGTGATCTCCTGGATGCGCGGTTCGAGCGCGGCGACCGAGCGCGGGGTGAACGCCGAGCTCATGACCTTCCGGAGTGCGTGGTGCTCGGGAGGATCGATCTGGGTCAGCATCCCCGGCGTGGGAGCCGCCCCCTCGACGGCGCGGGTCATCTCGGAGGAGAAGGTCGCCGTGTCCCGCAGAGCTGCCAGCACGTCGTCGTGCCGGAAGACGTGGAACACGCCGTACCGATCGGCCCAGACGGGGTGCTCCTCGCGCATCGTGGTCAGCCAGTCGAACACGACGGTGTCGTCGGTGAGGTCGGGTGCCAGGTCACCGGGAAGGTGGGTGGCCGGAGTGGTCATGATGTTCTCTCCCTCTTTGCGATCGCCGTTCGCTAACGTCGTTCGCAAACGTATCCGATCGAGTACGGTGTTCGCAAACAATCGACAGAGGAGGTGCGATGGAGTCCGAGGTGATCTGGCTGCGCCCCGAGAAGTCCGGCGTGGGACGTCCGGCGCAGCGCAGCAGGGCCGAGATCACCGAAGCAGCCGTCCGGCTCGCCGACCGCTCCGGCCTCGACGCGGTGTCCATGCGCCAGGTCGCGGCCGAGATCGGTACCGGCGCGGGTTCGCTCTACCGCTACGTCGACACCCGGGACGACCTGATCGATCTCATGGCCGACCACGTCTCCGGGGAGTACGAGCTCGGCACACCGACCGGCGACTGGCTCGGTGATCTCGTCGAGGTCGGACTGCAGGCACGGGAGATCTACCGCCGGCATCCCTGGATGGCAGACCTGGCCATCAGCCACCCGGTCGTCGGCCCCAACGCGATCGAGGTGATCGAGCACGTCCTCGCCGTGCTCGCCGATCACCCGGTCAGCGACGGCGACAAGCTCATCGCCTTCGCGATGCTCAACGCCGTGGTCGCGTCGGTGGCCCAGAACGAACTCTCACCGACCGACCGCTCCGCCGGCGCGCGCCGATACGTCGCCCACGTGGCCGCGGAGGGAAAGCATCCTCACCTCGCGGCCCTGGAGTTCCCCTCACCGCCCACCGAGGATCCGTTCCCCGAGATCCTCCGGCGGGTACTCAGCGGCCTTCTCGCCTAGCGCCGAGGACACTGGACGTTGATCCGCGGCGTGAGAGTCTCTTGGTGATGAATGAGACATTTGCGACACCAATCACGGAGACGGACGGCTACGACCAGGCGTTCCGGGCGCTGCACGACAGCCGCCTCGTGCGGAGACTCTGGGCCGAGGCAATGGGCGAGCAGTACCCGGAGGAGGTCGACCCCTTCAGCTCGTGCTGTTGGTGGCTGCTCGGACAGTTCGTCGCCGGTCTCCGGCTGGGACCGGGCGGCACGGTGGTGGATCTCGGATGTGGCCGCGGCGGCCCGGGCCTGTGGCTGGCCAGGGCGCTGTCCGCCCGTCTGGTCGGCATCGACATCAGCCCGGTCGCGATCGAGCTGGCGCGGTCACGGGCACCGCAGTTCCTCGCCGACGACCAGGCCTCGTTCCATGTGGCCGAGTTCGGCTCCACCGGGCTGGAGCCCGCCACGGCCGACGCTGTGGTGAGCGTCGACGCGCTGCCCTTCGCCCCGGACCTCGACGCCGCGCTGCGCGAGATACACCGCATCCTGCGGGTGGGCGGGCGTCTCGTCTTCACGGCCGCACAGAGCAGGGCGCAGGCGCCAGGGTCCGCGGGCACGTGGGAGCGCCATCTCGAGGATGCGGGCTTCACCGTGGAGACGCGGATGATCAACGCCTTCCATCACGAGCACTTCCGGCGGCTCTACACGCTGTGGAACGAGCACGCCGCTGACCTGCGGTCCGAGCTCGGCGAGGTGGTGGCGGCCGGTCTGCTCGCCGAGGCCGCCGGCGTCGAGCAGCTCGACCAGCTGGACGCGCTGGTCGTCGTGGCGCAGCGGCGCCCCGGCTGACGCGGACGCAATGTTTCACGTGAATCATGCGGCGCGGCGGCCCCGCCCTGCACCATGGACGTGAAGGGTTGCCGGCCCCCCGGTCCGCCGCGGGAAGGACGTCCGATGGATCAGACCGCCGTACTGATGATCGACATGCAGAACGCGTACATCGCCGAGGACGGCATGCGTGACGCGTTGGGCTGGCCACCGATCTGGCGGCTGGAGGAGACGGTCGCCGCCTGCGCCGCTCTGCTGGCCGCCGCCCGCGAGCAGGGGCTTCCGATCATCTACTCCCGCGGGGTCGGCAGTGCGGCAGGTCCCCTCGGGAACAACCCGCGCTTCACCCGCCTGCTCCGGCATCGCGCCGACCGCATGCCCGAGCTCTCGCAGGCCCAACAGGTCTGGAGCCGGCAGATCATGGACGCCGTGGCACCGCGGGCCGACGACATGGTGCTGGACAAGAGCCGTCCCAGCCTCTTCGACTACACCGAGCTCGAACCACTACTGCGCAACCTCGCCGTGACCCGCCTGATCGTGGCAGGCCTGCAGACCAACGTCTGCGTCGAGGAGACGGCCCGCGCGGCACTCAGCCGCAACTTCGAGGTCGCCGTCCCCGACGATGCGGTCTCCACCGACGGTCCCGACCTCCACGTCGCGGCCCTCAACGCCATGCGCGTCCTCTACATCGAGGTCGCGCCGTGGAAGGATCTCATCGCCCCGGGTGCGACGTGGGAACGGGCCTTCACCACACCCGACTACGGCCGCAATCCCGCCTACTGGAGCGAGTCGACTCAGGCCGGAAGCACCCGATAGTCGATGAACGTCGCGTGCGCCGACTGCCGCACGCCGAGGTGCTGCAGCTGGACCGGGCGGGTGAACCCGTCGAACAGCCGCTTGCCTGCGCCGAACACCACCGGCGCCACGATGATCGTCAGCTCGTCGACCAGCCCGGCGTCGAGAGCCTGCCGGATGACATCGGCGCCGCCCATGACGTTGACGTGCCCGGCCCCCGCGGCTTCCTTCGCCGATGCCACGGCCTTCTCCACGCCGTCGACGAACGTGAAGCCCGCTCCGTCCGGCTGCTCGTCCGGCCGATGCGTCACGACGAAGCACGGCACCCCCGCCGGGTTGGTGCCGCCCCAACGATCTGCCGCCTCGTACGTCCACCGGCCCGTGACGACCGCTCCGAGGCCGGCCATGACCGACTCCAACCAGGCCTGGTCCTCCCCGGTGGCCCCTCCTTCGGGAGGGGCGTCATAGGTCCACGGTCCGCCGAACACCCAGTAGTGCAAGCGCTCACCGCCCACGCCGAGCCCCTTGCCCGGGCCGTCGTCCGGTCCGGCGATGTAGCCGTCGACCGACATCGTGATCCCGGCGGTCACCTTGGTCATGTCTGCCCCCGCGTGGTGAGCGGCCCGCTGGTCGGGCCCACATGAGGCGGACCAGCGGCCTACCCGGAACTCATCGGTGACCACCCGGGGACAGCCGTGACCGGCGATCGACGCGGGTCACTGGATCAGCGGATTCCCTCCCACACAGCGCGGGTGCCGCCACGGGGGTCGTGCACCGTCTCGACCGTCGTGCCGAAACGCCGCACACAGCGCTCCTGCCCGTAGGGCTCCCACCCCGGATCACCGCTCGTCGCGAACGACACCCACGTCCGGTGCATCGCGTCGGCCAGCTCCTGCGGCGCGTCCTGGCCCGTGAGACCGGTTGTCCTGCTCAGGTTGTCGAAGACGAAGCCCAGCTCGAGCGCGTGACAGGCACCGAGCTTGCCGTCGAACGCCGCCGATGCCCAGTCGAACTCGTAGACGTACGTGCGCGCGTGCGCCTCGGCGATCCGCAGCATCGGGATGCGGAACAACCAGTCCGTCACGACGTCGGCGAGAAGCACACCGGGCGACGTGCCCGGCCGGACCGCCCGATACGCGTCGAGCGCGCCGACCGGCAACCCGTACTTCGCCGCGACGGCCTGCAGCGTCACCTCCGTGGCACCGTCCATCAGGCCGGACGGCACGATGAACAGCCGGTACTCGTCCCTGGTGGACCCCACGAGCAGGTCGACGCCGTCGGCGATGCGGGTTGTCGGCACGTCGGGCAGGACGTCGCCGTCCACCACCGGCGCGTAGATCAGCCCGTTCACGGCGGCCTCGCCCCACCGGTCGGGGTCGGGCGCCGACTGCATCTGGACGGCGAGCTCCTGCTGCGCCTTGACCAACCGCTGCGGAGGCACCTGCCGGAGCTCCTCGACGGGCACGCCGACCTCGTCCGCCACATGGCCCGCGATACGCACTGCGGTCGCCGCCGAGAGGACGGGGTGGCGCCCGCCGCTCTGCAGGACGGCCCGCCCGAACAAACCCGTGGCCGCGGGCATCGCCAGCAGAGCTGCGATGCTCATCGAGCCCGCCGACTCGCCGAACACGGTGACATTGGCGGGGTCGCCCCCGAACGCGGCGATGTTGTCCTGCACCCAGCGCAGCGCCGCCACCTGGTCGAGCAGGCCGACGTTGGCCGTGCCGCCGGGAAGCAGCAGGAAGCCCTCGGCGCCGAGCCGGTAGTTCACACCCACCAGCACCACGCCGTCTCGGGCGAAGGCCGTGCCGTCGTAGGTCGGCTGCGAGTTCGAACCGTTGACGAAGGCGCCGCCGTGGATCCACACCATCACCGGGGCACCCTCGGCGTTCTCCGGCGCCCAGACGTTGACGTTCAGCCACTCCTCACCCGGGACGGCCACTGCCGGGAGGATCCGGTCCATCGGCGCCGGGTAGCCGGGCCCCGGCACCGTCGGGCCGTGCTCCAGCGCGTCGCGGATGCCGTCCCAGGCAGGCGCCGGGGCGGGCGGGGCGAACCGGTGGGGCCCGAGCGGGGCCGCAGCGTACGGAACACCGAGGAAACGCGACACGCCGTCTGCCGCCCGTCCACGAACCTTGCCCGCCGACGTCATCACTACGCGATCCATGACCGCAGTGTCGTCCTGGATGATCGGCTCCGACAGACCCCGCGAAGGGTCACGGACCCGAACATCCGCTCCGGATACTGTGCGTCCGTGAATGCCAGGTGACCGGCGCGACCGAGAGGTGGCGCGAAGTCGGCGACCGCGTGTACGTGCGACGCCACCACGACATGGATCTCAACGTCGGCTTGGTGGTCGGCGACGGCGCGTGCCTCGTGGTCGACACGCGGGCGACCTGGGAGCAGGGTCGCGAGCTGACCGACGCGGTCCGCACCGTCACCCCGCACCCCTGGGCAGTGGTCAACACCCATATGCACTTCGACCACAGCTTCGGCAACGGAGCCTTCCGCCCCGCGAGCATCTGGGGACACCGCCGCTGCGTGGAAGCCCTGACCCGCGATGGTGAGGCGATGCGCCTCCGGCGCGTCGAGCGCTACCGGGAGGCGGGCGATGCGGAGAAGGTTGCGCAGCTCACCGCTACCCGTATCGACCCGCCCGACCTGCCGGTGGACGACACGGCAACTCTGGACGTCGGCGGTCGCCCGGTGGAGCTGCGCCACCTCGGGCGCGGTCACACCGACAACGACCTCGTCGTGCTCGTGCCCGACGCGGACCTGCTGCTCGCCGGTGACCTGGTGGAGGAGGGTGCTCCACCGCAGTTCGGCGACGGGTTCCCGCTGGACTGGCCGGCCACCATGAACGCGGTGTTGGCTTTGATCAGCGGCGCGGTGGTGCCCGGCCACGGCGCCGTGGTCGACCGGGCGTTCGTCGAAGGCCAGCGCGACGAGCTGGCCCGGCTCGCCGAGGTCGCGCGAGACGGATACGCGACGGGCAGGCCGGCCGTCGAGGTCGCGCGGGACGTGCCGTACTTCGGCGAGTTCGCGCTGCAGGCCGTCGAGCGGGCATATCTGCAGCTCTCGGCAGAGCCGGTCTGACCGGCGGCGCGACTACGCCTCGACGAAGCCGAACAGGCGGCGGTCGCGCTCGAGGGGGACCGACGGCGCCCTGAGCACGCCTGCCCCCACGGCCCATCCAGGCCGCGGCGCGGCCACGAACGCCGTCTCGGCCACCCCGGCGTCGGAGAACCACGAGCGCAGCCGTGGAGTCACGTCCGGCGCGCGGGTGCTGCGCGTCCACACGACCGTCCCGCCTTCCACGAGAAGGGCCGGCACTGCGGCGATCGTTCGCGCGATGTCCTCGTCGGAGATGTTGCCGAAGATCCCGCACAGCAGCAGCACGTCCGCAGGCGCCGCTCCTCGGCAGGCCGCGGTGGTGCCTGCGTCACCCTCCACCACCTCGACGGACGCCGGCGCCACCGAGCGAGCCACGGCGCTGAGGTCCGGGTCGAGCTCGACCAGGCGGCCGGTGACGTCGGCTCCGCGGGGGTGTGTCGCCAGCACCGGCAGGACGTCGCGGCCCTGCCCGGCGCAGAGCGACAGCAGGCGCACCTGCCCGGGCGAGGTCCGATCGAGCGCCAGCCGGATCTGCTGCTGCACGGCGAGAAGTCGCTGTGACAGCGGACTGTCCGGGTCGTCGTAGGCGCCGTGCCATTCGGTCCAGTCGTTCATGCGACCAGATTGGCCGACAGAGCGCCTCGGGCCGAGCGTGATCGCCGAACGGCTCACGCACCACGGAACATCGTCTCTCACGTTGACGAGGTTCCACTGCTCCGTTAACCTCGTCTCGACCGAAGACGACGTTTTATTCGTCCACCACTGCGAGTCCCCAGCCCCGAGCGTGGTACTCATCAGATCGTCACAGGAGGCCGGCCGGAAAAGTTGGGTGCACCATGACCGAGCACTACCTCGGCGTCATCGGCATCGCCGAAGCGCTGGGCGTGAGCCGGCACGCGGTGCACAAATGGCGCTCGCGCTATCCGAGCGATTCGAGTCACCCATTCCCCGAGCCCGATGTCGACATTGACGGGGTGCCTGGCTGGCGACCCCCGCGATTGGACGAGATAATGCAGTGGCGAGAAGGCCTACCCGGCCGTGGTGCGGGCGGCGGTCGCCCGTCCGCCTCACGTCAGGAATACCTCAGAGAAGCGGCCGCCCGCGATTTCACGAGGGACGAGGCGCTGCGTGCGCTCGACGCGCTCACCGAAGAGTTCCCCGAGATGACCGAGCCCGAGATCTGCGCCTGGCTCGTCGACCATTGGCGCAGCTAGCGCCTGCCCGAAAACGTAACGCAAGGAGAAGGCGATGACGCATGCCTGAAATCGGCGGCGGCACGACAGCAGGTTTCGAGATCGTGCGCGACGCGTTCGCGGAAAACCTGAAGCGAGACGACGAGGTGGGCGCAGCGGTCGCCGTGTACCTGCACGGCCGGAAGGTCGTCGATCTGTGGGGCGGCATCGCCGATCCCGAGCAGGACCGCCTGTGGGAGAGCGACACCCTGCAGGTCGTCTACTCGACCACCAAGGCCGTCACGGCCACGTGCGCGCTTCTGCTGGCCCAGCGCGGAGAACTGGACCTCGACGCACCGATCGCCGAGTACTGGCCCGAGTTCGCAGCGAACGGAAAGGGTCGCATTCCGGTGCGCTGGCTGCTCACCCACCAGGCCGGGCTGCCCGCGATCGACCACCCGATCACGCCCGCCGAGGCGATCGCCTGGGAGCCGATGGTGACGGCGCTGGCGGCCCAGCGTCCGTTCTGGGAGCCGGGCACCGAGCACGGCTACCACGGGCTCACCTTCGGATGGCTCGTCGGCGAGGTCGTCCGGCGGGTGTCGGGCCGCAGCCTGGGCACCTTCCTCGCCGAGGAGATCGCCTCGCCTCTCGGGCTCGACTTCTGGATCGGGCTGCCGAAGTCCGAGCAGCACCGGGTGAGCCGGATCATCGCGGCCGTGCCCGACTTCGATGCGCTGTCCCGGATCGATCTGGACGCCCTTCCCGAGTCCGTGCGGGACGTGATGGCGGCCTACGCCGATCCGACGTCGCTGACCGTCCGTTCGCTCAGAGCCGTAACACCCGCGCTCGATCACAACAACCCCGACGAACAGCGTGCCGAGATGCCCTCGACCAACGGCATCTGCACGGCCCGCGCACTTGCTCGCTTCTACGCCGCACTCATCGGCGAGGTCGACGGGCACCGCATCCTCGAACCCGACGCGCTGGCTGGGGCAACCGCGCAGCGGGCGAGCGGCATCGACCGGATCCTGCGCATACCCGTCCGAATCGGCACCGGTCTCGGCCTCCCCACGCCCGACACGTTCTGGTACAGCCCGAGCGCTTTCGGATTTCCCGGTCTCGGCGGTTCACTCGGCTTCGCCGACACCGCAACCGGACTCGCCTTCGGCTACGTGATGAACCACATCAAGGAAGGCGCACAAGATCTCCGGGCCGCGCTCCTGGTCGATGCGGTTCGCACCGCAATGAAGGGCATATGACCCGTACCGGTGAATTCATGACCCGCCGCGGCGGGATTTCCGACTCGACCCGATCGACACCGATAGTGTGCCGTCGCCCGGTTTGGACCACAATGAATCCTCGGAGTCCACCCCAGTAGGCTGAGCAAAACGAGGGGGGCCGAACAGGCGTGCGAATGTTTGCCTTTGCTTTGATTGCGGTAGTGGTGGTGCTCCTGGTCACCGCACCGGGAGCATTGCGGTCACACCGCGCACCGACGAGGGATTGTGATACCACTGCCACGAGCCGGTCGCACCACCCAGCCGACGTGGCCGATCGCGACAGCCGCTCTCGCGCTGATCGAGATGGGTCCAGGCTTCGGTGCGAATTCGACGGCACTCGTGACGAGCAGGACCCGTCGTGCCGTACGACGGGGTCGCTCCGCTCGCACACGGATCGGTGCGACGACGATGTGCCGGAAACGGCGTCGCACTGACCACGCGCACTCGTCGTCAGAGTTCGGCCGCGAGCACGTCGTGACTGGCGAGCGTCATCTCCTCACGGAACTCCCGCACCACGGCTGACTCCGGACCGGGCCTCCAGAGCATGATGAGGTCGGCGCTGACGTCGGTCAGGGGCACGAAGCGGATACCCGCCGGTTGCAGGAGCGAACTGTACGAGCGAACCAGCACCGAGACGGCAAGTCCCGCGGCAACCGTGGCGAAGATGTTCATCAGCGTCGCCGATTGCAGTTCCGTGGCCACACCGGCCGCCCGCAACTGCTCGGTGAGCCATTGATGCCCGATGGGCTGCACCGAGCGGTCGAAGAACACCACTCGCTCGCCTGCCAGGTCCCCGATGGTCGCCCTGTCCGCTCCGGCCAGCCGGTGCCCGCTGGGCACCACGAGGCAGAGCGGTTCGGTCATCAGCACTCGGTGCGCCAGATCCTGCGGCGGCGCGACTATCCCGTTGAAAGCGACGTCGATACGTCCCTCGCGCAGGGCACGGTGCTGTTCGTCGTCGGGCAACTCCGTGACGGTCGTCTCCACCTCCGGGTGGCGTCGGCGAAAGGCAGCCAGTCCGCCCACCAGAATCATCGGTGACGTGCCGGGCAGCACGGCGATCCGCAGGCGCCCGACCTGTCCGACCGCTGCGCGATGAGCGGCGTGAACGACGTCGTCGGCCGCGGCCAAGGCACGTCGGGCAGCAGTGACCACCTGCTCGCCGGCGGCGGTGACCTGCAGCCGCCGACCCGACCGTTCGAACAAGGTCAGACCGAGACGCCTCTCGAGGGTTCGCAGTTGGCGGCTCAATGACGGCTGCGCCACATGCAGCCGGACCGCCGCCGCGCTGACGCTCGACTCGTCGGCAACGGCGACGAGTGCGGCAAGCAGCCGCAGCTCGACACCGGCACCCGAAGCCGTCGATGGCTTATTCACCTCCGCGATATTAGCGCGTCGGCCAAGTCACGGACGCCGAAAGCCGGGACCGTCCAATCAGCGGGATGCTCGATTCTGCGGCGCCCCGGGGAATAGTTTCCCGCGCTTTACTCGACCAGGCTGGACAGCACGGCGGGCGCTTCACGGGAACATCACACGGATCGGTAATTCCGTGAAACCGAATTCGTCAGGTTCTCGTACTGGCCGCTGATACCGGGTCGTTTTCTCGGTCGCCGGACCGGTCAGGGCGCCGCGCCCGACGCATCGCGCCGCGGCACCCGGCCCGCCTCCGTCCGGATGAGGTGCCAGGCCGCCCGAAATGACCTATTGACGCCGCTCCACGCCTCGGTCACGCTACATCGACTCGTCGCCGGACGAGTGTCCGCGCAGCGGACATCCACCGACACCAGGAGCTCCAATGGCGCGGCCGACCGGTGGCGTGGACGCGACGAGCACTTCTGGACCGAGCCGGCGGACGTCCGCGGCGGCCATCGCCGTCGGGTTCACGGCACTCTGCCTGTCGTACATGCTCAACGCGATGGACCGGCAGGTCTTCTACCCGCTGCTGCCGGAGATCCGTGAGGAGTTCGCCTTCTCGCTCGACCAGGCCGGGCTGCTGGCCACCGGCTTCACCCTGGGTCTCGCACTCACCGGACTACCCGCCGGATATCTGCTCGACCGGCTCTCCCGCAGGATGATCGTCGTCATCAGCGTGGTCGTCTACTCGCTGGGCACGATCGCCATACCGTTCGCGGCCGGCTTCGCGGACATGGCCGTCTACCGGCTCCTGAGTGGCGTCGGCGAGGGCGTGCAGGCCACGGCCATCTACGCGATCATCGGCGCCTACTTCTTCCACCGCCGCGCCTTCGCCGCTGGTTTCATCGGTCTCGCCTTCGGCCTGGGTGTGTTCCTCGGACCGCTCATCGGGCAGAGCCTGGCGGTCGCTGGTGGTGGCTGGCGAAGCCCGTTCCTCATCTTCGGTGCTGTGGGCCTGGCAATGGCCGTCGTCCTGATCGTCACGGTGCCCCGGTCGATGAGCGAGGCCGTGGCCGGCCGGGACAACACCACCGACACCGCCACCTACGACCACATTCCCGCGAGCCCCTACAACCGCAACGCTCTCGCCCTCGCAGCGGCATCTGCGGTGTCGGGACTCGTCTTCTACGGATTCCTGGGGCTGTACCCGACGTTCCTTCGCGAGGAGCTCGAGTTCGGAGCGGGGCAGGCCGCCCTCGCCTCGGCGCTGGTCGGGTTCGGGGCGATGATGGCGCTTCCGGTGGGCTGGCTGGCCGATCGCGTCGACCAGCGTCTGCTCCTGGCCGTGGGGTTCGTCGGCTCGTCGCTCACCGCACTCGCCGCGTACCAGCTGGCGGAGGGAGCGGCCGCCCAGTACGTACTCGCCTTCCTCATGGGCACCTTCGCCAGCGGCGTGCTGTTCACCAACTGCACCACCGCGCTCCAGCGAGCCGTGCGACCCGAGCACGTCGGACGTGGGGCAGGCCTGTTCATGCTGGCCTACTACGTGGCCGCCGCCGTGTCCGGGCTGATCTTCGCGCGCCTCGTGGCCGGCATGGGCTGGCAGGGCGCGGGCCTCGTGCAGCTCACGCTGCTCCCGCTCGTCGGCCTCGCCGCGCTCGTGCTGGTGGACACCCGCCGGATGATCGTGCCGCCACGGCAGCAGACCGGGTGAGACCACTCAGATCTTGCGCGCAGGGTTCCCGCCCCAGCGCTCGTGGGGCGGGACCTCTTCGCCCTTCATGAGGAAGGAGTCGGGCTCGAGCACGGACCCGTCTCCCATCGTCGTGCCGTAGTGGACGAACGCACCGACCCCGAGTGTGCAGCCGGAACCGATCGTGATGTAGTCGGACTTGAAGGCGCCGTCCTCCTGGGAGTGGCACTGGATGACCGACCCGACGTTGAGAGTGACGTCATCGCCGACCGTGACCGGCGTCTTCTCCACGAAGTCGCAGCCGTCGTCGAACAGGCGCCTCCCGAGCCGCACGCCCAGCAGACGCCAGATCACGCTCTTGAACGGCGTGCCGTTGAAGATCGGGAAGTGCGCCGGCACGGAGAGTTTCCAGAAGCGCTCATGCCGCCAGAACGCGACGTCGTAGATCGAGCAGCCCTGGGGCCTCAACGTCACCAACGACGTGACGGCCCGCGCGACCAGCACGAAGTAGACGACCGTCCACGCGATGATCACCAGCGAGGCCGCTGCGATCGCCGAGGCGCCGAAACCGTCAAAGAGGTCCACGGCGGCCATGCCGAACAGGACCACCCCGAGGAAGTACACCCAGCCCGCCAGGAGAAACAGGCCGATCGTGACGAGGTTGTGCCGGTTCTTGGCGGCCAGGCGGCGGCGGAGCTCGTCCCGGCTCGTGAGACCGAAGTCGGCGTCACGCCGCACGGTCCGCGGGATCTCGAAGCTCGGCGAACCCAGGAGCCCGACGCCCTCCCGGATCCTCCCGTCGAGCGGAACCATCACCTTCGTGGCGAGGAGGCAGTTGTCACCCGTCCTGCCCTGCGCCGGATAGGCGATCCTGTTCCCGAGGAAGTTGTGCGCCCCGATCGATGCCCGAGAGACGCGGAACGACGTGCTCGAGAAATCGGCGTTCATGATCGACAGCCCGTCCGCGACCATCGTCCCGCTGCCGACCGTGCTGAGGTACGGAGTTTCGTGCCGCACGTCCAGCCCGAAGTTCGATCCGGTCTGCTCGATCTCGGACAGGTCATGCCCGACGCGAGTCATGTAGTTGACGATGTAGGAGCTGTCCCCGAAGAGAATCGTGAAGAGCCTGATATTGGTCAGCCGGGCGATCGTGTAGTGGACCCAGTAGTGCACGCCGTACAGGCAGTAGACCTTGCCCGGTCTGATGGTGAGGTTGAGCAGGCGCGGAAGGGTGACCACGACGAGGAGTCCGACGAGCAGGGAGCCGAAGAAGAGGACCGCCGAGCCGATCATTGCGTCGACGTAGAACACCGTGCTCGTGAAGGCCAGCGGCCCGGAGTCCAGGAGTGTCGCGAGGCTCGGGAACTCCAGCAGGAGCATGGCGACCCCGCCGATCAGCAACGGCAGGCCGACGAACAGCAGGCCCGCCACCTGTAAGCCGGCATAGACGCCTCTCCGCAGAGACGTGCAGCCGACCGGCTCGACCGTCCGGTAGTCCACCTCGGTGCGCTGCGCGGGCGACCCGTGCCAGTGCTCGCCGTCGGGCACGGCCTGCCCTGTATGCAGCGAGGAGGCATGGCCGAGCTGGGTGCCGTCGCCCATCGAGGACTCGATGTCGATCACCGTCGACTCGCCGACGAAAACGTCCTTTCCGAGGGTGACGGCGCCCGTCCGGATCACCCCGGACTCGGCTCGGTAGCAGTTGAAGAACGAGTCCTTGCGGATGACGGTTCCGTCACCGATGGTGAGCAGATCGGTGCACACCGGAAGGTTCCGGGAGAAGATCACGACGCCGCGTCCGACATGCGCTCCGAGGGCCTTCAGGTAGAGCACGTAGAGCGGCGAACTGGCGCTCGTGCGTGTCCGACCGCCGGCGACGAGCAGCAATGGATTCGCCCGCACCAACGTCTTGACGATCCAGAAGCGCACATATGCCGGACTCCACACACGTATCCGCTGAGGCTTCCAGCGGCCGATGAGCACCCACTTCGCCACGATCGGGAGGATGGACAGGATCAGGAAACCGATAACACCCAGGAGAGTCGCACGTAAATAGATGTCCAGCAGGCCCGGGGCGGTGGAGATCCACTTGTATCCTCGTTCGAGAATGTACGCGGCGAGGTAGGCGTAACCGACCAGAACCAGGAACTGCACCACCCCACACATGACGTACCCGAACGAGCCGACCGGGCGCAGCTGCGCCACCTCCGCCGTAGACAGCGACTCGAGGGGGGACGGGCTCGCCGGCACCGCGAGCGCTATCGCCAGACTGCGGATCGTCGGATTCGCATAAACATCCTGCATCGATACGGTCGGGAGATCTTCCTGCTTTCTGACCTTCGCGCAGAATCGGGCCATCACCATCGAGTCGGCGCCCAGGTCCTCGAAGAAGTTGCTGTCCGCCGACACCCGCTCGACACCGACGACGCCGGCCAGCACCTCGGCGAGTTTTTCCTCGACAGGGGCGGGTGCCGTCGCTGCGAGCGCCGTCACCAGGTCTCGGATCGTCGGGTGCTCGTAGATGTCCTTCATGGAGACGTCCGGGAGCTCGGGCTGCTTCCGCACTCGCGCACAGAACTGCGCCATCACCATGGAATCGGCGCCCAGGTCCTCGAAGAAGTTGCTGTCCGCCGACACCCGCTCGACACCGACGACGCCGGCCAGCACGTCGGCGAGATTCCGCTCGGTACCGGCCGTCGCACTGGCGGCCCCGTTCCGGATCTCCGTTATTGAGGATTCAACTACGGATCCGAGCGGTGTCTCGACATATTCTCCCACGAGGGCGAGCTCCCTAGGTCATGAGTGTACGGATGGGAAAACGCACGAGAAGTGCGAGGGAAATACTCAACCCACGGACGCGCCGGGCCCGGACACCCGGAAACACCGCCGTCCGATCAGCGACTCCCCACGGCCTCGTCGATCCCGACCCGAGGACGGGGCACCGACTCTCTCATTCGACTCGCCACTGCTCCACGAATCGTCGGACCCACCAGAGCCAGTCCTGAGAAACCCCACGGAGACGTTCGAATATGCCGCCCCGGCCAGATCGTCGACCATATCCATTGCCGGCCTTGCTCCCCACGTTCGGCCATGCTGACACGCCCCAGCGCATATGATGATCAGCGCTGGCGCCACTGAGAGCGCACCCGTTATGGCGCGCAGAACCAGATTAGTGGTGGGCGACGCCCGGCTGTCAAGCGCAGGTCAAGCCCAGTAGAATCACCTTTTACCAAGGCTGCGCCAATCACGCTCAGCAGGCAGCGGCAATTGGGGTAGCCTTCGTGCGCCAGGCGCCAGATGGGATCTTGGATCCTTTCCTCCATTCGCCGGGGAACAACGTCACCCGCGACGTGCCCTGGCTGTTGCGATGCCGACCACGGTGATCCGGTCCGCGCGGCGCCGATCGTCATCTCGTCCCTTCGCGCGGCACAGCCGCATCGGCCCGGACGCCGGCGGCAGCGCCTGTCGAGGCGGCAAGGGCGCGCGTACTCGATGCCGCAGGTCAGGATCGTTGTGGCGCTGCGTAGCCGACGCGCTGGAGATCCACGGGAATTCAGGCGAGATCGGCACGCCCTCCGCCATCGTCCCGGCTGCGGGCAGCGTGATCGGCCGAGGCGAGGATCCGGGATCGACCGCGGCGGGAGGAGATTACCCGGCCTCGCCGTACCGCCGAGGGGCCATCCGGTGGTCGTTGAAGGTACACACGAAGGCGCGCCCGCGTTACGCGATCTGGGCGGAAGCGGGAGACCCGTCTGGCCGACAGACCGTTGAGAGCACGACTTCCCGCGTGAACGTCCATGCTGTGGTTTCTCAGTGATCGTCGAGATCGGTGTCCCCGATCCACCCCTCGCTGGCCTCCTCCAGCGACAACCCCTGGGTCTCGGGGCCGAACCACACCGCCGCAGCCATGATCACGTACATCACGCCGACCGTGACGAACACGCCGCCGGCGCCGGTCGCGTCGGCGACCGCCCCGGCCACCAGCGGGGCGATCGATGCGGCCAGCAGGAACACCGTCACCATCGCGCCGGTGCCGAACGCCCGCACCCGTGTCGGGTAGAGCTCGGGTGCCCAGATGAAGGCGGTGGTGTTGAGCAGGATGAACATCAGCTGCAGCAGCCCGCCCAGGACGAGCACCATGACCAGGCTCGACGAACCGGCGAGCGCCACCGCGACCACGACCGCAACGAGTGCGCCGTAGCCGAGCACCACCCGGCGCCTGAACCAGTATCCGAACGCGGTGGCCAGCAGGGCTCCCAGCAGCCCGCCGACGTTGATGAGCATGGTGTAGACGAGCGCTGTGGAGACGTCGAGACCGCGGGAGACCAGCAACGTCGGCATGAAGACCGTGACGGCCACCTGCGCGCCGAACGTCATCGCCGACACCACCCAGATCACCAGCGTGTTGCGAGCCAACCGGCCCTCGAACACCTCCGCGAGCCGCACCCGCTGCCGGGGGAGCCGCGTGCCTTCCGCCCCGCCGATGTACCTGGTGGCCTCCATGCCGCGCACGGCCCGCAGCCGGTTCGCAGCAAGCCTGGTGAGCACCTTGTTCGCGTCGTCGACCCGGCCGGCCACGAGCAGGTAGCGCGGCGACTCCGGCAGGAACCGGCGGTAGACGAACACCAGCAGTGCGGGGATGGCCAGCACCCCGAGCAACCAGCGCCATGCGACCTCGGGCCCGCCCAGCGCCGACTCCAGCGGGCCGAGCATGACGACGGCCAAGGCGGACGAGGCGAAGATCCCCAGGCCGCCGCCCGCGACGTTCACCGTGGCCACCGCGGCGCCCCGGAACCTGGTGGGCATCAGTTCCGCGACGAGGGTGAGCGCAGTATTCGTCTCCCCGCCGAGTCCGATCCCGACGATGAACCGGGCGGCGAGCAGCCAGCCGAAACTCGGGGAGAACGCGGCGAGCAGCGCGCCCACCGTGTAGAGCGCGAAGTTGTAGGTGTAGGTCACGCGCCGCCCGTAGCGATCGGCGGTGACACCGGCGATCAGCGACCCGATCGCCATGCCGGCGAACGTCAGAGTGGTCAGCAGACCCACCTGGACGTGGGACAGCGACCACTCGCTCGCGATCAGCGGCGCTGCCAGGCCGACGTTGTACTCCTCGATCGCATTGATCAGTGTGCCGACCGCGACCAACACCACTACGAGCACGTGGGCCCGTCGGAACGGGATGCGATCCAGCGAGGAGGCGAGCTCCTGGCCGGCCCGGTCCCGCAATTCGCGGGATTCCTTCGACGAGGCCGGGTTCGTCATGAGGACTCCGGAGCCACCAGCGGATTGCCGACGACGAATCAACCGCTGTGCCCTCCTCCGAAACGAGCCCCCGAAGTCCGTCCCTGGGTCAGCCCAACGCATCACCTGCCCTGGGCAATCCGCCCGAAGCAACTAACTGCCTCCGATTTCGCGGCTTTGCTCCTTCGGGCAGGACTGGTAGTCAGTTCGGACGGCTCGTTCTTCCGCCGAGCGGAGCAGCGACAGGAGCAGGTGCCCGGTAAGTTCCGAAATCCACGTCGACCGCGCCGAGAAGCAGGTGGGAGGTTCGGCGCAGGACCGGAGAACCCTCAGGCGCCGTTCTCGCCCGCGCCCTTCTTGCCGTACGCACGCAGCACGGCGCGACGGATGCCCTCGTAGCCGGTGCAGCGACAGAGGTTCGAGCTCAGCAGCCCGTCGAGACGCTCGGGGTCCTCGGCGATCGCCGGCTCCTCCTCCAGGGCCCCGACCACCAGCATCACGAACCCTGCGGTGCAGAAACCGCACTGCAGCCCGTGCTCGGCGGAGATCGCCTCCTGGAAGGCGTGCAGCCGGCCGTCCGCCGCCAGTCCCTCGACCGTACGGATGTCGCGGCCCGCGCACTGCACCGCGAACATCAGGCACGAACGCACGCCCTCGCCGTCCACCAGGACGGTGCATGAGCCACAGACCCCGTGCTCGCAGCCGAGCTTGGTGCCGGTGAGGCCACAGTCGTCGCGCAGCACGTCGGCCAGAACCCGCCGCGGCTCGACCGTCACGTCGTACTCGGCCTCGTTGACCGTGAGGCGTATCGGAGTGCGCCCTGTCATCGTTCCGCCCGCCTCTCGACGTTGACCTCGCCGTCCTCACGTGCCTGCGTCAGCGCCCGCCGGACGAGCACACCGATCGCGTTCCGCTTGTACTCGACCCCCGCGTGCGGCTCCGGAAGCGGAGCGGCAGCGGCCACGGTGAGTTCGGCGGCCCGGGCGAACGCACCCGGCTCGGCCTCCTGGCCGACCAGATGACGCTCCGCGTCATGCGCGCGCATCGGACGATCGGCCGCCCCGGCCAGCCCGAGCCGGGCGCCGGTGATCACGCCGCGCCGCAGGGCCAGCACCGCCACAACCGCGACCTGGGCGAAGCTGGCGTGGGTGCGGTGCTGCTCGCAGAAGCCGACGCCGACCACGTCCGCCTCACCGACGGGCCCGGGCAGCAGCGGCAGCCGCACGGACGTCAGGATCTCGTCCGGCTGCCGTGCCGTCCGGAAAGGGCCGAGAAAGTAGTCGCCGGCCACCACCCTGCGAGTGCCGCCGGGCCCGGTCAGCTCGATCGCGGCGTCCAGGGCAACGGCCGTGGCGCACCACTCGGACGCGGGATTGGCCCAGGCCAGGCTGCCGACCATGGTGCCGCGCGCACGTACCGGCGGGTGCGCGATGAACGGGCTGACTCTGCTCAGCAGCCGGCCCAGAGCCCCCGGCGCCACGCTCGGCGTCTCGAAGGCACGGTGCCGGGCGAGCGCACCGACGCGCAGCACGTCACCGTCCACCGTGATCGCGTCCAGGCTGCGCACGTTGTTGATGTCGACGAGCAGGGCGGGCCGCTCGCGGCGGTAGTGCATCTCCAGCACCAGGCTCTGGCCTCCGGCCAGCACGCGGGCCGTCTCGGGCCGCTCGGCGAGAGCGGCAACGGCGTCGGGGAGCGCGGTCGGTGCCACGTAGTCGAAGGGTGCGGGTTTCATCGCGCGCCCACCTCCTGCAGGCCGCTGGCCAGCCAGCATGCCTCCGGTGTCAGCGGAAGCTGGACCCCGCCGATGTCCGTCTCCGCCGTTCCGCCACCCGTGGCCGACGGTCCCAGCGCGTCGATCACGGCGTTGACGATCGCGGGAGGCGTGCCGATGCATCCGGCCTCACCCGCACCCTTGGCACCGAGCGCGCTGTTCGGGTTGGGGGTGACGGTGGTGCCGAGAGTGAGCGGCGGGAGCTCACCGATCGTCGGCAGCAGGTAGTCGAGCAGGTTGTCGGCCTGTGGCCTGCCCTCGTCGTCGAAGGGCATCTCCTCGTACAGCGCCTGCCCGATCCCCTGCACGATGCCCCCGCGCGTCTGGTCCTCCACGATCTGGTGGTCGATCGCCACGCCGCAGTCGTCCACCGCGACGAGGCGCAGCACGCGCACGTTGCCCAGCTCCCGGTCGACCTCGACCACGGCCACGTACGCGCCGAACGGAAAGGCCGCCGGGCCGTCGTAGACGCCCTCGACCCGCAGCGGTTCGGGCGAGGCGTTCGCCAGCTCCCCGAGCGTCCAGCTGCGCTCCCCGGTGCTGACGACGCCGTTCGCGTAGTCGGCGTCGCCACCTGCCGGCTCGACGGCGCGCCGCTTCGCCTCCGCGATCAGGTCGCGCGCCGCCTGGTGCAGGGCCGCGCCGCCGACCTGCATCGACCGGCTCCCGAAGGTACCGATGCCCTGTGGGACCTCGTCGGTGTCCGCCTGGACGAGCGACACGTTGTGCGCCGGTATGCCGAGGGTGCGCGCCACGAGCTCGGGGAAGACGGTCTCGTGACTCTGGCCCGTGGAGCAGGTGCCGATGCGTGCGGTGACGCTCCCGTCGGGCTCAACGGACAGGGCCGCCCACTCGTTCGCCATGGGCTTCTGTTCGAGCCCCGAACGCTCGGCGAAGCTGCAGATCCCGATGCCGAGCGGCCACTCGCTGCCCGACCGGCGACGCCGCTGCTGCTCCTCCCGCCAGTACGCGTAGTCGACCAGCTCCAGCGCCCTGTCCAGTGCCAACTCGTACTGCCCGCTGTCGTAGCGCCTGCCGGTCGGTGACTCGTACGGAAACGCCTCCGGCGGGATGAAGTTGCGCCGCCGCAGCTCCGCCGGATCCATCCCGAGCCTGCGGGCGAGAAGATCGACCGTGCGCTCCACCGCGTAGACCTGCTCGGGACGTCCCGCGCCGCGGTACGGCGCGGTGGGCGTCGTGTTGGTGACCACCGTGCGGATCCGGGCGTGCACCATCGGGGTGCGGTACACACCACCTGCGGCCTGCCCGGTCTCGGCGTTGAAGAACCCCCCGGTCGGGTAGCCGCCGATGTCCGCGTCCACCTCGAGCGACAGCGCCAGCATCCGGCCGTTCGCGTCGGCCGCGATGCGCACCCGCTGGTTCTGACCCCGCCCGTGCGTGGCGCCCGACAGCGTCTCGGCGCGGTCCTCGAGCCATCGGACCGGCCGGCCGAACTGCAGCGCCAGCCGCACCACGGACAGGTACTCGGGGAATGTGCCGCTCTTCGCGCCGAAGGCCCCGCCGCTGTCCGGCACGCGCACCCTGATCCGCTCGGCGTCCAGCTCCAGCGCCGTGGCCAGGTCCCGGTGCAGCCGGTGGGGCGCCTGGTGGGAGACCCAGACCGTCAGCCGTCCGTCCGTCTCGGGCACGGCGAGGATCGCACGGGGCTCCATCGGTGTGGGAGCGAGGCGCGGCTGCCGGTACACGCCCTCGACGACGACGTGGGCCTGCTGCCACACCTCGTCGGGAACGGGATCGCCGAACTCCATGTCGGAGACGACGTTGTCGACCGCGTCGAAGAGCCAGGTGGAGGACGCTGCGGCCGCGCCGGGGTCGACGAGCACGGCCAGCGGGTCGATGTCCACCCGCACGGCGTCGGCACCGTCCTCCGCGACGTAGCGGTCGGCGGCGAGGACGACGGCCACCGGCTCCCCGACGTAGCGCACCCGTCCGTCCGCGAGCGCCGGGACCCGACGCATGTCGGGCTCACCCGTGGGACGGAACGGGGGCACGTACGTCAGTTCGTCGCCCAGGTCCGCCGCGCTCCACGCGCCGAGCACCCCGTCGACCTCGGCCGCCGCGCTCGTGTCGACGCGGAGCAGCCGCCCGTGCGCGACCCTGCTGCGCACGAACGTGACGTCGAGGCAGTCGGCGACGTCGAGGTCACCGACATAGCGGCCCGCACCGGTGATCAGCCGGGCGTCCTCCCGTCTCCCCAGGATCCACGACTGCGCTCCCTCGGGAACGTGGGTGGTGGTAGGGGGCGGCGACACCGGAGGCTGGACGGGGGTACGGCTCTCGGGAAAGTCGCTCACTCGCTTCAGACTAGGCCTCTCCGCCGGGGCGAGGCTGCCGTCAGCCGGCGGGTCGTGTGGCCATCCCGTCCTGTCCGGCGCCCCGCCCGGCGCCCACCGTCTCCGTGATCATGGCGAGAGGGATCAGGCCGAGCAGGCAGATCACGGCCAGCACGACGTAGTGCACCGGGAACCCGAACCCGTCGATGATCCACCCGGAAACGGCGGCGGCGAGCACGCCCGACAGTCCCAGCGCGATGCCGATCATGATGCCCATCGCCGTGCCGGCCGACCGCGGCACCGAGTCGATGAGCAGCGCGTAGACCACAGGGAAGGGCGCGTTGCGGAACAGACCCCAGGCGAGCAGGACGATCCATGCGCTCGCCGGGCTCGAGATGAAGATCATCGCCAGCAGGGTCACCGCCCAGCCGATGACGAGGAACCGGATGGCGAACTTCCGCCCTGCGTGGTCGGACCATGCGCCCCACACCACCTGGCCGATCCATCCCGTCAGCCCGGAGGCCCCGGAGAGGAGGGCCGCCAGTGCGAGGCTCATGCCCTGGTCCACCAACTGCCCCGTCAGGAACGTGACGGCCCCGGCCTCCGCCCAGAGGAAGAGGAAGATCAGCACGACCGACCAGCGGACGTTCGCGTTGCTCAACGCCTCCCGGACGGGCGCGAGGGCCGACCCGGTGTGGCGGACGGAGAGCTCCGGGAGCGGGCGGGTGAGTCCGCGGCGGTCGATCCAGTCGTAGACCCGCTGCTGGTTGCGCCTGGTGCCGAGAAAGGTCTGCGCCACGATGATCGGGATGCCGAGCAGCGGGATCAGCAGGAACGCCTCCCGCCACCCGGCCACACCGAGCACGACGGCGATGAGCGCACCGGTGAGGAACTGGCCGAACGGGAAGCCGGTGTGGTGCACGCCCACGGCGAATCCCCGGTGCTCCCTGGGCCACCACTCGCTGACGAGAGCGACGTTGACCGGCTCCGATCCGCCCCGGCTGATCCCCATCGGGATGCGCAGCAGCAGGAACGCCACGAAGCTGCCCGCGAAGCCGAACGTCAGGGCGCCCCCGAGGATGCCGATCAGCATCGCCACGTTCCAGGTCCAGGTCCGGCGGTATCCGGTGCCGATCCGGTCGGAGGCCCACCCGAAGACCAGCGCGCCGACGATCAGGCCGGCGAAGAACACCGAGTTGATCAGTCCGGCCTGGGTCGAGTTGAGCCCGAACTCCTCCTGGATGGCGGGCAGAACGGCCGGGAGGATCCCGCCGTCCACCGCCGTCATCAGGATCGCGCACGTCGTGATCGCGAGCGTCACCCAGGACAGTGGGTGGGCGCGTGGCAGCCACGCCGACCCGCGCATGGACTCTCGTGCTCCGGACAAATCGACCTCGCTGACGTTGACCGATGGAGCTTCCGAGTGATCGGGCCGGTCCACGGCGGAGATCGCGTCAGCACGATCACCCGCTGATTGTCAGCGCCGTGATCAGCGGGGTCAACGCCGCGGAACCAGGACGGAGTTGCGCTCGAATCTTGCGCCGCACGCATCTTTGCGTCAGACGCAAGATTCTGTATGGTGGCTCCATGGAACCGGACGGCGACGCTCGCGTCGGCCTGCGGGAGCGCAAGCGGCAGGAGACGCGCACCGCGCTGAGCTGGGCCGCAATCCGTCTCACCGTCGAGCGCGGGCTCGCGAACGTCACGGCGATGGACATCGCAGCCGCGGCAGGGGTGTCGCACCGGACGTTCAACAACTACTTCTCGAGCATCCCGGAGGCGATCGCGGCCCGTCAGGCCGACCGGGCGAAGCAGACCGCGGCACTGCTGCGCGCCCGGCCTGCGGACGAGCCCTTGTGGGAGGCGATCGTGGAAGCGGTGCTCGCGCAGATCCACCACGATCAGCAGGGGGTTCGGGGCCGGACGCCCGATCCGGCGTGGACCCAGGGCGTCCGGCTGATGATGGAGCACCCCTCGCTGCAGGGCGAGTTCCTCAAGGCGCACGCCACCACCGAGCACGAACTCGCGGTCGCGGTCGCCGAACGAACCGGCACCGACGCAGGCGACCTCTATCCACGACTCGTCGCCGCCACGGCGTGGGCCGCTGTGCGGGTGGCGATGGACCAGTGGGTCAACGCCGACCCACCGGTGCCGTTCACGCACGTGCTGCGCGAGTCACTCAACCGGCTGGCGGCCGGCCTTTCCCAGCCCTGATCCGTCCCTGACCCCTGTACGCCCAGGAGCGCCTGGGCCGGTTCGTCGTGTCCGTTTCCGTCACCAGGTGAGGAGCATCATCATGTCCACAGTGGACGTCATCATCGCAGGTGGAGGGCCGAACGGGCTCCTGCTGGCTTGCGAGCTGCGGCTGGCCGGGGTCCGCCCGGTGGTGGTGGAGCGGCTGCCCGAGCGCAGCCAGGAGCACCGAGCCAACGGACTGGTCGGGCAGGTCGTGCGCATGCTCCACCGGCGCGGCCTCTACGAACGGCTGAGCGGGATGCCGGGGCCGCCGATCCCGGCGCCGCGGTTCGTGTTCGGCGGATTGCCCCTACTGCTGGATCAACTGCCTGACAACCCGCTGACCATCCTCGGCCTACCCCAGCCCGAGCTCGTCCGACGCCTGGAAGCGCACGCCCGTGAGCTGGGGGTGGACCTGCGCTACGGCCACGACGTGACCGCCATGGCACAGGACAGCGACGGGGTGACCGTCGAGGCGAACACGCCGGGAGGCACCCAGGCACTGCGGGCGCGCTACCTCGTGGGCGCCGACGGCGGGCACAGCACGGTGCGCACGCTCGCCGGGATCGGCTTCCCGGGCGTGACCCGTGAGGACACGGTGTCGCGGTCGACGCACGTGAGCCTGCCCGCGTCCGTGCTCGATCCCGTCACAGGCGGAGTGCGCGCCGGTGACGTCCACGTCCCGCCGTTCTTCCACTTCCGCACCGACCACGGCGTGTTCGTCTACGCGCCGTTCGCGGGAGGCCCGATGGTCACAACACTCGAGTGGAACCGCCCCGCGCACGAGCTGGCCGGGCCGATGAGCCTCGGCGAGATGCGGGCCAGCATCCGGCGGGTGCTCGGCGCGGACATCCCACTCGGCCCTCCCGAGGGAGACGGGCCGCACCTTCTGCGACGCCGCACCGGCGGCAACACCCGGCTCGCCGAGTCGTTCCGCGCCGGCCGTGTACTCCTGCTCGGGGACGCGGCACACGTGCACTCCGCCATCGGAGGCCCCGGACTGAACCTGGGGCTCCAGGACGCCGTGAACCTCGGCTGGAAGCTCGCCGGCACCGTGCGCGGCTGGGCGCCCGATGACCTGCTCGACACGTACGAGAGCGAGCGGCGACCGGTCAGCGAGCGGGTGGTGATGCACACCCAGGCTCAGTCCGCGCTGATCTCGCCGGGCGCGGAGATCACCGCCCTACGTGAGCTGTTCGCCGAACTGCTGGGCGAGGAGCGGGTCGTCCGGCACATCGCCGAGCTGATGTCCGGCGCCGACATCCGCTACGACTGGGGCCTCACCGACCCCCATCCCCTGGTCGGCCGCTGGGCTCCGGACCTCGAACCGACCGAGGGCGGGGAGAAGCTGGCGGAGCTGATGAAGGCGGCGCGGCCGGTGCTGCTCGACCTCTCCGGCGCGCTGGCGAACGCGGCCGAGGGATGGAACGACCGCGTCGACCTCGTCGAAGGCCGGGTGGCCGACGGGCCCACCGCCTTGCTGATCCGCCCCGACGGGTACGTCGCCTGGGCATCCTCCGACCGCGAACCCGACCTGGCGACGCTCCGAGCCGCGCTCACCCGATGGTTCGGAGAGGCGACGTAGAGCGCCGGCAACGGTCATCCCGCGTCATTCGACCGGCTGGGGGCTCGACCCCGCCCCGTTCGGAGTGAGTGGCAGAGACACCTGCAGGGTCGTGCCCGCACCGGGCGGGCTGTGCAGCGAGAGTCTGCCGCCGAGTGCCTCGACGCGGTCCTTGATGCCGATGAGACCCGACCCGCCGCCGGCACGGGCGCCACCGCGCCCGTCGTCGCGGACGCTCAGGTGCAGGACCCCGTTGTCGGTCTCCATCCTGACGTCGACGCCGGAGGCGTCCGCGTGCTTGGCCGTGTTGGTGAGCGCCTCGGAAACGGCGTAGTAGGCCGCGAGCTCGACAGGCTCGAGCAGTCGGCCCTCGACGCGGACGTCGAGGCTGACCGGAACGGCCGAGCGTCGGGCCAGCATCTTCAGCGCAGGTCGCAGGCCGCCCTCGGCGAGGGCTGCAGGGTGGAGGCCGCGGGCGAGCTCCCGCAGGTCGTCCAGCACCTCGCCCAGCTCGGCGACCACCCGATCCAGCTCCGCGGTCAGGTGGTCGGCACCGGGAGGTACCGCCTGTTGCACGGCGCCGCGCAGGTGCAGCGCGAGGGCGACGAGGCGTTGCTGGGCGCCGTCGTGCAGGTCGCGCTCGATGCGACGGCGGGCGGTGTCGGCGGCGGTCACGATCCGCGCTCGCGATTTGGTGAGCGCTGCTTGGGCGTCGGCGTCGGCCAGGGCGGTGGCCACCAGCTCGGTGAAGGCCGCCAGCCGCAGCTCGGCGCCCGACGGGAGCGGCTCCGCGTGCGACGCGGCGATCATCACTCCCCACAGCCGGCCCTCGACGGTGATCGGCGCGCCCGCCCCCGACCGGGCACCGAGATGCGCGAAGCAGCTCGAGATCGATCCTTCAGGGCCCTCGAACCGGTCCGTTCGCATGGGTCGGCCGGTTTCCAGCACCGTCGCCGCCGGGCCGACTCCCGTCACTCCGAGCCGCACAGTGCAGGGAAACTCCACGCCCGGCCCGTTCCACAGCCCGACGACCGTGCCGGTGCGATCCGGCTCGTAACGGAACACCACCGCGAGGTCGGCGCCGAACAACTGGCCGACCTCGGCGGCGACGAAGCCGAACGTCTCAGCCGGATCCGCTCCGCCTGCCACCAGCGTGGCGACCCGCCGCAGCGCCGCCTGCTCCTCGGCGAAGTTCCGCAGTTCCATCCGGGCCTGCGCGTTGGCGATCGCAGTGCCGACGAGCTCGCTGAAGCCGGTCAACCGGCCTTCCGTGTCGGCCGGGAGCGGGCCGCTCACGGACCAGGCGATCAGAACGCCCCATCGGCGGCCTTCGACGACGACCGGAGCACCGACGACCGACTTCAGATCCAGACCACGAGCGAACGGCGCCCGCACCGCGATGTCCTCGTAGTTGTCGATGCGTGCGGCACGTCCCGTGCTGAGCACTTGGCCCGACACACTCGTTCCCTCGAGCTTGGCGCGCTCGTAAGGGGTTGGAGCGCATCCAGGCTTGCTCCACTCGGCCACGTGGACGAGCTCCGTCACGTCCTCGAATCGAGCGATCCGGATGCCGTGCACGTCGAGCAGGTTGCCGGCCTCCGCCGCCACCGCAGCGAAGAGCTCATCGGCTGGTGCACCCTTGGCGACGAGGGTCGCCACCCGGCGAAGCGCCGCCTGCTCGTCGGCGATGTCCGCGTGGGCGCGCTCGGCAGCAAGGGCGCGGCGGGCGGCATGCGCCGCTATCTCGCCCAGGAAAACCGCTACGACCAGGTAGACGATGAGGTCCACGAGGTTAGCGGTGTCCGGGAACTCCAGCGGATGCGTCGGGGGGAGGTAGAACCAGTCGAAGGCGAGCATGCCCGCCATTCCGACCGGGACCGCGTACGCCACGCTCGTGAACCGCGCGATCGCGGTCAGGGCGACGAGACAAACAGCGCCGAGGAGCGCGGCGACGACGTCGGAATCGATGCTCGCGAGAACTACGGCTCCCAGCACGAAAGTGCCGGCGCCCGTCATGAACGCCAGCACGATCTCCGCGCCGAGCGGGAGCCAGCGGGCCCGCTCCCATGGGGCCACGGAATCAGGTTACCCGCAGCAGGCTGATAGCGCCCCTGACCAGCGCCGTCGCCGAAGAGCGCACTCTCGGCCGAGGAACAGCCCCGGTCTCCGGATGCGTTTCCCGGCTATCTCGGTGTGATCGGCATCTCCGATGATCGGGCCGATTCCGCCGATGATTCCGTCCGGCCCGCGTGGTCTACCGATCATCGAGAGTGCAGGAGGAGCCCGCGTGAATCAGCTGCTGAGGGTGCAGAACTTCAACGTCTCGCGTGACGGATTCGGTGCCGGTGAGAACCAGAGCCTGGAGAGGCCGTTCGGCGACGTCGACCCTGGCGACATGTTCGCCTGGGCCGGCGCCACGGCGAGCTGGCCCATGCGCACCGACCCAGGAGGAAGCCGCGGCCTCGACGACTACTTCACGCGGGACTACGCCCGCAACATCGGCGCCGAGATCATGGGCCGCAACAAGTTCGGCCCGCAGCGCGGCCCCTGGCAGGACCACGAATGGCGCGGCTGGTGGGGCGACGAGCCTCCGTTCCGCACCCCCGTGTTCGTGCTGACCCACCACAAGCGTCCGTCGTTCACCCTCTCCGACACCACGTTCCACTTCGTCGACGACGATCCGGCCACGGTCCTCGAGCGGGCGCGGAAGGCGGCGGGGGGCAAGGACGTCCGGCTCGGCGGCGGGGCAACCACCATCCGGCAGTTCCTCGACGCCGACCTCGTCGACACCATGCACGTGGCCGTCTCGCAGGTAGAGCTCGGATCCGGCGTGCAACTCTGGAAGTCGCCGGACGAGCTGCTCGACCGGTTCCACCTCGATGTCGTGCCCAGCCCGAGCGGCGTGACCCACCACCTGTTCTGGCGGAGGTGACCGGGCTGCTCGCGCGGTGCCGGCGGCCGGCGGGCCCGGCGTTGATCGGCTGACACAGCTCGTTGTGCTGCGATGAGGGCGTGCCTGAACTCGTGGTCGTCGACGTCTTCTGCGGTCCTGGACATACAGCCGGAAATCGGCTCGCAGTGATCATCGGCGGTGACACCGGCCCTGCAGCGCGGCAGCAACGAGCGGCTGAGCTCGGATACAGCGAGACCGTGTTCATCGATGACGTCCGCCGCGGCGTCGTCGACATCTACACGCCGAGCATCCGGTTGCCGTTCGCCGGGCATCCGCTGGTGGGGGTGTCCTGGCTGCTGCGCGCACGGTTGGGGGCGTGCGACGTGGTCCGCCCCGGGGCAGGCGCCGTCCCGACCTGGCCCGACGGCGACTTCAGCTGGGTGTCGGGCCGGCCGGAGTGGGTCACCGGACGGACCACGCACCAGTACGCGTCGCCCGCGGAGATCGAGGCCCTGCCCGGTCCGCCCGCCGGCAACGGCTTCCTGTACACGTGGGCATGGGTGGACGAGGCGGCCGGCGTCGTGCGGGCCAGAGCCTTCCCGCGCCGCGGTGACGCGATCGTGGAGGACGAGGCCACGGGCGCAGCGGCGCTCCAGCTCACCGCCGAGCTGGGGCGGTCGCTGACAGTGCATCAGGGTGTCGGGTCCGAAATCCGCACCCGGCTGCAGCCGGACGGCCGCATCGCCGTCGGGGGCCGTGTCAGGCCGGCCGAGGAGCCCGCCACGAACACGTGACGCAGGGGAAACGGGCGCTTCGGGATACGAGGCGGCGAGCAGCATCGAAAGATCCACGATCGGCCGCATTGCCGCGCGTACTCGACAGTGCCGATGAAATGGATCAGTAGCCCGTGGTAATCGGGCACAAGATCTTCGAACACACGGTTACCGTGAGCCGGCGGGCCGGAGAATCGATCGAGAAGAACCCGCGAACAACAAGCGCATCGCGGGGCAAATCGCCCGGAACACACCAGTCGACCGGCCAGGATTTTGAGAGCATCGTTGACGGTCGTTTAGCGGAACCAGAGCACGCCTACCATTGTGCCGTTTACCACGGGCATTGCCCACACACTGTCGATCTAGTAGATTTATCGCAAGATCCGAAATCAGATCCGACAGCTCCCCATCATATAAAGATCACATAAGATCACATATCTGCAACGGGCCGATCATATTCCCCGCGCGAGGCGCCCACACGTTTTCGGCGTTGCTCGCCCCCGCCAAGGAGACCCAATGCCAGCGTCGCGCCCCACCGCGCCCCGACGTCTCGCCCGGCGCGCCGCCGCCACCACCCTCGTCCTAGCCGCGGCGGCCCTCGCCGGACCGCTGACGCCGGGCCAGGCCCACGCAGCCGTCGAGCCCACGAATGCCGTCGCGAAAGCCGCCACCTACTCGACCGGGGCCGGCGGAGCGCTCTCGGTCGACGCCGCCCACGGCCTCCTGGCAGGCGACAGCGCCGGCAGCGTTCAACTGCTGGTGCACTCGCAACCGCAGCACGGCTCGGTGCAGCTGAATCCCGACGGCTCGTTCAGATACGTCCCCGCCGCCGGGTTCACCGGTCACGACAGCTTCACCTACACGGTGAGCAATGCCGTCTCGCTCTACTCCGACCACGTTCCGTCCCTGGGCAGCTACGGCACTGTGCCGCTGAATGCAGGCTCGTTCGGCTCAGCGGTGACGATGGTGCCGGGCCACCCCGACGAGGTCTACGGACTCGAGGATCGCGGCCCCAACGTCACCGCTGAGAACGGAGACGCCATCGAGCCGATTCCCAACTACGACCCGTCCATCGGCCAGTTCAAGCTGGATTCGGACGGTCGGGCGACGCTGATCCGCGAGATCCCGCTCGCCGACCAATCCGGCCATCCGTACTCGGGCCGGGTCAACACCGACAACCCGACGGGCGAGACGACCGAGGACCTGGGCGGCCATGTCCTCCCGCCCGACCCGAACGGCTACGACCCCGAGGGCATCGCCGCGCTGCCCGACGGCACGTTCTGGATCTCGGACGAGTACGGCCCGTTCATCACGCACTTCGACGCAAACGGCCGCACGATCCAGCGCCTCTCGCCGAAAGACGGAACGCTCCCCAAGGAACTGCTCAACCGCGTGCCGAACCGCGGGATGGAGGGCCTGACCGTCACGCCGGACGGCAAGACCCTCGTCGGCCTGATGCAGTCCGGGCTCCAGCAGTCCGACCTGGATGGTGAAGACGCGACGAAGATCGCCCCGACGCGGATCGTCACCTATGACCTGCAGACGCACGCACTCCACGAGTACCTCTATCTGCTGCACGATCCGGACTCGAACGGCACGGCCAACAGCGAGATCACCGCGCTGTCGGACACGACGTTCCTCGTCGACGAGCGCGACTCCAAGTTCCCGAAAGCGGACGGCTACAAGCGACTCTGGAAGATCGACCTGAACGGCGCGACCGACGTCGGCCCGTCGGCGCGCGTGCCTGGTGCCACCTACGACCCGGCGAAGGGCCTACTCGTCGGCGGCAAGACGATCGAGGCGCTCTCGCTCTCGTCCGATGAGAAGCCGCTGACGACGGGCGACGCGCTGAGCGCTTACCAGAGCGTCGGGATCAAGCCCGTCGCCGAGTCGCAGTACCTCGACGTGGACGGCCTGTTGGCGTCGCTGGACCCGAACCCGGTCGACGGCTACAGCCGCTTCTACTCCCACGACAAGGTCGAGGGCGTCGCCGCGCTGGACGGCGGCAAGACGCTGATCATCAGCAACGACAGCGACTTCGGCATCTCCGATATCTCCGACGCGACGCCCAATCCGCCGTACAACCTCGAGATGAAGGTCAGCCCCGCGACCGGCCAGCAGGACAACGGCGAGTTCCTGCGTATCGACATGACCAAGCTGACCGGCAGCGCCGCGGCAACCAGCACGGCCACCGCGACGATCAACGTCGGCTAGCCATCCGAGGTCAACGGCCGATGGCGGCTGCGGCCGCCAGTACGTTGACGTAGTCGCGCAGACGGGCGATCTGCCCGTCGCGCACGGTGAGCACAACGATGTTGGGAAGCGCGAAATCGCCGGTGGATGCGCTCGTCCCGAGCGCTTCTTGCTCGACGACGATCGTTTCCGGGTCGTCGGTGTCATAGGTGGCGAGAGTGCGGTATCGCTCGTACGTCAACGTGTTCGTCTTCCACCCTGCGGCTATCCAGCTCACGATTTCGTCCCGGCCTTCGAGCCGGGACGGGAAGCCTGGGGCGGTGAACGGGAATTCATGGATCGCGTCCACCGCGTACAGACGGCTCATGTCGTCGGCGGACTGGGTGATAGCGGCCCGGCGGAGACGCTCCAGCACGTCACGCGCACCAGTTGCTTGCATCCGGTCTCGTTCCGGCAGCGGCATTCGGGCGGCCCTCCATGCTCTGACCACGTCACGCCATTAAGGTGAGGCATAGTCCGGTTAGAGGGCACGGTAGCGGACTGTGTCCCCGGTTAGCAAGGATGTGGTGATCGCGCTGACGGGTCACGAGTCGCGGTCGGACGCGGGGCGTCCGAGGCGTGCAGACGCTCGGCGCAACTACGACCAGTTGGTCGAGCAGGCGAGGATCGCGTTCGCCGCGTTCGGCGTGGACGCCTCCCTTGATGAGATCGCTCGGCGGGCAGGGGTGGCCAGCGGAACGCTGTATCGGCATTTCCCCACTCGACTGGATCTCATCGAGGCGGTGCTCGCCGAGCAGATATCCGAGTTGGTCAGCCGTGGTCGCGGACTGCTGACGGCCGAAGACGAATTCGACGCGTTGTCCACGTGGTTGCGTGCCGCGCTCATGCATGCCTTGACCTACCGAGGCCTGGCGGCCGCGGTGATGAACTCGGCGCTCGACCGCGGGAACGGCCTGGCATCCACCTGGCATGCGGAGCTGTTCGAGGTGGGGGCTGCGTTGCTGGCGCGGGCGCAGCATTCAGGGGCGGTGGTCCGCGATGCGGATGAAGCGGACGTGCTCAAGATGGTCGGTGCCATCGCCTGGGCCGCCCAGGACGCCCCGGACAGCTCAGCTCGAGCCGACCGCTTGCTCGCCCTCCTCATGAACGGGCTACGTCACGGTGGCGTCCGGAGATGACCCAGCTGCGCCCCACAACGAGCCGGGCTAGAAATCGTCGTCCTTCGTGACCGTCACGAAGACGCCTGTCCTGCGCACTTCCACGACCACTCGCTTACGCGCCTCTTCCCGAAGCACCTCGGGAAGCCTGTTCATCTGCCACTCGTGTTCATCGCGCACAGCAGCCTCGGCATCCTGCGGATTCGCTGCGGCCAGCGCCTTCAGGGCGTAGTAGGCGCCGCCGAAGGCGTGTTGCGGTACGTGCGCGGTTGCCACGGCTTGACCTGCGGCGCGGGCGGCGAAGCACGCAGGGTCGTCCCCTGTCGCCGAACGTGCCGCAGCGTGAGCAGCCAGAGAGGCACCGCGGATAGCAGCCATGCTGAAAACGCCGGTGTCAACCCACCTGCGACAAGCGTCGATCGCGTCACGTGGGCGGCTATCGGTGGGAAGCATTCGCTCGAAGAGTGGGAGTGCGCGCTCTGCACAGTCGGCCGCCCAGGAAGCCATGGCGCGCTGATGGTCCACGGGGTACTTCTTCACCGCGGCGACGATACGACCGCGGTGATCACTGGCGCCTGCGTCGTGCGCGGCCGGCACCCGGCAGCGTGAGCTATTGGGGTCCCAGATAGTTGATCGCTTCCTTCAGCGCCTCGGGCGATGTACCCAGCTCACCGAGGAGTGGATGGGCCAACTCCGTGACGAGGAACAGGTTGACGGCAACGAGCACGCTGACGGCCGTGACCATCGCATAGTGCATGCGGGCCCGCGTCTCGCCGTAGATGACGGCGAACCCGAGCACCAACCCGCTGAGCAGGAAGATCACCAGCCACAAGGACCACGATGGGCCGGCGTTCGTCACCGCCATGACCAGCCGGTTCGTGCGCGACAGACTCAACTGGTCCAGGGAAGCCAGCGAGTTCGCGAGGACGGCCCGTTGCCGGTCGTCGCGCGGTTGGACGCTCTCGTACGCGGCGTACAGACGCGCCAACGCGCTCTCCGCCTCCGGCGCGCTCTGACCGCTCGCGGCTTGGGGCCACTCGGCTACTGCCGCACGTTCGTACTCCAGCAGGCTTTGGCGGATGCGGTCGCTGTCAGCCGTTTCGAAATACCTGAGGTCCCTGGCCATCTGTACGGCCGAGGCTCCCTCTGTCCGCGCCACCTCGTCCGCCGCATTGACCTGGCCCCACAGCACGACCACGATGAAACCGATCATGAATCCGTAGACAGGTCCGACAACGGAGAAGCCGACCTTCGCGACGTCGTTGTGCCCGCCTTCCGCGAGCCAGGGGAAACGATGCCGGACGTACGCCAATACGGCTACCGTCCCGGCGGCGACGCCAACCACGAGCGCGGCCAGGAGCAACACGGACGGGACGTTGCTCACGATCCAGCTGCTCACGGCCCCACACTCCCCGCATCGCTGACTCCTGATGGGCGAGAGTCCACAATGGCGGCCTGCTGACCGGCGCGGAAGCACCGGTAGACGAGTGGGTGGCGGGTCCGGGCCCGAGCGGGGCCCTCAGCCGGCCGTCGGCGTCCGACGGCCCGTCACAGGATGTACAGAAAGGTGCCGGGTGCGGTCGCGCTGCCGCCCGTCGTCGTGAGGGCGACCTGGACCGCACCCGCAATCCCGCGGGTGGGGGCGATAGCGGCGACCCGCGTGGGGGACAGCACGGCGAACGTGGTCGGCGTGCCGCCGAACGTCACGCCGGTGGTCGTCGCAAGGTTGGTGCCCGTGATGCTCACGAGGACTCCGCCGGCCAGGACGCTCGTCGTCGGCGTGAAGCTGGTGGCGGTCGGTGGGGCGGCGTAGGTGAAGGACGCGCCCGAGTACACCCCTCCGCGAGTGGTGACCACGAGGGATGCGACACCCGCCGCCCCCGCGGGGGCGACAACCGTGATCTCCCCGTCCGAGACGACGGTGGGGGTGACGGTGCTCGCGCCGAAGGCCACCGACGTGGCCGTGGACAGATTGCGTCCGGTGATGGTGAGGGTGGTTCCCCCCACGAGCGGCCCGGACGCGGGTGACACGGACAGGACGACCGGCGGCGGGAGGTAGAAGAACCGCTGCGGGCTGCTGGTTCCCCCGCCCGTGGTGACGGTGACGTCCGCGACGCCCGTCCCTGACGGCGTGAGGACCGACACCGACGTGGGTGTGTTGGCCGTGATGACGGCCGTCCGGCCATCGAAGCGCACCGCGATCGCGCCGCCGAGGTTCGTGCCGGTGATGGTCGCCGCGGTACCGCCGCCGGTGGAACCCTGATGGGGACTGATCGCCATGTCTTCCTCCCCGTCGCGTGACAGCCGGCGGCCGCTGACGCTTCATCTGGGCACCTACAGCCGTCGGTGGGACCAGAATTGGTGACGGGCTGTTGTCGCTCAGTGACTCAGCGGCAGAAAGGCGCGACAAGCTTCGTACTCCAAAATCACCCAAACGGGTGCATTTCGGGTACTGATGACGAACCCCTCTAGCGTCGTCGGGCGACGGGATCTTGTGAACGCCTCAGCTGAACTGCTCGACAATGGCGACGACGGTCCTTCGGGGCTGCGAACGTAGTAGAGCCGACGGGCGTGCTCGTACTGCTCGAATGGAAGCGGCACAAGGGGCGGGTGAGCAGACGAGCTGCTACCCGCCGAACAGGTGGATGGTGGAGCCGCCTTGGGGAGTCGAACCCCAGACCTACGCATTACGAGTGCGTCGCTCTAACCGACTGAGCTAAGGCGGCCGATGGTGCGCAGTCAGTGTAGCGACCGCGTCCGGACGCCCTGCCACCACGGTCCCCCTGCTGATCGCCCTGTCCAGCAGATCGCCAGTCACTCGATAGAGTGGCCGCTCGCCTTGCGGGTAGGAGAGATCCACATGGAGGACCGTCAGTTGAGGTTGATCGACCTGGGGTACATCTTCGAGCTCTACAAAGAGTTCGCAGGCGAGCTCGCCGCGGTCGGGAAGGCTCAGCGGGAGTACGCCGATTCGATGAAGGCGACCATGACGCCCCAGCTCGACGACCTCGAAGCGGAGATCACCTACCTGTTGTTGCGCGCCACCCGGCCCGCATCCGTGATGGAGCTCGGGACGTTCCACGGGTGGTCGACCACGTGGATCCTCAGCGCACTGCGGGACAACGGGACGGGGCACCTGCACAGCTTCGACATCATCGACAACGTGGTGCGCAACGTGCCTGCGGACCTTGCCGAGGGCCGGTGGACGTTCGTGAAGGGCGACATCAAGGAGACCCTCGCCCGGGTGCCCGCCGACACCGGCTACCTGTTCGTCGACGCCGCCCACAACGGCAGCTTCGCGCGTTGGTACCTCGACAACCTGTTCCCCCGCGTGCCGGCCGGCATCCCGGTGAGCGTCCACGACGTCTTCCACTTCCGCACCACCCTCCCGATGCACGAGGGCAAGGTCGTGGTGCGGTGGCTGGGTGAGCAGGACGTTCCGTTCTTCACCCCGTCCCGGGCCAGGTCACGCGCCGACTACAAGGCCCTCAACGCGTTGCGCGACGAGCTCGGGCTCGCACCGATCCGCGGAGCGGGCGACAACCCGATGATCTTCTTCACGATGCCCTCCCTGCCGGCAGGAGCGTGACCTTCGGCGCGTCGTAGCCGGGCTACTCCACGACGGCTCCACCAGACACGACCCCGCTACACGCGGCGCCGCTCGACCGTCCACGTCGGATGCGGGCCGACAAGCCCGCGAGCCGGGGCAGGCGGCCCCTGCGTGAGGTGTGCGATCGCGCGGCCACACGGGCGAGCCGGTGCGCCTCGGCCTCCGCGAGCAGCACACGTCGGCGGTCGTTCGCGATCTCTGCGGCGGGGAAGCTCAGGGGGAGCACTGTGGTCACGTCCTCGGTTCCGGTGCTGGTTGACGAGACCCACCATCGGCTGCCAGGGGCGCCCGAACATCCGTGTCCGGTACGGAACGGACACGGATGTCCCGGTCCGTGCCGTCCCGTACGTACCGTCGTCAGACGACCGTCGCGCCCATGGCGCGCAGCGCCGACACTCCCCGTTCGCGGTCGGCGCCACCGGCGAGGACCAGGCTGCGCGCCCACTGGTACCGGCACCCGGCGGCGTCCAGGGCGCGGGCGGCAGCAAGCACGCCATCGCGATCACCCGCGCCGAGCGCGGCAGCGCGGTCGACGAGCGCGGCCGCGACCGGGTTGTCGGCGATGAACGGGCGGGCTCGGAGCATGCGCTCGGCCGCGTCCGGCACGTCGGCGAGCACCGCCGCTTCCACCCACAGTGCCACGTACCAGGGGCGCCAGATGGCCTGGTACCAGCCTTGGATCTCGTCCGGTGAAGCGGTGAGCACGTGCAGCGCCCGGTCGGGCTGACCGAGATGGAGCAACAGGAGGGCGTTGAAGAACGCGCGCGGGTTCTTGTCGTGCTCCGGCCGTTCTCGGGGCTCGAGTGCGTTGAAGATCTCCATCCAGGCGGCGCACTCATCGGCCTCACCGCGCAGACCGTGCACCGTGGCCACTGCCTCTACGGCGCGGCGGAGCGTGGGGACGCGCGGTCGCCCCGCTCGTTCCCAGCCCTCCCGGAAGCGCGCGCCCGCGGCGAGCGCGCCGTCCCAGTCACCGTCCAGCGAGGACACGGTCATCAGCCGCGCAACGGCGACATGACCGACCTCGCGGTGCAGGGGAAGGTCCTGGACACGCTCGGCGACCCGCCTCGCCTCACGCAGGTCGCCTGCCGCGATCGCCGACTCGACGGCCATGATGTGCGCGTCGGACAGCTCGAAGCCCGCATCGGCGTCGAGCGCCACCGGTGTCAGCAGATCGATGCGCCGCAACGCGCTCGCCAACGCCGCACGCCCGTCGCCCCTGGCGAGCTGCACGGTGGTGAGCCGGTCCAGCGCCGCGCTCTCCGCCAGCCGATCACCGGAACTCCGGGCGAGTTCCAGCGCGCGGTCGGCCCCTCCCGGAGCCTGCGCATCGGTCTCCGGCATCGCGAACGCCTCGGCCGTGGCGAGCCGAGCCTGCGAGACGAGGTCCCCGAAGACGTAACCGCGGGCCTCCTCCAGCAAGGCCCGCGCCACATCCGGCTGTGGTGGACGGGTCATGGTCCCCGGCCCCCGGTTCATCAGCTCGGCCGCCTGTGCCAGATCCCGCCCGGCACGCTCGGGCTCACCCGCGCGCAGGGCTGCGGCCGCCGCGGCACGACGCAACCGGACCGCCTCGTCCCCCGCGAGCTGTGCTTCCGCGGCACCCGCGGCCATGCGCAGCTCGACGGCGGCGTGCCGGTCGTCCGGGGCCAACCCGGCCGCTTGCTCGTAGCGCCACTGTGACTCGCCCGGCAGGCCGCGGCGATAGCACAGGGCCGCGAGCAGCCTCTTCCCCTCGTAGGCGACCCGTCGGTGGTCCGGTCTGGGTGCCGACCAGGCGAGAGCTGACCTCAGCTCGTCACCGAGCCGGTCGAAGCTCGTGCGCCACCCGACGCTGTCGACGTCGGCGACGGTCAGGAGGGCCCTGCCCGCGTCCTGCGACCACCGCAGATGTCGCGTCCGGGTCTCGACGAGCTCTCCGGTGTCGTCGAGAAGCTCGGCGCCGTACTGGCGCACGGCCTCCAGCGCCCGGTAGCGCGTGCCGTCGGTCAGGGTCGTCGGCACCAGCAGGCTGTGGTCGGCGAGCGCGGCGAGATGCACGCCGATCTCGCGGGCAGCCACCGGAGGCCATCCCGCCACCGCCGCCGCGTCTTCCGCGCGGAACGCCCCGGCGAAGACGGCCACTCGGCGCAGCACCGCCTGCGTCTGTTCGTCGAGCAGTGCGTAGCTCCAGTCCAACATCGACCGCAGGGAGCTGTGTCTGCTGTCGACGCGGCGTCCGCCGGTCAGCAGCTGTAGCCGGTCGGCCAGACCTGCTTCGAGCCCGTCCACGCCGAGCGAGGGCAGCCGGGCCGCCGCCAGCTCGATCGCCAGCGGCACGCCGTCGAGGCTGCGGCAGATCCGCACGATCCCGCTCCGGTCGGCGGCGGTGATCGGGAAGCCGGCCGCGGTCGCCCGTTCCTCGAAGAGCGTGGTCGCGTCGCCACCTTCGGCATCGTCCCCGGCATGGACGGACATGCCGACCACCGGGAAGACGCGCTCGAACGGCAGCAACAGCCGCGCACGGCTCGTGGCCAGCACCACGAGCCCGGGGCTGCGCGCCAGCAGTTCCTCCACGAACAGCGCGACCCCGTCCGCCAGGTGCTCGCAGTTGTCCAGCACGAACAGGGCCTGCCGGTCCGCCGCCCACGCGAGCACCGTGTCCTGCACCGAGCGTCCCTGCTGCTCACCGAGCCCGATCGCCCCGGCGACGACCGCCGCAACCAAGGGGGAGTCGGTCACCGGGACCAGGTCGGCGTACCACACTCCGTCGGCGAACCGCTCGCTCACATCGGCGGCCACGGCCAGCGCGAGCCGCGTCTTCCCGACCCCGCCGGGCCCGACAGCGGTGACGAGCCGCGGCCCGCGGAGCGCTGCCGCGAGCTCGGCCCGCTCGCTCTTCCGGCCGACGAACGACGTGAGCGGCGAGGGCAACGGGGTGATTCGCCGGGACGCGGGTCCGGACGGCGGCACCGGGTCGCGGGACCTCTCCGTGGCGAGCAACGACAGCGCGCGCCGGTCGCTGACCCCGAACTTGCGCAGCAGGGACGACACGTGGCTCTCGACGGTGCGGATCGAGATGAACAGACGGGCGGCGATCTCGGCGTTGGTGAGGTGCTCTCCGACCGCGACGAGCACCTCGGCCTCGCGAGCAGAGACGGACGCCTCAACCATCCCTTCCTGCTTCACGCGAGAGATTCTGCCCGGCCGCGCGAGGTGTGGATCAGCCCCGCTGCAAGGCGGTCATCATCGCCTCGACGGCGATCTCCGGCTTGACGTTCTGGTCGAGCGCCGTGCGGCACGCCAGCACGGCCTCCAGCCTGCGCAGCACCGACTCGGGCGACCACTGGCTCGCCGCCCGACGGACGTCGGCGTCACGGTCGGGGTTGGTCAAGGCGACCTGCGCACCGCTACCGGCCACGAGCGTGTCGCGGAAGAAACCGGCCAGGTCGATCAGCGCGCGATCGATCGCGTCGCGCTGGTTGCGGGTGTTGCGCGACTTCTGCTGACGCTCCAGATCCCGCTCGGCCGCCTTCGCCCCGCGCGCGGCGGCGGCAACCCCCTTGCCGACGCCGCCGGCACCCATGGCGACGGCCAGCTCCTCCCGCTCCGCGGCGTCCCGGGACTCGCTGAGCTCCGTGGCCTCGGCCTTGGCGTTGCGCACCAGATCACCGGCGTGGGCGAACGCGTCGCCCAGCCCACGGATCCGCAGCGGCAGCGACAGCACCGTCTCGCGGTAGGTGCGCGCCTCGGCGTCGCGGGCGAGCCGCCGGGCCCGCCCGACGTGGCCACCGGCCACCGACGCCGCCCAGGTGGCGGTCTCCGGGTCGATCCCGTCGCGGCGAGCCAGCACGTCGGCGATGGCCTCGGGCGACGGGGAGTGCAGCGGCACCGGCCTGCAGCGGGAGCGGATGGTGATCGGCACGTCCTCCGGATGGTCGGACGGCGCGCACAGCAGGAAGATCGTCTGGTCGGGTGGCTCCTCGATGGACTTGAGGAGGGCGTTGGCCGCGTTCTCGGTGAGCCGGTCGGCGTCGGTGATGATCAGGATCTGGTAGCGCCCGCTGACGGGACGACGGGCGGCGGACTGCACGAGCTGCCGTACCGACCGCACCGAGATCGACAACCCCTCGGGGACGACCTCCCGCACGTCGGAATGGGTGCTTGCCATGACCGTGTGGCAGGACGGGCACTGGCCACACCCGTGGAACGGGCACTGCAGCGCAGCCGCGAAGGCCCGGGCCGCCACCGAACGCCCGGAGCCGGGCGGACCGGTGAACAGCCACGCATGGGTCATCGCGGCGGGGTTCTCGGCGGCGGCGCTCAGCTCGGCGACAGCCGACGCCTGACCGACCACCTCGTCCCACACCGTCATGGCGTCCAGCTTATGGCGCGGTGGGAGCCGGGGCGGGGGACTCCGCGACCGCGTCGTCGACGGTGGGGGCTGCCGGCCGCCGTGGCAGGAACGGCCGAATGCCACTGTGGACGCGATCGGCCACCTCGTCGGACGAGCCGTCGGCGTCAACGACGACGTAGCGGTGGGGCTCGGCGGCCGCCAGCCCGGTGAGCAGCCGCTGCACGCGCAAGTGCTCCTCACCGGAGATGCCGCGCACCGGCGAATCGGTCTCGGTGGGGGCGCGGTCGAGCAGCACGGACACGTCGGCTCGGAGCCTGCCGGTGGCCCACGCGGCCAGGTTCTCCAGCTCGCCGGGGTCGAGCTCGGCCTCGGCCCGGTCGGCCGCCACGCCGAACTGCACGAGCGGACTCATCAGGAAGCGGTCGACGATCACGACGGCGCCGCTCTCCAGGGCAGGCCGGATGACCCGCTCGACCTGGTCGGCCCGTACTGCTGCGGCGGCGAGCGCCTTCGCCCGCACACCTGACAGCGCCGCCTCCCGGGTGGCGGCAGCCCAGCGCTCGCGGTCGCGCTCGCCGTCGTCGATCGCGACGACGACGTGCCCCTCCTGCCGCAACCGCGCGGCCAGGCGTGCGGCCTGCTCGGTGGTGGCCTCCGCGGGAGCACCCTCGACGGCGATCAGCATGCCGGACCCCGACCGGGGATGACCTCGGCGGAGAGCGGCGAGCAGATCGGGGAGCATGGGCTCGGTGCGCCGGTCGTCCATCTGCCGGTAGGCGAGCATCCCGACACCCGCGGCGACGAGGCCTCCGGCCAGCATGACGATCCGGGTGCCGTCGATGAGGAAGGGATAGCCGAGCACCTCGACGCGCCGGGCGCTGACCAGGCCGACGAACAGCGGCACCACCGCCATCGACCCGAGCAGCGTCAGGCGGACGATCGACTGCACGAACGCCACGATCCGGCCGCGCACCTCGTCGGCCACCTGGGAGCCGATGATCGTGAGCCCGGTGAGGAACGCGATGCCGGCGAATCCGCCGACGAGCATGACCGCCACGATCGCCACGAACAGGTGCGGGGCGAGGGCCACCAGCACGAGCGCCAGCCCGGCGGCCACGATCGCGGCTCCGAACAGCCGGTTGTGCGGCAGGCGGCGAGCCATCTGCGGCGCTGCGCCCATCCCGATCGCCAGCCCGATGAACACGGCGGCGAACAGCACGCCGTAGGCCGCGTTGCCGCCGCCGAGGCTCGCGGCGTAGAGCGTGGCCGAGCCGACCACGGTGCCACCGGCCGCGAACGCACCGACGATGCCGACGACCAGCCCCCGGATCATCGGCGTACGCACGACGAACGTGGCCCCGTCGCGCATCATGGCGAGCACGCCGGGCGCGACCTCCCGGCGGGAGGTGGCCCGGCCGGATATCTCGGGAATGCGGAACCAGACCGTGAGCGCGATGATCAGGTAGGCGACCCCGCTCAGGACCAGCGCCACGAACACCATCGAGAGCGCCGAGGTGCCCAGCACCCGGCCGATGCTCGAGAGCACGGAGAACAGGCCGGACGCCGTGATCACCGCGACGCCGTAGGTCATGACGAGAGCGAGCTGGTTGGCCGTCTCGACCTGGTCGGGTCGTCGGAGCAAGTTGGGGACCGAGGCGTCCTTCGAGGGAATCCAGAACAGCGCGCAGATCTCGATGAGGAACGTGGCGGCGAACAGCCACCACAGCGAGCCGATGAGGAAGATCGACACGAAGAGCCCGAACCGGAGCAGGTCGCAGACGACCATGACGACGCGCCGGTCGAACTTGTCGGCGAGTGCACCCGCCAGCGGCCCGAGCACCAGCGCCGGCAGCAGCTTCGTGGCCACCACGCCGCCCAGGGCGAAGCTCTGCGCCTGGTAGCCGCTGGTGAGCTGGGTGGCCAGCGCGGACAGCGCCAGCAGGCTCAGCCAGTCGCACGTGGCTGCGACGGACGTGACCAGCCACAACCGGCGGAACGCGGGAATCGCCAACACACTGCGCACACGGTGTGAGGTGGGCGGCGACAACGCCTGCATGCGTGCTTCGGGCGGAGCGGACTCGGGGGTGATCGCTCCTCACCTCCTCGCCGGGCGGCCGCCCACCGGGGCCGGCCTGGGCGGAACCGGGGACCGCCGTCGATCGCCCAGGGTAGCCCGGCTGACCGACACGGCCCGCATCCGGGCACGCCACTCACAGCACCTTCTCAGCGCTCACGCAGGCCGTGCGGCTCACAGAACGGAGCTACGGGTCGAGCAGCGAGGAGATCAGTTGGACGATTATCAGCGCGAACACCAGAACGAAGAACCACGTGAACAGGCGCGTGCCGATCCGGCTCCGCAGGTGCCGGGAGAACCCCAGCACGGCCAACTCGTCGACGACGGGCGGGCGGGCCTCGGGCTGATTGGCCCCGGCCGTCCCGGGTGGACGACCGGGCTGCGCTGGGCCACGCGGCGCGCCTGCGCCGTGCGGCGAGGCCGGAACGGCCCGACCGCCAGGGCTCGGAACGGACGAGCCTGCGCCGGGGCCGCGCGGGTGGACCTGCTCATCACCTGCCTCCGCCGTCATGGTGGCGGATGTTAGGCCCGGGACCAGGAAATGACCTCGCGTCCGGCACGCCGCTGACCGGTCACCACACGGTCGGGCCAGCACGCCACCCGATCAGCCGCCGTCGCCGTCGCCGCCGTCACCATCGTCACCGCCACCACCGCCGTCGCCCCCGTCATCGCCAGGCGGTTGGTCGTCGCCCGGAGGCTGCCCCGCCTGTGGCGGACCGCCCGGAGCGGCGGGCGGTGGCGGCACGGTTCCACTGCTGACGCTCAGCACGATGGTCTCGCCGGGAAGGGCGGTGCCGCGCGGGCTCTGCCCGACCACCGTGCCGCGCGCCGCCGCGTTGTCGACCGTGCGCGTCGAGACCGTCCAGCCTGCCCGCTCCAGCGCGCCGCGAGCGTCGTTCTGGCTACGGCCCACGACGTCGGGAACGCGGGACTCCGCGCCACCCTCCAGGTACCGCTGCTCCACGGGTGGCAACGGGATCACGGGCTGGCCCTGGAGCAGGGGCGACATCGCACCGAACCACGTCTCGGCCGGGGTCTTGCCGCCGAAGATGTTGCCGCTGCGGCAGGCGAACGGCGAACCTGCGCCGTCGCAGAGCGGCCGGGGCGAGTTGGAGTTGTCGAACGTGATGACCGCGCCGGACATCTGCGGGACGACGCCGACGAACGCCGCCGACTTGTGCTGCTGCGTGGTGCCGGTCTTGCCCGCCATCGGCCGGTTCCACCCGACCTGGCGCGCGGCTCCCGCCGACGTGCCGTTGAGGTCGTCGTGGCTCAGCGCGGTCATCATCGCGTTGGCCAGGCCCCGGTCGACGACCTGCTGGCAGGGGGCCTCGGTGAGAGGCACGGGGTTGCCGGCCTGGTCGGTGATGGACTCGATCGGGCTGGGCGGGCACCACATGCCGCCGCTGGCGAGGGTGGCGCCCACGTTGGACAGCTCCAGCACGCTCGTCGGGCTCACCCCGAGCGTGAACGACGCCTGCTTCTGCGCCTTGGTGACCTCGGCGATCGAGCGGTCGGTGGGACGTCCGGTGGACGGGTCGACGAACGGGGTGGTGGCCAGCGAGCGCATGCCCAGCCGCACCGCCATGTCCACGACGTCGGGCACGCCGGTGAACTCCTCCAGCTTGATGAACGCCGTGTTGGGGGAGAGAGCGAGTGCGTCGGTGAGCGACAGGCGCTCCGGGAGCCCGCTGCTCGCGTTCTGCACGGGGAGCGGACGCCCGTTGCCGTCGACGTAGATCGGCGACGCGTACCCGCTCGGCGGCACGGCGAGCTGGTAGTTGATGCCCAGCCCCTTCTCCAGGGCCGTGGAAGCGGTGAAGATCTTGTAGGTCGACCCGGCACCGAGGTTGACCGGCTCGTAGGGCAGCCCGTAGCTCGTCTCCTCGGCCTCGGCATCCAGGCCGAACGTGCGACTCGACGCCATGCCGAGCACGCGGTGCTTGTCCTGTCCCGGCTGCACCACCGACATGACGTTGGCGACGTTGGCCTGCTGTGGCGGAACCTCCGCGACGAGGGACGCCTTCACCTTCTCCAGCACATTGCGGTCGAGGGTGCTCTTGATCGTGTAGCCGCCGCGGTTGAGCTGCTCCTGGGAGAAGCCGGCCTCGGTGAGGTACTCGGCCACGTACTTGCAGAAGAACCCGGCGTCACCGGCCCCGATGCAGCCGTTGGGCTGGGTGATCAACGGAGTGACCACGCCGAGCGGCGCGGCGAGCGCTGCCTGCATCTGCGTCTGGTCGATCATCTGCTGGTCGCGCATCTGCTGGATGACGATGTTGCGGCGTTCGAGCGCCGCCGCGGGCTTGCTGACCGGGTCGAACGCGGTGGTGCTGTTCACCATGCCCGCGAGCAGCGCCGCCTGCGGCACGGTGAGCTTGTCGGGAGTGGTGTCGAAATACGTGCGCGCGGCCGAGGCGATCCCCGAGGCCCCGTTGCCGAACGAGACGATGTTCAGGTAACGGGTGAGGATCTCCTCCTTGCTCAGCGCCCGCTCCATCTGCAGCGCGATCTGCGCTTCCTTGAGCTTGCGGGCCGGGGTCTGCTCCGTGGCCTTGAGCCGCTCGGTCTCGGTCTCGGCCTCGACGTAGAGCATGTAGTTCTTCACGTACTGCTGCGTGAGCGTGGACGCGCCCTGCACGACGTCGCCGGACGCGGAGTTCGCGATGAGGGCGCGCATCGTGCCCTGCCAGTCCACGCCCTGGTGCTGGTAGAAGCGCCGGTCCTCGATCGCGACGATCGCCGCTTTCATGGCGGGCGAGATCTCCTCGGCCTTCACGGCTTGCCGGTTCTGGTTCTGCTCGAAGAACCGGGCGATGGGTACGCCCGCCGAGTCGGTGATCGTGGTGGTCTGCGGCAGGGGCTGGTCGACCAGATCGGTGGAGACCGTGTTGACGCTGTCTCCCACGTCGCTCGACGTGACCCCGATCCCGGCGGCGAGCGGGAACGCCATACCCGCCACGACCAGCCCTGCGAGCACGCAGAGTCCGAGCAACATGGCTGCGGGCCGCAGGAGCGGATGCCGGGGGCTCACGGGCAATGAGGGTACGCGGGAGAGTGTCGTCCTACCGTCAGGTCACCCTTCAGCTGATTTGAGTAGTTTTGCTCGGTTACCCGCGGAACCAGAGGCTTCCAGAATCCGTCTGTGCCGGTCGTGACGATCACGACTCCGGAAAGGGGATCAGGAGCCATGGCGGGTCGCTGGAACTGGCGGGTGGCAGCACGGTGCCGCACGGTCGACGCCGAGGGGTTGTTCGTGACCGGGGCCCGGCAGCGGGAGGCACGGCAGTTCTGCCGCACCTGCCCGGTCCGCACCGAGTGCCTGGCGCATGCCCTCGACCAGCGCATCGAGTTCGGCGTGTGGGGCGGAATGACCGAACGCGAGAGGCGCGCGCTGCTCCGTGCCCGCCCCGGGGTGCGTTCGTGGGCCGATCTGCTCGCCGATGCCCGCACGGCCCACTACTCGTCCGTGGCGGAGGAATCGGCCGACCCACGCGCCGTGGACGAGCGGGAGTTCGGGCAGCTGGAGGAGTCGGCCTGAGCGCGCTGCTACCGGGCCGAGCGCAGCCGTCGCTGAGAGGCGGCGGCTGCCGGCTCCCGGTCGCCCGCGGCGAGGAGTGCGCCGATCTCACGCAGCCCGTCGAGGTCGGACACGTCTCCCGCCACTACCGGCACCTTCGTGACGGCCACGGCCGGGTGGGCGCTGGTGAAGCGGGAGAGCAACCGGTCCTCCCGCTCGGCGAGGTCCACCCGGTCGGCGTGCAGCCGGAGTACCGCGGCGGCCAGGGGCGCGCCGCGCAGCCCCTCGGCCACGGCACGTGCCTTCGTCGCCGAGAGCTGCGCCAGCACCGGGTGGGTGCGGTTGAGCACCAGGCCGCCGAGCGGCATGTCGTCGGCGGAGAGCCGGTCCACGAAGTACGCGGCCTCGCGCAGTGCGTCGGGTTCCGGCGCTGCCACCACCAGGAACGCGGTGCCGGGTGAGCGCAGCAGCGCGTACGTGGCCGTGGCGCGCTCACGGAACCCGCCGAACATCGTGTCGAACGCCTGCACGAACGCCGAGGCGTCGGCCAGCAGTTGGCCGCCCAGGATCGTGGACACCGCCTTGGCGAACAGCGTGAAGCCCGCCCCGACGATCTTGCGTAGGCCCCGGCCTCCCGCGCGGGCGGGGGCGGAGAGCAGCCGGATCATCCGGCCGTCGAGGAAGTTCGACATGCGCTGGGGCGCGTCCAGGAAGTCCAGCGCGGAGCGGGACGGCGGGGTGTCCACCACGATGAGGTCCCACTCGCCGGTGGCCGCGAGCTGGCCCAGCTTCTCCATCGCCATGTACTCCTGCGTGCCGGAGAACGACGAGGAGATGGTCTGGTAGAAGGGATTCTCGATGATCGACTCTGCGCGTCCCGGCTCGGCGTGCGCGTAGACCATCTCGTCGAAGGTCCGGCGCATGTCCAGCATCATCGCGTGCAGCTCGCCCTGACCGTCCACACCGGCCACGCGGTGCGGCTCGTTGTCGAGGGCCTCCAGGCCGAGCGCCTGCGCCAGCCGGCGTGCCGGGTCGATCGTGAGCACCACCGTGCGCCTGCCGCGCTGCGCGGCCCGCAGCGCCAGCGCCGCCGACGTGGTGGTCTTGCCGACGCCACCGGAGCCGCAGCAGACGATCACGCGGGTGTCGCGGTCGTCGAGCAGCGCGTCGACCTCCAGCGGATCAGGAACACGCGGGCTCATGACGTGGCCCCACTCAGCGCAGGCACCGACACGCCCTGCTCGACGAGCGTCTCCGCCAGCTCGTAGATCGAGCCGAGGTCGACACCTTCCACGAGCTGCGGGAGCACGAGCCGGGGCAGCGGCGGCCCCTCGTCCAGTCGCGCGAGGGCGAGGCCCTCGGCGTGCACCCGTACCGCGTGGTCGACGGTCTCCGCGACCAGCCCGTCGATCACGTCCGCGGGAAGATCGAGCCCGGCCGTCGACAACCCTGCGCGGATGCGCTCGGCGTCGACGCGCCCGTTGGCTGCGGCGGCGACCGAACGGTCCGGCAGCCACTGCGGCCGTACCCGGTTGACGATCAACGCTCCCGTCGGGAAGCCGGCGACGGACAGCTCGTCGACGGTCTCGAGCGTCTCGGTCACCGGCAGGTCCTCCAGAAGCGTCACCAGGTGGACCGCGGTCAGGTCCGAGTGCAGCACCTTCACCACACCCGCGGCCTGGCTGTGGATCGGCCCGCTCTTCGCGAGGTCGGCCATCGCCTTCGTGACGTCGAGGAAGCTCACCACCCGGCCCGTGGGCGGGGCATCGAGCACCACCGCGTCGTACGCAGGCCTGCCGTCGGGCCCGCGGCGGTTCACGCACTCCTTGGCCTTGCCCGTGAGCAGCACGTCGCGCAAGCCGGGCGCCAGCGTGGTGGCGAACTCGATGGCACCCATGCGGCGCAGCGTGCGCCCGGCCATTCCCAGCCGGTAGAACAGCTCGAAGTACTCCAGGAGCGCCGCCTCGGCGTCCACCGCGAGCGCCCTGACCTCCCCACCCCCGGGCGCCACCGCGATCTTGCGCTCCTCGTAGGGCAGCGGGGGCGTGTCGAACAGCTGGGCGATGCCTTGCCGCCCCTCGACTTCGATCAGCAGCGTGCGCCGGCCACCGCTCGCCAGCGCCAGCGCCAGCGCGGCTGCCACCGTGGTCTTGCCCGTGCCTCCCTTCCCGGAGACGACGTGCAGGCGGGCCGCCGACAGCGCGGCGGGCCAGTGGGAAGACGTCACGTCTGTCAGGTTACGGAGCCTGCGTCCGCCCGGCCGCTCGAACGGGATGAGGCGCTGGCTACAGTGACCATTCATGAGCAGCCCAGGGTCCTCGGTCACGACATGGGAATACCTCACCGCTCCGGTGCTGATCCACAGCACGCAGGCGATCCTCAACAACTTCGGCCGGGACGGCTGGGAGCTGGTCGCCGTCACCACCGGCGCCAGCCCCGAGCAGCTCGTCGCCTGGTTCAAGCGACCGGTGAGGGGCTGACGGCATGGCGACCACCACCGATCGTCTGCATGAGCTCGGCATCGCCCTCCCGTCCGTCGCAGCTCCGGCCGGGTCCTACATCCCGGCACGCCGCACGGGCTCGCTGGTGTTCACCTCGGGTCAGGTGCCCTTCGTGGACGGCAAGCCGGCGGGCACGGGCAAGGTCGGCGCGGAGATCGACCCCGACGAGGCCTACCGCCTCGCCCGGATCTGCGCACTCAACGCCCTCGCGGCGGTGGACGCCCTGGTGGGGATCGACGCCGTCACCGGCGTGGTGAAGGTCGTCGGGTTCGTGGCCTCCGCTCCCGGGTTCACCGGGCAGCCCGGAGTCATCAACGGGGCGTCCGACGTGCTCGGCGAGATCTTCGGCGAGGCGGGCCGGCATGCACGGTCCGCCGTGGGCGTGGCCGAGCTGCCGCTGGGCGTTCCGGTCGAGGTCGAGCTGGTCGTCGAGGTGTCAGGGCCGTGAGCGCGGCCGACCAGGCGTGCCACGACCTCCTGGTCCGGCTGGCCGGAAGGCTGCCAGACGACTTGCTGTGGCGGATGCGCGACTGGCTCGCCGACAGCGGCCGGTCCGCATTGAGCGCCACCCTCCCCCGAGAGCTGCTGCGCCACCGGGTGGGCCTCACCGACGACGAGCGCGACATGCTCGCCGCCGCCGCCGGTGAGTGGGGCGCCTCGCGCCGTTTGCTCGACGCCGTGCTTCCCGCCCACACCCCCGACGATCTCGTCGTCGCCTTCGAGGCTCCGGACGGACCGGACCAGGCCACGCTGAGCGTGCTCGCCGTGGTCCGCGGCCACCCCGGCTGCGTGGAGCTGCGCCACGCGTGGCGCACCGGCGGTCGTGGCAGGCAGCGTGTCGTCATCGTGTCCGGCGGCGAACGGCCGTGGGTTCTCGCCGGAACCCTTCAGCGCGTGCTGCGGGCACACGGCGACCGCACACCGTGTGTGGAGGTGCTCCCGCCGCACGGAGAGCCACCGGCGTACCACCAGGCCGCCATCATTGGGTCGGCGTCGCTGTGGCACTGCCCGTCCGCACTCGTGGGGGCGTGACCAACCGACGCGTAACGGGCGGGGACTGACACTCGGCGGTGCCAGGGCGTCGCATGGCAGTCGGCTCGGACCGGCGTACGGGAGGGAGGCCGAGTGGAGCACGAGACGTCACCGGAGACGACGCACGACCTGCTGCTGTCGTTGGCCGGCCGGGTGGACGACGACCTGCTGGCCTGGGCCCGTGAGCTGGTCGCCGTGGGTGAGGACGCCCACGCCGTCGAGATCCTGACCGCGAGCCTGGTGGCCGCCTGCGCGGTTCTCCCCCAGCCGGTGCGCTCCGCACTCGTTGCCGCCGCCCGCTCCGCCCGCACCGACCTCGACCCCGACGCCACGCTGCCTCCCGCACGCCCCGAGGAGGGCTCGGAGCACCGGTTCGAGCCCGGTCCGTCCGACGACGTCGTGGCCGCGGCCCTGCTGGCCGTGCCCGCCCGGCAGCTGCAGGGCTGCCGCGTACTCGTCGCCCGTCGCCTGACACCCGCCGGTTCCGCTCCTGGTCCCCTGCCGCACCCGGTGGTGCTCGTGGAGGCGCAGCCGGGAGCGCCGGCCACCGACGTGCTGGCCTACCAGCTCGCCGTCATCCTCGATCGGGCAGGCGTTCCCGCCTCGGTGGAGGTCCTCATCGCGGGCGATCCCCTGCCCGCGTACCACACAGCCGCCCTGCGCCGTGCCCGTCCCATCCGATGGGACGACGAGAACGAGCGCGCCGCGGAGCTTCCCGGTTGGCTCTCCGAGCGTTCGGCGCCCACCCCTGGTGCGCAAGCGTCCCCCGACGCGCGCCGGGCCCGGCACCCGCTGGCACCACCACAGGCCGACGTCGCGGGCCTCCTGGGTACTCCGCCCCGAGCCGGCGTCTCCGACCCGCGGCCGGCCACTCCTGCCGACCCACGCCAATCACCGCCTGCCGGCCCGCTCCCGCACCGCAGGCCCGCGGCGGCGACGGAGTCCGGGTCGTCGGAGGCAGGCACCGATTCGCTGCCGGCCGTCCAGCCCCGTGGCGCCGACGATCCCGCCGCGCGAGCCGGAGCCGTCGAGCCGGCGGCACGCCCTGCACCGGGCGAAGGCGCAGCGTGGCTGGGCGGCGCCGACACCAGAAAACGCCCCGCAGCCAACCCGAAGACACCGCCCGCACCGGGCGAAGGCGCGGCGTGGCTCGGAGGCGGCACGAAAGCACGCCCCGTGGTCGGCGAAATCGCGGCATGGCTGGGAGGCGCCGACACCACGCGCCCCGCATCCCGCAAGCAGACAGCACGACCCGGCACCGACGGGGGCGCTGGACGGGCAGGCGTCGGCGACACCGGAGCACGCCGCGAGGCCGGCAATCCCGCGGGGCGGCCCGGTCCGGGCGACACGCCCGCGCGACCCTCCGCCGACGACACAGCAGCGCGGCTCGGAGCAGTGGACCCCGGGGCATGGCCGGCAGACCTCCCGCGACGTGACGGAAGCCGCGGCGGCCCGTCGTGGCTCGAAGCGCGTGAGCCCGCAGCACGGCCAGGGGCAGGCGATCCCGCAGCACAGCGCGGAACCAGCGACCACGCGACCGGCGCCGGAGCGCGGCCGGGCAGCAGCGACCACGCCGGACCCCGCGACAACGGCACCCCGCCCGGCAGCAACGGCACCCCGCCCGGCACCAACGGCACCGGCGACACCTCGGCACGGCTCGACGCCCGCAGCGACCAGGCCGCACAGCCCGCAGCCGGTGAGCACCCGACCAGCACCGCTGACACCGCCCCACGCATGGACGCCCACGACCCCACCACGCGGCCGGGAACGGGCGACCCCGCAGGCGGCACCAGAGCCGCCGCGCCACGACCCGACGCTCCCGGTCGCATGGCCGGTGCAGGAGACACCGCAGCACGACTCGAAGCCCTCCTGGAACGGTCGATAGCCGAGGCACGGCCCGGTGGTCCCCGCAGGCAGACGCCACCGCCCGGCGCCGACGACCGCTCCCGCCCCGGCGGCACCGCAGCACGACCGGCCGCTCGCGACCAGACGGCACAGCCACCGGCGGGCGATCGAGCGACCAGCACCGGGGACGTCGAGACACGGCCCGGGGCTCGCGAGCAGACGGCGCAGCCCGGTGTCGACGACCGCGCAGACGACTCCGCCGACACCGCAGCACGACCCGGCGCAGCCGACGGCACAGGCGACCACGCGACACCACCCGCACCCGACGACCAGACAACCCGCGACCGCGCGCCCGGTGGGAGCGACACCGCGGCCTGGCTCGGCACTCGTAGCAACACCGAGCAGCCCGGATCAGACGACCGCGCAGGCGACGCACGGGACGACGCAGCAGGGCTCGGAGAACGTCCGACTGACACCGGTGACACGGCAGCACCACTCGGGGCCGAGGACACCGGAGCGCGCCCGGGACCAGGTGGCACCGGGGCACGGCGACCGGCGGAGCAGAACCCGCTGTTCAGCGACCCGCAGGAGGAGGACCTTCCGCCGTCCGACCCGCTCCCCGTCCGGGGAGACCGGCTGCCGCGGCCTTCGCCTGCACCACAACCCCCGCGTCCCGGGGTCACCCCGATCAACCGCCCTCCCGCGCCGGCGCCGGGCCCGTTGCCCCGCCGCGGCGAGAGCGTCCCGCCGCCCGCCGGCACGCACGTCAACGGACAGGCGGGTGGACCGCCCGTGGAGGAGCCCCGCACCGAGCTGCCGCAGCGGGTCGCCGAGGCAGCGGAACCGCCCCGCCCATCGCCTCAGGAGCCGCGGGACGACGACATCTTCCGCTCGCTCGGCCAGACACCGGCCTTCGACGCGCTGAACGATCCGCTGAGCGGACCGCTTCGCGAGCCGCTGCTGGAGCCCCTGCTCGACCCCACGATCGGTGAGGACAAGCCGCTCGGTGCTGCGGCCGAGACTCCGACGCCGGGCGACGACGACCGCGAGCCGGCTCGCGCCGACGACGAGTGGTCCTCCGAGTGGCTGTCGGGATCGTGGGCGATGGCGCCATCGGCGCTGGCCGACAGGCCGCCGCGGCGCCCCGACGAGCCGGAGTCGGCATCCGACGAGGTGCCCGAACGGCGCGTCGGCCCCCCTCGGCCGGGCCAAGCAGCCGCCCGTTTCGACGACGAGCTGCCATCGCGCGAGCCCAGGCCCGCACCCCGGCGTCCCGCCCGGCACCGCTACGCCGACGAACAGATCGGCGAGGGCAAGGGCGTCGCCGAGCCGCCGGCCGAGCCTCGCCCGGAGCCGGAACCCGCACCCCGCCCGGAGCCGCCTGTTCAGGGCGCTCCGGCGCCCTCGCCTCGGCCCGACGCAGGTGGGGCCGACCTCGGGTTGCGGCCGGAGTCGCTGGCGCGGCTCAGCGACTCCGATCGCGAGCTGCTCGCCCGGCTCCAGGCCGAGCTCCAGGGCGGTACCCGACCGCGGGTCATCCGCCGGGCCGGCATCGCCAACGGATCGGGGCCGGGCGGGTCGAACGGCAACGGCTCCGGCGGCAACGGCAACCCCCGGAGGGATCCGCCCGACCTGGCAGGCTGACGCCGCCCGTCATCCGGCGGCGGCGCGCACCTGCTCGATGAGCTCCTGCAGACGCAGGCCCTGCTCGACGCCCAGTGCCGGCGCCGGCCCTGTTCCGGCGACGGCGGCCACGAGTTCGTCGAGCAGCGCCGCGTAGCAGGTGGACGCGTCTGCGGTGCGGCCCGCGAGCCGGTGGGACGTGCCCGGACCGAACACCGCGAACTCGGTCTCCGTCGGATCGATGGGCAGCCGCATCGACATCGTCACGGTGCTGCGGGCCCCGCCCTCGTGCACGAGGCCGTACCGCCACAGGTCGGGCTCGTCGTGGTGCGCCCAGCCGACCGACGCGACCGGGCCCACGGCGGCTTCGAGGAGATCGATCACGTGTGGGCTCAGGTCGAGGAGCGCACCGTGCTCGATGCGCCAGGACGATGCGGAGTAGGGGCCACCGAGCAGCGCTCCCGAGAGCCAGCGCGCCGAGGCCACCGTGTCCGGGCCTGCCGGGGCCGACGGCAGGCCCGCGAGCCACTCGCGCACCGCGGGAGAGTGCCGCAGCGTCAGCACCATCGAGGAGTGGACACCCGCTCGCTGCACGGCGGTCACCACCGCTCGCGCATCCTCGACCGAACCGGCGAGCGGCTTCTCGCAGATCAAGTGCCTGCCCGCCGCGGCGGCCCGCACGGCCAGCTCGCCCTGCACCTGCGGCGGAACGGCGAAGGCGACCACGTCGACGTCGTCGAGGAGGTCGTCGAGCCGGTCGCACGCGCGGCCCCCGAACTCGGCAGCGAGCTCGCCTGCCGCCTCCGGCCTGCGAGTCCAGACCGCCGTGATCTCCGTTGCGGGGTGTGCCGCGAGTCCGGGCCCGTGCACGTTGCGGGCCCACGGGCCACCACCGACAAGACCCACTCGCAGCTGATCCACACCACCCATCCTGCCCGGCCGCGGGTTACTGTCCGTTCATGCCCTCTGAGCCCGTCGTCCCGAGGCCTGCGGCAACCGTGCTGCTCGTGCGAGACGCCCCCGCCGCTCCGCCCGGGCGCACCCCACTACAGGTCTTCCTGCAACGACGGGTGCCCGAGATGGCCTTCGCCAGCAGCATGACGGTCTTCCCCGGCGGAGGTGTCGCCGCAGCGGACCGCGAGGTGCTGCCGGCCTGGGCCGGACCGGATCCGGGCTGGTGGGCCGAGCGGCTCGGCTGTGACGCCGAGCTTGCAGGGGCTTTCGTGCAGGCCGCGGTGCGGGAGACCTTCGAGGAGTGCGGCGTGCTGCTGGCCGCGCCCGAACTACCCGCAGACGTGGAGCGCTACCGGGCCGACCTGGTCGCCCGGCAGCGGACGCTCGCCGAGATGCTCACCGAGACCGGGCTCGTGCTGCGCGCCGACCTGCTCCGTCCGTGGGCACGCTGGGTCACGCCCCCCGCGGTGCCACGCCGGTACGACACGGTGTTCTTCGTGGCGCTCGTCCCGGAGGGACAGGAGGCCGACGCCCACACCACCGAGGCCGTCGAGGCCACGTGGTGGCACCCGTCCGAGGCGCTGGAGCACTGGCAGCGCGGCGAGATCGAGCTGATGGCCCCCACGGTCCGCACGCTGCAGGAGATCGCCGAGCACCCCGACAGCGCATCGGTCCTCGCGGCCGCCGACGACCGCGTGGTGCAGCCGGTGACGCCGGTGGTGCGCCGCGATGGTGAGAAGGTCGTCGTCGTCCTCCCGGGCGACCCCGACTTCGCGCTCGACATCGAACGCATCGCTCCCGGAGGGAGCGCATGAGCCACCCCGCGTACGGCGAGCTGCGGCCCGTCACCGCGCTGGCGTCGGTGCTGCTGGCGGAGAACCCGTCGCCGATGACGTTGGAGGGCACGAACACGTGGGTGCTCCGGGCTCCTGACGTGGAGGAGTGTCTGGTCGTCGACCCCGGCGAGGAGGACGAGGAGCATCTGCGCCGGGTCGCCGCGCACGGTCCGGTGGCGCTGGTCCTGCTCACGCATCGCCACCCCGACCATGCCGCAGGAGCACGGCGCTTCGCCGAGCTCACCGGAGCGCCGGTACGGGCCCTCGACCCCTCGCTCGTGCTGGGGTCGGAGGCGCTCGGGGACGGCGACGTGGTGGCCGGCGCCGGAGTCGAGCTGCGCGTGGTCGGCACACCGGGCCACACGTCGGATTCCCTGTCGTTCCTGCTCGACGGTCCCCCTGCAGGACCCGCCGTGCTCACGGGCGACACGATCCTGGGCCGTGGCACCACGGTGATCGCGCACCCCGACGGGGCCCTGGGCCCGTACCTGGATTCGCTCCGGCTGCTGAGCGAGCTGCCTGCCGGCACCACGGTGTTGCCCGGGCACGGTCCGGAGCTCCCGGACGCCCCGGCGGCGGCGTCGGCCTACCTGGCCCACCGCGAGCAGCGGCTCGACCAGGTCCGCACCGCACTCGGGAAGCTCGGCCAGGGCGCGTCGGCACGGCAGGTGGTGGAGGTGGTCTACACCGACGTCGACCGGACGCTCTGGCCGGCGGCGGAGCTGTCGGTGCAGGCGCAGCTGGACTACCTGCGCACGGAGCGCTGAGGACGCCGTCAGGCGACCACGGGGACCGCAGCAGGCGTGGTCGCGAGCGTGCCCCGGCGCAGCCACAGCACCACAGCGAGCACCACGCCTGCCACACCACCGGCCAGGAACGCCGCAGGAGGGCCCGCCTCCTCCACGACGACCCCCGCCACCGACTGCCCGGCCGCGATCCCGATCGTGGCGGCGGTGATCACCCAGCCGAAGGCCTCCGTCGCCGACTCGGCCGGGGCCGCGATGTCCACGGCCATCGAGTGGGCGGTGACCTGCGGGGTTATCACGGCTCCGGCCAGGAGCATCGCCACGACGAGCACGGCCAGCGACCCCGACGGCCCGGTCAGCGCCATGGCGGCGACGAACACCGCGAACACGCCGAGCAGCACCGGCATCCGCAGGTGCAACGGGCGCGGCCACGGCCGGAGCCCGTAGAGCACGCCGGCGAGCACCGACATGACCGACCACGCCGACAGCAGCACGCCACCCATCGCTGCTGAGCCGGCCGCAGCCGTCACCGCGGGCACGCCGACCTCGACCGTGCCGACGACGAGCCCGAACCCGAGCGACGCGATCGCCACCGTGCGCATTCCCGGCTCCGCCAGCACGCCGAGCAGCCCTGGCGACGTGGGCCCGACAGCGGGTGAGCCGCCGTGAGTCGTTCTGGCCGACCGGGCCCGGACAGCGGGGGTGAGTGCGAAGCCGACGGCGCCCACCACCATGGCCGCTGCCGCCACCGCCAAGCCGGTGCCGGGCCACGGTGCAGCCACGAGGAACGCGGCGATCGCGGGACCGAGGATGAAGAAGACCTCGAGGCTGATCGCCTCGTAGGCGTAAGCGGTGGAGCGCAGAGGGCCGGGCGGCACGAGATCGGCCCACAGAGCCCTGGAGGCTCCGGGTAGGGCGGGCTGCACGAGACCGGCGACCACCGCGAGCGCCACGAGCACCGGCAGTGGCCGATCGGCCTCGACCGCGGCAGCCAGAGCGGCGACCGCCAGCCCGAACAGCATCGCGGCCAGGATCAGCGGCCTCGTCGCCCCGCGCCGGTCCATGAAGCGGCCTTGCAGGACAGCGCCCGTCCCCTCCCCGACCAGCACGCCCGCCGAGACGAGACCGGCAGCCGCGAACGAGCCGGTTGCGCGCTGCACGAAGAGCAGCGTGGCCAGGCCGATCATCGCGATCGGCAGACGGCCGACCACGGAGGCGAGCACGGGGCCCGGGGCGCCGGGTGACGTCAGGACGACGCGGTAGTCGGACAGCGATGCGGACGATGAGGACACACCAGAAGCGTGACACATTCTGGTACGTGCGTACCAGTTCATTACCGCAGGACCGATTGGCGACTTACCGTGCGTCAGGTCCCGGTCAGGTCGAGCAGAGCCGAGCCGACGGAGGTCGGTGCGCTACCTGGCCCGACGAGCGAGCCGCTCGGGCTCGAGAATCAGCACGCTCTTGCCCTCGAGTCGCAGCCAGCCCCGGTGGGCGAAGTCGGCCAGCGCCTTGTTCACCGTCTCGCGGCTCGCGCCGACGAGCTGCGCGATCTCTTCCTGGGTGAGGTCGTGGGTGACCCGCAACAGGCCCGACTCCTGCGACCCGAACTGCCGCGCCAGCTGCAGCAACGACTTCGCCACCCGGCCAGGCACGTCCGTGAAGATCAGGTCGGCGAGCATGTTGTTGGTGCGCCGCAACCGCCGGGCGAGCACCCGGAGCAGCTGCTCGGCGATCTCGGGTCGCTTCCCGATCCACTCCCGCAACGCCGCGCGGTCCATCGTGTACGTCCGAACCTCGGTGACCGCGGTGGCCGACGACGTGCGCGGCCCCGGGTCGAAGATCGAGAGTTCGCCGAACATGTCGGACGGCCCGGCCACCATCAACAGGTTCTCGCGACCGTCCGGCGACTTCCGTCCGATCTTCACCTTGCCGCTACCGACGATGTAAAGCCGATCTCCCGGCTCACCTTCCGCGAAGATGACATGCCCACGCGGAAACTCCGCCGGCTCCAGCGCTTGAGCCAGAGCGTCAGCCGCGTGCGGCTCCACCCCCTGGAAGATCCCCGCGCGGATCAGAACCTCGTCCACTGCACCGCCCCTCGTTCCGGCCGCTCAGCCGCGGCGGACCACTGGCGCGCCAGTCTAGGGGGTGTGCGTTTGGTGCGTGCCGCCGCGACCGCTCTCCGGTGGCCACCATGGGGCGTTTTCATCACGTATAAGCCCAGTTCAGTGCGGTTCGACCGGTCTTGAGGGCTCCACCGGAGCCCGGTCATGCCGCCTTGCTGCGCTTGGGTGGGCGGGGCCCCCGGCCGCGCCGGTTGCGTAGCCGGAACAGCTCGAGCGCGCGGCCCGTGCCCTGCCTGAAAAGGGCCCGAACCTCGTCCGGGCGCGGTCGTTCGAGGAGCTCTTCGAGCTCCTCCGGGCGCAGAGTGGCCTCACGCAGCTTCGACTCCACACGCTCCATCCCGAGCGCGAAGAACATCACCAGCAGCGGCACGAGGACTGACAACCAGGCAGTCATGACGACACTGATGTTCCCGCACGAGTGATGGCGACCGTCGGGCAGGGGGTGAGCACGTCGGCATGTCGATATCGTCTCGTAACATTCCGCCGGTCACGGTCCGTGATGACCGCTGACCAACCGGCACCTTCGCCTCTTGTCGGGGTGGCGCCGTACGCTCGAAGCGTGACCACCGCTGCGCGGAACGCTGCGCGCCTTGCCAAACGGGTGGCCGACGGCGAGCCGTCTCTAGGCCGGGCCCGGCGGGTCGGCCGGATGCTTCGCACCCTCGCCGCCACCCATCCCGACGCGCATTGCGAGCTCGACTTCACCACGCCGCTGGAACTGGCCGTCGCCACGATCCTGTCCGCGCAGAGCACAGACAAGCTCGTCAACTCGGTCACGCCCGCGTTGTTCGGGCGGTACTCCACGGCGATCGACTACGCCAAGGCCGACCGCACCGAGCTCGAAGGGATGATCCACAGCACCGGCTTCTTCCGGAACAAGGCCAACTCCCTCATCGGGCTCGGTGCCGCCGTCGTCGAGAAGCACGACGGTGTACTGCCGAACACCCTCCCCGAGCTGGTCGCCCTCCCGGGGATCGGCCGCAAGACGGCCAACGTGATCCTGGGCAACGCCTTCGACGTACCCGGCATCACCGTCGACACCCACTTCGGCCGGCTCGTCCGGCGCTGGGGTTGGACACAGGAAGAGGATCCGGTCAAGGTCGAGCACGCCGTCGGTGCGCTCGTGCCCAAGCGCGACTGGACGATCGTCTCCCACCGCGTGATCTTCCACGGCCGCCGCGTCTGCCACGCACGTAAGCCAGCGTGCGGCGCCTGCACACTGGCCGGCGACTGCCCCGCCTACGGCGCGGGCCCCACCGATCCGATCAAGGCCGCCGCACTCCTCAAGGGACCGTCGCGGCCGCACCTGCTCGCCATGGTCGGCATCCCCGACGACGAGGCACCCGCACCAGCGCCCGGCGGCGAGGACCAGGACGCGCCGTGACTTCGCTCGTCCGGGGCCGGCCCCACCGTTGCGGCCGGGAGGCGCGGCGGTGAGCCGTGAGCAGCTCAAGGTCCGGCGATCGGAGCTGATCACCACCCTGGTCGTCGTCCTGCTCGCCGCGGGAGCAGTGTTCGCGCTGTGGCCGCGCAGCGCATCCGAGCCCTCCACCGCAGGCGAGGCGCCCACCGCACCACAGTCGGTCTCCGTACCCGACTCCGAGCTTGCTCCGCTGCGAGCCGCCGCACGCATCGAGCCGTGCCCCTCGGGCAGCGGCGCTCCGGCCGCCGGCCCGCTGGCGGGTGTCACCGTCCCCTGCCTCGGCGCACCCGGCCACGTCGACGTCGGCGCCGCGCTCGCCGGGCGTCCGGCCCTCATCAACGTCTGGGCGTCCTGGTGCGGGCCGTGCCGCGCCGAGCTCCCGGCCATCGCCGAGTACGCGGCCCGGCCGGGCGCCGTTCCCGTGCTGGGCATCGACGAGCGCGACGACCCCCGGGCCGCGCTGGCGCTCCTGCGCGACACCGAGGTCACGCTGCCCTCGGTCACCGACCCGGACGGCGCGCTTCGGGGCGCCCTCGGCATCCCGCCTGCGCTGCCCGTTTCCTACGTCGTGCGCGCCGACGGCAGCGTCGTCATGGTCGATCCACCCATCCCCTTCCGCAGCGCCGACGAGGTCGCGGCCGCTGTGGACCGGCTGTCGAAGGGATCGTCGTGACGCGGCTGCAGCCGGAGCGCGCACCGGAATGGCTCTCACCTCTGCTCCGGCGGATCGGCGAAGCCGACGCGGAGACGCTGAGCCACCACCGCATCCCGCCCCGCGCCAATGCCCGCCGGGCCGCCGTGCTGGTGCTGTTCGGTGAGGACCAGGTGCACGGTCCCGACGTGCTGCTCGTCGAGCGGGCCAGCTCCCTGCGCACTCACGCCGGTCAGGTGGCGTTCCCTGGCGGCAGCGCCGACCCGCACGACCGCGACGAGGTCGCCACGGCGCTGCGGGAGGCCGAGGAGGAGACCGGCGTGGAACCCGAAGGGGTCGTTCCGCTGGCCGTGCTCCCCGAACTGTTCATCCCGCCATCGGGTTTCGTCGTCACCCCGGTGCTCGCGCATTGGGAACGCCCTGTCGCCGTGCACGCGGTCGACGCGGCAGAGACCGCAGCCGTGGTGCGCGTGCCACTCGTCGATCTGGCAGAGCCCGCCAACAGAATCACGGTGCGTAATCCCTCTGGTACGAGCAGCCCCGCCTTCGTCGTAGCGGGGCTGCTGGTGTGGGGGTTCACGGGGGGCTTATTGTCCGCCCTGTTGGATCTGGGGGGCTGGGCGCGCCCTTGGGACACCACACGGGTGGACGATTTAGGCGCAGCGTGGTCGGCGGCACGGGCCGGTCGGCAGGAGGTCGCAGGATCATGAGCGCGGGGCCCCGGGGGGCTGGGCTGGACGCGCGGAGCGAGGTCGTGCGATGAGCGAGCGCGCGAGCGAACCATCGACACAACGCCCCAGCGAAGCGCCGACCGAGCACAGCGACGTCATGCCCATGAGCGAGCGCGCGAGCGAATCATCAACACAGCGCCCCAGCGAAGCGCCGACCGAGCGCAGCGAGGTCATGCGATGAGTTGGGTTGACGGGGTTGTTCTGGCGCTGGCACTGATCGCGGCCGTCTCCGGTTGGCGCCACGGCATGGCGGTGGCTCTGCTGTCGTTCGTCGGGGTGCTCACGGGGGCGGTGCTCGGGGTCCGGCTGGCGCCCTTGCTGGCCGCGGGCGTGGAGGCGCCCACCACGCGAGTCATCGTCAGTGTTGTCGTGGTCGTGCTGCTGGTGGCCCTCGGCGAGACCACCGGCGTCTTCTTCGGGCGCCGCATCCGCGACCGGATCACCGGCCATCGCTCGTTGCAGGTCGACTCCACGCTGGGCTCTGTGCTGCAGGCCGTCACCGTGGTGATCGCGGCCTGGCTGGTCGCGCTGCCACTGGCCTCGGCGAGCTTCCCCGGTCTCGCCTCGGGCGTCCGTGGGTCGGAGGTGCTCCGCGCCGTCGACTCGGTGATGCCGGCAGGGGCCAAGGCGCTGCCCGCGGAGCTGCGGCAACTACTCAACAACTCCGGCTTCCCCGACGTGCTCAGCCCGTTCGCGGAGACACCGATCACGGAGGTCGGCCCGCCCGATCCGGCGCTCGCCCAGAGCCCGGTGATCGAGAACCTGAGCAGCAGCGTCCTCAAGATTCGTGGCCGCGCCCCGTCGTGCGCCCGCCAGCTCGAGGGCACGGGGTTCGTGATCGGACCTCAGCTCGTGCTCACGAACGCCCACGTCGTCGCGGGCACGTCCGAGACCGGCGTCGAGGTGGTGAACAGGCGCGGCCGCACGGTCGAGCTGAGCGCCGAGGTGGTGTCCTACGACCCCCGCGTCGACCTCGCGGTGCTGCGGGTGCCGGACCTGGCCGCGAAGCCGCTGACGTTCGATCCGCAGCCGGCCAAGCCGGGCGACGACGCCGTGGTGCTCGGCTACCCGCTGGACGGGCCCTTCACCGCCACCCCGGCGAAGATCCGGTCGATGATCAACCTGAAGGGCCCCGACATCTACGACGACGGCGAGGTCACCCGCGAGGTGTACACGGTGCGAGCTGTGGTCCGCTCGGGCAACTCCGGCGGCCCGCTCGTGGCACCCGACGGCACCGTGATCGGTGTGGTCTTCGGTGCCGCGCTCGACGACCAGGAGACCGGGTTCGTCCTCACCGTCGACCAGGTGTCGCACGTCGTGCAGGCCGCATCCGGGCTGCGCAGCGAAGTGAACACGGGTAGCTGCGCGGCCTGAGCCGCTCAGCTGCTGCGGGAAGCGCGCACGAAGGCCCAGCGAGGTTTATGCTGTGGGTCACAGGCGATGGGGCTCGCCGTTGACCGCCCACCCCGGGCTGATAGCTCCTACCAACAGGGCTCGACTCTGGAGGTAGGGCATGACAGCAAAAGTTCCCCACTCTCCCGTCCCGCAGCACCGCGGCTTGCCGTCGTCCTTCGTCGCCGGATCGCAGCGTGGGTGCGGGTACCGCTGCCCGGATTACCGCCATCCCGCCGGAAGAGCCGCACAACAACAATCCGAGTTGCACACCCGACACAATCGGTGGAGCACGTCAACTGGAGCGCGGACATGAGCGCATTGCTTGAACAACCCGAGAGAGTGCCCGCCACACCCAGCAAGAACCCGGCCAACACCCTCATCGTCGGACACTGCCGCGACACCGCGAGCGACCACGCCCTCGCCGTCGCCGCAGAGCTCGGACGCCGACTCGGCGCTCAACTACACGTCGTCCACGCCGTGGTCCTCGACGACTACCCCATCGACCCCGACGCCGCCGACTGGGAGGAGCAAGGCGAACAAACCCTCGTCGAGGAGCGTCACCAGGTCGAAGCCGCCCTCACCCGAAGCGGCCTCGCATGGACCTACCAATCCTGCCGAGGCAACCCGGTCAGGGCGCTCGCCGCCGCAGCCGACGAACACGACGCACTCATGATCGTCGTCGGCACCCGCGGCGAAGGACTCCGAGCCACCCTCGCCCGGCTCGTCCAACCTTCGGTCTCACACGCCCTGATCGAGCGCCAAAACCGCCCGGTTCTCGTCGTCCCGCCTGGACAGTTCAACTGACACGGCCACATCAACAAGCCGGGCCCCGGGCGGCATCTCGTGAACCGCGCGCCCGCGCAGGGACCTACGCCTCGGCACTGATGGACGGGTTGCGACGGCGTCGCCGTCCAACGGGCCGCCAGTCCCGACCTCAGACGTCGCGCGTGATCGTCTGGTCGCGGCCGGGGCCCACTCCGATCGCGCTGACAGGCGCGCCGGTGAGCTCCTCGATGCGGTGCACGTAGTCGCGCGCCGCGCCCGGGAGGTCGTCGAATGTGCGGCAGCCGGAGAGGTCCTCGAACCAGCCCGGGAGCTCCTCGTAGACGGGCACGGCGTGGTGCACGTCGGTCTGCGTCATCGGCATCTCGTCGATCCGCTTCCCGTCGACCTCGTAGCCCACGCAGATCGGCACCTTCTCCAGCCCGGAGAGCACGTCGAGCTTGGTGAGGAAGAAGTCGGTGATCCCGTTGACCCGTGCCGCGTAGCGGCCGATCACGGCGTCGAACCAGCCGCAGCGGCGCGGCCGCCCGGTGGTGACACCCACCTCGCCGCCCGCCTTGCGCAACTGCTCACCCATCGCGTCCAGCAACTCGGTGGGGAACGGGCCGGAGCCGACACGCGTGGTGTAGGCCTTGAGGATCCCGATGACCCGGGTGATGCGGTTGGGGCCGATGCCCGAGCCCACTGCCGCACCACCGGCGGTGGGGTTGGAGCTGGTGACGAAGGGGTAGGTGCCGTGGTCGACGTCGAGCAGGGTGCCCTGCGAGCCCTCCAGCAGGATCGTCTCGTCGGCCTCGAGTGCCTGGTTGAGCAGCAGGCGGGTGTCGGCGATCCGGTCGGCGAACCGGCGGCCGTGGGCGAGCACCGTGTCCACCACCTCGTCGACGTCGAGCGCGCGGCGGTTGTAGACCTTCACCAGCACCTGGTTCTTGAACTCCAGGGCCGCCTCCACCTTCTGGTGCAGGATCTTCTCGTCGAGGACGTCGGCCACCCGCACGCCCACGCGAGCGACCTTGTCCTGGTAGGCGGGCCCGATGCCCCGGCCCGTGGTGCCGATCTTCGCCTTGCCGAGGAACCGCTCGGTGACTTTGTCGATCGCCACGTGGTACGGCATGATCAAGTGCGCATCCGCGCTGATCAGCAGGTTGCTGGTGTCCACACCGCGAGCCTCGAGGCCGGAGAGCTCGTCGAGCAGCACACCTGGGTCCACCACCACGCCGTTGCCGATCACGTTGCGCAGGCCTGGCGTGAGGATCCCGGATGGGATGAGGTGCAGGGCGAAGTCCTGCCCGTCGGGCAGCACTACTGTGTGGCCGGCGTTGTTGCCGCCCTGGTAGCGCACCACCCACTGCACCTGCCCCCCGAGGAGGTCGGTGGCCTTGCCTTTGCCTTCGTCGCCCCACTGGGCGCCGATCAGCACGATCGCCGGCATGTGAAAACTCCAGTCCTATGCCCATCACCGCGGCGGGGAGGGTAACCGATCCCGTGAGCACGATCGATTCCACAGTGGTGCTGCTGACCTGCTCGGATGACGGGCAGGCACGTCCGCTTGGTGTCAACAGTAGTGGTCTGGTGACCGGGGTGCCCGAAGTCGCCCTGCCCACGAGACCGGACAGAACCGCTGTCGACCCTGTGCTCGCCGAACACGAGCCGCAGCGAGTGGTCGTAGCAGGCACCGATGCCGATCTCGCGGCCGTGCTGACCCGGCTGCTGCGTACCGACCGGCTGGGCGTCGAGGTCGCCTACCTGCCCTCCGCCCGGTCGGCTGCGACCGCCGCGTGGGGCCTCCCGACCGGGGAGAACGCACTGCGCCTCGCGCTCACCGGTGCGGCGTCGCCCGTCCCCCTGGTCCGTGACGACGCCGGCGGGGTGCTCGTCGGGCGTGCGGAAATTCACGACATCGCAGGCGAGTGCTACTGCGACTCGGTTCTGGTGCTTCGCGGCAGGACGCGGCGACTGGTGGTCACGCCGGGCCCGGCCGGCATCGCCGTGCGCGCCGGATGGACCGGACGGCCCCCGGACGGGCGCGAGCGCGCGGTCGCACCGAGGGCGCCGCACGGCCGGGGCTCGGCGCTTGGCCGGGCGGTGCAAGTGGGTTGTGAGCCGGCCATCGTCATCAACGACGGTGTGGCCCATCCGCGCGAGGTGCCGCGCTGGACCTGGTACCGCCACACGCAGGACTGGTTGCTCGTGCGCCCCTGACGGGTGACCGCGGGGAGTCACGAAACATCGCTGATCCATCCCGTTAACAATCCCGGTCAAAACTGGCTGAATGCACCTGTCTCCCCAGGAGCGCGACAAGCTGCTCGTCCACGTCGCAGCGGACGTCGCGCGCTCCCGCCGTGCCCGTGGCCTGCGGATGAATTTCCCCGAAGCGGTCGCTTTGATCACCGATCACGTCCTGGAGGGCGCGCGGGACGGCCGCAGTGTCAGTGAGTTGATGTCGAGCGGCCGCAAGGTCCTGACCCGTGACGAGGTGCTGGACGGGGTGGGGCAGATGCTGGATCGGGTGCAGGTCGAGGCCACGTTCCCCGACGGCACGAAGCTCGTCACCGTCCACGACCCGATCGCCTGACGTGGCGGGCGGAGGCGCGTCGGGCGGCCCTGGCGAGATCATTCCGGGCGAAGGGGACATTCCACTGAATCCGGGGCGGGATCGGATCACCCTGGTGGTGACGAACGCGGCAGATCGACCGGTACAGGTCGGCTCACACTTTCATTTCGCGGCCGCCAACCTCGGCTTGGAATTCGACCGGGCCGCGGCATGGGGCCGGCACCTGGACATTCCGGCCGGCACCGCCGTCCGGTTCGAGCCGGGGGTGGAGCGGGAGGTGACGCTGGTGCCGCTGGCCGGTGCGCGGGTCGTCCACGGCCTGCGCGTCGAGTTCGCCGGCGCTCTGGACGAACGCAGCCACGAACCCGGCCCGCTCACCTACGGGAGTGCCACATGACCGAGCCGGTGTCCGCGATCGAGCGTTCCCGCTACGTCGACCTGTTCGGCCCCACCGTCGGCGATCGGATCCGGCTGGCCGACACCAACCTGCTGATCGAGGTCACCGACGACCTGAGCCGCGGCCCGGCGTCGGGCGACGAGGTGGTCTTCGGCGGCGGCAAGATGATCCGCGAGTCGATGGGCCAGTCGCAGCGCACCAGCGCCGAAGGCGCCCCGGACGTCGTCATCACCGGCGTCGTGGTGCTGGACCACTGGGGTGTGGTGAAGGCCGATGTCGGCATCCGCGACGGGCGGATCGCCGGGATCGGCAAGGCCGGCAACCCCGACACGATGGACGGTGTCGACGACGCCCTGGTGATCGGGCCGTCCACCGAGGTGATCGCGGGCAACGGGATGATCCTCACCGCCGGTGGGATCGACCCGCACGTCCACTTCGTCTGCCCGCAGTTGGTCGACACCGCACTCTCCACCGGGCTCACCACGCTCGCAGGCGGCGGCACGGGCCCCGCCGAGGGCACCAAGGCGACCACCGTCACGCCCGGCCCGCATTCGATCGGGCGGATGCTGCAGGCGATGGACCACCTGCCGATCAACGTGCTGCTGATGGGCAAGGGCAACACCACCAGCACCGATGCGTTGTGGGAGCAGCTACGCGCCGGAGCCGGCGGGTTCAAGCTGCACGAGGACTGGGGCACCACCCCCGCCGCGATCGACGCCAGCCTCCGGGTGGCCGACGCCTCCGGCGTGCAGGTGGCCATCCACACCGACACGCTGAACGAGGCAGGCTTCGTCCAGTCCACGCTCGACGCGATCGCCGGCCGCTCCATCAGCGCCTTTCACACCGAGGGCGCCGGCGGTGGGCACGCCCCGGACATCATCGAGATCGTCGAGCGCACCAACATCCTCCCGTCCTCGACGAACCCCACCAGGCCGCACACGGTCAACACCATCGACGAGCACCTCGACATGCTCATCTGCTGCCACCACCTCAACCCGAACGTGCCCGAGGACCTCGCCTTCGCCGAGAGCCGCATCCGGCCCACCACGATCGCCGCCGAGGACGTCCTGCACGACATGGGCGCGATCTCGATGATGAGCTCGGACTCCCAGGCGATGGGCCGCATCGGCGAGGTGATCATCCGCACCTGGCAGACCGCGCACGTGATGAAAGCCGCCCGCGGCGCGCTCCCCGGCGACGGACGTGCGGACAACCTGCGCGCACGCCGCTACGTCGCGAAGTACACGATCAACCCGGCCATCGCCCACGGCATGGCCCACGAGATCGGCTCGGTCGAGGTCGGCAAGCTCGCCGACCTGGTGCTGTGGGACCCCAAGTTCTTCGGGGTGCGCCCCCACCTGGTGCTCAAGGGCGGGTTCATCGCCTGGGCCCAGATGGGCGACGCCAACGCCTCGATCCCCTCCCCACAACCCGTGCTGGCCCGCCCGATGTTCGGCGCCGCACCCGCCGTCGCAGCCGCCACCAGCGTGAACTTCGTGGCGGCCGCAGCGATGGAGTTCGGCACGCTCGAACGGCTCGGACTGGCGAAATGCCCGGTGCCCGTGGCCGACACCCGCACCATCACCAAGAACCACATGATCGGCAACGACGCCATGCCTAACGTGCGGGTCGACCCCGACTCCTTCGCCGTGCGCATCGACGGTGAGCTCATCGAGCCGGCACCGGTCGATGAGCTGCCGATGGCCCAGCGCTACTTCCTCTTCTGATGGCGAGCCTGGCCGCCCTCACCCTCTCCGACGCCCGGTTCCCTGGCGGTGGGCACGCCCACTCGGGCGGGCTCGAGGAAGCGGTGTCCCGCGGGCTGCTCGCCGGTGTGCCCGAGCTGGGGTCGTTCCTGTCCGGGCGCCTGCGCACAGCGGGGCTCGTCGGCGCTGCGTTCGCGGCGGCCGCGGTGGTGGCGGCGACGAACCCGGCCGCGGACTGGGCGGGGCTCGACGCCGAACTGGACGCACGCACACCCGCCGCAGCCCAGCGCGACGCGTCACGCGCGCAGGGCCGGGCCGCCCTGCGCGCTGCCCGGCTCTCCTGGCCCTCGCCCGCGCTCGACGCGCTGTGTGCCGTGGCGCCCCGCCCTCATCACGCACTGCTGGTCGGGGCCGTCATCGGCATCGACGGCGGCACGCCGGCCGAGGCCGCCCAGTGCGTGGCCTACCTCGCGATCAGCGGCCCGGCCTCGGCGGCGGTGCGGCTGCTCGGGCTCGACCCGCTGGCGGTGAACGCCGCGATCGTCGCGCTGCGCCCCGTGCTCGACACCGTCGTGGCTCAGGCCGCGCATGCCGCGACGCTGCCGTCCGACCGGCTCCCCGCACCGGGCGCGCCGGTCCTCGACCTCATGGCCCAGGCCCACATCCACCATCACGGAGAGCAGGTGCGTCTCTTTGTCAGCTAGTAGCCATGGCCACGGACACGGGCACTCACTCGATCCGACGGCGACCGAGCCCGACCCACACATCGCGCCGACCCCGTCCGGGAGAGCGGTGCGGATCGGCATCGGCGGCCCGGTCGGCAGCGGCAAGACCGCGCTGGTGGCGGCCCTCGCCCGCACGCTCGGGCCGACGCTGCGCCTCGGTGTGGTGACCAACGACATCTACACCACCGAGGACGCCGACTTCCTGCGCCGGGCCGGAGTGCTCACTCCCGACCGCATCGAGGCCGTGCAGACCGGATGCTGCCCGCACACGGCGATCCGCGACGACATCACAGCCAATCTCGACGCCGTCGAGCTGCTGGAGGAGCGGTTCGGCGACCTGGACCTGGTGCTCGTGGAGAGCGGCGGCGACAACCTGACGGCGGTGTTCAGCCGCGGCCTGATCGACCGGCAGATCTTCGTCGTCGACGTGGCGGGCGGGGACAAGGTGCCGCGCAAGGGCGGTCCCGGCGTCACCACCGCCGACCTGCTGGTGATCAACAAGGTCGACCTCGCCCCGTACGTCGGCGCCGACCTCGTCGTGATGACCACCGATGCGCACCGCATGCGCGGAGAGCTGCCGGTGATCGCACAGTCCCTGGTGACCGACCCGGCCGCCTCCGACGTCGCCGAGTGGGTGCTCGCCCAGCTCGCCGCCGTGCGGGTCCCCGCGGCCTGACGCCGTGCTGGCCAGAGCCCGGATCGTCGTCGAGAAGGACGGCGAACGCAGTGTCGTCCGCGACCTGCAGTCGCAGCCGCCGCTGACGCTGCTGCCCCGGCGGGGCGCCGCCGCGGCCCGTTCCCCGGCCGCCACCGTCCACATGGTCGGCTCGGCCACCACACCGCTCGGCGGTGACGACGTGGGGCTCGAGGTCGTCGTCGGGCCGGGGGCGGACCTCGTGCTCACCGGGGTGGCCGCCACGGTCGCGCTGCCCGGACAGGGCGCGGGAGCGAGCAGCCGGCTCGTCGTCCGGCTACGGATCGGCGACGGGGCGGGCGTCCAGTACCTGCCGGAGCCCACCGTCGTCACCCGGCGCGCAGACCACCGCACCGAACTGCACGCCGAGCTGGGCGCCGGGGCCCGGATGCGCTGCCGCGAGGTGCTGGTCGCAGGCCGCAGCGGCGAGGCATCGGGCCGCTTCCGCGGGCTCACACGGGTGGTCGACACCGCAGCGGGCCGCCCGCTGCTGGTGCAGGAGCAGGAACTCGGCGACCCCACCCTGCACGCCTCCGCGGCCCACCTCGCCGAGCATCGCGTGCTCGCCACCGAGGTGCTGGTGTGGGGCGAGGACCCCCACCCCGGCCTGGCCGGCCCGTGGTGGTCGCTCACCCCGCTCGCCTGCCGTGGATCGCTCGCCATGGCCGTAGGCCCCGACGCGGTGACGGCGCAGCGGGGCCTCGCCCTCTCCATCGCAGGCCACCCCGGCTGGGCCGCGGCGATGGTGACCGCAATGGCCCCGCCGGAGCCGGAGCGCTCAGGCTCGCTGGATCAGGCCGCCGGGCGCTCGTGGTAGGTGTCGACGTACTCCTGGTGGGAGAGTCCGGCGATCGCGTCCATGATCTCGTCGGTCACGGCGCGACGGATCATGCCCGAGCCCTCCAGCCCTTCGTAGCGCGAAAAGTCGAGCGGCTCGCCGAAGTGGACCGTCACACGGCGCAGGCGCGGGAAGCGCGCGCCGACGGGCTGCACCCGCTCGGTGCCGATCAACGCGACCGGGACGACGGGAGCACCTGTGCTCAGCGCGAGCGTGGCCACGCCCGTGTGGCCGCGGTGCAGCCGGCCGTCGAGGGAGCGCGTGCCTTCGGGGTAGATCGCGAACGCGCCCCCGTCGTCGAGCACGCCGCGGGCAGCCTCCAGCGCCGCGAGCCCGGCCTTGGCGTTGGCACGGTCGACGGGGACGTAGCCCAGCGCCGAGAGGAACGACGCGAACGCACGGCCGCGTAGCCCGGTGCCGGTGAAGTACTCGGCCTTGCCGAGGAAGGAGACGGGACGGCCCGCGGTCAGCGCGATCACAGCGGTGTCGACGGCGGCCCGGTGGTTGGCCGCGATGATCACCGGACCGAAGCGAGGGACCCGCTCCGCACCGTGGACGACCGGGCGGTAGAGGAATCGGACGAACGGTGCGAGGAGCCAGCGAACGACCAGATGCACGCGCCGAGAACGTCGGCTGTGGACGACAGGTTCCCGCCGCGCGGCAATTGGGACCCACGATCACCCGGATGGCGCTCATATCGCCGACCTGAGGCCGGTCCGATCACGTTCTGTGCCCACTCGGCCGCCCTGCGCGGGGAGGGCTCCCACGGTGTTCCGGTGGTCCCCAGGGCAGGCGACACTCCTCGCTCACGGCCCCGTCAGGCCGCCGATCTCGTCACGACTGGGGTTGGTGCAGCATCGCCTCGCGGGCCTCGGCACGGGTCATGCCGGTGGCCTGCAGCAGGTCCAGCGCGATCGAACGCAGCTGCGCCACGATCACCTGCTCCGACGGCCCACCACTCCACTCGCCCGACAGTTCCGACGAGTGCCGGACGACGTCCAGCACCGGCTCGCGGGCGCGCTCCCGGTCGCCCTCACGCCCGAGTTGGCCGGTCAGCGCCCGGACGGCCGAGGAGAGCTCGCACAGGAGGTCGGGCAGCTCCGGTGTGACGGGCTCGTCGTTCTCCAGGGCGACGTAGACACGACGGCCGAGCACACGGGCGTTGCGCATCGCGTAGTCGGCCCGCTCGGCGAGCTCCGCGAACCGGCCGAGGACCCGGCGGCGCCGGCGGTACAGAGGCGAGACCGCGGTGACCTCCTGCCCCGCGCGCAGGGCGGCACGCAGTTCGTCGATGAGCGGCTGGCTGGCCCGTGCGCGTTCCAGGGCCGGGGCGGCCGCACCCGAGTCACGGTTGCGCAGTGCGTCCGCGATCAGGTCGAGCACGGTGGCCAGCTCGTCGAGCAGGGCACGCGCCTGGCGGCGGACCGGGCCCACCGGATCCGTCGGCAGGACGGCCACGACCAGCACTCCGACCGCACCGCCGACCAGCGCGTCGATACAGCGGTCGATCCCGCCCTGCTGACCGGGTGGCAGCAGGGTCGCCACCAGCACCGCGGACGACGCGGCCTGGGCCACGAGCAGCGTGGCGCCGTCGGCGAACACCGCGATGGCCATCGCGAGGCCGACCACCAGGACGATCTGCCAGGCGCCGCTCCCGATCGCGGAGATCAGCAGGTCGCCCACCAGCACACCGAGGCTCACCCCGAGGACCAGCTCGACGACGCGGCGCAGCCTGTTGCCCAGCGACACACCGAGGCTGATCACGGCCGCGATCGGCGCGAAGAACGGCCGCTGGTGACCGATCAGGTTGTGGGCGACGAACCAGGCCAGCCCCGCCGCCACCGCGCACTGTGTGATCGGAATCGCGGACGCCCGCAGCCGATGGGTGCCGCGCCGGAGCCGGACGCCCAGCCGGTCCAGCCGGACCGCCGCTGGCAAGGGTCAGCCCAGGCCGAGTGCGGCCGGGGCAGCGGGATCGGAGTCGGTGAGGAAGGCCAGGCAGCGTTCCGCCTCATCGGTCTCGCCGATGAGGGCGGCGGCTCGCTGCAGCGCGGCCAGTGCGCGCAGGAAGCCCCGGTTGGGCTCGTGCGACCACGGAACGGGGCCGAAGCCCTTCCAGCCGGAACGACGGAGCTGGTCGAGGCCACGGTGGTAGCCGGTGCGGGCGTATGCGTAGGCGGTGATCGTCAGCGCGTTCTCGAGAGCACGCTCGGCGAGCACCGCCCACGCCAGTGAGGACGTCGGGTATGCGGCCGCGACCTCCTCCGGCGCGACGCCGCGATCGAGCTCCGCGGCGGCCGGGTCGACGGGCAGCAGGGTGGGCTCAGGTCCGAGCAGGTTGCCGTGCAGCGTCATGCCAGCATCTTGCCGCCTTCCCCGCCGTGTTCGGATTCCGAGTGCCGGGGCAGCAGGCCCACCCGCTGCCGAGGGTCGATCAGCGGAGGGTCTGTCCTGTGGACCGCAGGTTCTCGCAGGCGACGACGACGCGATCGGACATCCCGACCTCGGCCGCCTTCAGGTACGAGCGGGGGTCGTAGGCCTTCTTGTTGCCCACCTCGCCGTCGATCTTGAGCACGCCGTCGTAGTTGTTGAACATGTGGCCGACGATCGGGCGGGTGAAGGCGTACTGCGTGTCGGTGTCGACGTTCATCTTGACCACGCCGTAGCTCAGCGCCTCGTGGATCTCCTCGAGCAGCGAACCAGATCCGCCGTGGAAGACCAGGTCGAGCGGCTTGGAGCCGTCGGGCAGCCCGAGCTTGCGGCTGGCCACCTCCTGGCCCTGCTTGAGGATCTCCGGGCGCAGCTTGACGTTGCCGGGCTTGTAGACGCCGTGCACGTTGCCGAACGTGGCGGCCAGCAGGTAGCGGCCCTTCTCGCCGGCACCGAGCGCGTCCACGGTGTCCTCGTAGTCACCAGGGGCGGTGTAGAGCTTCTCGTTGATCTCGTTGGCGACGCCGTCCTCCTCGCCGCCGACCACCCCGATCTCGACCTCGAGGATGATCTTGGCCTTGACGGCCTGATCGAGCAGCTCAGCGGCGATCCGCAGGTTCTCGTGCAGCTCGGTGGCCGACCCGTCCCACATGTGCGACTGGAACAGCGGGTTGTCCCCGCGGGCCACCCGCTCCTGGCTGATCGCGATCAGCGGACGGACATAGGTGTCGAGCTTGTCCTTGGGGCAGTGGTCGGTGTGCAGCGCGACGTTGATCGGGTACTTCGCGGCGACGACGTGCGCGAACTCGGCGAGTCCGACGGCGCCGGTCACCATGTCCTTGACGGCCGTGCCGGAGAGGAACTCGGCTCCGCCCGTGGAGATCTGGACGATCCCGTCGCTCTCCGCCTCGGCGAAGCCCCGCAGCGCGGCGTTCAACGTCTCGGTGCTCGTCACGTTGATCGCCGGGTAGGCGTACTCACCGTTCTTGGCCTTGTCCAACATCTCGTTGTACTTCTCGGGGGTGGCGATCGGCACGGTCGGGCCTCCTCGACGTCCTCGGTGTTTCCAGCCGCAGTATCCCGCAATGAAAGGACGACGGCGCCGTCAGCGGAGAAGGTACGCACTACTAGGCTGGGTCGCATGATCCGCGACGGTGGGGAGAACGCCGTCGAGCAGACGCTGAGCAGATTGCGCCGCATCGACACCAGCCGGGAGCCGGCACCGGCTCCCGGTACGCCGCGCACCCTCTCGGACCTCTACCGCGACCACCGGATGCGGATGGTGCGGCTCGCCGTGCTGTTGGTGGACGATCCGAGCACAGCGGAGGACGTCGTCCAGGAGGCGTTCACCGGTCTGCATCGGCACTGGTCAGGGCTCCGCGACGAGGCTGCGGCCGTCGGCTATCTGCGCACGGCTGTGGTGAACGGCTCACGGTCGGTGCTGCGCCGCAGGCGCACCGCGCGCGACTACGTCCCGCCGCACCAGGTCAACGCCCGCTCGGCCGAGTCGCTGGCGATGCTGTCGTCCGAGCACCAGGCCGTGGTCGACGCGCTCTCCACCTTGCCGCCACGCCAACGTGAGGTGCTGGTGCTGCGGTACTACGGCGGGTTGTCGGAGGCCGAGATCGCCGAATCCACCGGCATCAGCCGCGGCACCGTGAAGTCGACGGCGAGCCGGGCGCTCGAGGCCGTCGCGCGCGTGATGAGCGGCGGTGGGGCACGATGATGCCTGTGAGCACGAGCGACGATTCCGAGCGACGCGTCGCCGAGGCGCTGCGGGCCAGAGCGTCGGGAGCGGGTCGCCCCGGAGTGCCCCGCACGGCGCGGGCGACCCCCGCATCCCCCACGGGAGCGCGCAAGGCGCTGCTGATCGCGCTGCTCGGCGGCGTGGTGCTGGGCGTCGCGCTCGCGCTGTTGTCGCTGCTGGTGCCGGGGCTCCTCCCCGCCCTTGGCTGACCACAGCTGCCCGGTACCGTTCCCTCCCGTGACTGCGCTCGCGCTCGGCCCCGAGTGGCTCCAGCCGGATACGATCATTTCCTGGCTCGGCCCGTGGGCGCTGATCGGGCTCGCCCTCATCGTCTTCGCCGAGTGCGGGCTGCTGCTCGGGTTCTTCCTGCCCGGCGACTCCCTGCTCTTCACCGGTGGCCTGTTCGTGGCGCAGGGGTCGATCCAGACCCCGCTGTGGCTGGTCTGCCTGATCCTCGTGGTCGCGGCCTTCGCCGGCAACGCCACGGGCTACTGGGTCGGACGCGCGGCCGGTCCCGCGGTGTTCGACAGGCCCAAGTCGCGGTTGTTCAAGCCGCAGCACGTGCGCAAGACGCAGGAGTTCTTCGACAAGTACGGCAACCGCGCCATCGTGCTCGGCCGGTTCGTGCCGGTCGTGCGCACCTTCATCACGGTGATGGCAGGCGTCGGCCGCATGGAACCGAAGCGCTACCTCGGCTACTCGCTCATCGGCGGCGTCGCGTGGGCGGCGGGCGTCACCGTGCTGGGCTTCTGGCTCGGCCAGTTCGAGGTCGTGCGCAACAACATCGAGCTGATGCTCATCGCCATCGTGGCCGTGTCGATCGTGCCGATCGTCATCGAGGTGCTGCGCGCCCGCCGCACGCCAGGCGCACACGCCAGGTAACACCTCCGGGTAACACCGCCCCGGGCGACATCGCTCGTGGTAACACCGCTCAGCGCCCGGGCGAGCCCAGGGGTACCTACCCTGGAGTGCTGTGAGCGTTGCGCCCACCGTGTACCACGCCCTCGGGCCCCTCACCCAGGCCGGACCGGTCACGGTGTGGGTGGTCGTGCTCGTCTTCGTCTTCTTCGAATGCGCGCTCATCATCGGGATGTTCCTGCCCGGCGACACGCTGCTGCTCGCAGCCGGAGTCGTGCTCGCCCAGGGCGACCACGAGGCCAGCGCCTGGACGCTCGGGGTGGTGGCCACCGGCGTCGCCGTGGCCGGAAACCAGGTGGGTTATCTCGTCGGCCGCTACGCCGGCACGCGGATGCTCGCGCGCCGCGACGGCCGCATCCTCAACCGCGCCAACCTCGCACGGGCCAGCGCCTTCTTCGACCGCTGGGGGTTCTGGGCCATCGTCGTGGCCCGCTGGGTGCCCTGGGTACGCACTCTCGCGCCGATGATCGCCGGCGCCGCCCGCATGGACAACCGGCGCTACATCGTCGCCAACGCCGTCGGCGCGGTCTGCTGGGTTCCCACGCTGATCATGCTCGGGTACTACGGCGCGGGGCTGCTCGACGTCGTTCCCTGGCTCAAGGACGCCGCGGCCCTCGTCGCGATCGCATTCTTCGTGGTCGGTACCGGCTACGGGCTCTTCCGCTATCGCCAGGAGATGCGCCGCCCGATCGATGACACGCCGACGACACCGGCGGACGACGAACCCGAGGAACCGGACCAGGACGAGGGCCTCCGCGACACCGGCTGAGGCGCGAGTGCTGGGAGCGGCTCAGCCGCCCCGCTGCAGCCGTGCTGCGGCTTCCATCAGCATCCATCCCGAGAGCTGCACCGAGAGGTCGGCCTCCGGAACCCCGGGGTGGGGCGGGAAGGCGGGCCTGCTCCATTCCGCGGAGAAGACCGGTCCACCGCGAACCTCCGCCCGGCCGTCCCACACAGCGGTAGCGCTCGACCGCACGATCCGTGTCGCGGGGCCGGCGAGCTCCGGCACGCGCAGCGCGGCATCGGTCAGGTAGCGCGCGGTGATGCCGGCGAAGAGACCACCGTCGCCCCCACCCGAACCGGGCAGCACGCCGCGGGAATCAGCGAGCCGGTGGGTCATCGCGTCGACGATCGCCATCGCCCTGTCCGTGAAGCGGAGGTGGCCGTCGCGTTCGATCAGCTCGACACAGGCGCCGAGGTACACGCCCTGGCAGTAGGTGTAGATGTAGGGCTCGACGGCGCGGATGCTGCCGTCCGAGGCCACCCGCACCCCGTCCCGGACGAGCCCGGAGTCCGGGTCGATCAACGTCTCCGCCATCCAGTCGCAGATCGCCGCGGCGAACGCCGACTGGCCGTCACGGGCGAGCAGGATCGCCGCCGGGCCGTTCGCGGGCGCGGCCTTGAAGTCGTCCTCGCGCCGCCACCAGATGCCGCCGCCCGCGCCCTCCGTCCACCCCTCGTGCAGCCGGTTGATGATCGCGGCGAGCGCGGGAAGGCCGGGGCGGCCGGCGAGGAGTCCCGCGCGTTGCACCGCGAGGCCGAGCCAGGCGACGTCGTCGTAGTACCGGTTGAGCCAGGAACCCGTGTTGTGCAGCCGGATGCCGCGGACCAGCGCCGCGATCGCGCGGGCTCGACGCCGCTCGGGTGAGCGCAGCTGCGCGTCGACCATGCAGTCCAGGAGGTGCGCCTGCCACCAGTAGTGCCACGGCGCCGGGGGTGAGGGCAACGGTCTCGGCCACCGGACGCGTCCGATTCGGGTGCCTGGCACCACCCCGGCGAGCCGTCGTAGGTGGCGGCGGACGACCGCCCGCTCGGCGATGCCCGCCCGTTCCGACCAGTCGACCTCAGCGGCAGCCACCGAGCCAGTCTGCCCGATGGCCGAATGAGTGGGGTTCGTGTCGTTGACGCCATACCGTCGTGCGACCACCGTGAGTACATGCCCAGCCACCAGGTGGTCATCCCCGTCTTCGACGGCATCCAGCCGCTGGACGCCACGGGCCCGCACGAGGTGCTGATGGGTGCCACGCGGCTACTCGACCACCTCGGGTCCGAGAGGGCGGGCTACCGCGTCACCCTGGTCGCGGAGACCCCGGGAACCGTCACGTCCGACAGCGGCATGCGCATGTGCCCGGACGGCCCGCTCCCGGAGACGGGTGAGATCGGCACGCTGCTGGTGCCGGGCGGCGGCGGGTCACGCGCCATGACGTCCGACCACCCGCTGGTCGAGTGGCTCCGCCGCGCCGCCCCACGCGCCGAGCGGGTCGTCTCGGTGTGCACGGGGGCGTTCGCGCTGGCCGCCGCCGGACTGCTCGACGGCCTGTCCGCCACCACACACTGGCGCTACGCACCGGCGCTCGCCGCCCGGTACCCGGCCGTCGACGTGCGTCCCGACCCCATCTACCTGCAGCAGGGCCGCATCTGGACGGCCGCGGGCGTCACCGCCGGTGTCGACCTGGCCCTTGCTCTCGTCGAGGCCGACCACGGCGCCGAGATCGCACAGTACGTCGCGCGCGAGCTCGTGGTGTTCCTGCGCAGGCCGGGTGGGCAGAGCCAGTTCGCCGGACCCGTCTGGTCGCCGCCTGCGCGCCAGCCCTCGATCAGGGCCGCGCAGGACCTCATCCACAGCGACCCGGCAGCCGACCTGCGGGTGCCGGTCCTCGCAGCACGCGTGGGCATGAGCGAGCGCCACTTCAGCCGCGAGTTCACCCGCGCACTCGGGCGGTCGCCGGGCGACTACGTCGAGCAGGTGCGCGTCGACGCCGCCAAGAGGCTGCTGGAGTCCGAACCGGTGCTCGTCACCGTCGCAGCGGCGCGTGCGGGCTTCGGCACCGCGGAGACGATGCGGCGCGCGTTCCTGCGCCGGATCGGCGTGGCCCCCGACCAGTACCGACGGCATTTCGCCACCACCGCGCCCATCGACGGAAGGACGTGACCATGCAGGTCGCCATCATGCTGTTCCCCCGGCTGACCGCGCTCGACGCGATCGGGCCCTACGAGGTGCTGCAGACCGTGCCGGAGCACGACGTCGTGTTCGTCGGCGAGCACCGCGGCGAGGTCCGCGCCGACACCGGCTTCCTCGGCCTCACGGTCGACAAGACGTTCGCCGACGTGCAGTCGCCGGACATCGTGGTGGTGCCGGGTGGACCCGGCTCACGTGCCCTGCTCAACGGGGGAGCCCACCTCGACTGGCTGCGCGCGGTCCACCCGCGCACGCGATTCACCACGTCGGTCTGCACGGGCTCGCTCGTCCTCGCCGCGGCCGGGCTTCTCGACGGGCTCACGGCCACCACCTACTGGGGGGCCATGGATCACCTGGAGAAGCTCGGTGCCGTGCCCGTGACGCAACGGGTGGTCGAGCACCTGCCCGAGCGCCTGATCACCGCAGCGGGCGTGTCATCGGGTATCGACATGGCCATCCGGCTCGTCGAGGTGCTCGTCGACGACGTGGCGGCGCGGGCGGCGCAGATGCTCATCGAGTACGACCCGCAGCCCCCGTTCGACGCCGGGCACCCCAGCCGGGTCGGCTCAGCCGTGATGGAGCGGGCGCAGGAGTACCGGCGGGCACGGTCATGACGATGCCGGCGCAGGCCAGGCGCGCGGCGCTCGCCGACCGCCGCTTCTGGCGCCATTTCCTCGAGATGCTGCTCGCGATGGTCGTCGGGATGGTGGCGCTCGGGCCGTTGTGGCCCGAGCTGCACGGAAGCACCGAGCTCCACCTTCTCGTCATGGCCACGAACATGACGCTGGGCATGGCCCTCTGGATGGCCGTGCGCCGGCACCGGTGGGTGGCCATCGCGGAGATGGGCCTGGCGATGTACGTGCCGTTCGTGGTGCTTCTCCCGCCGTTCTGGGCGGGCTGGCTGTCGGCCGATGCGATGTTCGTGCTCGGCCACGTCCTGATGCTGCCGGCGATGCTCCTCGCCATGCTCCGCAGGCCGTCCGAGTACCTCTGCTAGCTCTCCTCAGAAGTGCTCGACCAGTTCGGTGAACCGCTGCAGGTGCAGCACACCATGGTCGTCGAGGTCAAGCTCGTCGTGCTCGAGCACCCAGGTGTACCGGTTCGGGATGAACACCGCCCCGAGGCCTGCCGCACGGGCCGGGAGGATGTCCGACCGTGGCGAGTTCCCGATCATCCACGTGGTGGCCGGGACGAGCCCCTGCTCGGCAACGAGCTCGCGGTACGTCGTCTCCCGCTTCTCGGCCACGATGTGCACGCTGCGGAAGTGGTGCGCAAGGTTGGACGCGTCGATCTTGCGCTGCTGCTCGGCGTGATCGCCCTTGGTGAGCAGGCGGAGGTCATGGCGCTCGCCGAGCTCGGCGAGCGTCTCGGCCACCCCCGGCACGAGCTCGACCTCGTGGTTGACCAGGGCGCCTGCGAGCTCCTCGATCCGGCGCGCCTCGGCCGTCGTGGCGGGGCGTTCGTTGAGCCGCTGGAAGGTGTCGCCGAGGCTGCGCAGGAAGCTTGCGCTGCCGTACCCGTGGACGACGACGTTGGCCCGCTCCACCTCGTCCAGCACCGCGCGGGTGGCCGCCCGGTCGAGGGTGGGGTGTGCCAGCCAGTCGAGGTACGCATCGATCACCCGCTCGAAGAGGACGTTGTTCTCCCACAACGTGTCGTCGGCGTCGAACACGAGCGTCTGGCGGCTGGTCACGGGCGGAGTCTAGGTACCTCAGGACCGATCTCCAGCCGGGTTTTCGACCGGGTTCGTGGCGAGCGCGCAGTGGGTCCGCCGGCACGATGAACCAGTGCGCGTTCGTCGTCTGCCGGGCTCGTTCACCACGCGTCCGACAGGTCCGCGTGCCGGCGGATCCAGGCGTGCATAGCGATGCCAGCGGCCACGCCCGCGTTGATCGAACGGGTGCTGCCGAACTGGGCGATCGACACCGTCATCGCGGCGGCCGCGTGCGCCTCACCGGTCACCCCGGGGCCTTCCTGGCCGAACAACAGCAGGCAGTTGCGCGGCAGGTCCGCGGTCTCGAGCCGCTGCGCGCCGGGCGTGTTGTCCACGGCGACCACGACGAGCCCGTGCTCCGTCGCGAACGTCATCAGGCCGGCGACGTCGTCGTGGTGGTGCACCTGCAGGTAGCGGTCGGTCACCATCGCGCCGCGGCGGTTCCAGCGCCGCCGCCCGACGATGTGCACGCCCGCCGCGCCGAACGCATTGGCGGTACGCACCACCGTGCCGATGTTGTGGTCGTGGCCGAAGTTCTCGATCGCCACGTGGAACGGATGCGCGCGCCGGGCGAGTTCGGCGGCCACGGCTTCACGGCGCCAGTAGCGATAGGCATCGGCGACGTTGCGCGCGTCGCCGTGTTCGAGCAGGTCGGGGTCGTAGCGCTCGCCCTGTGGCCAGGCCGTCCGGCCGCCCGGCCACGGCCCGACGCCGACCTGTCCCGGCACCTGCCACTCGCTGGGCCCGCCGCCGACCTCGGCATCGTCACCGGCAACCTCCCCCCGATAGTCGCCCGCTTCCTCCGCCCGCGTCGCCCGCTCCCCGCTCCCGCGCGAGTCGCCCGAAACCCGGCCCCGAGCCGGCTGCTCCCAGCCTTCCCGCGAGTCGCCTGCTTCCTCCGGCTGAGCCGCCCGGCCGCCACCCCCGTGCGAGCTGCCCGCGTCCTCCGCCGGAGTCGCCCGGCCGCCCCCCGCGCGCGAGTGGCCCTCATCCCGAGCGTGAGTCGCCCGCTCCTCACCCCCACGCGAGCCGCTCGAATCCCGCGCCGAAGTCGCCCGGCCGCCGCCCTCCCGCGAGTGGCCCTCGTCCCGAGCGTGAGGTGTCCGTTCGGAGTCGACGAGCCGCCCGTCCCGCGTCGCTGCGCTCCGGCGTGCTGGTGCGGGCCCGTCCTCGGCCGGCTCCGTCTCGTCCTTGCTCATGACCGAATTCTCCCGCGCTCCGCCCGTGCCCGGGTTCGGCCGTTGCTCGTTGTGCCGGAGGGCAACGATTGCGTCGCGAACACTGCGCCGGGGGCGGGCTGCTCGTAGTGTGCGAACGGGCGGCTCGCGCACCGGGGCACGGGTCGCCCCCACTGATCCACACGACGGCGCGCCCAGAAGTCGGGCGACTCTCGAACTGAATACGGGCGACTCGCGTGTTTGTGGGGGAGCCGTCAGCGGTGCGAGGAACGGGCGACTCGCCGGGTTCGGCTGCTGGCGGTTGGGGCGAGATCCGTCCGTCGTGCCGGTGGTCCCGTTCGTCCTCGACGTCCGTCCTCGTGCGGTGGGCCGCCAGCGGCGAGTGGCGAACGGCGGTTTGCGCGGCGAGATCGCAGCCGGACCTGAGGGTGTTACGCGGCATTCGGCCCCAAGTACTAGGACATTCGGAGCAATACCGCGACCACTCGTCGCGCCAGCAGCCGCTTCCGGCCCACTGCGTTCTCAGCTTCGCAACCTGGACCTGAGGCTGCCTCCTACCGTCCCGCCCATGGATCAACGGATGGTGCGCACGGCGTGGCTGAGCGTCTTCGGCCTCATCGTCGTCGCGCCCTCCCTCATGTGGCTCGCGATCGCACCCAACGAGCCGCTGTGGGATCACCTCTCCGTCGTGACCGGGTTGCTGGCGCTCTCCGCGCTGGTTTCGGCGGCGGTCCTGCCGTCCCGGCTCCGGTCTCTGAACCGTGCGTTCGGCATCGAGAGCGTGATCGACATCCATCGGTTCCTCGGCGTGGTCACGGCGACGCTGGTATTCGTCCATCTCGCCTGCGTCGTCGCCGCGAACCCGGCCAACGTCGCGCTGCTGAACTTCGAGACGGCCCCTGCCCGGGCACGTGCCGCGGTCGGGGCGACCGTCGCACTCGCCGCTCTCGTCGCGCTCGTCGCCCTGAAGGGGCGGACGGGGCTTCGCTACGAGCTGTGGCGGTGGCTCCACGTTGCGCTGGCAGTCGTGGTGATCACGTTGTCGGCGTTGCACGTGTGGTGGCTCGACCACCTCGTGGCCATGCCGGCGACCGGCACCGTCTTCGGACTGCTCGCGGCCATCGTGGTCGGGATCTTCGGTTACCGCTGGGCATGGCGCCCGATGTTCGACACGTCCACCGAGTTCCTGGTCCGGGAAGTGCGCCGCGAGAACTCGACGGTGAGCACGCTCGTGCTGGAGCCTCGGCGCCAACGGCACGGTCCGCCGGTGAACTCTTGGGCCTTCGCGCCCGGCCAGTTCGCCTGGATCCGGCTGGACCGGTCGGTGACCGCCGAGGAGCACCCCTTCACGATCGCCTCCAGCGCGCACATGGACACCACCGAGTTCACGATCCGCCACGCCGGGGACTTCACCCGCGCGTTGCGCCGCCTCCCGCCGGGCTCCCCGGTCTGGGTGGACGGCCCGCACGGCGCCTTCACCAACGACGTCGGCGCGGGGGCCGGCTTCGTGATGATCGCCGGCGGCGTCGGGATCACGCCGATGATGAGCATGCTCCGCACGGCCGCGCACCGGGGGGATCCGCGGCCGTACCGGCTGGTCGTCGTGGCCAGCTCACCGGAAGACCTGCTGTTCCGCGACGAGCTCGCGGAGCTGCGGTTCCACCTCGATCTCGTGGTCACCGAGGTGCTGCGCCGTCCGCACGACGGCTGGGACGGCTACACCGGCGACATCGGTGCCGGCCTGCTCTCGATGGTGCTTCCGGAAGGGCAGCACCCCGACGATCTCGACTTCTTCATCTGTGGCCCGCCCGCGTTGGTCACGGACGCCTTGAGCGCTCTCGACACCCTCGGTGTGGCACCGGCCCGCGTGCACACCGAACAGTTCGACTTCGTGTGAACCATCAGGAAGGCTCCGATGCTCCGCAGTATCCCCCGCTTGCTTCGCCGCGCCGTGATCGTCGCCGTGATCCTCGCCGTGTCCGCATCGGTGTACCAATCGTGGGCCGCCGGGACTCCCGGCACCGGCGGCTGGACCCAGACCCAGTGGGGACCGTTGGGACCGGCCGACCGTGACCTGCTCGTCAAGGTGAGGCTCGCCGGCCTCTGGGAAGGACCGACGGGTCAGCAGGCGGAGACGCAGGCGAGCTCCCCCGAGGTGCAGGAAGCCGGACGGAAGATCTCCGAGGAACACGCCAACCTCGACGCGGAGGTCCGTAAGGCCGCCAACCAGCTCGGCGTGCTGCTGCCGAGCAGCCCCAGCGACCAGCAGGTCGGCTGGATGAACGAGATCTCGCGGCAGACGGGCTCGGACTACGACCGCGTGTTCGTCCAGCGGCTGCGCGACGCGCACGGCACCGTGCTGCCGATCATCGCTCAGGTGCGGGCCACCACGCGTAACGAGCTGGTGCGTCAGTTCGCCGAGACGGCCAACGCGTTCGTCAGCCGGCACATCGGATATCTCGAGGGCACGGGTCTGGTGGACTACGCGGCGCTCCCGGAGGCATCGCCGGGCCTGCTCTCCGGTGGTACCCAGACCAGCGACCTCATCGTGCCGATTCTGGTGTTCGTCGCCGCGCTCCTCGCGGCCATCGCCGCGTTCGCCGCCGTGCGCAGCCGTAACGCCGCGAAACGGAGCAGGGTCACCGTGCCGCAGCGCAGCCCGGCACCCGCCGCGGCGCCCCTCCCCGAACTCACGCCCGTCGCGGCGATCGCAGGCCCCCGCTTCTCCCACCTGGAGTCGCCCGTCGGCGCCGGACTCGACGCAGGCACCTCGACCTACTCCACCACCGGATCGACCCGCAGCGTCTCGGACACGGGCCCCCACCGCACCGTCACCGAAACCGGGTCGCATCGGTGGGTCTCCGACAGCGGGTCCCGCCGGGCGGTGTCCGACACCGGTTCCTACCGCACGGTCTCCGACACCGGATCCCACCGCACGGTTTCCGAGACCGGTTCACACCGGGCCGTCTCCGACACGGGGTCCCACCGGACCGTCTCCGATACCGGATCGCAGCGCGCTGTGTCCGGCACCGGATCCCACCGCGCCGTGTCCGACAGCGGATCCCATCGCAGCGGCGGCCGTTCCAAGTCCGCCAAGTCCCGCCATTCCCGGCGCTAGCTCAACGCTCCCAAGCCGCCGGATCCCAGCCGGAGTGGCCACTCGGCTCTCCGGTTCCCCGCTCCCCGACCCCGAACGGAGCTTCATGTCCCCGTCCAGAAGCGAACGACACCGGAGCACGGTGCGTAAGCTCGCGATCTCTGCGGCCGCCCTGGTGGTGACCGTCCTTCCCACCGCCTGCGACTACGCATACGCGTCCTCGGGCAACAGCAGCGTGTCGACCCCGGCAGGCGGATCGGGTCACAGCGGCCACAGCGCCGAAGGCGGCCAGAACCACGGCGGCAACCCGGGGCAGGCCCCCGATGACAACAATTCAGAAGGTTCCGGCGACAACAACGGCGGAAACGGCGGCCAAGACGGCGACAACAACGGCGACAGCGGCCAGAACGAGAACGGCCAAGGCGGAAACAACAACGGCGACAACGGCCAGGGCGACAACGGCCAAGGCGGCGACAACAACGGCAATGACAACGGCGGCGACAACAACGGCGGCGGCGGTAACGGGCAGGGCGACAACGGGCAGGGCAACAACGGGCAGGGCAACAACGGGCAGGGCAACAACGGGCAGGACGACAACGGCCAGGGCGACAACGGCGACGAGCAGCCGCCCGCCGAGAACAACGGGCTCGACGTGCTGGGCAGGGACTGCACGGAGAGCAAGCTCCAGCCCCACGACGGCTTCCAGCTCGCCCCGCGCTGTGTGAGCACGGCGTTCGGCGAGGTGGCGTCGGAGGACAAGAGCCCGTCGCTGCTCATCACGGACTCACCCCGCAGCGTCCGCGCGAACGAGAAGTTCACGATCTCCGTGAGCACCCGCAACCTGGTGCGCGACCGGTTCCTCGGTGCCGCAGCGGGTGGCTACTACCTCGAGAGCTCCTTCCTCAACGAGGACGGCCTGCAGCGCGGGCACTTCCACACCGCCTGCCGGATGCTCGAGACCACCGACACCGCGCCGGACGCTGCGCCCGCGCCGGAGTTCTTCCTCGCCACGCAGGACAATGGTGGTGGCGCCGAGCCCGACACCGTGAAGATCACCGTGACGGGGATGCCGACCGCCGGCACCGCCCAGTGCGCGGTGTGGGCAGGTGACGGCTCCCACCGCATCCCGATGATGCAGCGGGCCGACCAGACTCCCGCCTTCGACGCGGTGCGCATCACGGTGGAGTAACCCCACCAGAGCCGTCGCACGGAACGCGTGTGGCTGTGCCGGGCGAACCCCGGCCGGCCACACGCGTTCCGGTCGTACGGGGGGTACGCGGAGGGCTAGCCCAGGCCGAGATCGGCCAGCCCGAGCAGCGCTCGATACGGAATTCCTTCGTCCTCGATCACCTGGCGCGCGCCGGTGTCCCGATCCACCACGGTGGCGACACCGACGACGGTGGCTCCGGCATCACGTACCGCCCGCACCGCGGTGAGCACGGACGCCCCGGTCGTCGAGGTGTCCTCCACGACGAGAACGTTGCGCCCGGCGATGTCCGGTCCCTCGATGAGGCGCTGCATGCCGTGCTGCTTGGTGTCCTTCCGCACGACGAACGCGTCGACGGGCGGGGTATCGGGCAGCGCCGCCCGCTCGGCCGCCGCGGCGTGCAGAACGGCATCGGCCACCGGGTCGGCGCCGAGGGTCAGGCCGCCGACGGCCGAGTACTCCCAGTCGGCGGTGAGCACCCGTAGGAGCCTGCCGACCAGCGGCGCAGCCCGGTGTTCGAGGGTGGCCCGTCGCAGATCGACGTAGTAGTCGGCCTCGGCGCCCGAGGACAGAGTGACGCGGCCGTGCACCACGCCAAGCTCGCGGATCAGGGCCGCCAGCTCCTCCCGCTCGGTGTCTGGGTTCATGCCGTCATCCTTCACAAGCGCCGGAGGGGACGATCACTTGCGGTCCCGCTGGGCGAAGTTGACCAGTCGCCGGACCAACGGCCGGGGCAACAGATCCACCACGGCAGCGACGACCTTGTACTGCGGGCTCGGTACCGACACGACCTTTCCCCTCGCAAGATCCGCCAGACACTCCTCGACCACGCGGTCCGCGTCGAGCCAGAACGGGCCCTTCCGGCCGCCGACGTCCAGTCCGGCGCGCTCGTGGAACTCCGTGCGGACATAGCCGGGACAGAGCGCGATCGCGCGCACGCCGGTGGCGGCGACCTTGGCCGCCACCGCCTCGGTGAAGGCCGTGACCCACGCCTTGTCCGCGCTGTACTGCGAGTTGCCGGGCAGGAACCCGCTGATGCTCGACACGTTGATCACGGCACCGCGGCTTCTGTCGATCATGCCGGGCAAGGCCGCGACGGTCAGCTCGAGCACGGCCGCCACGTTGACCTCGAGCTGGCTTCGCAAGGCCGAGCTGTCCACGTCGAGCAGGCCACCGGTCGTGTAGCCGGCGTTGTTGATCAGCAGGTCGACGGGTGCGGCATCCGCGCTCGACAGCCGCGCCGCAACCCGGGCGCGCTCTTCCTCGACGGACAGATCCGCGGGCAGCACCTCGACGGCGACACCGGCAGCCCGGTACCCGACCGCGGCGGCCTCCAGGCGTTCGCGGTTCCGCGCCACGAGTACGAGGTCCCGGCCGTCACGTGCCAGGCGGGATGCGAATGCGGCGCCGATGCCAGAAGTGGCTCCGGTGATGAGCGCGATGGGCACGGACGGAGCCTACTGAGGCGCCACCCTGACGGCGTCGCGGCAGGTCAGCGCCGCTTGACCCGGAGAGACTGCTCGAGCACCGCGGCCACCTCGGCGAGGTCGGCGAGCAGCTCCTGCACGCGTTCCGAGCTGGACCCCAGCGGAGCGGTGGCGAGCACCCAGGACTCCTCCGCCCACAACAGCTCGACGTCGTCGCCGACGAGGTCGCTGGCCTTCGCCAGGCGGGGCGTGATGAGGTGCCGCACGACGTCGGGGTCGGAGACGAACGCGTACCGCTCGCCGACGGGCTCCAGCAGGTCGAGGCCGGCATCGTCGGGAAGCGGGGCCGACGGGAGCCGCAGTTCCACGGCTGCGGGCAGCTGTTCTTGCACCTGCACCGCCACCAGCACGGAGTTGAGCCGGCCTGCCTGCTCGTGGTCGAACACGTAGGCGTGCCGCGGTCCCTCGGGGGTGGGCACGTCACCACTCATCAGGTTGCGGGCCACCCCGGGCCCACCCTGGTGGATCGTCCCGTAGCGCCACCGGCTCGGCAGCACGGGATCGGTGTCGAGGTACTCCCAGTCGTGCGTGGCAGCCCAACGTTTCCGGTCCTTGGCGCCGCCCGGCACACCCCGACGGTCGGCGAACACCAGGCCGGCGCCGAGCACCAAGGCGATCACGGCGATGACGAACCACACCGTCGGTGAGAGTCCCACGGCCGGAGCCTAGACCGATGGTCCTCGATCTGCGCGGACGCCCGATCACCTGATGTCGCCGGTACAGCCTCCTGGGTGAACGGACGCGGGGTGCCATCCACCGACTCGTTGGTGGCGATCCGAGTCGGACAGATGTGTGACGGGCCTCTCTGGTCCATCCTGGGCTGATCGATACGACGGGGGGAACCGTCATGCGGGTCATCATCGTGGGAGCGGGCATAGGGGGCCTCACCACCGCTCTACGGCTGCACCATGAAGGCATCGACTGCACGGTCTACGACCAGAGCGAGCACATCCGCCCGCTCGGAGTCGGCATCAACGCGTTGCCGCACGCGGTGAAGGAGCTGGCCGCGCTCGGGCTCCTCGACCGGCTGGACGAGGCGGGGATCCGGATCAGGGAGCTGTCGTACCACCATCGGCTAGGGCAGGAGATTCTCCGTAGACCGTGCGGCACGGCGGCCGGGTTCGCGTTTCCGCAGCTCTCCTACCATCGGGGCAGGCTGCAGGGCGTGCTGCTGCGGGCGGTGCTGGAGCGTCTGGGTCCCGACGCGGTGCGGACCGGCCACCGGTTGGTCGGGTTCGAACAGGACGCCGACGGGGTGAGTGCGCAGTTCGTCGATCTCAGCGGAGAGACGTTGGGAATGGTCCGGGGCGACGTGCTCGTGGGCGCCGACGGGATCCACTCGGCACTGCGCGCCAGCCTCTTCCCCGACGAGGGCCCGCCCCGCTGGAACGGCGTGCTGATGTGGCGAGGAGCCACGGATTGGCCGGAGTTCGGCACCGGACGCTCGATGATCATCGCCGGCGGCATTGCGGCGAAGCTGGTGATCTACCCGATCGCGGAGGGGCGGAGCCCCGGCACGAACCTCACCAACTGGGCGGTCTGCGTGCTGACCGGCCAGGAAGGCGACCCACCGCCCCGTCGTCAGGACTGGTCGCGTTCCGCCGACCTGGACGAGTTCGCGGGGCATCTCGATCGATTCCACGTTCCGCACGTCGACCACAGAGGTCTCATCCGCGCGACGCCGGAGCGCTTCGAGTTCCCGATGTGCGATCGGGACCCCCTGCCCTACTGGACCAGTGGCCGGGTGACGCTCCTGGGCGATGCCGCCCACCCGATGTATCCGATGGGCTCCAACGGAGCCGGCCAGGCGATCCTCGACGCCACGAGCATCAGCAGCCACCTCGCCGAGCACGCCGACCCCGTCCGCGCGCTGAAGGCGTACGAGGACGACCGCCTACCCACCACGAGCGAGGTGGTGCTGCGCAACCGGGTGGGCGGGCCGGAGGTCGTGATCGACGAGGTCGAACGCCGGGCTCCCCGTGGGTTCTCCCGGCTCGAGGACGTGATCACCTCTGAGGAGATCGACGCCGTGGTCAGCGGGTACGCCCGGGCATCCGGGTCGTCGAGCGAGCAGGTGAACCGCCCGTCGTGACCGCGGGGAGCCTCAGGCGCCCTCGACCGAACCAGGCGGCAGGAAGTCCACGTCGTGCTGCGCGGAGAGCCGCACGACCTCGGCGGGGTCCTCGAGGTTGTGCAGGTTGTCGAACAGCGCAGCGAGACGCCCGGCGGGGCTGACCCAGAAGAGCCCTCGGGTCGGCACCTCGCCGCGGTTGTAGTACGCGTGCGGGAGGTTCCTCGGCATCCGCACGGTGTCGCCAGGGCCTGCGGTCTCCCACTGGCCGTCGAGGTAGAGCGTGAACACTCCCTCGAGCACGTAGATGTGCTCGTCCTGGGTGGGATGCACGTGTGGGGGCACGCCGGTGCCGGGCGGGTCGTAGGTCTCGAAGGCGAAGCTCGACTCGCTCGCGGCCTTCATCGAGTAGGTGTGGCCGAGCACGTTCCACACCTTCTTGTTCATGCCCTCGCTCGCAAGCGTGATGCCCTTGGGCAGCGGGCCGAGCACGATCTCCTCGCCGGCGGTCATGTCCCCTCCTGGTCGTGATCTCGGTGTCTGCGTCCATTCGATGTCACAGCAGATCCGTACCGCGCGCAAGGCACGAGCCCACGATGGCGAGATCTCGGGGGCACCACGGCGGGAAGGGTGCTGGTCCGGCCCACATGTGACCGACCCGGCACCCTCCCCGTTCGTCAGGCGACTGGATCAGATCGTTGCGGGCATCGCCCGGCCGACGATCAGACCACCCATGCCACCGCTCGCCATGGGGTCGAGGTCGACGCGCACGGTGTCGCCCTCGCGGATGTCGCCGGACAGCAACTCCTTCGCGAGCGCGTCGCCGATCGCCGACTGCACGAGCCGCCGCAGCGGCCGCGCCCCGTAGACGGGGTCGAAACCGTTCATGGCCAGCCACTCGCGGCCCGCATCGGAGACCTCCAGCGTGAGCCGCCGCTTCGCCAGCCGGCGACGCAGGACGTCGAGCTGGATGTCGACGATGTGCGTGAGCTCCTCCGTGGACAGCGCGTGGAACACCACGACGTCGTCGAGCCGGTTGAGGAACTCCGGCTTGAAGTGTCGCTGCACGATCGCCATCACGGCATCCTTGCGGCCCCGATCGTCGAGCGACGGGTCGGAGATCGCCTGCGTGCCCAGGTTGGACGTGAGCACGAGGATCGTGTTGCGGAAGTCGACCGTGCGGCCCTGGCCGTCGGTCAGGCGGCCGTCGTCGAGCACCTGGAGCAGCGTGTCGAAGACGTCCGGGTGCGCCTTCTCGACCTCGTCGAACAGCACCACCGTGTACGGACGGCGCCGCACGGCCTCCGTGAGCTGGCCACCCTGGTCATAGCCCACGTAGCCGGGCGGGGCACCGACGAGCCGGGCGACGCTGTGCTTCTCCGAGTACTCGCTCATGTCGATGCGGACCATCGCCCGCTCGTCGTCGAACAGGAACTCGGCGAGCGCCTTCGCCAGCTCGGTCTTGCCCACGCCGGTGGGGCCGAGGAACAGGAACGACCCGGTGGGCCGGTTCTCGTCGGCGATCCCCGCCCGCGCCCGGCGCACGGCGTCGGACACAGCGCGCACGGCCTCGGACTGCCCGACCACCCGCTTGCTGAGCTCGTCCTCCATGCGCAGCAGCTTGGCCGTCTCGCCCTCGAGCATGCGGCCCGCGGGGATACCGGTCCACGCGGAGACGACGTCGGCCACGTCGTCCGGGCCGACCTCCTCCTTCAGCATCACGTCGGCATCGGGGGCCGTGACGTCCGTGGCCTCCTCCAACCTCTTCTCCAGCGCCGGGATGCGCCCGTAGCGCAACTCAGCCGCCTTGCCGAGGTCGCCGTCGCGCTCGGCGCGCTCCGACTCTCCACGCAGCCCCTCGAGCTGCTCCTTCAGTTCGCGGACGCTCTCGATCGCGCCCTTCTCGTTCTGCCACCGGGCGGTGAGGGCGGACAGCTCCTCGCGCTTCTCCGCCAGCTCGGCACGCAGCGCGTCGAGCCGGTCGCGGGAGGCGGGGTCGTCCTCCTTCTCCAGCGCCATCTCCTCGATCTCCAGCCGACGCACGGCTCGCTCGACCGTGTCGATCTCCACGGGACGGGAGTCGATCTCCATGCGAAGTCGCGACGCAGCCTCGTCGACGAGGTCGATCGCCTTGTCGGGGAGGAACCGGGCGGTGATGTACCGGTCGGACAGCGTGGCAGCGGCCACCAGAGCGGCGTCGGTGATCCGGACGCCGTGGTGCACCTCGTAGCGCTCCTTGAGCCCGCGCAGGATGCCGATGGTGTCCTCGACGCTGGGCTCGCCCACCAGTACCTGCTGGAAACGGCGCTCCAGCGCAGGGTCCTTCTCGATGCGCTGCCGGTACTCGTCCAGCGTGGTGGCGCCGACCATCCGCAGCTCACCGCGGGCCAGCATCGGCTTGATCATGTTGCCGGCATCCATCGCGCCCTCGCCGGTGGCACCCGCACCGACGATCGTGTGGAGCTCGTCGATGAACGTGATGACCTGGCCCGCCGAGTCGGTGATCTCCTTCAGGACGGCCTTCAGCCGCTCCTCGAACTCACCGCGGTACTTCGCGCCGGCGACCATCGACCCGAGGTCGAGCGCCACGACACGCTTGCCGCGCAGCGACTCCGGGACGTCGCCCGCCACGATCCGCTGGGCGAGCCCCTCGACGATCGCCGTCTTGCCGACGCCGGGCTCACCGATGAGCACCGGGTTGTTCTTGGTGCGCCGCGACAGAACCTGCACGACGCGGCGGATCTCGGTGTCGCGCCCGATCACCGGGTCGAGCTCGCCCTTGCGGGCCCGCTCGGTGAGGTCGACGCCGTACTTCTCCAGGGCCTGGTAGGTGCCCTCGGGGTCGGGGCTCGTCACCCGCGAGCTGCCGCGGACCTTGCTGAACGCCTCGCGCAGCGCCTCCGGCGTGGCTCCGTGGCGGCGCAGCAGGTCGGCGACCTGGCTATGCGCCGATGCGAGCCCGAACAGCAGGTGCTCGGTGGAGACGTACTCGTCGCCCATCTCCGTGGCTAGTTGCTGGGCAGCGGTGATCGCCGCGATGGCATCGCGGGACAGCTGCGGGGCGCTCACCGTGGCACCTGCCGCCGAGGGCAGGCGGTTGCCGAGCTGCGCGAGCTCACCCCGCACGGCCGCCGGATCAGCACCCACCGCCGTGAGCAGCGGCACCGCGATCCCGTCACCCTGGGCGAGCAGAGCTCCCAACAGGTGCGTCGGGCCGACATCGGGGTTGCCGGCGAGCGCAGCAGCCTGCACGGCGGCCGAGATGGCCTGCTGCGCCTTGGTGGTGGGGTTGAAAGAGTCCATCCCCTGTACCTCCTGCATCGTCGCCTGGGCACCATCGTGCCCGTCGCTTGGAAGAACGTAAGGAAAGTTGAGTCTGTTCCGCTCAAGGCAAAGCCAGGCCCCTGTCTCGGCGATACTTCCGGCCGATGTCTGACGATGTTCTCCTGACCAGCCTGCTCACGGCGGTGACCACCGCCCCTGACGACGTTCCGCTCCGGCTGCATGTGGCCGGGCTGCTGGCCGAAAGAGGCCGGAGCACGGAGGCCCTGCAGCACTGCATCCAGGTGCTGGCCCGCGACGCGTCCAACACCGACGCAATGGGCCTCCTGCAACGTCTGACCAGCGGGCTCACAGCGCCCCCCGCCCCGGAGGTGGCCGCCGCGCCCGCGCCTGCCGAGCCGGCTCCCGCAGCGCCGCCGGCTCCCGACAGAACGGGGCAGCACCGGCTGCAAGGCTACGACTGGACGCACGCCGAGGAGGAGGTCGCCGGCACCCCGGAGCCGGTGCTCGCCCACGGCGAGTCGTCACCGGTCGTCGAGGACATCGAGCAGCCCGGCATCCGGCTGGCCGACGTGGGCGGCATGGAGGACGTCAAGCAGCGCCTGGAGCTCGCCTTCCTCGGACCCATGCGCAACCCGGAGCTCGCCAAGGCCTTCGGCAAGACCCTCACGGGCGGCCTGCTCCTGTATGGACCTCCCGGCTGCGGAAAGACGTTCATCGCCCGTGCTGTCGCGGGCGAGCTCGGGGCGAACTTCTTCACCGTCGGCGTCTCCGACGTCCTCGATATGTACACCGGTCAGAGCGAGCGCAACATGGCCCGGATCTTCGCCGAGGCCCGGCGCCGCGCTCCGTGCGTGCTGTTCTTCGACGAGCTCGACGCCCTCGGCCAGAAGCGCTCGCAACTCAGCCACGCCAACAGCATGCGTAACACGGTCAACCAGATGCTGAGCGAGATGGACTCCCTGGGCGGGAACAACGACGGCGTCTTCACCCTCGGTGCCACCAACCACCCGTGGGACGTCGACAGCGCCCTGCGCCGCCCCGGCCGGTTCGACCGCATGGTGCTCGTCCTGCCGCCGGACGCCCCGGCGCGCGCCGCGATCCTGCGCTACCACCTGCGCGACCGCCCGGTGGCCGAGGTCGACCTCGACCGGATCGTCCGGCTCACCGAACACTTCTCCGGGGCCGACGTCGCGCACGTCTGCACCACGGCAGCCGAGCGGGCCCTCGCCCTGTCGATGCAGATCGGCCGGCTGCACGCGCTGACCACGAAGGACCTGGAGGCGGCCGTGAAGGAGGTCCGGCCGAGCACCGGAGCGTGGTTCGCCACGGCCCGCAACGTCGTCGCGTTCTCCAACTCCGACGGCGACTACGACGACCTCTCGGCCTACCTACGGAAGCACAAGAAGCTGTGACGACCGCGTTCCACCGCGTGGAACAGCTGCGCCTCCTCGGCCGGCTCGACGACGCCGAACGGGCCGCGCGCGAGGCGCTCGCCGCCTCCCCGAACGATCCCGGGCTGCTCCTGGGGCTGGCGGCCGTGCTGTACGAGTCCGGGCAGCTCGTCGACGGGCTGGCCGCGGCCGAAGCAGCGTCGGCCGCCGCTCCGGAGTTCGACCGGCCGCACGTGCTGCGGGCCGCGCTCCTCTCCGGACTCGGCAGGCACGACGAGGCCGTCGAGGCCGCGTATCGGGCCGTGACACTCGCCCCGGAGGAGACCCCGGGCGCCACGATGTACGCCGAGGTGCTGAAGCGGGCCGGGCGCCTGCCCGAGGCAGCACAGGCCGCCGGGCGGGTCGTGGAGCTCGCTCCGAACTCCCCGGCGTCGCATTTCCTGCTCGCCGACGTCACCAGCGATCTCGGGGACAAGGAGACGGCCCGCCAGGCCTACGAGGAGGTGCTCCGGCTCGATCCGCAGCATGCCGTGGCCAGGCACGACCTGGCCGTCCTCGACGCCAGAGGGCACCGCCCCGCGCAGGCTCTGCGCGGGCTCATCGACGCCGGCATGCTCGCGCCGGGGATGCCCAAGGTCATGCAGACCATCACTGCGGTGCTCTGGCAGTTGTCCTGGCGGCTGCGGATGCTGCTCGCGGTGGCCACCGTGGCCGTGATCGTCTCCAGCGGAGAGGATCCGCTCGACTCGACGTGGTCGGGCCGCATCGCCGCAGCCGTGACCTTGGTGATCGCGGGCGGACTGACGTGGTGGACCGTCCGATACCTCCCCAAGCAGACCAGGCCCGTGGTCCGTGCGGCGCTGCAGGGGGACGGGCCGCTGCGCCTCACGTACGCCGCCGTCGCCGCGTGCGTGCTGCTCCTCGTCGTCGTCCTGATCACCGGGGTCGGGGTGTTCGCTGCGCTGGTGTGGCTGGTGCTGGGCCTGCTGGGTGGCCTGGCGATCGTCGTGAGAACGGTGCGCCGCTTGCGCCACGGCTGACCCCGCGCCTGCCTGCGGACCGCCGGTTCGCCGAACGGTCGGCGGTGGGGACGAGGCATTTCTGCCACCACACGATCTGGTCCAGGCACGGAGGGTCTCCAAGGCGCTCTCGGAGCGTTAGGCTGCCCCGGCCAGGGACGCCCCTCCCTCGCCCCCCGATCATCGAGCAGGAAGAGTCGGCCATCCATGACCGCTGAACAGTTGCTCGCTGCCGACCTCCCCAGCGTCGGCGCGCCCCGCAGCGAGCAGTCCGGAATGGTCGAGCTGATCCGTTCCAGCTTCGCGGTGGTCGAGCCGCACATGGACGACCTCGGGCGGTACTTCTACGCCACGCTGTTCCAGATCGCCCCGCAGACCCGCGACCTCTTCCCGGTCAACATGGAGGTGCAGCGCAGCCGCCTGCTGCGGGCGCTCGTGCACGTCGTCCAGATGGTCGACCAGCCCGACGACCTCACGCCCTTCCTCGAGCAGCTCGGACGCGACCACCGCAAGTTCGGGGTGCTCGCCCAGCACTACGACGCGGTCGGGGCGTCGCTGCTCGGCACCATCAGCCACCACTCCGGCGCTGCATGGACGCCGGAGGTCCAGAAGGCCTGGTCCGAGGCCTACGCGATCGTCGCCGCCGCCATGATCAGTGCCGCACAGGCCGACCGCGGCCCCGCGTCCTGGCTCGGGCGGGTGGTGGACCACCGACGCGTCGGATGGGACCTCGCGGTGATCACGGTGCAGACCAGCGAGGCGATCCCGTACCGGGCGGGCCAGTACCTGAGTGTGGAGACGCCCCAGCGGCCACGCCTGTGGCGCTACCTGTCCCCGGCCAACGCCCCGAGGAGCGACGGCACCCTGGAGTTCCACGTCCGCGCCGTCGACGGCGGGTGGGTGAGCCGGGCGATCGTCGCCCACTCCCGGATCGGCGACACCTGGCGGATCGGGCCGCCGATGGGCCGCATGCACGTCGAAGCCGGCACGGGACGCGAGCTTCTGATGGTCACCGGCGGCACCGGCATGGCTCCGATCAAGGCCCTCCTCGAGGACCTGGCCACGCGCGAGGAGCAGCCCCGCACCCAGGTGTTCGTGGGCGGCCGCACCTGGGACGACCTGTACGACTTCCCCAGCCTGCGGCGGCTCTCCTACAGCAACACCTGGCTCGACATCATCCCCGTCGTCGAGAAGGACGAGGGCGGCTCGGGCGCCGAGCGGGGCACCCTGGCCGACGTCGTCACGCGCTACGGGGCGTGGGCCGACCACGACGTGCTGGTCTGTGGGTCACCGGCCATGATCCGCTCCACGGTGTCGCGAATGCTGGTGGCGGGCACACCGCTCGACCGCATCCGGTACGACCCGTTCACGATGGACTGACCAAGCCACCACGCACACGTCTTGGCCACCGCGCACACGTCAGGACGTCTGTGCGGTGGCCAAGAGGTACGTGCGGTCAGCTCTGCTTCTCTTCGCGGCGCGGTTTCGGCCGCCACACCACCAAGGCCTGGCGTCGGTCCACCGGCACCAGGTCCCGCCGGTACGAGGCGTGCACGCTCGCTGCCGCCTGCTCCGCCGCGGCGTGGGCGGCCATCAGCTCGTGTGTCAGCTCGTCCAGCCGGGCGCGCAGCTCGTCGACGAGCTGCTCCAGCTCGATGATCCGCTTGATGCCCGCGAGGTTCACGCCCTCCTCCTGGGAGAGCCGCTGGACCTCGCGGAGCAGGGCGATGTCACGAACGGAGTAGCGCCGCCCGCCGCCAGGCGACCGACCGGGGCTCACGAGTCCCAGCCGGTCGTAGCTGCGCAGCGTCTGGGCGTGCAGCCCGGCCAGCTCCGCCGCCACCGAGATGACGAAGATGGGGCTGTCCGGGTTGGCGCCCGGCGGTAGCGCCGGGCCGCCGGGGATGGTGCTCATGACCCGCCCCCGAGCAGATCTGCGCGCGGGTCGAACGACTTGGTGGCCTCGGCGTAAGCCTGCAACGCCTCGGTGGCACCGTCGTCGAGCGAGCTCGGCACGGCCACCTCGACCGTGACGAGCAGGTCACCGGTCTTTCCGCTCTTCCGCTTCACACCTCGCCCGCGGACCCGGAACGTGCGCCCGCTCGAGGTGCCCGGGGGAATCCTGAGCGACACGGTGGAGTCCAGTGTGGGCACGGTCAGCGTGCTGCCGAGCGCCACCTCGGGGTAGGTGACCGGCACCGTCAGCGTCAGGTCGTCGTTGTTGCGCTCCGACCGTCCGAAGAGCCGGTGGGGGCTGACGTGCACCTTCACGTACAGGTCACCGGCCGGTGCACCACCCCGGCCCGGCTCGCCCTGCCCCTTGAGCCGGATCTGCTGCCCGTCGGCCACACCGGCCGGAACCCGGACGGTGAGCAGGCGGGTGCGGGTGCTGACGCCGTCGCCCCCGCACTCGGGGCACGGGTCGTCGATGATCCGGCCGGTGCCGCGGCAGTCGCGGCACGGCTCGGAGAACGCGAACGCGCCCTGGCTGCGGCTGACCAGGCCGACGCCACCACAGGTGGGGCACTGCCGCGGCGTGCTGCCCGGCCGGGCACCAGTGCCGCCGCACCGCTCACACCGGCCCGGCGACGACAGCCGCAGCTGCACCTCCGCACCGCGGACGGCGTCGATGAAGTCGATACGCAGCTCGCTCTCGACGTCGGCACCACGCTGCGCCCGAGGGCCCGTGGTGGTGGTGCCGGCCCCGCCGCGGTTTCCGAAGATCCCACCGAGGATGTCGCCGAGCCCGCCTGCCCCGCCCGCGCCGGGTGACCCGGCACCGGCCCGGCCGAACAGGTCGTTCAGGTCGAAGCCCTGGCCTGCCGCGCCGCCGCCGAAGCCGCCGGGGAAGCCCCCGCCGGCTCCGTAGCCGCCGCCACCGGCGAAGAGCGCACGCGTCTCGTCGTACTCACGGCGCTTCTTCTCGTCGGACAGCACCCCGTACGCCTCGGACACGGTCTTGAACCGCGCCTCGGCGTTGGCGTCACCCGGATTGGCGTCCGGGTGGAGCTCACGCGCAAGCTTCCGGTACGCCTTCTTGATGTCGTCCGCGGACGCGCCGGAGGTGACGCCCAGCTCGCGGTAGAAGTCCTTCTCGATCCAGTCGCGCTGGGTCACTCCGCCTCCTTCGCGTCTTTCAGAGCCCCTCAGCGGGGCCGGGTTCAGTTGTGGTGGTCAGCGGAGGCTGGGTGGTGCCGTCGTCAGGGCGGTCGGTGACCGCCACCATCGCGGGCCGCAGTACGCGGTCGGCGATGCGGTAGCCGGGGCGGAGAACCGCCGAGACCACCGTGACCGTCGGTCCGCCGGACCCGCCCCCCTCGTGCTGCACGGCCTCGTGGACCGACGGGTCGAAGGGCTCGCCCTCCAGCCCGAACGGCTCCAGGCCGAACTTCTGCACGACGGCGACGAGCTTGTCGGCAACCGCCTTGAACGGACCGGTGAGATCGCCGTGCGCCTCGGCGCGGTCCAGGTCGTCGAGCACGGTGAGCAGTTCGGAGACGAACTGCACGCGCGCGCCGACGAGCACACTCTCGCGATCGCGGTCGACACGCCGCCGGTAGTTGGCGTACTCCGCGCTGACCCGCTGCAGGTCGGCGGTGCGCTCGGCAACCTGGGCGGCGAGCTCCGCGGCCGCGAGGACGTCGGCCGCGCTGTCCGGTGCCGGCGCCTCCGGGGCGGTCCCGGCCGACTCCTCGGCCGGGACGCGAACCTCACCGGTCGCCGGGTCGATCCGGCGCCGGTTCCGGACCACGACCCGCTCGCCCTCTGCGCCGTTCTCGCTGCGCTCGTTGCGGTGGTCGCGTTCGGTCACTTCTTGTCCTTGTCCTCGTCGACGATCTCGGCGTCCACGACGTCGTCGTCGGCGCTGTTGCTGCCCTGGGCCTGGCCGCCGTCGGCGCCCGGAGTGGCGGCACCATCGGCACCCGGCTGCTGGTACAGCGCGGCGCCCATCTTCTGGGACTCGGTGGCGAGCTTCTCCATCGACGACTTGATCGCGTCGGTGTCGGTGCCCTTCAGCGCGGCCTGCGCCTCACCGAGAGCGGCGTTGACGCTGTCCTTGACGTCGGACGGAAGCTTCTCGTCGTTCTCCTTGACGAACTTCTCCGTCTGGTAGACGAGCGACTCGGCCTGGTTGCGGACCTCGGCCTCCTCGCGGCGCTTCTTGTCCTCCTCGGCGTGCTGCTCGGCCTCGCGCATCATCCGGTCGATCTCGTCCTTGCCCAGGGCGGAACCACCGGTGATCGTCATGGCCTGGCTCTTGCCGGTGCCCAGGTCCTTCGCCGACACGTTGACGATGCCGTTGGCGTCGATGTCGAAGGACACCTCGATCTGCGGCACGCCACGCGGGGCCGGCGGGAGGCCCGTCAGCTCGAACATGCCGAGCTTCTTGTTGTAGGACGCGATCTCGCGCTCGCCCTGGAACACCTGGATCTGCACGGACGGCTGGTTGTCGTCGGCCGTCGTGAAGATCTCCGACCGCTTGGTGGGGATCGTGGTGTTGCGCTCGATGAGCTTGGTCATCACGCCACCCTTGGTCTCGATGCCCAGGGACAGCGGGGTGACGTCGAGCAGCAGGACGTCCTTGACCTCACCGCGCAGCACACCGGCCTGCAGGGCGGCGCCGACGGCGACGACCTCGTCCGGGTTGACGCCCTTGTTGGGCTCCTTGCCGCCGGTGAGCTCCTTCACCAGCTCGGTGACGGCCGGCATGCGGGTGGAACCACCCACGAGCACGACGTGGTCGATGTCGCCGACGGAGATGCCGGCGTCCTTCACGACCTGGTTGAACGGCGCACGGGTGCGGTCGAGCAGGTCGGAGGTGATGCGCTGGAACTCGGCCCGCGACAGAGTCTCGTCGAGGAACAGCGGGTTCTTGTCGGCGTCGACCGTGATGTAGGGCAGGTTGATCGTGGCCGTCGACTGGCTCGACAGCTCGATCTTGGCCTTCTCAGCGGCCTCACGCAGCCGCTGCATCGCCATCTTGTCCTTGGTCAGGTCGATGCCCTGGCTGTTCTTGAACTTGTCGACGAGCCAGGTGATGATCCGCTCGTCCCAGTCGTCGCCACCGAGGTGGTTGTCGCCGTTGGTGGCCTTCACCTCGACGACGCCCTCGCCGATCTCCAGCAGCGAGACGTCGAACGTGCCGCCACCCAGGTCGAAGACCAGGATGGTCTGCTCCTTCTCGCCCTTGTCGAGCCCGTAGGCCAGAGCGGCAGCGGTGGGCTCGTTGACGATCCGCAGGACGTTGAGGCCCGCGATCTGGCCGGCCTCCTTGGTGGCCTGGCGCTGCGCGTCCTCGAAGTATGCGGGGACGGTGATCACCGCGTCGGTGATCGTCTCGCCCAGGTACGACTCGGCGTCGCGCTTGAGCTTCTGCAGCACGCGCGCGCTGATCTCCTGTGCGGAGTACTTCTTGCCGTCGATGTCCGGCGTTGACCAGTTGGTGCCGATGTGACGCTTGACCGACCGGATCGTCCGGTCGACGTTCGTCACGGCCTGGTTCTTCGCCGACTGCCCGACGAGCACCTCGCCATTGCGGGCGAAAGCGACCACGGACGGAGTGGTCCGGGCACCTTCCGAGTTGGCGATGACCGTCGGCTCGCCACCTTCGAGGACGGCGACGACGGAGTTGGTGGTCCCGAGGTCGATGCCGACCGCACGAGCCATGGTGATTGCCTCCGAGTAGCTTGAGTTCGGTTCGCTCAAGTCTTCCACGGTACCGACCGGGCCTGCGATGCACCCTTGAGTCGGTCCCGCTCAACTTGCTCGTTCCCTCCAACGCAGTTCCCGGCGCGGGTGTTCCCGCTCCATCGCGCGGAGGCGACCGGCAGCTCCTACAGGGCCTCGGCGGGGCGCGGTTCGATCCGGCCGGCAGAGGCCGGGGGCAGCGGATCGGTGACCGGTGCGAGCACGCGGTGGTCCTCCGGATCGGGCACCACCTGGTCTGCGCTGTCGCGGTACTCCAGCTCCCCGTCCGGGCCGAGGTCGGCCACGTAGCCCGCGGCCGCGAGCTGCTCCTCGTCGAGATCGACCAGCCGCTCCCAGCGGCTCGCCACGACGAGGTAGTCGGGCCACGGCAGGTCCCCGTAGGCGTCGTGCAGATCGGCGAGCAGCCCCACGAACACCTGCTGCCACCGCAACGGCATCGACTGGGCGAGCGAACGCGGAACCACCAGGTAGTCCTCGTTGGCGCCACGGGCAGGCAGATCGAGGTAGTCCTGCAGCGGGGTCGTGGATGCCGGTACGGAGGGTTCGGGTGGCATTGCTACTCCTGCTCTTACGGGGACGCCGGTCAGGACCCTAAGCGCGGTTCGGTGACGTGCCCGGGCGAGTGGCCAGCGGCACGAGCTCCGAATAGTTCCACGGCACGGGCTGCACCCGCACGGATTGCCCGGTGTAGGGCGCCTCCACCATCTGCCCGTTGCCCATGTACAGCATCACGTGATGGATGGTGGACGGGTCGGACGGATCGGAGGCGTAGAAGAGCAGATCCCCCGGCTGCGCCTGCGAGACGGGGACGTGACCGCCCGCGTAGAACTGCTGTCGCGACACCCTCGGAAGGTTGATCCCGGCCGACTGGAAGGCACGCAGCATCAGGCCGGAGCAGTCGTACGTGTTGGGCCCGGTGGCGCCCCACACGTAGGGCTTCCCGACCTCGTCGAGGGCGAAGGCGATCGCCGCCCCGGCTGCCCCCTGGGGGAGCGTCGCCGTCTGCCCGCACCCGGCCGGATCGCTCACGTCGGCCAATTGCTGGACGAGATCGGAGGCCAGGCCCTCCCACTTGGCGTACGCGTCGGGGAAGGCCGAGCGCTGCACGATCTGCGCCGCCACCGTCACCGGCATGTCGGCCCACCCGGGCACGGCGAGGAGCCGCTGGATGAAGATCGTGGTGCTGTACACGGGGTCGGTGACCTGGCTCGGCGCCCCCCACCCCTGCGAGGGCCGCTGCTGGAAGAGCCCGAGCGAGTCCCGGTCGCCGTAGTTGATGTTGCGCAGGGTGGACTCCTGCATCGCCGTGGCGAGCGCGACGAGCCAGGCCCGTGGCGGGGCGCCCATGTTCCGGGCGGTCTGGATGATGATCGCGGCGTTGCGCCGCTGCTCGTCGCTCAGGTTGCTCGCCCGGATTCCGGAGCCGCCCCCGACGAGCCCGGCGTCACAGGGCCCGAACGACTGCGAGCGGCCTGCCCCGCTCCCCGCGCTGAACAGGACGAACCCGACTCCGAGGAACAACCCCAATGCGGCCGCAATCGCGACGAACGGGATGAGAAGCCGCAGCGGCCGGAGCAGGTTCATCGCCGGTCCACGGCCCTCAGGTCCGGTCGTAGCCGGCGACCCGCCAGCCTTCGGTGTCGGTGTCGACCACGAGGACGAGCAGGGTGAGCGCGTCCGTGGGCACCGCGACCTGCACCGACCGCGGGGAGACCCGCACCGCGCGCGGCTCCCCCGTGACCCTGGTGGCCGGGATGTTGGCGGGGTCGACGCCGCTGAGCACCCCGAGGTACTCGTCGGTCGTGGTGGACCGCAGCCCGTCGAGCCACTCATCGGTGGTGGTGCCGGACGGCGGCCGAACCCACGCGGCCGACCAGCGGGCCGCCACGGAGAGGGCGGCCGCCGGGGCCTGCGACAGCGGCAGGTTCTTAGGCTCGAGCTCCGGCACGGGCGGCAGCGCCGTCGGGGCAGGCGTCAGCGGAACGGCAGGCGATCCCGGGAGCCGTGGCGCCGAGGAAGCCGGGTTCGAGGGCTCCGGGCCGGTGAGCAGGCCTCGCTCGTTCGAGCGGCCGGCGAGCGACGTGACACCGAAGCTGACCCCACCTGCCACCACGACGACCACGATCACCGTGATCACGAGCCGGGCCGGGGACTGCAGTGGCCACTGCCAGACCCCGCGGTAGGCAGCAGCCCGCCCGCGCGGCGACCTAATCGGCACGGCCGGTCCCGCCGCTCGGGCTGTAGGCAACCGGCGCCGAACGCGGCCGGTAGATGCGATACACCGGGACGCCGTCGACCAGTTCGGCCTGCACCGGACGCGCTCCGCCCGGACGCAGCGGCACGGAGTCCGGGCGGCGGTAGATCACGCGGTCGTCGACCTCACCGGGATCGGCCCAGCTCGGCGTCGACCCACCGGCGCGCGCACCGCTGGGCCCGGCGGGGAGAGCCGGGCGGCGGGCCGCCGGAACGAGCAGGGGAGCAGACGGCACCTCGGACTCCGCGCGCCGGCGCGCCGGCCGGGCGCCCTGCTGGGTGGGGATCCGGATGCCCGGCTCGGCCTCCGGACGCCCGCCGTCGGGGTACGGGTAGGCCGACGCCGCATCGCGCCGCTCGTTCCACCACCGGGACTGCCGGTCCTCGGTGGGCCCGCCGCGCATGCGCAGCCAGACCCGGGACATCGGGCCGGAGCCAGCGCCGGGCACGATCCCACCGAACTGCTCGCGGGTGAGCGACACCATCGACACGAGCCGCCGGAACGGCCGGGCCACGGCCCAGAGCACCACCGTGACCACGCCCGTGACGAGCAGCCCGAGCCAGAGATCGACACCGCTGCCGGGACGGAACAGCGACACCACCAGCAGCGCGTGGAGCCCGGCCAGTGCTCCCACGACCAGGGTGTTGACGATCGCCGCGCCCGCGACGCGTAGCACCGCCGGGAGGATGTCGGGCTTGAGCACGGCCACCACGGCGACCGCTGGCGCGGTCATCACCAGAAGCCGCAGCAACAGCATCGCGACCAGCACGAGCACCTTGGACAACAGCTGGAACAGCGCGATGCACAACGCCTGCACCACTGCCAGCAGCCCGGCCCCGATGCGGCTCCCGGACGTGCCCTGGAAATAGGAGTACCGGTCGCCCATGCGGCCGGCGAGCGCGGCGAAGTCGGCCTTCTTCTGCTCGGCGAGCTGCACCGTGTCGCGGCCTTCGGCGACCTCGGGCTTCGTGAACGTCTGAGCCCGCAGCAGGTCGCGCCCCAGCTCCTTCGCCTGTGGCACATCGGGGGAGCCGAACTCGCCGCGCAACCAGTTCTGGTAGATCACCTGGTCGACCAGCACGGTCGGCAGGGTGTCCCGGTCGCCGAGCCCGACCTGGCCGAGGAAGCCCTGCTGCATGTCGGTGACCCCGTTGAGCAGCAGGGGGTCGGCCGCCTTCGCCCAGTCGACCGGAGCGAGGTACGCCGCCGAGCCGATGAGGAGGGCGAGCGCCGCGAACCCGGCGCGCTGCGTCTGCCGTGCGAGATCCCCGCGCAGCGCGAGCACGAGCAGCAGCACCGCGAGGATCAGCAGCACCGGGCCGATGAACGTGGTGAACACGGCTTGGTACATCGCACGGGTGCCATCGCTGATCAGCTGGTCGAGCGGGGCGAGCACCTCGCCACCGTCGGCGATCAGGTAGTGGGCCCAGTTGACCCCGGCGACGAGGAACTTCGCGACGTTGAACGTCTGGTTGCCCAGCCAGGTGTCGGTGCTGGTGGCCGGGTTGACGACCGCGCCTGCGCAGCCGAGGTCGTAGTTGTGCCAGACGAGGCCCGCGTACCCGACCTCGTCATAGACGCTGCCGGGCTCACCCACCCCGTAGGTCGGCGGATCGAGCGAACCGACCAGTCCGGTGCCGGGACGGTCCGGCTCGGGCGACTCCTTGCAGTCCAGAGACTGCGCAAAGGCAGGCGACCCGATCAGCACCGAGCCCGCGACGAGACCGACGACGATCCCGATGGCCACCCGGCGACGCGGCCGGACGTCACCACGTCTGCGACGGCGCCGGCGTCGAAGGTCGACCAGGACGGCTGCGCCCAGCACCAGCGCCACCGGCAGCCAGGCTGCGACCGGTGGAGGCCCCCCGGGCATCACCGACGGGCCTCCCCGACCGCCCGGACACGCTCCTGGCCCTGGTCTGCGGAATGTCCGCCGCCGTTGTCGTCGGTGGGGTGGCGGTCGTCGCCGCCGCCGTCGGCGTCGCCGAGGAGATCGAGCTCCTCGTCGTCGAGAAGCTCGTTGACCGTGCCACGGGTGGAGCCGGTGGTCGGCCGGTTCACCGTGAGCAGGTCGTCGACGTCGGCGAACTCGTCGTCGAGGTCGTCGCCGAGCATCACGTGGTCACGTTCGCGCCCGGGAGCAGGGCGGAGCATGTGGGGCGCCACGGCGGAGCCGCGGGGAGCGGGCTCGTCGGGAGCGCGGACCGCGGCAGCGGTGCGGCCCGACACGGCGCGGGTGGTCACCCGGCTGGCGTCGGGGTTGGTGTCGAGAGCCTCACGGACGTGCTCGAGGTGCGGAGCCTCGAGGTCGATCCGGATCTTCTCCACACCACCGTGCCCGTCGGCGAAGATGAACTGGCGCGGCGTGTCGTCGGGCCGGTCGTCGTGGCGGGGCCGTGGCGACAGCGTGCCGAGCATCTGCTCGTACCCCACGCCCGTGGGCACCTTCAGCAGGCGCAGTGCCTCACCCTGCGCCTCCTCGTCGTCGGTACGCCCGACGAACACGGCGTTGACGAGCGAGGCGAACCCGGACACCCGCAGAAGGTCGCCGGCGAGCTGCGAAGCGAACAGTGCGCGGACGTTGAACTTCCGCGAGTCGCGGGCGAGCCGGTCGATGAGCACCTTGCCTGTGGGCACCTGGGACAGGAAGTGGGTCTCGTCGAGCGCCACTCCCTTGCGGAGGTTGCGGTCGGCGTCGTAGATCGTGCGCTGGGTGAGCCAGGACGCCAGGTTCAGCAGCTCGACGGCGAGAGACTCACCGTCGGTCCACTCCTCCCGCGGACTGCCGGGCCGAGGCAGCGTCATCCCCTGCATGGTGAGGACGGTGAGCCGGTAGTCCCGCTCGGCGTGCCACGGGTCGTCGCGGGAGGTGTCGGGGAACAGCAGCGCCGCCTGGGGGAGCTCGCGGCGCTCCTCCAGGAAGTCGGCCACCACCCCGGCGTGCTCCTCGCCCTCACGCGCGTGCCTGCGCAGCGCGTCGATCACCTGGCCAGGGTGCCGGTCGGTGGCGCCACCGACCTCCCGCACCGCGCGGAGCAGCACGATGCGGGTGTGCGGCAGCCGCGCCACGTCGTAGGGCAGCAGCCCCGTGAGCACGTCCAGGACGAGCCGCCGTCTCGTGGCCGCGGCGAGGGAGCGCTCACGGCGCCACGCCCGCTCGGGGTCCTCCTCGTCGGCGAAGTGGTCGGCGCGTGGTTCGGCGACCACCCGGTACGGGTTGAGGATGCCGGGGTCGGCGCGAAGGAGGTTGATGTGCCGGGAGAACGGGGCGAGCTCGGGTAGGCGGGTGAGCTCGGCGAGCGGGCCCGACGGGTCGAGCACCGTCCACCGTGCACCGGAGCGCAGTGTCTTGTAGACGATCAGGCCGGTGAGGAAGGACTTGCCCGATCCCAGCCCGCCGACCACGGCGGTGAGCCCGGAGGCCCGGCGCACCTCCTGTGCGAGCCAGGGGTCCCACGCCACCGGCCGCCGGGTGGCCGTGCAGGTCTCGCCGATCATGATGCCGCGCCGGTCGCCGACCGACGCGGTGGCCGCGGGAACGGCGGACGCCGCCCACGTGACCGAACCGCGCCGCCGGTAGGCGGTGGACGCGAGCGGCTCGCCGGGTATGAACTCGCGGGCGAAGCGGTACTGCGCCTCCGGGTGCTCGATCTGCACCTTCGGCCGGTAGACGTCGAGCACCTGCTGCGCCCGGCTCACGGCCTCCGCCTCGTCCTTGCCCGCCACCGCGATCCGCCACCAGCCGTAGAGGCGGGTGTTGAGCTGGGTGAGCCCGGTGGTCAGCTCGTCCTCGACCTCCAGCACGCGGTCGGCCTGGCGGGCCAGCGACATCGGCGGATCGAGGTCGTGGTCGTGTGTGTAGTGCCGGATCTGGCTGCGGACCTTGCCCATCTGTCGCTGCAGCTCGCCGGCCACCTCCTCGGGGCGCCGGACGTAGATGCGCGCCGACCAGTCCACCGGGAACGGGAGCCGGTCGGAATGCTGCATCCACGGGTCGTCGACCTCGGGGATGCGCAGCCCCTCCATCAGCCCGACCGACAGCACCGCGACGTTGCGGGAGACGGTCTGCGTGCGTAGCCGGCCGATCACCCGGACCGTGGGCGCGTAGGGCTCCTGGTACATCTCGACGCCGTCGGTGAACGCGGCGAGGTCCTCGGTCTCCCAGCGCGTGACACCGCCGGGCACCACCGAGAGAGTGCGCGGCGCGGGCAGGCCCAGCGAACACGAGCGATGCATGAGCCATGCGATGTCGTCGGCCGAGGCAGGCACGGCGTCCAGCCCGCTTCCCGCCACGAGCGAGTCGAGGTGGCCGACCTCGGTGGCCAGCGCCGCGAGCTCGGCACGCACCGCGGCGGGCGCCACCTTGCCCAGCACCGGCGCGGCACGCTCCACCCAGCGGTCGAGCATCCCCCGCCCGGAGACCTCGATGCCGAGGAAGACCTCCTTGTCCGACATCGACAGTCCCATGAGGTGCCGCTGCTCACCCTCGAGGAACCCGTCCCAGCCCAGGGCACCGGCGACGTCGGGCAGGCGGCCCATCGCGTTGTGGTCGAACGACTCCGCCCACATGTGCACGGGGTAGGGCCGCGTCGTGACGCGCAGGTGCAGCCAGCGGCCCTGCAGCTCCCCGAGCTGCGCAGCGATCTGCCGGATCAGCACCTCGCGCTGGGAGTCGCTGCGGAAGCTCCAGGCCTGGGCAGAGAGCCGATACCAGGCCATCACCTGGGTACCGGTGCGCGTCAGGTGGCCCTCGATCGACCGCAGCGCGATGTCGGGCACGTACTTGGGCAGACCCGACTCGCCCGCCAGCGCACGTCCGCGACGCCTGCCTCGCTGTCTCTCCAGGGGACTCCTGTCACGACGGGCGTCACGTCGCGCCACGTGCCCGTCCCTTCCCGCGCCCGGCCGCCGCACGGCCCTTCGCACGGCCCGTGGTTCTGCCCGTGGTCCGGGCCGGCTGCCGGGAACCGCGGTCTGCCGACGACTTGCGGGGCCGGACGACCGGACCGACCCGCACGTGCTCGGAGCGGACCTCGCCACCCCCGATGGCCGTGCGCGCCCTCGGTCCGGTGATCTCGTGACGGAAGAGCTCCACAACCTGCCCGAGGGGTCGTTCGTAGTTGATGCGCTTGCCGATGAAACGGGTGACGACGATGGTGATCACGAGCGCCCATGCGACGGAGAAGAAGTCGAGCCCGATGCCGACCCGCCGTTGCAGGAACATGACGCCGATCATGACGAGTAGGCCGACGCCGTAGCTGACGTAGCGCGCACGCCAGGGGAACGTGGCCCGCGGCGGACCCAGCCAGACGGAGTCGACGCGGTAGATCTCGTCGTCGGTGCGAACGAGCAACTGGTCACCCGACGAGGAGGCTTGCGAGGAAATTACCGATCTGCGGGCCGTTACCCGAGACGGCGATGCCGAGCGCGACCAGACCGATCAGAAGCCCGACGCTGCGCCGTGCGACGCCGGCGTTGTCGCCCCGCCCGCCGATCCATAGAAGGATGATTGCGATAGCGAGCAGTACGAGTGGGACGATATTGTTCTGGATCCACCCTTGGAGACCGGTGGTGCTCAGGCTCTCCTGCGCGTACTGCGCAAGCACCTCTGGTCCGGTCATACGGCTCCTCCTTGCGGCGCTACCCACCCGGGGCTGCCCGTACCAGACCCCCCGAGCTCGTGGATACCCGAACGTGTGGACTCAGCTATCCCGCGTTGAGTAGACCATGCTGACCAGCCGGAGCATAGTAGGTCGCCCGCACGGCGGTCATGAGGTTGCACCAAGTGCCACCGACACCGCCGACAGGGTGACTGACCAGGGATTTGTTGGTGGTCCGACTATCTGTACCGATCGAGTGATGGTCCATCAGAAACGGGCACGGCGAGCAGCACTTTCACGCCATCACGTGTTGGATCGCACAAGCCGTTACCGGCCGGTAAGTTAGCCCCGAACGGCCCTATCGTTCCCGGTGGCAAGTAGGGGCCAGCGGTCTACCCTGCTCGCGGGCGGCCCGCGGCCCCCGCTCGCCGCGCCAGCCCTGGGAGGAAGACTGTGGTTGTCAGACTGGTCATCGGACTGGCCATGACAGTGGTCGCCCTGGCGGTGTCCGGCCGTCGGGCGCTCTGGCTCTATCGCCTGATCATGTCCGGCCAGCCGGCCCACGACCGAAAGGACGAACTCGGCGCGCGGCTGCGGGCCCAGCTCGTCGAGGTCTTCGGGCAGCGCAAGCTGCTGCGGTGGTCGGTGCCCGGATTGGCCCACTTCTTCACGTTCTGGGCTTTCGTGATCTTGATCACGGTCTACATCGAGGCGTACGGGGCGCTGTTCGACCACGACTTCCACATCCCGCTCATCGGACGGTCCCCGGTGCTCGGGTTCCTGCAGGACTTCATCGCCGCCGCCGCCCTGATCTCCCTCGTCGTCTTCTCGGTGATCCGGCTGCGCAACGCCCCGGAGCGCGAGGCGCGGGCCTCCCGGTTCTACGGTTCCCACACCGGCGGCGCGTGGCTGATCCTCTTCATGATCTTCAACGTGCTGTGGACGCTGTTCTTCTTCCGCGGCGCGTCCTCCGCGCTCGGCGTCTTCCCCTACACCTCAGGGGCGTTCATCTCGATCGGCGTCGGCCACCTGTTCGGCGGACTGTCGACGGGCACGCTCGAGGTGGTCGAGAGCGTCGGGCTGCTGCTGCACATCGGCGTGATGCTCGCCTTCACGGTGATCATCGCCTACAGCAAGCACCTGCACATCTTCGTCGCGCCGATCAACGTCTCGGCCAAGCGCCTGCCCAAGGCGCTGGGCCCGCTGCCCGTCATGGAGTCGAACGGCAAGCCGATCGACTTCGAGGATCCGGGCGAGGACGACGTGTTCGGCCGCGGCAAGATCGAGGACTTCACCTGGAAGGGCATGCTCGACTTCGCGACGTGCACCGAGTGCGGTCGCTGCCAGAGTCAGTGCCCGGCGTGGAACACCGGCAAGCCGCTCTCGCCGAAGCTCGTGATCATGGACCTGCGCGACCACCTGCTCGCCAAGGCGCCGTACATCATCGGCGGCAAGGAAGTGCCTGAGGGCGGGTCGCTGGAGCTCGCGGGTGAGGAGCACGGACACGCCGTCCCTGAGGCGGGCTTCCCCCGCGTGCCCGGCTCCGGGCCCGAGCAGGCGCTGCGCCCGCTGGTCGGCACGCTGGAGCAGGGCGGCGTGATCGACCCGGACGTGCTGTGGTCCTGCACCACGTGCGGCGCGTGCGTCGAGCAGTGTCCGGTGGACATCGAGCACGTCGACCACATCGTCGACATGCGCCGCAACCAGGTGCTCATCGAGTCGGAGTTCCCGTCCGAGCTCGGCGTGCTGTTCCGCAACCTGGAGAACAAGGGCAACCCCTGGGGTCAGAACGCCAAGGACCGGCTCGACTGGACCAAGAGCCTCGACTTCGAGGTGCCCGTCTTCGGTGCTGATGGGTCGGGCGAGCTGTCCGCCGACACCGAGTACCTGTTCTGGGTCGGCTGTGCGGGCGCGTTCGACGACAACGCCAAGAGGACGGTGCGGGCCACCGCGGAGCTGCTGCACCGGGCCGGCGTCGGCTACGTCGTGCTCGGGCCGGAGGAGAGCTGCACCGGCGACCCTGCCCGCCGCTCGGGCAACGAGTTCCTGTTCCAGATGCTCGCCCAGCAGAACGTCGAGGTCCTCAACGCGGTGTTCGAGGGTCGCGAGCCGGGCACCCGGAAGATCGTCACCACCTGCCCGCACTGCCTCAACACCCTCGGCCGCGAGTACCCGCAGCTCGACGGGCACTACGAGGTGGTGCACCACACGCAGCTGCTCAACAAGCTGGTGCGCGAGGGCAAGCTCGTCCCGGTCGCCGCGCCCGACGGGGCGATGACCGACGTCACCTACCACGACCCGTGCTACCTGGGCCGGCACAACGAGATCTACGAGGAGCCGCGCGAGCTCGTCGGGGCCGCGGGCGTGAAGCTCAACGAGATGCCCCGGCACGCCGACCGGTCCTTCTGCTGCGGCGCAGGCGGCGCCCGCATGTGGATGGAGGAGAAGATCGGCAAGCGCGTCAACCTCGAACGCGTGGACGAGGCGCTCGGCACCGGCGCGGAGAAGATCGCCACCGGCTGCCCGTTCTGCCGCGTGATGTTCTCCGACGGCCTCACCCAGCGCCAGAGCGAGGACAAGGGCGCGGGCGTCGAGATCCTCGACGTCTCCCAGATGCTGCTCGCCTCGGTGAGGCGTGGCGACGCGACGGCCGCCGACACCAACGGTTCGGTGGACGCCGTCGGCGCGGGCTCGGCCCACAACTCGGCGGACGGTGCGGCCACCAACGGCGCCGAGCCGAAGAGTGCGCGACCTGAGGGCGCCGCCTCGCAGGAGTCCGGCTCGGGCGGGGACTGACCAGCCGCTACGTCGTGACCGCGCTCAGCAGGGACGGAAGCCGGTCACGACGTAGCGGGACGGCGCCACGGGGCCGATGGTGAAGTGGCCGAGCTGCGGCCCTGCCTGCGCACCCGAACCCCAGCTCATGTTGCACGCGTCGGCTTCGATCCCCGTGGCGGTGGGCGTCGAGGGGATCTCGGCCTGGGCGTACCGGATGCGGTCCGACACGCGCGCCGCGAGCGCCATCACCGCGGCTGCACAGTCGGGCTGTCCGGCGGAGGCAGCGAAGGGCGTGCGGGCCGGCTCGCTCAGCAGGTTGTCGCAGACGGCGCCCGGACTGCCCATGGCGATCCGGTTGAGCAGCGACGGCAGCACGCTCTGCGGCCGTGGTGCGCCCTGATCAGCTCGGTTCTGCTGTTGCGTCATCTCGTACGACGCAGCGGCCTGCTGCCCTTGCTGAATGTTCGTCACCGCGAAACCGATGCCGGTGATCAGGCACAGCGCCGCACCGACTGCTGCAAGCCGCCAGGCCGGCAGCCGGACGAGCCCTGCGATCAGCACCCCGATGCTCGCCGCGAGCGCCCATGCCCAGGGGCCGGTGCTCATCATCAGCCCGACGACGACCACCAGGCCCGCAAAGGGCAGGTCCCATCCGCGCAGCAGTCCGTCCAGCCGCAGTATTCGCAGGACGATGAGTGCTCCGAGCCCTGCCAGCCAGGGGATCCACGACAGTCCCGAGAACGGCCACAGCAGCAGGGCAGCGGCGAGGATGGCGAGGCCGGCAGCACCTCGACGCGAGCGGGTGAGCCTGCGCCAGTCGAACCGCGGGCGGGCGGGCGGCCCGGGAGGCGGAGCGGCAGGCGGGGGCTCGGGGACGGCCGGTGGGGGAACCTGCGGACGCGCCGCGGGCAGCCACGGAGGCGGGGTGGGACGTCGCGGATCCATCGGTATCGGAATCTACTGCTCGGACTGTCCGTGTCCCAGCGATCGCGCTGGGTCAGCTGCTGCGGCCCGCGCGACGCCACTCCTGCGGGGCGCAGCCGTGGCTACGCCGGAACCGCTTGATGAAGTAGCTGGCGTCGCGGTAGCCGATCCTGGCGCCGATCGCCTCGACGGTGAGGGCGGTCTCCGCGAGGAGACGGCGCGCCTCCCTCATCCGCCGCTCGGTGATCCACTGCTGCACGGTGCGGCCCGTCTTCCGGCCGACCACGGTGGTGAGGTGGCCGGGTGTGAGCCCGACGGCGCGCGCGACGTCGCTCAACGAGATGGGACGCCGGTAGCTCTCCTCGATGACGTCGAATACGGCGGCGAGCATCGGCTCGTCCCGCAGCATGAGGTCACCGGAAACGTCGGCGGCCAGCCGGGAGACGGCAACGAGCACGAGCGTGAGATGCGCCAGAACGGCCTCGTTGTAGCCGTCGCGCCGCTCCCGGAGCTCGCGCTCGAGCGCGGCCAGGCGTTCGGAGAAGCCGGCCCGCTCAGCGTGGGGCACGTGGAGCCGCTGCGCACCGCCCACCACGCCCCGCACGAACGGGAACAGCAGGGGATGTGCACGCCAGGAGAGAAAGGCCCCGGGAAGGCTCGGCTCGACCACGTCCGGGGGGAAGAACACCGCCCAGGCCGTGCCGTGCTCGCCATCGGCGCCCTCGCCGGGCGTCACCACCTCACCGGGCGCCACCACGAACAGGTCTCCGGTGCCGAGCGGCCACTCGCGGCCGTCCACGCGGAAGGAACCACCTCCGCGCTCCACGTAGAGCAGTACGAGGAAGTCGTGTGCGTGGGGATGCAAGCGCTGCTGCACGTCGTGGCGCAGCACCTCACCCCAGCGCAGCACGCCGACGGGCGGCACCCCGGGTAGCCGTACGTAGGCGTAGAGGGGGACGCCCTGGTCCACCGTGCCGGCCACAGCTGTCGACGGGGCCGAAGATCGTGCTACTGCTCCCGCAGAACCATCCTTGGCTGCAGGTGGGTCCCGTTCCAGACTCGGGGATGACACCAAAGGATCGTCGCATGAATCAGGGGGCATCACCATGAGCGAGTCTGCACGGCTACACGGAGGGCACGGACACGGCTACCTCCCCGCGATGGGGCGCGACGGGCTGCTGCCCCTCTACGACCCCTTCACCCGGCTGGTGGGCGTGCGGTCCATGCACCGCAGGCTGGCCGACCAGGCCGGGATCGCAGCGGGCCATCAGGTGCTCGAGATCGGTACCGGCACGGGCAACCTCGCGCTCCTCGTCAAGCGCCGGCACCCGCAGGCGAATGTCGTCGGGCTCGACCCCGACCCGCTCGCGCTCGGCCGTGCGCGGCGAAAGGCTGCTCGTGACGGGCTCGACGTGCAGTGGGACCTCGGGAGTGCCGCAGAGCTGCCCTATCCGGACGGGAGCGTCGACCGGGTGCTCTCCGCCCTGATGTTCCACCACCTCGACGAGGCCGTTAAGGAGCGCACCCTCACCGAGGTGCGGCGTGTGCTGCGACCGGGCGGGCGCCTGCACCTCGTCGACTTCGCCGGTCAGCCCCACGGCGTGTTCAGCCGATGGGCCGGCCGGAACAGGCGGCTGCACGGCAACGTGGGGGACCAGGTCCCCACGCGGATGCGCGAAGCCGGTCTGACGGACGTGGCCGAATGCGGCCGCGGCAGGCTCGGTGTCGGCTTCTACCGCGCCACCCGGTGAACGGTCAGAGCCAGCCGCTGTCGCGCGCCCGTTCCACCGCTTCCAGGCGGGTCCCGACGCCGAGCTTCTGCATCGCCGACGACAGGTAGTTGCGCACGGTGCCGGGCGAGAGGTGCACGCGCCGCGCGATGTCGGCGGCCGTGCCGGACCCGTCGACGGCGCGCAGGACCTCGAGCTCGCGACCGGTGAGGGGGCAGTCCTCGGTCATCAGCGCCGTCATGGCGAGCTCGGGGTCGACGTAGCGGCCGCCGCCGTGCACCCGGCGGATGACGTCGGCGAGCACGCTGGCGGGAGCGCTCTTCGTGACGAAGCCCGTGGCGCCCGCGACGAGCGCGCGGCGCAGGACGCCCGGCCGGGCATGGCGGGTGAGGATGATGCAGCGCGTCGACGCATGGTTGGCCGCTATCCACTGGGCCACCTCGGACCCGTCCCGGCCCGGCATCTCGACGTCCAGCACGGCGACGTCCGGGTGGTGCTGCTGCACACGGGCGATGGCCTCGTCGCCGGTGGCGGCTTCGCCGACGACGACGAGATCGGGCTCGAGGCCCAGCAGCGCGCTCACCGCGCCCCGGGTGAGGGACTCGTCGTCGGCCAGCACGAGCCGGATCCGAGCGGGCTGAGCGGGACGCCCGGGGCCGCTCTCCGTGGTCATCGTGCGGCCCCGGGCAGCACTGCGTCGACGTGGAAGGTGCCGTCGGGGCCGGGGCCGGCGTCGAGCCGCCCGGCGTGCTCGTCGAGGTAGCGGCCCAGCGCGTCGAGGCCCGTGCCCGGCGGCGCGCTCTCGGCAGGCAGGGCACCGTCGTTCTCCACGCGCAACCGAGCGTGTCCGTCGGTGACGTCGATCTCGATCGTGCAGTGGTTCGGCTGGGCGTGGCGCAGCACGTTCGTCATCGCCTCCCGCAACACCCGGCCCAGCACGTTGCGGACGGTCGGTCCGAGCGCGGTGGGGTCGCCCCGTACCACCAACGTGACCCCCGCGGACTCGAGCACCGCCCGGGCCCCCGCCAGCTCCGTGACGAGGTCCGTCGAGCGCCCGTCGCGCACCAGGGCGCGCACCTCGCCGAGCGACTCCCGGGCCACCCGCTGGACCTCGTCCATCTCTGAGCGGGCACGTTCCGGATCGGCAACCTGCAGCCTCGACGCCAGCTCGCTCTTGAACGCCACGACCTCCAGCGCGTGACCGAGGATGTCGTGCAGGTCGTCGGCCAATCGCAGCCGCTCGCGGGCGGCGGCGAGCTCGGCGGCGACGCGCCGCGAGTCGTCCAGGTCGGTGACCGCCTTGAGCCACCAGAGCCGCTCGAAGTCGAGGGTCCACATCGAGCCGACGAAGAACGCGGCGAGACCGGCGACGTAGAACGGAATGGACGGCGACCGCTCCATCGTCTCGCCGAAGGCCTGGACTATCACCAGGTAGCCGGACCCGAACAACACACCGACCGCACCGAGTACCCAGACGACGGTCCAGCGGGCCCGCAAGCCCCCGACGATGTCGCCGAGCAGCACACCGCTGACCAGCGCCCAGAAGAACCCGACCGGGCTCCCCGCGAGCGCCACCAGTGACACGGCCAACCCGACGACCGCTGCGACGATCATGAACCAGGCGGGCGCCTGCCTGCCGAGTGACTTCGTCAGCTCCCGGATCCGCCACACGTGCAGGCCCAACGCGACGACGAAGAGGGCCAGGAGCGCTGCGGTGTACCCGGCGGGCGGCCAGCCGGTCAGCGTCATCGACATCGGCACCACGAGCAGCCAGGCGATGGTCATCAACAGCCCGATCCGGCCGAAGCGGCGGGCGGCGCGGACGGTGCGCTCCTCCGCTCCGGGCAGCGGCTGCGAGATCTCCACGGCCCGAACGTATCGGACGTATCGCGATCAACGCCCGGAGTTGATGACAGCTGTCATCGGGGCCGCTGCGCACTGTCAGCCCGACCGATGCTGATCGCCACTACCGGCACCGTCCCCCACCTCGGGACAGTGGATCTCATGACAGAGGCGACATTTCGGGCCGGGCGGGCGGTGGCTCCACCGGAGCAGATGACAGCCGTGTCGGTACGCGGCCTGCGCGTCCGGTACGGCGACTTCGAGGCCGTGCGAGGGATCGACCTGGACGTGCGGCGGGGCGAGGTCTTCGCGCTGCTCGGCACGAACGGCGCCGGCAAGACCACCACTCTGGAGGTGCTGGAGGGGTTCGGCACCCGCAGCGCCGGAACCGTCTCGGTCCTGGGGCTCGACCCGGCGACCGAACGGGCGGCGCTCCACCCGCGAATGGGTGTGCAGCTGCAGGAGGGCGGCTTCGTCGAGGAGCTGACGGTGCGGGAGACGCTGATGCTCTGGCAGCGCCTCGTCGACCGGCCGGACCGGCCAGGGCGGCTGCTCGACCGTTTCGAGCTGACCGGCCGCGCCGATGTGCCCGTCGGGAAGCTCTCCGGTGGGGAGAAGCGCAGGCTCGACCTCGCGATGGCGGTGTGGGGCTCACCGGAGCTGGTGATCCTCGACGAGCCGACCACCGGGCTCGACCCGGAGTCGCGCAGGCGCACCTGGGACGCCATCCAGGAGCTGCAGGACGCGGGCCGCACCATCGTGCTCACCACGCACTACCTCGAGGAGGCCGAGGCCCTCGCCGATCGCATCGCGATCATGCACGAGGGCCGCGTGGCCGTCGCCGGAACGCTGGCCGAGATCGTGGCCGCACAGCCCGCGCGCTTCTCCGTCACGCTGCCGGGGGCCGCGGTCGACCTGCCTGAGCTGCGCGGATCCACACATCGCGAGGGGACGCGGCTGCAGGTCCGTACCGACGACCTGCAGGGCGACCTGACCATGTTCCTGACCTGGGCAGCCGCTCGAGGGGTGCGGCTGCCCGACCTGCGCGCCGCGCCCGCCTCGCTGGCCGACATCTACCACGCCGTACGGACCGAGACGGAGGACCGGGCATGACCATCGCGATGGCGGCCGCCACGACCACGCCGACGAGCAGGGCTCTGGCACTGGCGATCACCGAGACCCGGCTGATCATGCGCAACAAGACGGTGGCTGTGTCCTCCGTCGTGCTGCCCGTGGCGTTGGGCGTGTTCTGGAGCTTCCAGTTCGAGTCCGGCGGCGACCCGGCGCGACAGGCCGTCAGCATCACGCTGCAGCTCGCCGTGGCAATGACGATGGGGCTGTACCTCACGGCCACACAGACACTCGTGGCCAGGCGGCACACCCGCGTGCTCAAGCGGATGCGGACCAGCGGCCTGTCCGACCGCGGCCTGCTCGCGGCGACCCTGGCGCCGAGCGTCGTGCTCGCTCTCTTCCAGCTGGCGGTCTTCTCGGTGGTCAACGTGGTGACCGGGACGCCGCTGCCGAGCGATCCCCTGCCGTTGGTGCTGGCGGTGCTCGGCGGGGTGGCGCTCGTCGTCGCGGCGGCGCTGGCGACGAGCGTGGTCACCCCCTCGCCGGAACGGGCACAGATCACGACGCTGCCGCTGATGTTCCTGATGCTCGGCGTCGGGGTCGTGGCCGCGATCGCGCCCGCGGACGGCTGGTGGCCCGCCCTGATGGTCGTGCCGGGTGCAGCGGTGGGCGACCTGACCCAGCTCGCCATGACGGGCGGCGCCTGGTCGGCGGGCGCAGCGGGCCTGCCGGCGATCCTGCCGCCACTCGCGGCGCTCCTGGTCTGGCCTGCCGTGTTCGGGACGTTCGCAGCACAGCGGTTCCGCTGGGACCCGCGGCACTGACAGCGGTGGTCGTGCCGCCTCAGCGCCGGGTGTCGGCCCGATGGAAGTTCCGGTGCGCCCGCGAGGGCGTCGGCCCACGCTGCCCCTGGTAGCGGGAGCCGACGCCCTCGCTGCCGTAGGGCCGCTCGGCCGGGCTCGACAGCCGGAACAGGCAGAGCTGCCCGATCTTCATCCCTGGCCAGAGCGTGATCGGCAGGTTCGCCACGTTCGACAGCTCGAGCGTGATGTGACCGGTGAAGCCGGGGTCGATGAAGCCCGCGGTGGAGTGGGTGAGCAGGCCGAGGCGCCCGAGGCTCGACTTGCCCTCCAGCCGCCCGGCCAGGTCGTCGGGCAGGGACACCGACTCGAACGTCGAGCCCAGCACGAACTCTCCGGGGTGCAGCACGAACGGCTCGTCGCCCTCGGGCTCGACCGGCGTGGTCAGCTCGTCCTGCTGCTGGGCAGGGTCGATGTGGGTGTACCAGGAGTTCTGGAACACCCGGAAGAACCGGTCCAGCCGCACGTCGATGCTCGACGGCTGGAGCATGTCTGGATCCCACGGTTCGAGCACGAGACGTCCCGCCTCGAGCTCCTTGCGCAGGTCACCGTCCGACAACAGCACAGTGCCAGCGTATCGGCGCCCGATCAGACCTCGGTGTTGGTGGCCGGATCGTCCAGCGACGACGAGAAGGGCGACGTGAGTATCGGAGACGAGCACAGCCCGAACATCCACGCGACTGCCTGCTCGACGCGGGCGGCCTCGAAGCCGTCGGACAGCGGGGGCAGCGTCTTCGGTGCCGCGAGCACCTGCCGCACCGTGGTCATGACCTTGGGGCTGAGGATGCTGCGGATCGAGTCGCCGGGCTCCGGGATGTGCGGCCCGTCGACCAGCACCGCGGGGGTGCCGAGGCCGGGAGCGTCGGCAACCAGTTCCGGATCGTCGGAGACCAGCACGGCGCTGGCCGCGATGAGCCAGACCAGCTCGGCGAGCGGGAGGTTGCGCACCACAATGGCCCGCGGGTGGTTCAGCAGCGGGTAGGCCGCACCGTGGCTCGCGAGCTCGCCGTAGACGACGATCTCGATGCCGGGTTCGCGGTCGAGCAGGTCGGGCAGGCTGGCGAGCACGCCGAGGGAGTCGGGACGGTCGAGGCCGACGAGAACCACCTGCGGACCGCCTGCCGATACGCGGCGCAGCAGCCGCGCGAACCGGAGATCGGCGGGGCGGGGGTTGGCGGCCAGGGTGTCGCCCACCGAGATGGCGTTGGGCCCGACAGGGCTGCCCAGCGTGGCGTCGCCGGTGGTGGTGAGGAAGAGCGACGCGAGCTGACCGATCACGCGCCGGTTGGCCTCCTGCGGGAACGGGCACAGCAGATCGTCGCCTGCGACGCCGGCCTGCAGGTGCACGACCGGGATCTGCCGCCAGAAGGCGACCTGCGCCGCCACCACGGCGGTCATCCCGCCGCCGTAGACCATGACGGCGGAGGGATCGAGGTCGACCAGCAGCTCGTCGAGGCGCGTCATCAGCAGGGATGCGATCGCGGCGGGCTGCGGGCTGGGGGGCTCCCGCAGCAACTGCGTGACGTCGGCGGGCACCCCCAGCGACTCGAACGCCTCGTGGACCGTCATCGGGTCCGGTCCGGTGGCGACCGTGAGGGCTCGGATCCGGTCGGAGTCGGCGAACGCGGTGGCCACCGGCGCGAGGCGGGCGACCTCCGGTCGGCTGCCGGCGATCAGGAGGACGTCGTGGTCGTGATCCTGGATCGGGAGCGAACCCAGGGGCGGTTCGAGCTCGGTCATGCTCGGGTCCTTCGCGGCCGGGGGAGCTGGCCTTACGGGGCTCCAGCAGTGTGACTGGACGGCTACCGGCCGTCGAGCCCTGATCCCAGTAACCGGATCGTGAGGATGAGAACCACCCTCTTGGGGGACCGACCTGGCCTTGCTCGTTACGCAGCGTGAAGTGCTAAGCTCTCCCCTATCACTCTGCGGATGTAGTTCAATGGTAGAACATCAGCTTCCCAAGCTGAATACGCGGGTTCGATTCCCGTCATCCGCTCCATGAGTAAAGGCCCAGATGCGGGCTATTCACCGCACCTGGGCCTTTGTTATGCGCACTCCGCAGCAGTAACCACACCATTTCCGGGCCATTCGGCACGTCGGCGTCAACGCCCGGTGGCGATCTTGGTGACGCTGATCGACCTGCCTTCGCGGCCGCAAGAAGGTGATCTCGCCAGGTCGCCTGGTCGGCGACAACGGCCCGATACCCCTACCGTGGACCGGGTCGCCGCCCGAAGACTCGGTCTCCAGGGAGGGTGCCATGCCGTTCACCGATCGCGTGGACGCGGGGCGTCGGTTGGCCGGCAGGTTGCGTCAACTGCGGGGTGAGGACGTGGTTGTGCTGGGCCTGCCACGGGGTGGGGTACCGGTCGCGTTCGAGGTGGCCAAGGCGCTCGATGCGCCGCTGGATGTGATCATCGTGGGCAAGCTGGGAGTCCCGGCCCAGCCCGATCGACACAAACGCTCGCCCGCGATGGGTGCGGTCGGCGAGGGCGGTGTGCTGGTTCTCAACGAACCGGTCATCCAGCAGGCGGATGTGAGCGACGCGCAGCTCGCGGAGATCGAGGGGCGGGCGCGCGCCGAGGTCGATCGGCGGGCCCACCGGTTCCGCCACGATCGGCCGCCGCTTCCGTTGGCCGGTCGGACGGTCGTGCTGGTCGACGACGGGATCGCGACCGGGGCGAGCGCTCGGGCGGCGTGCCAGGTCGTCAGGGCGCAGGGCGCAGCCCGGGTGGTGGTGGCAGGACCGGTCTGCTCTCCCAATTCGGCCGCCGAGCTGGGCAACGAGGTCGACGAGTTGGTGTGCCTGGAGGTCGGCGGGCGAACGGGTCGCGTAACCGACTTCTACGACGACTTCCGCCAGGTCTCCGACGAGGAGGTCGTGGGCCTGTTGCGGCGTGCGGTGCGCGAGCAGCCGGCCGAGGTGAGCGCAGCCGGCGATGACGAGGTCGAGATACCGGTGGGGGACGTTCGGCTCAAGGGGTGCCTCACCGTTCCGGAGGGCGCCTGCGGCGTCGTGGTGTTCGCGCATGGCAGCGGCAGCAGCCGGCACAGCCCGCGCAACACGTACGTGGCCGGGGTCCTGCAGCAGGCGGGACTGGCGACGCTGCTGTTCGACCTACTGACCACGCAGGAGGAGCCACGCCGGGCCAAGGTCTTCGACGTCGAACTGCTGGCCGGCAGGCTCGCCGAGGTGACCGGCTGGGTGCGGCGCCGGCCCGAGTTCGCCGGCATGCCCGTCGGCTACGTCGGTGCGAGCACGGGTGCCGCGGCGGCGCTGTGGGCCGCCGCGGCTGCATACGCGGACATCGGAGCAGTGGTGTCCCGTGGCGGGCGGCCGGACCTCGCCGAGTCGCGGCTGGGCGATGTGCGAGCACCGACGCTGCTGATCGTCGGCGGGCAGGACACGAAGGCGCTCGCCCGCAACCGGCAAGCGGAGGCCTCGATGCGCTGCGAGAGCAGCCTCGTCGTCATCCCTGGCGCCACCCACCTGTTCGGAGAACCCGGCGCGCTCGAGGCGGCCGCAGCGGCTGCACTGGCCTGGTTCACCGAGCACCTCGTCCCCGCCGCAGCACCGAGTGGCTGACGTGTGCACGACACGATGGTTCCCACACTGAATACGCGGGTTCGATTCCCGGTAGTTCCACCGAAAACTGCGTGACTGTGACGGCCGTCGCATGTCGTGTGCGATGCCCGGCTCCGCGAGGCCGGCACCACGCAAACATCGAAGGAACCGCGCTGCGCAAATTCGCACTGTTCCTCGGTGCACCCTGAGTCCGGCCCGCGGCCGCGTCTCATCGGTCCGGCGGGATCGGAACGGTGAGGCCCGGATCGTGGCCGAGCAGCACCGCGCGGGTGACCGCGGTGGATCCGAAGCGATCGTGGACGGTGTCGAGCACGGCGTCGAGCGCGGTGCCGGCCACCTCGTCGAACGGCAGTACGAGTTGTACGGCGTCATCGTCGTCGAGGTTGCCGATCGCCACCCCGACCAAGGTCAGGCCTCGTTGCTCGATCACCGGCATGGCCCGGGCCACGAGCGCCCGCACCGCAGTGAGAATCGCGTCGGTGGAGCACGTCGCCTGGGACAGGGTGTGAGATCGCGAGGCACGGGAGTAGTCGGCGAACCGCAGGCGGAGCATGACCGTGCGGCCGACCCGCTCGGCCGCACGCAGCCGCCGCGCGATCCGGTCCACCAGCGCGACGACCACGGCGTCGACAGCCTCCGGGGTGTTCGGTGCGCGACGCCCCATCGCGCGTTGCGCGCCGATCGACCGACGCCTGCGGCCGGCCTGCACCGGCCGCGGGTCGCGGTTGTGGGCGAGGGCGTGCAGATGGCGGCCGAGCGCCGGGCCGAGCAGCGACACCAGGATCCGCTCGGGGATCTCGGCGACCTCCCCGACCGTGGTGATGCCGTGGTCGTGCAGCTTGGCGGCCGTCACCTTGCCCACGCCCCACAGCCGCTCCACCGCGAGCGGGTGCAGGAACCCGAGTTCCTCACCGATCGGCACGACGAGCAGGCCGTCGGGCTTGGCCACCCCGCTCGCCACCTTGGCGAGGAACTTCGTCCTCGCCACCCCCACGGTGATGGGCAGCCCGACTCGCTCGCGTACCTCTGCGCGCAGCCGGGCCGCGATTCCGCTCGGCGACCCCGCGATCCGCCGGAGACCGCCGACGTCCAGGAACGCCTCGTCGATCGAGAGCCCCTCCACCAACGGAGTGGTGCTGCGGAAGACCTCGAACACCGCCTTGCTCGCCGCGGAGTAGGCCGGCATCCGCGGCGGCACGACGACGGCCTGCGGGCACAACGACCTGGCCTGGGCGCCACCCATCGCCGTGCGGACGCCGTGGGCCTTGGCCTCGTAGCTCGCGGCCAGCACCACGCCCGCGCCGACGATCACCGGCCGCCCGCGCAGCCGGGGATCGTCGCGTTGTTCGACCGACGCATAGAACGCGTCCAGATCGGCATGCAGGATCGTCCCCTCGCCGGACACGAACATATGTTCGCATCGATGCCCGGTCGGAGCGAGCGACCGCACCCGTTCAGGAGCGGGATTCACGCCAGAGGGGGCTGTCCACATAGTGGTTGTCGAAGCGTTCCTGCGACTCCCCGATCTCCCGCGGGTCGGCCTCGCCGCGGTGGACGCGGTCGAGCAGGCGGTAGTAGTCGAACCGGTCGATGCCAGGGGTGAAGACGAACAGCACGTCCGCGTCGACACCGGCAACGGCGCCGAAGGCGTGCGGCACGCGCGGCGGGACGAGCAGTACGTCGCCCTGGTCGAGGACGTGGACGCGGTCGCCGACGAGCACCTGGAGCCTTCCGCTGAGCACGACGAACAGCTCGGAGGCACGGGTGTGGAAATGCGGCGGAGCGCCGTCGACGCCTGCCCTGAAGGTCGACCTGTTGCAGGTGATCGCCCCACCCGTGGTGGCGGAGTCGGCGAGCAGGGCGATCGTGCCGCCGGGGTCGCCCGTGAGGGTCTCGGCCTCGGAGGCACGGACGAGCAGCGGACCGGTCGTGCTGGTGTCGGTGTTCATGTCAACGACGATCGTCGTCGCCGAGGCCACGAACAACGACGGAAGTGACCTCGAACGATAACCTCGACGTTATGGAGCTCCGGGAGATCGAGATCTTCCTCGCGCTCGCCGAGGAACTCCACTTCGGCCGCACCGCCGAGCGGCTGCACGTGTCCCAGGCCCGCATCAGCCAGACGATCAAGAAGCTGGAGCGGCAGGTGGGCGCACCGCTCTTCGACCGGACCAGCCGCCGCGTGGTGCCCACCCCGATCGGCGCCCGGTTGCGCGACGACCTCGCGCCCGCGTACCGGCAGATCGTCGACGCCGTGGCCAGGGCGACCGACGCCGGCCGCGGCACGGGCGGGGTCCTGCGGGTGGGGTTCGAGGCCCCGGGCGTGGCCGACCTCATCGCAGGCGTGCTCGACACGTACCGCTCCCGTGCAGCCGACGGTGAGGTGGAGATCCGGGAGGCCGACTTCGCCGACCCGTTCGGCCTGCTCCGCGCGGGCGAGGTGGACGTGCTGGTCACGCTGCTGCCCGTCCCCGAGCCGGATCTCGCCACCGGCCCGGTCGTTCTCACCGAACCGATGGTGCTGGCGGTGCCGGCGCGGCATCCGTTCGCCCGGCTGGACTCCGTGACACTCGACGACCTGGCGCGCGACACGGTGTTCCGGGCGGCGCGCCCTGCACCGCCCTACTGGGTGGAGCCGCCCGAACCGTGGACGACGCCGAGCGGGCAGCCGGTGCGGCGCGGGCGCCCGCTCGCGACGTTCCAGGAACTGCTCGCGGTGATCGCCGCCGGCGAGGGTGTCTGCCCGCTCGCGGCGCACGCGAGGCAGTACTTCGCGCGGCCGACGATCGCGTTCGTGCCGTTCCGCAACGCGCCGGACGCGCGGTGGGCCCTGGTGTGGCCACGCACGGGTCGGACGGCACGGGTGCGCGAGTTCGCCGAGCGCGCCCGGACCCCGACGGGCCCGTCCGGCGGACCGGACCCAGGCGGCCGTTGAGCACCAGCTTCCTGAGCCCAATTGCGTCCTGCACGTGTTCTCGCGACGTCGGGTCGGAAAGGCCCTGGGACCTGGTGGTCCCGGGGCGCTGGGCTCGCTCGTGCCGGTTCAGGCAGCGGCGACGTCCCCCGCCTGGACGGCAATGACCTTCAGGCCTGCGCGGGTGACGTCGGCGAGCGCGCTCTGGAGCGCGTCAGCGAGCGTCTCGGCCTCACGGTCGAAGTGGACGGCGGTCCGATCGGCCCGCAGCTCGGGTGCGGTGTCGTCGGCGCCTGCTTCGAACAGGGCGTCGAGCTCAGCATCGGTGAGGCGATGGCCGACGACCAGCGTGATCTCCTGGTCGCTCATCCCATCTTCTCCTCATCGAACGCCTTGCGAAGACGCACCGGAGCCCGCTCGCGCCATGCGTCCTCGATCAGCTCGGCCAGCTGCTGCGGGGACACCTTCTCCAGGTCGACGAGGATCGCGCCGTACCCGTCGTAGTGCGGCGTCGTGTAGAACGCGGGGTCGCCGGAGGCGAGCAGCGCTTCTTTCTCGTCGAGTTGACACATCAGCACCAGCCCACCCTCGGCCTCCGTGCGGAGGCGTGCGAACGATTTGCCCTTCACCTTGAGGGAGGGCGTGCCGTAAGAGGTCGACTGCTCGACCTCCGGCAGCCCACTCGCGATCGTCACGACGTCGTCCCAGCTCAGCACGGCCACATCCTGGCGTGCCGCGCACCCTCCCGTCATGGACGAATCGGAACCGGGCGGGTGACGCTCAGCGGACGCGGGGCGGCCGCAGCGGTGGCGCCTTCGCGATCACCACGGTGCCGGCCAGCGCCATCGCCAGACCCACCGCGAGCACCCACGCCCAGCCTGGACGAACGGGGTCCCCCAGCAGCCAGATACCGACCATCCCCGGTATGAGCACCTCGGTCACCGTGAACACGGCGGTGACCGCACCGACGTCACCTCGTGACAGGGCTGCGGTGTAGCCGGTCATCCCGACCAGCCAGAACCCGGCCACCAGGTACGTGGCCGGTTGACCGAGCAGCAGGGCCAGGTCGAGTCCCTCGCCGGTCTGGACGTGGGCTGCCCGCACCGACAGCGCCGTGCCGCCGAACCCGAGGCCCGAGAGCAGGGCGAGCGGCCACGCGTGCTTGCCCTGCCGCAGCACCAGAACGGCGACGGCCAGCAGCAGCAGCGAGACGAGCAGGACGACGTCCACCCCACGCGGGCGGATCGGCGGCTGCTCGGTGCCCGCGCTGGCGGCCACCAGGACGAGACCCGTGAGACACACAGCGACGGCAATCCGGATCTCGAGGGGCAGCCGCACCCCGATCATCCGGGCATTGATGACGGCGGTCATGGCGATGGTGCCGCCGATGATTGCCTGCACCGCAAACACCGGCAGCACCCTGAGCGCCAGCACGGCGCACCCCCACGCGACGAAGTCCACCGCGACCCCGGCGACGAACCGAGGCTGGAGGAAAGCGGGCCGCTTGCGGGTGGCCCGCCGGGCGCCCTCGGCCTGGAGTAGCGCGCCGAAACTGTTCAGGACCATCGCGGCCGTCGCGAGCAGGATCCCGACCAGCACGTTGCCAGCATGCCGCCCCCGCAGGGCCGACGCTCGTCCGACCCGCCACTAGGGGGTGGTTGTGCCGCCCTCCGGACCCTCCAGTCCCAGCCGCATCACCGGGAGCCGCCGGCCGAGCGGCGAGTCCACCCAGCCGACCGTCTCGCCGCCCATGCGCTCGTAGAACCCCACGGCGTACGGCTCGGCCTCCCACTCGAGGACGCGCGCGCCTCGCGCAGCCGCCCTGGCCGCCGCGTGCTCGAAGAGCTTCCGCCCGCACCCGCGGCCGATCTCGGCGGGCTCGAGCCACAGGTCGTCGAGCACGGCCAGCCCATCGCGGTGCAGCAGGACGTAGAACCCGCTGACCACGCTGTCGCGTTCGGCCACGAGCACGTCGTTCGACGCCACCACCTCGGGCGTGAGCGCAAGTGTGCGCTCGAAGCGCTTCAGGAACGCTGCCGAGTAGGGCCAGTGCCCCTTGGAACGGACGGCCAGCGCCGCGAGGGCGCCGGCCTCCTCCGCGCGGGCGGGCCGGATGAGCACATTGTCAGTCTGCCGCCCGCCACCGGAACCCGGTCAGCGCCCCGAGCGGTCCTCACCGCTGGGCACCGGTGTGAAGAACCCACTCATGAGGCCGCCCGCCACCGCCTGACGCGGATCCCACCGCTGCGCGCGGTGCTCGTGCAGCATCTGCCGAGGCTTCTCCGACATCCCGACGAACGCCAGTACCAACACCGTCCCCAGCACGACCGGGCCTCCCACCAGCAGCACCAGCCAGCCGAACCCCACGTACGCGACGCCCAAAGCCGCCAGTTCCATGGCGATGACCGCCCCGCCCAACCTCACCACGACAGATCTCCCTATCCCCCCGGCACCCACTGTCGGCGCCACACCCCACCTACATCGCCGAAGCCTGCTCATATGTGACGGGGCGGCGCCACAGCGACACGAGTGAAGGCGGGCGAGCGAGCACGCTCGCTCGCCCGGCGGAACGACGACCGGCGCGAGGCCCGGACGACAGCCGGGCCCACCTGGTCAGACCGCCGGGGATCCCTCTGTGAGCGACCCTGCCGGGGAAGCCGGACCAAGGCCGGTGGGAGCGGCGGGGCTTCCGAGGGTCGCCGTACTCCCGCCCGGCAGCGTGTTGACCGGGGGCGTGTTGCCGTTGGTAGTGGTCGGAGTGCTGTGGGTAGTGGTCGGGGTCGTGTTGGTAGTGGTCGGGGTCGGGGTCGTGCGGGTAGTGGTCGGGGTGCTGTTGGTCGTGGTGGTGGCGCGCGTGGTGGTGCTGGTCGCGTTCCCCGTCGTGGTGGTCACCGGCGACGGGTTGGTGGTCGTTGCGCCCCCCGGTGGTGGGCCGGTGGCGGCGGACGGCGTCGGCGCGGCGCCACCACGCGGACCGCCGGCAGGGGGCCCACCGCGTGCGGGAGCGCCATCGGGGGCGGCGCCACCGCCTCCGTCGCTGTTCCTGGCGCCCGACTCATCGGGGGTGGGCTGGGGCGCCGCCGGCGCGGAGCCGGGGATGGGCGCGAGGGTGGACACGGCGTCGCTCGGCGTGTTCGCGCCGACCTCGGCGGCGGAGGGCGTGGTGGGCCACAACATGACCGCGGCGATGACGGCAGCGGAGGCCAGCAACCCACCGATCCCGACCAACAGCCCGACCGGGCGCTCCGCCTTCGCCTTCTGGTGCGCCCAGGCCGGCGGGGCCACCAGTTGCCTGCCGGTGTCCGGGAACAGGGACACGGCGGACTCGCGCAACACACCGTCGGGGCCGACCTCGTAGGACGGCGTGAGAGACCGCAGCGCGGGCCTGGCGGGTGGGGCCGCAGCTGCGCCCCCGGCCGACGCCAGCACCGGGATCCGGTCCGAGGTGCCCTCCGCGAACGCCGGTGGCCTCGGCGACGGCACGAAGCCCGGGGGAACGGGCTCGATCTCCGCACCCGGCCAGGACGCCGTGGGGGTGGGGGAGATCGCCAGAGCGGCGCCCTTGGCGATGGCGTTCTTCGGGTCGGCGTCGACGGCGACCGGCCTGCCCAGCTGCTCGGACACGAGTTGCGCGACCAGCGGGACCCGCGAGGAACCGCCCACCAGCAGCACGGCCGTGAGCTCCTCGGGAGAAAGGCCCGCCGAGGTCACCGCCGCGCGCAACGCGGAGACCGTCTCCTCGATCTGCGGCCGGATCATGGCCTCGAACTCGCTGCGATGCAGCCGTACCGAGCCACGCCCCGCGGGCATGAGCACCGGGATGGAGACGTCCGTGTCGCTGCTCAGGGCCTCCTTGGCCTCCGTGCACTCACGTCGAACCCGCGCCACGGCGGCCAGTACCGCCGGATCGGTCTCGTCCAGGTCGGCGAACGCCTCGGGCAGGCCCGAGTAGACGTGCTCGAAGACGGCATCGTCGAAGTCGACGCCACCGAGGCGCTCCAGGCCCTCCGGACGGCCGAGCAACCCGAATCCCGCCGTGGTCGGAGCGATCGCGGGGTCGCCCTTGCGGACGACCGCGGCGTCGAATGTGCCGCCGCCCAGGTCGTATACGGCGATGGCTGCGCCGGCGGGGACACGCTCGGCGGCGGCGTAGTGCAGGGCAGCGGCCTGTGGCTCGGCCAGGAACGTGGCCGTGACGCCCTCGACGGCGAGCGCGGCAGCGAGCAGATCCAGCTTGTGCGCACCCCACGATGCGGGGTGGGTGACGGCGATGCCATCGGCCGGCCCGCCCTCGCGTTCGGCGACGCGGTCGACGACCCACCGCACCAGCCGAGCGGACAGCTCCTCGGGGGCCCAGGCCTGCCCGGCCACGACGATCGGCGTGGGGTCGCCGATCCGGCGCTTGAACTCGCGCACGACGCGGCCGGGGTCGGTCAGGGCGCGGCGCTCCGCGGCCTCACCCACCACGACCGAGCCCTCGGGGGCAACGAACATCACCGACGGGACGATGGCGCTCCTGGTGCCGAGGGTGACGACCTCCGGCTCCGCCCAGCCCCGATCCTGGGAGCGGCACACGGCAGCAGCGGTGTACGTCGTCCCGAGATCGATACCGAGCTGGTAGCTCATCGTGCTCCCCTCACAGCCGGTCCGGCAGTAGCCGGATCGGTCCTCACCTCTCGCAATCGCAGTAACAAGCTGGTCCGTTAGCTCCTGATCGTGTCACGTATCGAAACGGACCGGATCCCATCTGTGTTTACCGAAACCCCCCACAGCCAACCGAACTACCCCCTACCGGAGGGGTCGGAGAACTCTGGCTGATCCCCGATGGCCCGGCGGCACCCCGCTCCTAACTTCTGCATCAACGCCGGTCGGCCCCGACCGACACGACGATCCGCACACGAACATCGGAGATGATCACCATGGCCGAGCACATGTCGCTGCTGGAGTTCCTGCGCGAGCTGCTGACCAACGAGCAGGCCCGCGACTGGTACGCCGAGGACCCCGACGCCGCCCTCAAGTACTACGGGCTCGACGACCTGAGCCCCGCGGACGTGCGGGACGCCCTCGTGCTGCTCGAGGACAACCAGACCGCCGACTTCGACCGGGACCACAACACCGGCTGGGACGGCCCGAGCCACTCGGGGCGTCACGACGACGACAACGACCGTGACCACGGCCGTGACGACGACCGCGACCACGACCGCGACGGCGGCCGTGACAACGACGACGACCACGGTAGCGACGACCACCGGGCCGCTGTCGAGACCATCAACCGCTACATCACCAACAACTTCGTCAACGACCGCGACACGATCGTCGACAACTCGACGAACCAGCAGATCGACACGCACGGCGGCGACTTCGACCAGGACATCGACGTCGACTCGGTGGTCGCCACCGGCGACGGCGCCGTGGCCGCCGGCGGGGACATCGAGGACTCCAACATCGTGTCCGGCGACGACAACCAGGTCGGCGACGGCAACGTCCGTGGCGACAACAACGTGGCGGGTGACGACAACAACGTCGTCAACGGCGACAACAACACCACCGCCTTCGGTGACGGCGACGCCAACAACGCCTCCTTCGAGGACGTCGAGGTCGGCGGCGGCGGCGCGATCTCGGTCGGCGGCAACGCCAGCGGCTCCTACGACGTCGACGACTCGTTCAACGAGTCCGAGGAGACGACCACGACCAACACCCACTTCGAGGACTCGTTCAACGAGGACAACGACTCCACGGAGAACTCGCACAACGACACCGACACGGACATCGACAGCGACTCGCACAACGAGTCCGTGAGCCACGTCGGAAGCCACAACACCGTCGACATCGACGACTGATCTCTCCACCCAATCCCGATCGACTCCCCCGATCGGCGAGGCGGCCCCGTTCCTGCACCTGCAGGGGCGGGGCCGCTGCCGTCTCCCAGCCCTGCGGATCGCCCCATGCCCTCCGAACCGGTCGAGCTCCCGGGCGTAGCGCCGGTCGTGGGGGGCGGCCCCGAAACAACCCCCGACGGCTCGCAGATGGTCGCCGGGGGAGTGCACCGATGGGTCCACGCTCCGTAGCCCATTCGCCGATGACGATTACCCCGTTCGCGCATCCCCGGGTCGGGCTCGACGGGTCCCCGCTACCGAGCGCACGCATGAGAGGCTTCCCCTCCCCGCCCAGGGGGACGATCCCCTAATCCCCCGATCCCCTAGCACCCGCGCCTCGGATCCCCGCACGGATGAGGGATCAGGACCCTGGACGATCCCCGATGGCCCGAACGGCGCAGCGCCCTAACTTTCTCCGCAACGCCGGGACGACCGGCAACCCGCCGAACCACTTGGGAGATGATCCGAGATGACCACCTCGACCTCGCTGCTCGATCTGCTGCTCAACCTCTTCCGCGATCCCGAGGCCATGGCCGCCTTCAAGGATGACCCCAACGGCTACCTCGCACCGTGCGGCGACATCTCGCCCGACGACGTCCACGACGCCCTCGTCCTGCTCCAGGACAACCAGGACGCCGACTTCAGCCGTGAGTACAACACCGGCTCCAGCCACACCAGCGGCCACGGACACGTCCCCCCGCCGCCCGTCCCCGAGAAGCACGAGGGCGAGAGCGACCACGAGGCCGCCGTCCGCTACGTCAACACCTACGTCACCAACAACTACGTCGATGACCGCGACACCATCATCGACAACTCCGTCAACCAGCAGATCGACACCGGCGGCGGCGACTTCGACCAGGAGATCGACATCGACTCCACCGCCGCCACCGGCGACGGCGCCGTCGCGGCCGGCGACGACATCGAGGGCTCCAACATCGTCACCGGCGACGACAACCAGGTCGGCGACGGCAACGTCAGCGGCGACGGCAACGTGGTGGGCGACGGCAACGACGTCGTCAACGGCGACGACAACACCACGTCCTTCGGCGACGGTGACGCCAACAGCACCTCCCTCGAGGACGTGAACGTCAGCGACGGCGGCGCGCTCGCCGTCGGCGGCGACGCCACCGGCGAGCAGGACATCGACGGCTCGTTCAACGACACCACCACGACCACCGAGAACAACACCGAGTTCGAGGACTCGTTCAACCAGGACAACGACGCCACGTCGGGTTCCTTCAACGAGACCGACACCGATGTCGACACCGACTCGCACAACACCACGCACAACGACGTCCAGAGCCACAACGACGTCGCGATCGACCACTGACGAGGTTCACCGGCCTCCGGAGGCTGCCCCCTGCCGGGGTAATCTCCAGGTGATGTGACCACCGGCCCCGCCACTCCACGGGATTCTCCGAGGTGGCGGGGCCGGTGTCGTCCTGGAGACGACGCAGGCCCCGGCCTGCACGTGCAGCATTGAGGAGGCAGGGACGCCGTGGCGGTACCCGCAGCGGTCGAACTGGTCGACCTCGCTCTGAAGGCGACCACCGCCTACGACCGCCCCGACCTCGGCGGCCGGTTGCTCCAGACGCGACGACGGCTCGTCGACCCCGACGTGCGCGTGCTCATCGTCGGAGAGTTCAAGCAGGGCAAGAGCCAGCTGGTCAACGCGCTCGTCAACGCTCCCGTGTGCCCGGTCGACGACGACATCGCCACTGCCGTGCCGACCGTCGTGAAGCACGCGGAGACCACCACCGCCGCATTGGTGCGGGAGAGCGGCGAGGACAGGCCCCCGGAGCGCATGGAGGTGCCGGCCGCCCGGCTCTCCGAATACGTCTCCGAAGCCGGCAACCCGGGTAACAAGGCGATGCTGAGCTACGCCGAGGTCGGGCTGCCGCGCAAGCTGCTCGCCGGTGGGCTCGTGCTCGTCGACACCCCGGGTGTCGGCGGCCTGGGTTCCGCGCACGGCGCCGCCACGATGTCGGCGCTGCCGAGCGCCGACGCCGTGCTGCTGGTCTCCGACGCGGCCCAGGAGTACACCGGCCCGGAGCTGGAGTTCCTGGAAGCCGCGATGAAGCTGTGCCCCAACGTCGCGTGCGTGCTCACCAAGACGGATCTCTACCCGCACTGGCGCCGCATCATGGAGCTCGACCGCGGCCACCTCGGGAACGCCGGGATCAACGCCGAGATGTTCCCCGTGTCGTCCATGCTGCGGCTGCACGCCGCCAAGACGCAGGACGCCGCGCTCATGGACGAGTCGGGGTTCCGGCAGCTGGTGGACTTCCTGCTCAACAAGGTCGTCGCCCAGTCCGACGACCTGGACCGGCGCTCCACCAGCCACGACGTGCTGTCCGTCTCCGAGCAGCTCTCGGCGGGGATGAAGGCCGAGCTCGAGGTCCAGCAGGATCCCGAGCGGATGGAGTCGCTCGTCGGCCAGCTGACCCGCGCGAAGGCCCACGCCGACGAGCTCAAGCAGCGCTCGTCGCGCTGGCAGATCACGCTGAACGACGGGGTCGCCGACCTGCAGTCCGACATCGACTACGACCTGCGCGACCGCCTGCGCACGATCACGCGCGAGGCCGAGCAGCTCATCGACGACGCCGACCCCGCCGAGATCTGGGAGCAGTTCGCCGAGTGGTTCCACCAGCAGGTGTCCTCGGCGGCGTCGGCGAACTTCGTGTGGGCCGCAGAGCGCGCCCGCTGGCTCGCGGGTCAGGTGGCCGAGCACTTCGCGGCCGGTGCCGACATCGCGATGCCCGAGCTGCGGTTCGACGACGAGGGGATGGCCGGGAAGGTCAATCCGCTCGTGCAGCCGGAGGTGGAGAAGTTCAACACCGGACAGAAGCTCCTGACCGGCCTGCGCGGCGGCTACAGCGGTGTGCTGATGTTCGGCATGCTCGGCGCCCTGATGGGCCTCCCGATCTTCGCGGGCGCACCGGCAGGTATCGCGCTGGGCATCAAGACGGTGCGTGACGAGAGCAAGCGGCAGCTGCTGAAGCGGCGGTCCGACGCGAAGCAGGCGGTGCGACGCCACATCGACGAGGTGACCTTCCAGGTGGGCAAGGACTCCCGCGACATGCTCCGGCGCAGCCAGCGCCAGCTGCGCGACCACTTCAGCGCCATCGCCGAGGAGATGAGCACGTCGCTCGCCGCGTCCGTGATGGCGGCCCAGAACGCCGTGAAGACCACCAGTTCCGAGCGCGAGCGGCGGATCCGCGACCTGAAGGCCGAGCTGGAACGCATCGACGGTCTCGCCACCAGGGCGCGAGCGCTCGTGAAGAACGTGTCCGCCCCTGCAAAGGCCTCGGTCAGGGCGCGGACGGGCTCGGGGACCTCGTCGTGACCGCTCCCGCTCCCCATCTCGGGTCCGTCGTCCGGGTGCTGCTGCGACGCACGATCGACGCCTACCACGACAGCCCACAGGCCGTCGGCTGGCTGCAGTACAACCTGAACCGCTTCGACGAACCGCTGCGGGTCGCGATCGCCGGCAAGGTCAAGGCCGGAAAGTCCACGCTGCTGAACGCGCTCGTGGGTGAGGAGATCGCCCCCACTGACGCCGGCGAGTGCACACGCATCGTCACCTGGTACCTGGACGCCCAGATCCCGAAGGTGACGATGTTCCCGCGCAACACGTCGCCACGGCAGCTGACGATCAGCCGGGCCAGCGGTGCCCTGAAGTTCGACCTGCAGGGCACGCGTGTCGAGGACGTGGACAAGCTCGAGGTGCAGTGGCCGTCGCAGAGCCTGCGCACCCACACCCTCATCGACACGCCCGGTATCGCGTCGCTCTCCAGCGATACCTCGTCGCGAGCCGGCGCGTTCCTCACGCCCGACGACTCGCCCAGCCAGGCCGACGCGGTGATCTACCTGATGCGCCACCTGCACGCCACCGACGTGCGGTTCCTCGAGTCGTTCTTCGACCAGGGCGTGGCCAAGGCGACGCCGATCAACACGATCGGCGTCCTGTCCCGCGCCGACGAGATCGGCGTCGGGCGACTGGACGCGCTGAGCTCCGCGCGGCGGATCGCGCGACGCTACCGGGCCGACGAGAAGATCCGGGGGCTGTGCCAGACCGTCGTCGCTGTGGCGGGACTGCTCGCCCAGACCGGCCGCACCATGCGCCAGGACGAGTTCGCCGCGCTCACGGCCCTCGCCGAGCTTCCCCGATCCGACCTCGACGGGATGCTGCTCTCGGTCGACCGGTTCTCCCGCACCGACCTCCCCGACGGCACGGCCGGGCCCGACGCCGACGCGCGCGCCCGGCTCATGGAGCGCTTCGGCCTGTTCGGCGTGCGACTGTCCACCACGCTGATCCGGCAGGGCGTGACGGACCCGAACGCCATCGCGTCCGAGCTGGTCAAGCGCAGCGGCCTCGACGAGCTGCGCAGCGTGCTCACCACCCAGTTCAGCGAGCGCCGCGACCTGCTCAAGGCCCGCTCTGCACTGCTGGCCGTGGATCTCGTGCTTACCAGGGAGCCGCGCCCGGCAGCGGCGCCGCTGGTGGCAGAGGTCGAGAGGATCCTCGCGGGCGCACACGAGTTCGCCGAGCTGCGGCTGCTGTCCACGCTGCGCTCCGGTGCGATAAAGATGCCCACCGAGGCCCTGCAGGAGGCCGAGCGACTGCTCGGCGGCGACGGCGGGTCGGCCGCCGCCCGCCTCGGGCTCGAACCCGACGCCGGACCGGACGAGCTGTGGAGCGCCGCGCTGGACGCCGCGGCCCGCTGGCAACGGCGGGCCGAGAGCCCGATGTCCGGCCGCGCCGTGTCGGACATGGCGCGGCTGGTGGTCCGCAGCTGCGAGGGAATCCTCGCCGGCCTTCGCCGCTGACGCAGGCCGGACCGCGGCGCGCGTCAGGGCTCGGGCGTGCCGACGATCTGGCGCAGGTGGGCGAACAGCTCCCCCCGGCTCCCTGAGCCGAGCCGCTGGCGCATCCGGGCCACGTGGTGCTCCACGGTCTTCGCCGAGATGAAGAGCTGCTCGCCGATCTCCTTGTAGGTCAGCCCTTCGAGCACCAGCGCGGCGACCTCCCGTTCGCGCTCGCTCAACGGGCCGTCGTCTCCGGGGGTGGCAGAGGCGTCGGCATCGGCCGGGTGCGACGCGATCCGGGACGCCGGCACCGTCACCGGGATGCCTGCCGGGCCCGTGTCGGTGTCGGCGTCCGCGACGACGTCCGGCTCCGCCCCCGCCCGGCCTGCGGACCCGCTGCTCTGCAGCGCGCGGGCACAGCTGAGCAGCGTGCTCATCGCCTTGCGGTCACGCGTGCGGATCGCAGCCTGCCCCGCAAGCTTCCCGCCCTCCCACGCGAGCCCCACGGCGTGCAGGCCGCGGGCCGCGGCCTCGACCGCCGTTGCGTCCACCTCCGAGTCCAGCAGCCGCACCCAGTGCGGGGCGGCGGTCGCCATCGCCGCGGTGTACCGACTGGCACCCGCCGCCGCCTCCAGCGCAGCGGCGTGCCGCGTTGCGGCCTCGCGGCTCTCGGCGAGGATCGCCGCCTGCAGGCCCGACCAGGCCAGCGGCGCCGCCCACAGCCCAGGATCCCCCAGGCTCGCGAGCAGCTCAGCCGCTTCGTCGAGGTGCGGACGCACCCAGCTCGGCTCACGCAGCCGCGTGGCGGCGATCGACAGCTCGCCGAGCTGCTGCAGCACGAACAGGTCGACGGGGTGGCGCACGATCGCCTCGCGGGCACGTCCCCACGCGGGCATCAGCGACGCGAGGTCGCCGGTGCGGCGGGTCAGTGCGACCTCCAGCGCCGCGGCGAGGAACTCGTCGCGAGGCTCGAGCTGAGCGCCGGGCGGCGACACCGCGGTGAGCGCCGCCCTCGCGGCCGTGGTGGCACCGCGGAAGAGCGCGATCCAGCCGAGCAGCAGCCGGTGCCGGGTGGCTGCGCTGCGGCCGCCGAGACCCACCCGGACCGCCCGCTCCAGTACCGACTGAGCGACGTCGAGCTCCCCGCAGTGCACCGCGACCAGCGCGGCCAGCGCGGCCGGGGTGTCGGGAAGCAGCGCCGCGCGGTTCGACGACTCCAGCAGCGACGCCGCGCGGGTCAGCTGCGACAGCGCCGCCGTCGGCGACCCGGCGACCGAGTCGTACACACCCTTGGCCATCAGCTCCTCGGCGCCGGCGAGCAGCGTCGGCGGACGGGGCGGGGCGCCGGGTTCCCTGGCCGGGCCGCGCAGCACCTCGCGTGCCTCGTCGAGCGCGCCGGTGCCGATCAGCGCAGGCACCGACAGCACGGCCGCGCTGCCCATCGAGGCACTGCCCATCCAGCGGTACAGCTCCGCGCTGCGAGCGAGCATGCCCCGGCGGGCGAGAACGGCGGCCGCCACGGTGCCGGCCCGGACGGCGTCCTCCGGTGGCGCCTGGCCGGGGTCCGAGAGCACTTGGTCGGCCTGGGCGAGAGCCAGGTCGAGATCACCGGCCAGCATCGCCGCCTCGGCCCGGCGTGCCGCGAGTTCCAGAGCGGGTGAGCCCGCACGGACCGCGGCCTCGAAGTACTCGCCGGCCACCGGGGCGCCCGTCCGCAACGCCTCCTCCGCGGCTGCGGTGAACACGGCCGCCACCCTCGCTCCGCTCGCACCCGCGGCGAGGAGCCCACGGGCGGCGGCGAGGACGTTGCCTCCGCGGTTCAGCTCGATCTCGGCCAGCGCCCGCCGCATCTCCACGTGCGACGCCTGCGGCGTATGCGCCAGGACCGCCGCCGAGACCAGCGGCACCGCCATGCCGTCGGCGGTCAGCAGGCCGGCCGCGCGCGCGGCCTCCACGAACTCGTCGAGCTGCGCCGCACCATCACCGTCGGGCAGGCCGAGGAGCGGGACGAGGACCTCGGCCTCCAGGGACGCACCGAGCGCGCGGGCCAGGAGGAGTCCGCGGACCCCTGGCCCGAGGCCGTGCACCGCGTAGCCGAGCTGTGCGAGCAGCCCCGCAGGCGGCCGGCTCGGCGTCCCGATCCGGGTGCGGTCCGGACCGGCTTGCTCGACGAGGGCGGTCAGCAGCCGATCGACCAGAGCGGGTGACCCGGCCGTCTGGACGAGTACCTGGTCGACGAGCTCTGCGGGCGCGTGCTCGGGCGTGCCGGACCGGCCGCCGATGAGCAGACCGGCCCGGACGGACACGCCGGCGCGGTCGAGCGCGTCGAGTACCACCGGGGGCCGGCTCACGGCCAGCGTCGCGCCGAGGGCGGCGGTGCCCGCCGGGCGCGGCCACGGCCGGTGGGCGACCACGACATAGCCGTGCGGAGCCGCAGCCACCTCAGCGAGCCGGTCCAGCTCGGCCGGGCTCAGCAGATGGGTGTCGTCCACCAGAAGCGCCGTGTCGGGCGCGAGCGGATCACCGGGCGAGGGCACGTCGTGCCGGACGAGGACGCCGGCGTCCCGGAAGGCCCCGGACATCGCCTCGAGCAGCACGGTCTTGCCGTGGCCGCCCGTGGCGATGATGTCCACCCTGCGCACCCCTGCGCCCGCGGCGGCCGCCTCGCGGACGAGCCGCCGGGCCACCGGTGCGCCTGCCACCGCACCCTCCGACGCGAGCCCCGGAACCGGCTGAGTTCGCGTCGACACCAGCTGACCCCCGTCGTGCGTCTGTTCGATGGGCGCCCGGGAGCCTACCGAGAGTGGCGAGCGTCTCCACGCGCCACCGCCGTGAACAGGGGAGATGTCCGCCGATCGGGTCAGCGGGCACCGCCATCCGGAGTCACGCAGGCTCGCAGCCCCCGATCGTGGGGTGCAGATGCTCACAAGGACAGCTGTTGCCCAAACACGATCTCTCCACTATCAAGTGGTCGATCTCGGCGACGTCCTCAAAACGGACATCGGCGGCCGGCGCGGCGGAGGGAAGCACGCAGTGCACGAAGAAACGGACATTCCGGTCGTCGTACTCTGCGGAGGGCAGGGCACACGCATTCGAGAAGCCAGCGAACGGCTACCCAAGGGCATGGTCGAGATCGGCGGCCGCCCGATCCTCTGGCACATCATGAAGCTCTACAGCCACTACGGCTACCGCCGCTTCGTGCTGTGCCTCGGTTACAAGGGCTGGGAGATCAAGCGGTTCTTCCTCGACTATCGCGCCCACATGTCCGACTTCACGTTGTCGCTGTCCACAGGCGACCACCAACCGCAGTTTCGCAACGGCGTTGCGGACGAGAACTGGGAGATCACTTTTGCCGAGACCGGGCTCGCGGCCGGAACCGGCGCCCGGTTGCGTCGTATTCGCCACTACATCGACACGCCGCGATTCATGGTGACCTACGGAGACGGCGTGAGCGCCGTGGACATCGCGAACCTGGCGGCTGTCCATGCGGAAGGTGGCCGCGTCGGCACGGTCACAGGGGTGCACCCGACGTCGAAGTTCGGTGAGATGCAGGTCGCAGGGAACGTCGTCTCGGAGTTCAACGAGAAGCCCACACATGTCGACGGCTGGGTCAGCGGCGGGTACTTCATGTTCGAGAGATCGTTCCTCGACGACTATCTCGACGACGACGAGGACCTGTTCCTCGAAGCATCGCCGCTGCAGAAACTCGCCCGCAACCAGCAGCTCACGGTGAACAAACACGAGGGTTTCTGGGCCGCGATGGACACCTACAAGGACTACGAATGGCTCAACAAGCACTGGGCCACGGGCAAGGCCCCCTGGAAACTGTGGGAGGACGGATCCCGCGGCTGGTGACGCTCCGGCGGTGGTGACACGCGTCGCGCGTCACCGCACCAGCGACGTGGGAGTCGAGAGGAGCCTGCGCCAGTCCTCGGCGCCGACGAGGGACACGGCAGCGGGGCCGACGGGATCGGCCTGGGCCTCGACCAGGACGCGCGCCGCCCGCGCCGCCTCCCCGTCCTCGCCGGGCGCCACGGCGCGCACGAGCAGCGGCCAGGACTCGCCGCCGATCATGCCGTTGACCTCCTCCGTGCGGTGGACCGTCTGGAACTGACGCACGGCGTCGGAGGTCGTGCGGTCGAAGCTCCCGCTCGGCTGTACCTCGGTCATACCCGCGTCTCGCAGGAGATGCTGCGCGGCGGCCACCGCAGGCCCCTGGTCGGCCACCCGCAGCAACGGCCACGACTCCTTCAGCGCGACACGGGAGCTGAGATGCTGCCCGAGCACGCCCGCGACCTCGCTGCGCAGCTGCGGCAACATGCCGTAGAGAACGTCTCCCGGGCAGGCCGTGTCCTTGAAGTCGCGGTGCCCGAAGATCTCGGTCGGCTCGATGTCGTACTGGTCGCAGATGTAGGCGCACATGTCGCGCAGCCGGTTCCAGAGCACGGGCGGCGGACCGACCGACGTGTAGGTGCCCTCGTTCTCGATGCCGATGGCCACGACGTTCTGCCCCGTGCAGTGCGCTCCCTCGACCTGGCGCTCGCCTCTCTCCAGCACCTCGAGGCTGCGGTGCCTGCCCTCGAGCACGTACCCGCCGCGGCTGATCGTGAAGTGCTGTCCGGTGTCGAGCCATCCGCGGTTGTCCATGTGGAAGTTCTGGATTCCGCGGGCAAGCCGGTCGGCCGCTTCTCGGCTCACATCGGACTGGTTGGGGGTGGCCGTGTGATGCACGAGAATCTTGACCGGTCGCTGGTTCCAGATCGGCACGATGTCGCTGTTCGGACGGGCCCCCCACCCGTCGCAGTCGATGATCTCCGGCTCGCCTGCCCAGGCATTGCCAGTGCTCACCAGGCCGCCGGTAGTGGCGACAACGGCCAGCCCACCGAGTAGGAATCCCCGGCGGGACACGTGATCCCGAGCCACATCGCCTCCGTCACGACCGTCGCATTGTTCTCATTCGCCTCACGGAGACCATGCGTCACATCGTGCGGAAGACACAACCAGCGGACTCGAAGGTGTGAAGCGAGCTGGGGCCTCTGAGTGCCTTGTCCCTGTTACCCGTGAGTAATATGCTCGTTGTTACCGGCGAGTAGTCAGTGGTGAGGAGTCCCGGACATGGGCCACTTCAGGAGCAACCTGCGCGATCTCGAGTTCAACCTGTTCGAGGTGTTCCGAGTGCAGGACCGGCTGGACACCGCGCCGTTCGACGGAGTCGACATCGACACCGTCCGAGGGGTGCTCAAGGAGCTGAACGCCGTGGCCACGGGGCCGCTGGCCGAGTCGTTCGCCGACGCCGACCGCAACCCGCCCGTCTTCGACCCGGCCACCCACACCGTCACGCTGCCGCAGTCGCTCAAGGACGCCTACAAGGTGCTCTGGGACGGCGAGTGGTGGCGGCTGGGCCTGCCCACCGAGCTCGGTGGCTATGGCATCCCGCCCACCGTGCAGTGGGCCGCGGCCGAGCTCATCCTCGGCTCGAACGCCGCGGCGTTCATGTACCTGGCCGGCCCCAGCTTCGCGGCGGTGGTCCACCGCAACGGCACCGACGAGCAGAAGCGCTGGGCCGAGCTGATGATCAACCGCGGCTGGGGCGCCACGATGGTGCTGACCGAGCCCGACGCGGGATCCGACGTGGGCGCCGGGCGCACCAAGGCGGTGCAGCAGGCCGACGGGAGCTGGCACGTCGAGGGGGTGAAGCGCTTCATCACCTCGGCCGAGCACGACCTCACCGAGAACATCATGCATCTCGTGCTGGCCCGCCCCGAGGGTCCGGGGATCGCGCCACGAGCCGGCACGAAGGGCCTGTCGCTCTTCCTCGTGCCGAAGTTCCTCTTCGACTCCGAGACCGGCGAGACAGGCGAGCGCAACGGCGCCTTCGTCACGAACGTCGAGCACAAGATGGGTCTCAAGGCCTCCACCACGTGCGAGCTCACGTTCGGCCAGCACGGCGTCCCCGCCAAGGGCTGGCTGCTCGGCGACGTGCACGACGGCATTGCGCAGATGTTCGAGGTGATCGAGTACGCGCGGATGATGGTGGGCACCAAGGCCATCGGCACGCTCTCGGCGGGATACCTCGCGGCGCTGGAGTACGCGAAGGAACGCGTCCAGGGCGCCGACCTGCCGAGGATGCTCGACAAGGCCGCCCCGCGCGTCACGATCACCCACCACCCGGACGTCCGCCGCATCCTGATGCTGCAGAAGGCATACGCCGAGGGGCTGCGCGCCGTGTACACCTACACGGCTACCTACCAGGACCGCATCCGCATCGGGCAGGCCGCGGGCGAGGACGTCACGCTCGCCGAGAAGGTCAACGACCTGCTGCTCCCGATCGTCAAGGGGGTCGGTTCCGAACGCGCCACCGAACAGCTCCTGCTCTCACTGCAGACGCTGGGCGGCTCGGGTTACCTGCAGGACTACCCCATCGAGCAGTACATCCGCGACGCCAAGATCGACTCGCTGTACGAGGGCACCACCGCTATCCAGTCGCTCGACTTCCTCTTCCGCAAGATCGTGCGGGACAACGGGCAGGCGATCGGGCACGTCGCGGGCGAGATCCAGGCCTTCCTCGAGGCGGAGGCGGGCAACGGGCGGCTCAAGGAGGAGCGCGCGCTGCTCGGTGTGGCCCTCGCCGACGTCCAGGGCATGCTCGCGGCCCTCACGGGATACCTGATGGCCTCCGCGCAGGACCCGTCGAGCATCTACAAGGTCGGGCAGCACACCGTCCGGCTGCTGATGGCCGTCGGCGACCTGCTCATCGGCTGGCTACTGTTGCGCCAGGCCGAGGTCGCGCTCACGGCGCTGAGTCAGGACGGGGACGGTCCGGTCAAGGACGCCGCTTTCTACGAGGGGAAGGTGGCTGTGGCCCGGTTCTTCGCCAAGACCGTGCTCCCGCTGCTCACGGCCCAGCGTGTGGTGGTCGAGACGGCCGACAACTCGCTGATGGAGCTGTCCGAAGCAGGCTTCTGAGCACAGGGGGCGGTAATGGCAGGGCCGGGGGCGGAATTCGCCCTCGGCCCTGTCCGTTGCCTCCGCCCGCCGTTAACCGGCCGCGATATAGCTCTGCAGCTGCTCGCGCTCGGACTCGAGAAGGTCGATCCGCGCCTTGACCAGGTCGCCGATGCTCACGATTCCGGCCAGCTGACCCTCGACCACGACCGGCAGATGCCGGAACCGGCGGTTGGTCATCACGGCCGCGATGTCCGCGACGCTGTCGCCGGGAGCACACGTGGTGACCCCGGTGATCATGATGTCGCCGACCCTGGCCTCCAGCAGCCCCGGCCCCGCGGCGTCGAGCCTGCGCACGACATCACGCTCGGAGACGATTCCGACCAGCTCCCCGCCGTCGACGACGGGTAGCGCCCCGACGTTGTGGGTGGCCAGTTGGGAGATCAGCTCGGCGACAGTGACACTCGGGGCGACCGTCGCCACGTCACTGCCCTTGCTCCGCAGCACGTCCGCGATACGCATGTCGAGCCCTCCGTTCCACTCGGCTTTTACCGAGAGTACGAATGTGAGCTGGATCGCGAAAGACCTGGCGCCCGAGAAAGATCGCCGAGCGCCCCCAGCTCACGGCCCACAGACGACGATCGGCGACGGGTTGTACCGCACCGTGCGGGTCTCGTGGCGCGCCTCGCCTGTGCTGATGTTGCGCAGTGTGCGGGTGTCGGTGATGGTGAACCCGGGCGCTCCCTGGCTCGGGCTGCACGGTTCGCCGGCCGGGATCGTCACGGTGGTGGGGGCCGTCGGATTGGTGCGCGGGCCCGGAGTGGACGTCACCTCGTAGACCTTCGTGCCGTAGAGCCGCACGGTGAGCGAGCTCGGCGTCCACACCGTCTGGATCATGACGCCCGTCGGGTTGTCGTTGCGGAACTTCAGGTCGATGGCGCCCTCGAAGACGGTGGCCTCGCGACCGGCGGGGTAGCGGCTGATGTAGAAGCTGTGCTCCTTGTGCGCCACGTTGGTCATGCCCGCGAAGTACGACGCGTTGTAGAGCGTGGTGGCCACCTGGGAGACACCGCCGCCGATGCCGCGCGAGGCGTGGCCGTCGGAGATGATGCCGGCCTCGACGTAACCGTGGCTCGCGTCGCGCGGCTCCGTGGCCTGGTTGAGGCTGAACGTCTCGCCGGGCTTCACGATCATCCCGTTGATCTGCTCCGCAGCCCGCTTGATGTTGCGCCCGGAGTCGGCGGCGAAACCGCCGGTGGTGAACTCACCGATGACACCGGTGATGCCGAGGGCGTTCAGTTCCTCGGTGGTGAGCTCGGCCGGCTGGTCGCCGTAGACGGCGGTGATCTCGCGCTCTCCCGTACCGGTCAGCACGTCGAGCAGCGGCGCGAGGCTGGCCTCGTAGTCGACGCCGCGACCGTCCTGCGAGGGGACGACGACCGGCCTGCCGGAGGAGAAGTCCAGCGATGCATCGCGACCCGGCCGCTCCGACTCCGCAAGCTGGGGCTTGAGCGCATCGGTGATGGCAGCGGTGTTGATCTCCGGCACCAGGTTGCCTGCATCGGCGCGGAACGTGAGGGCCGACGCGATGACGTCCGGCGTGACGGTGCCGGTGGTGCCGCCCTCGCCGATCATCTCGACCGGACCCGACACGGCCGGGCGGGCGACCTGGTCGATGGCGGCGATGACGTCCTCGGGGGTGGTGGACGGCGGCAGCACGGTGAGCGGAAGGGCCACCGGCAGGCCGACCGCCCATTCGTCCTGCAGCACACCGGCCGCCGCCGGCACGTCGAGCTTCTGGCCCGGCACCGGGTCGACCGGGACCGGGTCGGTGCCGTCGAACCGCACCGAGCCCTCGACCGGCGCCTTGTCGACGATCGGCGACAGCTCCTCCAGCGCCGCGTTGAGCGCCTCGCCGTCGCTCCTCGTGACGACACCGACCTCGCGCTCGCTGAAGAACGACGTGATGCGGGTGATCGGGTTGAGCGGCTGCGAGCCTGCCTCGGCCAGCGTGGCGTCCCAGTCGATGGCCAGGCCGGCGGCGGCTGGATCGATCTCGCTGCGGGCCTCCCCGACGCTGACCTGGATCGGTTGCTGCGTGCGGGGGTCGATCTCGCTGTGCAGCCGCTGCTCGGCCTCGTCGAGACCGAGGCCGCCCACCTGCACGCCCGCGACCGTGACCCCACGGGGCATCGAGCCGGAGTTGATCACCAGGTCACCGACGTAGAGCAGGGCCAGCGCGCCGACCATGCCCGTGAGCAGGAGGATCCGGCGCTTGCGCTTGCGCACGGGAGGCTCGCCGGGGGCGGCCGCCTGCTGGCCCGGACCGCCGGTGGGCGGAGGCATCGGAGGGGACGCGATGGAGGTGGTGGTGGCGTCGACGGCGGGGGCCAGGAAGGCGGTGGCGCTGCCGGCCGGGGGCACGAGCGGGATGCGCTCGGTGGCGGGCTCGGCCGGCTGCGGGGGCGCGGCAGGAGCGGGCGGGACATGTGCAGGCGGCGCAGGAGCAGGCGGCACGGGGGCGGGCGGCGCAGGGGCGGGCGGCACGGCGGCCCGCGGGATCATCTGGGTGGCTTCCTGGTCGACCGGGTTGAACCAGGCGGTCGACGCGGAGTGGCCGGCGGCGGCCGGAGCGGTGCCCCCGGCGCGGACGGCCACGGTCGGCGCCTCGCCCTGCGCCGGACTCTGCGCCTGGCCCCCCGCGTTCCGCCCGGCCTGATTCGGGGCGCCTGTTCGGGGCTGGTCGCGCGGGGGTGCGGTGGCGGGAGCGTTGGCAGCGGCGAGCGGCGTGCGGTCGGTGGGGGCCTCGTCGTCGCCGGGCGCGGAGCCGCCGACGGCAGTGCGGACGGTCGGGCTCTCGTCGGCGTCGGGACCGTCGGGCTCCTGGTGCGGGCGCGGCCGGGGACGCGGCGCGGGCCGCGCTCCCTCGGCGGGCGGGCCGGACGGCGCCTGGGCGGCGGGATTCTGTGTGGGCGGCGCCACTGCGCCGCCGGTGCCCTCGGTTGCGGGCTGGGCGATCTCGACTGCGGTGTGGGCGTCCAGTACGGGCTCGGCCCCGGTCGGCGCGTCGGCCGTGGGCTCGACGGGACCGGGCTCGGTCGCCGGCGGCGATGCCTCGATCTGTTCGGCCACCTGCTCGCCCACGGTGATTGCGCTTTCCGTTCCCCCGTTGGTGCCGGACGAGCGCTCCTGCGCCTCCGGCACCTGGCCGTTCTCGTTCTCCGCCCCGTCCATGTCCGGACGGGACGTCACCTCGCCGGGCGAGGACTGCCGCTCGGGCATGAAGTCCTTTTCCCCTCGAAACTCGGACCGAACCTCACGAGGCCCGGTTCGTCACAGGTAGAGCCCCGTACCGTGCTCGGTGCGCTCGGTCGCGACGGCGTGCAACTCACGTTCCCGCAGCACCAGGTACGTCGTCCCCTGCACGTCGACCTCGTACTGGTCGTCGCGGGCGAACAACACCCGATCACCGACCTTGACGGTGCGGACATTCGCCCCCACGCCGAACACCTCTCCCCACACCAGACGTTTGGCGACCTCGGCGGTTGCCGGAATGACGATGCCGGCGCCACTGCGCCGCTCACCGCTCGTCTCCGGCTTGACCATCACGCGGTCGTGCAGCATCTGGATCTCGAGCTTCGGGTCCTGCACCGGCCAGATGCTACGACCCCTGCCCGGCGTGGCCGTCGCTGACCTCGCAGATCGGGCACACGCACCGCACTGGAACGAGAAGACCCCGCAGTGCTGTCAGGTCGGGGGTCCGACAGCACCGCGGGGTCGTACTGAGAATCGAACCGGAAGGGCGGGGCGTTACTTCACTCCTCGTAATCCTCCCCTTTCACCCGTTCGGGTCATTAGCTCACGCCTGCGTGAGGAGGAAGCGACCGAAGTGCGGCACGGTGAACGCGATCTGGCCACGCTGGGCGGAGAAGACGAGCCCCTTCTTCAGCAGGCTGTCCCGGGCGGGCGACAGCGACGAGGCCCGGCGGGTGAGGTGCTCGGCGATCTGGGCGGTGGGCACCGGGTCGTCTCGGCCCTCCGTGAGCTCGGCCATGGCGCGCAGGTACTCCCGCTCCGCGGGTGTGGCGCGCTCGTAGCGCGAGCCGAAGAACCCGACGGCGAGCTCCGCCTCGGCCTCCGGAGCCGCCAGCTTCACGTCGGCCGCGCTGATCGGGCTGCGCGTCGCGGCGTCCCACGCGGCTTTTCCGTAGGCCTGCACGAAGTAGGGATAGCCGCTGGAGGCCTCGAACAGGGCGTCGAGGGCATCGGCGTCGAAGGAGGCGTCCTCGCGCTCGGCCGGCGCGAGCAGGGCGAAGTCGGCGTCCGGACGGTCGAGCTGGCCGATCCGCACGTACTTGAACAGCCGCTCCGAGTAGGACTTGGACGCCGAGAGCACCGCGGGCAGGTGCGGCAGCCCGGCGCCCACCACCACGAGCGGTGCCCGCGACTGGGACAGCTCATGGCAGGCGGCGCAGAGCGCCGATACGTCGTCGGGACGGAGGTCCTGCATCTCGTCGATGAGGATCGCGACACCGGTCTCGACGTCCGCGGCGAGCTCCGCCACCTCGGTGAACAGTTCGACGAGGTCGATCTCGATGTCCCCGGAGTCGGCGCGTCCCGACTTCACGGGCACGTCGATGCCGGGCTGCCACCGGTCGCGCAGCTTCGCCCCGTCGGGTCCGGAACGCATGGCGAACGCCTTGAGGACGCCCAGCACCTCGTCCACACGGTCGGGGGCGCTGTGCCGCATGGCGAGATCCCGGATCGCCCGGTGCAGCGCGGCAGACAGCGGCCTGCGCAGGTCTGCGTCGGGGCGGGCCTCGATCTTCCCGGCGCCCCACCCGGCACGCACCGCCATCGAACGCAGCTCACCGAGCAGAACGGTCTTCCCGACCCCACGCAGGCCGGTGAGCACCAGGCTGCGCTCGGGGCGTCCGCGGGACACCCGTTCGAGCACGATCTCGAACGCGTCGACCTCACGGTCACGCCCGGCGAGCTCGGGCGGGCGCTGGCCGGCGCCTGGAGCGAACGGGTTGCGTACGGGATCCACGATCGGACGGTATCCACGAATCTTGCCCACAGCCTAGAAGCGGCTATCGAACCCGATGGCGTGTCGCGAATCGGTTCGTATACAACTCTCTCTGCTGAGAGCTAGAAATCAATAGAAACGCCGATCAAGCCCGTCGGGTGCCCGCGTCGGCCAGGCAGAACAGCCCGAACGCGGCGAACCCGACGGCCACCACCACCAGCAACGACGAGCCCAGCGCCGTGGCGCTCAGCGTGCGCAGGGCCGCGTCGAGCCCACCGGCCCTCCCGGGGTCGGCGAACAACGCGGCGCTCCCGGCCAGCACGCCGACCACACCGAGGGCGAGCGCACGTGCCAGGTGACCGACCGCACCGAGCAACTCGATCGTCTGCCGCGCGATCGGGCCCAGGCGGCGCACGTCGAGGTCGCCCATGAACGTTCGCCGAAGCCCCGTGTAGACCATCGCCCCCGCGATCACCAGGATCGTGCCCGCACCGAGCCCCAGCAGCACCCGCCCGGCCGGTAGCCCGAGCACGCCGGCCGCCGCCGCCTGCGCGGTCGTCCCGCCGGCCGAGCCGATGTCCAGCAGGTAGTCGGCGATGACGACGGCGAGCGCCGACATCGCGATCGCCTTCGCCACGGCCCCGACGCGCTTGCGTACGCGTTCACCCCCGTCGACCCATCTGAAGCCGATCGCGGCCGCCGTGACCTGCCACAGCGCGAACGCCACCAGCCCGACATCGGCCACCGCGAGTGCGATCAGCCCGCCCGGCGTGCGGGCGATCGTGCCGACCGCTCCCTCTGCGTCGGCCGGGGCGTTCGGGACGCCGAACGCGACCTGCAGCGCGAGCCAGGCCACGAACAGGTGCACCACCCCGTACCCGACGAGCCCGATCCGTCCGAGAACGTCCACGAGGTGTCCTGGCGCATCGGACCGGCCTTCGCGCACGAGGCTGCGCAAGCGCGTGAGAGGAGGGGCCATCAGAGGTCGATTATCCAGCCGCACTCGATCTCATACTCTTCAGCATTCTTGAACCATTGCTAGATAGGCGAAGAGAAGGCGATCTGGTTTCCTGTCGGTGTGACCGAAACGCCGATCGACCCGAACGGCCCGGAGATCGTGACCGAGGGCACCGGCTGGTTCGAGCAGCTCGGTGACCAGGCCGAGCTCGACGTGACCTTCACCGGCTTTGCCGAGAACCGGAGCGACGCCGTCCGTGAGCTCGGCCTTCGGATGGCAGCCGCGGAACCCGCACTGGAGCTGCCAGGGCTCATCGTCCGCAACCGCCGGTTCTGGGTGCACGACGAATGGCAGACCGACCGCGTGATCGGCTGCCGGGCCGGAGAGGACCTCGCCCTGACGCTGACCGACCCGACCGGGTTGGAGCGAGCGCTCTCGGCCATCGTCGGCGCCGAGCCGACCGCCGTGCACGGCCCGCGGTGGATCCTCGCCGACCCTGCGGTCGCACAGCGGGAGGCACAGCGGCGGGCGGTCGGCGACGCACGACAGCGGGCGGAGGGTTACGCGGAGGCCCTCGGCGGCAGGCTGGGCGCATTGCGCAGGCTGTCGGACGCACCCACCCACGGCGGTGCGGTCGCGCTGGCGGCGCGTGACTCGATGGGCGGCCCGGACGTCCGGGAGCTCGGGCTCGAACCGGAGCCGGTACGGGTCACGGCGCGCTGCACGATCAGCTGGACGCTCGTCACCTGACGTGCCCGTTCGACTCGTCTGCGCGACACGACGGGGTGGTGCCTGCGGCTGATCGGGTGCATACCCGACAATGTCGCCCGTGGATGTCCCCACGCCGCGTGACGACGATCAGGAACCATCACTCTTCCGTGCCACCGACCGTGGACGCCGGGCTCTGCGCCACGCGCAGCTCTTGCTGGGGCTACTGGCGATCGCCGTGGCCGTGCTGGTCGGCGGGGCCGCCGCAGCGCAGCAGGTGGTTCCGGCCCCCGCCCCGGGCACCACGCTCGTGCAGGCCGAACTGCTCGAACCGTCGCCGCTGCCCGAGGTGGCGATGCTGACCTCCACCCTGACCACCCGAGCGCGCTGGACGGCGCCAGGCGGCACGCAGCACACCGGACAGCTGCCGGTGGTGGCCGGGCTCGCCAAGGGTGATCTCGTGCCCGTCGCGGTGGACGCCGGTGGCAGCGTGGTGGACGCCCGCGTCGGCGGCGCCGACCCCCTCCGCGCCGGGCTGGTGGCCGGGCTCAGCACCCTGCTCGCCTGCTGGGCGGTTCTCGCCCTCGCGGTGTCGCTGTGCCGGTCGCGGCTCGACGCCATCGACGCCGAGGACTGGGAGACCGGCTGGGCGAGGGTCGAGCCGGAGTGGAGCGGCCGAGCCTAGCTCCGCGGCTCGCCCGGGGCAGGCACCGTGCCGCCCTCGATCACCAGCCGCCCGTCGGACGGACGCGGCTCCTCGACCACGTCGCCGTCCACGACCGTGCCCTGCGAGCGGATGCGCGCCGTCTTCAGCCCCGGCGAGCGCCGCTCCGCGGCGAGCACGAGCCTGCGGCGCACGAGTGACCTGGTGGGCGGGAGCAGGAGCAGCAGCCCCGCCACGTCGGTGACCAGGCCCGGGACGAAGAGCAGCACGCCACCCGCGGCGACCAGCATCCCATCGGTCACTTCCGCCGTGGGCACCTTGCGGTTGGCCATCGCATCACCGATCGCCTGCGCCGCACGCAGTCCCTCCCGGCGGGCGAGCCACAGACCGAGGATCGATCCGGCCACCAGGACGAGCAGCGTCCAGCCCAACCCGATCACCGACCACAGCGCGATGAGCGCAACGATTTCGACGACGAGGTACAGGAGGACGAACGCCATACCGTAGTAACGCACGAGATGGCCTCCGTGCTCCCGACCTCGTGGTCACGGATCGGTCACCCGAGTGAAACATCCGCCCTGGCCGGGCGGCCGTTCACCAGGTGAGAGCGAGCGACGGGTCGGTGAGCAGAGCGCCGACGTCGGCGAGGAAGCGCGACCCCTGCTCGCCGTCGACCAGCCGGTGGTCGAACGACAGCGCGAGCTGGCAGACCGTACGGACCGCCAGTTCGCCGTCGACGACCCACGGCATCGGTTTGATGGCCCCCACCGCGAGGATCGCGGCCTCACCCGGGTTCAGGATCGGGGTGCCCGTGTCGACGCCGAAGACCCCCACGTTCGTGATCGTGAAGGTGCCGCCGACGAGGTCGGCCGGGAGCGTCCGGCCGGCCCGTGCCGTGGCAGTGAGCTCGCCCAGCGCCGCGGCGAGCTCCCGCAGGGTGAGCGTGTCGGCGTCGCGCACCTTGGGGACGATCAGCCCGCGCGGAGTGGCCGCCGCGATCCCGAGCTGCACCCGGTCGTAGTAGACGATCTCGCCCGCCGCTTCGTCCCAGGACGCGTTGACCTCCGGGGTACGCCGGGCCGCGAGGCACACCGCCTTGGCGACGAACGCCAGCGGCGTCAGCCTGACCTCGGCGTAATCCCGCGTGTCACGCAGCCTGTCGCGCAGGGCCATCGTCTCGGTGATGTCGACGGCCAGGAACTCGGTGACGTGCGGCGCGGTGAATGCGCTGCTCACCATGGCCGCCGCGGTGGCCTTGCGGACCCCGCGGATCGGCTCGCGCCGCACCCCACCGGCCGAGGGCGCGGGAGCGGACGCGGCTGCGACGGGCGCGGCAGCGGCGGCCGTGACGTCCTCCCGCGTGATCACGCCACCAGCACCGGTGCCGGCGAGGGACCGCAGGTCCACGCCGAGGTCCTTCGCGAGCTTGCGGACCGGGGGCTTGGCGAGCGGGACCGGACCCGCGCTCGTCCCGTTCCGTGCACCCTCACCCGCGCCGACGCCACTCTCGCCCGGCAGGTCCGGACCAGCGCCCCGTTCGTCCGGCTTCGGGGGCGCTGGAGGTGCGGAGGCGGGGGCGCGGCGGGGGCGGCGCTGGACCGAGCCCTGCCGGGGGCCGTAGCCGACGAGCGTGGCGATACGGCCGTCGGCTCCCGCCTCTCCGATCTTCGCGCCCTCCTCCGCGGTGTCGCCTGCCGCCGGGGCGGGGGCGCCTGCCTCGGCGGTCTCGATCGCGATGATCGGGGCCCCGACCGGGACGGTCTGGCCCGGCTCGACCAGCAGCGCCCCCACCGTGCCGGCGTACGGGCTCGGCAGCTCGACCGCGGCCTTGGCCGTCTCGATCTCCACGATGACCTGGTTGACGGTGATGGTGTCGCCAGGGGCGACGTGCCAGGTGACGACCTCGGCCTCGGTCAGCCCCTCGCCGACGTCCGGCATCGCGAACTCACGACGCATCCCCGTCACCAGGCCAGTGAGCGGTCGACGGCGTCCAGCACCCGGTCGAGATCGGGGAGGTAGTCCTCCTCGCACTTCGACGGCGGATAGGGGGTGTCGAACCCCGCGACCCGGATGACGGGCGCCTCCAGGGAGTGGAAGCACAACTCCTGCACCCTCGCGGCCACCTCGGCGGTGATCGAGGATTCCGACGGAGCCTCGGACACGACGACCAGCCGCCCGGTACGGCGGACGGACTCGACGACGGGACCGAGGTCCAACGGCGACAGCGTGCGCAGGTCGATCACCTCGATGTCATGGCCATCGGCCTCGGCGGCCGTGGCGGCCTCCAGGCACGTGCGCAGCACGGGGCCGTAACCCGCGAGCGTCAGCGTCGACCCGGGACGGGCGACCCGTGACGCGAAGAGTGGCATCGGCGTGGCATCGAGATCGACCTCGGCCTTCTCCCAGTACCGCCGCTTCGGCTCGAAGAAGATGATCGGGTCGTCGGAGGCGATGGCCTGCTGGATCATCCAGTAGGCGTCCACCGGGTTGGAGCACGCCACGACCTTCAGCCCCGCGATGTGGGCGAAGAACGACTCCGGCGACTCACTGTGGTGCTCGACCGCACCGATGCCTCCACCGAACGGGATGCGCACGACCACCGGCATCCGCACCTTGCCCTGCGAGCGGAAGTGCAGCTTCGCGAGCTGGGAGCTGATCTGGTCGAAACCGGGGAAGACGAACCCGTCGAACTGGATCTCGCACACCGGCCGGAAACCCCGGATCGCGAGGCCGACGGCGGTGCCGATGATCCCCGACTCCGCCAGCGGCGTGTCGAGTACGCGCTGCTCGCCGAAGTCCTTCTGCAGCCCGTCGGTGACCCGGAAGACGCCGCCCAGCTTGCCGACGTCCTCTCCCATCACGAGAACCTTCGGGTCGCGCTCCATCGCCGCGCGCAGGCCGTCGTTCAGCGCCTTGGCCAACGTCAGAACGGTCATCTCAGGCCCCTTCCCCGCTCGCACCGGAGAGGGAGCCCTCCGGCTCGAACGACTCGTGGTAGGCGAGGTACTCCTCCCGCTGGGCGTCGACGGTGGGCGAGCCTCCCGCGTAGACCTCGGAGAACATCCGGTCAGGAGCGGGCGGGGGCATCTGTAGGCAGAACTCGCGGAACCGGGCGGCCAGCTCGTCGGACTCGGCCTGCACCTCCGCGAAGAACTCCTGCCCTACGCCGTGCTCGCGGACCAGGTTGACCCGCACCCGCTCGATCGGGTCCTTGAGCTTCCACAGCTCCAGTTCGTCGGCCAACCGGTAGCGCGATGGGTCGTCCGACGTGGTGTGCGCGTCCATCCGGTAGGTGAACGCCTCGATGAGCACCGGCCCGTTGCCGCTGCGGCACTCCTCCAGCGCCCAACGCGTGACGGCCAGGCAGGCGAGCACGTCGTTGCCGTCGACCCGGACACCGGGGAAGCCGTACCCACCGGCGCGCTTGTAGAGCGGCACCCTGGACTGACGCTCGGTGGGCTCCGAGATCGCCCACTGGTTGTTCTGGCAGTAGAAGACCACCGGGGCGTCGTAGACCGCGGCCCACACGAAACCCTCGTGGACGTCGCCCTGGCTCGTGGCGCCGTCGCCGAAGAAGCAGATCGTGGCCTCGTTGACCGATCCGGCGTCGGCCCCCTCGCCGACCGCGTTGCCGACCCGGCCCTCGAACCGCTGGCCCATCGCGTAGCCGGCGGCGTTGAGGCACTGGTTGCCGATGACGATCGTGTAGAGGTGGAACCGGGTGGCCTTCGGGTCCCAGCCGCCCTGGTCGGTGCCGCGGAAGATCCCGAGCAGCTCGGTGGGGTCGATGCCCCTGGTCCAGGCCACTCCGTGCTCCCGGTAGGACGGGAACGCCATGTCCTGGGGCTGCAGTGCGCGACCCGCGCCGATCTGCGCGGCTTCCTGCCCGAGCAGCGGCACCCAGATGCCGAGCTGACCCTGTCGCTGCAGCGCGTTGGCCTCGCGGTCGAAGCGGCGCACCAGCACCATGTCGCGGTAGAGCCCACGCAGGGCGGCGACGTCGAGGTCGGTGGCGTAGCGGTCGAAGCGGGGGTCGGACACCCGCTCGCCCTCGGGCGTCAGGAGCTGGACGAGGTCGGGGTCGCCCTCGTCGGTGCCCTTCAGGCCGGCCAGCACCTGCTCGCGGCTCGGGTGCTGCTCGGCGCCCAGGGTGGCGGGCGGTACCCACTCATGCGGGACGGTCACGGTTGCCTCCTCGTGCTCGGGACCCGCAACCGCTCGTGGCGGCACGGGGCGGGCGCGTGTTCGAACCCGACGCCCGGGTGAGGGCGCCGCATCCGGGCGCTGGCGCAATCCTGGCACGATCGACCCGGCGCGTGGGAGCAACGTCCGCACGCACGAACGGCACGTCCCCCGGCCGGGGACGTGCCGTTGTCGGACCTGCAGTCGGCTGTCAGCGCTCCGGTGTTCCCGGGTACGACTGGCCGGGCTGCGGCGTGGTGCTGCCGGGGGGCCGGTTGAAGTTCGTGGGGCGCTCGTAACCGGGGTTGTACCCGTTGCCGCCGGCACCGGGGGTCTGCCGGATGCCGGCAAGGCCCTTCGCCTTCTGGGCGACGCCGCTGATCTGGCCCGAGTACTTGCCCTTCGTCTGCTTGTCGACGAACTGGGCGGCCTGGTCGACGAACTTGGCCGCCTGGTCCGGGTTGCTCTTGGCGTAGCGGCGCGCGACCTCCGCGACCGTGGCCAGGGTGGCCAGCTTTCTGAACAGCGGCATTGCGCTCCTCCGTGGTTGTGGTGCTACCGCAGACAGCGCAACGACGCTGTCCCTGTTGTCCTTGTACCCAGCCTAGCGCCGTCGCTCACCTGGCATCCTCAAGGCGTCACGGAGCGTGACGTCACACAACAGTGACCAATCCGTGAGTGCCCATACAGGGGTGAAATGGCAGCATCCCGGCGTAGCTCCCCGTCAGGTACCGGAGGTTATCGTGCACGCCACCACTCGTTCGTTACCGACCGTGCTCGCCGTTGCTGCGCTGACCGTAGTCCTTGCCGGCTGCGGGGCCACCGGGGACGGCAGCGGTGGCGCATCCCCCGACTCGGCGACCGCAGGGGCCCTCCCGGCCGCGCCGAAGGACAACGCGCTCGCGGCGATGGTGCCCGCCTCGGTCGCGAGCGACGGCAAGCTCGTGTTCGGCACGGATGCGTCGTACCCGCCCAACGAGTTCACCGCCCAGGACGGCACCACCATCATCGGGATGGACGTGGACCTCGGCACAGCCGTGGCCCAGAAGCTGGGGCTCACTCCGGAATTCCAGAACAGCGCGTTCTCCGGGATCATCCCTGGTATCGAAGGTGCCCGCTACGAGCTGGGCATGTCCTCCTTCACGGTCAACGACGAGCGCGTCCAGACCGTGGACATGGTCAGCTACTTCTCGGCAGGCACCAGCCTGGCGGTGAAGGCCGGCAACCCGGACGGCATCACGGCCGACAACCTGTGCGGCCGCGGGGTCGGCGTGCAGGCAGGCACCGTGCAGGTCGACGACATCGCCGCTCGCAGCAAGGCCTGCACCGATGCGGGCAAGGCGGCGATCCAGGTCACCGAACTGCAACAGCAGACCGACGTGACACTCGCGCTGACGTCGAACCGCATCGCCGCGATGCTGGCCGACTCGCCGGTCGCCTCCTACGCCGTCACCACCACCAGCGGAGCCGTCGAGGTGGTCGGGGAGCCGTGGGACACGGCGCCCTACGGCATCATCCTGGGTAAGAACCAGGGGCAGTTCGCCCAGGCCGTGCAGGGTGCCCTGCAGTCGCTGATGGCCGACGGGACCTACAAGACGATCCTCGAGAAGTGGAACGTGGCCAACGGCGCGATCACGACTTCCGAGATCAGCAGCTGAATTCGCTGCGGCCGCGCTCCCGTCAGGTACCGGAGGTCAAGGTGTACGCCACCCGTTCGTCACCGGCTGTGTTCGTCGGGGTACCCCTGGCGGCACCGTCGGGGTGGTGGGGGACCCAGGGGACACAGCGCGTACGGCATCATCCCGCAAGAACCACTGGCAGTTCGCACAAGCCGTGCAGGGTGCTGTGAAGTCCCTGATGACCGACGGAACCTACAAGACGATCCTCGAGAAGTGGAACGTGGCCAACGGCGCGATATCCACTTCCGAGATCCGGAGCTGATCTCGCAGTGACCACCTCCCCGCCCGTGGAGACGACGCGGCGGCCGCCGCCGATCAAGGCCGTGCCCGTGCGGCACCCCGGCCGATGGCTCGCGGTCGCCGTGCTGGCCGTGCTCGCGGCGATGCTCGTCAACACGATCCTCACCAACCCCGGCTTCCGCTGGCCGGTGGTCGGGGAGTACCTCTTCTCCCCTCCGGTGCTGAACGGCCTGAGCAACACGCTCGTGCTGACCGTGCTGTCGATGGCGATCGGCATCGTCGGCGGCATCGGGCTCGCGATCATGCGGCTGTCGCCGAACCCGGTGCTCTCCAGCGTCTCGGCCGTCTACATCTGGCTGTTCCGCGGCACGCCGCTGATCGCGCAGCTGCTGTTCTGGAACTTCCTGGCCGCGCTCTACCCGCGGCTCGCGCTGGGCATCCCGTTCGGCCCGGAGTTCATCTCGTTCGACACGAACCAGCTGATCAACCAGTTCGCGGCGTGCCTGCTCGGCCTCGGCCTCAACGAGGCGGCCTACATGGCCGAGATCGTGCGCGGCGGGCTGCAGTCGGTGGACCACGGCCAGTCGGAGGCGGCGGGAGCGCTGGGCATGTCCCGGGCGCAGACGCTGCGGCGGATCGTGCTGCCCCAGGCCATGCGGGTGATCATCCCGCCCACCGGCAACGAGACCATCTCGATGCTGAAGACCACCTCGCTGGTGGTCGTGATCGGCTACTTCGAACTGCTCACCTCGGTGCAGCGGATCTACTCCACCAACTTCCAGACGATCCCGCTGCTCATCGTGGCCGCCGCCTGGTACCTGGCGCTGACGTCGGTGCTCTCGATCGGGCAGGGCTTCATCGAGCGCCACTACGGGCGGGGCACGAGTCGCGGTCCCACGGGCTCACGGCTGTTGCCGTGGCGGGCCCCAGAGCAGGCACGGTGACGACATGACCACACCCATGGTCGAAGCGACCGAGGTCCACAAGAGCTTCGGGCACGTCGAGGTACTCCGCGGCATCGACATGACCGTCATGCCCGGCGAGGTCGCCTGCATCATCGGCCCGTCGGGATCGGGCAAGTCCACGTTCCTGCGCTGCATCAACCACCTCGAGCGCATCGACGCCGGTGCGATGCGGGTGAGCGGCCAGCTCATCGGCTACCGCGAGTCCGGCGGCAAGCTCCACGAGCTGCGCGAATCCGAGGTGGCACGCCAGCGGCGCGAGATCGGCATGGTGTTCCAGCGGTTCAACCTGTTCCCGCACAAGACGGCGGTGGAGAACGTCGTGGAGGCGCCCCGCACGGTCCGGCGGGAGCCGAAGAAGCGGTCCCTGGTACGCGCGATGGAGCTGCTGGATCGCGTCGGCCTCTCGGACAAGTACGACTCCTACCCCTCCCAGCTCTCCGGCGGGCAGCAGCAGCGGGTGGCGATCGCGCGGGCGCTCGCGATGCAGCCGCGGCTGATGCTCTTCGACGAGCCCACGTCGGCGCTCGACCCGGAGCTCGTCGGCGAGGTGCTCGACGTGATGCGCGGTCTCGCCCGCGAAGGCATGACGATGGTCGTGGTGACCCACGAGATGGGATTCGCCCGCGAGGTCGGCGACACGCTGGTGTTCATGGACGAGGGCCGCATCGTCGAGGCAGGCGATCCGCGCCAGGTACTCACCAACCCACGGCACCAGCGCACGCAGGCGTTCCTGTCGAAGGTTCTCTGATCAGCGGCGGGCGCTGCGGCGCAGCGCGTGCACGGTGGCGTCGGCCCGGCCCCTGGCGCCGATCTTCGAGTAGATCCGCGTGACGTGCTGCTCCACCGTGGACACGCTGATCGACAGCTCGGACGCGATCTGCTTGTTCGCCCGGCCGCCGGCGATGAGGTCGAGCACCTCGGCCTCGCGGGCGGTGAGCCCGTCGGGATCCGTGCCTTCCCGTGCAGGGCCGCGGTCGAGCGCCAGCGCCAGCACCTCCCCGGGGGCGAGGTCCTGGCCGCTCGCCCAGGCCGAGGCGAACGCCGCCTCGCCGAGTCCGGCCCGCGCCGAGGCGACCGCCTGGCGCATCCCCTCCTGGTCGGGTGCGGAGACGTAGCCCCCCGCGTCGACGCGCGACAGCAGCGCCTCGGCGGCCGAGAAGAGCCGGACCGCACGCGGTAGGTCGGCGTCCACTGTGGCAAGCCCTTGCAGGCAGAACGCCACGTTCGGCGCGTCACCCACCTCGGCGGCCAGTCGCAGCCCCTCCCGGAAGCGGGCGGCGGCGTCGGCATCGCGCCCGGCGTCCATGGCCACGCCGGCCAGCAGGTGCGACGCCATCGCCGCGCCCTCCCGGTCACCCACCGACTCGGCCAGGTCGAGTGCCCTGCGTCCCTGGGCCTCCGCCCGGTCGAGCCTGCCCTCGCCCCGGGCGATCGTGCCGAGGAAGCACGACATGAACGACGCCGCCCATGGCTGCCCGCAGGACAGCGCCAACCCGACACCCCGCTCGAGCAGTTCGACGCCCCGCTCCTGCTCCTCGAGCCCGATCGCGGCGAACCCGGCGCTGCTCAACGCGTAGGTCTCGACAGCGGTGTCGCCCACACCGTGCGCGAACCGGATGCTGGAGTCGAGCAGGTCGGCGGCCGTCCGGTAGTCGGCCTGCCCGCAGGCCATCGTGCCGGCCACGTACATCGCCCGCGCCCGGGCCTGCTGCGACAGCGGGACGGCGAGCGCCTGCTCCATCGCCTGGCGCCCCTCGCTGAACCGGCCGCGCAACCACCAGAACAGCCACACGTGCCAGCCGAGCCGCGCGAGGCGCTCCCCGTCGCCGGTCTGCGCCAGCGTCGCGGCCGCTCCGCGCAGGTCCGGCTCGGCGTCGTCAAGGCGGTGCAGCCAGTTCAGCTGCTCGGGGCCCTGGAGCCCCGTAGCCGCCTGCCCGGTGAGGGCGAGGACGCACGCGGCGTGCGCGGCCAGTGCAGCGGCCATCGAGTCCTGCTCGTCCAGGAGCGCGAGCCCGAACTGGCGGACCGGTTCGAGCATCCGATACCGGGTGGTCCCGCCGGCCCCGGCGCCTGCCTCCGCCACCACCAGTGACTGGTCCACCAGCACGGTCAGCAGGTCGAGCGGACGCTGGTCGGCCGGGGCGGCGGCCGCGGCGGCGTCCAACCCCCACCAGCCCGAGAACACCGACAGCCGTGCGAAGAACAGCCGTTGCGGATCGTCGAGCAGGTCGTGGCTCCAGCGCAGCGCCGCCTCCAGGCTGCGGTGCCGGGGCTCGACGCCGCGATCGCCGCCCGCGAGGAGTTCGAGCTGGTCGGACAGCATCGCGGCGATCTCCGGAGCAGCGAGCACGGTGATCCTGGCGGTGGCGAGCTCGATGGCCAGCGGGAGACCGTCGAGTCCCCGGCAGATCTCGCCGATCGCCTGCGACGTGGCGGGCGTCAGCGAGAAGGTGGGCAACCGGTTGCGGGCACGCTCGACGAACAGTCGCACCGCGTCGCCGTGCAGCAACGGCGGCACCCGCCAGACGATCTCACCCGGCAGGCCGAGCGACCGCCTGCTGGTCGCGAGCACGCGCACGCGCGGGCACCCGGCCAGCAGCGCGTGGACCAGCGCCGCCGCGGCTTCGACGACGTGCTCGCAGTTGTCGAGCAGGACGAGCAGTGTGCGCTCACGCAGGGCGCCGGTGAGCACGTCCGGCGGTGGGACGCCGGGCTGCTCACGCACACCGAGGGCCTGCGCGACGAGCTGCGGGACGAGGTCGGCGTCGCCTGTGGCGGCCAGGTCGACGAACCAGCAGCCCTCCGGGAACCGGCCGAGCACCTCCACGGCGACACGGGTGGCGAGCCGCGTCTTGCCACAGCCGCCGGGCCCGGTCAGCGTGATCAACCGCTGCTCGGCGAGCGCAGCCGTGACGGCGGCAACCTCCGCGCCACGCCCGACGAAGCGCGTGAGGTCGAAGGGCAGGTTGTGGACGCTGTCCTCGGGCACGACCTGCCACGCGGAGGCGGCGCCGGTCGTCCTGGCCACGGCCGGATGCTTCCACAGCGGCGCGGCCCGGACCATGTGACGCAGGCCCCGTGACCCGCTCGGCGGAATCCCCGATCGCTCAGGTCCCGGCTCTGACCTGCGCTGCGAGAGCCGCCCGAGTCGGGACACCGAGTTTGCCGAAAGCCCGCCCGAGATGTGTCTCGACGGTTTTGACCGACAACATCAGCTCCTCGGCGATCTCGCGGTTGGTGCGGCCGGTCGCGACCATCAGCGCGATCTGGTGCTCGCGGGGGCTCAGCACGTCGCGGGCAGTGCTTCCGGCTCCACCGCTGCGGATCCCCCGCAGCAGCGCGGCTGCCTGTGCACCGAGCCCGGCGGCCCCGTATCGAGCCAGCACATCGGCCGCCTCGCCCAGCTCGGCCGTCGCGCGGGACCTCTGTCCGGCAGCGCCCAGCGCGATGCCGGCGAGCGTGCGCGAGCGGGCCGCCTCGATCGGGTTCCCCGCGCCGTCGAGCAATTCGGCGGACCGCAGCGCCAGGCAGGCCGCCCGCGCGTGCTCGCGGTGGGCGTTGCGGACGGCCGCTGCCGCTCTCAGGGCCCACCCGGTGCGGCCTGCGAGACCGAGACCGGTCGCCGCCTCCTCGGCCCGCTCGGCCCAGGCCGTGGCGTCGGACCGGCGCCCCGAGCGGATCTCGGCTTCGGTGAGCAACGCGAAGCAGTAGGGCCGGTGGCTCCGGGGGATCCGCGGGAGCTCCTCTCCGCCTCCGGCCTCCCGCAACGCAGCGATCCCGGCGTTGTGGTCGCCTGCCACGAGCCGCACCTCCGCGGTGGTGGCAGCGATCTCGGCGGTGGTCCCGGACAGCCCGCGCGCCCTCCGGCACAGCCGCGCCGCCCCGGGTAGATCCCCGGCGACGATCGCGGTGGTACAGCGGCTCCACAGCGCGCGGAGCCGGCTGTCGGGTGCCCCCGTCGACCGCGAACCGGCGATGGCCGCGTCACCGCTGCGCGCGGCCTCGGCCAGCGCGCCCGTCCAGGTCAGCGCGACGGCGAGGGCGGAGCGCGCCTCGGGAAGCAGGTGGACCTGGCCCGTCTGCTCGGCGAGGGCGAGCGCCCGGCGCAGGTGCAGGCATGCGGGGTCCGGCCGCTCGATCGTGATCTCGCTCCAGCCCAGCAGGAGCAGGGCGTCGATGTGCGCGGTGAGGACCTCGTCCGGGAGAGCATCGAGCAGCGCGGCCGCCTCGTCGGCCGCCGCGCCGGCCTCGGCAACGGAGCCGCCCCGACCGGCCGCTCCGGCCAGCAGTGCAGCCGCCGCCCCCTGCAGGGCGGGGTCCGTGCCGGCGGCGTCGCGAGCCCGGCTCGCCCAGCTCCGTGCCTGCTCGTGATCGGCAGCCCACAGATGAGCCGCACCGATCGCCAGCCGCAGCCGGGTGGCGGTGGCCGAGTCGGCGTCGGGAACGGCGCCCAGGGCCGCGGTGAGCAGCCGCAGCGCCTCCGGCCCCTGGCGCGTGTGCCCGCCGAGGCCCGCGGAGTCCGGCTCAGCGGGAGAGATGCGGGCGCGTGCGTCGGCACTACGGCCCGGGCCGGTCGACCTGTACGCCGCGCGCCGCAACACCGGGCGCCGGAACGTGAAGCACCGGGGGACCTCGGTCGCACGCACGAGGTCGCGACTGCACAGCTCGTCGAGCAGGTCGAGCGCCTCCCCCTCCGGCAGTGCGGCGGCAGCCGCGGCCCGTCCGATCTCGAACGGGTCCCCGACGACGGCGGCCGCGGTGAGCAACCGTGTTGCGGAGACCGGCAGCGCGCCCAACTCCTCGCGCAGCGACGCGACGATGCCGCTCGGCACCCCCGGCCCGGCACCGTCCGGCCCGTCGGACGGCTCCGCCGCCGAGCGTGCGAGCTCGCGCAGGTAGAACGGGTTGCCTCCGCTCTCCTCGCGGATCCGGGCCCGCTCGGGATCGGGGAGACGGCCATCGAGCAACGCATCGGCCTGGTCGGGGGGCAGGGGCCCGAGCTCGACCGTCGACAGCGTGCCGGCCCGTTCGGCAGCCCGCAGTGCCCGCAGCAGCCTGCGGGGGGCGTACTGCGGTCGCAGCCCCATACCCAGGAGCACCCGGTGGCCGGGCGGGTGGCGCAGCATGCGGTCGACGAGCTCGACGGTGGCCGGGTCGGCCCGGTGGACGTCGTCCACGACGACGAGCAGCGGTGCCCCGCCGGCGGACAGCGCCGCGACGTGCGGCGCCTGCCCGTCCCGGCCGACCCGGCCGACCACGACGAAGAAACCCGCAGCCTCGGCGCTCCCCGCCAGATGCTCCAGCAGCAGGGTCTTGCCGATGCCGGGCTCGCCGCACACCACGAGGGCATGCGACGAGCCTGCGGCGACCTCAGCCACGATGACGTCGGCGAAAGCCTGTTCGACCTCGCGCCCAACCATCGTGGCGGGTCCTCCCCGTCGTGGTTCCGAACGGCCCGCACACCCCCTCAGAGCGGGCCACATGCAGCCTGTCCCGCCCACAGTCGCGGGACCATCAGGGATAACCCCTATGCGGTACCCCTGGGACTCCGACACGGCCCCACTCCCTCACCGCGACGGGACGAGGAGACCGCCGACAGCGGCGCGGGTGCGGGCACCGAGCTTCCCGAGCACCCGGGAGACGTAGCGCTCCACGGTCTTCTCGGCCAGATGCAGTGCGGCGCCGATCTCCCGGTTCGTCCGGCCCTCGGAGACGAGTGCGGCGACCATCCGTTCCCGGTCGGTCAGCTCGTCCGCCTGCGGCCGCAGCACGCGACGCACGACGATCCTGGCGCCTTCGGGGGCGCGGGCGGAGCCCCGGCAGCCCGGCGCGGTCCCCCGGTGGGCCTCGGGAGGGCTTCCGGCAGCGCTCCTGCCTGCAGCCACCAGGTCGAGGACATCCCGGAAGGTGGCCCGGGCTTCGCCCGGCCTGCCGGCGTTCTCGAGGGCGAGGGCCCGCCGCGTGAGCAGAACGACCCGCTCGGTGGGGGTGGCGTGCGGCAACAGGCGTAGCGCATCCGCGTACCACTGCTCGGCATCGCCGGGCACGCGCGCCGCGACGTCGTCGGCGGCGCGGATGAGCAGCCCGGCGGACGCGCGGTCACCCGGCCGGGCCGACCGTGCGACATGCGGGGCGCGCACGACCGGCGGCGCCCCGGCGCGCGCGAGCGCAACGGCGGCCCTCCCGTGCGCGCCGGTGCTCCATCCCGGGCCCGTGTGGTCGCGGACGATCCGGTGCAGCAGCGGGTGCCGGAACCGGAACGTGCGGATCGCGTCGGCCGGACGGACGAGGCCGGCGTCGACGAGCTCGTCGATCGGGGGCCGCACGGGAGTGCCCGCCGCCACGGCCGCCAGGTCGAGGTCGAACGGGTCACCGACGACAGCCGCGCCCTGCAGCAGGCATCGAGCCTCCCGAACGAGCTGCTCGATCTCCTCGACCACCAGGTCCACGACCGCCCCCGGGACTCCTTCGCCGTGGCGCGCCATGTGGAGCAGGTGGAACGGGTTGCCGCCGCATCGGCGCACCAGCGCGTCACGCCGCTGCATCAGCCGGGCCGTCGGGGCGACGAGCCGCGCGGCCGCCCGGTCGTCGAGTGGACCGAGCTCGACCCGCTCGACGAGCCCGGATACGGCTGCTTCGGCCAGCGCGGCGGCGAGCCGCTCCTGCCGAGGGAGCAACCGGCGGGCGAGCACGAACAGCACGGGCGCCCGGGGCGGCGCGCGGAGCAGATGCTCCAGCAACGCGACGGACGCCCGGTCCGCCCACTGGAGGTCGTCGAGCGCGAGAACCGCGGGTCGACCTGCGGCGAGCCGCTCGAGCAGCGACCCGACGACCGCGTGCGGACGCGGGAGCGCGGTCAGGCCGGCCGCGGGCAGGTGGGCGCCCAGCGCCTCGGCGAGCGGGACGTACGGGCTCTTCTGCTCGCACTCGGCGCCGCGACCGAGGAGCACCAGGCCGCCGTCGGCGCGCACCCGCTCGGTGAGGACGTCGAGCAGTGCGCTCTTGCCGATCCCCGGCTCGCCGACCAGCTCCACGACGACGCCACCGCGCGCCGCCCTGCCCCACGCGTGGTCGAGCCGGGCCAGTTCCAGCGTCCGCCCGGCGAGCTCCCCTTCCGACCTCGGCATGCGTCACCCCTGGTCAGGAACCCCCGCTCGTGGGGCGACGGTACCCAAATACCGCGAGGTCGCGGGGTCTCCCCGATACCGCTCACCCTGCTGGGCCACACAGCATCGACGCCGCCGCCCCCTCCCGAAAGGGCTGACATGGACCCGGCGACGACGTTCTACCAGACCCTCAGCAGCATGAGCCTCACGCTGCTCGCGATCTGGTTCGCAGTCATGCAGTTCGCCCACGGCGGATGGCGCACCGATCCGGAGCGGCACGCCACCACCCTGCACGTGACCCTGAAGTTCTTCCTGCCCGGCGTGATGGGCCTCGCCTCGCTGCTGGCGTCGGTGAACGACGGCGGGCTGATCTGGCGGATCACGTTCGTGCTGGGTGGATTGATCGGTCTGGTCGAGTCGGTGCGCTACCTCCAGCACGGCGGCGGCCAGGTCGGGCGCATCACCGTCCGGAAGCTCTCGGTGGTCGACCCACTGCTCTACGCCCTCGTGGTGGCCGCCGCGTTCGTCCCGCCCGGCGCCACCCGGCTCACGCCGCTGCAGATCGAGGGCATCGTCACCGGTCTGCTGTTCGTCTCCGGTCTCTGTGGAGTGTGGCTCGCGGTCTCGGAGCGCGCCCCGGAGCAGGAGGGCGCGGACCCGACGAAGTCGACGTAGTAGGCGCCCGTCAGGGCTTGGTCGCGTACAGACGCAGGTTGCGGATGTCGTACGTGAACAGCTCGTCGACGACGAAGAACGGCGCGACGGCCGCCCGCAGCGAATCGGCGTCGAACATGGTGTGGTGGGCGTTCCAGATCCACAGCGGCACGCCGCGTCCGTCCACACCCTTGTGGGCCTCGCGCTCGGAGTGGCCGCCGAGCATCCAGTAGTTCGCCTCTGCGGTGTCGATCGTGCCCTCGACCCACTGAGTGGCGATGAACCGCGCGTCCGGGACGCCGATGTCGATCGTCGCCCCGGGCCGCAGTATGCGAGCCCACTCCCGCAACGTCTCGGGGATGAGCTCGTAGCTCTGGTGCTCGAGCACGTGGTTGGCACGTAGCGCGTCGAGCGAGCCCGACGCGAACGGCAGGCGGTCGATCGCACAGCGGACCTCGATGTCCGGGAGCGCGAGCAGGTCGACGTGCAGGTCGTAATCGGGGTGCGGCTTCTCCCCTGCGCCGATCTCCAGCCTCATGTGGTGGGCGGCGTGATCTTCTTGATGACCTTCGCCGGGCGCCCCGCCACCACCGTGTAGGGCTCGACGTCCTCACGCACCAGCGACCCGCCGGCTACGACGGCGTGGTCGCCGATGGTGACCGGACCGAGCACGAGGACGTCGCTGGCCAGCCAGACCCCCTCACCGATCACCACGTCACGGCCGGACTTGGGGAAGGCCAACTGCCGGGCACGGCCGAACTGCTCGATGTCGTGGGTGCCGGTGAGGACCGCGACGTCGTGGCCGAAGAAGGCGTACTCGCCGATCGTGATCGTGCCTCCGGACATGTTGAACAGCGCGTTGTTGACCACGGCGGTATCCGGGATGTGCAACCGCGAGCGGTCGCCGTGCCAGCGGTAGGAGTACAGCGCGTCCAGCTTCAGTTCCTGGACCTGTCGGGCCACCTGTTCCGCAACCAGTGCATCCAGCGGGCCGCGCAGGGCGCGGGCGATCAGGCGGTCAAGCAGTCGCATGCGATTTGCCCTCCGGCATCCTTGTCGGTGTCGGAATGGTGGCACACGGGCGCACCGGACAGCAGCAGTTCGAGTCTCGTGGAGAGCGCGTCGAGCCCGAAGTGCTTGTTTGCGACGGCCTCGTTGTGATCGAGCATCGATACGTCCGGATCGGCCAACCAGGCGCGCAGCGGCTCGGGGTCGGCCGCCCGGAACCAGCGGAACCCGAACGCGGCGAGCTCGTCGGCCACCGGGAAGTCACCCACCGCGAGCGGCTTTCGGTGCAGCGCCGACTCGATCAGCGGCAGCCCGAAGCCCTCCCACGACGACGGGAGCACCACGGCGTCGCACGCCGCGTAGGCCGCGGCCATGTCGGCACCCGGTGGGAGCCCGCGCCGCACGGGGACCCGGGCCCTCCGCAAGAGCCGGGCGAGCTCGTCCGCGAACCCGTCCTCGGCCGGGCCGGTGAGCCAGAAGGTGCCGCCCAGCGACTCGGCGAGCGCCAGCCCGACGTCGACGTTCTTGCGGGCGATCGCGCGGGTCGGCTGCAGCACCAGCGGGCCGGCACCGACCTGGAGCCGAGCCCGCACGGCGTCGCGCGCCTCGGGTCGCGGCACCTCGTCGAACCCGTGGTAGACGGTGGTGGCCGAGATGCTGCGCCGGTCGGCCAGGGAGAGGCGAGCCATGTCGTTGACCGTGACGTGGCGCCACGACGGGTCGTCCGGCGGCCACGTCGTCACCGAGGCGAACCGTTCGCGCTCCCACGGCAGGTCGTGGTGACGCAGGATCGCCTGGCGGCCCCGCAGGTACTCGGCCACCGCCTCGCCCGCAGCCTGGTTCACCGGCAGCGAGCACACGTTGTCGGCCACGACCACGTCGGCGTCCTGCAACGCCTGGTCCAGCGACCGTCGCGACGGCGGTTTCGCGGCGTCCAGCGCGAGACCGGGCACGAGCACGTCGGGGCATCCGTCCCCGGCGACCAGCCGCACCCGCATCCCGATACGCCGGAAACCCGCAGCCCACTGGCTCGCCGTGACCGACACACCGTCGGCCATCCCAAGGCGGTAGGAGACAATCGCCACCCGCTTCCCGACGAGGTTCGACATTCGCGCATCGTCCCTGGGTTGCATCACCACCGCATGACCTGCTGGTTGCACGGAGACTGCACGGAGAGGTTCTACGATCTCGGCAGCCTGCCCATGAGGTAGAACTCGGGGTTCGGTCGAAGGGCCGTGAGATGGGCCAGGCGGTTGGACATCGCGAACAACGCCGTGATCGCCCCGACGTCCCAGATTTCATCCTCGGAGAGGCCCGCCATCCGGGCGTCGTCGAGCTCGGCGTCGGTGAGCGATGCGGAGTCGGTGGCGATCAGCAGCGCCAGGTCCACGATGGCGCGTTCCCGTGGGCTCAGCTCGACCCCCCAGGGGTTCGTGGCCACCCGGTCGGCGATCTCCGCGTCCTTCGCGCGCACCCGCAGGATGGCGCCGTGCGCGACCACGCAGTAGGTGCAGTGGTTGGCACCCGAGGTGGCCACCACCACCAGCTCCCGCTCCGCTCTGCTCAGGCCGTCGTCGGAGTCCATCAGTGCATCGTGGTAATCGAGGAACGCGCGAAGCTCGGCGGGTCTGCGGGCGAGCGCCCGGAAGACGTTCGGCACGAACCCCGACTTCTCGGTGATCACCTCGATGCGTCGGCGCAGGTCGGCGGGCATGTCCTCGAGCTCGACGTGGCCGAACCGGCTCACGGGGTGCGGCGCAGCATCCATAGCCCTCGACGGTAGCCCCCAGAAGCGCCACGATGCGCTCATGCCCGTGTCCGAGGAGATCCGCACCCTCCTGTCCCATTGGTGCGCCGACCGTGTGCCCGAGGCCGAGCGTGAGCAGTGGCAGATCGGCTACACGATCCAGGGCGACGAGATCACGATCCTCGACCGTCGACCGCCCGCCTACCCCGAGCTCTCCGCCGCCTGGTCGGCCACGCCGATCGCCCTGCTGCGCCCGAACGACGAGGAACCCGGCGGCTGGGTGCTCTATCGGCCGATCGCTGACGGCTGGCAACGCGAGACGGCAGGCGACGACCCGATCGGACTCCTGGAACAGGTGCGCGGCTGAACAGAGGAAGCGCCCCTCCGGCCGACGTTCGCCCTCAGGTCGCGGCCCAACTGGCCGGAGCAGTCTTGCGGTTCCCGCTGTTCAGGGGAACGACCCGGCCTCCGCCACCCTTGCTCTCGCGGCGGATCACCAGCGCTGACGCCCGCCGCAGCACGCTGAGCAGCGAGGGGGTGTCGCTCGGCTGCTCGTCCGGTGCGACCACCGCGACCATCCGGGGGGCCACCGCCGTGAGCAGCAACCGCTCGACGCCGAGCTCGGACGCGTCCAGCACCAGCACGACATCGGCGCTGTCGGCAGGCGGGACCGCCGCCAGCAGCGCCTCCACCGGAACGAACGAGGCCACGCCGAGCGCCGCAGGGTCGTTCTGGGCCAGCGCCGTCCAGGCCTGGGCGAGCTCGGGCGCACCGGCGCCCAGCCGCTGAAGCAGCGTCGCCTGGAGGTTCTCGTCGTGCACGTCGCGACGTGCCCCCGCGAGGGCGTCGAAGGCCGCGGCGTAGGCGTTGGCGTCGCGCTTCCGCAATGCGACGACGGCCTGCTCGTACTCCGGTGGCTGCTCGGCACCGCCCCGGGCGGCCAGCTCGCCTGCGATGGAGTCCAGCCTGCGCTCGGCCATGATGGCCCCGCCGTGGTCGGCGTACTCGAGGATCGCGCCTGCGATCTCCTCTGCGCTCTCGACGTCGGGCACCGACAGCGGCGAGTCGGGCGCGAGGAACAGCACGTCGTGGCGCAGGGCCCCGACCGAGCGGGCCGCCGCCGCGACCTTCACGAGCCCCTCGGCCAGCTCGGACAGCTCGCTCTCGTTGCGTGGCGTGGGCAGGCCCAGCTCCATGCACCCGAGGTGGATGCGATGACGCCGTTCTCCGAGCTCGAGGTGCTCGATGACGCGCTGGATGTCGTCGGCGGTCTCCGGGGCACGTGGGCCCACGCGGGCCGGGGCAAGGATGGCCCGCACCTCCCGCTGCACCGAGTTGCGGAAGTAGGAGCGGGCCCGGCCTCCGGACTCGAGGTACTCCCGGTACCGGCGCAGTACGTCCAGCGCACCGGGCGGCGGCGTGGCGGAGAAGGACACAGGTGGCAGGTAGCGGGCCCGGTCGAGGACGGCGACGGCCTGGGCGGTGTCCTCCAGCATCCGGTCGAACGGCGCGCGGTTCTGGCCGTAGATGAGATGCGACAGCAGCCCCCGCATCCAGGTGTGCTCGGTGCGGGGCGGCAGCGCACCGAGCGAGCGGTTCACGCAGCGGGCCACCGACGTCACCGCGTTGCGCCGCTCGGGGTCGAGGTTCGACAGCAGCGCTGGGACCATGGACGCCCGGTTGCTCACCGAGTTGTTCCAGTCGGCCTGCGTACACAGCGCCGCGACCTCGTGCGGCGCGGGCAGCAGCCCGTCGGCCGGGAGCTCCTGGGCGGCCCGGGCACGTCGCTCCGGGGTGGAGGTGGCCAGCAACCTGCGTAGCTCGCGTAGCTCGGCCGTGGTGAGCGGGGGTAGACCGTCGAGGGCCCGCGCCGCGGCATCCGCAGGCATCGCAGTGCGAACCGCTCCGAGCTCGACGGCGTCGGTGGCCGTGACGACCACGCGCCTGCCGTCGGCGAGCAGGGCCGCGACGGCGCCCGCCACGGCAGCGGGGTCGAACTCCTCGAGGACCACGAGGGTGTTGTCCCGCATCGCCGCGACGATCGACCGCGAATCCTCGGCGGGGTGGCGCTGCGGGGGTGGAAGCTCCCCGACGGACGCCGCGAGTGCCTCGGCGAGCCTGCGCAGCCCGGGCGGGGGCGCTCCCGCCGCGATGGATCGGCGGATCTGTTCCTTGGCCGACGCTGTGGCCGGATCCGACCCCGCTGCGGCCAGGCGATCGACGAAGACGGCGAGGTCGTGATCCTCGCCGTTCTGGTTCGCCGGTCCGACATCCAGCACGTGGTCACCTCCGACTGCCGGCGCCGAGCAGCGACGGTCACCCCTCGTATCGCGAGCGCCGTGAGGGATGTTGCACCTCACGGGGCACGCCGAGCAATCGGTTGGCAACCGAACGGTTCACCCCGGGCGGTGTTCGGTCACCCGGATGAGTGAAATATTCCGAGTGTCCGGTAAGTGGCGCCCTGTCCGCTCCTTCGGCCGAGGAGCGGCCGCTTTTCCCGGCCGAACGGTCATGACCCGCCGACGGGCAGCCTCCCGATGTTCATCGGCCGGCCACTGCGGCCGGTGCCGGCACCAACTCCGGGAGATCGTCGGAGTCGGCGTCGGCGTGGTAGTCGGCGTCGGTGGTGCGGTCCTCGCCTTCGGGGACGTGGGCGGCCCGCAGCACGAGCGTCGCCACGACGGAGACGACGACGTTGACGGCCAGCGCGACGAACCCGACGAAGATCTGCAGCTGAGAGCCTGCGAAGGGGTGCCAGCCGAATACCGGGAGCCGGTCGAGCGGGAGGGCGGAGCCGCCGAAGTGGGCGCTGCCGGTGGCCGGGTTGGGGATGATCCAGAGCAGGTAGAGGGCGTAGGCCATGCCGATGACCCAGCCGATGATCAGTGCCCAGCGGTGCAGCCAGCGGGTGTAGAGCGCGATCGCGACCGCGGGCAGGGTCTGCAGGATGATCACGCCGCCGATGAGTTGCAGGTCGACGGAGAACTGCGGGTCGATGAGCACGATGCACAGCACGGCACCGACCTTGACCACGAGCGACGCGAGCTTGGCCTGCTTGGCCTCCTGGTGGGGAGTGGCGTCGGGGCGCAGGAATTCCTTGTAGATGTTGCGGGTCCACAGGTTCGCCGCGGCGATGGACATGATCGCGGCGGGCACCAGGGCACCGATGCCGATCGCGGCGAAGGCCACGCCGGTGAACACGGGGCCGAACTCGTCGGCGAACAGCATCGGGATGATGGTGTTGGTGTCGGGGCGGCCGGTGGCGGCGTTGGTGATGGGCTGGACGTGGGCGGCGATCGCGACGAAGCCCAGCAGCATGATCAGGCCCAGCACGAACGAGTAGGCGGGCAGGGCGACCATGTTGCGGCGGATCACGTCGCGGCCGCGCGAGGCCAGCACCCCGGTCATGGCGTGGGGGTAGAGGAACAGGGCCAGCGCGGAACCGAGCGCGAGGGTGACGTACTGCAGTTGGTTGTTCGCGCCCAGGACGATCCCGTCGGCGGGGCTGGGGGTGGCGGTGAACTTGGCGTCGGCGGCGTTGAAGATGGCCGCCCAGCCGCCCAGCCGCAGCGGCAGGTAGACCACGGCGACCAGCACCACGATGTAGATCAGGATGTCCTTGACGAAGGCGATGAGGGCAGGGGCACGCAGCCCGGACTGGTAGGTGTAGGCGGCCAGGATCAGGAACGCCACCAGCAGCGGCAGGTGCCCGAGCAGCCCGCCTGCGTTGAGGCCCATCGTGCGCAGCACCGCTTCGAGCCCGGCCAGTTGCAGCGCGATGTAGGGCATCGTCGCGACCAGGCCGGTGATGGCCACCAACAGGGCCAGCACCGGGCTGGAGTAGCGGCCGCGGACGAAGTCGGCGGGGGTGAGGTAGCCGTTGACCCGCGACACCGACCACATCCGCAGCAGCGGCAGGAACACCAGCGGGTAGGCGATCACCGCGTACGGGAGTGCGAAGAACCCGGCGGCGCCGGCGCCGAACAACAACGCGGGCACCGCGACGAAGGTGTAGGCGGTGTAGAGGTCACCGCCGATGAGGAACCAGGTGATCCAGGAACCGAACCGGCGCCCGCCCAGCCCCCACTCCTCCAGATGATCCAGCGTCTGCCCGCGCCGCCACCCGGCGGCGACGAATCCCAGCGCCGACACCGCCACGAACAACACCGCGAACACGATCAGTTCGGGCACCCGGATCACCGGCCGGACCCCGTATCCAGCGCATCGACGTCATTCGCAACGGAGACGGACGGCGCGCGGCCGCCGCGGGTGCGCACATGCACGATCGCGACGATCGCCACGCTCACCGGCACCCAGGCCAGCTGGATCCAGTAGAAGAACGGCAACCCGAGAAACCGCGGTTCCACGCTGTTGATCCAGGGCGTGACCAGGATCAGGAACGGCACCACGAGCAAGAGATTCCAGGCGTTCCAGCGCAAACCGTACGAACCACCACTATTGACTTTCAAATCCCTCGAATTTGGCACACAAGCCCCCCGATCGCAGATATTCCGCGATCGTATGAGCGCCTGATCCGGCGGGCCGCATGGCGATACTCACACAACCTGCGGCCCGCCGGACGCCTCACATGCCCAGGCGCAGCTTCAGGGCCTCGAGCTCGTCACGCATCGAGCTGGGGAGCTTGTCCCCGATCACCTCGAACCACTCCTCGATGAGCGGGATCTCGGCCTTCCAGTCCTCGGGGTCGACGGCCAGCGCCGCCTCGATGTCGGCCAGCGGGGCGTCGAGACCTTCGAGGTCGAGCTGGTCGGCGGTGGGCACGTAGCCGATCGCCGTCTCGGTGGCCGCCGCAGTGCCGTTGATGCGCTCGATCGCCCACTTGAGGACACGGGAGTTCTCGCCGAAGCCCGGCCACAGGAACTGGCCGTCCTCGCCGCGACGGAACCAGTTGACGTAGAAGATCCGCGGCAGCTTGTCGGCGTCGGCGCCCTTGCCGATGTTCACCCAGTGCTGGAAGTAGTTGCCGACGTTGTAGCCGAGGAACGGCAGCATCGCCATCGGGTCGCGGCGGACCTGGCCGAGACCGCCCTTGGCGGCCGCGGTCTTCTCGCTCGACATCGTGGCGCCCATGAACGTGCCGTGCTGCCAGTCACGCGCCTCCGTGACGAGCGGGACGGTGGTCTTGCGGCGGCCACCGAACAGGATGGCCGAGATCGGCACGCCCTTCGGGTCCTGCCACTCCGGCGCAACGACGGGGCACTGCGAGATCGGCGTGGTGTACCGGGAGTTCGGGTGCGCAGCCGGCTTGTCGGAGTCGGGCGTCCAGTCCTCGCCGAGCCACGACGTCAGGTGCTGCGGGTCGCCCTCGAGACCCTCCCACCAGACGTCTCCGTCATCGGTGCGGGCGACGTTGGTGAACAGCGAGTTCCCCTTCTCGATGGTGCGCATCGCGTTGGGGTTGGTCTTCCAGTTGGTCCCCGGCGCCACACCGAAGAATCCGAACTCGGGGTTCACCGCGTAGAGGCGGCCGTCCTCGCCGAAACGCATCCATGCGATGTCGTCGCCGACGGTCTCGGCACGCCACCCGGGCACGGTCGGCTGCAGCATCGCGAGGTTCGTCTTTCCGCATGCCGACGGGAATGCCGCCGCCACGTAGTACGCCTTCTCCTCGGGGCTGATGAGCTTGAGGATCAGCATGTGCTCGGCCATCCAGCCCTCGTCACGGGCCATGACCGAGGCGATCCGCAGCGCGTAGCACTTCTTGCCCAGCAGCGCGTTACCGCCGTATCCGGAGCCGTAGCTCCAGATCTCACGGGTCTCCGGGAAGTGGGTGATGTACTTGGTCTCGTTACACGGCCACGCAACGTCCTTCTGACCGGGCTCGAGAGGCGCACCCACGGAGTGCAGCGCCGGAACGAACTTGTCGCCCGCCGGGCCGTCGAACAGCGGCAGCACTGCGCTGCCCATGCGCGTCATGATGCGCATCGAGACCACGACGTACTCGGAGTCGGTGATCTCCACACCGAGGAACGGCTCGTCGGCGTCGAGGGGACCCATGCAGAACGGGATGACGTACATCGTTCGACCGCGCATGCAGCCGCGGTAGAGCTCGGTCATCGTGGCCTTCATCTCGGCCGGGTCCATCCAGTTGTTGGTAGGACCGGCGTCGACCTCGCGCGCCGAGCAGATGAAGGTGCGCTCCTCGACGCGGGCCACGTCGTCCGGGTCGGACGCGGCCCAGTAGGAGTTCGGTTTCTTCTCCTCGTTGAGCTTCACGAACGTCCCGGCCTCGACGAGGCGCGTGGTCATGCGGTCCCACTCCTCGTCCGAGCCGTCGCACCAGACGACGCGGTCCGGGTTGGTGAGTTCGGCGACCTCACGTACCCACGACAGCAGGCGCGCGTTCTCGGTCGGCGCTTCGTCGATCCCTGACACGGTCATCGCTGTCATGTTTTCCTCGCTCCTCGCCGGGACGCCCGGTCCCCGGGAATGCTGCGCGCACCCGATCCGTTGCTCGGCCGGGTGTGCAGGTCAAAGATAGAAAGTGACGGTACCGCCGGTGTCCGGTTTCCCCCACCGCTGGCAGCTGTCGATTGACTCACAGGACCGATCATGTAATCGATTCAGATGACCAGGAAACGCTTTCCAGCGGTAATGGGCTACGTCTGTGTTGCACCCTGGTGACCAGTGAGTTGTCGACAGGGCGTGACGGCTTTCGCCGGTCACCCCGACGATCATCGAGACGACCGCCACATCCCCCACTTTGCCGTGCTCCGCATCACCTGAACGGCCTCTGGGCACTCCATCTTCGTGGCACGCTTCCGGTGGTCGGGCCTGCGTACTCCGCGTAAGGTTCCGGTCACCGTCCGAGGGGGAGGACCCGATGACCGACACCGGCATGTACATCACCCTGCTCGTAGTGTCGATCGCCCTGACGTTCGGCGTCGGCCGGCTGCTGGTGACGGCCGGTGAGCCGTTCCTGCAAGAGGTCTTCCAGGACGAGAAGGTCACCCGCTCGGTCAACCTGCTGCTCTCGGTGCTGTTCCACCTCATCACGCTCGGCGTGCTGGCGATCATCTCCGTCGTGAACATCGTCGGCAACGACGATCCGTTCCAGACGCTGGTCGCGCGGCTCGGCGTGGTGCTGCTGGTGCTCGGCATCGCGTACGGCGTCTCCATGCTGGTCCTCATCCGCGTCCGGGAGCGGCGCCGGGCCGACCAGATCTCCGAGCACGTCCAGGAGCGGCTGGCCGAGCGGAGCATGGGCGCCACCCCGGCACAGGGCAGCGCCGCGCAGGCCCCGCCTGCGCCCCCCGCAACGCCGAGTCAGTGACACCCGGGCGGCCGGGCCCCTCAACGCATCCTGCTGCGCAGGCCGAGCAGCACGACCACCGCCACTGCCACGAGCGTGCCCGCCCCGACCAGCGCCGTGACGTCGATCGCCGTCACGAACGCCGCACGGGCCGACGCCAGCAGCGCGACGCCTTCGGCACCGGGGAGCCGCGCCGCCGTGGCCACTGCACCACCGAGGGTCTCCCCCGCCGCGTGCGCGTCGGCGGGTGAGGCACCGAACGGCACCTGCACGACCGCGCGGTACACGGCCGTGAGCACGCCACCGAGCACGGCGGTGCCGAGCACGGCCCCGATCTCGTAGGCCGTCTCCGACACCGCGGACGCCGAGCCTGCACGCTCCGGAGGGGCCGCCGACAGGATCGCGTCGTTCGTGATCGTCTCCGAGAGTCCGATCCCGCCGCCGATCAGCACGGACGCCACGACCAGCAGGCCGACCGACGTGGGGCCGCCGAGGAGGGTGCACAGCAGGAACCCGATCGCGGCGAGCCCGAGCCCGGTCGGCACGAGCACGCGCAGCGGGAAGACGCGGCCCAGTCGCGCTGCCAACAGCCCCGCGATGATCGTCACGAGGAACCCGGGCAGCAGCACCAGCCCGGCGTCGATCGGCGAGAGTCCGCGCACGAGCAGCAGGAACTGAGCGGCGAAGAAGAGCAGGCCGGTCAGGGCGAACATCGTGGTCGCGTTGGCCAGCACGGACGCCCGCAGCACGGGGGATGCGAACAGCGAGACGTCGAGCAACGGCTCCTCGCCCACCGCCAGCCGCGCGCGGGCCCGCCGCACGAACAGGACCCCCGACCCCACGCCGACCGCGAGGAAGAGCAGCATCGTCGCGCTGAAGCCCTCCTCGGTGAGGAGCGTGATCGCCAGCACGGCCGGCACCATGGTCAGCAGCGACAGCAACACGCCCAGCAGGTCGAGCCGTCCGGGGGCCTGCGCCCTGGACTCGGGCAGCATCAGGCCGGCGAGCCCGAGCAGCAGCACCATCGGCGGCACGTTCACGAGGAACACCGCGCCCCACCAGAAGTGCTGGAGCAGCACCCCACCCAAGATCGGGCCGAGCGCCGCGCCTGCGGCGAAGCCGGTGGCCCAGATCGCGACGGCCAGCCGCCGCTCCGCCCGGTCGGTGAACAGCTCGCGGAGCAGAGCGAGCGAGGCCGGCATCAGCATGGCGCCGAAGAACCCGAGCAGTGCGCGGGCTCCGACGAGATACATGGCGCCGGGTGCGAACGCAGCCACCACGGAGACGCTGCCGAACCCCGCGACGCCGAGCATGAGCATCCGGCGGTGCCCGATCCTGTCGCCGAGCGTGCCCATCGTGACGAGCAGACCCGCGAGCACCAAGGGATAGATGTCGACGAGCCACAGCAGTTGCGACGCCGACGGGGTCAGCGCAGCGCTGATCGCGGGCAGGGCAAAGCCCAGCACCGTGTTGTCGAGGGACACCAGCAGGGTGGGCAGGAGCAGGACGGCGAGGCCGACCCACGCGCGCCGACCTGCACGGGCCGGGGCGAGTGGGAGGCGGGCGGGGGCAAGAACAGTCACGTGGTCCTCTGGGGAAGGGCCCGTCAGTGGGGCGCGATGATCGGGGGGCTTCGCGTTAATATACCGTCTAGACGGTACAGTTCCCCTGGTTGTTCCCTTGACGTGGGCAACGTGGCCAAGACCACCCCGCCTCTACACTCGGTCGATGGCGAAGGCCCGCGACCGTGTGCTGGACGCGTACGAGACGTTGCTGATCGAGCACGGCGCCGCAGCCGTCACGCTCGACGCCGTGGCTGCGGCGGCCTCGGTGTCCAAGGGCGGGCTGCTGTACCACTTCGCGTCGAAGGACGCGCTCGCCGCCGGGCTCCTCGACCGGCTGCGCGAGCGCAGCGCGGCCGACGCGCAGGCCATCCGCACCGCCCCTGACGGTGCGGTGGCGTACTACGTGCGCACGTCCGCACCCGGAGGCGGCGTGCAGGGCGGCATGACGCGCACCTACCTCGCCGTCCTGAGACTCGCCGACAACACCGTCTCCGGCCACGCCGCCCGCGACACGTTGGCCGCAGTCGACGCCGACGCCTACGCAGCCTTGCGCGACGAGCTCGACGACCCGTTGCTCGCATGGCTGGCCCAGCTCGTGGGAGACGGGCTCTACCTGCGCACGCTCACCGGCACCCCGTTGCCACCCGGGCTGGGTGTGGAGGATCTGCTGGAACGGTTGCGCCGCTGCCTCGCCGCGGGCAACAGCTGACCAGGACAGCCACCCGGAGTGGTCCTGTGATCAGGCCGGAGCGAGCTCGGTGACCACCGGGCGCAGCCACCGCCACCCCAGGCACTCCTGCACCGCGCGGGCGAACAGCCACCGCTCCACACGTTCGGCGTCGAGGCCTGCGAGCTCGGCCATCCGACGGGCCAGACCGCGCGGGTCGGCCACGAGCCGCTCGCGGCAGTTCAGCATGTGTTGGAGCACGTCGTAGGCGGGATCGCCGACGTGCGGCTTCGGGTCCACCACCAGCCAGGGCTCCCGGCGGGCAGCCAGGATGTTCCCCGCATGCAGGTCCGTGACCAGCAACCTCTGTGTTCCCGCCGCGCGGGGCAGCTCCCGGAACAGCGCCATGCCGGCGCGGGCCAGGCCCGGGTCCAGCGCATCCGGCTCCGCGGCCAGGGACGTCTCGAACTCATCGGCCCAGTGGTCGCACATCTGCGCAAGCGAGCGGAACGGATGCCCCGCGTGCGGTTCGCGCCAGAGCCCATGGAGCAACCCGGCAACGACCTCGTCCTGCTCCGGCTCGGCCCGCGCGAATTCCAGCGTGCTGCCGGGCCGGCAGCGCTCCAGCAGCAGCGCGATCGTGGTCGGGTCGACGTGCACGTCGTGCAGGTGCACGGCGCCGCGCCCGGCCCACACACGTAGTCCGGCGGCCTCGTGTTCGCCTTCGGCGTGGCGCCTGCCGACCTTGACGACGAGATCGCGTCCGGCCCGGTCCCGCGCCGGGGCCACCCACGAGCTGACGCCGCCGGGCTGAAAGGGCGGACCGAGCGTCAACGACCAGCGATCCGCCAGGTCCTGCACGGTGGCGGGGAGCCGGGCGATCCAGCCGCTGCGCTCCGCGGCGCCATCGCTTCCCACCGCGTTGGCGAGCCTGACCGGCAGCGAGAACGAAGCCACGAGGCCTCATCCTGCCGGTGCGTCACCGTGATGCGGGAACCGCCGAGCGCGCGATCTCGGGCAACGGGACCGGCAACCGGTGCACGGCCACGTTCCAGAACCGTGAATCGGGCTCACCGGCCCGCCAGGCGTCGGCGAGCCGGGTGGCCGCCTCGGCGTCCATCCGCCGCCGCGGCCGCGGGCGCATCCGGCACCGCCTGCGCACCTCGGCGTCCAGTGCCCGCCAAGCGTCGTCGGCCGTGGTGTGCACGCTCACTGTCGGAGGGCCTCCAGCATCCCCGACGAGCAGCGTGTACACGCTCACCACCTCGAAAGACATCCGTAGGCCCCCCTTGCAGCAATGACAAAGCGACGACCTCGGCGCACCTCTGAGTCAACGGCATCCAGCCCCCGCAGGTTCGAAGGGCCACCCCGTAGAGCGCCTTCCGGTCGCCCATCGAGGTCCGGTGGCACCCTCACCGGCCCAGCGAGACGGACGACATGTTGAACTCGGGAACCCGCACCGGCGGCATCGCCGTACGGGTGAACCAGTCCTTCCACTCGCGGGGCAGCGTGCGCTCTGTGGCCCCGACCTCGGACGTGCGGCGCAGCACGTCGAGCGGCGAGTAGTTGAACCGGAAGTTGTGGTCCACCTCGCCCACCACCTCGCCGTCTTCCACCAGGTAGACGCCGTCGCGAGTGAGTCCGGTGAGCAGCAGCGTGGTGGGGTCGACCTCGCGGATGTACCAGAGGCAGGTGAGCAGCAGGCCCCGCCCGGTGCGCCCGACCATGTCCGTGATCGACGCCTCCGAGCCGCCGTGGAGCAGCAGGTTGCCCCCGGCCGGGGTGAACGTCGTGCCGAACTCGGCGGCCTCGGCGCGCGAGTAGGCCAGTTCGCGGATCGCACCCCGGTCGACCCAGTCCACCCGCCGGGTGGGCGCGCCGTTGTCGAAGACGCTGATCCCCTCACCGGAGCGGGAGGCGGTGAGGAACGGCTCGTACTCCAGCCCCGGCGCCGCAGGGTCGCTGAACAGCGTGAGCGGCAGGTCGGTCAGCAGCTCACCGACCCGCGGTCCGTTCGGACCGGAGAGGGCGCTGCGGCCCTCCTGCGCGGGGCGCCCCTCCATCGACCATGCGAGGTAGATCATCAGGTCGGAGACCGCCGACGGTGGCAGCAGCGTCTCGTACCGACCTGCCGGCAGAGTGACGCGCCGCTTCCCCCACTCCAGCCTGCGGGCCGCCGCCGCGGCGAGATCCACCACGTCGACGTCGGTGAAGTCGGCTGTGGAAGCACCCGTCCAGGCCGACCCTGCGAGGTCCGGCGTCTTCGCGTTGAGCTCGACCGAACCGGTGGGCTGCACCCAGCGCCGCCGCACTCCGGTGGAGGTGCCGAGCCAGATCGTGGTCAGCTCGTGGCTGGCGAAACCGTACTGGCGCAGCGGCCCGGCCAGGACCTCCGACAGGCCCTCGACGAACGACCCGAACACCCCGATCGACGTCTCGGTAGCGGGCTCGTCCCAGGCGAGATCGTGGCCGTCCGGTTCGACGAGTGGCATGGCGTCGCGCGCCGGTCCGGCATCGCGGGCAGCAGCCTCCGCCCCGCGCACCAGCTCGTCGAGCTGCGCGGCATCGGTGACGGCGGCGCTGGAGCTGACGACACCGGCCGCCGTGCCGCCCTCGAGCGCGACGAACGCGATCACCGTGACCTGGCCCGACGTGGTGTGCCCGTTGGTGGTCATCGTGGAGTTGGCCCAGCGCAGCACCGCCTCGCTCGTCTCCTGCACCAGCACGGCGCAGCCAGGTAGGTGTGCGCCCGCTGCCAGCGCCCGCTCCACGACCTCCTGTGGCGCGAGCACCGATGCCGCGGCGCCGCTCGGCCTCGTCGGGATCACTGGCCCTCCTCCTGGGTGTTGAGCACGGTGACGCCGCGGAACCGCGCCGACGGGCAGCCGTGGCTGACCGCAGCGATCTGACCGGGCTGGGCCTTGCCGCAGTTCATCGCGCCGTGCAGCAGCCATGTGGAAGGTCCGCCAACCGCGTCGAGCGAACCCCAGAAGTCGGTGGTGGTGGCCTGGTAGGCCACGTCACGCAGCTGGCCCGCCAGCTTCCCGCCCTCGATCCGGTAGAAGCGCTGGCCGGTGAACTGGAAGTTGTACCGCTGCATGTCGATCGACCAGGACTTGTCGCCGACGACGTAGATGCCGCGGTCGACGCCGGCGATCAGCTCGTCGGTGGTGGTGTCGCGGGCGGGGTCGGGGCGCAGTGACACGTTGGCCATGCGCTGGATCGGCACGTGATGCGGGGAGTCGGCGAAGGCGCACCCGTTCGATCGGGCGAGCCCCAGCCGGGGCGCGAACGTCCGGTCGAGCTGGTAGCCGACGAGGACGCCGTCGCGCACGAGATCCCACTCGCCGGTGGCGACCCCGTCGTCGTCGAAGCCGATCGTGGCCAGGCCGTGCGGCACGGTGCGGTCGCCCGTGACGTGCATGTGCTCGGAGCCGTAGCGGAGGCTCCCGAGCTGGTCGGGGGTGGCGAAACTGGTGCCGGCGTAGGCGGCCTCGTAGCCGATCGCCCTGTCGTACTCCGTGGCGTGCCCGACGGACTCGTGGATCGTGAGCCACAGGTTCGTCGGGTCGATCACGAGGTCGTAGGCGCCTGCCTGCACCGACGGCGCCTTGGTCTTCTCCGCGAGCAGCTCGGGGATCCGGCCGATCTCACCGTCCCAGTCCCAGCCGTCGCCGGTGAGGTACTCCCAGCCCCGGCCTGCCGGGGGCGCGAGTGCGCTCATCGTCTCGAAGCCACCCGCCGCGCGGTCCACGGCGGTGGCCGTGACCGATGGCCCGATCCGGACGCGTTGCTGGATGGTCGTGGTGCCCGCGGTGTCGGCGTAGAACTTGTTCTCCCGCACCTGTGCGACAGCGGCCTGCACGTGGTCGACGCCGTCGGAGGCGAGCAACCGCTGCGACCACTCGGTGAGCAGCTCCACCTTCTCCCGCGTGGGCACGGTGAACGGGTCGACGGTGTAGTCCGACACCCAGACGGCGTCGGGGTAGGCCGGCTCGTCGGCGCGCTCGACCCTCTCGATCGCCACCGGCGCGAGGGTGCGTGCCACGGCCACCGCGCGTTCGGCAGTGGCGGCGGCCCGCTCCGGCGTGAGCTCGACGTGCGACGCGAAGCCCCACACCCCGTCGACGATCACACGTATCGCGAGCCCCACGGTGGTGCTGTCGACGACGCCGGTGACCGTGCCGTCGCGCAGGTCGATCGACTGCGACACGATCCGCTCGACCCGCAGGTCGGTGTGCTGCGCACCCAGCTCACGTCCCCTGCTCAACGCGGCGTCGGCCAGAGCGGCCAGCGGCAGGGCCCGGAAATCCGGGTCGATGCGATCAACGGGCATGTCGGCAACCTACTTGCCCCGCGGTGAAGCCCGCCGTATCGACCTCACGGTTCGTACCCCGCCTCGGCACCGTTGCGCAGACCGTCGGCGACGGCGGCGGCCGCGCCCGTCGCCGGGCTCGGTGCCTGCTCCCGCACCACGGCGTCCGGTCCGATGCGGAGGATCTGGTCGGCGAAGCCGTCGCCATCGAGATCGGTGAGCAGGACGAGATCGACACCGTCGCTGGTGGCCACCGTGTCGGCACGGCTGTCGCCGTCGGTGTCGATCCCGTAGGAGACGTCGAAACCGCCGGTGGAGAGCGCAGGGCCGCCGGCGGCGTCGACAGGGTCGTCGTCGGGCACGAGCGCGGGATGACGGGGCCGGGGTATCAGGTTCTCAGCCACGGGACGCCTCCCCGGCGGGCGCGGGAGCCAGCAGAGCCAGCTCGGCGTCGACCGCGGCGCGGCGGCGGAGCACCGCGGCGTCGAGAACAGGCACGACCGCACGCTCGAGCTCGACGAGCCGCCGTCCGAGGTCGGCGTCGACCGCGAGGGCCGCCGTGGCGAGCGACTGTTCGATGTGGCGGCGCAACCGGGCACGTTCGGCGGCTGTGCGCCGGACCCGGGCCGTGGCCACCACAGCCGCCACTCCCGCGGCGATCGCGAGTGGGGCAAGCGTCGGCCCGGCGAGGACGGGCAACCCGAGCAGCGGCAGCACGGCCAGGGGAAACAGGGCGAGCCGCCAGACCGCCGCCCCGGCGGCCGCGCCCGCGAGCAGCGACCGGGGAGGCGCCGCCGGGATCGGGACCACCGTCGGCACGACCGGGATCAGCGGTGCCGGCAGCCGGGGCCACTGCAGATCCACCGTGAGATCGCGCTCTGCCGCGATCCGGCGCAGCGCGGGACGCAGGGCGCTCGCCCACCCGTCGTGGACCTCCACCGCGAGCGTGTGGACGGCCGTGGCGAGGAGCGCGGGGAGCCGTTGCCTCGCCGCGCGGTCGGCGGCCTCGACGTGATCGGCCGCCTCCCGTGCGAGGCAGGCGAACGCCTCTCCGGACCGGGTGGATGCGGCGATCCGGCTCAGGGCGAGGCAACTGCGAATCTCGGCGCGGTGGTCACCGGTGAGCAGGCTCCGCTCGGCGCGCAGCTCGGCGCGGCGAGCGCGGACGGCATCGACGTACCGATCGGGCATCTCGCCAGGGTCGCAGCGCCTCCCCCTGCGGCGGGCCCGAACAGGCCCGCCGGTGTGCGATCGCGAACGGGCGACCGTCAGCGTGGGTCCGCCGGGACGTCCCCGACCGGCTGATCGTCTTCCTCCTCCGGTTGCTGGTCGGCCCTCGTCTCGGCCTCCGCCACGAGCCTGGCGTAGCGGGTGCCCGCCGCCAGCAGGACGAGACCCGCGCCGAGGAACGCGGCCACCCTCGCCAGCCCGTCGAGCGCCACGAGGTCGAACAGCACCAGCTTCGCGACCGCCGCGACGACCAGCACGAGCCCGGAGATCCGCAGCGCCGACCGGCTGATCCCGCGGGCCAGCAGCACGAGTGCGGCGACCGTCCAGGACACCGTGACGACGGCGTGGCCCGCCGTGAACCCGGCCCGGTCGTAGGACGCCAGCAGGGCGACGGTGACCACCAGCGACGTCGCGCCGTACAGGCCGACGAGCCCGATCGGCACCCACATCGGTGCCGACTCCTGATCGGGCCGGATCAGGCCGACCCTCCCGCCCGCCACGAGCAGCGCCACCGCGAGCACGAGCACGAGGGCAGAGACCCCGGCACCGACGAGGAGAGAGCTCGCGCCCGCCTCGTCGTACGGGGATGCCGGGAACAGCACCAGCGCTACGAGGGGAGCGTCCTGCGCGAGCGCCATCAGCGCCCCGACCGTCCCGTAGGCCATGGCGATGATCAGTGGCGTCCGCGTGCGCAGCACGGCGGCCACGACGGCCGCCACCACGGCCTGGCCGAGCAGCGCCGTGGTGGCAGCGGCCCCCTCCATCGCCACCAGCGTCGCCTGGAAGAGAGCGACGGTCGCCGCGGTGACCGCCACAGTCCGCAAGAGCCGGTCCAGCCCGGGCACCGCGGCGAACCCGGCGAGCGCCAGCGCGGCCACGCCCGCGACCGCGGCACCGCCCCAGTCACCGAGAGCAGCTCCCGTGGCGAGCACAGGAACAGGCGTGGCCGCGACCAGCCCGGCAACCGGCTCGCGCGGGAGCCGCTGCGCGGCGGGAACGGCGGTGCCGAGGCCGACGGCCAGGCAGGCGAGTACGACCGCGATCGTGGCGGCGTCCTCCCCGTTCACAGCGACGAGGGCGCCCACCCCCGATCCGAAGAGCACCGGCCCGGCAGCCGCAACGATCATGAGCACGGGCCACTGCCTGCGCACCACGATCGGCAGCGCGGTCAGCTGCAGGGCCAGCACGAGTGCCACCAGAAGCCAGTCCGTGACGATCACCGGCGCCAGCAGCGCTGCCCCCACGACCACCCCGCCGGCGAGCAGCTGTGACCGCCACCGGCCGGCAAGGCCGAGTCCGGCGGCGGCCACCACCAGCTCGACCAGCAGCGCCGGCACGTCCGGGAGGTAGCCGTAGAGCGCCGTCGCCGCAGCGACCACGAGGTAGAGCGTCGCGAAGCCCGTCGCCGCCAGCGCGAGGGCACCCGTTCGAGCGCTCTCCCGGCGGTGCAGCCGCAGCGCGATGGCGACCAGCGCCACGCCGAGCACCGCGCCCGCGCTCACCCGCGCGGCCGGTGAGAACCAGCCGCGGGACGCGGCCAGCACGAGCAGCATGACGATCCCGAGCAGGGTGACGCCGCTGCCGACCCATGCGAGCAGCCGCGCTCCGGAGATCGGTGACCGCAACCGGGGCGGCGCGACCACCTGGGGAGAAGGGGCGGGAGATGCCATCTGACCGGCCTCGCGGAGCGGCGGAACGACGCTGCTGTCGGGCGAATCCGATCTCGCCGGAGTGACAGGGTCGACATTCGACGCAACCTGCTCCACCGAACGCACGTCTCCTGATTGTGACGATTGTGGCGCCTCCACGGCCGGCGCCGCTCCGGAACCGACCGGAGCGGCAGCAGCGCGCAGCTGCAGCAGCTCCGCGCCGATCCCGTCGATCCTGCGTCCCAACCAGGCAAGTTCCCTCGACAGAGCGATGTAGGGATCCCTGGTTTCGGTGCTCATGCCGAGAAAGGATGGGGGCCCACCGTGCGTAACGGGGTCCGTATCACTACCTGGTTCCGGTCACAAGTTCATCACGTTCCCCCATCCGGGGGGTTCGTGTCCGATCACCCGCAACCCACTCGGCCCGGTCTCGTTAACCGGATCGAGCGGACTTGTCTGGAGGTTGTGTGAGCGCCGTTTCACCTGCCCGCCCAGCCGTCCCCGCTGGGGCGGCGCCGCATACGCCACTCCACGAGACGGCTCGTCGGCCGCGAGCGCTGCGCCGACCCCGACCTCGTCCTCAACCCAACCGGTCGCGGTTCCCGTCCGTCTCCGTGGTGGTGCCGACGCGCAACGAGGCACGCAACCTGGAGATCATCCTGCCGGTGATCGCCGCGGTCCGCCCTGCGGTCCACGAGATCATCGTCGTCGACGGCAACTCCACCGACGGCTCCATCGAGGCCGCCAAGCGCGTCCTGCCCTCGGTCCGCACGATCACGCAGACCCGCAAGGGCAAGGGCAACGCGATGGCCTGCGGGTTCAAGGCGGCCACCGGCGACATCATCGTGATGTTCGACGCCGACGGCTCCGCCGATCCCGCCGAGATCCCCGCCTTCGTCTCGGCCCTGGTCGCGGGCGCCGACTTCGCCAAGGGCAGCCGGTTCACCTCCGGTGGCGGCAGCGACGACATCACCTTGCTGCGCAAGACCGGGAACGCCGGGCTCAACGGCGTGGCGAACGCGCTGTTCGGCACGACGTACACGGACCTCTGCTACGGCTACAACGCCTTCTGGGCCGACCTGCTGCCGGTCCTCGAGCTCCCCCCGGTGGACGCTCCGCCACCGCCGGACGGAATGCTGTGGGGCGACGGTTTCGAGATCGAGACGGTGCTCAACTGCCGGATCGCCGCAGCCGGGCTGAAGATCACCGAGGTGCCCTCGATCGAGCGGCAGCGGATGTTCGGCGAGACCAACCTCCGCACGTGGGCCGATGGCACCCGGGTGTTGCGTACGCTGCTGGCCGAGCACCGGCGTGCCGACCGACGCAAGTTCGACCGCCGCTAGACACGAGCGGTCACCATTCGTGAAGGAGACCGCCCCGTGAGTACGACCGCCGTCACGGCATCCGTCGTGATCTGCGTCTACACCGAGAAGCGCTGGGACGACATCGTCGCCGCTGTCGAGTCGGTCGCTGCGCAGGAGGTCAGCGCGCAGGAGATCAGCGCGGTCGAGACAATGGTGATCGTCGACCACAACGATGCGCTCCTGTCGCGGGCTCAGCAGGCCTTCGCCCCTCGCGGGGTACGGGTCCTGCCGAACGCGCACAAGCAGGGCCTGTCCGGCGCCCGCAACACCGCGATCGCCGAAGCCACCGGCAGCGTGATCGTCTTCCTCGACGACGACGCCGCGGCCCGGCCGGGGTGGCTCGCCGCGCTGCTCGCGCCCTACAGCGACCCCACGGTCGCCGCGGTGGGCGGGGTCGCCCACCCACGCTGGCCGGCTGGGCGAGCCTTCGTCCGCACCGCACGTCCGACCGTCCTGCCCGGTGCCGAGCCGTGGAACGGCGACGCGACCGGCGAGCTCGACTGGATCGTCGGCTGCACCTACACCGGCCAGCCCACGGAGCAGGCCGAGGTGCGCAACCTCATGGGCTGCAACATGTCGTTCCGCCGGGAGGTGTTCGAGCGCGTCGGGGGATTCGCGGAGGACATCGGGCGGATCGGCAAGAACCCGCTCGGCTGCGAGGAGACCGAGCTCTGCATCCGTGCCCGGCAGGCCTATCAGCGGGCGGGCGAGAAGATCCGGATCGTCTTCGAGCCGCGTGCGATCGTCGACCACCGGGTGAGCGAGGACCGCGTCGAGTGGGCCTACCTGCGCAGGCGCAGCTGGGCCGAGGGCCTGTCCAAGGCTGCCGTCTCCAAGCTCGTGGGCAGCGACGACGCTCTCTCCACCGAGCGCAGCTACGTCGCCAAGGTGCTGCCAGGGGCCGTGTTGCGGGAGCTACGGCAGCGCAACATCACCTCGGCCGCGGCCGTCGTCGCCGCGCTCGCCTGGACCGGGGCCGGCTACATGCGCGGCAAGCTGCCCGGCGCCACCGATGGAGTGCGGCTGCCCGCCGCGCAGGGCGACGGAGCGGTTGCGCCCGCCACCCACCCGAACGCGGGTGGCTGAGGTCGGGACCGCCGGGGTGCAGCACCCGCCGATCCACAGCTTCGTCCACCACCGCAGCCGCCTCACCGAAGGTCAGCAGCACGCCTGGGAGCGGTGGTGGCACACCCGCGGCCGGGACGTCGAGGATCTGCTGAGCGGGGCCGAGCCGTTCGACCCACCTGCCTGGTTCGGCCGGACCGCCCCGCTGGTGCTGGAGATCGGGTCCGGAATGGGGGAGTCGACGGCGGCGCTCGCCGCGGCCGCTCCGGACGTCGACCACATCGCGGTCGAGGTGTTCGAGCCCGGCCTCGCCCAGCTGCTGATGCGGCTCGCCGAGGCCGATCTGACGAACGTCGCTCTGCTGCGCGGGGACGCCGTCGCGCTGCTGCGCCAGTGCGTGCCGCCTGCCTCGCTGACCGCGATCCGGGTCTTCTTCCCGGATCCCTGGCCGAAGCGCAGGCACCGCAAGCGGCGGCTCGTGCAACCGGACTTCGTTGCTCTGGCGGCGTCGCGGCTCGAGCCGGGTGGCACGCTGCACATGGCCACCGACTGGGACGACTACGCCGTCCAGATGCGCCAGGTCTGCGACGCCGAGCCCCTCCTCGAGAACACCGCGGCCAGGGAGCCCGACGGATGGACACCGCGACCGGAATGGCGACCCGTCACGAAATTCGAGCAACGCGCCGTTCACGAAGGTCGCGCCGTTCACGACCTCGTGTACCGTCGCGTCTCCACCGAGCCACCTTCTGGCCACAGAGCGTGACCAGGTAGGAAGGACGCACCCCGCTCCCCAGGGGTGTCGGGCGAGTGAAAGGCCAGACGCCGAGTGTCATCGCTCGTTGCAACGAACGCCGCTGTTCCTGCTCCCCGCGAGCCCCAGACCTCCCGCGCCAACCCCCGACCGGCGAGGGGTTCCGTGGACCTCGCGGAGGCGCAGGAGTTCCTCGACCAGTTCTATGCCGAGACCTCGCCCACCACCAGATTCGATCACCGGCTGTGGCAGATCCGCCACGAGATCGAGACGACCGGCAGCTACACCCACACGGCCGACGAGCTGACGTTCGGCGCACGTGTGGCCTGGCGCAACTCGGCGCGCTGCATCGGCCGTCTGTACTGGAACAGCCTGCGCGTTCGTGACCGGCGCGACGTCACCAAACCGGCCGACGTCGCCGCGCAGTGCGTCGAGCACCTGCACGAGGCCACCCGTGGCGGCCGGATCCGTTCCACGATCACCGTCTTCGCCCCCGACCGGCCGGACGGGCCCGGACCGCGCATCCACAACGACCAGCTCGTGCGCTACGCCGGCCACCGCCTACCCAGCGGGGAGGTCCGCGGTGACGGTCGGTACGCGGACTTCACCGACCGCGCGGTCGCACTGGGATGGCAGCGCCCGGAGCCACCCGGGCGATTCGACGTGTTGCCGCTGGTCATCTCGGACGGCGACGCCGAGCCGGAGATCTTCGACCTCCCGGCCGACGCCGTGCTCGAGGTGCCGCTCAGCCACCCCGACCACGAGTGGCTGGCCGACCTGCGGCTGCGCTGGCACGCGGTGCCCGCGATCAGCAACATGCCGCTCGACATCGGCGGCGTGACCTACCCGGCCGCTCCGTTCAACGGCTGGTACCTCGGCACCGAGATCGGCGCTCGCAACCTCGTCGACTCCGACCGCTACAACCTGCTGCCCGTCATCGCGGAACGCCTCGGCCTGGACACCAGCTCCGAACGCACCCTGTGGCGCGATCGCGCGCTGGTCGAGATGGTGCGGGCCGTGCAGCATTCGTTCGACGTGGCCGGGGTGACGATGGCCGACCACCACTCCGAGTCGCGACGCTTCCTCACCCACCTGGCCCGCGAGGAGAGCGCCGGGCGGCGTTGCCCCGCCGACTGGAGCTGGATCGTGCCGCCCGTCTCGGGCGGGCTCACCCCCGTCTACCACCGCTACTACGACGAGCCCGACCCCGCCACGCGCCCGGCCTTCCTGCAGCCCTGAAACCCGCGCGCCGGCTCAGCTCGGCGGCGGCAGGCCTGGCACCTGCCGGGTGCGTCCGCGGAACTCCGCCACCGCCTGATCTCCGTTACGTACGGTGACGTCGTAGAGGCCGGACCGGCCGGTGCGCGCCCGTTCCGTCGCCTCGGCCACGAGCTGTGCGCCGAGGGGCACCGGCCGCAGGAACGCGATGTCGGCACCCGAGGCGACGGCCGAGACGCCATGGCTGTTCGACGCGTAGGCGAGGGCCGCGTCGGCGAGCAGGAAGAGGTATCCGCCGTGGCAGATGCCGTGGCCGTTCACGTGGCGAGCCTGCACGGTCATGCCGACCACGGCCCGGCCCGGCCCCACGTCGAGCAGGCTGACTCCGGCCTCACGGCCGGCCGCGTCGGCCCGAAGCATCGCCTCGGCGGCGCGCGCAGCGACGGCCTCGGATGTGTCGTCTGTCACCGTGACGAACCGCCGTTCGGCCGAGCCGCGACCCGGACAAGTAGGCGTCGCCGGTGGGCGCCACGTCGCAGGATCAGGGCGTCCCGGCTCTCGTCCATCGCCGCGAATGCTATCGCTCACACAGGGCTAGGGTCGGGTCATGACCCCGCACTGCTCCCCGGCCCGACGCCCGTGACGGCGGCCATCCCCATGGGTACGGCCCCGCGCGTAATGCTGGTCTGGGACGCGCCCAACATGGACATGAGCCTCGGCTCGTTGCTCGGCGCGCGACCGACGGCGACCTTCAGGCCGCGCTTCGACGCGGTGGGCCGCTGGCTGCTGGATCTGGCCGGGCCGGACGCGATCGCTGAAGCCACCGTCTTCACCAACGTGGTACCGGGGAGCACCGAGGTCGTCCGGCCGTGGGTCGAGGCGTTGCGCAACGTGGGCTTCGCCGTGTTCGCAAAGCCGAAGCTCACCGAGGATTCCGACGTCGACGAGGACATGCTCGCCCACATCCGGCTGCGGGCCGAGGAGGGCGCGCTCCGCCACGTCGTCGTGGCATCCGGTGACGGACGGGCGTTCCGGGAGCCGCTCGAGGATCTCGAGAAGCACGGCACCAGCGTCACGGTCATCGGGTTCCGTGAGCACGCGAGCTTCGCACTCACCTCGGAAGTCATCGAGTTCATCGACCTGGAAGACATCGAGGGCGTGTTCCGCGAGCCCCTGCCGCGCATCACGCTCGACTCCCTGCCGGAGGGCGGTGCTTGGCTGCCGCCGTTCCGCTCACTGCGTTCGCTGCTGGAGGCGCGACGATGACAACGGCACTCGCGGCACGGCTCACCGCGCCGGTCGTACTGCCCTGCGACCCCGCCTGCACCGTGCTGCGTGACGGTGTCGTCGACGTCGACGACACGGGGCGGATCACCCACGTCGGGCCGCGGTCCTCGGCCCCGCCCACCGACGCACCGGTCCGCGCCCTGCCCGGCGCGCTCCTCCCCGGGCTCGTCAACACCCACGCCCACACCCCGATGTCGCTACTGCGGGGGATGGGTGGCGACCTGCCGCTGATGCGCTGGTTGCAGGAGGTGATGTGGCCGGCAGAGGGCAAGCTCGAGGCGTCCGACGTGCGGGTGGGGATGACCGCGGGCTGCGTCGAGCTGCTCCGTACCGGCTGCACCACCAGCGTCGAGATGTACTTCTTCACCGACGCGGTGATCGACGCCGTCACCACGGTGGGATCCCGCGTCGTCCTCACCCCCGGCATCATCGCCGCGCCGGGCTGGGACCGGCTCGGCTCCTGGCAGGAGATGCGCGACGAGGTGTCGGCACGGATCGACGCCGACGGGCTGCGGTCGGGTCCCGGTGAGCGCATCGAGCTCGGCTACGGACCACACGCCGCCTACACCCTGCCGCCCGAGGCGCTCGAGTCGGTGGGCGAGCATGCGCGAGAGCGTGGAGCGCTCGTGCACATCCACGTGGCGGAGGCCGCCGAGGAGGACCTCGCCCAGCGCGAGGCGTACGGCTCGGTGCCCGCGTTGCTCGACAAGGTCGGCATGCTCGGCGGCCGGGTGCTGGCAGCCCACGCCGTGCAACTCTCCGACCAGGACGTCGAGCTGCTGGCCGCTCGCGGCGCCGCCGTGGCCCACTGCCCTGGCTCCAACGCCAAGCTCGCCGCCGGGATCGCGCGTGTGTCGTTGCTGCGACGCGCGGGCGTCCGCGTGGGGCTCGGCACCGATGGGCCGGCTTCCGGCGACGATCTCGACCTGTGGGCCGAGGCCCGGCTCGCCGGACTGCTCGCCCGCGTCAGCAGCGGCGACGCGGCAGCGCTCACCGCGGCCGAGCTGCTGCTGATGGCCACGCGGGACGGCGCGGCCGCGATCGGGCGCGACGACCTCGGCGCGCTGGAACCGGGCCGATGGGCCGACCTCGTTCACGTCGACCTCAGCGACTCCACGTTCGTCACCCCCGAGGACGACGCCCAGCTGCTGTCGAACCTGGTGTGGGCCGGAGGTTCCCGGCTCGTGCGGGATGTCTGGGTTGCGGGGGAGCAGGTGCTCGCCGACCAGGAGCCGACGCGCGTGAACCGAGCCGCTGCCACGGCCGAACTGCGCACAGTGGCAGCCCGCCTGCACGCTTGACCGGAACACCCGCGCTCCCGGGTGTGAAGGCACAGCCAGGGGACTGACGGCTAGCTGTGGATAACTGGGCTTCCTTGTGGACAACTCTCGCGCGCGGGGGCTGTCGTCAGGACAAACAGGCCCCGAGACTCTCCACAGCGCCGCGCCGAGTCCCTGGGGCGACGCGCCGTGAAGGCGGGACGACTCGCTGGCATCGAACGGCGAATCGCGTGCCGGTTCCGGCTGGGACCGGCGTCCGGGCGTTCATCCGGCAGGCTGCCGTGCGCGAAGGGCGGCCGCGCTCATCAGGATGGCGACGAGGTTCGCTCCGGCCAGTACGGCGAACGCCGGCCAGACGCGAGCCGCCATGTCCGGTGCGTTCAGAACGGAACCGAGGATCGACACCGCGATGAGGGCTCCCGTCTGCCGCGTGGTGTTCTGGGCGCCGGAGGCGAGACCGCTCTGGTGGTCCGCGATGTTCGAGAGCAGCAGCGAGGTCAGGGCGGAGAAGGAGATCGTGCTCGCGATACCGACCAGGAACAGGCCGACGGCCAGGGTCGGGTAGGAGGTGCTCGGCTGTGCCCGGCCGAGTGCCAGTACGCCCAGCAGGCAGCAGCAGAAACCGGCGAGGAGCATCACCCGGTGGCCGAAGCGGTCGGCCAGTGGCCGGTACAGGATCAGCGGCCCGATGCACGTGCCCACTGTCAGCGGGATCAACGCCACGCCCGCCCGGCCTGCAGGCCAGTGGCGAACGTCCTGGAAGTAGAGCGACATGACGAACAAAGTTCCGTAGAAGAGGAAGCCCATCAGCGCGGCGCTGGCCAACGCCGTGGAGCGGATCTGGTTCTTGACGAACGCCGGGGGAAGCATGGGGTGGGTCGAGTGACATTCGACCACCCAGAACCCCGCGCCGGCTGCGATCCCGCCCAACAGCAGGCCGATCGTCGCCGGTGACGACCATCCGGCCGATCCGCCCAGGATCAGTCCGGCCGTCAGCAGAGCCAGCGAGGCCCCGGCCGCGAGCTGACCGGCGTGATCGATCCTGCTCACGTGGGGCGGTGGAGCGGTTACGCGCCACAGCACGAGCGCCATGCTCACGATGCCGACCGGAAGATTGATCAGAAACACGCTTCGCCACCCGAGTGCGTCGATCAGCAGCCCTCCGACCAGCGGACCGACGGCCACGGCGATCCCGCCGGTGGCAACCCAGACGATCGTGGCGCGCGCTCGTTCGCCGGGCTCCGTGAACAGGTGGGGGACCAGCGCCAGGGTGGCGGGCAGCAGTGCCGCGGCTCCGATGCCCTGTACGACTCGGGCCACGATGAGCAACTCGACGGTCGGGGCCACGGCGCAGGCGGCCGAGGCCAGCGTGAACACCCCGGTTCCCCACAGCAGGCTGCGGCGCAGGCCGATCCTGTCGCCCATCACGCCCCCGGTCAGGAGTAGCGCGGCAAGGGCGAGCGTGTAGCCGTTGAGCACCCACTGGGCCTCGGCCATGGAGCCGTTCAGGCTGTCCCGGATCGACGGGATGGCCACGTTGAGGATGCTGCCGTCGAGGATGATCGCGAAATAGGCGAAGCAGATCGCCGCGAACCCGACGGCCGCGTCTTTCCGGCCGGCGCGGGTGTCAGGAGTTGTGTGGCGATCCATCGCCACCTCTCATCACGTAATGAGATGTCAGTACTGGATCGTGAGACCGCCAAACCTCGAAGATGGCTCCGCTGCCCGTGATGAAAGATCTGCTCACCAAGGGCGGCGATGGATATCGCCCGTCCCACAGCGCATTGTGTCATCGAATCGTGAGGCGGGTCACGTCCCCGAGTTCACGAGGCGACTCGCGGAATCGGGGTGCTGCTGAGGGCCGGGGTCCCGGTGCCGAGGTCCCAACGTGACCCCGGCCCTCGTCAGAGGCAGTAGTGCAGTTACTGCCGTCGTGCACGGCCACTCCCCAGCGGCCGCTGGTCCATGCGCCCGAGGCGCACAGATCTCACCAGTGCGAGCTGATCGCCTTGCGCCTGCGGTGGTGCCGACCCTCATCGGTCAGTTCGTGACGCGCCGCCGGCACCGAGTGTGCCCCGGGGCCGACCCGCGAGGCCGGGATCGCGGGAGCGACGTCCTTCACGACAGGAATCGGCGCGGTCAACGGATCCCGGCGGAAAGCTTCGACAGGGTCGGGGACACGGGGTGGCGGGGTCGGAGCGGCCGGCTCGTGCTGGCGGGCTCGCCAGCCGCCACGCGTGAGCGCATGGAAGATCGGCGTCAGCTCCGCGTCCTCGTCGAAGGCATGCCTACCCGTCGCCGGGCTCCAGTCGTCGTCGGTCGTCGAGTAGCGGGTCGCTGGGGACACGCGTCACCTCCGTCATGATCCTGTGCGCCACCATGGTGCTGCCTTGGTGCGGCTTTCGGCGTACTAACACCCACAACGGGGACACTCGGCCGTGGAAACGGGTTCGGAGCGACCGTTACAGCTCCGCGGCCCGGTTCCGCTCGTTCGGGTGGTCTTTGCCCCTGCTCACACTCGCTTGAGTATTCGTGCTGCGCCCGCTGCAGCCGTTGTGGCGAGGATCCACCCCGCGGCCACCAATGAACTCGCTATCCACTGGGATGCCCCGTCCAACCGCCAGTACCCGTCCTGTCCGAGGTTCACGATCGGGAGGAGCGTGTCGGCGGCGAAGAGCCAGGGATTGAAAACGGGGTTTTGTCCCTCGTCGACCGGAGGCGGCGGGTGCATCGCGAACCAGGTGCCGCCGAGAACGGCGAACAGCACGAGCCAGCAGACCGCCAACCAGGGCTGATAGCCGAACCCGACCGTCCATCGCTGGAGCACGCCCCAGATCCGCCCGGCGACTCCGGCCTCCGCGGAACGTCGGCTCTGTCTTTCCATGAGCACTCGCTCGGAGAGCTCTTCGTCGCCCGCGCGCCGGTACGCGGCGGCCAACTGCTCGTATGGTCCCGGAGCGTAGTCGGGCATCACCTGTTTGAGCCAGCGTAGCCGCGTACGGATGTCAATCACACGTGTGTCATTCATTTTCTGGTAATCAAAATCGTCCAGATCGATGCCACCAACGGCCGCCCATAACGGAGCGGAATCGGCGAAGGTGCCGACCTGAGCCTGGGTCAGGCGCACTCTTCCACTGGGCGGCGCAGCCGGCCTGACGATGAGCTCGCCGGTCACCAGTCCATAGGCGTTGAGGGCATAGGGAATGACAGTGGACGGCAAAGTGCCCAAGGTCGCGTCGACGAACTGCACCGACTTGCCCACTTCCATGCGCCGCAACCGAACGCCACCCGCGGCCAGGAATCCCTCGGAACAGACCATGTCCTTGCCGACGGTCGCGGCACGGGCATCGAGGGACGGACGTGCGGTGCCGTCGGGCCGCAGCCGGGGCTTCTCGAGCCGCGCTGCCGTGCAGTCGAGCGTGGCTCCGATCTCGGCGTTCTGCAGCCGGACGGTGCCCGCGCAGTGCAGCCGGCGCATGTAGAACTCGCCCCCGATGCGCAGCCGATCGGCGAGCAGCGCGTACCCGCCCGGTGCGGCCAGCTCGATCCCGGACAGGCTCGCGCTTCCCCGCACGTGGGCGTCCACCAGGCGCAACTGCCCCGCACAGACGAGTGGACCGCGTCCGTTGTCGCGACCCTCGAGGTCGCCGCCGACGTCCATCCCGTCACCGAGCAGCGCGATCCCGAACTCCGACGCGCCCGCCGGCCCGGCCAGCCGAGCACCCGAGAGCCGCAGGTATCCCCCGACGACGGCGTTCGGCAGCCGCACCGTGCCGTCGGTGCGGCTGCCGTCGTCGAGCTCCAGGTTTCCCTCCACCCGGATGCGGTCGGCCACCAGGCAGGCCGCGCCGTCGACGATCCCGCCAGGGACGACCGGCATCCGGCTCTCCCCCGGCGCCGGCACCAGATCGGCGGCCGCGGCCGCCGCGCCCCGCTCGATCCGCGCCCCGGAAAGCACCAGGTCACCACCCACCCGGGACCCCGCCAGCAGGACGCGGCCCGACGCGCAGAAGGCCACATCCGGCCCGGCATTGTGACGACCGGCGAGGAGACTGCCGCCCACCGTGATGCCGGTGGCGTCCAACGCGTCGCCGGTGGGGCTGCTGAGGTCGGCGCCGCCGAAGTCGAGGTTGCCGGTGATCCGCGCCCCGGGCAGCCGGAGCTCGCCGCTGCTGCGTAGCCGCCGCGCGTAGAAGGTGCCCTCGACGACGATCCGGTCGGCGATCAGCGCGCGGCCTCCGGCGCCTCGCAGCCTGCCTGCCGACAACCGGAGCGACCCGCCGATCTGCGCGTCGGTGAGATGCACCGGTGCGGCCGCGGTGAACCCGTCGTCGAGCAGCAGGTCGGCTGCCACTCGCACGTTGCCGGCCCGGAGCCCGGGAAGCCGGCACCCCGTGAGCGCGAGACCGGCGAAGTGCGCCATCCGCAGGTCGGGGATCTGGGCGAACACGCACCCACGCAGCTCGACGGGCATCTTGACCTCGGCGCCGGTGAGCCGCAGGAGGCCGGTGATGGTGGCCCGCCTCAGCCGCAATGCCGGAGCTCCCGGTGGCGGCGTGTCCGTGAGCACTGCCGCCAGGGTCGTTGCCGGCAAGGCCGCTCCGGCGAGGTCGAGCTCGCGTCCGTTTGCCAGCGCATCGACGAGCAAGTCGGCCGCATCCTCTACCACCGCGGCGGCCTCCCCATGATCGTCGGATTCGCGGGGATGTCTATCACGATGGAGTGAACGAGCGGGAGGCCGAGAAACAGCGACTGGTCGAGTCGCGGGACTCGGGGACGGCCGGGAGCATCGGGGGATGCGCTACCTCGTCACCGGGGCCACCGGGTACATCGGCGGCCGGCTCGCCGCACGGCTGGTCGATGCCGGCCCGGTGCGGTGCCTGGTGCGCGATCCGGAGAAGCTGTTGGACGTGCCGTGGGCGCGGCGCGCCGAGATCGTGAGCGGGGACCTACTGGATCCCGTGAGCATCCGCGCAGCATGCGAGGGGGTGGACGTCCTCTACTACCTGGTGCACTCGCTCTCGGACCGCGAGTTCGCCGCCACCGACCGCCGTGCCGCCCTCATCACCGCGCAGGCCGCGAGGGACGCGGGCGTACGCCGGATCGTCTACCTCGGCGGGCTGCATCCCGACGGCCCCCTGTCCGAGCACCTCGCGTCGCGCGCCGAGGTGGGCGAGATCCTCCTGCGCAGCGGCGTACCGACCGCGGTGCTGCAGGCGGCGGTGATCCTCGGATCGGGCTCCGCGAGCTTCGAGATGCTGCGCTACCTGACCGAGCGCCTGCCGGTGATGGTGACGCCGCGTTGGGTGCACAACCGGATCCAGCCCATCGCGGTACGGGACGTGCTGCGCTACCTCATCGGAGCGGCCACCCTCCCGCCGGAGGTCAACCGGACCTTCGACATCGGCGGCCCCGAAGTGCTCACCTACCTCGACATGATGCAGCGCTACGCCGCGGTGGCCGGCCTGCCGTCGCGGCGCATCGTCCCCGTGCCGGTGCTGACGCCACACCTCTCGGCGCACTGGGTGAACATCGTGACGCCGGTGCCGAAGAGCATCGCAGGGCCGCTCATCGAGTCGCTCGTGCACGAGGTGGTGTGCTCCGAGCAGGACATCCGCGAGTACGTGCCCGACCCGCCGGAGGGCCGCACCGGCTACGACCGGGCCGTCCAGCTGGCACTGGCGAAGATCTCCGGTGGAGACGTCGAGACCAGGTGGTCGGGCGCGGCGGTGGCCGACATGCCGTCGGACCCGTTGCCGACCGACCCTCAGTGGTCCGGCGGCACCGTCTATCTCGACGAGCGGGAGCACGCCGGCACCGCCGATCCCGATGCACTGTGGGAGGTGGTCACCGGAATCGGCGGTGAGCGTGGCTGGTACTCGTTCCCGCTGGCCTGGGCCGTGCGGGGGTGGATGGACCGCATCGTCGGCGGCGTCGGGCTCCGCCGCGGCCGGCGTGATCCCGACCGCCTGCAGACCGGCGACGCCCTGGACTGGTGGCGGGTCGAGCAGCTCCGCGACGGCGCCGACGGCCGGATGCTGCGGCTGCGTGCCGAGATGAAGGTGCCGGGCCGCGCGTGGCTCGAGATGGTCGTGCGTCCGGTGCCGGGCGGCTCCTCCTACGAGCAGCGGGCGGTGTTCATCCCGCGCGGGTTGGCCGGTCACCTCTACTGGTGGTCGGTGGCGCCGTTCCACGGCATCGTGTTCGGCGGCATGGTCCGCAACATCACCCGTACCGCCGAGCGCCTCGGGCAGCAACGCAGGCACGACGAGGCGGCTGACATCGCATAGCGGATCGATCGGCACGCACGTGGGGCCGGATCAGGCGAGGGCCCGTCCCGCTTTCGGGCGGCTCACCGGCGATTTCGAGCGACTCGCGGCCGGAATTCGGGCGACTCGCTGGGTCCTTTCAGACGGACCTGGGCACAACGCTGGGCAACTCGCGGGCCAGGATCCGGGCGGCTCGGGCACCGGATCGGGGGCGACTCGCGCGGAGGTTCCGGGCGACCCGCGGGGGTTGGGTGTCAGGCGGCGTCGTCCAGCTTCTGGACCGACTCCTGGTCGAGCTGCAGGCTTCGCGCCCCGATGTTCTCCTCCAGGTGCGCCGCGCTGCTCGTGCCGGGAATCGGGAGCATCACCGACGAGCGCTGGAGCAGCCACGCCAGCGACACCTGCGAAGCGGTGGCGCCGAGGCGGCGGGCGATCTCGGTCACCGGGCTCTCGGGCGCGGCCAGTTCGCCCTTGCTGATCGGGCCGTACGGGATGAAACCGATGCCGAGCTCGGTGCAGTACCGCAGTACGGCGTCGCTCGAGCGGTCGAGCAGGTTGTAGTGGTTCTGCACGGTCGCCACATCCACCACGGCGGTGGCGCGTTCGATCTGGTCGACGTCGACCGCGGACAGCCCGACCGCGGCGATCTTGCCCTCCGCCTGCAGTTCGGCGAGGAGGCCGAACTGCTCGTCAGCGGGCACCAACGGGTCGATCCGGTGCAGCTGGAACAGGTCGATCCGCTCGACACCGAGCCTGCGCAGACTCAGTTCGCACTGCTGGCGCAGGTACTCCGGGCGGCCGCAGGGGTGCCACTTGCTCGGGCCGGTCCGCAGGAAGCCGGCCTTCGTGGCGACCGTGATGCCCTCGTAGGGATGCAGCGCACGGCGCACGAGGTCATCGGTGACCTCGGGGCCGTAGGAGTCGGCGGAGTCGAAGAAGTCGACGCCGATCTCGGCCGCTCTGCGGAGCACGGCGATGGCGGCGTCCGGGTCGGCCGGAGGCCCCCAGACGCCGGGGCCGGTGAGGCTCATGGTGCCGTAGCCGAGGCGCTCCACCGGCCCGGTCGGCAGCATGAAGCGCGTACTGATTTCGGGACCGATGTCATGAAGAGTGACCACGCCGTCACGATTGCACCGTGACGAACCGGGCGCCGCAGTTCGTGACCGGCGCCTCGCCCGATGTCACCGGGATCTCACGGCAATGCGGTGGCCAGGGCGGACGTAACCCGCAGCAGCACCGCGGCTGCCAGCAGCGGAGTGACGGCGAACAGCACGCCGAGCGTCCCGCAGCGCGAGAGCGTGCCGAGGAGGGACGGCGGTTCGGCGACGACGGCCAGGTAGCGCAGCCTCAGGGCGACCGCGTCGCGAGCCATCGCGAGTGCGACCTCCGGTGTCCCGGAACCGGTGACGTCCAGCAGCGCGGCACGCAGCGCCTCACGTCCCGAGGAGCGCGCGGCGGCGATGTCGGCAGCGATCTCGACCTGCTCCCGGAGTGCCGGCGAGGCGGCCCGGAACAGTACGACGAACGGGAACGCGACGGAGACCACCTCGGCCCACGCGGTGATCATGTGGTGCCGCCCGCGGAGATGGGCCCGCTCGTGGGCGAGGACGGCAGCGATACCGTCGGGCGAGAGCTGCCTGCGCAACCCGTCGGTGACCACGATCGTGCCCGGCCTGCCGGCCAGGCTGAACGCTAGCCCTCGCTCCGATCGCACCCACAGCGTCGGCGGACCACCCTCGCGACAGGGAACGGTGGTGCCGACCATGCGCAGCACGTCGAGCCGATCGCGCACCAGGGCGCGCCGTGCCCGGCCGTGCCGCACAGCCACCCAGGCGAGCCGCAGCCCGGCCGCAGCCAGAACCACGACGGCGGCCCATGCCGCGGCGTTGTAGGCAGCGAAGTGGGGGGCGTCCTGCACGGCCGACCACCAGCGCCGCCCCACGAGATACACGAACGGGGTGTCGGCCGCGTACCCCGGCATCGCCATGATCGCCAGGCCGGCGCACACGGTGATCGACACGCCGAGCACCGCGAGCATCCAGCAGACGATGACGGCAACCGGGTCGACCGCTCTGGCACCGAGATGCCGCAGCAACACCGGTGCGGTCAGTGCGACGATCGCGGAACCGAGCAGCAGCGCGAGGGCTATCGTCATCGCCCGTCAGCGCCGTCGGGCGCCTCGCCGAGCGCGTCACGCAGGACCGCGGACTCCCTCTCGGAGACCGAACGTGCGAAATGCAGCAACACCGTCTCGACGTCGCTGGAGGCATCCAGCAGATCGCGCAGCGCGCGGGCGGTGACCTCCTCGCGGGTGGCACTGGGCCGGTAGCGGTAGGCGCGACCGTCCATCTCGCGCTGGACCCAACCCTTGCGGTGCAGGTTGTCCAACACGGTCATCACGGTGGTGTAGGCGAGCTTGCGCTGCGGGGCAAGCTCCTCGAGGACGTCGCGTACCCGGTGCGATTCCGGCGACGACCAGAGGACGTCCATGACCGCAGCTTCGAGCTCACCGAGACCTCGCACGTGTCCTCCCCCCGAGCAGCAGCATAAGGGTCTCGAAGCCCGATGCGGCCCCCGGCGGAACGTCGCGCGCTCGGCCACCCGACGGGGGGACGCCGGCCACCCGCTCTTCGATTGCCCGGCCCGGCCGGGCGCACTAGCGTTTCCACGTGGCCAAGATCGTGTCATTGCCGCAGGCTGTGTCCGAACTTGTGCACGACGGGGACACCGTCGCGCTCGAGGGCTTCACACATCTCATCCCGTTCGCCGCCGGACACGAGATCATCCGGCAAGGACGCCGAGACCTCACGCTCGTCCGGATGACTCCGGACCTGATCTACGACCAGCTCATCGGCGCAGGCTGCGCGGCAAAGCTCGTGTTCTCCTGGGGCGGCAACCCCGGCGTCGGCTCGTTGCACAGGATGCGCGACGCCCTCGCCACCGGTTGGCCGGCGCCCCTTCAGCTCGAGGAGCACAGCCACGCCGGAATGGCCAACCGCTACGTCGCAGGCGCATCGGGGCTGCCGTTCGCCGTGCTGCGTGGCTACGCCGGCACCGACCTGCCCGCCCACACCGAGACCATCTCCACTGTCGAGTGCCCCTTCACGGGCGAGCGTCTCGCCGCCGTGGCCGCGCTCAACCCGGACGTCACGGTGGTGCACGCCCAGCGCGCCGACCAGGCAGGCAACGTCCAGCTGTGGGGCATCACCGGGGTGCAGAAGGAGGCGGTGCTCGCCGCGAAGCGCTCCCTGGCCACCGTCGAGGAGATCGTCGACGAGCTGACGCCGGTTCCCGGGGCGGTGATCCTCCCGAACTGGGTGCTCGATGCGGTGGCGGTGGCACCCGGAGGCGCCGCGCCGTCGTACGCACACGGCTACTACGACCGTGACAACGCCGCCTACCGCAACTGGGACGCGATCAGTCGCGATCGCGAGGCGTTCACCCGCTGGCTGCGCACGCTCGAGGAGGCGGCATGACCGGCACGACCGACCGGGTGACGGAGCCGGGCGCCACCGTCACTTGGTCTGCCGACGAGATGATGAGCATCGCGGCAGCCCGATCCCTGCGAGACGGGCAGGCGTGCTTCGTGGGGATCGGCCTGCCGTCCACGGCGGCCAACCTGGCGCGCCGCCTGCACGCCCCCAACCTCGTGCTGATCTACGAGTCGGGCACCCTCGACACCCGGCCCGACGAGCTGCCGCTCTCGATCGGCGACGGCATCCTCGCCGAGTCGGCGCTGTCCGTCGTCAGCGTGCCCGAGATCTTCAACTACTGGCTGCAGCCCGGGCGGATCGACGTCGGGTTCCTCTCCGGCGCCCAGCTCGACCGCTTCGGCAACATCAACACCACGGTGATCGGCGAGTACGACGAGCCGGACGTGCGGCTGCCCGGATCGGGTGGGGCTCCCGAGATCGCGGCGTCGTGCCGCGAGGTGATCGTCGTGATGCGCCACCGCCTGCGCGCCTTCGTCGAGCAAGTGGACTTCGTGACCTCCGTGGGGCACGGGAGTGGCCCGCTCGACCGCCAGATCCTGGGACTGCGCGGAGCGGGGCCGGTCCGGGTGATCACCGACCTCGGCGTCCTCGAACCCGACCCGGACACCGCCGAGCTGGTGCTCTCGGCACTTCATCACGGCATCACCGTCGAGCAGGTGCGGTCGGAGACGGGTTGGCCGCTACAGGTGTCGGCGGACCTGATGATCACGGCGCCGCCCAGCGACACCGAATTGGACACGTTGCGCTCGTTGCGCACGGTGGGATCGGGAGAGTCATGACGGAGAGTCCGGTACGGCTGCACCACGTCGACGAAGGGCCGCGCGACGCGCCGGTCATCGTGCTGTCGGGGTCACTCGGCTCGACACTGGAGATGTGGCGTCCGCAGGTCGGGCCGCTGACGGAGCGGTTCCGCGTGATCCGCATCGACCACCGGGGCCACGGCGGGTCCCCGGTGCCCCCCGGGCCCTACCGGATCGCCGACCTCGCGGGCGATGTGATCGCCCTGCTCGACGACCTGGGCCTCGATCAGGTGGCGTGGTGCGGTCTGTCGATGGGCGGCATGGTCGGGATATACCTCGGTTCCGAGGCGCCGCAGCGGCTCACCAGCCTCACCCTGTGCTGCACGTCGTCGAACTTCCCGGACACGTCGGTGTGGGCCGACCGGATCAAGGCGGTCGCCGACGGGGGCACGGCTCCGATCGCCGAGACCGTGGTCTCCCGCTGGTTCACGCCCGGATGGGCTGCCGAGCACCCCGACGCCGTCGCGGAGGCGGTCGCCATGGTCGCGGGCTCGTCCGACGAGGGCTACCTGGCCAGCTGCCAGGCGCTCGAGGTGTGGGACCACCGCGACCGGCTCCCCGCGATCTCCGCGCCCACGCTGGTGATCGCCGGCTCCGCCGACCTGTCCACCCCCGTCGAACCGCATGCCCGCACGATCGTCGACGGCATTCCCGGCGCGCGGCTGGAAGTACTGGAGGCTGCACACCTCGCGACCATCGAGCGGGCCGACGAGGCCACACCGCTGATCGCCGAGAACGCGGGACGCTGACGGGCCGGACCTCGCGACCAGCACACGGGTTCCGTGATGTTGGTCGTGGGGCGCCCGCGCTCGCAGGACGCTGTCACTGGTGTGAGAGCGGGAAGTAGCGGGCACCATGCGCGAACGCGCCGGGGCACACGTGGCTGTCGCGGCGCGTTGCAGTGCTGCCCGAGAGATGTCGACCGCGGTGATCGTGCGCCGATCGGCTCGGCCTGAGGTAATGACGTCAGGTCAGCGGCGCACGTCGTGGAAACGGCGAAGTAGTCCTTGCACGGACCGGACGAGTGGCTTTGCACGGAATCGTGCGGAATGGTTATCCTGAAGGGTGCCATTCGAGAATGAGAACGGTCCTTTGCAAGTTAATACTATCATGGGCGGGGAAGCCGTGGGAAGACCCCCTTTCGAACGTGAGCTCGAGGCAGAGACCGCCCGACTTCGCGCACTGCATGCGCTGCTGTCCGCCGAGCTCGAAGCGGCCGGTGCTCAGGCGAATGACATGCTCGCCGCGCCGACGGGCGACGAGTTCAGCGCCCGCTGGGAGCGGGACGTCTCCGTACATCGCTGGTCGGAGCGAGTGACCACGCTGACCGCCGCCCGTTCCGGATTGTGCTTCGGCCGGCTCGACCACACCGAAGGGGCGACGAGCTACATCGGCCGGATAGGACTCACCGACCCGAGTGACGGCGAAAGCGCGCTCATCGACTGGCGCGCCCCGGCTGCGCAGCCGTTCTACTGCGCCACGTTGGCCACACCGCTCGGCGTGACCAGGCGGCGCCATTTCCAGCTCGCCGGCACAGCGCCGCGCGAGCGTGTCGTGGATTTCCACGACGACGTGTTGGACGGTGGCGCGGCGGCTGAAACCGATTCGGGGTCCGCTTCCGATCCGGCACTGCTCGCCGCGCTGAAGGCGCCTCGCGGTTCGACGATGCGCGACATCGTGACGACGATCCAGGCCGAGCAGGACGCGATCATCCGGCTGCCGCTCTCCGGCACCGTCGTCATCGAGGGCGGACCGGGAACCGGGAAGACCGCGGTCGCGCTGCACAGAGCCGCCTACCTGCTCTACACGCACCGCGATCGGCTCGCGCGCAGCGGCGTTCTGGTGGTCGGCCCGAGCGCAGGTTTCATCCGCTACGTCGGGGGTGTGCTGCCGGCGCTGGGCGAGTCCGCAGTGGTCTTCACGACGCCCGGCCGACTGCGCCACGGTGTTGTGGCGACCGCCGTCGATCCGGACGACGTGGCGCGCCTCAAAGGCGGCCTCGTGATGGTGGACGTGATGCGCCGCGCCGCCGCCGACAGGGAGGAACTACCCGGAGCGCCGATCGCGATCGATCTCGAGGACGTCACCGTCGAGATCGACGATGCGACGGCGGCAGAGGCGCGGGCGCGCGCTCGCGCAACCGGGCTGCCGCACAACGCGGCTCGGACGACGTTCCGCGACACGCTCGGCAGCCTGCTCGTCCAGCAGGGCGTCGAGCGTCTGAACCAGGACCTCCAGGACCCGCCGGAGCTCGCCGAGATCCTGCGTGAGCTCGGCGATCTCCCGGAGCTCGCGCCGGCCAGCGCGGCGCAGTTGACGGCCGAGTTGCGCCAGGAGCTACGCGACGACCTGCGATCGCACCTCGACTTCCATGTCGCGGTGGAGCGGCTCTGGCCTGCGCTGACGCCGGAGCAGGTACTCGCCGACCTCTACGCGTCACGGGAACGACTGGCGGCCGCCGGTGGGGACATCGACGTCTCCGAGCTGTACCGCGAAGCCGGCGGCTGGACCGTGGCGGACGCCCCGCTGCTCGACGAGCTGGCCGAGCTGCTCGGACCATCGCAGGAGCCGCAGGCGCAGCAAGGCGAACCGGACAGCGCATACGCCGCGGAGGTGCTGACCATCCTCGAGTCGGCCGACCGCCAGCTCGCCGGAGAGGATCCCGACGAGCTGCGCCCCACCGACTTCGTCACCGCGGACGTGCTCGCTGCCCGTCACGTGCCGGAGCACCTCATGAGCGTCGCCGAACGGGCAGCGGGCGACCGCGACTGGCGGTTCGGGCACATCGTCGTGGACGAGGCGCAGGAGCTCTCCGCCATGGACTGGCACGTACTGCTGCGCCGATGCCCTTCCCGTTCGATCACCGCAGTCGGCGACCTCGCACAGCGCAGCGCCCCGGCGGGAGCGCAGGCGTGGGCCGACGTGCTCAGTCCGCACCTCGACTCCCGGTGGACCTACCGGACGCTCACGGTCAACTACCGGACCCCGTCCGAGATCATGGAACTGGCGGCCGGCGTGCTGGCGGAGTTCGCCCCTGAGCGCAGGGCGCCCGAATCGGTTCGGTCGACGGGCGAGAAGCCGTGGCAGCGCACCGTGCCGGCCGCCGACCTCGCAGCCGAGGTACGTGCGGCCGTCGACCAGGAGGCCGCAGAGCTGGGTCGAGGGACCCTGGCGGTGATCGCCCCGGATCTCGCAGGCCTCCCCGACCTCGGCGACACGCAGGCCATTGTGCACACACCGGTGTCGGCGAAAGGCCTCGAGTTCGACGCGGTCGTCATCGTCGATCCGGAACGGATCCGCGCACAGAATCCCGCCGACCTGTACGTCTCCATCACCCGCGCCACCCGACGGCTGGGGCTGCTGCACGTCTGATCGGTTGTGAGGCCCGGCGCGGATACGCGAAAGGGGCCGGATTCCGCCGCGGGAAAGCGGATTCCGGCCCCTTCCGATAACCAGCCACAGGAAACGAACCAGGTGCGCTCGGTCGAAGTCTCACCACCTGCACTCCGAGCAATCTCAGCGAAAGCCCTCCGACCTGGGATGATGGCGGAACTAGCCTCAGGCCGTGCAGATCATCGAGTACTCCGGTGAGGAGTTGGAAGACGTCGCCGGTGAGTTCTTCCTTCCGATGATCGCCCGGACAGATCCCGACTTCCGCGGACGGGCGGCGATCCAGGAACTGGGCGAAACCCTGACACTCTCCCAATCGCATTCAGGGCGGATGTCCGCAGTCCGAACCGACCGAATGGCGGTGAAAGCATCGGTCGACAACCTGATGCTCTTCTGCATATACGTGGACGGCCGGTGTCGCGTCCGCCAGCACGACCGCTTCGCCGAGCTGGCGGCGGGTACGGGGGTGCTCGCCGAGGTCCGTAGCCGCTTCGAGTGGGCCTCGTCGGCCGGGGCCCGGCGCATGAGCTTGCGTTTCTCTCGCGAGTTGCTCCCGTTCCGGACCACCGAGATCACCGAGGCGTGCGCGCGCAGCATCGACCCCGCAGCGCCTGGGATGCGGGTGCTGTCCGGCTACCTCGGCCGGCTGTTCGAGATGGCCGACGAGCTCACCGGGGAGCAACGGCTGGACGCCGGGCGGGCCACGATCGATCTGCTGGCGATGGCGCTGCGGGACGTCGCCCCCTCCGTGCCGGGCGGGGACGGCCCTGATGACGTGCTGCTCGAGATGATGCGGGTGCACGTTCGCGAGCACCTGGCCGATCCGCACCTGCGGGTCGAGGAGCTGGCGCGGCGCCACCACGTGTCGGTCCGCCGGATGTACACCCTGTTCGAACGGACCGGGACCACGCCCGGCGCCTTCCTTCGCGAACAGCGGCTGCTCGTTGCTCAGACCATGCTCTCCGATCCGAGGTACGCCCGGCTCGGGATGTCGAGCATCGCGACTGCGGTCGGGATCCACGACCTCAGTACGTTCGAACGGGCGTTCCGGCGGCGGTACGGGACGACGCCGGCCGGCTGGCGCCGCGAGCACAACGGCGCGGCGAGCGAGGGCTGACGCGACCTCGAAGCCGCTCATGGCCACGTACCGGCCCGAGGTCGTGCGTGCTCATCGACGAGCCCGCCAACGCCCTCCACCGCATCAGTGCGTGGTGCCATCCGGCGTCGATACTGAGCCAATCTGGCTTGCAGTGGTGCCATTCGCGTGCCAAAGTGATGCCATGGACTTGACCTCGTATGTGGGCAACCTCGGACGTGAGTTCGCCACACTCGCCGAAGCCGGCGGTGACGAGGCACGTGCGGTGGTCGAGCGCCTCACCGGCCCACTCGAGTCCGCGATCCGGATGACACTGCTGGAAGCGCTGGCGGCCGCCACGGACGAGATCACCCGCGACCTGGCCCCCGGTTCGGTGGAGCTGCGGCTGCGCGGACGCGATCCGGAATTCGTCGTGGCCTCGCCGCCCGCGCAGCCGCTCCAGAACGCGACCGACGACAGCCCGGCGGTGGAGGACGACGCCGCGGACAGCGCTCCGTCGATCACCGAGGACGGCCCCACCGCGCGGATCAACGTGCGCCTGCCGGAGCAGCTCAAGGCCGCGATCGAAGAGGCCGCCGCCAAGGAAGGACGCTCGGTCAACGCCTGGCTGGTGCGTGCGGCCGCCGCGGCCCTGCACAGCGGCCGCGACGAGCGCCCCGAGCCGCGCGGCATCAAACGCAGCCAGCAGCGCTTCACCGGCTGGGTGCGCTAGCCACACCGCTTTCCATCACACGTCCCTGATCTGCGGGGACGCCCTACCGACTCATGATGAGGGGATAACCATGCCCAATTTCGAGACACCCGAACCGATCTCCGTCACGATCGAACTCGGCGTCGCCGATGTGCGGATCACCGCGAGCGACCGGACCGAAACGGTCGTCGAGGTGTGTCCCAGTGAGGAGTCCGACGAGTCCGACGTGAAGGCCGCGCAGCAGGTCCGCGTCGACTACACCAACGGCGTTCTCCAGGTCACAGGCCCTAAGCGCGTTTTCGACTTCTCCCGCAAGACCAGATCGGTCGACGTGTCCATCGAACTGCCCACCGGTTCCCGGGTGTCCGCCGAGATACAGGCGGGTGACTTCCGCAGCGCGGGCCGGCTCGGCGAGTGCCGGTTCAAGACCGGTGCCGGGAACGCCCAGCTGGAGCGGACCGGCCCGCTGCGCCTGAACTCGGGCGCCGGTCACCTCACCGTGGACGGCGTCGCGGGCAACGCAGAGCTCTCCACCGGAACCGGCAAGGTCCGGCTCGGCACCATCGAGGGAACAGCGGTCGTCAAGAGCTCCAACGGCGACATCGTGATCGACGAGGTCGCTGCCGACGCGCGGGTGCGTACGGCCAACGGCGAGATCTCCATCGACCGGGCCGGCGCCGGCGTCGAAGCGAAAACGGCCAACGGTGGTATCCGCCTCGGCGAAGTGGTCCGCGGCACGGTCGTTCTCGGCACCGCCGCGGGCGACCTCGAGATCGGCATCGCCGAGGGCACCGCCGCTTGGCTCGAGGTGAACACCGGGTTCGGGCATGTGCGCAACCAACTGGACACCGCCGGCAGGCCCGGGGAGTCCGACGAGACCGTCGAGGTGCGAGCACGCACGTCCTACGGCGACGTCACGATCCGCCGCTCCTGACCGCGCGTGGATCGCGCTCGTTCTCAATGCACCACGGTTTTCGAGTCGCGCCGAATATGAACTATCGCGAGATGAGGAATGACCATGAGTGAATCCGTCCACACCGTCACGACGCTGCCGGCGGCGCGCGAATCCGGCTGCCCCTTCGACCCGCCGGCAGAGCTGATCGACGCTCGCCGGCACGGCCCCATCAGCCGCTACCCCTTCCCCGACGGGCACCAGGGCTGGTTGGTCACCGGATACGACCTGGTCCGGTCGGTCCTGGCCGACTCGCGTTTCAGCTCGCGCAAGGAGCTCATGCGCCACCACCCGCTCATCGACTACGGCGACCTCATCGAAGTCCCTCCGGCGTCGCCCGGCGAGTTCCTCCTCACGGACGAGCCACAGCACAGCCGCTATCGCAAGCCGCTGGTAGGCAAGTTCACCGTCCGGCGGATGCGCCTGCTCGCCGAGCGCGTCGAGCAGGTCACCACCGACCACCTGGACGCCATGGCGAAGGCCGGGCCGCCGGCGGACCTGGTGACCGCATTCGCCAAGCCCATCCCCGCCATCATGATCTGCGAGCTGCTGGGGGTGCCCTACGAGGAGCGGGACTCCTTCCAGGAGAACATCGACAAGTTCATGAACGGGGAGACGAGCGACGATGACCTGATCGCGGCCTACCTCGCGACCCAGCAGTACCTCGCTGAGCTGGTGGCCACCAAGCGCGCGCACCCCACCGACGACGTGCTCAGCGACCTCAGCGGCAGCGATCTGACCGATGAGGAGCTGAGGGGGATCAGCCTGACTCTGCTGGCGGCCGGGCTCGACACCACCGCGAACATGCTGGCGCTGGGCACCTTCGCGCTACTGCGCAACCCGGCGCAACTAGCCGCTCTGCGTGCCGATCCCGCGCTCGCCGACCGGGCCGTGGAGGAACTGCTGCGGTACCTGAGCGTCGCGAAGACGTTCATGCGAACGGCACTGGAGGACGTCGAGCTGGGCGGCCAGACCATCGAGTCCGGCACAGCGGTCATCATGTCGATCAACACCGCCAATCGCGACCCCGAGCGTTTCGACGATCCCGACGTGCTCGACCTCCACAGGCAGGACGGCGGGCACCTGGCCTTCGGCCACGGCATCCACCAGTGCCTTGGCCAGCAACTGGCCCGCGTCGAGATGCGGGTCGCGCTCCCTGCGCTGGTCAACCGCTTCCCCACCCTGCGTCTGGCCGTACCTGCCGAGGAGGTTGGCCTGCGCCCGGAGACCGCGGACATCTACGGAGTGAAGAGCCTCCCGGTCACCTGGGACGCGTGATCAAGTCGACAGGTGAGGCAGGTGGCCTTACGCCGCCTGGTACCGGTGCATGTCCTCGGCCAGCTCGGCGAACACCGCGACGTTGCACTCGAACGCGATGAGCGTCTCGTCGACGACCCTGGTGCGGTCGGTCTCGTTCCACAGGGCGGCGTCGAGCTTGGCGCGGTAGCGGTCGCGGAACGCGGGCGCACTGCCGATCTCGTCGAAGTGGTAGAACAGCGCGCCCTCGTCGACGATGCCGTAGTTCGTGGCCAGCAGCCGGCGGATGATCTGGCCGCCCGCGATGTCGCCGAGGTAGCGGGTGTAGTGGTGGGCGACATAGCCGCCTGCCCACACCGACGCCTCGTGAATGCGTCGCACGTACGACTCGGTGGCGGGGAGCGGGCGGATCGTCTCACGCCAGTCCGGCCCGACGAGGAACGCCATATCGGCCTCGAGCTTCGGCAGCCTGCGCAGCTCGTCGAAGACGAACTCGCGGCCGGTGTCGTCGCCGGCCATCGTGTCGCTGACCTGTTCGATCGCCTGGTAGATGAAGTAGTACTGGACCGCGAGCTGCGTGTAGCCGGCCAGCGTGAGCTCGCTCCCCAACAGCGCGTTCATGTAGCCGGAGTGGTTGGCGCGCTCGTGGACGGCCCTGGTGGAGGCGCGCAGCGTCGCGGAGAACGGGGCCGAGACGAGGTTGGTGGTCACCGGCATAGGGGCGTCTCCTCGGGGCAACGATCTGACACCTTGTCAGAAAGAGCTTAGGTCATCCCCGCGAGTTAGGCGACCCTTATTTCGCTGCCCCCTCGTCGACCGCACTCGCTCCGACTGCTCGCAGCACGAACCGGACGGCGGCCTCGATGGCCTGATCCAGCTGCGCAGGCGGCACGTCGACGACCTGGCGACTGGTCAGCGCCGCAGTGATCATCGGGAGCAGGATGTCCGGATCCTCGTCCGGCAGCCGTCCCGCGAGCCGGCCGGCGTCGAGAATCTCGCGCAGCTGTTCGGTGATCGGGTCGGCGTGCGCACTAATTCGCCGGTACGCAGCCGGGGCGAGCGCGGACGCCAGCGCGGTGCCCGGCGGGAGGTGGTACTCGGCGAGCACACGCAACTGCAGCCGCACGAACGTGGCGAGCTTGGCCACCGGGTCGGGCACCGCGTCGACGGCCTCGCGCAGCCGGTCGACGTAGCGGGCCGCCTCGGCCTCGACGAAGGCGACGAGCAGGCTTTCCTTGTCGGGGAAGTGGTTGTACATCGCGGTACGGCCGAGGCCGGCCTCTGCCGCGACCCCGGCGAGGGTGACCGCGTCGAACCCCCGCTCGTACAGCTGGGTGCGCAGCACCTCGAAAACCCGTGCCCGCACCTGCTGGCGGTGGGCATGCAGCGAGCCCCCGATGATCTTCGGCATCGCGCACCTCCCTCCGCCCGTGCCTCTAAGGCCAACTTAGGCGACGCGCCTCGATCAGATCCTGACGTACGGGCAACGCGGAGTGCCGAATTCGTGGTCTGCCGGCGGATCCGCCGCGCCGCACGCACCGTCCGTGCTGCAGGTCGCCGGTGGAGCGATCGGATGCTCCGTGCGGCTACCGACCGGGAGTCAGCACGATCCGGCCGAACACCTCGCCCGCGTCCATCCGGTGGTGCGCGATTGCGGCCTGGTCCAGCGGTAGCACGTCATGGATCACGGTGCGGAGCTCACCGCGTGCCGCGGCCGCGAACTGCGCAGCGCGCACGGCGCGTCGATCGGCGGCGGGCACGGTGGCGGTGCTGAAGGTGGAGATGGACAGGGACTTCTGAAAGGAGGCCATCAACCTGGAGCCGAGGTCGCTGGGCGGCAGGCCGCCGACTGCCCCGACCACGACGATGCGCCCGTTCGCGTTGAGCGAGTCGAGGAGATCGGGCAGGTTGGGGCCCGCAACGATGTCGATGATCACGTCGAACCCCGAGCCTCCCCGTGCCGTGCGGTCGAGCACGTGCGTCGCACCGAGTTCGCGGAGGCGCTCGCCGCGCTCGGGCGAGGAGGTGGTGACCGCCACGGCGCCGGCACCCTGCTGAGCAGCAAGTTGGACCGTCGTGGTGCCGATGCTGCCGGAGGCGCCCCGCACGAGCACCGACTCGCCGGCGGCGAGGTGGGCGCGGGCGAGGCCGAAGTGCGCCACCACACCGGAGCTGCCGAGGGCGACTGCGTCGGCCGGCGAGAGGTCCGCCGGCAGGGGGTGGATCTCCTCGACGGTGGCGACCGCACGTTCGACGTAGCCTCCGCCGGTTCCCGTGAAGGCCCATACGCGGCGACCGATCCAGGACGGGTCGACGTCCTCTCCGACCGCGGTCACGACGCCGGCGACCTCGCTGCCGGGGACGTGGCCCTCGGTGAAGCCGTAGGAGCCGAGGGTGCCCCGGCGGATGACGGCGTCGACGCCACCGACGCCGATCGCCTCAGGTGCGACCAGCACCTGGCCGCGAGCCGGGACCGGCTCCGGGACGTCTACCACCTCGAGGCCCTCCGGGCCTCCGAACGACTTGATCACGATCGCCTTCACGTCGTCGGAAGCTAACGGACGTGCCCGTCCGTTTACCCGAAGTGAGAGAAGTGGTCCACCGTCTGCCTCGTTCCCTGCGCTCCGATGCCCGTGACAACCGCGACCGGATCCTCGAAGCGGCCCGCGCGTTGTTCGCCGCCGAGGGGCTGGCCGTCCCGATGCGGGAGGTCGCGCGGCGCGCAGGGGTCGGGCCCGCCACCCTCTACCGGCACTTCCCAGCCAAGGAGGCGCTGGTCACCGAGGCCTTCGCCGACCAGGTGCAGGCGTGTCGGGCGATCGTTGATGAAGGCCTTCGGGAGCAGGATCCCTGGGATGGCTTCCGCCTGGTGATCGAACGGATCTGCGAGCTGCACGCGCGTGACCGCGGGCTCACTGCGGCGTTCATGGCGGCTTACCCGCACGCCACGGACTTCGCCGCAAACCGCGACCACGCGCTGAAGGCGATCGCCGAACTGGCGCGGCGAGCCAAGGCGGCGGGGCGGCTGCGGCCCGACTTCGTCCTCGACGACATGATCCTGGTGCTCATGGCGAACGACGGCATTCGCTCCGTGTCGCCTGCGGCCCGCGTCGCGGCGTCCCGTCGCTTCGCCGCTCTCGTGATCCAGGCTTTTCAGGCCACACCGACGCCGGCGCCGCTCCCGCCCACCGCCAGGCTGGCACTGATGGCGGGAAGCCGCGCCAGATGAGAGCGCCGACGAGGCCAGGTCCACCGTCTCGCCTACGTCAAGCCGCCGGCGCTCGTATCCGGGCTAGGCGTACACCGTGAGCACCAGGGCTGCGATCCAGAGGAGGGCCAGTACCTGCAGCACGCGGTCGCCGAGCGCGATCTCCTCGGGCGCGCCGCCGTTGCCCGAGTCGACGTCCACCGAGTAGCGCAGCACGGCGATCACGAACGGCACGATCGAGATCACCGACCAGACCGTGTTGTGCTGCTCCACGCCGATGTCGAAGGCCCACAGGGAGTACGTCGTGATCAGCACGGTGGCCGACAACGCCCAGACGAACCGCAGGTAGGACGAGGAGTAGCTCTCCAGCGACTTGCGGATCTTCGCGCCTGTGCGCTCCGCCAGCATCATCTCCGCGTAGCGCTTGCCGGCCACCATGAACAACGACCCGAACCCGGCGACCAGCAGGAACCACTGCGAGAGCGCGATACCGGTGGCCGCACCACCCGCGATCGCCCTGAGCAAGAAGCCCGACGCGACGATGCAGATGTCGAGCACCGGCTGGTGCTTGAGCCAGTAGCAGTACGCCAGCTGCACCCCGATGTAGACCGCGAGGACGATCACGAGGCCCGCGCCCGCCAGCAGGCTCAGCGCGAGCGAGCTCAGCAGCAGCACGCCGGCCACCACCATCGCGAGCGGACCCGGGACGACCCCGGCCGCAATCGGACGGTTGCGCTTCGTCGGGTGCGCCCGGTCGGCCGCGACGTCGTTCGCGTCGTTGACCAGGTAGATGCCGGATGCGGCGAGCGAGAACGCCGCAAACGCGATGGCGAGGTTGATCGCGATGCCCTCGGTGAACAGGTCACCGCCGACGAAGGGCGCCGCGAGCACCAAGACGTTCTTCAGCCATTGCCGCGGCCGCATCGTCCTGACGACGCCGCGGGCAACGCTCACGGGCGTGCGGTGCAGCCGTGGGACGGCCTGTGCCGGCACGTCGGTACTGGTCATCAGTCGCCCTTTCGGGAGAGACGGCGGACGGAGAGCGGGCCGCAGCACGATTCACAGGGCCTCGGCTGCGGCTCAGCCGCGCGAAATGACACCGGGCTCCAGCCAGGCGGGGGGATCGCAGCAGAAATGACGAGGGGTTCGGCCACGAGCTGAACCTTCCTGGGTCGGTCGGACGAGTAGGGCTCGAAGCGGCTCCGGCCACCATTGCCGGCAGCCGTTCGGCCGTTGCGATGTGGGCTCATGAGTTGCCAGGTGAGTTCTCGGACTCGGGAGCGCTCCCACCCGCGGAGGCCGAAGAATGGCGGGGGGATTGGCCGAGGTCCCAGATCGCGCAGCCGTCCTGAGCGGAGGAGCGGATCTGGCCGGCGTTGTCGGCCAGCCATCCGGCCAGCGGCCCACCGGCCGGAACGAGCTGCGGATCGCCGACCACCAGGAACCTCGCCCCCGCGGCGCGCAGGCCCTGCACACTCTCAGGGGTGTGCTTGTCCGCGGGCAGGCTCCAGCCCCGCCTGTCGGCGAGGAAGAACACGATCGGTTCCTGGTAGTTGTTGGTTACCCCGTCCTCGATCGTGCGGCTCGTGGTACTGACCACCACCAGTTCCCCCGGATCTGACACCGCATCGAGCTGCGTCGCGCAGGCCCCGAAGACTCCGGAGCGATCCGGCAATGACTGGATGAACACGTTCACCGACTGGGCGCCCAACAGCACGGCCATCGCGGCGCCGGTCACTCCGATTGTCAGAGGGCTCCATCGTCTGCGGGCCCAATGCAGTACCGGCGTAAATCCGGCGCCGATGGCGAGTGCCGCGTAGGGCAGCGAGTAGACGTGGTACTGGATTCCCAGGTCGGTGCTGCTGTAGCGGCCGACCGCGAAGTAGTACACGGCCAACGCAATCACCCCGGCGGCGAGCAATGGCACGGGGAGGGAGGTATTCGAGCGGCGCCGCCATAGCCACACAGCGCCGAGCACTGCCAGTGGCACCCCGATCAGTCCGTAGATGAAAATTGCCTCGCTGCGGAAGTTGCCCACGTAGAAGTCGGGGCTCAGCCACAGCTCGAGGCTGCCCCACTTGCTGTCACCGCCGGAGATCACGCCGAAGGTGTTGCCGTACGTGGCGTGCAGCCACGCCGCCTGGCGCAGCCACAGCACGGGCGCCACCAACGCCGCCAGGCCGGCCACGTACAGGGAGGGCCGGCGCAACCGGTCCCGGGCGGCGAAGACCAGCCACAGCCCGAGGACCGCCCCGATATGCAGCGACGTCGGCTTCACCAACGCAGCCATCGATGTCGCGGCCGCGGCCCACACCAAGAAGATGACCCGGTCCTCGCGCAGCCAGCGACAGAACCCGAGCAGGGCAAGCATGTAGAACGCCAATACCGTCGCCTCGGGCATGAACGCCGTCCCCCAGCGCATGAACGCCGGGGAGAGGAAGAACGCTGCCAGCGCCCACCGAGCCGCGGTCGCGGGCAGCAGCCTCCGAGCCAGGCCCCAGAACGCGCCCGCAGCCACCAGCATGAAACCCAGCGAGACCAGCCGGCCCAGCGCGACATGTTCACCGAAGACGAGATACAGCACCGCGGTCAGCCACGGCAGCAGTTGGAACTCGCTCTCCACATATCCGGGGCCCGCCCCACCCCAGTTGATCTGCGGAAAGAAGATGTTCATGCCGTTTGCGGCGAAGTTGCGCGCGATAGTGGCAGTGTCACTCTGCCGCCAGATATCACCCGGATAGGTCAGCGGCCCGAATGCGCGCACGACCGACAGCACGACCACGATCCCGACGATCGCCAGAACCCACCACTGCAACGTCGGCAGTCGCGGACGAATTTCGACGGTGTCGATTCCCCCATCGGACGCGCGGCCGGGGTCGTCGACCATCGCCTCGTGGGTCGGACCCACACGTTCTTTGGCAGACACAGTTCAATCACCTTGCAGAAAAGAGGAGACGCCAAGCTCCTTGGAGGGAAACGGCGCCTCAGCAGACCGTTGGGTAGCGCGGATGCGTCGAAGACGCTGTCCGGGAAGTGGAGTCAGCTAGCCGTACGGCCTATGTCCGCAAGATGCAGAGCAGATAGGGAGACGATTCCGGTGTGGCCTGACGGAGCACGGCGTTCCGGCCCGAGCCGGCCCCGCCGGAAGGCGCATCAATGTTCGCGGGAAGCACGATGAGCCCCGGCATACCATCGAGCGCGGGTGCGGCCGACAGAACTATGGCGCCCAAACCATCAGAATGTGGATCGCAATCCGGATGCGGGGCAGCGGTGGCGACGAGCCCGTCATACACACCTGTGCCCGTCTCCACCGTTGCCGTGAACGAGCCGTCATCGCGTCGGCTCCCCAGGGCGTCGGTATCGACGAACAGCGTCCGGGACCCGTCCTCGACGACGTCGGACAGATGCTCGGCGAGCGGATCGGATGCGGCCACTGCGTGACCAAGATCGCTGAGCGGCGGCGTCGCGCTTTGTGCGTCAGCCGAGTGCGCCTCGCTCGCGTCCTCGGAGCAGCAGCACAGGACCAGCAATCCACCGATCACTGCCATCACGGCCAGTAGGGCCAGGCGACGCAGACCTGAGGGGCCAGAACATGCAGGCTTCACCGGATCCACAGCATGGCCGGACGCGGCCACGTTCAGCTGCGCCGGCTCTCGGGTCACGGGCAGGAAGGTTAGAGAGCCCAAGTTGAAAGGACGCTGAGATCGGTCCGGCCGTCACATAGTTGCCGCCTGACCGCCCGCTCCGCCGGCGCCACACTTGGCGGCCTCGGCGACACAGCGAGGGCGACGACGCTCCCTTACGGCAGCAATCCTGCAGGAAGGGCACCATCGATCCCGCTGCGGTACCTCGCCACAACAATGTTGCCGAATACCGCAACACCGAACGGTACCCAGGCTCGCTTGCCGTAGTACTCGGAACGTGCTCAATGAGGGTCGTCGTCAGTGCACTGACGGGGCCGCCGATGCCTGGCGCCCGGAAATCAGCGCGCCAGAGATGACCGCCCCGAACACCGCGGCGACGGCCGCGACCATGAACGCGGTGACGTAGCCGCTCTCGGCCTGGGTGGCGAGGCTGGCCGCTGCGACGCTCGAGGTCACCGCGGCCCCGATGGAGGCGCCGAACTCGTGGAAGGTGGAGACGATCCCTGACGCGATGCCGGCTTCATGCGGGGCGACCTGCCCGAGCGCGGTGGCTGAGGCGACCACGAACAGGGTGCCGATCCCGGCCGATCCGACGCTGACGCCCAGGACCACGCCGACGGTGGTAGGCCAGATCGCGGGGATCGCGAGGCCTGCTGCGGCGATGATCAGACCGATGATCGCCAGGACCCGCCCGCCGGACCTGCCGATGATCCGGCCGCCGAGCTGAGCGCCGGTCATGGTCGCGATCGCCACCGGCAGGAACAGCAGCCCGGTGACCAGGGGCCCGAGACCGGCGTGGTTCTGCAGGTAGAACGATCCGAGGAAGAAGACGGCCACCATCAGCGCAGTCGCAATCGCGATCACGAATGTGCCCGCCATGACCGGTCGTCGGAACAGCAGTCCGAGGTCCATCAATGGCGCTGCTGCTGCGCGCTGCCGCCGCGCGAACAGCAGGTAGAACACGATGCCGATCGCGAAGGTGATCAGCGTCTGCGGTGCGAGCCATCCGGCCTCTCCGGCGCCGATCATCGCATAGATCACCGACCCGGTCGCCGCGGTCACCAGCAGGGCCCCTAGCACGTCCGCACTGCGCCGCTGACCGCTCTCAACCGGCTGGAGCGTCGGCAGCAGGCGAGTAAGGACACTGAAGATGATCACGCCGATCGGCACGTTGATGTAGAACACCCACGGCCAGCCGGGGCCGGCTGCCAGCAGGCCGCCGACGAGCACGCCGACCGCGGCGCCGCCACCGCCGAGTGCGGACCAGATCCCGAGCGCCTTGTTCCGCTCATCGCCGTCGAACATCCGCACCACGACCGACAGTGCCGACGGTGACAGCATGGCCGCGCCGAGGCCCTGACCGACCCGGCCGGCCAGCACCGTGACGCCATCCTGAGCGGCGCCGGTGATCAGGGATGCGACGGTGAAGACGGCCAGGCCGAGCATCACCATCGTCTTCGGGCCGATCAGGTCGGCGATCCGCCCGCCCAGCAGCATCAGGCCGCCGAAGGTGAGCGTGTAGGCGCTGACCACCCAGGTCACCGTCTGCCGGTCCAGGCCCAGGTCGGCGCCCATCAGCGGCAACGAAATCGCCACCACGGTCACATCCAAGATCAGCATGAACTGCGCGATCCCGAGCAACGCCAGCGTCTGCCAGCGTCTGGGGTAGCTACTCATGGCTCCTCCTTCGACATAAGTCGAGCATGTGAGTACGAGTTATGACGGCTAGACTAACTCAAGCAGTCCAGTACGAGTTGTGAGGTGTGCGATGGCGGCGATGAAGGCCGGTGCGACCGACGGCAGCGCTCGACGCTCATCGACAGGCGGGCGCCGGGCGTCTAATGCACGGGCCGATGCGCAGCGGAACCGGGCGGCGATCCTGCAGGCCACGGTGGGTGCGCTGCGGAAGGATCCTGACGCGTCGGTTGCGCAGATCGCCGCCGAGGCCGGAGTGGGCCGCATGACGCTCTACGGCCACTTCCGGACGCGACCAGAACTGATCGAGGCAGCACTCGTCGACAGCCTCGACCGTGGCGATGCTGTCCTCGAGGACGTGAATCTGGACGGAGACGCCCGTCAGGCGTTCAGCCGTCTGATCGCTTCGAGCTGGATGCTCGTCGACCAGTCCCGCGCACTGCTTGCCACGGCGCAGAAGGAGCTGTCCCCGGCGCGCATTCGTGAACTGCACCAGAAGGCCGAGGCTCGCGTCCGCGGTCTGCTGGAACGGGGGCAGCGGGAGGGCGCATTCCGCACCGACCTCCCTGTGAGCTGGCTGCTCGCCACGACCCACGTGGTGATGCATGGCGCCGCGGACGAGATCGCCGCCGGCCGCCTCGCCACCGAGGACGCACCACACGTCATCGATGCCACCTTGCAAGCCGCCTTCACCAGACCCACACAGAGCTGACCCGGCGCGGGACACCCTCTTAGCGGCGAGGCGACGCCACGCACGTTCTGCGCGATGGGAGGTGTCGTGGTGAGGGAGTTCGTGCTCGGCGGGCACGGGCGGTTGCCGTCACGGTGATTGCAGAGCGGAGGCAACGACGTCACTGGCCCACACATTGCCGAGATGGCCAGTCGGGGGCAGTGCCGTGGTCCGCCACTGCCCCCGGCTGAACCGGGACAGCCGGTGAGATCAGAGCGCCTGCAGCAATTGCTGCATGCGGTTGATCTCTGCGGTCTGCGTGGTAACGATGTTCGAGGCGAGGGCTTTCGCCTGCTCGTTCATGCCTTCGGACAGTTCTTGCTGTGCGTCCGTGACCGCGCCCCGGTGGTGGGCGATCATCATCTGCAGGAACATCCGGTCGAACTCGGCTCCGCCGGCGCTGCTGAGCTGGGTCATTTCCTCGGGGCTCATCATCCCGGCCATGTCTGTCATGTCGCCGTTGCTCATGTTTCCGTGGTCCATCCCGCCCATGGCGTCGTCCTGCACTACCTGAGCTCCCCAGGCCTTGAGGAACCCGGTCATGGTCTGGATCTCCGGGTCCTGCTCGTTCTTGATCTGTTGTGCGAGCGCCTTGACGTCTGGGTTCTGGGCGCGACCGGTGGCCATTTCGGCCATGGCGATCGCTTGCCGGTGGTGCGGGATCATCATCTGTGTGAAGTGGACGTCGTTGTCGTTGAACTGCTGGCTCGGCTGGGCCGCGGTCGACGCGGCGCCGGCTGGTGAGGGCGGTGTCGTCGGGGTGTTGCCGCCGCAAGCGGCCAGCGTGAGAGACAGCGCGAGTGCGGCAATGGTTCCGGCGGCGAACTGGTGGAGCGGCATGAAAGCTTCCTCTGGGTGTGCGGGATCAAAGGGGCGGCGGCCCGGGATGCGCCGGGCGCGCTTCTCCTCAGTTCCGGAACACGCAGAGAGATAGGAACAGCGGCCGGGGCGGAGCTCTCGCTGCTGCTGCGGTGGACCAGCGACGAGTGGCGTTGGCCATCCAGTCGGATCCGCGCCAGGACCCGACGAGCGCGAGAGCGACTGCGGCAAGCAGACCCAACAGAACGGCCAAACACGCAGCCATCAGGTCGTGCCCGTCGTGCTGATTGCCCTGTGTAAACACCACGCCGTCGCTGAGACGGGTAGGCAGATCGACGGGCGCCGCATGGGCTGCCGGCATCGCGTTCTGTCTCTGGCCACGAGCAGGCACAGCGGGGACGGCCGGCGGCTCGACGGTTCCTGGTGCCATCGTCACATCGAGCGCGCTTTGATGCTGCCCGGCGGGATCGGTCGATGCGAGCCCGTGCATCGCGACGATTCCGGCGAGGGTGAACGCGAGCACAATCAGTCGCCACGCGGACAGACGCGTGGCCGCCGGCCGTGCTGCTCGCTCACCCATCACGTCCCATGATGCCCAACGGTCGCGACGATGCCGACGACTGTTCGAAGGATGGACCAGCGTTCACACGGTCGTCGGCGACGGTTCGAGCGCGGGCGAGCCTGGGTTACTCGCGGCTGGGTCCGCATGTCGGGCTGAGTTGATCAAAGTGTGGCAAGGAGCTCGCGGCAAGCCGCCTGACAACGCCGGCACTTGTCGGCACACACTTGGCAGCGCTCCACCCCCACCTCTGCGTGACACGGGCACTCGTTGCCACAACTCCTGCACGCCTGTGTGCACGCCCCCGAGCACCGCGCTCGTGAGGATCGCGTCGCACCCCGACCGTCGGCCTGTCTCGCCCTCGTTTCAGCGTGGGAGGTCGTCGTTCACGGCTGCGCCGGCCGCCCCGCCCATCCCTGACCAGCTCTGGGCGATCCGGTTCGCCCACCTCAGGAAACGGCTCCCTCGAGTTCGGGGTCGCGATGCGTGAACATCGCTCGTCAGGAGCGTCATCAGGCATTCAACGTCGACGTATCTTGCGGAACGTCAATCGAGCGCGTCCCGCTTGCGTTCCAGCAATTCCCGCTCGCGGGCGTTCCCGCACCGCTCCACAGCGAGGCCCAGCGCCTCCCGGGCCTCCACCGGCCGTCCGAGCCGGGTCAGCAGTTCGCCGCGGACGGCGGGGAGCAGATGGGAGTCGCGGAACTCGGGGGTGGCGGCCAGCCCGTCCACGATCGTGAGGGCGGCCGCCGGACTCTCGGCCATCGAGACGGCCACGGCGCGGTTCAGGTCGACCACCGGGGACGGGGCGAGGCGGCCGAGGGCGTCGTAGAGCAGGACGATGCGGGGCCAGTCCGTCTGCTCCACCGACGGCGCGGTGGCATGGCACTCGGCGATGGCGGCCTGCAGGCCGTACGGGCCCAGGCCGCGGCCCACCCGGGCGGCGCTGGTGAGGGCCGCCCGGCCGCGGCCGATGGCGGCGCGGTCCCAGCGGGCGCGGTCCTGGTCCTCGAGCAGGACCGGCTCGCCGGACGGGCCGGTGCGAGCGGGAAAGCGAGCGGCGGTGAGCTCCAGCAGCGCGAGCAGGCCCAGTACCTCCGGTTCATGCGGCAGCAGGCGGGCCAGGACGCGGGCCAGCCGGACGGCTTCGTGGGCCAGGTCGGTGCGGATCCAGCGCTCCCCCGAAGTCGCCGTCGAGCCCTCGGTGAAGATCACGTAGACCACGCTCAGCACCGAGCCGATGCGAGCCGGGCGGTCCTGCGGGGGCGGCACCTCGAACGGGACGCGGGCGGCGGCCAGGGTCTTCTTGGCGCGGGTGATCCTGGCCTGCACGGTGGCGGTGGGGACCAGGAAGGCGCGGGCGATCTCGTCGCTGGTCAGGCCCCCGAGCACGCGCAGTGCGAGCGCCACTCTCGCCTCCCGCGACACGACCGGGTGGCAGGCGATGAACGCCAGGGCCAGGACGTCGTCGTCGATCTGGTCGGGATCCCACAGCACGTCGCCGTCCGGGGGTTCGCGCGGGGCCGGGGCGCCGGACGTGGCGCCGCCCTCGCCGAGGTCGCGGGCGAGGGCGGCGTAACGGTCGTCCTGGACGGCGCGGCGGCGGAAGCCGTCGACGGCCCGGCGGCGGCCGACGGTGAGCAGCCATCCCGCCGGGTTGCGGGGTGCGCCCTCGCGGGGCCAGCTGACCAGCGCCTCGGCCAGCGATTCCTGAGCGAGGTCCTCGGCGAGGGCGAAGTCGCCGGTGTAGCGGGCCAGCGCGCCGACGATCCGGGCGGACTCGATCCGCCAGATCGCCTCCACGGCGCGCCGACCGTCCATCCCGGTCACCGCCGGCCGGTGGTGTCCCGCCAGGCCCGCTCCTTCTGGACCCACTCGTTGTCGTGCGGGCCCTCGTCGGGGTCGGCGACCCGGCGGATCTCGATCTTCGCGCCAGGGCCGGACATCGGGGCCCGCTTGGCCCACTCGATGGCCTCCTCCTGCGAGGCCACGTCGACCATCCAGAAGCCGCCGAACAGTTCCTTGGTCTCGCCGTACGGGCCGTCGGTGACCACCGGGGTCTCCGCCGAGTAGTCGACGACCACGCCTTCCGCGGGGTCCAGCCCCTCGGCGGAGATGAGGACGCCCGCCTTGATCATCTCTTCATTGAACCGGCCCACCCGCTCGATGGCCTCGGAGAGGAAGCCCACGTCCTGGAACGCGGCGTAGGCCTCGTCGGTGGCGCGCATGATCAGCATGTACTTCACGATCGGCTCCTGTGGTCGACGGGTCCCGGTGCGGACCCTCTCATCACCCAGGTCGAACGGTGAAGCGCCCGGATCGACATCGGGGCCGCGGTGATCGACGGCCCGTGCTCGTCGCGCTCGTCTACGTCTCCCTCGCCGCCTGCCGCTGATGGTCCGGTGCCTGCCGGGTGTCGATGCGCCGATGCCGTGACGAGTGGCCGGAACGACCGGCCGGACCGGCAGACCCGACCGAGCAGAACGATCGTTCTCCGTCGCCGCGAGTCTAGGTAATCGCAGGCCCGCGCACGGCAGGTGCAGCGGCGTGAGTCACACCGATCACGAGAAGCCGCCGCCCGCGGCTACCCGACATCGCGTCCACAGTTGAGCAGCGGGACGAGCAGGCCGAGAGGATCGCATGGCGCTGGATCAGGGCGAGCCGGTCGGCCAGAAGCTCCCGGTACGGGTGGCCAACCAGTGGGCCAGCGCAGCATTGACCTTCTCGGGCTGCTCCAGGGCCACCCAGTGACCTGCGTCGATCGTGATCTCGGTGAGGTCGCGGCACCAGCGTCGCATGGGTTCGGCGGCGTCCGTGGTGACGACGTCGGCTACCTGGTCGTACGCCGCGCCGACGAACAGCACCGGAAGATCGAGGTGGCCGTCCCCAGGGGCGCGTGACGCGAAGGCGCGGTTCGCGACGTGGTTGAGGTAGTAGGCGGTCGGTCCGGCGAAACCGTTGCGGGCGAATGACGAGGCGAGCGCGGCGAGGTCGACCTCGCCGAGCACCGTGGTGTCCAGCGGAACGTCCGGCACGCTGCCGGCCCCGCCGAACCATCCACCGTCGCGGCTGATCACGGCGGTTCTCGACACGGTGCCGATACTCGCCGGATCACCACGGCGGTAGAACGCCTTCACCACGCCTGCCGGTGCGGAGTCGAACAGCTCGATGACCTCATCGGCGTGCTGTTCGTAGTAGGCCATGTAGTCGAACTGCCCGGCCGGATATGTCTCCGCCGGATAGGTGGTGCGGTTGACCGACGACAGGAGGGCATCGAACCCGCGTTCGAGCCGGGCGTAGGGGACGCACAGGCTGGCGACGGCAACGCAGCGGTCGGGATGGTGAGCGGCCAGGTTCCAGACCGTGGGGCTTCCCCAGTCGTGTCCGATCCACACCGCGCTGCGTCGGCCGAGGTGATCGAGCAGTTCCAGCATGTCGGCGACGACATGCTCCTGGGCGTACGCGTCGGATGATCCGTGCACCGTCGAGTTGCCGTATCCGCGCATGTCCGGCGCGACCACCAGAAAACCGAGAGCGGCGAAGCAGTGAAGCTGGCGCTTCCAGGTCCGTGCGGTGGCAGGCCAGCCGTGCACGAAGATCATCAGTGCACCGTCGGGCGGACCCGCAGCCAGATAGGACGTGGTGTGTCTCGGCGACCTGAGGACGTGCTCGGTGATTTCCACTGGCACACACCCCTTGCCGGGCGACGCTCGTTCGATTCCTCTCGGGCCGCGCTAGGTCACCAGTACGGCACAGCCAGGGTAGGACAGGTGAGTACTGAGTTTGTACCGAGTTGGTCGTGCGCCCGGTCACACTGATCGGAACCGCCGTCGTCGCGTCTCGATCACGCCTTCGCGACGGCCGTGAGCTTCGGGACGAACGAGTCGAGCAGGTACGGCAGCGAGAGCGCGCTGGCGAACTGCAGGGCGTCGTAGTCGGCGCCCTCGATGAACAGCGACCGGCCCTGCCCGATGGCTGGCACGACCTTCAGGATCGGGTCCGCCTCGATCGAGGCCTTCTCCTGCTGCGAGCCCGACTGGAACACCACCACGTCCTCGTTCAGCATTCCGGCCTGTTCGCGGCTCAGGTAGCCGTAGAACTGGTCGCCGGCGATCGCGTCGAGCTCTGGCGGCACCACCATCCCGAGCTCGCCGAAGAACCGCGTGCGGGTGTCGGCGCTGGCGTGGATGGGGTAGCGGCCGTCGTAGGAGGGGCCGGAGAGCGCCAGACTCTTCCCGATCAGGCCAGGGTTCGCGGCCTTGACCTCGGCGAACTTCGCCTCGACTCGGGCTACGAGCTCCTCGGCTCTGCCGCTCTGGCCGAGGGCGCGGCCGGTGATGCGGGTCTGGTCCTGCCACGGCACACCGAAGTCCCGGAACTCCTTCGGCGGCACGACGACCGGCGCGATCCGGCTCAGCACCTCGTACTGGTTCTGGTCGAGCCCGGCTGTCACGGCCATGATCAGATCCGGCCGGAGCGCGGCGACCGCCTCGGGGTCGACCTCCTCGCGCGGCAGGATCGTCGGCGTCGCGCTGCCTGCGGCCGTGTCGGCCCAGGGGAAGAACACATCGTCCTGCGGGCCGAAGGCGTAGCGCACGCCGACCGGCACGACGCCGAACGCAAGGATCGCATCCTGCTCGGTGTAGCCGAGCGAGACCACGCGCTGCGGCGGCGCCGCGATCGTGGTGCTGCCGAACTTGTGGTCGATCGTCACCGGGTAAGTGCCATCCGTTGTGGGCGCGGGCGCGGCTTGCTCGATCGACGACGAGGAACAGCTGGTGAGCAGGGCGAGCGCCGCGAGGCCGACGGCGACGAGGAGAGCGAGACGGAGACGCACCCGACCTTCCTACCGGAAGTTAGGCAAACCTTCCATAACTTCGCCGGCCGGGCGCCTACGGCGAAATGACGCACGAGCCGACCACTACACGCCCCCGATGTCACGGGCGACCACGGGGCGAAGAACACCGGGTCCTCGTGAGCCGGCAGCCGCAGGCCTAGATCCCATCCATGCCTTTTATTGCTTCTCCTCGGCGCGGCCCGCCGCGCAATTAGCGTGCAACCAGCCAGGGCACACGCCGATCAAAGTGTCGAGTCACGCCAGGCCCGCCCGCCGCTGGTAGTCCTCGACGAGCGCGCGCAGTTCCGGGCCGTGCGGGCGTCGCCCTGGTCGGATGTCGCAGGTGAGCACCTTGGACTCCTGGATGTGGACGTTGGGGTCGAGTGTGATCGAGAGCAGGTCGTTGGCGCTGTCGCCGGTGGCGAGCCCGTTGTGGCCGAAGTGCCATGGCACGCCGATCTGGTGGGTCTCGTGCCCCTCGATGCGCAGCGGTGTCATCCGATCGGTCACGAGCACCTTCAGTTCGATCGCGTTGCGTGCGGTGATGACGGTGGCCCAGCCGAGGTGGGTCAGGCCTCGCTCGCGGGCAAGTTCGGGGGAGACCTCGCAGAACGCCTCGGGCTGTAGCTCGGCGAGGTGGGGCAGGTGTCGGCTCATGCCGCCTGCGGTGTGGTGCTCGGTGAGGCGGTAGGTGGTGAGCACGTACGGGAAGACCTCGGAACCGCTCGGGTGGTGCCGGTTGCCTGGCTGGTCGTACAGCATGGCCGCCGGGTTGCGCGGCTGTTGCGGGTGCAACAGGTTGCTGTGCGGGGTCTCGGCTGGTTCGTAGTGTGTGGGCATCGGTCCGTCGACCAGCCCGGCAGGCGCGAACAGCCACGCCTTTCCGTCGGTCTGCATGATGAACGGGTCATCGCCGGCCAACGCTGCCCCCGCCGTCGCGCCCGGTGGCGGGATGTAGTCCGGCGCGGTCCCGGCCGGGAAGTCCGGTACGTCGTGGCCCGTCCATTTCTCGCCGTCCCACCAGATCAGCGCTTTGCGCTCGCTCCATGGCCTGCCGGCGGGGTCAGCGGAGGCCCGGTTGTAGAGCTGGCGCCGGTTCGCGGGCCATGCCCAGCCCCACTCCGCGGCTACCCAGTCCTGCTCGCGGGCGGGTTTGCGCCGTGCGGCCTGGTTGACCCCGTCGGCGTACACGCCGCAGTAGATCCAGCAGCCGCAGCAGGTGGAGCCGTCGTCGCGAAGCTGGGAAGAGGTGGTGAGCAGTTGCCCGTCGGTCCCGTGGCCGTTGATCTCCTGCAGCACGGCTGCGGCGCTGGGCTCGGCCGTAGGCCCGTATACGGGGTAGTCCCAGGTGAGCGCCTTGATCGGGGCGTCGCGAGGGTCATCCGACCCGGCCACCTTCTGCTTGATGATTCGGCCGAGGTGGTAGAAGAACCACAGGTCGCTGCGGGCGTCGCCGGGTGGCTCGACGGCTTTGTGTCGCCACTGCAGCAGTCGTTGGGTGTTGGTGAATGTGCCTTCCTTCTCCACGTGGTTGGCCGCGGGCAGGAGGAAAACCTCCGTGTTGATTTCCTCTGTGCGCAGCTCCCCGGTTTCGATCTCGGGCGAGTTCTTCCAGAACGTCGCGGTCTCGATGCAGGCGAAGTCGCGGACGACCAGCCAGTCCGCCTTCGCCAGGCCCAGCCGCTGCATCCGGGCGTTTGCGCTGCCGACAGCCGGGTTCTCCCCGGCCACGATGTAGCCGGCCACCTTCCCGTCGGCCATGTCGAGGACAGTGCGGTAGTTGTTGTGGTCTCCGGTCAGGCGCGGCAGCCAGTCGAAGCCGTAGTCGTTCTCCGCGGTGGCGGCGTCTCCGAACCACGCCTTGAGCAGGCTCACGATGTAGTTGGGCATGTCGCCCCAGAACCCGGCAACGCCGACGTCCGGGGCGATGTAGTTCGCCAGGGACGCCCCGAGCGGGCCGGCCGGCATCGGCAGGTAGCCGGGAAGGATGTTGAACAGCGTGGGGATGTCGGTGGAGCCCTGGATGCTGGCGTGCCCGCGCAGCGCCATGATCCCGCCGCCCGGGCGGCCGATGTTGCCCAGCAGCGCCTGCAGGATCGCCGCGGCCCGGATGTACTGCACGCCGACGCTGTGCTGCGTCCAGCCCACCGCATAGGACCAGTTCGTCGTGCGGTCGCGCCCGCTGTTCTCGGTGATCGCCCTGGCGACCTCGAGGAACGTGTGTTGCGGGATGCCGCAGACCTCTTCCACGAACTCGGGGGTGTAGCGGGCGTAGTGCCGCTTGAGAATCTGGAAGACGCAGCGCGGGTGCTGCAGTGTCTCGTCTCGCGGCGGTTTCGTGGCGACCGACGGGCCGCCACTTCCGTACTTGTCACCGCCCGCGGTCAACTTGTGCTGGTGACCGCCTTGCTGGACCGATCCGCTCGGCTCGTCGGCGCCCGGGCCGGCGCTCTCGTAGGCCCAGGTGTCGACGTCATAGCAGGACCTTTCCGGGTCCCAGCCGCTGAAGAGCCCGTCGAGGTCCTCAGTGTCGCGGTATGCGTCGTTGATGATCGCCGCGGCGTTGGTGTAGGCGACGACGTATTCGCGGAACTCTTTGCCCTCGGTGAGCACGTGGTTGATCAGCCCGCCGAGCAGCGCGATGTCCGAGCCCGCCCGGATCGGGACGTGCAGGTCTGCCAGCGCGCTCGTGCGCGTGAAGCGGGGATCGATGTGGATGATCTTCGCCCCGCGCATCTTCGCGTTCATGACGAACTGGAAGCCGACGGGATGGCACTCGGCGAAGTTCGACCCCTGGATCACGATGCAGTCGCTCTTTGCGAGGTCCTGCTGGAAAGTCGTGGCGCCGCCGCGACCGAACGAGGCCCCCAGACCGGGGACGGTGGAGGAGTGTCAAAGGCGGGCCTGGTTCTCGACCTGTATCGCGCCGAGAGCCGTGTAGAGCTTCTTGATGAGGTAGTTCTCCTCGTTGTCCAGCGTGGCCCCGCCGAGGTGCGCGATGCCCATCGTGCGGCGCAGCGGCTGGCCATCCTCGTCAGTGTCCTGCCAGGTCCGGCGTCGCGTGTCGAGCACGCGGTCGGCGATCATCTGCATCGCCGTGTCGAGGTCGAGGTCCTCCCACTCCGTCCCACCAGGACGCCGGTATCGAACGGTAGTGACGCGGTCGGGAAGCAGCACGAGTTGCCTGCTGGCCGCGCCCTTCGGGCAGAGTTTCCCCAGCGAGATCGGCGAGTCCGGATCACCCTCGATCTGCGTGATCTTCTCGTCCTTCACGAACACAAGCTGCCCGCAGCCGACCGCGCAATAGGGGCAGATGGACTGGACGACGCGGTCGGCCTCCGCAGTCCGCGGTACGAGGTGCTCGCTGCGCGACGACCGGGAAGCCTCACCCCGGGCGGTCCAGTCCGCTCCCGTGACCTGCCGTATCACCGGCCAACTCCCGAGCCACTGCCGCACTCCCACGAGCAGCCTCCTCAGCCGTCCAACGCCCCCGCAGCGCTCGCGCCGCTCACCCCGCCGGCGACAGCCCTGAGAAACCACCGTCGACCGAACGGCAGTCTTGACTCGCGAACCGCGCGGTTGAACTCGTGGTCCGAGACACGAGATTGTTTGTCATGCGTGCTGACTTTCCCGTTGTTGACCGACGTCGGCGGACCGACCGAGGGCTCTGCCGCGCCTTTCGGATGCTCGCAACGGAGACTAATGTCGTTCCCCGCAATTGGAGGCCCCCACTGCACCGGCTGGCTGCGCCGAGAACTGGCGGCCCTCATCCTTCACACCGTGGCCGGCCTACGATCCCCAGCTTGCGCGCCGTGGACATCGCCCGTTCGGGTAATCCTGGCCCCTTCTGTCCGGGGCGCAAGCGCACATAGTCGATGGTTCTCGCCAGACCGAGACCGCTGGACCCGAGCAGCCGATCTCGTGCCTCATTGGCTGTGCGCCGTTGTCCGCGTGCTGGTGACCCATCCGAGGACCGCGAGAGCCAGCAGCATCCAGGCTGCGAGGTAGACGAATGCCACGGTGGCGTTCGCGCTGGCCGGAATCGGGATCGGGTGCACCGAGACCGCAGAACATGCCGCCGTGGCCGCGTTCACCTCGGTCGAGATCCGCGGATCCGCCTTCGGGCTTCTCGCGACCGTGCAAGCCATCGAGAACGTCGGAGCCAGCACAATAGCCGGACTGCTCTACACGGTGGGCCTCCCCCATGAGCGCTCGGGACTCCGTGGCCGCACGATCGCCCACCGGCCGGTCCCGGTCATACCTGCTGTTGCTTCCCGCACTGGCTCCCCCGCTCGTCGAGACAGATGTGGGCCGCGGGGGACTCCCGATCGGTCTGTCAACCCGGCGCGCGGTCCCGCGGTGGCGAGTAACAGCCCTCGGTGGGCGTTGGCAGGCTGTGGTTCGTGCTCCCCGGCCTGTTACCAACTCTGCTCGTCATGTCGGCCGCCGCGTTCGGGCTCGCGGTGCTGTCGGCGGTTGCGGGCTCCGTCGGCCCACTGACCGCGCCGTTCGCGGCCCGCACCGTTGCGCTCGTCGACCACACGAAGTTCGCGAAGCGTGCCCTGCACCGGCTCGTCGAACTCTCCACGCTCGACCGCGTGCTCGTCGACAGCGCGACGTCCTCCGCCGTGGTGTCGGGCCTGCGCGCCCGCGGGAATCCGTCCCGACGGTGTCGGCGCCCTTGACCGACTGGGAGTCCACCAACCCTGCCGAGGGCTCGGGGCCGCAGCCTTCCCGCTCACGGACCCGCCTGCCCACGACTTGCAGGATCTGCCGCCACGCACACCCGGTGCGCACCACGTAGAGGATCGCGTCGACCACCGCCCGCCGCGGGTGTTTCCCCCGCCGCCCACCCGGGCGGGTCGCCGGTAGCAGCGGCTCGATCAACTCCCCACTGCGCGTCGCTGGTGTCAGACGGGTAGCTGCGCTGGTGGGTACGGGGCTCGGTCTGACGTCCGGGCATCGGTCCACCGGAACCGAGACAGGCGGGTGATCACACAGACACGCCGAGCCCTCTCAAACACGCTCTGAGACAGTCGCACACGACTGAGCTGCCTCGCTCGCTCCATGAGCTTTCCGTCGGCACGGCTGAATGGCGGAGGCAGAAACTAGCCCGCGGCGGGCCCGGTGCCTTGGACGATGTCCCCATTAAGTCCATCTGGGTAGAAGCCGCCGGAGGAGCCTGCTTGAGAATCAAGGTAGACGATGTTGAGGATCTGCGCGGCGCTCCTGCCGAATGCACGGCCGTACTCATCGGTGGGAACTAGGTTGGCCTCGTCCTTGGTGCCGAGATCCTGATCATCGTCAGCGGGGCCGCTGACCGCGTTGCGAACCGCGGAGATCTTGTGCACGGCGTCGAACACCGAGTCATCCGCGAGCCCTTCACTGAACAGCGTGGCCCGCACGATCCCGGCGTGGTAGGCCTCGGTGGCCAGCAGGCCTGCTGCTGCATCCAGGTAGGTCTTGTTGGAGATGAACGGTGCCGCACCCTTGAAAGCGGTGACTCCTACATCTTCGAAGAGGAAGGCAGCGAAGAGGAAGTTTCGGTCGTTCGCATAGGCGTCGAAGATCTCTCCGGGCTTGATCAATCCGGCCGCAGTCGCCGCGGCGGTAAAGCTGTGGTCAAGGGAGATCCGTGGGCGCGCAGCGGCCGCGTTACCGAGTGCGCCGCGGAGGAACGCAACGTGGGCTCGCTCGTCCATGGCGATCTCGCGGGCGATGTTCTTGATCAGAGGACTACGGAAGGCGACCTGTCGGCCGCCGGACACCTGGCCGGGCGTCCCTGTCCCACCCACCATGTCATCGGGCAGTCCCTGACCTGTTGCGCCACGAAGGTAGAACTCCGCTTCGAGGTACTCCAGGTTGAGCGCGAAGTTCAGGATCGAACCGTCACTTGGCCCGCCTCCTTCTGTCGCGGTCGTCGGTGCGCCGGTGGCGGTTTCGGCGACCATGCTGGTGAGCTTGGCGCGATCTTCCGCGGTTTCGGCGCTACGGTTGATGGCGTCGTCGATGAAGCGGTTCTCAGACATCCTGACTCCTGTGTTGTTCGATGATGACGGTCGTGCCTAGAGGCAATCCGCTGTGATCTCAAATCGGCTGTCGAGACCACCGCTACCTTCCAAACGAAAAAGGAAGAACGTGGCCGAGTTCAGCTCAAAGTACGCGTCGTAGTCCGCACCGTCCTTCGACGAACGGCTCGGGAACCAAGAACCCGGCGAGTTCACCAGGAGGTTGGCATAGGATTCGGCTCGGTCGGCGGAGGAATGCAGGGCGTCGGCCGGCCGCCTTCCGTGCGGCCGGGAAACCGGGCTCACCGATAACGGCCGTCGAAGCTTGATCCCCGGTTGGGTTCGGTGAACCGCACGCCGACGATCCGGCCTTCCTCCACGATCCAATGCAAGTCGTAGCAGGCACGATAGCTGGGAGGCCAGAATGAGCAGAAGCGGCCGTCATCGACGTACCAGTTGCCTTGTGTCGGCCGGCCCTGCTCGACGTAGGTGGTAGCCCCGCTGGATTCGAAGACCTGGGTGGAGCCGTCGTTGTACACGAAGGCGTGCGCCGTAACCGCGATGGCGATGTGACCCTCGATCACAGGGTCGCCATCCACGATATGAATGTTCTTGAGCGTGTCGTCCATCAGTTCCTCCTTCGGAACATGTTCAACCTGGTGGGACGGGACGCGCTGTCGATGTCCGAGGCGCCGCGAGCTGGGTGTTGCTTCCGATCCTGGGCCGCGTCCGTCCGATGGGGTGCGCACTGGTTCGCGAGTCTCACCCACTGATTGATCGGGTAGCAGCAGTGTCGTTTCAGGCGCGTCGGCGTTCTCAGACCGGTTCGGGTTCGTCTTCATCGGCGACGATGTGTACTGCGGCCTCTTCGGCGGAGGCCGCGCCGCCATCGCGACCGATGTCCACCGCGTAGAGGTAGGCGTAGTCGTCGATCTCGCCGGTGGCTTCGACGTCGATCAACCTCCCGGAGCGGGCCGTGCCGGCTTCGTTGTCGTACAGCTCGCCGTCGGTGTCCGAGGTGTCTCCTAGCCCGTCCCCGTCGGGGATCATGATGTCGGGCAGCTCGCGTGCCAGACGGCCGTCGAGGCTTTCGTGTTCGGCCGCTTCCCGCGCGGTGAGGCCGTAGTCGTTGAGCTCCCACGGACGGTCCGGAGGGGAGTAGCCCTCGTCCAGTACGTCCACGACCCCGCGGTCGTCGAGGCTGTCCTCCGGCTGAAGGAGCCCGGAGTCGATGTCGACGCCGTCGGTCGCGTCATTGTCATCTGTGGACATGTCAATCTCCCTGGTAGCGCTGCTCGAGCCAGGGGTCTCCCCGGTCGTGGTACCCGTTGCGCTCCCAGAAGCCGGGCTGGTCTTGGGCCAGTAGCGTCAGCCCGGACACCCATTTCGCGCTTTTCCAGAAGTACAGGTGGGGCACGAGCAGCCGGGCCGGGCCTCCGTGGATCTCCTCCAGGGGCGATCCGTTCACGTTCCAGACCACCCAGGCCTTGCCGTCGGTCACGTCCTCGATCGGCAGGTTGGTGGTGTAGCCGGTGTGTGAACGGGCGAGGACGAACGCTGCGTCGTCGCGTGGACCGGCTGACGTCAGCAGGGTGTCGACGGAGACCCCGTCGAATGTCATGCCGAACTTCGACCAGGTGGTGACGCAGTGGATGGCGCCCTCGTACCGGGACCCCGGGAGTGCCTGGATCTCCTGCCAGTTCCACGTGGTGGGCGACTGAACGAGGCCGTCGACGGTGAAGGTCCAGCGATCGGTGCGGATGGACGGGGTGGCTTCCGCGTGCAGCACGGGCCACCCGTCGCCGGCGTCGTACTGACCCGGCGGCAGGTGCGAATCACGTGCCGTGTGGCCACGCCCCGCGAAGCCTCTGGTGGCCGGCATGATGGTTCCTCTCGTCTGTGTTCGGCCGTGCGATTCGCGCTGGCCGCCACGACGTCACTGTCGGTGTTCGAATCTTGCCGGTCATCCGGCCAGCACGAGCGACCGCAGGACAACTTGACGCGGTACCCGCCAGACCGTGCGACACCTAGCTACCCGTCAAATTTGGTACTGTCAAGTCCAGTGCATACGCGAGGTTAGATCCTCTTCGCCGCAGGCGCTCGCGGCCACGTAGGTGCGCGAAGGGGGCATAGGCCGCAAGTTACACCCCCGCGGTCTGGTCTCTGGCTCCGTCCGAAGATGGGTGGAGTCAGGTCTCAGTGGACTTGACAGTCCAACGAGAAGACCTAATAGTTGGCCTGGATAGTCCAGAGGGGCGTCTGCGTGTGGCCATCGGAGACATCGAGCCTCACCCTATGTCGTTCGAGCGCTCCTCACGATCCACGATTACCCATAGTAGCTACTGCCCTTCGCTATGCGAAGCGGTCTACCTGTCCGCGCAGACGCTCGCCGAGCGGTCGAGCGAAGGCGGTGTGAATCTGGCGGGCTGGTTGGTCCGGGAGGCGATATGACGGAAGTTGTTCCGGTTCCGGTTCGTGCTCGTGCGGCACCGGTGCGCCGTGCGGCCACGGGGACCGTTCTGGCGAGGATGTTGCGGACGACGGATCCGAAGGACATCGCCATCCTGTACCTGGTGACGTCGTTCGTGTTCTTCCTGGCCGGTGGGGCGATGGCGTTGTTGATACGCGCCGAGCTCGCCCGCCCCGGTCTGCAGTTCTTGTCGAACGAGCAGTACAACCAGCTGTTCACCATGCACGGCACGATCATGCTGTTGTTGTATGCGACGCCGATCGTGTTCGGTTTCGCCAACTACATCGTGCCGCTGCAGATCGGCGCCCCTGACGTGGCGTTCCCGCGGCTCAACGCCTTCTCGTACTGGCTGTTCCTGTTCGGCGGGCTGATCGTACTGTCGGGCTTCTTGACACCGGGCGGGCCCGCCGACTTCGGCTGGACCGCCTACACGCCCCTGTCCGGCGCCCTCCACTCGCCTGGCAGCGGGTCGGACCTGTGGATCGTCGGCTTGGTCGTCGGAGGACTGGGCACGATCCTCGGCGCCGTCAACTTCATCACCACGATCGTCTGCATGCGCGCCCCCGGCATGACGATGTTCCGGATGCCGATCTTCACCTGGAACATCCTCATCACCGCGATCCTGATCCTCATCGCGTTCCCCGAGCTCACAGCGGCGCTACTCGGCCTACTGGCCGACCGCCAACTCGGCGCCCACGTGTTCGACCCCGCCAACGGCGGGACGATCCTGTGGGAGCACATGTTCTGGTTCTTCGGCCACCCCGAGGTCTACATCATTGCGCTGCCGTTCTTCGGCATCGTCTCCGAGGTCTTCCCGGTGTTCGCCCGCAAACCGGTCTTCGGCTACAAGGGCCTGGTCTACGCCACGATCGCCATCGCCGCGCTGTCGGTAGCGGTCTGGGCCCACCACCTGTACGCCACCGGAGCAGTGCTGCTGGCCTTCTTCTCCTTCACCACCTTCCTGATCGCGATCCCCACCGGCATCAAGTTCGTGAACTGGATCGGCACCCTGTGGAAGGGCCACCTGACCTTCGAGACACCGATGCTGTTCGCGCTCGGCTTCCTGGTCACGTTCCTGCTCGGCGGCCTCACCGGAGTTCTGCTGGCCTCACCACCGGTCGACTTCAACGTCTCGGACACCTACTTCGTGGTCGCGCACTTCCACTACGTGCTGTTCGGCACGATCGTGTTCGCCACCTACGCCGGCATCTACTTCTGGTTCCCGAAGATGACCGGCCGGATGATGGACGACACCCTCGGCAAGGTGCACTTCTGGCTCACGTTCGTCGGGTTCCACCTGACATTCCTGGTGCAGCACTGGCTCGGCGCCGAGGGCATGCCCCGCCGCTACGCCGACTACCTGCCCACCGACGGCTTCACCACACTCAACACAGTCTCCTCGATCGGCGCGTTCGTCCTGGGTGCCTCCACGCTTCCATTCATCTGGAACGTCTTCCGCAGCTACCGCTACGGACGGATCGTCACGGTGGACGACCCATGGGGCTTCGCCAACTCGCTGGAGTGGGCCACCAGCTGCCCGCCGCCGCGGCACAACTTCACCGAGCTGCCCCGGATCCGCTCCGAGCGCCCGGCGTTCGAGCTGCACTACCCGCACATGGTGGAGCGCTACCGCCGCGAGGCACACGCCGGCGGCCGGGCCGCGCCCTCCGAAGTGGCGGCTCAGGCCACGGCGCAGGAAACGCAACCCAACTCAGACCCACGATCACGCTGACGGAGACGCGGTGTGCTCCGCGGAACCACTGGAGGCTCGGCGCACTGCGATCCGGCCTCGACACTTCTGGAGGAAGGGGGAAGTCTGATCCTCAGAGCGCTCCTGCGGGGGATCCGGCTGCCTAATGCCGTCCGGGCGGATGCTAACCATCGCATCGCGATCGATGTCATGTTCGGCAGCCCCGGTGTCGAAAGTCGGCGATCATGCGCTCGATTATCACGGCATCGACCGATGCGCGACGCCGGGAGCGCTCTCGGATTTGCGGGGAACAGGCCTCGCAGTGTGCAAGATCGATCTCACCATCGAGGTCTCCTCCAGGGCGGTGAGGTCTCAGGCTTCCTCCACGACGCTCTCGAAGTGGGAGACGCGCTTGGGGTGCCGGGGCGAATCGGCGGCCACTTCACCCTAATACCACAACCCGCACTCGGGGTGGCCGGTGGAATCGTGCCTGTGATGTCGATGCTGCGCGTGCAGCTCCTCGGGTCGGCACACCGAGACAACGAGGTGAAACAGGTCGGCTGCCCGAGCATGCGGGCATCCCCTGACCAACTGATGGAGGTCGAGCTCGTCGCCGAGACATAGCCCGCTAGTCGAGTCAGCGCGGACCGTAACACGGCCGTTCAAAACGGTCCCGTTACGTTCCGCGGTCAGTGCTGCTCTACCCCTTTGGACGTGGGGTTGGACCTATAACGCCGTGCAGCGGAGTTGCGCGATGACGACGACATCGACGGGACCACAACCCTGAGATTGCTTTGCCCTCGCCGATTCGGCACAGGATGGGAGCATCAGTGATGCACGATGGCTCCTGGCCAGGCTCGAGCCGCCCAAACTGGGCAGCGAAGACCGAACTGCTCAAGGAAATATCAGGAGAATCCAGGTGAACCCTGAGATGAAGGTACAGAAGAACAGCGACAGCGGCTCGTACGAAGCCGTGGTTAACGGACAGGTAGTCGGCATGATCGTCTACCACGCTCCGCGAGGCGACCAACGCGTGACACTCACCCACACGATCGTTGAGCCTGAGTACCGCGGCCGAGGGGTCGCAACCCGGCTTGTCAAACACGCCCTGGACGATCTACGAGCGCAAGACCTGAAACTCACCAACTACTGCCCCTTCGTGGCGGACTACATTGCCGACCACCCTCAATACAAGGACCTCGTCGACAGTCGATTCCCGGGCCAGGCGAAGGTACCCGACCGCGCACCGCGCGAACGCGCCAACTGACGAACGCCCGCGGTCCTGTATTGGACTAGGACGTCCGACTATCAAGGGTCGGGCGACGCGCTGTCACGGCGACGAGCTGAGTGATGCGGCCTTGCTGGGCGCGCCTCGAAAGCCGGCCTCAACCCCGGGGCATGCGGGGGAGGCGGCTCGCACGTCCCGCCGATGCCGAGCCGGGGCTGCGGGGCCTCGTCCAGGCCCCATAGGCCCTGCCGGCGGCCTATTCGAGGGCCCGGCCCTCGACGGTGACGAGGCCCACCGGCGCCAACATCGTCAAGGTCGCCCTGGAGGCCCCGCTCAAGCAGATCGCGGTCAACGGCGGCCTCGATGGCGGCGTTGTGGCGGAGGAGGTCCGCGGACTCACCGCGGGCGAGGCCCTCGACGCCGCCGCAGGCCGTGCCTATAATCGGACTAGACAGTCTAGTCTGGCTGTCAGGCCGCCACCTAGCAGGCTGCGGTTGCGATCAGGAGGGGTGTGCGGGCCAACCAACCTGTTCGGGCAGCTGATCTCTGGTCGGCCAGGCAATCATTATCACGATACTACCTACAGCGAAAACGGAGGAGATGACTTGAAGCCGAAGTACGGTAAATCGCCGGAGGCCATCGCTCGATTGACCTCCGAGCAGTTCCGTGTCACTCAGGAGGGCGCAACCGAACGCGCTTTCAGTAATGCCTATTGGGACAACAAGGAGCCGGGCATTTACGTGGACGTCGTGTCCGGGGAGCCGCTCTTTGCCTCTATCGACAAGTACGATAGCCATACGGGCTGGCCGAGCTTCACAAAGCCGATCGTCCAGCGCAATGTAGCGGAGCTCGACGACCGGAGCTACGGGATGCGCAGGGTCGAGGTTCGATCCACTCATGCAGACAGTCATTTAGGACACGTCTTCGATGATGGTCCGCGCGACAGAGGTGGACGCCGTTACTGCCTCAACTCCGCTGCACTGCGGTTCGTGCCCCTAGCTGACCTGGAACGCGAAGGGTACGGTGATTACCGCGAGCTATTCAGCGCCGAAAAGGAGGGTGACGCCGACGACCCGCCGGCCAGCGTGAGTTAACCTTGCCCGCCCAAGTCGGACGGCCCGCCTCGGGCATATCCTGATCGCCCGGGAGAACCGCACGGAGAAACGCCGCTGACACTGGCTCCACTCCGGTCGCGAGCTCACCGACCGACATGCGCCCGCACCAGACGCCGCCAGGGCTACCCGACTGTCCGGCGGCCGAGGCACACCGGTGAGCAAGCTCAGGAGTGTTCAGGAACGCACGGCGTCTGCGAATACTTCCAGTTCGCGCCGGATGTATGTCCGGGCCGGTCGGCTGCAGCTGGACCTCGGTGACCTCTTGCTCGGCCAGTGCCCGCACGGCCGGGGCCGAACTCGGTGGCGTCTGTGCCGAGAGAGCGAGCACCGGCGCGCCCGATGCGATCCAGGTCGCAGACCGCCGGCACCTGTGGCACAACCTGGCCGAGCATGTGGAGAAGACCGTCGCCGCACACCACGGCTGCATCCGCGCCGCCGCCGAGGAGATCCCACCCGAGATTCCCGCACAGCCCGGTCGCCCCGCCGACCTGGCCGAGGCCGCCTCGGTCGCGCAGGCCGGGCGGATCGAGAACTCCGCGCTGGTCACCCGCGCCGAAGACCGATACGAGCGGGTGCAGGCCCTCAAGGCTCAGGCAGGGCCATCACGAACATCATGCGGGAACTCGGGCTAGCCAAGGAGACCGTGCGCCGCTTCTACCGTGCCAGCAGCGTCGAGGAATTGCTGGCCAAGCCGCGCACCGGTCGACCCAGCGTGCTCGACGAGTTCACGCCCTACCTGCACGAACGCTTCAACGCTGGGGTGCGCAACGCCAGCATCCTGTTCCGGGAGATCAGCGAGCGGGGCTACCGCGGCTGCCGCCCACCGGCCAGCCGGGCACCCGCCCGCCCGGCCAACGCCAACCCGATCGACTCGAGCATCTGCCGCGGAAGCGGGCTGCCCCGCGCGTGGCGCGCGGTCAGCCCCACGATCTGCTCGGCGAACGTCCGCGCCGAAAGCCTGGCATTCTCACAGAAGAAGCGGCGAACTCGCAGTTGGATCTCCACCGCGGTGGCCGATCAGCGTGCAGGCCAGGGTGAGCAGCGCCGAGAGCGTGGCCTGGGTGCGGTCGTAGCGCAGCGCGAGACGACGGTAACTCAGCAGCCACGCCATCGTTCGTTCCACGACCCAGCGCGCCCGGCCCAGCCGGCTGGAGTCCTCGATACCGCGGCGGGCGATCCGCGCCGCTGCAGGTAGGGGCGGCACCCGCGATAGTCGTAGCCCTTGTCGGCGTGCAACTTCTCCGGCCGACGGACGCCCGGGTTGGTGTCCAGCAGCGCCGCGAGCAGGGTGCTGTCGTGAGCGTTGACCCCACTGATCACCGCGTGCAGGGCATGCCCTTCGACTGCGCGGGCAGCGGGATCGCGCTCCTCTCAACCCTCGGGTTTCGACGGGCGTGTTGGGAGTGGCGGACCGCCGGGCGGGCTGACGCCGCGAGTCTCTGCAAACCTCGCTGGGACTGGACACAGAATCCCAAGCCATGTCGTATACGACATCCATACGACATCGGTTCTGAGATTACGACATCTGATTTGAGATCCTGCGGGCGGCGATCACCCGTGGGCCAGGTCGGCGAAGCGGCTGTAGTGGAGCTGGTGGGCCACGGTGATCGTGCTCGTGGGGCCGTTACGGTGCTTGGCGAGGATCAGGTCGGCCTCGCCGGCTCGGGGGTCGTCGCGCTCGAACGCGTCGGGCCGGTGGAGCAGGATGACCATGTCGGCGTCCTGCTCGATCGAGCCCGACTCACGCAGGTCGGACAGCATGGGGCGCTTGTCGGTGCGCTGCTCGGGCCCACGGTTCAGCTGGCTGATCGCCACCACCGGCACTTCGAGCTCCTTGGCCAGCAGCTTGATCTGCCGGGAGAACTCCGACACCTCCTGCTGACGCGACTCGACCTTGCGGCCCGACGTCATGAGCTGCAGGTAGTCGAGGATCACGAGCTTGAGGTCGTTGCGCTGCTTGAGACGGCGCGCCTTGGCACGGATCTCCATCAGCGTGAGGTTGGGCGAGTCGTCGATGAAGATCGGCGCCTCGCTGATCTCGCTCATCCGCCGCGCCATCCGCGTCCAGTCGTCGTCGCTCATCCGGCCGGCGCGCATGTCGGCGAGCCGGATGCGTGCCTCTGCCGAGAGCAGCCGCATGACGATCTCGGACTTGCTCATCTCCAGCGAGAAGACCGCGCTGGTGAGGCCGTGCGCGACCGAACAGGAGCGGGCGAAGTCGAGGCCGAGCGTCGACTTCCCGAGACCGGGACGCGCGGCCACAACGATCATCTGCCCGGGGTGGAGCCCGTTGGTGGCTGCGTCGAGGTCGGCGAACCCGGTGGGCACACCGAGCGCGACGCCGCCTCGGGACGCGATGGCGTCGATCTCGTCCATCGTGGGCTGGAGGAGCTCCTCCAGCGCCACGTAGTCCTCGCTGGTGCTGCGCTCGGTGACCTCGTAGATGGCCGCCTGGGCGCGGTCGACGACCTCGTTGACCTCGGCTCCGTCGGCGCCGTGGTAGCCGAGCTGCACGATGCGCGTGCCCGCCTCGACGAGACGCCGCAGGATGGCCTTCTCGGCGACGATCTCGGCGTAGTACGCGGCGTTGGCCGCGGTGGGCACCGTGGCGATCAGCGTGTGGAGGTACGGCGCGCCGCCGAGACGGATCAGTTCGCCCCGGCGCTGCAGCTCGGACGACACGGTGACGGCGTCGGCGGGCTCGCCCCGGCCGTAGAGGTCGAGGATGCAGTCGTAGACCGTCTGATGGGCCGGGCGGTAGAAGTCGTCGGGCCGCAGCACCTCGACCACGTCGGCGATGGCGTCCTTGCTCAGCAGCATGCCGCCGAGAACCGACTGCTCGGCCGTGAGGTCCTGCGGGGGCTGACGGTCGAATGCGCTGCCACCCTGCTCCGGCGCTGCCTCGCCCGCCGCGCGCACCGGGCGCGGTCTACCTGCGGGACGATCGTCAGCCAGTGCCATACGCAGCGTCACCCCCAGTCACTATCATATCGAACATGCGTTCGAAGCGCCTCCCGGGTCCGGGGTGACACTCCGGTGAACCGAAGTTGTCGCCGGGCAGGCGATCTCGGACCCCGAGCGAGCAGGTTATGGGGCTCCACCGACGGTTCAAAACCGCCCTGTGCACGGAGCTGGGGACGGGGTGGGGACGGATCGAGAGCCGCCCAGGAGCGGGTAGGGAGCAGCCTGTGGAGCACATGGGGACAACTAGCTTCTACGCTGTGTCTCCGCAGCTCACCGGCATGATCGCAAATGTGGACAACTTTCTTGTCACGACACGCCGACGAGACTGTTTCGGCGTGTCGGGCGCGCTTACGAAGCACACACCTGGCGCGTCCGGACGGTCACTCGGCGATGCCTCCGTCACCTTTCCGCGAACCCGCCGGCGAGCGCAAGGGAGAGAGCGTCCGAGATCAACCAGAAAGAGAACAGGGCGGGACGCAGGCACGTGGCCCGCGTCCCGCCCTGATTACTGTTGGTGACGGTGAGCGCGTCGAGTCAGCTCGCCTCGACGGCGATGTCCAGCTCTGCCGTGACCTCCGGGTGCAGGCGCACCGTGACGGCGTGGGTGCCGACGGTCTTGATCTGACCGGGCACCTCCACAGCGCGCCGGTCGAGCGGCGGGCCGCCCGCCGCACGGACGGCCTCGACGACGTCGGCCGCGGTGACCGATCCGAACAGACGGCCGGAGTCGCCCGCCGCCTTGGCCCGGACGGTAACCGTGAGCCCGCCGAGCTGGCCGGCGACCTCCTTGGCGTGGCCGAGGTCGCGGATCTGGCGGGCCTGCTGGGACCGCTTGATCGCCGCGACCTGCTTCTCCGCGCCACGCGTGGCCGCCACGGCCAGCGAACGGGGCAGCAAGTAGTTGCGCCCGTAACCGTCCTTGACCTCGACGATGTCGCCGGGTGCACCGAGGTTGGGCACGTCGGCGGTGAGGATGAGCTTCATGGTGTAGGTCCTCCGCTGTACTGAGGTTCGCTCGCGAGCTCGCTCAGCGGGCGGTCGAGGTGTAGGGCAGCAGCGCGACCTCGCGGGAGTTCTTCACCGCGACCGCGACGTCACGCTGGTGCTGACGGCAGTTGCCGGTGACCCGGCGGGCTCGGATCTTGCCGCGGTCAGAGATGAACTTCCGCAGCAGGCCGGTGTCCTTGTAGTCGATCACCTGGGCCTTGTCCTTGCAGAAGGCGCACACCTTCTTCTTCGGCTTGCGCAGGACGGGCTTGGCCATAGGGGTTGCTCCTGGTTGTGCTCGATACCGCCACGCGGGCGGAGAGTGGTCTCTGGGTTAGAACGGGGGCTCGTCGTCCATCGCCGGGCCGCTGCCGGCCGGCGGGGCGGATCCCCACGGGTCGTCCATCGGGGCGCCGCCGCCGCCACCGCCGCCGCCGGAACCACCGCCGAAGCCACCGCCGCCGCTACCGCGGCTGACCTTGTTGACCTTGGCCGTGGCGTAGCGCAGCGACGGGCCGACCTCGTCGACCTCGAGCTCGACGACGGTGCGCTTCTCGCCCTCGCGGGTCTCGAAGCTGCGCTGCCGCAGCCTGCCCTGCACCATCACTCGCATACCGCGGGTGAGCGTCTCGGCGACGTTCTCCGCCGCCTGCCGCCACACGTTGCAGCGCATGAACAGCGCGTCGCCGTCCTTCCACTCGCCGGACTGGCGGTCGAAGGTGCGCGGGGTGGCCGCCACGGTGAAGTTGGCGACCGCGGCGCCGGACGGGGTGAAACGCAGCTCCGGGTCGGCGGTGAGGTTGCCGACCACGGTGATCACTGTCTCGCCGGCCATGGCTGTCGCCTCAGCTCGCGGCGGCAGCAGGCGCGGGCGCCCGCTTCGGCTCGACGGCCCGCTTCGGCTCGCGGCGCATCACCTTGGTGCGCAGCACGGACTCGTTGAGCCCCAGCTGGCGGTCGAGCTCGGCGACGGTGGCCGGCTCGCAGGTGACCTCGAGGACGGCGTAGATGCCCTCCGCGTTCTTGGCGATCTCGTAGGCCAGGCGGCGCTTGCCCCAGACCTCGATCTTCTCGACGGTGCCCTTGTCGTTCTTGACGACGTTGAGGAACGTCTCCAGGGACGGCGTCACAGTGCGCTCGTCCAGGCTGGGGTCGAGGATGACCATCAGCTCGTAATGACGCATGAGAACCACTCACCTCCTATGGACTGGAACGGTCGCGGTCCATCCGCGACAGGAGGTTCTCAGGAAGCCCCGACAGAAACGGCCACCCCAAATGGGCAGCGCGTGCGGCATCCGGAGGACGCCGGTCGGGTCGACATGACGAGGCTACCAGGGCGAACGAGTGGAGCTCTGGTCGCCCCCGCGGCCCTGTTGGGCCGAGCGGACCACGCCAGGGAACGGCTGTCGGGGGCGGTCACTACGCTTGCCCGCATGCTCATCGGGGCCCACGTGCGCGAGGACGACCCGCTGGTCACGGCGGACGACCGTGGGGCCGACATCGTGCAGATGTTCCTGGCCGACCCACAGGGCTGGAAGAAGCCGCCGACGCACCCGCAGGCCGAGCAGCTGCGCACGGGCCCGCTCGCCGTCGTGGTGCATTCACCGTATGTAATCAACGTGGCGTCGCTGAACAACCGCATCCGCATCCCGTCCCGCAAGCTCGTGATCCAGCATGCGGAGGCAGCAGCCGAGGTCGGCGCCATCGGCCTGGTGGTCCACGGCGGCCACGTCACTCAGGGCGAGGACGCCGCCAAGGGCTTCGAGAACTGGCGCAAGTTCGTCGAGCGGCAGATGGACGAGGGCGGTTTCGCCGTGCCGGTGTTCATCGAGAACACCGCAGGCGGCGACAACGCCATGGCGCGCCGGTTCGACGCCCTGGCCCGCCTCTGGGATGCCGTCGGTGAGTTCGGGATGGGGTTCTGCCTCGACACGTGCCACGCCTTCGCTGCCGGTGAGGATCTCGTCGACGTCGTCGACCGGGCGAAGTCGATCACGGGCCGGATCGACCTGGTGCACCTCAACAACTCCCGCGACGAGTTCGGCTCCGCCCGCGACCGCCACGCCAACATCGCCGACGGCACCATCGAGCCCGAGCAGCTGGCTGCCGTCTGCGCCGCCGCGGGCGCGCCGGTGGTCGTCGAGACGCCGGCCGAGGGTCAGGCCGACGACATCGCGTTCCTCCGCGAGCGGCTGGGGTCGTGAACTGTCCGCAGGACGAACCGGACGGCGCCGGGGCCGGCCGGTGACACGCTCCGCAGTGGGCCCCGTCCGAACGGACCGGTCCGCTCCAGCAGCCGTTCCCGTATCCCGGGCAGGCCGCACCATGCTGGTCGTGCTGGTGCTGCTCACCGGCCTCATGCTGGTGCTCGGCTACGCCAACAAGGCCCGCTGCACCGGACCGGAGTTCGACGCGGCGGGCCGCAGCGAGCCCGACTACGACATCCGGATCGACCGCGACGTCTGCTACTCCGACATCCAGCACCTGTGGCTCGGCCGCGAGATCAACCACCACGTCTTCCCGTACCTCAACGGCTCGATCACCCCGGAAGGCCAGCTCGTCGGCGGCACGGTCGAGTACCCGGTGCTCACCGGGATGCTCATCTGGGCCGGGGCGCTGTTCGCGCACAACGACGCCGGTTTCCTGCTCGGCTCGGCACTGCTGATGGCCCCGTTCGGCCTGCTCACCGGCTGGATGCTGGGCAGGTTGTCCCGATGGCGCGCGCTGGTGTGGGCGCTCGGCCCGCCGCTGGTGCTCTACGCGTTCCACAACTGGGACCTGCCCGTGGTGGCCTGCGCGGTCGGGGCCGTGTTCGTGATGCACGGCTGGCGCACCGAACGGTCCCTCGCCGACCGGGGCGCCGTGGCGGGCGTCCTGCTCGGGCTCGGCTTCGCGTTCAAGCTCTACCCCGGCGCCTTCGTGCTCCCGCTCGCGCTCTACGTGCTCACCGCGTCGCGGCCGGGGGTGCTGCACTGGGGCGCGGCGTTGCGGGTCGCGCTGGCCGCCGCCGGCACCGTCATCCTGGTGAACCTGCCCTTCGCAGTGGCCGGGTACGAGGGCTGGCGCGCGTCGTTCACGTTCCAGGAGCTGCGCAAGGTCGACCTCACCACCAACTCCATCTGGTACTGGGGATTCCGGCCGGAGTCCGAACCCGACAACGTCGCCTTCCAGGCCGTCATCAACTGGCTCTCGCCAGGCCTCGTGATGCTGTCCTTCGCGGTGGCCGCGGCTGTGGGCTGGTGGCGGTGGCGCCGCAGCGGCGTCTTCCCCTGGGTTGCGGTGAGCGCGGCGATGCTGTGCGGCTTCCTGCTGCTGCACAAGGTGCACTCCCCGCAGTACACGCTGTGGCTCCTGCCGTTCTTCGTGCTGCTGCAGGTGCCGTGGCGGTGGGTCGTCGGCTACCTGATCGTCGACCTGATGATGGGCATCGGCATCTTCCGCTGGTTCTACGCGCTGAAGACCGGCGTGGGGATCGGCATCTACGAGGGCTTCGCGGCGCAGGCCGTGGCCATCGGCGTCTGGGGACGGGCGGCGCTCCTCGTCGTCCTGTTCGTGGTGTTCCTCCGCCTGCCCGACCGGCTGGCCGACGGCGAGGCCGACTCCCCGGTCGCGCTCACAGGGGCCGTTCGCCCGTCGCCGGCCTAGTGGCGAGGAAACGGGGTTTCCGCGACACTAGCGCCAGGCGAACACCGGCTGTTCCAGGTGCGCCACCCGCGTGGGGCGCCCGTGCAGCACCACCTCCCGGAACTGGTAGAGCACCGCACCGGTGGGCGCGTGCACGAACCGGCCGAACAACGGGAGCTGGATCACCGGTGCGTCGGACTCCGGGATCGTGAGGAACCGCGGCTCGATGTCGATCAGCTCCAGGGGCACGCGGTGCAGCTCGCTCACCTCGGCAGGGTTCGGCTGCAGCTCCCCGTCGGTTCCTGCCCAGAGCACCACGGGCGTGATCACGTAGCCCGACCGCGTGGGGTAGTCGTCGAGCATGCCCAGCTCGGCGTCCGCGCCCAGGACGAGCCCCAGCTCCTCCGCGAGCTCGCGCCGCGCCGCCTCCCCTGGCGACTCGCCGGGTTCGTTGCGTCCACCGGGCAACGCCCATTGGCCGGCGTGGCCCCGCAGTGTCGGCGCACGACGGGTCAGCAGGAACGACCCCGGCTCGATGATCGCGATCGCCACCGAGGCGCGTTTGAGGTCCGGCCGCTCGGCAGGACGACGGTCGAACCGGCGCAGGGCATCGACCACCCGCGAGCGCATGCTGTCCACGTCCTGATCGTGCCTCACGGAACGGTCCTGGGCAGCACGGTCAGTTGCCAGGGTTCTGCCGCGTGTAGCGATGCTTGACGCCGACGGGGAAGTACTCGGCGTCGCCCGTGGCCCGCAGCTGCACCTGAGGCAGCTGCTGGTCGGCAGGCACGTAGTGGGCGTACTCGCTGTTGCGCCGCTGGAGCTGATGCCGGACGGACTCGGCCACGTCGAACGAGAAGGCATCCGTGTCGACCGTGCGGCCGGGGGCGAGCTCGACGGTGATCCGCAGCCGGCGGTTCCGGTCCTCGTCCTCGATCGTTTCCAGGACGAACTTGCCCGTGACCTGCTCGCTGATCACCGGCTGCTCGAGCGCTACGGCAACGTTCTCCGGGTAGACGTTCGCCCCGAAGAACGAGACGGCGAACAGCGACCGTCCGAAGACGTAGACGAAGGGCAGCGCAGGACCGGGCACCGGCTCGAACCCGTGGCGCACACAGACGTCGAGCAACTCCCGATGCGGGAGCACGCCGCCCTCGTCGGCGATGTGGTAGCGGATCAACGGGATGCCACTGTCACCGGAGAAGAGCAGGGTGCCGTCCTGCGCCTCGAAGAACCTGCTGCCGGGGTCGTACTGGACCAGCGTGGGCAGCCGGAGATCCCCGAACAGCTCACTCGCCAGCTCGGGACGCCCGGCCAGGAAGCGGCGGATCGACACCGACAGCGGAGTCTCGTTGCCGAGCACGCCGGCGTCGGCGGTGCCGTAGAGCGAGGCCGAGTCGGTCACGGGGTTCGCCATCCCGGCGCGCCGCGCGACGAGGTCGCGCCACTCCTCGCTGAACACCTCGCCCGCGAGAACGAGCTTGATGGCGTAGGACGACCAGTCGAGGCCCTCGGCCACTCCGGTGTCGATCACGTCCTTCACGAACGGCGGATAGCCGAGCAGGACGACCTGGTCGAAGTGCGGCCCGAGCTCCGGTAGGACGCGCAGGATCTCGCCCTTGTTGTTGCCCGGCGCGACCACCGTGATCGGGTAGCCCTTGGCCGCGAGGTGCCGCACACACGAGGCGGTGAACAAGCCGCCCACCCAGGTGCCCAGCGGGAAGCACACCACGGCGAGCGTGCTGCGGCCGGCCGCGCCGAACCCGTCGCGAAAGATCTGTTCGAACCGGCGGGCGATGTGCAGCTCGTCGACGAGCGACCGCGGCCAGATCGTCGGGCGGCCGGTCGAGCCGGAGGACACCGCGATCATGTCGCTGTCGTCGATCCGGCCGTGCCGGCACAGCCGGGGCAGCGGATGGCGCCGGAGGTAGGTGTCCTTGGTCATCAACGGGAGACCGCGGAAGTCGCCGAGGGAGCGGATCGAGTCGGGGTCGACCTCGTGGTCCCGCAGGAACTCCCGGTAGGCCGGCACCGAGCCCGCCACGTCGTGGAAGAGCCTCAGGACCCGCTCCTCGCCGCCGGAATCCGCACCGTCGAAGAACTCCCTGTAGGCGGCGAGAACATCGGCTGGTCGCTCGTCGAGCATCTGCCGAGATTAGCGATCCCGGTCGGCTAGGCTGCCACCGGTTGTAGGACAGTCTGATGATCGGACATGGAGGTCGAATTGATCGATCCGGCTGTGCTCGCTCCCGCGCGAGAAGTTCTGTCGGTGAAGTACGCGGAGCGCCGCGTCCGCCGCAGCGACGTGTTCCACGACTACGCCTCGTACGGCGTCCCCGACGGCTGGCTCGAGATGGACTACAACTTCTGGGTCATCCACGGCGACGACGGGATCACTCTCGTCGACACCGGCTACGACGTCGTGGCGCGCGACTGGCTGGGCGAGGTTCCGGTCACCTCGCCTCCGGAGTGCCTCGAACTGCTGCAGATCGATCCCGCTTCGGTCGCGCGGGTGGTCACCAGCCACTTCCACTACGACCACATCGGCCACCTGGGGCTGTTCCCCACGGCCGAGGTGGTCTCGGGCGGCCGCGAGTACGACTACTGGTTCGGCAAGCGCGCCTCCGGCGCCCTGAACGGCGAGTTCACCACGGAGGCCGACCTCGCCGTCGTGCAACGGGCCGAGGACGAGGGCCGACTCCGTCTGGTGCGCGAACCCGCCGCCGTCGCCCCCTCGATCGCGGTACATCCGGTGGGAGGCCATTGCCCGGGCGAGTTGGTCGTCACCGTGCAGACGGCGAACGGCCCGCTCGTACTGGCGTCGGACGCCGCACACTTCTACGAGCAGATCGAGCACGGCTGGCCGTTCTTCGCCTTCACCGACATCGACGAGATGCGCGACGGCCTGGCGCTGATCAACCGGATGGGCAAGGAGTTCGGAGCCACGATCGTGCCGGGCCACGACGCCCGCACGCGCGAGCGCTTCCCCACGGCGCCCGGAGCCGCCGGCAAGGTTGCTGTCGTACTGGCGTGATCCCGGAGGATCAGGACCCGTTGCGGACGGGGTCGGCGTCGGTGGCGACTCCGGACCCCGGCCGCAGCGGGGGCCCCTCACGAGTGCCGGACGGGCGGGGCGCAGGCCAGTCCGGATCGTCCGAGCGGCTCCGCGACCGTGCCGTGCGCACCGGATCGGTCTCGGGCCGCAGGATGGACCGCACGATCAGCACGCACAGCAGCACGACCATGGCGTCGCGGAGGACGACCGCGCCGAGGAACCAGTCCGGCGGCAGCCCCTTCTGCGCTGGGGTCAGGTAGTAGAACATCCGCGGCACCCAGACCAGGGCGTCGATCAGCATCCACGCCATCAGCAGCCGCCAGCGCGGTAGTGCGAGCACGGCGAGCGGCACCAACCAGAGCGAGTACTGCGGGCTCCACACCTTGTTCACCAGCAGGAACGCCGCCACCACCAGGAAGCCGAGCGACGCGAGCCGCGGCGGCTGCGGCGCCCGCCACGCCAGCACCGCCAATCCCGCACAGCACACCACGAACAGCGATGCGCTCACGGTGTTGAGCACCACCGCGGCCTGACCGGGCTCCAGCGGACCGTCGAAACCCGGCCAGCCCGTGAAGTAGGAGACGACGAAGTAGAGCGAGTCGGGGTCGGCGGGCCGCGTCTGGTTGAGCCGGAAGAACTCCCACCAGCCCGGCGTGAAGGCCACCGCGACCGGGATGTTCACCACCAACCACGTGACGACGGCCGCGGCCACCGTGCGCACACCCGTGGGCAGGTCGTGGCGGCGCCACGCGACCAGAACGACCGGGAGGAGCAACAACAGCGGATAGGCCTTGAACGCCCCGCCCAGTCCGATGAGCACCCCGGCCAGCACCGGGCGCCGCCGGGCCAGCGCGAGGAAGGCGGCCGTGGCGCACGCGACGGCGAGCGTGTCGAAGTTGGTGAACGCGTGCACGATGACCAGCGGCGACAACGCGACGAGCGCGGCGTCCCACGGACGCGCGGTCCGCAGCATCCGCACCGCCCACACCACCACGAGCCAGGCCATGGCGAGCCAGGCCGCTGAGATGTCGAAGTACACGACGACGGGCAGGGCCGTCGGTAGTGCCGGAACCTGCTGCACCAGCCAGAGCCAGCCATCGGCGAGGCGGGCGTTGGCGTACTGGAAGAAGCCCGTGAGGACCGGGTACTCCATGTAGCGGACCTGCTCGTCGGGCGTGCCCGCACCCTCCACCCACGAGTCCCGGTACGGCAGCGCCCCGCTGTCGAGGCCCTCCACGCCGTACAGCGGGACAGTGTCGGAGTAGCACATCGCCACGTACTGGCGGCCGTTGCGCCAGTCGAGCATCACCCCGCCGTCGGCGGATGGACCCTGCTGCAGGCACGGGGCCTTGCCCAGCCAGCCCAGCGCCAACACCATCACCGCGAGGAGCAGCACGACGCGCAGCGGCGTCCAGAACGAGCTGCGTCCGATCAGCGCGTGGCGGCCCAGCGGACCGCCGACGATCCGGCTCGCGGAGGCCGCGAGCGGTTCGGTCCAGGTGGGCACCACGCGGGACAGAGTGGGCGGCCCCGCCCCGCGCCCTGCCCTGCTCACCCCGCTGGGCCGGACTGCGGCGCGAACCCGGCCGTGTCGTCAGTCGGTGTCGCGCACCCTTTCGCGCCGCGCCCGGTCATCAGTCGTTGTTCCCGTTGCGGTTATCGGAGTTGTTGTTGTCGTTCCCTGAGTCGCTGTTGTCGTTGCCATTGTTGCTGTTGCCGTTGCCGTTGTCGCTGCCGAAGAGGCCGCCGTCTCCGAACCCGGAGTCCGACTCGTCGTCGGAGTTGCCGTTCGAGTCGTCATCCGAGTTGCCCCGGCCGTTGCCGTTCCCGCGACCACGGCCGTCGTTCTCGTCCGAGCCGTCCCCGGGCGTACCGGAGGGGGACAGCGAGCCGGACGGGTTCGGGTTGAGCGCCGGGTCGGCGGCCGGCGGCACGCCCATGGGCACGAACTTGGAGAACTGCTCCTTGGGCGTGCCCCGGAGGGCGTTGTTCATGAACTCCTGCCAGATCGACCCGGGGAGCATGCGCCCGAAGATCGGCTGGCCTGCCGAGTTCTTGATCGGGTCGCTGAGGTCGCTGCCGACCCACACGGCGGTGGAGATCGACGGCGTGTAGCCGACCGTCCACGCGTCCTTGTTCTGGTTGGTCTTGTTCAGCTGCACGGTGCCGGTCTTGCTCGCGACGGGCCTGCCGTCGGACAGCGCGATGCGGGAACTGCTCGCGACGTCGATCATCGACTCGGTGACGTTGCGCGCCACCTGCTGAGGGATCGCCTGCTCACCGGCGGCATCACCGCGGTCGAAGAGCACCCGACCGTCGGCGGCGACCACCTTCGAGACGATGTAGGGCTCGTGCCGCTCCCCGTCGTCGGCGAACGTCGCGAACGCGGATGCCATGTCGACGGGGTGGACCTCCGAGTCACCGAGGGCGATACCACCCCGGGCCGCGAGCTCCACGTCGGACGGGATACCGGCCTGGTGCGCGGCATCGGCCACGCGCTGCGTACCGACGTCGACAGCCATCCGGTAGAAGATCGTGTTGATCGACTTCGTCATGGCCGTCTGCACTGTGCAGCTGTCGCAGTTGAAGCCTTCCGAGTTGCTGACGGACTGGCCCTCGAACACCTGCGGCGACGAGCCGTCGTACAGGGAGCCGAGCCCGATGCCCTCGTTGCTCTGCAGAGCGGCGGCCAGCACGAACGGCTTGAACGACGACCCGGGCTGACGCATCGCGTTGGCGTAGTCGGTGCCGAGGCCGTTGGCTCCGCCGTAGTAGGCGAGGATCGCGCCTGTCTTCGGGTCGACCGACACCAGCGCGGTGCGCAGGTTGTCGGGCTGGCCCTTCATCACCTTCTTGATCGCGTCGACGGCCTGCGCCTGCCGCTGCTGCTGCACGGTGGTGGTGATCGTCAGACCCTCGGTGTCGATCTGGTCCTGCGTGATCCCCTTGGTCGCGAGCTCCTGCACCGCCTTCTCGTAGATGTGGTAGCGATCGTCGCTCGGCATGCCGCCGGACGAGGGCGGCTCGGGAAGCCAGTTGGTGGGGAACGTCTGCTGCGCGCGCTCGGCCGGCGAGAGCCATCCGTTCTCGACCATGCGATCGAGCGAGACGGTCCATCGGCTCTTGGAGTTGTCGAGGTTCTTCGCCGGGTCCCAGTTGGACGGCGACTGGATGATGCCGGCGATCATCGCGCTCTCGGAGACCGTCAGCTGGCCGACGTCCTTGTTGAAGTACGCCTTCGCCGCGGCCTGGATGCCGTAGGCGCCCCTGCCCAGGTAGATCGTGTTGAGGTAGTTCTCGAGGATCTGGTCCTTCGTCTGCTCGCGGGAGATCTTCACCGCGAGGACGACCTCCTTGTACTTGCGCCACAGCGAGTTCTCGTCGTGTCCGCTGGACACCTTGATGTACTGCTGCGTGATCGTCGAACCGCCACCGATACCCCCGGTGACCTGGTTGTACACCGCTCGCATGATGCCGGTGATGTCGAAGCCAGGGTTGGAGTAGAAGGTGTTGTCCTCCGTGGCCACCACGGCCTGGCGCGTCTGCAGGGGCACCTTGTCCAGGGTGATCCTGACCCTGTTGACGTTCTCCGGGCGGACGGTGGCCAGCGGCTGGTCGTCGGCGAACGTGAACGTGGCGACCTGGGTGAGCGCCGCTTCGTCCGAACTGGGCACCGGGAAGATCATCCAGCCGATGACGAAGGCGAGTAGCGGCCCGATCACCGCCAGACCGAGGAGGACGTAGAGGATCCGTCGCACCCGCTGCCACGGACTGCCCTTGCGGGCCGGCTTCTGCGGCATCCCGGGAGCGCCGGAGACCACCTCTGTGCGCTCGGCGACGGCCAGCGCGCCCTCCCGCGCCACCGATGTGGCACCGGTCTCGTCGTGGGTGAGCAGCGGCATGTCGCCGGAGCTGTACGGCGGCCGCTGCGCACCGCCCTGCTGCGTGACCGGCGGACCGTCCGCGCGGTAGCGCTGCGGGGGAACACGACCGTTGCCGGGTGCACCGGGCGGCACGGGCGGGCCGCCGCGGCCGCGCGCGCCCGGAGGCGGCGCAGCCGGATACGGCTGCCCGGGACGGTGGGGTGGAGGCGGTGCGGCCCAACCCCCGGGGGGCGGACCTGCAGGCATCGGTGGGCGCGGGGGAAGGCCGGATCGGGGACCGGGGGCGCCCGGCGGAATGCGGCCAGGGCCCCCGACCGCGCCGGGCCGGGGGTGGTACTGATCACTCACCGGTGCTCCGGGGGTTCGGGGGTGGGGAGTCGGTCACTCGGCGGCGGTCCGGCGGCGATCCGACCTGCGGCCACTGGTGTGGGGAGCATCACCAGTTCCCATGACGTACGACAGCACGAGATGGTTCCAGCTGCAGGTGCGGCAGACCTCCACTACATAAACGGAAAAATCGGCGTAGGAGTTCGACAGCTGCTCGATCTCCTCGGGCTTGCGGGCTGAGCCCGCGGCGTGCTTGAGGGCGTCGCCGAAGATCCACGAGACCTGGGTGAGCCGCTCCTTGCGGCAAACCGGGCAGGTCTGGTCGGTCGGCTCGCCGTGGAACCGGGCCGCGCGGAGCAGGTACGGGCTGGCGTCGCAGACCTCGGCAACCCCGACCCGACCGGAGTGGACCTCGGCGAGCAGCGCTCGACGCTGCAACGCGTAGTCGACCACCTGTCGCTGGGTGCGCACTCGGTCAGGGTACGCGGGCTGTCACCACCCCCGTGGAGAACGCCTCCGGACTACCCGATCAGCTGGGCAGGGTGCGGCTCGACACAGCGATCAGATGTATCGAGCCGATATAATCAACGACGCCATGGTGGCGGGAGCAGAAGGAGGGGTCGCCCGTGCTCGAACTCGCGATCCTCGGTCTACTCCACGAAGCACCGGTACACGGCTACGAGCTGCGCAAGCAGCTCGGGCTGCGGCTGGGCGGGTTCCGGGTCTTCTCCTACGGCTCGCTCTACCCCGCCTTGCGCCGCCTGACACGCGCCGGCCTGATCGTCGAGGATCCAGGCCAGCCGACTCCCGAACCGGGTGCCTGGTCGCGGCGGGCCAGACGGGTGTATCGGATCACCGCCGAGGGCAAGGAGCGACTCGCCGAGCTGCTCAGCGAGTCGGGCCCGCAGTCGTGGGACGACGAGAGCTTCGGCGTGCACCTCGCCTTCTTCTCCCGCACGCCTGCCGAGGCCCGGATGCGGATCCTCGAGGGCCGCAGGCGCGCCGTCGAGGAGCGCCGTGAGGGGCTGCGGTCGGCGTTGACCAAGGCAGGCGCGCAGATCGACCGCTACACCCGGGAGTTGCACCAGCTCGGCCTCGACTCGAGCGAGCGCGAGGTGCGCTGGCTCAACGAGCTGATCGCCACCGAGCGGGCACAACAGGAAGGTGCTACCGGCGACGAAGCCGACCATCGCCCGCAGATCGACCCAGGGACCCGTGAGCCGGGGCCTGGGCACACTGGAATATGAGGAGGAGCCGGCCATGAGTCAGGTCCGTGTCGCCGTCGTCGGCGTCGGGAACTGCGCAGCATCGCTGGTGCAGGGTGTGCACTACTACGCGGACGCCGATCCGGCCACGCGGGTCCCCGGGCTGATGCACGTCGACTTCGGCGGCTACCACGTCCGGGACGTCACCTTCGTCGCCGCGTTCGATGTCGACGCCAAGAAGGTGGGCCGCGACCTCTCCGAGGCCATCAGCGCCAGCGAGAACAACACCATCAAGATCTCGGACGTGCCACCGCTCGACGTGCCGGTCCAGCGCGGCCACACGCTCGACGGGCTGGGCCGGTTCTATCGCGAGACGATCACCGAGTCCGACGAGCAACCGGTCGACGTCGCGCAGGTGCTGCGGGACACGCAGGCCGACGTGCTCGTGTCCTACCTGCCTGTGGGAAGCGAGGCCGCCGACCGGTTCTACGCGCAGGCCGCCATCGACGCGGGCGTGGCCTTCGTCAACGCGCTGCCGGTTTTCATCGCGTCCGACCCCGTGTGGGCCGAGAAGTTCCGCGCGGCGGGCATCCCGATCGTCGGTGACGACATCAAGAGCCAGGTCGGTGCCACCATCACCCACCGGGTGCTGGCGCGGCTCTTCGAGGACCGCGGCGTGCAGCTCGACCGCACGATGCAGCTCAACGTGGGCGGGAACATGGACTTCCTGAACATGAAGGAGCTCGAGCGCCTGGAGTCCAAGAAGGTCTCCAAGACCCAGTCCGTCACGTCCCAGGTCGACCGTGACCTCGGTCGGGACAACGTCCACATCGGACCGTCCGACTACGTCGCGTGGCTCGACGACCGCAAGTGGGCCTACGTGCGGCTCGAGGGCAGGGCGTTCGGCGACGTGCCGTTGAGCCTGGAGTACAAGCTCGAGGTCTGGGACTCACCCAACTCGGCAGGCATCATCATCGACGCGGTGCGCGCCGCGAAGATCGCCAAGGACCGCGGCATCGGCGGCCCGCTGCTGTCGCCGTCGAGCTACTTCATGAAGTCGCCGCCCGAGCAGTACAGCGACGACGTGGCCCGCCAGGCCGTGGAGGAGTTCATCCGCGGCGAGCGGGAGCGCTGACCGCCCGGCGCGGGCATCCAGCAGGCTGGTTTTCCCGGCCCCGGTCGTGGGCGTTTCGCCGCGACCGGGGCCGCCTGCTGTCCGGAGTCCTTTTCATTCCATAGCGACAACCTTTTCGTTACTTACGACTCCTTCCATTCCGGAAACGAATTCACTCTTGCGTCGCAGACCCGGTCGGACTCCGGGGTCCCTACCATACTGTGACATCGATAAATACGCCGCCAATGGCGGGTATTCGCCCCGATCACGCCCGTACGCTGCTGCTCTTTCCGAGTGGAAGATCAAGTGATCTCTCTCACTGCAACCACTCCGGAAACTGAGATTTGCGTCATGACAAATTCAAGAAACGTCTTCGTAGCGTCAGCGATGGCCCTGCGAACATCGCCGCTCAACCGGAGCTGCGAGCGCCGGGTCACCGCCTGACTGGCGGGGTGCGGCACGGCCCTCGAAAGTCGAGACCTGCTGCATCCGCTCCCCTTCGGCGCCGCCTGCTCCCCCCTCGGCGGCGGACGTCAGGCGGTGCTCACCCCGAGGAACGACACCTGTGTCCAAGCACATGCCTGCCCTGGCGACCCGCTTCGCCATCACGGCTACCGCTGCCGCCGCAGCAGCTTTGGTCGGCGTTCTCCCCAACGCCACCGACACGGCAGTCCGCTCAACTCCCGAAGCAGCCGCTCCCGACGCAGCAGTCCCCGACGCAGCGGCACCCGAGGCAGCACGCACAACCCCGGCGCGTACGACACCGACCGTCGATCTGCCGGTCAGGCACGTTGCCCTGTCCGCTCCAAGCAGGGCCGGTTCGGCCGCCGTCAGCCACGCGATGAGCAAGCTCGGTGCTCCCTACCGGTGGGGCGCGGCCGGCCCCTCCGCCTTCGACTGCTCCGGCTTGGTGACCTGGGCCTACAAGAAGGTCGGCATTTCCCTGCCCCGCACCAGCCGGGCCATGTCGACGGTCGGCACGCCTGTGTCGAGGTCCGCCCTGCGTCCCGGTGACCTGGTCTTCTTCTACACACCCGTCAGCCACGTGGGCATCTACATCGGCGGCGGCAAGGTCGTGAACGCCAGCCAGCCCGGCACTCCCGTCAAGGTCTCCAACATCAGCGGCATGCCGTTCCACTCGGCTCGCCGGGTCTGACCAGGGCAGCTCCGCCCGGCCACACCTCCCCGATGGCTCCCAGGCCGGGCGGACGCTGTCACTTGTGGACGTGAGCGCGAGCTCGATCACGTTCCGCGTAGAGTGCGCGCCCGTGACGGAGCTCGACCTGCGTCCCCTCGCCCTGGTCACCGGGGCGTCCCGCGGAATCGGCGCCGCCGTGGCGAGGGCGCTCGCGCCCGGGCACGACCTGCTGCTCGGCGGCCGCGACACGGAGGCACTGCAGGCGCTCGCGGCAGAGCTGCCGGGGGCGCGCCCGTGGCCCGTCGAGCTCACCGACACCGCGGCGCTCGCCGAGGCGGCGGGCGGCGTGGAGCGGCTGGACGTCCTCGTTCACTCGGCGGGCATGAGCGCGCTCGGAACGATCGCCGAGACTCCGGTCGCGACATGGCGCCGCCAGTTCGAGGTGAACGTCGTGGCGGTGGCCGAGCTGACCAGGCTGCTGCTGCCCGCGTTGCGGGCGGCGCGGGGCCGCGTCGTGCTGCTGAACGCCGGGGTCGGCCTGAACGCCCTGCCCGGTTGGGCGTCGTACGCGGCGAGCAAGTTCGCCTTGAGGGCGTTCGCCGACGCCCTGCGGGCCGAGGAGGGGCCGAACGGCCTGCGGGTCACCTCGGTGCACCCCGGGCGGGTCGACACCGAGATGCAGCGCAGCGTCGTCGCCCAGGAGGGCGGCGAGTACCAGGCCGAGACCTATCTACGGCCCGAGTCGGTGGCCGGAGCCGTGCTGCTGGCCGTGACAGCTCCCGACGACGCCGCCCTCACCGAGCTCGTGCTGCGCCCGGCCCCCCGCTGACCCGCAACGGCGGCGCGGGAAGGCCGGCCGGCATCGTCAGAGCACCACGTTGACCAGACGACCGGGCACGACGATCACCTTGCGCGGCTCCTGGCCGCCGAGCATCGCCGCCACCTTCTCGTCGGCCAGCGCAGCGGCCTTCACCGTGTCGGTGTCCGCGTCGGCGGGCACGGTGACGCGGGATCGCACCTTGCCGTTGACCTGGATCGGGTACTCGACGCTGTCGGCCACCAGATAGCGCTCATCGGCCACCGGGAACGGGCCGTGGGCGAGCGAGCCCTCGTGGCCGAGACGCGACCACAGCTCCTCGGCCACGTGCGGCGTCAGCGGGGCCATCATCAGCACTAGCGCTTCGGCCACGCTGCGCGGCACCCCGGTGCCGGCGTAGGCCTTGGTCAGGTGGTTGTTCAGCTCGATCAGCTTGGCCGCGGCCGTGTTGTAGTGCAGCGCCGCGAAGTCGACGTGCACGCCTGAGATCGCGCGGTGCAGCAGGCGCAGCGTGGTCTCGTCGGGCTCCTGGTCGGTGACGCGGAGCTCGCCCGTGCGCTCGTCCACCAGGTTGCGCCACACGCGCTGCAGGAACCGCTGCGACCCCACGACGTCGCGTGTGGACCACGGACGGGACACGTCCATCGGACCGGTCGACATCTCGTACAGGCGGAACGTGTCGGCGCCGTAGCGCTCGCACATCTCGTCGGGGGTCACCACGTTGCGCAGCGACTTGCCCATCTTCCCGTACTCGCGGCGGACGGTCTGGTCCTTCCACGAGTACCCGACCGATCCGTCGGCCGCGGTCACCTCGACCACCTCCTCCGCCGGCACGTACGCGCCGCGGGCGTCGGTGTAGGCGAACGCCTGGATGTAGCCCTGGTTGAACAGACGCCGGAACGGCTCCTCGGACGACACCTGGCCCAGGTCGTACAGCACCTTGTGCCAGAACCGGGCGTACAGCAGGTGCAGCACCGCGTGCTCGACACCGCCGACGTACAGGTCGACGCCACCAGGGTCGGACGGGCCGCGGGACGGGTCCTTGCCCAGCCAGTACTGCTCGACCTCGGCATCGACGAACCGCTCGCTGTTCTCGGGGTCCAGGTAGCGGATGTAGTACCAGCAGGAGCCCGCCCACTGCGGCATCGTGTTGGTCTCGCGGCGATAGTGCTGCGGACCCCGGCCGGTGCCCAGGTCCAGCTCCGCCTCCACCCACTCGCTCGCGCGCGACAGGGGCGGCTCCGGCTCGGTGTCGGCGTCGTCCGGGTCGTAGGTCTTCGGTGAGTAGTCGTCGATCTCCGGCAGCTCGACCGGCAGCTGGTCGTCCGGCAGCGGGACGGGCAGGCCGTCCTCGTCCCAGACGATCGGGAACGGCTCGCCCCAGTAACGCTGCCGGGAGAACAGCCAGTCGCGCAGCTTGTACTGGACGACCGGCGAACCGGCCGAGCGAGCGGCCAGCCATTCCGTGATCGCGCGCTTGGCCTCGGCGACCCCCAGCCCGTTCAGGCTGATCTCGTCGTTGGCCGAGTTGATCGCCGGACCGTCGCCGATGTAGGCCTCGCCGTCCCAGCCCTCGCTCGGCTGCACGGTGCGCACGATCGGCAGGCCGAACGCCGTGGCGAAGTCCCAGTCGCGCTGGTCCTGGGCGGGCACGGCCATGATGGCGCCGGTGCCGTAGCCCATCAGCACGTAGTCGGCGACGAAGACCGGGATCGCCTGCCCGTTGACGGGGTTGGTGGCGTACGCGCCGGTGAAGACGCCGGTCTTCTCCCGGTTCTCCTGCCGGTCCAGCTCCGACTTGCGGGCCGCCGCGCTGCGGTAGCCGGCCACGGCCTCGCGCGGGGTGGCCGCACCGGCGGTCCAGCGCGCGTCGACGTCCGCGGGCCAGGCGTCGGGGACGATCTCGTCGACCAGCGGGTGCTCGGGCGCGAGCACCATGTACGTGGCGCCGAACAGTGTGTCGGGGCGGGTGGTGAAGACCTCGATCGGCGTGTCGACGCCGGTGACCGGGAAGCGGACCTGCGCACCCTCGGAACGGCCGATCCAGTTGCGCTGCATCGCCTTGACCGAGTCGGGCCAGTCCAGCCGGTCCAGGTCGGCCGCCAGCCGGTCGGCATAGGCAGTGATCCGCATCATCCACTGCTTCAGGTTGCGGCGGAACACGGGGAAGTTGCCCCGCTCGCTGCGCCCGTCGGCGGTGACCTCCTCGTTGGCCAGCACCGTGCCCAGGCCCGGACACCAGTTCACCGGCGCCTCGGAGATGTAGGCCAGCCGCTGGGAGTCGATGATGCGGCGCTGCTCCGCAGAGGTCAGCTCGTTCCAGCCACGGCCGTCCGGCGTGCGCCGCAGGCCGCCCGCGAACTCCGCCTCCAGCTCGGCGATGGGCCGGGCCTTCCGCTGCTCCTCGTCGTACCAGGAGTTGTAGATCTGCAGGAAGATCCACTGTGTCCAGCGGTAGAACTCGACATCGGTGGTGGCCACCGAGCGGCGCTCGTCGTGGCCGAGGCCCAGCCGGCGCAGCTGCGCCTTGTACCGCTGGATGTTCTCCTCAGTGGTCTTGCGCGGGTGGGTGCCCGTCTGCACCGCGTACTGCTCGGCGGGCAGGCCGAAGGCGTCGAAACCCATCGCGTGCAGCACGGTGCGGCCGGTCATCCGCAGGTAGCGCCCCAGCACGTCCGTGCCGATGAAGCCGAGCGGGTGGCCGACGTGCAGCCCGGACCCGGAGGGGTACGGAAACATGTCGAGCAGGTAGACCTTGTCGCCTTCCGTGGCGGACGGGTCGGCCCAGGGACCCGACGGGTTGGGCGCGTGAAAGGTGCCCTCGCGCTCCCACCGCTCCTGCCAGCGATCCTCGATCTGCGCGGCCAGTACCGCGTTGTACCGGTAGGGCAGCTCAGCGTCGTCGGCCGGGCCGTCGGCGCGCTCCGGTGCCACTGCGGTCGTGTCCGTGCTCATGTCCCCACTCCTGGGAGGTCTCTAATCGGCCCGAAAACCAGAAGACCCCCCTGCCGCTCGGGCATGAGGGGTCGGCCGCGCCGGGTACTGAGACTGCGACGCGGCCTAGACAAGAAGTCGCTGGGCCACGTCTCAAGGGTAGCTCCGCTGGCTGCGGGCTCGCTTCCGGGTTCACCTACGCTGGTCGATGTGCCGCTGTCACTGCGTCTGGTCCTGGGTTCGCTGCTCGTGCTCGCAGGCGTCGCACTCCTTGCCGTCGCGGTGCTCGGGGCCCGAGGGCGGCTGCGCCGCAACGCCTGGGTAGGGGTCCGGACGGCCACCACACTGCGGTCGGACCACGCGTTCGCCGTCGGCAACGCGGCGGCGGCGGTGCCGGCCGGTGCCGCGGGCGTGGTGGCCCTCGCCGGCGGGGCGGCGCTGCTGGCCGGTCCCGGCGGTGCGCTGGGCTGGGTCGTGCTCGCCGTGGCAGTGGTCGGGATGCTCGGCCTCGCGGGCGTCGCCGGGATGGTGGGAAACCGCGCCGCGAGCGCCGTGACACTGCCACCGCCCGGGCCCGTCTGCTCGGGCTCGTGCGCGGGATGCGATCTCGTGGCCGGCTGCCGCGACGCGGCCACATCGCTCCCGGCCGGATCCGAGCGCGGCTGATCCCTTCGGGGTCAGTTGTGCCGGACGTCGGCGGGGTACGTCGCGAGCAACGAGAGCGGCATGCCCTGACGGCGCAGCACGTGACCCCAGAGCGCGTCGTTCTCGGAGATGACGTCGTCGGGCAGCGCGGGCACGACGATCCAGTCGCCGCGCTCGATCTCCCCGGCGAGCTGACCTGCGTCCCAGCCCGAGTAGCCGGCGAACACCCGCATGCCGCGCAAGCTCGGGGCGATCACGGCGGGGTCGGTGTCCAGGTCGACCAGCACTATCGGGCCCCGCACCCGTACCAACCCCTCCACGGCGGTCGGGTCGTAACCGGTGCGCACGGCGCCGAGACAGAGTGCGGTCTCGCCCTCCACCGGGCCGCCCACGAACACCGAGCGCGGCTCCGCGGAGAGCGCAGCCCATGCCGGCAGGACGTCGCGCACCGTCACCTCGCTCGGACGGTTCAGCACGACGCCGAGGCTGCCCCGCTCCCGGTGCTCGATCATGAAGATCACAGTGCGGAGGAAGTTGGGGTCGAGCAGGCCCGGCGCGGCGACGAGCAGGCTGCCCGGCGCCGGCTCGGACCCGGAGGAATTGCCAGAGCCGGAGCGGTCGTCCACCACAGGTTCCATCGTTGCATCCGACGGGCCGCGTAGCCTTCGCCCGTGCCGACATCGGGACCGACACCGCCCGTCGCCGTGGGGACGCCCGCCACGGCGAAGAGCGAGCGGCTGGGTTTCGTCCGGCTTGTCCGGACGCGCGGGCTCCGGCGTCTGCTCGCAGTGCGCTTCGCCACACAGTGGGCCGACGGCGTGTTCCAGGCCGCTCTGGGCGGAGCTGTGCTGTTCAACCCCGAGCGGCAGGCCGACCCACTCGCCGTCGCGGCCGGTCTGGCCGTGCTCCTGCTGCCCTACTCGCTGATCGGTCCGTTCGCTGGGGCGCTGCTCGACCGCTGGGACCGCAAGCGCGTGCTGATGGGGGCCAACCTCGTCCGGGCGGTGCTCATCGTGGTCGTCGCCGCCGTCGTCTTCGCCGGCATCACGGGGCCGGCCCTCTACCTGGCCGCCCTCGCCGTGGCGGGGGTCAGCCGGTTCGTCAACTCCGGCCTGTCGGTGGCGCTGCCGCACGTCGTCGAGCGCCGTCACCTCGTCGAGGCGAACACGTTCGCGGTCACCGTGGGCGCCGCCATGACCGCGATCGGCGGAGCCTGCGCCATCGGGCTCCGCGAGATCGTCGGGCCCGACGACACGGGCTCGGCCATCACCACCACGGTCGCCGTCGCGGGATCGCTGCTCGCCGCCGCGCTGGCCTCCAGGTTCCGGCGTGGTGCTCTCGGCCCCGACCGCACCGACCCGGCCCGCCGCACGGCCGTCACGGTGCTGCACGGGCTCGCCGACGGAGCACGCGCCACCGCCGCCACCCCCTCGGTGGCCGCTTCCTTCCTGGCGTTGGCGGCCCACCGGTTCTCGGTCGGCATCACGACCCTGCTCACGCTGCTGCTGTTCCGGTACTCCTTCATCGACAGTGGACCGTTCCGGGCCGGGCTCGCGGGCATCGGGGAGGCCGTCCTGCTCGCTGCGGCGGGCCTCGGCGTCGCGGCGCTGATCGCGCCGTGGATGGTGCGGCGCTGGGGACGTCCCCGCACGATCCGCGTGGCGTTGATCGTCGCCACGCTCACCCAGCTCGCACTTGCCGCGTTGCTGTCCATGCCCGCCGTCCTGGCCGCGGCGTTCGTGCTCGGCGCCACGGGTCAGATCGTCAAGCTGTGCACCGACGCCGCCGTTCAGAGCGAGGCCGGCGACGGGGTGCTCGGGCGGGTCTTCGCCCTCTACGACGTCGTCTTCAACGTCGGGTACGTGCTGGCCGTGGCCGCGGCTGCACTGCTCAGCCCACCCAACGGCTACGCCCCGTGGCTACTGGCGGCGGCGGCAGTCCTCTACGTGCTCGGCCTCCTGGCGCACGACCAGCAGATGCGCCGCACCCGCCGCACCTGAGAGGTACTCAGCCGAGACCGTTCTCGGCGGCCCAGGCGCGCAGCGCGGCCTCCGCCTCCTCGCGCGACACCGGTCCGCGCTCCATGCGCAGCGCGAGCAGGTGCTTGTAGGCCTTGCCGACGAGCGGGCCCGGGGGGATGCCGAGCAGCTCCATGATTGCGTTGCCGTCCAGGTCCGGCCGGATGGCGTCGAGCTCCTCCTGCTGGCGCAGCTGCGCGATCCGGTCCTCGAGCGAGTCGTAGCTGCGCTGCAGCGCGGCAGCACGGCGCCGGTTGCGGGTGGTCGAGTCGGAGCGCACGAGCTTGTGGAGGCGGTCGAGCAGGGGACCGGCATCCGCGACGTAGCGCCGCACCGCACTGTCGGTCCACTCGCCGCTGCCGTAGCCATGGAAGCGCAGGTGCAGGAACACCAACTGGGCGACGTCGTCGATGATCGACTTCGGGTAGCGCAGCTCGCGCAGCCGCCGCCGCACCATCTTCGCCCCGACCACCTCGTGGTGATGGAAGCTGACCCGCCCGTCCGACTCCTTGCGGCGCGTGTCGGGCTTGCCGATGTCGTGCAGCAGCGCGGCGAGGCGGAGCACGAGGTCGGGGCTGCCGGGCTCCTCCCGGTCGATCGCCTGCTCCAGCACCACCAACGAATGCGTGTAGACGTCCTTGTGCTGCATGTGCTCGTCGATGGCCAGGCGCATCGCAGGCACCTCCGGCAGCACCTGCTCGGCGAGGCCCGTGTCGACCATCAACTCGATCGCGCGGCGCGGATGCGTGCCGCAGATCAGCTTGGTCAGCTCGACCTGGACACGCTCGCGCGTGATCCGGGAGAGCTCGCCCGCCATCGCCGTCATCGCCGCGACCACCCGCGGCGCGGGTGACAGGCCCAGCTGGGAGACGAACCGCGCGGCGCGCAGCATCCGCAGCGGGTCGTCGGCAAAGGACTCCTCGGGGGTGGCCGGCGTGTCGAGGACACCGGCCGCGAGCGCCGCCAGGCCGCCGTGCGGATCGACGAACCGGCGCTCGTCCGCGGTGAGCTCCACGGCCATCGCGTTGACGGTGAAGTCGCGTCGGACGAGGTCGTCCTCGATGCTGTCGCCGAAGGCCACGATCGGGTTGCGCGTGACCCGGTCGTAGGCGTCCGCGCGGAACGTGGTGATCTCGACGGTGCTGCCGTGGCGGCGTGCACCGACCGTGCCGAAGGCGATGCCGGTGTCCCAGACCGCCTCGGCCCAGCCGGAGAGGATCTCGAGAATCGCGTCGGGCCGCGCGTCGGTGGTGAAGTCGAGGTCCCCGGACTCACGACCGAGCAAGGCGTCGCGAACGCTGCCGCCGACGAGGTAGAGCCGGTGCCCCGCCAGGGCGAAGCGGCCGGCGAGCTCCTCGGCGACGGCCCCGATCTGCACCATCTCCACGACCGCATTCTCCTGGGCGCGCACAAGATCAGGGGGAACGGCGCCGGGCGCCAGGGCTGCTGCGGACACGGCGGGCCAGTGTAGGCGTCCCCATTACGAGCAGCGACGAGGATGCTGCACTCGAAGCGCTGGCCGGGCACCGGAACCGGTCTGGTCGATACGATCGCCGCATGTCCACATCCCGCGGCCGTTCCGGGGGGCGCCGAGCGAGCCGCCCCACGGACCGGAGGCGGCGGTTGCGGACTGTCGACGAGACGTCGGCCGGGGGACTGGTCGTGGACCCTGCGTCGGGCACGGCCGCGGTGATCGGACGCCTGGACCGGCGAGGACGTCTGTTGTGGTCGTTGCCGAAAGGCCATATCGAAGCCGGTGAGACGGCCGAGGAGGCGGCGGTGAGAGAGGTCGAGGAGGAGACCGGCATCATCGGCCGCGTGGTCGCACCACTGGGCACCATCGACTTCTGGTTCGTCGCCGAGGATCGGCGCGTGCACAAGACCGTGCATCATTTTCTGCTGCGCGCACTCGGCGGCGAGCTCTCGGACTCCGACGTCGAGGTCTCCGAGGTGGCCTGGGTGCCACTCCACGAGCTCGAGTCACGCTTGGCCTACGCCGACGAGCGCCGTTTGATCAGACGGGCCACGGAGCTGTTGGAGGAGACGGCGTGAAACGGATCGCGACCCTGGTCGCGATACCGGTTCGGGTAGCCACAGCGCTGGCGCTGACGGGGCTGATACTGGCAGGCCTGACTTTCATCGGGCTGCTACCCGGCGCCCCGGGAGCCACGGCCGCGAACGCCGCGCCGAGTCCGGCCGCATCGTTGCCGGAGCCGTTCCAGCAGGGGCCGGACGACACAGCAGGCCCGCTCCGGCTGGACCTGACGCAGCTCTCTCCGCGTGTCGTCACCTCGACCGGGCCGTCCACGCTCACATTTAGCGGCACATTGACGAATACCGGCGACCAGCCCATCGACGACCTGGTGATCCGGATGCAGCGCGGCAACGCGCTGCAGACCGAGGGCGCGCTGCGCGACGCGCTGGACGGCGACGGGAGAGCCGACGCCATCACCCCGCAGTTCACGCCCATCCCCGGGGAGCTCGCACCACGGGGTCAGATGCCGGTCCGGCTCACCGTTCCGCTCCGCGGCGCACCCGACTCGTCTCTCGCGCTCGCCGAGACCGGAGTGCACGAGCTGCTCGTCAACGTCAACGGGGTGCCGAGCGACGGCAGGCGGGCACGGTTGGCCGCGGTGCGGATGTTGCTGCCGGTGTTGTCACTGCCACCTGGCCCGGGCCGGGCCGGACCCGTAGTGGCGCCCCCGCCGCCTCCTGCCACGCCGTTCTCCATGCTGTTCCCGATCACCGACACGCCGCGGCGGGTCTCGACCGTCCCGGGCGAGCCCACGCTGCTCACCGACGACGACCTCGCCGCGTCGATGGCTCCCAGCGGACGACTCGGCAGCCTCGTCGCCGCGCTCGCCGCGGACGCGCCCCCCGGCTCCCGGGTGCGGGCTGCCACCTGTCTGGCCATCGACCCCGACCTGGTGGAGACCGCGTCCCTGATGCGCGCGGGCTACCAGGTCCAGCAACCCGGCGGTGGCCCGCCCGTGCCGGGCACCGGCGCCGCGGTGGCCGGGCAGTGGCTGGACAGTCTCGCGGCGGTGGCCAAGGGCGGCTGCGTGATAGCGCTGCCCTACGCCGACGCAGATCTCGTCGCTCTGACGAGAGGTGGCCTCGGGCAGCTCGCGGCCCAGACCATCCGGGACGGTCGCCAGATCCTCTCCGACGTCCTCGACGCCCCCGTCACACCCGGGGTGACCTGGCCGGTCGGAGGGGTCGCCGACGACGCCACTCTCGACGAGATCGCGTCGGCCGACGGTCGCTCGGTGCTGCTGTCCGCGGACGGCGTCGACCAGGGCCGCGTGCAGCGCCACAGCGGTGTCGTACCCCTTGTGGGCGGACGCCTGCCACAGTTCGCGGTGCTGACCGACCCGCTGCTCACCCGTGCAGCCGCCGGGCCCAGCGCCGCATCGGGTCCGGATCCCAGCACCGGTGGAGCGGTGGCATCGTCCACTCCCGCCGGGACGGTCGGCGCGCTGTCCACTCAGGACCTGATCGGCGCGCTCGTCTTCCGTATCGAGGCCGGCCCGATCGCCGGTGGTCCGACCGCCCCGGCGGGCCCCCTCGTTCTCGCACCCCCGCACCAGTGGGCGGTGGAGGGGAACGGTGCCGCCGCCCTGCTGACCACGGTCAACCAGTTGATCGGGGAGGGCCGGATCGTGCCCACCGCGCTCGACGGGGTTCTCGCGGCCGGCCCGTCCGCCGGTACGGCCCCGTTGGCCCCTGCCTACCCGTTGCGCTCGGGCGGTCAGGAGACACCCACCAGTGCGGTCGACATCGTCCGGAAGACGGAGCAGGAGATCGAGGACCTGAGTTCCGCGGCCGTCCCGGACTCGGGTGTAGGTGCCACGCCGGAGGAGGCGTTCGGTCCACTGCGACGCGGCCTCGCGCGGCCCGTCTCAGCAGCATGGCGCGGGCGGCCTGCCGAGGCGGTCGCCGCAGCGAGCGCTGCGGCAGCGCGGGTGGCGGATCTGCGTGCCTCGGTGCGAGTGCTCGAGCCGCCCAGCCCGTACTCGCTCGGGACGTCGGACGCCCCGATCCTGATCACCGTGGCCAACGGGCTGCCGGTCACGGTCGAGGTCAACGTCCAGATCCTGCCCTCCGCAGGCCTGCGGGTGGCGCCGATCCCGCCGCAGCAGGTGCCACCGCTGGGGCGCCGCCAGATCCGGGTCAGTGCCGAGGTGACCCGCTCGGGCCAGTTCATCGTCCAGGCGGCCGTGCGCACCCCGAACGGGGAACTGCTCGGACCACCGAGCCGCCTGCGCGTGCGCTCCACCGCTTACGGCACCATCACCGTGTGGCTGACGGCGAGCGCGGGGGCACTGCTCGTGGTGCTGGCGGTCCGCCGGGTACTCCGACGGGTCCGCGGCGAACCGGCGCGGACCGCCCAGGTCGGTCCGGCGACGGGCCCCCTGCCGGGTTCCCCGGACCAGGCGGTGCCCCTCAGCCCGGAGCACCCCGGCCCAGGCCCGGCCGGCCATGGCCCGGTCCCGCCGGCGGCGAAGACCGGCGACCCGTTCCCGGACCCCCTCCAGCCCACCGACCGCCTCCCGGTGGCCCGTCGCCGGCCGGACGGGCCGCCCCGGCCCCCTGGCAGGGGGCCCCAGCCGCCGCCCCGCGTCCCGAGCCCATGAGCGGTCCCGCACCGGACGACAGCCCGACGGAGCAGTTGGTCGTCGTGCCGCGCAAGGAGCAGTCGCTCGGGCGCTCGAGCAGCCTGATGGCGGTGGCCAGCCTGGTCAGCCGGATCACCGGTTTCCTGCGCCAGGTGGCGCTGTTCACCGTGCTGGGCGACACGATCCTCAACGACTCGTACACGATCTCGAACACGCTGCCGAACATCGTCTACGAGTTCCTGATCGGCGGCGTGCTGTCCAGCGTGATGATCCCGCTGCTGGTACGCGCCCAGACCGAGGACCGCGACGGCGGCGAGACCTACACCCGCAGGCTGCTCACGCTCGCGGGGATCGCGCTGCTGATCGCGACCGCAGCCGGGATGCTCGCCGCACCGCTGCTCACCCGGCTCTACCTCGGTAGCCACACCACCGGCACGGCCGATCCCCAGCTCGCCACCGTGCTGGCCTACCTCCTGCTCCCACAGGTCTTCTTCTACGGCATGGGCGCCCTGCTGGGCGCGATCCTCAACAGCCGTGGTGCCTTCGGCGCCTTCGCCTGGGCCCCGGTGCTCAACAACATCGTCGTCATCGGGGTCGTCGGGGTCTACCTGCTGGTTCCCGACAGCGCCCGGCTCCTCGTGCTGGGCCTGGGCACCACGCTCGGGATCGTCGTGCAGACCGTGGTGCTGATCCCGGCGGTGCGCCGGGCCGGCTTCCGCTACCGCCCTGTCTGGGGCTGGGACCCTCGGCTCACCACTGCGGGCGGCCTCGCGGTGTGGGTTGCGGCGTACGTGCTCATCGGACAGGTCGGGCTCGTCCTCACCACACGCGTGGCCGCGTCGTCGGCCGCCGGGTCGGTCACGATCTACTCCTACGCGTGGCTGCTGCTCCAGGTGCCCTACGGCGTGCTCGGCGTCTCGCTGCTGACGGCGCTGATGCCCCGGATGAGCCGTGCGGCGGCCGAGGGCCGCAACGCGGACGTCGTTTCGGACCTGTCGCTGGGCAGCAGGCTCTCGGCCGTCCTGCTCGTGCCGGTGTCGGCGCTGCTGACGATCTTCGGCTCGCAGGTCGGCGTCGCCTTGTTCGGACTTCGGGAGGCGAACCTCGACGGCGCCGCCCAGCTGGGCGCGACGCTCGCCGTGTCAGCCTTCGGGCTGCTGCCGTACGCGGTCACGATGCTGCAGCTGCGGGTGTTCTACGCGCTCACCGACAGCCGCACCCCCACGCTCATCCAGCTGTTCACCGTCGCGGTGAAGGTTCCGCTGCTGCTGGTGTGCCCGCTCCTGCTGCCGGCCGAGGACGTCGTGCTGGGGTTGGCCGCCGCCAACGCGGTGTCCTTCCTCGCCGGTGCGGTGGTCGGCCAGATGCTGCTGCGACGCAGGATGGGGCGGATTCCCACCGGGGAGGTGCTCTCCTGCGTCGGACGCACACTCGTCGCCTCGATCGTCGGCGGATTGGTCGCCTTCGGAGCGATCACCCTGCTCGACGGGGCGCTCGGCGTCCTCTCGACTCTGGGGAGGGCGTGGATCGAACTCGCGGTCGCAACCGTCATCATGGGAGTGATCACCCTCATCGCGATGAAGCTGCTGCGAGTTCGCGAAATCGACACAGCACTCGGACGCCTCGAACGGCTCGTCGACCGGCGCAAACCTCGGCGCGGCACCACCCGCTGACGTACTCTTCAACAGGGGCGGGAGTGGTTTCGCAGTGTGCGGGGAGGTCTGGCAGTGAGTGAGTTGGCGAGCCCACCGTCGGGTGCGGCGGCGCCATGGGATGGGGGCGCGCCCACGAGCAAGACGCCCGCACCGGTCGTTCCGGAGCAGATGCGCCCTGAGGACCGAACCCCGGCGAACAATGCGTCACCTCCGGACGCCCCGACCCTCCCCGCTGTCCCGCCCGGCACCACCCCGGGCACCGAGCTCGCCGGGCGCTACCGCCTGCGCACGCGCGTCGGATCCGACGCGGCGGCGGGCGCCGAGTTCTGGCGTGCCCAGGACACCATCCTGCGCCGTGACGTGGGCGCCACCGTGCTGCGCCGCTTCCCCGCCGACCGCGGGTCCGAGCACGAAGCCATGGCACGCGCAGACGCGATCGTGGCCCGCGCACTGCGCGCGGGCAGCTTCGAGCACAGCGGCTGCGCCCGCCTGCTCGACGTCCTCACTCCCGGCACCGGCGGCATGCCGCACGACGTGCTGGGAGTCGCCGTCACCGAATGGGTGCCCGGGCGCAGCCTCACCGAGGTGATGGCCGAGGGGCTCATCAAGCCGATCGCGGCAGCCCGGGCGGTCGCTCCGCTCGCCGCGGCTGCCGAGGAGGCACACCGCCACGGCCTGGTTCTGGGCTGCGACCACCCTCAACGGGTACGGATCACCCCGGAGGGGCGCGCGCAGCTGTCCTTCGTCCTACCGCGCCCCGACGTCACCCCGGCCGACGACGTGCGCGGACTCGGAGCCGTCCTCTACACCCTGCTCACCGCCCGTTGGCCGCTGTCGAGCGCCGACGCCGCCCTCGCAGGCCTGAGCCCGGCCGAGCGCACCCCGGCCGGGGCACTCCTGCCGCCGTCGGAGCAGCGGCCGGGCGTTCCCGTCGAGCTCGACACCCTCGCCCGCGGCACCCTCGGACCTGACGGCGCCCCCGGCCACGTCCACACCGCCGCGGCGGTCAACCGCCTGCTCACCGAGGTGGTCGACGAGCACGACCGCATGGCCCTGTTCCCCCCGGCCCACGACGGCGTCCCGTCCGACCCGGGAGACGTATGGCAGGACGGTGGCCGTTCCGTCGCTGCACCCGACCCGCGGCGGAAGCGCAAGCTCGCGATCGGACTCACCGCACTCGCCGTGGCCGTGGTCTTCGTCATCGGTTACATCAGCATGCAGCTGGGCTCGGTGTTCTCGGACGGCAACGGGCCGCCCATCGTCGTCGACAGCCCGTCCGCTTCGTCGAACGGCGCCCCGGCCGACGCCGCACCACAGGTCGGCGGCGACGGCGGTATCGCGGCAGTCGCGGGCGTCAAGGTCTATGACCCGGTGGGTGACGCCGACAACTCCAGCCGCGTGTCCCGCGTGATCGACGGCGACCCGTCGAGCGGGTGGAGCACCTTCATCTACAAGCAGCAGTTCCCTGCGCTCAAGCCCGGCGTCGGGGTGATGGTGTCGTTCGCCTCGGCGGTGCAGCTCTCCCAACTGCAGATCGAGTCGCCGAGCGCCGGCACCGTCATCGAGGTGCGTTCGGCTCCCGCCGCGGATTCGTCCTTCCGCGACACCTCACCGATCACCGAGGTCACCCTCCGGGACGGCACCACGCCTGTCTCGCTCGCCGGGAGCCAGCCCGTCACCCACGTGCTGCTGTGGATCACCAAGCTCAGCGGCGGGGGCGACGCCAACGTCAGCCAGATCGACGAGGTCCAGTTCCACCGCGCGGGCTCCTGACCACCATCAATTCTCCGGAACGGCCACGGGAGACGGGCATCTCGACCTAATCTCCGCGTCGTGCGCTCCCCGGCTCCCACCGACGCGGAGCTGCTGGCCGCGCACCGGGCCGGCGATCCGAGCGCGTTCACCGAGCTGGCGACGCGGTACCAATCCCGGCTGTGGGGGTTGGCACTGCGCACGCTCCACCATCCCGAGGACGCCGCCGATGCCGTGCAGGAGACCCTCGTCGCCGCCTACCGCCGGGCGGGCTCCTACCGGGGCGAGGCCTCGGTGCGCACGTGGTTGCACCGGATCCTCGTCAACGCGTGCATCGACCGGATCCGGCACGACAGCAGGCGCAGCACGGTCCCGCTGCCGGAGCGCGAGCTGCCGGCGAGGCATCCCGACCTCGCCACGGAACTGGTCACGCGCCTGTCCGTCGACGCCGCGCTCGCGGCGCTCCCCGTCGAGCAGCGGCTGGCGGTGGTGCTGGTGGACGTCCAGGGTTGGCCGGTGGTGGAAGCCGCCGAGATGCTGGAGGTGCCAGTGGGCACGGTGAAGAGCCGCTGCGCACGGGGCCGCGCACGCCTGGCGGTGCTGCTCGGACACCTGCGGGAGGAGGAGCGATGACCCCTCCACGCCCCGACCTCGCGCAGCTCGCCGACCTGCACGGGGGTGTGCTGGAGCCGGCGCAGGCCGCGCAGGTGCGCGCGGCCGCTGCGGCCCACCCCGAGTCGGCCGCGGTACTGCACGCCCTCGCAGCCACTCGCCGCGAGCTCGCCGAGCTGCCCGCACCGCCCGTACCACCGGAGTTCGCCGCTCGATGGGTGGCCGCTCTGGAGGCAGAGGCCGCGACCGGTGAGCCGAGTCCGGCCGTCTCCTCTCTCGATCAGCGACGGCCCGCACGGCGGCGCCGGTCGTGGACGACTGCCACGAGGTCGTCGTGGCGTCGGCCGCTGGCCGTGGTCGGCGTGGCCGCCGTGCTCGTCGTGCTCGTTCTCGCCGGCGTGCTGTCGTCTCGACCCGAACCCGCCCCGTCCATCGACCGGGTGAACTTGGCTGCCGTCGCTCGCTCCGCAGTCGGCTCGGTGGACGCCGGCCCGCTGGCGGATCCCGCACGACGCGCCGGTTGCCTGCGAGCCGCCGCACCGGCGCTGGCACCCGACGCGCCCCTGGTGGGAGGCCGCCAGGTCACGCTGGGCGGCCAGGAGGCAGTGCTACTCGTGCTGGTCACCGGACGGCTGGGAACCTTCGACGTCGTCGTCGTCGACTCGGAATGCGGCCCTGGTCACGGCATGTTGCTGGAGTCAATGGTGGTCGGGGGGTGAGCCGCCTCACCCTCGGTCGCCGCCCGGTAGCAGTAGGAATGCCCGTCCCTGGGATCGTGTTGACAGGCAGAGACAACAGGGAGGACGCGCCAGTGACCACCGACGAGGTGCGTGAACTGATCATCATCGGGTCCGGGCCGGCAGGCTACACCGCAGCGGTCTACGCCGCGCGTGCGCAGCTGCGGCCCTTGGTCTTCGAAGGCACCCAGTTCGGCGGCGCCCTGATGACCACGACCGAGGTCGAGAACTACCCGGGCTTCACCGACGGAATCATGGGCCCTGAGCTCATGGAGCAGATGCGCAACCAGGCCACGCGCTTCGGCGCCGAGCTGCGCGCCGAGGACGTCGAGCAGGTGTCGCTGCAGGGCGAGGTCAAGACGGTCGTGGCCAACGGGGTCACCTACCGCGCCCGCGCCGTGGTCCTCGCGATGGGTGCCGCCGCTCGCTACCTGCACGTTCCGGGGGAGCAGCTGCTCCTGGGCCGTGGCGTCAGCGCCTGTGCCACCTGTGACGGCTTCTTCTTCCGCGACAAGGACATCGCTGTCATCGGCGGCGGTGACTCGGCGATGGAGGAGGCCCTCTTCCTCACGCGCTTCGGCCGCACGGTCACGATCGTGCACCGCCGCGACGAGTTCCGCGCCTCCCGCATCATGCTGGAGCGCGCCCAGAACGAGCCGAAGATTCACTGGCGCACCAACACCGAGGTCCTCGAAGTTCTCGGTGAGGGCAGCGTCTCGGGTTTGAAGCTGCGCGACACGGTCACCGGAGAGGAGTCCGTCCTCGAGGTGTCCGGCATGTTCGTCGCGATCGGCCACGACCCCCGCAGTGAGCTCGTGCGGGGTCAGATCGACACCGATGAGGCCGGCTACGTCCAGGTCGAGGCTCCCTCCACCCGCACGGGGATCCCGGGCGTCTTCGCCGCGGGCGACCTCGTCGACAGCACCTACCGGCAGGCGATCACCGCCGCCGGCACCGGCTGTTCGGCCGCGATCGATGCAGAGCGCTGGCTGGCCGACGGCCCCGTCCCCAGCGAACTGGCCGGCGGTGGATACGGGCAGGCGGCCGAACAGGTCGCCGTAGTCAGCGGCTGAATCGAATTCACTAGTTTCTTTCCCGAGAACGGAGATCAGAATGGCCAACACGGTGAACGTCACCGACGACTCTTTCGACGCCGACGTCCTCAAGAGCGACAAAACGGTCGTTGTTGACTTCTGGGCCACCTGGTGCGGCCCGTGCAAGATGGTCGCCCCGGTGCTCGACGAGATCGCTGGTGAGAACAAGGACAAGCTGACCGTGGCCAAGCTGGACATCGACGCCAACCCGGCGACTGCCCGTGACTACCAGGTGATGTCCATTCCCACGATGATCGTCTTCCAGGACGGTAAGCCGGTCAAGCAGATCGTCGGGGCCAAGCCGAAGGCCGCCTTGCTCTCCGACCTGGCCGACTACCTGGGCTGAGTCCAGAACCACCCATAAGTACCCCGCTTCCCGAAGCCGGAAGCGGGGTACTTGTCTATCACGACACAAAATTCGGTGGACACGGCCCGCCGTCCCCCATCGGGGAACCGGCAGGGCACAATGAGCGACGGCCCAGCACCGAAACGTCGGTGCCTGACGAACGAGCGAGGGGTGCATGCAGCTGCTGCGCCGAGGTGACAGCGGTCCCAACGTTGTCGAGATCCGGTCCACGCTGCGACGGTTCGGCCTGCTCGGTGACAGTACGGGCGGTCCAGCTCAGGAAGACGACCGGTTCGACGCCGCCCTCGAGCAGGCCGTGCGGGCCTTCCAGCAACAGCGGGGCCTGATCACCGACGGCATCGTCGGGCCGGCTACCTACCGGGCGCTGCGTGAGGCCGGCTGGAGCCTCGGCGACCGCATGCTCGCCCTGATGATCTCTGCACCGATGAGCGGCGACGACGTCGTCGCCCTGCAGGAGCGGCTCCTCGAACTCGGTTACGACCCCGGCCGCCCTGGCGGGGTGTTCAACGAGCAGACGGAGGCCGCGCTGCGCAAGTTCCAGCGCGAGTACGGCCTCCTGCCCGACGGACTCTGCGGGCCCGCCACGCTACGGTCCCTGCGCCAGCTCGGGCGGAAGGTCACCGGCGGCCGTCCGCACCTCCTGCGCGAACAGGAGCTGCTGCGGCAGGCCGGGCCCCGTTTGCGGGGCAAGCGAATCGTCGTCGACCCGGGACACGGCGGACCCGACCGCGGCATCGTCGCCGCCGGTGTCGCGGAGGCCGACCTCATGTGGGACCTCGCGCGCCGGCTGGTCGGCAGGATGTCGGCCACGGGGATGGACGCGATGCTGTCCCGGCAGGAGGACACCTGCCCCGCTGAGACCGAGCGTGCAGCCTTCGCCAACAACGCGGGCGCCGACCTCGTGCTCTCGCTGCACACCGACGCCAACCGGAGCATGCACGCCCAGGGCCTTGCCACGTTCCATTTCGGCAACGGTTCTGGAGCCACGTCCACCGTCGGTGAGGCTCTTGCGGGATTCATCCAGCGGGAGCTGCTCACCCGTACCGCGATGCACGACTGCCGCACGCAGGGCCGCACATGGGAACTCCTGCGACTGACGCGCATGCCCACCGTGCGCGTGGAGATCGGCTACCTCTCCCACATCGGTGACCGCAGGCGGCTGCTGGATCCCGCGTTCCGTGACGTCGTCGCCGAAGGCATCCTCGTCGCCGTGAAGCGGCTCTACCTGCTGGGCCAGGACGATCAGCCCACCGGCACGTTCACCTTCTCGGATGTGCTGGCTCGCGAGCTGGAACGCGGCGCACAGGCCATCTGATCCGGGCTCCGGAACGGAAAATCACGACGTACGCCACCCTGGGGCGTGCAATACCCACCATCGGCCCATCGCCCCAGGGTGGTCGTCACAGGCCGCCAGCGCGGCGTACAGCGCGCCCTGTACGCCGCTGTGAGCGGCGATCACGAGCGGCTGGGTACCTGACGGTAGGACTCCTGGGTCACACTGCTGGCCTGCATCGGGATCGTGATCGTGCCGAGCAGCTGCTCCAGCGCAGCCTCTACGTCCTCTTTCCACGTCATCGCCGAACGCAGTTCCATGCGCAGCCGCGGGTAGCGCGGATGCGGCCGGATGGTCTTGAAGCCGACGCGGCGGAGGAAGTCGGCGGGGATGAGGCAAGCGGGCTCGTTGCCCGGGCGCTGCTCACCGAACACCTCGATGGCTTTGACACCACGACGAGTGAGATCACGGACGACGGCCTGAGCGAGCATCCGGCCCAGACCCTCGCCGGCGAACTCCGGCATCACCTGCATGGTGGTGAGCAACACGGCGTCGGCGCTTACCGGGCCGGTGGGCATCTCCGCGGCGCGCGGCACCGCTGAGGGCGGTGCGTAGATCACGTAGCCGGCGGGAACGCCGTCCATGTGCAGGATGCGTCCGCACGAGCCCCACTCGAGGAGCACCTCGGAGACCCAGGCTTCCTTCTCGAGCTCGGTGGAACCGAAGTCGGCCGCCTGCTTACCCAGGTGCTCCGACAGCTCCCAGAACACGCACCTTCGGCACCGCTTGGGCAAATCATCGAGATTGTCCAGGGTGAGGGGCGCCACATGCCAGGACAAGAGCAACCTCCGGCGCCAAGATCATCATCGGAATGCCGCCGCCCCTCGCGCCGACTTCTCCGACGATAGATCGATCCAGCATGGAAGGACACCCCAAGTACTGCGACCGGTGTCTCACCCACGACGAACTGAAGAATGTTCCCCCTTCCCGGTTACACTCGGCCAGCCTGCTTAGCTGAACGACATCCCCACTGCCGAGGAATTCTCCGGGAGGATCCACCGTGCCGCAGTCGGACACGCCCCCGTCTCCACGACCCTTCGGCATCCACACGGCAGCAGCGGCAGCACCAACCGAGCGGTTCGCAGCCCGCACAGCGGGCATGACGGCCTCGGAGATTCGTGCCCTGTTCGCCGTCGCCAGCAGGCCGGAGGTCGTCTCCCTCGCGGGCGGCATGCCGAACCTCGCCGCGCTGCCACTCGGCGCACTCGCGGCCGAGGTGGCCGACCTCGTACAGCGCGAGGGCGAGGTGGCGCTGCAGTACGGCTCGGCGCAGGGAGTGCCCGCCCTGCGCGAGCAGATCTGCGAGGTGATGGCGCTCGAAGGCATCCGCGCCGACCCGGACGACGTGGTCGTCACCGTCGGGTCGCAGATGGCGCTCGACCTCGTCACCCGCATCTACTGCGACCCCGGCGACGTCGTGCTCGCCGAAGGCCCGTCGTACGTCGGCGCGCTGGGCAGTTTCGCGGCCTACCAGGCCCGCGTGGTGCACATCGCGATGGATGAGCACGGCCTGGTGCCCGACCTGCTGCGCGATGCTCTCCGCACGCTCGCGGCGCAGGGCATCACTCCCAAGTTCCTGTACACGATCCCGAACTTCCACAACCCGGCCGGCGTCACGCTCGCCGTCGAGCGCCGGGCCGAGGTGCTGGAGATCTGCGCCGCCCACGGCGTCGGCGTCGTGGAGGACAACCCGTACGGCCTCCTCGGCTTCAGCGGCCGCACCTACCCGGCCCTGCGCTCCCTCGACTCGTCGGTGGTCTACCTCGGGTCGTTCTCCAAGACGTTCGCCTCCGGGCTGCGCGTCGGGTGGGCGCTGGTGCCACCCGCGGTACGCGATCGGCTCGTGCTGGCCGCGGAGTCGGCCACTCTCTGCCCGCCGAGCTTCACGCAGATGCTCGTGTCGCGTTACCTCTCCGGCCACGACTGGCACAGCCAGATCAAGACGTTCGCCGAGGCCTACCGCGACCGCCGGGACGCTCTGCTGGACGCCCTCGAGACCTACCTCCCCGACGGTTGCACGTGGAACGTGCCTGACGGCGGCTTCTACGTCTGGCTGACGGTGCCGGAGGGCGTCGACACGAAGGCGATGCTGCCGCGGGCGGTCACCGCGCGCGTCGCCTACGCGTCCGGCACCGGCTTCTACGCCGACGGGTTCGGCAGCCGGCAGTTGCGGCTGTCGTACTGCTACCCGACGCCCGAGCGCATCACGGAGGGCGTGCGGCGGCTCGCGGGAGTGCTCGAGGCCGAGCTCGACGTCATGCGCACGTTCGGCACGCCTACCCGCCCGGCGCTCGGCCCGGCACCGGCTCGCAACGGCCCCCAGACACCCAGCCCTCACACCCCCTGAACCGAGCTGCCAAAGCTCGGGCTGCTCGCCCGGATGGTGGGCGCCACCGTAAGCGACACGGCCAACCTCTCGGCGGGCTGCGAGGCCAACGTCATCCCTCCTCGGCCGAAGCGGTGGTCGACTGCCGCGTGTTGTCGGGGCGGGAGAAGGCGTTCCTGCGTGAGGTCGACGAGCTGCTCGGTCCGGACGTCACGCGGGAGTGGGTGCAGAACCCGCCCGCCACATCAGCAGGCGCAAACCCCCGCCGCTCCCAATTCGACGGCCTCGCTACGCGAGGTGGCCAGTCGAAATGCACGCGCGCGCAGTCGATCCGGCAGCAGGACGCCGAGCGGCAGCGCGAAAGAGGCGGCGCATCAGGGCGGGCGGGGTCGAGGGTAGGAGAGTCGGGCGGCCCGGCGATTCGCATCGCCGGTCGAGGCGGTGCGACTCGCTACAGACGAAACCAGCGGCGCGCGGATCACTCGGCCCCACAGCATGAGCGAGCCGATCACGTGAAACGACAAGCCGGGCCCGCAACCGAGATCCCGAGCGGTGACGACGCGGCCCAAGCGGTTCAGCGCCGTGACCAGCCGATCCCGATACTGAAAGCAGGTCCGCCGTCCTGCAGCACCCGGCGCGCGAGCGAGGACCTCGTCGTCCGGCTCGTTGCCGACTCTGAGGACATCGGGCTCGAACCAGTAGAGGCGGTCGCCTCGGGCATGGGCAGCAGCGGCCGTACCGGTGGCCCTACGGGGGACGGGCCTCCGACAACGACACGGGAGGGCGCATCGACCACCACGTCGCAACACCGGAGCTGGCCGCTCGCGCCGCCTCCGCCGTGGTGGAGCAGGCACCCGAGCGGCGGTGAGCGCGGGTCGAACCACGCGCCGTGAAAGAGAGGCGAGCTCCGGCTGGCCCTGGGGCGCCCGCGATGGACCCGCCGGTCGGCGGTTGCGATTACTGGACCAGGCGCCGTGTCGTGAGGGAGCCAGTTAGAGCGCGGATCAGCCAGTCCCTCGACACGGCTCTCCGCACCCCACAGCACAGCTAGCCCGGACCACCCACAGCTCACCCGACCCCACCCCGCTGCGTGCTCGGCCCATCGCACAGCTCACCCGGCCCCGCCCACCTATGTTCAGCTCAGCCAACAGCTCGCCTGACACTGCCCCGCTGCTCCCTCGTCCCCGTATAGCTCGCCCGATCCTGCCCCGCCGCTCGGTCGGCCCCTCCGCAACGCTCGCCCGATCCGCCCCACGGCTCGGCTCGGTTCCGCCCACGGCGAGCCCGACCCCGGCCCCGCTGCTCACTCCACCCAGCCACACAGATCGGCCCGATCCCGCCCCACGGCTCAGCTCGGTTCCGCCCCGCAGGTCGCACGATCCCGGCCCCGCCGCTCACCCGGCCCGGCCACACAGATCGCCCGGCTCCTCCCACAGCCCGATCACTCCTCCGCGCGACTCGCTCGGCCCCGCCCCACAGCTCGCACGGCTCCGCCCACAGCTCGATCGGCTCCTCCGCAAGCTCGCCCGGCCCCGCCGCGGCGTTCGTTCGTTCCGCCGCACGGCTCGCTCGGCCCCGCCCCACAGCTCGCACGGCTCCTACGAAAAGCTCGCCCAGCCCGCCACGGAGTTCGTTCGTTTCGCCGCACGGCTCGATCGGCTCCTCCGCGCAGCACGGCTCCTCCGCGCAGGTCGGTCGGTCCCGCCGCACGATTATCCGAATCTCGCCGCCCAATTCAGTCCTGCCCCACCGCCGGCCGCCCGACACCGCGGCCCGAGTCGACCAGTCCCGGCGCGCGACTCACTCGCCCACGCCACCCGAGCCGACAAGTCCCGCAGCACGGGGGCGCCTCGGTCGCGGCGGGCGTCGAAGCCAGCGGAAGAGTCCGCCAGTGCAACCACCGCTCCGGCTGGAAGGTCGATCAGTTCGCGACGCTGACCGCCGGTGGAGGATGCGATCCAACGGGTCCTCCCGACGACGGCGGTCCCGGTCCGCTCATCACATCCTCGCCGCACGAGGAGGCGAGTCACGCGATTCGACTCGCCCGGTCGTTCGATGGAACTCACCGGCTCATCAGCAGAACCTGCCCAGTCCCGAGCCGCGCGGACAAAGGAGCCGTGACTCGGCGGCTTCCCCCATCGCGCGTCGACCGTCCGGGCGGCACGGGCGCCCGGCAGCAAGCGCATTGCGCGCACCTATCCCGGCTAGCGCGCGTCGCGGAGGCGCCTCGGAGGGAACCTTCTCTGCCCAGCGGGTCGCCGTGATCGGATAGGCGGGCTGGCGCTGGATCGGGGTTTCACGTGAAACATCGCGTCGTCACCGCCGAGCGTTCGTCCTGGCGTCGCGCGCCTGCTTCCGAGAACGCCGGCGCCGGCTGGCGTCGCACGGATTGTCGTAGGGGAGAACCGCCAGGGGGAACGATTCGCCTACCGGGCGGGCGAAGGTGCCGCCGAAGACCTTGGCAACGGTCATCTTCTGCAGCCGCTCGCCAGTCACGCCCACGAAGTTGAGCGGCTCGAACCCGTTGTCTTCAGGGCGCTGCGGCTTCAAGCGCGGCGTGTTTCACGTGAAACAGACGGCCGGCTGCGAGCGCTGAGGCGGAGCCCGCCGCCCTCCGCGGCACCGTCCGATCCGGCCGCCGAGTCGGCCGAATCGTTCCGGAACCTTCTCTGCCCAGCGGGTCGCCGTGATCGGATGAGCGGGCTGGCACTGGATCGGGGTTTCACGTGAAACACCGCGTCGCCACCGCCGAGCGTTTCCACGGCTAGCCGCCTGCGCGGGACTGCGCGCGCTGCCCCAGGCGTACGTGTAGGGCTGCGGGCTGATGCTGTGGCTTGTCGAGCGTGGCGCGGTTTCACGTGAAACAAGGCGTGGGAGTTCCGGCGCCGGTCGAGCCCATTGCCGTGCGCGCCCCCGTCCTCTCCGTGTGCAGGCGGACTAGGGGCCGCCGAGTCGGCCGAGTCGCTCTGCGGGCGGGGCCAACCGTGCTGGGTCCCCGGCGCACCGACACCGGGTCGAGCGTGTGTACGGCTGCCGACTGGTGGCGCGGCTTGTCGAGCACAGCGCCGTTTCACGTGAAACATGGCGCGTTCTGAGTGCTGGCGGCGGGGCGGAACCCATCGACGACGCCGTCCAGTCCGCCTGCGGCCAGGCGACGGGAGCCGCCGAGCTGATGGCTTCCGGGGCCGGCTGGCCGTGCTGGGTCCTCGGCTCCGGCGCCGGGTTGAGCGTGCGGGGGGGGTTGCTGACTGGTGGCGTGCGGCTGTCGGGCCTGGCGTGGTTTCACGTGAAACAGGCCGTCGGAATGCCTCGCGCCCGGGCGGGAGCAAACGGCCGAGTCTGTCTGCTACCGGGAGAGCAGAGCCGCCGAGGCGGCCGGCTGATCGATGTCCTCGCGCATGAGGTCGACGAGGTTGGTGCCGCCCCCGATGAAGTTCGCCCGGGGCTCCGACGCGGTGGCGACGTCCGGCGCGCTGACGTAGGCGAACGGCCTCATCGCGCGCCCTCCAGCAGATCGAGGTCGCCCGAGGCGACCTCCTGGATCGACTCGACGATCCCGTTGTAAGCGCCACACCGGCACAGGTTGCCGGTCATGCGCTCCCGGATCTCCTGGCCCGAGAGCTCGGCCGGCCCGGCAGCGAGATGTTCGGTGACGACGCTCGGAACACCGGCACTCGTGCGAGGGCCTAGCCGACCGTGCCGGGATCGCGGGCCGCCGCCAGGCGGCAATCCTCCACACTCCACCCCGGGGGTCAGCGCCTGCGTTCCCGCCGCGAGCGGCCGGCCCGCGCAACGATCGGTCGACTCGGCGGCTCCCGTCGTCTGTCAGCAGACGACGGGACGGTGCCGCGCAGGGCGACGTGCACCCACGCCGACACCGGCGCTCCATACCTGTTTCACGTGAAACACAGCCGCGGGTCGCTATCCGGGTAGCCCAGCTCGCGACTTGTCTGACCCGCCGTCCGAGCGGACCGGCCCCGGACAGCGGCTCGATACTCCGCGGCACAGGTCGGCATTCGCACACCCTGGACGCTGGTCCCGCGCGTGAACCATCGATCCGGCACGGAGAAGGAGTCCTCCGCCGCGACCGACACGACAACCCCGCGAGGTCCGCCCGGGGAGGAATGCGCGTGACGCCGTGGGGGCGATGCCGTTGAGACGTTCAGCTTCCGAGGGAGGGCGGGCCGTCCGCGGTCGGCCCGAGCGGGGCGGATTCCACGCCGATTCCCGCGAGCACGGGCGCGCACGGTCCGGCCGGGGACATTGCAATGACCCGCCTCGGCTGACCCGGCTACGTGTGTCACGCGCCGGCCGCCGCCTCCCTCGTGCCGCTCGCACAGAGCGAACGCGGGGTCGAGGAGGTCGGCGTGGACCGCCGCATCACTCGTCGGGGAAGCCGGACCGAGCGCCCCGCGCGGCGGAGCCGACTTCTCTTGCCGGAGCTCCTCGGCGACGGTTCCGAACGTGCGCTGGGGCGCGCCACCCTCCAGCGTCGGTTCGATATGAGAGCGCGCCAGACGCGTCATCCGTTCTGGCCGCACGGCGCACCGAGGCCAGCTAGCTGCTGATCGCACCACCGTCGTTCCGGGATAGGCGAACCGCCAAACGGCGCCGCCACGTGGTCTCGGGTGATCGGCGTCGCGGCCGGCACAAGTCGACCGTTGGCATGATGAGCCGTCTGACCCGGCCACGTTGTTCAGTCCGAGCCCGGGGGTTGCGGCGCGGTGTTTCACGTGAAACCTCGATCCTGCGCCTGACCACCCCAGATCTGCCGCCTCGCTCCTCTGGCGGGGACGTGGTTCGCGGCGAGCGAGTGGCGGCCAAACCGGTCGGGCGGACCTCCGAGCCCAGATCGCCCGCCCGCATCGAACGCCGCTCCAACACACGCTTCGCGGCCTGCGGCCACCGCCGCCCGGACGGCCGACGCGACCCAGTCGGCGCGGTGACGCGGTCACCGTTCGCAGGAGAGATCCGGCCCGCACAACTCGCCCGATTCGCCCCCATGGCTCCGATTGGTTCCGCCTCACAGCTCGCCCGATCCCGGCGCCACTGCTCACTCGGCCCGGAGACACAGATCGCCCGGCTCCGCCCAGGGCTCGGTCGCTCCTCCGCACGGCTCGTTCGGCTCCGCCCCGGCGCTCCGCTCGGTTCCGCCCCACAGCCTGCCCGAACCCGGCCCCGCTGCTCACTCGGCGCGGACACACAGATCGCCCGGCTCCGCCCACAACTCGCCCGCTCCTCCGCACGGCTCGTTCGGCTCCGCCCCACGGCTCGATCAGCTCCTCCGCACAGCTCCGCCCCGCCACGCAAATTGGTCGGTTCCGCCGCGAAGTTCGCTCGTTCCGCCCACGGCTCGATCGACTCCGCCCCACGCCTCGATCAGCTCCGCCCCATGGCTCCGATTGGTTCCGCCTCACAGCTCCGCCCAGCCACGCAGGTCGGTCGATTCCGCCGCACGGTTATCCGGATCTCGCCACCAAGTCAGTCCTACGACACCACCGGCCGCACGGCACCGTGGCCCGAGTCGACCAGCCCCGCGCGCGGCTCACTCGCCCCCGCCCGAGCCGACCAGTCCCACGGCACGGGGACGCCTCGGTCGCATAGGTACGGGGTCACTGGTTGCGCCGACCTGATGGCGGTTCGCTGACGCGGCCGTCCGTCGGGCACGTCGGCAGCGGATCCGTCGCCTGCTCGCTCAATGGGCGCACTGCAACGGCTCCGCCGCCTGGCCGCTCCTCGGCAACTCGTCACCGTTCCGTTCCGGCGCAAGGTCACTCGCTCAGAGCGCTGGCGACGATTCCGTCACGCGATGGTTCGCCGGGCTGCGCCGTCGCACGGCACCGTCGGGCGATCCACGGCTTCCTGACATCGCCGGCGGATCCGCATCGTCGGTCTCCGCTCGCACACTCAGCGTTCTCTGTGCCGGCTCGTGCCGCCAGCAGTTGGCCACGCAAGTCGACTGGTTTCATCACCTTCCCGCCACAGGACCGACACCCGCCTTCCCCTTCGGCGAGTCGGCGAGTAGTCCGTGTCAGCGAAATGCCGGACGTGGTCGGCTGCCACTGAGTGCGCTTGTTGTGGCTCCTTGCCTGAGTCGGGCTTCACTGCCGTCGACGCCGCTGTCGCGGCGACCCAGCGGTGCTGCCGGCGCGCGGATCCGCGCCGACGGTCCAGGCGGTCGTGTCGGCCTCGGCGCCGTCCTCGGTGTTCTGGCACCGCCGCCTTGGACGCCTGCGCGGAACAGCGCCGGCGCGCGGACCGGATGCCCGCCCCCATGTTCGGCAAGACGCCGCGGGATGGGGGTCGCGGGCGAGCCGCGTGCTCCTCTCGCGGCGGGGGTGTGGCGGGCTCACTTCGGTCGCATCTCGGGGTTCCTCCCAGATGCCGGTAGCCCGGTGCGCAGACTCGGCACCCGCGCGGCGACGGCCGTCCTCACCCTGGAGCCACGCCGTTTCACGTGAAACACGATCCCCGGTCGGCCGACAGCTCTGGGAGTGGCCGAGGCACATGCCGGTGGTTGATCAGCTCCGCCCTCTCCGGCCCGGCGGGCGCCGCGGCAGTCTTCGCCCGATCGGCGAGCCGTCGAGACCGCGACGGGTCCAGCCGGAACATCCGCACCGCCTCGGCCTGGCACGCGGCTCGACCGAGTGCGCCGGGGTGCGGTCGCTTCCGGCGTGGGCGGCAGTTGCGCCCGCTCCATCCCGCCCCGCTGTCCGGGCGCGTGAATCGGCGGCCCGAGACCGGAGCCGCTCGCTCGCGATCCCGCCGTCGCGCCGGCAAAGCGACCGGGGCAGGGGCTTCCGCAGGCGTTCATCCGACACTCACGCCGTTGCTCAGCTCCACAACGGCGGCCGGGCACACGGCCGCCCATCGCGGGGCAGGGGAAGCGCGCGGTGTCGTCTCCCGCCGGAGGCGTTCGTCATCCGCCTCTCCTCGTGGTGCACCGCCTGCGCAGGATCGCGCGCGCTCGCGCACCGCTGGTCGCTGCTCCCAACACCTCCGACTCCGCCTGTGCCCCGCCATGGGCCCGCGACACGCTCGGACGACTCCAGGACCCACTCCACATTGCGGGTAAAAGGCACCCACCGGACGTCGGTGCGGCGCGTGTGGTCGGGGGCGGAAATCGTGCGGACGGGAGCGGGGCGATCGGTGGCCCGGAGCCGGGGCGCGGCCCACGGCCGCCACCGCTCGCGGTGGCTCGCGGATGCCAGCGGTTGCGGGCGCTGATGCAGTCTGCCGGAGGGCTCGTGCAGTACTTGCCGTCGAACGCCGGGTCCGCCTCGACCAGCCGGGGTCCTCCAGCGCGCCCATGCCCCCGGCACGCCGGTCACGCAGACGAGGGAGTTGAGCCGAGACGGCGCTTGAGATCGGCGTGCCGCAGAATGCGGCCGTGACCGAACGAACTGTGGCCGTGTTGGCCGGAGGCCTCTCCCACGAGCGCGAGGTGTCCCTGCGTTCCGGGCGGCGGCTCGCCACTGCTCTCTCGGAGGCGGGCGCCTCGGTGCGGGAGTGGGACGTCGACGCCGCGCTCGTCGAGCGTCTCCGTTCCGACCCGCCGGACGCCGTCGCGATCGCGTTGCACGGCGGCGAGGGGGAGAACGGTTCGGTCCAGGCCGTGCTCGAGCTTCTCGGGGTTCCGTTCGTCGGCACGCCGGCGCAAGCGTGCCGACGTGCCTGGGACAAGCCGACCGCTAAGGCGGAGCTCGCTCGCGCCGGGCTCGACACCCCGGACTGGGTGGCGCTCCCGCACACGACGTTCCGCGCGCTCGGCGCGCAAGCGGTGCTCGACGCGATGGTCGATCGCCTCGGTCTCCCGCTGATGCTCAAGCCGGACCAGGGGGGCTCCGCGCTCGGTTCGCAGGTGGTGAAGGAGCGGGCGGAGCTTCCCGCCGCGATGGTCAGCTGCCTCGCGTACGCCGACACAGTTCTCGCCGAGCGCTACGTCACCGGCACCGAGGTGGCCGTGTCCGTCGTTCACGACGGCGAGGAGCCACGCGCCCTGCCGCCGGTCGAGGTCGACGCGGGCGGCGTCTACGACTACACGGCGCGATACACGCCGGGCGCCGCGACGTTCCACTGCCCGGCACGGCTCGACGACATGACGCTCGCTGCCTTGGCCGAGACCGCCCTGGCCGCGCACCAACTCCTGGGGCTACGGGACGTCTCCCGGATGGATGCCGTGGTGGACGGCGACGGGCGGGTGCAGATCCTCGAGGTGAACGTCTCGCCCGGCCTGACCGAGACCTCGCTGCTGCCTACTGCGGTACGGGCGGCGGGGATGAAGCTCGGTGACCTCTACGCCGCTCTGATCGAGCGGGCGGTGGCGCGACGCTGAGGCGTTCACGTGAAACGCGGCCGTCGTGTTTCACGTGAAATCCGACGGCAGGCTCACTCCTCGGTGGGGCGGTCCATGAGCTTCGCAATGCGCTCCAGGTCCTCCACGGACCCGAACTCCACGACGATCCGCCCCTTGCGCTGACCCAGCTCGACCTTCACACGGGTGTCGAACGTGTCGGACAGGCGATCCGCGAGGTCCTGGATTCCGGGCGCCTGCATCGTCTTGCGGCGCACCGACTTGGCGGACGCGGGAGCCTCCCGCCGCAGGAGCACGACGGCTTCCTCCGTGGCGCGGACGGACATGCCCTCGGCCACGATCCGCGCCGCGAGCTCCTCCTGCCGCTCCACGTCGTCCAACCCGAGCAGCGCGCGAGCATGGCCGGCGGAGAGCACTCCTGCCGCGACGCGGCGCTGCACCGATACCGGCAGCTTCAGTAGTCGGATCGTGTTGGTGACGACCGGACGGCTACGGCCCAACCGGTCGGCGAGCTCGGTCTGCGTGACGCCGAACTCCGCCAGCAGCTGTTCATAGGCGGCCGCCTCGTCGAGCGGGTTGAGCTGTACCCGGTGGATGTTCTCGAGCAGCGCGTCACGCAGCATCGCGTCGTCGCTCGTGCGCCGGACGATCGCCGGCAGCCGAACGAGACCGGCTCGCTGCGCGGCGCGCCACCGGCGCTCGCCCATCACGAGCTCATACGAACCAGGGGAGGCTTCGCGAACCACGATCGGCTGCAGGAGCCCGAACTCGCGGATCGAGTGCTCCAACTCGGCGAGGCTCTCGTCGTCGAACTGGGTGCGCGGCTGCTGCGGGTTGGGCCGAATCGCGGCCAGGTCGATCTCGCGATAAACGGCCCCGGCGACGGCGCTGGGCGCCGGTACGGATGAAAGCTCGACCGGGTGGGTTGGACGCGGCGTGGATGACGGGCCTGCCGAGGGGGCGGGTGCGGCGGTGAGAACTGCCGTGGATGCCGACGCCGCCGGGGCGCCACCAGGCGGTGCGGTGGGAATGAGAGCCGCCAGGCCACGTCCCAGCCCGCCCTTGCGCTGGGTTGCCACCCGCTCCGCTGGGCCTGCCCGCTCGCTCATCCTTTACCGCCCGTCTTGGTCGATGGGTACGTCCATGCGCGCTCCGCGCTCGGCGATCTCACGGGCCGCGTCGACATAGCTCATCGCTCCACGCGAGCCTGGGTCGTAGGCGAGCACGGTCTGGCTGTACCCGGGTGCCTCGGAGACCTTGACACTGCGGGGAATTACTGTACGCAGCACTGTGGGGCCGAAGTGGCCGCGCACCTCGTTGGTGACCTGGTCGGCCAGCTTAGTGCGCCCGTCGTACATCGTCAGCAGAATCGTCGAAACGTGCAGTGCCGTGTTGAGGTGCGACCGCACGAGGTCGATGTTGCTCAGCAGCTGGCCGAGCCCCTCGAGCGCGTAGTACTCGCACTGGATGGGGATCAGCACCTCGCTGGCGGCCACCAGCGCGTTGACGGTGAGGAGCCCGAGCGAGGGCGGACAGTCGACGAAGACGTAGTCCACCCCGAGCTCGGCGAGCGATCCGTCGTACAGCGCCTGCTTCAGCCGGTTCTCCCTCGCCACCATGCTGACGAGCTCGATCTCGGCACCGGCGAGGTCGATGGTGGCCGGAACACACAGGAGGTCGGGCGAGGCAGTGCTCCGCACCGCCGCATCGGCGAGACGGATCTCGCCGAGCAATGCCTCGTACACCGACGGCGTGCCCAGCCGATGCTCGACGCCGAGGGCGGTGCTGGCATTGCCCTGTGGGTCGAGGTCGATCACCATCGCGCGGACACCGTGCATCGCAAGTGCCGCTGCAATGTTGACCGTGCTCGTGGTCTTGCCGACCCCACCCTTCTGGTTGGCCACGGTCAGGACGCGCCGGTGCGTCGGCCGCGGCATGCGGTGTCGGTCGGGATGGAGTACCCGCGCCGCTCGCTCCGCCTCCTCCGCGATGGGAGTCCATCCCGGTGTTTCACGTGAAACGTTGTGGAGCATCTCGCGCTGGGACATCTCGTGCTGGGACACCTTGAACGTCACGCCTGCCCTCTCCTGCGCCGTGAGCGCTCGGGGCTGCCGGCTCCCCGTACCCGCTCCACGACGACCACCGTGCTCGGGGGATCGATGACTCCGACCCCGGCCCGCTCGATTCGTGGGATCCCGCCGCCGAGTTTGCGGACTGCCGCCGCATCCCGCTCGACTTCGGCCGGGGCGCTCTCGCCCTTCATGGCGAGCATCAACCCGCCCGGCCGCAGCAAGGGGAGACTCCAACCAGCGAGCCGTGCCAGGGGCGCAACGGCGCGAGCGGTCACCACGTCGGCTCCCTCCCATCGCCGCCGGACCACAGTCTCCTCGGCCCGACCGCGTTCAACCGCTATCGACAGGCCGAGATCCGCGATGACCTCGTGGAGCCACTCGACACGACGCGCGAGGGGTTCAATGAGGACGATGCGGAGATCAGGCCGGGCCAGCGCCAACGGTATCCCGGGAAGCCCCGCTCCCGAACCCACATCCACAAGACGAGCGCCATTCGGCACAAGTTCCGCGACGAGGGCGCAGTTCAGGACGTGCCGATCCCAGACTCGCGGAGCCTCCCTCGGCCCGATCAGACCTCGCTCCACACCGGACGTAACGAGGTGCTCGGCGAACCGCTGAGCGAGGGGCAAGCGATCCCCGAAAACAGAACCGGCCACCCCCTCGCTCGAGACGGGGGTGGCCGGAACGTCAGGCACCGCGGAAGACGACGACCTGCCGCCGCGGCTCCTCGCCCTCGCTCTCGCTGGACACGCCCTTGATGCGAGCGACGGCGTCGTGCACGACCTTGCGCTCGAAGGGGGTCATCGGCCGCAGCCGTACGGACTCGCCGGAGGCGAGAACGTCCTTCGCCGTGCGGGTGCCGAGCTTGGTGAGCTCCTCACGCCGCGCCTCTCGCCAGCCGGCGATGTCGAGCATCAACCGGCTGCGGTTTCCGGACGCCTGTTGTACAGCGAGCCGGGTGAGTTCCTGCAGTGCCTCGAGCACCGCGCCGCGTTCGCCCACCAGCTTGTCCAGGTCGTCACCACCGTCGATGCTCACGATCGCCCGGCCGGCCTCGACGTCGAGGTCGATGTCCCCGTCGTAGTCCAGCACGTCGAGCAACCGCTCGAGGTAGTCACCAGCGATATCGCCCTCGCGCACCAGCTGGTCCTCGGCGCTGCTCGCAGCGACGCTCTCGGTGGCCCCGTCCTGCGCAGTCTTCGGCACGATGCGTCTCCTCTCCCAAACGGTTGCGATGACACCGGGGCGCCCCGGCACACCGCTGCGGTCGCCGGCGAGGGCGACCGCGGATGGCTCGTCGTCAGCGGCGCTTGCGCGGGCGCCGCGCGGGCGGCCGAGAGCCACCACCGCTGCGCGCGCTTCTCGCGGAGTCGCCTGCTGTGCTGTTCGTGCTCTTGGTGGCGCCGTTGGCTGAGGACTCCCCGGCGGCGGCCGGCGTGGCCGAACCGTTGGCCGTTCCATTCGCGGTGCCGTTCGCGGTGCCGTTCGTGGTGCCGTTCGTGGAGGACGTATCCGGCTTGCGGGCGACCGGCTTCGCGCCGGGCCGCTTCGTCGGCTGATCCTGGGACTGAGTCTCGGGCCGCACCGGCTTCTGGCCGGGGCGCGGTGCCAGCGACTGGCGGTTGGCAACCGCCTGCTCGCGCTTGGTGCTCTCCTCGGCGTCGATGCGCCGGTACACCACGTACTGCTGGCCGAGCGTCCACAGGTTGTTGGATACCCAGTAGAGGAGCACCGCGAGCGGCAGGAACGGCGCACCGACCACGACGCCGATCGGGAAGACGTACAGCATCAACTTGTTCATGATCGCGGTCTGCGGGTTCTCACCCTGCGCCGCGGTCTGGCGGGCCACCGAGTGCCGTGCCGTGATGTGGGTGAAGATGCCCGCCGCGATCATCAGCGGGATCATCACGATGAGCATGTTGGCGATGGTGGTGCCACCGCCTGGAAGCGCACGCAACGCCGCTTCGCCCTGTGTCACCCAGGCGCCCAGCTTGGCGCCGAAGAGGTTGGCGTCGTTGAACGACTGAACGCCGCTCGCGTCGAAGTAGTAGTTCTCGGTGCGCGGTGCGCCGTTGGGCAGGATCGGGCCGAACTCACGCAGCACGTGGAAGAGGCCGATGAAGACCGGCACCTGGACGAGAACGGGAAGACAACCGGCCACCGGGTTGACGCCGTGCTCCTTCTGGAGCTTCTGCATCTCCTCGGCCTGCTTCTGCCGGTCGTTCGCATATTTCTTGCGGAGCTTCGCGATCTCCGGCTGGAACTCCTGCATCTTGCGCATCGAGCGCACCTGGCCGACGAACGGCTTGTACAGGATCGCGCGCAGCGTGAAGACGAGGAACACCACCGCCAGGGCCCAGGCGATGCCGCTGGACTCACCGAACAGGTAGCCGAACGCCTTGTGCCATACCCAGAGGATGAACGAGACCGGGTAGTAGATGAAGTTCAGCACGGCGCTTGCTCCTCGAGGTGGTTCCGGGCCGAGCGGGAACGGCGCGGTGGCACCGGGTCGATACCGCCAGGGTGCCACGGCGCACACCGCAGCAACCGACGAAGCGTGAGCCACGATCCGCGTAGCACGCCGTGCACCTGCAGCGCCTCGATCGCATAGGCACTGCAGGAGGGGTAGAAGCGGCACGTCGGGGGCAGCGCCGGAGAGATCCAGTGCTGGTAGAAGTGCAACAAGCCGATGAGCGCCCGCGTCACGACGGAGCGGCGCGCGCCGTCAGTCATCGTGAGCTCCCGGAAAGCTTTCGCATCGCACTCCGCAGGCCGGCGTCGAGGTCCTCGGCGAGCTCGGCCGACGAGGCGTCAGCAGCCGGCGGCAGCGCCCTGACGACGAGGAGAGCATCCGACGGGAGCTGCTGGAGCCGGGGCGCGACGAGATGGCGGAGTCTGCGCGTCACCCGGTGCCGGACGACGGCGTTTCCGACTGCTCTGCTCACGACGAACCCCGCCCGCGGCCCACCGTCTCCGGCCCCGCCACAGATGTGGACGACAAGCCGTGACCGTCCGCTGCGCCGGCCCCGCCGAACGACGGAAGCGAACTCGTCCCGGCGAGTTAGCCGGGATCCGGCCGGCAACACCGGGACGGCCGAATCAGGCCGAGAGCCGCTCGCGGCCCTTGCCGCGGCGGGCCGCGATGATGGCTCGGCCGGCGCGGGTACGCATGCGCAACCGGAAGCCGTGGGTACGGGCCCGGCGGCGGTTGTTCGGCTGGAAGGTGCGCTTGCCCTTGCTCACGGTCGGCTCTCCTGGTCGACGGCGCGGCAAAGCCGACCGTCGGTGATCATCGTGCTTCGGGTTCGGACTGGTGGTGCGGTGGTGCTGCGACACCCGCACAAACCGACGGCGGTCCTAGGACAGCACGCGGCTCACCTGCGCGGGCGCGGTTGATTCCAGGGTACGCAGCCGCCGCACAGAGGGTCAAACCAGGTCACGCCTCGTCATCCCGATGCAGCCTTGCGCGATCAGGCGGCTTGTGGCAAGTCGCTCTGATTGTTAGCGTGCGCCCTTCACAGTTCGATCCGGGGGGATCGCCGAAACACGGCCACCACCACCTTCGCGGGCCCGCGCGCATTCGTCGCTGCGTGTCCGCGTAGCGTCTTGCTCACAGGTGTGGACAAGCCTGGGGATGATCGATCGATCGGGCGCGAGCACGTCCGGAGCGACGACCGGAGGGGAGCCCGGACCG